>JBDXAK010000010.1:0-12527 GCA_039981375.1 Gilvibacter sp. | reverse complement strand
TGAGCTCTGTAACGATTTTCTAAAACGATTAAATCCTTTTTCATTAATGATTGTTGGCGCAATGATGCACAACGCCCACGTATATAAAATGTGCGTTTAAAAGCCCATTTCATTGAGACGTTTATTTTTTAATTATTGTGGAGAGTTTTAAAGGTAGCAATTTTGCCGCATGTTTTATATGCGTTGTTGTACACAGTACTTACCCCCATTTTTTTATTATTTCTGTAACACCTTTTTTGATTCCGTCATAGTATTTTCCATTTTCAAATTCTGGAATCATGACCTTCTCAATAATATTACTACAGATTTCATCTGTCAAAATCACTTCAGTGCTATTTCCTGTTGCAATTCCTATACTTTTCAAGGGATTGCATAAAACAATAACAAGTCCATTATCTTTTCCCGCCATACCAACTCCCCATAAATTGCCTAAATCTTTAGCGTATTTTTGGATGTTTTTATATGGTTCTATGCTGTCAACTGTTACTATTACGATTTGTCTTGCTGTTTGGGTATTATAATCGTCAGCAATTTTAGTCAATTCAACTTTCTGATCTTCCGAAAAGACTTTAGCGTAATCGTTAATAACCCCAAGCGGTTCAGGGATATCGATAGAATTATCATAGACTCGATTAAGTTCATTATTATCTGACTCTGCCCAATTTTCATAAGAATTTTGATATGCAAAGGGTATGGATGTCAAATAGGGTAATCCGTAAGCAAGAAAGAAATATAATAACCCTAATGAACCTACAATTATTATTATTTTCCTCATTGGTATTCTTGTATTGTGTACAACTCGTTATATAATACCTAAAGGTAACTATATCCGTTCAAATATTATTGGATAGTAAAACTTTTAAGGTGTTTTTATCAGATTGAGATAATTGTGAAATGGTTACGTCCAAAGGGCTCTTTAGCGCCATTAAATCTTGACGGCTAACATGAGTGTATATCATGGTAGTTTCGGGCTTAGAATGTCCCAAAAGCATTTGTATGTAACGTATATCGATACCGTTTTCGAGCAAATGAGTTGCAAAACTATGTCTCAAGGTATGGGGCGTCACATTTTTAGTAATACGAGCAAGTCGGCAGGAACGTTTTAAAAACTTCCTTACACTTGCCGCAGAATAGCGAGTACCAGCCCTTGTGCCTTCGATAAAATAGACGGCTGGCCTGTAGGTATTGTAATAGTTGCTCATGACAGGAACAAAGTGCTCTGCCATCACAACATATCGATCCTTGCGCCCTTTGCTATTTCTGATAAATATTTGTCTTCGGTCTAAGTCAATGTCAGACCATTTTAGCGCCAGCAACTCGCCAATTCTTAAGCCAGAAGAATATAACAGAGCCAAAGCAGCTCTATGCTTTAAGTTACGGGTCGACCGAATCAAGTCTATCACTTCTTCCTTAGACAAAACGGTGGGTAGCTTTCTACTTCTTTTAGGCCTCACCAGTTCCATTTCGTCTAATGGTAACTCGGGCATAAAACGGGACAAGTGCTTAAAAGCACTTATGAGTTGCCTATGCGTAGAGATTCCCAGGTTTCTTTTAACCAAGGCATCCTGAATATAAAGCGCTACTGTTTGATTGGTGCTTATCTGTATAGGATCGTTGTTCAAAAAGAATAAATATTGTTTTATAAAATTGCCATAGGTAGCCTGTGTGCTGGCACTTAGCCGCAAGCCATTCAAATATGCTAAGTATTGATTTAATACGGCTTGTTTTTCTTGGTTCAACGTAGGCATAGGCAATTAGATTGGGGTCATTCAATTACTATGAACAATTAAAAGATTAAAGGTAATAGATGCAAGAGGCATTAAGAACTGCATTGTGCTCCCAATTCATAAATCCATACAAACTTTAGCCTTAAACGCTTCCATTCAGTATGCCATAAAAACCGTACTTTAGCCTTGCGATCAATACCACTTTTAACCCGCGTCTATGCTTTTAATTTATGTGCCTAAAATCACCCAGAGGGTTACCTTTACCTTTAAGCACATTTGTGGTAAAATTTTAGGGCTCGAGTTTTCTTGCACAGATACCATTGAAGCTTTTGTAGCGCATAGCGGACCCAAAATGGCCTATGGCCCACAGGCCACGGGCAGTGCCTTTTATGTAAAGAGTCAAGGCTTGCTCTTTGATCAAGGTGTCGCAGATGTAGAGATTGCAGTAAAACCCTGGGGCGATACCGTCGGGTTTTTTGCGACCTCAGAGGCCAGTAATTTACCTTTCGACGTTTTTGCGGCTAGTTTTTATTTGCTCAGCCGTTACGAAGAATACCTCCCACATGTAAAAGACGAGATGGGGCGTTATCCCGCCAGTGAGAGTCTTGCCTATAAAGAACAATTTTTGTCCCAGCCGGTGGTAGATATCTGGGCTTACAAATTTTACGATGCCCTCAAGGCAAACTTCGATTCACTGCCACAACCACGAGAAGGGTTTAGTATTCATAATGTTATAGAGGTCTCAGAAGCCTATCGTTATAAAAACAAGGGCTTTTTGCGCAGCATTGCTGGCTTTGGGTCAGACATTGGGAGGTTTCGTATTAAGTCAATTGCTCAGCGTACCAGGGTAATGTTATCGTTAACCCGCGATCCCTTCGATATTTTTGATTGGCTCATAAAAACGGCACAGAAGGGCGGAGCGGCCTTTACGGTATTGTTTCAAATAGGCGATTATTCCAAGTACGATTACAACATAAGTCAGCATAAAAAACAGCATATTTCGCTCATTAAATCGGTGGCAGATTATACCAAAGTTGGCTTGCGTATTTCGCATATGGCCACAGGTGACTTAACGGTTTTGGCCACAGAAAAAAAACGAATCGAAAACATCATTCACAGGCCCTTAGCCCATACCGTAAATGCCTCGGGCATATTACGCATTCCAGAATTGCCCAGAGCCTTGGTCGACCTCGAAGTGGCACAAAACCTCTCTATGGGATACCCAGAAAAGCTTGGGTTTAGGGCAGGAACCTGCACTCCTTTCTACTTTTACGATCTCGATTTTGAGAGCCAGTCTCCCTTGCTTTTAGTGCCTTTTGCGGCGAGTTCTGAGGCCTTGTCTACCTATCCAGAAGACGAGCGAATCGCCAAGGTAGAGACCTTAAAAGAAACAGTCTCTCGTGTAAATGGGCAACTGGTTACTGTGTTTAGTAATAGCGATTTTTCTGCAACCTTGCCTAATAGAATATGGCGAAAACTCTATAGCGAAACCTTACAATATGAGTCTTAAAAACAATGTAAAGCATATATTTTTTGATTTAGATCACACCCTTTGGGATTTTGACAAAAATTCGGGCTTAGCCTTTAAACGATTGTTTAAAAGCTTTAATATTCCACTAGGTTTAGAAGAGTTTCTAGAGGTATACGAACCCATCAATCTAGATTATTGGCGGCTTTATCGAAACGATAAAGTGACCAAGCAAGCCCTGCGAAGAGGGAGGCTCAAAGACGCTTTTGCTGCCTTCGGAATGACTTACGATGTAGCGATTTTAGATGCTATGGGTGTGGCTTATATTGACGAACTCCCCAAAGACAATCATCTTTTTGACTATGCGATGGAATTGCTCGATTATTTACAAAAAGACTACATTTTGCATATAATCACCAATGGATTCGAAGAGGTGCAACACAAAAAATTAAAGAATGCTAACATCGCCAGTTTCTTTACAACAGTAACCACCTCAGAAGACGCGGGCGTAAAAAAGCCAAATCCTTATATTTTCAAGCTCGCTTTAGAGCGTTCAGGGGCTACACCAGAGCAATCTGTGATGATAGGCGATAGCTTTGAGGCAGATGTGCTTGGGGCTAGAGCTCAGGGATTTCACACGATATTTTTTAATTACCGCAATCAAAATATTCCAAATTCCGGGGTAACCGTTCAGGATTTAGAAGCGATTAGTTGTTTTCTTTAAACAATACGGGTTTAATATATACGTTGTATATTTATCGACCCCCAAACCTAATCGAATGCTACTAAGAAGCCTACTAGTATGCGTGATTGTTGCCACCGCATACGCCTGTGTAAAAGACACAGACTTTGACCAAGCTAGCGACATCGAGGCCACTCCAGAAATAGAGTTAGACCTTGTTTATTTTACCTTAACGCCCCCGCAGTTCACTTTAGATACAGATTCGGGTAGGCCAATTTCTGTTAGAGATACCACAGATATTCGTTTTTTAGACGATAGTTTTGTACAAGACGCACTCAAGCGTGTAGAGTACTATTTTAGATTTAGCAACAGTATTCCCAGCGAGTTTAATGCCAACGTACGTTTTTTAAATGGTGACAACGATGTGCGGTATCAGTTCGACATAGATGTGGCTCAAGGCGCTTTAGATACTCCAGTTATTACAGAGCACATAGAGATTCTGGCTACTCGGGCCCAAATCAGAAGAATTACCGAGTCTTCTAAAGTGGTGGTGCGAGTGACCATTCCAGAGGCCCCACAAACCGTAGAGGGCTTTCTAAATTTACAGTCAAAAGGAACTTACTTTTTAGAATATTAGTTTTATGTGTAAGCGTTCCCTTTTCATTTTACTCCTGTTAATAGGAGCAGTTGGAATTAGTCAGAACAAACCTATTTTGTTTGGCTACGAAGATATTCCCCAATCCTTAATGGTAAATCCTGCGGCAGATATGCCACAAGGCATGCACATCGGGATTCCCTTTGCCTCACATTTGTATGTGCACGGAGGGTCTTCTGGAGCGTCTGTGTACGATATTTTTAAAGACGAGGCTGGTATTAATCAACGTGTAACTCAGGCGATTTTCGATTTAAAACCTTCAGACTTTTTTGCTGCAAATCAGCAATTAGAGTTTATAAATTTTGGGTGGAAGCAAAAACAAAGTGGCATTTACTTTTCTGGTGGAATCTATCAGGAGTTAGATGTAATGGTCTATTTTCCTAAAGATTTGGCCATACTGGCATGGGAAGGCAACCGCAACTATATTGGTAAAGCCTTCGACTTAGGCGAGCTTAGTGTAACGGGCGAAGCCCTCACGGTCTTTCACTTTGGAGCGAGTAAAAAAGTGTCTAAAAACTTACGTTTGGGTGCACGAGCTAAGATTTATTCGTCGATAGCTCATTTTAGTTCTACAGGCAACAAAGGAACTTTTACCACCGTCATTGGCGACGGAACCGTAAATATTTACGAGCACCTTATTTCTAATGCAGACATCGAGGTACGTACCTCCGGAATACAAGCCTTGAGCGATGCAGAGTCGGGCAGCGCTACCGTCAATCAGTTTGTAAAACGAGGGATGCTAGGCGGAAACCTTGGCCTGGGAGTAGACCTTGGAATGTCATACGACTTTGACAAGCATTGGACCTTAGATGCCAGTATCTTAGACTTAGGGGCTGTGTTTCATACAGGCGATGTAGAACGTTACGAGTCAAAAGGAGATTTTGTACTCAACGGGGTAGAATTTGTTTTTCCAGCTTTGAGCGATGGACAAGAAACCGTAGACTATTATACAGGTCTTACAGATCAATTTAATATGGAAGTTCCGCGTGATACGATTACTACGGGTTATGTACAATTTAGGCCCACAAAACTCAATGGATCGCTTACCTATGGGTTTGGAGAGTTTGGCGAGGGTGAAGATTGCAACTGCCTAAACAAAGAAGACGCTCGATGGAGAGAAGGTGTGGGAGCACATTTTTATAGTATTATGCGACCTAAACGCCCACAATTTGCCTTTTCTGTGTTTTATTACAGAAAGCTCACCAGCTTTTTAAGCGCTAAAGTGGCTTATACTTGGGACGAATATTCTGCAACAAATCTAGGAATGGGCATTAATGCAGATCTTGGTTGGGTTAATTTTTACCTAATGACCGACAACATTTTAAGATATGGGAATCTGGCTAAAGCAAAAAATGTATCTTTGCAACTGGGTCTCAATCTTAAAATTAACAAACAATGAAGTCATTAGTAATCACCTTATTTTTATGCGTTTTAAGCGCCCAAATAGGCAAGGCACAAGCTTCCTTAAGCGATTATAATTATATAGTGGTACCAGACCAATTTGAGTTCTTAAAAGGAAAAGACCAACATCAGGTAAATTCGTTAACCACTTGGTTGCTAAACAAAAATGGGTTTAATGCATATTTAGACTCTCAACTACCTTTGTACTTGCGTAAATTACCTTGCAGAGGCCTTAAGGCGGTAGTGGTTGCAAAAGAAAACTTTTTAGTGCTTAAAACAACAGTAGTAATCACCAATTGTGAAGGCACGGTGTTGTACACTTCAGACGAAGGGCGAAGCAAAGACAAAGACTACAGAAAATCCTACCACGAAGCTATTCGAGGTTCATTTGAGTCTATAACTACGTTGGGGGTTAATCAAATCAAGCTAACAGAAGAAGAAGTAAAGCCAGAACCAATGATTACGGCTGTAAAAGATGTTAAAGAAGATTCTGGAGGAATTAGCTCTGGCGGAACCCCTACACTTGCCATAAAAGAGGTAGATGATACTAGCGAGGGTATTTCTTCTGGTGGAAAAGAACAGGCAGCAGTGGCCATGGCTAGCGAAGTTACCGAAGGAGCAGCAGAAGCCGTCCTCACAGAATTAACCAAACTCACTTTTAAAGATTACACGTTGGTGGCAGCTCAAAATAGCTTTGATGTGCTATACAAAGGGGCCAAAATTGGTACGGCAAAGCCCACTTCTAACAAAGATGTTTTTCTCGTCTCTACGAGTCAATTCAGTGGAGTAGGATACCCAACTGCTCAAGGTTTTGTTATCGAGCGCGAAATAGAAGGCATGGATGAGATAGTAAAAATGACTTTTACAAGAGAGTAAGCGATGAAGCAATGGTACTTACTATTGGTTTTTGTGGTATTGCTAGGAGCAATATCATGTGAAGACAAAAAGACCACAACAATTACAGACACTACAGACGAAGCGATTGTGGTTTCGCCTCGTAAAAATTTATTTCAAAAACTAGATGCAGACCAGACAGGGGTTACTTTTTCTAACACCCTTAAAGAAGATGTTTCTACCATGGAAAACCTCTTTAACTTCGATTATTTTTACAACGGAGCTGGGGTAGGCGTAGCCGATTTAAACAACGACGGCTTGCAAGATTTGTTTTTTGCGGGCAATCAAGTTCCCAATGCCTTATACCTTAACAAAGGAGATTTTACCTTTCAAGACATTAGCGATTCCGCAGGCATTAATGCCAATAAAGTATGGGCCAACGGCGTCACCTTTGCCGACGTTAACGCAGATGGCTGGTTAGATATTTATGTGTCTCAAGGAGGGCCAAAACAGCGTAACGACCGTCACAACTTACTTTATATAAATAATGGTGATTTAACCTTCACCGAATCGGCAGCTAGCTATGGGCTCAACGATAATGGCATAAGTACCCAAGCCGTGTTTTTTGATTACGATCGCGACGGAGACCTCGATTGTGTGGTCTCAAACGAAAACGAATTTTATGGTCAAGACCCTGTGAGCTTCTATAAGCGTATGGAATCTCCAGAGAACTTGATGAATAGCAGTACCCATCTGTACAAAAACAACGGAGGTACCTTTACCAATGTGACCAAACAAGCAGGGATGCTTAATGCTTCTTTCGGACTAGGTATTGCAGTAAGTGACATCAATAGCGATGGCTGGTTAGATGTATATGTGGCCAACGATTATTATGTGCCAGATGCTATGTATATAAACAATGGCAACGGTACTTTTACCAACAAAATCAAGCAGCAAACCAATCAGGTTTCTTTTTACGGAATGGGCGTCGATATCGCAGATATCAATAACGATGGCATGCAAGATATTTTTGTGCTCGATATGGCTTCTACAGACCATGTCAGGTCTAAAACTCTTATGGCGTCTATGAATTTGGATCGTTTCTCGCTCTTGGTAGATACCTATGATATGCCGTATCAGTATATGTACAATTCGTTACAGCTCAATGTAAACGATGGGATGTTTCATAATATATCGCAACAGGCAGGTATTTCTAAAACAGATTGGAGTTGGGCCGGCCTTATGACCGATCTCGACTACGACGGAGCAAAAGACATTTATGTTACCAACGGCTACAGACGCTATGCGCTAGACAACGATATTCGCGCACAAGTGGCACAAGTGCAGCAGGCTTATCAGGGCAATGTTCCGCTCGAGGTTAAGCAAAAGTTATACGATGCCTTGCCTTCAGAGAAGCTTTCTAATATTATGTTCTATAATTCTTCGGCACTTCATTTTGAGAACAAAGCCTACGAATGGGGCTTGGCACATCCTTCTTTTTCTAACGGAGCTGCTTATGCCGATTTAGACAACGATGGCGATCTAGATTTGGTAGTCAACAATATAGACGATCCTGCTTTTGTATATAAAAATCAGACGGTAGAAAAAGACCTCAATAATTTTATAAGTGTTGCTACCAAAGGCAATACGTCAGAATCCTTTGCTAAGGTTACTGCTATTATTGGTGATCAAGTACAAGTAATCGAATCAAAAAGAGTGAGAGGTTATCTCTCTGCGGTGCAAACCGATGCTTTCTTCGGAATTGGTAAGGCCACCAAAGCCGATACGATTCGAGTAGAATGGCCCTCTGGTAAAAGTGAAGAACAATATAATATCGCTGCTAATAGTAAGCTGGCTTTTAACGAGGCCGATGCCACTATAATGCCTGCGCAGTCTAACACTGATGCAGCTGTTATGACAATGCTTTCTTCTACCCTTGGAATCGATTTTAGTCATAAGGAAAACGATTTTAACGATTTTGAAGCAGAGACCTTATTGCCTTTTAAACAATCGACCTTTGGCCCATTTACTACAAAAGGTGATTTTACAGGAGACGGTTTAGAAGATTTATTTATTGGAGGCGCAGCAGGACAAGCAGGGGCTTTATTCGCACAAACCGCTACTGGTTTTCGTAAGATGAACAGCGCCACATTGCTCGAGGACAAAGCTTACGAAGATATGGAAGCCCTTTTCTTTGATGCCGATTCGGACGGTGATCTTGATTTGTACGTTGTAAGTGGAGGAAATGAGTTTGAACTTTTCTCAGACATGTACCAAGACAGACTCTACCTTAACGATGGTAGTGGTTCGTTTGGTAAAGCAGAAAAAGGAGTGATACCAGTACAAACCCAAAGCGGAAAAAGCATCGCGGCTATTGATTTTGACAAAGATGGCGATTTAGATTTAGTGGTGGGTAATAGAATAGAACCAAGGCATTATCCCAAGGCCGCAAAATCTGTATTGCTAGAAAATCAGGACGGACGCTTTACAGATGTAACTGCTCAGAAGGCAGTTCCGCTTTCTAATTACGGCATTGTAAATAGTGTCGTTATTGCAGATTATGATAAAGATGGCTGGCAAGATATCTTAGTAGTAGGAGAGTGGGAAGGCATAGGGCTGTTTAAAAATAACAATGGAGTTTTCGAAGACCAGAGTACCACTTATGGATTAGACCAACACAAAGGTTGGTGGTTTGCCGCTGCACAATCAGATCTTAATGGCGATTCGTATCCAGATTTTGTTCTGGGTAATATGGGTCTCAATAGCAAGTACAAAGCGACAGCGTATAAACCCTTTAAAGTGTATGCAACAGACTTTGACGACAACGGTACCTTTGACGTTGTCTTGAGTACACAATACAACGGAAAAGAAGTGCCAGCTCGTGGAAGAGAGTGTTCTTCTGGGCAAATGCCTTTTATTGTAGATAAGTTCGAAACCTATAATGCCTATGCCAATGCTTCGCTGTACGACATCTATGGCGAAAAACTCAACACCGCTTATCAAAAGCAGGTAACAGAGTATGCGCATATGGTTTTATTAAGTGACGGCAAAGGTGGTTATACAACGCAACTTTTACCTCCCTTGGCGCAAAGGGCGCCCATCACAGATTTTCAGGTTGTTACCAATCCATCAGGTCAAGATGTAGTCTTGGCAATTGGTAACATTTATAACACAGAGGTAGAAACCCCTAGAATGGACATGGGCTCGGGTACGGCCTTGCGATTTGTAAATGGGAAGTTCGTCTATACAGATGTAGACAAAAGCGGATTTTTTGTGAACGCAGACGCCAAGTCACTGGTTGTTTTAGACCATAAGGGCTTAGGTGAAAAAGTATGCGTTGTTGGTATAAATAACGGGCCTGTAAAAGTTTTACAGGTAAATTAAAAGGTGTATTTGTCTCCCCAAAGATTTTTTAAATATTCTTTTAAGGCGCTTTCTCGTTTGTTATTGCCGGGTTGGTAAAACGTCTCCGAACTCACTTCGTCTGGCATAAACTCGTGCCGTACAAAATTGCCTTCGTAATTATGAGCGTATTTGTAATCTTCGCCATAACCTAATTCTTTCATAAGCTTAGTGGGCGCATTCCTAATAGACAGCGGAACCGATAAATCTCCTGTCTGTTTTACGGTTTGTTGCGCTCTTAAAATCGCTTGATACGAGGCATTACTTTTTGCTGAGGTCGCCAAATAGATGGCGCATTGGGATAATATAATGCGCGCTTCTGGGAATCCTATTACATTTACAGCTTGAAAGGTATTATTGGCCATGACCAATGCGGTTGGGTTTGCGTTGCCAATATCTTCTGAAGCTAAAATAAGCATGCGCCTTGCGATAAACGAAACATCTTCGCCACCTTCTATCATTCTGGCCAACCAATATACGGCCGCGTTTGGGTCGCTCCCGCGAATCGATTTTATAAAGGCAGAGATTATATCGTAATGCTGTTCTCCGGTTTTATCGTAGAGTACCGTGTTCTGTTGCACTTTGCTCATGACCATCTCGTTGGTAATGGTAACCGTCTTTCCAGATTCACTAGCGACGATAAGTTCTAAGATGTTGAGCAACTTTCGTGCATCGCCTCCAGAAATGCGTAACATAGCCTCTGTTTCCTTGAGTTTTATCTTTTTTTGACGTAGTTGGTCGTCTGTTTTGATTGCGCGCTCTAAAAGCGCCTCTAAATCGTTTTTTGTAAAAGCATTGAGCACATATACTTGGCAACGAGATAAAAGTGCCGGAATTACCTCAAAACTCGGATTTTCTGTTGTCGCACCGATTAATGTGACCCAGCCTTTTTCTACTGCTTCTAATAATGAATCTTGCTGCGATTTACTAAACCGATGAATCTCGTCAATAAACAGAATCGGGTTTTTGGTAGTAAACAAGCCATCAGACTTTTTGGCGCGATCGATTACCTCACGAATATCTTTTACGCCACTATTAATTGCGCTTAATTTATAAAAGGGTCTGTCGCTTGTGTTGGCAATGATATTGGCCAATGTTGTTTTGCCTGTTCCTGGAGGGCCCCATAAAAGCAAAGAGGGGATAAGCCCGAGTTTTAATTGTTGGGTAAGTGATCCGTCTGGACCCACCAAATGCTGCTGACTAATATAGTCTTCTAAAGATTTGGGTCTGATGCGTTCGGCCAGAGGGGTGTTCATACTATCAAAAGTACAAGAAATAAGAGCATTTAAAAAAGAACCCCAGCCTTTTACATTACAATTTTGTAAACTTAAGTTCGACGTCTAATTGCTCGTCGTTACAAACGTTGTAAACATCGTCTAAAAATCTTAAGGTGAACTCGCTATCGTCAATAATATCGAAAAGACCAGGTACGCTATCTGGAAACCCTAAAAAGATGCTTTCGCCTGCGCAAGCTAAAAATGTCCTTTCTTCATAAGGCAGGTATACTTTTTCCGAAAAGAATTCCATTATGTAAGTCTGAGTATTATTAAAACCAAGTTCTGCAATATAATCGGCGTCAAATGCTCTCTGCATACTTGTTAACGTTACTGGCTCGTAAGAAACTCCCATGGCTGTTTCGTTGTTGAGTAAGGTTAAAACTATTCCTCCTCCATCTGGATCAAAGGTGTCATAACCAAAAATACTTGGCGATATTTGCTCGACTAAATAATCACCTACAAATGCATCGTCATTCAACGGTATAAGGGAGGTTTTAAAAGGTAATTCGGAAACAATAAAACTGTGGTCAGCAGAAGCTGTTAAGTCTGCCGCAGGCGCAAGCTTTTGTATGAAAGGTTCAGTTTGACTTTTTTCTAAAGTACATCCGGTAAGATTAAGTAAACCAATAATTAAAAATGTGATAGCTGCATTGATTTTCATAACGAAAGGGTTTTAATTTATAGACTTGTAATTGTAAAAAGGTTGCGCAACCTTTTTGCTTTGTTTAAGTTTCGATTTGTAATATCAATACTAAAAAAAAAGCTGCCTCGAAAGGCAGCCTTTAATTCAATAATAATTATTGGAAATAAGTGAGAAACTTATTGTTTTGTCAATGTAGCAACTACATCTAATGGACCTTCACCACAGTCACTTCCCTCGTTGTCTGTAAAGCGTAATATCACTACGGAATCGTCTCCAGTGGTATACGTTCCAAGTTCGCCGTTAGGAGATGGACCAATAGTTAATCCAGAAGAACACTGTAATCCAGAGTTCTGTCCCGGAGGAATCACCACTGTGTTACAGATAAATAACATTGCGAAGTCTACAGGATCTTGACCTACACCTGCATCTGGAAGATAC
>JBDXAK010000009.1:0-791391 GCA_039981375.1 Gilvibacter sp. | reverse complement strand
TAATTTGAAATAGGGAAGGGCTGTAAAGCCCCCGCTTTCATACGCAGAAGTAAAAGGCGGCGACATGCCAACCCCTCAACGCTCGCTCCTCACTAAATCAGTCCACAGGACATTTTATTAACGCTCGGCCGCCTTTTTTAATACTACTGTTGTTAAACAACATGAAGTCGCAACATTAAATACATAAGAGAATCAGTAACCGTGAAGGCGGCGATATCCCCCTCAACGTCACCTTGTTATTATGTTTTATTTATATTAGCTAACTTGTTAAGACAAAAAGTTAGACGATGAAGTATTTGTTAATATTACTCCTATTTAGTTGTGCAAGCAGTTTCGGGCAAATTATAGATTTTCCTGATCCTAATTTAAAATCAGCTCTCGTAGATCATAACGGCGACTTGATAGATACTAATGGAGATAATGAAATACAAATTATTGAAGCTAATGAATTTACCGGAGCAATTTGTCTACAAAGCAGTTTTATACATGACCTAACTGGAATCGAACACTTTATTAATGCAATCGGGCTTGATGCATCTACGAATGAGTTAACAGAAGTAGATTTAAGTAATAATATAGCCTTAAAGGTTTTAAAGTTGATCAGCAATGACATTGCCGTAATTGATTTGAGCTCAAATATACTACTTGAAGAGTTATGGATTGCCTATAATGATTTAACCGAATTAGACGTTAGTGAAAATACTGCTTTAAAGCATTTGTCTTGCAAATACAACTTGCTAACAAACCTGATAATAAACGGCACCAATTTGGAGCGACTAATTTGTAATAATAATCAACTCACAGAATTAAATTTAACAGGACAGTCAAGTCTTAAAGATTTATGGTGTAATCGTAATTTATTAACCAACTTAGACTTATCAGAAACACTGGCTTTAGAAGATTTGGATTGCGCAGTTAATTTAATTTCTAGTATAGAATTAAAAAACTTATCTCAGTTAAAGGAATTATCAATCGGTTGGAATTTCTTAACTAATATAGATGTTTCTGATTTAGTTAGTTTAGAATCATTAGGGTTAACAGATAACTCAATAACAAGTCTTGAGATTATCAATTCACCAAATATTAACGCTGTTTATGTAGGAAAAAATTTACTAACAAGTCTAACCGTCATTTCAGACAATTTTAGACATTTATCGGCAGATGATAATTTATTAAGGAATGTAAATTTAACCATTGACAATGGTCTAGGCGAGCAAGTTTTAGTTTTTAGTAATAACTTGATCAAAACAATAGATTTAACACGAACCAGAGTCTCTCGTCTATGGCTTCGGAATAACCCCCTCTTAACTACAATTAACATTCAAAATGGGGAGAATTGGAGATTAAGATATCCACCTTCTTCAGATTTTCTCGAATTGCCGAGTTTGGAATCCATTTGCTTGGACTTGTATGGTGGAGCTGATGAGCTAATTGCGGCCATCCAAACACAGGTAGGTCCCGACGTCAATTTTTACAATAACGAAACCTGCGACGAGCTCATTCTTTCGACTCCAGATAACTCGTTATCGGATTTGATTATAAGTCCAAATCCGGCAACAGAATTAGTCCAAATAGATTCTTCACACTATATTAAAGAAGTACAAGTATATAGTATCACTGGGCAACTTTTAAAGACTATTTACGACCAAAACAATATCGATTTAAGTTCCCTTCAATCTGGAATCTATATTCTAAAAGTTTTCAATGACGCAAATCAAGAGACCGTTCAAAAAATTGTAAAAAAGTAAGTTTGGCTGTCACTAGCTTTGAGTTTAAAGAAAATACGCCAATACAATTCCCAAAACTATAGACAGCATTTTGGTTAAATTAAACCCATGATCTTTGTTACTTTCAAAGAGAATGGTGGTAGAAACATGTAAAAATACCCCAACAGCGATTGCATTTAAAGGCGTTTTGTAGGCTGCCAAAAACTCGGAGTGTTCTGCCAAATAACTTCCTAAGGGTGTCATGAGCGCAAACAATGTCAAAAAGATTAGTATCCTCCCTAAAGACTGATTTGCTTTAATAAAAAAGAGGGTTAAAATAGCGGCAATAGGAATTTTATGGACAACTACTCCATATAGAATACTGTCGTGACCAGTCACCGGAAACCCTTCTAATACAGCATGTACAGAGAGACTGGCAAACAATAGAATCGGGAAGGCTTGCTGATTACCATGTAAATGAACATGCCCATGTTCTGCACCTTTAGAGAAAAAGTCGAGCACCAGTTGGAGTAAGATTCCCAGCATAATATACATGCCAACATCTTTAGAATCACCAGCAAAAAGCTCTGGCATCATCTCAAACAATGTAACAGATAGTAAAAATGCTCCACTAAATGCTAATAGAAGAGCGAACCGCTTTGGATCTTTGTTTTTAATGAGTTGTGCCACGGCAAATCCAACGAAAACGGCAAGAAATAAAAGCAAATATCTCATAATGTAAAGATAAGTATCAAGCGTTCAGATGTGTCTTCGTCAAAAGAAGAAAGTGCATAATTGCCAAAACAGTGTTTGAGTGCAACACCAGCTTTTTCAAAGAAGGATTTAAAATCGTCTAAGGTAAGTGCCTTCACTTTTTCCTGATATTCATAAGATTCACCATCGGTAAAGCGGATGGTTTTAATAATATAGCGTTCTTCGATTTTTCGCTCGATATAAAAGTCGATGCCATCTACGGTTTTCATTTCTGAAGCCACCAAGTTATTAGCGACCTGTGTAACGTTTAAAAAATCGATGACCCCATAGCCGTTGGGGTTTAATTCGGATTTTATGGCTCTTATGGTTCTAAGATTGTCAATTTCATGTTCAAAATACCCGAAGCTTGTAAAGAGATTAAATACCGCATCAAATCGCTTATGGATTGGAGTGCACATATCGTGAACAACAAACTCGAGCCCATCGGTTTCGAACTGCTTGGCATACTGAATGCTCGATTTGGAGAGATCTGCTCCAGTTACTTTGTAACCTAACGAGTGAAGATGCCTCGAATGCCTACCTTTTCCGCAGGCTAAATCCAAAATAGAAGCACCTTTGGGTAGCTTTAAAAAAGAAGTGAGATTGTGCATAAACTGTCCGGCTTCTTCATAGTCTCTATCCTTGTAGAGTATGTGGTAATAGGGGGTGTCAAACCACGAAGCATACCAGTTATCTTGTTCTTTTATCACAGGGTTACATTTAAGTACTAAAATACTGTATTTTTGCAGCATCCAAGAAATTCTGCATGGGAAATAATTTTAAAATGACGGCCAAAACAATGTATGGCCTCGAAGAGATTTTGGCTACCGAACTAAGAAAACTTGGCGCCTCTGGCGTTCGCGTTGGTACTCGCCATGTGTCTTTTTATGGAGACTTAGGCTTTATGTATAAGGCAAACCTATGTTGTCGTACAGCGATTAAAATCCTAAAACCTGTAGCAAATTTTCCAGTTTTCTCTGAAGAAGATCTTTATAAAAAAGTTTATGACTTTGCCTGGGAAGATTATATGCAATCCGATGGCAGGTTAGCTATAGATGCTACGGTGCATAGCCAGCAGTTTACGCATTCTAAATACATCGCTTTAAAAACCAAAGACGCAATTGTTGATAGGTTCAGAGACAAGTTTGGGCATCGACCCGATGTAGATCTTGATCATCCCACGTTGCGAATCAATGTACATATAGACAAAAACCGATGCACACTTTCACTCGATAGCTCTGGTGATTCGCTCCATAAGCGCGGTTATAAAGTAGCAAACACGATAGCTCCAATTAACGAAGTGCTGGCTGCCGGAATGATCATGCTCACTGGGTGGCAAGGCCAGTGCGACTTCTTAGATCCTATGTGCGGAGGAGGAACCATCTTGACAGAAGCGGCCATGATCGCTTGTAAGATTCCACCCAATTTAAATAGAGAAGAATTTGCCTTCGAACTTTGGCCAGATTTTGATGTAGATCTTTACGAAACCATAGAAGAAGCTGCCTTAAAGAAAATCGTAGATTTTAATTACAAAATACGAGGTTACGACACAGACCCTATTGTGCTTAAAAAAGCCAAGGAAAATATTAAAAGTGCGAACCTTGGTGCTTTTATCGATGTAGAACAGAACGATTTTTTCGAAACTAAAAAGCTAGAAGAAAAGCCCTTGTTCATTGTGTTTAATCCGCCATATGACGAACGTATCGCAGTGAACGCAGAGAAGTTTTATGCTTCGATTGGTACTACCTTAAAACATGGGTATCCAGATACGCAGGCATGGATGATATCGTCTAATATGGAAGCCTTAAAGCATGTTGGGTTACGTCCTTCTAGAAAAATTAAGCTGTACAATGGTAAACTCGAAAGTCGCTTTTGCTGTTATCAAATGTATGCAGGCAGTAAAAAAGCAAAGAAACAGCATCCTTAATTACTTTTTAAAAATCGGGATTAGGTAGCTTAAGGAATATCCATAACCTACCCCAAAATCGGATTCGTCGTAGGTTCTGTTAAATCCGGGGATAAACAAATTGTCGAAATTATCTGGCTTGGTTTCAGAAATCCTATTTTTTAATTGCAGTTGCAATCCTAAATATAAGTTGGGCAACAACTCTGTTTTTACACCTACTATTAATTCGGCCCAAGATGCCGTTAGGCCATCAAATTTTTGGTTTACCTCTCGTAATTCAAACTCAGAGAAAGATTGGTCTGTGGTATATATTCCGTAGGATAAAAGCTCTTGATTAAAACTCGAAAACCCATACCTAAGCCCTACATAAATTAAATTACGTAGCCCCACCCAGTTGTTATATGCGTTAAAGTCGGCACCGGCTTTAAAATAACTACCGCTAGTTTTGGAGTTTAAATTGGCTTCGAATCTATCCTTTTTTTCTGTACCTAATTCTACGGCAGCATAAAAGCGATCGGTAAATCTAAAGTCACCAGAAATTTCGAAACCAGAATAGGTGTCGTCTAAAAGCGTTCGCAAGGGTTTGGCCAAATCTACTCCCAAACGCAGGCCGTATTTTTGATCTTTAACTTTTACAGAATCAACCACAACGGCGGTAGAATCTTGTGCCAGCGAGATCGCCATACCACTAAGGTAGATACTAATGAAGAATGGTAATATGCGTCTCATCTTGATTGTCTATGGTATTGACTAGGGTTTGTAAACTAATAATCCAAGTGTCGTCATCTGAATCGTCTAACAGCACGCCAAGGTCATCGTAATTGGCAATAAATCCGCAGGCGCGATTTACATACACATCGCGTAGCGTGTACGAAATTTGAATCCTATCTGCGTTTAAAACTTCTGGATCTTCTGAATTACTATCTTTTATAAATAGAAACTGAGTGTTGTCGTTAAAATTCCGTAACGGAATGGCAATGGAATCTGTCGTTGCAGACCCTAAGACTTGAATCGAAGTGTCGAAGGCATCTAACACTTGAAGATTAGGCACGGATTTTGGCGTTTGCCCATCGGCAAAATCTTTAAAAGTGACTATAAGCAAGGGAGTAGTAGGAGTATCTTCTGGGCAGATGTCGTCTCGAGTGCAGCCCAAGGCGATACAGGCAACTAGCAAAACTCCAAGTAGCTTCTTTGGCGTCATTAATTTCGTTTTTCTAAAAGTACAACATTTTCGACATGATGCGTTTGCGGAAACATATCTACTGGCTGTACTTTGGTTACTTTATACGCAGAATCTAAAAGAGCCAGGTCTCGCGCTTGGGTAGCGCTATTACAGCTCACATACACAATTTTAGGCGCGTCTATTTGCAATAACTGAGCGACCACATCTTTGTGCATCCCATCCCGTGGAGGGTCTGTAATCACAACATCAGGAGCACCGTGCTCTGCAATAAATTGATCTGTAAATACTTGCTTCATATCGCCCACATAAAACTCGCAGTTGTCTATTTTATTGTGAACCGCATTTTGTTTGGCAGCTAGTATTGCATCGGGAACAGCTTCTATGCCTACCACCTTTTTTGCTTTTTTCGCAACAAACTGGGCGATAGTGCCAGTACCCGTGTATAAATCATATACCAGTTCTTGGCCAGTCAGTCCGGCAAAGTCTCTGGTCACTTTATATAACTCGTAAGCTTGGGCAGAATTGGTTTGATAAAATGATTTGGCATTTATTTTGAATTCGAGACCTTCCATCTGTTCAAAAATATGATCTTGGCCCTTATAGCAAATTACTTCTTGATCGTAAATCGTATCATTCCCTTTTGAATTAATTACATACTGAAGGGATGTAATCTCTGGAAAGTTTTCGTCAACAGCATCTAATAAGGCATCTAGAGCAGCCGTATCTTCTTTAAAAAACTGTACTAATACCATGATTTGCCCAGTACTTGTGGTTCGTATCATCAAGGTTCTGAGCAAACCTTCTTGTTTTCTTGGATCAAAAAAGGCCAAATCATTGTCTGTGGCAAATTGCTTTATAAAATCTCTAATGGCATTACTAGGGTCTGCCTGTAAGTGACATTTATTAAGGTCGAGAATTTTATCCCACATGCCCGGAATATGAAACCCTAGCGCATTTTTGTTTTCGATTCGCTCGTCGCTTTGTATTTGTTCTAAAGTCAACCATTTATTATTGCTAAAAGAAAACTCCATCTTATTGCGATAAAAGTATTGAGCCTCGCTCCCGAGAATAGGGGTGATTTCTGGCAACTCGATTTTTCCTAAGCGGTTTAGGTTGTTTTCTACTTCGCGTTGCTTGTAAAACAACTGATGCTCGTAGCCCATATGTTGCCATTTACAGCCGCCACAAACACCAAAGTGCTCACAGGCAGGTGTCGTGCGTTTGTCTGATAGTTTGGAGAACTCGGTAGCCTTGCCTTCGTAATAGGCAGAGCGCTTTTTAGTAGTCTGCACGGTAGCCACATCGCCAGGTACGGCATTGGTGATAAAAACAACGCGACCATCGGGTGCTTTGGCAACAGCTTTTCCTTTGGCGCCTGCGTCTATTACTTCTAAGTCTTTAAAAAGAGGTTTTACTTTTCTTCTGGCCATGCGCAAAAATAACAATAGCTATGAGTTTAAAAATACTATTTGTGGTTATCTTATAGAAAAGTTCTGTTAAAAATGAACCTTTTAAATGTATTCACGTCTTTAAAGTATAGATGCACCAACCCAATCACATATTCGATTCGCTTTTAATAACCGAATATATTGCAGGAAACAAAAAGGCAATCACAGTACTTGTTACGCGATGGCATCCTATTTTTTGTAGGCAAGCCAATTGGTATATAAAAGACAAAGCCGTGGCACAGGATGTCGCACAAGAATGTTGGGTGATTATTTTAAAAAAGATTGGTTCTTTAAAAGATACGCAAAAGTTTGCACCATGGGCCTTGACCATTGTACACAGGCGAGCAATCGATCAAATTAGAAAGAATAAAAAGACAGAAACGCATACTTCTAATGAGATGATAGAACAGGCAGTAGATACCAGTACAAGTCAGACAGAAGCAATCCAAAGTACTCAAGGAAAGCTTCAATTGATCAATGGCGGAATAGCACAATTGCCTTTAAAACATCGTATCGTAATTGAACTCTTTTACAAAAACCAACTGTCTTTGGACCAAATCGCCAGTGTACTTGACGTAAGCAAGGGTACGGTTAAATCTAGATTATTTTATGCCAGAGAGGCGTTAAAAGGACTTTTAAAAAACAAAAATTATGAAAACTGATTCAGAAGAAATTGACAAACTAATCAAACAATCTTTAAACGAAAAAGAAGCCGAATTTTACGACAGCTTAGACGAGCAATCGCTTTTTGGGATGATGGGAGGCCTTTATAAAGGACCCATGAGTTGGATATTAGTTGTGATGACCATAGTAAATGTGATCGCCTTTGGGGTTGCTATATACTGTGCTATTAAATTTTTTGGTACCGATCAAACCAACGAGCTTATAAAATATGGAATAGGATTTTTAACCATGATACTAATGACATCTTTTGTTAAAACTTATTCTTGGATGCATTTAAACAGACAGGCCATAACGAGAGAACTCAAACGAATCGAATTTCAAATCTCTATTTTGAGCTCAAAAGGTTTATAATCCACATAATAATTATTAATTTTATGCCCAAGGATGATTTCTCTCCTCCGCTGAATTTTCGAGCTCTCGAAAGGATAAAGGTACAGTAGGAATTACAGATTTTTTAATTTAATAATTTATGTTATGTCAGTTTTAGAACAAACCGCATCGCAAAAAGCAATCGATTTAGAAAACAAGTACGGAGCTCACAACTATCATCCATTACCTGTAGTATTAAGCAAAGGAGAAGGCGTTTACGTCTGGGATGTTGAAGGCAAAAAGTACTACGATTTTTTATCTGCTTATTCGGCAGTAAACCAAGGGCATTGCCACCCAAAAATTGTGGGCGCCTTAAAATCACAAGCAGAGACGCTTACCTTAACCTCAAGAGCATTTTATAACGACATGCTCGGAAAATACGAGAAGTTTGCTTCTGAATTGTTTGGTTTTGACAAGCTCTTGCCCATGAATACTGGAGCAGAAGCCGTAGAGACCGCTGTGAAGATTTGTCGCAAATGGGCCTATGAGAAGAAGGGAATTCCAGAAAACGAAGCAAAAATCATCGTTTGCGAAAACAACTTTCACGGGCGTACCACTACTATTATTTCTTTTTCTAACGATCCTGTAGCAAGAGATAACTTTGGCCCCTACACGCAAGGCTTTATAAAAATTGAGTACGATAATCTGGCCGCATTAGAGCAAGCAATTGCATCAGACAAAAATGTTGCTGGATTCTTAGTAGAGCCTATACAAGGTGAGGCTGGTGTGTATGTGCCTTCAGAAGGTTATTTGGCAAAAGCCAAGGCCATTTGTGAAGCGAATAATGTACTTTTTATTGCAGACGAGGTGCAAACTGGCATCGCAAGAACTGGTCGTTTGCTGGCTACCTGTGGCAACTGCAATTGTGCAGACAAAAACTGTAGCAGTACTCCAGAAGTTAAGCCAGATCTACTCATTTTAGGGAAAGCCTTAAGCGGGGGTGTATATCCAGTATCTGCCGTGCTTGCAGATGACGCTATTATGAACGTCATTAGACCAGGGAATCATGGGTCTACTTTTGGAGGGAATCCAATTGCTGCAGCAGTAGCTATGGCGGCACTCGAAGTTATTCAAGAAGAAGATTTAGCACAAAACGCCTACGATTTAGGTTTGCTTTTTAGATCTGAGCTAAACAAATATATAGAGCGCAGCGCTATCGTAAAGCTAGTAAGGGGGAAAGGCCTATTAAACGCAATTGTAATTGACGACCACGAAGAAAGCGACACAGCTTGGAACATCTGTTTGGCGTTAAGAGACAATGGTTTATTGGCAAAACCCACACACGGAAACATCATACGTTTTGCTCCACCATTAGTGATGACTAGGGAGCAATTACTGGATTGTGTTTCGATTATAATTAGTACTTTAGAGTCATTCGAACAATAAAATTCAATTCAAACAAAAAAAATAACCTCATGAAAAAAATCGTTACTGCACTATTTGCAACGGCTTTATTAATAAGCTGTTCCACAGATTCAGACAATCAAATCGACACGCCAGAAGATGCGTTTGATATCGCAAAAATTGAAGCATTGAGCACTATGGTGCCAGATGCTAGCTTTGACCTAAGTGAACAAGGTTTGTATCGAGGCATTTTTGCCAGTGCCGATGTTAGCCTGCATGGTGAAATTGTTGTGAGTATTAAAAGCGATAATGATGTAAGTGCATTGGTGATGCTTACCAACGAAAAGAACCTATACTTTAATGGGAAGGCGTTAGGAGATTCTAATTATACATTTACCTCGAAGGAAGCTTCTTTTACATTAGATTTAAGTGACCCAAGTAATGTGGTTATAGCAGGCAGTGATTATAACAATCGCCCGATTAATATGAGAATTGTTAAAGATTTGCACAACCAAAGAGCAGCGGTTAGTTTAGGTACTTTTCAGGATAGTGGAGATGCTGGTTTTGGAGGTACATGGGACTTTATTAGTACCAGTACTTTTGATATCACACAAACGATTCCGATTCCACCCTTCGTTTTTACGGTAACTGTAAATGCGATTAATGAGGTGGTTATTTGTTACGACAATGGTACGCCTGGCGGACTCATGTTTAACGATACTATGCAAGAGGATTATACCACAGCTGGATGTGCAGGAATAATTCCTGCCGATACGTATACTCCTTTCTTTTCTGGGGCTCAGGTGATCGATGTACCGTTTGTTGGTCCTACAGCCATAGACGAATATGCGGCTTTTGGTCAGACAACAACAATAAATGGTGTTGACGCTACTTGGAATTTTGGCTCATCAATTATAGCAGGGACTCCTGGAGTGCAGGCTTATGTAGATTTAAGTTGCATGGTTGTACCCTCTGGAAACTGGTCTTGGAACGGGCGCTCTGGAACGGTGTTATTTGATTAAATATCAGCAAAATAAAATTTAAAAGCGACAGGAAACTGTCGCTTTTTTTTTTTGCTTTATTATTATTGAATCGATTGCAAAAAGTTACGGTTAAATCGCACTATAAAAATCTAAAGGCAATTAATTATAAAACTGAGTTGTAGGTAATTAAGCACAACGGCATTATTCTGTGAGGGTTCATTTAAACTGGGCAAGCCAAAGAAATGTTAATTGCGAAATTCTTAAAATTTTAATTCAATTTATGCATTTAAACGAAGAAAATATGACGTTCGTGGAAAATAAAAAAATATGTTAACAAAAGCCTTGACGTTTCCCAAAATGAGGTTATATTGGACTCCTATTATTGAAATAACACAAAGAATACTTAATTAAAAATCAACAGTGCACAAAATGAAAAAACTTATCTTATTATTTGCTTTAGGTATGTTTGTGGTTTCTTGTTCAAAAGACGCCACCACCGAAGAGCAAATCGAAAACAATGCATTTCTGGAATCAGTAGATCCAGATACTGCAACACCTAAAGCGGCTTTGGACGGTTCTAGCTTAGGTATGTATCACGGTTACATTGCTACCCTTGATAACCAGTTAAACGCGAAGCTTTGGATTAATGCAGGAAACGACGACAAGTTTAACGCAACGGCAAGATCTATTACCGGTGAGAAGTATTCTTTCTTCTCTCACGAGGCAGATATGGCCGGAACTGTATTTATCTTTAAAGGCGCTATTGGTAACTTTACACTAGATATTTCTGACTCAACAAATCCAGTTGTTTCAGAGGTTAGACTTAATGGTACGGAAGGTGTTTCTACCGTATTTAAAGAATTTAGCTACCAAAGAGGATTCACTAGCTTAGGTTCGTATGTAGATGATGTAGACGGTGCGTTTACAGGTTTCTGGAACATACTTAGTGATGGTACACCTCACCCTGCAGGAGCCGGTGTAATCGGACAGCAGGTAGATGTTTTAGGACCTGGTGGAAACCTTTTCCAAGACATGTTGATGGAGCCATTCGATTTTGCATGTTTTGGTCAAACTGGAATTCCACCATTGATGTGGATCGATCCGGGAGTACAAAACGAAATGTGGTTCTTTGAGCAAACATCTACTTGGTTAGGTTTGCCAGCTCAATACGACCTTGGGGTTAGCCCAATTATTCGTGATGGTAACAACCTTGCTTACGCAGACGTAATCAACCGCGATAGTGGTGGTGTTGCAGGATGTTTCATCGCTACACAGCAAGGAACCTGGACTTGGAATGGTCGTACAGGTACTGTTTCTTTCCCTGACATTGTGCCATTACCGGTACTTGGTTGTGCAGATCCATTATTAGTGACTGCAGATTCAGGAGGAGAGATTGTAAACTACAGAAATGACGAAAACATCACTCGTGTAGTAACTACAGGAGATGCATCTCCAATGTCTCTTTACTTCTATCAGTTCGATATTGAAGACGGATGGGATTTCTTAGACATTTATGATGGACCCGATGCTACAGGAACTTTAATCGGTACATACACTGGTACTGAATTACAAGGATTACAAGTAGATGGTACTGGTGACTCATTAACATTGGTATTTGCATCTGACGGATCTGTTAACGCTCCAGGATGGGCTGCAGAGGTTTGTGGAGTTGCTCCACCACCATTGGTATGTGACGAAGACTTTGTAGATACTGGCGGAACTGCTGGAAATTATGGAGTTGACGAAGACACCACGACTACGTATACTGCTCCTGGATTAGGAGAAGTTGTAGAGGCTACTTTCCAAATATTTAATCTTGAGAACGGATGGGACTTTATGAGAGTATATGATGGTCCAATCGAAGACGCTCTTACAGAAGTAACAGATATTAACGGTCAAATGACTTCTACTGGTTCTGGTGGAGGAAATGGATTCACAGGTACTCAGTTACAAGGTGAAGTATTTACTTCTTCTGGAGCAGACTTAACGTTTGTATTCGAATCTGACGCATCGGTAACGGCTCCAGGATGGGAAATTTGTATCAACTATATCACTCCTGTAACGGTATCACCGGGACCACTTGTGAAAGATATGAGCAAAGACATTCCATTTGTACGTACAGAAGTTTCTCCAGCAACTCTTAACAAATAAGAGTAGTTATTAGAGAAATCTATAATAGATAATAGAACATCCCTAAGAGCAATCTTAGGGATGTTTTTTTTATATTAGTTGGCTTATTAATAACACATTATGATTAGAATATTACTGCTAGTATTTATATTTTCGACCACAGTGCAAGGTCAAATCCTCTTCGAAGAATCGGCCGCTTCTTTGGGGTATGTTCAAAACAGAAATATATTCGAAGGCACTGGCATTTCTTTTGCCGACTTTGACGGTGATGGATGGGACGATATAACGGTACCTTCAAATTTAGGAGAGCCAGTTTATTTTTATAAAAACAATGGCGGAACCTTCTCACAAGTGTCTTTTACAATTGACGATCAGTTAAGTGAGACCAAGGCTGTAGTCTGGGTAGACTTTGACAACGATGGCGATAAAGACCTTTTTGTAAGTTCTCCAGAAGCACCCAATCAGTTTTATCGTAACGACGATTTTGTCTTCACAGATATTACCGCAAGCGCAGGATTACCTACTACTGCAGTTTTCACTCACAGTGCTTCTTGGGGTGACTACGACAACGACGGTTTTTTAGATGTCTTCTTGGCAAATAAAGACTTAGATATGATCATTCCCAATATGTTATATCACAACGATGGCGACGGCACGTTTACATTGGCCAATACCTCTTCTAATATTGGTGACCGAACAGAAAATACTTTTCAAGGTACATTTTACGATATTAATAACGATGGTTGGATGGAGCTTTATCTTATAAACGATCGAATTATCACAAAAAATGTGATGTATAAAAATACAGGTTCTGGTACCTTTAATGATATTAGTTTTTTCTCTGGCACAGATTATCAAATGGCAGCCATGAGCGCGGCCATTCAGGACTACGACTATGACGGATTTATCGATATGTACATCACCAATACAACCTATGATGCTAGCGATCCGGTACCAGGCAATGTGCTCATGAAGAACAACGGAGACGAGACCTTTTCTAACCAAGCGGCTCCGGCGGCTGTTAGATTCGATTATTTTTCTTGGGGAGCAGTTTGGTTGGATGGCGACAATGATAGTTATCCAGATTTTTATGTTAGCGGGCAATTTAATACTACCGGAGGGGGTATACTTCCCTCAGCTTATTATGATAATATAAAAGATGGTAGATTTGAGCGTATTCCAGATCAAGGGTTCGAAGACGATTTAGCCTTTTCTTATGGCAACGCCATTGGTGATGTAAACAACGATGGTTTCGCAGATATAATAGTCTCTAACGGCGAACCTGATTTTGATTATATATGGCTCAACAAAACATCTGAGATTAACGACAACGGCTATCTAAAAGTAAACTTAGAAGGCACTATTAGCAACAGGGATGGCGTAGGAGCTAAAATTGAGATCTTGGTTAACGGGAAGACTCAATATCGCTTTACCGCAACTGTAGAAGGGTATTTGAGTCAGAATTCTAGTACCGAGTTTTTTGGCCTTTCGAATGCCACTATAGTAGATATGGTAAAAGTATATTGGCCTAGCGGAATCGTAGACGAACATAACGATTTAGCCATAAACCAGACCATAAAAATTATAGAAGATGGGCCACTACTTTCGGTAGATACTAAACCCGCAAACTTTGAGGCCCGCTTGTATCCTAACCCGGCTCAAGACGAAGTAAGCGTGAGGCTTCCTAATAGCATGAATGTAGATGTAAAAGTGTACAACATGCTCGGGCAGTTGGTGTTAGGAGAACAAAAAACGGCTAGCAGCTTTAGCCTTAACATCGCCGACTGGCCAAGCGGAAGTTATATAGTTTCGATTGAGTCCGAAGAAGCAAGTACACGCAAGATACTTATCAAGCAATAAATTTATGTAGAGACTGCTGTTATGGCGCCAAAAGGCTAAATGGCTTTAAAGGAATGTTTCTGGCAACCCAAAATACGATCACCACGGCCAACACAACCCTCGGGAAAATAGGTTTGTATATATAATTTACCAACTGTTTTTCTTTATAGTGGTTATGCACTCTAATAAAAAGATTGTAAAGAAAAACGCTTACTGCGGGTAAAAATAAAAAGTTGTACGAGGCTACTTTAGCAAAATCTAAATGTAGTAAACTATGCAGGGCGCGTTGGCTACCACAGCCTGGACAGTGCAAGCTCGTTAAATACTTAAACGGGCAGGGTAAAAAGATTCCAGATCCCTCTGGATTGTAGTTAAAAAAATATACCAGTAACGCAAGCGCTACTGGTATACCTAAAATGTAAAGAGTTTTTTTAGAAATCACCACTTCCCATTCCGATCAATGCTAAAATGGCTCCGATATAGAAAATTCCTAGTATTAAATACATTACAAGCCCAATTATAAAACCCCATAAGGTCCATTGTTTGGCTTGTTTAGAAGCAGCTACGGCACCTGCATAGTTTCCGGCTTCGTATTCAGAATTTACTTTTGAGGCATTTACGATGCCGATAATACCAAATACCAAGCAACAAAAAATTGTGACTAGTATTGATTCAACTAGATAATTTTTTGGCTTTTCTTGGTTGGTGTTGTCCATTTGGATGGGTTGTGCTTCCATAAGAGTTTTCGTTGTTTAGTTAGTTATTTGCCTAGGCAGCCACCAATTTAATAAAAATTAAGCAAATGATATGTGTAGTTACACCTAGGAAATTCCCTTGAAACGACAATTTTAGGATACTCGTTGCAATTATCGGTTTATGATGCGAACCTTTTCTACGGTCGTAGAATTGTCGCTTGCCTTTAATTGCAGCATATAAATCCCATCACTTAAAATCCCAGTAGGGTAGCTGTAAATTCGGCTGTTGCCAAGATTTGCTTTGGTCCAAATAACTTTTCCGCTCATATCGACTAAAGTAGCTTGCGCAATGTCTAAGCCTTCTGGATTATGAATCTCAAGTTGCTTTATTGGGTTGTTTTGGAATACCGTCACCAAACTCTCAAGTTTCATGCTTGCGGTGGTTTCTGGATTATCCTCTTTTTGGAATGTGATATAGAATCGATCTTTATACGTCCCAGGGTCTAAGGTTTGAATCGTATAATCTTCTTTGCTCATTAACTGATACGTATCTTCTACTGAATCATATAGATAGATGTCTTCATTAATGTTTTGCTCATCAGAAATATAGATTCTAAAGTCTGTATACTCATCGGCCGTAAACGTAATAGGGATCATTGCTTGAGGGTCGAAGGGAACCGTTTGCATCACATAGTTTTCGTCTTCTGGATCGTCTTCTATAGACCAGTAAACATCTTTGGCTGTAGAACGTGGGCTTAAGGCATCAAGACCTCTATCTAAACCGTTAGTGGCTTTATCGTGAAAGAAAAGCGACAAACCTGCAGCTTCAAAATCATTGATAAAAATGTTGAGTTTTAACAATTGTCTTCTGCTTACCACTTCTGGAGAATCAACTCCAATAGGATCAATATTTTCTGTAAAATATGGTGCCGACTTAAATTCAGATAAATTACCAGCCCCTTCTTTTACATCTACACGATATGAGTTTCTCATGGTTACATTGCCATCAATAGCGCCGCGTACCATAAATCCTTGGCCAATAGGGGCGTATCTGCGCTCTATAAGCAACGTACCACCAGCTCCTGTTGGAGGGCCATCGGTGCCATCGCCACCGTAATTAAGAAAAATTGCTTGTTGGTAATCGCCAGCAGTTGTAGAACCCGGTTGCCAAGTAGCATATCCTCCCTCGTAAGCTCTTAAATAATGTGAATTTACAGTATGATCTTGTTCCCAATAAAAAGCAGTCGCTTCAATATTAGTATTTGCTTGCAAGTAAGCACGCATATCAACGGCAGAGGGATAAGGGTTCCCCACCAAAGTAAGTTCGTTATCGATAACTGGATTATCGATGTTTCCGTCGTTAGGTTTTCCTCTAAAGTCGTATTCTTGTCTGGGTGTCGATGCCTCGTCTGCACCAAGGTCTACACCTTTCATAGTAAAGCCTTGACCTGGGCCTACTGTGCTAGTGTTCCCTACATAAATCCATTCAGCATAAACTGTTCCGGTAATAAACTTCCATACCCAGCGATTCGAAATCGTAAGAGGCGAAGAGGTTCCATCGTAACCATCTGTATTGTTTGCCTGAGTACTATTTGTATTGTTAACCACATCATACAGCATAGTTACTCCAAAGTTTTCGTTACCAATGGCTGTAGATGCGTTGCCAACTGGAGAACTCCAATAGTTGTATTCGTAGCGATCTGCAAACCCTTGCTGATACACAGAGATTACTCCTGTACCAGTGTTGGTAGAATTACCCGTAGTTCCTTGTATCAGTTGTGCATCGCCACGTAGGTAGATGCTCGCTTCTGTTGCGGCTGTAGGATTGATCGTTAAGTCAATGGCACCGGTTACAAATAAGACATCGTCGTTTACGTAAACGTAAGAGTCTTGGGCGGCTGCCGTTGGTTTAACATAGAGTTGCGAAAAAACTGTGGTAGAAAGACACAGCATGCAAACGAAAAGTAGCAGTTTTCTCATGAGGTTAACTTTGAAGTACAAAAATAAATTGATGTACCTTTGATTGTAGTAAAAGTAGGAAAAACTGTAGTGAATGGACTAGGATTTTCGATGAGTTACCGATTTCTTCCGTGTAAACCACTATTTTTTTAGTGTAACTAACAACAATGCAGCAAATTAAAGTAGGCGACCGAGTATCTGTAATCGATGACGACATAAGCGGCGTGGTTACTTCTCTAGATACCAATGAGTTATCTGTAGAAACAGAAGATGGCTTCATTTTACAATTTTTGCCAAGCGAAGTTGTAAAAGTTGACCCAAATGTACGATTCCATACAAAGGGTGCCATAGATAAGCAAGTAAATTTCTTAAAAGAGCAGCAACAACAACGATCTAGACAACCTGGCCCTAAAAAAAAGGAGAAACCTCTGGCTGCAATCCCGTTTGATTTGCACATTGAGAAACTCACCAAAAATCATAAACGCATGCCTCCGTTTGAGATTTTAGAGCTGCAATTAGATACCGCCAAGCGTCATATAGATTTTGCCATAAAAAACAGAATTCCAAAAATTGTATTGATCCACGGAGTAGGAGAGGGCGTGCTTAAAACCGAACTAGAATACTTGTTTAAACGCTATAATGGACTCTCGGTATCGCCCGCCGATTATAGAACGTATGGGCAAGGAGCCACAGAGATTTATTTTACCCAAAAAGCTAGTCTTCAATAAATTCTGGAGTCAGCGTAGCAGTTGCAGAAAAAGCATTCTCAATAATTCCCAAAGGCAAGGTCTCTCTAATGATTTCTTCTGAATCACTCACCAAAACCACATCGTTGAGCGTCACATTTACAGAAGAGTTAAGTGTATATGAATGTGATCTATACTCGTTTATCAGGGTTTCTACAGTGATGCCCGGATTTAGATAATCTGGCCCAACAGAGGGTTCTGTTACGTCGTTTGCTGGGTTTAAATCTTTATTGGTGTCTTCGTTAATAGTTAAAACGCCATCGCCATCGTCGTCTGGATCCAAATAATTAGGGATTCCGTCGCCGTCGGTATCTTTTGGATTGGTAAGTGGGTCATCGTCGCCATCTGCATTCTCTGTGTCTAACTCTTGACTCGTTGGTACATTGTCGCCATCGTCATCAAAATCGATATAGTCTGGCAGGCCATCGCCATCGGTATCAATTTCGTCGTCTATATCTTCTATGAGCCCATCATTATCGTCTAAAACCGCCGTAACTTGTAGCAGCGCATCACCAGAGCTCCCTATAAAATCTGAGACTAACTGTGGTTCTGATGGAGGCACATTACTACAAAAGTAGGCATCATCGACCTCTGCGGTAAAAGTTCTGTAGTTTGCCACATTGCTGGTTCCGTCTAAGGTATAGGTTCTATCTGCGGTGGTTAAATAAATCTCGTCTGTTGTGCCAAGGCTTAACGAAATCGCTTCTAAGTTTTCGTTATTGATTTTATAGAAAACATAATCGCCAACTTCTCCGCAATTTTCTAGTAAAATCGCATCAAAATCAAAGGTGGTCACGATGATATCACCATCGTCACAAGAGGTAAACGAAATCGCACATAATAAAAGAAATACAATCTTTTTCATAGTAGGTCCTTAGGCTAACAAAAATAGGCGTTTATAAATTTTAAACTGCTCCAAGTTAAAATAATTTTTAATGTGCTATTTTTACGACTTCAAGTTTAGCTTGGATTTAACATTCCAATATGTAGAAAGCTGTTAATTCAGTCGTTTAGAACTTAATAATTTACATCCATTGAGAAAGGTATATTTAGATAGCGCAGCTACAACGCAGATTCGTCCAGAAGTTGTTAAAGTAATGACCGATGTACTAACAAATGAATTCGGAAACCCTTCATCTACACATAATTATGGCAGGTCTGCTAAATCATTACTTGAAGGTAGTAGAAAAGCAATTGCCGCTCAATTAAAGGTGAGTCCGGGCGAAATAATCTTTACCTCTGGCGGAACAGAAGCAGACAATCTAATCATAAATAGTTGTGTAAGAGATTTGGGTGTTACCCGAATTATTTCTTCGGCAATAGAGCATCATGCAGTGATTCATACTTTAGACGAATTAGCTCAAGATAGAGGTGTAAAAGTAGAGCGCGTTACGGTCAAGTCTTGTAGCAATATCGATTATGATCACTTAGAGAAACTACTTAGTGATACAACACATAAAACCTTGGTGAGTTTAATGCACGTAAACAACGAAGTAGGAACCGTGCTCGATATAGATCGCGTAGCCGCGATGTGTCAAACACACGATGCCTTGTTTCATTCTGATACGGTGCAGTCAATTGGTCATTACGACTTAGATTTATCTAATACCCTGGTAGACTTTGCAGCCGTTGCGGCACATAAGTTTCATGGCCCCAAAGGGGCTGGATTTGCCTTTATTCGTAAAAATACGGGACTAAAGTCGCTTATCTTTGGAGGTGCGCAAGAAAGGGGTATGCGAGCAGGAACAGAGGCCACTCACAATATTGTGGGCATGGCAGAAGCATTAAAAATATCATACGAAAACCTAGAAGAGGAGCAGGCGTATATTTTAGGATTAAAGAAGCACTTTATCGATGGGCTCAAAAACAACATAGAAGGAATTAGCTTTAACGGCTCTTGCGAAAACCACGATAATAGTACCTATACCTTGGTTAACGTATGTCTTCCTGTGGCTCCAGAAAAGGCTTTAATGCTACAATTTCAGATGGATTTGATGGGCGTTGCCTGTTCTAAAGGAAGTGCTTGCCAAAGCGGAAGTGATAAAGGATCGCATGTATTGAGTGCCTTTTTAAGCGAAGAGGATTTAAAGAAACCCTCGCTGCGTTTTTCGTTCTCTTCGTTTAATACAAAAGACGAATTAGACTATGTAGTAGGGGTATTGACCGACTTTGTAAACTCCTAGAAAGACCTAAAACTTCATGGTCATTCTAACATTAAACACTCTAGGTGTTAAAAAGTTAGGAATCGCAAACTGCACTTTACTATTTACATCTCTTACAAAGGTATTAGTAATAGAGTTGCGCACGTCAAAGATGTTAAAGATCTCTGCACCCAAGGTAAGCTCTTTAAAGTTAGATAAGAATCCGCTTTTTCTAGGTTTCTCGCTATCTACAATCACATAATTTATTCCAACATCGGCACGTTTATAATCACGTAAACGCGACTGAAAATTGTAAGGATCTGCATAACTTGGTGAGCCTCCAGGTAAACCGGTATTATACACCAGGTTTAAGTACATTTTTAAGTTAGGAATTACCGGAACATAATCTTGGAATAGTACTCCAAACTTTAATCGCTGATCTGTTGGTCTAAAAATAAAACCTCGATCGTCTATATTTTCTTCTGTTTTAAGATACCCGAAACTAACCCAGCTCTCCGTACCTGGTACAAATTCTCCAGCCATTCTAACATCGAGCCCATATGCATAGGCTACGGCATTGTTACGAGCCCTGTAACGAATTCTTACGTTCTCTAAGGTATATGGGTTCACATCTGTTAAATCTTTGTAATACACCTCAGAATTAAGAGTAAAAGGACGGCCCCAAAGGTTAAAGCTGTAATCGTTACCCAGTACGATGTGTATACTTTGTTGCGCTTTTACGCCAGGCTGAACCGTTCCCGTCGAATCCCTGAGTTCTCTGTAAAAAGGCGGTTGATGATAAAATCCACCTGACAATCTAAAGAGCATGTCCATATCCCAGTCGGGTTTAAGACTAACTTGAGCTCTAGGGCTAACAACGGTTTGAGTTGTGCTTGTAATATTATCGCCCATCACAGTCCAGTTATGAAAACGCACCCCAGCATTTAACCAAAGATCATTGCTGCCTAGGGTAGTTCGACGGCTCCATTGGCCATAACCAGAAAAGCGATTAATCTGTACATTATTGCGAGAACGAATCTCATTAAACGGAACTATTGGGCTTACAAAAGGATCGTAAGGTTGGTTGTTTGCAAAGTTGTTAATAGGCGGGCGAATAGAAAACCCTGCCGAATCGATTATTTCATATTCCTCTACACGATCTCGAATATCTTCGCGAGTAAATTTAACGCCATATTCAAATTTGTTCTCCTCAACAGCGATGTTTCCTTTGTGTTCTAGATTGATGATGAGCGCATCTAAGTCGTTCCGCGCATGCGTCAGTTGCGATCCAATTCCTTCACTAAACTCTACTTCTCCTAAGTTCTCGCTCCCGATGTTGTTGTTTACCTGTCCTAAGGCATAATTTGCTAGTATATCAAAATACTCCTGTTCTTGGGTTTGGTATATAGATGCGATAAACTTAGCCGTATAGTTTTGTGAGGCTACATATGTGGCCTTAAGCGCTCCAAAGTAAGTATCGTAACGATCCTCTTCTTGCCCTTCGTAAAACACCAACAAAGCGATTGGATCCGCTAGGGTACCAAAGTTCGTTTGTCTGGTCAAGGGCTCATAGCTGTACTTGTTAATCGCCACATTACCCAAAACGCCCAATTCAAACTTGTTGTTAAACTTATAAGTTAAATATGCCTGAGCATCTGCAAACACAGGTTTAAAGTTGGTTTCTGTTTGTTTAGAATTTACAAATAGACTATTGTCTCGATAGCGAAGGCCAACGATTCCGCTTAGGCGACCGTCTTTAGATAAGCCACCTACAGCCACATTGGCGCCTAAAAAACTAAGGTCCGCAGAAGCTTCAAATTCTGTAGGTCTTTTGTAAGTGATATCTAGCACAGAAGATAATTTGTCGCCAAATTTGGCCTGAAACCCTCCTGCAGAAAAATCGACACTACGGGTCATGTCACTATTTACAAAGCTCAATCCTTCTTGCTGACCGCTTCTAATCAAAAACGGTCGATACACTTCAATTTCGTTTACGTACACAAGGTTTTCGTCAAAGTTTCCTCCGCGAACCGTGTACTGTGTGCTTAGCTCGTCGCCTCCACCCACACCTGGTAAGGTTTTTATTAAATTCTCTACACCCGGTTGCGCTCCTGGAATACGGCGAATTACCGATGGCGAAATAGTGGTCACACCTGCTACTTGTTTGTTTTCACGCCCTGTAATTACAATCGTAGGAATTTGTTCTACGGTTGTACTCATCTGAGGATTAAATTCGTAATCTTCGTTATTGTCTAGATTTACTTTAATCGTAACGTTCTTTTGACTAACGTGAGAATAAGTGATTGTTACCTCCTGATTTGCAGGAACTTCTAATAAGTAATAGCCATCAAAGTCTGATTGGGTACCTTGGCCATCATAGGTAATGTTAACACCTGCGATGGGCTCATTTTGCTCGTCGAGGATAACACCTCTTACGGTTGCATTCTGGGCAATAGATAAGGTCGAAACTAAAAATAGCAGAAATAAAAACGGGAGTCTGGTAGTTTTCAAACGGTATAATTAAGATTGTTTCCTAAAAAAGGTAGCTTCAAATGTAGCACTATTTCCTACATTATCCAGTACGATAAGCTTCAAATTGTTCTCGGCATCTAAGTTCACTTGATCATCAAAATCATAAGTTAAAACGTCTTTTTTGTAGTTATATTCCATCAAAATAAACTTCCCGTTTATGGTTGCGCGATACGAACCAATACCACTAAGGGCATCTTCAATTTCGATTTCTAAGGTATTGTTGTTAGATATCCATTTGCCATTTTCGAAGTTTCGCGGTACTATACTAGGCGATTCCAGATCTGCCACAAGGGTATAGCTCCCAAACGAGCGTGTTCGAATTGATAATTTGCTTCCTTTGCGATAGGTCTTGTTATAATAGGGGTCTCCTTTATAATTGAGTTCGCCAATAAATAACTTTTCACGAATTTTTTCGTGATAGTTGCTAGCATCAACGCTAATAGTAATGTTTTTATGAATCGGGATTTCGTCTTTATGTAAATGCAAAGTGTCACCCACAGCTTTAATATCTAGATAAGCGTCTTCGTAAAGACTATTTGCCGGCATAAAAATTGAGAATTTGCCTTTTGTAATGGCATTGGTCTCTACGGCCGATACAAAATCAAGTCCCTCTGTACTTGCCTTCTTAGCCGTTGTTGCTGGGGTTTTACCTTCGATAGGAATGTTAATATTGATAGCATTTCCTTTAAAGTCTGCCGCAACGATATTAAAAACAGAAGAAAAGCCAGGCGAAACGGTTAAGGTTCCGCTTTCGTCTTGATTTTTAAAAATACTCAAAGGGTTATTGGGGGCAACAAACAATCGTTGCACTCGGCTTTTGTTATTCTTCCAATACCCATAATCTATATACTGATTTAAATAACGGGTTTCGTCAAAACTAAAGCGCTCAAAAGCCACTTCTAATTTTTCTACACCATTAATAGTGGTTTTAATATTGTACAACCCATTTTTGTTAGAAGCGCCGTCTTGCTGGTCATAACTAGAGATTCCAAAGCCAATGGAGCCCACGGCATATACTTTTTCTGTTTTATAAGAACCGTCTTTTTGAGCGATAAGACGCAGTTTAATAGGTTTGCTAGATTCGTTTATACGTGCATCGTCGCTTAAAGGATAGGCAATAACGCTGTTGATCAAAGGTTTTTTAGTGTCTGGAATCTCAATTCCAAATAGCATAGGATTCATGGGTCGCGATGCTGCGTCACGAATTTCGAAGTGTAAATGCGGGCCGCCACTACTACCAGAATTGCCAGAATAACCAATGAGGTCGCCTTTTTTAACGGCTAGCAATTCCGACTCAGGAAAAAGCTCAATCACATACGATTCTTTGTTGTACTGATTTGATTTCACATATTTCTGAATCTCACCTGCGTAATTTGACAAATGGGCGTATACTGTAGAATACCCGTTAGGGTGCTTTAAATACAAGGCTTTTCCGTAGCCATAATGCGCTACTTTGATTCGGCTTACATAGCCGTCTGCAGGAGCATAGATGGCGATTCCTTCGCGTTGTTGTGTTTTTATATCGAGTCCGCTGTGAAAGTGATTGCTGCGCAGTTCGGCAAAACTTCCCGACAAAATCAAAGGGATTTCCATGGGATTCGAAAAAAAATCTTTAGGAACATTTTGACTCTTTAAGGGGGCGCAAAAACTGCAAAGTGTCAATAAAATGGTTGTAAAACGGAGGTTCATAGGTATAATTCTTATAAGGAGTACTTACAGATGGTTGGGTTTTTCAAGTATACAAAAACTCTATCGGAAATAAAATTTAAGGCTATTTGAATTTATAAATTGTAACATCAAACGCGATTTTTGATGTCATTATTATTAAAATTACCATTAATATTATTAACAATAATAATGTAGCATTTAGTTGCTTGATTCCGCTTGGTATGTTAACTTTGTGTAGTTAGCATATAATTACTAGCTACATGAGCGATCTTTCTCAACTTGTTGATTCTTTAGAAAATAAGATTAGTAAAGTGCTTCAGAATAACGAAGAACTTACTGATAATAACAAGAGCCTAGCGGCCGAATTGAATGATTTAAAGAATAAGCAACAACAGATTTTAACCGATCTGGATTCCTGGAAAGATAAATATGAAACGCTTAAGCTGGCAAATTCTATGCTAGGCAGCAACCAAGATAAACGAGAAACAAAGCTCAAAATAAATGCATTAATTCGGGAATTAGATCATTGTATCGCTTTTATTTCTGAATAGCTATATGTCCGAAGCACTAAAAATAAAATTATCTGTAGCCGATAGGGTGTATCCCTTGACGATAAGTCCAGACAAAGAAGAAGGGCTTAGAAAAGCGGCTAAAAAGATTGAAGAAATGATTAGTCGTTTCGAACAAAATTACGCTGTGCGCGACAAGCAAGATGTTCTGGCCATGTGTGCCTTACAGTTTGCAGCGCAAGTAGAGCAAAAATCGATAGATAAGGAAAATGATTTAACGAGTATTGAAGACAAGTTAAACGCTTTAAACAATGTGTTAAGCGATCATTTATCTTAACGTTCTTTAAAATATAATAGGTTACTGCCTACATTAATACATATTTGGTAAACTCAACACGAATTCTTTAAAAAGGGTGAGTTGAAGTTGTAAAAGCGTGCCGTCTTAGAGCGGATACTTGACCAGCTTGTTAGCCCTAAACTTGTTTTTAAGGAGTTTATTCAATTAACGTTATTAATGTAGGCTTTTTTTATGAACAGATTTACAGTTTTTCTGGCTCCTAAAAAATGAAATAACCTCCCGCAACCATCGTTTTTTCCCTCATTCGTAGCGCTGCTATGAATTTCGTAAAATGCCTCGGTTTCGAGACGTTCTTCCCATTTTCGGTTAGCCATAAAAACTGACGGCTGTTCATTTTGGATTAAAGTTAAATTTAGTTCACAATCAACAATCAACTATGGACACGACAGTAATTTATATCATTATAGGTGCGATTGGTTTAATTCTAGGTTTTGTAGTGGCAAAGCTTTTAGAAAAGAACAATGCATCACAACTAATTTCGTCTGCAAAGAAAACGGCCGCTTCTATAAAAAAGGAAGCTAACAGCGAGGCAGAGAACATCAAAAAAGACAAGATACTTCAGGCAAAAGAGAAGTTTATCGAGTTAAAGTCAGAGCACGAGAAAGTAATTCTGAATCGCGAGAAAAAGATGTCAGACGCAGAGAAACGCACTCGTGATAAAGAATCTCAAATTTCGAGTGAACTTTCTAAAAACAAAAAACTCAATGCAGATCTAGAACGCAAAAAAGGAGATTATAACGATCGACTTCAATTTTTAGATAAGAGACAAGCAGAGGTAGATAAGATCCACAAAAGACAGGTAGAGCAGTTAGAGGTAATCTCAAGTTTGAGCGCAGAGGACGCAAAAAGCCAACTCATAGAAAGCCTTAAAGAAGAAGCCAAGACCGATGCCATGGCCTATATTCAATCTTCTTTAGAAGAGGCCAAACTTACAGCGCAACAAGAGGCCAAAAAGCTGGTAATAGGCACTATTCAACGCATTGGAACAGAAGAATCTATAGAGAATTGCGTTTCTGTTTTTAACCTCGAAAGCGACGATGTAAAAGGACGAATTATTGGTCGTGAAGGGCGTAACATTAGAGCTTTAGAGGCAGCCACAGGTGTAGAGATTATCGTAGACGATACGCCAGAAGCTATTATTTTATCTTGCTTTGACTCCGTGCGACGTGAAATCGCTCGCTTGTCATTACATAAGCTAGTTACAGACGGTAGGATTCATCCTGCGCGTATAGAAGAGATCGTACGTAAGACAACGAAACAAATAGATGAAGAAATCATCGAAGTTGGAAAGCGTACGGTTATTGATCTCGGGATTCACGGCTTGCACCCCGAACTCATCAAGATAGTTGGCCGGATGAGGTATCGTTCGTCTTATGGTCAAAATTTACTTCAGCACTCTCGCGAAGTAGCGAAGCTTTGTGGGGTAATGGCTTCAGAACTCGGGCTTAACCCCAAACTAGCCAAAAGAGCTGGATTATTGCATGATATTGGTAAAGTGCCAGATAGCGAAACAGAAGTGCCACACGCAATCCTTGGAATGCAATGGGCAGAGAAGTATGGCGAAAAGCCAGACGTATGCAATGCTATTGGAGCCCATCATGACGAGATAGAAATGACCAATCTTTTATCGCCTATCGTACAGGTTTGCGATGCGATTAGCGGTGCCAGACCAGGTGCAAGGCGTCAAGTATTGGATTCATACATTCAGCGATTAAAAGACCTTGAAGACATCGCCTTTGGCTTTTCTGGAGTGAATAAGGCCTATGCGATTCAGGCGGGTCGTGAGTTAAGGGTAATGGTAGAAAGTGAGAAGGTAAGTGACGACAAAGCAGCGCAATTATCCTTCGAGATTTCTCAGAAAATTCAAACGGATATGACCTATCCAGGACAGGTTAAAGTTACGGTCATTAGAGAGACTAGAGCCGTGAATATTGCTAAGTAATTAGGCGGTACGAAGTATTTTTTCCATTTTTCTTCCACGAGCAAGCTCGTCCACCAGTTTGTCTAAATAGCGGCAATTACGAGTGGTGTCGTTGGTAATTCCTTCTATACGATACCCACAAACTACGCCTGTTATCATGTTGGCGTTTGGGTGAAGCTGCGCAGCCTCAAAAAAGTCCTTATAGTTGGTCTTATTGTCTATATGTGACTGAATTTGGGCATCGTCATATCCCGTGAGCCAAGTGATTACCTGATTGTATTCCTCTTTGGTGCGTCCATTTTTAATGAGTCTACTTAAATGATGAGGATAAACCGATCCAAAAGCCATATTGGCAATTTGCTCATCGTGGTGGCTGGTGTCTGTTTTACTCATAATAATTTATTCGTCATATACGTTATTATAACCTTTTTCTGGACAATCAAAAAAGGTTCCATTAACAAATCTAAACCCGCGGTCGTGTTGGGCAATCTCCATCATATCAGAATGCTCTAAAGAGATATTACCCGCTTCAAAATTTTGTTGAATTCTGCCAGCGTGCGTCGATTTAGGAATCACACAACACTCTCTAAATAAATGATATGCAAGGAGTATTTGTGCTCCGGTCTTGCCATATTTATAAGCCGCAGCTTTAATATGTTCGAGTTCGAAAAGATTGGGTTCGTTTTCTGCTTTCATCGCTGGAGCTCTATCTGTGGAGCCTAAAGGCGAATAACCTGTAACCAAAATATCGTTATCGCTACAATAGGAGAGGAGCTGGTCTTGCGCTAGCAGCGGATGCAGTTCTACCTGATTCATTTCGGGCACTGATTTCACCTTCGAAATAAGAGCTTTTAATTTGGTTACACTAAAGTTAGAAACCCCTATATGTTTGGCTAGACCATGTGATTTTAAGCCTTCCATCGCTGTCCAAGTTTCTATAAGCGGAATCTCATCCAAACTAAGGTACTCATCCGGCTTTGTAGCAAAAACTACATCTGGCCTAAAAGCAACGGGCCAGTGCATTAGGTAAAGGTCTATATAATCTAATTGTAAATCGCTTAATGTTTTTTGCAAGGCAGGCAGTACATCGCTGGCTTTGTGCGCGTTGTTCCAAAGTTTAGAAGTGATAAACACGTCTTCGCGTTTTATCTCCCCAGCACTAAAAACCTGTTTTAAAGCCTCGCCAATGGCAGCTTCATTACCATAAATTGCGGCAGCATCTATGTGCCGATATCCTACTTCGAGCGCTCGAATAACGGCGTTTTTAACATCTTCGGGATCGCTTTTCCAAGTGCCTAAACCAATCGTGTCTATAGGGTCGCCGTTTCTAAAGTGCAGCTTTTTCATTGATTTTAAAGTTTTGCTTATCGCCTAGGATGAAAGTTACGCATAATTTCGCTCAGGTGAGACCTATCTACATGCATATAAATCTCTGTGGTGGTTATACTCTCGTGCCCTAGCATTTGCTGAATAGCGCGCAAATCGGCCCCGTTTTCTAACAAATGCGTTGCAAACGAATGCCTAAAAGTATGTGGGCTCACAGTTTTGTCGAGGCCAATTTTTTCGCAGAGATTTTTGATGATTGTAAAAATCATGGCACGGGTTAAACCGGCTCCACGTCTATTTAAGAACAAGGTGTCTTCGTGATTTTTTTGAATGGTTTGGTGCACCCTCACTTGATCTTTGTACACCCGTATAAACTTTATCGTAGTTGGACTAATAGGTACAAAGCGCTGTTTGTCACCCTTACCAGTAACTTTAATAAAACCTTCGTCAAAGAACATATCCGACAATTTTAACCCGATCAATTCGCTTACTCTAAGGCCACACCCGTAGAGGGTTTCTAACATGGCTCGGTTACGTTCTCCTTGTGGTTTGCTCAAATCGATTCCGTCAATTAATGCATCTATTTCTTGAGCCGATAATGTATCTGGCAACTTTCTCCCAATTTTTGGCGACTCCAAGAGGTCCATAGGATTGGTGGTGCGTAGTTCTTCAAAAATTAAATAGTTAAAAAAGCCCTTAAGCCCAGATATGATACGACTTTGGGTACGAGGATTTACCTCTTTAGACGTGTCGTATATGAAACGTTTTATATGTTCTTGATCTATTTTTAAGGGGCTCACCACTAGTGAATTTTCTTCTAGCCAGTTTACCAACTTTTGCAAATCGAGCGTATAATTAATCAGCGTGTTATCAGATAGGCCTCGCTCTATCTTTATATAACTTTTATAGCTTTCTAAGGCTTGTTGCCAGTTCATAGATCAATCGCTTTATCTAGTTTGTTAGATAATTTGATGTGGTTTAAAGGTCAAAATATTATGTGATAAATACTAATATTTTTTGAAAACTCTCGTTATCTTTATCGTATAACAATTTATATAAAGATGAAAAAACTTGCATTACTTTTTACACTGTGTTTAATCGGCACAGCTGCTTCTGCCCAAGGTTTAGATTTTGGAGTGAAAGCTGGAGTTAACTTTGCTAATATTACCGATGCCACTGGTTTAGATAACAGAACTGGCTTTGTAGCTGGGGTATTTATTGGCGGAAAACTAAACGATAACATAGGTATTCAAGCCGATGTTCTTTACTCACAGCAGGGTGCAGAATTCGACCTAGGAAATTTTGACCTTAACTATGTAAACGTACCAATCGTTTTAAAGTATTACTTCTCTGATAGTTTTAATTTACAATTAGGACCTCAGTTTGGAGTATTGTTAGATCAAGAAACCAATGTGGTTAGTGAAACCATAGACGACATTGCCACTAATGACTTTGATTTGTCTGGAGTAGTGGGCTTAGGATTCGACTTTCCAATGGGTATTCGTATTGAGGGACGCTATAGTTTTGGTCTAACGGATGTGCCAGATGATGTCGCTAAAAATCTTGATAAGGGTAAAAACTCGGTGGTTACGCTTTCTTTAGGCTACTCATTTTTGTAATAAATCACCTACATAAATCATGAAAAAACACCCTTTTGGGTGTTTTTTTTGCCCAATTGTTAAGAAGTCTGGTTAAAAATGGGGCATTTGCCTTATTTGTATTTAGTCCATATTTACTACATTAGTACTGTTAACCAATAACTATTTATTATGAAGAAAGTATTATTTTTTGCAGCGTTCACTATTTTCGGACTAACTGGATCCATGGCTCAAGGAGAGGGCGGAGGAGATCCAACTAGCCAAGGCTCTTGGTTGGTTGAAATTAACACCGGATTTGGCGAATCGTCAACTTCTAACACAGGATTTGCATTACGCTCTATCGATGGAAACACTGCCTATGCAATTGGTGGTGAAGCTGGTTATTTTGTAATCGACGACTTGGCGATTAAAGCTGGTCTAGGTTACGGTGATTCTGGCGCCGAAGGAGTTGATGGAATGTTTAACTGGAAGTTTGGTGGTAAGTACTATGTAGTTGGCCAATTTCCGGTAGGCGTAGATATCAACGGACAGTCTGGTAACGATTTCTCACCGATGTGGGTAGGAATTCAAGCGGGTTATGCTTGGTTTGTTGCAGACAACGTGAGTATTGAACCAGGTCTCAGATACGGTTTAGGAATGAACGAAGATGCCGGTGATGGTGACTTTAATGTATTTGGTGTTAATATTGGATTTAATATCTTCTTTAACTAAGAATAAATCTGTATTTATTAAAGAGAGGGGTTTATGACCCCTCTTTTTTTGTGCAATACTTTTAGAATATTATCTTTAGAAAAAATGTCGTTATGAGAAATGTTTTACTCCTGTTTTGCATCGCCTTTTGTGTGCAAACAACGGTTGCACAAAAATTAGAAATGTCACTATCCGGTGCCTTTGCTGTAGGCGATGGTAGAGACTTTACCACTACGGGTTTTATGGCTGAGGTTGGGCTAATGCCAAAGGTTGCGCCCAAACTGCAATTGGGCGGGCAAGTAGGTTTTTTGTTACTGCCAGGAAAAGAAATTGAGTTTAGCGATTATACCGACGCAGCTCCAAGTCAGCAATTTGTTAGTCTGGCCGGTGCGGCTAGATTGGATATCGCCAAAGGTTTTAAAGTAGAGGCCGATATTGGCTACGCTTTTGGTGTAAATAAAACAGATCAATTCGATAGTGTTTTTGGTATTCCTATCGAAAACGTAAACGGTTTTTATTACAGCCCAAAACTCCTTTATGAAGTCACAGATCGAGTACTCGCATTGCTAGCGTATCGGGCTATCGCTCTTGATGGTTTTGACTGGCAAGTTATTTCGGCAGGAATCACAGTGCGAATTCTATAATAATAATCGCGTAACTTTGGCGTATGAACATTTGTATCATTAACGGGCCTAATTTAAACCTACTCGGTAAACGAGAGACCAATATTTATGGCAATCTGTCCTTCGAAGAATTTTTGTCTCAGCTACGAGAGAAATACCCAAAGGTGAGTATTGCTTACTTTCAATCGAATATTGAGGGTGAAATTATCGACAAATTGCAGGAGGTGGGCTATTCAGCAGATGGGATACTGTTAAATGCTGGTGCATATACACATACTTCTGTAGGTATTGGAGATTGTGTGAAGGCCATCGAAACACCTGTGGTAGAAATTCATATCTCGAACACTTTTGCGAGAGAATCCTTTAGGCATGAGTCGTTTATCTCTGCAAATGCAAAGGGAGTCGTTATAGGGTTTGGCCTGCAATCCTACGAACTCGGTCTTCAGAGTTTTTTATAAAGCAAAAAAGTGATTTAGCCTGGCCAAATCACTTTTCAAATCAAAGATTATTTTTTGAGTCTTAAAGATGAATCACTTCATCATAAGCATCTGCTACAGCTTCCATCACTGCTTCACTCATTGTTGGATGCGGGTGAATTGCCTTTAACACTTCGTGCCCAGTAGTTTCTAGTTTTCTACCTAATACGGCTTCTGCGATCATATCTGTAACCCCAGCTCCAATCATATGGCAACCTAGCCATTCGCCATATTTGGCGTCAAAAATAACTTTTACAAAACCATCCTTATGTCCAGAGGCACTCGCTTTTCCGGAGGCAGAAAAAGGAAACTTTCCTATTTTTAATTCGTACCCTGCTTCTTTTGCTTGGGCTTCTGTCATACCTACCGAGGCGATTTCTGGGCTTGCATAGGTACACCCTGGGATGTTACCGTAGTCAATTGCTTCTACGTGCATGCCTTTAATTTTTTCTACACAAGTAATCCCTTCTGCAGAGGCAACGTGGGCTAGGGCAGGACCAGGACATACATCTCCGATAGCGTAATAGCCAGGAATATTGGTTTGATACCAATCATTCACCAAGATTTTATCTCTATCGGTTACGATACCAACATCTTCTAGGCCTATGTTTTCTATATTTGATTTGATTCCAACGGCAGATAAAACGATATCTGCTTCAAGGATTTCTTCTCCTTTTTTAGTCTTAATTGTAGCTTTTACGCCTTTTCCAGATGTATCTACACTTTCTAGGGCGGCGTTGGTCATTACTTTAATGCCAGCTTTTTTAAACGAACGTCCAAATTGTTTTGAAACTTCTTCGTCTTCTAGTGGAACCAAGTTTGGTAAGTATTCTACGATAGTAACTTCTGTACCCATCGCATTGTAAAAATGTGCGAATTCGACTCCAATGGCGCCACTACCCACAACAATCATGCTTTTGGGTTGCGATTTTAAACTCATTGCCTCTCTATAGCCAATTACCTTTTTACCATCTTGTGGAAGGTTTGGCAATTCACGTGAGCGAGCTCCTGTGGCTATGATAATATGCTGAGCGCTGTACTCGGTACCATCTACGTCTATCTTTTTGCCAGCTTTAAGTTTTCCAAAGCCTTCGATTACATCAATTTTGTTCTTCTTCATCAAAAACTGAACACCTTTGCTCATCCCTTCTGCGACACCACGAGAACGCTGTACCACTTTTGTAAAGTCTTTATCCGGATCTTTTACCGAGAGGCCATAATCTTCTGCATGTAATAGGTATTCAAAAACCTGAGCACTTTTTAACAAGGCTTTTGTTGGTATACAACCCCAGTTAAGGCAAACCCCACCAAGACTTTCTTTCTCGATGATAGCAGTTTTAAATCCTAACTGAGAGGCGCGAATAGCGGCTACATAACCTCCAGGACCACTTCCTAGAACTATAATATCATATGAACTCATTTGGCTTCTTTTTTAAGGTAAAATGAAGCTACGAATTTACAAAATGATGCGCTAATTTTAGTGTGGCTGCTTAGATTTTTATTCGATCAAAAAATGTTTGCTCAACCTGTTTTGGTTTTAGACCCCTTTTTCTTTTCTCGCCTCGAAAATATGCAAGTATAAAAAGGTAGACATCTTGCGAGCCTGTCGTTTGGCTTTTTGAGCGATATCTCCTGTAAAATGGGTATCGATAGTTTCAAACCAAAGGTTGAGCCAAACGCCAAAATGCAAAGGTTCTATGCTGTGATCATTTTGAGCATCTACCTCTGCATGGGCTTTTAATGGATCGCCGTGAAAGGCTTTTGTAAAGAGTAAATTGCCTTCCCAAAAATTAGTGAGGTGAACTTCGTGAGCTGGCCAATCACTAATAGCTTTGTTAAAAATTGGCCCTAATAATGGGTCTACTCTAACTTTTTTATAAAAAAGAGAAATCAAAAGAGCGATGTCTTCTCGGGTTGCTAATTGTTGCGTACTCATAATAAAAGTGAATACTCAAAAGTACGACCAAAGGCTCAATTTATAGTGTTGTTTAAGGCACTATTTTACACGTACTACCACATAGCCTTTGCGGGTCTTTTTGTGGTGTCTTCCGTTCCAATAGTAATAGCGTTTGCCTTTTACAACCACAATTTTATGGTTTTTAGGCGGTGTTTTTATAACGGTCACCTGAGTCGCTGGAGTTGTGGTAACCACTCGGGTGGCGCAAGAACTCATCGAAAAAAGCACAAATACGAATACTAATAAAAAAGGTCTCATAAGTTTATGTTTACTTATAAGACCTTTAATTACTTAAAAAGTTTAATAGTTATTCGCCTTTAGAGGGAACAAAATCTAGTGCAGCCCCATTTATACAGTGCCGTTTACCAGTAGTGTCACTGGGCCCATCGTTAAAGACATGACCTAAATGACCTCCACAAGTAGCGCAGTGCTCTTCTGTGCGAGCAACTCCAATATTGTAATCTACATCGTAGGCTATGTTTCCTTCGATCCCACGATCGAAACTCGGCCAACCTGTTCCACTGTCAAATTTATGTTCACTCTTGAACAATGGTGTCTGGCAAGCAGCGCACACATAAGTGCCTTTGCTATAGTTTTTATCTAACGGACTTGTAAAAGGTCGCTCTGTTCCTGCTTCTCGCAGTACATAATACTCCAGTTCACTCAATTGAGCCTTCCATTCAACTTCTGACTTGGTAACAGGATAGACCACTTCTTCTTTTGATGTAGTTTGCGCATTGCAACTCAATAGGCTTATGGCAAAGCCAAATAACAAGATATTCTTAATCATATCAGTCTAATTCGATTCGTTCTATGGAGTCTGTCGTAAGGGATAAGGCTCCCATTACAGCTTCCATATCAAAGATATCGATATTTTCTGCAAAGTCTGCCGGTAGTACGGCAACTCTCATAATTTGATTGTTAGTAAATTCGGGTCCTGCGAAGGTAAGATCGTAATCTGCATACAGATATACAGAAACATCTACCGGAGTATAATCAAAGTTGTACACCAATGTTCCTTCGTTGGTAAAAAAGGTCTGAGGCATTAAACTCCAAACGTCTAAGCCGTCAGAAGTTGTTTCTTCTAAGAGGTATACAAATACCACGTCTGAATCAAATACTTCTACGTCTGCTGGATACGAAAAAAAGTTTCTAAAGTCGTTATCTACGCTAAAATTGGCAGATACCTCAAAGACACTTCCTAAGATGTTAACACCGTCTGCACCTGGAGGTCCCGGATCTCCTTCACATGAAGTAAACAACACACTAGGGACTAATAATAGTAGTAAGGCAAAATTTTTCATAAGAATGATTTTAAATGTTTGATTGAATAGGTAGGCGTAAATCAAAAGTCGTTCCACAGTTAAAATTTGGCACGACTTATGCCTAAATATTTTTAAAAAGTACCGATAATCGATAACTGGTGGATTTAATCTAAAAGTGATGCTGCTGTTTCGCCAATTAGAGATATAATTGTACTCGTAAATTTGTAACTTGACCAAAGTAAAAACCATTAATTATGTTTAGTAAAAAAATAATTGCAGGAATTGGAGTGCTTACACTACTTCTTGCATGTACAACAAACCCATTCACAGGAAAAAAGACGTTAGCCTTGGTTCCGAATTCTCAGATTTTGCCCATGGCTTTTCAGCAGTATGATCAATTCTTATCTGAGAACAAAGTAGTAACCGGTACGGCAGATGCTGCAATGGTTACAAGAGTAGGGCAAAAAATCTCTACAGCCGCAGAACGTTGGTTAAACGCCAACGGATATGCAGGATATTTAAAAGATTACCAATGGGAATATAAATTAGTACAAGACGAGGCTGTTAATGCTTGGTGTATGCCTGGCGGAAAAATAGTGTTCTACACTGGAATAATGCCTATCGCCAATGGCGAAAGAGGGGTAGCCGCCATTATGGGTCACGAAGTGGCACACGCGCTAGCAAATCATGGTCAGCAACGTATGAGTGCTGGACAGTTGCAAGCACTTGGCGCGGTAGCTGGGAACGTTGCCTTGAGCAAGGATCCTAAAAATCAGCAGATTTTTAATCAGGCCTATGGAATTGGTAGCACCGTTGGAGTAATGTTGCCGTTTAGCAGAGGACACGAAACAGAAGCAGATAGAATCGGGCTTACTATTATGGCCATTGCGGGTTACGACCCGACAGAAGCGGTTCAGCTTTGGAGAAGAATGAAGGCTAGTTCTGGCGGAAACGCCCCTCCGGAATTTTTAAGTACACACCCATCAAACGATACTCGAATAAGCAATTTACAAAAGTGGATTCCTGAGGCGAAAGCCGAAGCCTCTAAATATGGCGTGACTAGTTTTAAGTAACTACAGCTTCTTTAAAATTACTATCTTACAAGTCGCTCTCATTTGGGAGCGACTTTTTTGTTTTAAAACAAAACTATGGCCAAACAATTAGAAAAAGGAAGTAAGAAATTATTAAATGCCTGGGCATTTTATGATTGGGCAAATTCTGTGTATAGCTTGACGATTTCGTCTGCTATTTTCCCTATTTATTACAGTGTTTTATTTACGCAATACGGAGCAGATTATATTCATGTTTTTGGCATGGATCTAAAAGATACTGCTTTGATTACTTATGTTACGGCAGCCGCGTTTTTAGTAGTGGCGATTATGTCGCCATTGCTTTCAGGAATTGCAGATTTTGTGGGTAACAAAAAGATGTTTTTAAAGTTCTTTTGTTATTTGGGGGCTTTGTCTTGTATAGGGCTCTACTTTTTTAATTTAGAATACATTTACTTTAGCCTGCTCTGCTATTTCTTTGCCTTATTAGGTTTTTGGGGCAGCTTGGTATTTTATAATTCGTATTTACCAGATGTTGCTCATCTCGAACAGCAAGATATGATAAGCGCCAAGGGGTTTTCTATGGGGTACATTGGCAGCGTTTTATTGCTGGCGGTGAATTTGGCCATGGTGATGTTATCGCCCGAAGGAGAACCACAAATAAAAATGATGCGCTATTCGTTTATTTTGGTCGGAATCTGGTGGATGGGCTTTGCACAATATTCTTTTTACCATTTGCCCAAAGGGAATAGCAATACCGGAAAAGTACATCGTTCGGTAATTTTAAACGGCTTTAAAGAACTCAAAGCGGTGCAAAAATCGTTGGTAGACAATCCTAGACTAAGCAGATATTTGGTTGCCTTTTTTGTGTACAGCATGGCCGTGCAAACGGTGATGTTAGTCGCTACTTACTTTGGAGAACAAGAAATAAACTGGGGCGGAGATTCAGAAAAAACACTAGGATTAATCGTGAGCATTCTGGTAATCCAACTGGTGGCCGTTGCTGGAGCATATTTTACATCAAAGTCGTCAGAAAAATTTGGAAACATCCCAACCTTGATTGTAATCAATATGATTTGGGTAGCGATTTGTGTGGTGGCTTATTTTATATCTGAGCCTATGCAGTTTTACGTCACCGCTGGGGTAGTGGGCTTGGTAATGGGAGGTATACAGTCGCTGTCACGTTCTACCTATTCAAAATTTTTACCTAAAACAGAAGACACGACTTCTTATTTTAGTTTTTATGATGTGGCAGAAAAAATAGGTTTGGTAATTGGCTTAGGACTTTATGGCTTTATAGACCAGGTCACAGGTAGCATGCGAAACTCTGTGTTATTTTTAATATTGTTTTTTGCCATCGGAGTAATTTTATTACTTCGAGTACCCAAAGAAACTGCAATCGAATGATTTTTGTAGATTCGTAACAAATAATACTACCAAAATGAAAAAGACTGTTTTACTTGTTGCTACTTTAATTTTTAGTTTGATCGCTTGCGATAACGAACCCTTAGAAGGTGAGTTTGTTGTAGACGACGGTGTCGCTACTACAGACGACACGACAGATGATGGTACAGACGATGGTACAGATGATGGCACAGGAATTGACCCAAGTGATTTTGATCCAGGGCTTTTTGCTAAGATAGATGGTGACACGTTTGAGCCTGATTTTGACGAAATAATAGCTGTAAATGGCGAGTCAGGATTTTATTTATATGCGTTTAACGAGGCCTCGATTAAAGGTATACGCTTAGATATAGAGAATATATCGGTTGGCGCATTTGTCGCTAATAATACTCCAGGAAGTTCCGTGAAATGTACATACCAGATAGGAGTTTCAGAACCCTATATTGCAGATGAAGATGGACCTTCTGAATCAGGGGTTATTACGATCACCGATCTTGATTTAGTAGAAATGAAAGTTTCGGGCTTGTTTGAATTTACTGCGATAAGAGAATCTGACGGAGAAATAGTAGTAGTTTCGGAAGGTCGATTTACAGATATACCTCTCACCGATGAAGCAGATGTTCCTGCAACTTATCGTGCGGTGATGTTTGTTAATGTTGGCGGTACCGACTTAATTTTGCAACCGCCAGTCCTTGCTGGAACACCCGCCAGAGCAAGTCGAATTGTTGAAACCTCAGATGGATTGTTCTTACGTTTACTGGGAGGATATTACCCAGAAGGCCCCACTGGAGATGGAGTTCGTGAGATAAACTTATATATTGGTTTAGAGGGCGCAAATTTTGTAGAAGGCACCCAGCCTTTATTGCCAGAACAAGAGTGGACTCAAGAGACAAGTGGATATCAAATGATATATTTTGAAGAATCTGAAGGCGCTGTTTTTGCTGATGAATTGGATGGCACCCTAAATATTGATGTTCTTGATTTAGGTAGGCGTCTAATTCAAGGTTCATTCGATTTTACTTTTGAATCGCGAACTGCGGCGGGAGAATTTATTCAAATAATCGAGGTTACTGGAACTTTTGACTATTCTCTAGACGATGAATATTTTGATTAAAAATATTTTACATAAAAAAAGCCACTCAGTTATGAGTGGCTTTTTTTTTACTAAGTCAAGATATTAGTTTCCGCTAATGTCTCCAGATCCAGACACTTTTTTGTCTACTGTTGGGTTTCCGCTGTAATGAATATCTCCAGAACCATTAACACGAGCCTTTAAGTTGCCCGAAACGTTCACGTTAATATCACCAGAACCCGAAACATATACTTCTGCATTGGTGGCCTTAAAATCGTCTCCATCGATGTCACCGCTTCCGCTAAGTTTCATCTCTAGCTCTCCTGCAGATCCGCTCAAGTCCATATCTCCAGAACCCGTTAATCTAATGATGGTTTCATTGGCCACGACGTCTAAAACAACATCGCCAGAACCAACAAGGCTGGCTTCAAAAGAGTCTGTGTTAATAGTGTCTTTGGTCATAACATCGCCAGATCCCACAAGTTTCACTTCGTCAATGCTGTTAAATGGCACTGTTATTTTAATAGGGTTTTTAGAATTTAAATTGTAACCCTTCTTTACTCTTACAACTAGCATATCGCCGTCGGTTTCTACCTCTAGATACTCCATAAAGTTGCTATCGGCCTCAATGCTAATATTACCTTCGCTACCTTTTACCAAGAATACATCCATGGGTCCTACGACAGACACACCGTCATAATCACTGGTAGAACGCGTGTCTGTAGTCACGTTTCCGTTTCCTTTTATTTTTTTGTTTTTACCCCATTGGGCAGTGGCATTTGTGCTAAATAATACACAGATTACCAAAATTGTTGCTTTCATTAAAGTTTTCATATTCAAAAATTTTTGTTGTTAGTTTTTTCTAAAAGTTACGCCTCCATACGAAGAGCGAATGTTTACTGCATTGCCAGAACTTTGCGAACCTGCATACCCAGCATATTGTTTCTTGCTACCATTTTTGTTGGTACTAGTGACATTAAAATCGTCTTCGCCTTTAAGACTTGCATACGACAGGTCTAAGTTAAAAGAAAATTGAGCATTGCTGCTAAATCCTAATTTGATTCCTGCATAAGACGAGTTGATTTTAACATTCTTAATATCACTCGAAAAATCGTCTACCGTAATAGAACCATAATCTGAATCGATATCTAGGCTGCTTCTTACTCTGTCGAAGTTCTGCGGAATATAGTCCCCGTTTCCTCTCACTCTTTCTACTTTACCTACTTCAAGCCTACCGTAATCACAGTTGTATGTAAGGCTTACCACATCGAGAATCTCAGATTTGGTATAATCGGTATCTAATTCTAATGATTCTACTTTCTCTAATGTAAAGTCTGAATAATCTGCGTCGATTTTTCCGCTTTTCATATATCGAATATTTGCAGTTCTGGTATAATCAAAGGTTAAAAAATTATCGTCTGCCAATAACTCTCCAATTTCTAATTGCCCGTAGTCGCAATCGATACGCGCGTTACCTTCTAATCTATCGATGCTAATTCCGCCGTAGTCGTTAGAAAGATTAACGCTGTTAGACGCAGGCATTTTTATGGTGTAATTTACCTCCATGCTTACGCCGTTCTTTTTACTGCTGCTGCCCCACCAGCTCCAAGTGCTCTTCGCTTTTTTGAATTTGGTTTTGGCACTTACCAAAGAGGTGCTTCCAGAAAAGTCTACGCTGATTTCGTCCAGCTTTTTCTGAACTTTTTCTTCGTTGTTTCCGTTGGTTCTAATCACCACTTCTATAACAACACGATTTTCGTTCCAGGTTACGATATCGATGTTTCCGTAGGAATTGTCTACCTCTAAACTGGCGTTGGCGCTCACAGTGTATTCTTTTTTCTCTGTTTTTTCTTTGGTGTATTTGCCTTTAAATTTGTCGTTGTTGGCAAATCCAACCACCGGCAATAGCAATAATACTATGGCTATTGACTTAAATAGTGTAGTTGTCTGTTTCATCTTCTTGGGATTGATTAATTAATTCTATTTGTTCGATGGTTATTATCATTTGTTCGAGTAAATCTATTCTGCTTTGCAGATTTGCAATTAAAGCATACACCACCCGTTTATCGTTTCCGCTTGTAACCAAATCTTGACTCAGGCTATTGTACTCTGTTTCTAAGGCACTTAATTGCTCTAGCGTATCGTCTACCAGCTCTTTAGATGCTTCTGAATCAAAACTCTTAAGCCTGCTGATTTGATCGTTTATTGCGATGGTAAAAAACTCTTGTGTTTGAGCCATTTCTGGAGATACAGCGGCTAGGCCTGCTTCTTCTTCTGGCTGGGCGTTAAAAACTCCAGTAATAAAGAGCGCCACAAGAGCAATGGCGGCAACCGCCATAATGGGCTTTATAACAGGAGAGCGATACCAAACAGATTTCTTAGGTTTGTGTTCGTTTAGACGCTCCATAAAACGCGCTTGATGACCATCTGGTGTTTGTGCCAGATCAAACTCACCGTGACGGTTTTTAAAGAGCGATTCTAAGGGATCTTGGTTCATTATTTTAATTTGTTTCTTAAACTTTCTTTTGCTCTGGATATTAAGGTTCTGCAATTGGCATAGCTTATGTCCATAATCTCACAAATCTCTTCGTGATCGTAACCTTCTATTAAATACAAGCTTAACACTTGTCTGTAGTTGTCTTTTAAAGAATTCATTTGCTGCATTACTTCGGTGGCTTTTAAAGCGCTGTAATCCATCTCGCTTATTCCATCGGTCTCGGGAGCCTGTTCGTGCGCTACCGAATCTAACGGAACATCTGTAAATCGCTGCTGCTTTTTATAGACGCCAATTCCGTTGTTAATTACAATACGCTTTAGCCAGGATCCAAAACTTGCATCTCCTTTAAAACTTTCCAACTTGTCAAAGGCCTTAATGAATGATTCTTGCATTACGTCTTCTGCCTCAAACGGGTCCTTTACAATTCGTAAAGCCGTATTATACATCGCCTTTTGATAGCGGTTGTATATCTCCAGCTGTGCTAACTGGTTTCCCTGCTTGCAAAGTCCGAGCAAGGAATCGGTATGTTGGCTGGTTAGTGACAAAAAATCAATTCATTTAGTATAGAGATACGGTTACGATTCAAATGTTACAGTTTGTTTTATTTTTTTTGAACTAATGGCATAACAATTGACTATAAAGAGTGGTAAACCAATGGCATTTCGCTCTAAACAAGCATTGCTCTTGGTTTTTTAAAAATACAAAATACAAATCGTTCACAAGTGTTTGCCTTAAATGGTGACATTTTGACCTAAAAAATATATATGTCTAATTCAAAAATCATCCCTTTAGACAGTTTGTCATTCCAAGAGTTATCAGAAGACGCAGATTTAATTCCGCTCATGACTCCAGAAGACGAAGAGGCTATCAACAACGAAGCCCTTCCAGAGACATTGCCTATTTTACCATTGCGCAATACTGTTCTATTCCCTGGGGTTGTGATTCCGATCACAGCAGGTAGAGACACTTCTATTAAATTAATCAACGAGGCTAATAAGGGCTCAAAAGTTATTGGCGTTGTTTCGCAGAAAGACGAAAATGTAGAAGACCCACAGCTAGAAGACATCAATACGTTGGGGACAGTCGCCAGAATTTTAAGGGTATTAAAAATGCCTGACGGAAACACAACGGTGATTATTCAAGGTAAAAAGCGCTTCGAGGTGGAGCAGATTATTCAACAAAAGCCGTATTTGAGCGCCACCATAACCGCTGTAGACGAAACCCGTCCTGCACCTAAAAACAAAGAGTTTAAAGCGATAATCGATTCCATTAAAGATTTGGCACTTGATATCATTAAGGACAGTCCAAATATACCGAGTGAGGCTTCTTTTGCGATTAAAAATATTGAGAGCAGTTCTTTTCTGATCAATTTTGTGTCTTCTAATTTAAATATATCTGTGGCCGATAAGCAAAGCTTGTTAGAGATTAACGGTCTAAAAGAGCGCGCCTTGGAGACACTCAAGTTTATGAATGTCGAATTGCAACGACTCACGCTCAAAAACGATATTCAATCTAAGGTACAGAGCGATCTTAATCAACAGCAACGCGAGTACTTTTTGCAGCAGCAAATCAAGACCATACAAGAAGAGTTAGGTGGTACCTCTTACGAAGAAGAACTCGAAGAAATGCGAGAACGCGCCACATTAAAACTCTGGAACGAGGACGTAAAAAAACATTTTGAGAAAGAACTCTCTAAGTTACAGCGCATGAATCCGCAGGTCGCAGAGTATTCTATACAGCGCAATTACCTAGACTTAATTTTGGATTTGCCTTGGAACGAATTCTCAAACGATCAGTTCGACCTAAAGCGCGCCAAACGCATCTTAGATAGAGATCACTTTGGGCTAGATGACGTTAAAAAGCGCATTATAGAATATTTGGCGGTACTTAAACTGCGCAACGATATGAAATCGCCTATTCTTTGTTTGTACGGGCCTCCTGGAGTTGGAAAAACTTCTTTAGGAAAATCTATCGCAGAAGCCTTAGGGCGAGAGTATGTAAGAGTTTCTTTGGGCGGTTTACGCGACGAAGCAGAGATAAGAGGACATCGCAAAACCTATATCGGTGCGATGCCTGGACGCATAGTGCAGAGCATAAAAAAGGCTGGTACTAGCAATCCAGTATTTGTACTAGACGAGATAGATAAACTTTCTTCGGGGCATCAAGGGGATCCTTCTTCTGCCTTGTTAGAAGTATTAGATCCTGAGCAAAATTCGGCCTTTTACGATAACTTTTTAGAGATGGGCTACGACCTCTCTAAGGTGATGTTTATCGCTACGGCCAATAGTTTGAGCCCAATTCAGCCTGCGCTTAGAGACAGAATGGAGATTATTAAAGTCTCTGGCTATACGGTAGAAGAGAAGGTAGAAATCGCAAAAAATCACTTGCTTCCTAAGCAGTTAGAAGAACATGGGCTTACCAGCGATCACCTAAAGATTGCCAAGCCACAACTCAGCAAAATTGTAGAGGGTTATACCCGAGAATCTGGGGTGAGAGGTTTAGAAAAACAAATCGCCAAGATGGTACGTCATGCCGCGATGAATATCGCCATGGAAAACAAATACAACCTAAAAGCCACCACAGAAGATGTGTTAGAAGTGTTAGGGATTCCTAGAATGGAACGCGATAAATACGAGAACAACAATGTGGCAGGTGTTGTTACCGGCTTGGCTTGGACTCGTGTAGGAGGCGATATTCTATTTATTGAGTCTACGCTGTCTAGAGGAAAAGGAAATTTGAGTATTACGGGTAATCTTGGGAAAGTGATGAAGGAATCTGCCACCATTGCCATGGAATACATTAAAGCCAATGCGTCACAATTTGGGATCGAACCCACCATTTTTGATAAGTATAACGTGCATATTCACGTGCCAGAAGGAGCTACACCTAAAGACGGGCCAAGTGCTGGAGTAACCATGCTCACATCGTTGGTTTCGCTCTTTACGCAGCGCAAAGTTAAAAAGAGCATTGCGATGACTGGCGAGATTACGCTACGCGGAAAAGTACTTCCTGTTGGCGGAATCAAAGAAAAGATTTTGGCTGCCAAAAGAGCTAGAATTAAAGAGATTGTGCTATGCGAAGACAACAAACGCGATATAGAAGAAATAAAGGCAGAATACCTGAAGGGGATTACTTTTCACTATGTACGAGACATGAGTCAGGTGTTAGAAGTTGCTCTTACACAGCAAAAGGTTAAAAATGCTAAGAAATTATAAGGCGTTTTCTTAGGGCCTTAGTTTTTTTGTGGTCTAAAAATAAATTATACTTGCAATCGTTTACCTATGTAGTAGGAATTGCTATGCCCATGTCCAAACTTATTCTTGGAATTACTTGTTTGTTTACTGTCTTTTCTGCCTATTCACAGGTAGGTGGCCGTTCTACATATCAATTCCTGAATTTGGCCAACTCTCCAAGACAAGCTGCTTTGGGAGGAAAAGTGATCACCAATTACGACTACGACCCTACGCAGGGACTCTATAATCCGGCGTCGATTAATCCAGAAATGGACAATCAATTATCGCTCAATTATGTCAATTATATTGGAGATGTAAATTACGGAACAGTGGCCTATGCTTATTTATGGGACCGTAGAACGCAAGTGCTACATGCAGGAGCGACCTATATCAATTACGGGCAATTTGATGGCTACGACGAAGCAGGCAACCCTACAAGCAGCTTTAGTGGTGGCGAAGTCGCCTTATCTCTAGGCTATGCTAGAAACATTCCTTATACCGACTTTCATGTGGGCGCCAATGTAAAACTCATCTCGTCTAAGCTTGAACAGTACTCTTCATTTGGAGGGGCCATAGACTTGGCTGTAATGTATGTGTACGATCCATGGGATTTGCACATCGCAGCAGTTGCCAGAAACATTGGAACACAGTTTACACCGTATAACGAAGTATACGAACCCTTGCCTTTTGAATTGGATTTTGGAGTATCACAAACCTTGCAAAACATACCGATTCGTTGGCATTTTACTTTAGAGAATCTACAGGTCTGGAACATCGCCTTCGAGAATCCAGCGCGTTCTCAGACAGATCTAGAAGGCAACACGGTTACAGAAAACATCAACTTTTTTGATAATGCCATTCGTCATATGATCTTTGGTATTGAGTTATTCCCTGAGAGTGGTTTTAATATAAGATTGGGTTATAATATTCGTAGAGCAGAAGAACTTCGTATCTTAGAACAGCGAGCCTTTGCTGGTCTTAATGCAGGTTTTGGAATCAAGCTCAATAAAATCAGGTTGAGCTATACCTATGCCAAGTTTAGTAGTGCGGCCAGTTCTAGCTTCTTTGGACTAAATATTGATCTTAATCGCTAATGCATAAAATTACCATTGCAATTGATGGCTATTCCAGTACGGGCAAATCTACCGTTGCTCGGCAATTGGCAGATTACTTAAACTATATTTATGTAGATACAGGAGCTATGTATCGCGCAATTACACTTTACGCGCTGCGGAATAGTATCATTGAAGACGAAAAAATCGACCTCGATAAACTTCTAGCGGCCTTACCTGGGATAGCGGTGGCATTCGAATACGACAACGAGGCTAATACCTCTCAAGTATTGCTCAATGGCGAAGTGGTAGACGAGCCCATTCGCACTCTAGAGGTTTCTGAACATGTGAGCCCGATTGCAGCAATTCCGCAGGTACGTAAAAAATTAGTGGCGATTCAACACAAGTTAGGCCAGGAGGGAGGCATCGTGATGGATGGCCGCGATATTGGGACGGTGGTATTCCCTAATGCACAGCTTAAAATCTTTATGGATGCCGATTCTAACGTGCGTGCCAAACGTCGTTATGATGAGTTGCTAGAGCGAGGAGACAAGGTTAACTTCGATGAGGTGTTAGAGAACATTCAAGAGCGAGATCATATCGATACGACCCGTAAGGATTCTCCCTTAGTAAAAGCCAAAGATGCTATCGTTATAGACAATACAGAAACCAACCTCGAAGATCAGTTTCATATTATTCTGCAATTGGCAAAAGACCGAATTGCGGGTCGTGTTTAATTCTTATTGCTTCACAAACCACACCGAGCTGGTGCCCTTATCGCTGTTGGATTTTACCACATACATTCCTGCAGGGAAGTTACCTACATATAACAAATTTGTAAATACCCCTGAATAGACACGCTGTCCCATGGTATTATAAACCTCTAAACGCTCAAAAATACCGCCCTTAGGCTCTAAGTTAAGGTAATCGGTTACGGGATTAGGATACAACAAAATAGAAGCCTCATCTGGTGCCGCTTCGGTTACATCTGGCACACTCAAAGAGCTACACAGTAGTTCTATATCGGCATCGGTAAGTTCTCTGTCGTAATATCTAAAATCGTCTATAGCTCCTTTAAAATAGTTGGCCGGTATACCGATGTCTCGATCGTGACGGCCTATATTTCCAGGGGTGGAAGAATAAAATAGGTCACCGCCACTCCCCGAATAAACACCATTAAAATAATTGCAATCAACATAAATCTTCATGTCGGTTGCATCGCTAACAACAAGCACTACATGGTGCCAGCCGTCCACATCTATAGATTTTGTATTGGTGTAGGTACGGCGCGTAGTAGGATTATAGGTGGGCGATCCATCTCCAAAACTCACGCTGTACTTTCCTGTAGCTGCAGTACTATTAAAAAAGATACCAGAACTCTCGTCTTCTTTAAACGAAGTATTAAAAACATCTCTATCACTTACAAATTCGCTGTCGTATCGAATCCAAAACGAAAAGCTTACAGGCAAGTCTGGTTTTAGGGCGGCTACATTGGGCATCTCGATATAGTCGTTAACGCCATCAAATAGCATTGCCATGTTTGGGTCTCCAAACCTATTAGCAGTGGGTGTCGCTCCTAATGTTGTGCCATCTTGGCCATTGCCAGAACTGTCAATGGCATCGCCATTAAATTCATAATGCAACAATAGCCCTTCGCTTGGATCTTGACCAAACATAACAGTCGTAGCCAACATTGTAAAAAGTATAAAGATGTTTTTCATAGCAATTTTTAAATTTATTCTTTGTTGATAGGCGGTGGCCCATCAGGAATCAGTGCTTTGTATTCGTAATCTCCTTTACGCTCTACAAATTCTGCTTTAATGTCTTTTACCAAAGCTGGGTCGTCAAAAAGATCTACCATGGTCATCGCCATGGCCTTGGTCGCATAAATCATTCCCTTGTGACCAATGCTCATTCCGCCGCAGGCGACAACAGCCCAACTATGCCAAGGGGTATCTTTAGGTGCAACGGTGGCAGATAGATTGATGTTTGCCACATTCCAACTAACGTCACCTACATCTGTAGAACCACCTCCAGGGTTTTTACGAGTTTCTTCTAGCGGCGTAATTTTGGTATCCATACCAACCTGTGGCTTGCCTGTCATTTCTTGAATCTTTTTGCCAAAAGCAGTTTCTTCTGGGGTGTATTCAATTTCGCCCAAAAGCTCTAAATTCTTTTGCATAACCTCGCCACCCTTTCTGTTTACCAGAACCTCGTGAATTCCTGAGATAAGCGATACCTTATAATCTACGTTGGCCATAATGGCAGCACCTTCTGCCATTTTCATTACTTGTTCGTACACTGGCATCATTCCAGCTCTGTCTGAGTTTCTAACACGTACCCATAGGCGACTATAATCTGGTACCACGTTTACAACCTGCCCACCATCTTGTATATGATAATGCATTCTCACAGTGGGTCTAACATGCTCTCTATAATAGTTAATACCAGAGGTGTATAATTCTAAGGCATCGGAGGCAGAGCGACCGTTCCATGGGTCTGCAGCAGCGTGCGCCGCTTGGCCTGTAAATTCTACCATAAAGTCGACCAAGGCTAACGAGCTTTGAACGTCTGCCTTAGTAGTAGCACTTGGGTGCCAGCTTACGTTTACGTCGACTCCGTCCCAGGCACCAGCTTCTATCATCCAGAGTTTACCAAAAAACTTTTCTTCTGCAGGTGTTCCCATAAATTTTACAGTACCAGAGATTTTACCTTGCTCCATGAGTTCCTTAATTGCGATGGCTGCTCCCAAACTGGCAGTACCAAACATATTGTGACCGCAACCATGCCCGCCAGCTCCTTCGTTTAAAGGGTCTTTGGTGGGTTTGGCTTTTTGAGACAAGCCTGGTAAGGCATCAAATTCGCCTAGAATACTAATAACAGGCGTACCGCTTCCATAAGTTGCGACAAAGGCTGTGGGCATCCCACCTATGTTTTTTTCTACTTTAAAACCGTTGGCAGTGGCATAGTCGGCCAAGAGTTTAGAAGATCTCTCTTCTTGAAAAGCGAGCTCGGCATTGGCCCAGATAGCATCGCTAATTTCGATAAGTTTTGTTTGGTGCTTTTCTATGGATTTTAATAATTCTTTTTTGTGGTCGTTCATTCCGCTTTGCGCGACCAGAGTAGTGCTTAGCAGTAGCAATAAAATAGAGAGGTAATTTTTCATCTAATTAAAATTTTTAGTTGGCTAATTTTAGTACTTAAAAGTACGTATTCCATTTGTAACTAAAAACTCGTTGGCTCAATCGAGCGGGCACTTTGCTCATTGTTATAATAGAATATCTTTCTAGGCAGTTAAACTTTTGATTTTCAAAAGAAAAACAGTACTTTTGCCGTCCTTTTGGCGGCGAATTGATACCAAAGGAAATTTTATAAAACAAAAACAAACGCTTCTAAACACAGAGCCGCTATTGTATCAAGGATTTGTTTAGAATACAAAAACCATATTTTTTGATTGTCTAAAGGCACAAAAAATATCTTACAATATGGCTAAACAAGCTAAAGAAGAGGTTCAGGTAGAAGATACTGCAGTCGTAGAAAAAGCGGCACCTCAGGTTTCTGAAAAAGAAGCCAATCCCGAAAAATTCCTTAAAGATTTTGACTGGCACAACTACGAAGAGGGTATAGACCCTGTAGACGATGGTAAGCTAGAAGAGTTCGAAAAACTAGTTGCAGCAAACTTTGTAGATACATTAGACGACGAGGTTGTAGAAGGTGAAGTGATTCACATTTCTGACCGCGACGCGATTATCGACATCAACGCAAAGAGTGAAGGAGTTATTTCGTTAAACGAATTTAGATACAATCCTGACCTTAAGGTTGGAGATAAAGTAGAAGTACTTATCGATGTACGTGAAGACAGCACTGGGCAATTGGTATTGTCTCACCGTAAGGCTCGTACTATCAAGGCGTGGGAACGCGTAAACGCAGCTCACGACGAAGGTACTATCGTAAATGGTTTCGTAAAATGTCGTACCAAAGGTGGTATGATTGTAGACGTATTTGGAATTGAGGCGTTCTTGCCAGGATCTCAGATTGACGTGAAGCCAATTCGCGACTACGATATGTATGTTGGTAAAACAATGGAATTTAAAGTGGTTAAAATCAACCACGAATTCAAAAACGTTGTAGTTTCTCACAAAGCGCTTATCGAAGCAGATATCGAAGAGCAGAAGAAAGAGATTATCTCTCAACTAGAGAAAGGACAAGTATTAGAAGGTGTTGTTAAAAACATTACTTCTTATGGTGTGTTCGTAGACTTAGGTGGTGTAGATGGACTTGTTCACATTACAGACCTTTCTTGGTCTCGTATTAATCACCCAAGCGAAATCGTTGAGCTTGATCAAAAGCTTAACGTTGTAATCCTTGACTTTGATGAGAACAAAACAAGAATTCAATTAGGTCTTAAGCAATTGAACGCTCACCCATGGGATGCCCTTGGAGAAGAGGTTAAAATTGGTGATCAAGTAAAAGGTAAAGTAGTTGTAATCGCAGATTACGGTGCATTTATCGAGGTTGCCGAAGGTGTAGAAGGACTTATCCACGTTAGTGAAATGTCTTGGTCTACGCATTTACGTAGCGCTCAGGATTTTGTGAACGTTGGAGATGTTGTGGAGGCTCAAATCTTAACTTTAGATAGAGAAGAGCGCAAGATGAGTTTAGGAATCAAGCAATTGACGCCAGACCCATGGACCGATATTACTAGCAAGTACCCTGTAGGATCTAAGCATTCTGGAATTGTTCGCAACTTTACCAACTTTGGTGTGTTTGTAGAGCTAGAAGAAGGAATCGACGGTCTTATCTATATTTCTGATTTGTCTTGGACTAAAAAAGTAAAGCATCCTAGTGAGTTTACTAATGTTGGAGACAGCCTAGAGGTAATTGTTCTTGAGTTAGACGTAGAAGGACGTAAGTTAAGCTTAGGTCACAAACAGACTACAGAAAACCCTTGGGACAAGTACGAAGATGAGTTTGGAGTAGGTTCTAAGCACACCATCGCTATCACAGAGATGGTAGACAAAGGTGCTACGATTACTTTTAACGAAGACATCGTTGCTTTTGTTCCTTCAAGACACCTTGAGAAAGAAGACGGTACTAAGCTTGGTAAAGGCGAAGAGGCCGAATTCCAAATCATTGAGTTTAGCAAAGACTTTAAGAGAGTCGTTGCTTCTCATATGGTGATTCACAAAGAAGAAGAAGCTAAGAATGTAAAGGCTGCTGCTCGTAAGCAAGCCGATTCTGTAGACAAGCCAACTTTAGGTGATGCTAACAGCAAGCTTCAGGAGCTTAAAGACAAAATGGATGGGAAGACTAAGTAATCCTTTCACATTTTAAATTATATAAGCCTTCCTTCGGGGAGGCTTTTTTTATGCTGAATAGCGAGGGTTTTAAATTAATCTTTACCTTAGAGCAAAACAACTTCGTTGCTATGCGAAAGATTTTCATCCTAGGTTTGTTGATTTGTATGAGTTTTACAACTACCGCTCAAGACAACAACGTAAAAACAGCTTTTGACTCTATTTACAACCATATTAGCAGCGCTTCTGTGTATAGGGCGAATGTAGATTGGTCAAAGGTAAAGCCCAAAGTCTATGACTTGGCCAAAGATGCCACAGCCATAGAAGATCTTGCGCCTGCAATTGAATATCTCTTAGAAGCATTAGATGATGGCCACGGCAAGGTGATTTACCGCAGAAAGTTTTTGGCCTATTATGTAAATAGTAAACCACATTTAAAGGATTTTGACAACGAACTTTATAACAAGATTCAATATGTTCAGGAGTATCCTTTTAAAGCCGAAAACATCAATGGAATCGGATACATTAGAATCGTTGGACTCCCTATGGGAGACAATCAAAAGATGGCCAAAGACATACAAGATCGTGTCTGTGAGCTTGTGGCGGATGGAGTAAAAAATTGGATTATTGACCTACGTTATAACGGTGGAGGCAATATGAATCCAATGGTAGAAGGAATCACAGCCATTTTAAAAGATAATGGTAATGTTGGTGGAGCCAAAGGACTTACGCCCGACGAAGATATGTTGTACCGCATAGAGGACGACAGTTTTTATAATGGGGGTTATTCGATTTCCCTCGAAGAGGATTGCGCGGTAGAGGAGGCTCCAAAAATAGGAGTAATGCTAAGTAATTATACGGCCAGCTCTGGAGAGGCTTTAGCTGCGATATTAAAGAAACGCCCCAAAACGCGCTTTTTTGGCGGCAATAGTTATGGGCTTACTACAGCCACTAATTGGTATCCTGTTAACGATTCATTGTTTGTGACTATCTCTACCCAGCATTTTATGGATAGGGAAGGCGTAATCTATAAAGATTATATTCCTGTAGACCACGAACTGCCTTTTACACCTACCAACGATGTCAATTCTGATGCGTCAATTATGCAGGTGATTAAATGGTTACAAGAAAAATAGATTTTTATGAATCAAGAATCTTCTACAGCGCATTGGGGTTTTAAAAATATTGGATTTAGGTTTGGCTTTGTGTACTTAGTGTTGTATACATTTCCTTTTCCACTTACCTATATACCAGGTGTCTATTGGCTTCTTGGCTGGTATAGAAATTCTTCTGAATGGCTTGTAAATAACGTAGGAGAACACATCTTTGGTGTAACAGAAATGAGCTCTGCTCCAACAGGAAGTGGCGATAAAATGTATGATTTTATGTTTATGGCAACTTGTTTTATCGTTGCCATTATTGCGGCGGTCATATGGTCTGTTTTAGATAGAAAGCGCCCTAATTATGAAAAATTGTGGCTGTATTTACATACATGGTTACGCTATTATCTGGCCTGTTTTTTACTTTCTTATGGTTTTTCGAAAGTGTTTGTGCTTCAGTTCTCCGAATTGAGTTTGTTCGATTTAGTCAAGACTTATGGCGACTCTTCGCCAATGGCCTTGGCTTGGAATTTTATGGAATACTCAGACTCCTATACCATTTTTACAGGCATTGGCGAAGTTTTAGGAGGCTTGTTGTTGCTTTTTAGAAGGACTTTAATACTTGGTTGTATCGTAACAATCGCGGTTATGGCTACCGTTGTGATGATCAACTTTAGTTTTGACGTTCCTGTAAAGTTATTCTCCTCTCATTTATTGCTTATCGCCTTTGTCTTATTGATTCCTGATTACAAAAGGTTAATTAAATTATTCTTTCTAAATAAAACAGTTCCGCCAGCAGAAAAAGCAACCTACTTTAAAAACCCGTCCTATAATATTGCGGCGAATGTAGTCAAAGGGTTGTTTATTGCTTATGTGTTGATTCTTCAAACATCCAATAGCATTAGTGGGCAAAAACAATACGGTAAAAAGGCAGAAAAGCCCGCTTTATATGGTATTTACAAGACCGTTCATTTTGTTGTGAATAAAGATACCATCGCTCCATTGACGACCGATGCCGAGCGTTGGAATAAATTAATCATTGGAAAACGTTCTGCAGGAGTTCAGTTTATGAATAATAGCTTAGAATATTACAATCAAGAATTTTTAAGCGATACGATCAAACTTCAGGGATATGAGAAGTTTATCTTGACGTTTATCGAAAATGAAAAGTTTCTCATTTTGGATGGCAGCCGTAATAGCGACACGGTACACATCAAGCTAAGAAAGATTGATCATACCCAAATGAACTTGCTCCGGCGTGGGTTTAACTGGGTAAACGAAGTACCGTTTAATAGATAAAATACAGCGAATGGATTTGATAAGCACCAAGATAAAGAGGATTAGGTTTGTTTTAGTTATTGTAATTTTTGCATCGTTATTGCTTAACTGCAGCGGTGACGATAACAACGGCGCGCAAACCCCTATAACAGAAGATTTCGAAGTTGGTTTTAACATTGATTGGATATCCATTGGTGCGGCCAGTCTAGATGGGTTTGTTACCGTAAGTATAGAACAAGGAGAGACTGTTATCGTTACTTCTGGTTTAGAATATAGTCAAAATGCCTCCTTTGAAAATGTGCAGAGTTTTGCGGTAAGCACCAGCGGATCTAACTTGGACTTTCAGTTTTTCTTACATTGCTTACAAGTTAATTCCGAACTCTTTGTAAAACCGTATGTGGTGTCCGATCAAGGCACCAAAAAATATGGCCCTGTTACTAGTATTACCACTATCGAAGGTCGTGTTTACGAAGGAAATTTAGAAATAACCAACTTGACAGATTACATTGAATTTGCAGGTCAAAATTATACCAAAATAACAGGAGACTTAACGATTCGAGATATAGACGATCTTATCTATTTTGAGGGACAAAACTACTTTTATTCTTTGGACGAATTGGTCGAAATTACAGGCGATCTTAAAATTTATTCATTAGACAACCTTATAAATTTCGATGAATTCTGCAATTTAAAAAAGGTAGGTGGTTCAATTGTAATTTATGATCTGGACCAGTGCCTATCTATTTCTGGGTTTAATGCTTTAGAATCGGTCGGAGATTTTGTTAATATTAACCTTCCAAAGACAAACGTAGCTAATTTAGCAAATACTCTCGTTTCGGGTAATTTTGATCTCATAGTAAACTGCTTAAATCGATTTGAGAATTCGTTTCAGAGTCTGGTCACTTTAGATGGCTTTTTGCGCATTTCGTCACCGGGCCTATCAACTATAGATAATTCGTTTGGGGCTTTAGAGAATCTGGGAGCGTTACAACTAGGAGATTTGCCACAATACACAGATATGAGTGAGTTTTATGATGTGCAAATTAATGGACTAAGCTTGTTAAATACTGGCATAACAGAAGTTACAGGCTTTAACGATCTTAGTTTTATTGAGAATTTTTCTATAATGAATAATAATAATTTGACCCACATAACGGGCTTTTCGAATGTTTTGAGTGTTGGAAGCGAACCGTCTAATGGCATCAAAATAAAAGGCAATCGAGATCTTATCGACATTACTGGTTTGTCTAATTTAGAAGCGGTCTCGGGCGGCTTTTTAGAGGTTAGTTTTAATGTTAATTTGGATGTAACTGCTTTTCAAAACCTTGTATCGATCAATGGGTTTTTAAATATTTCGAGCAATAATACCATGACTACTCTAAATGGTTTGAATAACTTAAATCTTGTTCAAGATTATATCGTAATTCAGGGCAATGATGTGCTTACTGACTTTTGTGCCCTCGTGCCTTTGCTAACTACTGGAACATGGAATGGCGCATCCTCGACTAGTAATGACATTTCTTTTAATGAGTTTAATCCAACATTCGGGCAAATTGCAGCCGGCGATTGTTCTGAGTAGAGAAATATGAACGAGATCAAATTAGCCATCATAGGCCCCGGAAAAATCGCCCATAAATTTGCTGCCGATGTACCTTTGGTAAAAGGAGTTGTTCTATTTGCTGTCGCTTCGCGGAATCTTGACAAAGCCAAAGCCTTTGCTGCCGAACATAAGGCCACACATTATTACGATAATTACGAAGCGGTTGCCGCTAACTCAGAAGTAGATCTCGTATATATCGCTACGCCCAATAGTTTTCATTTTGAACACTCCATGATGTGTTTAGAAGCAGGTAAAGCCGTTATTTGCGAAAAACCTTTCGCTTTAAACTCACAGCAGGTATTAAAAATGACCAATAAAGCCCAAGAGAAAGGTGTGTTTTTTATGGAAGCACTATGGACACGCTTTATTCCGGCCACGCAAAAAGTAATCGAATTAATTGCCCAAGGCGCAATTGGGGAAATAAAGGGGGTAAAAGCAGATTTTGGTTTTACAGCACCGGTCGATTTAGATTCCAGACTTTATAACAAAGCTCTTGGTGGAGGTTCCTTGCTCGATATAGGTATCTATCCCATCTATTTGAGTTATTTGTTATTGGGAGTTCCAGAAAGCATACACGCCACTGCAACCCTAAGCCCAACAGGTGTTGATACCGATTGCAAGATGGTTTTTGAGTATTCCAATGCTATAAGTAATTTGGAATGTTCCTTTACACAAACCACCCCAACCGAAGCTTTGATTTTAGGGTCCAAAGGAATGATAAAGTTACATTCAAGGTTTCATCATTGTAAGGGGTTAACTGTGATCACCGAGGGCCAACCGCCTGTGAGTATCAAGCTAGACTACATTGGTTATGGCTACAGCTATGAGCTTGCACATGTGGTAGATTGCTTGCATCAAGATACCTTAGAGAGTCCAATGGTATCTCACACAGATAGCATTAATTTAATGAGTCTTTTAGATACTGTGCGAAATATAATCGAGGTTAAATTTGACCAAGACGTCTTATAAATTGCATAAACGTTATAATTGGGCTACTTTTGTAGCCAGTTTTACAGCGCAAGAATGAGCCAAAAAGTATTACTTAATAGTACAGAAGTAAACATCACACTGCATCGTTTGGCTTGCCAGTTATTAGAGAATCACACAAGCTTTCACAATACCGTTTTAATAGGCATGCAGCCTAGAGGTATTTATTTGGCAGAGCGACTCGCCACCATGCTCAAAGAAGATTATAAAGTGACAGACCTGCATTTAGGACATTTAGACATCACTTTCTATAGAGACGACTTTAGGCGTAACGACAAGCCCTTAGCGGCCAATCAGACCCAAATAGATTTTATAGTGGAAGATAAAAGGGTAGTGTTGGTAGACGATGTGCTTTATACAGGACGCAGTATTAGAGCCGCTTTAACTGCCTTACAATCCTATGGGCGACCAGAGAGTGTAGAATTATTAACGCTTATAGATAGGCGCTTTAGCAGGCATTTGCCCATACAACCAGATTATAGGGGCAGGCAAGTAGATGCGATAAATAACGAAAAAGTAAAAGTGTGTTGGTTAGAGAATGACGGCGAAGACGCGGTATACTTAATTAATAAATAATATGAGCGAACTAAGTGTAAACCACTTATTAGGAATTAAATACCTTACCAAAGAAGATATAGAGCTCATCTTCGAGACTGCCGATCAATTTAAAGAAGTGATCAACAGGCCTATTAAAAAAGTTCCGTCGCTTAGAGATATTACCATTGCCAATCTGTTTTTTGAGAATTCTACCCGTACCAGGCTTTCTTTTGAATTGGCAGAGAAGCGCCTCTCTGCAGACGTGATTAATTTTTCTGCTGCATCTAGTTCTGTCAAAAAAGGGGAGACCTTGGTAGATACCGTAAACAACATCCTTTCTATGAAGGTAGATATGGTGGTAATGCGACACCCTAATCCAGGTGCCGGTATCTTTTTATCTAAACATGTAGACGCTAGTATTGTCAACGCTGGAGATGGAGCTCATGAGCATCCAACACAGGCATTATTAGATTGCTATTCTATTCGAGAACGCCTTGGCGCTGTGGCAGGAAAGAACGTGGTTATTGTAGGAGATATTTTGCATTCCCGTGTAGCCTTATCCAATATTTACGCCTTACAAGCCCTTGGAGCAAATGTTAAGGTTTGCGGGCCTAAAACGCTATTGCCCAAGCACATACAAAAACTCGGTGTAGAGGTTGAGACAAATTTACGCGCTGCTTTACAATGGTGTGATGTGGCCAATATGTTACGGGTTCAGAATGAGCGAATGGACATTAGCTATTTTCCGAGTACTCGAGAATATGCCCAACAATATGGAGTGACCAAAGCGCTATTAGATAGCCTCGAAAAAGAAGTGATTATTATGCATCCTGGCCCTATAAATCGAGGTGTGGAGATTACCAGTGATGTTGCCGATTCTAAACAGGCCATCATCTTAAATCAAGTAGAGAATGGAGTCGCGATCAGGATGGCTGTAATTTATTTATTGGCTTCAAAAATCAAACACGATGACGGTAACTAAACACGACACTTATTACTTATTGCAGGACGATTACAAAGACACCAAGTCTTTTGGCCAATATCTTATGCGCGTCGTTCCTGAGCGATATGAAGGCAAGAATCTAGTAGTCGATTTGGGCGTATACTCAGACATAACTTTAGGTCATTTATTACATTTTTTAGAAGTCTCTAACCATCATCGGGGCGCTAAAAACTCCTTCGTGTTTGTATGTGATACCATCGATGTAGACGAAATTCCCTTAGAAATGGTCGTAGTTCCAACCTTGCAAGAGGCTGGCGACATCATTGAGATGGAAGAAATCGAACGAGATTTAGGTTTTTAGTTGTGAAGCTCACCATACTTGGCTGTTATTCGGCCACACCTAGGACGCATACCAACGCCACGGCACAGGTACTAGAACTGCGCAACCAGACGATACTTATTGATTGTAGCGAAGGGACCCAAGTACAACTGCGCAAGGCGAAAGTTAAATTTTCGCGTATCAAGCATATTTTTATCTCCCATTTGCATGGAGACCACTACTTTGGATTGATAGGCCTGATATCTACTTTTCAGTTATTAGGCCGTAAGAACGAGCTGCATATTTACGGCCCAGAAGGACTAAAAGAGATTATTCATTTACAATTAAAGGCCGGAAAATCTTGGACCAGCTACGATTTGATTTTTCATGAGCTCACCTCAGACAAACCAGAGTTGTTATTAGATACAGAGCATTTTACCGTAGAGACGATTCCGTTAATGCATCGCGTTTATACTAATGGATTTTTGTTTCGCGAAAAATTAGGGCCTCGTAAGCTGGATATTCAGAAAGCAGTTGCCGCAGGCGTAGATACGGCGTATTTTAATAAACTCAAGCAAGGTGCTTCTGTGCCAAATAGGGATGGCAATCTCATAGCCAATGCCTCGGTAACCCAAGATCCTGATACTCCTAAAAGCTATGCCTATTGTAGCGATACAGCCTATCATCCGGATATTATTCCACAGTTACATAAAGTAACAGCTCTATATCACGAAGCTACCTTTTTACAGGAACACGAGCATTTAGCCAAAGTAACTGGGCACAGTACTGCCAAACAAGCTGCTTTAATGGCTCAAAAGGCAGAGGTAGGTCAATTGATCTTAGGGCATTATTCTACCCGTTATGATTCGCTAGATTTATTTCTTGCAGAATCACAACCCATTTTTGCCCAAACTGCACTCGCGAGAGATCTCGCAGTTTTTGAATGGAAATAACTTTTTTTTATGATTTAAAGCATAAAGATGCTTTACAAAAATCCCGAATTCTTGTAACTTGCATCGAAAGTGAATCAAATGGATCAAAACTTGCACGATTACCGTAAATCCTACGAACTAGGGGTGTTAGACAAGGCTAGTGTGGATGCAAATCCCTTGCAGCAGTTCCGTACTTGGTTCCACGAAGTAAAAGATGCTGGGGGAATAGAAGAGGTAAATGCAATGACTCTTAATACCTTAGGCAAAGACGGTTTTCCTAAAGGGCGTATCGTACTTCTTAAAAAGTATGATGAAAATGGCTTTTATTTTTACACCAATTACCATAGTGAAAAAGGGCGATCTATAGAAAACCATCCCAAAGTCTCTCTGTCTTTTTTCTGGCCAACATTAGAGCGTCAGGTGCTAATAAAAGGCACTGTAAGTAAGACAACAAGAACAGATTCTGTAAATTATTTCGATTCAAGACCACTAGGGAGTCGTATAGGCGCCATAGTGTCTGAGCAAAGCAGCGAAATATCAGACCGTTCGGTTTTAGAGGATCGTCTGGCATCCTTAGAAGCTACATACCAAAATAACGATGCAGTTCCTTGCCCAGAGAACTGGGGAGGGTACTTGGTTTCTCCAGTAACCATAGAATTTTGGCAGGGCAGACCAAATAGATTACACGACAGAATCATATATCATTTAGATCAAGATTTAAATTGGAACATTAAAAGACTAGCTCCTTAAAAAGCCTAATATGAAAACACTTTATATGGTGAGACATGCCAAATCGTCTTGGGAGCATAATCTGCCAGACAGAGAGCGCCCTTTGGCAAAAAGAGGCCTAAAAGATGTTGGATTAATGTCTAGCCATATCGCCAAGACGCATCCGGCTCCAGAATATATTTGGACCAGTGATGCCAATAGAGCCCATACAACAGCTTTGTTTTTTAAAGAATCCTTTGGTATAGACGATGCTCATTTTATCGTAAAACCTTCTTTGTACGATTTTGGAGGTAATCAAGTACTGTCTACTGTCAAGGAATGTGACGACAGCATCGATCATTTGATGATTTTTGGGCATAATCATGCCTTTACCTCACTTGCCAATATGCTGGGCACTCAATATTTAGATAATCTGCCTACCTGCGGATTTGTTCATATAGATTTTAACGTTACTTCCTGGAAAGAAATCGCTCAAGGGAATACCAAGCATGTTTTATTTCCTAAAGAGATACGTTCATGACAGAGACTCATCCTAGATACATCAACCGCGAAATAAGTTGGTTGCAATTTAACGAACGCGTGTTACAAGAAGCGGCAGACGTTACGGTTCCGCTCATAGAGCGAATCCGCTTTTTAGGAATCTTCTCAAACAACCTAGACGAGTTTTTTAAGGTGCGTTATGCCACTATAAAACGCATTGTAGAAGCGGGTAAAGGTGGTAAAAGCGCTTTGGGTGGTGTTAGAGCAAAAGACCTTTTAGATGAGATTACAAGCATTGTAATCGAGCATCAGGCAAAAAGTTTGCAAATCTTACAGTCTATAAATTCGGAGCTCGAAAAAGAGAATATCTTTATCATAAACGAAACTCAAGTAAATGAGGAGCAAAGCCAATTTATAGAAGATTACTTTTTGCATAAAGTAAGCCCAGCGCTTGTTACCATTATGATAAGTGAGTTAGATGAATTCCCGAGTTTGGCAGATAGTGCTGCCTATTTGGTAATTAAGCTAACGATGAGTCCGGAAGAGCAAAAATTAGAAGATCGAATCAATTATGCTTTGGTCGAGATTCCTAGTACTGTAGATCGTTTTGTGATTCTACCCGAGCAAGATGGAAAGCAGTTTATTATTATTCTGGACGACTTGATTAGGCACAATCTCAAGTCAATTTTTAGTTTGTTTAAGTACAAGGAGATATCGGCACATATGATTAAAATTACTCGTGATGCCGAACTCGATATCGATTCAGATCTAAGCAAAAGTTTTATCGCCAAAATTTCTAAGAGCGTGAAGGAGCGCAGTTCGGGTGATCCTGTGCGGTTTGTCTACGATAAAAACATAGACCCAACAACCCTTGACTTTTTAAAGCTAAAGATGGGAATCGATAATAACGATAGTATCATTCCAGGAGGGCGTTATCACAACAGACGTGATTATATGAAGTTTCCAAGCCTTGGAAGAAGCGATTTGCAATACGCAAAGATCGATGCATTGCCTATTAAAGGGCTAACGCTTTCTGGTAGTTTACTGGATGCCGTAGAACTAAAGGACTATTTGCTGTATGCGCCCTACCAGAGTTATTCTTATGTAGTGAAGTTTTTACGAGAGGCCGCGCTCGACCCTAGGGTGGAGTCAATCAAAATCACGATTTATCGTCTGGCAGAAGTGTCGCACATAGCGAGTTCGCTTATCAATGCCGCAAAAAATGGTAAAAAAGTTACGGTTCAAATTGAGCTTCAGGCGCGTTTTGACGAGGCAGCCAATATTCGATATGCAGAACAAATGCAAACAGAGGGTGTAAACTTAATCTTTGGAGTAACAGGCTTAAAGGTGCATTGTAAAGCCTGTGTTATTGAGCGTCGTGGCAAAAAGAAAGTAAAACGATATGGTTTTATTAGTACTGGTAACTTTAATGAGTCTACTGCAAAAATCTATACAGATTACACACTCTTTACGGCAGACCAGGCAATTTTAAAAGAGGTAAATAAGGTATTCGAATTTTTTGAAGTCAATTATAAAGTAAAAAAATACGAACATTTAATCGTCTCGCCACATTATACTCGGGATGTGCTTTATAGTCTGATTGATGCAGAGATAAACAATCATAAAGAGGGCAAAAGCAGCGGTATTAAAATAAAGCTCAATAATTTTTCTGACTATCCTTTGATCGACAAATTATACGAGGCCAGCAACGCGGGTGTAAAAATACAGTTGATCGCCAGAGGAATTTGTTGTTTGATTCCTGGCGTGGTTGGAATGAGCGAAAACATTGAAGTGATAAGCATAGTCGATAAATTTTTAGAACACCCAAGGTTGTTTATTTTTGACAATGCCGGAGATTCAAAAATTTATATTTCTTCTGCCGATTTTATGGGAAGGAATTTAGACAACCGTGTAGAAATTAGCTGCCCAATTTACGATCAAAGTATAAAGGACGAACTCCTAGATACCTTCGAAATTAGCTGGAAAGACAATGTGAAAGCGAGAGTGATATCTATCCATCAGGATAACGCATACAGAAAAAGCGATGCCTCGCCGTTTCGATCTCAGTTTAAAATGTACGACTATTATAAATCAAAATTAGACGCCTAGGCCTTGATACAGATAGAAAAATATGGTGCAATCGACATCGGATCTAATGCGATTCGACTGTTAATTAGTACGGTAACTTTAGGTGACGATGGGGTGCCGTCGTTTAAAAAAACATCCTTAGTACGAGTTCCTATTCGACTTGGAGCCGATGTTTTTAAAGAAGAAAAAATCTCTGATCAAAATATTGAGCGCATGTTAGAAAGCATGCAGGCTTTTAAATTGTTAATGGGTGTGCACAACATTAAGGCCTATAGAGCCTGCGCTACTTCTGCCATGCGAGAGGCTAACAATGGCAACGAAGTCGCAAAAATGATTAGCGACAAAACGGGAATTCATATTCATATCATTGACGGAAAAGAGGAAGCATCGATTATTGCGGCTACAGACTTACACACGTTTATAGAAGATTCTAAGGTGTATTTGTATGTAGATGTAGGTGGAGGTAGTACTGAGTTTACCATTTTTGCTCATGGCGAACCAGTTAGCTCTCGATCGTTCAAATTAGGTACCGTTCGTGTATTAAAGGACAACGCCAAAGAAAATACATGGAACGAAGTAAAACGCTGGATCAAAGACGAAACAGCGGCCTACGAAGAAGTGCTATTAATTGGTTCTGGCGGAAACATCAACAGTATTTATAAAGATGCGAATATCAAAATTGGAAAACCACTAACGTATTGGTATTTGGCCAATCACTATAAGTTTTTACAAAAGTTTAGTTACGAGGAGCGCATCTTGCGTCTTGGAATGAATCAAGACCGGGCCGATGTGATTCTACCTGCGCTTAAAATTTATTTGTCTGCGATGAAGTGGGCAAAAGCAGATTATGTATTCGTGCCTAAAATTGGTCTGTCTGACGGGATTGTAAAGACACTCTACCAAGAAGTAAAAGCCAAGGAAATAGAAGTAAACTAGCCGTGTATAGCTTCTGATGTCCCTAAGTCTTTCATAATCTGAGCCTCAAATTCTAGGAGCTCTTGCCATTTTTTATCTACCGCTTTTCGGTCGCCGTATTCTCTAGCAAAATTTAAAAACAGGGTATAGTGATTCGCTTCACTAATCATAAGCTTGCGATAAAAATCGGCCAGCTTTTTATCTTCTAATTGTTCGCTTAACAGTCTAAAGCGTTCGCAACTTCTCGCTTCGATGAGTGCCGCAGTTAGCAAGCGATGCACCAACTGGTCGATTCGGCTCCCGCCTTTAGGGAAAAAGGTTAACAATTTAATCACGTACTCGTCTTTGCGCTCTCTACCTAAAGAAAAACCGCGTTCTTTCATGCGATCTAAAACCATCTTAAAGTGACTCATTTCTTCTTGCGCTAGCAGCGACATCTCTTCTATGAGTTCTGGATATTCGTTATAGCCAATAATGATAGAAATGGCCGTTGAGGCAGCCTTTTGCTCACACCAAGCGTGATCTGTTAAGATCTCGTCTATGTTTTTTTCGACTATATTAACCCAACGAGGGTCTGTAGGTAATTTTAATCCTAGCATGGTAAGCGTTTAAACGTCTAAATCAAAATCCTTGCGCAACTTGTCGATTATTGGATTCATCTCCTTGAGTTTTTCGAACTTCTCTTGGGCGGTGTAGACATACTTTTTCTGCGCTGCCTCGTTGACTGTAATATCCAGTTGAATCTCATGGTTGTTTAAATCGCTGCGTAAGAATTTTAAAAGTTCGTATTGAGCAGATTCTACTTCTACTTTAATCGTGCTGTTTGGATATTCTAAATGCACAATATTGCCATCCACTTTTGGAGTTGCCATGGTCAAGTGGGACACTAGATTGTACTTGCCATTATCTGCCATTTTTTGTGTGTAATGCTTCCAAGAAGTTACAAAATCGTTTTGAGTGAAATCTTCTGTGGGTAACTCTTCATGCGTGACAGATTTTGCGGCTAATTCGCGCTTAAGCGCCTGCTTTTGCTGAATACTTTTAAGCGACAACCCAGAAACCCTTTGGGCGTTGCGCTTGGCGATGGCAATCTTTTTTTGCTCCAATTCTTCTGTAGAAGCTGGCTGACTTGTGAGCGGTTCCGATTCAATTGTTTGCTCTGGTGTGGCCGTTTTAATTTCTTCTTGAATGGGAGGCTCAATTTTTTCAGGCTCTTTTTCTGCCAGAACTTCTTTGGCCGGTGCTTTGATCGCTGCAGGTGCAACAACAGGAATGTCTACGCGCTCTGGAGGTGATTGATTTTTAAAATGCGAGGCAGGAATTAAGTAGCGCTCGTTATTTTTTTTTTCTCCATCGGCAGTGATGGAGGCAAGTTGCATGAGGCATAATTCGACCAGAAGTCGTTGGTTTCTGCTGGTTTTATATTTCAAATCACAGCTATTCGCCAGTTCGATAGCGTTGATTAAAAACGCCTTAGAAGCCTTTTTGGACTGTTGTAAGTATTGTTCTTTGATTTGCTCACCAACCTCGAGTAGGTTTATAGTCTCTGTATTATGACACACCAAAATATCTCTAAAATGAGAAGCAAGCCCAGCGATAAAATGATGTCCATCAAAACCTTGCGATAATATATCGTTATAGCGCACCAACAAACCAGGAATTTCTCCTTTAAGAATCAGGTCTGTAATCTCAAAATAGGTAGTGTAATCTAATACATTCAAATTTTGAGTAACTGCTTCTCTCGTTAGGTTAGCCCCAGAAAAACTTACCACTCTATCAAAAATAGAGAGGGCGTCTCGTAGAGCTCCATCTGCTTTTTGAGCAATTATATGCAGACCATTCTCGTCTGCCGTGATGCCTTCTTGTTTGGCTACATGTGCCAAATGATTTTTAATGTCGCCAACGGTGATTCTTCTAAAATCAAAAATCTGGCAGCGCGACAAAATCGTTGGAATAATCTTGTGTTTTTCTGTGGTTGCCAAAATAAAGATCGCATGTTTTGGCGGCTCTTCTAAGGTTTTTAAAAACGCATTAAAGGCTGCTGCAGAGAGCATATGTACCTCGTCAATGATATACACTTTAAATTTACCTACCTGCGGTGGAATGCGTACTTGGTCAATAAGATTACGAATGTCGTCTACAGAATTGTTTGAAGCCGCGTCTAGTTCAAAAATATTAAAAGCAAAATCTTCGTCTTTGCTAGTGTTTTCGTCTGAATTGATGCGTTTAGCTAATATTCTGGCGCAGGTGGTTTTACCTACTCCACGAGGCCCAGTAAAGAGCAGGGCTTGTGCCAAATGATTGTTGGCAATGGCGTTCTCTAAAGTATTGGTGATAGCCTGTTGCCCAACTACGCTTTCGAAGGTAGTGGGTCTGTATTTTCTGGCCGATACAATAAAGTGTTCCATTAAAAACAAAGATAAAAAGTGTACTAGTATTAATGTAGCTAGGCAGGGATTAAATCATAAATTTTATTAACATTTTTTAGATAAAAAGCTACTTTTGCCAAAGCAGACCGCCTTATCGCGGCGAAGTTGTACTTGTACACTTCGCGGAGGAAAGTCCGGACACCATAGAGCAGTATAGCGGCTAACGGCCGTCACCGTGTAGCAATACTCGGGAGGACAAGTGCAACAGAAAGAATGTACAGGTAATGCTGTAGTGAAATCAGGTAAACTCTATACGGTGCAATGCCATGTAAACCTGCGCTTAGGGTAGCTCGCTCGATGCAGGAGGGTAGGCAGTTAGAGCGGCTTGGTAACAAGTCGTCCAGATAAATGATAAGGCCTAGAAGTAATTCTAGGACAGAATCCGGCTTATAGGTCTGCTATTTTTTAAAGAAGCTAAAGCTGCTGCTTCCATAGCGGCGGCTTTCATTATAATGATTCAAAGTGGTTAAATCTGTGTGCTTAGAATGTTCTACGATTAGAGCCGCCTGATCCTTTAAAAGATCACTGTCAAAACAACTGCTCACTATTTGTTCGAATTGCGTATTACTAAAATCATAAGGAGGATCTGCAAAAATGATATCGTATTTACCTTTATGCCGTTTTAAAAAAGCAAATACATCACTTTTGATGGTGTTGATAGGAAAATCTAACTCTGTTGCAATTTTATCTATAAACAAACAGCAGTTTTTATGAGCATCTACGCTTGTAACAGCGATGGCCCCTCTTGACGAAAACTCAAAGGAGATGTTTCCGGTACCTGCAAAAAGGTCTAAGACGATAAGATTATCGAAGTCGTATTGATTGTTAAGTATATTAAACAAAGATTCTTTGGCAAAATCTGTAGTTGGTCTTACGGGTAAGTTTTTAGGCGCAATCAGGCGTCTTCCTTTATGTGAGCCAGAGATAATGCGCATTACAGCCAACAGTTTTTAAGCAGGTATCCAGCGCTGTCTTCTTGCTCTTGGGTAAAGTTTACATAACGAATGTAGGTATATATTAAGTCGTAATACGCATCGTTAGGTTGTATGCCACCCGTGATATGAAGTAATAGTGAGTCTGGATCAAACGCTAGTTGTTCTAAAGAGAAAAGCAAATAATACAAAAGATCTTCTTTACAGCTATGCGGGAAAACATTTGCCAATTGCAATTGCCCTTTACTATAAGCTGCAAGGATAAAGTCGTCTTCTTGTTTTTCTAAAAACACCTGAGCCTGTGCCGTTTGGTCAATGATTTGCTGGGTTGCTTTTAGATAGACCGATATGCTATGTTCAAAAATAAAGTCGCCGTAGGTGTCAAAAAAGAAATTGTTCACGTTGGTATAGGGCACATAAACGTTGGTAATTCCAAAGGAATCAATTTGGTCATAATCTAGAAAGTCGTTGGCTAATAATCGTGCGTTGTACTTAAGATATTCGGCTAGATTATTAGCGTCAAATACCTTATTGGGAACCAATGCGAACTCTTTGTTATGATACACAATGCGAACATCTTTTACAGCTGTTTGTAAAAAGGATTCGTTTTTAAAATAAGATAAAATCTCCTGTAAGACCTGCGCAGGATTTAACTGAGAATCGAAGGATACAGCCTTATAAATGCTAGGCTCTTGAGAGGTTTCTAATAAAAAAGAAAGTCCGGTCAAGCTTACCTGAACGGACAATCGTTTATTTGAGTTTACGTCTTTAGAACTATTAATTGTCCTTGAGAGTGTCATAATTTTTAGGCCAGTTTCCGTTGGTATTTACCTCAGACATCGAGCCTACAGTAATAAAGGCGCCGTTTACCTGATCTACAGAAACCACTTGTTTCTCTTGAGCTACAAGGTCTTGATCTCTATCGTGTAAGATAACTTGCTTGGCTACTTTGGCTTCGAACACTGCTAGCTTCAGGTCATTTTTCTCGATGGTTCCAGCTTGCATTTCGAACTGTTCTGTCACTCCCTCTACAGGAATGTTCATCATTGTTTTATATCTGTCTGAGCTTGGGAATAACGAATCTTTTACCGCTTTAAAATCAAGAGTATCGATAAGTGTTTCGTTAATAAAGTAACCTTCTGTTAAACCAAAGGCTTTGTTTTTCTCTACATCTGCATAACTAGTATCTCTACGTTGTGTAATCGCGAATTGCGCTGTATCGATAAATGAAACCAAACCAGGAAAATCATTAGCAAATTTACCGGTCACTTCTTGATGCGCTAATTGTGCGGCACGAATATCTTTTAAATTTTCAATGACTTTGGCATATCGAGCTTCCTTCACTTTGTTAAATTGGATAGGACCGTAGATGGAGTTAAATAAGAGGTACCCCAACAAAATAATAATAGCCCAAAGTACTAATTGAATTACGAGTTTCATTATGTAAAAAAGTTTTGCGTTAACTTATTAGGTATAACGCAAATCTACAATTTTTTTTGGTTCGTAAAAGTAATATACTATAAAATTCATGTAGTTTTGAATCAAACCAATAAGGCTTATGGAGCAAGAAGAATTTTATCAAATTCTTAAACAGGGATTCGACTTTACACCTACGGCCAAACAAGATATTGCTTTACAAATGCTAGCTAATTTTGTAACGCATTCGGGTCCCGATCAACTTTTTTTACTAAAGGGGTATGCCGGAACCGGTAAAACATCTATAATGGCGACCTTGGTTTCTAATTTATGGAAGGTTAAAAAATCGTCTTATTTATTAGCTCCTACAGGACGTGCAGCCAAAGTTTTAGGAAATTATTCCAAACGTCAGGCTCACACAATTCATCGTAAGATATACACGCCCAGAAAAAAGAAAGGGGCGGGGGTAGTGTTTGTAAAACTCCCAAACAAGCATAAAAACACCATCTTTATTGTAGACGAAGCCTCGATGATTCCAGACATCAACGAGTCGGTGAATGCAAAAGAAAGCGGTTCGCTTTTAGAAGATCTTATCCAATTCGTTTATAGCGGCTATGGGTGCAGACTTATCCTAATTGGTGATACCGCACAGCTGCCACCCGTTAAACTATCGATTAGCCCAGCATTAGACGAGCACTTGTTGGCCAATCAGTTTTATAAAGAAGTCACTACCATCTCTTTAGACGAGGTGGTGCGCCAAGATAAACAAAGCGGAATTTTACTCAACGCCACGCAAATAAGAGAACGTATAGATGCTCAGGTCTATGACGACTTTAAATTTAACATACACGGCCTGCCCGATATGATTAGACCCACAGATGGTCAAGAAATCATGGATGCACTAAACGATTCTTATTCACAACACGGCAACGAAGAATCTGTAATTATTGTACGATCTAATAAACGGGCCAACCTGTTTAACGAACAGATCAGAAATCGCATTTTATTTAGAGAGAACCAATTAGAAGCTGGCGATTTTTTGATGGTCGTAAAAAACAATTACTTCTGGCTTAAGCCCGACAGTGAGGCCGGCTTTATTGCGAACGGAGATATCATAGAGGTTTTAGAGATTTTTGCAATTTCTGAATTGTACGGTTTTAATTTCGCCACCGTTAAAATTAGGATGGTCGATTACCCAGACATAAAACCTTTCGAAACGGTTTTAATATTGGATACGCTCACTACCAATACACCTTCGCTTACTTATGACGAAAGCAATCGATTGTATGAGGCCGTAAAAGAAGATTACCAGGACGAACCTTCTAATTATAAAAAGTTTCTGTCCATAAAAAACAACAAATACTTTAATGCCTTGCAGATTAAGTTCTCGTATGCCATTACCTGTCATAAGTCGCAGGGAGGGCAGTGGAAGACCGTTTTTATCGAGCAACCTTATTTGCCCGAAGGTCCCGACAAAGAGTATATGAGGTGGTTGTACACAGCGGTGACGCGAGCGACAGAAAAGGTTTATTTAATGGGCTTTTCGTCTTCTTTTTTTCTTGAAGACTAAATTGTACAATACGCCCAGATTATTGTATTTTTGAACCATAACCAGAACGAATCTTCACTGTTGGAAAATCCACTTAGAATAATTGCCATGATACCTGCCAGATATGGCGCCTCTAGATTTCCTGGTAAGTTAATGCAAGATTTAGGAGGCAAAACTGTGATCCTACGCACTTACGAGGCAGCGGTTAACACAGGACTGTTTGAGGCGGTATATGTAGTCACCGATAGCAAAATTATTTACGACGAAATTAGCAACAATGGTGGCGACGCCATCATGAGCAAGAAGGAGCATGACTGCGGCAGCGATCGTATTGCAGAAGCCGTAGAAGATATGGACGTAGACATCGTTGTAAACGTTCAGGGAGACGAACCCTTTACCACCAAAGACGGACTGCAAGAGGTTTTAGATGTGTTTTATGGCGACGATGCTCATAAAATTGACTTGGCTTCGTTAATGACGCAAATTAACGATTGGAAAGAGATAAGCGATCCTAATTGTGTAAAAGTAATTGTGGACAAGGATAATTTTGCCTTGTATTTTTCTCGCTCTCCAATTCCGTATCCAAGAGATAAAAATACGGCGGTGCAGTATTTTAAGCACAAAGGGATTTATGCTTTTAGAAAAGCGGCACTTATGGATTTTTATAAACTCCCAATGCGCAAGTTAGAAGCAGCAGAAAAAATAGAATGTATTCGTTACTTAGAATATGGACATAATATAAAAATGGCTGTTTCTAACACTCAAGGTATAGAAATAGACACCCCAGAAGATTTAGCACGCGCCAAGCGACTTATGGAAAAGAAAGAAGAAACCACCATTAACAATAAATATCGCAACTTCCCTATGGTTCCCAAAGTTGTTTTTGGGGCTGGGAGTTTTGATCAGTTAGATCAAATCTTAGAAGAGCAACGTAAAGACAGAGCACCATTTATCTTTTTGGTAGACGATGTTTTCGAAGACAATAAAAACCTAGTAGATCGCATTCCGATTAAGTTTAACGATGCCTTAGAATTTGTGTCAACCCAAGAGGAGCCCAAAACTTCTCAGGTAGACAAAATCGTTGCCAAAATTAAAGCCGAATACACTCAGGTCCCTTCTGGGATTATTGGCATTGGTGGCGGGTCTATTTTAGATTTGGCCAAAGCGGTTTCTATTATGCTTACCAATAAAGGCACCGCAGACAAATACCAGGGATGGGATTTGGTAAAACGCAAGAGTGTATATCACGTCGGGATCCCTACCATTTCTGGGACAGGGGCAGAGGTATCCCGAACCTGTGTATTGACGGGTCCAGAAAAGAAGCTTGGTATAAACAGTGATTATACGCCCTTTGACCAGGTGATTTTAGATCCAGATTTAACACAAGGCGTCCCTAAAAATCAATGGTTCTATACAGGTATGGATTGTTTTATCCACTGCGTGGAATCGCTAGATGGCACCTTTTTAAATGCCTTTAGTCAGAGCTATGGCGAAAAAGCCTACGACCTCTGTGAAGAAATATTTTTAAGTGACGATATAGACGAGGCCGAATCTAGAGCCAAACTTATGATGGCCTCTTGGCATGGCGGAATGAGTATCGCGTACTCTCAAGTAGGGGTGGCGCATGCCATGAGCTACGGCTTGGGTTATGTGTTAGGCACCAAACATGGCATTGGCAATTGTATCGTGTTCGATCACCTAGAAGAATACTACCCAGAAGGGGTAAAACTCTTTAAAGAAATGGTGCAAAAGCACGATATCGATTTGCCAACAGGAATTTGTGCCGATTTGACCGAGGCACAAATTAATACAATGATAGACATTGCACTTAGTCTAGAGCCGCTTTGGGAAAACGCCTTAGGTAAAGATTGGGCAACTATTATGACCCGAGAGAAATTGCGCGCACTTTACAGAAAAATGTAACTGTGGGACTCACCAAATTTATATTCACCAAACTTATGGGCTGGACTATCGAAGGCAGCTTCGACCCAGCCATTAAAAAGAGTGTAGTGATAGTCGTACCGCATACCAGCTGGCACGACTTTCCCGTAGGGGTGTATGCACGTCGTATCTTAAAGACAGAGATTAATTTTGTTGCAAAAAAAGAACTCTTTAAATGGCCTTTTGGAGCTTACTTTCGATGGATGGGTGGCACTCCATTAGACCGTACTTCTAGTCAAAACAAAGTAGAAGCTATCGCCCAAATTTTTAACGAGAAAGAAGAATTTAGAATGGCCTTGGCTCCAGAGGGAACCCGTAAAAAGGTGGAAACCTGGAAAACGGGTTACTATTATATCGCACAAGCCGCAAATGTTCCTATTATCACTGTTGCTTTTGACTACAGTACCAAAACTGTAAAGGTTGGTGCTCCTTTTTACACTACGGGAAATATTGATGCAGACACTTTAGAGTTGCGTAAGTTTTACGAAGGGGTAGTGGGAAAGAAACCAGAAAACACTTAAACAAAAAAAACGCCTTCAAGGCGGTTTTTTTATGAGTCAATACTTTTTAATTAACCATAATTATCGATATACTACCTGAGCGACCGTTCCAGGACCAAGACCCAGATGTCGCCACTGTACAAGTATTATCGTAATATGTTATTGCCCCGGAGTTATTACCATAAAAAAGACCCCAAGAAGCATCATACCCAAAAAAACTTGAGGATTGGTTCAGGGCCTCTAATACTGAAATATCGCCTGAAGACCAGCGCATCGTCATAGGAAGTGTCGTAAAAACACATTGTGTAAAAGGTTCGTAATTAAATGCATCGGCATCTAACGAAGTTTGTCCACCTATATGAGAAACGAATACATCTTGTATTCTAAAGGCTAGTCCAAAAGGAGGTACGGCAGGGTCTATTTCGCCATCAATACTTAGCATATCGAATACACCAGAAAAAGATGGGTCAAGCGAGTCTACATATGTTCCAAAAGCTAAAACAGTGCCAACGCCACGTGTGTTTTTAAAAACAGAAACAAAACCGTCTTGGTCATTGAAGTTTACATTATAGGCCTTGATTTCGCGCTCTTCTGTAATCTGAACCTCAAAGCTACCCATCTCGTTTTTAAAGCGATAGTTGTTCTCGCCAATTTGCGCTCCTTCAAAGCGTAATTTGCTACCATCGAGTAATTTGGCTCCCGCGGTTAAATAACCATCGTTATAAATGCTCACAACAATCTCTCCGTGTATACTTTGGTCAAAGGTACCTATGACTCCATCGTAAAGTCCTTTTAATTTCTGGTCTAAGTTAGGAGTGGTTTTTTGTAAAAATAGATCTGCTACCGTTGTAGGGTTGATTTCTTGGTCGGGTGTGTCTGTGTTGCAGCTTAAAACCAATAAGCCCGTGCAAATAATTAATAGGTACTTCATGGGAGTATAGATTTGATTCGTAAAAATTAGCTTTTTATACTAGTGATAACGCAATGCTTGAATCTCAATAAATCCTTCGCGACCATTCCAAGCCCAGCTTCCCGCTGTTGTTGTAGGTTCGCATCTAGTATCGAGATATTCAAAGTCAAAGTTGTTTTGCGTAACGGCCAAACTCCATCTGCAGCGAGTCCCGTTAATAAAAGAGGTTTGTAGTTTGCCCTCTAAAATTCTTAGATTCTGTGACAGTTCGGCCATATAGGGGCCATTTACAGAAAGGCCAAAGCAGCCATCAAATGGCTCTAAGATGTTAGGTGTAGTATCGTAATACAGCGACATGCCATTAGACAAGATAACCTCTTGCACTCGAAGCGCACCAGGAAAGTTAAACTCAGGAATTCCAAAAGAGATAAGATCCCAATTGCCTTTAAAACTAGCGTCACCGCGATCGATGTATCTTCCTAAGGCAATACTCAATCTTCTAGAGCTCTTTTCTTTGTAAACTACCACATAGCCTTCTGTATCGTCTAATTGTACAAGAGAAGCAACTGGGTTTTCTATGTCAGAAACGTCTAGTGTGAAGGAGCCTCTATCGCTTGCAAACTTTAAATCGCTTACTAATCTGTTGGTAGCTTCAAACAATAATTTTTCACCAGTTACTAGGTGTAGGGCCGCAGCGTAATTGCCGTCATTACCTACATTTATGATAATCTCACCATGAGCGCTTAGGTCGTAAGTGCCAAAAATTCCATGATAGATTCCTTGTGTACTGTTGTCCAGGCTAGGACGAGGGGACTGGTTACTTACATCTTCGAAGATCTCTTCTTCCGAAGCGTCGACGCTCACAGCAACATCGCCATTCTGTTGCTGGCCTCTTTCTTCTAGAAATGCTTCTTTTTGGCAACTTGTCAAAACAAGCGCCATTAAGAGGAAAGTGTTGATTAGCTTCATAAAGTGTGTTAACCTGAAAACGAAGTTACAAAAAACAATGTGTAATCAAAAAAACAACTGATAATTAGCCAGTTAGGAGCATAAAAAAAACAGTGTTGCATGACACTGTTTCCTTTAAATACGAGGGTTAACGCTTGTTAGTCTTGTTCTTTCATATTATGATAAACATTCTGAACATCATCGTCCTCTTCTATTTTTTCTAGGAGTTTTTCTACATCTGCAATTTGATCGGTGGTAAGTTCTTTGGTCACCTGCGGAATTCTCTCAAATCCAGACGAAAGGATTTCTGTTTGCTTTTCTTCTAAGGCAGCTTGAATAGATCCAAAGCTCTCAAAAGGAGCATAGATTAGTATTCCATCTTCGTCTTCGAAAACTTCTTCTACACCATAATCGATAAACTCTAGCTCTAATTCTTCTAAGTCTATTCCTTCTGGGTTAATTCTAAAATTGCAAGTGTGATCGAACATAAAAACCACAGAACCCGAAGTGCCTAGGTTACCATCACATTTATTAAAGTACGAGCGTACATTAGCGACGGTACGTGTGTTATTATCTGTCGCAGTTTCTACCAATATGGCGATACCATGAGGCGCATAGCCTTCGAAAAGCACTTCTTTAAAATCGCCTAAATTCTTATCTGATGCGCGTTTAATAGCCCTTTCGATATTATCTTTAGGCATGTTAACGGCTTTGGCATTCTGAATTACCGCTCTAAGTTTAGAATTGCTGTCTGGATCTGGCCCACCTTCTTTTACCGCCATTACAATATCCTTACCAATACGCGTAAAAGCTTTGGACATTGCAGACCAACGCTTCATTTTTCTTGCTTTTCTAAATTCGAAGGCTCTTCCCATACATTTAATTTGCTACAAAAATAAAAATTTGAGTGATTCTAAAAAGTGTTCTTGATAATAGTATCGATGATATTGGCTAACGCAAAGTCTTTTTCGCTCACACCTTCGCATTCGTGTGTGCTCAATTTGAATTGAATCGTATTATAGGTATTGGTCCATGAGGGGTGATGGTTCATTTGTTCTACTTCAAATGCAATACGAGTCATAAGTGTAAAAGCCTCTCTAAAGTCTTTAACGGTAACAGTTTTGCTCAAAACGCCGTCTGTAAACGTCCAACCCGATAGCTCGGGTAATTTCGTTTCAATCTGCGAAGCTGTGAGTGCAATCATGAGTCTAGGTTTTCTTTTAAAGTTACGATTTCTTCTTTAAGCGTTACCTCTTGAATGATTTGCTGCACCTTACAATTAAATTGTTTCGGCAGCTTTCCTTTGGTAGGTAAAATCGCTAGATACGCATTCTCATTACTCTCATAAATGGTTTTAAATACGATTTGAGTCAAACCTAGCTTTTGGGCGATTTCTTCGAACAAGTCGCTGTGATGAATCACATCTTTACTGCATAAATGAAATATTCCAGAAAGTTCTTGATTCACTATATAATGAACTTGCCTGGCGATTCTGTCTTCTGTGGTACAACTAATAATCAGGTTTGGATATACTTCGTACGAAGCTCTTTGCTTTGCCGCATTTTTGAGTTGTCTAATGCGAGGAGCGTTAACTCCAATCACCATGGGCAATCTTAAAATTGCGTATTGTTGTTTGGGAAGTCTAGAATGGAGTAGTTTTTCTGCAGCAACTTTAAATTTGCCATATAAACTTTGGGCAAGTAGGGGATCTTCTTCGTAGGATGCGTATTTAGAAGTGCCGTCAAAGACATTTACGCTAGACAAATAATAAATTCTGGTGTTGTTTTTTTGAGCATAGGTACATAACTCACTCAAGGCTTTTAATTGATCTGGAAAGTGACCTCGCAAGGAGACAACGACATGATTGGGTTGTACTTTTTGCAGTAAAACCAGTAGCGAGTCATCGGTAACATCATACGAATACATGACCTGATTCTGTGCTAAATCTGGAGTTGCCGTATGGTAGGTTCCATAGACGTCAAAATAAGGGGTAAGCTCTTTATAAAGGGCGCTGCCTATAAAACCACTAGCTCCTAAAATCAGGATTTTGTTCACAGTTAGCCTTTATAGAATGGTAGTTTTACCACGGTTGCGGGCACGGCGTTTTTTCTAATTTGAATCAAAAGTGGTGTGCCAACTTTAGAAAACACTTTTGGCACGTATCCCATACCAATTCCTTTATTTAAACTCGGAGACATGGTACCGCTGGTAACTTCGCCAATTGCCTTTCCGCTAGAATCTACGATATCGTATCCCTGTCTTGGGATGCCTCTTTCGTCTAGTTGGAAAGCCACAAGCTTGCGCTCAGGTGTTCTTTCTTTTTCTTTTTGAAGTTCTTCACTGTTAATAAAGTCCTTGGTGAACTTGGTAATCCACCCCAAACCTGCCTCAATAGGAGAGGTTTCGTCTGTGATGTCGTTGCCGTAAAGGCAATATCCCATCTCGAGGCGTAGGGTGTCTCTTGCCGCAAGTCCTATGGGTTTAATGCCATGAGCTTGGCCAGCTTCAAGTACTTTGTCCCAGACTTGTTTTACCTCGCTGTTTTTACAGTAGATCTCAAAACCTCCGCTACCTGTATAACCTGTTGCAGAAATTATCGCGTGTTCGATGCCGGCAAAATCACCTACCACAAAATTGTAAAAAGCGATTTCACTTAAGTCAACAGAGCTAAGTGACTGCATGGCTTCTACAGCTTTAGGCCCTTGAATGGCAAGCAATGAATAGTCTTCTGAGAGGTCTTTCATTTCTGCTCCCATGGTATTGTGCGAGCTTATCCAATCCCAATCTTTTTGAATGTTAGATGCGTTTACAACCAATAACCATTTTTCTTGTTCCAATCGATAAACGATTAAATCGTCTACGATTCCGCCAGTGGCGTTAGGAAAACAGCTGTATTGTGCTTTACCATCGGTAAGTTTGGAGGCATCGTTAGAAGTTACTTTTTGAATCAGGTCTAAGGCATTAGGTCCTGTGATTAAAAACTCGCCCATATGCGAAACGTCAAAAACTCCTACGGCGTCTCTAACAGTTTGGTGTTCGGCAGAAACACCTTCGTAAGAAACAGGCATATTGTATCCGGCAAATGGAACCATTTTGGCACCAAGTGCAACATGTGTGGCGGTTAAAGCAGTGTCTTTCATTATTTTCTAGTAATAAGGATTGGTGTACAAATGTAAAAATATACTGGCGCTTTATTGACTGAGATCTGCTAAATTATTCAGAAAAATTGCAATTCAAATTACGGGACTAAAATACTACCTTTAGCGTTTAAAAATATCTGATGAAAATATTTTCGGCTCAGCAGCTTTATGCGGCAGACAAAGCAACGATTAAAAGACAACAATTAGCTCCTACTTTGCTCATGGAGCGGGCAGGAGAGCAAGTGTATAATTGGCTGCACAGCAGAATGCAAGGCGCGCAAGTACCCGTTAGAATCTTTTGCGGAATAGGCAACAACGGAGGCGATGGTTTGGTTTTGGGCAGAATGCTTATAGAAAGTGGTTATAATGTGCATACCTATGTTGTGAATTGTAGTGACAAGCGCAGCAAAAACTTTTTAACCAATTATGACCGAATCAAAAACGTCACTAAAAATTGGCCTACCCTGATAAAGTCAGAAGAAGATTTTCCAGAAATTCATAGAGATGATGTGGTGGTAGATGCCATCTTCGGAATTGGTCTTAACCGCTGCATGGATGGTTGGGTAAAAGGACTCATAGTCCATATGAATACGGCTGGAGCGTTCATTTTGGCTATTGATACGCCTAGCGGTCTATACGCCAATATGGCTATAGAAGATCCAGAAGCTATTGTGAGGGCTAATCATACGCTTACTTTTCAGTTCCCCAAGCTGAGCTTTTTTATGCCACAGACCGGCGTATATACTCAAACTTGGGAAGCGCTCGACATAGGCTTAGATGCTCAATATGTGCAAGAAACACCAGCCATTGCAAATTACCTAACCAAAGGTTATTTGCTGCAATGGTATACACCTCGTCAAAAGTTTTCTTATAAAGGCGATTATGGTCACTGTATGGTAATTGGAGGCAGTTATGGTAAAATTGGCGCAATTCATCTTACCGCAAAAGCGGCCCTTAAGACAGGGGCAGGACTCGCAACAGCTTATGTTCCTGAATGTGGTTATCAGGTATTGCAAACCAGTTTGCCAGAGGCAATGCTCTTGACAGACACAACGGCCAAACAAATAAACACCTTCCCTATACCAGATGACAAATTCACCTATGTGATTGGCATGGGCATGGGAACTGCTAAAGAAACTGCAGACGGATTCAAGGCTTTCTTAAAAGACCAAAAACAAGCTGTGGTGTTAGATGCAGACGCGATCAATATTTTGGCAGGTGACAAAAAAATGCAGAAGCTTATTCCGGCAGGTTCTATTCTCACCCCGCACGAGGGCGAGTTAAAGGGTCTTTTAGGGCCTTGGACAGACGACTTTAATAAACTGCAATTGGCCAAAGATTTTACAAAAGCGCACCAATGTGTTATCGTTATTAAAGGAGCACATACACTTACGGTATTTAACGATACTGTATTTGTAAACGCATCTGGAAATCCAGGTATGGCCACTGCAGGCAGCGGCGATGTGCTTTCAGGAATGATCGCGGGCTTTTTGGCTCAAAAGTACGAGCCTTGGCAGGCAGCTGCGATGGGGGTGTACTTACACGGAAGCGCAGGCGATTTAGCGGTAAATCAGGAAGGGTATCAAGCAATAATCGCTAGTAGCATTGTTGATTCGATAGGAGCAGCATTTATTAAGTTGTTTGAACCAGACCAACCACCACCACAAGAAAACGCTCAAGGAGAGCAGTAAAATGGTCTGTACCTTAAATTAAGAGGGAGGTAATGATATAATTTTTAACCAATCAAATCAGCCGTAAAAGTTTAGTGTAAAAGTTTGCTAATATTTGGTATTTTTGAAGCTATTCAGAATACGACCTATGAACGCCCAATACATAATTGGAGATAACCCTCTTGACCTTTTTAGTCTTTACGAATTATATTATGTGCCCCATACCTTAAAGCTAGGGGAGAAAGCAACAAAACATATCGAGAATTCGTATCGGTTCTTACATGAGAAGATTGCCAAAAGCGATACGCCCATCTACGGAATCAACACAGGATTTGGGAGTTTATGCAATGTAAAAATCTCTAAGGAAAATCTTGGACAACTACAGCAAAACCTCGTAATGTCCCATGCCTGCGGAATAGGTGATGAGGTGCCTCAAGATATCGTTCGTTTAATGCTTTTATTAAAAATACAGTCGCTCAGTTTTGGTCAAAGTGGGGTTGCCTTTAAAACGGTTCAAACCTTGGTCGATTTATACAATAACAATATTATACCTGTGGTGTATACTCAAGGAAGCTTAGGTGCCTCGGGTGATTTAGCTCCTTTGGCACATATGTCACTACCGTTGCTTGGAATGGGAGAGGTATATTATGAAGGCCAAAAACAAGAGGCAGCTAGCGTTCTTAAAAAGCTTAATATTGAGATCGTGAATTTGCAAGCCAAAGAAGGTTTGGCGCTGCTCAACGGAACTCAGTTTATGAGCGCATATGGAGTAAAGCTTTTACTAGATGGGTACAAGCTGTCATATATGGCAGATGTCGTAGGAGCGGTTTCTATAGACGCCTTTGATTGCAATATGAGTCCTTACGATCCATTGGTGCACATCGTGCGTCCCCACAAAGGACAGATCAATACTGCAAAGCGTATAGTCGAATTTTTAGAGGGCAGTGAAATTACCGTAACAGAGAAGCAAAGCGTACAAGACCCGTACTCTTTTAGATGTATTCCTCAAGTACATGGTGCTAGCAAAGACACGCTAGACTTTGTGGCAAAAACAATTATTACGGAAGTAAATTCGGTAACAGACAACCCAAATATTTTTATAGGAAAAGATGTTATTATTTCTGGCGGAAACTTTCACGGTCAACCGCTGGCTTTAGCTTTTGATTATTTGGCCATCGCGCTGAGTGAACTCGCCAATATTTCTGAGCGTCGTACTTTTCAATTGGTTTCTGGACAAAGAGGCTTGCCTGCATTCTTGGTAAGCGACCCCGGATTGAATTCTGGTTTTATGATTCCTCAGTATACCGCGGCAAGCATCGTAAGTCAAAACAAACAATTGGCTACTCCAGCCTCTGTCGATTCGATTGTTTCATCTAATGGACAAGAAGATCATGTAAGCATGGGAGCCAATGGGGCAACCAAATGTTACAAGGTGTGTGAAAATTTAAAAAAGGTAATCGGGATCGAACTTATGACTGCCTCACAAGCTTTGAGCTTTAGAAAACCTAAGCGTTCGTCAGGCTTTATTGAGAGCTTACTAACCTCATATAGAGAGGTGGTACCTTTTGTAAGTGAAGATCAAATAATGTCTCCGCATATTCATGCATCCAAGCTTTTTATCGAGCAAATGCAAATTGAACCAGAAGAGCTCTTTAACTCGTAATAGAGGTGAGTTCTCGCAACCAAGATCTTGCGTCACTTAGCTTTAAGAAATGTTTAAAGGGTTTGGTAAAAAAGCGCTTTTCTACTTCTACATTATTGATTCCAATGCCTTCGTGAGAAACCACTGCAAAGGCAACGATGTTTTCAATTTTTGAAGTATCTAGATAGGTGCTTGGGTCTACAGAATATTGATGTTTTCTAAGCGAAATATAGCCAAAAAGCCTATTGGGAAAATATTGGCTCGCGATTTCTTTTAAATAGCTATTAGAGTCTGGAGTGACCAACTCGCCTTCGTTAACGACCACAACGATATGGTCGTCATAAATGGAGACTTCACAAAAATCTAACGTTAGTGCTGCAACCATAGGGATAAAATTATACACGAAGTTACAACGAATCGAATTAGTTGAGTTACGGTTAAGACGTACAATTTACACAAGTTATAGCCTGCGGCATCAGTAAAATCCTACCTATTGGAATCATTTTCCTACATTTTACACATTGTCCAAAATCTGAGTCGTCAATTTTAGTCAATGCCACTTGCAAATTATTGAGCTTATTTTGAGCCTTTCTCAAGGCGGCTTCGTTCACAGATTTATTGTTGATCGCGTCCATTCTAGAAACTCTGCCAATTGCATTTTCTGGGGCGATGGGCTTGGTAAGGACTTTGTATTTATCCACCAAATCTTGAGTAGCTTCGATTTCTTCTAGAATTCTGGATTTAATTTGTGTCTTATCCATCAAAATTGGTAGAAACGTCTGTGCTCTCTTCTGTAGGTAAAGGATAGATATTGACGAAAAAATACACTATGGCTCCAACGCCACTCGCAAAAATCAAAACCAAAATCCAAATTAACCTGTTGTTCTCTGTAAAGGCTTTGTTTTTTGCCGCATGTATGATATAATAAATCATCATTGCGAGCCCTGTAATTATAGCTAAAAACAAAAATAAAAACAAAACGCCAAAGCTGGCAAAAAGGCTTTCAGGTTCTGATTGCTCGAATGCCGATTGGCTAATGCCCATAAAAAAGGCAAAAAAACTAACGAGATATCCTATAATAAAAAGTGTAGGCAAAAAAGTAAAAATGCCTAGCCAGAGTTTTTTAGATTTGCTCATGCGATGGTATTAGTATAAAGACAAAAGCCTACGAATTCGTAGGCTTTTTTTGTTTTTTGATTTTAATCTTGAGTTCGTCTTTCTTGGCATCTAAATCCATCGTGATACTATCGCCTTCTTGTAGCGAAGTATTGATGATTTCTTCTGCTAGAGCATCCTCAACATATTTCTGTATTGCCCTTTTGAGCGGTCTTGCGCCGTATTGCTTATCGAACCCTTTGTTTGCGATATAATCTTTGGCAGCATCGGTAAGGGTTAAGGTATAGCCTATATCTGCAATGCGCGCGAGCAATTTGTCTAGCTCAATGTCTATGATTTTATGTATATGCTCTTTTTCGAGTGCATTAAACACCATCACATCGTCTACACGATTCAAAAATTCTGGAGCAAAGGTTTTCTTTAAGGCGTTCTCAATCACACTTTTTGCGTGAGAATCTGCTTGATCTTTCTTTGCAGAAGTACCAAACCCCACACCTTGTCCAAAATCTTTAAGCCTTCTACTCCCAATATTAGAAGTCATTATAATGATCGTGTTTCTAAAATCAATCTTACGACCTAAAGAGTCTGTCAAATACCCATCGTCGAGCACCTGTAGCAGCATATTAAATACATCTGGATGTGCTTTTTCTATCTCGTCTAAAAGTACAACCGCATAAGGTTTGCGTCTAATTTTTTCTGTGAGTTGACCACCTTCTTCGTATCCAACATATCCAGGAGGTGCACCAACCAAGCGGGATACAGCAAATTTTTCCATATACTCACTCATGTCAATACGCACCAAGGCGGTATCTGAGTCAAAAAGCTCTCTAGCCAACACTTTGGCCAATTGCGTTTTACCAACACCAGTTTGGCCTAAAAAGATAAAACTCCCAATAGGCTTGTTTGGGTCTTTTAACCCAGCACGATTACGCTGAATAGCCTTTACGACCTTCTTCACCGCTTCGTCTTGCCCAATTACTTTGCCCATTATTCTGTCTGGCAGAGCGGCAAGTTTATTGCTCTCGGTTTGAGCGATGCGATTCACAGGGACTCCGGTCATCATAGAAACTACTTCTGCAACGTTTTCTTCTGAAACCGTTTCGCGATGTAATTTGGACTCATTTTCCCAAGCTTCTTGAGCTGTAGCAAGATCACGTTCTAAATTCTTTTCGTCGTCACGTAGCTTTGCAGCTTCTTCGTACTTCTGCTTTTTAACGACAGAATTTTTAAGTTCTCTTACTTCTTCTAATTTGGATTCTATGTCCAAAATAGTAGAAGGCACATTAATATTGGTAATATGCACTCTAGATCCAGCTTCGTCTAAGGCATCGATAGCCTTGTCTGGTAAGAAGCGGTCTGTCATATATCTATTGGTAAGCTTTACACAAGCTTCGATGGCATCGTCTGTATACGTTACATTATGATGTGCTTCGTATTTTTCTTTGATGTTCATCAAGATCTCGATGGTTTCTTCGATATTGGTAGGCTCGACTAACACTTTCTGGAAGCGTCGCTCAAGAGCCCCATCTTTCTCTATATATTGTCTGTATTCGTCTAGGGTAGTAGCGCCAATACATTGTATTTCGCCTCTAGCCAAAGCAGGCTTAAACATATTGGAAGCATCTAAAGAGCCGGTAGCTCCTCCTGCACCTACAATAGTGTGAATCTCGTCGATAAACAATATGATATCGTCATTTTTTTCTAGTTCGTTCATCACAGCCTTCATACGCTCTTCAAACTGTCCTCTGTATTTAGTACCCGCAACAAGGCTGGCCAAATCAAGAGTTACTACGCGCTTGTCGTATAATATTCTGGATACTTTTTTCTGAACAATTCGCAACGCAAGCCCTTCTGCAATGGCAGATTTACCTACTCCAGGTTCTCCAATCAAAAGTGGATTGTTCTTTTTACGTCTGCTCAGTACTTGTGACACTCGCTGAATCTCTGCCTCTCTTCCTACAACAGGATCAAGTTTACCGTCTTCTGCCTGAGAAGTTAAATCGCGGCCAAAATTATCGAGTACGGGTGTCTTAGATTTTTTATTGCTTTTCTGACTAGTAGAAGCAAAAGGGTTGTCTTTGGATGCTTCGTCTTCTGGAGCCTCGTCGTCGTCACTTGAGAATGATTCAGAAGTTGGGCTGTCCATATAACTGTCGTCGTTGGCGATCATAAATTTAAATTGATCTTTTACGCCGTCGTAATCTATTTTAAGTTTGTTCAAAAGCTTTGTAGTTGGGTCGTTTTCGTTGCGCAAAATACACAAGAGTAAATGCGCCGTATTAATTGAGGAACTCTGAAAAAGTTTTGCTTCTAAAAAAGTGGTTTTTAGAGCTCGTTCTGCCTGTCTTGTCAGGTGTAAATTCTTTTTGTCATTACTGCCAGCCACAAGGTTTGGGTTGGCAGGGCTCAGTATTTCTACCTTGCGCCTTAGGTTGTTTAGGTCAATATCTAGGGCATTTAAGATATTTATAGCTTTCCCATTTCCGTCGCGCAGCAAACCAAGCATTAAGTGCTCAGTGCCAATAAAATCGTGGCCTAAGCGCAATGCTTCTTCTTTGCTGTAAGCAATTACATCCTTTACTCTGGGAGAAAAATTATCATCCATATTGGGTTGTTCCTTTCTGTCTAAAATTACTAAAACACTTCTAAAGGAACAAAAATTGTACCTCATTTAGCACTTTATTAGTAAAAGGACAAAATTTAGGCGGTTATTCAAAATTTAAACGGCCTGAGTTATTAACGAAAACACCCCTGTTTTTTGTTAATAAAAAACGCCACTTAATCGCTGGAAACCTTAATAAAAATGGGTTGAAAAGCGTATCTTGCCTCGTATTTATTTTATAGTAAAAAACTAAACAATTTTATATATGGCTGAAGGTGAAAAGTTAATCCCTATCAACATTGAAGATGAGATGAAATCTGCCTACATCGATTATTCGATGTCGGTCATTGTGTCACGTGCTTTACCCGATGTGCGCGATGGAATGAAACCAGTGCATCGAAGAGTGCTTTTTGGCATGTATGAATTAGGTATCCGTGCAAATACGGCACATAAAAAGTCTGCAAGAATTGTTGGAGAAGTGTTGGGTAAGTATCACCCACATGGAGACACTTCTGTATACGACGCCATGGTGCGTATGGCTCAAGAATGGAGCCTGAGATATATGCTGGTAGATGGTCAAGGTAACTTTGGCTCGATAGATGGCGATAGCCCAGCGGCGATGAGATATACCGAGGCTCGCATGCGTAAGATATCAGAAGACATGCTGGCAGATATCGACAAAGAAACAGTAGATCATCAATTAAACTTTGACGACACCTTAAAGGAGCCTACTGTGCTTCCAACCAAGATCCCTGGGTTGCTTATTAATGGAGCATCCGGAATTGCCGTAGGTATGGCCACCAATATGCCACCGCATAACTTATCAGAAGTTGTAGACGGAACCATAGCTTATATCGATAATAACGACATTACTATTGACGAGCTCATGCAGCACGTTAAAGCTCCAGATTTTCCTACTGGCGGAACCATTTACGGTTACGAAGGAGTTAAGGAGGCCTTTCATACAGGCCGTGGGCGTATTGTAATGCGCGGTAAAGCCACTTTCGAAGAAGTAGCAGGGAGAGAGGCCATAATCGTGACAGAGGTGCCTTATCAAGTAAATAAGGCCGATATGATTAAAAAGACGGCCGACCTTGTTAACGATAAAAAGATAGAGGGAATCTCTACTATACGTGATGAGTCCGACAGAAAAGGTATGCGCATTGTTTATATACTTAAACGCGATGCGATTCCTAATATAGTACTCAATATGCTTTATAAATACACGCAGTTGCAGTCTAGCTTTAGCGTGAACAACATTGCATTGGTCAAAGGGCGTCCTCAGATGCTTAACCTAAAGGAGCTTATTCTTTATTTTGTGGAACACCGTCACGAAGTTGTGGTGCGACGTACCGAGTACTTGCTGCGTAAAGCAGAAGAACGCGCTCATATTCTAGAAGGGTTAATCATAGCCTCAGATAATATCGACGAGGTTATTAGATTGATTCGTGCATCGTCTAATGCAGACGAGGCGCGCGAAAAGCTTATCAAAGCTTTTGAATTGAGCGAAATCCAAGCCAAGGCAATTGTCGAGATGCGCCTACGTCAATTAACAGGGCTAGAACAAGACAAACTGCGCTCTGAGTACGAAGAGTTGATGAAGACTATTCAAGGCTATAAAGACATTCTTGGCGATAAAGAGCTTAGAATGAGCATCATTAAAGACGAGCTCGCAGAAGTAAAAGAAAAGTATGGTGATGAGCGTCGTTCTGTAATAGAATATGCCGGTGGCGATGTGAGTATTACAGATTTAATTCCTGACGAAAAAGTGGTGATTACCATTTCTCATGCTGGATACATCAAACGTACTTCGCTTACAGAATATAAAAAACAAAATCGTGGTGGTGTAGGGCAGAAGGCCTCTGCAACACGTAACGAAGATTTCTTAGAGCATTTGTTTGTAGGGACCAACCACCAATATATGTTGTTCTTTACCCAGAAAGGAAAATGTTTCTGGATGCGCGTATTCGAAATTCCTGAAGGAAGCAAAACCTCTAAAGGGAGAGCGATTCAGAATTTGATCAATATTGAGCAAGACGATAAAGTGAAAGCCTTTATCTGTACTCAAGATTTAAAAGACGAAGAATACATCAACAATCATTATGTGATAATGGCTACCAAAAAAGGGCAGGTTAAAAAGACCTCGCTTGAGCAGTATTCTCGCCCTCGAACCAATGGTATTAACGCTATCACAATTAAAGACAACGACGAACTTTTAGAAGCAAAACTCACTACGGGCGATAGCCAAGTGATGTTGGCAGTACAGTCTGGGAAGGCTATTCGTTTTGAAGAAGAAAAAACACGACCTATGGGTCGTAACGCTTCTGGAGTGCGAGGCATTACTTTGGCTAACGAACAAGACGAAGTGGTTGGAATGATTGCGGTAAATGATTTTAGTACAGACATACTTGTAGTTTCGGAAAACGGTTACGGAAAAAGGTCTAGTCTCGAAGATTACCGTATCACAAACCGTGGTGGAAAAGGAGTCAAAACCATTAGTGTTACAGAAAAAACTGGTAAATTAGTTGCCATTAAAAATGTGTGTGACACCGATGATCTTATGATTATCAACAAATCGGGCATCGCTATTAGAATGGCGGTAGAAGATTTAAGAGTCATGGGTAGAGCCACGCAAGGAGTTCGATTGATCAAAGTAAAAGGCGACGACTCTATTGCGGCAGTAGCAAAAGTAATGCACGACGAAGACGATGTGGACGAAGACGAAACACTCGAAGAAGGCACTGCTATAAACGAAGCTACAGAAGATGGCACACCAATTGATAATGGTAGTGACACAGATGAATCTATCGAGTAATGATTAAATTAATAAACATGAAAAAAAAGCTTTTTATTGTGGCCTTATTATTAGGAACCACAGTAACATTTGCACAGAAAAAAGAATTGCGTGCTGTTGGTAAGGCCATTAAGGCAAAAGATTTTGCAGCAGCCCAAGCGCAATTAAAATCCCTAGAAGGCATGATGTCTTCTGCAGACGGTGCAACAAAAGGAACTTATTATACGTATTTGGCTCAAGCCAACTTTAAAGATGGAACCAGCCAGAATGCAGACGACTTAATCGGCGCAGCCGAGGCAGTAAAAATGGCAAAGGAAAACGGTGGTGATCCAGACGTGGTTAACACGCTTTCTGATGCGATTAGAACGGCTGTGGTAAACAGTGCTGTAGCAGATCAGAGCGCGAAGCGATATGAAGTAGCTGCAGACAAACTAGAAGCCATGTATCGTGTAAACCCGCAGGATACGGCCTTTTTATACTTTGCGGCCTCCAACCTTGTAACTGGTAATGTGTATGATAAAGCGGTTAAGCTTTATTCAGAACTGCAAGACGTTGGTTATACTGGTATCACTCAAAAATTTGCTGCAACAGACGCAGAAACCGGCGAACTTAAAGACGATTTTAGTTCTGCTCAGGAGCGTGATATTTATGTGAAGAGTGGCGCTTTTGTAAAGCCAACTATTATTAAAACCGACTCTAAAGCCGGCGAGATCGCAAAAAATATTGCCCTTATTTATGTGAGCCAAGGGAACAATGAAGCGGCGATTGGCGCGATTAAAAAGGCTAGAGCGCTTAATCCAGACGATTCTACCTTGCTTATGACAGAAGCAGATATTCAGTATAAGACAGGTAATATTGATCGTTTTACAGAGCTTATGAACGAGGCAGCGGCTCAAGACCCAGACAATCCTGAATTACAATACAACTTGGGTGTAGTAACTGCAGATACTGGTGATACCGTAAAAGCAAAGGAATATTACAAAAGAGCAATCGAGCTTAATCCAAGCTATCCTGCAGCCAATATGAACATGGCTTCGTTAATCTTAGCAGAAGAAGGGCCCATTGTAGAAGAGATGAACAATCTTGGCACCTCTGCGGCAGACAACCGTCGTTACGACGAACTTAAAGACAAGCGTACGGCTATTTACAACAATGCAATCCCGTATTTAGAAGCTGCGAGAAGCGAAACAGAAGATATAGAAGTTGTTCGTACTTTGATGAATATTTATTCTATCGTAGGACAAACAGACAAGTTTAAAATGATGAAAGCCAAACTAGAAGAGCTAGGGGGATAGTCGTTAAAATAAGACCATAAAAAAAAGCCGTTTGCTATAAGTAAACGGCTTTTTTTATACGATGCGTTTTAGCACACGAAGTTTGTGGGTATGGGTTTTTTGTTCTGCATTATAAATGCCTGTATGATCGAGTCTGTCTATCCGCACCTGGCCATGGGCATGAATGATGTAGTTGTCTTCCATGACGATTCCAACGTGTATAATAGCGCCTTCTGCATTGTCAAAAAAGGCCAAATCTCCTGGTTCTGATTCCTCTATAAAACTAAAGGCTTCGCCTTGCGCTGCTTGCTGACTTGCATCGCGTTTGAGTTTGTAACCGTTTAATTTATACACCATTTGGGTAAAGCCGCTGCAATCGATTCCGAAGGGAGTTTTTCCGCCCCAGAGATAGGGACTGTTTAAATATAAAAACGCGGTTTCTATCAAGTTCTCTTTGGGTAAAACTCCAGATACCCTATGACCTTCGTGTGAGTGCTGTAATATTTCACAGGCATGTGCAGATGATCCTATAGCCACAGATAGTAATTGCTCTTTGCTGTTTACCACAAAATCGACCAAGTCCGTAGTAAGCGCCGCAGGCTGTTTTTCTAAGGTCTGATACGTTTCTTTTGAGATAGAAAACCATTGCTTGTTGTCAATCCAGCCTTCGTAGCCATCCCAGGCCAATCTAATCTTGCTCCATTTTTTGTTGTGCTCAATTACCTTAAAGTGCTCCCCGTAGAGAATTTGCGTAACCAACTCGCTCGTATCGTCGGCGAGGGCTCTAACAGGAACTATACTTAATGGACAAAGACCGTACTTCAAAGAGTGATAAGATTAATTGCGCTCGATTACCATTGCCGAAGCACCACCACCACCGTTACAAATGGCCGCAGCACCGAGCTTCGCGTCGTTTTGTTTTAATACTCCCATAAGGGTAATCAAAATACGAACTCCGCTGCATCCTAAGGGGTGTCCAAGAGAGACAGCTCCTCCGTTCACGTTTACGTTTTTATCGTTAAGCCCTAACAGTTTCATATTGGCCAAACCAACCACAGCAAAAGCTTCGTTAAACTCGAAGAAATCGATGTCGTCAATGCTTACTCCTGCACGATCTAAGGCCTTCGGAAGTGCTTTAGATGGCGCAACTGTAAACCACTTTGGCTCGTGAGCCGCATCTGCATATCCTCTTATTGTTGCGATAGGAGTAAGACCTAACTCATTTGCTTTTTCTTCGCTCATAAGCACTACAGCGCCAGCTCCGTCATTTATGGTAGAAGCGTTGGCAGCTGTCACGGTTCCATCTTTGCTAAATGCTGGACGCAAAGCTGGAATCTTCTCCATTCTAACGTTTTTATATTCTTCGTCTTCGTTTACAACGATTGGTTCCCCACGACGTTGAGGTACAGAAACCGGTACGATTTCGTCTTTAAATTTGCCTGCGGCCCAAGCGGCTGCCGAACGCTCATACGACTGAATCGCATAAGCATCTTGGTCTTCTCTAGAAAACTCATATCGCTCGGCACATTGATCTGCGCATACACCCATGGCGTGTTGTTCGTATACGTCTACTAGACCATCTACTTGCATCCCGTCGACCATTGGCTTTGGACCAAATTTATGAGCCGATCTTAAATGCATATAATGCGGAATATTGCTCATACTCTCCATACCACCCGCTATGACCACATCGTTTTCACCTAGTAAAATACTTTGTGCTCCTTGCATTACCGCCTTCATTCCAGAAGCGCATACCTTGTTAACAGTTGTACAAGGCACCATATCAGAAAGACCAGCTTTTATAGCTGCTTGCCTTGCAGGTGCTTGTCCGGTTCCAGCTTGTACTACATTTCCCATTAAAACCTCATCTACAGAAGATGGGTCGAGGTTAATATTTTCCATGGCGCCTTTGATTGCGGTTGCTCCAAGATCGGTAGCAGATACACTCGAAAGGCCTCCCATAAAACTCCCGATGGGGGTTCGGGCCATAGATACAATAACAACTTTTTTGGACGACATAGGAAGTAATTTTTTTTGTAATTATCACAGCAAAATTACGCAAATAATAAGGAATAGCCAATGCTTTTTGGCTCGCTTTACTTTGGGTGTTGATTAGTTTTAATACCTTTACTTTTGGTAACGAATTATGGCAAAACCCAAACTGAACTTATACAAGAACCAATCGCTTATCTACAAAGCGGCGCTGTTTGTGGTATCTACCTTTTTAATCATCTACTTGTTTCCTAAAGGAGGTCAATTTAAATACGATCTTCAGAAAGGACGGCTGTGGCAATACGAGAATTTATATGCCCCTTTCGATTTTACCATAAAGAAAGATCCGGAGGGCCTGGTAAAAGAACAGGAAACTATTCGGGAGAATGCAAGTCCTTATTTTGATTACGATAGTGAAGTAGTAGAGCAGGCCAAGGTTGATTTTGAGAAAATTTTTCGTCAAAACTATATCGATAGTGTTGCTCAAAGTAGCCGCACCCAGCTGCAGACTTTTGGAATGAGTGTGATCGATCAAGCCTATCGCAATGGCATGTTAGATAATGTACAGCCATATGCTAGTGATAAACTGGTTTTTGTTCGTAAAGGAAACCAAGCGGTAACCTTGCCATATGGCGATTTACTTGTGTACGAAAACCTGAACGATTATCTGATTCAAAAAATCGAATCAAGTATTTATAACGAAGACCAAAACACGCTCTTTAGCAGCCTTGCCAACGCGATTAAGCCAAATGTTGTATATAACAAGCGCTTTACAGAATCTGCCTTAGAGCAGGCGCTAGCCAATATTTCGCCTACAAGTGGTATTGTAGAAAAAGGGCGCAGAATTATCGCCAAAGGCGAAGTCGTTGAAGGCGATAAGTTTTTGATTTTAAACTCACTCAAAGCCGAATACCAAAGCGCTGTTTGGTCGCAATCCAACTACAATTGGATTGTATTAGGATACAGCTTATTGGTTTCTTTGGCTTTGATGATGCTGTTTTTGTTTTTGCGTAAATACAGACAAGATATTTTTGTGAATAATACCAAGGTCACCTTTATCTTTTTTAATGTAGTGCTCATGGTTTTACTAACAACGCTGGTTGTTAAGTACGATGCCAAATTTGTATATGTAGTACCGCTTTGTATTTTGCCGCTTATTGTAAAAGCTTTCTTTGATCCAAGACTTGGGCTGTTTGTTCATGTGCTAACAGTCTTGCTTTTAGGATTCATTGTACCCGATAGTTTTGAATATATCTTTTTGCAGATTATCGCTGGAATTGTAACCATACTCACCGTTTCTGAACTTTATAAAAGAGCCAATCTTTTTATCTCTGTAGGGCAGATTACCTTTATTTATATGCTGGGTTACCTTGCTTTTTATATTATTCATGAAGGCGGAATCGATGGGATCGAAATCGAGAATTTTGGTTACTTCGTGTTAGCAGGTTTGGCTACTTTGTTTGCGCACCCACTTATTTACTTTTACGAAAAGCTATTTGGCTTGGTCTCCGATGTGTCGCTGTTAGAACTGTCTGACACCAACTCTAAGTTGCTCAAGGAACTCTCTAATAAAGCTCCAGGAACTTTTCATCATTCTCTTAATGTAGCCAATCTTGCAGAAGCTGCCGCCAACGAAATTGGTGCCAATGCAATGTTGGTTAGAGTAGGAGCTTTGTATCACGATATTGGAAAGATGAGGAATCCAACTTATTTTACAGAGAATCAAGCGACTGCAGTAAATTCTCACGACGATCTTGCTCCTACAGAAAGCGCCAAAATTATTATCGATCATGTAATTAATGGCATCGAAATTGCCAAAAAGAACAACCTGCCCGATCGTGTGATCGATTTTATAAGAACCCATCACGGCACTAGTTTGGTGTATTATTTTTATAAAAAAGAACGAGATTCTAAAGGCGAAGACATAAACGACGCGCCTTTTAGATACCCTGGCCCCATTCCTTTCTCTAAAGAAACGGCCATTTTAATGATGAGCGACAGTGTAGAGGCTGCCAGCAAAAGTCTAAAAGAACCTACGTATTCTAAGCTGGAGGCTTTTGTAGAAAACATCATTAACAAGCAGATGGAACAAGGGCAGTTTTTAAATGCCGATATCACTTTTAAGGAGATACAGGCTATTAAGAAAGTATTAAAAAAGAAGCTTTCTAACATCTACCATTTAAGGGTTGAGTATCCCGAATAAAGGGTTTTTCTGTTACAACTTTAAGGTAAAATCCCTATAAAGACCAAAGTATTTTCCTAATTGAATACATGGTTTAACCTCTTGTAATACAAGGGTTAAGCAAGTATTTTTACAGAAAATAATCAGGTCATGAATAACGTAAAAAGCTATACAGACGCTCAACTTCTAGAGCGTGTTCAAAGTGTTGGTGGTCATATCACCAATCCGGGAAAGTATTTAATTATTGGAGTACAAAGCCAAGAAGATGCTTTTGATTCTTTCGATGATAAATTTTATGTTTTTGACGGCAATATTTTTAAACAGGTTAGCACAGGAACCACCAATGCCGGGCGAAAGGCACTTAAGCATTTTGACAATCTAAACTTGAGTGGTGCAGCCGTTTGGCTAACCGATCAGTTTGTAGAAGATTGTTACCGTCCGGGTATGCATAAGGCTTCACGTCCCGGTGGTGGTATGCGTGCATTACGCCAGAACAAACCAATAAAATACTTTAGAGATTCAAATAAAGACGAAAGAGCAGATCAGATGGGTGCTTTGCACGAAGGTATTATCTGGGCAAATATGCATGGTGTTTCATACGACCCCTTTAGCAATAAGGTGTTAAATACTATTGGCGGATGGAGTTATGCTTGTCAAGTTTGGAACCGAATGTCTGATTATCGCTTTATGCAGCGCGCCGTTTGGAAGCGAGGCAAGACCGTTAATTACTGCTTATTAAAAGAATGGTAAACCGAATAAAATGAGTACCGTTGGACCCTTTTTAAAAAAGAATGCGCCTTGGATTGTTGCCGCCTTACTATTGGTTATTATAATGGTAGGGAGTGGCTTTGGATATAAATATCACCAAGAGCAGCTAAAGCCTTTAGATAGCTTAAAAACAGAATTAGTCAAAAGAGACCAAGAAGAAGCGTTAAAAATAGAACGCATCTTAGACAGTGTGTCGTCTTTAGATTATGAATATAACTCTTATTACGAAGATTATGTTAGAGAATACAACCGTAGGGTGCGTTTGGAGCGTGAGATGCGTTCTATTATTTCTATGCGTTTTAATCGCGCCTATCTCGATTCAATCGCAGACCACTATAAATACAGATAGTAGAGAGATAACTTACGACCGATTAAACGAATTTGCCAAGCTTATAGAATACAAGCGTAGGGCAGATACATTAATTTCTCAATTTAAAATAGAAATAGACCTTAAGGATAGTATTTTAGTAAATCGCGAAAAGGTGATTTTTCAATATGAACAAGAGCTTGTTCCTGCCTTTGAGCGACGCATCGAGATAAAGGATTCTACCATTTCTACTCAAAATCAAATCTTTAAAGTAAAGGAGTCTTTTTATAAAGAAGAGGTAAAACAGCAACGCAAGAAAAAATGGACTTGGCTAGGCGCTGGCGCCCTGGTTGGCTTATTGTTAGGTGTGGTTTTTGGCGGCGGTTAGACCAATTCCCAAAGCTTGTCGGACCCTAGGCGAAAGCTATCTACATAATCAAAATTACATTCCTCTGGCGCAATGATAGACAAGAAGGCCTGCGCTTGATTGTCCTTATATAAGTGATACACTTGCCCTACGATCGGTTCAAAATTAAAACGAGCGCTATATACCAATGCATTGCGTTCGTATTTTTTAAGCAACTCTTTATAGGCTGAATCGATTTCTTGATACTTGGCAGCAAACTCAGAATTGGCAGCTTTTAGGTTACGCTGCTTCCAGGCAACCGTATCTGTTGTAGTGATGGCGGGAGCTCCTACATTGGTTGCATAAGACTTGAGCCCTGCGTCGTAACGCTGCTCATCTTGATCAAATACCACATTGTCTGGCTTTTTTGTTCCCACTTTACAAAGATAAGAGAACTAATTATGACTATAGAGAGATCGCAATAGATAAAAATTCTATTTGCCAGTTAATTATAATGATTAGTCAATTACTATTACAGTTGCTTTGCTTTCTGGAGGAGACTTAATGCGTGCTTGTAAAAAGTCGAATTGCCAAGTACCATTGCTTTTATGCGCTCGTATATCGCATCGTCCTTTTGCTTTGTCGCCTACAATGCGTACCGAACTAGTAATGCTATCGCGCATTTTAGAATAGCTGGTTTCTCCTTCAAGGATCGCCAAATTGTCTAACTCTCCGATAGGCCCAAAGAGTGCTAAAACTTGTTCATTGGTGTTTAATTGAGCCACAGCTTGCTCATACAATTCTGGTTCGGAATAAGCGTGACCCATATCGGCAACCACTTTATTCATTCCAGAAACAAAAAACCAACCCGTACCTACCACTAGAATAAATACAGCTGGGAAGAGCCAAACACGATTATTATGAATCCACGTGTTCATTTTAGTGGTTATCTAAAGGAGCACCTTGTTTAACTAGCCAACGACCTAAACGCCCATAATTGGTTATTAAAAGATATCCAATGGCAGATAACACGCCACTCTGAACCCAAGTATAGGTATTTACCTTATAATTATTAAAGTCGTCTAGTACATTAGGAGTGTTGCTGGTCCCGATTAAATCGTTAAACTTTTCTACACTCATACTTAAAAAATCTGTGATGTTTTCTATAAAGATGAGTCCGCCAATGATTATGATTCCCACATGCGCAATTCCATGTGCGGTAATTCCAATACTATCTATCGCTTGATGATCTAAGCCTTTGTCTAACTTCAATAAATCGATTAAACCATCTGCAAAATAAACCAACAATAGTAACAATGCTATAATAACTACCGCTATACCGATCGGAAAAATAAGATCTGTAGCCGAACTAGAAAAAGCACCGATTTGCATTATGGTCGGAAAAAAATAGTAGAGCACGTTGATAAACCCATATAAAGCAAAAAGCTTAATCACTACTCGAAAAAAATCTCTGTAACTCATGTATTGTTTATTTAGTGGGAAGATAATAATAACCAATCAACCTTAGACTCAGAATAAAAGATAGGTTATCATGAATTTATTAAATGTTTAACAAAAAAGACAAAACTTTAAACAAAAATTAATAAAGTTCTGTAGATCAGATAGTAATTTAGCCAATGTTAAATCAAATCAATAAAACTTTGTTATGAAAAAAATTGCATTCTTATTACTCGCAACAGTTGTAGTTACAGCTTGCGGACAGACAAAAACAGAAAACGCACCAGAAGAAATCGCTAGTGCAGAAGTATCACAAAAAACGGCTATGGTCAAAGAGCAAGCAACGCCAAACATTGTAGGTGTGGCTGTAAGTAACGACGCCTTTAGTACACTAGTTGCTGCTGTAAAAGCTGCTGGATTGGTAGAAACTTTAAGTTCGGAAGGACCCTTTACCGTATTCGCTCCTACTAACGATGCCTTTAACGCATTGCCAGAAGGAACTGTGCCAAGTTTACTTAAGCCAGAAGCAAAAGGAACTTTGACCGCCGTATTGACCTATCATGTAGTAGCCGGAAAATTTGAAGCGGCTGCCGTAGTTGATGCGATCAAAAAAGGAAACGGAAAGTTTGATGTAAAAACGGTACAAGGACAAACGATTACGTTATCACTTGACGGTGGGAGCGTAATCTTAACAGATGCCAAAGGCGGAAAAGCCACGGTTATTATTCCAGACGTAGCAGCAAGTAATGGTGTGATTCATGCTATCGATGCTGTAGTAATGCCTAAATAAGGCTTACAAATAATTGCTATGAAAAAGTGAAAGGCTGCTCCTCGTGAGTAGCCTTTTTTTATTGTTGATCTAAAAGGGATTGATGTACTTGCCGCCCCAATTCTGCCAAAAAAGGGATTCCAATCGACTCATATTCGTAGACATCGTCGTTAAAAATCTGATCTTCGTTTACATGAATCGTTGCGGTCAAGATGTAAGCCATCTGATGCTGCGTATCGATTATATAGGCGCTGTCTGTTAAATATCCATAAGCATAACCCACCTTGTTGTGAATCTTAATATGAGAGGGCATAGGCTCTTTGGTATCTCCGAACAGAAAGAATTTTACATAACTATCGTAGTACTGCTCCGGATTATAACCCGCATCTTTCGGGAGGATTTTCATGGTTTCTAACAAAAATATTTGCTGTTCTTCGCTCAGATCAAAACGTTGCGACACTGGGAAGGCCTCTGGAAAAATCACTCGCTTCATCACATTATGTAAGCTGGTGAGAGGTAAGTAATTTTTTTTAGAAAAGTCCATGGGTTGTGTAACGAGCGAATCAATCTTATAAAACCCCTTGCCTTTGTAAAGCTTATTTATCTGTAAGGCTTGTGCCGGTTCAATACTTTTTCCAGGCGTAGTAAAAGAATTGGTGCCAGAATTTGTAAAATGTATAGGGCGCTGCCAGAGGGTATCGGCATTAGCTGTAGACAAACGATGTGCATAACGCACAGGGCCTATTCCCAGGGCCGTCAATCGCTCGTTCATATGGTTTGGCCCTAGGTATTCGTATAGATTATTAAAGGCCGTATTGCTACTCACAGCAAAAATATCGACGATATCGGATCTAAAAGTAGTTGCCACCGAATCACCAGAAATCTCATAGGAGGTATCTACGTTGAGTGAGGGAGTTTTGTTGAGCGCTTCGAGCGCCAAAACCGCTGCAGGAAACTTCACCGTGCTTGCTGGGTAATAATAGATGCTGTCGTTCACTTGAAATTGGTAATCGGTAAAGAGTACTTCGCCGCCTTTAATGTCTATGGTAGACAGCATAATCTGCAACTCATGTGTATCTATATTTTGCATCACTTTTTGAATCGCTGGAGCATCAGAGGCTAGGGCCAAGGCAATAGGGTCTTCTTTTGGTTCGGGCGCGCAGGCAGCAGCTATGCTTATTATGGCAAAAACAAACAGGTGTTTAAACATCGCATAAAATTAGATGCTTAAAGATATCGAAATTTAAAAGTAATAGATGTTTAAGGGAAAGACTATTTTTTGTCTCGGTTGAGCACTTTGTATTCTTCGTAACATTCGCTAATGGCATCTAAGATTTGAAGGTCATTAGCAGTACGAATAAAGTCTTCTGAATAACTACAATTGTTAAGAATCTCGTCTATATCAAGCCGTTCTAATTGTAAGACAGCCATCAGGGTTTCTCTGTCAAACTTGCTTTGCAATAAATTTCGAATGTTGTCGTCCTGCTTCATTTGGCGAAGTTTGCGCATCTGTCGTGGGCGTTTGCCAAACACATTGTATAAGAAGTCGGCAGGGTTAAAAATAGCGCTCAATACCTTGGCTGCAGCGCCGGGTTGGCTGGCCCCTCCTTCGTAGCCGGTGTTTAAACCTGAAATCGCATAGCGATAATTATCATAGATTGGAATGGTCTTGGCATCTACCTCCAGGTATCCAGTGAGTTGCACAGGTCGTACGACTACCTCTTCTAAGGCAATACCCAGTTCTGTCATCTTTACCTTTATTTCGCCAAAACGGAGTAAATCGTTGGTAACTCTAACTCGCAATGATTTAAATCCTAAATAAGAAAAATACAAGGTGTCATTTACGTTTGCCGCTATTTCGAATTCTCCTAGGTTGTTACTAACTGTACCTATTACTTCGTTTAGGTTTACGATGTTTACATTCTCTAGCGGAACATCATTGGCATCGTTCAAAACTACACCACGCACATTAGCTTCTTGCCCTACAGCTGCGTAGGTAAAAAGAGTCATGCAAATAAGAAACAAAATGCGGTTCATAGCAATATGGCCTAGTTCTGTTCAAAAATACGCATAATGGGCTAAACTCTTTTAACAGAGCAGGATATTTACAAAAATATTAAGATTTACCTGCGACGTCGCCTACCTCCAGTACCTGTATTGGATGGTGGCCCAGATTTACGACGACTTTTACCTTTAAAAGGGGAACCGTCTTTATCGCTCTTGAACGATTTATTAGATTTACTTTTCCCTTTATAAGAACTTTTGCCGTAATCTTTTTTGCCTCGTCCGTAGCTATCTCGGCTGCGTCCGCCACCTTTACGACGCCCTTCTTTAGAGACTTCGACGGTTATTTTGCGCCCGTCCATGGTAAAGTCTTGAAAGATATCGAGCACTTTTTGGGTATGCTTAGCCTCGGTATTAAAGAAAGAGAAACTACCCTTTACATCTACTTTGTAAACGTCGTCTTTACCTAATTCTAACAGATCTCTTAAAAAGTCTTTTAAGGTCATCCAGTTAAAGTCGTCTTTGGCGCCAATATTTACAAAATAACGAACACTGTCGCCATCTGGCATCTTACCAGCATCTGCAGAGTTGAGGTCTTTTGAATTTTTGTAGTAATTAAAAAATCTAGAAAATTCTACACTAAATACTTTTTTGATAAGGGTCTCTTTATCGATCCCTTCAAATGCCTCCATCAATCCTGGTAAATAAGGCTCGATTTCTGGGTTTTCTTCTGTTTGCTGAATATTATTGGCCAAGTGGAAAAGCTGAATCTCACAAATCTCCATTCCGTTAGGAATTTCTTTCTGTGTGAATTGCTTTTGAATAATCTTCTCGATGGCCTTAATTTTTCTAAACTCACTTTTAGAAACCAATACCATAGACACCCCAGTTTTTCCTGCACGACCTGTACGACCCGAACGGTGCGTATACGTTTCTATCTCGTCTGGAAGTTGGTAGTTAATCACATGAGTAATGTCGTCTACGTCAATTCCGCGGGCAGCCACATCTGTAGCGACCAACATCTGAATTTGACGTGTTCTAAATGACTTCATCACGATATCGCGTTGATTCTGACTCAAATCTCCATGTAATGCTCCTGCATTGTAACCATCTTCGATAAGTTTCTCGGCAACCTTTTGAGTGTCTCTCTTAGTACGACAAAACACCACAGAAAAAATAGATGGATTAGCATCTGCCAAACGTTTTAAGGCCGCATAACGGTCTCTAGCGTTTACGGTATAATACTCGTGAGAAACCATGGTAGCGCCCGTATTTTTAGTTCCTACGGTGATTTCTACCGGCGTATGCATAAACTTCTTTGCGATACTATGCACTTCTTTAGGCATGGTCGCACTAAAGAGCCAGGTGCTTTTGTCTTCTGGTGTAAAAGAAAGAATCTCTTTGATGTCTTCGTAAAAGCCCATGTTGAGCATTTCGTCTGCCTCGTCTAAGATGCAGTACTCAATTTTAGAGATATCGATCATTCTACGCCCAATCATATCTTTCATTCTACCAGGAGTAGCAACGATTATTTGAGCTCCTTTTTTAATGCTTTTGGCTTGATCTTGAATGCTAGCCCCACCGTAGATAGCTACGGTATGCACAGATGGCATGTGTTTGCTATAGGCTTTAAGCTCGTTTGTGATTTGCAAACAGAGTTCGCGGGTAGGCGAGAGGATAAGCCCTTGGGTGGTACGACTCTCGGGATTAATCTTTTGTAATAAAGGAAAACCAAAGGCGGCAGTTTTACCTGTACCGGTTTGAGCAAGTGAAACCATATCGGTTTCTTTCTCTAATAAAATTGGAATTGTTTTTTCTTGTACTTCTGATGGGGTCTCAAAACCCATATCATCAATAGCCTGCAATAAGGGAGCAGAAAGTCCCAATGCTTTAAATGCACTCATAGTATGTCTTGTTATGTGTTGTTAGAAGCACACGACAAGGTTTCCTATTTGCTCCGTGCAACACTTCCTCAGCTTGAGGGTTTTACGGCTGCAAAAGTAAGTATTATAAATGATTTGGCAGTTAATTATCCATTATTTGTAAGAAATTCCATGAGTTTGGCAAAGGCAATTCCACGATGGCTTATCTTACCTTTTAGTGCCATGGGCATTTGCGCAAAGGTTTGTTTATGGCCATCAGGTTTAAAAATAGGATCGTAGCCAAAGCCCTGACTGCCCATTTTCTCGTGTGAGATTTGTCCTTTACAAAGGCCTATAAACAGTTCAGTATGCGTATCGGTTATATAAGTAATAGCCGTTTTAAACTGTGCCCTTCTGTTGTCAAAAGGGTCTAGGCGATACAGCAGTTTGTCCATGTTTTCGTTTGCATCGCGTCTTTCGCTTGCATAGCGCGCAGAATAAACTCCGGGAGCCCCGTTTAAGGCCTCGACTTCGAGACCAGTATCGTCTGCAAAGCAGTCGTAGCCATAGGTTTGTTTTACATATGTAGCTTTTAATTTTGCGTTGCCCTCTATGGTAGGAGCGTCTTCCATAATCTCTTCTGTGCAACCAATGTCGTCCAGACTCAGCAGCTCGATATGCGGCGGCATAAGGGCCTGAATCTCGAGGAGTTTGTTTTTGTTATGGGTGGCGAAGACTAGTTTCATAAGTGATTATCGATGATGATAAGGTTCGTTCTTTAAAATGGTAAAGGCTCTGTATAACTGCTCGGTAAAAAAAGGTCTGACCATCTGATGTGAGAACGTCATTTTTGATAAAGCGAGCTTGCCTTGGGCTTTTTGATACACCTCTGGGCTAAACCCATAAGGGCCACCAACAGCAAACACCAAACGTTTTATTCCGCTGTTAAGCTGCTTCTGAATCACCTCAGAGAAACCAACAGAATCGTATTGCTTGCCATTTTCGTCTAACAACATCAAAAAATCCGTAGGCTTTAATCGGGCTAGTAAGGCTTGGCCTTCTTTTTCTTTTTGCTGTGATTCACTTAAGTTTTTAACCTTTTTTAAATCTGGAATTATCTCTAGGTCAAATTTTACATAATGACTTAACCGTTTGGCATACATAGCTGTTAGCTCTTCTATGCGCTTGTCGTCGGTTTTGCCTATTACGATTAAAGTGATTTGCATGCCGTAAAAGTAGTATTTTAGCGACTTCGAACATATTTTGTTTCTCAAAATATTGCAAAATTGAGCCATGCTCCAATTTTTAGTCGGGCTAGGGCCCGAGTTCGAAGCTGCTGTTAGCAATACATTTTTTATTTTTACAAAAATAACGCCTCATGATTTCCAAAAAAGCCTTTAATAAAGAGATCGATTTAATAATTGCCAATGCCATTAGAGAGGATATAGGTGATGGAGACCACAGTTCGTTGGCATGTATTCCAGAAGATGCCACTGGCAAGGCCAAACTGTTGGTTAAAGACGAAGGCGTGATTGCTGGAATCGAATTTGCCAAACGCGTTTTTGATTATGTAGATCCAGGGCTTCAAATGGAAATTCTTATCGAAGAGGGATCGCAAGTAAAATACGGAGATATCGTCTTTTATGTTTCAGGTAGTTCGCAGTCTATTTTAAAGGCAGAGCGATTGGTGCTAAACGCTATGCAGCGCATGAGCGCAATCGCTACCAAAACCAAAACTTTTGTAGACCTTTTAGAAGGCACAGGCACCAAGATTTTAGACACTCGTAAGACTACACCGGGCATACGCGCTTTAGAAAAATGGGCCGTTAAAATTGGAGGCGGGGAGAACCACCGCTTTGCGCTCTACGATATGATTATGCTCAAAGACAATCATATCGACTTTTGTGGCAGTATTACAAAAGCCATAGAGACCACCAAAGCGTATTTAAAAGATCAGCGCATCGATTTAAAAATTATCGTAGAGGCTCGCAACTTAGCAGAGATCGAAGAGATTCTGCAAACCCAAGGTGTCTACAGAATTTTAATAGACAACTTTAATTATGAAGACACGCGCAAAGCTGTCCAATTAATTGGTGACCAATGCCTTACAGAATCGAGTGGTGGTATCACACTAGACACCGTTCGTAAGTATGCCGAATGCGGCGTCAATTATATTTCTAGCGGAGCTTTAACACATTCTGTTTATAATCTAGACTTAAGTCTTAAAGCCGTATGAGCGAACTAGAAGCAAAATTGCGTAAGACTCCTGTTGCCAAACAGGTTATCGCTATTTGCGAACGTATTACGCTACCAGGTTTTGAGGGCTTATCCTTGTATACCCTGCTTAAAACATATTTTGTTGGTATCGTAAAAGGAACATTTTCTTCGCGCGCTGGCTCTATTGCCTTTAGTTTTTTTATGGCGCTTTTTCCTTTTTTGTTGATTTTGCTCAACATGATTCCTTATGTGCCCATCGAGAATTTTCAGGAGCGTTTTCTCGAATATTTAGGCGAACTGCTTCCGCAGTCTACCTATGAATTCTTTTTTCCTATCATACAAGATATTGCGGCTAATCCTCGTGGAGGCCTACTTTCTTTGGTTTTCTTGCTAACGCTATATTTAATGACCAATGGGGTAAACGCTATTTTTAGTGGCTTTGAATATTCGTTTCATGTCACCATTAATCGTAGTTTTTTTAGACAATATTTTGTAGCATTGGTGGTTTCAATATTTTTGGCATTGTTGTTGATTTTATCGGTAGTGGTTGGCGTTTATAGCGAATATGTGATTGCCAGTTTGCAAGAAGGAGAATACATCTCTAACGACCTATTCTGGATAAAAGCCGTACGATTTTCGATCTTTGTAGTAATGATTTATATGATAGTTGCCATTTTGTACTATTATGGAGTAAAAGACAGTAAGAATTCTCGTTTTTTCTCTATCGGAGCCTTGGTAACTACCGTACTTATTTTGCTTACAACATACCTATTTGGGATGTACATCGATAATTTTAACAGCTATAATGAGTTATATGGGTCAATAGGGGCCCTTTTAATTATGATGTTATATATTTGGATAAATTCAAATTTACTCCTTTTGGGGTTCGAATTAAACGCATCAATCAAGATTTTAAAAAGTAAACACTAAATTCTATTAATTCAAAAAAATGAAAAATTTACTATTAGTATTAATCTCTGTATTAACCATTGGCGTGGCGAATGCGCAAAGTGGTCAAACCGAAGTTGGTAGCGTAATGCTTCCTAATTCAATGAAGGCAGGTGGAAGTGATTTGGTTCTTAACGGAGCAGGGATTCGTAAAAAAGCCTTAGTCTTAAAATTGTATTCTGGTGGCTTGTATTTAACACAAAAATCGAGCGACGATAATAGCATAATCAAAGCAGACAATGCCATGGCTATGAAGTTGGTAATTACCTCTAGCTTTGTATCTAGTGAGGCGATGAGCGAGGCTGTAGAAGATGGTTTTGACGCTTCTATGGACGGCGACACATCTTCATTAAGCTCAGAAATTGCCAAGTTTATTACCTTTTTTAGTGACGAAATTGTAGAAGACGACACCTTCGATATTACGTACCAACCTGGAAAAGGAGTGGTTTGTTACAAAAACAATGTAGAGCTAGGGACAGTAACAGGTATGGACTTTAAAAAGGCCTTATTTGGAATCTGGTTAGGAGACGACCCGGTAGACAAAAAACTTAAAAAAGCAATGTTAGGAAAGTAAGTTTAACCGCTTTTCAGAAACATTTATTACGTATTTTTAGGCTGTCAAATTAATTGACAGCCTTTTTTATTTCTTGTACTTTATAGATGTCATATTGCCCATCCCGATCAAGCAGGCTTTTACCTACTCGGTCAATGCGCACGAAGCTCACTTTTTAAGCCCTGGGTTTCGCGTAGCTGTGCCATTTGGTAAGTCAAAAATTTATACGGGCATAGTGTTGGCAATCCACCAAACGCCACCACAGGGTTACGAGACCAAAGAAATAGATCAAATATTAGATCAGTATCCTATAGTTACAGATCAACAACTTTCATTCTGGCAATGGATGGCTTCGTATTATATGTGCGCCATAGGCGAAGTCGTTAGAGCCGCTTTGCCAGGAGCCTTTTTGTTGGAAAGCGAAACCACACTTATTAAAAAAGCTGCAGTTCAGATAACAGACAACGCCTTGAGCGACGACGAATTTACCGTTTATGAGGCTTTAGAACACCGCACGCAATTAACCATACATGATGTGCGCTCATTACTGGACAAGCCGAATGTGATGACGGTGGTAAAAGGACTGATTCAGAAGGATATCATTAGTGTACATGAGACTGTTTATGAGCAGTATGTTCCTAAAAAGGTTGCCTTTGTGAGTCTGGCAACCCAATATAAAGAAGAAGAAAACCTACGAGAGTTGTTAGATCATATGTCTCGAGCTCCTAAACAAAAAGAATTGCTAATGCATCTGTTTGTGTTAGAAGCTGGGAGCGAACAGGCAATTACATCTAAACAACTATTAGAAAAGGCACAAGGAAGTACTGCTGTGCTTAAGGCCTTGGTAGATAAAGGGATTGTCGTAAAGGAGTCTAAGCAGGTTGACCGCATCGACTATACAGGTGCGGCGGGCGAAGACTCTCAAAATTTAAACACTGCCCAACAAGAAGCCCTTGCGCAAACACAGGCTTTTTTGGAGCAAGGTCAAATAGTGCTTTTGCATGGTGTAACCTCTAGTGGTAAAACCGAATTGTATGTAAAACTCATTGAGCAGGCATTAGAGCGTGGCGAGCAAGTGTTGTATATGTTACCCGAAATCGCCTTAACAACGCAACTAATAAGCAGATTGCAAGTGTATTTTGGGGAAAGAGTTTCTGTGTATCATTCGCGCTATTCTGTTCACGAAAGAATTGAGGTATGGAACAACGTGCTTCAAAACCAAAAAAAGGCTCAGCTTATCGTTGGGGCGAGATCTTCGTTGTTTTTACCCTTCGCAAATTTGGGACTGTGCATTGTAGACGAAGAGCATGAGCCGTCGTTTAAGCAGTATAATCCAGCTCCTAGGTATCATGCCAGAGATGCCGTCATTATGTTGGCCAATCAAATTGGCGCAAAAGTATTGTTGGGGTCGGCTACGCCTTCGTTAGAGAGTTATTTTAACGCCAAACATGGCAAATATGGCTTGGTAGAATTAAAGGAGCGTTTTGGGAATGTGCTAATGCCCGAGATTTCGTTGGTAGATTTAAAAGAGAAGCAACGAAAGAAGCGCATGGAGGGTCATTTTTCTGACACCTTAAAAGAAGCCATACAAGAAACATTGCAAAACCAAGAGCAAGTTATTTTGTTTCAGAATAGAAGAGGTTTTAGCCCTATAGTAGAATGTCTTACCTGCGGAACCGCTCCGCAGTGCCCTAATTGCGATGTGAGCTTGACCTATCACAAGCACCGGGATCAGTTGCGTTGTCATTATTGTGGCTATAATATGGCAATGACGCTCGATTGTCTGGCCTGTGGGAGTCCAACCTTAGATCCCAAAGGCTTTGGCACAGAGCAAATAGAAATAGAGGCTCGCGAGCTTTTTCCAGAAGTAAGCATCGCACGAATGGATCAAGATACTATGAGAGCCAAACATGCGCATGCAAAATTAATCGAAGCCTTTGAGCAAGAAGAAGTTCAGATTTTAATTGGAACACAAATGCTAGCCAAAGGCCTGGACTTTAGAAAAGTAGGACTCGTAGGGGTTTTAAAGGCAGATTCCTTGCTTAACTTTCCGGACTTTAGAGCCCATGAAAGGAGTTTTCAGTTATTATCACAGGTTGCGGGTAGGGCAGGGCGTACTCAAAAGAGAGGCCTAGTTCTGATTCAAACGTACAATCCGTATCATCAAATTTTGCAACAAGTGAGTCAGCATAATTACGAGGCGATGTACGAGCAAGAATTAGAAGACCGCTATCAGTTTAAATATTCGCCTTACCACAGAAGCGTTCGAATCACGTTTAAGCATAGAAATCTTAACAATCTTCAGAAAGGGAGTTATTGGTTTGCAAAGGCATTACAGCAACTGTTTGGAGAAGCTGTTTTGGGTCCTGAAGCACCGCCAGTTGGGCGTATTCGCAATGAATACATATCCAATGTATTGCTAAAAATAGGGGCGAATCAATCGCTTGCAAAGTCAAAACAAGGCGTGCTTAAAGTGCAGCGCAGTTTTTTTGCGATTAAAGAATTTGCTAGAATTAAAGTGATTTTAGACGTAGACCCTTATTAAGCCTTCATAGAAGCGGTAAGCGCTTCGACCAACTGGGTTTTTCTGTTACGACTTAGTGGCAATTGATCATTATCAATCTCGATTACCTTGCTGTTGTAACGCTCTACTTTATCTAGATTTACGATATACGACTTATGAATTCTTAGGAATCGATCTGCAGGAAGCAGTGATTCGAAGTTTTTCATCGTAGAAAGGACCACGAGTGAATCGTGCTCGGTAACCAGTTTTACGTAATCTCCAAGAGCTTCAATATATCTAAGCTCGTTTAAGAATACCTTGCGTTTTTTAAGGTTGCTTTTTACAAAAATAAAGTCTTCGTCGTCAAAACCATCTTCGTTATGAAGACGATGGTTGGTGATCGCTTTATGAACGGCGTTTAAAAAACGCTCTTTTGATATTGGCTTTCTCAAATAGTCTACCGCATCATAGTCAAATGCTTTAAAGGCGTATTTGGTCTTTCCAGTAACAAAGATGATTTGCGGTTTTACCGTTAAATCGTCTAAAAGGTCGAATCCCGATAAAATTGGCATTTCTATATCTAGAAAGATCAAATCGATCTGGGTGTCGAGAAGTCCCATTTTTGCCTCAATAGCGTTATTGTATTCGGCAACTAGGTTGAGTGAGGGATGATTCTGTATGAGCTTTACAATCGAAAGTCTCTGTAGGCTCGAATCATCAACTATAGCACAGTTTAATACAGTTTTTTCCAAGACGGTTATAGATTAAGGAGTCCACAATTATAATCAAATTATCGATGAACGACAACTTTATTTAACGAAATTTTACTATAAAGGGTGTAAAAATTTCGATTATCCGCAAAAATTGTAAGGTGAAATTGTAGGAAAGAATATGTTTGGGACCCTTTGAATATTAGATATAAAGTCCTATTTTTGCACCCTCTTTTAACTAAGAGAAAAGTATTTATTTTTAACAAAACGATTATTTATGAATCATTATGAAACTGTTTTCATCTTAAATCCCGTTTTATCTGAAGAACAGATAAAGGAAACAGTTAAGAAATTCGAAGATTTTCTTGTTTCGAACGGCGCTAAGATGATATCCAAAGAGGATTGGGGGCTTAAAAAGCTCGCTTATCCTATCCAACACAAAAAGAGTGGTTTTTACCACCTATTTGAGTACACCGTACCTGGTGAGGCAATTAACCCATTAGAAGTAGAGTTTAGACGTGACGAGCGCATTATGCGTTACTTAACGGTACGTCTTGACAAGCACGCTATCGCATGGGCAGAAAGAAGAAGAACCAGAAACAAAAAAACCGCTTAGAGTATGTCGTCAATAGAACAACAAGCAAAAGGTAAAAAAGACGGAGAAATTCGTTATTTGACACCGCTTAACATAGAAACAACAAAGGCAAAAAAGTACTGTCGCTTTAAGAAGTCAGGCATTAAATATGTAGACTACAAAGATCCAGACTTTTTGATCAAATTTGTAAACGAACAAGGAAAGTTATTGCCAAGACGTCTTACAGGTACTTCTCTAAAGTATCAGCGTAAGGTTGCAGTAGCCGTAAAGAGAGCTCGTCATTTGGCTTTAATGCCATATGTAGGTGATTTATTAAAATAATACGCAGACCACATGGAACTTATATTAAAGAAAGATGTAGAGAATCTTGGGTTTACTGACGACTTAGTTACAGTAAAGAACGGATACGGAAGAAACTTCCTTATTCCTCAAGGATATGCGGTTTTGGCTACCACTTCTGCAAAGAAGGTGTTGGCAGAAACATTAAAGCAACGCGCTCATAAAGAGCAGAAGCTTATAGATGATGCGACCAAAGAATCTAATAAATTAAACGGTTTAGAAATCAAGATACCTGCCAAGACAGGAGAAGGTGACAAACTGTTTGGATCTGTTAATAACGGAGACCTTGCTCAGGCTTTGGCCAAAGAAGGAATCGAGTTAGACAAGAAGTTTATTACTATCGCTGGTGGTAACATCAAACGTACTGGAAACTACGAAGCAAAAATTCGTTTTCACCGTGATGTGATAGCGTCTTTTGGATTTGATGTAGTAGCAGAAGCGAAATAATACAAGCTTTTACCTTATATTGTAAAGCCTTTTGAAGCAATTCAAAAGGCTTTTCTCTTTTTAATGAACTTTATGAAGTACGCTCGACTTACAATGGAACAGTTCTTAGCGTTAGAAAACGAATTCATTCGCTTTCTGGCGACACAGTCTATTACTGGGCCCGAGTGGGAACAAATCAAAAAGAACAAACCAGAAGTGGCCGAAGCCGAATTAGACGTTTTTAGCGATTTGATTTGGGAGGGAGTATTGGCAAAAGTTAGATATTTAGAAAACACCAATGCCCAACAATGCTTTCTCTTTGGAATTGCAGACAACGGTATGGAACTGATCCATATCAAAATAAAAGACAAATCTAAAGATTTAAACAACCCAGAGGACTTAGCTTGGGTTTGTAATAATATGAATCATCGTTCGATCTCTGTCAAACATGGTCAGAAGAAGTTTATGACAGACAAACATCAAGAAATTTTTAGGCTATTGCAGCAGGGAGCGCAAATCACAGAAGGAACATACTTCGAAGCCATACGAAAAGTGTTTTAGCTTATTCGTAACGCAAACTCTCGATAGGGTCTAATTTGGCCGCCTTTAATGCAGGGTAGGAGCCAGCGATTACAGCAATTAAGAAGGTAATAATGGTAGCTGCAAACATGGCAGACCACGGCATGGAAAAGTCAAATTTTGCAACTTTTGCAAAGATAACTCCTGTAAGTACCCCAAGACCGATTCCTAAGAAACTTCCAAACTGACCAATTACAATGGTCTCCATAAAAAACTGCGTCGCAATGGTGGAACGTTTGGCCCCAAGGGCTTTTCTAACACCGATTTCTCGCGTGCGTTCTGTTACAGATACGAGCATGATATTCATGAGCGCTATAGACGAACCTAAGATGGTTATGACGCTAATAATCCAAGCGGCTTTCTCTAAAAAGCCTGTGATTTGCCCAATACGATTTATTAAGTCTTCGCTGCGCTCTAGGCCAAAGTTGTTTTCTTCTATAGGGCTGAGTCCTCGCACGTTCCTAAAGGTCACGATAGCATCGTCCTGAGCTCCTTGTAAATACTCTTTTTCCTCGACCATTACGCTAATGGTATAATTTATATTAGGAGCGGTATAAATACCACGAGCGGCTTGAATGGGAATCAAGACCTTTAAATCTTGATTGTTTCCAAAAGTAGAACCCTTGGATTCGAGAACTCCAATAATCTTAAACTTGGCTCCCCGTATGCTTATGGTCTTGCCAAGGGGGTCTGTGTCTTTAAATAGATTCTTTAAAAAGTCGGCACCGATAACACATACGTTGTTGTTGTTTTCTACGTCAAAAAATGTAAATGCTCGCCCCTTTTCTATTTTGGTTCCAGTGTTTTCGAGATAATTTTCGTTCACACCATACACCTGAACCTCTGGATCGGTTTTTTCGCTTTCATACTTAACCTCTGCGTTTCCGGTTCCGCGAAAAGACATCGAGACTTGTGTAAAGGGATAATCGTACGTATCGATAAACTCCTTTATGTCGCGATAACTAATAATAGGATTTATCTTTTTAACCTCACCTCTTCTGTTGCGCTGGGTATTGAATTCGTAACGCTGCAAATTAAAAGAATTGGCACCCATAGAGGCAAAATCACTAGAAATAGTGTTTTCTAAGGCTTTTACAGCCGCCAAAATACCGACCAATGCCCAAATACCGATTCCGATAATAACGATGGTAAGAATCGTTCTTAACAGCTGTGTACGAATGGAATCTAGTGCGATTCTAACATTTTCGCGAAAGAGAGAAAACATAGGCGTTTTTTGGTTCTGAGGTATTAGACTCACAAGTGCTGTTAAAGTTACAAATATTTAAGACAGTTCTTTGGTATTTTTTTTAGGGTATAAATTGCTTATAATTAGTTTGACTCACTCTTTAAGTTCTCAACCTAATTACGATATTTGTACTTTATATTCGATTATGGCACAAAAACCGTCCATTCCAAAAGGAACACGAGACTTTTCTCCTCAAGAAGTTGCAAAACGCACTTATATTTTTGACACAATTAAAAGTTGTTTTCTTAAATACGGCTATGCGCCCATTGAGACGCCATCCTTCGAAAAGTCAGATACCCTGCTCGGGAAATATGGAGAAGAGGGCGACCGATTGATTTTTAAAATTCTGAATTCGGGCGAAAAAGTAAGAAAGGCAGATGTAGAGGCATTGCGAAGTGGTGCGCTTGCGAGGTTCGCAAACTCGCTGTCAGAAAAAGCCCTGCGTTATGACCTTACTGTTCCTTTTGCTAGGTATGTGGTTCAGCACCAAAACGATATTACGTTTCCCTTTAAACGCTTCCAGATGCAGCCGGTTTGGCGTGCAGATAGACCACAACATGGCAGGTTTCAGGAGTTTTATCAATGCGATGCAGATGTCGTGGGGTCAAAGTCATTGTGGCAAGAAGTAGAGTTTGTGCAATTATACGACGAGGTGTTTACTGCCTTAGGATTAACAGGCGTTACTATTAAATTGAACAACCGTAAGGTTCTAAGCGGTATAGCAGAAGTAATCCGGGAACAAGATCGATTGATCGATTTTACAGTTGCCTTAGACAAGTTGGATAAGATAGGGGAGCAGGGCGTGAAAGACGAGATGCTCAATAAAGGGATTTCGAAAGAAGCTATTGCCCAATTGTCGCCCCTCTTCGCGCCTCAAAAAGACGCAACGGCGAGTTTGGCGATGTTGTCTGGTTTATTAAACGATTCTACTATTGGAATGGAAGGCGTAGCCGAATTGCAATTTATAAATGATTCCATCAATACCTTAGGACTAAAATCGGCTACACTACAGATCGATGTAACACTTGCCAGAGGTCTTAATTACTATACGGGAGCCATCTATGAAGTAGCTGCGCCAGAAGGTATAAAGATGGGAAGCATAGGAGGGGGAGGCCGCTATGACGACTTAACCGGCATCTTTGGATTAAAAGATGTAAGTGGTGTAGGAATCTCCTTTGGATTGGATAGAATTTATCTCGTGATGGAATCGCTGGATTTGTTTCCGCAGGAAGCGGTAAACGGCACCAAGGTACTATTTATAAACTTTGGCAAAGAAGAAGCCATGTATGCCCTAAAGGCGATTAAATATTTACGTGATCAAGGGATTAGCGCAGAGCTCTATCCAGATGCTGCCAAAATGGGCAAGCAAATGAACTATGCTAACAAACGCGATATTCCTTATGTTGTTTTGGCGGGTGCTGCAGAGATGGCTGCAGACAATTACACCCTAAAGAATATGAAAAATGGCGAGCAACATCAGGTTGAGCTCGCCACTTTTACAACTAAAATTGAAATATAAAAACTACTTCTCTATTAAAATCTTGGTGCTATAAGTTCCGCCAGTAGTCGTGGTTCTTATAATGTATGCACCAACTGCAAATCTATTAGATGAGATTACTTCTTGAGTGCTAACACCATTAAATCTTTGGGTGTATACGCTCTGACCAAGAATATTAAAAATCTCTACATACTCGATTGGTTCTTCTTCTACTTTTGAATAAAGTGTTACCGTTTCAGAAAGTTTGTTGTTTACGGCAACAACCGAGTTTCCAGATTTCTCTCCTGCACTAACAGTTCTGCTGCGGGGGGTTCTTCTGAGCACTATTTCGAATCTATCGTTATATGTTCCTTCTTCAATAATTCCAGAATAACTCTTCTCTCTTAAATCGATAAAAACATCTAATACTTTATCATGGAAGTAAGGAACGAGTTTTTCTGTCATGTTTTCCATAGCATCCATACCTACTTGGATTTCTCCACTTTCGCTTACGCTAACCATAAGTGGTAATACCACACTAGATTCAGAAGTAAGGGTTGGGATACTTTGGATTACATATTTGTTGTCTTCGATTAACCAGTTCATATCATGAATCTGTTCGCCAAAAACTTTTGCATCATAACTATGGTCGGGACCAAGGGTAGTGTTGTCGTCAAAAGTTAACAACAATTGTCTGTGCATTAGGTTAGGCGAGTCAAAACCAATTCTTAGTTTGGTTCTCATATCTGGACCTTCGTAAAAAGTATCGTCTGGCTCTTCAAAACCTGAATCCTCGTCTGTAGTAGGCGCGCTGCTTGTAGCGGTGTACTCTTCTGTAAACATAAATACAGAGCTAGCTCCAGACTTAACGAAGTTACGTTGGCTATTGTTAAATTCTATATCTCCAGCAGAATCTGCAGCTACAAAGAATCCTTGTCCAGGGGCGACATAACGCCCAGGTGTTTTGGTTCCACTACCTGTACTACTAACATCTGGGTGACTCATCGCAGGAGTTCCACCACCCAAGCTATAGGTTGCGTATCCTCCTTGGTATTCACCAAGAACGTGTGATCCACCTCCCCAATGTTCCCAGAAATATAGCGCTCCATCTAGGTGCGAGTTATCTGCGATAAAGTCATTTGCATCTAAGGCAGATGGGAATGGGTTACCTACTAGGTAGTTGTTGTTGGCAAATACGCCAAGTTCTATTTGATACGATGTTTGATCGTTATTAGGCTTTCCTCTAAAGGTATAGTTTTGTACGTCTGTTACTCCTCCAGAACCAGGTCCTTTCATAGTATATCCTTCTCCAGGTGTCATGGTATCATAAGGTCCAGAATTAATCCAGGCACTATAATCTCCAATCGGACTGTTGGTAAACTTAAATACCCAATATCCAGCAATCGAAATAGGGGTAACTCCAGGAACACCAGGCGATCCGTTATAACCACCTACCCAATTAATCGTAAGTGGAGTGGTTACATCAGACCCATCTTTAAGCGTGTTGTTAAGTACAAAAGGTCTGTTTACAAAACCAGGGCCAATTTTACTGACTGGCGAAGACCAATAGTTATAGGTATAGGTATCTGCTGTACCACCTTGGTCTTTTTCTATATATCCTGTACTAGTTCTATCAAGATCTCCTTGAGGTCCTTGGACCAATTGAGATTCTCCAACCAAATCGATAACACCGTCGAGCTCTAGATAGTGAGTCACCTCTAATTTGTTCTCGTTGTCGATATCCAATTGATTTGTTTCGACCATAAGACCAAGTACGGTAGTATTGGCAGAAACATCGATGTCGTGATTTGTTCTTACAATATTCCAATCGATGGTCTGAGACCCGTCTACAATCGATACCGATCTTGGTAAATCTTGAACTGCGTTGTTTAACCAAGTACCTGTGGTATCCCAGCCTCCGTCGGCTTGAGACTCATAAGGTAGTGGAGCTGTTTGAAAATCTACTGTGTCTAAGTTTTTAATAGCCGCTGTTTTCCCATTGCTAGACTCGTCATTTACATTGGTAAACGTATAGGTTGTCATTGGATAGTAAGCCATTAAGTTGGCATCCCAGTCAATAGAAGCTACCTCGTTGTCTGTAATACTTTGTGGAATAATGCTTCCAGTTACAGTGCCGTCTGAATGCTCAAGAATTTCTTGATTCATTATAAAGCGTACCTGATCGTCAGAAAGCCCTGTGTTCCAAACACGAACTTCGTCTATGGTACCAGCCCAAAAACTAGCTGTTCCGTTATCGGCAGCACCAATCAAGAACTTTTCAGTGTTTCCTACAGGTGCATCCAGCGGAACCGATGGCCCGTCTTGTACACCGTCTATATAAAGTTTTGCATCGCCATCGTCATAAACAATCGCAATCTGATGCCATTCGTTGGCTGGCAAGGGTGTTGTACCAGTTATTTGTTGAGTGAAACCCATGTTGTTTTTCCAAAAAACAGTTGGGACTCCAGATCCGTTAGTACGCATCGCGTAACCAGCAGTGTATGGTCCATTGTCTCTTTTGGCAATGATATCTCTGCTTACCGCTCCTGCATCTCTTTTTACCCAAGCAGACATAGTGAAATCTCCGGTTAAGTCTAACACATCGCCGGCATCCATATAATCTCCAACACCATCAAAAGTTACAGAACGTGTAAAGGTGTATTGAGGTGCGTATCCGAAGGTGATATACTGAGTGCCAGTAAAGTTATAGTCTGCCTCAAGGTTAGCCCCATTAAGCGTCATAATTCTGTATTCAGAAGTTGGGCTAAACGAAGGAGTACTAGAGATAAACATCAAATACGATCCTGGAGGAGTTAGGGTAGCAGATAGGCTAATTTCTGGTACAGAAACTTGCACGGTTGGCATATCGCCTCCGGTTTCTACCACTTTCCAGGTTCTGCTAATAGAGGTAAAATCTACCATAGTAGACAAACCAGATGTACCAGCACTTAAATCTACCATAATAGGTGTTGCGGCAGCAAGACTACCGTTGTCGTTACCCCACATTAGGTAAGTCTCGTCTGTAGAGATACTGTTACTGTTAGCATCATTTGTGGCGGCGATTTCTGTCACCCCCATAGTGATAATAGTGTTGTTGTTAATAGATTTTGATTGTTTTTGAAGTAGGTTAGCTCCATCACTACGGCCTATTCCAGCTATATCATAGTTAAATCCTGTGCTCCCAGCTTGATCCCAAATTACATTGGTACCTGTCCCATCTACATAATCTTGCGACGTTCCGTTTACTCCAAGTGTAATACCATATTTAACGGCTAGATAAGACTGTATTCTATTTCTGTCATCGGTTGAACTAGCATCGGTGTTGGTCGCAGAATAGGTAATTACCTCTGCAATACGACCACCAAAACTACCATCCCAATATTGAGACCTTCCTAACCAATAACGAGTATTAGAAATAGCGGCAAAATCGCCAGCATCTGATTCTGAATCACCTATGTCAATAGCGTTAAAGTATACATTTTGACCTGTTGGTGAGCTCGTGGCATTATGACGAGCATTGATTATTCCAACTTGGTTTAAATCGACACCAAAGGTTTTGTCTCCTTTCCCATAACCATTACCAACGCCATTCGTGGTTCCGATAGTATATGCAAAGTATTCGTCGTCAAAACGTTGTGTATAGTTACCATACCCAAACCCAGTTACGTCTTCGTTATAGGTATTTCCTGTTGGGTCTGTACTACAAAATGTATCTAACGGAATCATGGTATTGGTAATCGCCTGATCGGGCACTACTACCATAAATATATCGTGACTGTAAAAACCACCTGTACCCTTCATCTCGTCACGTGTTCCTAAATACTCCATATCACTAGAAGCCGTAGTGTTATCGTTAGTAAAGTCAATGACTGGGTTAAAATTAATATTGTCTGTAGCGTTGTTTTTATAACGAGGTGCCTGAGCTGCAATTACAGTTCCTGCATCGTTACCCTTACCAACATCTTGCCAAGTGGTAAGATCTGTATCGTCTGTTCCAACACCAGTACCGTTTACCTGATCTGCTCTTAACCATAGTTCGAGATTAGAGTTGATTCCACCAGGACCTTCTGTGATAGAAGTGTCGAAAGTGGTTCCTGTAATGGTAATGTAATCAATGTAGATTCTATCTGTTGTTTGATCAGAATTACTTTTAAATCTAAATTCTCCGGTAGCTAGAATTGGAAAAGTATGTGCCGTCTTAAAAAGGGTAATGGTTTTAGCATAGTCTAATCCAGGTGTTCCTTGCTGAAAATCAGCTGCTTTACTTACCACGTTAGCAGATCTCATTGTTCCAACAATCGTCCAAGTTGCGGCCGGATTATCACGATATTCTAGATCGAATGTTTCTGCATTGTCGTACCCTCTATTATACATATAAAAGGCAACATCTATTTTATCGTATGCAGAAAGCGCAAAACCTGGGGAAGTCATTATTCCGTCGGTAAATGCTATTTCTATACTATAGTTGTTTTCTGCAGCATAGGTCGCATTATTAACATGAGTAGCTGTTCCAGCCAAGGTCCAACTATCCAGACCTGATTCGAAAGTCGCTTGGTGAATTTGTGTTTGTCCTAAACTTCCTAGAGTAAAGAAGCTAAAAAATAGGGCAGTCAACAAGACAGCCTTGCGGGGTGCAAGAGTAATTTTTTCCATTTTAGTAAAATTAAGTTCTGGTCCGATTTGGGGTCTTCTAGAACATATTTCTCCTACAAACTTAGAAAAAATTCGAGTCGTTCTTACAAATATTGCACTTTATCGAGCATTTAATCGATGAAAGGTACATATAAACGATGTAATTCATGCTTTAGCTGATTTATATGTAAGAGAAGGCTTACAATTCTATAAAACAGCCTTTTTTTAAGATTTCTTTAACATTTCTAAGATTGAATTTGATGATATCCCGTCAAAAAACGTACAAAAAGCCGCTTTTTTAGGGTCAAAACTGGAGGGTGGAGGTAAAATATTAACAATTAAAGGGAGCTAACTATAAGATATTGATGTATTTATAATAAAAACTGGCGAGTAACTTAGGGGTTAACTCGCCAGTTTTAAACTAAATTGGAATATAAAAAACTACTTTTCTATTAAAATTTTGGTACTATAGGTACCGCCAGATGTAGTGGTTCTGATAATGAATGCGCCTACAGCAAATCTATTCGAAGAAATCACTTCTTGTGTACTCACCCCATTAAATTGTTGGTTATATACACTTTGTCCTAGGATATTGAAAATTTCTACATGTTCTATAGGCTCTTCTTCTGCTTTTGAATACAGCGTAATCGTTTCAGATAGTTTGTTGCTAATCGCAACCACTTCGTTCCCAGATTTCTCTGTTCCAGAAACGCTTCTGCTACGTGGGGTTCTTCTTAGCACGATTTCGAACCTGTCGTTATAGGTTCCTTCTTCTAGTATGCCAGAATAACTTTTTTCTTTTAGGTCTATATATAGGTCATAAAGTTTATCATGAAAATAGGGGATTAGCTTCTCTGTCATGTTTTCCATGGCATCCATGCCTACGATAATTTCGCCTGGTTCGCTTACTCTGATAGACAATGGTAGTACTACACTAGCATCGTTTGTAAGCGTTGGCACGCCTTGTATTACATACTTGTTATCTTCTATTAACCAGTTCATATCATGAATCTGACTACTATTAAATACTTTGGCATCATAGCCGTGATCTACATCTAGGGTTGTGTTATCGTCAAAGGTTAATAACAACTGTCTGTGCATTAAATTTGGCGCATCAAAGCCAATTCTGAGTTTGGTTCTAAGGTCTGGAGCATCAAATCGTGTATCGTCTGGCTCTTCAAAACCACTGTCTTCTTCGCTCGATGGAGCACTTGTACTTGCAGTATATTCTTCTATAAACATAAATACAGAACTCGCACCCGATCGCACAAAATTACGTTGGCTGTTGTTAAATTCGATGTCTCCTGCAGAATCTGCCGCCACAAAGAATCCTTGCCCTGGAGCGATATATCGACCTGGTGTTTTGGTACCAGCTCCAACACCACTCACATCGGGATGACTCATTGCTGGCGTTCCTCCAGACAAATTATAAGTGGCATATCCTCCTTGGTATTCGCCAAGTACGTGGGATCCACCTCCCCAGTGTTCCCAGAAGTAAACGTTACCATCAAGATGTGGGTTGTCGCCAATAAAGTCCTCTGCATCTAAGGCAGATGGGAATGGGTTACCAACCAAATAGTTGTTTCCTGCGAATACATTGAGTTCTATCTGGTCACCAATTTGGTCATTATTAGGCTTCCCTCTAAAGGTATAATTCTGAATATCGGTTACTCCTCCTGTTCCAGGACCTTTCATAGTGTAGCCTTCTCCCGGAGTCATTGTGTCGTAAGGACCAGAGTTTAACCATGAACTGTAATCGCCAATAGGACTGTTCGTAAATTTAAAAATCCAATATCCTGCCAACGAGATAGGGGTTACACCTGGTACACCAGCTGCACCGTTATATCCACCCACCCAATTAATCGTGAGCGGTGTGGCTGGCACTGTACCATCTTTTAGCGTATTGTTGAGTACAAAAGGTCTGTTTACAAAACCAGGACCCACTTTACTCACAGGTGACGACCAATAATTATAGGTATACGTATCTGCCGTCCCGCCTTGGTCTTTTTCTAAATAGCCCGTACTTGTTCTTTCGAGATCTCCTTGAGGGCCTTGAACCAATTGAGATTCGTCTATAAGGTCTATAACACCATCTAACTCTAAGTAATGGGTCACATCCAGCTTATTATCGTTATCGATGTCTAATTGATTAGATTCAATCATTAAGCCGAGTATGGTGGTGTTGGCAGAAACGTCGATATTGTGATTGGTTCTTGCAATGTTCCAGTCTACAGTTTGTGCTGCATCTACAATAGAAACTGCTCTTGGTAAATCTTGTACACTATTGTTTAACCAAGTTCCAGTGGTATCCCAACCTCCATCGGCTTGAGACTCATAGGGTAGTGGTGCGGTTTGAAAATCTACTGTGTCTAAGTTTTTAATAGCACTGGTAAAATTATTGTCTGACTCATCGTTAACGTTGGTAAACGTATAGGTGCTCATTGGATAATAAGCCATTAAGTGAGTGTTCCAATCTAATGAAGCTACTTCGTTGTCTGATATGTTCTGCGGAATAATACTACCCGTCACGGTTCCATCTGAGTGTTCACGAAGTTCTTGATTCATAATGAATCGAATCTGATCTGCACTTAACGCAGCATCCCAGACTCTAACTTCGTCTATGGTACCATCCCAAAAGCTTGCCGTACCACTATCTGCAGCTCCAATCAAGAATCTTTCTGAGTTAGCCACTGGGGCGCTCAAGGGCACCGCTGGGCCATCTTGTACTCCATCTACATAGAGTCTTGCCTCTGTACCATCATAAACAATGGCTACCTGATGCCACTTATCTACTGGCAATGGGGTAGTACCTGTTATTTGTTGGGTTACCCCTAAACTGTTTTTCCAAAATGCTGTAGGAGTACCAGAACCGTTGGTTCGCATGGCATATCCTGTGGTATAAGGGCCATTATCTCTTTTAGATATAATATCTCTACTCACAGCTCCGGCATCTCTTTTTACCCAAGCAGACATAGAGAAAGGACCAGTTAAGTCTAGCACATCACCAGAATCCATATAATCTACCGCACCGTCAAAAGTTATAGAGCGCTGGTAGGTATATTCTGGAGCATATCCGAAGGTAATATATTGGGTACCTGTAAAGTCATATTCGGTTTCGAGGTTGGCACCGTTAAGCGTCATAATTCTGTATTCAGACGAAGGGCTAAAGGTAGAAGTACTCGAAATAAACATCAAATATTCTCCAGGTGGAGAAAGAGTAGCAGACAAACTGATTTCTGGTACCGAAACTTTTACCGTTGGCATATCGCCGCCAGATTCTACCACCTTCCATGTTCTGCTCACAGAGATAAAGTTAACGTCTGTATTTAATCCAGCCACATTAAAACTCATATCTACGTCTATAGATGGGGCAGGAGCTAGACTACCGTTATCATTACCCCACATTAAATATGCTTCGTCTGTAGGGACGCTATTGCTATTGGCACTATTGGTAGCCGCAATATCTGTTACCCCCATAGTAACCATCGTATTGTTATTGATAGACTTAGATTGTTTTTGCATAAGGTTGGCAGCATCACTACGACCAATACCCGCGATATCGTAATTAAATCCTGTACTCGTAGATTGGTCCCAAATTAAGGTTCCGTTAGAATCCACGTAGTCTTGAGAAATACCGTTTACACCAAGGGTGATACCATATTTAACAGCTAAATAGGATTGAATACGGTTTCTGTTATCTGCCGAACTGGCATCGGTATTGGTTGTAGAATATGTAATAACTTCTGCAATTCGGCCGCCAAAACTACCATCCCAGTACTGAGATCTTCCCAACCAGTAACGCTGATTAGAAACAGCAGCGAAGTCACCTGGATCTGATTCAGATTCGGCAATTTCTAAGGCATTAAAATATACGTTTTCGCCTGTGGGCGAACTCGTCGCATTATGACGAGCGTTTATAATTGCGACCTGATTTAAATCTAATGCGAAATCTAAATCCCCTTTTCCGTATCCATTACCTGCTCCCGTTGTGGTTCCTATACAATACGCAAAGTATTCGTTATTAAATCGCTGCGTGTACGCACCATAACCAAATCCTGTTACATCTTCTGCATAGGTGGTTCCGGTAGGGTCTGTACTGGTAAAGGTATCTAACGGAATCATAGCATTGGTGATGTTCTGATCGGGCACTACAACCATAAAAATATCGTGACTATAAAAGCCACCGGTTCCTTTCATCTCGTCCCGATTGCCCAAATACTCCATATCACTTGACGAAGTATTATTGTTATTGCTAAACTCTACAATAGGGTTAAAGTTTATATTGTCTGTGGCATTGTTTTTATAACGAGGGGCTTGGGCTGCGATTACAGTACCTGCATCGTTTCCTTTACCCACATCTTGCCAAGTCGTAAGATTTGTATCGTCTGTGCCAACTCCGGTACCATCTACTTGATCTGCTCTTAACCATAGTTCTAGGTTAGAATTGATTCCACCAGGACCTTCTGTAATAGTAGTGTCGAAGGTTGTTCCTGTGATGGTTACATAATCGATATAGATTCTGTCATAATTAGAACTTGAATTAATAGTAAATCTAAACTGTCCTGTTGCTAGAATAGGAAAGGTGTAAGCCGATTTAAAAATGGTTACCGTCTTTGCGTAGTCTCTTCCGGGGAATCCGTTCTGAAAATCTGCCGATTTACCAGGTACCGAACCACCGACAAACGAGCCTACATTTGTCCATGCCGCTGCTGGGTTGTCTCTGTACTCAACACTAAAGGTTTCGCCAGTATCTACGCCTCGATTAAAAAAGTAAAACGATACATCGATTTTATCGTAAGTAGAAAGTGCAAATACAGGAGATGTAAGAATACTTGAACTATTACGAAGCATAATGCTGTAGTTATTTTCTACGGCATAGGTAGCGCTGTTCGTACGGGTGGCAGAAGACAGCGTCCAGCCGTCGGTTCCGGTTTCGTAGGTAGCTTGGTGAAGCTGGGTTTGAGCGAAGCTTCCAAAAGAAAAGAAGCTACATAATAAGGCAAGCTGAATGATTGCCTTTAGGGGATTAAAAGTAATTTTTTCCATCTTAGTACTGTTAGGTTCTGGTCGATTTGGGGTCTTCTAGAACATATTGACGATACAATGTAAAGGAAAATGCAAACGTTTCCTACAAAAAGCAGCAAAAAAGTGTATTTAATCGATGAAATACATCATTTAAACGGATTTTATGGGAAAACCTTATTCTTTTGTAGGAATTTTATTATAAACAAAAACCCCTTGACAGAGCAAGGGGTTTTTACAAAAGTAAGTTGGTTGGTTAAGCGAGCGATTAGTTTTTGATTAATCGCTTGTATAATGTAGCATTTTGCGATACTACCTCGACCATAAATACACCTTGTGGCAATTGACCTACAGAGAATGTATTTTCAAGGGCGGCATTATTCACGGGAACCGTGATCACTTTTCTTCCTTGAATGTCGAATATGTTTAGTGCTTCGATAGTTTGATTACTACTATTAACTAGTGTAATCACGTCTTGACCTGGGTTAGGATACATGCTAATGGTAGCATCACCAAATTCAAAGTCTTGAGTATCTAACACATTATTTTTAAAGAATAAGGTAAACCTACCTGGGAAGTGACCTTCGCTTTCTGTAAACAAATAGTCGCGTTCACTTATGTTGGTAGTGATACCTAATTCGTTATCGATAAGATAAGCAGTAGCTCCACTAATGGCAGCACCTTCTATTTGAGAAATACCAATGCTATAGGTAGTGCTTTCTGGGACTAGTGTTTTAAATCCTATCGTGATTTGATCGTCTTCGTTAAATGCGGTTCTACCTTGTATACCAAGTTCCCATCCATCTATTTCAGAAAACAGAGAGGTATAAGTACCAATACGCTTAGCATCGTAGTTTAAGTCAAGACCATCTGTGGCACCTGGAACAAAGGCTACAAGCATCGTACTTGTAAATTCTTTATACAGAGCATTGTCTAGTCTAAGCCAGATACGGTTAGCCGTAAAGTCTGGACCACTTTTAAAGGTATTGTTGTTGGTAGTCTCACGCATACCATTGTTGAATACGGCATCCGAACCACTTGTTGGCTTTATACCAAATCCTTGGCCAGAGGCGATATATTTATTTGGAATATTACCAGGGTCAGAAGCCGCGGCAGTTCCTCCAGAACTATTAAAGTAAGAGATGTCTTCCATAGTGTATCCAAGATACGCAGGCCCTGTAGTTCTAGGTGTATTATGCTCCCAGAAGTATAACACAGGAATATGCGCATTGGCTGCTATAAAATCATAAGCATCGATAGCAGAAGCATATGGGTTACCAATTAGGTTTGCACTCTCTTCAGAGGATCCGTTATAAATCAACGACTTATTAATAGAACCATTGTTAAGAGTTCCCGAAGTTGAGGTAGCTACATAATTTAAGTTGTAAATACCAGAATCTGTTGGGCTAGCCTGAGGGAAGATTAAATATCCCTGCGCAGGATTGATCGCCTCAGAACCGTTTAATAGAATACGGTCGTTCCCTGTTTGGTCTACAAAGTTTATGGCGTCACCTACGATAGCACCAACGGCATCGTTGGTATCGAAGTTGGCCGTGTTATGTGCAAAAGCTCTAAAAGCGGCTGCATACACGCCATCTCTAGTCTCACCAGTTATTGGACTTGCCATTACACTAAAGTCTTTGGCGGCCATCGATGGAGTTGTCTTGCGCACATTAATGGTTCCGTTGTTTACGGCGTTCGAGTTGTTGTTGATTTGTACAACAGCTCCCTCGTGCAATACGTCTAGTATTGCTCCAGCGTCTACAGTGATATCACCGTCTACATTAACATAAGTACCAGCAATTACCGTCAGGGTAGCACCGTTTTGTACAGTCACTGTACAAGCATCGATACTTCCAGAAGCAGTACTATAACTGTCTTGAAATACAGCCTGCTTGGTTAAACTAGGTGCTCCGTTAGACCAGCCACCACCAGTGGTATAGGTTGTAATTCCGCCAGGACATGGTCCTAAGTCTACATTTACAACAACTTCTTCGCGACGACTTTTACAAGGGTCTTCTGTTAATTGCCAGTTGTATAATCCGTAATAATAAATATCGTTAAGTTCTTCGTTTTTGATCGTGATAAGACCAGGATACTCGTAAGGGTAGGTTACATTGGCCGCTCCACCTGTACGATAAAGTCCCATAGAACCCAATTGCATTTCTAATGTTTGATAATACCCTTTAGGTACATCTATGTTTACAGTAACTTCTTGTACTCCCGTTACCGGAACCACTACAGTAGTAGAAGCCAACGTAGTCCCGTTTTGATCTTTTAGCAATAGCGGAAAAGATCCTGTTGCATCCGAATTTATCGTTACCTTATCGATATGTACCGCTTGGTGCGCGTCAAAAGTAATAACTCTGGTGCCAGTTCTATAAGCACCTCCAGAAGTATAACTCGGAGCATCAACTATTTTCGCAGGAGCTGTTACTTCGTCTTCTACCCAATACGATGTAGTAGCCGTTAGGGTAGGAGTAACGAAAGTATTCCCCGTTTCTTGTAAAGTACCGCCAATTTCTGCATCCCACCATGTAATGGTTCCAGAACCAGTGGCATTAAGTGTCGCAGTTTCGCCAGTATTGATAGTAACATCAGGATCTGCGAGTGGAATTTCTGCTGTTGGTACTAAAGACACATTAAGTGTAGTGGCTACACCGTCGGTAACAGAAATACCTGTAATTGTTTGTGTTTGATAACAAGGAGCCTCTACAGTCATAGACCAAGAGCCAGCTTCTACCAATCGAGTATAATTACCAAAAGCAGGAGTAGAATATTCTCCCGAGTTCCATTGATACTTATCGGTTAAATATACATAGGCCTCAACAGGTAATCCAGTTTCTGAATCGGTTATGGTTCCTTGGATACCGTAGTTTGCTTGTTTGATAAAGTTTAAAAGAGCTTGCTTGTTGGCATTCCAGTGGTTGGGCAATTGAGAACCAGAAAGTTGTTTGTTGTTAGACAGTTCAACCGTTAATTCACGTCCTGTTAAGTAATAATTTAAATAATCTTGTCTTCCGCCAGCAAGTATGTACCAAAGAGCAGCATTAGATACACCATCTCCAGTTCCTGGGTTTCCATCAAAACTTGTGTCATAATCTGCGTCAAAATAACCGCCACCTAATGGTCCGGCATTGGCTTGAACGCTTCCGGCATATTCTTGAGCAATTAGCTCGTAGTATTCTGTATAGTTAGAATAACGTTCTGGATAAGGAATACTAGTCGATCCACCAAAACGGTTGTTTCCAGGACAAAGATTGTCCCAAGGATAGGTGATAACCTCTGCACCTCCGTGAAAGTTAATACCTAAAACAAATTGGTGATTTTGCTCCCAATTCATAAAAGCTAAAGTTTCTGCCTGGTATGCAAATCCGTCTGGATTAACACCTTCCCACATATCCATATAGTTTCTGTGCAAGTCTCTTCCATTTGCATTTCCACGTGTTGGACCGTCGATAACGTTATCATCTGCACCGCCATCGTACGACCCATCAGGGTTGGTAGAAGGGGAGATGTAAATTTGATTGTTATTCACCAAATTTGTTGCTTCGATTCCATCTGCTGTGGTCAATCCGTAGTTGCTAAGCAAATGGTCTATTAAGCGTATCATCAAAGGGAAACCTGCTATCTCGTCTCCGTGCATAGAAGAAGTGTATAAAAATTTTGGCTCAGCCTCTTCTGCGGCCGCATTGTCAGAAATCTTTAATACATAGATATTTCTACCATTAGTAGAAGTACCTATTGTCTCTAACGTACAAAGAGTAGGGTAGTTAGTGACGAACGCAGTCATTGTTGCCACATACTCCGTATAGGTTGGGTACGAGTCCCAAGAGTTATCTCCATCCCATGGGTCTCTATTGGCCGTTGGGGTGTGAATATAACTAATGTCGTAATCTGTTTTTGCAACAAATGGAAGCCCGAAATCTAAAAACTTGTCAAATTCCTCGGCATTTGCATAGGCATCTACTTCTAAAGCATCAACATCGACACGCTTGTGATCGATCGAAATAACTTTGGCAAGTTCAATAACCTGTTCTGGGGTTTGAGCTCTAAAACTAAAGAAGACTTCGCCTCTATCTGCAATAATTCTTTTTGCATCGGTAGCACTGCTTGTTTGAGCTTGAGCACTATTAATTCCAGACATTGCCGTTAGGAATATAAAAAAGGCAAAGACAATTTTTTTTATCGTCTTTAAAGCGCTCGTTTTTACAGAGTTAATCGTGTACGGGGTTTCCATAATATTTTATAGGTTAAGATGATTTAAGGTGCACTAATTGGGATCAGTACGATACAAATGTGTAATAAATTATTAAAAACACCAAGGAAAATACAATAATTTATGTATTTGAACGATAAAATACACACTTAAACGATAAAAATGTACAGATCGACATCTAAAAAGTAGGAAAAGGCTTATAAGCTAAAAAAACCCCTTGACAAAGCAAGGGGTCTTTACAAAAGTAGGTTGGTTGGTTAGTTATAGGCGATTAATTTTTAATCAATCGCTTATAGATTGCAGTATTTTGTGATACTACTTCGACCATAAACACACCTTGTGGCAATTGGCTCACAGAGAATGAGTTTTCAAGTGAAGCGTTGTTGACAGGAACCGTCATAACTTTTCTTCCTTGAATGTCGAATATGTTTAATGCTTCTATGTTTTGTTCACTTCCATTACGCAAGGTAATTACGTCTTGTCCTGGGTTAGGATACATGCTTATTGCTGTATCTACCAGTCCAAGGTCTTTGGTATTTAGTACACTGTTCTTAAAAAACAAGGTAAATCTACCAGGGAAGTGACCTTCACTTTCTGTAAAGAAGTAATCACGCTCACTAATGTTTGTAGTGATACCAGTTTCGTTGTCTAATAAATAAATGTTAGAACCTTTTATTACAGAACCTTCTAATTGAGCAATCCCAATAGAGTAGGTAATAGTTTCTGGCAACAATGTTTTGAATCCAACATCGATGCGGTCGTCTTCGTTAAAGTCTGTTCTTCCTTGGATACCTAATTCCCATCCATCAATTTCTGAGAATAAAGAAGTATAGGTTCCAATTCGTTTTGCATCGTAGTTGGTGTCTAAACCATCTGTTGCTCCATAAGGCAAGAAGGCAACAAGCATAGTACTTGTATATTCCTTAATCTCTTGGTTTCTGAGCTCTAACCAAATTTTATTTGCCGTAAAGCTTGGACCAGACTTAAAGGTATTGTTGTCTGTCTTAACACGCATATCATTGTTGAACAACGCATCTGAACCACTTGTTGGTTTTACACCAAACCCTTGCCCTGAAGCAATATATTGGCTAGGAATATTTCCTGGATCAGAAGCAGCAGCGGTTCCACCCGAACTGTTATAGTAAGAGATGTCTTCCATAGTGTAACCTAAGTATGCAGGCCCCGTAGTTCTTGGCGTATTATGCTCCCAGAAATATACTACAGGAATATGCGAATTCGCCGAAAGGAATTCTACAGCATCTATGGCCGAAGCATAAGGGTTACCAATTAGGTTGGCACTCTCGTCAGACGAACCATTATAGATAAGCGCCTTGTTAATGGAGCCGTTATTAAGGGTTCCAGATAACGAAGTAGCGCTATAGGTTAAGTTATATGTTCCAGAATCTGAAGGGTTGGCCTGAGGGAAGATTAAATATCCCTGAGCCGTGTTAATCGGTTCAGATCCGCTAAGTAAAACACGGTCGTTACCAGTTTGATCTACAAAGTTAATCGCATCGCCTACAAGGGCACCTACGGCATCGTTTGTATCAAAATTGGCAGTATTGTGAGCAAATGCTCTAAAAGCCGATGCATATACACCGTCTCTGGTTTCTCCAGTTACTGGGCTCGCCATTACGCTAAAGTCTTTGGCTTCCATGAAAGGAGTAGTCTTGCGCACATTGATAGTACCGTTGTTGGTAGTAAGGGAGTTGTTGTCTATTTGTACCACAGCACCTTCGTGTTGTATATCTAAGACAGCACCAGTACCCACAGTAATGTCTCCATCAATGTTTAAATAGGTTCCGGCAGCAACAGTTACAGTTACTCCATTGTTTATCGTTAATTGACAAGCATCTATACTTGGCAAAGCATTCATATCATAATCTGAGGCAATAACGGCTTGAACATTAGGGGTAGGGGCATTATTGTCCCAGCTTCCTCCAGAAAAGGTAGTTGTAACTGTACAAACTTCTGTAGCATCTACCACAAGATTATCAATGGCGATATCAGAATTAAATCCGCTACCTGTAGTACCGCTAAATCGTATGCGAATTACTTGACCATCATAACTAGAAGCACCTAGGTCAATAAGGGCTGTTTTCCAAGCAGAACTGTTAGTTACTTGGTCTGGATCTTGTCCAGATAGGGTAAGTTCTGTAGCCCAAGTGAGGCCACCATCGGTACTCACATCTACATCAAGGTCACCCATATCTGCTCCAAACATGTGATAGTCAAAAGCGAAGCTAGATCCATAATGATTAGTCAAATCTATACATCCACTTTGAAGGATTACATTGGCATTAAAACCTAAACCATTAGTACTGGCTTCTGTATAAAGATATTGACCACCACCAGCGGCAGGATCGTTTCCTTCGTCTGGTCCTGTGTTAGAACTTGTAGTACTTCCGGTATTTAATGACCAGTTGCCGTCGTCACCTTGGGCCTCTGACCAGAGTCCTCGTCCGCTTTCTAAATCTTCTGTATAAGGGAAGGTGTTTACAACGTCAAAATCACATTCAACCTCGTTGCTTTTCTGAAACACTTTAAAGTCGTCTATATAAAAACCATCGCTATTCGCGGAATAGTTTTCATGTCTATTGTTACTGTCGGCAGCAAAACTAAATCGCACCGTAGCATTACTAGCGCCAAACATAAAGGAATTTTCTCCTAGGCTGATGGTAATTTCTTCCATCACCCATTCGCCAAAGCGGTCTCCATCATATACTAATCCAGAACTACCGCTCTGAAAACTTGCGTTGCCTTTGGCAGCATGATCGTTGGTACTTGATGTAGACTCTGGCTTGTTGTACTTACCAGTTAATGGAAAGTAATTGGTTCCGTCTGTAGAACCTAATATCTCGACATAATCAAAGTTGCGCTCTAAATCGTAGGTAGTATAAAACTGAATAATGGTTTCTCCATTAGCAGAAATATCGAAAGGATCTGTAGTCAAATTTCCAGACGAACTATTTGCGTAGGCAGATAGGTTTGTGCTTCTAATCGAACGAGTTCCAGTATATCCGTCTACGGTTGAATTGTTCCAAGCTCCTGTCGCGGTCCAATTGTTAAGATTACCACTTTCAGGATCGTCTGAGAAATTCATTGATGGCTGGAATAATTTGGTTATCTCTGCCTCATAAAAAACGTCTCCGGTGTCGTTGCTTAGCTGAACATTAAATATAATCTCGTCGTTAGGCAGTATACCAGCATCTAACGTTAAACCAACAACGGCCTCGTCTTGGTCTAAGATGCCTTGTCCAGAAATAATAACTGGAGCACCTACTGCACTAATATTAGAAGATACTGCTGTTACAGTTACAGTAAAATCACTTGATGTTTGTCCAACGCGTTCTATTCCAAAGGTAAGATTAGGACTCAAGCTATTAATATCTGATTGTGTCAAATCGTGGAATCTAGCATATTTACCACCGTAATAAATACTCGATAAGAATATGCGTAAACCTTTTCTGGCTTCTGGAAGAATATTTCCAGATCCAGGCCAGAAATTAGTTCCTCCATGTTCTGGAGTTGTAGCTAGGATAGACGTTGCTCCGGCATTATCTAAAATACCTTGAGATCCGTTGCCATCGGTATTTCCACCAACCATCCAGTCGTCTGCAATACCGTTGGCTGGAGAGAAAATAGTTGCTCCAGAGATATAACGGTTAAAACGCGTCATTTCTGCATGCCAATTGTGCATCTCGTCTTCACGACCCGATGTGTTTCCTGGGATTCCACCGTAAGGGTGCGGAATACTATTGGCATACGAGTGGTTCATTAAAATGGTCTTAAAATCACGCTCTAAGATGAAGTCACGTAATATTTGAGTTTCTGGCTCAGAGAACGCACTTGGTCCCCTATAAGTGTCAGAACTAGGTGTTGGAGAAGAACCAGACCCGGCAGTACCCCAAAAATAATCAAAGTTTCTGTTTAAATCTACTCCTCTTACATTATTACTTGAACTTGTACTTCCTGAGTCTCCTGTATTCACACGTAAGTTTTTACGCTGCATTCCACCTCCACCAGGGGCGATTATTTCGTTCCATTTTAAACCATCTGGGTTTACAATAGGGATAAAGTATATTTCGTTGTTATCAATTAAATCAGTGATACGTGGGTCTTCACCATAGTTTTCTAACAAATACCACATAGTAAACATATTGGTCATCAAGGCACTAACTTCACGAGAGTGAATCATACCTGTAAACAATATTTGCGGCTTTGTTCCTTCTGGAGCACTCAGGTCACCATGAATTCTAACATAATAAATGGTTTGTCCAGCAAAGTTGTCTGATCCCGAACTTAAGCTGTTACCGTAGGTGGTACGCGGAGTAGGAGATGCGGCGGTGATACTTGCATCTGATTTTGCCGATATCAAGGCAGGAAACTCAGCTTGCATTGCGTCTAATTGTAGCAATACTTCTTCTACGGTTAAACAACCACCAAAACTTGCACCAAGCTCCCATCCCTCAGGTACAGCCCAATCGATTTCTGCATCGCCACTATACTGTAAAAAGTTATCTTGAATTACAGAAGAAACAGAACTCTTAGTCGTTGCGGTGCGTTGCATGGCTTTAATAGCCGCCAACTCCGCTTTTGCTTTGGGCAGTTCGGTTTCGTTTAGCTTTGCATAATAATCGGTTAGGTCTTCGATTAAAACTTCGTATTCAAAGTTTAATTCGTCTAGCTTTTTAAAGTCGCTGGCAGTTAATTCTAACCGAAGATCGTTATGAACGTGTTTTACTCCGCACTGCATGTCAAAACCATTATTGACTAACAACGCAGCTTTTTCGGGAGTGATGTTTTTAAGTAAAACTCTTTTCGCAGACTTATCTAAGTTGTCTGAATCTGTTGTTTGAGCAAAAGCTCCAGAAATACCAGACATCAAAAGAATAAATGCCACAAATGCATAGACAGCATTTCTAATGGTCTTTGATAGCGTAGATTTTACAGATACTGAATTAGACGGGGTTTCCATAATACGTGTTAGGTTAAGGTTATTGATTGGTCATTGATTCGGGTCAATGGTTCACAAATGTGGAATTAAAAATTAAAAAAGACAAGAAATTTGTTCAAAAATATGCTTTTAATCTTAAAAATAAGCACTTTATCGATATAAATTGTAGGAATAATGGACTACAAAACGTGTATTAATTTGTAGGAATTTACGTAAATCAACTGTTTGACATCATTCTTTTTTGATTAGAAATACCACTGTTTAACGTCTAAAACAGCTCAAGAATCTAATAATTTTACCAGGACGATAAACCACGTATTTATTCGTATAGTGGGATGAGGTTTAAAGTATATCTTAGGAATCCCCTATTTCTGAGAACTTTCTTCTTTTTAGGACCGTAAAATTTAGTGCCAAACAAATTTAGAATTTCGAAAAATTCTAAGAACTAATTAAACAAATGGGCGGACCCGTTTCTATATTAATTGGGTGCGATAGGAATCATATTCTTATCGAGATTATTCGCAAGTTACAGCTGGATAACTTCTGTAATTGCATTAGTGCCGTTCGTATTTCTGACGTGCTAAATTTGGCCAGAGATATAAAACCCGTTGTAGTCATTTTGTGTTTTAGAAACAATCAAATGGCACTAAACAATGTAAACTCCTTTTTAAAATATGGGCATACGAGTGTGGTATGCCTTACCAGCCAGGAAGAAGCCTCGAGCCTGCACTGGCCTAAAAACAAAGTGGTTTTTACCTTGGCACTAGAACATTCCTTACAAGGAACTTTTTTGTTGCCAAGAATTCAGTCTATCGTAGCGCTCACCAATAAGGTTAGCAGCGATTCAGCCTTTGATCCAAACCAAGGAATTCCGCGAAGAATGCCAGAAAGAGCCGCAACAGGGATGAGCAGGTATATTATGGAATTAGATCAAAAAAAACGGGCTTTAGAAAAAATCAAACTGCAATTAGAGAAGCTCTATGGAGAGGCCAGACATCCGTTACGACAAAAATTGGTCAGTATAGCCAATAGCATTAAAATCGCAACCAACGATCATAGACATTGGGACGATTTTAAGCTCTACTTTGAGCGTATCAATCCTAACTTTATTACACAGCTTCATGCCAAGCATCCAGATTTGACTACAAAAGACGTCAAGTACTGCTGCTATATGAGGATGAGTATGTCTAACACAGATATAGGTCATTTGCTGGGAATTAACTTAGAAAGTGTGCGTACGCATAAATATCGCCTCAAAAAGAAACTCGACATTTCGCGTCGCGATAGTCTTCAAAATTACATTAACTCTTTTGCGTTGGTTAATTAGCCTTAGGCAAAGGATGTCTACGATTTGTCTACGCTTTAATTTGACTATTGGTGGTTTGTATATTAATGGTCTACCCAACTTTCTCTGAATGAGGTCTTTGGTTTTATAATTTTATAGAAATCAGTTAGGAAGGCAATCCTTACTGCTTACTAAAAAACATGATAGACCAGGTATTTGACTTTATCCAAAAACTATTAAGCCAGTATTTAAAGAATGCATTTGCTTTAGATCAAGAAAAGATCGTAATCAATAATATAATCGATCCAGATGGGGCTATACCCATGGAGAACAACAACAAGATTGTTCTTAGTTTACTCAATCTAGAACAAGAAACTATTCAGCCTTTTGTACAGCGAAATCAAAAATTAGCAGACGGCAATTACGTCTCTAAACAACCTGATTTACGATTCAATATAGACATCTTGTTTACTTCAAATTTTGATAACTATAATGAATCGCTTAAGTTTTTAAACGCAGTCTTATTATTTTTTCAGGCGAACCCTCTTATTAGCAACACTAACTATTCAAATTTACCTACAGGAATAAACAAACTCGAGTTTGATGTAGAAAAACTAGACTATCATCAAATGCATAATCTTTGGAGCGCTATGGGGGCAAAATACCAACCTTCTGTTATTTACAAACTCAGATTAATCAGCATGAATGCCGAGCAAACCCTAGGCTTTGATCCGGCTATTATTAATACTCAAAATACTATTACACCATGATTTGGAGCAATAATACTAGAGTTTTTAGCCTTAGATATGTTCATGCGTATTTTAATGACCAACCAACGTCTTTTTTGACATTCATCCCTACAGCCAACACCAAAAATTTAATGGAGCGTTATAACATATTAATCAATGGATTAACCAATGGTTTTGATTTATACGCAAACACTTCACAAACGGTAGAAGAGTACTTAAACTACCTTAATAACACCACACAAATCGAATCCTTTGACTTTGATGTAGCCACAAGTGATCCGCTTTTTTATAACTATACAGACCTGGAGATTGATTGGCAAGGAATTTTGGAATTTGACTCAGATAGATCGCAATACGATGCTGTCACAAATACCTTCGGACTTGAGCAACGCTTGTCAGACCCAACAGAGACCAGAACTACAGCGACCGTTAGCATTTCATTTGCAGATATTATAAACGCTATTGCCGACTATCAGGAAGCCAATTACGAGATGTCGTTCGCCGTACGATTTACCCAATGGCGATACTACATCATAAATAATTCAAATTTGACTTTTGAAAGTTTGACCATAGACAGTGGTGAAAACAATCTATTTGGTGAAGCCACAAAACAAACACTTGACAACGGGCAGGAGGCGCTCATGTTTAGTTCTGGCAATAACACTTTACCACTGAGCGATGCTCCCAAATATCAGTTCAATTTAGTGGCCAATGAGCAAATAAATGGAGTGCCACAAGAACAGGCCAGAAGCATTGTATTTAGAGGCTTGCCCAACGCTAATCCTAACAATTTTAATCTGATTGAAGAAAATCAGGAGACCGTATTTGTGTCTCCTATGTATATATATATCTAATAAAAAACTAATGTAAAATCGAGAATTTATGAATTTATCAACAATTAAAACGCCCGGCGTTTATATAAACGAGATCAATGCCTTTCCCAATTCGGTGGTGGCAGTTGAGACGGCAGTGCCTGCGTTTATAGGGTATACGCCTTATGCTAATTACGATGGAAAGTCGTATACAAACGTTGCGATGAAAATCGATTCGTTTGCTACGTTTCAGGCCATTTACTGTATTCCAGATTCAGGAGCAACAGAACCTTCTGCTGTACAATACAAACCAGAATATTACTTACAAAAGCAAGACAGCTTGCCTACTAAAGGCAATTACGTAGCCTTTGGCAGTGATTATTATTCAATTTTACCAGACCCTAGTACTATTTATTATCTATACAATAGTATAAAGTTGTTTTTTGACAACGGTGGGGGTAGCTGTTATATCGTTTCTATTGGTGGTTATGGACCTGTGGCAGGAAAAGCCATGGAAGCACCAGGACCTATAGAAAACCCAAACGTAAAGTTAGACGACTTAAAAAGAGGCCTCGATTTGCTTAAAAACGAGCAAGAACCGACTATGTACGTCTGTCCAGAGGCAACATTGATGTCTGTAGATAACAATGCCACATTCATGAAGGCAATGCTTGGTCAGAGTTCAACGATGCAAACCGCTATAAGCATATTGGATGTAATGGGCGGAGACGACCCAGACCCATTAACATACATGGAAGACATTACAGCTTTTAGAGACAATACAGGAACAGAAGGTCTAGATTTTGGCTGCGCCTATTATCCTTTTGTGGGGACCACGGTTATGCAGAATACAGATCTAACCTACGAAAACTTATTTGGTGGCGATGTAAAGCAATTAGAACCGATTTTAAATCCGCAGTCCAATCCAAATCCAGTAGCGGCAGAAATCCTTAACAACATAGAGAATCCGCCAGCGAATCCTTTGACGGTTACTCAGTATAACTCGGCCTTACTGATGGCGAGTAAAGAATATAAATCTATTATTCAAAATGTGTTGCTCGGGGCTAATATTTTACCCCCTAGTGGCGGAATGGCAGGAGTCATGGCGCGCACAGATGAGAACGAAGGGGTATGGATAGCTCCTGCAAACACTTCGATGAACGATGTAGTGTCGTTGCCTATTTATCTTTCAGAAGACCAGCAAGGCGATCTTAACGTAGATGCTATTTCTGGAAAATCGATTAATGCAATTCGTTCATTTACTGGCGGCTTGGGCATTCTTGTTTGGGGAGCACGTACCCTAGATGGCAATAGCCTTGACTGGAAGTACCTTAATGTACGTCGCACCATTATCATGCTGGAGCAATCGTGTAAACTCGCTGCTCAGGCTTATGTTTTTGCACCAAATGTTAAGAACACTTGGGAGTCTGTAAAATCTATGATCGGCAGTTTTTTAACAGGCATATGGAAGCAGGGAGGACTCATGGGAGCTTCTCCGGCAGATGCTTTTTCTGTTGAATGCGGATTAGGGACAACGATGACCGCAGACGAAATTCTACTAGGGTTTATGAATGTAACTGTAAAAGTTGCAATGGTAAGACCTGCGGAATTTATCGTAATCACATTCCAACAACAAATGCCTCAGTCAAGCTAGGGGTTTAACTCAATAAATAATTAACATTTAAAATAAAATATTATGGCAGATGATGGCAGTAAACAAGGCGCAACATGGCCGATGCCCAAATTTCGATTCGAAGTAGATCTTGGTACCGAACTCACAGGAGTAGCTTTTCAAGAAGTTTCTGGGATGGACGTAGAAAACCAGATTATCGAATATCGCAAGAGTAATAGTCCAGAGTTTTCTACAGAGAAAATGCCTGGAATTGCAAAATATAGCAACGTAACGATGAAGCGTGGAGTATTTGTAAACGACAATACCTTCTGGGATTGGCATGATCAAATAACCATGAATACCATCGCTAGACGAACCGTGCTTATTAAGTTATTAGATGAGAATGGCGAAGTGACTATGCAATGGACCTTAGAGAATGCATGGCCCACCAAAATCACTAGTACCGATCTTAAATCTGACGGAAACGAAGTGGCGGTAGACACCATAGAAATCGCTCACGAAAAATTGATTATAGCTAATGGCGGAGGATAATAATTCGAGGCGGGACTATCCCGTAAGTTTTTACTTCGAACTTTCATTTAAAGGCGAAGACGCGGCGTTTCAAGAGGTATCGGGCCTGTCTCGAGAACTCAAAATGGAAGAAGTAGGCTGTGGAGGAGAAAATAGGTTTAAATACCAGCTTCCCACAGTCACTACTAGCCAGAAAGTCGTATTAAAAAGAGCGTTGGTTCCTTCGGGTTCGCAATTGGTTAACTGGTGTGAAGCCTCTTTAAATCAGGGTTTAGCAAACCCTATTCAAACACATGATATAAACATTAGTCTGTTTAATCCTAGCAAAGAGGTAAGTGCCATGTGGACCCTGCATAACGCGTATCCGGTAAAATACGCCTTGAGTGATTTAAAATCTAATGCTAACGAATTGTTAATCGAAACAATTGAGCTAGCCTATACCTATTTTGATCTTTCGAGCTCAGATAAAGTAAACAATTTATTCGCTTAGCCATGCCAATAGAAATTAGAGAGTTAGTGATAAAAACAGAAGTTCGTACAGAAACTGCGGGTTTGTCAAACGATCAAACCCAGCAAGAATTATACGAACTCAAACAACAATTGTTAGACGATTGCAAACGTCTTATTTCGGAAATAAAAACTCGAGAGAAACGGCGACGCTAAGTCATTAATAATATGGAATTACTAAAAATTACAGGTTATAAAGACAAAGAATTTAGGACGCCTCTTTCTGGGGAGCCCTATACTGTGATGATTAATCCCGAAACTATTAAATGGCAACGCAGCATAGAGTATAGCAACAAACAACCTCCAGATTCTAGTACGGCATCTCAAAAGTATACCAATACTCCTAGTGATAAGTTAAACTTTGATATCATCATTGATTGTACAGGAGTGGTAGACGAAAAGCGTGTTAATATGGCCGATGAGATCGATCGCTTGGAGAACATCATCTTTACTTATCAAGGAGATATTCATCGTCCAGCGTTTGTAAAGATTCAGTGGGGTAAAGACATCACTTTTAAAAGTGTATTAAAGTCGTTTGATACGACTTATACGTTGTTTAAACCCGATGGTTCTCCATTAAGAGCTAAGGTGTCATTGAGTTTTGGCGAATACGTTTCGCCTAAGGTTGCGAAGAAAGAAGAAGCGGCTCAATCACCCGATATGACCCATTTGGTAGAGGTAGTACAAGGAGACACTTTGCCTGGCCTGTGTCAAAAAGTTTGGAATGATCCAAATTACTACATACAGCTGGCACGCTACAACGACCTGAATAAATTTAGAAACTTAAGAGGTGTATCAAGTTTACTTTTTCCGCCTATAATACAACCAGAATAATGGCAAAATCGGATACAATCAATGTTGGTGGACTGGTGACTTTTACCGTAAAGGTAGATGGAAAAGTTATACCTGACGAGTACTTAGTGTACTCGATTCATGTAGAAAAAATGGTAAACCGCATACCCCTTGCACGTGTTTCTATAATTGACGGGAGCGCTGCCAAAGAAGATTTTACAGTGAGTTCTTCTAAAACCTTTGTCCCGGGCGGCGAACTGCAAGTTGAGGTTGGGTACGACCTAAAAGAAAAACAAATCTTTAAAGGAATCATCACAGAACAAAATATAAAGATCAACGATTCAGAATCTTCTATGCTTATCGTCGAGGCAAGAGATAAGTCTATCGCCCTTACGGTAGATCGAAAGTGTAAAACTTTTTCGAAAAAGAAAGACAGTGACATTTTATCGTCGATCATTAAAACCTATTCCGGATTGTCTTCTAGTGTTACGGCCACGACAATCGAATGGCCAGAACAAGTACAATACTACACCACAGATTGGGATTTTGTTTTAACTCGAGCAGAAACCAATGGCATGATTGTAACTCCTAATGACGGTAAGATAAGCGTTGCAAAACCAGATGCCGATACCGCTTCTAAGCTAACGATTACCTATGGTGACAACTTGATGGAATGCAATACACGGCTTAATTCTGTGCAGCAACTCAGCAAAGTTACCGGCAAAGCTTGGGATTTTAAGACGCAAAAAATTATTTCTGCCTCTAGCAATCAAGATATGGCAGGTGCCGGCAACTTGACATCGTCCACTTTGGCCAAAGTAGCTGGCGGAACCGACTTTGTTCAACAGACCACCGCACCGCTGACTAGCCCAGAACTAACCTCCTGGACCAAAGCGCAGCTTATTAAGAGTGGGTATTCAAAGATTTTAGGAGAAGTAAAGTTTTATGGTACAGATTTGGTCAATCCGTCAAACTATATTACGCTTAAAGGCTTAGGAGACCGCTTCGATGGAGATCATTTAGTTTCTGGCGTGATACACGATATATCTGATGGAAATTGGGTCACGGAGGCCACCTTGGGGCTGCCAAATCAATGGTTTGTAGAAGAACCCGACGTAATGGCACCGCCAACGTCTGCCTTGTTGCCTGGAGCTGCGGGCTTATTTAATGCCGTGGTCAAAAAAATATACGAAGACCCAGATAATCAATACAGAATCCTAATCGACATCCCCAATTTTGACGAAAAAGGAGAGGGAATTTGGGCTCGATTGAGCACTTTTTATGCGACCAATGGAGCTGGTGCCTTCTTTTTACCAGAAGTGAATGACGAGGTTATTGTAGGATTTTTAAACGAAGACCCGAGGTTCCCGATAATACTGGGGAGTCTTTACTCGTCTTCTAAGAACAAACCCTATAAAACACTCAAACCAAATGAAAAGAATTCACATAAGGCAATCGCTAGTAAAAGCGGTTTGCTCGTGGAATTTAACGATGAAGACAAAATATTAACGATTGTGACTCCTAGTAAAAACACGGTTGTCTTTAGCGACAAAGACAAAAGTATATCGCTTAAAGATCAGAATAACAACAGTATTGTGATGGATGCAAGCGGAATCGAAATCAAAAGCCCCAAAAACATCACATTAAACGCAACTCAAAAAGTGATTGTAAAAGGAGCGCAAGGAGTAGATGTAAGTGCTTCTGGAGGAGATGTTACTGTAAAAGGAGTGAATATTAAAGAAAATGCAAACGTACAATTTGTTGCCAAAGGTGGAGCTCAGGCAGAAGTATCTGGCGGAGCTCAACTAACACTCAAAGGCGCGATGGTAATGATAAACTAAAGACTATGCCACCAGCAGCGAGATTAACAGATATGCATACTTGCCCTATGGTAACGGGTATTGTCCCTCATGTGGGAGGTCCTGTACTTGGTCCAGGTATGCCAACGGTATTAATCGCCAAACTACCGGCGGCACGTGTTGGAGATATGTGCACTTGCGTTGGGCCACCAGACAGTATTGTAAAAGGATCGGCAACGGTGATGATAGGAGGGATGCCTGCTGCCAGAATGGGAGACTCTACTGCTCATGGAGGAGTTATAGTTTTAGGTGCGATGAATGTAATGATAGGAGGATAATATGGATGCGATAAAAGAAAAAGAGTTTCTAGGTTCAGGCTGGGGGTTTCCGGTCTCGTTTTCTGTGGCGAATCATCGTGTTAGAGTCTCTAAGTATGAGGCAAATATCAACGAGTCGATACATATTATCCTGCAAACCTTTATTGGAGAGCGTATCATGAACCCACAGTTTGGTTCTGGATTGCATGGCTATATGTTTAAAAAATTAGATGAGACCCTTAAAGGAGATATCATCGATAGTGTAAAGTCAATTTTACTCGATAACGAACCTAGAGTGAAGATATTAAACGTACTGATAGATAATTATGACGTTACCAACGGGCTTATTGCGATCCAGATTGATTACGAATATATAAAAACCAATACAAGACATAATTATGTCTTTCCTTTTCACATAATAGAAGGAACAAATCTCGAAATTAAATAATGAGATTGATTCATCCACATACCGCCCTGTTGTCTCAGCAAAATGCCCTGCTGCCACCTGAAAATCTTATCGATGGCAGAACCCCACAGGATCATTTGAACTTTATGGTAGGATTTGCTGGATTGATTAATTTTTACGACAAGCAAAACGTTTTAAACGGCAATTGGGCACCGTTTTTACTAAAAGATCCTGCCATCTTATTAGCGGTGATATCGGCTACAAACTTTGAAAATCGGCATAGGTTATTTGTAAAAACATTGCATAAGATCAGTTCTATTTTCTCTGTGATTAAGATGCAAAAAGAAAACGATTTTGAATCGGAGTCAACGCTCGAAGCAGACCTGACTATTGCTGTCACAGGTTTGTTTGACCAGTTGATGAGTATATTTTTAGATCTTAATACTTGGGCGATATATTTAGATCGTTCCCAGAACGAGTTTGAACTAAAAACCTATGTTTTTGAAAAGCTCAAATCGCATACTGGGGCTACCTGTTATGCCTTAGTGACCTTAAGGCAGGTGTTGGTTAACGAACAAAACTTTAAGGGTTTAGAGCCCTATTTGCCTGGTACCATCAAGAAGCTAGAAGCAAAATATTGGACGAGCACAACATCCCAACAACCCTTTTGGAAAGTGCTCGATTTTGATAAAGAGATACAAGAAAAACTTGATAAAGATTATAACGAGACCATAAAAAGCATCACTCTAGAAGAGGCAGTACCAGCCATAGAGAGCGCCGGCGATAGTGTTTTTATTAAGCTCAAAAAAATAATCGAAGCTGCCCGCAAGGAATACGATATCGAATCAGTTAAAAAAAGTAAATATCCCGATACGACCTTAATTAGAACCTTTACACAATTGCTGCTGAATCAGCAAGATAAAATCAATGACCTAACAGAGAAACATTTAGAGTATTACTACAAAGACATATTAAAACAAGTCAATACTGCTGCCACTGCAGATAGTGTGTTTGCCAATATTTCGCTTGCAGACGATGCCCCGTATTTAGTAAAATTAGAACCTAATACGCTGTTTAGTGCAGGCCAAGACGAAAACGATGTGCCTATTGAATTTGCCTTGGAAGCACTTAGCTACTTAAACACAGCAAGTATCTCTAAGACGATAACGCTATTCAAAGAGACAGCCAATGATGCCTTGAGCAGGTTGTTTTTAAATCAAATTGAAGCACCCGCAGAAGTAACCACCAACGAAGAAGATATTGTTGAGACTTGGTCTACTTTTGGGGCAGATAATGCAACAAAGGGAGTGCAACAATCGATGAGCATTATTTATGGCTCTCCTATTTTATACCTCACCAGTGGTACTAGAACCATTGATGTGACTATGAATCATGCAGTATCGATAGATTTTTCTGCACAGTTTGAAAAGGCCAAATATTACTTAAGTACTGCAGAGGAATGGTTGCAAGTACAATTGGACAAAGGTTACCCTAAAGTGGACTCAACAGATAATCCGCAATCGATCACATTTAGATTTGTGCTTTCCCCAGACGTTCCAGAGATTGTTCGCTTTAGTGAAGAGGCAGAACAAATACATTCATCCTGGCCGCTTATTAAGTTCGAATTTGACCAATTTTTAGACCTAAAAACTCCGCCAATTGTGCAGTCTATCTCGTTTACTGCGAAGGTAGAGGGGTTTAAAAATCTCTTATTATATAATGATAATGGCAATTTGGGCGAAGAAGTGCCTTTTCAGCTATATGGGCCGATTGCAAATCAAGGTTCCAATTTTATGGTTGGTAGCACCGAGATATTCTCTAAACAACTGGAATGGTTACGTTTAGGCTATGACTGGGATAGCTTACCCGAAAAGTTTGATGATTACTATAAACAGTATAACTGTTATTTAGGAGATAATGCCGATTGCCTGGTACCTAAATCGGATGGTATGATAACCACCTTGGTTAACAAAATAAAAAACCTTAATAAACGTAACGAAAGCGATTCAGGTAGAGAACTCGGGATTCCGTTTAACAATTTATATTTTAAGGTAGACTTTGCTAACTTGAATGCTAACAGCTGGTCATCTGTACCTTTTGTCAAAGAGTATTATGACAGCGAATCAAATTCTTACCAACCCTATGAGCCAGATACGTCTTGTAAACTCACTAGTACCACTCAAGAAACCGAGACCGATGAAGACATAAATCTCTTACAGCTTTTTAGCACCCAAGGGGACCAATGTCTTACTACAAATAACAGCATTTTTACATACAAAAAACCAAGCGATTCAGAAGATAAAGAGAGGATAATAGCAAATCCAGAGTTACAGTCAAAACCCCTTGAACTCAATACGAGTACATTATCGGGCTTTGTAAAAATGACGCTTAACAGCCCAAAAGACCCTGAGCAACCTAATAGCCCTTTTGGATTTGGAAACGATATCTATGCTCAGGTTGTGTCTTATGTGACACTGTATAATGCCAAAGCCTTAAACCCATTAGACGAAAAGGATACTAGCCCTTTGCCAAACCCTCCCTTTATTCCATCGGTTGCAGATTTTAACGTGGCCTATGAGAGCTACAGCACGTATTGTTTTGACGGTACTTCTGACGATACGAATTACCCCATAGAAGTATATTACCAAACACCATTCGAAACTTATATGGTTTATAAATTAGGTGATGATATTCCTGAATATGCGCCAGATTTGGCCATAGCTAACGACACCACTAAGGATCAAATTAATGGCTTGGCACTGTACCCGTCTTTTAATGTTGCTGCGGCATTGTATTTAGGTTTCGAAAAATTGATGGCGCCAGCACCTTTGGACTTATACTTTGAGATGATCACCAGCGAGTTTAGTAGTAATGCTGTGAGCAATAGGAGTCCTGTAATTAACTATAATGCCTTGAGCGATAAAGGTTGGGTGCAAGAAAAGATACTTAAAGACAGTACCAGAAGTTTGATGTGTTCTGGGCTGTTGAGTCTAGATGTGCCTAAGGCAATGTTGGCGAAACATCATAGCATGCCCGATAAACTTTCATGGCTAAGCCTAAGTATAACTACCGATGCATGCACAATGGCAAATACCGCCTATCTAAACACCAACGGGGTAAAGCTCACTAGAACAGGCAACAGTTGGACACAAAGCACGAATACCCCAGAAATATTAGCCAATGTCATTACAGGCCCTGTAAATGAGATTCAAAGTTATGATAGCATTCTACAGCCTTTCGATTCTTTTGGTGGACGTGCGGCGACAGATCAAACACAGTTAAATGACCTGGTAAGTCTGCGCATACGGAGTAAAGATAGGTTGGTAAATAGCGCCGATTATTACGATAATATTACCAGCTACTTTAAACAAATTTATTATGTAAAACCTAAAAGAGACCAACAATCCGGAATTACAAAACTACGAGTTGTAAGGGGAGTTTCGGGGATCACCGTTCCTGGAGCATTTTCACCCAGTGTAGACCCATGCTTGCTGGCATCGGTACAAGATTTCGCCATAGAAAAATCGGGCCCATTCGCTCAGATTGAATCCACAAACTTTGATTTGGAATACATACGATTGAGAGTAACGGTAACCGTAACAAATAACTATGAATTTGCAGCCATAGCGCAAACTATATCGCGTAAACTCAGGCTTTATTTGTCTCCATGGATAAAGAACCAACAAAATCAAGTAACTATCGATAGTGGTCTTAGTGGCGCCCTGATTAGTGATTTTGTTTTAAACGTAGCAGGAGTTAAAGGTGTTTCTAAAATCGAATATGCCACAAATAGAGATGGCGACCAATTTGACACCGCCACTACAACGTATAAAGAGCTAACGGCCATGATTTATGCCACTGAGGGCTTTTTGTTTGTGAGCAGTGGTTCGCATTTAATAATCAATTCGGATACCGATGAGTGATCAAGGTCAATACATAGTAGCCGATCCGCTCGGAATAGATCAAAACTTTAAACTGCTTAAAGAAGAGGGGTTTTCTTTGGTAGAACAGATAAGCGATACCGAATGGACTAACCTAAACCCTAGCGACCCTGGTGTAACCATTTTAGAGCAATTATGCTATGCCCTGACAGAACTGGGTTATTGCGCTAGTTTTTCTATGCAAGATCTACTCACAGATAAGGATGGGAAGCTTTCTATTAAGGATCAGTTCTACCTGCCGCAGAATATTTTAACCACAACCCCAATAACCCCCAACGACTATCGTCGCTTTTTAGTCGATGCATTGCCAGCAGTTTTGAACGCTCAAGTGATACCGAGCATATTTCATGCAACCCAACTCTCAAACGTGTATGTGGTATACCTAAATGTGGGGCAAAAATTTAGAAACAAAGCGGAATCTCTTAAAATTTGCAAACAGGCAGTTAATGCTTTAAGCACCGTGCGCAATCTTGGCGAATATTTTATAGTAAGACCGCTAGAACCTACGGTAGTTACCTTAAAAGGCACGCTAGAATTAACAAGCGATAAATCTATAAACCAATTACTTGCGAGCCTGCAGTCTGACTGTGACAATTATGTTTTTAGAGATGTGATTCAATACGGATACGATTATCTGACACAAGACGAGACCACCAATCAGATTTTTAACGGACCCAAACTTTCCCAAGGCTGGATTCCAGACCAAGAATTGGGGGCCAAAAAAGAAGTGGTAAATCGCAATGAAATTGAATCCTTAATAGGTCAAGATGAACAAGTTAGTGCGATTAAAGATCTTAAACTATATGCTAAAGGTAGCGATGTCGAAGAAAGTGAAATATCTTCTTTGGTGAATCAAATAATCGTGATCGATATATTTAGGTCTGTTATAAATGGCGGACTCGCCCTGAGTTATGACGGTAAAAAAATCAAAAAGTCTGATTTTAAGTTTGATTTAAAAGATCTAATTAAGTACTACGAATTAAACAAGCAAACAGACCAGGTTAATTCGGTAAGCATGGCACCAACAGTTTCTTCTGGAACTTTTCGCGATGTAGAATCATACTATGCAGTGCAAAATACCTTCCCCTCGATTTATCCTACGGGAAACAATGCGGTAGAGGCTAACGCATCTGCTAATAAAATTGCCGAATCCAGGCAATTAAGAGGGTATTTAAGCCTCTTTGATCAAGTACTGGCTAACGAGTTTTCTCAATTAGCCAATGTTTCGCGATTGTTCTCTTTTAGAAATGCTACCACAGGAACCCCTTTCGACTCGGATCGATTTTATGAGCTAAAAAATAAGTATCAGAAAGAGCATCTAGAATATCCCGTTCCTTTTGAAACATTTTCGCCCACCTATTTTTATCGATCGCTTTACGAGGTACCTAACATACGACCGCTTTTAAAGAACAATGATGCATTTAGCTATGCCACAAGTGGCTTGTCAGATAAGGAGCTAGAAAACAAGAGTTGGGAGCAGTATAAAGATGATCCTTACAATGCCTATATCTGGGGATTAAAATTACTCACCCAACAAGATGCTGCTAATTTGGAACGACGCAGCACGATGCTAGATCATTTGTTGGCCAGAGTAGGGGTGTCGCCCTTGCGATTCAATGCGCTGATTGAGGGAACAATTTATACCAATAATAGATTGCAAGACAGTGTGATTTGCAAGAGTATTTATCTGCAAAACTATCAGACTTTGAGTTATAACAAAACCAAAGGCTATAACTTTTTGACAGCACAGCCTTTTGTCAAATCAGACGACAAAAAATTGCCCGATTTAGACTTGGTCAAGGATTTTATATTCGATTCTAAACAGATCGATGCACTCGAAAAAATAGGGCCTAAAGATGTAAAAAATTACTCAACTTTAGAACTAACCCAATGGATGCTACTGGGGTTAAGAGTATGCTATAGAAACTTGTTATCTGATGCAAAAAATAAGCTTACTCCTTTACAAAAAAGACAGATAAGATGGCTTGCTTTAGAGCGTAAGGGCTGTATTCTTATAGAAAACAAATTGCTTTTTAAGAGCGCGAGCTTTAGAGTGGTCTTTAAAGAGGAGACCATATTAGAAAATATCGTAACGACTAGTTATTGGGCGAATCCGTTCGATCAACCACTTAGTTTTTCTGATGCAGTATTGATATCTCAGTGGGCTGGAAATCAGAGTTCCGATTCACTTTTTGCAGCCTTAGAAGAGCAACAAAAGATTCCGATTCCGGGAGAAGAAATAAAGTTTAAATCGGTAAGGAACACTACGTTTGAACCTTCCGATTATAAAAATCTTAACGCAGCCAATTGGCAATTAGCAGTAGAGGCTACATGGCTTGACGGAACAAAAGCCTTTATAAATGATTCTCAATTTAGCGCGACTGCCTCGATGATATTTCCAAAATATGTGACCACCAAGGGCGATTCATTTAAAGAAAGTGTCTGTAGGCTTATCGATCAAGAAACAGCGGTGCATAAAAGCATTAATGTGTATTACAGCCCTGCAAAAACTTTGCAAACCATCATTATGGCTTTTAAGTCATGGCATAATAGCTTGATTTTTAAAGAAGACGAAAAGGATAAAAGCGAAAAAATTAAAGCAAAAGCAAAAGAGTCCAATGGAGCAGGAAAACTAATAAACGAGATAAGAACACTTACAGTTCATAATTGTGAATAGTCAAAAACAACATATCGTCAAAAGATTGCTGTGGCAAACAGTGTTAGATCAAAAAGAGGCAGCTACCGAATTGCAAAATACTCTTAGTGACTGGACGCACTATAGATTATCGTTAGCAGCAACTGGAGTATTAGATTCGTTTTGTTCAGAAGATCAGGTTTGGAAGATAGACTCCCTAGAACTCGATTTGGGAGTATGTACTTTGGAAGAATTAAAAGAGCAATTAGAAACTAGGTTTTTAGAAGCTATAACCCTGCGCCTTAGACAAATGTTGTTGTATTCACATCGTCCGGAAAACAGAATAGAGATTGTATCTAATCAGCATTCATATCTAGGCTTTGTTGCACATTTTTTAGAAAGCGGCACCTACAGTTGGGTCGATTATCAACAAGAGACATCTATTAACAACTTGCTTTTAAAACTGTTAGAAGAGCAAACCCACAAAACATTAAAAATGCTCAAAATCTCTGGGCAAAAACAACAGGTTCGCAAGCGGTTGGCTTTTCAGATTAAGAGCGAAGTATTAAGGATGGTCGTAACAAAACTAGAACCTAGCTATGCTACAGAGGTGTTCGATTTTATAGAAGAAGTCACTACGATTCAACAACAAAGCAACCTTGTGCATGAAACCCAAAGTCAGTTTGCCAAAAATATGTGGTATTGGGTGCTAACTCACTTGTTAGTAGAACGAGGGTCGGCATTTAATCAAAAGGAGTTTGCCAAAAGTACGTTGGTACAAATGGGGAATCATATAAATACTTCTTACGAAGATTTAATAATCCTAATCGATACAGCGCTCACCAATTCTAATTTAAACCAAAAAGCTGCAAAACAGCTTGTAATAACCATAAAAACGTTAAAAAGCGAACTCGTTGGTAAAACAACAGTTGGTGATTCTAAGGCTGCCTATAAGCAAATAGATGCCTTATTACGTATGGAGCCAAATAAACTATCGAGCGCCCAAATACAAGCACTAAATCGGCAACTAACAAAACTCAGTCGATCAGATGCGAAAGGGGTTAATACGTATCTAATTACACTCTTTAAAAAGCAAAAGCTTTCCCATGATTTCTTAAAAACGCTTCAAATTTCGACGATGGCTGCTCTTATTAGCATACTAGATTTAGGTAGTGCAAAGACCTTAAAATTGCAGCTGGCATTTTTATCACGTGGCATCTCTGGCAAGCACGCAAAAAAACAATTATCGAGGGTATATGGTTCTGTCTTCACAAATATTTTAAAATCGCTACAATCTGGTACCAGCGCACAAACCAGCGAGGCACAATTACAACAATTACTCATAGAGGTTTGGGCCCAGACCACTCGAATTAAAGAGGCAGCTATAAAGTATATGTTGACGGGTCATGAAACTAAGAGCGAACCAGAAGCCGTGGCTGTATTAGCACTGCGAAAACACTTAGAACAAAACCAAGGGACTATTAGTAACGCTTCTTCTATAGCTGCTTTTGCCTCCATTGCCAGTAAACTGAGGCAAGCAAGGCTTGTTGACCAAGATGCTCCCGAGGCTATTAAAGCAAAGAATGCGCTTTTGTATTGGCTGGGTAAACATCAAGATTTAGCCATCGAAGCGCTACTAAGTATAGCGCATAAAGACGATTTTAATACGCTGTTACATGGTGCGTTACACCCAATAATGTTAGACAACCTATTCGCAAAATCGAAAGACCCACGAGCGAATTTTATTCAAAATTTGATCGCTCTTATTTTAGATGAATCGGCCAAAGGGCAGTTACAGCCCATTAAAATGGCTCAATTAAAGGAGCTTCTTAATCTTTTAAGTCTAGAAGTGGTATTTGGTCAAGAAAGCTTTGACCAACAAGAGTTTGTAGAAAGATTGGCGCAAATGATCTCTTTCGTGCTATCTAACAACGATTCACAAATCTTTAAAGCAAACCTTATCAAGGCAATTGAGCGTTTTGATCAATTGCAACAGCAGCAGGTCTTGTCTCTTACTAAACACATTCAAAAGACCTTTGATTCTTCAAGGACTCTTGCTCAAGTTTTAAAGACATCAGTACCCTTATCGGTCTTTATAAAACATGTTCAGGCCAAACAGGATAGTGTTTTTAGCTTTAAAACCCATTTGACATCGACAGAGCTGCTAGTGTTAAAAAGAATTTTTGGTGATGCACATAAGCAGCTCGTTGGCTTCTACACCGAGTGGCTAACCAAGGGCCAAAGATCCATAAAACAACGAGCCAAAATCTTTTGGAACTGCGTGTTTGATGTTACGACGCATCAAGGTGATGCTAAGCAACTAAAGGTTTTGATTGCACAAACTATTCGCAAACCCAAGCCGTTTTTTAATAGCACTAAAGTGACGATTGTAGGTAAAGACAAAGCGAAAGAATTACCTGTAAACAATACTACTTTCATAAAGTATGTGAAGGAGGCCTATAGTGTCCCGAATTCAAATTATCGATTCGGCTCGCTTGTAGTTTCTGCACAGCACTTGTTTGTCGCGGCTTTATCGCAACAACCCAGAGCGCTGGTTGGGACCATAAAAAGTTTGCCGTTGCACAAAAACCGCATAGCGCTTTTAGCGTCCAGCCTTTCTTTTGAGTCCTTTTTGAATCAGATGAGCCTAATTAGTGCTCTTGATCAAACCTGGAGCCACGAACTGCTGGTGTTACAACGCATGGCGCAACTTAAAAAAGACAACCAACAGCGTGCAACCCCATATTTCTGGAAGATTGCATTGAATGGTATAATTAGACCTCAAAGCAAAAACACACAAGAACGAATTATTAGCGAAACGGTAACAGCATTCGAGCTCGATTCGATGGCCTTTGTACAAGTATTGGACAAAGTAACGCCCGATCCTTTTAAAGTATCCCCGCGCTTGCAACAACTATTTGATGTGGAATTGATTGCAGAAGGTCGAATAGAAGAGCAGGTTAATCCTGTTCTAGCCACTGGTTTGCTAAACAAATTAAACGACAATGCATTAATGCATTTAACCGCGGCCTTAATCACTAGCGGAAAAGTACCGGCTAATGTTGTTTTAGAAGGAACTATAAAAGCACCAGAATTATTAATGCATCTTGTTCAGAACAGGCCGGATATTTTAAAGATCGTCTTGTCAAAAAAAGGATTGGATCCATATGTCTTGGACAGTTTTATAGCAGCTGTTTCCTTCGAGCTACAGTTAAAAATGGCATATATACTCACCCCAGAAAGGCAGGAAGCCATCAAACAGTTTGAGCTTTTTTGTTATGGTTGGAGACGATTGTCAATACCTGGTGTATCTGTTGCTCAGATAAAAACATTGGCAGAACAATTATTGTTAGAAACCATAATAAATGGGCAATGGGATAAAATAAAAGCCAACAGAGTTTGGGAAGTACTTATTTGGCGTCTCAGACTTCAATATGGACTCGATAGAGCGGTGATTTTAGAAGCTATTAATGATCAGGTTTCTGGATTCTCATTTAAACTCCAGGGTGCTTTTAAAGTGATTTACTCAAATTATAGTGCAAATCAACAAAACAATATAAAGCCTATGGACAACACTCAAATACCATTTTTTGAGACTATTCCGCTAGAAGGAATCGCTGTAAAAAATGCAGGGATGGTTTTAATAAATAGTTATTACCCCTTGCTATTAAACAGACTTGGTTTGGTAGAAAACAACCGTTTTGTTAGTGATCAGGCGCAATTAGATGCCACGCATTATTTGCAGTTTGTTGCTACTGGACAAAGTCACACAGAAGAAGGTTATCTGGCTTTGAATAAGGTGCTTTGTGGGTTGCCATTAAACACCCCGTTATTAGATGGTGTGGCGATTTCTGACGCGAACATCGAACTTATTGAAGGACTTGTTAGTGCAGCAGTAAGTCATTGGCCTACGGTAGGCGAATCTTCTGTAGACGGCTTTAGAGGCAACTGGTTAGTTCGTGATGGTATTCTGTACGATCAAGGGGATCGTTGGGAACTTATCGTAGAAAAAAAAGCACCAGATATTCTTATAAATCAAGCCCCGTATTCGTTTTCGATTATAAAATTCCCGTGGATGGATAAACCATTACACGTTAACTGGCCATACTAAAAACAACATATTATGAACATCATAAAACCACTGAAAATAGATAGTAGCTAGGTGACTAGCTCTAAAGACGACAATAAATTATTAATTAAAAAAAACAATCTTATGAATTCTTACAATGATAATCTTCGCTCTACGGTCCTTGCATCGTTAAACGAGCAAGATTTAGCAACGAAGAGTAGTGGAGCCACAATGGACGCGGCTTCGCTAACAATGTTTTATGCCGAAGGGGCAAAAATTACAGCGACTACAAGACTTGTTGCTGCAGACAAGACCTATAAAGAGAAAAAAGAAGTGAATATTGAGGCAGTTGCCGTGAGCAATTTGTCAACAAATGTTATGAGTACTGCAACTCAAGAAAATGCCTTAACGGCGCAAAGTGTTACAAACGCGGCAGTGAGTGCAGGAAATGTACAAATCGCTGCAACGGCAATTGTAAAATTAGCCAGTGATGTGGGAAGCATTTTTAATATCGTAGAGGCAGCTAATAAAAACACAGAGATTTACCGTCAGGCACAAAAGGCCAATGAGCGCATTAGTGCAACGGCGTATAGGGCAGAGACGCTTTCTAAAAGAGCGATGGATGCTTCTGCAAACACTGCAAAAATCTCTGCCTCAACGGTAGAGAATCTAGCCACTGTCGCAGATGCTTCTATAAAAGAACTCGAAACCATCGCCGCTGGTGAATTGGTAGAGATTGCCGGCGTGGTCGAAGCAGATAACGAAGCTTTGGCAGAAGCATCTATTGCAGAAAAAGCTGCCGAAGGCGATTTAGAAGAAGCCGTAGAATCGTACAACGCAATTTATCAAGCATTTGATTTTACTAACGATACTTTAAACCATGAGTTGACAGCGACAGCCGCAAGTGCTACCGAGTATGCTGTTAGCTTTAAAGTAATTGAGGCCGCCTTTGGTCCTAAGGGATCAGCAAGCGAAAGCGGCATGCCTTATCCTGTGAAAGACTATTACATTATGGTTGCTAAAAACGATGCGAAATCGACTTTTAGTTTAGACATCGCAGATGGTATTTATACCACCGAAGACCTAAGCAGAAAAGTAAAAAAAGAGGAATATGATTCAAATACAGGGGTAATTACTGTCGATCTCAAGCTGCATGACATAAGTGATGTAGAAGGAAATGACATCGAACTCGGAGAAGATTATGTGGCATTTGTTTTCGCTGTTTACGACGATAAATACAAAACAATCTTAAACGATTTTAGCAATTATTTGAGTGCACCTTCACAGCCTTTTACTTTGCAAAAAGAGCTTAGACTACCAAGAGATTTTTCGACTAAAGAATCTGGAAAGGAAACTCACACCACCGATTTCATCTTTAAGGTAACCAAAAACGGTTACGATTTGGCCGACTATCATTGCATGTTTTTGCCGCAGGATAATAGCCTGGCAGACGGTGTTTTAACGACAGAAGACTTAGATGTATTAGCAGCGCAAATCGCCGCAATAACATCTGGGCCAGCCATATTTGAAGACGAAATTTTAGATCTAATGGCGCAATTGGTCACCAAAGAGGTAGAGCTAGAAGTTATTGAAGAGAAAAGAGTGGCGGCTAAGGCCACTTTAACCAAAGCTGCTGGTAAAGGGCCATTACTTAGTCCCGAAGACAGAAAACGTAAAAAGTATTTAGAAGAATGTATCGACACACTTAAAGCAGCGATCAAAAAGTTAGAAGATACCAAGACAAGAGACAGAAAGAAAAAAGGCTCTGGTAAAAACGGCGATAAAGCTCATGCGCCTAGTATTTTGTTCGATCAAAAGATCGCAGAAAATATTCCACCAGCCAATTACATTTCTGTAAGTGGATCGACAGGTATTTCTGATACCGAAGAAGAAAAGCCTGGAAGCTCTGGGAAAGGTAAAAAACCGCCAAAAGAGCCAGTACTAGTAACGTTCACTGTGCCTCTAAAGGCAGAAACAACAGATTGCTATGGCAACCGACTCTCTGCAGCGCAGAAGTATTTTCCGGTAGTATTATCGGTAAGCAACAAACCGGCAGAAATCGCAATTCAATTTAAGAATCGCATTTCGAGACTGACCAATCAGGATTTGATTTCTGTTGCTTAATAACCACAACAAATAAAACAAAAAACATACATCATGGAAACTCAAGTATTATACAAAACAGATAAAAACGGGAAGCATCGTGGCAGTAAGCAATATGGCGTAGCCGAGCGTAAAAAAGCAGATCTAGATGCTTTAGAACAAAAAATGGTCAACCAGAAGCAGGTTGTAGAGCAGTCACAGGCTGTGGTAGACTCGCTAACGGCTAAGCTGGCAAAATTTCAGGCATATTTAGTTACCGCCGATTCCAATAAGGCAAAGGCGCTATCGAACAGAGATCTGTTAGAAGATGTGATTAAGAACACTAGAAACTTGGTTCAAAGCTCTAAAGTAGCGGTACGCCAAGTGGTAAAAGCACATAATAACAATAAAAAAGTCGCTTCTGATACGGCGAGTCTTATCGACGACCTTATTTATTCGGCCGATGTGATTAATAAACTAGCCAATTTAGTCGTTAGACAAAAAGCGCTAAATCCACTTATTTCTGACGAATTGATCACAATGATCACAACGGCAGGCACAGATGCCAATAATGCAGTAGCATTAACCTTAACTGCTTTAAAATCTGCTTATACAACACAGGCCACTATGGACGAAAACGAAGCGGTTTCTGCTTTGGAGTCTGTAAAAGCAGAAGCTTTATTAGATATGCTATTAGGGCGCATGCAGACTCAAGAAGATAAGAAGAAGCCAAAAAGTTTAAAAGATTCAATAAATCAGGCGTATAACGATGCCGTGGGTGTATACGAAACAGCTTTGGTAGCGAATGTAGATACCACCAAGCAATTAGAAGATGCCAAAACGCAGCTTAATAAGCAAACGGTAAGATTGCAATCTACCGAGGCGGCATTGGCAGCGGCACAGGCGGCAGCATTGGCTTAGGATAACGCAAGACTTGTGGTGGTATTACTGCCACAAGTTTATAAAACATAACAAATGAATTCACTAACAAAAGATTTTTATAGTGATTGCTATGTAAAGACAGGCGGTTTTATTCCTTCCAAACCATTGAACTACGAATTGTTTCCTGGAGATTTTTTCCAGATACACAATGGTAATATTTGGGTGCTCGGGAACATTTTTAAAAAAGGGATTATCGATAGGGACGAGGTGGTGATCGAATCGCCCAAATCGCTTAATCAAGCCACTTGGGCTTTTAATAAAGGGGTGACGAAACCTTTTTCTGGGAGAGCTCGAACCGAGGTTTCGCCAATGGATATAGACGTCTCTTATAGCAAACAGATTCTTGCCTTTAATGCGGCTGGTAGTTTTATTTTTAATGCTGCTCAGCCTGAGGTTATTCGAATTGCCAATTGGTCTCATATTGCAGATGCACTAATTATAAAACTCACCCAGAGCTTTTATTCTTTTAGAGAGGTTTACGTAGTTACCGAATGTGCTTCTGCCAATCATTGGACTTTGGCAGTGTCGGGTTCTGATAAGGGCGAATTAGAACTTGCCACAGAAGAAGAAGATTTTGGGACACTCGACTTTTTTGGTCACGAAACAACTAAGATTGTTCAGTCGAGAGACATAGAGCTTCATTGTCATTTTGACAAACGTATCCCTTCTTTTTTTAAGGCGAAACGGCTTGCTGTCCAGGAACACAATTTAGAAGTTTTTATGAGTGATCTGATTCGTGAACGCAGTAATCATTTAAGCTGGGGTTGCGATTATTTTGACGGTGGTTTTGAAAACGATAGCAGTAGATCTGCTATGGTGTCTCAGGGCTACAATAGCGCTAATTATTTAGATTTATTGGCAGCCAACGAGTTGAATCCAAATACAGCACTTAGCTATTTTAAATGGACCAATACAACGCTGGACGATGTTGTAAAGCTCTTTGAAATAAATGGATGATGCAATTCACATAGAAGATATTTATAACGAACTCGCCTGGTTAGAACAAATCATAAATCAAGTAATTAGAACCTATCTGGTACAAGAAGGTCATGAGAACGATTGGCGAGATATTTTGGCCCCAGATTTAAAGGGATCTGAGTCTGCCTATGCCCAAACAGTGACGAAGTTTGATTTAGAAAGCTACGAGCGCATTGCCTTAGCACTTGTGATGGCACCAGAGTTTAAGCCAGATATCTTAGATATTTTCTTTGGAAAGAATCAATTGTATGACAGAGCTTTTACAGAATTTGGCGGTGTAGTAAATACCGGGCATAGTGGGTTTTTACCAACACTGCAAACCTTGATGTTTTTACTAACGGTAAATAATCCATACGAAAGGCCTCGCGTAGACAAACTTATAGATAATTCGCATCCTTTGGTAAAAGAGGGCATATTGTGGATTGACAATCATACCAACGGATCCCCTGTATATAGTCGTGTGATCTTGGCATCGCCGGCGTGGGTGCACTATATAAGATCGGGAGAACAGCTTGAGGTGTCGCAGCTCAATTATTTTCCAGCAACCAAAATTAGCACCGCATTAACATGGGACGACATCGTTTTGGACAATACCGTGCTTGAGCAGATTAAAGAAATTGAGACATGGATCACCCGTGGCGAAACCGTTATGAGAGACTGGGGTTTACAACGTATTTTAAAGCCTGGATACCGCGCTTTATTATACGGGCCTCCAGGCACGGGAAAAACACTGACTGCAACACTTTTAGGGAAACAAACCGGGCGTGATGTCTATAAAATTGATTTGTCTATGATTGTATCTAAATATATAGGCGAAACAGAAAAAAATCTCGCAAGAATTTTTGATTTAGCTTGTGATAAAGATTGGATATTGTTTTTTGATGAGGCAGATGCTCTCTTTGGCAAGCGTACTGCCACAAATTCGTCAAACGACCGACATGCGAACCAGCAAACGGCCTATTTGCTACAACGAATAGAAGATTTTCCGGGGACAGTGATTTTGGCATCTAACTTAAAATCTAATATGGATGAGGCATTTTCTAGACGGTTTCAGTCTATGATCATGTTTAATATGCCTACGGCGGAACAGCGCTATGAGATTTGGCAAAAGTCGTTTTCTGGAGAACTTGTGTTGGCAGAAGATGTAGACTTAGCGAACGTGGCACAGCAGTACGAACTTTCTGGAGGAGCAATTATAAACGTACTCAGATATTGCGCATTACAGGCTGTTTCGCGAGAAGAACCTAAGGTGAATATGAAAGATGTTTTAAAAGGAATTAGAAAAGAGTTTAAAAAAGATAACAAAACCTTGCCAAGAGTGTAAACGTATTACCATGACTTCTAACCTAATGACAGATTTGATCGAAAAATGGCACGAAAACAAACGGCCTACATATCGATTTACGCTCTGTTTAGGCGATTGGAGGAGACAAGTACCAGAAGAAGTGAGGAATTTGATATTTGCTTCTGCAGTAAACTTTTGCATAGAGGCAAAGATATTAGAGGTGGTTGGCTATATGATGAGCACTACAAAAATTAGAGTGATACTCGATCGCAAAAATTCAGAATTGCAACATGGATTAGAATTGTTTTCGTCTTTAGTAGAAGAAGCACTCACTCAATATCACCACCAACAAAGGGGCCTACTTTCTCAACATGAGAAGTTAAGTCCAGCATATACCAAAAGCAACCTCTTTAGAGTTACCGCTTTTGATAATTTTAGACTTGCGCGTCTTATTACCGGAAGACCGGTAAATCCGCCCTACGAAGATCCTTATGTACAGCGACTGAAACGATATGTTAATCACAGCGATTATTCGTCGGCGGTAGACTATTCAGGAGAAATTGGACCAGTTAACGTAGTTGTAAAACCACCTAAGTATTTTAACAATTGATTGCGTTAAACATGCTTTAATGCAGCCAAATAGTAAAATTTATACGATTGCCAAATTATAAACAAGATAAAGCTCAAGAGCAAAAAAGTGCTCAACTAAACTCCGTGCGTCAACGACAGACCAAGGGCGAGTCTAAGGGTGCTTTTCTTGAAGACAATAGACCCAAGGCTGTTATTCAGAAAAAAGAGAACAATACGGGTATGCCAGATCAACTAAAGTCTGGCATAGAAAGCCTGTCTGGTTTAGATATGAGCGACACCAAGGTACATTACAATTCAGACAAACCAGCGCAACTAAACGCGCATGCGTATGCGCAGGGCAGTGATATTCATTTGGCTTCTGGGCAAGAAAAACATTTGCCACACGAGGCCTGGCATGTGGTGCAGCAAAAGCAAGGAAGGGTAAAGCCCACCATGCAAATGAAGGGCAAAGTAAACATTAACGACGACCAAGGTTTAGAGAAAGAGGCCGATGTGATGGGCGAGAAGGCGTTAACTATTGTCGAAGAGCAAGGAGCTATTCAGCGCAAAATTGAGCGTTTAAGTTTACAAACAACACTGGGACAATCTATAGTGCAACGGGTTGTGACAATAACAGCTGGAGATGTGACTTTATCAACCGAGGAGTTGGTTTTAAAGGCCCTTGAAAAATATAAGAATGTTATGGCCCTATCCCCAAGCTTGTCTGATATTATTCAAAAAACGTTAAGCTTTTTTAGCAATTCTGGTTTGACTTTCGAAGACGAAAACGAACTTTGGGAAACCTTAGATAGAGAAGTTGTAAAATATAATAACGCACAAGATGAGCAACAGGCAATTTTAGATGACCCAGAATCTGGCGAATTAACTTATACTAACTTTAGAAGACGAAATAGAATACAAAGCACTGCCAGCAAACTAACACAACAAATAGGCCCAGCTACAGTACTTGGACCAGACTCTGCACTCAAGCCTAATGGGCCAATCGCTTATGTAGCCAATATTTTAACAACGCCAAGTGGCGCTTCGGTGCAAAGCATTATTGACTCCTATGCCGCCACTGGAGTATCTCGCGAAAACTACGGGGACTTCGCCATGGTTATCGGTGTAAATTTATATCGTAGTTTAAACGGTAATTCGGCAAGCAAAATCGCAGACGCAGTAAAGGCCGCTTCAGAAGCTCCATTTCCCTGTGCAATAATCCCGTTTATGTGGGATTTTCTTTGGAACGCACCTTTTAAAGTAGTTCAAGGCGAATTTAAGGAGCTAAGTCCTGGCGGAAAAAAATTAGCACTAGCAACAGAAAAAGAAAATTTAAAACAATCCGTAATTCCTTACGGGCAGTTGAGAGAGAAGGTAACGGCTTCAAAATTTACCTCGCAATTTGTAAATGAATTGCAAAAGACCCATAAAGCGGTGTATGTTCATTTAGGTGATGATGACGCCAAAAGTTTACTGCCTTCTGGTACTGGCAAACCGCTTATGGATAGTTATACAGACACTATTCTAGATGCACGATTACCACAGATGGTGGTTGGAGGCTATGAATTTAGAACAAAAGCTTCTGGGGGCGATTTGGACGATGACAGTTCTACCGATGTGTTAACAGCATTGGCGAGTCAAATTGATATTTGGTTTAGAAGTATTCTTACAGAAATAAACCCTGATTTGGTTTATGCAACCGAACCAAATATGGCATTTCTTGCCTCGACAAAAGAAAGAAACTTTTTAGAAGAATTGACAACACCAGGAAAACAAGATCAGAGGCGATTAACATCTGAAATGAGAGAGGCAATGGATTTTGAAGGTGAGTCGTTAGAAGTAGAACCCGAGCTTAGCACAGGCTTATTATATGGTAGAGGAGCCAATGAGGGAGGAAAGCTACGAGAGAATATCAAAGGGTTATTGTACGGTAAAACTAAAAATACCAAACCAGTTACTAAATACGATCCGAGATTAGGAATCGCAACTGCGAGTGACAGATTTACATTGGGATCAGATGATCGAATTGGGCATGATAAACGTAATCCTAGCTATGGAAGTCAAAGAAGTAGTGCTCTTGATGTTAGTCCCGAAGCCTTAGAAAATCAAGTAGTTTTAGATGTTCTTACCATCAAACAATCGCATATAGGCGGGCTAAAAAAAGAAATTCAAAAGTTTGACCCTAAAAATAAAGACTTAATAGGTGACGCAGTATTGGCGGCGGTAAAGGCAGTGCTGTTAGGGCAACCACAACCAAAATATCCTGAAGTTGCAGAACCGTTTATAAGACTCATACAAGCCAGATCGGGCCAACTCAATGCAATAAAAATAAAATTGAATAAGATCATCACAGATATTATGATAGATTTAATATAGACCAACAGGCTCCCAACAAACTAAAAGTTCGCTTGGGTATAACGCAAGAGCACCTTAATTAATTTAGAATGCAAAATTCGTTCGAGAACAAAGATTCAGTAAGGACAGAAGCCTACAAAACCGTCACTCAAAGCATGACGGATGAATCGGTCTATCAAGGAAAATATTTAGAAGATAATAGACCCTCGACGCAAATTGAACGAGTTGAGTCAAACAGTGTGAATAGTCCGTTGGTCCTTCAAAGACAACTTATCAAAGGAATCTACGGCATGAACAATAAAGTATTTCGAACCAATTTGCGTGCCGATGACCCACCTGATTACACGAAGATTGCCAAACTAAAAGCTAGCACACGAGTCGAAGTTATTTCTGCTGCAGGGAAAAACTCCTTGTTTGCCGCTGGAAAGACTGTGAACGAACACTCATGGGTAGACACTCCCAGTGATGGTCAAGGTTGGATTGAAGACAGTATGCTCAATTATATTGGCCCCTCCAATGATGATGTGTTAGATTTAAGCATGCCAGCTTTTGATGCCGAACCCGTTGACACAGCTGCTGTTTTGTGGTCAAATGATCTTGTTCACGGTGTTAAAATTTATGCCAATACTCGAGGTGTCAATGCGTTTCTTGGGGATCAAAGCGTAGGGCATATTGAGTCAAGCAGTAAAGATGGTGTTTTAAACATTTCTGGAATTGGAGCCGACGAAGCCTATCCTGGTTTAGGTTCTGTTATGATTTCAGAATTAATTACTAAGGTTAAACCTAAATTCGTTAAAGTAACGAGCATAGTTGGTTCTCACGGATACTGGGCAAGTTTGGGAGTACAAATCCCTCAGCGCTATATCTTTAATCCTTTGCAGATTGAAGGTCGCATGGTTCGAGATAATTCAACTAAACGCGAGGGGCTTGAATCTTTGGCGCGAGATCAAAAATCGAGAATAGTACCAGGAGAAAAAATAGGAGGCAATGATATTCCTGTTGGCGAAATTTCTGAAAGGGTGAAGGGTCATGTCGATCAAAAAGGGTGGCATAAAGGCTAAGCTATCAAGGGTTAATTATTAATAGACGTCTTTTTGTTAAACTTAATTAATCCTAGGACGATTAATGAAAGCTGCATAGTCAAACATTAAAAGCGATCAATTCATATTTTATTTGTTTATTTACTACTTAGTATTCAACTCATAATACCCGCCAAATGTCGTTTAAAAGCAATTCTATTCTCTCTTTATTAATCATATGCTTATTACTCAGCAGTTGTAAAAAAGAAGAAGCTTATAACTATACCATAGACACGCAATTAAATCCATACAAAATTGCACCCCTGACGGCCCAACTTACTATAACTACAGAGAAACCAAGCAAGGTTAGCGTTACTGTGCTAGGCGAAACCCCTATAGAACAACCTTTTTCTGCGGAATCGACTAATTTACAGATACCCGTTTTAGGGCTTTATGCAGATATGGAAAACCAGGTAGTAGTTACCTTAGATTTTGGTACTAAGACTGTAATAGACACGGTTAAGATTACGACCCAACCACTTCTTAATGTATTTCCTAGAGTAGAAATAAACAAAGTTGATCGAGCTAATATGGAAGATGGCCTACATGGCTGCGACATTCATTTTGCGAATAATGGCAAGCTGCGATCTATCCCTTTTATTTTTGACGACCAAGGAGCCGTTCGTTGGTATTTAGATTTGAGTTTTCATGGCAAGATGGTGAGCCCGTTTCAACGTTTAAAAGACGGGACTATTCTAGTAGTTGGGCGACAAGACATCTATGAGCTGGATATGCTTGGTAAGGTTTTAAAGCAGACCAAAATCGATAACAATTATGGGATGCATCACGATGTTTTAGAAATTCCTAACGGCGATTTGTTGATTTGTGTAGGAAAGAGAAATGCTTATATAGGCTTAAATGGAGAGCAGGTGCTTTCTGATAGTGATTTTATTATTCAGTACGACAGAAAGAATTCGAGAATCGTAAAAGAATGGGATTTGGCTAAGCATTTGGATGTTAGCAGAGAAGACGTTAACTTTCTTAGACCTGGAGATTGGTTGCATATGAACGGTTTGGCATACGATCCTAACGACAATGCTATGATTGTTTCTGGGCGGAATCAAGGGCTTGTAAAAATTTCGTTAGAAGACGAGTTGCAATGGATTTTGGCACCAAAAAAGAACTGGAATACCTCAGGCAGAAACGGCGACGGATTTGATACAAAGCCTTTTCTATTAACTGCGGTTGACCCTCAGGGCAAAGCCTATAACAATAGTGTTCAAATGGGCGACCAAAGCGCAGCCGACTTTGATTTTTCATGGGGACCACACGCTCCTAAGGTGCTTGCCAATGGTAATCTTTTGTTATTCGATAACGGCTTTTACAGAAACTATAATAACGATAACAACTATTCTCGAGCGGTAGAATATAAGATAGATCAAGAAAACAAGACGGTACAACAGCAGTGGCAGTATGGCAAAGAAAGAGGAACCGAGCTTTTTTCTTCTATCATTAGTGATGCCGATTTTTTGCCTAACACAGAAAATATTTTAATCACTTCTGGCTTTATTACTCCCAAAGAAAATCATTCGGCTAAAATCGTTGAGGTTAACTATACTACTGGCGAGACTGTTTTTGAGGCCACCTTATATTACAAAAACGTAAACGGAAACAGACAACCAGGATGGGGGCAATCAGATCTTTTGTATCGCTCTGAGCGCATGGTATTAAAGTATTAATCAATCATTGGCATTTTTAGATGCCGTCTTTATCATCGCTTTCACCATGTTATGAAAGTGTTCTTTTTTATTTAAGTGTGGAAATGCCTCTGTAGGAATTGGGAGGTTCAAAAATTCACATAATGGTTCCCAGCCTTGTGCTACATCGTAAACGAGTAATTGCTTTTTTGGCACATGGTCTTTCACTTCTTCTATATGTTTATAAAAGACCTTCTTAGCATATTGTTTTGAGTCAAATCTGTTTTCGAATTGCCCATACAGATATACTTTACGCATAAAGGCAATGCAGCGAAATATGGCTCTTAGGTTTTTACTTAAAAGTTTTCGTTTAAAAAGTTTTATTCTTTCAATCAATGGCTTATTGGCCGATTTCCAAATAGTTTTTTGAGTGCTTTCGTACCATTGTTCAAAATCTCTATGGGTGAGTATTACCTTGGCATCCGGGTATTTTTTGAGTAGAATTTTATAATATGGATACCCTGGAAAATCTACAGAAGCTTGAAATCCTTTAAAAAGCGCATCGAAGTTTGTGTCTTCTTTGTTTTCTAAATCTTGCCAGTATTTTAATCTCTTTGCGTCAGCAATTAAATCTATATAATGGTAGGTTTTAGTATAGCCTAAAGTTTCTAAGGCATTTTTTAAAGTCATTGTTCCCGTTCTTGGGAAACCAGCTCCAATTATTTTTAAAGACATATTTAGATTAAAGTGACACTAATTTAAGTTTTAGACGCCTTGTGCCAAAGGTGGTGCAAAGGTAGTGGCTTATGTTGAGAATTTCACTCTTAAATAGATTGAAACTTCTTGTAATAATTTGATATTCGCGTTAGAGACTTACGCTCTTTCAGAGCGTGAGTCATTTTGGGGAAGTCTATTTGCAAAACCCAAGAGCTTCGCTCTTTGGTTTTTATATTCAATTGCTCGCTGAAGAATAAATTCTTCGCTCGCATAAATATAAAAACCCAACACGAAAGTGTTGGGTTTTGCTGTAGCGAGAGGGAGACTTGAACTCCCGACCTCCGGGTTATGAATCCGACGCTCTAACCTGCTGAGCTACCTCGCCATTTAAAGAGCGAGCAAAGATAATAACAAAAAGAAGTAAGACAAAGATTCCGAATATTTTTTACATTATTTTTTTTATTTCTTTTGCGGTTAACAATTAATCGATATATTGGGCTAACACAAGAATTAAACCTACATGAGCGATAAAATTAAATACGAAATGGAGTTTCCGATCAAAGTTTCTCCTTCGTTATTATTCCAATATATTTCTACACCTTCTGGCATGTCTGAATGGTATGCAGATAACGTGAATTCAAGAGGTGAGCTTTTTACCTTTATTTGGGAAGGAAGCGAAGAGCAAGCCAAGCTTTTGAGTAAAAAGAATGGAGAGCGCGTTAAATTCACTTGGCTAGAAGACGAAGGTACTAGCTATTATTTCGAGCTGCGTATTCAAGTAGACGAGATTACCAAAGACGTTTCGCTTATGGTTACCGATTTTGCAGAAGAGGACGAAGTAGAAGAAGGCAAAATGTTATGGGAAAACATGATCTCAGAACTAAAACATATTTTAGGGTCGGTATAAACTAGCCCCTAAATAATCGATATCTTTGCTCCGTTTTTAAACGGAGTTTTTTTATGGTACTACTCAATGGCAAATTACTTCCAGAAACCCAGGCGCACATGACCATGGCCAATCGCGGTTTGCTATATGGAGATGCCGTTTTCGAAACCCTCAGATTTCAGGACAACAAAATACTCTTTTGGGAAGATCATTACTTTAGGCTAATGTCTTCTATGCGAATTATGCGTATGGAAATCCCAATGGATTTTACCATGGAGGTCTTGGGAGATCAAATAGATTCAGTAATAAAAAGCCACGATGCATCCAATTCCTATGCAGTAAAGCTATTTGTGTATAGAAACGCCAACGGAAAATATACTCCGGACTCAAACGATGTAGGTTATTTTATAAAGGCCACTCCATTAAACAACGCCTTTTATTTAATAGACGACCAACCTTATACTGTAGAGCTGTTTAAAGATCATTACGTGATGGGCGACCTGTTGTCTACTATAAAAAGTAACAATAAAGCCATCAATGTGCTTGGAAGTATATTTGCCAAAGAAAATGGTTATGACAACTGTTTATTGCTCAACCACGATAAACAGGTAATAGAAGCGCTAAATGCTAACTTATTTTTGGTTAAAGGGACTGTGATTAAAACCCCGCCACTCACAAGCGGATGCCTTAACGGAATCCTGAGAAATCAATTGATTAAAATGATTGGGAAGTTGCCCGATTATACACTCGAAGAAGCACCTATTTCGCCTTTCGAACTACAAAAAGCAGACGAGTTGTTTATTACCAACACCTTGATAGGAATAAAATCGATTCGCCAATACAGAAAAAAGGAATATGAAACTAAGGTCGCTAGAAACTTATTGGGCAAATTAAATGCTCAGATTCGTTTGTCTTAGTTATAATGCGGATTCTCTGGTGCATTAGACCATAAGGCATAATCGCCACCAAATTCTATCATCTTGTCTTTCCAGAAGTTGCTATAGGACATACCGATTATATCATTGTTGTATTTGTTGTCTATAACCACCCAACTTTTAATTTCGAGTTCGTCTATGAGCTGATCACTTGCCCAACCTGAATAGCCTAAAAAGAATCGTATTTCGTTTTCGTCTATTTTGCCTTCTTGTAACAAGCGCATTACTGCATCAAAATCGCCGCCCCAAAAGATGCCGTTAGAGATTTCTACACTATCTGGAATCAACGCGGGTATTTTATGGATAAAGTATAGATTGTCTTGCTCGACGGGACCGCCTTTATAAACGACAATGTCGCTGCTCAATTCTGGGATTAAATCTTTAAGGGTAAATTCTAATGGCTTGTTAAGAATAAAACCAACCGCACCTTCTTCGTTCACCTCTGCCAATAACACCACCGAACGGTTAAAAGAAATGTCGGTGAGTATAGACGGTTCGGCAATTAAGAGAACACCTTTGTTTGGTTGGGTGATAGCCATAAGTAAATCTATGGATAATAATGTAAAAAACAAAACCCCGCCATTTGGCAGGGTTTTGATATATATCGTTAAGCGATATTAGTTTACTGAGCTCGATAGATCAGAACCTGCTTTGAATTTTACCACATTTTTTGCAGCAATTCTGATTGTTTTTCCTGTCTGAGGGTTTCTTCCTTCTCTAGCCGATCTTCTAGATACTGACCAAGATCCGAATCCTACTAAAGAAACTCTATTACCTCCTTTAAGAGATTTTTCTACATTACCACAGAATGACTCTAGGCACTTTTTTGCTGCAGCTTTAGTAATTCCTGCATCGCCAGCCATGGCATCGATTAAATCTGATTTGTTCATAATTTTACTTTTAATTAAAAATTAGTGGTTAAACGTTATTGTTTAATGCTCTACAAATTTAATCGGATTATCCGTTCACGCAAGTAATAGCGCGGGAAATCGCCGTTTTTGTTAATAACTTCGGGCCTTTGTTAATAAAGGAGGCCTTTTTTTACATGTTTCGGGAGGTCGCTACTGGCGCGGGTTTACATGAATTGTGCGTTTTTTACGAAAGAAAACCCATTTAAAAGCGATTTTGCATCCATTAAACGCTTGCCCGGAACCTTGATTTCTAGCACTTGAATAAAGCCTTCTGGGGTAGCTACCAAGATTTCCTTTTTAGTAGTAATTATCGTTCCCGTCTCTAGGTCGTGGGAGTCTGGTCGCATACCAACGCTTAAAATTTTGACCGCCTGCGGCTCGTCTCCATTAAGTAATTCTGCCCAAGCTCCAGGAAAAGGATTAAGACCTCTTACCTTATTATATATATGTATTAGCGGCAGTGACCAATCGATGCGTGTATTGTCTTGATTTAACTTAGGAGCAGGGGAGTAGTGCAACTCTTTAGACTGTGGCACTGTTTTTACGGTGCCATCGGCAATGGCTTTAACGGTTTTAACAACCAGCGCTGCACCAAGCTCCATCAAGCGATCGTGAATGTCACCTGTAGTAGCCGTCTCAGAGATTTCTATTTTTGCCGAATCGATTATATCGCCTGTATCGATTTTATGATCAATAAAAAATGTAGTTACTCCGGTGTTCTTCTCACCATTAATCACTGCCCAATGTATAGGTGCTGCACCACGGTATTGTGGCAGTAAGGAGCCATGTAAATTAAAAGTGCCTTTAGAAGGGAGTCCCCAAACCACCTCCGGCAACATTCTAAAAGCTACGACTACCTGCACATCGGGTTGTAACGCCTTTAATTCCGCCAGAAATTGAGGGTCTTTAAGGTTTGTAGGTTGCAACAAAGGAAGGTCGTTGGTAACAGCATATTTTTTTACGGCACTGCTATTGAGCTTTCTACCACGACCTGAGGGTTTATCGGGGCTTGTAATGACCCCAACAACATTGGCTCCAGCCATGCATAAAGCATCTAGCGAGGCAACTGCAAATTCTGGAGTTCCCATAAACACGATCCTCAAATCCTTCATAAATGGTATTGGTTTTTATCGTTTAATTTAATGTGCTTCGCATGTATCATTAGGTCCAATGCAGCATACACATCTGCAGTGTCAAAAGTAAGCATTTCGCAAATTTGTCGGCCCGTTAAGGCTTGTTTTTCGAGTGCTTCTTTTATGGCAAGACATAGCGCTTCTTGGTTTGGCTTTTTAGGCCGATTCTTGTGAGTCGTGCAGTAATCACAGCGTCCACAATCGGCTTCGAGATCTTCTCCAAAGTAAGTAGTGATAAGACGCTGTTTGCAAGCTGTTTTATTCTCAACATACGCGAGCATGGTTTTGAGTTGCTCTTTTTTGTTTTTTTGATAGGCATCGATTATGCCTCCAAAACGATTGATAACTTTATCGTCTTCTCTAGGAATCAAAAAGGTAAGCGACGTATCGTTGTCGTGCATTTCGAGATCGATCATTCCATCTGTATGCAATTGATTCAACTGCTGAACAATAAAGGACTCTGGGCGGTTTAGCTGCTTTGCAATTAAAGACAGTCGTACGCTGGTTTTGTGGTCAGTGATTCCGCCATAAAGCCTTAAAAACATTTTGCCTACCATCGAGGCGTTAGGCCGAGATTCAAAATAATCTAATAATTGATTCGAACTAGCTTCAAACTTAATTTTGGTTTGTTTGTGATAGACAGAGCTAAAGCGCAACACACCCAATCGATCTAATTGCTGTAAACCATTATAAGTAACTCCAAAGGGCAGTTGATAATGCTGGCAAAAATCTGCGAAATTGAGGTGATGTTCTGTAAACGAGCCCTCGCCATAAGAGATTTGAAAATAATTAGAGAGCTGTCTATATAATATTTTTAAAAACTTTTTGCTGGGTAGGGAATCCAAAAACTGGCTTTTGGCAACCTGCAAGTCTTCTTTATTATAGAGAACAATGGCTTTGGCCGCCATACCATCTCTGCCTGCGCGACCGGCTTCTTGATAATAACTCTCAAGACTGTCTGGTATTTGATAATGAATAACTTTACGTACGTCTGCTTTATCGATTCCCATACCAAAAGCGTTTGTGGCCACCATAATACTGGTATGACCATTTTGCCAAGAAGCCATCCTAGACGCACGCTGGTCGTTAGTGAGCCCACCATGATATTCTTGAGCGCTCAGGTCGTTCTCGTTTAAAAAAGCTGCCAATTGATGTGTTAGTTTGCGATTCCGCACATATATAATAACACTTTCTGCTTTGCTATCAAGTGCTTTAAGTAAGGCGTATCGCTTGTCTGGCACTTGAATACATTGGTAACAAAGTTCTGGTCTTAACAACGACATCTTGGCCAAAAAGGGTGCTGTTAGTTTTAAGGAGCTCGCTATATCTTCTGACACCTTAGTTGTGGCCGTTGCCGTCACGGCGATAAAGGGTACTTCTGGATGAAGCTCTCTTAACAGACTAATTTTAGTATAAGCAGGCCTAAAATCGTTGCCCCATTGCGAAATACAATGCGCTTCGTCAATCGCGATTAAAACGGGGCGCATTTGTTTTATCCTACTCTGTACCAATTCTTGCTGTAATCTCTCGGGCGACAGATATAAAAAGGAATAATTACCGTAGATACAATTGTCGAGCAAGGTATCTAATTCGTTAAAAGGTATTCCGCCCGTTATGGCCATTGCTTTAATACCTTTGGCGTTTAGCGCAGCCACTTGGTCTTTCATTAAGGCGACCAATGGTGTCACTACTATGCAAAGACCTTGCTTTGCCAGTGCGGGAATTTGATAACAAACAGATTTACCGCCGCCAGTGGGTAAAATGGCCAACACATCTTGCCCGGTTAATACCGCACTAATAATCTGTTCTTGCTTTGGCTTAAAGGCCTGATGCCCCCAGTAGTGTTGTAATATCGCTAAGGGGTCTTTTAGATTCAAAGGAGTTGTTGGGTCTGGTTTAAAATAAATTCGGTTCTGTTGTTCACGCTGTCTGTGGGTACTTCGATTGGGCAATAACCAAATGCTTCGTAACGCGTAAGCAAACTTTGGTGAAGGGCTATGGCTTCGTCAAATGATTCATAACGACCAACTTCTGCATGAAATATATCTTTCCATGGTGGCATGATAAAAACAGCCTCGTAGCGATGTACATCACATACATTCACAAATTCCTGCGGATACGTTTGCTTAAAAAAGTCCATATAGGCTAAAACGTCGACGAGTCCGCGATCGTAAAAGTTAAAGGGATGAGTGCTAAAGTCTGCCTTTTGGTGTTGTTTGGTTCTGCCATCGATAAGCCTTTGGTTAAATGCCATAGCGTCGTTTGCAAAAACAATAGGGTTAGAGGCCAGTTGCTCAGGCTCTTTGGCTGCGACTTCTTCTTGAGTAAATTCTCTAATAACTTCTGGAAAACATACATAGCCAGCGTTAGTAAGCGCTTCTACTACGGCGGTTTTTCCTGTGCCAGGGGCTCCTGTGATAACGATTCGATGTGTACTCAAAAGGTGGTGCTTTGTGCAAAGTTCGTAATTAAAATTGATTCTTTAGCCCTACCTTTGCACTTTCAAAATCAATTTATAAATCTATTATGAGCGACGCCAAAAAAACAGAAGAATTCTATGCGCGTTTAAAAACACAGTTAGAAGACAGTTTTGCATGGCCTTCTTTATACTTGTTTAAGTTTATCGTACCCACAAACCCCGATAAAATAAAGGCCTTTTCAGAAATATTCGCAAACACAGATGCGACCATAAACAACCGCGAATCTTCTAAGGGAACCTATACCAGCGTATCGGTTAAAACCACTATGGAATCTCCTCAAGCGGTAATCGATAAATATTTAGAAGTTTCAAATATCGAAGGGGTTATTTCGTTATAATTTTAGTACTTTGCGCTAACAAAGACTTCCACCTAGTTTCCTTAAGATTTTATTTCGTGATTGAACAATTAGAATATAATACAGAGCGTCCTCATTTGATTATCCCAGAATACGGACGACATATCCAAAAAATGGTAGATCAATGCATCGCCATAGAAGACAAAGAAGAACGCAACAAATGTGCAAAAAGCATCATTTCTGTCATGGGTAATTTAAACCCTCATTTAAGAGATGTGCCAGATTTTCAGCACAAGCTTTGGGATCAGCTTTTTATTATCGCAGATTTTAAACTCGATGTCGATTCGCCTTATCCAATTCCGTCAGAAGAAGAGCTAAGAGAACGCCCAGAACCCCTTGGTTACCCGCAGAATCATCCTAAATACCGCTTTTATGGTAATAACATAAAACGTATGATTGATGTAGCCATTGGCTGGGAAGAGGGAGAATTAAAAAATGCTTTGGTGATTAATATCGCCAATCACATGAAGAAGAGTTTTTTAAACTGGAACAAAGACACAGTAGAAGACACTGTGATTTTTGGTCATTTGTTCGAACTGTCAGACGGTAAATTCGACCTCAGAAACTCAGAAGAGGTATTGTCCGAAGCGACAGAGCTTCTTAAAAACAAAAAACGCTTTAACAAAAAATCTTCGAGTAAATCTGGCAAAGGTCAGAATCGTAATCGCAAACGAAACTAATTAGGGCAATAGCTTCATGGGAACATTTCATATAGAAGGAGGGCACCGTCTAAAAGGTGCAATTCAACCTCAAGGCGCAAAAAACGAGGCACTTCAGATTTTATGTGCCGTTTTACTGACTCCAGAAGAAGTCATTATAGAAAACATTCCTAACATTCGGGATGTAAACAAACTCATTACTATTCTTGGTAATCTAGGGGTAAAAATTCAACGTTTAGGGAAAGGTAAATATGCTTTTCAGGCAGACGATGTAAACCTCAAATACCTAGAATCAGAACTCTTTAAAGAAGAAGGTAGCTCATTAAGAGGTAGTATCATGATTGTAGGGCCGCTATTGGCTCGATTCGGCAAAGGTTATATTCCTCGTCCCGGTGGAGATAAAATTGGTCGTCGTCGTCTCGATACGCACTTCGAAGGTTTTATTAAGCTTGGCGCCGACTTTAGATACAACAAAGAAGAACGCTTTTATGGGGTCGAGGCTCCCGAAGGATTAACGGGAACCTATATGTTGCTCGATCAAGCTTCGGTAACTGGAACCGCCAATATTGTGATGGCGGCAGTTTTAGCTAAGGGTACAACGACCATATATAATGCGGCTTGCGAGCCTTATCTGCAGCAGTTATGTAAAATGCTCAATGCTATGGGCGCAAATATAAGTGGTGTAGGATCTAACTTATTGGTTATAGAAGGAGTAGAAGCCCTTGGCGGATGCAAACATCGTGTATTGCCTGATATGATAGAAATTGGGAGTTGGATTGGCTTGGCAGCAATGACGCGTAGCGAAATCACGATTAAAGATGTTAGTTGGGAAAACCTAGGACTTATTCCCGAGACCTTTAGAAAGCTTGGTATTACCCTTGAGAAAAAGGGTGACGATATATATATACCAGCTCAAGATTCTTATGAGATTCAAGGGTATATAGATGGCTCAATTCTTACTGTGTCAGATGCACCTTGGCCTGGATTTACGCCAGACTTGTTAAGTATTGTACTTGTTGTTTGTACGCAGGCGAAGGGTAGCGTTTTGATTCATCAAAAGATGTTTGAAAGTCGCTTGTTCTTTGTAGATAAGTTAATCGATATGGGCGCCAAAATTATTTTGTGCGACCCGCACAGAGCGACGGTTATTGGTCATGATTTTACCTCTAGCCTTAAGGCCACCACTATGGTTTCGCCAGATATTAGAGCGGGAATCTCTCTCTTAATTGCAGCCCTTTCTGCAGAGGGAACAAGTGTTATCGATCATATAGAGCAAATTGACCGTGGCTATGAGAACATAGACGAACGTTTGCGTGCGATAGGTGCAAAGATTACTCGTAGTTAATTAAGTAGCCTTTTTGTTTTTATTGATTTCGTCTTGAAGTTTTCTTCGGATTTGTTGCTCTCGTTCTAGAGCACGACCACGATGACTTTCGAATTCTTCTTCTACTTCTGCAAGTTTTGTATTGGCTTCTTTGGTTATCGAATTGCTGTTTTTAAATCTATAGATAAAAAACAACAAAAAGGCGAGTAAGATTCCAATTACTGACCACATAATGGTATTATAAGAACCTTTGGTGGTTTGCATTCCAAAGAGACTCATATTATTCTCTGCTGTTTTAGACGCAGACAGATTGTCGTTTGTTTTGGCCAGATTTGATTGAGAATCAGAAAGCTCATTTTGTAAAGAACTCACTGTACCTTCTAAGCCGCTTATAGTACTTTTTAAAGACCCAATGGTATCGTTTACACTTTTCTTGAGCTTATCTAGTTTGTAGCGTTTAACCACCTTATAGTCTTGGTATCGATTTGATTTATCGATTACATCTACAAACTGATCTTCTAGGGTAGTGGGGGTGTTTTGCCCAAACATTGGCGTTATCGCCATCAGGGAAAAACAACAAAGGATTCTAATTGTTTTAAACATAACTCACAATTGTTAGGGCTGTAAAAATACAGCAACTCCTGCAAATGGGTCACTTTTGCATCAATAATTTGCTAGAATAGTAAGCTTTTGTGGTTAAGCCTCAAGCAACCTGCGGTGCATTTTCATGCATAACACATTGCAAGGCTCCCGAAGGGCACTTTCTAACCTGTTTTGCAATCCGGTTTGCGGCTGCGGCATCTAAATCGATCCAGGGGATCACCGAGGTTCTAAAAACCTGGGAAAGGCCATTAGCGCATTTGGCGGCATTAATACATTTTTTCGGGTGAAAAGTCACGGTAATTTCCTCGTTAGAGAACGCATTCTTCTTAGTTTCCATGGGGCTGTAGATTACGGGGGTAGGTTGTAAGAATTTTAATATTATACCGATAAATATATAAAAAATTACGACAAAATACATTTTAGGAGGTAAAATCTTACAAATATGTACACTTTGTGGGTCTAAGCTATGTCTCCATTTAAGGATTTGTTAACATCATATAGAGCCACTTATGAGTAACTTCGCCTACGTTAACACTCAAAAACTTAAAGAATGAAAAATTTAATCCTTGCCTTAGCTTTAGTTGTAGGCTTTACAGGATGGGCGCAGGTAAATACACCAGCTCCAAGTCCAACACAAAAAATCGAGCAAAAAGTAGGTCTTACAGACGTTACTTTAGAATATTCACGTCCTGCAATGCGAGGCAGAACCATCTTTGGAGATTTAGTTCCTTATGGTAAAGTATGGCGCACAGGAGCCAACGCCAATACGAAAATCACTTTTAGTGACGATGTAATGGTAGGAGGCAAAACGCTTAAAGCAGGAGCTTATGCTATTTATACTATTCCTGGTGAATCATCTTGGGATATTATGTTTTATAGCGATGCCAACAACTGGGGAACGCCACAAAAATGGGATGAATCTAAAGTTGCCGCCAAAGTATCGGCCGAGGTTTACCCAATGCCAATGGCGGTTCAATCGTTTACTATTACTTTTGACGACCTTACTAACAACAGCGCTAATATTGGTATCCTTTGGGAGAACGTATATGTGAGTGCTACCGTTGAGGTTCCTACAGATAAAATGGTAATGGCGAGTATCGATAATGCGATGTCTGGGCCTGGTGCAAACGATTACTATGCATCTGCCGTATACTATCTTCAAGAAGGTAAAGACATGAACATGGCAAAAGAATGGATCGATAAGGCTATTAAAATGCGCGACGATGAGCCTTTCTGGATGTACCGTCAAAAATCATTAATCCATGCTAAGTCTGGAGATAAAAAAGGCGCTATTGCTGCGGCCAAAAAATCTTTAGAGCTAGCAGAAAAAGCTGGAAACAGTGATTATGTAGCCCTTAACAAAAAGTCCCTAAAAGAATGGGGAGCTATGTAAGCTAAAAATAATGCAAGCCTAACTTGCTAGGTCTGCCTTCGGGCAGGCCTTTTTTTATTGTTAAAACTCTGTATGATGATAGCGATAATCATCACTAGCACGCAGCCGATTAAATTGAGCCATAAGAATTCGATTACATCGAACCACCATAGGCAAAAAATTATGGCCTGAGTAATGATAGCTCCAACAAACACAGCATTGCTCTTTACATACTTTACAAAAAAGGCGAGCATAAAAATTCCTAAGACATTGCCGTAAAAGATCGAACCGATGATATTCACAAGCTGAATTAAATTATCAAACAGATCTGCCACACAGGCTACCAGAATGGCCAATACACCCCAAAGCACCGTAAACCACTTAGATTTATTTATGTAGTGCTTCTCTCCAAAGTTTTGTCTTTTATCTCGTTTATAGAGATCGATTGTAGTGGTAGTTGCCAATGCATTTAACTCAGAAGCTGTAGAAGACATCGCCGCGCTCAATATTACTGCCAGCAATAAACCGATGATTCCACGGGGTAAATTATTTAAAATAAAGTGAATAAACACATAGTCCTTATCATTGGTCTTTAGATTCGAGTCTGCCTTTTCTATTAAAGCGACGGCTTCTTTTCTTAAGGTTTTGTCCTGCTTCTGAAGCTCCGTGATATTATCGATATAAGATGCAGTTTGTTGATCGCTAGTCGCAGTTTGCAGCAATAATTGTGTTTCTTGAATTTGTTGTTCTACGCTATTTTGTTGTGTCTCTAATTTTTGAAATGCTTCTGAATACTCACTAGAGAGTACTGTTTGCACATTAGTCGGGTTAAAGTGAACAGGTGCATTGTTAAACTGATAAAACACAAATACCATGATTCCAACAAGCAGAATAAAAAACTGCATGGGTACTTTGAGTAAGCCATTAAAGATCATTCCCAATTGGCTTTGTCTTACATTTTTACCGCTCAAATAGCGCTGTACTTGACTCTGGTCGGTTCCAAAATAGGAGAGTGATAGGAAGGTTCCCCCTATAAGACCACTCCAAATGGTATAGCGGTTGTTAAGATCAAAAGAGAAGTCTAAGATGTCCATCTTACCGCTGGCCCCAGCAATTTCTAATGCTTTGGTAAAGGTGATGCCTTCTGGTAAATAACTAATAATAATAAAAAAGGCGGTGAACATTCCTAAAAAGATGACTGCCATTTGCTGCTTTTGCGTAACGCTTACCGCTTTGGTTCCACCAGTAACGGTATAAATAATTACCAAAACTCCAATAATAATATTCAAGGTGACTAAGTCCCATCCTAAGACTGCCGAGAGAATAATTGCAGGAGCAAAAATGGTAATACCTGCAGATAAACCTCGTTGTACTAAAAACAAGAACGCAGTGAGGGTACGGGTTTTACCATCAAATCGTTGCTCTAAATACTGATACGCTGTATACACCTTTAACTTGTGATACAAGGGTATAAAAACCATGCAAATCACAATCATTGCTACAGGGACTCCTAGATAAAACTGTGCAAAGCCCATTCCATCGTGAAAAGCCTGCCCAGGTGTAGACAAAAATGTAATGGCGCTTGCCTGTGTAGCCATAACGCTAATTCCGACAGTCCACCATTTGGAATCACCACCCTTTAAATAGTCGGTCACAGTTTTGCTTTTGTGCGTCTTCCAAGCCCCATAAATTACTATAAATAGTAGGGTAGCGGCCAAAACTAGCCAGTCGTAGAGGTGTAGCGTGTTCATCTAACTAAAGGCTTTCATGATTATATAAAACACCAAAACATATAAGGCATTTGCCACCAGAATGATGGTATACCACTTGTTCCAAGTATATTTTTTTTCTGTCATTTGCCTATAGATAAAAGGTTAGCAAAAAGCCTGTAAGCTCCTGGAACTCCAGCAGGAAGTTCTCTAAAGAAACTAATTCCGGTATAAATATAATGGCCTTCTCCATGCGAAGCTACTAACAAAGACCCGTCACTAGGATCGGCTCCTGGATCGTTCATAGAAAGAATCGCGTCATATTTGTCGTCCCATTCACTAGGAAAATACAAGCCGCGCTCTTGTACCCAACCCTTAAAATCGGCTTTGGTAATTTTGTTGGGAGTGTTTAGTACAGCATGATTCGCTTTAAGAATACGTACCTCTGCAGCTTCGTCTGTAACACGTTGCCTGGAGAGTTTTATAGGGTAAGGAGAAAAGTCTTGAGTTACCAGAGAATGACTGGTGTTGTACTGTACTAAAACGTTTCCGCCTTTGGCGACAAAATTATCTATTTGCGCTTTTTTAAATTGCAATTCATCCAAAATATTAAAGGCTCTAATACCAAAAACCAAGGCATCAAACTGGCTCAGCTCTGTCTCGTTTAACTGGTCGGGCTCTAGAGCAATTACCTCGTAGCCAATTTGCCTAAGGCTTTCTGGAATGGCATCTCCAGCTCCGTTTACGTAGGCGATTCTTGTACCGTTTTTTTCTATATCGATCTTAACGACTTTGGCCTTGGAGGTCATCAATACATTTTGATACGGAATATGATCATAATCGATGGCGATAAGTTCTTTTTCGTAGGCTTTTCCTTCTACAATTACTTTGGGTTGTAAGTATCCTTCGCTTTGACTAGTTGGCGGCGTTACTCGAATCATAAAAGTTTTGGATTCCCCCTGATTGTCCAGTCTAAACTCGGTGGCAGCGGGTGTTGCTGTCCATCCTGCCGGAAGACTCATAGTTAGCGTGCCAGACACGTTGTCTTTACCTGCGCGCACCGTAACAGGTATTTCTTTAGAACTACCATTAGAAAAAATAGTCACCTTTTCTTTAATAGCAGTCGTAATTTCTGGCAACACATCAAAGGGCTGATAAACCTCTCCCTTTACAGGATCTGTAAATTTGTAAATGATGTTTCTGTATACGTTGATTTGCGTACCTTCTATAGAAACCATAAAGTTTATAGGAAACATTTTTGGCACCGTAGGGAGGCCTATATAATCTTTACGGTCTACATGGTACATTCCCAGAGAACCTTGGTCGTTAAGCCAGTAGGGCACTGTAAACTGCGAAATTGAAAAGGTCCCAGGAACGCTCTCCCATGTTACTTTTTGATTCTCTTTTAATGGAGTAGCCATCAATTGCTGCGGAAACTGAATCGCTGTAGCAGCAACTCCATTTAAACGTATATCGAGACTAGATCGATTAACCATTTCTAAACTTACCTTAACCTCGCCATTAGGGGTGGTGGCCTGTCGGTCTGCAGCTGCTTCAAGATAAAGCCCGCTACATGCGACTATAATATCGACCAATTCTTGGTTTTTAAGAGTCTTCCAATGCGATTCTGGTAACTTACTAAGTGTATTGTATGCTTCAAGCAAGCCAGGTACACTGGCAGAAGGGTTGGCAAAGTCAAACTGTGATTCTACTTTTTCTAAAATAGCACCTACAGCTTCGCCGCCTTCAAGGCGACTCCAAGTGGTATTTATTCCTTCGAACAGATCAGAATTATCGTTAAGCGCATCACCTTTTAAAAACTCAAGATATTCTAATTGACTTCCTCGAGTACCGCTACTGCCAAAGCCTTGTGATTTGTGCATGCTACGGCTCAAGGATGCGATTTCGCCGTTAGAGAGCCCCAAAGTCTTATAATAAGATCCTGTTTCTACTTCTATGATGCCGGATTTATCGGCCTTTGCAAAATTCTCTCTACTGCCATAAAACCACCAGCCAGTATTAAAGAACAATCGCTTAGGTTGCCAAATACCATAATCCATTGCAGATTCTGGATATTGACCCGCATCGCCAACAAGGTCAAAAGCGGCTACACCCAACATAGCACTCGAAGTATGGTGTCCATGGGTACTGCCAGGGGTTCTGTGATTAAATCTATTGATGATGATATCTGGCTTAAAACGTCTGATGTTCATCACTACGTCTTTTAAAACCTCGGTCTTGTTCCAGATTTTTAATGTTTCGTCTGGATGTTTAGAATAACCAAAATCGTTAGCTCTGGTAAAATATTGCGAGCCACCATCGACAGACCTTGCGCCCACAAGTTCTTGGGTCCTAATCACGCCTAACAATTCACGTATTTCTGGGCCGATTAAGTTCTGCCCCCCATCACCACGTGTCATGGATAAATAGGCCGTACGAGCGTACAAGTCGTTAGACAAATATGAAATAAGTCTAGTGTTTTCGTCGTCTGGATGTGCCGCTACATATAGCGCCGACCCTAAAAAATTTAGTTTTTTAATCGACTCATAAATCTGAGCCGAACTGGGTTTGCTAGGTCGTTGCGAATAGGCTGTAAAACTAAAGGCACATAGACATAGCAAGGCGAGAAAAGAAGTTCTCATAGAAAGTTAGTTAGTCATGAAGGTTGTAGTAAATATATATAAAATAGGTTGCCTGTCATCAGGCCTTACAACTACTTTAACATTTATGTTAATCTGTGCAAATCGCTAGTAATTCTTGATACACTAAGTGGGTAGGTAACCCCATTACATTAAAGAAGGATCCCTCTATTTTTGTTACCCCAATATATCCAAGCCAATCTTGAATTCCGTAGCTACCGGCTTTGTCAAAAGGTTTGTAAACATCTATATAATATGTTATCTCTTCTAAACTTAATTGCTTAAACCAAACTTTTGTAAGATCGTTAACTACTTTCTGTGTTGTTTTGGTCGTAAAACAAACACTGGTATACACCTCGTGACATGTGCCAGATAATTCGGTTAGCATGGCGATGGCCTCATCTCTGTTGTGAGCTTTTTCTATTGCCTTGTCGTTGTACCATACGATGGTATCGCTGGTAACCAAGACTTCGTTTTCTTGTAAATCTGTAAAAGGCGTTGCCTTTTGTTTGGCCAGATAATCTGTTATTTGCTCCTTCTTGAGTGCTGCGGAATAGGTTTCGTCTATGGGTCTTACATCTATTGTAAAGTCTAAGCCTAATTGTTTAAAAAAGTTTTGCCTTCTTGGAGAACCAGAAGAAAGAATAATATGTAGTTTTTGTAATTTTTCTGCAAGCATTTAAATAAAGAGATAAAGTGCCATAGATGCGATTCCTAGGGCCATGATTAATTTTAATAAGGTAGAAAGAAATTGATAGTCTTTTTTTGATTCCGCTTTAAATACCTTCAAACAAAAGAGAAGCAAAGGCGCAGCGATAGCCGCAAAAAAGTAGGCGAGGAGTACAGGTTCTCTTAAAAAGTATACATAACAGTAATAAAGTACTGCTGCAAAAATAAAAACCCCTAAAGCCAGTGCTAGGTTTCCAGCGCGTTCTCTGCCCATCACTACGGGTATTGAACGTACCTCGTTACTATGGTCGCCATCTACGTCTAATATGTCCTTGACCAACTCGCGCAGTAAGGTGAGTACAAATGCAAATATGGCATAGTGAAACACGAGCTTAAACACTTGCTTTTGCAGCACAGTTAAAGCGCTATCTGCCGCTGGTAAAAAGTCAAAAAATGGAACGATTAGCACACTAATAGCCACGACCAGGGCTATTGTGAGATTGCCAATAATAAAGATTTGTTTCAAGCTGGTAGCATAAAAATAGAGCAGGGCCGCGATGGCAACAAATAAAACCGCAAAGTTGGGTTTTCCTACCATATTACAGAGCACAAAACCCGACAAGACCCCAAGACTAGTAAAAATAACGTATAAAGCGTATGCCCATTTCTCAGAGATACTTTTACCAATAAGTACTTTTTTAGGCTTATTAATGGTGTCGATGGCCACATCTTGAATGTCGTTTATGATGTTTCCGCCAGCGGCGATGGCTACGGTGGCGATCACCAACAATGCAAATTGCATCAAATCAAGATTTTGAGAGACTTTAAAGGCATCAAACAAAGCCAATTTTATCAAAATTTGACAAAAGGCTATGATTAATAGGTTGGGCCACCTTATGAGTCTTAAAACCGCCATATTAGTCCCACTTACCTTGCACCTTCAGAACTTGCTCAATAAGATCGCGCCCGCAACCGTAGCCACCGTTTTTATGTGAAACATAATCACAAACAGCCTTAACTTGTTGTGCAGCGTCTTGTGGGCAGCATGCTAAGCCTACGGCTTTTAGAGGCGGAATATCAGGTATATCGTCGCCCATATAAGCGATTTCGTCTTTAGTTAAATTATGCATGGCCATATATTCCTCTAGCACAACCATCTTGTTGTGTTTGCCTAAGTAAACATCGGTAATACCTAGGGCATTTAATCGAGCGGTGACCCCAGTATTGGTTCCGCCAGAAATGATACAGATTTTATATCCTTGAGAACTAGCACGCTTTAAAGCATATCCATCTTTAATGTTCATACTTCTTAATAATTCGCCCTCTGTCGTAATTAAAACTTGTCCGTTGGTTAAGACACCGTCTACGTCAAAAACAAAAGTTGATATATTGCCTAACTTATTCTTATAACTCATTGTTATTGTGTGTTTTATATATCGCTTCTGAAAGCGTTACATACAATTTTTGTTGTTCCTTGTTGAGTAGTGATTTATGTGATTTCATAACGCTTTTGTCTCCTCTTTTTGCTGGTCCGGTTTGAATGCTTTTAGGGGAAGCGTTCACGCCTTTGTTTGCGGTTTCTAAGATAAGGGCTTTTAGTAAATCGAAAGATAATTTCTGTGATTCTAAAAGGTCATGAGCACTGCTATAAAGCTGATTCACAAAATTATTTACAAATACAGCGGCCACATGCAAATAAGCTCGCTGCGCGGAATTGACTTCTGTTGGCTTGGCTTTTATGGCTTTTGCTAGTTTTTTAAGGGTGCTTACGTCTTTAGGATTCGTAGCCTCTATACAAATAGGAACCCCGTTAATAGAAACCTCTTTAGACTTAGTGAAGGTTTGAATAGGCCAGAATATACCGCGACGCGCTTGAGTTAGTACATCGAGTCCTAGAGCTCCAGAAGTATGTACCACAAAAGCCTCTTGAGACAGTTGCCTCGAAAAACCAGAAACCGCATCGTCTGTGATACAGATCAAATACACAGCCGCTTCTGGAATCTTAGACAAAGAGCTGGTTCTCATACCGGCCTGTCCAAATTGTGCTTTGCTAGGCGTACTACGTCCCCATATCGCCGCGACCTCCACCTGCTGGGCGTTTAAGAACGCCTTGTATAAATGAGTCGCTAGATTACCAGTGCCAAAAATCACCACTTTTGTCATAAGCACGAAGGTACTAATTTTTTAAAGTGCGGGGCTATTTGTTAAATGCTTGATAATTATGAGAATCGTAAACTCAATTATTGATTAAATATGCCTTCTATTTTGTAAATTTGCAGCAAAATTGCTGTATGTACAAAAAGATTCTCTCCTTTCTATTTTCGACTCGTCTTACCGCCGTTTTATTTATTGTCTTTGCCGTCGCGATGGCCGTAGGCACCTTGATGGATAGGGCAATGCCTACTTCACCAACACCGTATACCAACGAACTTATTTACGACGCCTGGTGGTTTGAAGGCATCATGTTGCTTTTTATGGTCAATTTCATTGGGAACATAAAACGTTACAATCTGCATAAGCGAAAAAATTGGTCGACCTTACTATTACACCTCTCCTTTATATTAATCATTTTTGGCGCTTTTATTACCAGGTACATTGGTTATGAGGGTGTTATGCGTATTAGAGAGGGACAAAGCTCTAATATATTACTTACCTCTAAAACCTATGTAGATGCCTTTATTGACGGCGATTATACGGTAAATGGCGTGCAACAACGTCGCACTATTAAAAAGAAAGAGGTGCGTTTTTCTGAACGCCTAAACAGCAACTTCAAAATTAAAACAGATTATAATGGGCAAGATGTGCTCATAAAATATGCAGGTTACATCAACGGTGCCAAAGAAGACTTGGTGCCAAACGAGCAAGGCGACACCTATATTAAAATAGTAGAGGCAGGAGACGGTACCCGTCACGATCATTGGATTCGACAAGGGGAGGTTACGCAAATTCACTCGATGTTGTTTGCTTTTAATGAGCCTACGCCTGGGGCAATCAACATTTTTTATTCAGACGATGGTGGCTATGGCATACAATCCCCCTTAGACGGAGAATATTTGCGCATGGCAGACCAAGCACAAGGGCGAGTGGTCGCGGATTCGGTGCAGCAGCTAGAGCTTAGGTCATTGTATCAGATTGCAGGAATGGCCTTTGTGATTCCAGAAGAACAAATTAAAGGGAGCTACGAAATCGTAAAGGCACCGGCTGCAGAAAAATCGCCAGTCGATGCTTTGTTTTTAGATGTGAGCTCAAATGGCGAGACCAAAAGGGTCGAACTCTTAGGAGGGAAAGGAACCGTTGCAGACCCTCTAATGACAGAGGTTGCTGGGCTAAAGGTCTATTTGAGCTATGGGGCGCTGGAGCAAACCTTGCCTTTTAGTTTGCAGCTAAACGATTTTATCGCAGACAAATATCCCGGTACCGAGGCGGCCTATTCAGCATTTAAAAGTAAGCTTACCGTAAACCCAGAGAATGGAGATCCTTACGATTACGATATTTACATGAACCATGTGCTAGACGAAGGTGGCTTTAGGTTTTTTCAGGCCTCGTTCGATCCTGACGAAAAAGGTACTATTCTGCAAGTAAATCATGATTTTTACGGTACTTGGGTTACCTATATAGGATACTTTTTACTCTATATAGGGTTGATGCTTATTCTGTTCGACCCACGAACGCGCTTTGGAAAGCTCACCAAGCAGCTCGATAAAATAAAAGCCAAGAAGGCTGCCTTGACAGTAGTGTTGTTGGTGCTATTTGGAGGAACAGGATTTGCACAAGAAGGCCATAATGGGCGGCAAATAAACCTCGAACAAATAGACAGTATTATCAATGCTAACGCGGTCTCTAAAGAACATGCAAAACGCATCGGAGAACTTATTATTCAGGATAATGGCCGCATGAAGCCGCTCAATTCTTTTGCTTCTGAATTGCTTCGAAAGGTAAGCAGGTCTACCGGGTATGGCGAGCTCGATGCCAATCAGGTGTTTTTATCTATGAGCGAAAATCCGCAGCTATGGCTAGATGTGCCACTTATTTCTTTACCTCGCGGAAACGATAGTATACGCAAGATTTTGGGCGTAGAGAAAGATGTAAAGAAGATATCTGTTCTCGATATGTTTGACGACCGTGGCAATAACAAATTAGATCCCTTTTTAACTGAGGCTACCAATAAGGCCAATCCAAATAAGTTTGAAAAAGACTTTGTAAAGGCCTACGAAGGCATGTACTTAATGAATATGGCTTTAACGGGCAGTATTTTAAAAGTATTCCCAATTCCGGGCGATTCTAATAATAAATGGGTTTCTTCTTTAGAACTGCGAGAAAAAATGCAGTCTAAAGAAGATTCGGTAAAGGCACAGCTAATTCCTTTTTATCTAGGCACGCTTAAAGACTCTAGGGCAAGCGGAGATTATTCCAATTCAGACAACTTGCTCAATGCCATTATCGATTATCAAAAGCGATTTGGTGGCGATGTCTATCCAAGCGAATCCCTTGTAAAAGCAGAAATTATCTATAACAAAGTAGATATTTTTAATAGATTGTATAGGTATTTTGCGATGATTGGTCTCGTGATGTTCTTCTTGATTATTTGGCAGATTTTTACTAATAAAAAATGGCCAAATGCTATCATTGCAACATGTAAATATATCATTTGGGCTTTCTTTTTGGCAATGACAGCGGGTCTTATACTTCGTTGGTATATTGCAGGTCATGCACCTTGGAGTGATGCATATGAGTCGGTAATTTATGTGGCTTGGGCCACGGTTTTCTTTGGTTTGGCCTTTGGTCGAAAAAGCACCCTAACCATCGCTTCTACGGCTTTTGTTGCGGCTATTATACTTTGGGTAGCACACGAAAACTGGATGGACCCAGCGATCGCAAATTTACAACCCGTATTAGATTCGTATTGGTTAATGATACATGTGGCTGTAATTGTGGCTAGTTATGGGCCGTTTACCCTAGGAATGATTTTAGGGGTCACCTCGCTCTTACTCATGATTCTCACCACAAAAGACAACAAGGCACGAATGAAATTGAGTCTACAGGAAATTACTATTATCACCGAGCTGGCGCTTACCGTTGGGTTGGTGATGCTTACTATAGGAAACTTTTTAGGAGGCCAATGGGCCAACGAAAGTTGGGGGCGTTATTGGGGTTGGGACCCTAAAGAAACTTGGGCGCTTATTAGTATTATGGTATATGCCTTTGTGATCCATATGCGTTTGGTTCCAGGTTTAAGAGGTAGATGGGGCTTTAATTTTGCAGCGATATTTGCTTACGTCAGTATTATGATGACGTACTTTGGTGTAAACTTCTATCTAACAGGATTGCATTCTTATGCAAGCGGAGACAAACCCATTACACCTAACTTCGTGTTCTATACCTTTGCCTTTGTTTTTATACTTGGAGTGGCATCTTACATTGCACACAATAAACATTACAAAAAAGTAAAGGCCTAATTTGGGGGAATTAGACCTTTACCAGCTAAGTTAAGTTAGGTTAAGCCAACTTAATTATAAATATAATCCGGCTGCTCATCGAGCATTCGGTAATCGTCATGGATTTGTTCACCTATCTCTAGCTTGCGATACAAGCTTTTGGTTAGTTTTTCCACTTGGCGCACGTTTAGGTTTAAAATTCGTGCGATTTTGTTGTTTTCTTTTCCATCTGAGATGTATTGCAGCAATCTGGTTTCTGTTGCATCTAGATCGTAATGATCTATTAGGTTTTCCATATAGGCTTCTTCTGCATCTTGCAAAGCTTCTGTACGTTGCAAAATTTCTATACGTTTTAGATAAATACGCATCTCTGCATTCATCAGTTCTTTTTCTTCTTGTATGCTTCGCATTCTGTACATTATAGCATATGTAAGAACAAGCATTTCTATAAGGCTAGCCACCTTGAGTTGCATAGCACTAATATTCAAAAAGTTTAATCCTAGGCTTTTAAACACGTAAAAATCTGCGGCCATCACAAAGAGAAGACCATAAGCAATCACATAAAAGCGAGCATATACTTTTGACTTGAACATCGTTATTCCCGCAATAAGATACGTAAGCCCTACAAGGAACATAATAATGTTTGCCACAGCCATAAACGTATAATCAGACTTGATCCAGTACACTCCTATAAATAGAATGGTGGTAAGAATGAGTCCTCCTACAATCCATTTTAGTTTTGGCAGGTGCTCGTTAAGCCTTAAGAAGTTGCTAGAAAAATAGGCGCCAAATAAGCCAACGGCTATATGAAACATGGGCTCTATATAGGTTTCTATGAGGGTTCCAGACATGCCAAACATCCTAAAGAGTCCATCGCTATAAAAATAGGAGAGCCCCACGGCGCTTAAAAAGACCAAATAGTTTAAAAAGACTTTTTCGTCAAAGAGTACAAAACACATTAGGTTTATTAGAATCACCATCACGGCAAACCCATAATAAAGACCAAGTTTGAACAGATCTTTCTGACTCCTTTCAAAGTAACTCGCGCTATCTTCTATTTGAATCGGAATATTGGCTTCTTTTTCTAAATCAACCCGCATATACAAAGGATATTCGGCATATTTATCTAAAGAGTAGGTGGGAAAGCGAGTAAAAGCCACATCGTGAAACAAAGTTCCTTCTGCCGAATACAAACTCACATCTTCTATATGAGCCGAAGGCAGTTGCAGTACTCTATCTGAATCTAGGGTGTTTTTAATCTTAAACCAGTAGATACCATTATCTAGGCCAAAATTACTCGTGACCATAGGGTCGAACGAGCTGTTTTTTGCCGTATCAAAGGATAAAGTATCAAAATAGTCCTGTACATAGAGTACAGAATTCTGAGCGTATTGTGTATAGCCACATAGTAGCAAGACACATATTAGGTATAGTCTCGACATAAGTAGTTCGATAAATTTGGGACTGCCAATATATAAAAAACTAGCCTTTAAGCGTCAAAAACTACTGTTTATCGATAAAAAAAGTGCAAAAATGTGTTAAATTCAGTAAATTCCTACATTTGAAGATCGCTTGAATTTAAGTTAACCTATCATGTCCTCCGGACGCACCCATTTGTCAAACTCTTCTGAAGTTAGATATTTGAGCTTTAGGGCAGCTTCTTTTAAGGTTGATCCATCGGCATGAGCAGTATTAGCGATTTCTGCCGCTTTGTAGTAGCCAATTTTGGTATTTAATGCAGTAACAAGCATTAAAGAATTGTTGAGTTGTTTATTGATTACTTCGTGATTTGCTTCTATGCCTTGTGCGCAATGCTCGTCAAAAGAAACACAGGCATCACCAATTAGTTGCGCCGACTCCAAAATATTGGCAGCCATAACAGGTTTAAAAACATTCAGCTCAAAATGGCCTTGCATCCCACCAACGGCAATTGCCATATCGTTACCGATAACTTGCGCACACACCATCGTTAAGGCTTCGCACTGCGTTGGATTAACTTTTCCAGGCATGATAGAAGATCCAGGCTCATTGGCTGGAATCATAATCTCACCAATTCCAGAACGAGGCCCACTTGCTAATAATCTAATATCATTGGCAATTTTATTAAGGGAAACGGCCAGTTGCTTTAAGGCGCCATGTGATTCTACAATGGCATCATGAGCGGCAAGGGCTTCAAATTTATTTTTGGCACTTACAAATGGGAGCTTCGTAAACTCTGCAATGTACTCTGCAACGCGCTTTGAATATCCCTTAGGAGTATTAATCCCAGTTCCTACGGCGGTTCCGCCAAGGGCGAGTTCACTCAAATGATCTAAAGTGTTTTCTAAGGCAGTAATCCCATGTTCTAATTGAGAAGCATACCCACTAAACTCCTGACCCAAGGTAAGGGGCGTGGCGTCCATTAAGTGCGTACGACCAATTTTCACGACATTTTTAAACTCCTTAGCTTTTTTCTCCAATGTATTTTGCAGTGCCTTTACGCCAGGAAGTGCAACCTCTGCAATTTTTTTATATGCCGCAATATGCATACCTGTTGGGAAGGTATCGTTAGAAGATTGCGATTTGTTTACATCGTCATTGGGTAAAAGCGTTTTGTCGCCTTCACCTATGTTATGCCCCGCGATTTGATGTGCTCTGTTGGCTATAACCTCATTCACATTCATATTGCTCTGAGTCCCACTCCCGGTTTGCCAAATCACCAAGGGAAATTCGCCATCATGTTGCTCAGTAAGAATCTCATCACAAACAGCTGCGATTAGGTCTCTTTTCTCTACGTCTAATACACCTAATTCACAATTGGTATAGGCAGCAGCTTTTTTTAAGTATGCAAATCCGTATATAATCTCTAAAGGCATAGAGGCCGCTCGACCAATTTTAAAATTGTTACGAGAACGTTCGGTTTGAGCTCCCCAAAGTTTGTCTGCGGGTACTTTTACTTCGCCTAATGTATCCTTTTCGATTCTATATTTCATCGCCATAAATTTTACCCTACAAAGGTAGCTATTTAGCTATAAAATCTTTGTGATTCAACCGTCAATAATTTTTTAATATCTGCGCTAAAAATTTTATTTTTTTGAATTATCTTTGCCCAAACAACAAAAGGTGTAACTCATGTTTGAATTTGATCAATATTTAGGCTTCTTAGCATTTTTAACCATCTTAACCATCGGGTTTTGGTTAATGATTTTCCTTATTAGTATTATCCCTTATTGGATTGGTGGAGCCTTGATCGAAAAGTTTAAGATGAAGCGTGCTGCTAAGAAAGCAGAACAGCAGTCATAAAACATCAAACAACTAACATATATAAAAAGAGAGGCCAATGGCCTCTCTTTTTTTATTAACACTTTTGAGTTATTCTTAAGGTTGCCCTTCAAACTCAAACTCTTCGTCTCCACCTTCACGACCTCCGCGTTGGCGTTGTTTCTTTTGGTTAAAGCGATAGGTAAACGACAAATTAAATGAGCGCTCTCTCCATTGGAATTCACTCTCCTGCGTAAATGTAGGTGTTGTGGTGGTAGATTGTCGCTTTCTACTGTTAAACAGGTCACTCACGTTAAAACCTAAGGTCGCATTGTCTTTTAAAATATCTTTTGAAAAAGCCAAATTAAGCGAAAGCAATCCCTTTGTTTTTGATTGTGCATCTTCTCGTGGGCCACGATAAAAAGCATTAGTTTGCCAATCGATTTTAGCTGGTAAGGTTACCTTGCTGCTCAAACGTGTAAACCAACTGGTGTTATCTGCACTAAAATCGGTGCCATTAAATTCACCATCTGTTTTAAACTTAAAGAAGTTAAAACTACCGTTAAATCGTAACCATTTGGTAGGATTATACAAGAATCCAGCTTCTGCACCAATACGTTCGTTTGTGTTTAAGTTAATCGGGATAGACCGCACTACTGGAATTCCGTTAGGAGTTTCGTCTCCAGTTTCTTCTCTTACAAACTGAAATGCATCGGTCTCATATTGATAGTACACAGAGGCTGTAAGCGTTAACTTTCGCCACCTTTTTAAATAGCCCAAATCAAAGGCAGAGGCAAAGGCAGGATTTAAACCAGGATTACCTTGAAAAATATTGGCTTCACTGGAACGAGAAGGGAAAGGATTTACGAAAAATCCTCTCGGTCTGTTTATACGTCTATTGTAGCCTAAAGTGATGTTCTCGCTTTCACCCAATTCATAAATTAAATTTACTGTTGGAAACAGGCCGGCAAAGTCTTTGTCAAAATTAACGTCAAAATCATCTGCAACCGTGTTATCTATTCCCGAAACTTCGCCCTTAAGGACGGTGGTTTCTAATCGTAATCCTAAAAGAAAAGAAAACTTGCCCAATTTGTTTCCGTATTGCGTGTAAAGGGCATTGGTGTTTTGTACAAAATTAAAAATGTTGGATAGCTGTGCATTGCGTTCAAAAACTCCGCTTGTACCCACTTCTTCAAAAACTGCAAAATCTGTGTTAGATTCTTGAAAGCGCCCGCGATAACCTGCTTCAAACTGAGCATTCTCGCCTATTGGCAGGACATAGTCAGATTGAACCAAATAGTTGTTGCGGTCTTCGATTGTGGTAATATCTTCTGCAGGAAGTAATTCTGTCGCTGGAAATGTATTGCGCTCATCGATAAAGTTATCTTCTGTTTCGTCTCGTACATCGTACTGAATATCAACGGTAAGTTGATGCCCATTAGTGTCAAAATTATTGGTATAATTTAAAGCTACTTGGTAGCTGCTGCTAGTTTCATCTTCGTTCTCAATACGGGTCCTACGCTCTGCGAGCGAGCTGGTGGGATCAAATTCTTCTGTGATGTTTCCTGTGCTCGAATCATTGTTGCCCAGGCGCAAAAATCCTGAAGCCGTAAAAGATGCACGATCGCTCAGGTTGTATAATATACCAAGGTTGGTAGTTATCCCTCTACGTATGCGGTTAATGTCTCTTTCTTCTATTATTAGCGGATTCTCAACGCCTGAGGAATTAAACTCATTGCGATAAAAACCATTTCCTGGAGATTCTCTATATCGCAAAGAGGTGGTATTAAAAATGTTGAATTTTTTAGTTCTAAAGTTTACATTCCCAGTGAGGCCCGCACTATAAGGATAGCCAACATTGGTAATGATAGACCCGTTAAAGCCAAGGTTTTTGTCTTTCTTTAGAACAATGTTAATGATACCCGCAGTACCCTCGGCATCGTAGCGAGCAGAAGGCGATGTGATTACCTCTACACGCTCTATGGTTTCTGCAGGTAATTGGCGTAAGGCATCTGTGTTTCCAAAGCCAGCCAATGCACTAGGGCGACCGTTAATTAAGATTCTAACGTTCCCATTACCTCTTAAATTAATAGCACCATCTACGTCTACTGTGACAGAAGGTACATTATTTAAAGCATCACTAATGGTAGCTCCACTCGTCGTAAGGTCTTTCCCTATATTGTATATTTTTTTATCGAGCCTAACAACCACCTCTGTAGTTTCTGCGGTTACCACAACTTCGTCTAAACTAGCGGCATCGATTTCCATGGCCACGGTAGGTAGCTCTATGTTTTTGGTAATTGACACATTGTTTCTTGTAATCGTCTGATACGAAATATAGTCGTATTGAATCGTGTAAGTGCCTATCGGAACCGCAACAGTATATTTACCATTGTCGTCTGTAATTCCACCTGTAACCACATTTTTTTGCGCATCAAGAAAAGATACGGTTGCATAAATTAAAGGTTGTTCTGAGGCCTTATCGATAATCAACCCTTTAACGGTAACATCCCTTGCAGAATTTTGAGCTGTTAAGGTAAGGGTAAGCGATACTAAAATTAATGAGAAAACATATTTCATGGTTAGTCTTTGTGGTAATAGACCACAAAATTAGTCTAACGTTTAACGAGGGTTCGCCAATGTTTTGTTAATAAAACTATAGTTCTCTTAAAAATGTGTGAACATTATCAATAGGCCTTCCAACGCATGCTGTTTTATCTGATTCCAAAATAGGGCGCTCGATGAGTTTAGGATACTGTACCATTGCCTCTATAATTGCTTGGTCGCTTAAGTCTTTTCCTTTAAAGTGCTCTTTCCAAATGGCTTCAGTAGTACGCACAAGTGCCATGGGTTCTATGCCTATTTTACTCAGTAAATCCTTAATTTTCGCTTTGTCGAGTGGATTATCCAAATAAAAATGAACCTTGAAGGCTTTGCCACTTTCTTCTAATACTTGATGCGCTTCTCTAGATTTTCTGCAACGTGAATTATGATATATCGTAATCATCAGGAGGAAATTTTTAAAAGGTTTTCTATTTCGAGGGTATAATCGTGTTGTAAATCTTCGTGCAAACTAGCCGTGCGTTTTTCGGCCAGCGACAGTTGGCTATAAAACATATTGGACAGCACTTTATTTTTAAAGATGGAAGGTTCGAATTCGCTCATGCGATAACAAAAATGCAATAGCAACTCTACTTCTGTTTCTTTGATGTTTGAATAACGAATAAATCGCTTAAGCTCACGCAACGCTTTGCGCATGCTCTTTTTTATATAGTAATAGCTGCTAGTGTTGATCGCATCTAATTTTTGATCTAAATCTTGCTGAACCGCTACGATATAATTCGCTTCGTCGTCTGCTTCGAAGAGCAAATAGGTGAGTAGCTCCTTATTCTCTTTTTTAAATTTAGAGAGTCGCAAGCACAACTGCAGTAGCTCGTCTGTTGAGCGCTCCGAGAGTTCTTTTTTTATTTGTGCGACACTGGCAGCTTTCATACAAGATTAGTCTTTAGGGAATAGACTCGCATCTATGTTAGGAACAATTTTCAAGGCGTTTTTATAATATACCTTTTTGAGCACTTCGTCCGGCAGATCTAAGCCATACATCGCCCAAAAAGCATGATATTTTTTGTGATAGGGAAAGTACTCGTCTGCAGATTCTAACACCCTAAAATAGGTGGGGAACTCTTCTGGCTTCCAACTGTCTTTCCCGAATAATATACGGTCTTGGTATTTAATAAAGAATGCTCTCGCAAAGCGAGGCTGACGGCCCAATTCTGCTATAATAGCGCCAATCCCAACGTACATGTTTGGCATTTCGTCTAGTAGTTTTCCTAGCGTCCCTAAATCGTTGGCATACCAGCCCATATGGGCATTAATAAAATTGGTATTGGGATGTTTTTTAAATAAGTCATGTTGTTCTGCGATAAGTTGCTCCCAAGGCACAGGATTATCTGCTCCACGCTTTCTATTTGGTCTGGTTTTAAGTTCGAGCCATCGTTCGTTATCTGCATTAAAGTCGTCCCAAAATGATTTAGGATCGGCTGTGTGAATCAATACTGGTATTCCTAGTTGGCCGCAGGTTGCCCAAATAGGGTCTAATCTCGTATCGTTTACAGGGATTCTTTTTCCGTCTGAATCGAGGTTTCTAAGCCCCAGACTTTTGTACACCTTTACACCGCTGGCACCGTTTGCGAAGTCTGCTTTTAATTGAGCAACAGCCTTAGTCGTCCAACCCTCGGTTCCGAAGTCTTTAAAATCAATATTATGAAAAACCACAAATCGTCCAGGATAATTGGTGTTGGCATTGTTTATGGCAGCTTTAAGATTGTCGCCTTGGCGTCCACTTAGGTTTACCATTACTCGTAAGTTTAAGGTATCCATCGCCGTAACAACAGGCCCTAAATCTTGCGTGGCCATTCTAAATTGATGCCCGTGTACATCGATAAAAGGGAACTTTGCTTTTAAGATGGAATCTCCAGGGACCACAAGGGTAGAGATTGGGTTGTACGCTTCGAAAGTAAGATCTTCTTGGGCAAATAAGCTACCCGTCATTACGGTCAAAAGACCAAAGATTCGTAAAGATTTATGCATGGCTTAAAATTTCTTAAAAATAGGATTCCTTTGTTGTTTGTATACTAGTTTTGGCAGGGCTTTAACATCACAAGCTTTCCATTCGATTAAACATGCCCTCTGGCTATCATCGAGTCTGTTTCTGCCAAAGATTTAAACACCTCGAATGTTTTTCCTTGGGTGCGCTGAGCTCCCATGGCGTTTCCGTATTGCGCAGCTCTTATAAAATTGAGGGGCTCATCTAACAAGCCAAAGGCAATTCCACCAGCAAAGGAGTCGCCACAACCTGTAGTATCTATCACTTGCTTTACAATTACAGGCGGTACATGTTCTGCCTTTAAGTTTCCTTCTTCTAGGGTATACACCATAACTCCCCGCGAGTCTAAAGTAACATACAACGAACGCAGCCCTTGAGATAAACAATGTGCTGCAAAGGCTGGTAATAAGTCTTCGCTAATGCTGTCATGATTTGCGAGTTCGTCTGTAGCATATTCGTTTTTAAACCAACTGCAATTGGCTTCTTCGAGATTCATTTTTAACACATCTATGTATGGAAGCCATCTATCGCGATCTACCCAAAACTTTGTCACTCTATCACCTTGATGGGTTAGGGCAGTGGTAGGGCCGTGAGCGTCGAAGACTATCATTGCATCACTGTTGTTTTTTATATACTGAAGCGTTTCCAAAGGAACCTCAAAATCTGTAACAGGCACACAAACAAAAACATCACAGTCCAATAAAGGTTTTACATCTTCTGGCGTAATCGGGGCCATAAATGCAGTTTGTTTTTCTACTCTATTGTTTTGATCTAAAAAAGTAAGATGAATCACATCGCCCTGATCCCTTTCTGCAGAAATGTATTCCGTAGCAATATTATCGTAGCCCATAAAAACGTCTTTTACTCCTTGGGCATCTACCTTACGCACATGAGTAACCGGATATATAGTGCCACTATCGCCCATCAAATTTGACAATGCAATCGCGGTATGTGTAGCACAGCCATATTTTTGGATTACCTGCCCTGTATGAGTGGTGATGTGATCTCTTGGAATAGGCCCTAACACCCCAACTTTATAGTGCTTCATAGTGTCGATTATAGTTCGTTTGCAGACTTTTTTTGCCCGGTCATCATTAAAAATGCTTTTAAAAACCCATCTAAATCCCCATTGAGAACTGCATCTGTGTTACCCGTTTCATGGGCCGTGCGCACGTCTTTTACCAATTTATAAGGATGCAATACATAATTGCGTATTTGTGAGCCCCATTCTATCGCCATTTTTTCTGACTCGATGGCGTCTCTCGCAGCTTGTCTTTTTCTGAGTTCGATCTCGAACAACTGCGACTTAAGCATTTGCATCGCTTTTTCGCGATTTTCTAGCTGTGATCGAGTTTCGCTATTGTGAATCACAATACCCGAAGGATGGTGTGTTAGAATGGCTTTAGTCTCAACTTTGTTAACGTTTTGGCCGCCAGCTCCACTGGAGCGAGCGAAGTCCCACTGTATATCTGCAGGATTGATGTCTATCTCTATACTATCGTCTGCCAGAGGATACACATACACAGAAGCAAAGCTAGTATGTCGTTTGGCGTTGCTATCAAAAGGTGAGATTCTCACCAAACGATGTACGCCATTTTCGCCTTTAAGCCAACCAAAACCAAATTCCCCGTCAATTTCTAAAGTAACCGTTTTGATTCCAGCGACATCGCCGGCCTGAAAGTTGAGTTCTTTTACTTTAAAGTCATGCTTTTGAGCCCACATTAAATACATGCGCATAAGCATCTCTGCCCAATCACAACTCTCTGTTCCGCCAGCACCAGCCGTTATTTGGAGTACGGCGCTCATATCGTCACCTTCGTCGCTCATCATGTTTTTAAACTCGAGCGCCTCTGTAAACTCTTGTGCTTTTGAAAAAGCTGCATCAACGTTTTCTTGCTTGCCTTCGCCTTCTTTTAAGAAATCATACAAAATCTCTGCCTCGTCGAGCAGGCCAACTGCTTGCTCATAATCAGAAACCCACTTTTTTTTAACGCGTAGTTGCTTCATAAAAAGCTGCGCCTGTTGCGGGTTGTTCCAAAAATCAGGGTCGAAGGTTTTTTCTTCTTCGTTGGTTATTTGTATGCGTTTGCCGGCAACGTCAAAGATACCTCCTTAACGCGTCCTGGCGATCTTTAAGATCTTTAATCTGATCTGATGTGGTCATAGCCTTAAATGTGTCTCGCAAAAATAGAATTTAGCGACCAGCTTAAAAACATTTTTTTGATGTATTTTTATACACTTACATTAATCAATTCTAGATGAAATTTTCTTTCGGTTTGTTGTTCAGCCTATTTTTTGTAATGGCTGCAAATGCCCAGTTTCTTGAGAAAAAGGGCGAATTAAAAAAGTTTGACGGATATTTTGATTTTTATTATTCAGAAGATCATGACGAAATTTACTTAGAAGTAGACAAGCTCGATCAGGATTTTCTTTATGTTCACTCGCTTACTACTGGTTTAGGGTCTAACGATATAGGACTCGATAGAGGTCAATTAGGCGATGGCGTTTTGGTAAAATTTATCAAATCTGGAAATAAAATTCTGTTGCTTCAACCCAATCAAGACTATCGAGCTATCACAGACAATACACTAGAAAAGCGGTCTGTAGAGCAAGCCTTTGCCAAATCTGTTTTGTTTGGCTTTAAAATAGAAGAAAAGAAAGGTGAAAATTACATCATTAATTTAACGCCTTTTTTAATGCAAGATACCCACGGGGTAGCGAGCCGTCTAAAAAGGATGAAGGAGGGAAGTTATGCCTTAGATAAAACCCGCAATACGCTTTGGATGCCCAATACCAAGGCTTTTCCAAAAAACGTAGAGTTTGAGGCCATGCTCACTTTTAAAGGGACTCCCACAGGGAGAAACGTTCGTTCTGTGGCGCCAGATAGCGGTTCTTTGACCGTGGTGCAGCATCACAGCTTTGTAGAACTACCAGACGATAAGTACACGCCAAGAGCCTTTGATCCGCGTAGCGGAGCGATTTCTATGAGCTATTTAGACTACGCCACGCCTATTTGGGAGCCTATTAGAAAACGTATCATAGTAAGACACCGTTTAGAAAAGAAAAACCCAGAGCTGGCTGTAAGTGAAGCGGTCGAACCTATAATTTACTATCTAGATCCAGGGACTCCGGAGCCTGTGCGGTCTGCGTTATTAGAGGGTGGTCGTTGGTGGAACCAAGCCTACGAATCTATTGGCTATAAAGATGCTTTTCAGGTGAAGATGCTACCAGAAGGAGCAGACCCTATGGATTTGCGATACAACGTGATTCAATGGGTGCATCGTTCTACCAGAGGTTGGAGTTATGGAGCTAGTATTACCGACCCACGTACCGGAGAGATTTTAAAAGGCCATGTGAGTCTTGGAAGTTTGAGAATTCGTCAAGATTTTATGATCGCTCAAGCCTTGATGAATCAGCCTTTTGCTAATAGTGACGATAATTATGGTCCTATGCTAGAAATGGCCTTGGCCAGAATACGACAACTCTCTGCACATGAGATTGGCCATACCTTAGGTTTTGCGCACAATTTTGCGGCGAGTAAAAGCGGCAGAGCTAGTGTGATGGATTACCCACATCCTTCACTTAGCTTTAATGGAAATCAATTAGATATTTCTAATGCCTACGATACTGGCATAGGAGATTGGGACAAAGTAACCGTAGCGTATTCTTATGGTGATATTCCTGCTGGAGCAGACGAAAAATCAATCTTGTCTAAACTATTAGAAGACGCCTATACTAGCGGTTTACAGTTTATTAGCGATAGTGACGCAAGAGCTCAAGGAGGTGCGCATGCCTATGCCCATTTATGGGATAATGGCGCAAATGCCGTAGACGAGCTCAATGCTGTTCTGGCGCTTCGCAAACAGGCAATCGCCAATTTTTCTGAACATAATATTAGAACTGGAGACCCATATACCGTATTAGAAGACGTCTTTGTGCCCCTGTATTTTTACCATCGCTACCAGACAGAAGCCGCGGTAAAACTCATCGGAGGACTCGATTATAACTATAAAGTAAAGGGAGATAATGCAACTGCCGTTAGATCGGTGTCAGGTGCTATGCAATCACAAGCTCTAAGAGCAATCTTTAATACCCTTAGTGTTGAGGCTTTAGCGATTCCAGAAGAAAAATTAGAATTGTTTCCGCCAAGAGCCTTTGGCTATTGGAGAGGAAGAGAATCCTTTAGTAGTAAAACTGGGATGAGTTTTGACGCTTTGAGCGCCGCTGCTACCTCGGCAGATATGACGTTAGGCTTGTTGTTACATCCAGAACGAGCTAATCGCATGATTCAAGAAAGTGCAGCTGCTGGCACTGGAGTTAGTTTTTCTACTGTTCTATCTATGTTTGATATGGCGGTATTTACAACACCTAAAGGCACTGCCTATCAAAACGAAGTAGCGCGTACGATTCAGTTTGCAGCGCTTCAACATATTATTAAGTTAGCTGCTAATCCGAGAGCAAATGGCCAAGTAAAAGCCATCGTGATGTCGTACCTCGATACACTCGAACAAAAATTTAATAAGAGCAAGGATTATTTTGATGCCCAATTGGCAAGAGAGATTGCTGCCTACAAAAAAGACCCAGAAGATTTTAAACCTGCGAGTGCCCCAAACATACCCGATGGTAGCCCTATTGGGAGTTTTCAATGTTTAAATAATCAAGAGAAATGAAATTATTATTAGTAGTTGCGGTACTATTCTTGGCTACTTATAGCAGCCAAGCACAACAAGATGAGGCATTTGTAGACAATGCAATTTCTGAATTTATCGAATCCCAACCAACTCAGGTAAGGTCTAGTATGTATAGTGTAAAGCGCTTCTGTAATGGCAGTGTTAAAATGTTTATGATGGCAGATGGCTCTCGTTGTGCAACTACGGGCGATTATATAGAGGCATACTTGATTTATAAGAATGAAGCCGCGGTATTTATAAAGAAATTTGACAATTGTGGAGCCTACGATGCGATTCAACTAGAGGACGCTAAGGTTTACAAGATGTTTGTGACCGATGCGGGCTCACTTGTCAAGGAGGTTGTAAAACCCTATAAAACAGCGCAAGAAAACACACAGCCGTTGTCTCGTACGAAAGTGTATCGCTGTCACAGAAGTTTTACCTATTATATTGGAGAAGAATCCACAATTGTGAGCTACCCCCTGTATGATCTATCGAATGAATCGCTTCAGCCAAATGTAAATTATGAGTTTAACAACAACTTAGGTACTGTTAAATTGGATAAGATTTTGGATTCGATAATTGTTCCGTTAGAAGAAAATAAGTCCTTTAAAAGAAGCTAAGTATATGCGAATTGACTTGCGTAGCGATACAGTTACAAAACCTACCTCTGGAATGCTCGAAGCTATAATGACGGCAGACGTAGGCGACGATGTTTATAAAGAAGATCCCACGGTAAATTTGCTAGAAGAAAGAATGGCCGCGATGTTTGGTAAAGAGAGCGCATTGTTTTTTCCCACAGGAAGTATGGCCAATCAAGCTGCGATTAAATTGCACACCCAACCGGGGGAACAGTTAATTTGCGATAAATATGCGCATGTTTATAACTACGAGGGCGGTGGCGTGTCTTTTAATAGTGGGGTGTCTTGTAGGCTTCTAGACGGGAATCGCGGCATGGTTACCGCCGCTCAAGTAGAAGAAGCGATTAATCCACCAGATTTTTACCATAGTCCATTGACTCGTTTAGTGTGTTTAGAGAACACCACCAATAAAGGAGGAGGAGCCTGTTATGATTTAGAGACTGTCGCTCAAATAAAAGGAGTTTGCGATGCAAACAATCTTGGCTTACATATGGACGGCGCTCGCATAATGAATGCTTTAGTGGCGACGGGTCAAAAAGCCGCAGATTTTGGCCGCCTTTGCCAAACTATTACTATTTGCTTTAGTAAGGGCTTGGGTACACCTTTAGGAACTGTATTGGTTGGAGACCAAGAGCTAATGCTAGACGCTATTCGAGTGAGAAAAATTTTAGGCGGTGGAATGAGGCAAATTGGCTATATGGCTGCGGCAGCACTATATGCTCTTGATAACAATGTCGAAAGACTCTCAGAAGATCATAAAAAGGCCAAAGAACTGTCGGTTTTGCTACATAGCTTAGAAGGAGTTCAAAATGTAGAACCTGTGGAGACCAACATTGTTATATTCTCTGTAGATGATCCTGATGCATTGATCAACTCTTTGGCAGATAAAGACATACATATTAGTAATATGGGGCAGGGGAAGCTCAGAATCGTTACACATTTAGACTATTCTGAACCAATGCACGAGCGGGTTCAAGAAACCTTCATTAGCTTATTAAAATAAAAAAGTCCTTCGAATGAAGGACTTTTTTATAAAACGTCTTATGTAAAATTATACTTCTTTGCAATCTGCACCTGGAGCATTATTCTTAATAGACTGAATTCCGTTTTCCATACCTGCTTCTGCAGCATACATTTGGCTAGTACCAATTATTTGGCTGTTCGCAGCTTTTAAATTGAAGTAAAATTTACCATTCTTGGCAGTTTTACGTTCAAACTTGCTGTCGTCTGCAGAATTCTTCTTTACAGATTCTACTCCGTTCATAGCGCCCGCCTTATTTGCGTACACTTGACTAGAAAGAATTACCTGTCCATTCTTTGCTTTTAATACAAAGTGGTAACTATCGCTTCCTTCTTTTTGCTTTACTTCAAACATGTTTGTATGATATTTTGTCGTTAAACTTATTTAATAATATAAATATCCGAAAAAATTTGATAATAACGGTTAGAATCGAAATTTCGGAGTGGTTTTTATTTTGATATGTCGTTAAACGAATTTTTGTGTATTTAACCGATTTGCATATTAATTATGCGTGCATAAGTCTTAAAAAGGTTAATGAAATCCTAAAATTTGTCCTGCAATTAAACAATTCACTAATAAAAACATCAAAATGAGAAAAATTGTACTCTTGGGATTAGCGTTACTAGTAAGTAACTTTACATTCGCTCAAGACCTTCCAACAAACCCTGAACCAGGGAAATGTTATGTTCGTTGTACTACACCGGATGTATATGTAAACGAGACCGTTCAAATAATGGTTAAGCCTGCATATAAAAAATTAAGAACTGTACCTGCTGTTTATGAAACAGTAACGGAAAGAGTAATGGTAAAAGCCGCTGGAAAAAAACTAGTGGTAATCCCAGAACAATGGGGAACCGAAACTGTAAGCTATGTTAAAAAACAAGGAGCTTCTACTTTAAGTATTACTCCTGCAAGTTTTTCTAACGACGCAGAGACTTTAGAGATCAAACCAGCTTACGCTCAATGGGAGCTTGGTACTGCTGCACCTGATTGTGCATCTGCCAACCCAGACGACTGTCGTTACTGGTGTTACAAAGGGTATCCAGCCGAATACCAAACTGTATCTGTACAGCGTTTGGCTAACGATGCTGCTGCTAACCGTGCTCCAATTGCAGAGAAAGGTGCTACTTACACTGTACGTGTTGTTACTGCTCCTGCTAGAGTAGAAGAGCAAGAGATTCCTGCTGAGTACGCTAACATTACTAAAACTGTATTGGTTAAAGATTCAGAAGTAATCGAAGAAACTGTACCTGCAGTAATGAAGTCTGTTACTAAAGAAGTACTTCAAACAAAAGGTGGTCTTACTACTTGGAAAGAAGTTGAGTGTGAGTTGTTAGAGTATAACGACCTTAACATCAACTGGGATCTTAACTCTGCTACATTAACTGCTGCTGCTAGATCAGAAATTGACTCTAAGTTAATTCCTGTTCTTAAGGATGGTGTTCGTGTAGAGATCGCTTCGCATACAGACTCTAGAGGTTCTGATGCTAGCAACAAAGATCTATCGGGAAGACGTGCACAAGCTGTAACAAACTACTTGATTTCTAAAGGAATCAACCCTAGTAGAATTGTTTCTAACGGATATGGTGAGAGCCAATTATTAAACCGTTGTGCAGATGGTGTTTCTTGTTCAGAAAGAGAACACAGAGCTAACCGTAGAACTCAATTCAGAATTATCCAATAACCAGTAATTGGTTTTTTTGCGGATGGGGAATTCCACATTAATTTGGGAGTTCCCCATTTTTTATTCATATTTGGCATAATTTCTGTACTAATCAGCCCGTTAATATTAGTAATGAGAAAATCAATCTACCTACTATTCATAGCAATTTTCTGCACAGCAGGAAGCATTCACGCACAGTCTAACCTTAAATGGTATACCAATTTAGAGAAGGCCCAAAAAGTCGCTAAAAAGCAAAGCAAGCCTGTATTGGTGTACTTTACTGGTAGTGATTGGTGCGCACCTTGTAAGACTTTAAAAGTCGATTTTTTTGAAACAGAGCGTTTTGCCAACTTGGCAAACGAAGTTATTTTGGTAGAGATAGATATTCCGAGACGTATTGATATCGTTTCTAAAAAACAGTTGGCCTATAATAAAGAGATTGTAGCCAAACTCAATAAAGACAAGTCTTTTCCTAAATTAATTGCGTTTACTTCTAGAGGACGTAAAATAGACGAAGTCTCAGGATACGGCTCACTTAGAGATCCTGTGCATTACTTCGCCTTGGTAGAGAAGGCTAAGTCTAAGTAATTTATTCAATCCTTTATTTAAACATATCCATGCCAGGAATGTTAGGCATTCCGTCCTTGGCAACAGCGGCTAATTCTGTCTCGTTAACCTGAGTCGCCTTTTCGATGGCTTTGTTTAATGTAATCACCAAATAATCTTCTAGTGCTTCTGGGTCGTTTAAAAGCTCGGGAGCGATTTTAATAGTTTTAATTTCGCGATTAGCGGTAATTGTTACTTGTATCCCACCATCGCTGCTTTGTTCATCGATAAGCACTCCATTTAGGCGTAATTTTGTCTCTTCTACTTTTTTCTGGGTCTCTTTAAGTTTGCCCATCATTCCCATTAAATCTCCAAACATAACTGTAGGTTTATAGTTGTAGCAAATTTAGTATTTTAGCGCCACTAATCAAGGATCATAAAAATGAAAAAGTTGATTTTCTTAGCCTTTACCAGTTGTTTGGTGTTGGCTTCTTGTAACCAAGACAAAACGCAAACAGAATCTATGAACATGACCCCACCTAAGGCAGACAAAAAACCTAAAAACCTAGAAATACATGGCGATGTGAGAGTCGATAATTATTATTGGCTAAACGATAGAGAAGACGAGGAGGTTATAGATTATTTGGAGCGAGAAAACGACTATTATCAAAAGATGACTGCTCATACCAAGGATTTTCAAGAGCAACTTTTTGAAGAGATGAAGGCCCGTATCAAGGAAGATGATTCATCGGTGCCGTATTTTTATAATGGCTACTATTATATAACACGCTACGAAACGGGTAAAGATTACCCTATTTATACCAGAAAGAAAGAATCGTTAGAGGCGGCAGAAGAGATACTCTTTGATGTTAACGACATGGCGAAGGATTACGCCTATTACAATCTAAATGGGATCAATGTGAGCCCTGACAATACCAAAGTCGCGTTTGGTGTAGATACCCTAAGCCGTCGTAAGTATACGATTCACATAAAAGACTTACAAACGGGCGAGGTTTTTCCAGAAACCATTTTAAACACCACAGGAGGATCAACATGGGCTAACGATAACAAGAGCCTGTTTTATACCCGTAAAGACGAGCAAACCCTGCGAAGTAATAAAATATTTAAGCATTTATTGGGGACTGCCGCCACTCAAGATATGGAGGTGTACTCAGAAGACGACGACACCTTTGGCACCTATGTATACAAAACAAAAAGTCAGGACTATATTGTAATTGGTTCTTATAGCACTTTGTCTTCTGAATTTAGAATTTTAGATGCAAATACACCAGAAGCAGCCTTTAAGGTGTTTCAGCCTAGGGAGAGAGACTTAGAATATGCGATCGCTCATTTTAAGGACAAGTTTTACATTATGACAAACCTTAATAAGGCAAAAAACTTTAAGGTGATGCACACCCCTGTCAATGCTACAACAAAGGATAATTGGGAAGAATTGATTCCGCATAGAGACGATGTCCTTATAGAAGACTTAGATATTTTTAACGACTATATGGTAGTGAGTGAGCGTTCTAATGGCTTGAATAGCCTTAGAATCATGCCTTGGGATAAGAATACACCTGAATACTATTTACCCTTCGAGAGTGAAACCTATACTGCATATACCACTCAGAATGTAGATTTTAACACCAATATTTTGCGATACAATTACAATTCGCTAACAACACCTGGTTCTGTCATTGATTTTAACATGGCGACCAAAGAAAAAACGGTGGTAAAAGAAACAGAAGTATTGGGTGGTACGTTTGATAAAAATAACTATACCTCAGAGCGCGTATGGGCCACAGCGGGAGATGGGACTAAAATCCCTATTTCGTTAGTCTATAAAAAAGGGCTTAAAAAAGACGGTAGTAACCCCTTATATCAATATGCATATGGATCTTATGGTTCTACCTCGAATCCTCGCTTCTCTTCGGTTCGACTGAGCCTATTAGATCGTGGCTTTGTGTATGCCATTGCACATGTACGTGGAGGACAATATATGGGCCGCAGCTGGTACGAAGATGGGAAGTTATTCAAAAAGAAAAACACCTTTACAGATTTTATAGATTGTTCTAAGTATTTGATCGAACAAGGATATACCAGCAGCGACCATTTATATGCTTCTGGCGGATCTGCAGGAGGATTGCTTATGGGCGCCATAGTGAATATGGCTCCTGAGGTGTATAACGGTGTGATAGCGGCTGTACCTTTTGTAGATGTAGTCACGACCATGTTAGACGATAGTATTCCGCTTACTACTGGCGAATACGACGAATGGGGTAATCCTAACGATCCTGAGTACTACAAGTACATCAAAGAGTATTCTCCTTACGATCAGGTAGAAGCCAAAGACTATCCAAACCTTTACGTAACTACAGGTTTACACGATTCTCAAGTTCAATATTGGGAACCAGCTAAATGGGTTGCTAAGCTTCGCGAAATGAAGACCGATAGCAATTTGTTGTTTTTAGACACCAATATGGACGCAGGACATGGAGGCGCCTCGGGGCGCTTTGAAGCGCTCAAAGAAATCGCTAAGGATTATGCTTTTATCTTTGATCTGGAAGGAATCAAAGAGTAATTCAAATTTTTGACTAACTTTGCACAGTCAAACTAAAATTTGGACAGTAATTAGTTTTAGCGTTGACACAAATTTATTTGTATGAAGGACAACATTCAGGCACACGAAAATGTGTTAGCACTTATAGGAAACACACCTCTTATAAGGCTTAATAAAATCACCGAGCATATGAAAGGTGATTTTCTTGCTAAAGTCGAAGCATTCAATCCTGGGCATTCTACCAAAGATCGTATTGCCCTCCACATTATAGAAGAAGCAGAGCGTAAAGGAATTCTAACTCCCGGAGACACCATTATAGAGACTACTAGCGGAAACACTGGTTTTAGTATTGCGATGGTGAGTATCATTAAGGGGTACCAGTGTATACTGGCCGTTAGCTCAAAATCTTCTGCAGATAAGATAGACATGCTTAAGGCTATGGGAGCAAAGGTATATGTATGCCCAGCTCATGTAGCAGCAGACGACTCAAGATCGTATTATCAAGTGGCAAAAAAGCTGCATGACGAGATTAAAGGATCTGTCTATATCAATCAGTATTTTAATGAGCTTAACATGGATGCACATTACCGCACAACGGGTCCAGAAATTTGGAACCAAACTGGCGGAAAAGTGACTCATGTGGTGGCTTGTAGCGGAACAGGTGGAACCATCTCTGGTACCGCCCGCTTTTTAAAAGAACAAAACCCAGACATTCAAATAATAGGTATCGATGCTTATGGTTCTGTTTTAAAGAAGTTTCATGAGACAAAAGAATTTGATGCCGACGAGATTTACCCTTACCGCATAGAAGGTTTAGGTAAAAATTTGATTCCAACAGCGACAGACTTTGATAGCATCGATCGCTTTGTAAAAGTAACCGATGAGGCCAGCGCCCATACCGCTAGAGAACTCGCACGTACAGAAGGCTTGTTTATGGGATATACCAGTGGTGCAGCCTTGCAAGGGGTTAAACAACTTAACGAAGAACAAGTATTTGACGAACAAAGTGTGGTGGTAGTGCTATTACCAGACCACGGATCTCGTTATATGAGTAAAGTATACAGCGACGACTGGATGACTGCGCAAGGATTCTTTGATACAGAGCACGAAGAGGCTGTAGAGACAATAGAATATATAAAATAGAGACTTTTACTATTTTGAATCGAAACCGCCTTTAACTCAGGCGGTTTTTTTGTATCCAGTGGCTTTTTATCAATTTCTGAGCTCTAAAGCGATTTATTCCCCTAAAATATTTAATTTTGCGCGGTATATAAAAATCGATATGGCTAGTACAACAGATTTATTCGCAAAGATTTACAAAGACAAAGGCCCCTTAGGAAAATGGGCCGAAGCCGCAGAAGGTTACTTTGTATTTCCTAAGCTCGAGGGACCTATCTCGAACAGAATGCGATTTAATGGTAAAGAAGTAATCACTTGGAGTGTAAACGACTATTTAGGTCTTGCAAATCACCCCGAAGTGCGCAAGGTAGATGCCGAGGCAGCTGCTAAGTACGGTTCTGCTTACCCTATGGGAGCCAGAATGATGAGTGGTCATACAGATTTACACGAACAACTTCAAAACGAGTTAGCTGCTTTTGTAAGTAAAGAAGCGGCTTATCTGCTTAACTTTGGGTATCAAGGAATGGTATCTACCATAGATGCTTTGGTTTCTAAAGACGATGTAATCGTTTACGATGTAGATGCACACGCCTGTATTATTGATGGGGTACGGTTGCATTTAGGACAACGTTTTACCTATAAGCACAACGACCTTGAGAGTATAGAGAAAAATTTAAAACGCGCAGAAAAGGTAGCGCAAAAGACCGGTGGCGGAATTCTTGTGATTTCTGAGGGTGTTTTTGGAATGCGTGGAGAACAAGGAAAGCTCAAAGAAATAGTAGCGCTTAAAAAGAAATACAACTTTAGACTGTTTGTAGACGATGCCCATGGCTTTGGTACTCTTGGTAAAACAGGAGCTGGAGCAGGCGAGGAGCAAGGTGTTCAGGACGATATCGACGTGTATTTCGCTACGTTTGCCAAATCTATGGCAAGCACAGGGGCTTTTATTGCCGCAGACGAAGAAATTATCAATTACCTAAAATATAACTTGCGTTCGCAAATGTTTGCCAAGTCGCTTCAGATGGTTTTGGTAGAAGGAGCGCTTAAGCGCCTGGACATGATGCGTTCTAGTACAGCTTTTAAAGACAAGTTATGGGAAAACGTAAATGCCCTACAAGGTGGTTTACGCGAACGTGGTTTTGACCTTGGAACGACTCAAAGTTGTGTTACTCCGGTATATCTAAAAGGAAGTATTCCAGAGGCTATGGCCTTGGTAAAAGACCTAAGAGAAAACTATGGTATCTTTTGCTCTATTGTGGTATACCCTGTGATTCCTAAAGGGTTAATTCTGCTAAGAATGATTCCAACGGCTACACATACCATGCAAGATATTGACCAAACCTTAGATGCGTTCTCTGCGATTAGAGAACGTTTAGAAAACGGTACGTATAAGAGATTATCTGCAGCGGTTGCTGCGGCATTTGGCGAATAGTCAAGAAGTAAAAATAAACCATGAAAACGGCCTCTAAAATTATTTAGAAGCCGTTTTTTTATGGTTCAGTTCTTGGTTTCTGCTCGTCACAGGTATTGAATCCGAAGAGAAAATATACTGGGCAGAATTTTGTGACACTGGTGAGTAAAAATACTCCCGAGATGATTAGCAATCCAATTGCTAAGGTTCCGTTTAGTACGCCTGTCAAACAATACATGATGACTAGCGCTGCAAATGAGACTCGAATGCCTCGATCAATAAAACCGATGTTTTTTTTCATAATCGCTTGTTTTTAGTTGTATTTTGAACTATTTCAAATTTCAATTAAAACGTTGACTCAGGGTCTTCTGGTTATACTTTTACTTTGAAGAATAAAGCTAGATAAGCAGTGCGAAAAAAACTATGATATGCGTCATGTCTAAAGACGAGTTATGAATCTTTACAGACGACAGATTAATATGTGAAAAAAAACAGGAAGTTCTTGGGATGTTATAACGCCTTTTTAAAAGTGCTGCGTTCTTTGTGTTTAACGGGATTGTAATCTTTCCAGAGTAGTTGAACGGCGGTGTTTTCTTCGAGTTCTGGATTGGTCTCAACCTGGTCGATTCCCTTAGCGCTAAAAAGCTCTTGCATTTCGTCAAAAATAATGGCAGTAACACCTTTGCCCTGATATTCGGGGTCTATTCCAATCAGGTAAAAAGCAGCCGTATTGTTCTTTTTTTGAGCTTTCATAATATGATACCAACCCATCGGGAACAATTTGCCGTTAGCTTTCTTTAAAGCTTTAGAGAACGAAGGCATCACCACAGAAAAAGCGATGAGTTTACCCTCTTCGTCTTTAATACAAGTGATATAATCTGGATGAATAAAACCAAAATATTTCTCTTTATAATAATCTATCTGATACTGCTGAATTGGAACAAAGGTCTGTAGACTATTGTAGGTATTATTAAGCAAACCAAACATTTGGTCTACATAGGGCAAGATTTCCTTTTTATTTTTGAATCGAATCACTTCGAGTTTGTACCGTTGCTTTACAATTTTGCTAAACTTTTTAACTTTTTCTCTCCCTTCTTTTGGAATCGAGAGTCTAAATTCGACCCAAGTAGCTTGTTTATGGAAGCCAAGTTCTGCCATATGTTGCGCATAGTAGGGGTGATGGTACCAGGTAATCATGGTGTTTAGCTCTTCGAATCCATCGGTAAGAATTCCTGCTTTCTCCATATTGCCAAATCCAACGGGGCCTTCTGCGTATTCTAAGCCATGTTGTCGCCCAATCACAAAAGCTTCTTCTAGCAAGGCTCTGGTGACTTCGATATCGTCTATCATGTCTAGCCATCCAAATCTAACCTTCTTTTTACCCTGCTGCTCTATTTCTAGATGATTGATGATAACCGCGATACGCCCAGCAATTTTCCCGTCTTTATAAGCCAGAAAGTAGGTAGCATCTGCGTTGTTAAATACAGGATTCTTTTTTTCGTTAAGCGTTTCTAATTCGTCTTTTATAAGCGGAGGCACCCAATAAGGGCTGTTCTTATAAATACTAAACGGAAAGCGAACAAATTTTATTAAATCCTGCTTAGAAGTAACTTTATCTACTGTAATCATACGTCTTAAAATCCGCCATCGTCGACTTCTACGTCGTCTTTTCTCTTGCGTTGTTTTTTTGGTTTTTCTTTCTTCGAGTCTTTCTCTTCGATGTACTCGTCTTTTTTATGCATATCGAAGCGAAACGAAGCTCCTAATTTAAAAAAAGTTCTCGAAGGAGTGTCCTTCCAATTTAAAAGAACCGAGGCATCTAAAGAAAATTCTGTGTTCAACAGATATGCAGCTCCAGTTCTTATCAATTGATCTGCATAAAAGTCGCTAAAAATACCTTCGTTCTCTACAAACATCGAAAACTTTGGGTTAAAAGCGTGTGTTAAGGTCACTAAATAGGAATAGGAAGGAAAATCTGTTGTAATGCGATCTACCATAAAGTTGGTTACAAAAACCCAGCCCCCATTGAAGTTATTTTGAGTAATCACACCAAACCTTGGGCTGATCGTGGCTTCCATTTCTGGCGAAAACGGGTTGTCTTCTGCATCAAAATTAGCTGCGGCATACACGGCCACTGCTGGAATTAATTCTCTCCACCTAAATTTAAAGTTAGCATGATAGCTATACAGATTAGGTTTTTCTAATTCTCGTTTGCGATATGGGTCGTATACTAAGTATTTTGCGCCAATCGCATTAAGTCTAAAGTTGGCTTGTTTAAAATCGCCAGTTACAATCCCGTTATCAAAGGTAACGTCGTTGTTTTGATACGCACCTAGGGCATTGATTTCGAGACGTTCCATTAGCAAACCATAGCGAATCGCATAGTCTACGCTTATAGCTGTTGCATCTGTAAAAAGGAGTTCGTGTTTTTCTTTACCATAGCCCAATCCTAACTCCAATTGCAAAACATTTTCTCCCACGGCAAATGCACCTTGAGAGTTGCCTGGGCGGTTAGAATTTATAGTCTCGGTATATTGCGCAAATAGCGTAAAAGGGAGGCAGATTAGTAGAAGGGCAAGCCTGCGGGCAATATTGTTCATGCAATTCAGGTTTAGTTTCAAAGATAGAAGATTTTATTAGTTTTTTAATAGTTCCAAATCTGTAAAGTACGAGGGTATTCGTATTTTTACTTTTTCAAATAATAGCTTATATGTTAAGAACGTTGCTCATTATTGTTTTGGTATTGCTGGGGCTCAGATTATTGGCCAAACTTCTGGCGCCATACATTATGCGTTCTCTTGCAAAAAAAATAGAGAAGCGGTTCGATCAAAATTTTGGCGCTTTTAATGCTCAGGGGCAACCAGGACAAGGCCCGCCAGAAAAAGAAGGAAGCGTGCACGTCACCTCTAAAAAGGCCACACCAAACAAAGCGGCCTCGAAGGTTGGCGACTATATCGATTACGAAGAAATTGACTAATTTGCTCCTCTAACTAAACACTATGCCTATCTCTTTTAAAAAGCTGATTCCACATTTGGTTGTTCTAATTGTATTTGTGGTCGCAGCCCTAGTCTATTTTAGTCCAGTTTTGCAAGGCGATGTTATCTATCAAAGCGATATTGCTCAATATACGGGCATGGCCAAGCAACAAAAGGATTTTAAAACGACAACTGGAGAAGAAACCTATTGGACCAATAGCGCCTTTGGCGGAATGCCTACCTATCAACTGGGAGCGCGATATCCAAATAATTTTATCAAAAAGTTAGACCTTACATTACGCTTTCTCCCGCGCCCTGCGGACTATTTATTTTTGTATTTAATAAGCATGTACGTGCTGCTTCTAGTGCTTAAAATAGACTATAAGCTGGCCTTTTTGGGAGCATTGGCCTTTGGGTTTTCTACGTATCTCATTATAATTTTAGGAGTGGGACATAACGCTAAAGCCCATGCCATAGCCTATATGCCCTTAGTCTTAAGCGGAATCATACTCACTTTTAGAGGCAAATACTTTTATGGCTTTGTGCTTACCGCAATAGCCATGGGCCTAGAACTGGTAGCCAATCATTTTCAGATGACTTATTATCTGTTATTGTTGGTAGGCTGTTTGGGGCTTGCATATTTAATCGATGCATATAGAAAAAAGAAACTAAAGCATTTTGCTACGGCAATTGGGGTGTTGGTAGTAGCTGTTGTCTTTTCGATTGGATTTAACGCTACTAGCATATTGGCTACCCAGGAGTACGCCGCACAGTCTACACGCGGTAAAAGCGAGCTGACCATAAATTTGGATGGTAGCCCAAAAGAAGCCTCGGCAGGCTTAGATTTTGATTATATAACAGAATACAGTTATGGCAGAGCAGAAACCTTTAATCTGCTGGTTCCACGTTTTATGGGCGGGGGCTCTGGAGAACCTTTTCCAGGAAATTCTAAGGCGGCAGACGAGCTCAAAAAGCTAGGAGTACCGCCAACTGATGTTGGTCAAATATTGCGTCAAATTCCCATGTATTGGGGGCAGCAACCCATTGTAGAAGCTCCGGCTTATATCGGGGCCGCTATTTTAATTTTGGCATTGTTGGGCTTGTTTTTGGTAAAAGGTCGAATGCGCTGGTGGTTGGTAGCTGGTTTTGTTTTAAGCTTATTGTTGTCATGGGGGAAAAATTTTGAGTTTCTCACGCAGTTGTTTATCGAATATGTTCCGCTCTATGATAAGTTTAGGGCCGTGTCTAGCATACAGGTACTTTTAGAGCTTATTGTGCCTATTTTGGCTATAGTAGGCTTGCACCAGTACTTTAACGACTTTGCGGCTAAAGAGGCCAAGAAAAAGGCTTTGTTGTATAGCACGGGCATATTAGGGCTCTTATTGCTTGCCTTTATAGGCATCCCCGGAACGCTATTCGAGTTCACCAGCCCTTATGACGCACAGATAAGCGAGGCCTTTGGCGAGCAAGGGCCATATATAATGGATAGTGTTAGAGCAGATAGAATAGCTGTCTTACGTGCAGATTCGATCCGTTCATTATTGCTCATACTTGCCACGGCAGGTGTGCTATATGCCTTGTTATTAAAGAAATTAAAAGAACCCATTGCAATTGGAATATTGGCAGCCATCGTCTTGTTTGACCTGGTAGGAATCGATAGGCGTTATGTGAATAACGAAGACTTTGTAGACGCTAGAGTAATGGAACAGCCATTTGAGCAGAATGGTGGTGATTTACAAATTTTAAAAGACGACCCAGACGATTATTTTAGGGTCTACGATCTAACTACAAATCCTTTTAGCAGTGGTCGCGCCAGTTATTTTCACAATGCCCTAGGAGGGTATCACGGCGCCAAACTGGGAAGAGTTCAGGATATTGATAACTTTTACCTTTCTCAAGGAAACATTGGGTTGCTTAATATGCTCAATGTGCGCTATATCTTACAATACGGCGAAAATGGAGGGGCGTATGCGCAACGCAATCCTTATGCAAACGGGAATGCATGGTTTGTAGACCAAGTAAAAATAGTTGCAGATGCCAATCAAGAATTGCTTGGATTGGATAGTTTAAGCACGAAACAAGTAGCGCTGGTGCATTCTTCTTTCGAACAGCAATTGTCACAAAAGAAGTTTGTGGTAGACTCTACGGCCAGCATTGAGGTTGTAAATGTTGCTCCAAACCGTATTGAGTATCAATCAAATAATACCAACGAAGGCTTGGTTGTTTTTTCTGAGATTTACTATGCACCAGGCTGGAAGGCCACTATCGACGGACAAGAGGCCAAACACCTTAGAGCTAATTACTTGCTTAGAGCTATGCAAGTACCAGCTGGAGAGCACACTATTGCTTTTAATTTTGATCCTCCAGTGGTAAAAAAAGGAAGTACATGGAGTCTTATTGCGGGACTTGTTTTTATTGTAGGAATCATAGTTTTTGGTTTTTTGCAATTCAGAAAAGAAAAGCAAGAAACAGCAAGCAGCTAGCGCCATGACCAAAGCATTGATTATAACGTATTATTGGCCACCAGCAGGAGGTCCTGGGGTACAGCGTTGGCTAAAGTTTGCTACCTACTTACCAGAATACGAGGTAACTCCCATTGTTTATATTCCCGAAAACCCAAATTATGCAATCGTTGATGATAACATTTCTGCAGAGGTTCCTAGTAAAATAACAATAGTAAGTCAGCCAATTAAGGAGCCTTACAAGTTGGCAAAAAAATTTTCTAAGTCTACCACACAAGAGATGAGTCGGGGCATACTGCCAGATAAAAGTCCGAGTATTATGGAGCGACTCATGCTTTTTGTTCGTGGTAACTTTTTTATACCAGATGCTAGAGTAGGGTGGGTAAAGCCTTCTGTAAAATATCTTAAAGATTATATTCGGCAAAACCCAATAGACGTTGTCATTACAACGGGACCGCCGCATTCGGTACACCTGATTGGCCTTAAATTAAAGAGCGAGCTTGGGTGTACATGGCTGGCAGATTTTAGAGATCCTTGGACGACAATTGGCTATCATTCCAAATTACATCTGTCTAAGCGGGCAGCAAATAAACACAAAAAGCTTGAGGCTCAGGTGCTTAACGAGGCAGATCAAGTGTTGGTAACTAGCCCTACAACGGCCCGAGAGTTTGAAGACATCACGACTACACCAGTGGCCGTGATTACCAACGGTTACGATGCTTCCCATGCTACTGCTGCACCTACCACATTAGACGGGCGTTTTAGCATTGCACATATAGGCTCTTTTTTAACTAAAAGAAACCCCAATTTACTATGGGAAGTCTTGGCCCAATTGGCAAACGAAATCGATAGCTTTAAAGCTGATTTAAACCTCGTTTTTGCAGGTTATGTGAGTCCACAGGTATTGGAATCTGTTCAAAAATACAATTTAAGTGATAGTGTAAGTAACAAAGGGTATCTTTCGCATAATGAGGCTATTATACTTCAAAAAGAGTCGCAATTATTATTGATATCAGAAATCGATTCCGCAGAAACCAAATGCATAATCCCAGGCAAACTATTTGAGTATTTTATGGCGGGTAGACCCATCGTTGCCATAGGGCCAAAGGGTAGCGATATTAAGCCGCTAATAGATAAGACCGGAACAGGAAGCTTTTTTGACTATTCAGAAAAGGAGGAACTAAAGGCTCATATTAAAAGCTGTTATGAGCAATATAGAAATGATTCACTTACTATTCAGCCGATTGGAATCGCACAATTTAGCCGTAAGAATCTCACTGGGCAACTCGCTAATTTGATTGATCAAGTAGTAAGTAGGTAGGGGGTAAAACGATGAAACCCCTACTAAGCGTAAGCTTAAGTAAGGGCTCCATAACTAACCAACCAAAAAATGATCTTTATCCTCTTTTTCCTTTAGACGAGCGAGAAACACTTTTGCTACGGCTAGAGCTGCCGCTGCGTTTCACACTGCTTCCTTTAGATCTAGAAGAGTTACTTCTTTGAGCTTTACTACCTGAAGATCTAGAACCGCCTCGGCTCATAGAACTACTTCTTTTGGTAGTGGTACGGCCCTTCATAGAAGATCCGCTGCTCTTACGTGATGAGTTGCGCTGCATAGTACCACTGTTCTTTCTGCTTGAGGTTCCTGTCATAGAACGGCCTTTGTTTGCCGTCCCTCTACTTGCATTACTCATAGAACGTGACCCTTTAGATGTCCTTGAACCACTGCGGTTCATCGAGGTACCATTAGCGCCTTTTATTGATCTCTGGGTCGATGTGCCTCGGTTGGCGTTCGATCGACCACTATTAGATTTGTTGTCTCTTTGTGCTTTTGTAGATCTGCTGTTCTTAACACTCTCTTGAGAACGTCTCGAAGTTGCAGTTCTATCGTTATTTGCTTTTGCATTACGACCATTGTTAATAGCCATGTCACTTCTAGTACCACGCTTGTTTGCATTATTGCTCATCGCAGAGCGTGATCTGTTATAGTCGTTGTTAGATCTGCGCGCAGGCTTATAATTTGCGTTGCGAGCTACACGACCATCGCGATAATGTACGCGGCTTCCTGGTCTGTGAAAATCTCTTCTGCCGTTGTTGTAAGCTACACGACCTCTGTTGTTATAATAGTTACGGTGCGTTATATAGGTATAGCGTACAGGAGTATAAAATCTGCGGTAAGGATTTGAATAAACCACACAGTTACTCCAGAAAGGTCTTGCATAAAATACATGCCATGGGCGATAGATGTATGCCGTATAGAATGGGCTAATGAAGCCTATACTATAATCATAGTAACCATAGGCATTGTAATAAACTCTTAGGCCACCAACTCGTACGATACGTCTGCGGTTGTAACGAATCTCAACCTCTCCAGCTTGAATGATTCTACCGTATTCATCGTAGTAAATTGGTACATCTTCTACCTGAATAACAGCCCCGTAATCGTCGTACTGTACATAGGCGTCATAATCGTAACCTGAATTGTAATTAACACTGACCCCTGGTGTATTGACACTTACACTTACTTCATTGCCTTGGCCAACATAAACAAAATCGAATTGCCCATCTGGGAATACCGAAAATTCTACGCCGCCTTCTACAAAAATGTAAGACTTGCCGTCGTTTTGATAATATCTGCGTTCTTCGTCACTAGTCTCGGCGGCCATGTTAAAGCTGGCAGCGAAGAAAAGTCCTGTGAATAATAAAGCTAATTTTTTCATCGTAAGAGAGTTTTTAATTTGTAAATGCATTTTGGTCAGCATTACGATTTCTATAATACAACGACCGTGCCAAAAATGTAAACACCAGTAAAACAAAGGGTTAACAAAAAAGCCGCTTGCAATTGCAAGCGGCTTTAGCATCAACTAAATCAAATATTAGTGTCTAGTTCTACGACCAGTTTGTGTATACGAGTCGTCGTCGTCATTGTCATCATTCCAATCGTCATCATATGCAACGGTATAGTTTGATTGTACAACACTACGACCTCTCTGATTGTAGTTCTCGTAACGTAATATTGGAGAGACACCACATACTCCATAAATAATATTACGGTGGTTTATATTACCAACAGTTCTAGTAACAAGGCCACGTCTGTTGTAGATTATATGCATATCTCCAACCTGAAGCAGTTTACCTTGGCTGTATCGTAGTCGAATACCTCCAACCTTGTTTAATCTTCCGTAATCGTTATACCTTAATTTGGTTTGCCCGATTGCGTGGATTACTCCTCGTCTGTCCTTAAAGATTCGTTTGTTAACGATTCGACGGCTATTGTTAGTGATAACAACACCACGTCTTTGAGCGTTTCGTCTAACTTTTACTTTACGTCCTCGGTAGCTTCTCGTGTAATGTGGCATGTCGAAGTCAAACGATCCGTTTAAGAATACTTCGTAAGTGACACCATCTTCCACAAAGGTTACCGATTGCGAATTTAAATAGCGATCGTAATTCCCTTGAGGCGTGGCAGATGAGTGCGCTGTATTAATAGATGCCTGTGCAGTGATTCCAACTAGGAATGCAATTGCGAATAAATGTACTTTTTTCATAATGTTTACATTTTGGGTTGTGCCTACTCATTAGCTTTTCGGCTTACGCTATTGCTCTTAGTAAACCAAAGGGCGTGCCAAAGTTGTAACACGCTGTATAGCAGCTTGTTGTGATTAAATTATAAGAATAGCTAGTGGTGTCAAAAAGCTAATTAGAGCTTTTCGGAAAGGTATTTTGCAGTAAACGAAGCTTCGTTGTTGGCCACTTCTTCTGGAGTTCCAGAGGCCACAACTTGTCCACCATTATCGCCTCCTTCTGGGCCAAGGTCTACGATATAATCGGCGCATTTAATAAGCTCTAGATTGTGCTCAACTACGATTATAGTATGTCCTTTTTGAAGCAAGGCCTCAAAAGAATCAAGTAGCTTTTTGATATCGTGAAAATGAAGCCCTGTAGTAGGTTCGTCAAAAATAAATAAGGTCTTGTCGTTTGAGTTTCCTTTAATTAGAAAGGATGCAAGCTTTATTCGTTGTGCTTCACCTCCAGAAAGGGTAGAGGAGCTTTGTCCTAACTGCACATAGCCCAAACCAACGTCTTGTAATGGCTTAAGCTTATTGTGAATTTTTGTCTCATTATGCATGTCAAAAAACGCAATAGCATCGTCTACAGTCATGTTTAGAATGTCGTCTATGTTTTTGCCATGAACATCTACTTCTAAAATTTCCTTTTTAAAACGACGCCCTTTACAGGTATCGCATTCTAAATGAACATCTGCCATAAACTGCATCTCGATGGTCACTTCACCTTCGCCTTTACACACTTCACAGCGCCCACCATCTACGTTGAACGAGAAGTGCTTGGGCTTATAGCCCCTTATGTCTGAAAGTTTTTGACTAGCGTATAAACTGCGGATGTCGTCATACGCCTTTATATACGTCACCGGATTTGATCGACTAGATCGACCAATTGGGTTTTGATCTACAAACTCGATGTTTTTAAGGTTTTTAAAATCGCCCTCAAGCCCTGTGAATTGACCAGGTTTTTCGCCGTATCCGCCAAGTTCTCGTTGTAGAGCAGGGTAGAGAATTTTTCTTACCAAGGTACTTTTACCGCTTCCAGAAACACCGGTAACCACAGAAAAACTTCCCATAGGAAAGTTAACATCTATGTTTTTTAGGTTGTTATGTCTGGCTCCTTTTATATGAATCAATTGGTCAGAGCTACGTCTCTTTGCGGGAACTTCTATTTGTAGTACTTGATTTAAGTATTTGGCAGTTAACGAATCGGAGGCCAGAATCTGATCAAAAGTGCCAGTGGCCACAACTTCGCCGCCAAAAGTTCCTGCCTCTGGACCGATATCGATGATGGCGTCTGCCGCCTTCATTATGTCTTCGTCATGTTCTACCACCACCACAGTGTTGCCTAAATCACGTAATGATTTTAAAACTCCAATGAGTTGCTCTGTGTCTTTAGGATGTAGGCCTATACTGGGCTCGTCTAGTATATACATAGAGCCCACTAGACTACTGCCAAGCGAAGTCGCTAGGTTAATGCGCTGTGATTCCCCACCAGACAGGGTGTTAGATTTTCTGTTTAATGTGAGGTAATCTAGCCCAACATTGCTCAAAAAGCCAAGTCGGTTGTTAATTTCTAATAGCAATCGTTTTGCGATAGTCGCATCATGATCATCTAGTCCGAGCTGTGTAAAAAAGGCCCTTATTTTGTTAATGGGAAGTTCGACTAAATCAGATATTGCTCTGCCTTGTATTTTTACATAGTTCGCTTCTGGTCGTAGACGCTTCCCATGACAATTGCCACAGCGAGTTTTTCCGCGATAGCGAGACAACATAACCCTATTCTGAATCTTATAGCTCTTAGCTTCTAAATCTTTAAAAAATTGCGACAAGCCTTGAAAATGCGCGTTGCCGTCCCAAACTAGTTGTTTTTGAGCCTCTGTAAGCTCGAACCAAGGCTTATGAATTGGGAAATCAAATTTGTAAGCACTGTTTACCAATTGATCTCGATAATAGCTCATGCTTTCACCTCGCCAGGGAAACACTGCATTCTCATACACAGACAAACCGGTATTGGGCACCACCAAATCGTGATCAATGCCAATCACATCGCCATAGCCTTCACATCTGTTACAAGCGCCGTAGGGGTTATTAAAGCTAAACAAATGAACATTTGGCTCTAGAAAAGACATGCCGTCTAGCTCAAATCGGTTGTTAAAGTTCTGCTTGGTTTGTGCTGTAAGGTCATAAATATAAACATCGCCTTTGCCTTCGTAAAAAGCGATATCTGTGGCATCACCTAAGCGATGATAAAAATCTTCGTCATCGGCTTTAACTACAATTCGGTCTACCACCAACTCGCAAGAGGGCAGGGTGGATTTTTGAAGCGCTTCTTCTATTTTGAGGACTTTGTCTTCGCACATGACCCTAGCATACCCTTGCTGAATAAGGGCTTTTAGCTTGTTTTCCATGGTGCGGCCTTCTTCGAGCACAATGGGAGCCAACAATAGTAATTTATCGCCTTCGGCAAATGTTTTTACATAATCCAAAACATCGCTTACGCGTTGCTTTTTAACTTCCTGACCACTTACGGGCGAATAGGTTCTTCCAATTCTGGTGAATAGAAGTTTGAGATAATCGTAAATCTCTGTACTGGTGCCTACGGTAGAACGAGGGTTGGTAGCGTTCACCTTTTGTTCGATCGCAATCGCAGGAGCGATTCCCTTTATGGCATCTACTTTTGGCTTGCTTAAACGACCTAAAAATTGTCGTGCATAAGACGACAGACTCTCTACGTAACGTCGTTGCCCTTCTGCGTATAAAGTGTCAAAGGCCAAACTCGATTTGCCAGAGCCCGATAAGCCTGTGATTACCACTAGCTTATTGCGCGGTATCACCACATCTATATCCTTTAGGTTATGCAATTTTGCACCTTGGATATAAATATTATGTTTGGTATCTATTTCTGACGAATTCAAAGGGGAATCACTTAAAAAAACAGTGCAAAGATACCACTTTGAAACGTGGATTTATTGTGAAGCAATCATTAAAATTTTAAACAAAATGTGAACTTTTTTTTGCTTTTGTTAAAAGTTTGTTGTTATATTTACGCACATTAACTCACAAAAATTTTATTGCCTATAGCATATTTTTACTTTAAGAATTAGATTAAACCACAGAGCCCGTAGGGTTTTGATCTTAATGAAGTAATGATATGAAATGTAACTTAACCAGTGACGCTACACTTGTAAGTGCGTACATGAAAGGCGATGAATCTGCACTTTGCGAGCTCATCACAAGACACAAAGAGAAAGTTTTTAGCTTCATCTATTCAAAGGTATTTGATAGGGATGTAGCCGAAGATATATTTCAAGACACTTTTATTAAGGTTATAAAAACCTTGAAACGAGGGCGTTATAACGAAGAGGGAAAGTTTTTACCTTGGGTTATGCGTATTTCTCACAACTTGGTGATTGATCACTTTAGAAAAAATAACCGCATGCCTAAGTTTGAGAACAACGGCGACTTTAATATTTTTTCTGTACTCTCCGACGATGCCCTCAATGCAGAGAAGTCGATTATTAAGAATCAAGTGGCTAGCGATGTAAAACGACTTATTTTAGAGTTACCAGATGACCAGCGAGAAGTACTGGTTATGCGCATGTATAAAGACATGAGCTTTAAAGAAATATCAGAACAGACAGGGGTAAGCATCAATACTGCTTTAGGACGTATGCGTTATGCTCTTATTAATTTGCGTAAAGTAATTGATAAGCATAATATTATTTTGACAAACTGATACAATAAATACGTTTTTGGCTCGTTATTTAGGAACATTAACTTCAAAACAACGTTCTATGCCAAAAATGTACTCTAAAACTTCACGCCGGGACGACGTGACTAAATTGGTCCCAAAAGAAGAGACGATTAAGTTCCTTCTGGATTATTCTAAGGCTTTAAGTGTTATAGATTATAATAAATTGAAGTTTGAAGCACTTCTAAACTAAACTTTGGAAAAACCCGCTTTTTAGCGGGTTTTTTTATGTCCTAAAGTGTATTTACAACTTAGGAATTCTCAATACCTGTCCTGGGTAAATCTTGTCAGGATCTGTGAGCATTGGTTTGTTTGCTTCAAAAATAACAGGATACTTCATAGCATTCCCATACACTTGTTTTGCGATTTTACTAAGTGTATCTCCAGAGACTACGGTGTGAAAGGTGGCTTCTGGTTCTTGTACCTCTACTGTCATGTTGTCTTGAACACTAGCAATACCTTCACTGTTTCCTATTAAAAGAACAATTTTTTCTTTGGTCTCTTGGTTAGCTGCTTCGCCACCTACCATCGCCATATCGTCTTCTATTTTGAGTGTTAGGTGCTCTATTTCGAACCCAAGCTCTCTTATCAAGCCATGTAAATGACGCTCTGCAAGTCTTTCTTTTGCCTCTTCTTTTGCTTCGACTGCTGCCGCTTCTTCTTTAGATGGTTTGCCTTTTCCAAAAATTGCTGCACCTGCAGACTTAATAAATGTAAATAATCCCATTGTTAATTGCTTTTAAATTGAATTATAAAATTAACTCTTTTTATTGCTTTTTAAGACGAATGGCCTTATCGTTTATTCATTTTTTTGAAATAGTCGTTTAAAACACTTTTTCTACCGATTTGTTTGGTGATGATGTCTTTGTCTAGATCCCATCCTCGAGCAGGCGAATACTGTCTTCCGTACCAAATTATTTGTAAATGCAGCTTGTTCCAAAGGTCTTTAGGGAACAATCGCTTGGCGTCTTTTTCTGTTTGAACAACATTTTTGCCATTGGTTAACCCCCAGCGATACATAAGTCTATGAATGTGCGTATCTACCGGAAAAGCTGGCACATTAAAGGCTTGTGCCATTACCACGCTTGCTGTTTTATGGCCTACTGCGGGCAATTCTTCTAAGGCTTCGAAGCTCTGCGGAACTTTGCCGTTGTGCTTATCTATTAAGATTTGAGAAAGCCCGTAAATACCTTTCGATTTCATGGGCGAGAGGCCTACTGGCTTGATTATTTCGCGAATCTCTTCGACGCTTAACTTGACCATATCGTAGGGGTTATCTGCAATTTGGAACAGCTTAGGTGTGATTTGATTCACCTTTACGTCTGTGCTTTGCGCACTCATTAAGACTGCAATAAGCAGGGTGTAAGGATCTTTATGATCTAAAGGAATTGGAATTTCGGGATAAAGTTGCTCCAGGGTATTAATCACGAAAGATACTTTTTCTTGCTTGGTCATTTATGCTTAATTTTGCACAAAAATAGCTAAATGAACACACTTAAAGTAGGGGAAGCGGTTCCTCATTTCGCAGTAAACGACCAAGATGGAAATCTAATAGACCTTAACGATTATAAAGGGCAGAAGTTAATCGTGTTCTTTTATCCCGCTGCCAGTACACCAGGATGTACTGCAGAAGCTTGTGATTTAAGAGATCATTATAAGGAGCTGAGCGACTTGGGCTATGCCATACTTGGCGTGAGTGCAGATACAGAGAAAAAACAAACCAACTTTAGAAACAAATACGAGTTTCAGTATCCGCTATTGGCAGATACTAACAAAGAGGTAATTAACGCCTTTGGAGTTTGGGGATTAAAGAAGTTTATGGGTCGTGAATACGACGGAATTCATCGTAAAACATTTTTAATCGACGAGAAAGGGACTGTTACTCATGTGATTGATAAGGTAAAGACCAAAGTACACGCACAGCAGATTATCGATCTGTTAGCCTAAAAGGGCTAAAGAAACACGAAGTGCTTCTATTAATATAATACGTTTAATTACTTAGGGCTAACTAAGTGCCTTTGCTGGCTTGTAGTTAAAGAGTCCTTGGTCTTTGATGATTTTAGCAATTCCTTTTGGGAGCATTTCTTCCCAGCCTTCTTCACTTTCTTCGATTTTTCTAAGGACTTCTCTAGAGAAAATTCCTAAAATATCTGGGTCAAAGTCTTCTATATCGACAAGTTTACCGTTGTATTTAAAGAACTTATAAAGTTCTTTCATTCGCGGATGCACTTTAAGGTTTTCACTGGTAATATACTCACCCTCTTCTGTACGCATAGGGTAGAGGTATACTTTTAAATCTTTAAAGAACAGCTTGCCAAAAGCTTCTAGGATTCCACCGCTTAAATGACGATAATACTTTTCGTCAAAAACATCTACCAAGTTATTGATACCCATAGCGAGCCCAATTCTACTTCTGGTATAGTTAGAGAAATACTCTACTAATTTGTAATATTCCTGGAAGTTAGAAATAAGCACCGTATGGCCTAACGAACACAAAAGACGTGCTCTGTCCATAAAATCGGCTTCATCGATTTCGCCTTCTGCTCTAAGGTTAGAAAGCGTAATCTCAAAAATGCTGAGCGTTTTATCTGGGTCTACTCGGTTCTCTTCTTTAAAATGCATGAGTGACTTCTCATACATGTCTATGTTTACTTTGGTTACGGGTCTAAAACTACCGCGTAAGGCTAGTATGTTCTTTTTATAGAGGATTCGTGCAGGTAGGATGTTGTTTCCGTCAGGGCCAAAGATAATTGCTTCGGTCATGCCATTTTTAATGAGCTGTAAACTCATCAATCGGTTGTCTACCTTATCAAATACAGGTCCAGAGAAGTTAATCGTATCGATCTCTATTTGATCTTTATCTAAATGATCGTACAAATACCTGAGCAACTTTTTAGGCTGATCGTGCTTATAATACGCGCCATAAATCAGGTTTACACCCAAAGTACCCAAAGTGATTTGTTGCAATCGCGGATCGTTTTCGTGAAAACGAATGTGTAAAATAATATCGTTATAAGGTTGCCCTGGTTCGATTTGGTATCTAATTCCTAACCAACCGTGACCCTTATACTTCTTGGCGAAGTCGATGGTTGTTACTGTGTTAGCGTAGGTAAAAAATACTTTGTTGGGGTGTTTTTCTCTCGAAATTCTTTCTTCGATCAAGTTGGTTTCGTGATCGAGCATCTTTTTTAATCGCGACTCGGTTACATATCTGCCATCGTCTTCGATTCCATAAATGGCATCACTAAAGTCTTTGTCGTAGGCAGACATCGTTTTGGCAATCGTCCCAGAAGCCCCACCAGCTCTAAAAAAGTTACGCACAGTTTCTTGTCCTGCACCGATCTCGGCAAATGTACCGTAGATGTTTTCGTTTAGATTAATTCGAAGGGCCTTTGAGTTTATCGATGGTATATCTTCGAAATCCTTGTCACCTTTGATTTTATCAGGCATAATTCACAGCAATTTCTATACGAACAAAGGTACTAAATACAATAGGCAATCAAAAAAAAAGACTTTATTTTTGTAAAATGAATGGGAGCTTGCAAGTTACTTTTCTCGGAACCGGCACATCGCAAGGTATACCTGTAATTGGAAGCACTCATCCGGTGTGCTTGAGCGACCACCCAAAAGACAAGCGGTTGCGTGTTTCTGTGCTATTAGAGTGGGACGACTTTAAATATGTAATAGACTGTGGTCCAGACTTTAGACAGCAAATGCTACGATCGGGTTGTACCAAATTAGATGGTATCTTACTCACACATGAGCATAGTGATCATACGGCAGGCTTAGACGATATTAGGCCATTCTTTTTTAGACAGGGTGATATCGATTTTTTTGCCATCGATCGTGTATTCAAAGCCTTGCACCAACGTTTCGCATATATTTTTGAATTAGAAAATAAGTATCCTGGTGCTCCTACCATTACCGAGAATCTAATTGAAGCTGGCAAACCGTTTACTATTGGAAACAAACAAGTGACGCCGGTGCAAGTGCTGCATGGCACCTTGCCTGTTATTGGTTATCGAATAGACAATTTTGCTTACTTAACAGACGTTAAGACCATAGAGAGCAATCAAAAAGAACTTTTAAAAAACCTAGACGTTATTGTGGTAAATGCATTGAGATTCGAACCACATGAGACGCATTTAAATGTAGAAGAAGCCGTGGCTTTGGTAAAAGAATTAAACCCGAAAACAGCTTATTTTACACATATAAGTCATTTGCTTGGGTTTCATGAGCAAGTGGAGCAACAATTACCCAATAATATTCATCTGGCGTATGATACGCTTAAAATCACTTTATAAATGAGCCGATCCATCTATATGTATTTGTTTTTCTTTTCGCTGCTGTTAGTACTATTTATGTACTTTAATCAGCAACGCATTTATGACGATCAGCAAGAAAAGATAGTGCGCTATGAACAAAAGTTACAGGCCGCTACCGATTCAATTAGTTCGTTAGAAGAGCAAAACCTTTATCTTAATTACTTTACGCTTTTAGGTAACGATAATGCCATGACTTATTTCGAAAAACAAGGATATGAGGCGGCAGACATCGAGCAATATGTAAGAGAGTCTATTTATGCATACAACGAGCAGGAAGGAAATAACCCCATGGTGCCTTACGAAGGTATGTCTGGCGAAATGAAGATAAACAAGCTTAAATTTTTAAACCACCGTTGGCTAATTGCAGATTTTACAGACGGCCAATATTGGGGCGAGATGGTCCTAGAATATTTTATCGAAGAAGACAGAAAAATTTCTTTCAATACGTTAGGGTCGTTGCTATATACCAATTAAAGTCGCTCTTCGAGCCAGCTTTTAAAGTGATAAAAGTTGGCGGGTGCCACTCCGTGTCCTACGGGATATTCACTAAAGTTTACGCTTATTCCTAACTCTTTTAATTTGGGCTGGGAATCTCTCGCCCATTGTACTGGAATCACCTGATCTACGCTGCCATGCGACATATAAATGTCTAATCTGCTAAAGTCTCTTTGTTTATAACCTTCTAAAAGCATGTCTTTAGATAAATAACCACTTAAACCAACAACGTATTGTACTTTTTCTGGGTACGATAGGGCAGTAGCAAGGCTCAAAATAGTGCCTTGGCTAAAGCCTAATAATACCACACGGTTAGCGTCTACAGGATAGCTCGCCTTGACCTGATCTATAAAAGTGCTTACCAATTCTCTCGAGGCGATAGCCTGCTCGGTATCGTTAAATTTTCCATCGTTGGAATCAAAATGAATAGCATACCAAGCATTTCCGTAAGGTTGCATCCTATACGGAGCTTTAGCAGAAACGATAAAGTATTCGGCAGGCAGTTCCGAAGCAAAAGAAAACAAATCATTCTCGTCGCTTCCGTAGCCATGCAGCATTATGATTAGAGGCGCATTGTCTTTTAACGAAGAGGGGCGTGTTAGGTGTTCTAGGGCAAAAGAGTTTGTCATAGGTAAAAAAAAAGAGTCATTGATGGGTATCAATGACTCAGTTATATCGTTTTATTAGATTATGCGACTGACTTAAACCAATCTTGAAATTGAGCTCCTAACAGCGGCACTGGCTTCTCTTCGCCTTGTATTGCGCCTACCAGGCCAAGTACCCAAAGCACAAAAATCGCTAAGCCAATAATAATGTATAATAACCAGATAGTTAGCACCATCCAAAGAATATAGTTAGCTATATAAAGTAGCATGATTCCTAAAGTCTGACGGATATGGAAACCTCCTAGTTTGGTTTTATTACCATTGTGCATTACTAGGGCTATAATCCAACCTATAATAGTAATATAGCTAAGAATAGCAACAGTTTTTCCGTTGTCTGCAGTTGTTTCGGTCATTGTAATATGTTTTTAGTTAGTGATTTAGTGAACTAAATATAGGTATTCTACCTCAAAAACACGAACCACTGAGCGAATTTATTACTCAAGATTGGTATTGAAGGAGGCTTGCTGATTATGGCTGTTACCAAACTATATGCCCAAAGAAAAAAAGAAATCCACCAAAGAATGTGTCCTGCTGTAGGATTTATATAGGCCTGTGTTGTTTGAGAAATAAAGAGTAATACCACCAATCCAAACATATTTTGAACATGAAGGGTGACCAACTCTTTAGGTTTTTCTTTATTTAAAAAGAAAGCGATTATCATCCCTACAAAAGTTAGGTATGCAACAACTGCTAAGCCGGTTCCTTTGTTTTCCTTCATTCTGTGATATGTACTTTATTATTTGCTATAACTCCAAGTACTTTGCCTTTCATTGGTTTTTGGTAAAAACACGAATTAAAACTAGCAGATTTTACAGCTGCCTTTTCAAATTGCCATGATGTGTTGGGCTCAAACCAAGTAAGGTCTGCTGTTTGTTCTTCTTCTATACTATGAATAGGTATTTTAAAACGCTCTTTTAAGCCCGTTAAGCTCTTGATTGTAAGGTCTACACCAAATTGACTATTAAGAGCACCAAAAGCACTCTCCAGACCTAATGTGCCAAAGTCTGCACGCTCAAACTCTTGCTTTTTAAGTTCGATGTCTAGCGGGTTGTGGTCAGTGGTAATCCCGTCGATTGTTCCATCATTAAGCCCGTTTACGATTTCTTGCAAATCTTCTTTCGCTCTCAGCGGGGGTAATACTTTGTAATTAGAATCAAAAGAAGTAAGCTCTGTATGATCTAACATTAAATGATGTGGTGTTACGCTACAACTTACATCGAGTCCTTCTTGCTTTGCGTCTCGAATTAATGCTACCGACCCTGCAGTCGTGATAGTAGGGATATGGAGTTTCCCTTGAGTATATTCTAGCACAAAGAGGTCTCTAGCAATACGGATCTCTTCGCTCATAGAAGAAAATCCTTTTAATCCGAGGGTGGTACTTACTAGTTCTTCATGCATCTGTCCTTTCCCAGCCAAATCGGGTTGTAAAGGGAAAGATTGCACCAATCCGTCAAAGGGTTGGGCATAAAGTAAGGCGATCTTTAGTAGATTGACATCCTGTAGCGGCTTTTGATAATCGTAAAACCCAATAGCTCCTACTTGATGCATATCGTAGAGCTCGGCTAAATCTTGCCCCTTGCTACCAGCCGTGAGTGCACCAATAGGGTAGGCGCTAACCAAATGGTCGTTGGCCTTAGATTTGATATATTCTACAGCGGCCTTTGTATCTGTAATTGGCCAGGTATTGGCATTCACCGCCACATGGGTAAAGCCGCTATTGGCAGCCACATTAAGACCATTGGCTAAGGTCTCGCGTTGTTCGTAGCCTGGTTCACCAAAACTCACACCACTGTCAAACCAGCCTTGTGAAACATGTAAATCATCGGCTTCGATTATTTGATAAGAAGCATGTACTGCAATGTTTGATTTGATAGAAGCAATGATTCCATCACTGATTAAAATGTCCCTTTTTTTACCATGATGAGGGCTAGAAGAATCTATTATCGTGGCGCTTTTAAGAAGAACTTTTTTAGACATAGGCCAGCAGGCTGCTTATTTTAAGAATTTTAAGAATGCCATTTCTAACAATAAAAATAACACTGCAAAAATAATAAACCATTTCCAATAAGTGGTTACAGAACTGTCTTCTCTTATTTTAGTGAGGAGTTCTGTCGTCGAATCGTAAAAGTTGACCGCCTCTAGTTGGGAGATAGGGGTGTATTGATTTCTGTTTTCTAGTCGGCTATAATTATAGCTTAACAAGCCCAGCGTGTCTGTGCTGGCCATCACATAATAATTGGCCGCTAACTCGGGTTGGTCTGTGGTGGTGATTCTAACTTGTTGAGAAAACCGCTGTTGCAAAGGAATAAAATCTTGTGCATCGCGCAATCGTATCACCTCGTCTTGTTCTGTAACTACCGGAATTGCGATTTGATTCTCGATTCCAATGGTATAATAAAGTGTAGGCGAAGGCAAACTATTTTTAGCAATATTGTACAGTGTAGGAACGATTAAGGGCGAATTAATAAAGTTACTGTTCTCTCCCGAAAGGCTAGCTGTAAAGAGCGTTATATTATCTTTTTGCACCAAAAAAGGATCGCCTCCATCTAAAAGTAAAGCCGCCGTTGTTGGATTGGTAAAGCTGTAGAATCGGTTTACTTTAGGATATTCGAAATTAGTTACATTTTTGTCAAAAACATCTTTATAAATGGGGTGATCAAAACGAATTGTAGCGATATTTCTTTCTTGATTAATAAGCGTTCCCCAACGCCCGACGTTCAGTTGTTGGGATAGCACATTATAACTGTCAACATCGATCGAGACACCTGGAATTATTAAAAGGTGCCCGCCATTTTGCACAAAGGGAGTAATAGCACCTAACAAAGGCGTTGTAATTTCATTGAGCCCATTTAAGATGAGCAACTGCTGATCCAAAATCTCGCTAAAGTTTAAATCACTTAATCGATAGGAGGTAAGTTCAAATTCGGCATCAGAAAACAAACGTTTAATGTACGAATCAGACTCTTGAGACACACTCAGTACTTTAATTCTAGGAGATTCCGCCAAGGAAAAGTATAAAGAATTGTCAAAGGTAAGTTGCTCGTCGTTTATTAATAGTTGCCCTTTGACATCTTGATTGGAGTCTAATTCGAAACTAAGCTCAGCGGCGGTGTTTTGGGTAAAATCAAAAGCAGATTTTGTTATTAATTGCCCATCGTTTAAAAGCGAAACTGGGAAACTCGTTTGCGAAGTATTATCTGCACTAGCCAAGACGTTTAGCGATGTTTTAGACCCACTACTTGTTACATAGGCACTGTCGATACTAATGTTTGATCTGTTTACTGCTTCTAAATACACGCCGTCTATGGGAATAGAACTGCTAATGGCTATCTCTTTGGAATCGTGCTGCTGAAAATCAGATAATACCAACAATCTTACATCTTGATCGCTGTGATTGCTTGCAATATTTTGAGCTTTCAGAACAACCTGGTCTAAGGAGAGTTGTGTAGCCGATGGCTGTATTTGCAACACCTCTTTTTTAAAATCTTCTAAGGTGGCTTCTAAGTGTTCTTGGTCGTTGGTAAACCAATCAAAGGCATCTGTAAAGCCCAGATGAGCATACAAATCTTGAATTGTGTGTTGCAGTAAAGGCCCCTTGGCTCCTTTAGCCTGCATACTAAACGAATTATCTACATATAACACCCATCGCGTAGGATTGTCTGTAGCTTTTTTATTTGCAAAATAAGGTTGCGCAAATGCCAAAACGATACATGCAATGGCCAAAAGACGACTTAGCAAAGTCAACCATTTTTTGACCTGCGACGACTTGCGTGTTTTTATCACCACTTCTTTTAAGAAGGCAACATTGGTAAATGCTTCTTTTTTAAAGCGACGTAACTGAAAAAGATGAACGATTATCGGAATCAGCAGTAAAAGAAGAGCGTAAAGTAATTCTGGATGTTTAAACTGCATTCCTATTAATAGTATTGGGTAAAGATAAAAATTTGCAAACCATCGCAAGCAATTTTAACGACTTTACAACATTTTTTAAAAACCTTCAAAAACACCAAGGCCAAAGAGAGCGAAATCGTATTTAACTGGATCACTCGGGTCGAGCTTTCGCAAACTTGTATCCAGTTCGTTTAAAGCTTTTGCATCGTTTTGTTTACGGCTAAGCAAACCCAGTTTTCTTGCAACGTTGCCCGAATGCACGTCTAATGGGCAAGATAGTAGCGATGAGTCGATATCATTCCAAATACCAAAATCGACGCCCGTGTTGTCTTGCCGTACCATCCATCGCAAGTACATATTAATGCGCTTGGCCGCAGAATTTTTTAAAGGATCAGAAATATGTTTGGTAGTTCTTGGTGGATGGGGCCAACTAAAAAAGATTGACTTAAACCTGTGAATCGCCATTTGCATTCCTTCCTGATTGGCATGTGTTGTAAAAATAGATTCCAGACCATTATGCTGCTTATATATTTGCTGTAAGGCCTGCATAAAGTAAGAGGCATCAATGCTATTAAAGGTGCGATGTACAAAGCCTTCTAATCTAGATAGGTCGCTAGGGCTGTGGTGTAAAACAAACTCATAAGGATCATCGTCCATCAGTGACATGAGTTTGTTAGCATTGGTAATAATACTCTTGCGATTCCCCCAGGCGATGGTAGCGGTTAAAAACCCAGCAATTTCAATGTCTTCTTTTTTTGTAAAACGATGCGGGATCTGAATAGGGTCCGTGGCGAGAAACTCTACGGTATTATAGGCGACAACCTTTTGGTCTAAGAAATCTTTAAGCGCCTCTTGAGTCATGTTAGACAAGCATTTTACCGTCTTTCATAGTCAGTTTTCTATCTGCCATATTGGCCAAAGCCTCATTGTGAGTCACGATAACAAATGTTTGACCATAGGTGTCTCTGAGCTCGAAAAAGAGCCGATGCAAGGTCTCTGCAGATCCAGAATCAAGGTTTCCACTAGGTTCGTCTGCTAGAATTAATTTTGGGTTGTTGATAAGCGCGCGGGCTACTGCGACACGTTGTTGTTCGCCACCCGATAATTGGTTTGGCTTATGGTCTTCTCTATGTGAAACCCCTAAAAAGCCTAATAACTCTTTGGCTCTCGCGATTACTTGTTCTTTAGGTGTGTCGCTAATAAATCCAGGGATGCATACGTTTTCTAGCGCTGTGAATTCTGGGAGTAGTTGATGAAACTGGAATATAAAACCGATGTTTTTGTTACGGAATTGAGCGAGTTTTTTAGAAGATAAATCTCTAATATCGGTTCCGTTTATATGTAAAGTGCCAAGGGGTTCGCTAGGTACATCGAGGGTGCCAATAATTTGTAATAAGGTGGTTTTTCCAGCTCCCGAAGCTCCCACAATAGAAACGATTTCACCAGCATTAACCGTAAGGTCTACGCCCTGTAAGACATGTACTTTTCCATAATATTTATGCAGATTAGAAACCTGAATCATGCGGTAGCTCTTTGCCGTGAAATTAGTACAATCCTTTGGGATTCACAACCCGCGATTAGGAAGTTTTCTTTCTGAATAAATTCTTGACGTTATTGTAATCAATAAAATAGGTAACCCTTAAAGAAACCGTATGCTGCGATGGCTGATCAAACAGATTGCTAAGACTATCTGAATAGTTGATTTGTGCCATATCGTCTACATTAAAAATTTGATTTCTGTATAAGAACGTGGCTTCACTACCAGGGGCAAAACGCCATCTAAAACTCAAATCCAGATTCCAAATATTAAAGTTTGTATTGGGATCGCGATTGGCAAGGTCGTATTCTGCTCTGCTTCGAGACCCATCCTCGTTGAGAATCCAAAAGACATTGTCGCTGTAATCTGCCGTGCTCCAAGAATTTCTAAAGCGTAGGTCGATGGCCTTAAAAGGATCAAAATTATAACTTGCTGTCAAGGTGTTTTCTATATTGGTAATATCCCGCTGACCAAAAAAGATGTTGCTGTCATCGTTATAGACCCAACCAAAGTTATTATCGCTCTTAGAATAGTTAGAAGAAAAGACGAGTAAGAAGTTGTCAGAGAATCGATATCGCGGCGAGACATTAATTCCTTTAAAATTCTGGTCGTTGTCGTTATCCCAGATTCTCCAGTTAAAGTTTATGTCGTAGGCAAACTTTTTTCTGTAATCAGAAGATACAAATCCACCGCCACCAATACTAGGGTCATAAGTAACGTAACGACCCTGAACACGTGGTTCAAAGTAGTCGTCGTTCTCTGTGTTGTAGTTATTAAATGTACCAAAGGCAAACCTGCTTTTTAATTGAAAAAACGTGTTTAAGTTAATGTTGTTACCCGTTTGCACGTCTGGTTGGTAGAGACGACGGTGACGCACGGTAACCCCAATATTGTAAGAGTTAAAAATTTTGGTAGGCTCAAAGATTCTATACGAACCACCCACTACAAAATTGTTAAAATTGTTTCTAAAATTAAGGCCTAGGTCGTTTATGTCTAAGGTTGTATTTGCAAAATCGTGACCAGCGCGATAGCGCCACTTTCCTTTAGTTTTAAATACATCTAATTCGGTTTGTAAGCCCGTCTTAAAACCATTGCCTTCGTTCACGTTGCTCACAACCACTCGGCCAGAAGTCCTAAAGTTGTTGCCCTTATCTGCCACATCAAAAACAAGAGCGCTTACATTTCCGTCTCTAAAATGACCTTCGCGTGTGACATTGGTATTAATCAGTGAAATAGAAGAGTTGTTGTTAAACTGTTGGTCTAATACCAGTATGTTATAATTTGCAAAGGGTTCTACCAGTACTTTTCGCTGGTTGCCAGTTACTGTATCTTCTATAGTTGCGTACGTTTTCTCTGTAATGGCATTAAAAAAACCAATACCGAGTTTGTCTTGAGTACGACCAGAAATTTTTATTGCGTTGAGCAGATTTACTTTCCCCGGATAATCGATAACCGATTCGGTTTCGCCTAAGTCTCCAAGACTACCGGTAGGCCCGTTACCCACACGTCTAGAAAAGAAAATGCGGCCTTTTCTAAAGAGTTCTACACCTTCTGTAAAGAATTGCCTGTTTTCGCCAAAAGTCTGTTCAAAGGGCCCTAAATTGAGGCTCACTTGGTCAAAAGCGGCTTGTCCAAAGTCGGGAATTAAGGTCGCATCTAGAGTGAAACTATCGCTCAATCCATATTTTACATCTAAACCAGCAGAGAAATCGGTTTCTGTTTCGCCATCAAAAGTAGAAGCAACACCTTGTACAAAAGGGAAGAGGGTAAGTCTTACTGGAGGTTTAATATTAGAAACGCCACTTACTGTCCCGTTATATTGTGTTTCTCTTCCAACAGAGTTTTCTATAAAGTTCCATGTATGCGTCTCGTTCTTGTTTAAAAGCCGTCTATAAAAGTTTACACTCCAATCTTGTATATCTGATTCTGGAAAACGCAGGGCATTGTAGGGTATTTTAAATTCGGCATACCAACCGTTTTCGTCTCTAGTTACTCTACAATTAAACACCACATTATAACTAAAATCTTGTCGCCCTAGAGATACAGACGAATCGCCTATAGTACCTGCACTGGTCACATAAAAACGAGTTTCATTAATACCATCGTTATAGGTGTTTAGAGCAATGGTAAACACATCTGCCTGCACAAAAATTTCGTCTCGTTGCGAAAACTGACTCAAAATTTGACTTGCGTCTGGATCATACATAGCGGCGGCTACGTAAACTCCGGTATCGTCATATGCCATTTTAACCTCTGTACGATATGCATCACTAATAGTACCTTCGTTTCCGGGTTCGTACATATTAAAATCGCCATATGCAGTTAATTCTTGCCAAACAGCATCGTCCAAAACTCCATCGATTTTTGGCGGATTAGAAATTCTCTTTGCTTCTAAATTTTTATTTTGTTGAGCGAATACAGTGAAGGAGAACACTGTAAGAATGATAGTGATTTTGCGTCTAAGCATTGGTTGTTCTTGTGATTGATGATTAGATTCAAATAAAAATGAACACATCCGAATCTTAAACAAAGCTACCATTGCCATAAAAGAAACGTACTAACGAAACGTTAAATATTCAAGGCTAATTGCCAAAACAATTATAATTTAGATGCTTAAATAGGTTTAATCCCTTTCAGACCGAAAAAACAAACGCAGATGCCCTATAAGAAATTCGAAGAGTACAATATTAAAATAACAGAGGAGGTAAAAGATAATTACCGCGCCATCATCAATGAGCTTGGCGAAGACGTGAACAGAGAAGGAATCGTAAAAACGCCAGAAAGAGCGGCCAAAGCGATGCAGTTTCTAACTCAAGGTTACGAAATGGATGCTGCAAAAATCCTAAAGAGTGCCATGTTTAAAGAAGACTATAATGAGATGGTGATTGTGAAGGATATAGAGGTGTATTCTCTTTGTGAGCATCATATATTACCATTCTTTGGCAAAGCTCATATAGCCTATATTCCTAACGGACACATCGTTGGGTTGAGCAAGTTGCCACGTGTCGTAGATGTTTTTGCAAGGCGCTTACAAGTACAAGAAAGGTTAACACACGATATACTAGAGTGCATCAATAAAACGTTAAAACCTAGAGGAGTAGCGGTAGTAATAGAAGCTAGCCATATGTGTATGATGATGCGAGGGGTTCAAAAACAAAACAGTGTAACAACTACTTCTGGTTTTAGAGGGCAGTTTGAAAAGATCGAAACCCGCAACGAGTTCTTAAAGCTAATTACCAGCGATTTATCATAACCAAAATTTGGTATGCTTCTTGCAACTATCAGAGCAGTAACTATTAACAACACAATGCAAAACAAAAAATACGACTATTTAAAAAAGAGTTTAATCTATGACGCCATCGGGATGGTCACTTTCTTTATACCAGTGATTGGAACCGTAATCGATCTGGTTTGGGCACCTTTTGCCGCCAAAAAGATGACCGATATGTACTCAGGAAACAAAGGAAAGCTTGCTGCAGTAATTGTTTTCTTCGAAGAACTTATTCCAGGTTTAGACTTTATACCCACCTTTACGCTTATGTGGCTCTATACCTTTGTGGTAAACCCAGTAAAAGACAAAGTGACCCCGATAGAGGTCACCGTAAACGAATAAAAAAAAGCTCCCAACTGGGAGCTTTTTTGTTTTAGGGCATTTCGATATTAATTTATGTCAATATCGAAGGTAACACTCACGTCGGTTTCGCCACCCGCATCGCCTAAGGTACCGTCATTAGGTTTGTTAGGCTCATGACGCAAAACGATGTTTAATGTCCCAGAGCTCGCCGCTCCTGTCATTACAGTAGTCATCACGCCTAATGGATTGCCATCGCTATCGGTATCGTTATAGCTCGTAGTTAGGTTTAACGAACCACTAGAAATATAAAATACTTGGTGCTCTTCGGCTTCTGCGATTACTTCTTCGGTAATATCTTCGGCCGGAGTCTCGGTTACATTTGTAAAAGATACAAGACCCGTATAATCGGTGTCTGCCACAAAATCACCCGTTTGGGCGGTTACAGGCGGTGCTGGGCCGTCTCCGTCTACATCGTTCGATATTAATATTACCGTGTCGCCACCGCCAGAAGGAACCAGGGTAAGAGTTACTGTGGTAATTACTTCTTCTTCATTTACAACCTCTGGTGTATTGTCGTCGTCGTTAGAACAAGAGGTTAAACCAAAAGTGGCAATTAATGCGAATATAAAAATGTTCTTTTTCATTTTGAAAAGTTTAAATTTTAATAATTGATTTTAATTTGGAACCTAAAGTTTCTACCTAAATCATCTGCGTAATATCGCAGTCTATTTAAGTAATTTCTATATTCAGTATTCAGGAGGTTCGATACCTGAATTCCGAGTTGTAATGTGCTTTTACCAACAAAACCAAAACTAGCTTGCGCATCCCAATGTAATAAGTGATAAGCAGGTGGAGGAGTACTTACGTCTACCTCTACGATGGATTCCTGTTCGGGTAAAAACACTTCAAAGTTTGTATTAGGAAATTCATTCTGCCTAAACACATACTCACTTTTGATACCAGTCTCAAATTGGTGCCACTCAGGCAATGTATAGCGCACGCCATTTGTAAAATTAACTGGTGGCATATTGATTAATGGTGTATCTGTTTGCTGGTCGTAACCTTTAACCATACTGAACTGAGCGGTTGTTTGCAGTCGCTGCGCAAACTGCCAACTAAAGTCAATGTCTAAGCCAGCCAAAAACGCAGGAATCTGTCTGTACTCCCATACCTGAAAATTCCCTCTTACAGTTTGCTGTACACCTGTTGGTTCGATCAATAAAAAATTGTCTATCCAATTGGCAAAAGGGCTAACCTGTAAAGACCAGTCTTCCCCAGACGAATCTAGAGTTAGCGACAAACGATTTGAAACCTCACTATCAAATCTTAAATCGCCCAGCTCTATTCTCGATGCACTGTGATGCAGTCCTTCACTAAAGAGCTCAGACGGATTAGGGTTACGAGTAGCCAACGCATAATTAAAATATATGCGAGAGGTACTTCCAAGTTTATAATTCAGTCCAGCCGTGGCAGAAATATTATTGAATGTCAATTCTGGGTTTACCAGGAGTTGGTTTCCAAATTCTTCGACTACCAAGTCACCAAATTCTTGTTGGTAACCTCTGAGTTCCCAAAAAGAAGAACGATAAAACTTAAAGACGTCCATAAAGACATAGTCAAATCTTAGTCCAGCTTCCAGCAACAATCGTTCGGAGGCCTGATAATCTGCAATGGCATAGGCAGCAACTGTGTATTCCTCGTAATCTGGAATTAGCCTTCTAACCCCCGTAGAAGGGTCTGCCACATTCTCTTGATAACCAAGCATAAATCCTGATTTAAGCCTTAAATCATCGCTAATATCAGATTCGAGACCAGCATTAAACCTATGCGTGGTTAACGTAAGATCTACAGAAGCTCTATTTGCGTTATCGCCTCGTCTTATATCAAACTCGAATCGCTGGTTATGTTGCAGGTCGTATTGTAAATCTAATTTTCCTAACCCATCAAATTTCTTAAAATACGACACCCTACCCGTTAAATGGGTAACCTCCTGTCGTGGCTCTAAAATATCATAGGTAAAGTCTCTAATGATAAACGGCTGCTCGCTAGTAATCGCCGCCACTTGATCTGCGGCTCCTCCTAAATGAGAGGCTCTGAGAATACCAATTTTGGATTTAAAAAAACTGGCATAAGCTTCAAAACCCGATCTAAATTGATTTTTTCCAACTCGTATCGAGAAATCTGTCTCCTGAAGTCCGGTGTTACTCAAAACATAATCAGGGGCTTCAAAATCTCCATAGCGCTTGGCTGTTCCTTGCAAAACTCCATACCATCCGTTTTCGTATCCTTTTAAGAGCTCGGTACTAATACTACCACCGCGACCATTCGAACTTCCACTAAGTATAGTTTTGCCGTATAAGGTGTCTTTCAATGCCACGCGTTTGGGTTCAGAAATAATCATTCCTCCAACGGCGTCACCCGAAAACTGCAGGGTAGAGGCTCCTTTTAACACAGAGATAAAACCAGCAGTATTTACATCGATATTAGGTGCATGTTCTGCTCCCCATTCTTGATCCTGCATTAATACACCGTTATTAATAATGCTAATTCGGCTGCTATGCAGACCATTAATAACGGGCTTTATGACAGAATTTCCTGTATTTAGAGAAGACACCCCACTCAAGGTATTTAAAACATCACCTAAACTTTCACTACTGAATTGTTCAATTTGGTTAAGATCGATAGTATTAGTGAGTTGCGTCTCAGATTTTGTTCTAAACGATTTCCCAGATATAATAACTTCATTGAGTTGCTCTAAATGATGTTCTAAATAAAAAGAGCGATCCAAATCTTTACGCATTACAATTTCGAAGATTTGAGTTTTACACTGCGGATGCTCTATCTGCACGGTATAGGTACCTGCGCATAGATCTTTGAATGAAAATTCACCTTCTAAGTTTGTATATGCCGATTTGTCGAGGGCAGGCATGAAAACAATAGCTCCTTCAAGCGGAATGTTTTCATGGCTATCTATGGCCTTACCCGTAAAGTTTAACTCACAGGTCTGACTAACAGCGTCGAGCGTCCCTAATAACAAGGTAAACGCTATAATATATTTTATCATAGGACTAATTGTTTAAAACGAACTCTTTGTAATGGAGGGTTTTAAACAGTGGGAGGAGCACGGCCTTTTTTAAGCTCAAACGTAATGGGTTCGATACTTTGAGCGTAGCCAAATATTTGTGTTTGCCCAACAAATTTTAAGGTTGGAGCAAATTCGTGATGCGTTATAACATCAAAACTAACTAGATTATAATCACATAAGTCACAATCTATAGCTTGTTCGTGCAAGTGAGTGGTGATATCGTCGCAAACAGGGTGCTGGTGCTCACCTGCCTCGTGTGCTAGGGACACCCAAACAGGGGATAATAGCAATAAGGCCAAAACAATTGGCAATATTCTTTGTACTATAAATCCTTGTCTGTGTATCATTTTTTAACTAAAAATCCAAGGCCTAAACCCCTGAGCATCTTCTTTTCAAAGTTCCAAAAAAATTCGAACTCGCCAAAGAGCCATCCAAAAATAACCAATAATACCTGATATACAGGAAATATGATTAAAATTCTTACTGGCCAGTAAATCCAACCGCCCATTTCTTTCGTAACGCCTGCATATTCTGTAACAGGGCCAGCAAATTTAGCTGCGGTACTGCCTGTCACGGCAAAAACCAAAAAGATTACAAACAACTGTAAATTGCTGGTTACCTTCCAGCGTTCTTTTAATTTTTGCATTATAACTTTTGCTTATACCGTTGCTGAAAATATTTAAAATACATAAAGAGCAAGTAATTTACCTCTTTCCCGTAATTGATATCGTCGCGATAATCGATTTGTTGAATATAAAGGTCTCGCGGGTGCTGGGTAGCATTGAGTACGCGTCTGTTGTATTCGGCCACAAGAAATCGATTTCGATTCTCTAAAAAGCCCTGTGTGTAATAGTCTTCTGGAAACTGAGTGACCAACCAATTGTTGAATCCAGGTTCGATAATGATAATCTCATACTCCAGGCTATCGTTGGCAATGCGTATGGTATCTCCTTTTTTTGCAACACTGCTTATATCCTGCTCAGATCCACTGGACGAATTGGAATAACCACCACAGCCAAAAATCATGATCGCAATAAATGATATCAACAGAAAATATTTCATAGCAAAAGCCTATGCTTTATTAGTGTAAAGGTACGAATAGTAGGGGCTTAGACCTGTAAGTTTAATTTATTTTAACAAAAAAAGAGGCAATTAATGCCTCTTTTTTATAGTATGTATTAGCGTACTAACGTCCAAAAAGACCTCCAAGAAGTCCTCCTAATCCGCCTTTCTTTTTACTGCCACCACTATTTAAAAGCATGCCAGCTACATCGTCAAGAATACTACCATCGTTGTTGCCGTCAAGCAATTGCTCAATCATGGATTGTTGCTTGTTAGAGGATTTGTTTCCGCCCATCAAGCCTCCTAAAAGACCATCTATTCCGCTAGATGATTGTACGTTTTGTTGTCTCTTTTCTTTTCCTAAAAATCCAAGTAGGATAGGAGCTGCAACTTTTAAAATGTTACCTACAGATCCAGAATCTACTCCAGTACTCGAAGACAATGCATTTGTTACATTATCCTGACCACCTCCTAGAATGTGACCTAAAATACCGGCACCGTCTTGTTTTACATCGTCATTTACACCGCCGTTAAATAAATCACCTAGGTTATCTAAAATGCTACCGTCGTGTTTGTTACTTAAAGCACCCATCAATCCTTCTGCTCCTTGTGGAGTAGCCGCATTGCGCTTCATAGCTCCCATAAGAACTGGTAAAGCCATCTGCAATACTTTTGCTGTTTTGTCTGGAGATTGATTAGTTTCTTGACTAACACCGCCAATAATTTGTTTACCCATATCACTTGTGAGTAAATCCATAAGTCCTGCCATTATCTAAAATTTAATTGTTTAATAATCCCGAAGGTACGAAGAACTGTATAAGTTTGGCTTTAGGACAGATTTTTCTGCGGTAAAGACAACTAAATATTAGTCGTTTGACCTAAAATACCGATAAACTGTTAACTAGCTTAAAAGAGAGATTATTTGAGAAGCCAATTCTGTTCCTATTCTGTCCTGTGCTTCGTTAGTAGCTGCGCCAATATGAGGCGTTAATGACACCTTTGGATTCATCAAAACCTGTACAGCAGGCTTGGGTTCTTCTTCGAATGTATCTAATCCAGCAAAGCCAATTTTATTATCGTCTAAGGCTTTTATCAAGGCTACTTCGTCTATGACACCCCCACGAGCTGCATTGATGATTCCTGCGCCTGGCTTCATTAGTGCAATCTGTTCAGCACCAATAACGTAATCCTTTTGAGCGGGAACATGTAAGGTTACGAAGTCGCTTTGTGATAATAATTCGTCCTGAGGAATGGTGTCTATCGAAAAATCTACAGCGCGACCATCAAAAAATTCGACTTTAATATTGGCATGATCCATAAACTTGTCGCTGGCAAGCACTTTCATTCCACATCCCAGTCCAATTTTTGCCACTTCTTGACCGATTCGTCCAAAGCCAATAACTCCGAGGGTTTTTCCGCGAAGCTCGCTTCCGCCTGCGTAGCTTTTTTTAAGGTCTTTAAATTTCGAATCTCCTTCTAACGGCATATTCCTATTGGCATCGTATAAATATCGAACCCCTGTAAACAAGTGAGCAAATACCAATTCGGCCACAGAAGACGAAGAGGCTGCAGGCGTATTGATAACATGAAGCCCTTTTTCTCGTGCGTATTCTACATCGATGTTATCCATACCAACGCCACCGCGACCGATGAGCTTGAGTGATGGGCAGGCATCTATTAATGCCCTGCGCACTGTGGTGGCGCTTCTCACTAAGATTGCATCGATCTGCTCTTTATTGATAAAGTTCTCTAGCTGCTCTTGGGCAACTTTAGTGGTTATTACTTCGAATCCTCCATCTTGTAAGGCTTGGACTCCACTTGCAGAGATTCCGTCATTTGCTAAGACTTTCATATATCGGGTTGTTTAAGCTATGGTTTCTAGATGCTTCATAACATCTACTAATACTTGCACACTGGCCAAAGGCATTGCATTGTACATAGAAGCTCGATAGCCTCCAACAGAACGGTGACCGTTTATACCGTTAATGCCCGCCTCTTTCCAAAGTGCGTCAAATTTATCTTTTAGGTTTTCGTTTGCCATGGTAAAAGTGGCGTTCATCTTTGAGCGATCTTCCTTGTTGCTCACAAAACCATTAAAAAGTGGATTACGATCAATTTCGTCATATAACAACGCGGCTTTTTGATCGTTCGTTTTTTCTATGGCAGCGACTCCGCCTTGCTCTTTAAGCCATTCTAGGGTTAACATAGACACATATACCGCAAACACAGGTGGTGTGTTAAACATACTGTCTTTAGAAATATGAACCTTATAGTCTAACATAGAAGGAATATGTCGTGATACTTTCCCAAGGATGTCTTCTTTAACCACTACGAGTGTTGTTCCTGCAGGGCCCATATTCTTTTGGGCACCAGCATAAATCAAATCAAATTGAGAGTAATCGATTTCGCGAGAAAAAATATCGCTACTCATATCGCACACCAAAGGCGCTGTTGTTTTTGGAAACTCGTTAAACTGAGTCCCAAAGATGGTATTGTTACTTGTTAAATGCACATAGTCTAAACCATCTGGAATGCTTATGTTTTTTGGAATGTAATTGTAGTTATGGTCTTTAGAACTTGCTAACTCTAGAATTTCCCCATAATGCTGTGCCTCTTTTAACGCTTTGGCACTCCAGGTTCCGGTATTGATAAAACCAGCCTTTGTCTCTAGTAAGTTATAGGTAGAAGTTAAAAATTGCATACTAGCTCCTCCTTGTAAAAATAAAGCCGCATAGCCTTTATTCTGCAGTCCAAGCAGCTCTAAAGCGAGTGATCGTGCATTCTCCATGACCGCCACAAACTCTGGACTACGGTGCGAAATCTCAATAATCGAAAGATCTATGCCGTTATAATTTAGTACTCCATCTGCTGCTTTTTGCATCACAGAAGATGGTAAAATACAAGGACCGGCGCTAAAATTATGCTTTTTCATAAACTATTATAATAAGGCTACAAAGATGTTAAATAAGTAGATAAAGAACGTAAAAAGGCCATTATTTTATTAACCGAGTTTTAACAAGAATTGCAGGGTGTTTACGCCATCTGCATAATCGTCTAAAGCTGGGCGCTGTGCTTGGCCAAACGGCACCGTACTAAGCGCGGCAAAATCTCCTACTACACATTGAATCTTATCATCGTTTTGCGCCAGGTATTCGGTAAGTTTTTCTGCGGAATCATACGTTTCATAAAAGATAGAAGCGATAGGAGACACAAAGCTTTCGTCTTCTTTTAACATGCAAAATCCGTTGTCTAGAAAGTCAAATTGGCTCATCAAGAAAACCGCCTTGTTATAATCGTAATTATTCTCGTATTTTTTAATCTCTAAAAGGTGCTTCCAAGGAAAAATTGCCTTAAAGATAAGGTCGGTATCATACCCTTTCGGAATGAATAGTTTAGAAACGTTACGACATCCCAGCCCAAAGTATCTAAATATATCTTCTCCTAGCAAGCCCAATTGTTCTTGGGTTTCGTTGCCCGTGATCACGGCCACAGAATTTCTATTTTGCCTGATTACATTTGGGTATTTACCAAAGTAATGCTCAAAATAACGCGCTGTATTATTACTCCCTGTTGCGATCACAGCATCGAAGTTTTCTAGCTTGCCTTCTGTGATTGCATATCGATCCTTCCAGGCAGCATCAATACAGGACAAAACTTCTAATAAAAAAGGAACCAAAACAGCGTCGCTACTCGACAGTTTAATAAGCGCCTTATGCGGCGAAATAAGTACACTAAGCAGGTCGTGAAAACCAACCATCGGAATATTTCCTGCCATCACAATGGCAACAGTTTTTGGGTGTTGGCTCTCTTTAATTTGTTCTTTCTTGGCCCAATCACTTAGTTTTTCTTTTGTTAGAAGGCTACCCCAGCTCTCCAAAGCATATAATTGATTCTCTGGCAAAAACCATCCATTTAAAATATAAGCTCTATCGATGGTTTGCTCTAGCAGGTCGTAGGAGGGAAGCGCACTATTATCAAGTGCTTTTTTGGCAGTAAAGCCGCTAAGATAGTTCCCGAGTTGAGAAAGACATTCAATACGTTGTGATAAACCTAAAGCCATTTGGTAGTAATGAGATTTGGCGTTATTTTTGCACTGCAAAGTTAGAAAAAGAAAATGCTATGGCGATCATAATCACAGACGAATGTATTAATTGCGGTGCCTGCGAACCAGAATGCCCAAATACAGCCATTTACGAAGGTGCAGATGATTGGCGCTATGCCGATGGCACCGACCTAGAAGGCGATGTGATTTTACCTAACGGGAAGCAAGTAAATGCTGCCGAAGCTCAAGAGCCTGTTAGCGACGAGTTATATTTTATAGTTCCAGATAAATGTACTGAGTGCAAAGGCTTTCATGAAGAGCCGCAATGTGCTGCCGTTTGCCCTGTAGATTGCTGTGTACCAGACGAAGACAACGTAGAAGACGAAACCACCCTTCTGGCCAAGCAAGCCTTTATGCATCACGAATAGCAATTGCTGCTGCCTTATTAATCTATTTTATTTAGTAAATTAGGGGCTTATGCCCACCTGGTTAAACATAACACTCACGGTTCTTGCTGTATATTTAATTATAAGCATCTTACTGTATTATTTACAAGATTACTTTTTGTTTAAGCCAGAGAAACTCCCTAAGGAATTCAAATTTGCTTACGAAAACCAAAAGGTAAAGGAGTACAATCTAGAAGCACGAGATGGCGCCGTTATCAATGGCTTGCATTTTCAGGTAGACAACCCCGTAGGAGTTGTACTCTATTTAAAGGGCAACTCAAAAAGTATAAAAGGGTGGGGAAAATTTGCGGTAGACTTTACACGTCATAACTACGATGTGATCATGGTAGATTATCGCGGCTTTGGAAAAAGTATTGGCAAGCGTTCCCAAAATGCGATTAAGCACGATTTGCAATATGTGTATAACAAAATAAGAGAGCGAGTAGATGAGCGCTACATTATATTATACGGGCGATCACTTGGTTCAGGGTTTGCTACCAAACTGGCTTCTATGAACCATCCAAAAATGCTCATTTTAGACGCGCCTTATTATAGTCTCACAAAGGTGACTGGTAGATATATGCCCTTTATGCCATTGTCTTTAATTTTAAAGTATCCTATGCCTACCTATAAATGGCTTAAGTATGTAAAGTGCCCTATACATATTGTACATGGCACGAACGATAAATTGATTCCCTTTAAATCGAGTATCAAATTATCTAAGATAAACCCCAAGCTCACTAGGCTGTATGCCGTAGTTGGTGGGGGGCATAAAAACCTAAACAATTTTGAGTCTTACCATCGAATGATGGGAGATATTATTACTTCTAAACCAAAAGAAATCGATTTATCTAAAACAAGTATGAACGTAAATCACGCTGCTAAAACCAATGCGTAAACTCCTTATTGCCCTAATTGTAATCTCTTTGCCTTATGCACTTTTCTCACTGTTTATGTATTCTATTCAAGACAAAATAATGTTCCAGCCAGAAGTGCTGCCGCCCGATTATAACTTTTCTTTTAACGGAGAATATGAAGAGGTAAACCTTAAAACAGAAGAGGGAATCACCTTAAACTCAGTTCATTTTAAAGTACCAGACGCCAAAGGCTTTATTTTATATTACCACGGAAACGCTGGCAATCTTTCCCGATGGGGGAATATCGTACAGCGCTATGTAGATATGGGTTACGAAGTGCTAGTGATGGATTATCGCGGTTACGGAAAAAGCACAGGAAACCCGTCGGAGGAAGGGCTTTACAAAGATGCTCAACTCTTTTACGATTATGCAATGACGCAAGTAGACGAATCCCAGCTAATCGTTTATGGAAGGTCGTTAGGTACCGCATTGGCCACAAAAATGGCAGCGGTAAATAATCCAGACCGGCTTATTTTAGAAACTCCTTTTTATAGTATTAAAGACGTGGCCAATACGCGTTTTCGATATTTGCCAATTCAATGGTTATTAAAGTATTCTTTTCCGTCGTTTAGTTATGCATCTAGGGTGCATTGCCCAACCTTAATCGTGCATGGTACAGAAGATGTTATCGTGCCTTTTACTTCTGGAGAGCGCCTTTATAAAGAATTTATTCCAACGCAAACAACCTTTGTTTCTATCCCCGATGGGCACCATAATAACTTGGTAGAGTTTGACGCCTTTCACGAAGCGATAGGGCAATTTTTAAACTGATAATTCTCTTCTTGCAAAACTTCTAAATCTGGTCTAATTGCCTATCTTTGCCAGCGTTTAAAAATTCTAATATGAAAGCTGGAATCGTTGGCTTACCGAATGTAGGAAAATCTACTTTGTTCAATTGCTTGTCTAATGCAAAAGCACAGAGTGCAAACTTTCCTTTTTGTACAATCGAACCTAATATTGGCGTTGTGAACGTGCCAGACCCAAGACTTCAAAAATTAGAAGAGTTGGTTAATCCGCAGCGCGTAATGCCTGCCACTGTAGAGATTGTAGATATTGCTGGCCTAGTAAAAGGAGCGAGCAAAGGAGAAGGTTTGGGGAATCAGTTTTTAGGAAACATTCGCGAAACCGATGCGATTTTACACGTGCTACGATGCTTTGACAACGATAACATTGTGCACGTAGATGGCAGTGTAGATCCTATTCGCGACAAAGAAACCATCGATATGGAACTCCAACTAAAAGACTTAGAAGGGGTAGAGAAGCGTATTGAAAAAGTAAAACGTGCTGCCAAAATCGGGAACAAAGAAGCGGTAAAAGAAGCAGATGTTTTAAACAAAATAAAAGAGGGCTTAGATGCAGGAGTTTCTGTTAGAGCGATCGAACTCACCGAGAAAGAAAGAGAAGAAATCGTTGCGCCTTTGCAGCTTATCACAGACAAACCTGTGATGTATGTTTGCAATGTAGACGAAGCCAGCGCCGTAAGCGGAAACGCCTATGTAGACAAAGTTAAGGCCGCTGTGGCTAACGAAAATGCAGAGGTTATAGTGCTTGCCGTAGGTACCGAAGCAGATATTAACGAGCTTGACGATTACGAAGAGCGTCAAATGTTTCTAGATGATCTGGGCTTAGAAGAACCAGGATCTTCTAAATTGATACGTGGGGCCTATAAACTGCTTAACCTACAAACCTATTTTACGGCAGGAGAAAAAGAAGTTAGAGCATGGACTATTCCCATAGGTGCCAATGCTCCGCAAGCAGCGGGAGTGATTCATAGCGACTTTGAGAAGGGTTTTATTCGCGCAGAGGTTATTAAATACGATGACTATGTTGCCATGGGTTCTAAAGAAAAAGTGAGAGAAGCAGGTAAGCTCAACGTAGAAGGGAAGGGGTATATCGTTCAGGACGGCGATGTCGTACTCTTTTTGTTTAACGTGTAACCCTTAGTGATCATTCAAAACAAGGCGCTGCGTTTTCTTTTCTTTAATTGCCTTTAGAACTTCTTCCTTAAGCCTTAAGGCACTTGTGTTATTTGGTTCTATCAACAGCGCTTTGTCGCACATACGCGAAGCCATCTTAAATTGCTTACTCGTTATAAATTGTCTAGCAAAAACCAGATAGGTTACTACGTCTGATTGAGGTTCTTTTATTTGTGAATCTGTTTGGAGAACTTCCTCCACCGATGCGTCTTCTTTTATAAAATCTAGCGGGAGTGGAGCTGGAGTTCAGGCGAATATCCACCAAAGTAGACCTCCAATTAAAAGGAGAATTACTGTAGTTTCGACCCTGCGTTTAATGCGAAGTTTGCGACCAATAGCTCTACGTTCTGAGGAGCTTAAGGTTACCAAACTATCTTTGGATGTGTCGCGCATTATCTTCTCATCTATTAGAGAATTAACATCACTTCTCCTGCGAAACATCGTCTTGCGTTTCTTGAGTAAGTTTCTGTTATTTTTAAGAGACGCATTTGCGTGTCCCATGCTTCCGCCACCGCCCATAAATGTGAAGATTTATTATAATTAGTCGTAAATGTTAATTAAAACTTAACGAAAATTACAAAAATTCTGTAAAACACCTGTTTTACTAACAATTTGGGCGATTGTATTGTTAATTACTTTAGTAAAAAGACGTTTCAAATTTTTGCCCGAACTGCTATATTAGCCAGTCCAGTAGTCTACCTAATTTATGGCTAAACAAGCTCAATATACAGAAGATAATATTCGCTCCCTCGATTGGAAGGAACACATTCGCATGCGCCCAGGAATGTACATCGGGAAGCTTGGTGATGGGTCGTCTCCAGACGATGGCATTTATATATTGCTCAAAGAGGTAATCGATAACTGCATCGACGAATTTGTGATGGGCGCTGGCAAGACCATTAAGATTCGCATAAAAGACAAAAACGTGTCGGTTCGAGATTATGGCCGCGGTATTCCCTTAGGAAAGGTAGTAGATGTGGTCTCTAAGATGAACACTGGAGGTAAATACGACTCTCGTGCTTTTAAAAAATCGGTGGGGCTTAACGGAGTAGGTACCAAAGCGGTAAACGCTTTGTCGTCTTCTTTTAGAGTGGAATCTATACGCGACAATCAACTTAAGTACGCCCAGTTTGAAAGCGGTACGCTAGTAGAAGATGCTCCAGTCGAAGAAAATTCTGGCCGAAAAGGGACCAAAGTAAATTTTATCCCAGACGAGGCCATCTTTAAAAATTATAAGTATCGCCCAGAATATGTGGCGCGCATGCTTAAAAATTACGTCTATCTAAATCCTGGTCTTACCATAGACTTTAATGGTGAGAAGTTTTTCTCAGAAAACGGACTAAAGGATCTGCTTCAGGAAAACATGGCAGAAACAGATATGTTGTACCCCATCGTGCATTTACGTGGGACAGACATAGAAGTTGCCATAACCCACAGTAAAACACAGTATAGCGAAGAGTACCATTCTTTTGTGAATGGGCAAAACACCACGCAAGGGGGAACCCATCAAGCTGCCTTTAGAGAAGCGATTGTAAAGACCATCAGAGAGTTCTTTGGCAAAACCTATGAGGCGAGTGATATTCGTAAATCTATTGTAAGTGCAATTTCTATCAAGGTGATGGAACCTGTATTCGAATCACAGACCAAAACCAAACTAGGATCTACAGACATGGGCGACGGTCTGCCCACGGTAAGGACGTACATCAACGATTTTTTAAAGACACAATTAGACAACTATTTACATAAAAACCCCGAAACCGCAGAAAGACTCCAGCGCAAAATCATGCAAGCCGAGCGTGAGCGCAAAGAGTTGTCGGGTATACGTAAATTGGCCAAAGAGCGTGCAAAGAAGGCCAATTTGCACAATAAAAAATTACGGGATTGTCGGGTGCATTTAGGAGATCTTAAAAAAGACAGACGTTTAGAATCTACGCTGTTTATAACAGAGGGAGATTCGGCATCGGGTAGTATCACCAAAAGTCGCGATGTAAATACGCAGGCGGTATTTTCGCTACGCGGAAAACCCCTCAATTCTTACGGAATGAGTAAGAAGATCGTGTACGAAAACGAAGAATTTAACCTCTTACAAGCTGCCCTGAACATCGAAGAATCTATGGAAGATCTTCGTTATAACAATATTGTAATCGCTACAGATGCCGATGTAGATGGGATGCACATTAGATTGTTGCTTATCACCTTTTTCTTGCAGTTCTTCCCGGAGCTCATCAAAGAAGGGCATTTATATATATTACAGACGCCACTTTTTAGAGTGCGAAACAAAAAAGAAACCATCTATTGCTATTCAGAGCAAGAGCGAAGAGATGCTATGGAGAAACTCAAGCCTAAGCCAGAAATCACACGATTTAAGGGGCTTGGAGAGATATCGCCTGACGAATTCGTGCATTTTATTGGTGAAGACATACGTCTGGATCCAGTAATGTTAGACAAAGCGATGAGCATAGACGACCTCCTAAAATTCTATATGGGTAAAAATACACCAGACAGACAGGAGTTTATTATAGAAAACTTAAAAGTAGAACTTGATCGGGTAACCGAGTAATCCCCAGCTATTAGCCAACTATGAACGAAGATACGCCTCTAGACGGAGCCGACGACTTAACGCCAGAACAAGCAGCAGAAAACAACCAAGACACCATAACCAAGGTGACTGGGATGTACAAAGACTGGTTTTTGGACTATGCTTCGTATGTGATTTTAGAGCGTGCTGTACCTGCCATCGAAGATGGTTTTAAACCTGTACAGCGGCGTATCATGCATTCGCTAAAAGATTTAGACGATGGCCGTTATAATAAAGTGGCCAATATTGTAGGACATACCATGCAGTATCACCCGCATGGAGATGCGAGTATAGCAGATGCGATGGTACAGATAGGGCAAAAAGACTTACTCATCGATACCCAGGGAAACTGGGGAAACATCTTGACTGGGGATAGGGCAGCTGCTTCTAGATATATCGAGGCACGGCTGTCTAAATTTGCGCTTGACGTAGTTTTCAACCCTAAAATCACAGAATGGCAAGCCTCCTACGATGGGCGTAAAAAAGAACCTATCAATTTGCCGGTGATGTTTCCGATGTTGCTTGCACAAGGTGCAGAGGGGATTGCCGTAGGACTGTCTACTAAGATAATGCCGCACAACTTTATCGAGCTTATAGAAGCTTCTATAAAACATTTACAAGGCAAGCGCTTTACTATTTTACCAGATTTCCCCACAGGTGGAATTGCAGACTTTACCAATTATAACGACGGTATGCGAGGCGGAAAAATCCGTTCTCGTGCCCGAATCAGTCAGTTAGATAAAAACACATTGGTAGTAACAGAGGTACCCTACGGAACCACTACCAGCTCGCTTATCGATTCAATCTTAAAGGCAAACGATAAGGGTAAGATCAAGGTTAAAAAGATAGAAGATAACACGGCGGCCAAAGTAGAGATCTTAATTCATTTGCCAAGCGGAATCTCTCCAGACAAAACCATCGATGCCTTGTACGCCTTTACCAATTGCGAAACTTCAATTTCGCCTTTAGGCTGTGTAATCGAAGACAATCGCCCGCTATTTGTTGGGGTGACAGAAATGCTTAGGAGTTCTACAGACAGAACAGTTCAACTCTTAAAAAGCGAATTAGAAATTCAGTTAGGGGAGTTAGAAGAATCCTGGCATTTTGCTTCGTTAGAACGCATTTTTATAGAGAATCGCATTTACCGTGATATAGAAGAAGAAGAGACCTGGGAAGGCGTTATTAGTGCTATAGATAAAGGCTTAAAGCCACATATTAAGCATCTTAAACGTGCGGTAACCACAGAAGATATCACACGACTTACGGAGATTAGGATTAAACGCATTTCTAAATTCGATATAGATAAAGCACAACAAAAAATAGAGGCTTTAGAAGATCAAATCGCCCAGATTAAAAACTACCTAGATAATCTAATCAATTATGCCATCGATTATTTTAAGCGCCTCAAGAAAGATTACGGCGCAGGTAAAGAACGAAAAACAGAGATTAGAATCTTTGACGATATCGAAGCTACCAAAGTGGTGATTCGTAACACCAAGCTGTATGTAAATCGGGAAGAAGGCTTTGTGGGTACTTCTTTACGCAGAGACGAATACGTTACCGATTGTAGTGATATAGACGATATCATCGTGTTTACCGCAGAAGGTAAGATGATGGTAACACGCGTAGATACTAAGACCTTTATTGGGAAGAACATAATTCATGTGGCCGTTTTCAAAAAGAAAGACAAGCGCACCATCTATAATATGATTTATAAGGACGGGGCGAGAGGGTCTACCTACGTAAAGCGTTTTGCGGTCACAGCAGTTACACGCGACAAAGAATACGACCTAACGGCAGGTAATAAGAGCAGTAAGGTGCTTTATTTTACCGCAAACCCTAATGGTGAGGCCGAACTAGTTACAGTGCTTTTACGTCAATCAGGGAGCATAAAAAAGCTAAAATTTGATCTAGACTTCGCAGATCAGCTGGTCAAGGGGAGAAATTCTAAAGGAAACATCGTTTCTAAATACAGCGTAAAACGGATCGAGTTAAAGGAAAAAGGATTATCTACACTCAAACCACGGAAGATATGGTTTGACGACACAGTCCAGCGATTAAACGTAGATGACCGTGGTGAGTTTTTAGGTGATTTTAGGTCAGAGGACCGCTTGCTTATCATAAAACAATCGGGTGTAGTTAAAACCGTGGTGCCAGAACTTACGTTGCGTTTTGATGACGATATGATCGTCTTAGAAAAATGGAATCCTCAAAAACCGATTTCTGTAATTTATTGGGAAGGCGCAAAAGAACTGTTTTATATAAAACGCTTCTTAATCGACCAACCAGACAGAGAAGAAGGGATTATATCTGATCATCCAAAATCGTATTTAGAAGCTGTTTTTACAGATTACAGGCCCGTGGCAGAAGTTGTATTCGCCAAAAAACGAGGTAAAGACCGTCAAGAAAATCTTAAGGTAGACGTGGAATCGTTTATATCGGTAAAAGGAATTACCGCTATGGGGAATCAACTCACCAAAGAGAAGGTATTAGAGATTAATGCCTTAGAATCGCTACCATATCAAGAGCCGGAGCAAACCCCAGCAGAAGAAATAGAAGTGGTAGAAGAAGAGAATGTGAGCAAAGAAAGCACGCCGCAAAAAGAAGCTCCAACAGCGCCACCAGCAGAAGAATCAAAAGAAGATCCTCCCGCAGAAGACCCTGGAGACGAAGGGCAAATCACGCTGTTCTAGATAACGTATCATGAAAAACTTTTTAACGGAGTTTAAAAATTTTGCTATCAAAGGAAACTTGATAGACATGGCAGTGGCTGTAGTTATAGGTACTGCGTTTAATAAAGTGGTAAGTGCGTTGGTTAAAAAAGTAATCATGCCTCCATTGTCATTAATGACAGAGGGAAGCACCCTTACCAAGAGAAAATATGTTCTTAGAGAGGCCTCAGAAGGGGTCGACGAAGTAGCGATTGGTTATGGCGAATTGCTAGAAGTCTTTATAGATTTCTTGATTATCGCCTTTACCGTCTTTGTCGTCATTAAATTTATCAATCGCTTTAAGCAAAAGTCCGACGACCCTGAAAATGAAACGGTCGAAACCCCTAAAAACATTGAGCTTCTCTCTAAAATTGAGGATTTGCTAAAAGAGCAAAATGAGCTATTAAAAAAAGACTCTTAGTCGCTAATTTTGGTAGCAGTTCCTTTTTTTACGAAGCGTTTAGAGCTTTTATTCTTTTTGATCACCATAGAATATTCAAAAGTATAGCGGTTTCCTTCTGTGCTCAGTATTTTAAAATGAACCGCGCGCTCTTCTGCAAGTGATTTAGGCCTTAGGCTTCTAACGACATATTCGCAGTCATTGATCCAACGTACTGCAAAAGAATCTACTTTTTTGTTAAAATAGTCTACCTCCATAGTATCGTTACGTATAAAGGTGGTTTTTTGAACCTCTCCATTTAAAAACTCTTCAAATTCAAAGGTGCCAGTTCTAAAGTCTGCACATTCTCTTTGCGCTGTGTTACAAGCGTTAAGCGTTAATAAGAGGGTAAGAATGATAATTAATCTCATCGTGTATATAATACGACAAAGTTCGTGAAAATAGGAGAAAAATTAGCTGTTTTGATACGATTTAAAGCTACCATCCTTATAGAAAATCACAATTCTTTCTACATGGGATTGATTCATATGCTCCGAGCTAGTAATTTGTGCGATCGCATCGGTTGCTTCTTTTGATTCGCCTACCGGCGGAATTGCTTCGGGAGATTTAGATAAAAATTCGCCTTTGCCATTAAGCAACCAATACAGGTTTACCTCTGGATACTTTTCTAAAATTTTAATGATCACATCTAGGCTGGGTTTATTGCGACCAGATAGGAGGTGAGAGATGCTAGATCTGTTTACGTCGATGCTTTGTGCAAAGGCAGAAGATGCCATCCCCAAGTGCTCAAGGAGTAGCTTTAATCTTGCAGAAAATTCTGTTGCATTGACCATACTACAAATGTAACGCAAAAGCGCGTTGGTTGTAACGATTAGACGTTATTTAACAGATATTATAAGCAATTAGGGTATTCAATATTAAAACTATTGATTTAATTAAATATAGTTAACTATCTAATTTAAAGTAAGATAAATTATTAAAAATATAATATGTTTACATTTGAAACAAATATGGTTACAATTGTAGCATTATGGGTATATCATTCTTAATTTACTGTTTACATCGGTAAACATTGGATTGTTTACATTTGTATAACAACTTGCAAATAAAGCAGCTCAATGCCTTTAGTGCCCTCTCATCTTAAAGACCGATATCTTCCTTTAGACGACCTTTTACCTTATTTAGAAATGTTTGATAAGCATTGCAAAATTAAAGTAATGTTTGTTGGTAAAAGTGTTTTAAAAAAGGACATTCCTGTGATTCGTATTGGTAATGGAGATTTTAAAATGCTGTGTTGGTCTCAAATGCATGGAAACGAAACGACCACCACCAAGATGCTATTAGATATTTGCCATCAATTTTACACCGGAAAGGAGAATGTTTCCCAATGGACCACTATTTTGGAGCGAGTTACGCTTATAATCGTGCCGGTACTCAACCCAGATGGAGCCAGTCTTTATACGAGGGAAAATGCAAATGAGGTAGATCTTAACAGAGATGCAAAGCAACTAACGCAGCCCGAAAGCCTTGTTTTAAGGGAACTTTTCGATGCTGAGCAACCTGATCTTTGCCTTAATCTTCATGGGCAACGCAGTATCTACGGAATTAAAGAAAGTGGCAAATCTGCGGCCATAAGCTTTTTGGCACCAGCCGCAGACAAGGAAAAGTCTTTGACGCCGGCCAGAGTTTTTGCAATGAATTTGATTAGCGGCATGAATCATCTGTTACAAACTAAGATTCCTGGGCAGGTGGGACGCTATGACGACACCTATAATGGGAATTGTGTAGGTGACACCTTTACCAGCTTAGGTTGTCCGGTCATACTATTCGAGGCAGGACAATTGGCATTAGATTACGATAGGAATAATACCAGAACACTATTAAACCAAGTGTTTATTGCGCTTTTAAGGCATTTGTCTGGTATCGACACCTTTGCCGATTCGACCCCAAAAGACTACTTTGATATCCCAGAAAACGTGGTCTTTTATGACGATATATTGATTAAAAATGTACTGTTTCCACCCTTTAAAGAAGTCATCAATATTAGGGCGCATTATAAGGAAGTGCTCAAAGATCGCCACATCAGGTTTATTCCAGAAGCAGTAGAGTATGGCGAGGGTATCACGGGTACAGCGCATCAAATCATTGATTGTCAAAACAATCCAGTTGATGATTCTACAATAAATACGAGTGATTTAGTTGATTATGTTACAGAATATTTACTAAAAAACTTTAGTCGTTAAAAATTATTCAACAAAATAGGCAAAACGCTTATTTTCTCTTAATTTTGTGGTTCAATATAAATGTATGGCCAAATTTAAATTAGACGAAGTAGATCATCAGATATTAGATATGCTGATAGAAAACACGCGTATCCCTTTTACAGACATAGCTAAGAAGCTTTTGATATCTGCTGGTACTGTGCACGTTAGAGTAAAAAAGATGGAAGAAGCGGGCATCATTACAGGTTCTTCGTTAACCTTGGACTATAAAAAACTGGGTTACTCTTTTATCGCCTACGTGGGAGTGTTTTTAAACAATACTTCGCAAACGACTTTTGTATTGGAGCGAATTAGCGAAATCCCTTATGTGACGGTAGCTCACATAACTACAGGTAAGTTTAATATTTTTTGTAAAATTAGAGCGAGAGACACGCATCATGCCAAAGAAGTCATTTTTGCGATAGACGATATAGAAGGAGTGCTCAGAACAGAGACCATGATTTCTTTAGAAGAGAGCATCAACGATAAAAAACGTTTAATGCATAAGATTTTTAGAGAACTATAGCCCTTGGTGGTAATAGTCAAAGGCGCTTAAAATGAGGTCGTTATCTACTTCGCAGTCTAAAGCAATGGCGCCGATGTCTTCTAATAACACAAAATTTACTTGTCCGTTCACATTCTTTTTATCGTAACTCATAAACTCGATAATCTCTTCAATATGGTCGGGTTTAAATGCGACTTTAGGGTAAAGTTTTGCAATAATACCTACCAAGTGGTCTAATTCCCTTTCTGGGAAACCCATAAGCTGTGTAGAGATATACGTTTCTAGCACCATGCCAATAGCAATGGCTTCGCCATGTAATAATGTCGGAACAGCATCAGAACTCAAACAAAACGACTCTATGGCATGCCCCAAAGTGTGGCCGTAATTTAAAGCCTTCCGAATCCCTAGCTCTTTGGGGTCTTGCTCTACAATGGCATGTTTCACGCTGATTGAATCTTTGATAAGACTATTGGGTTTTATCGTTTCATTGTCAATCACTTTTTGAACGTCTATCCAATGCTCTTTCGTAGAAATAAGCCCGTGTTTTATCATTTCTGCAAATCCAGAATGCAATTGATTCTTTGGCAGTGTCTTAAGATAATTGGGGTCTATTAGCACCATTTGGCTTTGATTTATCACACCAATTTGGTTCTTAAGGTGTTCTAGATCAACGCCCGTTTTACCTCCAATAGAGGCATCTACAATGGCCAGTAGAGAAGTAGGTACGTTTATGTAGTCGATTCCGCGTTTAAATATGGAAGCGACAAATCCGCCTAAATCGGTAATAACACCACCGCCTAGGTTTATCATCAGACTTTTTCTGTCGAGACCTTGATTAGTCAATTCGGCCAGTAGTGCCATGCAAGTTCCCATATGCTTTTGATCTTCGCCTGGCGGAATCGCTATGGAAATAGGCTCTTGCTCGAAATTAATATGTTCATAAAAATGTGTCAAACAATGAGCTTCTGTATTATCGTCTGATAACACCACCACCTTTGAAGGCTGCTGAATATCGAGATAGGATTGAAGGGCTTCGTAGCCTTGCTTGTCAAAATAAATAGGAGCTTGATCCTGCATAATAAATAATTAAATGGCCTGATTACCATCGCTCGAAAATAATTCAATTTCACAAAATAAAAGCCATTTCTGGCTATATTTGTGAAGCTTAATTTTATCGCATATGTCGCAACAATCCCTTTTTGAGAATACAGAAATTGCATTTTCTCTAAAATCAGATTCAGAACTCGAGAGAGCTTATTTTTTATTTAAAATGATTTCTAAAGAACCGTTGGTTCGAATCGGGACGGCCGTGACAAAATTTGCCTTGAATGCCAACCTGCCTGTCGAAGGTCTTATTAGGTCTAGTGTTTTCGATCATTTTTGTGGAGGAATTAGTGAAGATGATTGCCTTCCGGTGGTCGACAAACTTTTTGACAAAGGAGTGTATTCTGTCTTAGACTATTCTGTAGAGGGCAAAGAGACTCAAGCTCAATTTGATGCAACTATGAACAAAGTAAATGAGCTCACTGCCTTCGCCGAACATAAACTGGCTATGCCTTTTTCTGTATTTAAACCTACTGGCTTCGGGCGTTTTGCTGTTTGGCAAAAAATCACCGAAGGAGTGACGCTGTCAGACGAAGAAAAAGTGGAGTGGGATGCCATCGTTAATAGATACCATAATGCCTGTACACTGGCGCATCAAACAGATGTGGTTTTGCTTATCGATGGTGAAGAAACCTGGATGCAAGATGCTGCAGACGATCTTTGTACTAAAATGATGCAAGAGTACAATAAAGAAAAAGCCATTGTCTTTAATACCCTGCAATGTTATCGTTGGGATCGTTTAGACTATCTAAAAGATGCCCACCTCGAGGCCAAGGCAAAAGGCTACAAGCTCGGATTCAAAATTGTGCGTGGCGCCTATATGGAGAAAGAAAACGATAGGGCAGAGGAGAAAGGGTATCCTAGGCCTATTTGCAAAGATAAACAAGCCACAGATGATCAGTTTAATGCTGTTTTGCGCTACATTATGGATAATCTGGAGGACATATCCCTCTTTTTAGGTTCGCATAACGAAGAGAGCTGTTACCTAGCCATGGACTTGATGCATCAAAAAGGGATTAAGCCTAACGACCCAAGAGTTTGGTTTGGGCAATTATATGGTATGAGCGATCATATTACCTATAATTTAGGTGCTGCTGGATATAATGTCGCCAAGTACATTCCGTTTGGCCCTGTAAAAGATGTGATGCCCTATTTAATCAGAAGAGCAGAGGAGAATACTTCTGTGGCCGGACAAACCAATAGAGAACTCAGTCTTTTAAAAGGGGAGAAACGACGCCGTAAAATTTAGTTTTCTACAATGGGTTCGAACGCTAGAATAACTGCGGTAGAATCACAGTTTTGCACCTTCATTTTATAGAGTTTTTCAAGCGACTTACCTTTTATAACATAGAGTTTACAGCTATCGTTAATCGGGAGATTACTTTCCTTAAAGATAACATCACCCTTGTTTAAAAAAGAACTAATAGTGGTCGTGTCCAAACCATAGTTTCCCATAGCAACTTCTGCTTGAGGCGCGATTTCAGGGCTTTTGATTCGAATGTTTTTAAGAACACGGGCGTTAGGGCCGTAGTCACAAGAGGTGTTTTTGCCGCCCAAAAAGAACATTAATAGAATAATTCCTACGGTCATTCCGCCTAAGAAGTATACAAAGCGTTTTACTATGGTCATACTAGAAAATGAGCAAGTTGATGTCGCTATACGACATATCAAACCAGTCTGCTACAGATTTATTGGTTAATATTCCGCGGTAAAAATACAACCCATTTTTTAATCCATCGTCAAAACGAATGGCGTTTTCTAGACCTCCAGATTCTGCAATGCTCAGCAGGTACGGCGTAAAAATATTGCTGATAGAAATGGTCGAAGTTTTAGGGTAGCGCGCAGGTATGTTTGGTACGCCGTAATGAATCACGCCATCTTTAACAATTGTAGGTTTGTCGTGATTGGTGATTTCTGTAGTCTCAAAACAGCCTCCCATATCGACGCTAACGTCAATAACAACAGCTCCTCGCTTCATGGATTCGACCATGGTTTGGCTTACCACGACTGGAGAGCGATTTGAGCCGCGCACGGCTCCAATAGCTACATCACAACGTCGCAAGGCTTTAGATAAATTTTTAGGCTGAATAGTAGAAGTATAGAGTGTTTGCCCAAGATTGGTTTGAATTCGGCGTAGCTGTGTGATGCTATTATCAAACACTTTTACATTGGCTCCTAGTCCTATGGCAGATCTGGCTGCAAATTCACCAACAGTGCCAGCGCCAATTATTACTACCTCTACGGGTGGCACTCCACTAATGTTGCCAAACATTAAACCATTGCCGCCTTCTGCCGTGGCCATAATTTCTGAAGCGATTAGCACTGAGGCTGTCCCCGCTATCTCGCTCAAGGCCCTTACAGCGGGATAGGTGCCGTCTTGGTCTTTGATAAATTCGAAAGCCAGGGCGGTTATTTTCTTTTTGGCCAATTCTTTAAAGTAAGAGGCCTGTTGTGTTTTGAGTTGTAAGGCCGAGATTATTGTGGCCTTAGGCTTGACCATTTTTAACTCGTCTAGGGTAGGGGGCTCTATTTTTAAAATGATAGGGCACTCAAAAACCTTCTTGGTATCTGCGGTAATCAGAGCACCAGCCTCGGAGTAATCGTTATCAGAAAAACTTGCTTCTTCGCCTGCCTTTGACTCTATAAGCACCTTATGACCGTTAGCCACCAATGCGCCAACCGCGTCTGGAGTGAGGCAGATACGGCGCTCTTGAAAGTAATTTTCTTTAGGAATACCAATAAAGAGATCGCCCTTTTTTCTGGCTACTTCCAGGGTTTCTTCTTGGGGTAATAACTGTGCTTTTGTAAAGGGGGAAAGCTGGTCGGGCATCTCGGGTTGGTTTAGTTAAACCCAAGGTACAAATAATCTTAACAAAATTCCAAAAGGAGGGAAGCTCTACTATCTAAATAAGTCTTTGAGTTGTCCCCAGAGGCCTTTTTCTTGACGTAGTTCTTCTTCGAAGGATTGGAGGTCACTGCCACGCATTTTATTAAAAAGTTTAGCTCTTACAAGATATACAAAAGGAACCAAAATTAACATAAGTGGAATAATGTAAACTAATTCTAATTCGTCAAGAGCGCCTCTACTTTGTCTTAACAGTCCCCAGACTTGAAATTAATACATTGCTATGGGTACCAATATAATCCAATGCCACCAATGGCGGCATGTAAAAAACCATAGTAGTAGGAGTCCCAGAGGAACAATTTTACCAAACAAATACCATGCAAAAACTGCCCAAGATTTGAAGGCGGTATCTAAAGTGCCAAAGGGAGTTTCCCAAACAGTGTCTGATGGAAAACTCTCATACGCATAGAATACAAAGGGAGATATTGCAATTAAAATCACAATAACTCCCCCATGAAATAAGGCTCGTCTACCCGTTGAGAGGGATGTCGATGTCCTTTCTTTCGATTTGTTGTTCTGTTTGGTCATCTTCTATACTTTCAGGTGTACAAGAGGTCATAAGTGCAAACCCGAATAACGCAACGATTAATAAGTACTTTGTAGCTTTCATCTTTTCTATTTTGTGAGGTTAATAGTACAAACCTATTCAAAAAAGACAGAAGTTTTCGAACTAAGATGGGCGTAACTTAGCTGGTTCTTTTTGCGTCAATCCATCAAATATTTAAAATTCTTGAGGGTTTAGGCCAAAAAACTTTCCAGTTCGCTCTCATTAATTCGAAAAGCTAAAATGTAAATGAGTACTTAGTGTCTGTTCACGTTTGTTCGAGATTTAGGGTTCTTGTATTATCTGTGTTACGGCTAAGCCGTAAAATTTCATGTTTTACATCTATTAAATCATGCAGCTTTTCCGGCCATTCTATCAGGAGTAAACCATCGCCATCCAAATATTCTTCAATGCCAATGTTTATAGCTTCTTCGGTGCTATTTAGCCTATAGCAATCCATGTGATAAATCGGGCCATTTTTGCCCATATATTCATGTATTAAACCATAAGTAGGACTGCTTATAGTACCTTCTACTCCCAACTGCTTTAAAAGCTCCTTTACAAGAGTGGTTTTACCCACCCCAAGTTCGCCATATAGCAACACGATATTTGATCGAAGTTGTAGGATAACCTGAGACGCAACCTGGGCAATTTGCTCAATATTGTACGTAAATTCGGTCATTTATTTTTAACGAACTCTACAAATGTAACAATTTATCGATGATTTCAAAATTATTTCGACCAAATGCACTTTTTTGTAGGAATCATTTACTTTCATTTTACGGTTCGATAGTAAATACATTGAATATCAGCAAGTTATAAGCCTATTTTATTTTTCTAAAAAGTGGTCTTTTATACCTAAAAAAGTAATGGAAAAAGAACCGCGTTTGTAGTTACTCCCCTATTAGTACTAAAATGCGAATCGGTTCTTCTCCATTACGAGGTCAAAACTAGAAGCAATAATTAGGGTATGCAAACAAACCAGGTCTGCTTTTATAAATTCAAGGCAAATATTTGCATTATTTTACCTTATATATAATCATTAACTTTTAAAGTAGTAAAATATTATAAAAGACAACTTCTATTCTTCACAAAGAACCACAGATTTATAAATCTATTGTCTTTGGTCTGCTATTGAACTTGCAAGCTAAAAGATTTTTTATAGCTTGAACTGAAAGTTATATCAATGAAATTATATCTATCCATCATCTTAACTAGTCTTTGCCTATTCATCACTTTTGCCCAAGAAAAGAGTATAAAGGAGTTAAGGCAGCTTTCAGACGAAGAACTACTTGAATTAGTACAAACAAATTTTCGCGATTCGATTTACGCTGAAAAAATCTGCAGGGTATATTTAAATAAAAGCAGATTGCAAAAGGACACTATTAAAATGGCGCGCGCGTATGATAGGCTGTCTTGGTTATTCAACCCAGCCAAAAATATTATGTTCGCTGATAGCATAATTGTTCTTACTAAAGATTTAAAAAATAAAACTTATCCAGGGCTAGGTTACTTGATTAAAGGAGGTCAATACCTTCAATTAAGGAAATATAAAGAGGCACTTGATAATTTTTTAACATCATTTCATTATGCGCAGAAGAACAAGAATGATTTGCACCTAATTTATTTAGAGAAACAAATTATTGAAATTTTATCTGTTTGGGGGGATCCTAAAGAAGCAGTTGTTCGGAGTCAAAAGCTGTTAAAGAAAATTGATACGTTGAATTACCGCGAAATCTTGAAGAATAATGCGAGATCAACATTTATAATTAGTGATTCAATAATTGAACAATTGAAGTTTGTTGATAAAGTTGAAGCTAAATCAGTTTTGAACAGTTCACTTTTACTAAATAAAAATTTTTCAGAGGCTAGAAGAATTAATCAAGAGCTTTTAAATCTAATAAATCAGAGCCGTGATAAATTTCATTTTAGGCAAACAATTATCAGATATGGAGAAATCGCTTTTTACACGGGTCAATATAAAACAGCAATTGATACGATTCAGAAATATAAAAACTTTCAAACTGATCCCAATACTCTTCTTAACAACCATTATTATATTGGCATGAGCTACATGAATTTAGACTCCATAACCAAAGGTATAAAACATTTAAAACTTGCGGATTCGCTATATGATGAAATTGGTTTTATTCTACCATCTCAGAAACGATTATTAAGCGAATTATCAGATTATTATGCGGGCATTGGGGATATCTCAACTCAACTCAAATATATTAACAAACAGATATTTTTAGATAGTATCTACAACAAGATATATGCTTCAATTAACTCAAGAATTATTCGAGAATACGACACCCCACGCCTCATCGCCCAAAAAGAAGCTTTGATTGCACAACTTGAAGAAGAAAAATCATTTCTTTCTAAAAAGTCTGCATGGATTCTGGCCTTTTTGATTTTGAGCTTGGGGAGCATTCCGTTTTTTGTCGTACGACAACGTAAACTTAAAAAACGCTTTGATACTCTTATTAAGTCGATGGATTCAGAAGTAAAGAAAATTCCGAAGCCCGTCACAAAATCGTCATTGTCCAGTGAAGTGATAGATGAAATAATGGAAAAGTTACAGCGGTTCGAAGATCAGCAAAAATATCTGAGCGGCAGTGTAAGCCTGCAAGGTGTGGCCAAGTCTTTTAATACCAACAGTTCTTATTTATCTAAAGTGGTAAATCTGCACAAAGACAAAAACTTTTCACAATATCTAAACGACCTACGCATTGATTACGCGATCAATGAGCTCACTAACAATGCTAAGTTTAGGAGATATACCATAAAGGCTATTGCACAAGATGTGGGCTTTGGCAATTCGCAATCATTTTCTAAGGCATTTCATAGTAAGACAGGGTTACAGCCCTCTTACTTTGTGAGAAAACTAAACAAACAAGCCAGTTAATTATTTTGGTTCCAACACCGCAAATGGGATCACCATTTCTTCTAGCGAAACCCCGCCATGTTGAAAGGTGTTGCGATAATAACTCACATAATGATTGTAATTGTTAGGGTAGGCAAAAAACAGATCACTTTTAGCAAAAATAAACGAGCTACTCATATTAATAGAGGGCAAGTGAATTGTCTTAGGGTCTTTTGCTGCTAATACATCTTTGTCTTCGTACGTGAGACTACGCCCAGTTTTATAACGTAAATTAAGACTGGTATTTTTATCGCCAATCACCTTAGACGGGTTTTTTACATTTATGGTTCCGTGGTCCGTGGTGATAATTAGCTTAAAGCCCATCTGCGCGGCTTGAGTAATAATATCCAAAAGCGGAGAGTTTTTAAACCAGCTCTGGGTGAGTGAACGGTATGATTTATCGTTAGAAGCAAGTTCTTTAATCACTTCCATCTCTGTTTTAGAGTGCGATAACATGTCTACGAAGTTGTAGACCACCACAGTCAAGTCATTATCTTTTTGCGATCTAAAGTTGTCTACCAAACGCCTTCCTTGTTTTAAACTCGAGATTTTATGATAGTCCCACTTAATATTTAGGCCCAATCGTTTTAACTGGGCGCCAAGAAAGTCTTTCTCGTGCATGTTTTTACCGCCTTCGTCTGTGTCGTTTAACCACCAGTCTTTATGCAGGCGCTCCATATCACTTGGCATCAGACCAGAGAATATGGCGTTTCTGGCATATTGTGTCGCAGTAGGAAGGATACTATAAAAAGCTTCTTCTTTTACCTTGTTATAATGATTAATCACGCTGGGTTCGAAAGCCTTCCATTGGTCATAACGCAGATTGTCTACCACCACCAAAAGAGTAGGAGATCTGCCCAATTCTGGCATAATACGCTCTTTAAACAAGGTGTGCGACATAATGGGCGCATCGGCATTGCCAAACCATTGTGGATAATTTTTATCGATAAACTTACAGAACTGATTATTGGCTTCGGACTTTTGTGATTCCAAAATTTCGAACATGCCGGTATCTTCTATGCCCTCGAGTTCTAGCTCCCAATAGATGAGTTTTTGATACAATTCTACCCACTCCTGATACGAATTAACCATAGAGAGATCCATCGATATCTTTCTAAACTCCTGCTGATAACTCGACGTCGTTTTTTCTGACACCAGCCTAGAATGATCGAGATTTTTTTTAAGACTTAAAAGAATTTGGTTTGGGTTTACGGGCTTGATTAAATAGTCTGCAATCTTAGCGCCAATGGCCTCTTCCATGATGTATTCCTCTTCACTTTTGGTAATCATCACCACAGGGAGGGTCGCTTCTTTCTCCTTGATTTCTGCCAGGGTTTCTAATCCAGTCAAGCCTGGCATGTTTTCGTCTAAAAATACTATATCGAACCTTGTGCTATCAATTTCTTCTAATGCTTCTGTACCACTTTGTGCCGTCGTGACGTCATAATTGCGCTGTTCTAAGAAAAGGATGTGCGGTTTTAATAAATCGATTTCGTCATCGACCCATAGTACTTTTATGTTACTCATATATATGTATCTTTGTTTAGCTAAAAAAAATCAGGCGTGAGCACCCGAAAGAAACTTACTCTATTTAACGATCCAATTTACGGATTTATTACCATCCCAAGCCCGCTGATTTTTGAGCTCATCGAGCATAGCTATTTTCAAAGGCTACGCCGAATCACTCAAATGGGTATGTCTTATATAGTATTCCCAGGGGCGCATCATACAAGATTTCATCATGCTATTGGCTGCATGTATCTAATGCAAAAGGCGGTGCAAGTGCTTCGTTTTAAAGACATTAGTATTTTGCCTGAGGAAGAAGAGGCCCTCTATGCGGCTATTTTATTACATGATATTGGGCACGGACCTTTCTCTCATGCCTTAGAGCATAGCATTGTAGACGGAGTGCATCACGAAGATATTTCACTCCTTTTTATGCAAGAACTAAATACAAACTTTAACGATAGATTAACGCTTGCGATTCAAATCTTCTCTGATAAGTATCACAAAAAGTTTTTGCATCAGTTGGTATCGGGTCAATTAGATATGGACAGACTCGATTATTTAAGGCGCGACAGTTTTTATACCGGTGTAAGCGAGGGTAACATCAATACAGAACGATTGATTACTATGCTCAATGTGCACGAAGACACACTGGTTGTCGAATCTAAAGGAATTTATTCCGTAGAAAAATTTATCGTGGCGAGGCGCCTTATGTACTGGTCTGTGTATTTGCATAAAACCAGTCTTGTGGCAGAACAAATGCTGTTAAATCTGCTTAAACGAGCCAAAGAGCTATACTTAAAAGGTATAGAAATAAAAGCCAGTCCGTCGTTATTATACTTTTTTGACAACCCTAACAAAGCCTTTGATGGTGAGGCTTTAAAGATGTTTGCTAGGTTAGATGATTACGACATTATTCAGGCAGTTAAGCTTTGGTGCGATCACGACGACATTGTGATCAATAGGCTCAGCAATATGATAATTGATAGAAGCCTTCTCAAGATAAAAATCAGAGAAAAACCCTTTAAAAGTTCGACGCTTCAAAAGAAGCGAGCCAAGGTTATGAAGCACTTTGGAATTAGCGAAGAAGAAGCTGCCTATTTTGTGATAAATGGTGCGATTAGCAATCAGGCATATAGCACAGAAAAAGAAAACATTAACATGCTTTCAAAATCAGGAAAACTAGTAGATGTAGCCAAGGCGAGCGACCAATTAAATATAGAAGCGCTGTCTAACTTGGTAAGTAAACATTATCTGTGTTACCCAAAGGGGAAACATTATTAGTTTTTTTCTATTTTTGCGTAAGCTAAAAGAGCGGGTCGTCCTATTTGCAATTGGATTATTTAGGTTATAAATGAGCAGTAATTCCCTCTTTAAGGTATCATGACACAAAACGAATGAAGTTTACCGCAACCCAAATAGCGGGTATCCTCGAGGGAGAAATTGAAGGGAACCCAGATGTAGAAGTTTCTAAACTTGCCAAAATAGAAGAGGGCAGTCTAGGGACGCTCACATTTTTATCGAACCCTAAATACACTTCATACATCTATGAGACTCTGGCTTCGATAACCATCGTAAATAAAGACTTTAAGCTAGATGGTGATATCAGCACTACACTTATTCGTGTAGAAGATGCATATAAAGCATTTTCTAAACTGCTAGAATATTACAATCAGGTAAAGATGAACAAATCGGGAATAGAAGCTCCTGTGTTTATCGCTGAGTCTGCTAAGTACGGCGAAGGAATCTACCTAGGGGCCTTTTCTTATTTAGGAGAAAACGTGGTTGTGGGCGATAACGCAAAGATATATCCCAACGTATATGTTGGAGACAATGTGACTATAGGCGATAATGTCGTGGTTTTTGCCGGAGCAAAGATTTATTCAGAAACGGTAATAGGGGATAATTGTGTGATTCATTCTGGTGCTATAGTGGGCGCAGACGGATTTGGTTTTACCCCGAACGAACAAGGTGAGTTTGTGAAAGTACCTCAAACCGGAAATGTAATTATAGAAGATAATGTAGATGTTGGTGCAGGTACTACTATAGACCGTGCAACCTTAGGGTCTACCATCATACGAAAAGGCGTTAAACTAGACAATCAAATACAGATTGCTCATAACGTAGAAATAGGTCAAAATACGGCCATCGCGGCGCAGTCTGGGATTGCTGGATCTACAAAAATTGGAAAAAATTGCCTCATAGGAGGGCAAGTTGGCATAGTGGGGCATATTACCATTGGAGATAATGTGCGTATTCAAGCGCAAAGCGGAATTGGCAGAAACGTAAAGGATAACGAGGTGTTGCAAGGTTCGCCAGCCTTAAATTATGGCGATTACAACAAGAGTTATGTACATTTTAAGAACCTGCCTAAGACGATTGAGCAGCTAAATGCCATTCAAAAAAAATTAAACGATGAGTGAAAATTCGTGTAAGCAACGAACGATAGAGAAGGAGGTCTCCCTTAAAGGCGTAGGGCTTCATACAGGTAAAGAAGTCACTTTGACTTTTAAGCCCGCACCTGCTAATTACGGTTATAAATTTGTGCGTATAGATTTAGAAGGTACTCCTACTATTGAGGCAGACGCAAATTATGTTGTAAACACACAACGGGGTACTAATCTAGAAAAATTGGGTGTAAAAATTCAAACTTCAGAACATGTGCTGGCAGCCTTAGTAGGGATGCAAATAGATAATTGTATTTTAGAGTTGGATGCTTCGGAACCCCCAATTATGGATGGGTCGTCTAAGTTTTTTGTAGAAGCAATAGAAAAGGCAGGTATAAAGGAATTAGAAGAAGATCGTGACGAGTATATCGTAAAGGATGTAATCTCATTTAGCGATCCCGATACAGGAAGTGAGATTATCGTGATGCCATCAGATGAGTATCAGGTTACAACCATGGTCGACTTTGGCACCAAAATATTGGGCACTCAAAATGCAACCATGTCACATTTAGAAGATTTTAAAGAAGAATTTTCTGATTCGCGCACCTTTAGTTTTTTACACGAGATAGAAATGCTTTTAGAAAGTGGCCTAATAAAAGGTGGCGATCTTAACAATGCCATTGTGTATGTAGATAAAGAGCTATCTCCTAAAACAATGGACAAATTGCGCGAGGCTTTTGGCAAAGACACCATCTCTGTAAAACCCAATGGAATTTTAGACAACCTTACCTTGCATCATCCTAACGAAGCCGCCAGGCACAAACTCTTAGATGTAGTAGGAGATTTAGCATTGATAGGTACACGCATACGCGGAAAAGTAATCGCAAATAAGCCTGGACATTATGTAAACACACAGTTTGCAAAGAAAATGTCTAAAATTATCAAACTAGAGAAACGCAATAAAATACCTACGTTTGATTTACACGCTAAACCCGTAAAAGACGTAAACGAGATTATGGCTATGTTACCGCATAGACCGCCGTTTTTGTTGGTAGATAAGATTCTTGAATTATCTGAATCTCATGTAGTTGGATTGAAAAACGTTACCATGAACGAGCCCTTCTTTGTTGGGCACTTTCCTGGAGCACCCGTAATGCCTGGAGTTCTCATAGTAGAAGCTATGGCACAGACCGGTGGAATTTTGGCCTTAAGCACCGTGCCAGATCCTGAGAATTATTTGACGTTTTTTATGAAGATCGATAATGTTAAGTTTAAGCAACAAGTACTCCCAGGTGATACGCTCGTTTTTAAACTCGATCTAATCAGCCCGATTCGCAGAGGAATTGTGCACATGAAAGGTTTGGCTTATGTTAATGACAAACTAGTCACCGAATCAGAACTCATGGCCCAAATCATAAAATCAAAATAAAATGAATCAACCATTAGCATACGTACATCCTGGAGCAAAAATTGCCAAGAATGTGGTTATCGAACCCTTTACTACCATACACAACAATGTGGTGATAGGAGAGGGCACCTGGATTGGTTCTAACGTAACCATTATGGAAGGCGCTCGTATTGGGAAAAACTGTAATATTTTTCCGGGTGCTGTAATTAGTGCAATTCCGCAGGATTTAAAATTTAATGACGAAGAAACCACTGCAGAAATAGGAGATGGTACTACTTTGAGAGAATACGTAACGGTAAATCGCGGTACGGTGGATAGAGGTAAAACCGTGATCGGTAAAAATTGCTGGATTATGGCGTATTGCCATATTGCACACGATTGTGTCGTAGGGGACAATTGCATTTTTTCTAACAACAGTACCCTTGCAGGTCATATCACCGTTGGAGACCACGTAGTACTTGCTGGAATGACAGCGATTCAACAGTTTTGCACGGTAGGAAATCATGCCTTTGTTACAGGGGGATCTATGGTACGAAAAGATGTGCCTCCTTTTGTAAAAGCGGCTCGTGAACCTTTATCTTATGTTGGAATCAATTCCGTAGGACTAAGAAGAAGAGGGTTTAGTTCAGAAAAAATACGCGAAATTCAAAACATATACAGAATACTGTATCAACGCAATTACAACAATACGCAAGGTGCGGCAATCATCGAAGCAGAGATGGAAGCGACTCCAGAGCGTGACGAAATATTAGAATTTATCAAACGATCTAAACGAGGTATCATGAAAGGATACTTTAGTTCAAACTAAAAACTTACTATGGCCAGTACATCCGATATTAGAAAAGGACTTTGTATTAAATACAACCACGATATTTATAAAATCATTGAATTCTTGCATGTAAAGCCAGGGAAAGGGCCAGCATTTGTACGAACTAAGTTAAAGAGTGTTACCAACGGAAAAGTGATTGACAACACCTTTTCTGCAGGTCATAAAATAGACGATGTTCGTGTAGAGACGCATAAGTTTCAGTATTTATATAACGAAGGGGATACTTTTCATTTTATGAATACAGAAGATTATTCTCAAATTGAATTGCAAAAAAGCACATTGGATACTCCAGATTTACTTAAAGAAGGAGAGGTTGTTACGGTTATCATCAATTCTGAAGACCAAATGCCTTTATCGGTAGACATGCCCGCGCATGTAATCCTAGAGGTGACGGCTACAGAGCCAGGAGTTAAAGGAAACACTGCAACCAACGCTACAAAACCAGCTACGGTAGAGACAGGCGCCAAGGTAAATGTTCCTTTGTTTATTAACGAAGGAGACAAAATTAGAATCGATACCGATAAGGGTCAATATCAAGAAAGAATAAAGGAATAAGATTCCCTTAATTTAAAGTAAACGTCCTGTCAAAAAACAGGACGTTTTTTTTATATTAGCCTTATGAAGTTTCCTAAGCCAGAATCTCTGTCTTCTATCGCAAAATTAATCGATGCCCAATATGTAGGCGATCCTAATTTTGAAGTACTAGGAATGAACGAGATACATGTGGTAACTCCAGGAGACATTGTGTTTGTAGATCATCCTAAATATTACGACAAAGCCTTACAATCTGCTGCGACTATTGTTCTGATTAATAAAGAGGTAGAATGCCCAGAAGGCAAGGCCTTGCTTATTTCTAACGACCCATTTAGAGATTTTAATCTGCTCACGAGGCATTTTAGACCCTTTGTAGCTGCGACTGCGACTATCTCGCCAAGTGCAACGATTGGAGAGGGCACACATATTCAGCCTAATTGTTTTATTGGTAATAATGTGACTATTGGTAAAGGTTGTATGATTCATTCCAACGTTAGTATTTACGACAATACGGTTATTGGAGATTATGTGACCATTCATGCTGGAACCATTTTAGGTGCCGATGCTTTTTATTATAAAAACCGACCAGAAGCTTTTGACAAGCTCTTAAGCGGGGGTCGTGTTGTGATAGAAGATCATGTAGATTTAGGTGCCTTATGCACTATAGATAAAGGTGTTACTGGCGATACGACTATCAAAAAAGGCACCAAAATAGACAACCAAGTACAAGTGGGTCACGATACGGTTATTGGTGAACGATGTTTGATCGCTTCTCAAGCTGGAATCGCAGGTTGTGTAGTCATTGGTAACCAGGTTACGATTTGGGGACAGGTGGGCATTACTAGCGGAATCACTATAGGAGATAAAGCGGTGATAAGTGCACAAGCCGGTGTAAGTAAATCATTAGAAGGTCATAAGAGCTATTTTGGTTCTCCAGCCGGTGACTTTAGACAAAAATATAAAGAGATTGCCAACATTCGGTTAATCCCAGATTTAATAGAAAAAATAGACAAGCTAACATGAGTGTAACTGCAAAAGAAGTAGTACGAAAATTTTACTTATCCAACATACTTAACGATCAAACGGTTTTAGAGCGATTTTTCCATCCAGAAATGACGCTTATCTGGAATAGCAACGATGGGCTCACCATTATGAACTACGACGACATGCTGGCCTTTTTTGAAGAAATAAGACGCAGCTATCACGACCTACGTGTAGAAGTGAGTCATATGCTAGAAGATGGCAATCATGTTACCATTCGATACAAATATTACATACGTACCATCGAGAATCCAGACGAAGAGCTAGGCATCGCCCATTTTATTGCAATTTGGGAAATTAAAGACGGTAAAATGTATCAGGGGCATCAGGTTTCTCAGCCTGTTACAGATCTAGACGACACTAACGAGTCGTATCATCAAGTTAAGGTGTAAATTGATTGTAAAACCCTACTAAAAGTGTACCTTTGTGCGCTGTAAAACTACTCCAAAAAAATTAGCAACTAATGAGTGTATTAGTCAATAAAGATTCAAAAATTATCGTTCAGGGATTCACCGGAAGTGAAGGAACTTTTCACGCTTCTCAAATGATCGAATACGGAACAAATGTCGTTGGTGGTGTAACACCAGGAAAAGGTGGGCAAACCCATTTAGACAAACCGGTTTTTAATACGGTGCAAGAGGCCGTAAAAGCGACAGGTGCCAATACCACTATAATATTTGTACCACCAGCCTTTGCAGCCGATGCCATTATGGAAGCCGCCGATGGCGGAATAAAAGTGATTATCACTATTACAGAGGGAATTCCTGTGGCAGATATGATCAAAGCATCCAATTATATCAGCGAGAGAGACTGTCGTTTGGTTGGGCCTAACTGCCCAGGAGTAATCACACCAGAAGAAGCAAAAGTTGGTATTATGCCAGGCTTTGTATTTAAAAAGGGGAACGTTGGAATTGTTTCTAAGTCTGGAACCCTTACTTACGAAGCTGCAGATCAAGTGGTAAAACAAGGTCTAGGAATCACTACTGCTATCGGAATAGGTGGCGACCCAATTATTGGTACTACTACAAAAGAAGCGGTAGAAATGCTTATCAACGATTCAGAAACTGAATGTGTTGTAATGATAGGCGAAATTGGCGGACAACTAGAAGCAGATGCAGCCCATTGGTATCAAAACAGTGGTAGCAACAAACCTGTTGTTGGTTTCATCGCTGGAGAAACCGCTCCTAAAGGGAGGACTATGGGGCACGCTGGTGCAATTGTAGGTGGTAGCGAAGACACGGCAGAAGCCAAGAAAAAAATTATGAGAGCTTGCGGCATACACGTAGTAGACTCTCCGGCAGAGATAGGCAAGAAAGTAGCAGAAGTACTGGCCTAATTTGTTAAAAACCTTAAGAAGAGGCTGTGTAAATTATCATTTTTTTATGCGGCCTCTTTTTTATTTTAGCAAGTGCAATTTGTATCTTTACTTGCAACACAACCAACCAAAATAAGCATCAACATGAAGTTATTAGAAGGAAAGACAGCGATTATTACCGGGGGTAGCCGCGGAATTGGAAAAGGCATTGCACAAGTCTTTGCAAGCCATGGAGCCGATGTCGCTTTTACTTATAGTTCGTCTTCTGGAGCAGCTTTAGAATTAGAGGCAGAGCTAAAAGGAATGGGAGTTAAAGCCAAGGCATATCAAAGCAATGCGGCTAGTTTTTCTGACTGCGAAGCATTAATAGCTAATGTGTTAGAAGATTTTGACGGAATTGATGTCGTTATAAATAATGCTGGAATCACTAAAGACAATTTGCTTATGAGAATGAGCGAAGAAGATTTTGACGCCGTTATCGAAGTCAATCTTAAGTCTGTCTTTAATATGACAAAAGCGGTGCAGCGTACCTTATTAAAACAACGTGCAGGATCTATTATTAATATGAGTTCTGTGGTTGGGGTAAAAGGAAACGCTGGGCAAACCAACTATGCAGCGTCAAAAGCAGGTATTATTGGTTTTTCTAAATCGGTTGCCTTAGAACTTGGGTCTCGCAATATTAGATGTAATGTAATTGCGCCAGGTTTTATTGAAACAGAAATGACGGCAAAGCTAGATCCAGACACAGTGCAAGGATGGCGTAATGCAATTCCGCTTAAGCGAGGAGGAAGCCCAGAAGATATCGCAAATGCTTGTGTGTTTCTGGCAAGCGATTTGTCTGGATATGTTACCGGACAAGTGCTTAACGTCGATGGCGGAATGTTAACTTAAAAATTTATGTAGCCTTCGGGCCCTTATTCAATGACAGCGCAAACCATATTGTACCTTGTATTGGCGGTATTCTTTGCATTGGCAATTAGCCTTTATATGTATGGTTTCAAGTCTAAGCTCAATCCAAAACTCAGGATTGGACTTGGAGTCTTACGTTTTTTAACGCTCTGCTGTTTAGGAATTTTATTAGTCAACCCCACCATTACCAATACCACCCTTACCGTTCAAAAACCAAGCTTGGCGGTTTTAGTAGATAATTCTGAATCGATAAAAGTTCTAGAGCAGGATGTTGCCGTTAAAGATATGCTAGCGAATTTGCAATCTAATAGTGCCATTAACGATCGTTTTAATGTACAATATTATACTGTTGGCGAAGACTTTGGAATGCTAGACAGTTTAATCTTTGATGCAAAAAACACCAATCTTACCAAAGGCTTAACAGGACTTAAGGGGCTTTATAAAAATCAGGTGAGTCCTACCATTGTGCTCACAGATGGTAACCAAACCCTAGGAACCGATTATGTTTTGGCTGCTCGTACCTATGGCAATGAGGTATACCCAGTTGTTTTAGGAGATACCATTGCCTACGAAGACGTACAAATTACAAGGCTTAATGCAAACAAATACGCCTATCATAAAAACGAATTTCCTGTAGAAGCAACCTTGGTTTATAGCGGCGAGAACGAGCGGCAACTTAGGTACACTCTTAGCAATGGGGGGCAAGTGGTATATAGTCAAAATATAAATTTTGGGCCAGAAAACCGAGTAGTTACCTTGGCTGTAAATTTACCGGCCAATGCTATTGGATTACAGCGCTATGCAGCAAGCGTTGCGCCTATTAGCAATGAGAAAAACACTACAAATAACCAAAGCTATTTTGCGGTAGAGGTGATAGATCAAGCGACCAACATTCTTGTGGTTTCAAGTATGTCACACCCCGATATTGGAGCGCTTAAAAAAGCCTTTACTTCTGTAGAACAAAGACGTTTGAGCATCGCAAAACCAGCTCAAGCCCTCGAAGTTCTAAACGATTATCAGTTGGTTATTTTGTACCAACCAAATCCGAGTTTTCGAGGTGTTTTTGAAAACCTAGTGCAACTGAATAAAAATTACTGGGTATTTGCTGGGATGCAAACCGACTGGCTGTTTTTAAACAGTATTCAAAATAATTATGCCAAAGAAAACACAGGTGTACGCGAAGATGTTTCTGCCCTTGTCAATAGATCTTATAGCAAATTTGCGATAGATAATTTTGAAGTCGCGGGCTTTCCTCCATTACAAACTCAATTGGGCGATGTTGTGCGTTTGGCCGTATACGATGAGCTTTTAAGCCAGACAATTAGAGATATCAATACAGACAATCCCTTGTTTTTTTCGATAGAAAGAGATGGGGTTAGAAGTGCTCTTTGGGATGGCGAGGGCATATGGAAGTGGCGGGCTCAATCTTACTTAGATCAGGGTTCATTTACAGATTTTGACAACTTTTTGGGAAGCATGGTGCAGTATTTATCGTCTAATAAGCGAAAGAGCAGGCTTACAGTTTCTCACGAAACATTTTATTATAATAATTCGGATATCATTATAGATGCCCAATATTTTAATGATACTTATGTCTTTGACCCCGGCGCTAGTCTTGTTATGACCGTTCGAAATCAAGATAATTCTGTGAACAGACAATTCCCGATGTTATTGACTAATAGTTTTTATAGGGTAAACCTGAACGGCTTAGAGGCTGGAGACTATAGTTTTACGGTAAGTGTAAGCGATTCTGGAATTGCGAGATCTGGAAATTTCACCATAGTTGCATTTAGCAGCGAACAACAATTTTCTGGTGCTGACGTAACAAAACTGCGTGCTCTTAGTCAAACTACCGAGGGTAAACTATTCGCAAGTGATCAAATAGAACAATTAGCGAGTTCGTTACTTGCCGATTCTCGTTATGTTCCTATTCAAAAAAGCAAACAAAATATCGTACCTTTAATCGACTGGAAGATGTTATTGGGACTGCTTGCAATATTACTTGCAATCGAGTGGTTTACAAGAAAATACAACGGTTTAATCTAAATATATACCATGGAAAAATTACCTAAAATTGGAATACCATTAATTATAGTAGCCATCGCGGCTATAATACTTTTCGCAAAATCTGCAATTACTATAGGCTCTGGAGAAGCAGGCGTACTTTATAAAACCTTTGGTGGTGGAGTCGTAACAGACGGGCCACCTCTGGACGAAGGCTTTCATATAGTAGCGCCTTGGAACAAAGTGCATATATACGAAGTAAGGCAGCAAGAATTATTCGAACAAATGAAGGTGTTATCTTCGAACGGACTTGAGATTCAGATCGACGCTTCTGCTTGGTTTAAGCCTGTTTATAACGACTTAGGAAACTTACACCAAACTCTTGGAGAAAACTACTTAGGGCGTGTTATTCAGCCTGCGATTAGGTCTGCTGCACGTAGTGTTGTTGGACGTTATACGCCAGAACAATTATATTCTAGTAAGCGTGATGTGATTCAGGACGAGATCTTTACAGAAACCAAAAAGATTCTAGACAAGCAATACGTACAGCTCAACGAAGTATTGGTGCGTGATGTGACACTTCCTGGGACTATTAAAGACGCGATTGAGCGAAAGTTAAGACAGGAGCAAGAGTCACTGGAATATGAGTTTAAATTGGTTACCGCTGCAAAAGAAGCAGAAAAGGTAATTATTGAGGCGCAAGGTAAGGCAGACGCTAACCGAATTTTAAGTGCTTCGCTTACCGATAAGATTCTACAAGACAAAGGGATAGAGGCGACTTTAAAATTGGCCGAGTCTCCAAATGCTAAAGTAGTCGTGGTTGGATCTGGAGAAAGTGGTTTACCGCTTATCTTAGGTAACAACTAAACGAAACTTAATCATAAAAAAACCGCTCTTTTCAGGGCGGTTTTTTTTATGCGTAATTATGATTGTTTTTTCTTCCTTCGCCAGAGCTTAAAGATGGTAAAGCCAGTAATGACGGCAATCGCTATTAGGATACCGGCGCCAAGCATGTTCCCATAGATAATATACCCTGTAGCAAATAATGTGGTATACACACAGACGATTCCAAGAAGCATAGAAGCAAAATCTATCGTAAAAACATCATTGGTTGTTTTGAGGGTGATGTCTTGAGCAGCGGCTTTTCTTTTAAAGGGCTTCCAGCCAGAGCCATAAGGTGTTACAGTATTATAAAATTTACTAAGAGTTTTGCTGTCCGTAGGACGTGTTAACAAGGTTACTGCTATCCAGCTTAAGGTTGTAATACCAACACCTAAGACGAGTTTTTCGTAGTCTTCTAGGCCTAGTTCTGTGAATTCAAAAATCAAAGCCATTACAAAAGAGACAATCATTCCTGTAATCTCACTATAGGCATTCACACGCCACCAAAACCAGCGCAGGATAAAGATAAGTCCGGTTCCGGCTCCTATTTGAAGCAGGATTTGGAAGGTGCTTAAGGCATCACTAAGGAATAAGGCGATTAAACCAGCTAGGAGCATAAGTACTACCGTAGAAAACCTTCCTACAGCCACCAACTCTTTTTCTGAGGCTTCTGGCTTTACGAAGCGTTTGTAAAAATCTAAGGATACATAAGAAGAACCCCAGTTAAGATGTGTAGAAATAGTACTCATGAAAGCCGCAATTAAAGAGGCGATTACAATTCCCAATAAGCCAGGAGGCAAATTGGTTAGCATGGCAGAATATCCTAAATCGTGCCCTAAGACAGCATCCGGGAATTCGTTGCCTATATCAGACAACTCAGGATATAACACTAAAGATGCCAGCGCGATAAGAATCCATGGCCATGGACGAAGCGCATAATGCGCCACATTATAGAGTAGGGTAGCTCCAATTGCATTTTTCTCGTCTTTGGCAGACAGCATGCGTTGTGCGATATAGCCGCCACCACCAGGTTCGGACCCCGGATACCAAACAGACCACCATTGCACCGCAATAGGAATAATAAGAAGAATGATCAATGATTTATTGTCGTTAAAATCTGGGAAGAAGCTTAGTTTATCTGCCACATTGGGATGAGACAACATAGCGTCTAATCCTCCGATTTCTGGCATATTAACAATATAATACGCAGCCCAAATAGAGCCAATCATAGCTACTATAAATTGTAAGAAGTCTGTAAAAATTACACCACGAAGACCACCTAAAGTACTATAGATTACCGTTACTAACCCAGCATATAAAACGCATTCTAAGGGAGTTAGACCAAACATCACCCCACCAATTTTAATCGCTGCCAAACAAACTGCAGCCATAATCATAACATTAAAAAATACGCCTAAATACAGTGCTCTAAACCCTCTTAAAAAAGCGGCAGCTTTTCCGCTATAACGCATTTCATAAAATTCGAGATCGGTTAGCACCTTAGATCTACGCCATAATTTTGCGTATACGAATACCGTTAACATTCCCGTGATTAAAAAGGCCCACCAGACCCAATTTCCAGATACACCATTTTGCCTTACAATGTCTGTGACTAGGTTAGGGGTGTCTGCAGAAAAGGTGGTAGCCACCATAGAGATTCCCAACAACCACCAGGGCATGTTTCTTCCAGAAAGAAAAAACTCCTTGGTATCTTTTCCGGAGCGCTTTGCAACGGCTATACCAATAATTGCAAAAAGGACAAAGAATCCTATGATCAATGCCCAATCTAGCGTAGATAACGTCATAGTTTAGTAATTTTTTAAAGCTTCGGCTTGGCCCACCCAGTTGTCGCGTTCCATGCGACCAGGAAAGAAATCGATTAGTTCTGTAATGGTTTGAATGTCTTCCCAGTCTAGACGGCTGATTTGATCATAGGTAAAGATGCCTATCTCGTTTAGTTTTTGCTCAATATAAGGGCCAACACCAGTAATCTTGGTCAAATCGTCCTTGTCTGATAAACTGGCATAACCAAAATTATCGAAGTTGAGCTCTTTCTTCTCTAAAGCCGCTTGGTATGTTTCTCTGGCTTTTGCCGCAATCTCTTGTTGCGATGGGGCAGGAGCTGGTTTTTGCGCTGGTATTTCTTTAGTTTGAACCACCTCTGGCTTTTCTTTAGTAGGTTGCTTCTGGGTTTTGCGTTCGCGGTTTTCTATGACCTCTATAATCTTAGGTTCGATCTCTGTAAAGATTACATCAAGATCTTTAACCGCCGAATTTTTATATTCGTTGAGTTCTTTTTGCAGATTTTTCGAACGTCGCTTGTATTTTCCTGCATTGAGCTGTAAACTCGCAAAGTAGCCTATTAAGAACGAACTAAACATAAGCACGATAATCTCGACGTAAGCCGGCCAGAGATCAGATATAGAAAAGATGTCTATTGCGTTCATTCTAATTAAAAATAACTTCTATTCGGCGATTAAGGTTACGTCCTCGCTCGCTCGAATTACTATCAATGGGTTCGGCTTCTCCTTTAGATACTGCCGTTATTAAATTACGATTTAAATTGGCTTTATTGATTAAATACCAGCGTACTTGACGTGCATATTTTAATCCTAAATTGTAATTGTCCTGAAAATTACCAATATTGTCTGTATGTCCAATAATTTTTACGGTAGTTTCTGGTCTATTTATAAACAATTCTTTTAACTGTACCGCTAAAGCCGAAAGTTCGCTGTTTGCCTCAATTCCAGAATTATTAAAACCTGGGTATACTACTAAATTATCTGGAAGCTCTGCTTTAAGCGCTTCTATTCGTTCTAAATTAATAGCGTCAAAAACAAATCGAATCCCATTAGGGTAACTGTTTTGCGCGTCAAATTCGATTTCTTTAATCTCTGATCGTACAACAATTCGAGCTCGTTCTATACCAACGTCTACTAACGCTTCTTTTACAAATTCACCTCTAATCACCCCGTAATTGGGAGAATTGATTCCCTCATTTGCACTGTAGGTAGATACAATCATCACTTCTTTCTCTGGGTGCTGCACCAAATAATTGAGCACCTTATATGGGTAATCCAAATTCTGACTGGTGCTATACACCAAAGAATCGTTCTTTTTTATTTGTAAGCCATCGTCAAAAAAGAATACGACATCTCCAGTCTTGGTTTTACCATAAAGACTATAGTCGAGTCTGTCTAGTGTAATTTGAGCTGTCAAACTATCTGAATCTTCTGTTTTTACCTCTAAATCATTGTTAGACAATGAATCGGTGGTCAAGGCAATATCATCTTGAGATTGTTCTTTTTGTGGTAATTCTACAACTGGTTCGGTGATTTGAGCCGATTTAATAAAAGAATACAACCACAAAGCAAAAAACGTCCATACGGCAAATACGATAAGTGCGATAAAGAAGTTTTTCATATAAACAAGCTGAAATCCAAAGGTTGGACGAAAAATACTACAAAATTTATAGCTAAGCTATAAAATTAGTGAGTTTTTATGCTATTTAGGAAGATTCTTTATTAACGCCTTTTTGAACAATTTTAGGCAATAAAAAAAGCCCGAATTAACGGGCTTTATGCTTTATTCGATTAGGATAACCAGCCTTTGGCAATGGACTTCTTTGAATGCATAATAAAGAAAATCGCTAATACAAATACCAAAATTGGCATGATGTAACCGTTAAAGGCGTCTAATACCTCTGGTGCTCCAGAAAGAAAGAGACTGTAAACGGTAGACCCAATTACGCCTAAGAAAGAAATTAAAAAGAGGGGATAAGCCCACTTTTTCTTAATTAATAGGCAAATTGCACCTAGCAAACCAAACCATACTCCAACGGCCATGGCCGCGGTAGACCAAGAAGGAATGTCTGCATATAATTCTTGCATTTCTGTTGGGTACATTTTTATTAACTCATCGGTCATAAAAACTTGGGTCAGATAAGCTATTACACCCATAATGTTCCAAATAAGGGCAATCACTGCAATAATCCAATACATTGTATTGGGTTTGTTTGAATCTGTCATTTTTAAATTTGTTAGTTAGAACTTAAATGTACAAAATAATGCTAAATTCACAGAACATACTTATACACAGGCTGTTAACTATTAAAATTGTGCTAATTGTGTTAAACTCCATATACAGATTACAATTTTGCACGATATTTGCATCGTGAACAATATGAAGCATATACTAGTTGTCCTCTTATCTATGGCCACCACAGTGGCTCTCGGGCAAATTGATAACAATATTGGCAACACCAACGGAGTGAGTATTCCGTTTGGTGACAGTACGAACAATCCTAATATTTCTAATACCAGTTTGAGCAGTCCTAATTATGGATTAGACAATCCAGAAGACAAATCTGGTTTTGGGCAATACAGTGTGTCAGATACTATTTCGCTAGGCACGACTAAAGAGGAAGGAATCAATTTTACCACAGATAATGGTTTGATGACTCGCAAGAGTAATACCGCCCCAAAATACTTTACCAAAGACAAAGTAGTAAAAGAAAAATTTAGACAAAACCAATTTTTTGGCACTTATGAGTCAGACGCAAAATATGTAGTTCTGCGGTGCAGAGATCACGAATTTGTAGACGGCGATCGCATAAAAGTATATGTTAACGGTCATGTTTTGGTTCCTGGGATTAATCTTACCGGTAGCTATAAAGAGTTTGATTTATTTTTAGATCCAGGAACAAATAAAATCGAGATTGAGGCACTAAACCAAGGAACATCTGGTCCTAATACAGCCGAATTCATAATTATTGACGACGATGGTACCTTGCTTTTTTCTAATGAGTGGAACCTAGCCACAAGCATGCGCGCCAGCTTTATTATCTACAAATCCCAAGAGTAAAGCCACCTTTTACCTGAGTAAACATTTATCGGGTTATACCTATTTACTGCAGTAGTGTAGTACTTTCATCCTAGCCAACTAAAAAAAAGTATTTGAGCATGAGAAGGATATTTGCCTTGCTTATATGCTTAGCGGTAGGATCCTGTTCGGATGATGATAAAGCGATTGACATTGTTAATCAAGAGTTAGAATACGGAGCCGTAATACGAACGCTGAGTATTAATAATGCCGAATTTAACATTAACGACTCCAACAGTATTTTTAGTGTTGATGTTGAGGCACAAGACAAAGAAAATGGCGACCTGCTGGAAAGCGTCGATATCCTTGTGAGGTTTAAAGACAACACACCCGCAGGTGGCAACTTCTCGACAAACGAAGTATTAGTCCAGACCATAATGGTAAGCGACTTTACTAGAATTGGCCAAGGCTTACCCAGGACTACGTTGTCGTATTCTTATAGCCAATTGGCAACGGCGGTAGAAGTACCGCTAGCTGTAATCGAGTGTAAAGATCAGTTTTTAGTAAGACTCATTATTCGATTAACAGACGGACGTTCTTTTACAACTGGAAATGCGAGTTCGATTATTCTGGCATTTGACACCTTTTTTAGTTCACCATATTGCTATACTATCAATGTGGTAGAACCTATAAACGAAGATGATTTTACAGGCACCTACTTATATAGCAGTGTTTTGGATGGGCCCCTTGGTGCAACCTTTGGCGAACCAAAATTGGTCGAAATTACCAAAGGACATTCAAATAACGTAAGAGTGGTTCCTTTAAAACATATTTTTTCGCACCCCTCTAACGAACTGCCCAGAAACTATGAGTTTAGTGTGGTTTGTGACGAAATGGTATTTGGTAAAAATCAATTATCTAGTGTGATCGCCGCTTGTGGCAATACTGGAGCACCGATTTTATTGGGCCCGGGATTAGAGAACGCCCCTGCAGACTTAAACGACGACAGTGTGTTTGAGCTATGGTTTGTAGAAGGATACCTAGGTTGGGATGGCCAATGTGGGTTTGGAACACAACCTTCAAGAATACGATTTACGAAACAATGAAAAAGAAGAATTTTATGCACTATTTACTTGGTTGGTTTATACAGTTATTTTTATACAGTTAGTAAGTAAATTAGTGTTGTTGCTGCGCTCCTGGAGTTACGTCTTTTTGTGGTAATTTTGACGTAATCATCAGGAGCGTTCTTTTTTTAGCGACTTTTGATGTAGCCATTCAATCAAAAAAACAATTGTATGAACTTTAATCAGCTTAATTCAGACCAGTATCATCCGTATTATCAAATCTATTTAGACCTTTTAGAACCAGACACTGCATTAGTTCCTTCACTAAAGGCTCAGAAAAATCAAGTTACCGACTTTTTTAAAGCGATTCCAGAAGATATGCATACTCACGCCTATCAAGAAGGAAAATGGACCATAAACGAAGTCCTACAACACATAATAGACACCGAGCGAATTTTTATGTATCGCGCCCTCAGAATTGCCAGAGGTGATACCTCACCACTTATGGGTTTTGAACAAGACGAATATATAGTTCCGTCTGGGGCGAATAAAAAATCTATGGAACAACTAATCAATGAATACGATGCGACTCGGGCCTATTCTATCTCTTTGATAGCGAGTTTAGCGATAGACAACCTTAATTTTATCGGGGAAGCAAGTAATTCACCATTATCGGCAGGCGCTGCAGGGTTTATCACCCTAGCTCACGAACGATGGCACATAAAGATTATCGAAGAGCGCTATTTGTAGTAGTTGGGGCAGGTTCTAGTACTATTTTAAAATACCATTCGGCTATTTTGTTTTGAGCAGGGCTTCCTTTTACTGCGAAATCACTACTGTCTACCCACTGCCAAATATAAGAGCCCGCAAACCAATCTTGATACCAAAGCTCACTATACAGAGCCTCGTAAGCCAAGACCTGTGTCTTGTCTGATTTGGCTACAAACAAGCGAGAAAACATAGAGCCCCATTCCCATGGGCGTACCGTGGCATCGGCTTCTTTTTTATAACCCACCTCTGTAAACAACACTTGTTTGTTGTGCTTTCTGGCTAAGGCCTCAAGCCTCTGTTTATGCGGCAGCCAGCCAGTTTTTATTTGTTCTAGGTTGGGATGCCCATTCGCTGTTAGCGGGAAATAGGCCTGCACTCCGATATAATCTAATTGGTCCCAAAAGGTTACTGCATCGAGTTCTTCGTCCCAATTGGCAGCATAGGTGAGTTGGCCATTATAGATTGCTCTTACCTCTGCAATTAACGCGTGCCAGGCCTCAGGTTTTTGCTGTACGGCGGTTCTGAGTTCGGTGCCAATGCATAACATTTCTGAATCTGTTTCTGCTGCCATTCTAGCATAATGAAGCATGGTTTTTCTGTACGAAGCAAACCATGTATCCCACTTGGCTTTATCGTTAAATTGTATGTTAGACCGCCAGCCTTCTCCTAACCATAAATGCGGTTTTAAAAACACTTTAAAACCTTTGTCCTTTATACGTCGAATACCTTCTATAAAGCTCGAATCGCTCCTGCTCCAGGTAGTGAGGGAGGTTCTTCTTTGAATAGAATCAGAAGATTCGTTTTCTTGATAAAAATAAGGGAGAATTGCAATCCATTCTACATTGCTAGACACCAAACTATCTAAAGGAAAGTTTTTGTTGCGACCAATTCTGTACACCGTCATTCCACGATGTTTTTGGTCTTGAGCGAAATGAGAGACTGCTTTTGGAGTTTTATTCTCTATGGCTGAATTCCACTTATAATCATATACTTCTGAACTATTATAAGACACAATTCCTGTTAAGGTAAATACAATGGTGGCCACTGGTAATACTAGACGTAACAACAATCTTTTAAAAAAGACTTTGGCTCCTTTGTGTTTATAAACTTTTATAAAATATCTGACCATGAAAAAAAGCAGCAATAACAGTATAAAAAAGATATGCTGTACAATTATGCCTTGTTTGGAGGTCATGAAACGACCATAAAAACCAAGCATTTCTGAGGTCGTAATTTGCCGACCAATGGTCTGTAATAAAAAGTACGCAAGAGATATCACCCAAGAACTCACATAAACGATCAATACTGAGCTAATAAATCTCTTTGTAAACATATTAGAAAGGCCATATTTTAAAAGTGAGTCCAGATTTTGGGAAAAGTGTTACGGCTTATGTAGGTGTTTTTACCTGTTTATTACCTCATAAGGGCAACATTCTTTCTAAATATAAGAATTAGAACTAACTTTAAAAGTCGCAGTTAGTGACATTGTAATCAACCAAACACCTAATTATGAAATTCTCCATAAAGGCGATTATTCTTGTATTATTATTCGCTTCTAGTTTTAATGCACAAAGTCAATCCTATATAGACGATGCAAAAAACTTAGCAGATTTTAAAGCGTTTTACGAGTTAAATCAAAAAAAGACAGACTCTCTACAGTCAATAAACTCAACATTAGCTAGCGCAATTAATCTTAGCCAGAAAGATGTGCAACTCGAATTTGCCAAAGAGGTTTTTGATTTTATTATAAAAAGCAAATATTCAGGACAGGGAGGGAGCACAGATGGCAATGCTGGCGATGGTGACGACGATGACGACGGCGAAACCGATTTTGCTGGAGACGATGACGTAGATACAGATGCAGCGCAAGATGATACAAACAATACTGCACCTACAATTATCCCAAGAACTTTAAAGCGACAATTTTTGGGAGGCGTTACTGCTAGAGAAGATTCCATCAATGATATTCAAAAAGAGATTGCCTTTTATGTCAAGTTTGCCAGCACAGATGCAGAAGATTTGTATGCAAATCCGGACTTGGTAAAATTTCCAGAAAAATTTGTTCATTTATCGACTACTATAGATGCCCTTAATGCCGGTGGGGCTGCCAGTTTTACGGGAGGTGCGGGAGTGTCTTCTATACTCGGAGTAAGTCAGGCAGAGATATTACAAGGGATAGCACAGTGGGCCTTAGAGCGTGCAGAGCAAGAATTAATGCAATCCTTTTTGAGAGAATGGGTTCAGAAAATAGAAAACGATCCAGTTTTATCTACCACGTTTCCTAACACCTTAAAAATGCTCTCAACATCAGATGTATCATCTATCATTACCGATGGCGCAACCTGGAAAGCAACATTTTTAGAAGACTTTGATAATATTCCAGCAAATAGTCCGGCTATTTTTGAGTCGATTATTACAGATTTAAAAATAGATATTTCGTCCAAGGCAAAACGAGAGATAAAAGCTGGGCTCAATGTAATGGCTAGTTTGTCTAAAGACTTAGATTTTAACAAACCCGCAGAACAAATCTTGACAGAAATTGGTCAAACAGCATTGCTTGATGCAAAATCATATACAGACCCAGATGATATTCCTATGGTAGATCGAGCACTGGTTGGCACCCAATTACTCATGAAAATTATAGAGAATTACAGCAAAGAAACAGTGGAGTTTGTCAAAGCATTTAAAATCTCGAATTTAAATACAAATGAGCTCGAAGCATTGTGGAAGCTTATTGTGATGCGAGATAGTAATCTGTTAGAGGTTGTTTTTAATATTGACAGGTCGAACGCACAAAAATTTTTTAGAGAGGTTGAGACTAAATTGGGACAGTTTCAGGCTCAGTTAATAAATGTAGTACAAAGTGTAGAACGAATATTAAACCTCGCAGAGGAGATTTCTTCAAGAACTACGGGTCTAAAATCTACATTTAGTTTTGACGAATTTGGCACTTACGTAGAAAGTATCTTCGGAATTGTTGAAAGTACGGTAGATGTGATGTCTATAATCGGTAATGAGAGCCCTGTTATTGATGACATCAGAGAGTATAGTAGTAAATACCTTAGTGGGTTAAAGTATATAACGGGTATTCAGAAAGGTGTTTCTACCAAACAGTACGGAACCGTGGTCCTTAACACACTTAATTTTTTAATATGGATCAACGATGTTATTGCAAAAGACAAGTTAAATGGTGTTTTAAAAGCAAAAGATATCGTCGATTTAGTTAATGACTTAGACGTTAATAGTGAAGACGCAGTGAATACTGCTTTTGTTTTGATGGAGAATACGGTGTCTAATAAATTAAAGGATTATCCCGAATCTAAAACCTTGATTATATCAAAGTTAGAGGGTATGAAAACCAGTTTTTCAAAGGATGAAACCATAACCATCGATGGTATCAAAGAAAAACTCCAAAAGCTGTTTGAGTTTAATGCCAGTGATATTAAAATTATCAGCTCAGAAGTGGCTTCAGAAAAACTTCAAAAGCTACAGACTACAAGTGAAGCTGTAAATAAATACGGTAAACTAATGGCTACGATAATTTTAGCTAAATCTAGTGACGACATTAAACAGGCGCTGGAGTCTGTGGCGAATCAAACAGGTGGATATATAATTAAACAGAAAAGTTATTTCTCTACGACGCTTAGTTTTTATCCAGGAGCCGCTGCAGGTTTTGAATCGGTAAAAGCAAGTGGGCAAGAATCGACTTCTGGAGCTTATGCAAGTGCTACCTTACCAATTGGTGTGGAATGGGCGGTAGGTACTAACTGGAAGCCCATAGGGGCTGTTGGACTTTTTGTTCAGGTATTAGACCTAGGAGCAGTTTTAAATTACAGCCTGAATAACGATAATGCCGCCTTAAACGAAAACCCAGAAATTGGTTTTAAACAAGTATTATCACCAGGAGGTTTTATCACCTTGCACATTACCAATAGTCCTATAACGATTGGGTTAGGAGCAAAATACTTACCAGAATTAAGAACCATTTCTACCGACCAAACGGCCCAACTTCAGGCCAATGCATTTCAAGTGGGTGCTTTTCTATCGGTCGACCTCAATGTCTTTACACTCTCGGCTAGCGATAATAAATACCCACTCAATTCAAAAACATTAAATACCCGTAACAATGACTGAGCATCAAAAAATTAAAAAATTGATAGACAATTTCGCTACGACGGTGTTGTTTAATCCAGAGTTTGATCACCTTAAAATTCAATCTACTCATTTAGAGCACAACGACGGCGTTCGCAGCGCGGTGGTTATAACAAGTGACGAGAAAAATGTGGATGCAGTCAAAGAAATTGTCGGGCCATACTTTAAAGGCGTGCCGCTTATAGTAAGGCATGAAGAAGGGGCCGCAGAATTTACATTTACATTGCTTAACGGGAAAGGAGTAAAGAACTTTAGATCTAATAAATGGGGCACTATTGCTGGGTATTTTAAGAATAGCGGTAAGTTCTATGGTCTGTCTAATGCTCATGTGCTTGCCGATTATGGAAGAGGGAGAAAAAAAGACAAAATAATTTGCGCTCCAAATATAAACGCTGGCACATTGGTTCGTTTTTATAACCTTAAAAAGCCACCCAGTGTCAATCGTGTAGATGCCGGAATTTTCGAAGTCGCTTCGGGCCATAAACCGGCTTGGAAGCCTGCCAAGCCAAAGTCTATGAAACCATTAGGAGCTAGAGTAAATTTGAGAGTTACCAAAAAGGGCTTCGCTTCTAAGGATACTACTGGGGTGATAACCGCAGTGAATGCCTACGATAAGGTGGATTTTAATGGTCAGACTTATTTCTTTAAAAATATTATTAAAATAGAAGGTCTTCAGGGTAAAGATTTTAACCAAGAAGGCGATTCTGGAAGTTTGGTGCTGAGCCATCCCAATAGATATATGGTTGCTTTGGTCTTTGCAAAAAAGAACCATATTTGTTATGCATTGCCTATTGCTAACGCACTTAGATTATTTAAGTTGCTCAGCAAAAACAAGTAAAAACACGTATTTTATTTAACCGATTGATTGTTATTTTTATATAGACAATCAAGTTACTAGTTGGGGAGCTTTTGACTTGTAAAAAGAGCAGATGAGAGTCTGCTCTTTTTTTGTGTTAAGAATTGTTTTTCTGTTCGACCAAGTAGGAGAAATCAAACGTATGCGCGAATTATTTTATCCTACACTCGACAAGGTCTATGTAATCGATCAAAAGTGCTTGTTTGTTATTGAACAAGGCGAAGGCATGATAGAAGTAGACTTTAAAGTATATCACGATTGGCAAAAAAAAGGCATTTACCTTTCTAAAGGCCAGTATATCAAGTTTTTGTCGGCAGATTTTAAGGTGGTTAAATTTAATCTCGAAGACGCTCAGCAAGCGACTAGCAAAGAGGCAAGAGTACTTTTTAGTCATCTTGTCGCAGTAGGACATATCGACCTCAAACAAAGCGATCATTATTTACTATCTAACTTGACTCCAAAGCAAGAAGTAGATTCAAATACATTAATTACAGCTAGTACGGAGCAATGGTTTTACCAGAACCCTTTTAATGCTTCGAGAGATGAGTATTCTATGATATTCGATCTAAAAGAAACTATCGACCAGCGTTACACTGCCGTTACGAAAGCGAACGATATTTTTATGGATTCTTCTGCTCAGATAAAAGAAGTATCGCATGTTCTTAAAGACAAGGTAGGCATAACCATAAATGGTTTATTGCAGCAAAAAAAATCGTTGGAAAGCAGAAAAGAGGTGGCTTTAACCTCTAAAAGTATCAAAGAAATCGCTTTTGATCTAGGCTTTAAAGACCCCGCATATTTTAATAGAGTGTTTAAAAAATGGGTAGGCAAAAGCCCTAAAGTCTTTAGAGAACTCTTTGATTATCAAGGCCGGGACATGTTCATGACAGATTTATTGGCACTTATAGAAGCGCATTTTAAGCAACAGCACAAGGTCGATTTTTATGCAGACAAAATGCATCTAACGACCAAAGCCCTTTCAAAAAAAGTAAAAGACAAAATCGATCAATCTATTTCTTCTATCATTAAAGAAAAACTAGTGTGTTCTTCTAAAAAGATGTTGTCTAATGGAGCATTGGTAAAAGAGGTAGCGTATAGACATGGCTTTGAAGAGGCCAATCATTTCTCTGCCTTTATGAAACACTACACAGGGCAATCGCCAACTGCATTCTTAATCTAAAGTACCATTCTTAACGACCTTTTTGTAGCCTAATACAATGGTCATTGTGGCAATTTTGCATTGTAATTAAAACAATGTTTAATCAAAAACTGTAACAATGAATATTAAAGAACAGGCTGTAAAATTAGATAGCATGGTAGCCAAAGGCGATATCGTAAATGCTGTAAAAGACTTCTTTTGCAGCGATGCCAACACCTCGGATTACGGAGGACAAGCAACTACTGGAAAAGACCAAATGGTTGCAAAAATGGAAAGTTTCGCTGGGGCTATCGCCGCTGTGAACGGAATTACTCACCATCACACTATCGTAGACGGAAACGTTTCTGCTTCTGAATTTACTTTTGACTTCGCCATGAGCGACGGTTCTGCCATTTACTGGCACGAAATCATTCGTCGTATTTGGAACGACAAAGGAGAGGTAATCGAGGAAGCCTACTTTAACGCACAATAATTAATAAATTTTAAAAAGAACAAAAAATGAAAACGATCAAGAATTTACTAATGCTAGTCGCTGTCTTAAGCCTCAACTTTATGAGCGCACAAGACAACAAAGCCAATAACATAGATAACAGCAATATCGCCTTACAAGGCTATAGCCCTGTATCGTATTTAGACTTAGGGATTGCTCAACGAGGGGTAAAACAATATAAAGCAGAACATAAAAAGGTAGTCTACTATTTTACCTCTCAAGAGCAAGTGAACACCTTTAAGAAAAATCCAGAGCGTTATATGCCAGCTTATGGCGGTTTTTGCGCCTTTGGAGTGTATGCTGGAGCAAAATTTAGACCAGACCCAAACAAGTTTATTGTAAAAGATGGGAAATACTTTTTGTATTTATACAATCTTGAACTGGATGCTCAGCAACTATGGTTAAACGAGAAAAACCATAGCAAATTAATGGCGACCGCCAATACCAATTGGAAGAAGCTAAGCAAGACGCATAATTAAGTTTAGCATTGCTTTTTCTGGCCGTGTCTTGCGCTCATAGACACGGCCTTTTTTTCGTTTTCTGCCCTACATAAATAACCGAATATTTCGTATTTTTACTACACAATTCAAAGACCTGATGACAGCTTTAAAACACCAGATTTCTACCTGTACGGTCTGCGCCTCTTTTTTTGATCATTCTCCCAAACCTGTAGTGTCTTTTAATACAGAGAGCAAAGTGCTCATTGTTGGTCAAGCCCCTGGCAGAATTGTGCACAACACTGGCATTCCTTGGGACGATAAAAGCGGTCAAAACCTACGTGCCTGGATGGGTGTTTCACCTGATTGCTTCTACGATGCGAACAACTTTGCGCTCATTCCGATGGGCTTTTGTTTTCCTGGCACTGGCAGCTCTGGCGACTTACCTCCAAGAAAGGAATGTGCCCCGCTTTGGCACCCACAAATATTACAACAAATCCAGCGTGTCAAGTTGATTGTTTTAATTGGGGGTTATGCGCAAGGATATTATCTAAAGTCCGACCAAAACAAGACATTGACAGCGAGGGTAAAAGACTTCAAAACGTACTTGCCGGACTATTTCGTTTTACCACATCCGTCACCGCGAAATAATATTTGGCAGGCCAAAAACCCATGGTTTAAAGAAGAGGTCTTACCCAGCCTAAAAAAACAAATTTCTAAAGCATTAAATAGTTAGACGCTCATGAAGATTACGGTTCCAGATTCTAAACATCCCAGAATAGTTGTCATAGGTGCCGGTTTTGCTGGCATTCATTTTATCAAAAAGTTTAAAAACAAGCCTTACCAAATCATTCTTTTAGACAAGAATAACTTTCATCAGTTTCCCCCTTTGTTTTATCAGGTTGCTACCAGTGGTTTAGAACCAGACTCCATAGTGTTTGCCATACGCAAGATGTTTCAGCAGTATGATAATTTGAGCTTTAGAATGGGCGAAGTCACTCAAATCAATTCCGCAGAAAAGACCGTGCATACGACCATAGGCGAGATTAGTTATGATCATTTAGTTATCGCTACAGGGAGCACCAATAATTTTTACGGTCTAAAAGATGTAGAACAACATAGCCTCGGTTTAAAAGACATACAAGAATCGCTGGATATTAGGAGTCATTTATTGCAGAATATGGAACAAGCCGTGACAAGCCCAATAGATTCTAAAGACATTACTCCCTTGCTCAATGTGGTTATAGTAGGAGGAGGGCCTGCCGGAATCGAAATGGCGGGAGCCTTGGCAGAGTTTAAACGTTATGTCTTTAAAAAGGACTACCCAGATGTACCACAGGATAAATTGCAAATTTATTTAATCGAGGCAAGTGGGCGATTATTAGGTGCCATGAGTGAAAAATCACAAAAAGAGTCTTTAGACTACCTACACAATCTTGGTATAAATGTGATGCTCAATACGCAGGTTACGTCCTACGACGGAACTATAGTCGGCTTGTCTGGAAAGGAATCGATTAAAGCAAAGACGTTACTCTGGACTGCGGGTGTTAAGGGCCAATTTCCTAGCGGAATAGATTCGCAGTACATAGTGGCTGGCAATCGAATCGCCGTAGACGCGATCAACCAAGTAAAGGGCCTAACAAACATTTATGCCATAGGCGATGTTGCACTCATGAACACAGAAGCCTTTCCAAAAGGACACCCGATGGTGGCACAAACCGCGATTCAGCAAGGAGCACATTTGGCCAAAAACATCATTAAAAATTCAACTAAACCCTTTAAATACAACGATAAAGGCTCTTTGGCTACTATTGGAATGAAAAAAGCGGTCGCCGATTTAAACAAGTTTCACTTTAAAGGATATTTTGCTTGGTTTATTTGGTCTACCGTGCATTTAATGTCTATAAGCGGATTTAGAAACAGACTCATCGTTGGAATCAATTGGATGAGCAGTTACTTTTCGTACGATAAATCGAACCGATTGATTATTAGAAAGTTTAAAAAATCTAGTTAGTTATTCCGCACTAAACCGCTTGACCAGCTTCCCAACGGTAAGCCCTTGAACCAAAATTGAGAAGACGACGATGATGTATGTGATTACCAAAAACAAATCGCGATACATCTCACTGGTTAAGCCTAATGCGAGCGCGATGGAGATTCCGCCACGTAAGCCACCCCAAGTCATAATCGTATTGGTTTTGGGTACAAAATCCAGCTTGCGTTTAAAGAAGTTAATGGGCAATAGGAGGGAAGCGTATCGACAGGCCAAAACAATAGGCACGGCTAGCAAACCAGCTGTAATATATCGCTGGTCTAAGGTGAGTACTACGATTTCCATTCCGATAAGAACAAATAAAACGGTATTTAAGAGCATATCGACCAGTTCCCAGAACTTGTCTACGTATTCTTCTGTAAGTTCGCTCATCGCGCTCTGACGCACTCTATCGTTCCCAACAACCAAACCAGCCGTCACCATAGCCAAAGGTGCAGAGAGATGCAAATATTGTGCAATAACGGTTCCGCCCATGACGGCGGCTAGTGTAATGATGATTTCTATTTGATAATCGTCTATAGACTTCATTAAACGATAGGCAGCGTATCCTAAAACCAAACCTAAGGCTAATCCTCCCAGCACTTCTGTTGCAAAGAGCTGCGTCGTGTGACCTATATCGAAAGCATCTACACCAGCGTCTGCAATTTGATATATCGTTAGAAAGATCACAACACCCACACCATCGTTAAAGAGAGATTCTCCTACGATTTTGGCTTCTAACTTTTTAGGAACATTTGCCTTTTTCAAGATACCAAGCACGGCAATAGGATCGGTAGGGGAGATCAACGAACCAAACAGCAAGCAATAAATGTATGCCACGTCTTGCCCAAAAAGAGGTAACACATAGTACATCACGGTTCCTACCAAAAAAGTAGAAACCAATACCCCCAAGGTAGAAAATGCTAACACAGGCCCTCTATGAATATGCAACTGTCTAAAGTTGGTATGCAAGGCTCCAGCAAAGAGCATAAAACTTAGCATTCCGTCTAAAAGCAGAGCTTTAAAATCTATATGGGTAATTATATATCGCTCGGCATCGAGCAGGGTATCGTCTACCAGACTTATCGCAAAAATCGCCAGCGTAAAGACGATAGTGATAAGCATGAGCCCAATGGTGTTGGGCATTTTAAGGAATTTAACATTGATGTATCCAAAGACGGCTGCTAAGAAAATGAGTAGGGTGGTAATAACAAAAAAATCCATGGGTAATGATACAAAAAAATAACAGCCACTAATTGATTTCTAGCTTTATTTTATTCACCAAATGCTTTTTGCCATTGCGCCTTTTTACGCTTGAATACATAGGCACCAATTCCGCAGGTAACGAAGGTCGAAATTCCGACCATCCCAAAGAAAGGGGCTGCGGGTACTCTGGTAAATACCTCCGAAAAAAAGGCGGCATAAAGTCCAATTACAGACCAATACATAAACGAAAAGTGAAAGCTCCGATACGACTTAACAGGTTTTTTGCGCCAGATAGGTACCATTCCGCCCAGCATGGTAATAGAACTAGCGATAGAAGCGATGTGAAAGATTCCGAATCCGCCAAAAAGCCCATACATAAAAAACGAGGTGCCAAGCATAATGAACATGCTTATCACATAACCATACCCTACTTGTTTGTGTTTTTTGGTGCCCTTTGCCATAAATAAAATAGCGGTTCCAAAGACCATCGCCAGAATGGCTGCTACCAAATGAACGCCCCCCGTAGGGCTATGTATCAAGTTTTCCATGGGTGTAAAACTAATCGTTCTGTATTGGACACACATAAAAAACAAACTCAACTGTACTATTTAATGTCTCAACTGTAACCATGGTAGCATACAGGATTTTTCCTGAAACTCAATGTCTATGTCGTGGGCGTTTACCTATTTAATACTTTAGTAATGAGTCTATTGCCAACTACATCTGTTTGATTAAAAGTTGTTTGTTGACTTCTTAATACCTACAATCATGAAAAAATTACGCCTGTTTATAACCATCTTATTAACCTTTATGCTCTTTAGTTGTGGTACTTCTGTAATCTTAACAAGTACACATGGTGTTCCTAATCCTGATATGAATGATTATAAAGATTTTTTTAGAGATAAATATACCGTAGAAGTAGATACAGTACTCCGCGGAGCAACTGTGGCGACCGATTTGATTAAGGTGTCTCGAGATGGTTGCGAGAGCGGGAAGCTCTTTGCGGTAGAATTTAAACAGAGCTTTGGCAGTGCCTTATGGTCTTTTGTCACCTTTGGTTCTCGCCGAAGAGTAAAGCTTAGATACGTTTGCATGCAAGATTTATAATTATGGCTACAACTACTACTTATCCAAAAACAACATGGACCACCCTACACGAAAACGGAGTGTGGCCATTAAAGCAATTGTATATAACTAACAACGCGGGTAGCAACGACATTACAGATAACTTTGAGCGCTATAAAGACACCGCAAACGAAGTTAGACGCCTATTACAGGTAGCAGCAGATACCAAAACTGGGTTTCGAGCTATGGGTGCCCGATGGTCTATGTCTCCCATAGCGCATCAAAAAGACAGTATGCACTTTAACCGTCATATGGTGCTCGAACTTCCTATACAAACAACTGATATACACGCTAATAGCAACTATGATGCAAAGCATTTGTTTATGTTTCAATGCGGTTGTACGGTAAAGCAGATATCACAGGTTTTAGAAGGTAATGGTATGTCTTTAAAGGCCAGTGGTGCCAGTAACGGGCAAACCATAGCGGGCTGTATAAGTACGGGGGTTCATGGTTCAGCCTTAGATTTTGGGTCTGTGCAAGATTATGTTGTAGGGCTTAATTTAATAACGGGGCCCAATCCAGAAGATGTAATTTACATAGAAAGACACAGTAAACCTGCGTTAAACGACGCATATGCTGCAAAAATAGGCGCAAAGGTGGTGCGAAATGATGGCTTGTTTAATGCTGCTTTAGTTAGTTTAGGGAGCTATGGTTTTATTCATGGAATCGTTATAGAAGCCGAACCTAAGTTTTTGCTTAAACGGTATGTACGTAAAATTGATAAGAATGTGGCCATGAAGCTTGCCACCACTATGGATTTTGAAAATTCTAGTTTTAAAATAGACACCGAGGTAGATGCCCAAGGAAAACCGCTACGACCGTACCACTACAAGGTGTTTTTTAATCCATATAACAATGACTCCGAATATGTGGTCGAAGCGATGTACAAAAAGCCATATGTAACGCCGTATCCCGACCCTTTTACCACCATAGAAGGTTCAATTTATAACGACCTGATTAATTTGCTGATTAAGATTAGCCAAAAGTGGCCTAAATCCATTCCGTTTTTTATTAAACGTCTAGAAAAAAGCATCTTACCTGCAGTAAATGAGGTAAGCATAGGTACTTTGTATGAAACATTCTGGGATGCCCAATACAAAGGTCCTGCTTTTGCTGTTTCTGTTGGAATCGATCATAAAGACACCAAAAAAGCGCTTAAAGTATTGACAGACGTTACCCTTAAAGAAGGCCCTATTCCAGGGATATTCGCCATGCGATTTATCAAACAAAGCGAGGCAACAATCTCGTTTGCAAAGTTCCCGATTACTTGCATGTTAGAGATTGACGGAATACAATGGAAAAAGACGCGTAAACTCCTAAGTTTACAGGAATATGGCACACATGTGATCGAAGCTTTAAAGAAAAACAATATTCCATTTACGTTACATTGGGGTAAAAATGCAGACTGGGATTACCCAGGCTTGGTCGACCATATGTTTGGCGCAGATGCGCAAACCTGGATGAAATTTAGAACCGATTTATTGTCGCCAGCTATGGCAGAAGTCTTTTCTAATGATTTCTTAAAACGGGTTAAACTTGACGCTCCTGTTGCGATTCCGCCAGAAGATTGGATTGTTTCGCTCTAGTTACAGTGCAATGCTAATATCTAAAACTAAAACAGCCTATCGGTCATTTCCAATAGGCTGTTATTATTTAGACTAGTAGGTATGATTAATCCAGACCGCCTCGTCTATTAGGACTGCGTGGCGATGGCCATACCCTTGGTTTGCCTGTACGCGCATCAAATGGCATGGTGGCTTTGGTGCGAGAGGTTTTTTCGTCGTCTTCACTAGCCTTATATGCTAAAATGGCGGTAAGAATGGCGTTGTTTCTTACATCGTCAAAGATGATTTTGTCATAAGTGTCACGATTGGTATGCCATGTATAGTTCCAATAGGACCAGTTAAGCGAACTTAAACTAAACCCTGGAGCACCGGCAGCCTGAAAAGAAGCATAGTCAGAACCCCCTCTGGCCGGAGTGCCAGGAAAACTGGTTTCTATCTCGTTTCTTATTTCTGACGGAACTGCTCGCAGCCAATCGCTTAAAAAGTCGTAGGCATGTAAAAATCCACCACCAGAAAGACGCACTACGCGGCCTGTTCCGTTGTCTTGGTTAAACAAAGCCTGAGTTCCTGCAACTATTTTTGGGTTGTCCTCTACAAAGGCTCTCGACCCATTTAAGCCTTGTTCTTCGCTTCCCCAATGCCCAACGAGTATGGTTCGCTTAGGATTTGGATAGTATTTCTTTAAAAGACGCATGGCCTCCATCATGACTAGGGTTCCCGTGCCATTATCAGTAGCGCCGGTTCCGCCATCCCAAGAGTCAAAGTGTGCAGAAAGAATCACATACTCATCCGGTAACTCAGATCCTTTAATCATTCCAATGGTATTGAACGTAGGTACTTCGCCCAGTTCTTTTGATATCGCCACAATATTCATTGTGGGTTTTTTACCAGATTCGGCAAGACGATACAGCATTCCGTAGTCTTCAAGTTCTAAATCTACTGTTGGAATCGCCTTGGTTCTGGCGCTAAAAATTTTATTTACTCCAAAGCCTCTAGACCAGTTAGAAGATACAATACCCACAGCGCCAGCATCTTCTAATGCTTTTATCACTGTCCTAGAATTATATCCCATACGTTGAAAGTTTTCTCTCCACTCGGTTTGCTGTGCATCGCGATCGGTTTTCATTTTTTCGAAAGATTTTTCTGTGGCAAACTCTTCCCAGTTATAGTCGGGTCTTCCCGTAGGTTGATGCATACTAATTAGCACAATCTTTCCTTTTACGCTTGGCAGCCAATTTGCAAATGCCAACGAATCCTTGACCATAGGTAAAACAACTGCTTCTGCGGTTACACCTTCTTTAGAGGTACTAGGATTCCAGGCGAGTTGGGTTCCTCGTAAACTCTGAACCCTTGGCGAAACCATGTCTATGTGGGTAATGCCGCGTTCCCAACCACGCCATACCCCCCAGGCTTCGTTGGAGGCCTCGATTCCCCAAGATTTATATTTGGCAACAGCCCAGTCGTGAGCCTGCTTCATTTGAGGGGTTCCTACGAGTCTCGGCCCGATATAATCCATCAGTTCGTGACCCAAAGCTTCTAATTGCGAATTATCGTTGGCTTCTTTAATCATAGATTCCACAATGGGATCTTTGTCTTGAGCGTATCCTACAGTGAGGCAGAACAGGCTTAAAACACTGGCAAAAAGTAATTTTTTCATTTTTTAAGGTTTGGTTGAAGTGATCTAAAAGTATGACTTCTTTACAGAAACATAAAAAAGCAGAATCATTTTAACGTTTTTTAAAAGGTATTAATCCATTTATTACCTTTAAGTACAACTAAACCAAACGAATATGAAATCATTACTACTAGTTATAGCTTTCATGAGCTGTACATTAATGACCGCCCAAGACCCAATTTTTAACCCTACCATGGACATCACGGCTATTGGTGTAGTAGATTCACCAGTAGGGGAAGAGGTAGATAAAATAATCGATGGAAGCACCGCAACAAAGTTTTTAGATTTCGCGCTTGACGATGGCATGGGATTTATTGTAGACCTAGGTGGAATTTCTGCTATCGTTACCTCGATAGAAGTCGTTACCGCTAACGATTTTCCAGTGCGCGATCCTATGAACTGGGAAATCATGGGGTCTAATGATGGCAGTACTTTTGTGCCTATCGACTCTGGAGTAATCGATTGTATCCCAGATAGATTCTTTTCTAGAACCTTCGAATTTGACAACGGGATAGATTTTCAGTGGTATCAGGTTAATTTTACCAACGCTTGCGATCCTTCTGGAGGAACTGGTATTGCGAGTATGCAACTGGCAGAGGTTCAGCTTTATGGGGCCGTTTTAAATTTAGAAGATAATGTATTGGGACAGCAGTTTAGCGTGTATCCAAATCCTGTATTAGAATCGCTTATCATAAACTATACTGGAGTAGACCCTTTAACAGGTGCCCGATTGTACGATGTATTAGGCAAACAAGTTTTACAGTTAGATGTAAGTGCGTTTAATCAGCGCGAGAGCTACGATTTGAGTTTGCTGAATAGCGGGTTGTATTTTATTAGGTTACAAACGGCGACGGCTTCTACCGTTAAGAGGATATTTGTAAAATAACCAAGTATATAGAAAACAAAAAGGGTATCAATCAATTAATGACCGATACCCTTTTAAACACTTTACTCTTATTACCTATGAATGGCATAGCTACTAGCTCTTGCGAACTCATCGAGTTTAAGGCTAAAGTGTCGTTTTTTGCGATCCCAATTATCAAATAAGCGGGATTTAATTTTGAGTAATAATTTCTTCATACGCCTTATTTAGTGTTATCAAAATCATTGCGACGCTCGCAACAATGCATTACACAAACATTTAAGGGAAAAGAAAACTCGTTGAATCAACGATAAAGGTAGAACTGTGAGGTTCTATAAATGTACGAAAATTCTGCCTAAAAACAAGCAGAAAACACTAAAAATTAAGCAGATAGGTAAAACCTAACCTATTGTTTTTTGCCTTTTTGCTTTTTGATAAAATTAATCAGGAAGGACAAAAACAGGATTCCAAAAATTAAAACACCAATGATTATGGCTTGCCACATACCTACGGCTAATATCATAACGACTATTTTAAGTAAAGATAAGGTTCGTTATTTAAACTGTATCTTGGGTTCAAATATTTTTTATGCGCACAAAATTAATTCTTTCTATATCGTTGTGTTTTTGTCTTGGGATTACCGCTATCGCTCAAGACAAGACCCCTGCTCAAACATTCTTTAATAATTTAGAAGCCCATTGTGGCAAGGCTTATGAAGGTACTTTGGTATTGCCAGAAGAAGACCAAGCCTTTGGAGGTAAACGCCTCGTAATGCATGTTCGATCTTGTGAAGACAATGTAATTAAGATTCCGTTTTTTGTTGGTGACGATAAATCCAGAACCTGGATCCTCACTTATAAAGACGACCGCATTACTTTAGAACACGATCATAGGCACAAAGATGGGAGTGAAGACGATATCAATTTTTACGGTGGAACTACCACCAATTCTGGTAAGGCTGGCATTCAATTCTTTCCAGCGAACGAACATACTCAAAAAATGATTCCGGCTGCGGCAACCAATGTGTGGTGGATAACCATAGACGAAACCACCTTTACCTATAACTTAAAGCGTCTAGGAACCGATCGTATTTTTAAAGTCACTATGGACCTTACCAAACCCATAGAAACACCAGAAGCTCCTTGGGGCTGGGAAGACTAATTCTTGGCATTGTTATTGATTCTTGTCAAATAATTATTATTTAAATTATTTACAATGAGTAAAGGAACAGTAAAATTCTTCAACGATACTAAAGGCTTTGGTTTTATAGTAGAAGAAGGTTCGAACAAAGAACATTTTGTACACATTTCTGGACTAGTCGATGAGATTAGAGAAGGCGATGAAGTAGAATTTGACTTAACAGAAGGAAAAAAAGGACTTAACGCGATAAACGTAAAAGTCGTTTAACATATAGTTATTTATTTTTTTAATGAAAGCCCAACATTTTGTTGGGCTTTTTTTTGCAGTAAAGTAAGTAGCTGTTTTAATGATTTTCATAACTTTAAAGTGTACAAACCAAACAATTCATCCTCAATATGTTAAATCGTTATTTGCTTAGAGCTACTATCCTAATTACGTCTTTCCTTTTTTTGAGTTTTACTTCTTGCGAAACCAAGACCACCACACCAGATAAGCCAAATCTGTTTGTACAAGTTGTGAATCAGCAGGACCAACCGCAAGATTTTGCATATACCATCACGCCAGAAAATAGGCCAGCAAATGCAGCAAGTGACAGAGCGTTTGGGCAGGTAGCCTTAAAGATGGAAGCGCCTGTTAGTTATAGCGTAGAAGTTAATGTTGGGAGTTATATAGAAACTAAAAAAGGCGTGACTTGGCCTGCGAATACAGCCAAAGTTCTGCGATTTGAATTTAATGACGAAGAGGGCGAATTTGTTTTAGACGCAGACGATAATACCCCTCTAGATCAAATTGACGAAACCGGTATTACCGATGCCCAGAAAGATAAAGAAAAGCAGAAAGGGATTCCGGATGGTTGGGTAGAAGGCCGTTTTTATAACGCCAATAATGTGAGCTGTCAATATGCAGGGCAATCCTTGGTATTTATTCATCAGGGAGCAGACCTATACAACATCGAAACCAAAAAAATTACACAAGCCGTTGTAGTTCCAGTTGGTAAAAGCGTAGCGGTGGCAGCACCGGCGAATGGCGCATTTTTAAGAGTATTTTTAAGTGCTGGAGCAGAAGACCCTTCGGGGCTAGGAGATCGCATAGCCTTTGTACGATTCGACGAAATGTATACAGGCTGGTGGTTTGCGGCCGGTTGTAAAGATGGGTCTAAGCCACCAACCAATTGTAACAATGGCAATGGATACACTGGTATTGGTAGTGCTTGCACGACACTAGGTGAAGATTCATAAAAGTTATTTGATTAATTGGAACAGCAAAATTTTAGGTACTTTTAAGCTTCACTAACAACCAACCTTCATGAAATCAAGTTTCTATTCCTTCGCAGTACTTTTATTTTTTGTTTTCTGCGGAACAAACACTATTGCCCAAGAACAAGACGTTTTTGCCGAATTAGAGAAAATTGCCATCGTAGAACAAAAGGTAATGATGCCTATGCGCGATGGAGTTCGATTGGCTACCGATATTTACAGGCCTAAAACAGAAGAACCAGTGCCCATTATTTTTTCGCGAACTCCGTATAATTTTAATTCTTGGGGAGATGGCGAACAACGCACAAGAACAGCGCAGTTTGCGTTGACCATGGTACAAAAAGGTTATGCCTATGTGGTTCAAAATGAGCGAGGACGCTATTATTCAGAAGGAGAGTGGGATATATTAGGAGTCCCTCTAACCGATGGTTACGATGCTTTTTCGTGGATGAAAGATCAAGCTTGGTCTAACGGACGCATTGGTACTTATGGATGTTCTTCTACAGCAGAATGGCAAATGGCAGTGGCAGCCTTAGACCACCCAGCACATTTCGCTATGGTACCCCAGGCATATGGTGCGGGCGTAGGACGTGTTGGTGATATTATGGAGCAAGGAAACTGGTATCGCGGTGGGGTAGAACAGCTTTTGTTTTTTTCTTGGTTGTATGGGGTAGAGCACGATAAATTTAAACCTAGAATACCTGAGGGGGCAACCCAAGAAGATCTAATCAGAATCTCGCGATTTTATGATTTGGCACCAGAGAATCCGCCCATCGATATGAAAGAAGCCCTTGGACATTTACCTATTCAAGATATTATTCAAAATATAAGTGGTAAGCGCGAAATCTTTGACAAAATGGTACGTCGTAAGCCAAACGATCCAGATTGGTTTACCGGCGGGTTATATCATGACGATATGGAAATCGGGGTGCCCAGCTTTTGGTTTGCCTCATGGTACGACGTTTCTATTACGCCCAATCTAGCGCTGTTTAATCATGTTAGAAATAATTCCAAAGATCCAGAAATACGCGACAATCAATATATGGTCATTGCACCTACACTGCATTGCCGTTTTACTCGTGCGACAGAAAACACTATGGTTGGCGATCGTTCTGTGGGCGATGCCAGACTCAATTATTCCGAACAGATTTTTTCTTGGTGGGATCTGTGGCTCAAAGGAGAAACTAACGATTTTAAAGCCAAAACACCTCGTGTTCAATACTACACCATGGGTAGCAATAAATGGCAGGCGGCAGCACAATGGCCTCCAGCCAGTTCTAAAATGGTTACCTATTATTTAAACAGTGGAGGCAAGGCTAATACGCTAAATGGTGATGGTAGGCTATCGACTAAAAAAGCTGGAAAAGACAATCCAGATGTTTTTACCTATGACCCTATGAATCCTGTGACCAGCTATGGCGGAAACGTTTGCTGTACTGGGAATGCGGTAACGGGCGGCGCCTTTGATCAGTCTGGGATGGAAGAGCGAGATGATATCTTAGTGTATACCACAGATGTTTTAGACAAGGATACAGAAGTAACCGGATTTATAGAAGCTACGCTATACGTTTCTTCTAGTGCTAAAGACACCGATTTTACGATTAAACTCATCGATGTATACCCTGACGGAACTGCCTATAACCTAGATGAAACAATTCAGCGAGTTCGCTATAGAGAGGGCTACGACAAAGAGGTTTTTATGCAAAAAGGTGAAGTTTACAAAGTTGACTTAACCCCCATGGCAACTAGCAATTTGTTTAAAAAGGGACATAGTATTAGAATCGAAGTATCGAGCAGTAATTTTCCTCGTTTTGCCAGAAATCTAAATACTGGCGGAAACAATTACGACGAATCAGAAGGGGTGGTTGCAATTAATAAAGTGCATCACTCTAAAAAGTATCCTTCTAATATAAGCTTGCCTATAAAGCAGTAACGATTTAATCTAATTCAACAAATCAAAACGGTGGGTGTATTTTACAGTCACCGTTTGGTTGTTTATTAAGTCTAAGAGGTCTTCGTCTTTTACCAAATTGACCACCACAAAAAGCCCTGTATTAGCGTTTTGCAGCCAACCAAATCTAAGATTGGCAGAGGTTATATTAGACACATTATTATGCTGTATCAAGCTTTGTAAAAACATACGAGGTGTAAACGAATAGGCCAAACGCAAGCCACTAACAAAAGCGGTCAAATCCCCCGTAGGGAGGTCTATAATATTATGACTAAATCGAAGACTAGTATTAAATTTATCGCCGATGCGGTAACGCAGGGTTCCGCTATTTGCAATACGGTCGCCATTAAAATAACCTCCGATAATGGTTCGAGTATCAAACGAAAGCGCATTATTAGGGTTGGTAATTACCACCAATTGCATCTCTTCGTTTTTATAATTTCCTACAGGCACATTGACATCGCCAATATTAAAATCGGTCAACACGCGCTCTTGGGTTAGGTTTATTCCTGTATGTATCTCAAAACCGCTCTTAAACACCCAATGGTTATCTATGTGTAAGAAGCCCGTTATCTGTTGGTCGTTAAAGTTCCAGTAGCCTCTATAAGAGGTGTGAGGGCGAATCTCTAACAAATTGCCCGCATCTTTAAAACGATGCGCCTTAAAGACCAAAAGTTCTGGTTTTCTAAAACCTGAGCGTTGTAAAAATCCAACTTCGGGATTAAATCCGTCTGCCACCTCTGTATACCCAGCGTTTAGATTCCAGCCATTCCAGTTGTAGTTGGCATTAATTTTAAAGGCATGATCGTCTGAATCGATTCCAGGAGTGGTAGTTTTTGCTGCAAATCCAGATATCTGCGCTTTTTTACCAAGTCCCCAGCGACCGTCCAATGCATACGTACGGTTGTAATCGCCCATCATATCGCCTAAGCCGTCTCTGCTAATAAAGACGCCTCCTAGTGACGACCTACTTCCTTGGAAGTCGTGATTTACGCGTATCACAGAAAAGTTGTTTTTATCTATTCCGGCTTCTGGCACATCTTCTGTAAACATAGTAAGCAGCCCTACATTGGTCTGGTTAATTTTTCCAGAAACTCTACCACCACCAATAATTGGCACCAATGAGCCGTCGTTACCGATCCCAATTCTGCGGCTAAAAAACAAATCAACTTCTCCAGGACTTCCAACCGTAAACTGACCCGCATTCTCTAAAAAGAAAGCGCGTTTTTCTGGAAAGAAAAGATTAAAACGATCTAGGTTAATTTGCTGATCATCTACTTCTACCTGAGCAAAGTCTGTGTTATAGGTAAGGTCCAGGGTAAGACTAGGAGTTATACTGTATTTAACGTCTACTCCAGCTTCAAAATTGGTGTCGGTTTCGCTAGGGTCAAGAGCGTCGTTATTGATTACCTGTCCCAACACATAAGGGATAACCTTCAGGTTTTTAGGCGACTTTAGATTTAAGTTTTCTAATTTACCAGCAAGCGACAAACGCTTCATATCAAAACCCAATGGGAGCGAAGTCCAATAGGCCGTTTCTGTATTTTTAGCGATATTTCTTCTAAAGTTTAAACCCCAGGTTTTATTATCGCCTTCTGCAAATCGAAGCGATCTTAGGGGAATTGCAAACTCTGCGCTCCAACCATAATCACCAATTTGAGATTTAACCTTCCAGGTGGCATCCCAATTAAGGTTGGTTCCGCCAATAACACCACCTTGCTGGCGATTGGTATTAAAATTTCCTTTTCCCTCGTTATCGATTTGAGCGTCGTATTCCATGCCTTGGGCATTGGTTCCGAAGAGAAAACCATTTTGTTGGTCAAAATAAGTATCGATGATAAACAAAAAACTGTCTTCGTCGTTTAGATCTGCATCTCGGCGAGAATCCGAAACTACGATGCGATCAGGATCTGAATCGTAACACACTACCGCTACATAAAAGGTAGATTTACTGTAGGCAATTCTAATTTCTGTTTTTTCGCTCGCAGGAGCACCATAGTTGGGTTTAATCTGGATCAAGTCTGTGACTGGGGCAATTTCTTGCCATAAAGGCTCATTGATAATATCGCCGTCAACAATAGGGTCTTGTGATAGCGCGGTGGCTTGTAAGATGGGTTTATTAACAATGCTATCGTTAGAAGTCGTGGTATACTGAGCAAAAAGCGAAATGTGCGATAGGAGTAAACTGCAGAACAGCAGTCTGGCGATGGTATTATTCATTGGTTGGTTGTTGGTGATATAAAGATAGCTAATTGATCTAAACAACCATCTAATTTGTTTTGGGAGTACTTTATTAAATTCACTTTTGTGACTGCTTTTCTTTTTAATTGAACAGCAACATCGTAAATTTAGTCAGATAAAAAATCTCTTCGTTGTAATTATTCGGAATAATAGGGGACAGAGATCTAAGCACTTAGCAATCACGACCAAACAGATTCTAAAATGACCAAAAAATTACTCACGCTTTTTTTAGCAGCTTTATTAGTAAGCGCTTGTGCGACCTATAAGCCACAACTAAGGAATGCTTCTAACGTTTCGGCTATGCCGGTCAAAGAAATTGTGCATTCCTTTTATTTATTAGGCGATGCAGGCAACTCTCCCATGGGAGGTTCTTCTCAAGCAATTCAATCCTTTAAAAGTCAGCTAGATATTGCCTCTATAAATAGCACGGCCATTTTTCTTGGTGACAATATTTACGAAAAAGGACTTCCTAAAACTAACGATCCAGAACGCGCATTGGCCCAACATAGACTAACAGTACAAACAGACGCCGTTAAGAATTTTAAAGGAGATGCCATTTTTATTCCTGGCAATCATGATTGGTATAATGACGGTGTAGAAGGGTTAAAAAGGCAAGAAAAATTTGTCGAAGACGCGCTGGGTAAAAACACTTTTCTACCAGAAAATGGTTGCCCAATCGAAAAGATTCACATCTCTGACGATATAGAACTTATTCTAATCGATAGCTACTGGTATATTACCAATTGGGATAAGCATCCAACCATAAATGACGATTGCGACATAAAAACCAGAGCTAGTTTCTTAGACGAATTTAGCAGTCTTATCAAAAAGGCCAGAGGGAAGACCACAATTGTTGCTATACACCATCCTATGTATACCAATGGGCCACATGGAGGGCAATATACCTTTGGGAGTCATATGAAGCCAATCCCGATATTGGGTACACTAAAGAACATTCTAAGAAAAACAAGTGGGGTTAACAATAGCGATTTGCAAAACAAACGTTATAACGAATTAAAAAAGCGATTGGTTACCATATCACAAGAAAATAAAAAGGTGATTTTCGCTTCAGGGCATGAGCACAGTATGCAATATATCATAGAAGATAACCTAAGACAAATCGTAAGTGGTTCTGGTTCTAAAACTACAGCTACACGTAATGTGGGTGGAGGACAGTTCTCTTCTGGTACTCCTGGTTTTGCTAGGTTAGATGTTTTTAAAGACGGGTCTTCTTATGTGCGTATTTACAACGCTACAGACGGTTCGATTGCTTATGAGTCAGAAGTGCTCGGTGCCGACGTAAAAAAATCGAATACTACGTATCCATCTTCTTTTCCTGGCACTATGGATGCCTCGGTCTATTCTGCAGAAGAAACAGACAAGTCTGGATTTCATAAATTTTTATGGGGAGATCGTTATAGAGATTTATATAGTACCAAAGTAAAAGCGCCTACCGTAAATCTAGACACTCTTTTTGGCGGTTTAAAAGTGATAAGAGAAGGAGGAGGAAATCAATCTAAATCATTACGTCTAGAAGATAAAGACGGCGCCCAGTATGTGATGAGAGCACTAAGAAAAAATGCTGTTCAATATTTGCAAGCCGTTATGTTTAAAGATCAATTTATCGAAGGGCAGTATGACAATACCGCGACCGAGTCGCTAATCTTAGATGTATTTGCGGGAGCTCACCCATATGCGCCTTTTGCCGTAGGCACCTTATCTGATGCAGTAGGTGTTTACCATACCAATCCCGTGCTATATTATATTCCAAAGCAAAATGCCTTGGGTCATTATAACGATGAGTTTGGTGGCGAGCTCTATATGATAGAAGAACATACATCTGAAGGGCATAGCGATTTGGCTAGTTTTGGTTATAAAGACAAGATAATTAGTACAGACGATATGATGAAACGGCTTCATAAAGACGAAGATATTGTCATGGACGAAGCCTCTTACATACGAGCGAGATTGTTCGATATGCTTATTGGAGATTGGGACAGACATCAAGACCAATGGCGATGGATTGAGTTTAAAGAAAACGATAAAAAGGTGTATAGGCCTTTGCCAAGAGATAGAGACCAAGCCTTTTCTGTTATGTCTGACGGCGCCTTGCTTAGCGCAGCCGTAGCCTTGGTGCCAACCGCACGATTATTAAGAGAATACGACGATGATTTGGTCGATGTAAAAGGAGTAAATGTAGAGCCTTATCCCTTAGATATGGAGCTGATTCAAATGGCCGATAAAAGCGTTTGGGATGCTCAAGTAAAAACCATTCAAACTGGTATTACAGACGAAGTCATTGAAGCCGCCTTCTTACATTTTCCAGTAGAAGTGCGAGACGCAAGCTTAAACGAAATCAAGGCCAAACTAAAGGCGCGACGCGCAAATCTTCAATTAATCTCTGATCGATATTTTGACCTAGTCAATAAATATGCGGTAGTAAAGGGCACGAATAAAGACGATTATTTTACCATTACTTGTCTATCTGACGGAAAAGTAACCATCGTTGGGCAACGAATCAAAGATGGCGAAAAGGCCGACATCTTTCACCAGCGTACCTATAGCAGAGAAGAAACCAAAGAAATTTGGATTTACGGTTTGGATGATGACGATGTATTCGAAGCCATCGGAAAAAACAACAAGATAAAAATTAGGCTCATTGGTGGGCAAAACAACGACACTTATATCATACCAGATGGCGGTCGTATTGTAATTTATGATTACAAAAGCAAAAAGAACGATATCTCGAGCGCAAAAAAGGCTGCTTTAAGAATCAACGACAATTACCAAACGAATGTGTACGACTATAAAAAGCTTAAGAATAACACCAATCAAATTATTCCAACGATAGGTTCTAACCCGGACGATGGTCTTAAAATAGGTGTTACGAATACCTACACAAATTATGGGTTCGAACGCAATCCTTTTACGTCTCAACACACGATCGCTGCGGCCTATTATTTCGCAACTCAAGGCTTTGATATTAACTATAGTGGCGAGTTTGCGCATATTATCCAAAACTGGAACTTGGGCATAGATGCTCAGTTTAATAGCCCTAATTATGCGGTCAACTTCTTTGGATTCGGGAACAGTACACCAAACCCAGAAGCAGACGAGAACGATGGTTTTGATACCAATTTGGACTATAATAGGGTGAAAATTAGAACTTTTAGAGCCGCACCGTCATTGATATGGCGTGGTCAATTAGGAGGCACTTTTAAATTTGGCTTGTTTTACGAATCAAATGAGGTAGAACGAACTATGGGTCGCTTTTTAGACGACGTTATTATTTTAAATAATGCATTGAACACAAGCCCTCTTTTTGGCGATGTATTTGATAAGCAAGACTTTTATGGAGTCGATGCAGCATATCGTTTTGAGAACAAGGACAACGAGGCATTTCCTACCTTAGGAATGCAAGTTGGTGTGCAGGTAGGATACAAAAACAATGTTGATACCGACAAAGGCTTTGGTTATATAATTCCAGAATTTGGAATTGACTATAAACTAATTCCAAGCGGGCAACTTGTTTTGGCCACAGATATTAGAGCACACATCAACGTGGGTGATGATTTTGAGTTTTATCAAGGTGCTACCCTGGGTGCAAACTCTGGCCTGAGAGGTTACAGAAACGAGCGTTTTACAGGAAAGACCGCTTTTGTTCAGACTACAGATATACGTTGGAACTTCTTGGACTTAAAAACAGGATTGGTTCCTGTTAGTCTGGGTATTTTTGGCGGGGCAGACTACGGCAAAGTTTGGGTTGACGACCAATTGATTTTAAGCGCCAATCATAATAATGATGATTGGAACACCTCTGTTGGAGGTGGTGTGTTTGTAAACATGGCCAATATGTTGTCTGCCAATATTTCTGCTTTTAACAGTGACGATGGTCTGCGATTGGCCTTTAAACTAGGGTTTGGGTTTTAATTAGGTAAGATTACTTTGTTGGCTTAATATTGATTATATCTATGCTATTCTAGGGTCGTTATTCTTTCTAACGCTTGCCATATACTATGGTCAAAAGCTTGAGGAGAATAGCGCAAAACAATTATTTGTGTGCCAGAACCATCATTAAACTTAGATTCTCCTTTAATATTTAATACAATAACCTTTCCTGTATAAAAACCATCAAATAGTTTTAATGTACCCTTAAAAGCGAAGGTGCTTTGCGATTCTGAATCTTGTTGTAATTGCAATAACGGTGCAGGGAATTCTGTTGCCCAATGATTGGGCTTCATTAATCCATCAAAATAATAGGTGATGTTTTGTTCAATTTGTTCTAGGCTGAGTGGCTGCTTGACTTGAACCTCCCAAGCCATTGCTAAACTCCAAAAATTCTCATGTTTTGGGTCTTTTCTGCCAGGTGCAAATCGTAAATCTTCATATCCTGTTAACGTAAGCTCAGGCACCCATTCTATAGGAAAGGTAATTATTTCTTTAACCCAAGAAGTATCGGCTTTTAGCAAGCCTAATTCTTGCTCTTGTGCAGAGATCAATAAGAATTGAAAGGACAGTATAAAACAAAAGAAATACTTCATTAGTCGATATCTTTAAATTGCAAGCTAACGATAAAACCAATTCCGTCTGCGATAGCATCGTTTTTAAATTTGTTGTTATAGGTAATTCCCCAACGCTGGCGGTCTATTTTAAATTTAGCCGTAATAGTGTTATTAGAGCCATCTGCCTCGGCGATAAACTTAATCGAATTAGTCACTCCCTTAATGGTCAGATCTGCATAAAACCGATGTACATTTTCTGTCGAAAAGTATTCAATACCAGTAATCACCAAACTTGCTTCGGGATATTTATTTACGTTAAAAAAGTCTGTATCTCTTAAGTGTTCTACAGGGCCAATACCCTTTAAAAACTCTTCGTTAGAGATTGTGGTCATATCGATTACAAATGTCCCACCGCTAATGTTGCCATTGGTTGTAGTGAGTACTCCTTCTTTAAAATGAACGGTTCCGGTATGTTCACTAAAGTTAAAGACATAATTGCCTATCCAGTTGATTACACTGGCCTTTGTATCTAACACGTAGGTTTTTTGATCTTGGCTTTGGGCGGTTAAACCCGCTAGCATGATGATAATAAAAATTGCTTTTTTCATAGGTTTGAATTTTGAAGTAAAACTATAAGAGCCGTTTGTAAAAAATGTCAAACAGATGTAAAAAGAGTGTCATTTTTAAGGTAAAAATGTACCCCACACCTGTTAAAAAGCATTAACAAACATCAAGCGAATAATTACATACCTTTGAGAAAACTCCATACCACCATGAAGCATTTACTATATTTATCGTTAGTTGTTGGGCTTTTGTTTTCTTGTGAAGACAGCACTAAAGAAGAAACAAAAATTGAACCTGTTGTTTTTGATGGAATCAGTCCAGAAATTAAGCCAGGCGACGATTTTTTTAATCACGTAAATAAAACCTGGTACGACGCTGCCGTCATTGCAGACGACCAAGTTGGAGTAGGAGCATATCGCTTTTTGAATATTCCACAACAAGAATTGCTCAAAAACATCTTAACAGAAGTGTCTGCAACCGAATCACATTCTAAAGGCAGCATAGAACAACTTGTGGGCGACTTTTATGCCTCCGGGATGGATACAACAAGCATAAATCGGCGTGGAATCAAACCAATTGAGCCAATTCTAAATCGCATTGAGGCCATTAACAGCGTGGCTGGCATTATGGAGTTTGTAGCCACTCAGGTGAAGTCAGGTGATTATTCTATGATTGTACCGTATATCTCTCCCGACCAAAAGAACAGTACAGTTAACATTCTGCATTTTGCTCAAACAGGATTGGGCTTACCCGATCGTGATTATTATTTTGCAGAAGATCCATCTGTGGCAAAAATTCAGGAAGCCTACAAGGCTTATTTAACGGCGATGTTTGATTTGGTTGGAGATACAAACGCAACTGCGAATGCCGCCAAGGTTTATGAGATTGAGAAGTTATTGGCCGAATCGCATAAAACACGAATCCAGCGTCGCGTGATTTCTGAAAACTATAACAAAATGGCCATTGCAGATTTAGATGCTAATCATGCTAATATTAATTGGTCAGAAATGCTCAATATCCTTGGCACTAAGGTAGATTCTGTAGATGTGGGTCAGCCCAAATATTACGACAAATTAAACGAGCTGCTAGCTACGGTTCCGCTTGCGGAATGGAAGCTGTATTTAAAAGCAAATTCGATTGGGTCTCACGATGGGATTTTAAGCACAGATTTTCAGGATGCTGCCTTTGAATATACCAAGGTGATTACAGGGCAAAGTGAACAACAAGCTCGGGATAAACAAATGGTACGACGTGTAGACAGACAGATTGGCTTCGCTTTAGGCCAATTGTATGTGAAGCGATACTTTAACGAAGAAGCCAAAAAACGGGCGTTAGATTTGGTAAATAACTTTCAAAAAGCGCTAGAAACCCGTATTGATGCCTTGGATTGGATGAGCGATAGTACGAAGGTAAAAGCCAAAGACAAACTATGGGCTATAAATAAAAAGATAGGGTATCCGGATGTTTGGCGCAACTACGACGTGAATATCTCACGTGATCAGTTTTTCGAAAACGTGGTTGCCTTGCGCAAAAACGATTACGAGTATGAACTGAAAGAATTAGGTAAAGCTCCCAACAGAGACGAGTGGGGAACAACCCCGAGTACGGTTACGGCCTATTACAATCCATCTTTAAACGAAATCGTATTCCCTGCGGGAATATTACAATCTCCTTATTTTGACCTATACGCAGACGATGCTGTAAACTATGGTGGAATTGGAATGGTTATTGGCCACGAATTCACTCATGCTTTTGACGATCAGGGAGCGCAGTTTGACAAAAACGGAAACGTTTCTAATTGGTGGACAGAGGACGACTATACCAAGTTTAAAGCAAAAACTCAGCAAATAGTAGATCAATACGGCGCTTTTACAGTGCTGGATTCAGTGCATTTAAAAGGTGCTTTAACCGTTGGCGAAAACACGGCAGACAATGGCGGAATAGCAATTGCCTTCGATGCTTTTAAGCTCACTAAACAAGGCCAAGACACTACAAAAATTGGAGGATACACTCCAAATCAACGTTTCTTTTTATCGATTGCACGTATTTGGCGTGTAAAAACCCGTGACGAGTATTTACGCAACTATGTGGCCACAGACCCACATTCACCACCCAATTGGCGTGTAAATGGCCCACTTATGAACTTTACGCCATTTTATGATGCTTTTGAAGTAAAACCAGGAGAAAAGAATTATAGAAAGCCAGAAGAGCGTATTAAGATTTGGTAGCATCATGATTGGTATTAATAGAAGTTTTTATTTGATGTCGAATCGTATCCCAGTCGTTATTGTTTTATTATTGCTAGTAAGTATGCAATCTCATGCTCAAATTAATGCTCAATTGCAGAAGTATGCTAGGGCAAATAAGCAAATAGATACCTCTTTAAATGTTCAACGAGTGGTGTTTATGGGCAACTCCATTACCGAGGGTTGGACACCCCATGCCCAAACACTTTTTAAAAACGATCACTATATAAACAGAGGAATCAGCGGGCAAACTACCCCACAAATGAAGGCTCGCTTTACACAGGATGTTATAAACCTAAAACCAAAGGCAGTTGTGATTCTGGCTGGAATAAATGACATCGCTCAAAATACAGGATACATTACTATTGCAGAGATTGCGAATAATATAGAAGCCATGACCAATATGGCCTTACAAAAGGATATAAAAGTTATTATTTGCAGTGTGTTGCCCGCAAATAGTTTTCCTTGGCGACCCGAAATAAAACCAGCTAATATGGTAATTGAGCTTAACCAATTACTTAAAAATATTGCCATTAGAAAAGAGGTGAGATATCTTGACTATTATTCGCAAATGGTAAACGACCATAAAGGGCTTAAAGAGGCCTACACCTATGATGCAGTACATTGTACAAAAGAAGGCTATATGGTTATGGAATCGCTGCTACTTACCTGTTTAAAAGAAGAACTGGGCACTCATTGATTAATCACTGAATTATTCCTAAAGATTGAAGTATTATTTGAGCCGCGATTTCGCTGCCTTCTAACGAAGGATGAAAACCATCTGGTCCGTAATACGAAGTATCTCCGGTTTGATCTACCACATCACGCCAATGCTCGCCAACAGGGCATAAAAGTGCTTCGTTAAGCGTAGCAGCATCGGTATAGTTTTGTATCACGCCAGGAAATGTGTGATAATATACCAATGAAGGCCAAACCATAAAAAAGGCCAATTCTGTATCGTTGGCAGCACATACCTCTTTTATATACCCACCGTATTCTATGAGCGAACTTCTGCCATATGCCTGAGAGGATGGCCCTTGCTGAATAATCACAAAATCATAATCGAAGGTTTCGATCATGGTCTGAATTTCGCCATCGTTCCAATGATCTTCTAAGCCGTAATTACCATAAGCTACCGTAGTAGTTTCGATATCGATTCCCTCTAGAGATGCTCTTTCACCAACCAAACCTGGCAGATCATTAAAATACGTCAAACTATTCCCTACAAATAACAAAGAGTAATCTAGAGCCGAAGAATCATCTGTGGTATCGTCAGAAGTGTCGTCTTGTGCATTACCTTCCGTTTCGTCTTGGGTCACACTAACAATGGGTTGTGGCCTAATATCGTTGCTGGTGCAGCTTATAATAATTAAGGAGAAGCAGGCAAATTTTAGAAGTGCAATTTTCATGATTGGTTGATTAAGCTTGATCATAAATGTAAAGCATGGCATAAAGTGAAGAGTAAAGCCTGATAAGAATTCACCATTTTTACTCCCTCTGTGAGAAAAGAATAATTGTGTACCTTTCTGTAATAATCAACCAAAAACAACTAGATGTCTAATCGCAGAGCCTTTATAAAGTCTGCTGGTCTTGCAGCATTTTCTATTCCTTTACTTTCTTTTGATCATAACAAAGAGTGGTCACTCGAGCCGCTTTTTAACACCTATACAGATCCTGAAGCTTATTGGGCAATGGTGCGAAAGCAATTCCCGCTCAAAGAAGGGCAGACCTATTTTAATAACGGCACCATGGGGCCAACCTCGGGATATGTGCTAGATACAATGATTAATCATATGCTTCACTATAACAAAGAAGCGGCTTCTATCGATTACAAAAACGGTTCGGGACCAGAGCTTTTAAGCGGGTATTTTCCTTGTGAGCAATTACGACAAAAGCTAGGTAGAATCGTCAATTGTGATTTTAAAGAAATATCTATTACACAAAACGCCACTTTTGGAATGAACTACGTGGGCATGGGGTTAGACCTTAAAGAAGGCGACGAACTGCTCAATACCAACCAAGAACATGGTGGAGGCTTTGGAGCCTGGCAAACCCTGGCCAAGCGTAAAGGATGTGTTTATAAGCAAGCGACTATGCCCATGCCAGCAAACGATGAGCAAGAGATTATTGATGCTATCTTTAAAGAAGTAACACCCAAAACTAGAGTGATTGCGATTCCGCATATGGTCTCTGTATACGGAACCGTAATGCCCGTCAAAGCAATTTGTGCAGCTGCCAAAAAACGCGGAATCTTTACCGTGTTAGATGGGGCGCAATGTGTGGGTCATATAGACGTAGATGTAAAAGACATTGGTTGCGATGCCTATTACAGCAGTTTACACAAATGGTTATTGGCACCTCCTGGTAGCGGTTTGCTCTATATAAACAAGGAGGTTGTAGGAGACATTTGGAGTACCATAGCAAGCTATAATTGGGACAATCAAGACGATCACGGTTTTAGACTCATGCAGAACGGCACTGGCAATCCAGCACTAATGGCTGGATACGAAGCTGCTGTAGACTTCTTTAACAGCATAGGGAAGGAGCGTTGGTTGGCAAGAGTTAAAGAACTAGGTGCCTATTTAAGAAACGGACTCAAAGACATGAATCATGTAACGATTTCGTCTTCTACCAACGAGGCCATGGCAGCGGGAATCACTACCTACGCCGTTAAAGGACTTACAGGACCAGAACTACAAAAAACCCTTTGGGAACGTGAAAGGCTACAACCAAGATCTGTGGGGAGCAAGCTTATGAGGCATTCTGTTCATATTTATAATTCTAAAAGTGAGATTGATAAGGCCTTGGCTGTTATCCAAGATTTGGGGTAGTTGTAAAAGCTTCAGAATTCTATATTATAGCATCACGCTGTGGCATTATGTTACATGATAAGATGTAACAACTTTGGTCATGACTCGTCTAGATTTTATACTAAGCGATGTTATGAGTACAAAAAAAAGATACCGTAAGATTCTAAAATGGACACTTACAAGTTTATTCGGTTTGTTTATTATTCTGGTTGCCTTTGCATTTTGGTTTATGAGCCTTATTCCCTCTAAAGATGCAGCCTTAGAATCAACCACTACAAAAGACCTTCCATATTTATCACAGAATGTTATTCCGCAACGCGGAAAAATTTTGGCTGTGGTGACTAGCACAGATGTCATGGGTAGTAGCGAGAAAAGTACGGGCTATGAATTGACAGAACTCGCCCGTGCCTATTATGTTTTTAAAGCCAATGGTTTTGAGGTAGACGTGGCAAGTCCGCTAGGTGGAAAGGCACCTGTCGTGCTAGACGACGACGATATGGGGCCCTTCGATTATGCCTTTTTGAATGACCAAGAAGCCCAAGCCAAAACCAACAATACAATACCCGTTGACCAAATAAATCCGGAAGAATACGAGGCTGTATTTTTTGCTGGTGGAAAAGGTGCTATGTTTGATTTTCCAGACAATTCAGCTATTCAGAATATCGTAAAAACCTTAAACGAATCTAATAAGGTTATAGGCGCGGTATGTCATGGACCAGCTGCCTTGGTAAATGTTAGTTTAAGCGATGGCCAAAATCTTTTAAAAGACAAAGAGGTGAGCGGGTTTACCAATGAAGAAGAACTCTTATTAATCTCTGATGCCAAAGAAATATTTCCATTCTTATTACAAGATAAACTCACTGCTCAAGGTGCGCGTTTTAAGGAGGGCACAATGTATTTAGAAAACATAAGTCACGATAATAACTTAGTAACAGGCCAAAACCCTTGGTCTACTTGGCGTATGGCAGAAACCATAATTAGGCAGATGGGATATACCCCAAAGTATAGAGAAATTACCGACGAAGAAAACGCCGTTACCGTACTTACCGTATACGAAAATCAAGGTTTAGAAAAGGCCAAAGAGAAACTAGAGTATATGGTAGTTACAGAAAAAAAGCCAGTAAAAAGAGTTTTGATTGCTGCGCATAGCATGATGGGAGTGATGCAAGCAGACTTGGGCCGTTTTTATGATATGGTGAGCCTTACCAAATTTGCTAAAAGCCTTGATGCTCAATAACACCTATGAGCAAATAAGTGCTATTTAAGGCATCTCAAAACGGGTAGAAAAAGTATCTTTATACCATCCCTTTAAGTACTAGTTTAAGATAGATTCTGCACCACGCTTTAGATCATAGCCTATGAAAGTATGTACTTTATTATTGTTGATTACTACTGCATTTAGTTTTGCCCAAACACCCAGCGAAAGCTTGTCTTCACGTTGGCGCATCAACGATAACGATACCATTAAATTTAAGATTGTGCCTTATAAGCCGGTGTATTTTTTAGTGGCTAATTATACAACAGATGTAAATGAAACTCCCACTAGCGATAACCCATTGAATCAAGTTACAGAAGATGCGGGTTATACAGATACAGAGTTAAAGTTTCAAATTAGTTTTAAGGCAAGAGCGATTCGGATTCCTTTTAGTGAAAAAGTAAAGACCGATATTTGGGTAGCCTATACGCAATCTTCTAGATGGCAACTATATAATGCCGAGCTTTCCAGGCCTTTTAGAGAAACCAACTATGAGCCAGAAGTATTGTTGGTGTTCCCTACTAAATACAAGTTTTTAGGCCTTGACGGAGTCTTTGCCGGCGTGGGAATTAACCATCAGAGTAATGGGCAATCTAATCCGGTTTCTAGAAGTTGGAATCGCGTGATCTTCCAGTTTGGATGGGAGGCTACAAATTGGAGCTTTGTGTTACGCCCATGGTGGCGCTTGCAAGAAGAATCCATTGAAGATAACAACCCAGATATAGAAAACTATATAGGCCGGGCAGAACTATTAACTGCCTTTTCTAAAAACAAACACGATATGAGCCTTATCGCCAGACACTCTTTGCGAGGTGGTAGTAAAAGTAGAGGGAGCCTCACGTTTAATTATGCGTACGAGCTGGCAGACTTTTTACAAATTCATGCTCAAATATTTACGGGTTACGGAGAAAGCTTGATAGATTACAATCACAATCAAACCACCTTTGGCATTGGAGTGTCGCTCTTACAGTGGCGCTAGTGGTCGGCATATTGCAAAAAGCATTTATCTATATTTGTTACAATAGCGATGACTAGAGATATTATAGATATAAACGATTTTACTATTTTGGTCGAAGAGGCCAAGGTAAATCAGCCTACCATAGATTCTTGCTTTTTTGGTGAGCCACTTATCGCGGTAGCCTTTTATGGTTCTGGCAATGTAGATTTAACCGTAAAATACGGAGAGAACAATAAACAGTTCAGCCATACAAAGGGCTTAGCGCTGTCTTTTTTTGCAGATCAACATGTGGAGTTTATTCATGCTGTATCTGCCTCTAAACCCTTAGAATGCATCGTAATTGCCACTACTATACAGGCCTTAGATAAACTACCGTACCACGAAGGCGAATTATTTGGCGATATGCTTAACCAACTAGTTAATCCTGCAGATCATTATGTAGAAGGGCCCAGTTTTATTATGACTCCCGCAATGCAAACCATCGTAGATTCATTATTTAATATTCAATACGAAGGCAAGACCAAAATGATGTTCTTTCGCAGCCAGATTACGGCCTTGTTGTCTCACTTTTTTGGGCAGTTAGCACGCCTAGAAACCAAGAGTATTAATGTGCCAGAGCGAGAAAAATTAAATCAGGCAAAAGATATTTTACTTGAAAATTTAGACAATCCGCCATCGCTGAATGAAATTTCTAAACAAATAGGACTCAATACCTTTAAGTTAAAGAAAGAGTTTAAGGCTTTTTTTGGGGTTCCTGTGTTTAAATACCTTCAAAACGAACGCCTTAATCTTGCACACAAACTTATCAGAACTCAAGAAGCCACCGTACAGGAAGCCGCATGGCATGTAGGGTATGATAGTTTGAGTTCGTTCTCTAATGCATTCGAAAAAAAGTTTGGTTACAGACCGAGTCAAATCAAATAAAAAGAAGCACGCTCCTTTTAGAACAAATCTTACTCCTTTTTAAACAAGCCGCCACGACTGTCTTGAAATAGTTTTGCCTTATAACTATTAAATTAAAAGACATGAAAGTTAAACGCGCTATTGTTATAGGAATCGCCATTTGGATAATAGGCATCCTGTTGTACTCAATCTCTTATTATGTGCCCATACTAGACAATCTAGATACTCAGGCAAATCTGGTACTATTTGTAGCAGTAATTCCGTTGGTTTGGCTCGGCACCCATTTCTATTATAAGAAAGACGATAAGACACACGGATATCTCGTTGGTCAAACTATGCTCTTAACTGCGGTTGCGCTTGACGCCCTTATTACCGTACCATTTTTTGTAATGCCCAGAGGAGGAAGCCATTATAGTTTCTTTACCTCGATTGGCTTTTGGATCATTGCTGCCGAATTTTTGGTAGTCGCCTCGCTGTATTGGTATGCCCGTATTTATGCACACAAACAATTTTTAAATCAATAAAATAGACAAGATGAAAAACATAGAAAACATATTAGTAATAGGCGGTACCGGAAAAACGGGCCGTAAAGTCGCCCAAAAATTACTCGCCAAAGGTCACGATGTGAGAATTGGTTCTAGAAACGCCACACCAGCATTTGATTGGGATAATAAGGAGACTTGGGTAGGTGCTTTAGATGGCATGGACAAGGCGTATATTACTTTCCAGCCAGATTTGGCAGTACCTGGTGCCTTAGATGCCATAGAGCAATTAACAAAAGTAGCAAAGAGACAAGGAGTAAAAAAGCTCGTTTTGCTATCTGGAAAAGGCGAAAGAGAAGCGGAGCTTTGTGAACAGGTGGTTATGCACTCCGGAATTGATTATACGATAGTTAGAGCCAGCTGGTTTAGTCAAAATTTTAGCGAGAGTTTTTTCTTAGCTCCAATCATAGATGGATTTGTGGCGCTTCCGCAGGCAGATATTCAGATCCCGTTTGTAGATACAGAAGATATTGCCAGTGTTGTAGTGGCTGCACTATTAGGCGATACTCATAACGGGAAAACGTATCAGCTTACTGGGCCCAGTACCCTCAATTTTAAAGAGGCCATCGACCAAATCGCCAAAGCTTCTAATAGAGAAATCGCTTTTGCCCATATTTCGCTTTCGACCTATGTAGACGTGATGAAGCAGCAAGGAGTTCCGGCTGACTTTATATGGCTTATTGAGTACTTATTTACAGAAGTATTAGGCAACCCTAAAAACTCAGAAGTAACCGGCGATATAGAAGCAGTTTTAGGAAGAAAACCTATCGATTTTACTGACTATACGCTAACTACGGCAAAAAATGGCGTTTGGAATTCTAAAACAACAGCAGTTCATTAATTGTTGTATCACAAAAATTTCTGTTCTGACTTAAGGCTCATTGCTGTTGGGTAAACACCTAGCACGATGAGCTTTTAAGTCTTAGAATCGACTTACTCGAACCACCAACACACAATCCTACTTTTTTTATTGCCTAGGTCCATGTTTAGTATTTCGAAGTTGGCGTTGGCTTTTGTAAGTTGTTTTTTAATTTTTGACAGGTTCTCAGATCTTGCTACCAAACTGCTAAACACCTTTACTTGGCTTTTAAACAGTAGACTTTCTTTAATCAAACGCTTTATAAACAGCGCTTCGCCACCGTTGCACCAAAGTTCGCCAGCTTGCCCTTGAAAGTTTAACTCGTCCTTTGGGTGGCTCGTCTGAGTTAAATTACGTCGTTTTTTATAGGAGGCTTTTGTCGCTTCTTCTTTAGAACTATAAAAGGGCGGATTACAAACTGTAAAATCAAAAAATTCGCCAGGTTGAATAATGCCTTTAAACAGATTGCTTTTATTTTCTTGATGCCTAAAGTCAATTTTGTTTTGCAAACCCTTTGTGTGATCTAAATTGGTATTGGCTATTGCTACGGCCTTTGGATCACATTCTGCGCCAGTCATATTCCAATTAAAATGCTGCGCTCCTAAAATGCAATAAATACCATTGGCACCAGAGCCTATATCCAAGCCCTTTAAGACACTTTCTGTGGCCACATCAAATTGCTGGGCCATAAACTCCTGCAGCAGTAGTAAATATTCTAAACGCCCCGGAATAGGAGGGATTAAATAGCCTTTTGGCAGTTCATATTGGGTCAACCCAAAATCTGACAAAAGCATGGCTTTATTCAAGTTGTAGACTGCGTCGGAATCACTAAAGTCTATGGTTTGGGCTCCCGCTGGATTAAGCACAAAGTGCTTTTGTAGCGCTGGATGTTGTTTGGCCAGGCGCTCTAAATCGTAACGAGCAGAGTAGGGGTTATTAGGATGCATTGCGCAAAGGTAGGTATATGTATTCGTTAGTGGTTCAAACGCTCATACTAAATGTTAAGGAGGTCGTTAAAATGGTATAATAGCTGTAACTTTGCGCGTCTTACATAGACAGACCTATTGCTATGAGCCCGAGTCCTAAAACAAAAGCTAAAAAATCTAGACTTAGACTGTTGCATCAGTATTATTCGTATACTGGTTTTTACAAGTTTGTAGGGTCTAGTTTGGGTAAGGTGCTAGTGCCAATGATTTTGATAATCGCAGCACTGTGGGCCATTCATACCTACATAATAGATTTTAACGTACTCTTTACAGAGATTACTACTACCTACAACCCAATAGCGATTTTGGCGGTTTTCTTTGCCTCAGAATCTTTTTTAGGATTAGTTCCTCCAGAGATTTTTATTGCCTGGGCTGGTAAAACCGAGTCGCCACTAATTTATTTGTCGCTTTTGGCTGTATTGTCTTATGCTGGCGGAATTGTCTCTTATTTTATCGGGAAGTTTATTGCAGCCATTCCTAAAGTAGATGCCTACTTTAACATTAAAATGGCCAAGCATATCAAGATGATTCGCCGTTGGGGAGGGTTTTTAATTATAGTAGGGGCATTATTACCAATACCGTTTTCTATGACCAGTATTGCCGCTGGAGTCATCAACTACAAATTCAAACATTATTTACTATTCGGGCTACTTCGCTTTGTGCGATTCTACTTGTATGCCGTTGTGATTTTTAATTTGTTTTAATCAATCTTTCTCAGGACTATAAGGCGTTTCTGTAATTACCGGGCGTTTGCCAAAATTAAAACTTAGCATTCCGTCGCCATTGCCTTCCCAGTTCATATGACAACTAATACAGCCTTGCTGATCAAAGCTAGCCGAATCTACAGGGCCAAAGGGTCTCGCTTTTTCCCAAAACCAACGCACAGTGCCTTGGGTGTCTTTGGCCTTGTACATCATGGTGAGTTCTACCAGATCGCTAAAATCGGGTGTATCGCCAGGGATTGTTCTAAAATTTTCTTTTAACACTATGCTGCCTTCGGGCAATTCAGTAATTGTTTTGGGGTTGTTTTTATAGGCTTCTAGCGCAATATCGTTTACGTATATTTGAATCGTGCGCCCATGCGGATTTTCGCCTGGCGTGCCTTTACTAAAGATATTCCATTGGTCATCTGGCCAAGTATCCCAGTTTTTATAAGGGTTAACGCGCATGACATATTTTAACAAATCTGGCCCGTTAGGCGCTGGCAATTCCGCGACCGCGGGATTTTGAGCCCTACCCATAACCCAACTAAAGTCGGACAGTATCGTGGGGTTCGAGGTTCTCGCAAACGCATGACAGCCTATACAACTACTTGCCGTTTGGTTAAAGGTTTCCATGCTGCTATTGGCCAGGTTGGCTAAAATTGGATTGCCTATTTTGGTATCGTCGGTGGGCCATTGCACCCCGATGAGCTGATAATACTGCCAAATAGATTCTCGTGCCTTTAAGTTGGTTTGATACGTATCATTGGCCGTTTTTGCCCAATCTGGGATAGGGTTTTGTCTGGTTACTTGCGTCATTTCTTGCTCTGGGCAGTCGCATTGTCTGCTATTGTCAGGGCAGTAATCGACCGCTTGATTAGCGTCATAAAAAGAGGCCGTAATCCCAGCTTTTTGCGTAGCGGAGGTTTGCACATTGTCATTTTGTTCGAAGGTCATCCAAACAAAATTAGGATTAGACGGTGTTTTATATACGATATGCAGACCAACCAATCCAATAATCTGTTCGGTGCAGTCTTGAATGTTCACTTTTACAGCCTCAGGGATGCAGTCGTCGTTGCGAATATGCTCGCTATCTGGTATATATACGATGGCTTTAGATGTATAATAACGACTCACATCGTCTATGGCAGGGTCTAGGATGCGCCAAGATGCTTTAAGTTCCATGCTGCCTACAGGAAAGTCTATTTGGTTTCCGGCTTGTTTTAGAGCATTGTAAAATTGATTCTCCAGCACATAATTAAACATGGGTTGATTCATATATACCTCATAATGCACCAAATTTTGATTCTTGTCTATAAGCACACCGCCAACAGCCTGATCTGTTTCTGTAATGAGTGGGCTTATTTTGGAGGTTGTTCTAAGAATTTTTGAATCGGTGGTAGTTCCATCACAAACCTCTTGATTGCCTGGAGTTGGGGTTCCCCAAGGAGTAGGAGCCAAGGCACCGGGCAAAAAGATATCGTAGGCTTCTTTGTAGTTTTCCCAAGCAATGCCGGTACTATTTGGAGATGGTGTATTGATGGACAAAAATGTATCCCATGCAAAAGTAGCCGCTTGCTCTGGTGTCGCACCTCTAGGCAAATCTGTTGGTAGCTCGTCTGCTTTGTCGGAATAACCCACTTCCTGATTGCCTTTACAGCTTAACAATAAACAACTTAAGGCAATAAATGTGATGCATGCTTTCATGAGGAGAAGATTAATGGTTTAAATAATTTTAATTTTATGATTACCATATAATTAGCAAAACAAGTATACTACAAAGTCGTAAGCGATAAACGAGGGTTTTTACGCGATTATGAAAAAAAAGTTAAAATGAAACGTAAAATCTACGCTCTCGGATAACTCGTGCTAAATTATTTAGGCCAAATACTGTAACTAAAATCGTTTAGATTCGTTTAATAATTAGATGATATATAGGCCTGCAAATAAAACCATAGCAAAACACATTGACTACTATTGGATTGTAGAAGACACCAAACAATTATTGGCTAATACTGCTAACTTATATGCCTATCCCGGCGTTACACCCGATATGATCATTGTCTTAAACGGGTTTTATGAATATCAATATTTAGGAAAAAAGGTAGTGAGCAACAAAAGCATGCTGTTTAGTTTTATTCACACGAAAATCGAATTGAATCTAAATTCGCTCGGATCGTTTATTCTAATAAAATTTAAGTCAAGAGCGTTGGCCGCTATACAACCCTTTGTTAATTGTTCTTCTTTAGATATTATAAGCAACCCTATTGCATTTAGTAATACGGCTTTTGACGGTACAATTACGGAGCTACCAAGTTTGGTTCGAGATCTTTCGAAAAAAGAAGTAGTGGCTTTTTTAGATTATTGGTTTTTATCATTTTACAAGAAAGAACGAGAAGGCTTTGTGGTAGAAATGGCCCAAGAAGTTTGTGCAGATTTTAAGCTTCAGAACATTATGGAAGCAACCAATTATTCGTATTCAACGATTGAGCGGTATTTTAAAAGAGAAACTGGCTTAACCCCTAAAAAATTTGAATCCCTCAAGCGATTCCGAAGCGTTCTTACAGCAATTTGTGAAACCAAAGACAATGATTGGTTTAAATATGTAAATGATTATAATTATTACGATCAGGCACACTTTATTAAAGACATCAAAAAATATACTAAGGCAACGCCTACACAAGTGCTAAACACTCCCAAATTTTTGTCGATTAGGCCTCAAGTGTGACGAATTTTTACAATAGAACTGGCACAACATACCCCTATATTTGTAAAACAATATGAACACAATGAAGTATTCTTTTACCATAATACTGGTCTTTTTCGTGATTTTGAGCGGTTGTACTCAGACCATAAAAACAGCCGAACAAACGGTTGCTTTTCAGCAAATAATAGATAAAAAAGCACAAACTACTACAGGGATTTTACTCGCTGTTCTGGCGCCAGATTTAGATCTTAACTGGCAGGGAGCCGCTGGTTTTGATAGCAAAACCAAGGAGCACGAATTAAGCTCAGACCAACCTTTTAGAATCGCTAGTATTACCAAAACTTTTACAGCAGTTTCGATTTTGCGGTTATCAGAAATGGGAGCCTTAAATATTGATGATCCAATAGATGCTTATATATCACAAGAACATAAAGACATCTTATTGCAGGATAAGTACGACCTAAGCGCCATTACTATAAAGCATTGTTTGCAGCATACTAGCGGTCTTTTTGACTATGCCGTAGGCAACAACGATTATGTCATGACTGCCATGGAAGATCCCAACAAACGTTGGACGCGTGCCGAGCAAATACAATTTGCCATTGATCATGGGGATCCGGTCGGTAAGCCAGGAGAAATCTTTCATTACAGCGATACGGCTTATGTACTATTAGGTGCTATTATCGAACGACTCACAGGCAAAGGATTGGCTCAAGCCAACCGTGAGCTCATTAATTTTGATAAGATTGGCCTTACAAGCACCTGGTTAGAAAGTTTAGAACCTGCGCCAGAAGGAATGCCTACAAAAGCAAGAAGTTATTTAGATGAATTAGATGCAACAGACTGGGATAATTCTGTAGACTTATATGGCGGTGGAGGCTATGTAGCCACCGCGCAAGATTTAGCAAAATTCTATCATCATTTGTTTAATGATAACATTTTTGAGAAACCCGAAACGCTTGCAATAATGCTGAGTGATAACGGCATTACGAATCAAGGAAGTACCGCAGCGGCCTATAAAATGGGCCTTTGGGAGATAAAAACTCCTAATGGAAGTGGTTTTATGCATAATGGCTTTTGGGGTAGTGCAGTGATTCACTTTCCAGATTATAATGCGACTATTGGTTTGTATTATATAGACAATTTTAATAATGATGTGATGAAAGCAGCATTTGACGAAATTGTGAAACGCACTTCAAAGGACTAGCCTAAACTGTTATGTTTTTAATAGCCTGCTAATTAAATATTTAGAAAACTTGCACGCGTGTATGCAAAGGTGTATATTGCTGTATGTTTTATAAATTAACCGACAGAGAATTAAAGGGCCTTAAGATTATTAGAAACTTACTTGTACACCAAGGACGTGTTCCAAGTGTACGGGAGTTAATGGTGCAGATGGATTATAAATCACCACGATCTGCGGCAGTTATAATGTCTAGCCTAGAGGAGAAAGAAATCTTAAAGAAAAAGCCTGATGGTAGCTATCAGCTATTAGATTTCGAAATTCCAGAAGATTTTGGATCCAGAGCCCAAACCGTAAAAGTGCCTTTAGTAGGTAATGTTTCCTGCGGAATCCCATTCTTTGCAGACGAAAATATAGAGGCAGAGGTTTCTATCTCTATCGAGATGATCAAAGATGGTTATAAATACTTTTTACTGCGAGCAGAAGGTGATTCCATGAATGAAGCCGGCATCGACATTGGCGACTTACTCTTGATTAGACAGCAACCTACAGCTAATAATGGCGATAGGGTACTGGCGCTTATTGACGACGAAGCCACCATTAAGGAGTATCATAAAAAGAACGGCATGGTTATTCTAAAGCCTAAGTCATCTAATAAAACGCATCAACCCATCATTCTTACTAGTAATTTTAAGATTCAAGGGATCGTAGAAGAGGTGATTTCATTGTAAGGAGCAGCTCTTTCTGAATAATACAATCTTATAAGATTGTTCAGGCCTCCAACTTTTTAAAAACAAGAACCTTATACATAGCACTCACTGGGACTGTATTGTTTTCAATTAACAAATGTGTTTTGTTCGCTTTAGAAACCCGCTCCAAATTGGCAATGTATGATTTATGTGTGCGCTGAAAATTTTCGGGCAACAGGGTTGTGAATTTAATAAGCGTTTCTGAGATAAGGTACATTCGTGAGTCTGTAAAAATCTTCAGGTAGTTTCCGAAGCTTTGAATATAAAGAATCGAATCAAAGGCGATATTAACTGGCATACCATCATGCTTTATCTGAAGTTCTTTACTACCCTTATTTTTTGGAGTCCCCGTAATTTTTGAAGACGACACCTTGTTGATAGCTTTTAAAAATCGTTCTAGTTTTATGGGTTTTAATAAATAGTCTACCACCCCATAATTATAGCTTTCTAATGCATATTCGGAATAAGCGGTAGTTAAAATAACCTTAGGAGGGTTAATCATAGAACTCAAAATTTCTATTCCGTTGAGTTCTGGCATCTCGATATCTAGAAAAATTAAATCAACACTGTTTTGTTGCGCGAAATTGACAAACTCAAGAGGATTACCAGTGCTTATTACCACTTTAAAGTTGTTGATTTTAGAGCAGTATTCTTCTAACACTTCGCGCGCTAATGATTCATCGTCTACGATTCCAATAGTAATCATTCAATTCATTGTTTATTAATTAAACTGATAATTCTACAGTTAAATTCACAACATATTCTTTTTGCTGATCATCAATTACCAATTCATGAGAATGTGGGTACAATAGCTTTAAACGCCTTTTCACATTATCGAGTCCCATTCCTTTTCTTTTAGATTCGGCACCCAATGCAGGCTTCGAATTCACGACAGAAAAATAAAGCGTTGCATTCTTTAAAGAAGCCGAAACATCAATCGTGCTCTTCATATTAGTGCTATGGGCACCATGTTTAATCGCGTTCTCTACAAACGGGATCAACAACATGGGAGCTATCCTATATTCCAATAAGTCTCCTTCAATTAAAAATTCGACCGTACAACGTTTGCTAAGCCTTTTTTCTTCGAGCAATAAATAGTTTTCTATAAACTCAAGCTCTTCTTTTAAAAAAACGGTGTCTTTTTTAGAACTCTCTAATTGATACCTCATTAATTCTGAGAGTTGCATCACAAGATCTGGAGTTTCTGGAGATTGCTGTCTAGAAAGCGAATAAATACTATTTAAAGAATTAAATAAAAAATGCGGATTCACCTGTTCTTTAAGATAATTAAGCTCCATCTCCCTTTGTAATTTTTCCTTTTCAGCATTTTCTCTGCGGAATATGAGCGTTCTTCTTAAAAAGAAAGCGGCCATTCCAGTTCCGGTAGTATAAATCAAGAAAAAGAACATTTTAGTGATACCAACCCAAGTAACATCCGGATAGATTTTTATATAAGCCCCAAGAAACAGCGTTGCAATGAGTAAGAGTCCGTATAAAATATAGCGTCTTTTATCTAAGACGTAAGGGATAAGAAAAAAATGATTTATCCATATCACTACCATGATACTAATGGTATAGCTCAGGCCCCATAGATAGAAAGAAAAAAGGGTGTCATATTTATCTATGATCATCCAACCACCCAGAAGCTCAAGAATGAGCACCAACAAAAAGGCGCCAATATTAATAAGGATAGTATTCTTTAATGATTTTTTAAGCATGATTTCATTTAAATCGGTTAAATATACCATCAATGCACAGAACTTATCTTAATTATTATTTAAAAGCCTTATATCAATGACGAAATGGTTTTGTCATTTTAATTTGGGGTTTATCATCTTTACAGAAATTGGCATAGACTATCTATTATTTTTATACAACTTATTTACGATTTGAGTAAGATGACTGTCTAATTAGAAGAAGATAACTATGAGAACAATTAAAATAATAATACTATTAACGACCCTATGTATAAACGCTTCATTTGCACAGCAAAGCAGCCTAAACGAAATTAGCTCAAATGCTCTGGAGTCTTCTTTGGTGTTAGACCAGATTAAAGTAATCCCCATAAAAGACCCCAGCACAGAAAAGAATTATGAGCTTTATATAGAGCTTCCAGAAGATTATGCAGAGAACCAAGACAAAACCTATCCTGTTGTGTATTATACCGATGCGATGTGGCATATGGAAATGCTTTCTGGTACTACAGAGTATATGCTTGAAGACGTTATTCTGGTCGGAATTTCTTGGCAGAAAGACGTTTCAGACAATTTAATGAGTGAATATGGGCCTCATGCGAGCCGATTTACAGATTATTCCTTCTGGAAAAAAGCCAACCCAAATCATCCTTTAATCAAGTTTGGTGACGCCAAAAAGCACCTTGGCTTTATACGCAATAATGTGATTAAATATGTAGAAAACAACTATCGTACAGATCCAAACAGTCGCAGCTATTTTGGATACTCGCTAAGCGGTGCCTTTGGTGCCTATATTTTGCTAACCCAGCCCGATACTTTTGATAATTACATACTGGGGAGTCCGTTGAGTAAAGGTTTAGTCCCATATCTTGTCGAGATTAATAAAAATGAGGGAGCCTTCCATGCCGATAAGAACAGCGCCATAAACGCCAACGTATTTATTGCCTATGGCAGCTTAGAAAAAGACACCCAAGAGCCTTCACAAGAATATATAGATATGCTAAATCCTAGAGAGCATGCTGGTTTAACTATCCAGAGACAGACCTATGAAGGCGATCATGGAACCGCTTTCCCAAGGGTTGCATTAGAAAGCGTCGCTTGGTTGTCGTCTTTGTTGAATCATGAATCGAGTAGTAGTAACGAGGTATCCTTTTGGGATATTCCGCATCTTAACAATCCATATGTTTCTATAACACCAGAAAAAAGGGAAGACGGCATTTTGGTCGATACATTAACCCTAGAAAGCCATAGGCAAAACGCAATCCTTAATCTATCACAAGAAATTTTCGATGGCAAGCATGGCAGCTATGATGCGGTACTAATTTCGCACAAAGACAAATTAGTTTTTGAATCCTACTACAGAAAAGGACGTGTCAATTTGCATCACGGACAAGCATCGGCAGTAAAGGGGCATACCAGTCTTATTTTAGGTAGAGCCATTCAAATGGGCTATCTAACTATGGAAGATCTTGACAAGCCCTTGATTAGTTTTCTTAAAGATGTTAATCCAGAGACTGTCGTAAAAGGAGCGCAGAAAATCACACTTCGCAAAGCATTAACCATGCACGGAGGGCTTACCATCGATAGTGATGAGTGGCAAGAAATTGAGAAAGATTCTGCCAGAATTAAAGGGCAGGGGCTGGTACAGACGTTGCTAGAGCAAAGCGCGCCTATAACCGACGAAACTCAGAAGTATCAATATGGCAATTTTAATCCAATCATGGTGATGGCCGTCATTGATGCTGTAGTCCCGGGAACGGCTCAAGAGTTTATTAAAACCGAGCTACTTGACAAGCTCGGAATCTCTAATTATAAATGGCAAGACCACGCAAGTGGTCTGCCACAAGCAGGTTGGCAAGCGAGCCTTACCTCGCGTGGCATGCTCAAATTGGGCAATTTGGTTCTTAATAAGGGCAAACTTAATGGCGAGCAGCTTATCTCTGCTGCATATCTTGCCAAAGCCACCAGTGGCCTTGTAAAACCTACGCTAGATTGGATGCCCGAAGCCTACCGCTATGGTTATTTTTGGTATCAAACACAGGTGCCCGTAGGTAATAGAACCTATGATGCTTCTTGGGCTTGGGGAGGTGGTGGCCAATATGTAATTGTGGTACCAACCCTTGATCTCACTGTTGTAATTAACGGTCATGATAGAGAAGATGAAATATTGCCACAAATTTTTGAAGTCGTTATTCCTGCGTTTGTAACACATAATGAATAGATTAAAAATCTGGATAATGAATACATCAAAAATCATTACGCTACTTATTCTGGCACTTATTTTAACTGCCTGCAATACTAAAAAAGAGAAGCCGGTAGATGCCAATTTAGAAATCATTATGCCGAATGATGTTCTTGGCCAAAAACCTCCAGGCATGGTTCCAGAGGCCTTTGCTCCAGGACTTGTCACAACACCAGGTTGGGAAACCGGTGTTGCATTTACTCCAGATATGCAGGAATTCTATTTTATTAGGGAGGTGATAATGGATACAAATAATAGCAAACAAGAATTTGTCGTTTTCAAAAACACAGGCAACGAGTGGAAAGAATCTATTGTGAGCGATAGAGTAGGGCAGCCATATATTTCACCAGACGGCAACACCATGCATTTGGGCAGACGTTTTAAGCAGCGCACACAAACTGGATGGTCTGATATAAAACCGCTAGGAATGCCTTTTGATAGCTTGCGCATCATGCGCCTCACAGCATCTGCCAAGGGTACTTACTTTTTTGATGAGTTTAAACGAGACTATACCGGAGACATTCGCTATTCTGAGGTGATAGATGGCCAAAGACAAGCGCCTAAACTGGCTGGTAAAAACATTAATGCAGGAAAGAGCTTTCATCCCTTTATAGCACCCGACGAATCGTACTTGATTTTTGACGCCACCCGAGGCGGAGGATATGGTGATTCCGATATCTACATTAGCTTTAAACAAGCCGATGGTTCTTGGGGCACCGCCATTAATTTAGGGGATAAAATAAACACCCCTGCTTGGGAAGCGGCTGCAACGGTCACTCCCGATGGCAAATACCTCTTCTTTAATCGCAATATTGGTTCAAAAGACTATGAAAACGTCGATATAATGTGGGTAGATGCTGGGTTTATAGCCAAGCTTAAACCTAATTAATCGCTTAATCACAATTACCCTCAAGCACACTAATCTCGTTTAAATCGTTCCAAACGCTATGATTAAATTCTTTAGGCGAAATCCTAAATAGAATGATGGACTTGCCAGTTGTGTCACAAATCGTCTGTGATACATTAAAGTTTAGTGTCAAGGGTTTTCTGGTGGTAAACGTATCGTAGATATTTGCTGCTCCGGCAAAAGAACCATCGCTGGTTTTTGTGAACGAAACTGTTGTTTTGGGGAGTTCTAAATCTCTTTCTTTGTTGACGCTTTGCAATAAACCGTCGTAGTATTTTTTTAGGTATTCTTCTACCTGCGATTGGGTTAGCGGTTGGTCTACATTTACTTTCCAAGCGAAGGCGTAAGTCCAAAAGTTTGGGCTAGAAGTATCGTTCCACCCCTTAGGGAACCTTGCGTCTTCAAAGCCTTTTAGATCGATGTCCTTAGCAAAGCGCAACGGAATCGCAAACAGCTCTTTTCCCCAAGCGTCCTTGGTTTTTAAAAGGTCTGTACTATAGCTAACCCCTAGCTTTTTAAGCATTTTAATAGCGTTGTTGTTGTTTGGGTTTAGTGCTAGTGACTTTTTATAATTAACAATGGCCTCTTCGTTTTTACCTAATTCCATTAATGATTCTGCATAGCTATCGTAAGGATTATCGTTATTGGGGAAAACCTCGGTACTCAGCTTAAAGATTTTGGCCGCGTCCTGAGCGTTACCAGCATGTAAAAACCTATAACCCTCTACGATAAGACTTTGTTCGCTTACATGATACGCGCTAGCATCTTTGTTCTCTTTATAAAACGCAATGCCTGCATCGATGCCCTCGCTTTCGATCTTTCTTGCCATAAATAGTGCCAAGGGTTTGTAAGGGAAATCATAAGGTTGGTCATATAAAATCCCTGTAACAGCCGTAGTTATAGCATTTCTAAAGGAATGTGAGGTATTGTTTAGTATAATCACCGAAGCATTACGAGACGGAATTCTGGTATACATAGATCTAAATCCGCCAATAGAACCACTATGACCCACGGTATAGACCATTTCTGAGGTGTTACCTATGGGTTTGTCTCTTAGTTCCCAACCATAGCCGTAATGGTTCTCAAATTCGGGGATGTGCTTTTCGAAAAGCAGGTCCATGTACTCTTTAGGCAGAAGCTTTTCTGTATTCATGGCTTGATCCCAAAGAAACATATCTTCTACCGTGCTATAAATTGCGCCCGCTGCATAGGCAGAAGACTCATCTGTACTATCGTTATCAAAGTAGTCTCCAAAGCCCTTATAATAGCCAGACGCCATGTTTTTAATTACTGGCCTGTGTCTGTGAAACCCAGAGTTTTTCATTGCTAACGGGTCCAAAATTCGTTCTTGCAATAGCGCTTCGTAGGTCTCACCGGTCACAGTCTCCATAATGTACCCTAGTAATGTATAGCCACTGTTGCTGTAGGCAAAACGAGTTCCAGGCTCAAATTGCAACGGAGCGCCCGAAAACTGCCCAACCATATCTGCAGGTTTGTTATACTTTTTATCGTCTACGCCACGGTCAAAACCCGCAGAGTGAGTGAGTATATGATGAATCGTAATCTTATCGCCATTTTCTTTAGGAAAGTCTTTTAGGTAAGTAGAAATAGGCTCGTGTAATGCTAGTTTGCCTTCGTTCACCAATTGCAGCACTAACAGGGCTGTAAACGATTTGGTCATGGAGGCAATTTGAAATTTGGTATCTATGGTATTAGCAATGTCCCATTCCATATTAGCTAGTCCAAAGGCCTTTTTATACACAATCTCGCCTTGGTCTGCTACGAGTATGGTACCATGGAACATATCATAGTCGGCAAATAAACCCACCAGCTCATCTATTTTGTCTGCCTTGCTGGCATTGTTTGGCTTCTCCTGTGACTGTGCACAAGACAACAGCATAAGGTTTAAAACTAAAATGACTACGATAAATAGTGACTTCTTCATAAGGCAACGTTGTAATGATTTATAACAGCCACAATGTTATGGATTATTATGCATCGCCCAACGTGATGAAGTGCAAAAAGAATGTCAAATAAGTGTGAAAAATGAGTTGGTCCGGGGTGGAGTAGGGGTATCAAACGTTATTGTCCACTCCAGTGTTTCGGCAGGATAAGAAAATATTACAGCCCTAATAGATCACTTATTCACAAAATTTAAAACCTGGATTAAATCGGCTTCTTTTTTTAAAGACAAATGGTTGTCACGAATATAGCTTTCTATAGCGTCTTCGCTCAGGGTGTCCGATGTAAATAGCTTGGCAATAGCCTTTCTAGACAATTTCATTTTGATTAACTCCCCGTCTCTAAACACATAATAACTTACATTTTTGATGTATTTATTCGTTCGTCTATTAATCATAGGATTGGCCGAACTTTTTGAATAGCTTATATAGTAATGCTTATAAATGGGGGTCTTATTGTTGTAAAATAATTCAAGAATTCTAAGCTTCTTATCGAGCTCGAAAGGTCTAAATATAGTTTTGTCAATAACAATTTGGAGCAGCTCTTTGGTATCGAACGTAAAAACATTGTCATCGTCATAGAGGGCATCAAGGGTGTTGTCGTATAGATTGATATTTACCTGAGATACTTTGTAACGGCCTTGTTCTTTTAAATAAATCATGGCTTCGCTATCCCAATCTTCGTAATAATAGGCAGATCCTTCGGTCCTTGCTTTTGGGTTTACAAACCCTACGGCAGTCATAATACCTCGCATATCGCCAAAGCCTTGTCTTGTGGTGTTAATGGGGTTTGTATCGGCTTCGGGTTCTTGGGCTAGGGTAGGGAAGATGAATAGGAATTGGATTGCTATAAGTAAGATCGTTTTCATATAGTGAGACTGCCAAGGTCAATGTTTTGTTTATAGGTTAAATATATCTAGATAATACGAGACACCACTAATCTTAACATGGGTTTTGCATATTCGTTGGGGTGTTTTGGGTGGGTGATTAATTATGGTGGGGCTGTGGTAGTGGGAGGGGAGTGCCCGAATGTGACATCCCTCATGATTGTTAAGTAAAAGTTTTGTAGATTTAGGTTCTCTCCCCGGTATTATCAATTGTTAGTAATTCACTATGCCCGCTTTTTTATATTGCTGATTTTAGTGCCAATCTGACATACTTTGTAATTGTCACTAATTAGGAACAATTATTGAACATAATAAATCATTTAAAATACTAAATATCAACCCCCTATGTCCGAAGAAATCGCTGGCCTTGTTGGTAATTATATTGATAATTATTGTAAAGAAAAAGGCTATCAAGTTAATAAGAGTGAGAGCAATGGTGCTACCAAGTATGAAATTTCTAATCGATTTGAAAAGATTTCACTAATGTTATACAATTCTGGAAAATTTGTGCCAGGAGGTAGCCCAAAATTAAGACTTCGTAAAGAGTTTGACGAACTTAAGTCTAATATAGCAGAAGACCCTGATATACTGACAAAAATTGAAGAATCAAGAGTTAAATCTTGCGTTCAAAAATATGTTATTATTGTTGATAACGTAAAAGAAGGCATCAAGGACAAACTTAAGGATATAGATGGTAATATACAGACGGAAGAAAACCCTAAACCGTATCAAGAATATCGCAACAAAATAGATAGAGACAAGATGTCCATTACTGTGACACAGTTTTCCAACGGCACACTCCTCTTGCAAGGCAAAGAGGATATACTTTTCAATGAAGTGTGTGATGTCATTGAAAAAGTTGGGACTCCAAGCGAACAAGAAGTGGTATCTCGATTTCTTTCGCATGACGAGGGAAAACTGCAAGAATTTGTAAATTCTTGCACCCCAGACCTAATTGAAACTGCTGAAAAAAATATAAAATCATATCTAGGTGACTCTTATAAGTTCCTTGAGCCACACGACCAAAAGTGGTTTACTGCAGCAGAATGTTTAAGGATTGTAAACATACCTCTACCAGAGTATTCACCCGTAGTCATGCCTGCGTCAAAAGCGTTTGAAGGTTTTGCAAAGAAGGCCTTAACTAAAATTGGTTTGTTTTCTTCTACTCACTTTGACTCCAAAGGTGCAAGCTTTTCAATTCTTAATGATACAAATCACCCAGACAGAAAGGCAATTGTTTCAAAAGAAAGGGTAGCAGATAGTTTTTTGAAAAAAACTAGCTTATCTCTCGATATGACACGAAATTTTATGATGCATAGTGATAGTAGCACAGTGACTAAGGTCAATTCACCAGAAGAGGCAAGTAAGAAGCTAGATGAGATTTTAGACAACACAGTAGAACTTTTTAACTATTTCAACAAACCAGAATTTGGAGGAATATACCCGTAATTAATGGAGTTAAGCAATAGAGAAATATTAAATCAAATTTTCGAGTCACAGAAGAGGAGCTTAGAGGCTGCTGGACTTACACTTAGTAACTTCAAAGAGATTGACTATGGAGTGCAATTTAATATAGTTCATGGTTCTTGGAAGGGCTTGATGCGAATATATCGAAACAAGAAAGGCGCTGTAAAGTATGATTATTCACCGATAAAAGATGAATCCAAAATAGCCATTCTCAGGTCTATACTGGAGCCACAAGATAACGACCGTCAAAGCCGTGAATCGAAATCTTTTACACCTAATGAATCGGATTTAATTCCTGTAGACTTTAAACCTATAATAGGTACAGATGAATCTGGTAAAGGTGATTATTTTGGCCCTTTAGTTGCTGCAGGTGTGTACGTTGATCAAAAAACAAAGCTGTTGTTAGATCGTAACGGTGTGAGAGACAGTAAGAAAATAAGCGATGCAAAAATATTGAAGCTAGCTCAAATGATTAAAATTGTTTGTAGAGGACAGTATGCAGTTATTGAAATAACCCCTGGCACATATAACAACTTATACTCTACATTTAAAACAGAAGGTAAAAATCTAAACACTCTTTTGGCATGGGGACATGCAAAAGCAATAGAAGAAGTGCTTCTAAAAGTGAAGTGTGACTACGCTATTTCAGATAAATTTGCCGATGAGCGATTCATCCTAAGTAAGCTTCAAGAAAAGGGTAGGGGTATTAATTTGATCCAAGAGCATAAAGCAGAGAGTTATACGGCAGTGGCGGCCGCATCAATTCTGGCGAGAGCAAGGTTTCTAGAAAGAATGAAAAAAATGTCTGGAGAATACAAAATAGATTTTGCGAAAGGTGCTAATCCCAGGGTTGTTGATCAAGCGAAGGTTTTCGTGTTGGAACATGGAAAAGAAGAGCTATCCAAAGTAGCAAAAATGCATTTCAAAACCACTGAACAGGTTCTTACATAATGGCATTCAATATGGACGAAAGCAGCAAAGCTAATGAGCTACGTAAGACAGGTAAATATGACGAGGCTATTAAGATCTATGATATGCTATGGACTGAAAATGAAGATAAATTCACTGCTGCCGGACTACTACATTGTTACAGAAAGCAAAAGCAATTTGAAAAGGCATTTGAACTAATTGAAAAAACGAAAGAAAGGTTTCAAGGTTTCAATTGGTATAAAAACGAATATTCGTGGACGCTAATCTCGGGACAGCTCAACAGGCTTCCGGATGACCCCAAAACTCATGATGTTGTTGAAATAGCAACCAAAATTTTGGCAATCAATCCTGACCAACTGGCATACAACAAAGCCATTTTCAAGGTAGCAAAAGCTGCTAAAAAAAATGAAGATTGGGAAATATTAAATGAATGGCTAAAGAAAGTTGATCCGGAACAACTAAAAATTGAAGAAGAAGGAAAGGATTGGTCGGAAAGCGAAATATGGCACTACTACAGAGCCATCTACTTACTCGAAACAAATAAATTCGAGGACGCTATATTGTTTATTAACCAAGTCAAAAACAAGTTTAAAAGTAAAGCGAAATTTTTTGATCGTTTGATAGCAAAAGCTTTTAAGGCAACAAATGATTTAGAAGGAAGTAAGCAAATATATGAAAGACTAACCAATAAACGAAGGGCAGATTGGTGGATGCTACATGAGTACGCAAAATTAGTATTGGAATCTGGCACGAAGAATGAAGCACTTAAATTAATGTTCCGGGCTGGGATTGCTCCTGGACCAATGAAAAATAAAGTAAGCCTATTTAATGATATAGCCAATTTATTATCTGTCAAAAGTAGAACTCGTGAGGCTCTTATTCATTATCATCTTGCCCTAAATATAAGGACAGATGAAGGATGGTCTGTTCCAACAGAATTATCCGAGAATATTGAAAAGATTAATAAGATAATTCCTGAATTCCAACAATCAGAAAAAACCATAGACTTATTTAGAAATTGTAAGAACATATGGAAAAAAGAACTAGGAGTAAGGGAAGATGTTCCAAAAAGGATAAAAACAAAGGATTTAAAAGGCAAAGTTATTCTTGGGGATTCAGGCAAACCTTTCTGTTTTATTCAAACGGGAGATCGTGATTCATTCTTTTGCAGCAAATCGGATTTACCTGAAAGGATACAAAATAATGAAGTTGTAACATTTGATATTAAATCATCGTACGATAAAAAGAAAAAAAAGAATTCCTACAGAGCTTTTAATGTAAGGATAGACACTTAGTCATATTATCACATTAAAGTGATCCAGTCGATGACTTTTGTGTGATACTGTTGATATAATTCGCTTACACGAACTTATATCTGAAATTATGCGAAATGGCCAAGCTATAATTATAGAATTCTTTTTCAGCCACAAATTGCCTTTATCATAATCACGAACGATATGTTGCTCAGAACGCATCATAACTGTGATTATGCTAAATACAGTGGTATCTGGCAATTTGCTATAAACGAACCATAATTTATATTATGTAAAATAGATAAAACAGCAATTCCCTCCCACTTATAAGATGTTTATGTAACTTAGTGTCCTCTGTAAGACGCATAAACGTGAACAAATCCCTAAAAAACTATGTTAAGCAAGTATTCAAGTCTCTTGTCTTTTGGGCAATTGCCATGGGCTTATATTGTTTGTTTCGGTTTTATGGCTTACCGCAAGTTGCTGGCATCAATATCGATAGCGATTATAGGGAAGCCATGGAATTTACAAACATCGTACGTTTGTTTATTTTTTCTGGGGTTCTTGTAGGCTTCGTATTTGCCAATATCGAATACTTCTTCGAGAAATTCGCTTCTAAACGCGCCTCTATTGCTCTTATAATGCTTGTAAAAGCTGGTTTGTACATCATCGCTATGGTCGTTGTATCTACAGCAGCTAAGACCTTTGCAAGCTTTAAGTTTGGAGTAGAACTTAATCAGAACGGTTCCTGGTGGCAGGACAAAACCTTTCAGGCCGTGTTGGTCTATGTGTTCTGTGTGTCCTTGGTGTTTTCGTTTATTAAAATCGCCAACGAAAAGTTTGGGAAAGGTGTTTTCTTAAAGATGTTATTGGGTCGTTATAAAAAGCCTCAAGAAGAAAAACGCATCTTTATGTTTTTAGATTTAAAGTCGTCTACGACTATTGCCGAACGATTAGGCCATTTTAAATACAGCCAATTAATTCAGGATTGTTTTTACGATCTCAACGAGATAGTTCCTAAATATTCAGCAGAGATTTATCAATATGTGGGCGACGAAGCGGTACTCAGCTGGCCCTACAAAAAAGGCCTGGCCAATAATAACTGTGTAAAAATGTACTTCGAATTTGCCGCAGCCTTAAATAATAAGGCAGACTATTACAATCAAAAATACGGGCTCACTCCCCTATTTAAAGCGGGTTTACATGGCGGAACCCTTATGGTTGCAGAGGTTGGCGTAGTTAAAAAAGAGTTGGCTTTTCATGGCGATGTAATCAATACTTCGGCCAGAATTCAATCAGAATGCAACAATTATGATGTGCCTATCTTAATTTCGGAAAGCCTAAAAGACGATCTTAGCGCGGTAGCTTTTACGGCCAAACACATGGGCAATGTACTACTCAAGGGCAAAGAAGTAGAGGTTAATATCTATACTATTCAGCCTAAATAGCGTGATTGCTTACTAGGTTGTTGTTGTCTTACCATTAAAAAATAACAAGCAATAAACATTTTTCTTCTCAATTGTGTCATATAAAACTACCTTTTTTAAGACTAACAGATAACCAATGAAAAACAATCAACTGGAAGAGCTATTAAAACAGCACCACAATGCCGCCTATTTTTGGGCGCTACAGCTCTGTAAATACCAGGAAGATTGGGCCAAAGAAGTATTGCAAATGACCTATTTAAAAATATTAGACAACAAAGCACGCTATAACCAAAAGTCAGGTTTTAAAACCTGGTTGTTCTCGGTAATCCGTTTTACGACCTTCGATTTTCTAAAAGATCAACAAAAGTTCGGCACCCTAAACGGTCTTGAAGTGGTGCAAGATACGCCTACCTACGAAGCAGAATTAGACCTCAGACCATATTTAGAACAATTACCTGCCAGACAGAAACAAGTGCTGCTTTTGGCCTTTTATCACGATATGTCGCTTTCGGCCATTGCCGAGGTACTAGAATTGCATATCGGAAGTGTTAGAACCCACTACAGTCGTGGTAAAGACGCCTTAAGAACAATTTTAAAACCTGTGAGATCATGAATGAAGACAATCGTATAAAGGAGCTTTTTGACGTCATGAAACAAAATGACCTGAAAACAAAAAACATTCCTGCTTTTGATTCGATGGGCCTCGATAGTCAGAAACCAAGGATCAAACCCTGGATGTATGGCGCCGCAGCTGTTTTATTATTTCTTGTGGGTTGTTTTGCGATCTTCCAGAGCCCTGTTACCAATAGCTTTGAAGAAGATTTTTCTGTAAGCCTCGATCTAATCGAAACCAAACAAGCCGAGCCTTTACTGGCAGACACCCCTTCCCTATTTGAGTGGGAAGCCGATACCGATATATTAATTAAAGAATTTGACGATTAAAACACATACAATGAAAAATTTATTCCTATTAGTATCCCTGCTCATGCTAAACATAGCAGGCTTTGCACAAGATGCATTAACTACAGAGCTTTTCTCTACCGATAATATCATGAAATATCAGACTGAGATTAACTTAACAGAGCGACAGAGCGCAGCCATTAAAGAGCATTACAACAATGGCAACAAGAACTTTAGCGACGCCAAGTGGAAGCTTTCGGCAGAAAAAGCCAAATTAGATAAGATGCTAAAAGCTAATAAGGTAGATGAGAGTGCGGCCATGGCTCAAATGACAAAGGTTACGCAACTCGAACAAGAAGTAAAAATGTCGCGCCTGCAAACCTTGGTTAAGATTAAAAACGAACTTTCCAAAGACCAACAAGAGCAGCTTAAAGAGATGATCACCGATAAGGACCGCAAGGCGTTTTATATTTCAACCGATATCAATGACGAAAAAAAGGTAAAACTTCAGGTAAGCGGAAGTAAAAAATCGGGGCCATCTCCGCTGTACATCATCAAAAATAAAGCAGGAGACAGAGAAGTAACCAACGCGGTGCTATCGGATTTGGATCCCAATAATATCGAAAGCATTGTTGTATTAAAAGGGGATTCGGCTATAAATCTTTACGGTATAAAAGGCAAAAACGGAGTTATAGAGATTAAACTAAAAAACAAATATTAGTTTTTACGCATCTAATTAAAAAAGCGCAAACCATAATGGTTTGCGCTTTTTTTGTTTTCGCAGCTGTTAAATATTTACGCTTACTGCTTCGTAAAACGCACCTTAACCGGAACTGTTCCATACTCACAATCGCCATCCCAACCCAAATAACCTTCTACAAAATGTAATTCAAAAATAGTATCATCGTCAGGGTTTACGGGCGCATTGGTCGTGTCTGGGCCAAGCAAAATGGGGGGTCCACCAAAGGAGAATCCGCCCCCTGGGCGACACCAACTAAAAAAGCTAGAGATTTGATTCTTTCTAAACAAGATCTCATCACAGCTCACTACAAACCTAAAAGTACGTGCGGGTTCGTTTTGTCGAGAAACTATATAGTTGGCCTCAAATACGCGGGTATTAGGCGATTCCCCTACTCGAATGTTTACCGTGTTAGGCAAACCAAAGGTCGGGCCTATGGGGCCATCTACAATCGATCTGTATTCGTAGGTGCCTACAAACTGCGTATTCGCAATGGGTTCTACAATATTGAGTGTATAGCAAAAGGGTGAGCTAAAAATAGTGTCAAAACCAATCACCGCAGACGACGAACTGTCATTTACAGAAAAGGTTCTGCCATCTGTTAAGTGTAAAACCAATCGTACCAAAAACTGATCTTTACATTGAATTGATTCAACTAAAACATTAGTTGCAGCTACTAGTTCGGCATAGGTAAGGGTTAAAGTAGTTATGGGTAAGTTGTTGGCACTGGTACCAAAGGCGTCGCTTTCTAGGGTTTTTACCAATACTTCTGAACCAGATTGATCGCCATCTTCTGGATTGTTATCCTTAAATCTTGCTAGCACAGAGATGCTTTCAAAAAGCGCTCCCTCCTGCTCGTCTTGCACTTCTAAGTCTACACTAAAGGTGCTTGCTGCATCGTTGAGAACTAAATCTGAATTTGTAAAGCTTAAGGTTCTAATAAAGGCGCCTCCTAGTACACCGTCGTCTACAACCTGTACGACTTTATCGTCACTACTACAGGCTAATAACAACACCATACTCAAAAGACCAACGTAGTGTTTCTTTTTCATATCAATGGTTCTAATGTCCTGTGGTAATTTGTCTGTAAAAAAGTATCGTTCGATAAGTGTTGCAAACAAAAACGACCCATTTACATTGTAAATGAGTCGCTTAATAGCCTATTCCTTACAATTACTCTCTAATTTCCATTAACTTTTTACGAGCTTTCTCACCTGTGGGCCCGTATGGCTCTAGTGAACTCACCTTGGTATAAAGTGCCACGGCTTGATCCATATTACCCTGTGCTTTTTGACATTCGGCTAGACCAAACCATGCATTCGCAGATTTTTCAAATAGTTTAGTTGTCATATCAAATACAAACATGGCACCTTCTACTTGCTCTGATCCTAGCATATTGTAACCCGCTTGATTAAACTGAGCTTCGAAATCTGTAAACTGATGCATAGGGTCTTTTACTAATCGGGCAGCTTCTGTCCCTACTTTTTCGTATTCCCCAGCCATGAACAAGGCCGTTAAATGAGCCATAGGGTCTAAGATAACACCGCTATCTGCAGAAAAACCAAGGGCAGCTTCTAACACAGGATCTTGGTTGTTTTTATACTGGTCAAAACTCATGTCTACAAACAAGTTAGGTGCCATCCAGTCTGCGTTTTCCCACTGTGGTTTGTCTTGCCACCAAGCAAACGACAAATACACTGGTAACTCACTGTTAGGCAGTGTAGTCTTGCGATTGTCTCCATAAAAGTTTACGTTTTCTGCACTGGGCTCTCCTACAAAAATCACGTTGGTATAATTATCTAATTCGTTTACCAGGTTTTGGCAGGCAGAAAAAGTTCTACGCCCAACAATGGTATAAAAGCTACCAACTTTATTAATCTTAGATTGAATGATGCCGGTAATCACAGGCTTGTTTTTGTAGTTGTTACCGCCACCATTTAGTCGCACATCGAGTACAAATTTTTCTACATCGTTTTTTTCTATAAAATCAAAAACGCCTGCATAAAACGTTGGAATATCTTCACTTGGGTCGTCCTGAATCTGGCTTTGACGCACATACACTGTCTTTTGTTCGGGTAGGTATTCAAAGTCATATATCTTATCCAGATTACGTAAATACAACGGCGTTTTGTCCTGGTTTCGAGCGCTTAGCCACTCCCCTTCTTGCTTCATTAGGCTATACTGTGTGCTTACTTTTTCTGGTGCAAGGGCTGTAAAAGTGTGATCAAAAGTTTTACCGTCCTTTTCTAAAGTGAGGGTTACATCCTTTCCATATGCTGTAGTAATTCCCTGAGCATGTAATACCTCTGGAATCGATAGATACACCATCCCAAATGCCTTAAAATATTGGTCGTTTTCTGCCGGAACGGCTGGCTTTACTTTGGCAAGAGCGTCGTTAATAGAGGTCCCTCCTATCTTAAGTACTTTGGCCCCTAAAGCTTTTTCGTTGCTTTGGTTGGTACCTTCAACATATACCCCATCGTTAAAGTGATAAAGGTTAAAAGGTAGTTTGTGATAAGGTACTTTGCCGCCTCTAAAGCCAATATCTGTATGACCGTATTCGAATAAACTAACAATTCTCGCTAGGCCTACCATAACTTCATGGTCTGCCATTGACGGGATTTGTTTGTAGAGTTTTTCTACTTCTGAATCCCACTTTTTTTGCGTTACTTTTTTGAATAAAAAGGGATAATCGTCGTGTACTTTATCCTGTAAAAATTTGAGATCTTCTTGCCACTGTTCGGTGGTGAGCGTGTTTTGCGCAGTCAGTTGTAAGCATAACGCGCATAGGAGCGTACTTACAACCAACCTGAATTTGTTGATTGATGAATTCATGATTAGTTAGAATTAATTAAACTTGATTTAAAAAGTACGTCGTACTTTATAAGATGTGTTTTTTTTGTAATTGTTACAGTTTAGGCAGCTAGTTGTAATTTTAGAGTGATAAATAGGCTAATTTTGCATAATGCCAAACAAGCCACAAGCCACTTCTCAAATAGAATTTATTGCCATGATGGCTGCCTTGATGTCTATCGTAGCCTTGGCGATAGATGCCCTCCTCCCCGCTTTAGAAATTATTGGTTTGCATGTAGGAAGTGAGCAACCTGCAGACAATCAGCAGTTTATAATCATGATCTTTTTAGGCCTGGGTTTGGGGCCGCTTATCTTTGGCCCGTTGTCCGACAATATGGGTCGCAAACCTGTGGTGTATATGGGTTTTGCATTGTTTGTTTTGGCCAGTTTTATATGTGTGGCCACTACCCGCTTCGAGATTATGATATTGGGTAGAATCCTGCAAGGCATTGGTCTATCTGCTCCGCGGACTATTAGCATTGCCATTATTAGAGATATGTATTCTGGCGACTATATGGCGCGCATTATGTCTTTTGTTACCGTGGTTTTTTTATTGGTGCCTATTGTAGCTCCTGCCATGGGAAAACTCGTGATGGACTACTACAACTGGCAGGCGATTTTTTATTTTCAATTGGTGGTGGGGACCTTGGTTTGCTTTTGGTTTTACCTGCGACAACCAGAAACCCTCAAACCAAAAAATAAGATCCCAATGAGTGCGCATCTATTTGTAGATGGTTTTAAAGAACTTCTAAAGTATAAAGTAACCATAGGATGCACCTTAATTTCGGGGCTAATCGCGGGTTCGTTTTTTGTATACTTAAGCGGTTCTCAACAAATTTTCGAGATGCAATACGGGCTTAAAGAAGAGTTTCCGTACATCTTTGCAGGGCTTTCTACAGCCATTGGATTGGCGGTTTTTTCTAATGCCAAATTGGTACTCAAACTTGGTATGGAACGCCTTATTACCATGGCATTAATAGGCTTTTGCGCGGTATCATTGGTTTATGCATTGGTGTTCTTTAACAGCGAGAATCCCAGTATTTATGTGCTGTTAGGGTTTATGAGCTTACAGTTTTTATGTATTGGGTTTCTATTCGGAAACTTAAGAGCCTTGGCCATGCAACCTGTGGGCCATATTGCAGGAATCGCAGCAGCACTTACAGGCTTTGCATCTACTATAATGGCGGTTCCTATTAGTACGTTTATTGGCAGATATATAGATCAGACAGCCTTACCTGTGTTTGTTGGTTTTACAGTGTGTTCGGGCTTGTCTTTAATTATCCTGTTTTATTTAAAGTTTAAGTTCCCCGAGGGGCTTAGTAAGGGCTAATCATTAAGGACCTTAAAAAAACTTGAGATGGTCGTCACTAGCCTAGTAAATACAAAAGGCTGTAATCACTGCTTTGAGAGTGCACTCCCTTGTACTATCTCAGCAGATTTACAGCCTTTCTCCTCACATCTAATAGCGAACAACGAGCTAAAGAAAGATGCGAGTTCATAAAACGAATGATCAATATGTTTCTTTTGTCATAGGTAGTTTTGTTATAGTATTGCGCCCCATGCGCGGTAAGATTTGGCACTGGAGACAATGCGCATGGGATCACAATACATCCAAACAATACTCTTGAATGTGGCTTGTGGGGTAAGTATTGTTGTTGCTTGGGGATGTTTCTTAAACCGTAGTCTGGAACCGAATTCGCTATAAGAACTTAGGTTACAGCCCCGCTCATAACAAATTCTAAAATTCCTGACTACGCTAGCGTAAATAATATAGAAGACCATCTTAACCCTGGTACTTACGCTGTTGTTATTTTGCTTGATGGTTATATACATTTTTCTATTCGGTTACACTAATTTAACCATCACTACCTCAATTAATTGCAAAGAGAACTGTTAAATTTTTCGTCAAATTAAAATTCGGTTTTTTTACCTTTTTGGCGCTCCAGTTTAACCGTAACAGCGGCCCTAAAAACCGTAATAGATAATATTTTAGACATTTTTAAAGTGGATTTTAAAATAGTAACTACCTTAGGCTTTTGTTTAAAATTTCTAGTATGAAGCCACTTTTTAAGGCAAGGTTGTTTTTTGTAATTATATTTTTCTCTGTCGGAATTAGTTTGTTTGAAAGCTGTTCAAAAGCTACTCCTATAGCACAACTCGAATATAAAATTGCCGCCCAATTAGGCGAAGGTGCACTATGGAATCATAAAACCAATGAGTTTTATTGGGTCGATATTGAAGGCAAGACGTTTTATGTGTACAATCCACAAACAAAAGAAAACCGAAGTTATCCACTACCCTCTCGTGTAGGGACTGTAGTGCCTTATACAGAAACCGAAGCCGTACTTGCTTTAGAAGACGGTATCTATACCATCGATCTAAACACCAAAGCGCTCAACAGAATTTCTGACGTAGAAGCCACCATGACGCAAAATCGTTTTAACGATGGTAAGTGTGATCCCGCCGGTAACCTTTGGGTGGGAAGTATGCATTTAGAGCAGTCTGCGCCAGAAGCCAACCTTTATAAAGTAAATACTAATGGTGAAGCAACTCAAATGCTCGATAATATCACCATCTCTAATGGCATCGTTTGGACCAAAGATGCGGCTACTATGTATTATATAGATACCCCTACTGGTCAAATACAAGCTTTTGATTACGATAAGAAAACGGCTACAATCACCAATGGTCGCGTGGCCATAACTGTCCCTGAGTCACTCGGCTACCCCGACGGAATGACCATAGATGATAACGATAAGCTTTGGGTAGGGCTTTGGAACGGTAATGCGGTGGCACAGTTTGATCCCTTAGATGGATCCTTATTGCAAAAAATAGAAGTGCCTGCCCATAATGTGACGGCAGCAGCTTTTGGTGGGCCAGATCTAGAAACCCTTTATATCACTACGGCCAGTGTAGATATGACCCCAGAAGAAAAGGAACAATATCCCTTAGCCGGTTCTATTTTTATGGTAAAAGTTTCTGGTGTTAAAGGGGTAAACGCAAACTTTTTTGGTCAATAGTATGTCTCGAATCATCATCATTATGGGCGTTAGCGGTAGCGGTAAAACGAGCTTAGGGCTGGCCCTTTCTCAAGCGCTCCAGATTCCGTTTTTAGATGCAGACGATTTTCATCCGCAGGAGAATATCGATAAAATGTCACAGGGTCTATCGCTCAACGATTCCGACAGAGCTCCTTGGCTACTAGCACTTAATACCCTATTACAGACCCATCATAAACAAGAAGGAGCAATTTTAGCTTGTTCTGCCTTAAAAGAATCCTATCGGGTTACGTTGAGTCGAAAGCTTCCTGTGGAATGGATTCTATTAAAGGGAGATTACGATCTTATTTACAATCGTATGCGCGCTAGGGATCATTTTATGCCTGCGGAATTGCTTAGGTCTCAGTTTGACACCTTGGAGGTTCCCTCCTATGGTTTGCAGTTATCGGCAACAGATTCACTAGAAACTTGGAAAACGACAGTAGTTCAGCAAAAAAATAAAAAGCACTTTGGCATTATTGGTTTGGGAGTGATGGGCAAATCCCTCGCTTTTAATACGCTTTCTAAAGGAATTCCGCTTGCGGTATACAACCGAGCCATTGGCAATGAATCGACCATCGTCTCAGATTTTTTAAAAGAGACTAGTACACCCTTATGCGATGGTTATACCAGCATTAAGGAATTTGTAAATGCATTACACACCCCACGTAAAATTTTATTGATGGTCCCTGCGGGTCAACCCGTAGATGCTATGATTAACGAACTCACGCCTCTACTTACTACCAACGATATAATTATCGATGCTGGAAATTCGCATTATGTAGACACAGAGCGCCGTTATAAAGCCCTAAAAGAACAACAATTACATTTTGTAGGTGTAGGGGTTTCTGGAGGCCAAGAAGGAGCTCTAAAAGGCCCATCGATGATGCCTGGAGGCGATAAAACTGTAATTGACTCCATCTGGGAACTAAAAGCGATAGCGGCAAAAGTCCAAGGAATTAGTTGCGCAAACTATATGGGTCCTGATGGGGCTGGGCATTATGTAAAGATGATTCATAATGGTATCGAGTATGCTCAAATGCAGTTGTTGGCAGAGGTCTACGATATTTTAAAAGCTTCTGACTATAGCACTGCAGAAGTTGCTGCCCTTTTAGAAGCATGGCAAAAAACAGGTGTAAAGAGCTATTTGTTAGGCATCATGCCGGATATCTTGCGCAAAGAAGAAAATGGCACACCATTAATTGACCTAATCGTTGATGCCGCAAGCGGGAAAGGCACAGGAGTCTGGTCGTCTAAAAATGCCTTAGATTATGGCATGCCAGCCACGATGATCGCTGCCGCGGTGCAGGCTAGGTTTAGTAGTTCGCAACGAGATTTGAGAATTTCGTTAGCGCAGCAATATGGTCGACCAACTACTGCTCAAAAAGTAGATGTACAAATGCTGTTTGAAGCTTACAGCACAGCCAGCATAGTTAATCACTTGCAAGGCTTGGCCTTAATCCAAGCGGTTTCTAATAATCTTAACTGGCATATTTCTTTGGCAGACGTCGCACAGAATTGGCGAGCTGGCTGCATATTAAAATCCGAATTAGTAGCTCGATTTGCCTTAGAATTAGCTAAAAATCACGAAATAGAAGAACTCCCCTTGATCAAAGCGGCATTCGAAAATGATTGGGATTCTCTTAAGCAAATATGCAAGTTTGGGATAGACACCAATGTGCCTCTGCCCTGTTTTAATGCTGCCTTAACGCATTTGTTTGCATTTACTCAAGCCCAATCGAGTGCCAATATTATACAGGCACAACGCGATTATTTTGGGGCACACGGCTACAAACGCAAGGACATAGATAACGATCAACTACAACATACTAACTGGACGCAACAATGATAGATACTACTTTACTCTTAGGGGTTTTTGCTGGGATTGCCATTTTATTAATTCTGATTCTACGATTTAAAATGCAAGCGTTTATCGCGCTGTTAATCGCGAGTATAGTGGTGGGTATCATCGCGGGAATGGAACCAATAGCAATCATTAATACCATGCAAGAAGGTATGGGAAGCACGCTAGGCTTTGTGGCCATGGTAGTGGGTTTAGGAGCTATGTTTGGCGCCATCCTAGAACATTCTGGTGGAGCCAATGCCTTGGCAAAGTATCTGATTGCAAAGTCTGGAGAGAAACGCACACCTTGGGCATTAACAGCTACTGGCTTTTTAGTGGCCATTCCGGTGTTCTTTGATGTTGCCTTTATTATTTTGGTACCGCTTATTTATTCGCTTCAGCGGGCGACTAAAAAATCGCTTCTGCTTTATGGAATTCCACTGCTGGCAGGCCTTGCCATAACTCATACGTTTATTCCACCAACCCCTGGCCCCGTTGCCGTAGCAGACATTCTAAAAGCCGATTTGGGTTGGGTAATCTTGTTTGGTTTTATCGTTGGACTCCCAACCGCAATTATCTGTGGGCCCATTTTTGGAAAATACATCGCAAAGAAAATTCACTTAAACGCGCCTGCATTAGAGATCGAAGAGCAACCTGGGTATAAGCTGCCTTCTGTTTGGATGGTGATAATGATTATTGGGATTCCAATCATTTTAATAGTATTCAACACTCTGATTAATAGTCCTATAGGTGATAGTTTGAATATTCCCGCTTGGATCAAATCTTGGTTTAAGATGATAGGACATCCATTTGTAGCATTAATTTTAGCCAACTTAATCGCTTGGTATTTGTTAGGGTTAAAAAGAGGAATGACTTCAAAGATTCTGCAAAACATCACTACCAAATCAATGGCTCCTGCCGGAATTATTATTTTGCTAACCGGTGCAGGTGGTGTGTTTAAACAAATGCTTATCGACACTGGGTCTGGTGCCATGCTTGCAGATTACTTTGCAGAAAAGGGGCTACCGCTACTCGCCTTTGCCTTTATAGTAGCCGCTTTGGTACGAATTCTTCAAGGTTCGGCAACTGTCGCAATGATTACGGCTGCAGGTGTTACGGCTCCTGTACTGCAAAATGTAACGGGAGACATAGACAAAGCTTTATTAGTGATAGCCATTGCATCTGGAGCTACGATTCTATCGCATGTAAACGACAGTGGTTTCTGGCTGGTGAGTAAGTATCTTGGAATGACAGAAAAACAAACGTTCAGGAGTTTTACCCTCATGACCACGATTCTTGCCATCGTTGGATTCTCCTTGGTTTCGCTTATCTCTGTCTTTGTTTAATTTTTGGCATAACCTTTGAATGTTAATATAGTGTTAACGTTTAAAGCCTAATTTCATGAGACACTCGAGAGAACTACCAACCATGAATGCAGGAAGTATGGCAGACATTGCCTTTTTGTTGCTTATTTTTTTCTTAGTAGCAACTACCGTAACTCAAGATCAAGGAATTTATAGAAAACTCCCAGCGCCTTGTCCGCCAGGACAAGTTTGTGACGTAGATATTAACAAAAGAAACATCTTGAGTATTGCTATAAATAATGACAATCAATTATTTGTAAATCAAATGATTACCAATATTGATGATTTAAAATCTACCTTGATGGAATTTATAGACAACAACGGAGATTCTAGTTGTGATTATTGCTTAGGAAGTAAGCTTCCTTTTGCTTCAGAAAATCCGCAGAAGGCGGCTATAGCATTAATTACGCAGCCTAAAAGCACCTACAATACTTTTATCGAAGTTCAGGATGAGCTTACGGCTGCCTACTTCGAACTTAGGGCCGCTTATGCATCAAAACGATTTAATAAAAACCTGGCACAATTAACTGCTTCAGAACTTGCTGCCGTCAAACAGGCTTACCCTTTTAGAATTACCGAGGCCGATATTAGATAAACAGTCGTTAATTTTTTTACCTTTATATGCGTAGCAATACATTATGTTTTGCGATAGAAAACTCATATTATGATCAAAAAAATTACCCTAGGCTTCCTACTCTTGTTGGCAGTGGTTGCTTGTAAAAACCAAGAAGAACCTATGACTCCAGAACAACTCGAAGCCAAAGCCTTGGCGATACATGAGCGTGTAATAACCCTAGACACTCATTGCGACATAAATGTGACAAACTTTACAGATTCTATTAATTACACCCAAGAGTTACAAACGCAGGTTACGTTGCCTAAAATGAAAGCTGGTGGCCTTGATGTTGCTTGGTTTATCGTCTATACAGGGCAAGACTCTCTTAATACAGCTGGGTATGCTAGGGCGTACGAGAATGCAATCTCTAAGTTTGATGCGATTCATAGATTGTGCGAAGAGATTGCGCCAGATCAAATCGAGCTGGCACTAACCAGTGACGATGTTAGGAGAATTTCTGCTAGTGGTAAAAAAGTAGCCATGATTGGTATCGAGAATGGCTATCCTGTTGGGCTAGATATTGCTAACGTTAAAAAATTTGCAGACCTAGGCGGTAGGTATATGTCGCTGTCTCATAATGGCCATAGCCAGTTATGCGATTCCAATACAGGAGAAGCAGAAAACGATTGGTTGCACAATGGCGTGTCTGACTTTGGGAAAGAAGTAATTGCCGAAATGAACAAATGGGGCATCATGATCGATGTATCGCATCCTTCTAAAAAATCTATGAAGGATATGATTGAGCTCACCAAAGCACCTATAATTGCCTCTCATTCGTCTGCCAGAGCCTTATGCGATCATTCACGTAATCTAGACGACGAACAATTATTGTGGCTAAAAGAAAATGGTGGTGTTGTACAAACCGTGGCGTTTAAATCGTATCTCAATACAGAAAAAGACAAAGCCCGTCAGGATGCAGAGTCGGTAGTTGCGAAAACTATTGCAGATTCTATGGGAGTCAAATGGTTAGAGCGAAAAGAAGTGATGGCACTGCCTGCAGAAGAACGTAACGCTTATTTTGGGTTTTATATGAAAATGCTACCTATACTAAAAAAGAAAGTAGCTGGCATGAGTGATTTACCAGAAGGTGTGAATGTTTCTGACTTTGTAGATCATATAGATTATCTCGTCGATTTAATAGGTATCGATCACGTTGGGATTAGTAGTGACTTTGATGGTGGTGGCGGAATCTCGGGATGGGACGATGCCTCAGAAACTGCCAATGTTACGATAGAACTAGTGCGAAGAGGTTATACAGAAGAGCAAATCGCCCAATTATGGAGTGGTAATTTGTTAAGAGTACTAGATAAAGTACAAGAAGTTGCGAAATCCTTACAATCTGAGTAAAAAAAGTATGAAATCGACACTAATCCTTACTTTTTAGCACATTTAAACGAATTTATTAACACTTTGTCGAAATGCTATGTGTGCATAGTTTTTCAATCCCTGTTTTATAGTCATCATCCTGTTTCTTGCTAACAAATCATTACTTATGTTAGTAGAAGCCTCACTTTTAAAGAATAGAATCGCCAGGAAAATTGAAACAGCTTACGGCAAATTCTATTTTTTCGAAAACTTTATCATAAGTGAATTCAATGAAGGAGTTATCGTTACTTACGAAGTAAGTGCTCCTATTATTAATGAGGCTAAAAAGCATTATGGCAAAGCAGCCCCAATCGCGTATATCTCGAACCGGGTTAACTCCTACTCTGTAAATCCTACGGACTGGCTACGATTTTATAAAGAAAATAATTTTATCGTTTCTATGGCAGTGATTGCTCATAATCATTTGGCGCTTTCCAATGTAATGTTAGAACGCTGTTTTGTAAGATGTAAGATGAAGAAATTCTCCACATTATTAATGGCTGCAAGTTGGTCACAGAATAATGTGAATAAATTTAAAGATAGAATCATCACCGATTTAAAGCATATTGCTTAACCCAACAGCGGCTGTAAATCGACTCCCCTTTTTTGCCCCAAATTTGATAAATTGCAAAGTATCAATCTACTTTTAGCAGCGCCTCCCACGCGCTGCTTTTTTATTTATTATCTATCTTAGAGAAATGAAAAGTATCTGCATTGTTTTTACTCTATTATTTACCGGCCTTGGTTTCTGCCAACAGGAATTGGCCCGTCTCGATAGTATCTCACCCCATTTTTATTACGACATACGATATGCCACAGACAATAATTTTGTAGGCGAAGCCGTGTATGACTGTGGTATTTGTTTACTGCGGCCAGAAGCCGCCACAGCATTAAATAAGGCCAATGAGTACTTTATGAGTAAAGGTTATTGTATTCAAATATTTGACTGCTATCGCCCTTACGATGTTCAGAAAAAATTATGGGAGAAGGTGCCCAATCCAGCTTATGTTGCAGACCCTTATAACGGCGGCTCTATTCATAATAGAGGCGCAGCCATTGATCTTACCTTAGTTACCTTGGAAGGCGAGGCTGTAGATTTTGGTACCGATTACGATTTCTTCGGAATAGAGGCACATATGGACAACTACAATCATTCAGAGCAAGTACTCGCCAATCGAAAATTACTACACGACGGAATGAAATTGGCTGGCTTTAAAGGTATTCGCACCGAATGGTGGCACTTTAGTTATACAAAAAGCAGCGGCTCAACCATTATGAATCAACCGCTGCCTTGTAAAAATTAGACTTGATTAGTTTATTGGATTACCAAAAATATCAAGTTCTATTACATTCTTTTTCATCTTTTTTACTTCTTCGAACTGCGTTGCTTTGTCTCCAACAATCACATAGATCATTTCAGGTTCGTTGATGTATTGATTAATCACATCTCTAAAATCTGCTAAGGTCATGCTCATCAAAGTATTTTGATCTTGATCTATATAGTCCATAGGACGACCGTATTTAGAGACATTTTGTAAGATTCCCAACTTCGCATTAAAACTTTCAAAGGCTCTTGTATTTTGCTTAACCACTTTATTCTTGGTAAGATCGACATCTGCCTGAGAATATTTGAGCCCGTAATCGTCTACCATTTTCTTGATAAGCAATAAGGAAGGATAGGTCGCATTGGCTCGCACACTGCTGCTTATGGTAAAAGGTGCAACTTCTTTACGCGCTGGCACTCTCGAATATGCACCATAGGTATATCCCTTCTCTATTCTTAATGTCTGGAATAAGCGCCCGCTAGAACCACCTCCTAGTATTTCGTTGGCAAATCTAAATTTTGGATAATTCTCATCTGATGCCGCAAGTGCAGGAGCACCTATATATAGCACCGATTGTTTAGAATTAGGAACATCGATAAAATACAAGTTCCCTTTGGCAGCTTCAAAGCTTGCTTCATAGGTTGGAATTGTGACCGAAGATCCGCTCCAGCTATCATTTAAGCCAGCCAACGCATCTTTTGTAGCGCCCTGATCCATAGCACCCACTATATGAAACGATGCATTAGCAGGAGTAATCGCTTTAGTATAGAACGCCTTAACATCATCGAGACTAATGTTCTTTTCTGTTTCTAAAGTTCCATTGGTTGGAATCGCATAGATGTGGTCAGGACCATATACAAGTTGATTAAAGTTTATAGCAGCAATCGCTGTCGGATTTGCTTCTCTTCCTTTTAAAGAGGTAACCAATTCTTGTTTGAGTCTTGCAAAATCTGCTTCGTCCCAACGCGGCTCTAAAATCATTTCTTGCACCAAGGCCATGGTTTTATCAAAGTTTCTGGCCAGGCAGTTTCCGCCAATCACGATTTCTTCGAGGCCTGAATAAATTCTAATACTCGAACCTAAAAGACCAATAGCTTCCTCTAGTTCGGCGGCAGTTTTATTGGCCGTTCCCTCGTTCATCAAATCTGCAGTAAGCGAAGCGAGTCCTGCCTTATCGACAGGGTCTAAAGCGTGTCCGCCAGGAATCGTAATCGTAAAATTAACCAACGGTAATTCGTTGTTTTCTATTCCATATAAGTTTATTCCGTTAGAGAGGCTACCTTTCCAGATATCTGGCATTTTAAGTAACGGAGCTTCGCCAAAAGCTGGCTCAGAACGGTCGTAAGTAGAAGCGGTCTTCTGGTATTCTGCCTCTTCTCCCTGCCCAACTTCTTCGCTATCGCTCATGGCGGTTACTTCTTCTACCCAAACACTGGCTTCTGTTGCGCCGCTAACGGCAAGTTCTGGCGTAGCTTGGGGGATCACACTGGTCATTAAGTAGTGCTTGCCTTTTAAATATTTATCGTAAGCAGCCATCACAGCGTTGCGATCTACGGCTTGATAAAGCTTGGTTCTTTTAGAAATATACCCTGGGTCTTTTCCAAATTCGTTGTCTTGTACCAATTGGAAAGCTTTATTAAGCACTGTTGCGACGCCATTATAGAGTTGTGTTTCTAGCTCTGCTTTGATGCGTTCTAATTCGTTGTCTGTAAAACCATTGGTTTCAAAATTGCTAAGCGCATTGTCTATTGCGCCTTTTACGTCGTCTAGAGCAACACCTTCGTTAGCTCGCACTCTAATTACAAATTCTCCTGCAAGTTCTGAACTGCTTTGATACGAACTCACATTAGGAGCCAATTTTTGACTCTCCACAATCTCTTTATACAAAGGAGATTTTTTACTCCCACTTAACAACTGTCCTAACACCTCTAAGGCATACATATCTTCGCTATAATCTTCTACAGATGGGTACACCATACGCAGTTCTGGTAGTTTTGCAAAGTTGTCTTTAAAAAAGAGGGATTTGGTCTCTGCAAGCGTCACAGGCATAGGTGCAATCGGGGCAACTTCTGGCCCGCTAGGAATCTCGCCAAACCACTGTTTAACCAGTTTTTTGGTCTCCTCTATATCTATATCTCCTGCGATTACCAAAGAGGCATTTGCCGCTCCGTAATATTCATTATAGAATTCTTTTACATCGTCTAGCGTCGCGGCCTGTAAATCTGGTAATGAACCTATAACTGTCCAATTATAAGGATGCCCTTCTGGATACAAATTCTTTCTAATAATCTCGTCTGTATAGCCATAGGGCGCATTGTCTACACGCTGTCTTTTTTCGTTCTTAACAACCTGCTTTTCTCTTTCTAAAGCAGATTCGGTCACGGTGTTAATCATGTACCCAAGACGATCGGAATCGATCCAAAGTATTTTTTCAAAAGCATCTTTAGGGACCACTTCGTAATAGACAGTACCATCGCTCCAGGTTCCGCCGTTACGGCTTCCTCCCCACTCTGGTATCATTTTACGATTCGCTCCGACCGGAACATTCTCTGAATCGTTAAAAGACATATGTTCAAAAAAGTGAGCAAAACCTGTTTTTCCTGGCTTCTCTCTATTAGAACCTACATGCATCATCGTAGCCACAGCGACAATAGGATCGCTTTTATCTACATGCAGAATAACCTCTAAGCCATTATCAAGTGTAAATTTTTCGTATTCTAAAGTAAATTCGGCGGGATCTGAACCGTTTGATTTAGCTGTATCTGAATCGGCGCAAGACCCTAAAATTAAACTTAGAAGTAACACGCTCATAGGCAATAATTTATTCATAATCGTTTCGTTGGTTTTAACAGTGGAAGATACTTCCTTTTTTGTTGATCAAACTTTAAATTATTCTTAAAAAAATAGCGCCCCTAAAAGCTTGCGTGTATCTTTGCAAAAAAAATAAGGGATGACCGTAAATCTAGTCAAAAGCTTTAAGCTAGTAAGCCTTCTCGAAGGCCTGTCTTTTTTAGTTTTATTAGGTATTGCTATGCCGCTTAAGTATTATTACGATATGCCGCAAGCAGTGAGCATCGTTGGCATGGCTCATGGAGTTTTGTTTATCTTGTACCTCATGGGAGCTTTCTATGTATATGAGAAGTTAGAATGGTCTTTAAAGACCTTTGGAATCGTAGTCTTTTGCTCTATCATTCCTTTTGGTCCTTTTTATGTAGATCGCAAATATTTATAAGATGACTGCTGCGGAACTGATTCACTTTTTAAAGAACTATTTTATCGACCAAGGAATGACTGCGCCTTGGGCCACCTATTTAAACATCATCATCGTTTTATTGCTGTTAGGGAGCGTGCTATTTTTGTTTGATTGGCTGATCAAAAAGGGAATCGTTCAAATGTTTAGGTTTTTTGCAGACAAGACTGTTACGAGCTTCGATGACTTTTTAGTAGCCAGTAATTTTCCAAAATTTGTCGCACACTTTTTACCCTTGCTCGTAACGCGATTTGTGGTGATCGAACTCTTTACAGATCTGCCAGAGGTTTTACGACATATACTTACGATCATCGATGTATATGCGATTCTGCTAGGCGCCCTGGTATGTCGCAGTATTTTTAGAACCACCAAAAATTTTCTTCTAACCAAAGACCCATTTAAAGACAAGCCACTAGACAGCTATATTCAGGTACTCATGATTTTTGTGTGGGTAGTTGCTTTGCTGTTTATTGTGTATCGCATCACTGGATATTCGGTGCCGAGTTTGGCAACCTTTGGTGCTGCCTCTGCCCTGCTATTACTCATATTCAAGGATACCATATTAGGGTTTATCGCAAGCATTCAAATCACGGTAAACGATATTGTTCGAATTGGCGATTGGATTACCTTTTCTAAATATGGAGCAGACGGTTTTGTAACACAAATTAGTCTAGCCACAGTAAAAGTTAGAAATTTTGACAACACCATTACGACCATTCCTACGTATAGCTTAATCTCGGATAGTTTTCAGAACTGGAGAGGCATGCAAGAGTCTGCTGGAAGACGCATTAAAAGGTCGATTCATATCAAGCAAAATTCGGTGTCCTTTTTAACAAAAGAGCAGATTGAAGCGTTTAAAAACATAGAACGTATTACAGATTACGTTGGCTCACAACAAGAGAAAATCGATGGTTTTAATAAAGATAAAGGAGTCGATAAGAGTTTGGCGTTAAACGGTCGCAATCAAACCAACTTAGGGGTTTTTAGAAAGTATGTCAAAGAATATTTAGAGAATCATTCTGCCATTTTGCAAGACGAATTTTTAATGGTGCGGCATTTAGAACCTACCTCACAAGGAATTCCGATTCAAATCTATTGCTTTAGTGCAGACAAAAAATGGGAGAACTACGAACACATCCAAGCAGATATATTTGACCACATTATCGCTGCGGTATCCTATTTTGGACTAGAGATTTACGAATATCCTTCTGGCAAAGATTTAGGCGGCAGGTCTTAGCGATCTTCTAAGCGCTTTTTTACAAATTCTATTTGGGTTTTACCATGAGATTTTGGCGAACCACTATCGTCAAGGCCTACCATGATGATTTTATCTATCGTAATAATGGTTTGTCGGGTCATTTTATTACGCACTTCGCATTTTAAAGTAATCGACGAGCGTCCAAAATTTACCACGTCGATGCCAATCTCGATAATGTCTCCTTTTTGAGCAGAGCTCACAAAATTGATTTCACTTATATATTTTGTGACCGTTTTTGGGTTCTCTAATTGTATAATGGCATAGAGTGCAGCTTCTTCGTCTATCCATTGCAATAATCGCCCTCCAAACAGCGTCCCGTTGGGGTTTAAATCTTCTGGCTTGATCCATTTGCGGGTGTGAAATCTCATAGAAAAAAGGGTTAAACCACAAAGATAGTCGCAATTGCTCTAAAAAAATTGCAAAAAACGTATCTTTAGTGTAACAAATTGAGACCTTTTGGGTCTAACTTTTCGTAATTAAAATTCAAACTAAAACACTATGAAACTTGTTAAAACACTAAGCGTTCTATTTTTATTGGCTGTTGCAGTGCCAACTCAGGCACAAGATGTCGATGAAATTATTAACAACTACATCGAAAACACTGGCGGTGCAGACGCTTGGAATAAGCTAGAAGCGATTAAAATGACTGCTTCTGCTAACGCGCAAGGAATGGAGATTCCTGTAGAGATTATTCAGACGAAGGACGGAAGACAGATGCTCAAGATTAACTTTCAAGGGCAAGAGATAGTTCAGTATGCCTATGATGGAGAGACTATGTGGACGACTAACTTTATGACTATGGCTGCAGAGAAAAGCGATGCAGAGGCCACAGAAAACATGAAGCGTCAGGCAGGAGATTTTCCAACCGCTTTCTTAAACTACAAAGACAAAGGTTATACAGCAGAACTAATGGGTTCCGAAACAAAAGAAGGAACCGATACTTTTAAAGTGAAGCTTACTCAAACACCTCGTTTAGTAGAGGGCGTAGAAGTTCCTAATGTAACTTTCTTCTATTTTGAAAAGGACAACTTTGTACCTATCATGACAGAAGCAGAAATTACAGAAGGTCCTGCAAAAGGCCAGATGAGCTCGACTACTATGAGCGACTATCAAGAAGTTGATGGACTTTATTTTCCGTTCGACATGGGAATGCAAGGTCAAGCAATCACTATTAAAGAGATCGTATTAAATCCAGAAATCGACGATGCCCTTTTTGCCTTCCCTGGAGGAGCAGAAGAGACAGACGATAAGGACTAAATTATTTGGCTGCCTAAAAACCAGAAACCTCGGTTTCTTAGCACTTGTATAAGCTCTAGCCCTTGCAAGTCGGTTTTTTGGCAGCTTTTTTTTACCACCAAACCACTCAAAAAAATGAACAAACTAGTTTTCTTTTTGGCTGCAATGCTTTGTATGCCAATGGCCCAAGGCCAAGACATTTCCTTAAAAGGTAAAGAACTTTTTGGCGATATGCGCGCCAGACATATCGGACCTGCTCTTATGAGTGGACGAATTATCGATTTAGAAACACACCCAACCAACGCCCGTATCGTGTATGCCGGAACTGCTGGAGGTGGTGTATGGAAGTCTTCTGATGGGGCTGCAACATTCGTCCCAATCTTTGACGACTACGCCCAATCTATTGGAGCTGTAGCCTTAGACCCTAAAAATCCTGACCAAGTAATTTGGGTGGGTACTGGTGAGATTTGGACCCGTAATTCTGTATCTATCGGTGATGGCTTATACAAGTCTACCGATGGCGGAACCAACTGGGACAAAATTGGTTTTGACAAATCAGAACGCATTGCCTCTATCGCGATTAACCCCGATAATACAGACATTGTTTATGTAGGTGTATTGGGAGCATTGTGGAGTGATTCAGACGAGCGCGGTGTTTACAAAACTACCGATGGCGGAAAAACCTGGAACAAAATTTTATATGTAGATCAATCTACTGGAGCTACAGATGTAATAATCGATCCTAATAATCCAAACGTATTATACGCCGGTATGTGGCAGTTTAGACGTACGGGTTGGGGCTTTAATTCTGGTGGCCCTAATAGCGCACTGTATAAGTCTACCGATGGTGGAGTAAATTGGAGCAAAATTCATAATGGGTTTCCTGCAGGAGACCTAGGGCGCTTTGCAATTGCGATGGCACCAAGTGATAGTAACATATTATATGCCGTTGCAGAGACCGAACAAAAAGACAAAAATGGCCTTTGGAAGTCTACCAATGCTGGTCAAAGCTGGGAACACTTAAATAGCGACTTTGGTCTTACGGTACGTCCTTTCTACTTTTCTAGAATTACTATTGATCCAAAAAACCCAGATGTGGTTGTAAAAGGTGGATTAAACGGTTCTATTAGTAGAGATGGCGGAAAAACATTTAAGCCATTAGGAAATATGCACAGTGATATTCACGATGTTGTATTCCATATTAACGATAGTGACGTAATGTACTCTGGAACAGATGGTGGAGTTTACCGTTCTTGGAATGGCGGAACCACTTTCGAAATTGTAGAGAACTTACCCTTATCTCAGTTTTATCACATTAGCGTAGATAACGAGGAGCCTTACAATGTGTACGGAGGATTACAAGACAACGGTTCTTGGTGGGGTCCTAATACATCTCCAGGCGGCGTAAATGCCAGAGACTGGAACAGCGTAGGGGCTGGAGACGGTTTTAGAGTGCTAAAGCACCCTACTAAAAACATCATCTATTCAGAAATGCAAGGCGCCGATAACGTTTGGCGTTACAATGTAGATCTTAACAGAACCCGTACCGTGCAGCCAAGACCAGAGAGCAAGGAACAAGAATTGCGCTTTAACTGGAATCCTCCTATGGCAGTAAGTGACCACCAACCGGATAGGTTTTATATGGGAAGTCAATATCTTCATAAATCAGAAGATATGGGCGAGACATGGGAAATTATATCGCCTGACTTGACTACGAATGACCCTAACAAACAAGACCAATCAAAATCTGGTGGGCTTTCTGTAGACAATTCTGGAGCAGAAAATCATACGACGATATTTACTATTGCTGAATCGCCTTTAGACGAAAAGGTAATTTGGGTTGGAACCGACGACGGTAACGTACAGGTAACTCGTGATGGTGGTAAAAATTGGAGCAACGTAACTCCTAATTTAGTTGGCATCCCTGCTAACACTTGGGTATATCATATCGAGGCTAGTGTACACGGTAAAGGTACAGCCTATGCTGTGTTTGATGGACACTCTAGCGGCGACATGAAGCCTTATGCACTTAAGACCACAGATTATGGTCAAACCTGGACTAACATCATTACAGACGACGTTATAGGATTTGTAAGAAACATTCAAGAAGACTTTGAAAGCGAAGACTTATTGTTCTTAGGAACTGAGTTTGGATTATTTGTTACCGTTAACGGCGGTGGTAACTGGTCTCGTTTTACCAATAATATGCCGGCAACCGCTGTACATTTTATCGATTTACAAAAGCAAACTAACGATTTGGTGATGGGAACTCACGGGCGTGGTGTTATCATCATTGACGATATTAGTCCATTAAGAGAATTGAGCCAAGATGTACTAAATAAAGAGGTACACTTTTTTACCCCTAAAGAGACTATGATGGTAGAAGAAAGTGGCTTTGGGCAGTCCTTTGGAGGAGAGACTCAGTTTGTGGGTCAAAACTCAAGCACCTCTGCACGAATCGTTTATTACCTTAAAAAACGTCATACGTTTGGTAAGATGAATATGGAAGTTCAGGATATGAACGGAAACAAAATTGCTTCGTTAGGACCTGGAAAATCTAAAGGAATCAACGTAGTGTATTGGAACTATACCTCTAAGCAACCAAAAGTGGCCGAAGGAAAAACCTTGAGCTTTGGTGGCTTTACCTCGCCACGCGTTCCTGCTGGAAAATATAAAGTTGTACTGACCAAAAAGAACGATGTGTATGAACAAGTGATAGACCTTGTATATGACAAGAACTCGTTAACGTCCATGGCAGAGCGTAAAGAACAAGAAACGCTCACAAAAACCATGTACGATATGGTGCAAGATTTAGCCTATATGGTTTATACGATGAACCAGAACATGGCTCAGGCAGAAAGCGTTATGGAGTCTAATCCTAAAAGCAAGAAAGTGGCTCAAGCCTATCACGACCAGCTTAACGGGTTAATGAAAGATTTGGTTATTACTACGGGAGACAACTATGTTGCCTCTGCCGAACCAGAATTACGCGAAAAAATGTCTGATCTATACAGCAGCATTGCTACCAACTACGACGGTGTTGGGGCCTCAGAAAAATCTAACTACCAATTGATCGATTCTGAGTTTAACGAAGCGAAGGCTCGTTTGGCAGCAATCATGAGTAAGGAAGGCAAAAAGTTCGACGGCTTCTTATCTAAGAATGGTATTGAGAAAGCTAGCATGCAATCTAAAACAGAATTTTTAGAGAACTAATATTCTGATTATCAACAGTTAAAGCCTCCTTTTGGGAGGCTTTTTTTGTTAATAACAACGTTTATAACCTCATTAAAATCTAACTTTACTTAGGCTTGTGAATGTGTATTTTTAATAAACACCAAGTCTATGATACAAAGAGACAGGCATTTGTTGGCGCTGCGCCCCGAACTTCCCAATGCCAAATTAACCCACAATATGAGCCCAGAGGAACGTTTTCAGAATCAAACGCTCAGACCCGTTGCCAAGGTACAGAACGATTTAATGGTAGAGATGTTTAGAAATTATGCCCGCAAGCATAAAAACGTTTTTTACGATTTATCTGTAGAGAAAAGATTAGACTATATAGAGAATGCAATTCATAAGGATATGAAATTTAGAAACTCTCTAAAAGGAATGATCATTGGGCAGTTTACCTTAGACGAATACGAAATTTACATAGAGAACTCATCTGCCTTAAACAAGCGAATGATGAACATCGTAAAAGAGCGTATTAAGAGCAATATTCTAATTTTAGAATATCAATATTCGCATTAAGCTGCCAATAATAATAGAGAGTGCAAAGCTCATCAGAGTACCGATCAACACATACTCTGTTTGTTTTCTGGCAGAGGTCTTTTTGGCGTCCGAAAATCGCAGAATAGACTTTGCTCCTATCAAAAACCCTATTGCAGAAAAGTTACCAGTGAGTATAAAAGTTACGACCAGAATGCGTTCGAATATACCAATAGTACGACCCGCTCTCGCCAAACTGCTTAAGGCTTCGTCTTCTGCAATTTCTGACTGCCATTTTTGCGTGGCTTTACCTATAACAAATCCAACGGGATAGATGACCATTATATAGCCAATCAATAACGCGAGTATGTTGGCATCGGTTATCCAGGATTGTAGCGTGGGCAGTACTTGATCAAATGTATGGGTCAAATACCACCAAGCTGCTAGCAGCACCAAAAGATGCGCAAATTGGTCTATTAAAAAATTACGCAAATTGTCTTGGCCTTGATGTAACTTCCAAAGATCTATTAAATAGTGTGTGACCATCACCATAGCCGGCACCAAAAACTGCGTCCATTGCTGCAGCAAAAGATAGGTTAATACACCAGCGAGTAACGCATGAACATACAAATAACCAGATCGTGCTTTTTTTGCTCGCTTTTGTGCAATTCCTTTTTTTGTCTGAAATACAAAATCGGTCAAAACATGCGCCAATATTAGTTGCAGTGCGATTAGCAGGTTATCTGTCATTTTTATAATTATTTATTACATGATCAAATCGCTTTAACAACAACTGAATCTCGTCCCAGCTAGCAGCCTTTTTACGTAAGTTGATCGCGGCTTGACTACGATCGAGGGTATCTGCAATTTGCTGCTCCTTTAAGCCTTTAAGCAAATAATAAATCACCTCTGAAGATGCCACAGACCAACGATCGGTAGCGCCATCTAAAAAGGCAAAGCTTACCAGAAACTCATCATTTATGTTTTGATTTGCGCTGTTAAAGCTCATTTTTTTATGCTGTTTTTGCATGCCATCTAGAGATTGTCCGGATAGCTTAAAGGCTTCTCCGTTAGAGGTATGAATATCGTCTGGCGCATATTCGCCCTCCCCTATTCCAATGGCAATTCTCACATTGCCCAAAGGCATCATGGCCTTAGATTTAGAATTATCGAGTTGTGCCTTGGCAACTGTTGCCTTAAGGCGCAGGGCAATATTTAATGCGAGCGAAGGATCTTTAATAATGCCTTGAAAGCTATCGCCTCTAAAAAGCGAAAAATGCGCCTCTTGATTGGTTTCCTTTGTTATTGCTTTAAATTCTTCTTGCAGACTTTTAATTATCACTTTTAAAGCCTTTTTGTCGTAATGAGAAGAATCGATTAAATCAGCCGTTAGTACTGCGATCATTTCATAAAATTTTAACTAATATAAGCCAAAATACTTATAATTAGACTTTATAAGGCAAAATACTTATAATTGAATATAATAAGTCAAAAGCCTTATTAACTTTAATCGATGAGTGATACTCCGTTTAAGTCGGTGGTAAGAATCTCTGTCATCAAATCAAAATAAGGTCTTAAAAGAGAGTAATAATGCACAACTTTGTCTGCAAAGTCGGGCGCAAGCACTTCTTTGTCTGTAAAAGGATGTACTACAAAAAAGGCTTTGTTCTTAATCAAATCTATATTAGGATGGTCTTTACTAAATCCCTTGGGCGCCGTTTTTACCTGAAATTCGGTATTTAAACCACCAAACGCCTTTTTAAAGGCTGGAGCTTCGAGGACCGCTCTCATAGGACCAGCGTCTTGTTCAAACTCTTTTCTTATGCGTAATAAATCTGCAGGTTCGGGTGCCCAGAATCCACCAGCCATGGCACTAGCTCCTGGTTGAATTCGTAAATAGTAACCACCTCTTCTACTGGCTCCTTCCCTACTAAAGCTAGCAGATCTGTGTGCATTGTATGGGGTTTTATCCTTACTAAATCGAATGTCTCTGTTGATTCTAAAAACCTTGAGTTTTTCTATTACATCATCTTTGTTAAGCCCAGCCTGAACGGCTGCATAAAACTCTTTTAAGGCCGCTTCACTTTGCTTATAACGTGCGCGATTGGCATCCATCCAGTCTTTGGTATTGTTCTCTTTAAGTTCTTTTAAAAATTGTAAACTCTGGGCAGGAATCGTAGCCATAATATTGCATTTTTAGAATCTTAAAGATACTAAAAAGCCAAGTACCTACTTACTTAAAATTGTAGTAACCACACTTAAGATAGGCTCCTTCTTTAAAGGCAATAGGGTGATCGATGTCGTGAAAGGTTTGTTCTGCTAACTTGAAAGTTCGGCCCGAAGCGAGCAATTGCTCATTGACCAATTCAAAAAATGTGGTCGCTTCAATTCTAGAAGAACAGCTCGCCATCACAAGGGTTCCCTTGGCAGCGGTGAGGGCTATGCCCAAATTTACCAGGCGTTTATAGCTTTGTAATGCACGTTTAATTTCTGACTGTTGCTTGGCAAACGAAGGCGGGTCTATCACCACTACATCAAAGGTTTTTGATTGTTCGATAAAGCCTTGTAACACCTCGAAAGCATCTCCTTGCACTCTGATATGATTCACATCGCAATTGTTGAGTAGCGCATTCTCTTGCGCCAAAGCCAGCGCTTGCTCGCTAAGGTCAACACTGGTCACTTCTTTAGCCCCGTTTGATAAGGCATGAACACTAAAACCACCTGCATAAGCAAAGACATCTAAGACTGTTTTGCCTTTCGATAGTCTGCCCACTTTCAATCGGTTATGCCTGTGATCTAAAAAATATCCAGTTTTATGGCCTTTGATTACATTGGCGTTGAACGTTAACCCGTGCTCTAAAAACTGCACCGTAGGATTGTCTAACTCGCCGTAGACAACCTGTCCATCACTTAGCCCCACGTTGGTTTTTTGCAAACTTCTGCTAAGCCTTATTACTAGGGCTTTACAATGGGTTTGCTCTATTATTAACGGCAGAATAAGATGCAAAAATGGCAACCAAATTGCACTGTATAATTTTACCACAGCAACCTTGCTATAACAATCGCATATCAAACCCGGAAAACCATCGTTTTCTCCAAATAGCAAACGGTATCCATCGGTTTGTTTGTTAAACAAAGGCCTGCGCAACGCATAAGCTGCGCTAAGTTGCTGTTCAAAAAAAGAGGCATCTAAGGTAGCTCTGCCTTGATTAAATAATACTTTAATGCGAATTGGAGATTGGGCGTCGTATAGGCCGAGTCCCATTACTTGGTTGGTTCTAGCGTCGAACAGCACAGCAACATCTCCGGTATTGGGATCTTTATTGATCTTAGCAATTCCGTCAGAAAAAATCCAAGGATGCCCTTGTTTTACTGCTCTCTGTGCATTTTTAGTAAGTTTAATCGCAAGCGTTTGAGGTCTTTCAAACGTTGGAATAGAAAGGGATGTATGTTCCATTACTTTCTTTTTGAATGCGGAAAAATCACCCCGCTAATCGTCCCTTTACAGGCAATGGAACCATCTTCCTTGTGCATGATTACATTGCACTTAAGTTTGTAGAACCTATAGTATTCTATCGTAGAGGTAACGAATACTTTTTCGCCTGGAAACACTGGTGTTTTAAAACTGATATCAAAATCTGCCAAGGCAATGCTCACGTCTATTGGATCTGGGTTTACCATCTTGATACGAGCGCCTGGATTATCTATATTATAAACAAAAATACCTAAGGCAACTACCCCGATTTGAGCCATGCATTCTGTTAGAATCACTCCTGGAGTAATAGGAAACTCTTCAAAATGACCTTTATAAAAATAGGATTCTGGCGGAAAAGTATAATGACCTTCGGCTCCATCTTTGTCAACTTTAGTTAGTTTATCTACAAACAGAAACGGTTCTGAATACGGTAATGCTTCTTGAATTTCGTCTACAGTCATGTCGCTTTTGTTGTGTCTTAATAGGCAATCATTTTTTGAATGCTCTCTCGCAATCGTGCTTTTGGCAGGTAATCTGCCTCTAGACTGGCAGCAAACGGTACAGGCGTTTCTAAACTAGCTACACGCATAATAGGTGCATCTAAATAGGTAAAGCAAGTCTCAGAAATCTGAGCAGAAATATCGGAGGCAATTCCTCCAAACATAGAATCTTCTTGCAACAATATAACTTTTCCGGTGCGTTTTACACTGTCAAAAACCGCTTCTTGATCTAAAGGTTGTAATGTACGTAAATCAATAAGGTCAAACGAAGTTTCTGGGTATTCTTCTATGGCTTCTTTGGCCCAGTGAACTCCCGCTCCGTACGTTATGATGCTAATGTCTGTACCTTGTTGTAACAGTTTTGCTTTTCCGATAGGAAGTGTATAATAGTCTGTAGGCACATCTTCTCGCAAACTTCTGTATAAAGCCTTATGCTCAAAGAACAACACAGGGTTAGGGTCTTCTATACTCGCACATAAAAGTCCTTTTGCATCGCTTGGCGTACTTGGATATACTACTTTAAGGCCAGGCGTATGAGTAAACCATGCCTCATTGGTTTGTGAATGAAAGGGCCCAGCTCCTACCCCTGCTCCACAAGGCATTCTGATGACGACATCTGCCTTTTGCGCCCAACGATAATGAGACTTTGCTAAATAATTGATAATCGGATTAAAACCCGAGGTTACAAAATCTGCAAATTGCATTTCCATTACCGATTTAAACCCGTTAATAGATAAACCCATCGCTGCAGACACTATGGCCGATTCGCATATGGGCGTATTTCTTACCCGTGCCTTGCCAAATTGATCGACAAAGCCATCGGTAATTTTAAAAACGCCGCCATATTCGGCAACATCTTGCCCCATAATCACTAAGGAATCGTGGCGTTCCATACTCTGTCTAAGGCCGTTAGAGATCGCATCGACTAATCGTAACTCTTCTAAAGTATCATTTGAGACTACAAGTTCTGGCTCATATGTCACAAATACATCGCTTAATTCTTGTGCTCGCGTAGATTGAATCGGTTCTTCTGCAAAGGCGATTTCTAGATGTTCGTTAATCTCGTGAACGATGTCTTTTTTATATTCAACCTCCATCTCTTCGGTAAGAATCTCATTATTCCGAAGGTATTCTGCAAAATTTAATAAGGGGTCCTTGGCCGCCCAATGATCCATTAAATCTTGGGGTACATATTTGGTTCCACTAGCCTCTTCGTGTCCGCGCATTCTAAAGGTTTTAAACTCTAAGAGTACGGGTCTGGGATTGGCCCTAAGACTTTCTGCCAGCTCGTTTACTTTGGTATATACCTCTACAATATTATTACCATCGATTATATGAGACTCCATACCATAGCCAATGGCTCTGTCTGCAAGATCTTTACAATTGTATTGCTCGCTGGTAGGTGTAGATAAACCATAGCCGTTGTTTTCTATACAAAACAATACGGGTAATTGCCAAACAGAAGCCACATTCAAGGCTTCGTGTATATCTCCTTCGCTAGTACCACCTTCGCCTGTAAACACAGCACATACCTGATTGTTTTCTTTAAGAAGGTTTCCTAATGCGATGCCCGCTGCCACCCCATATTGAGGTCCTAAGTGCGAAATCATCCCAACTATGTTAAACTCCTGTGTTCCAAAGTGAAAACTTCTGTCACGTCCTTTAGTAAAGCCGCTTGCCTTGCCTTGCCATTGTGAAAAAAGCCTGTGCAAAGGAATCTCTCGCGTTGTAAAAACACCTAGATTACGGTGCATAGGTAAGATGTATTCCTCTTTTGTTAAGGCAGTCGTGACTCCCACAGAAATTGCTTCTTGGCCAATGCCGCTAAACCATTTAGAAATTTTTCCTTGACGTAAAAGAATAAGCATTTTTTCCTCGATGAGACGAGGTTTGAGCATGCTGCGATAGAGGTGTAACAGCGTATCATTAGAAAGCTCATGCGACGCAAACTTAATTGCATCTTGGGTCTTTGTGGATGTATCCATAGCCATAATTGAACTTTTCAAATGTAGAAAAAATCAATCTTACATAAGTAGTCTATTCCAGATATTTTAGTATAATTTTTTAACCGAATTTGAGGCGATATTCGGGCCTTAAGCCCTATAAACGGTTGCTTTTTTAGTATATTTGTGTCTTTAGCTCTTAATACGATTAAAATGAATAATATACCTAGTGTAGATCTTGCAGATTTTATTTCTGGGGATCCTGTTAGAAAGCAAAAATTTGTAGATGCTATCGGTTCGGCTTACGAAGAAATTGGTTTTGTTTCACTTAAGAATCATTTTTTAGACGATGCCTTGGTCGAGGGTCTTTATACTCAAATCAAAGCGTTTTTTGATCTGCCAATAGATACAAAGAGCAAATACGAAATCGAAGGATTAGGAGGCCAAAGAGGGTATATTTCTTTTGGAAAAGAACATGCCAAAGGCAAGAAAGAAGGAGATTTAAAGGAGTTTTGGCATTTTGGGCAAATACCCGATACAGACGCAAATCTTATAGATGAATATCCAAAAAATGTAGAGGTAAACGAACTTCCAGAATTTAATAACACTGGAATGACGGCATATAGACAACTCGAAAAAACAGGCCTCCATGTGCTCCGTGCTTTGGCGCTTTATATAGGAATAGACGAGCATTATTTTGATCATTGGGCCAGTAACGGAAACAGCATACTTAGACCCATCCACTATCCGCCCATCGAAGAAGAACCAAAAGGTGCTGTTAGAGCAGGCGCCCATGGAGACATCAACTTGATTACCCTTTTAATGGGGGCTTCTTCTGGAGGATTGCAGGTATTGCGTAAAGATGGCGAGTGGATAGATGCCATACCCAACGAAGACGAACTCGTGATAAATGTTGGCGACATGTTAGAGCGTCTTACCAATAATAAATTGAGATCTACGATTCATCGCGTGGCGAATCCGCCTAAAGAACAATGGCATATGCCGCGTTATTCTATTCCGTTTTTTATGCATCCGCGCAGCGATATGCGTTTAGATTGCCTAGACGAATGTATAAGCAGCGAGCATCCTAAGGCATACGAAGATATTACGGCTGGCGAATTTTTACACCAACGTCTGGTAGATATAGGGCTTATCAAAAAGTAATGGATTTACAAGATCAGCTCAAAAATTTGTTCCCGGATCATACACCAGATCCAGCTACACAAAAGCAACCAGAAAAACCTGACTTTTGGTTACAGGACGACCCCTTAATATGCAAATACGAAAAGCGTAAAGGCAAGCCTACTACCATAATCGAGGGATATAATGGCGCTAGCAGTGATTTTAAAGAATTAGCCAAACAGATCAAGCGACTTTTAAGCGTTGGCGGGAGTTTTAAAAACGAACAGATTATTATACAAGGTGATTATAGAGATAAAATCATGAGTTTTTTACAAGAAAAGGGGTTTAAAGTAAAACGTGTTGGCGGCTAATGAGAATTTCTGAATCCGAATTGATTTTAAATCCAGACGGTAGCGTGTATCACTTACACCTTAAGCCAGAAGATATCGCTCATACCATAATTACAGTAGGTGATCCGGATCGTGTGGCGAGAGTCTCGAGCCATTTTGATGCCATAAGGCATAAAACCAACAAACGGGAATTTATTACCCATACCGGAACCTTAAACGGAGTAGATTTAACCGTTATTTCTACCGGAATTGGAACCGATAATATAGACATCGTTCTTACCGAATTGGACGCCTTGGTAAACATCGATTTTACCACCAGACAAATCAAAAAAGAACATACTGCTTTAAAGATTATTCGTTTAGGCACTTGTGGCGGGCTACAAAACGACATACCTCTAGATAGTTTAGTGGTGAGTGAATATGGCCTTGGCTTTGACAACTTCGTATATTTTTACGACCACCAGCATCGCTTTAACAATGACTTTAGCAAGGCGTTTGAGGTGTATTCTGACTGGCTTTCTGAATTATCTAGACCCTATTCTGTAAAAGGAGATGCGCAGCTATGTGAACAGTTTTCGAAGATTGGGTTTTTAAAAGGATGCACGGTAACCAATGTTGGCTTTTACGGCCCACAAGGGCGCAGTTTACGAATTGGTTTGTCTAATCCTGACTTAAATAATGCGATGCGCAGTTTTGAGTATAACGACACCAAGATTTTAAACCTCGAAATGGAAACCGCAGGAATCTATGCCATGGCAACGTTATTAGGACACAAGGCCTTGTCTCTCAATGTAATTCTTGCAAATCGCATGTTAGGAACCTTTAGCAACAATCCTGGAGCTGCTGTAGACAACTTGATATCTGTGGCTTTAAACGAACTCACAAAATGATCCAATTAAAAATTGGCGGTGTGCCAGAACATTTTAATCTTCCTTGGTATCTCACGCTTAGAGATAAATCGTACCATCCTCATAATATCAACTTGCGCTGGCAAGATTACTTTGGAGGCACTGGGGCGATGTGCAAGGCATTAAGAGAACGAGAAATTGATATGGCGGTAATTCTAACAGAAGGAATTATTAGAGATATCGTTTTTGGTAGCCCTGTAAAAATTGTACAGGTTTTTGTGCAATCGCCTTTGCAATGGGGCGTTCATGTCGCAGAAAACTCGTCTTATCAAGCTATAGAAGACCTAAAAGGCACCAAGGCCGCCATAAGTAGATTTGGTTCGGGCTCGCATCTTATGGCTTATGTAAATGCACAAAGCCACGGTTGGGATTTAAAAAGAGATCTCGATTTTGAAGTGATCAAAAACCTTCAAGGGGCCATCGATGGCTTGCCAAAAGGAATAGGCGATTATTTTATGTGGGAAAAATTTACTACCAAACCCTATGTCGATAAAGGCATTTTTAGAAGGTTAGAAGTATGCCCTACTCCTTGGCCCTGTTTTGTGATTGCAGTACACGAAGAGGTGCTCGAAAAGCAACCCGAAGCCATAAAAGATGTGCTAGATGTGATTAATACCACTACGCTGGATTTTAAGTCAATTCCGTCTATAGATCGTATGATTTCTAATCGATATGAGCAACAATTAGAAGCTGTACAAGAATGGATATCGCTTACCGAATGGAGCCAAGAACAGCTCTCTAATGCTTATACAGATAAGGTCCAGCAGCAATTACTGGCATTAGATATTATTCCTAACACATTAAAATACAGCGATTTAGTTTATTCGTTATAAATTTTTTTAGCCTCCACGCAACCATTTACAACAATCGGCACCTTATTAGTAACTAATAATCAATTAACAACGAAGATGAGTACTTTTCTTATAGTTTTGGGTGGTCTTCTTCTTGCCAATTTTTTGCTACTTCAGTTTAGCTGTAACGATTGCAGCGAAGCAGAATTTCCGGAAGAAGAATAATAAAATGGTCGTTACCATTTAATTTCTGATTTTCCCCACAATCTTAAATAAGCATTAGCCTGACTAAAATGCTTATTTCCAAACCAATATCCTCTATTAGCACTTAGTGGCGACGGATGACCCGTTTGCAAGACGAGATGCTTTTTTGCATCTACCCTAGCCCCTTTCTTTTTTGCAAAGCCACCCCACAACATAAAAACAATCCCTTCTCTTTGGCTTGAGATAACCTCTATCACAGCATCTGTAAATTGTTCCCAACCTTTCTTTTGATGCGAGCCAGCTTGATGCGCTCTCACTGAAAGGGTAGCATTTAATAGCAAAACTCCTTGTTCTGCCCAATGGTTTAAGTTGCCGTTACTGGGAATTTCTTTCCCCACATCTGTTTGCAGTTCTTTAAAGATATTGACCAACGAGGGAGGATGAGCAACCCCATCTGGAACAGAAAAACATAACCCATGTGCTTGCCCAGGGCCATGATACGGGTCTTGCCCAATAATGACCACTTTGATTTTATTTAGATCTGTTTTAGAAAAAGCCTCAAATATCTCTTCCTGCTTTGGATAGCAATCATATGCTTGGTATTCTGAACAAACAAAATCTGATAACGACTTAAAATAAGCTGCTTCGAATTGCGTCGCAAGTGCTTGGTTCCAACTTGGAGCCATTTTTACCTCCATATTTATTACTTTTGTAGCCCTTAAAGCATTAAAAATACAACTAAATTTACGTATGAGTGCAATACATAAAAAGACCTTGGAAGACTTAGAGTTTCCTGCCGTACTTGCACAAATCGCGGAGGGTTGTATTACCGACCTAGGCAAAGAATCCGTGCTTTTAATCGTCCCTTATAAAAGCTTAACTGCTTGCGAAGCTTCCTTGCTTAAAACCACAGAGATGCAGGCCTCGTTTAATAGTGACAACAGAATTCCTAATCATGGGTTTGATGCTATCACAAGGGAATTACACCTCTTAGGAATAGAAAACAGCAGTCTTGAGATTTCTGGTTTTAGGCGCATAAAAGCAATAGGGCAAGCTGTACACGACATTCAAAAATTTTTAAAAAAGTACCAAGAGTTTTACCAGCAGCTTTCAGACATGGCGGAATTGATTCCGTTTGAATCAAAAATCGTGAAAGAGATCGAGGGGATAGTAGATATTCACGGTCAAATAAAAGACGACGCCTCTTCCCTGCTAAAAGAGATTAGAACCGATTTAAAGCGGGTTAAATCAAAAATCGGGAGTTCGTTTACCCACGCCCTTAAACAAGCCTTGGCCTCAGATCATCTTGACGAGATCAAAGAATCTATTGTAGATGGTACGCGCGTGTTGGCTGTAAAAGCAATGCACAGGCGCAAAGTAAAAGGAAGAGTGCTTGGCTCGTCAAAAACAGGTAGCATTGTGTATATACAGCCGCAGGCAACCTTAGAGTATGCTAACGAGTTGAGCAATTTAATATACGACCAAGACCAAGAAGTAAAAAAGATATTGAGCGAGCTTACGGAGTTTATGCGTCCGTTTGGTGAAACCTTAGCGGCTCAGCAAGAATATTTGGTAGCCATGGATGTATTATACGGCAAGGCTAAATATGCCAATACCATTAACGCCGTAGTCCCGAGACGAAGTAAAACAAAGGTAGTACAGCTTATAAAGGCATACCATCCCTTGCTGTTAGTAGCCAATAAAGCAAGAAGGCAAAAAACGATTCCACAAGATATTGGCCTACATCCAGAAAAACGCATTATTGTAATTTCTGGTCCAAACGCTGGCGGAAAAAGCATCACCCTAAAAACTGTAGGACTCTTGCAATTGATGTTTCAGGCAGGTATTCCTATACCAGCCGAACCCACCAGTGAGCTTAGCTTTTTTGATAAGATTCTTACAGATATCGGAGACAATCAATCGATAGAAAACCATTTGAGCACCTATAGCTACCGTCTTAAAAAGATGAATCAATTTTTAAAGCGTTGTAACGAAAATTCGCTCTTTTTAATCGACGAGTTTGGCACCGGTAGTGACCCAGAGTTGGGTGGTGCTTTGGCAGAGACTTTTTTAGAAGTTTTTTACGAGCGTGACGCCTTTGGAATCATCACCACACATTATACCAACCTAAAGCTACTGGCTGGCGAATTGCCACATGCGGTCAATGCCAATATGCAATTTGACAATCGCAGTCTAGAACCTTTATATACGCTTTTCATGGGTGAGGCAGGGAGTTCTTATACCTTTGAAGTGGCTCAGAAGAACGGTATTCCTTATGGGTTGATCAATAGAGCGAAAAAGAAAATTGCTCGTGGCAAAGTGCGCTTTGATAAGACCATTGCCAATTTGCAAAAAGAACGTTCTAAGCTCAGACAAACCTCAGAATCTTTAAAGACAGAAGAACAAAAGGCGCGAGAAGAAGGACGTCATTTAGAGGAGACTCAAGCCAAAGTACAAGACAAATTGGAGCGATATCAAGAGCTCTACGATAGCCAGCAACGATTGATTCAGCTAGGGAGAAAATTAGATACACTCGCGCTTAATTATGCCAATAACAAGCGTAAAAAGCAACTGGTAGACGATGTCTTAAAAATAGTAGCGGTAGAAAACTCTAAAAGAAAACCCAAGGAGAAAGCACCCAAAAAAGAACAAAAGGCCAAGGCACACATACTCAAGCAAGAGGTAGAACAAGAGATTGCCGTAATTAGGCGCAAAAAGAAAAAGGCCAAAAAAGAGGCAGAGAAGAAAGAACCAGAAAAGCCTAAAGTGCCTTTAAAGGTTGGGGATCGTGTTCGGCTTTTAGATGGGAAAGCAGTGGGAACTATCGATTCTATCGAAAAAGAAAAAGCTGTAGTGAATTACGGTATCTTTACGACTAAGGCACATATAAGTCAACTAGAACTTGTCTCTTAATGAACACAAAAGCTTATAAAATTGTACTTTTTGATGGGGTTTGCAACTTGTGTAATAGCTCTATACAGTTTATTATTAAGCGCGATCCCAAAGACAGATTTAGGTTTGCCGCTTTACAAGAAGATGCGGGAAAAGCGCTTATCGCTAAATATAATATCGATACCTCAAATGTAGATTCGATTATTCTTATTGAGAACGATAAAGCCTATGTGAAATCTACTGCTGGCCTGCGCATTGCCAAGGGCTTAAATGGAGCCTGGCCCCTACTTTATGGTTTTATGCTGATACCAAATTTTATTAGGAATTGGGTGTATGACTTCATTGCCAAAAACCGCTACAAATGGTACGGAAAACAGGAAGCCTGTATGATTCCTACGCCAGAATTGAAGGCAAAGTTTTTGTGATCTACCACTTCCCTAACCCAAGTTGCTATTTTGCTTCAGTTTTTTACCACGTTCACGCATTGGTGATTTTTTAAGATTCAAACTCGCGCTAGTTTTGAGTCAAACAAAAAATAATCACCATGAAAAACATTACACTTTTATTATTGCTATTGGCAGGGAGCCTGATGGCAAACGACAAAAAACCACTCAAGACAGACATTACTAAAGCCATCGTTTATTTAGAAGGAGCGACAGTATTTAGAACAGCCACTACACCACTCTTTCTAGGTGAAAACGAACTAATTATTCGTGATTTATCGCCCGATATTTTAGAGAGTAGCATACAAATATCTGGACTAAACGATGCGAGTATACGCGCAATTAGATACAGTATTAACTACTTAGACAAAAAGAAATCTTCTCAAGAATATCTAAAAATAGAAGACTCTATAGTCGTGATGAAAGCCCTAAAAAAACGCATTCAAAATAGCCTTAGCGGTTTTGACGAAGAGCTAAAAATACTGCGGAAAAACCAAATTATTCATGGCGTCGAAAGTGATTTGTCTATAGAGAAGGTAAAACAAATGACGGCCTATTATCGCGTTCGAGTTACCGAAATTAAAGACGAGATATTCGATAAAACTCTCGAGATTGAGAAAATTGACAAACGGCTAATAGATTTTGCAAAAGAACAACGTAAGCTCGACGATACAAAAAAGGAAAAACGTGGCGAAATTCATTTAATTCTGGACAGTCCAAATGCACAAAGAGTGAGCTTAGAAATAAGTTATAACTTACCCACTGCAGGTTGGTTTCCTACCTATGATATTAGAGCAGAAAATACATCTTCTCCCATTGCGATTGCCTATAAGGCCAATGTGTATCAGCAGAGTGGTAACGACTGGGATAACATCGATATAATCCTTTCTACGGGAGATCCCAAAAGCAATACTGTTAAACCTGTTTTAGGTCCTAAATACGTGAATTTTGGCCGTAGAAGCTCATTAAATTCTACCGCAGTTAAAAGCGAATCGTACAAATACAATCCAACAATCAGTAAAATTACAGGGACAGTTGTAGACGACTCCGGATTACCACTTCCTGGAGTAAATGTCATAGAGTCAGGAACCTCTAATGGTACGCAAACAGATTTTGACGGAAACTATCAACTTATGGTCCAAGGAGGGCGTAGTTTAGTTTTTAGTTATGTTGGATTTGAGCCGGCAACCATACCTATTTACACCGGCAATATAAACATCAAATTAAAGCCAGGAGCGGCCTTAGAAGAGATTGTGGTAGCTGCACAAGGTGTAAGACGAGAAAAAAGAGCATTGGGATATGCCGTGTCTACAGTATATAGTGACGACCTAGTGACTATGGCAGAAGGTGATGTCGCCCGTGTTTTATCTGGGAAAGCAAGTGGCGTTGCGATTTCAAGTAGTGCAGGATCTTCGGGTAGTGCGTCCAATGTGGCCATAAGAGGTTATAACTCTCTTAATGGTACCAATGATGCTTTATTTGTAATAGACGGGGTACCTTTTTCTTCGGATGGTAATACTGCCGGTTCTAGATATTTAGATCTGGACGCTAAAAATATTGCGAGCGTAGACGTTATTAAAGGAGTTGCAGCGGCAACCTTATATGGCACAGCTGGCAGAAACGGGGTTATTGTCATTTCCACGAAACAAGGAAATTATTTGGAAGCCATCGAGAACACTAAAAAAGTTGGCCTTACCACTACTCGATTCGAGATTGCACAAAAGCACAGCATTCCATCTAATACCAAGGTTACCGCTATAGAGTTAGACGCTTTTCAATTAGCGGCAGATTTTAAGTATTACGCAGCACCTGCTCTTAACGAAAATGTCTTTTTAACGGCTACTATCAAAAACTGGGAAGCCTTCGATTTACTCGCTGGCGAGGCCTCTATTTACTTTGAAGGAAGTTTTTCTGGCACAACACTTATCAACCCAATAAGTACAGATAAAGGTATGGAGATCTCGTTAGGGATTGATCCAGCTATTGTTATAAAACGAAGAGAAAAAGAAAACTTTAAGAGTAAATCTTTTTTAGGCAGCTATCGTATTATTGATCAAAGTTTTATGATAATGGTTAAAAACAACAAACCAACTGCAATAACGCTTCATGTAGAAGATAGAATTCCGGTCTCTCAGAACAAAGAGATAAAAATTGAGGACATTACTATGGACGAAAGTGATTATAGCGAAAAGACTGGACTGATTTTATGGACAATTTCTTTGAGTTCTCAACAAACGGCCGAAAAACGATTTGGTTATACCGTTAAGTTTCCTAAACATTCTCAAATTAACCTATAATCTAAAGGGCTTCGGCCCTTTTTTTATTTTAAATTCTGTAGGATAAAGTCTAGCTTTTTATTGGTATTGTTGTTTTCTGTGAAAGCCTTGTTTAAATAAGAAGGTGCCACAGCAAAACCATTTTTTTGCCAATTAGCGATGTCTTTCTCTTTTTCTATAGAAACTTTCCCAGTTAATAGTGGGTCTAACGATTTACCATTATGAAAATGATCGTAAATCTTTTTTAAGCCTGTTAAATAAAGATGGTCTTTGGTAAAACCACCAGCTCTATGCGCTCTTAAACTAATAGCGAAAGATTCGTCTTTGTTTAATTTGTATTGGCTATAAAGCAAATCAAAAGTATCGCAAAAATTGAATCCTTTAAGCAAACTATCTGTTGCTATAACCCTATAAGCCAACTCTTTAAGTCTGTGCAAAGTGAGACAATTACTCATGTACTCACTAAAGACTGCTAGGCCTTCTTGTGTTTCTACATTTCTTGGGAAACCGTTAAAGAAAATCTTAAGCGGTTGTTGCATTCCATTAAAAGTCGTAACCATATGAACCCCAATCTCGTGATTGGCCAGCACCTTGAGTTGATTGGCACTAAATCGATGATTCTTCTTTAACACCAAAGTCTGGGTGTTATTTAAAACCATAGCCGCTGCAGATAATTTGGTAGACAGCTTTATAGAAAACGTAAACCCATACTGCTTTGTAAATTCTTTAAAATAGGCCACCGCCTCTTCTACGCCGTACACCGGAAACATCTCGCTGTTAAATTCTTCGTCTCCAAAGTGCAGTATAAATCGCGCGTTTTCTACATCTTTTTGGGTAGGCGTGCCAAAACTGCGCAACGAATTATAATAAAACTTTTTACCATGACCAATGGTCTCTATGCACTCGATTAGACCAGAGTATTCGTCGATCACTTCTTTATAGAAGTCGTAAAGGTACTCGTCTTTAAGATCTTCTATAGGTTGTGAATACAAATCCTTTTGCAAGGCATGTGGGTTAAAATCTATCTTTCTATAGTGAAACTCTGGCTCCAAACTAAAGCGTGTCGCAAAAAACTGCTTCTTCTGAGCTTCTATGTTTAGCGGATTTACATAGTTGAGCAGCTCGATTTTTCTAACTAGCTCATGTAATTTCTGATCTATTTGGTAAACCGTAGGATGTGTTTCTTTTAATATATGGGTCATGGTTATTGGCAAAACTCAGAATAAAACTGCCTAGCATGTTCTGGCAATTTATGAAGTAACTGCGATTCTATAGCCGTTACCACCTCTGGAAACATAATTTGATCTAGCTCGTCGCAATATATCTTTTTAAACTCCGTAGCGAGCACTAATGCATTGTCAAAATGCTGGGTAATATACTTTAAAAAATAGCCATTGCCATAGAATGTATCGTTAATCTTAGCGGTAGAATCGATTCCGTTTGGGAGGGCTAATTGGGCAAGCGAAGCACGCCAAGATTCTACTTGATGACCAAATCTTTTATTGTCAATATTCTTAGTCCCAAGGTTTATAACTGGCACTTCGCGATCCCAACGACGCCAATTATAGGAGTGCATATCATACACTACAATTGCCTTGTGCAACGACTCAAGTTTTTTGATAAGCGCATGTACTACCTTGTAAAAGTTATCGTGCTTATCTAAACTGTGCTGTTTTTCTGTTTCTTCTAGAGGAGTACGCCATAGTTGTTTTCCCCAGGCATCTTCGTAAATGGCGCTTTCAGGCCCTCGGTTTAGGTCGTATTCAAATCGAGAATCGCAGCCAGCAATTACGATGGGATGTGAGTGCACCATTTGTTTAGTGGCTGGGTCTTCTTCAAACCAGCGATCGTACTGACTATGCAAACAATTGTCCCATAGCGATTTTCTAAATTGATGTCCATCGTGTACAGCACCGCACACATAATGCACGTAGGCTTCTATTTTTATGGTAAAAGAATAGTCTTTAGCCACCGCTTCGAAAGGATGTTCTCCTTCTATTCGCTCTATAATCTCATCAATACTCAGGCGCTCCATTAAGCTTCGTCTACGTGTTTGCGCAGTTTTTTGCGACGTTCAAAAGCGTTTACTCGTTCTAGCACCTTGTCTTCTACAAAATCGATTACTTTTTCTTGTAGCCGTGTTTTGTATACTTTATTGATGTATGTAATTCCGCCAGGAGACATCACATTAACTTCTACCAGCATGCCATTAATCACATCGATACCAACAAAATAAAGCCCGTCTTTTATGAGTTTTGGACCGATTCTACGACAGAGTTCTTTTTCTTGCTTTGTGAGCGAATGCTTTCTAATGGAGCCTCCTGCGCTAACATTAGAACGGTGATCTTCCTCTCCGGGCACTCTTGCCATCGCTCCGATAGGCTGTCCATTGAGCATTAAAATACGTACATCGCCTTGATCTGCTCCTTCTATATAATCTTGCAGAATAACATAGTTCGAACTCCCATCCTGATTATCTATATAAAAGTCTAATAAGGAATTAATACTAATCATAGCTCGTTTTTCGAGTAAAATCACGCCAGAACCACCATAACCATTAAGCGGCTTTAAGATCATTTTATCTGGCCCTTCTTTTATGGTGTTCTTTAAGTATTCTTTGTTTTTGGTTACATGCGTTCGCGGAATAATCTCGTTGTTCTCGTCTTCGAACACCGCCGTATAAAGCTTGTTGTTAGCCCTGCGGATTCCATCCAGATCATTCATAATAAAAACGTCGTCTTTAACCGAATCCAAAAAATTGAGCATGATCATATCCAGCGGTGGATTAGATCGTAAGATAATCACGTCAAAACCAGCCAATGGTAACATCTCGTCGTACATGACTGTGTTTTTATGAAAGCTCTTAAGCGCATTCGATATTTTATCTTGGCGTTTGATACAGCGCGCAAAGGCAAATGCGACGCTATCGCGAATGGTCAAATTTGCAGGGGTGGTCATCGCTACGCCATGCCCACGTTTCGCAAATTCATGAATCAGAGCAAGGGTTGTATCGTTTTCGGGGTCCATTTCTTCCCAGGGATACATAATAAAGCAAACATTCATGTTGATTGGATTTAGTTAATAGTTCGAATATTACGAACTGTAAGTATAAAAAAAAATATTTAATGCCCTTTAAAAAATACCAATGATTATTAGCTTTGCAGTCTACGAAAAAAACTTGACTATGGATTTTGACAAAATTTTAGAAAAAATAATTGATTTTGGTACCGATTACGGGATTAGAATCATTGGCGCCATTGTAATATGGATCATTGGTTCTTGGATCATTAAAAAGGTAGTTAGAATGCTCAAAAAAGCGATGAGCAAAAAGAACTACGACGAAAGCTTGCAAAAGTTTCTATCTAATCTAGCCGGATGGATACTGCGCATTTTATTAATCTTAGCCATCTTGTCGCAACTGGGTGTAGAAACCACCTCTTTTGCCGCTGTACTGGCTGCTGCTGGTTTGGCCATAGGAATGGCACTGCAAGGGTCATTAGGTAATTTCGCCGGAGGCGTAATGATTATGATCTTTAAACCATTCCAGATTGACGACCTAATAGAAGCCCAAGGCGAATTGGGTGTGGTAAAAGAGATCGAAATTTTTACCACAAAAATTCTAACACCAGAAAACAAGCTTGTTATTATTCCTAATGGAGCACTTTCTAACGGAAACATTACCAACTATTCTGCAGAAGGAACCTTGCAAGTGCGCCATACGATTGGTGTCTCTTACGATGCCAACATTAAACAAACAAAGGATGTTTTGATGAACGTTATTAAAGGGCAAGACAAGGTACTCAAAGATCCTGCTCCAACGGTCGATGTAAGCGAATTAGCAGACAGTTCTGTAAACTTTGCTGTACGTCCTTGGTGTAAAGTAGAAGATTATTGGGATGTATATTTTAGGACTTTAGAAGATGCTAAAAATGCCTTAGATGCTGCTGGAATTGAGATTCCTTATCCTCATGCTGTCGAAATTCAGAAAGAAGGATAGCCTAAAAAGATGTATAAAAAAAGCCCTCAATAATGAGGGCTTTTTTTTAGTTGCTCGTGATTCTAATATTATCAATGGCTATATCTTCGTCGTCTGCACCAAGATTAAAACTTATTCGAATATCTAGCGTTGCCCCAGTACCGGTAATCGCTGCATTAAAATTAGTCCAGGCATCGGTAATAACTGTGCCATCGCCAACGCCATTAAAATCGGTATCCAGAGATGGCTGTGAGTTTGAGCCAGTGGCGATATCGGCTTCTACTGCCAATAAATTTTGATAACCACCGCCATCTATCTGATATTCTATTATAACAGAATCATTGGCCGCATCCCAGTCTTCGTTTGCACCTTCATCGTCTTCGGCAATAAGAATATCTAGTTCGAGATTAATACCGCCAGTAATGTCAATACCCGTGATAGTCAAGGTTTGATCGCTGGAATATCCTGCCATACCATCAATGTCTTGAGCCGCGAAAAAATAAGTGCCGTCAGGGGATCCTGTGAATGTGGCAGCTTCACTAGCCGGAGTATAAGCCAAATCTGATGCTTGAACTCTGGAAAAATAATCATCAAAGCCAACACGAATAAACTGAGTATTGCTCAAACTATAGCGCACACCCGCTCCATCGGTTTCGAAAGATTCTTGGTATGGCAAAGCAGAACTACCATCGTTGTCTAAAATAGTTAGGGTATGTACATCGTTTGCTCCAATGGCTGGTGTTCCTAGTCCGCCAGAAATAGTGCTTATAGTAAAATCTACGTCTTCACTCGATTCAATCCCCACATCGTCTGTAATGTTGAATACACCAGTTGCGGTATAACTCGTTACATTAGCCGGAATTATAACTGTTTGACTTGTTGATTCATCGATATCTGAATAAGAATCCGCATCAATGGTAATCGTTATCGCATTTGTGGTCGAGGGATTATCTATTGTAAATACCAAATCTACACCCCCAGCATCTTCTGCCAAGGTTTGTGTAATCGTTGTATAATAAACTGACGAACCAAGAACGGGCGCTCCGAGACAATACACGTTTTCCCAAGCAGCACCAGTCCAAACTTGCAAACAATAATCACCGTTAGTGGCATCTGCTAAAAAAATTAGCAAGCCCATATCGGAAACGTCTGGGTTAATCGTGTTCCTATCTGCGATAGAATTAATTCTGGGCGGCATAAAACCCTTATAATTGGTGCCATCGGTTGTACTGTTAACCTCCAGCATAGACGCATCGCTTGGAGTGGTGGTGCCAATTCCAACTTGTGCAAATAGCACAGTGCTAAAACACCCTATAAGCATGAATAAATAAAACGTTCTCATCAACTCAAAAGATTAGTTTTTACGAATCTACAAGAATTTGATTTGCCATGAAGTACAGATTTATAAACTTATTGACACTATCGCTCAACTGCACGAATTTTAGATTAATGCACCTTAAAAATCTGGCTTTTAACAGACTATCTAACCTCTTCGAGATGATCGTCCCAGTTTTTAATTTTGGGTTCTCCTAATTTGCCTACAGATTTTGCAACCAACATAGACACCATAGCATCTCCCGTTACATTTACAACTGTACGACACATATCTAAGGGTCTATCTACTGCGAATATCAATGCGAGTCCGATGGCTAAATTTTCTGGCGAAAAGCCTATAGACTCCAATACGATTACCAGCATCACCATTCCAGCTCCAGGAACTGCCGCAGAACCTATGGAGGCAAGCAAGGCTGTAAGTACAATGGTTATTTGATCTCCAAAAGACAAATCGAGCCCTAAGGCTTGAGCGATAAATACCGCTGCTACACCTTGGTATAAACTGGTTCCATCCATATTAATCGTGGCTCCAACAGGTAATACAAAACTAGAAACCTCTTTATCTACCCCTATATGTTCTTCTACACGCTCCATGGTTACAGGAAGTGTCGCAGCACTAGAGCTGGTAGAGAATGCTAACAACTGTGCAGGACTAATTTCTTTTAAAAACCAAAACGGGTTTTTCTTGGTGACAGTTCCTACCACTATGGCATAAAAAACAATCATTAAAAACAAACCCAATACCACTACACCAGCGTACTTAAGCAAAGCATATAGAAGGTCAGGATTGCTAGTCGAGGCAACCACACTGGCCAAAAGCGCAAACACAGCTACAGGAGCCGTGAGCATAATAAGGTCTACCATTTTTAATACCACGTCGTTTAAAGAATCGAAGAAGTTTTTTAAGGGAAGTGCCTTTTTTTCTCCAATAAGCAACATAGAGATTCCTAAAAAGATAGCAAACATAATGACTTGCAGCATTAACCCGTTTTCTGACAATGCCTTAAAAGCATTATCTGGCACCATATCTTCTAAAAATTGCAAGGGGCCACTTTCTTGCTGACTAGCAGCATCTGCCAATTTCTTCTGAACTCCCTCACTGTCTTTATAAGTAGAGGTAAGCTCTGTAATTGTTTCTTGCGAAATACCTTCGCCAGGACCTAAGGTATTAACCAGAATAAGACCTATCGAAATCGCTATAACCGTGGTAGCCACATACGTAACGATGGTACGCAAACCAATATTTCTGAATTTTGAAATATCTTTTAAGTCAGAAATACCCTTTATTAAAGAGGCCAATATCAATGGAATCGCAATCAACTTTAACGCCTTTACGAAGATGGTTCCCAAAGGTTTTATCCAATCGTTTACAATGCCAGGACCCGCATCAAAAGTGGTCATTATAAAACCTCCGATAAGCCCTAGAAGCATTCCTATAAGAATCTTCCAGTGTAATGCCATTTTCTTCATAAAAGTTGATTTAGTCGTTTGAATTTATTGGACTATAATTTAGACAATTTATTTAAAAGCCAGTAATCTGTTAAGACTAGGGCCGCCATCGCTTCTACGATAGGCACTGCTCTTGGCACTACACAAGGATCGTGTCGTCCCTTACCCTGCATTTGTGCCTGGTTTCCTTTGCTGTCTATAGTGTCTTGAGATTGCATGATGGTAGCTACGGGCTTAAAAGCAACATTAAAATAAATATCTTCTCCATTGCTAATACCGCCCTGTACTCCCCCGCTATGATTGGTTTTGGTGCTTCCGTCTTGATTAAATATATCGTTGTGTTGGCTACCTCTTTGTTTTGTTCCTGCAAAGCCACTTCCAAATTCAAAGCCTTTTACGGCGTTAATCGAGAGCATCGCTCTGCCTAATTGAGCATGCAGCTTGTCAAAGACCGGTTCTCCAAGGCCAACAGGAACTCCCTTAATTACACAGCTTATGGTTCCACCAACGGTGTCGCCATCCTTTCTAACCAACCTAATTAAATCTTCCATTTGTTGTGCCATCTCTGGATCTGCGCAGCGAATAGGGTTTTGCTCAATCACAGAAAAATCCAGTTCTTGATAGGGCTTATCTAGTTGTAGGTCGCCCACTCCAGAAACGTAGGCAGTGATAGAAATATCTTTTATAAGCTGTTTGGCAATCGCTCCAGCGGCAACTCTAACCGCAGTTTCTCTGGCAGAAGATCTCCCGCCACCGCGATAGTCACGAATACCGTATTTTTTATCGTAGGTATAATCGGCATGAGAAGGCCTATACACATCCTTAATGTGAGAATAGTCTTGAGACTTTTGGTTGGTGTTCTCTATCACAAACCCTATTGGAGTGCCTGTAGTAGTACCCTCAAAAATTCCTGATAAGAATTTAACTGTATCTGGCTCTTTACGTTGTGTGACAATGGCAGACTGTCCTGGCATACGTCGCTTCATCTCTCGATCTACTTGATCCAAATCGATCGCTAAACCCGCAGGACAACCATCGATTATTCCTCCAATGGCTTCGCCATGAGATTCTCCAAAAGTGGTAAGAGTAAAATGAGTACCAAAAGTGTTTCCAGCCATATCGCTTAATTACAGCCAAAGGTAACGCAATGCTGTCTAATTTAAAAGGAGGCGTTTTATTAATCCGTCTTCAAGGCTTTGAGTAAGATCGTGACAGGATGCATGGCTTTTCGAGATGTTCCATCTTCTATTTGATGGCGGCAACTCGTGCCGTTGGCGGCGATTACCACCTCGTTACTTGCTTTACGAACCGCTTTAAACAAGCGCTGCTCGCCTATTTGCATGCTTACCTCATAGTGGTCTTTTTCGTAACCAAAACTCCCAGCCATACCACAGCAACCAGAATTAATCAGTACCGGGGAATAGTTTTCTGGAAGGTTGAGCATATCAAAGGTATGTTTCTGATTACTAAGCGCCTTTTGATAACAGTGCGAATGAATTTTTATCGATAACGGTTCTTTGGTGAATTGTGAAGCCTTTATGTGCTGATTTGCAATTTGATCGGCGATAAATTCTTCTATTAACAATGTGCGCTCGGCCAATTGTTTTGCCGCCGCTACATCGTCTGCCAAATAAGTAGCTTCATCTCTATAGGTCAATATCGCAGAAGGCTCTACCCCTATCAACAAAGCGTCGCCCTTAATGGCGTTTAAAAAGTGTGTAACGTTTGCCGAGATAACGGCTTTGGCCTCTTCTAAAAACCCTTTAGAAAGCAGGGCACGCCCACTGTCTATATCACTTAACACATGTACATCGTACCCTAGCCTTTTTAATAACCGGAAGGCATCTAAAGCGATTTGTGCATCAAAATAATCGCTAAACTCATCAATATACAGTACGACCCGTTGCCTCTGCGTGACTTGATAGTCGTAGTCTTCGAGTGTTATTTTAAAAAACGGAACAGCCGCAAGCTTGGGCAAACTTCTTTTTGTATGAATTCCGCCTATTTTCTTTATAAAAAAAGAAGACAACGAAGTAGAAAAAAGAACATTCCAGAATTTAGGGTTCTTTGCCATTTTTCTGGTTCTTGCCGTGCTTTTGGCAAACAAAGTGTTGCTAAAACTACTGCCGTTTTCCTTTTTGTATTGATACATAAACTCGGCCTTAAACTTAGAAACGTTTACGCTGCTTGGGCATTCGCTGCTACAGGCTTTGCAGCTTAAACATAAGTCAAAAGCCTCTTTGAGTGGTTTACTATTAAAAGCATTCGGTTTTTTAGAATTCGTTAAAACCTCACGTAATACATTGGCTCTTGCTCTTGTCGTATCCTTTTCGTTTTTGGTCGCATGATAGCTCGGGCACATAGTGCCATTTGCTGTTGCTGGTTTTCTGCAATCGCCGCTGCCGTTGCATTGTTCGGCTGCTTTTAAAATGTCTAACGATTCAGAAAAATCTAAAAAGCTCTCAACCTGCTTAGGCTGAGCATCGGGCACATAACGAAGGTTTTCGTCCATTTTGTAGGCATCGATAATCTTCCCTGGATTAAAGATATTGCAAGGATCAAAAGCTTCTTTAATTTGTTTCATGAAGCCATACACTTGCTCGCCTACCATAAAGGGTAGATATGCCCCTCTTACGATACCATCGCCATGCTCACCAGAGAGAGAGCCTTGATATTTTTTAACCAAAGCGGCTACCTGGGAGGTGATTTCTTTAAACTTAGCTACGTCTTCAGATTTTTTGAGATTCAAAATAGGACGTAAATGAAGCTCACCTGCCCCAGCATGGGCATAATAGACCACTTTTTGCCCATGCCTTTGCATCAATTGGCCAAACTCTTTTATATATGGAGCCAAATCTTTTAAATCTACCGCGGTGTCTTCTATACAAGCCACGGCCTTATCATCTCCTACCATACTTCCGAGCAAACCTAAGCCCGCCGCTCTAAGCTCCATGGCCATAGCAATTTTGTCGCCCGTATAAATTGGGCACTCATAAGCGTTTTGGTTGGTCTTTAAGGTAGTGACTAGTCGATCTGTTGCACCCTTAAGCAACTCTCGTGATGCCGCCTTAACTTCTAGGAGTAACAGCGCTTTGGGATCGCCTTCTAAGAGGGTTCTGTGTTGCGCATATCGAGGCTTGTTTTTGGTGCAATCCAAGATGGTTTTGTCTAACATTTCGCAAGCATATAACTCGTGTTTAGACAATGGAAACACATCTTTTAAACAGGCATCAATACTATCGTAATGTGCTACTACTAATGCTTCGTGTTTTGGAGGTAGTTCATCTAAAGCTACCGTTATGTCTAGAATTATTCCAAGAGTACCTTCACTCCCGCAGATTAGTTTAGAGAGATTAAATACATCGTCGCCTCCATAGACTGTCGCATTTAGCATAGCATCCAAGGCATAGCCAGTATTACGCCTATGAATCCCTTCTTTTGGAAATGCTTCTGTAATGCTTCGCCGATTTGATTCCACCGTTAAAACATCGTCTAAAGCGCTATAGACTTTTGCCAAAGCATCGCTTTGATTTCGCTGTAAATTATAATCATCAATCGATTGGTGACCAAGGCTTACGATAGTACCGTCATGCATCATAAAAGTTATCGCCTTTACCTTATCTCTGGTGACGCCATATTTTATAGAAGTGGTTCCGGAGGAATTATTCCCTACCATACCACCTATCATGCACCTATTGGTGGTAGATGTGTTAGGCCCAAAAAACAAACCAAATTGCGCTAAGGATTGGTTGAGCTCGTCTCTAATTACACCCGGTTGGACTTTGGCTACTTTAGCCGTAGCATCTATGTCTATGATGGCAGTAAAATGCTTGCTCATGTCTACCACTATGCCTTCTCCCACGCATTGCCCTGCCAACGAGGTGCCTGCAGCACGCATGATTAAAGAAGATTTATGGGCTGTGGCAAACCCAACTAGGAGTTGCAGATCTTCTGTGGTTTTTGGATAACAAACAGCCAATGGTATCATCCTATACACAGAGGCATCTGTCGCATACATGGCTTTGTGCAAATCGTCTGTAAACAAAGAGCCTTCTAACGATTTCTCTAGGAATTTAAGCGCATGGGATAGCTGTTCACTCATCACCTTAAAAGTACAAACTTTATCTGTTATGAATGGCTAGAATTAATTCCAAAATTTTTATTCAAAATCGAGGTCACTAAAATTATTTGCAGTAATTTTCGTTAACAATTAATACTCTAAATCAAATTATATGAACCGATGTACCCTTCTTTTTTGTATTTGTCTTTTACTGAGCTCCTTTTCTTTTGCACAAACCATTAGTGATCATGCCATAGGTATTCGTACAGGCGATAACGATGGCTTTGGAGTTGAGATATCGTATCAATATGCCTTGAGTCAATCAAATCGATTAGAAGCAGACTTAGGATTGCGTAGCGGAAACAACTATGACGGTTTTAAATTGACCGGATTATACCAATGGGTGATGCCACTTGACGGAAACTTTCAATGGTACTTAGGTGCTGGTGGTGGAGTTGGCGCTTATTCCTTTGACAATGTGCCTGTTGGCGTAGACGACAGTGAAACATTTTTCTTTGCTGCTGGTAATGCAGGAATCGAATACAACTTTAATATTCCGTTGTTGTTATCAATAGATGTTAGACCAGAATTTGGTTTTGGCGATTTTAACGACGACTTTGATTTTGATTTAGGGCTGGGAATTAGATACCAGTTTTAGGCAGGATTTAAAACGCTCTCGTACAATTGCTCGTATAACGGAACTATCTTATGCATTTCGAAGGTAAGGGCGTGCTCTTTGGCGCGCTTTTTAAAGGATTGCAAAGTGTGATCGTCTTTTAAGATGTGAAGCGCGTTTTGAGCCATTTCTGAAACATTCCCAACGTCGCTTAAATACCCCGTTACTCCCTGAACATTAACTTCTGGAAGTCCTCCAGAATTACTAGAGATAACAGGTACTCCAGAGGCCATTGCTTCTAATGCAGACAATCCAAAACTCTCTTTTTCTGAGGGTAGTAAAAACAGATCACTAAAGCACAAGATCTTTTCTATCTCGTTGCTGTTGCCTAAAAAGCTAACACGGTCTGCGATTCCAATTTCTCTAACCCTATGCTCTGCGTACTCTCGCTCAGGGCCTTCTCCTACCATAAGTAATTTTGCAGGAATTTCTTTTTGAATCGCTTCAAAAATATGCAGCACATCTTGAATACGCTTTACTGGTCGCAGATTACTAATATGCGTTATGATACGCTCGTCTGGGGCTGCCATCAATTCTCGTTGGCAATCTGTAAAATCTGTCTTATGTATTGCCAAGTCTATAAAGTTGGGCACTACTTCGATGGGCACCTTAATGTCAAACAAACGCAGCGTATCGTCTTTTAGGCTCTGAGAAACCGAGGTTACTACGTCGCTATTATTGATACTAAAAGTTACAGCTGGTTTGTAAAACGGATGATTTCCAACTAAAGTGATATCGGTACCGTGTAACGTGGTGACCATAGGCAGATGTATATCGTGTTCTGCCAAGATTTGTTTGGCCATATAACCCGCATAGGCATGGGGTATTGCGTAGTGTACGTGCAATAACTCTATGCCGTATTCTTTTACGGTATCTACCAATTTACTACTCAATGCCAGCTCGTAAGGCTGATACTCAAACAAAGGGTATTTGGGTACATGAACCTCGTGAAAGTGAATGTTTCGTGAGAGTAAGTCTAATCTAACCGGCTGCTGATACGTAACAAAATGCACCTCATGCCCCTTTTCTGCAAGGGCGATTCCGAGCTCTGTAGCAACTACTCCACTCCCACCAAAGGTAGGATAACAAACTATGGCAATTTTCATTTAAAAACCAGTTTAGGCATTAATGTGATTATAAAAATACGTCAATTCGGGAGTATGGTTTTTTAATTGGTAGAATTTTAACAACTCTAATGCCCTGATTCGGGAATAATGGCATCATAAATAACCTGCTGAATTCGGCTACGTAAGTTGCTGCTTATAATCATTCTGTTGTCTGCTGTAGGAAACGTTCTGTTCGATAAAAATACATACACGATTTCTTGATCGGGATCTGCCCAAGTAAAGGTTCCTGTAAAGCCCGAATGACCAAAACTAAGCATAGAAACACAGCCACAGGTTGGGCCAACATCTCCCAATTGTGGCTTGTCAAAACCGATGCCTCGCCTAATGTCGTCATCGCAATAATGGCAGGTATTAAATAAATCTAAGGTTTCGTTTTTAAAGTATCTTCTTCCGCCATAAAAACCCTTCCATAAATACATTTGCATGATCTTAGCAATATCATTAGAATTACTAAAAAGGCCAGCATGACCACTTACTCCACCTAGCATGGCAGCCCCTTGATCGTGTACAAAACCTTGTACGCGCTGCATTCTAAAGTAATCGTCTTCTTCTGTGGGAGGAATCCGCGTAGCGCTTACTGTTTTAAGCGGATTAAAGGTCGTAAAATTAGCACCTAGCGGTTCGTATAAGTTTCGCTTGGCCAATTTATCTAAGCTAGTCCCATAAAAAGATTCTAAATAGTCTTTTAGAATGTAAAAAGGCAAATCGCTGTATTTATAACCACTGCGTGTGCGCAAGTCACTAAGTCTAATCTCTCGATAAATCGAATCGGTAAGATCTTTTCGAATATAGAGGTCCTTCGCTACTTGCACAGAAAACGTATCAGACTTTTCTTTACGATAATATTTTTCTGAAGGTAAGTCTGTAACGGTATCTAAGGTTTTGATGTAAAAAGGAATCCAAGCCCGTAAGCGAGCATTGTGAGAGAGCATTCTCTTTAAACTAATAGAACTTTTATTCGACTTTTTATAAGAAGGAATCATCTCTCCTAGCGTGGTTTCTAGGCTTATCACGTTTCTATCTGCGAGTTCCATGACCATGGGCAAGGTTGCCAGAATTTTGGTAAGCGAAGCCACATCATAAATATCGGTCTGTTTTACGCGTCGTTTTCTGTCTGGCGTATGGTAGCCAAAAGTCTTACTATAGATTACTTTGCCTTTACGCGCCACAAGAATTTGAGCCCCAGGCATCATACCAGCCCAAACGCCATTGCGAGCCAAGGTGTCAATTCTTTTAAGCTTTTTGGAGTCTACTCCTACACTTTCTGGAGTTCCGTATTGCAAGCGTCTAATAGTTGCAACCTCCAGTCCAGTATTCACGGGTAATTCTGGCCCGGCAGAAACTGGTAGAGTTCCTTTATAGGATCGTGCTCCAAAAATCATTTGAGCGCTTACTTCTTGCGAAATTTTACTGTTTTGATAGGAAACAACTATGGCATCGAAGTTTTCTGTAGTCTTTAAATCTAACAAGGCATATGGACTCGCAAATACATTTAATAACAGCTTATTAGTACGCGCAATTTCGTAGAGCCATACTAATTCTTTATCAGAAAAAGTAAACGACTTCCATGGGTTTGCATTAGACTTATGATAGCCAGCAATTACGTAATCGTATTTTTTAAGTTTAGAAACGTAACTCTCTAAATTACTGGCTTTTACCCAGCTTATGTTCCCGTATTTCTTTAACTGCTGATAAAAGGCGTCTCCCGAATCATCACCAAAGTTTATATAAGCAATTTTAGAGGTTGCAATGTCTTTTATTGGCAGCGTTAAGGAGTCATTTTTTACTACGGTTATGGCGTGTTCCGTTACCTGCTCGTACAGCGCATCGTCTAAAGGTCTGTTTAGATCTTGATATAGATTGGTTAAGTCGGTTGGCTGGTATTGGTTAAGGCCCACTAAGAATTTGGCCTTTAGAATTTTTTTTACAGACAAAGCAAGGCGTTGTTCACTAATTACACTCTCGCGATAGGCTTTGATAAGTCTTGCATGCGCCTTGGGAATATCTTCGCTAATTAGCAAAATATCGTTTCCAGCAAGAAAGGCAGCCAAATCAATCTCTCCAGGTTCTTTATAGTTAGAAGCCCCTTTCATGTTTAGAGCATCGGTAAAAATCAAGCCGTTAAAGCCTAGATTGCCTTTTAAGATGTCTGAAACGATCGTGGTAGAAATCGAAGACGGAAAACCATCTCTAGATTCTAGCGCTGGCACATTTAAATGAGCTACCATTACACTGCTCAAACCTTCATTAATAAGCCTCGAATAAGGATACATCTCGATGCTGTCTAGGCGTTCTTTGGTAAACCCAATAGTCGGCAATGACTTATGCGAATCGGTATCTGTATCTCCATGCCCAGGAAAATGCTTGGCATTGCCCAAAACCCCTGCAGACTGCATTCCGCGTAAAAAGGCCGCAGCTTTTTGTGTGACATTCTCTCGGTCTTCGCCAAAGGAGCGGTTTCCGATAATCGGATTCTTAGGGTTGATGTTTATATCCACTACAGGTGCAAAGTTAATGTGCACTCCTAATCGTTTTGAATGTTCTCCTATTCGTTTCCCAACCTGCTCTATTAACTGATTATCGCCCACAGCGCCCAAGGTCATGTTCCAAGGATATGCATAGGTCGAATCCAAGCGCATGGCTAGTCCCCATTCGGCGTCCATGCCTATGAGCATGGGCAATTTGCTCATGCCTTGCAAACGATTGTTAAGTCTTGCTTGCCTATACGGCCCACCCTTAGAGTAAATGAGTCCGCCTAGGTGGTAGTTTTTGATTAATTCTTCTACTTTTTTATGATTGGCAGCAGGTTCTTCAGAAAAAATAACCCCCATAAACAATTGCCCTACTTTTTCTTGCAAGGTCATATTATCGTAAACAGAATCGACCCATTGTTGCTGGGCTTCTGGTTCTGTAGTAGAAAGTAAAGGGTCAATTTGCTGGGCCGTTGCACAGAACGACAATAACAACAATGAGGTTAGCAAAATGTTTTTCATACGTTAGTCGCTTCAAAAACTATGCTAAAAATCTAGCATGCCAGCTGTCTTTTGCAGGAACTTCCCAATAATGATCAAATTCCTCTTTTGTATTTACTAAGTTATTAAAAACTATGGTTTCTTTAGACACAGATCTGTTCTTCGCCATGGTTTTAAAATCGGCCAGGGTTTTATGAGCAATATGAGGGCCATTATAGTAAGTAACGTTCATCTTGTCTAATAAATCTATCCCTAATTCTTTTTCTAAAGACTGAATAAAATGCACTGAGGCATCTATACTACATCCTGACGCAGACGCATTGCTCTCATTAAGCCCAAAAACAATAAAACGATTGTACTTAATCACACAACCAGCTTCCAATGTAGATCCATGGGCAGTCCAGTTAGTTAAAAAAGATTCGATTTTGGGGTTAATCTCGGTTACTTCTTGGTCCGAGAGTTTTCTGTTGGCTTGGTATATCCAAATTCTGGCGTGACCGGGAAGATTGTCAAAAGGTACTAGCATTTATAAATCTTGAGCATTAGCAATCATTTCTGCGATATCCATTACAGCGACCTCGTCTTCTTTTTCTGTGGCTTTTACCCCATCTGTCATCATCGTGTTACAAAACGGACAAGCTGCTGCAATAATGGCTGGTTTAGTCGTTAAGGCTTCTTCTGTACGCTCTACATTTATGTCTTTATTACCTGGTTCTGGTTCTTTATACATTTGCGAACCTCCTGCACCACAACATAAGCCACGGGATTTACAGCGCTTCATTTCGACCAATTCAACTTCTAACTTTTCGAGTAGTTCTCGAGGAGCTTCGTATTCGTTGTTCGCCCTACCTAAATAACAAGGGTCGTGAAAGGTGATTCGTTTGCCTTTAAACTTACCGCCAGCAACTTTAAGTCTGCCTTCGTTAAGCAAAGATTTTAAAAACTGGGTATGATGCATCACTTCGTAAGTTCCGCCCAGTTCGGGATATTCATTCTTAATGGTATTAAAACAATGAGGGCAAGCGGTTACCACCTTCTTAACCTCATAGGCATTCATCACTTCTATGTTGGTCATGGCCTGCATCTGAAACAAAAACTCGTTTCCAGCTCTTTTTGCAGGATCGCCCGTACAGCTTTCTTCTGTGCCGAGTACTGCAAAATCTACTTTTGCTTCGTGCAAAAGCTTAACAAAGGCTTTGGTTATTTTTTTTGCTCTGTCGTCAAAGCTACCAGCACAACCTACCCAAAACAAAACTTCTGGTGTTTTGCCCTGACTCATATATTCTGCCATCGTAGGCACTTTTATTTGCTCGCTCATGCCTTAATCTTTAAACACTTCGATGCTAGCATCTTTTAAAACTAGATCTGTAAATTTTCCTTTATAGCGCGTGGCTTTTACCAGGTGATTGTCTATCCAATGATAGTTTCCACCACGTGGTTTTCCCATTAAAAGACTATGATATTTAAAACCATGCTCTTCTAGCCATGCCTCTGTGACCTCACGGTGTGACTCGGTTCTAGAGGTGAAAAAGCATATGATATGCCCTTGGTCGTACCAATTATTTAATACTTCTAAAGCATCTGGAAATGGTGTACAGGTACCCATACGCTCTGGCTCTTCGTTGGGCACATCTTCTGTAATGGTACCGTCTATATCGATAAGGTAGTTTTTAATTCCAGGAGGAAGAATTGGACTTACGTGTTCTCCTTCGTTTACCTTTGCTTTTAAAAGCTTATCTACTTCTTCGTTCTTCACCTTACTATTACTTTAATGAGTTACTGAATTACTTTTCTTGATCTTTTAATTTTTTAAAATCTTCTTTAGATACTCTAATAAACAAGGCTAACTTACGCTTGCCATCGTCTATTCTGTTCTCTGGAGCATATCGTGCTGCATAGGTAAGTTCCCATGCCTGCCCTTTGAGCATTGTTAATTGATTGTCGTTACAATAATCGCAAAACACCTTGCCTATTTCTATTTTTTGTGGATGCGACTTTTCGTAGGTAATTATAGAGTATACTTTTATTTGCAAGCTATCTTTTTGATAACCTACCTGAGCTTGCCCGCTATAATACGAACTCACAACAAACAATATAAATAGCATCCATCTATTCATCTACCCAGTTTAATCTGTCCATTTGATTGTATGGCCAAGGAGCGCCATTGTTCTCTATATTGGTCATGGCTCCGTTTAGTTCTGTTGGAGCCGCAGACTGTTCCATCACTAAATATTGACGCATTTCCATTATAATTGACAAAGGATCAATACTTACAGGGCAAGCCTCTACACAGGCATTACAAGTAGTACAAGCCCAAATCTCTTCGTGACTAATATAATCTCCTAACAATTGCTTGCCGTCGTCTTGATAACTCCCGTTAGCATCAATGTTTTTGCCCACCTCTTGTAATCTGTCACGAGTGTCCATCATTATCTTACGCGGCGATAGCTTTTTACCCGTTTGATTTGCAGGGCATTCGCTGGTACAACGCCCGCATTCGGTACAGGTATAGGCGTTTAATAGTTGTGTGGTGGTCAGGTCCATCACATCGCTTGCGCCAAATTTTGCGGGTGGGTCTTCACTTGTGTCAGGATCTGGAGCAGCAAAAGGATCTGCGTTGGGATCCATCATGAGCTTAACTTCGTTAGTCACCGCTTCAAGATTGGCAAATTTACCTTTAGCAGACACGCTTCCATAAAAGGTGTTTGGGAACGCTAGTAATATGTGTAAATGCTTAGAAAAATACAGGTAGTTTAAAAAGATAAGGATTCCTACGATGTGTAACCACCAACAAATTCTTTCTACCAAAATTAAAGAAGCTTCAGACATTCCATCAAACAATGGAGCGATATAACCACTAATCGGGAAACTTCCTGCTGCTACGTAATGATCTGCGCCCATTTGTTGTAGTTGCAAATCGGCAGCATTCATGGTTAGGAACAAACACATTAAAACCACCTCAAAATATAAAATGATGTTGGCGTCGTTTTTGGGCCAACCCTTCATCTCAGGGCTCAAAAAGCGCTTTATTCGCTGTACGTTTCGGCGTAGCCAGAAAACGATTACTCCGATAAGAACTAGAAGTGCCAAATATTCGAAAGTCGCGATTAGCACATTGTAAAAACCTCCTAAAAAGGCAAAGACTCTGTGTGTACCCAGCAAGCCGTCAATGATAATCTCCAGTACTTCTAAATTGATAATAACGAACCCCAAATACACCACTAAATGCAACAAGCCTGCGACAGGGCGAACCACCATTTTAGATTGTCCAAGGGCAATACGGGCCATATTCGCCCATCGTTGTTTGTTATGATCGCCATAATCTACTTCGCGCCCCAATTTAATATTGCGGATAACCTTTCTAATGTTGCGGGTAAAATAGCCGATTCCGGCTATAAGTACCAACGCGAATACGATGTTCGGTAAATAAGCTAGCATCTACTCTGGGTTATTTTCTGTTGATTCGTATTGTTTAGGACGTTTACCAAATAGCGAAAAATGCACATATCGCTTTGGATTGAGCTTCATGTCTTCTAATAATTGCTCTAGCTGAGACGAAGCACCACTAAGATTATCGTATAATTCGTCATCTTTTAAAAGCTTTCCTACACTGCCTTCCCCTGCCTCCATAGCAGCGATTATACCATTAAACTTGGCCATGGTGTCTTCTAGATCACTCACGATGCCACCTATTTCAATTTTTGCCAAACTATCGCTTAGCGTTGCAAAATTTTCTGCGGTTTTGTCTAAATTAGAGAACGTACGATCTAAGTTGTCTGCGTTATTAGACATTAATGTATTTAATTGCGAGGCGGTAGATTTAAACGACCCAGAAGTGGCGTTTAGATTTCTTATGGTCTGCTTGAGGTTTTCTTGACTCTCATCGTCTAATATAGAATTGATGCCCAGCATTAGGGTATCTAACTGCGTGAGTGTTGCGTTTACTTTTTCTTCTATTGGAATCAACCTATCAGAGACTGCATCCATTATTTCTTTTTCTACTTCGCTTTTAAGGGTGTCGCCAGACTTAGCATAGTCATTCGTCGAATAATCTGGCAGAATCGCAATAGAACGCCCACCGATCAAACCTCCGCTAAAAATCTTGGCGGTACTTATTTTACTAAACTTTAAATCTGTAGAAACCGACATCGTAACGATCAAATCGCCTCTGGAATCAAAGTTTATGCTAGATACTTTACCTACATCTAAGCCGTTAATACTGACTGGGGCAGACGGCGCCAAGCCACCTACATGCTCGTATTTGGCATAAAAAGTACGGCCAGGATTAAATAAATCTGATCCTTTTAAATAGTTATAACCAAAAATAAACAATACGATTGCCGCTATGGCCAAAATCCCTGTTCTTACTTCTCTGGACAGTTTCAAGATGTAGTTATTTGATGAAAAACAAAGGTAGAAATAAAATCAAAACAGCGCCTAAGCAATGCCTAATTAATAATGTCTGCTAATTTGACCTTTTTACCATCCTTAAAAGCCACGATATAGCACGTCGCATACCCCTTTTCTTGGGCAAAGGTCTTCATGAGTTGAATTTTATTGTAATCGGCTGTGCTGCCGTAGTAGTATTTATACAAATCGCCTTCTTTCTGGCGGATTATATCGCTTAGCCCTTTAAAGTTATAGGCCTTGGTTTCTAGTTTTTTGCTACTAGCGGCCAACTGAACCCTAAATTCGACACCTGGATAGAGTTCTTCTTCTGTCGTAGCGATTGCATTGTCTATCTCGGTCTGCGTGATTTCTGGGTTTTGAGAATCGGCGGTAGCTAGCTGAATATTGGCGCGGTAAGAGTTTATGGCATCGGCGATAGAGCTTGCCATGGCGTTTTGACCTTTTTTTGAGCTTAAGTAGGCTCCTTCTTTTTTATTGGTAATAAATCCAGTCTCTATAAGAACGCTGGGCATATAACTCTGATGCAATACAATAAAGCCCGCCTGTTTTACCGATCTGTCTTTGCGTTTGAGCTGATTTACAAAGTTATTCTGAACCAAACTCGCCAACATAATGCTCTGGTCAAGATATTCTTCTTGCATGAGGGTTAGCCCAATGAACGATTCAGGAGCGTTAGGATCATAGCCTGCATAATTCTCTTCGTAGTTTTCTTCTAAAAAGATTACCTCGTTTTCTTTTTTGGCAACTTCTAAGTTTTGTTTGTTTGCATGGAGTCCTAAAACAAAGGTCTCTGCTCCATAAGCCTGGGTATGATGGGCGTTACAGTGAATCGAAACAAACAAATCGGCATCGGCACGATTGGCAATTGCTCCACGCTCATAAAGGTTTACAAACTTGTCTTTGCTTCGGGTATAAATCACCTTAATACCCTCTTTTTTACTCAAGGCCTCACCTACTTTTAAGGTGATAGCGAGCGCGATATCACTCTCCTTGTAGCCATTAAAGAATTTTCCGCTATCGTGACCTCCATGACCTGCATCTAGGACCACTACGAAGTCTTTTGTGGCATCTTTATTGATCGAAATGTACGAACTGAGAGTTACAGATGCGATTAAAGATGTGATTACAACAAAAACTCGAAAACCCACAATATGCTTATTTTTAGAGGTATAACGCTGTATTTTGTTAAAAGTTGTTTTTAATTTCATAACGCTTGTTAAGGCCATAGACAGAGATTAACTTTTTGTTATCTTAATTTAGGGTAATTTTAAAAAGTGACCCAAAAAATATATGTAAGTTTGGAAGGTCAAAAATTGAGCCACGTTTTTACAAAAGTAGTAGGAATCATATTGCAATCAAAACATCACTTAAGTAAGATACTTTTAAGCGTACTGCTACTCGTATGTGGGCTCGCCCAAGCTCAGGATATTCCAGATAGTACACAAGTGACCGTTCCCAGAGTGCGCGACACAGCAACCGTGGGGGTTGGAGAGCTGCTTTCTAGGCCTGTGGCACTAGCTCAAAACGACACTATTAAATCAGATTCCTTAGTAGCTCAAGAAGGTCTAATCACAGACGTTATCGATTATTTTGGGAAGGATTATGTCTATTTGAATAAAAAACAAAACAAGGCCTATTTGTATAATGAGGCCTATGTGATATACCAAGACATGCGTATAGACGCTGGGGTCATCATCTTAGATTACAGCAAAAACGAGATTTATGCCAAAGGAATCGTAGACAGCTCAGGTGCCTATACCCAACGTCCAGTTTTTGTACAAGGCCAAAACGAAGTAGAGCCCGATTCGATTCGTTTCAATTTTGATACAGAAAAAGCGCTTATTTACAATTCAAGAACCCAACAAGCAGGTTTTAATGTCTTAGGAGAAGTGGCCAAAAAAGTAAACGACTCTGTGGTTTATATGCGCAATGTCAAGTTTACAACTTCTGAAGATCTCGAAGACCCTGAATACTATTTTTACGCCCGACGGGTAAAGTTTGTGCCTCAGAAAAAGGTAGTTACAGGACTTACCAATATGTATATTGCAGACGTCCCCACCCCTATTGGTTTGCCTTTTGCGTTTTTCCCACTTACAGAAGACAGAGCTTCTGGTTTTATTCTGCCAACCATAGGAGAACAAAACGATCGAGGGTTCTTTTTTCAGAATGGTGGATATTACATACCTATTGGCGATGTAGCAGATTTAACACTACTTGGCGATTATTACACCAACGGAAGTTATGGTATGCGAGTAGAATCGGCCTATAGATTGCGTTATAAGTTTAACGGAAACCTTAGCTTTCGGTTCGAAAATCTAATAAACGGCGAACGCGGCTTTCCGGGTTTTTCTAAATCATCTGTATATAATTTGCGATGGAGCCATGCACAGGATGCAAAGGCCAATCCTAACTCTCGTTTTTCTGCCTCTGTAAACCTAGGTAGTTCGCGATATTATCAGCAGTCGATTAATCAGAACAACACCTCTAACTTTTTAAACAATACGCTCAGCTCGTCTGTGTCTTATAATAAAGTGATTCAGGGCGACCCGCAAATCAATTTAAACCTGACGGCCACTCATAGTCAAAACACCAATACTCAGGTAATTAATATGACCTTGCCTACCTTTTCTGGTAATGTGTCTAGGATGTATCCATTTGCGCCTAAAACAGGAAGTAAGAAAGGTATTATTCAGAATATTAATTTTCAGTACGATGTGCAGGCTCAGAACCAATTTACAACTACAGACTCTTTATTTTTTACGGCAGAAATGTTTAACGATGCACGCTTAGGAGCACGCCATAATATTCCAGTAACTACCAACTTTAAAGTACTTGACTATTTAAGCGCGTCGATTAGTGCCAACTATCAAGAAACCTGGGTGTTTAAAACCTTTGACCAACGTTTTGACCCAGACCTAGACGAAGGTACAGGAGGCGTTGTGACAGATACAGTAAATGGCTTTGATGCTTACAGGACTTATAATTTTTCTACCAGCCTTGGAACCACGCTCTACGGAACTGTAAACTTTGGCAAGAAAGCAGACAGTACCGAGCGTAAAATTCAGTCTATTAGGCATGTAGTGCGCCCAAGTATATCCTACAGCAACGCGCCAAGTTTTGATCAGTTTTACGATGAGTACGTCTCACAAGTAGCGGGCATGCCCGATCAAGAAGAGGTGATTCAGTATTCGCGTTTCGAAAATACCTTATATGGAGCACCCAGTTTGTTCGAAACCAGCAACATTGGGTTTTCACTCAGCAACACCCTAGAGGCCAAGGTGAGAGATAAAGACAGTACAGCTTTAGAGCCCAAAAAGATTAGTCTGCTTAATAACCTAACCTTTAGTACCAGTTATAATTTGGTGGCAGATAGTTTAAAACTCGCTCCTATAAGTGTGCGAGGTTCACTACCAGTATTGCCTAAATTAGACCTTAACTTTGGAGGTAGTTTAGACCCCTATGCGCTCAATAATAACAATCAACGGATCAATACCTTAAACATTAATAACGGCGGTAGTCTCTTTAGGCTCACAGATTTTAATGTGAGTGCTAATTATGCTTTTTCTAGTCGCGATTTTGATGGTACAGGGCAAGACGAAAACACAGATAGAGATCAGAACGAAACCTTTAGAAATGGTGGGCGACCAGACGATTTGTTTGGAGACTCCAATAACTTTAGAGACGACATTGCCTTAGGCGATAACAATAAAGACCCAGATGCTGCTCCGGGCGAATTTGAACGATACAGCTATAAAATTCCTTGGGATATCAGACTCGCTTACACCATTAATTACAGCAATAGGGCTCGTGAAAACGAAATTGCCTCTCACTCCATTATGTTTAGTGGCGATATAGAAATTTCGCCTCGTTGGAGTGTTGGTGCTTCTTCTGGATACGATTTTACCAATCAGGGTTTTACCTATACACAGTTTAGGTTTAAACGAGATCTAGAAAGTTGGACCATGAATTTTAACTGGGTACCTTTTAGCAGTCGTAGCAGTTGGTACTTTTATATAGGCATCACATCCAATGTGTTGAGCGACATCAAATACGATAAGCGAAGAGAACCAGATCAACGTTTGTAATTCATAAAATATACAGTATGAAAAAAATTATTCAAACTCCAAATGCCCCTGCTCCTATTGGGCCTTATAGTCAAGCCGTAATGTACGGAGACATGCTTTATTCTTCTGGGCAAATTGCGATAGACCCACAAACAGGCGAGCTGATAGCTGGCACTATCGAAATGGAAACCAAAATGGTGATGGAAAATTTAAAAGCTGTGTTAACCGCAGCAGATATGACCTTTGACAACGTGATAAAGGCCTCGATCTTTATAAGTAATATGCAAAACTTCAAGTCTATTAACGAGGTATATGCACGTTATTTTGACGATGCCAATGCTCCCGCAAGAGAAACCGTAGAAGTTGCCAACTTGCCTAAATATGTGAATGTAGAAATTTCTATGATCGCTGGCAGATAACCCTAGTTATTGCCACCATCATCTCCCGAATCTTTATTTTCTTTCTTTGTAAAGTTGACACCCGGAAAGGTGTCGTCGTCTGTGACGACCTCTAGGTTTTGCTCAGAACCGTTATTCTTCTTGTTGAATAGTTTATTGACCAATTCTTGAAAGGTGTCAAAATCTACCGAATACGAGATACCCGCGCCTTGCTCAAAGTTTTGCTGTTCTCCAATAAACTGAATTTGCGCCTGGCGGTTAAAAAACTTCATGCTCAGTGTTCCATCTTCGTTCATAAGCCATTGAATCTCTACATCTCCTGCCACCTGTGAATTACTCACACTGTTTACTGGAATCCCCACCTTGCCTTCAAAAAGAATACGATCTGTAATATTAGCGCTAATGGTAGCTTCAAAAACATCGCTGGTTTCTACGTCGGGTCGTCGTTCTCCTATATTGTAGGCAACACCTAGATTAATTTTAGAATTTTCGTCATTTAAAAAGTCGTTTAAAATATTGGCCACAGATTGAGAGACTGTATTTAATCCAGTTTCGATTCCGAAGCCGCCCAAGTCAGACTGAAAAGAATCTGCCGCCAGCAAAAAGATAGCCTGTTGTTCTCTTTGTTCTTTGGCGCTTAACTTATACTTGAGTTCTTCTACCACCGCGTTAGATGCCTCCGGAAATTCTACGAAAAACTCTATGGTTGGTTTTAATATCTCACCGCTTAAATCTACGATCACATCTACCGGTATTTTTCTGCTAGAGGTGTTGTTATCTAGCAATACCGATGGATTTGCTTGGGTACTATAACGAGCCCTAAGCCCTAGAGCAGCTTTAGACGGGCTACCGTCCCAAGTTATGGTTCCGCCGCCATCTACTGCGATAGTTTTAGAAATAACACCTCCATATTTAAAATCATAGGTTCCGTCAATCACGATAAAGTCACCCCACATATTAAACTTACCCAGGGTGTTAATTTCGATAAGCATAGTACCTGCCCCACGACCTTTTAAGGTAGATCCGCTTTTTTGATCGATCACCACCTCAACTTCGGCATTGTCGTTAATATCAAGTTCAAAATTTAATTCGAGGCCTTTAATATCTTTTACCTCTGCGATAAGACCACTCACACGAGCTGCTTTTTCTTCTGGCGATAAAAACTTAATGTACCCTTCTTCGCCCAAGGACTCCACATCGCTCAATGGAATTTTAAAAGTGGTGTTGGGCTGAGTGCTAGCCGTTACATCAATGACAAGTTCGTCTGTTGGGCCGGCAATTGTGGCATCTCCTGCGATAAATGCGGTACCGTAGTAAAGTGCGTCTTCTGTTAGCGGAGTATCGAGCACTAATAAGTTATCTGTGTTAATGTCTAAATTTAAATCCCATTTGGTAAAATTGGTGTGGGTAACAAAGCCGGTAAGGACTCCTGAGGAATTGTATTTGGTATCGGTCAGATTTATCGGGGTGAGCGTAAACTTGTTCTTAGCAATAAATATGTCTGAATTTGATTCAAAGTCGTAATCGATGTTTAATTCAGGAAACGTCATCCCAGATTCGTCTAGGGTGAGCTGTCCAAATAAATCTGGAGATTTATAGATTCCTTGCACTTTAGTCTTACCACTGGCAAAGCCTCTAATGTTCGTGATAACATCGGTTCCGAATGGGCTTAGTGCTTCTAGATTAAGTCTATTTAAATCGACCGTGAGGTCTATAGTAGGTTCTTTAGGCTTTAGATCGATAGAACCTATGGCCTTAATAGACTCGACATCTTGATTGGTTAGGGTGGAATTAATATTGTAAAGCGTAAGATCTTCGTTACCCTCTACTTCAAGGCGTAAATCCCCATAGGTGATATCGTTTATCACCACATCGTTTATGCTTACGTCTGAATCGGGATAGTAGGCCCCATCTTTTTGTAAAAAGTTTAAACGCCCGTTTACGATCCCACTTAAATCTAAGTTTTCTACCACAGGGGTTATCTTGCCAATATCTACATCCTGAAATCTAACCTTTACATCTTTATAATTGTTTCCGCGTAAAAACCCAGACAAGCCAATGTATTCGTTGTTGTGATTCATCACCAGCGAATCGATCCTAACATCATTAAAGTTATTGTCAAAGACAATCTTGTTGTGCCTGTTGTTTTGTTGGTTTACATACCAAACATTCTCTTTAAATTCTATAGTAGATTTTTTTACCCCTACGACAGATTTTCCTTCAGGGTTTATAGTGTGATAGAGCGAAAGATTATATTGATCCGTATTGTCAAAACCGCCTTGAAACTTGGACCTGATAAACAAAGTGTCGTTTACCGTAACGTTAATCAGGTTTACATCGCTAAAATCGTAAAAGCCAGCATCTACCGAATCTACCTCGACATAGGTGTTAAACAGCGGGTTGTCGTTGTCTACTTGTATGTTGACCTTACCCAAATAATTGTTCAAAATTAGAATCTCTGGCGAATTAAAATTGAGCTTAAACTCAGATTCGTCGCTAGAAACACTACCTCTTACTTTACTGTTTTCTCCCAGTTTGATTTCTGGCACGAAGACATCTACAATCTTGCTATACACTTCAAATTCGTAATCCAAATATTGATTGGTCGTCACATCTCTGGGAATGTAATTGGCATAAATACTACCCACACTATTGCGAAAGAGATTAGGAACATCGAAAACATCAAACTTTCCTATGATATAACCATTTATCACATCGGGCGAATTGATTGCAATCTTACGCTCATCGCCTTCAAAACTAGCTTCTACAGCCAAATCGTCGAAATAATAATCGTCTTCTAAGTTTTGGTAGGTAGACTCTTTTAATTCGATGGTTCCAACCGCATTGTCTATGGAGGTTCCCGTCATGTTCATTAGTACGTTCCCTGTAAAAATGCTTATGCTGTCACGGTTTACCAAATTAAGTCTATGCAAATCGGCATAGGCCACCTGAGCTTCAAAATCGTAACGATTTGTTTCTTTAGACACGTCGATGAGCCCTTCAAATTTGAGCTTAAGGTTGGGATCGTCTATGGCAAGGTTCCCATTAAATTGCGGCTTTTGCAACTTACCCGCCACATCGATGTTTATATAGTTGTATCCCTCAAACTCTATGGCATCTACGGTCCCTTTTAAGGCTGTTTTAACTTTGTCTACAGTAAAACCTTGTCCATCAAAATTGAGGGCTGCAGTGGTGTTCCCTAAAGATTCGGTGCCAGTCATGGCACCAATATCAAAATCATCTAAATTGATAAACCCAGAATATGTGGCCGCATCGATATCTCGCATATTACCCATGGTTAATACAGTCTGCGCTTTTCCTATCTGACTATCGATCGCCACATCTGCATTTAGCGTATTTTGGGTAACGGTTGTGGTACCTTGCACTACGAAATTATTCATCACTGCTATCTCTTGCGGAAGTGAGCGCAACACATTGGGTAAAAACGATCTTAAATCACTGTAACTGGTTCTAATATAATGGTTGGTACCAGTAATGGTAAAGTTGTCGTCGTCAGAAAGTAAGTCTACCGCAACAAAATTGCCATAAACTCTAGAGCTCTTAAAATTGAGATCTGCCTCTCTAAATGTAAAATCATTTAGGGTTCCGTTAAAATTGCCAGACACGGTGAGCATCTGATTGCGACCAAACTCGTCATAAAAAGCGCGTAAATCATTCGTGCTTACTGTCGATTTATCTATGGCAGCTTGTATGGTCACATTGTTTAAAAAGTCACCCAAGCCATTCTTATAATCTAAAACAACATCTGCATTTAATAACGACTCCGTGGTCTTAAGTACTAAGCCCGTTACATCCATACGTTCTGGTGCATAGGTAAAATGCGCAGAAAGTTGTTCTACAGTAATATCTTTTCGTTCGTTAAAGGTTAGATTGATTATATCCAAATCGACGATGGAGCCCTTAATGGTAAAGTCTTCTGATTCTAACGCAAATTGCTTTAAATCGAAGAGCACTTTGTTTTCCATATTAAGATCTGAGATTGTAATATGGCCGTCAATGATATTCACACCATCGGAGCTGAGTAAAAATTCTTTTTCAGATTCGGGCTCGTCGGTTTCAAATTTGTTTAAAAAAACAAAAAGATTGTCGTCTTGCTCGTCTAGATAGGTAATCAGATTAAAACGCAAGCCCTGTAAGTCTACATCGCCTAGGTCTAAATCGCCATTATATGCCTGTTTAAAGCTATAAATAGAAGACTTTAGCTTGTTGGCATAAATCAAGGTATCTTGATGATGATCTTCTACATAAAGCTCTTTGAGCACGATATCGCCATTCCAGGAAAGCCCGATTCGGTCGATTTGAATATTGGTATCAAACTCTTCGTTAAGATCTTTGGTTACTTTTTTTGCGATGGCAGTTTGCACAGCAGGCAGTGATATCAATACAATTGCGACAATTAGTAATAGCAAAATCGCCAATAACACACGAAATACTATTTTCCTAAATTTTTTGATACCTACTAATGTTTTAATTTTGTCACCAAATAATGTGCCAAGCAATATGTCTGCTCAAAACTGTTTTATACTTGCCATCGAATCGTCCTGCGACGATACGGCCGCCGCTGTAATCAACAACGGTCATATACTCTCCAATGTTGTTGCGACCCAAAAGATTCATGAGCAATACGGGGGTGTGGTGCCCGAACTCGCTTCACGCGCCCATCAACAAAATATAGTTCCGGTGGTTCATCAGGCCTTGCACCAAGCAAATATCGATAAAAAAGACCTAAACGCCATAGCTTTTACACGCGGTCCTGGGCTTATGGGTTCCCTTTTGGTTGGAACCTCTTTTGCCAAGTCTATGGCAGCCGCCTTAAACATCCCATTAATCGATGTGCACCACATGCAAGCACACATTTTAGCGCATTTTATAAAACAAGACGACAAACCAATACCCAGTTTCCCTTTTTTGGCTGCGACTATAAGCGGAGGACATACTCAGTTGGTAAAGGTTACCGATTATTTCGAGATGGAATTGCTTGGGCAAACCATAGACGATGCCATTGGCGAAGCTTTTGACAAAAGCGCCAAGATATTAGGTCTATCGTATCCAGGAGGCCCCTTGCTAGACAAGTTAGCTCAAAAAGGAAATCCGCATGCTTTTGTGTTTCCTAAGCCCAAAGTGGGCAGATACGACTTTAGCTTTAGCGGGCTAAAGACAGCTGTGTTGTATTTTGTTCAGAACAATATGCAAAAGGATCCTGACTTTGTTAAAAACAATCTTGAAGATATCTGTGCCAGCATTCAATTTACCATCGTTGATTATTTGATGGATAAAATCGGCAACGCCGTAAAAGACACAGGCATAAAACAAGTGGCGATCGGCGGAGGGGTTTCTGCCAATAGTGGTGTGCGCAAAGCTTTAGACCAGGCCTCAAAAACCAAAGGTTGGGTTTCTTTTGTTCCGGCTTTCGAATTTTGTACAGATAATGCAGCGATGATCGCTATGGCAGGACAACTTAAATATGAGCAAGGGCTTTTTGCAACAAACGATGTATCTGCAACCGCTCGAATGCCTTTAAACAATGCCCAATGAGATTACTAATTTGCTTGTTGTTTTTAAATGGTATCATGTTTGGCCAAGACTTGGCACTTAAAAAAACCATCACGAACGATAGTGTTTATATTGACTTAATCAACCTGCTTTATGCGCCCGTGCAAGCAGAATATCGGGCGCTCGATTCGGTAAAAGGGCAAATTAAAGTACTCCCCAAATCGATTTTGGCGTCAAGAGATACGTTAAAATCGATAGTCGTTGTTCCGCAAAACTTAGTCAAAGACACCGCGGTAATAGACCTTTCTCAATATGCTGCACTAGAAGCGCAATTAGGAGATCCTGCAAAAGCTGTGCACGATTCATTCTTTCCTTACGCGCTGCCGTATTCGAAGAAGAAAAGAATAAAAATTATCCAAACATTTAATGGTGGATTTTCACATAACGAACCAACTTCAAAATATGCCGTCGATTTCGCAACACAAATTGGGGACACTATATATGCCGCGCGTGATGGCGTCGTAGTAAAAACTCGCGATGACTTTACAGAACATGGTGGAAGAGAAATGATCGATGCCGCCAACCTAGTTATTCTGCTGCATGACGACGGAACCTTTGCCCATTATTTGCATTTAGATTACAAAGGAGTGCTGGTTGCTCCTGGCGCGCAGGTCAAAAAAGGTGAAGCCATCGGGATTTCTGGTTGGACTGGATTTTCTACCTTACCACATTTACACTTTGCAATTATCGATGCGAACAATAGATCGGTACCGTTTTATTTTGAGGGCTATCAGGGAGTCATTCTTAAAAAAGGAAAACGATACAAGCATAAATAATAAGATCTAAATCTAATATCTTGCAGCAAATTTAAGTTATGCAACTCTTTTATCATCCAGATTTAGATGCTAGTAATAAGCACATTGCTTTTAACAAAGATGAGAGCAGGCATATTCAAAAAGTATTGCGCAAACAAGAAGGCGACGTCATTCATAGCACCAATGGGAAAGGCGAGATATTTGCCTTATCACTCACCCTAGTGTCTCCAAAATTATGTGAGGCAGAGATTTTAGAAGTTAGTAAAAAACAACCCCTTCCCTACCGATTGCATTTGGCAGTGGCACCCACTAAAAACAACGATCGATTTGAATGGTTTTTAGAAAAAGCTACAGAAATTGGGGTTACGCAAATCACACCATTGCTTTGCAGTCGCTCTGAGCGTAAACACATAAAACTTGAGCGTTTCGAGAAGATAATTGTTAGCGCCATGAAGCAATCCTTAAAAGCGCATCTGCCGGTCTTGAACCCGTTAACCTCCTTTGACGAATTCATTAAACAGAACGCTCCCATCGATGGCTTGCATTGTATTGCACACTGCGAAGACACACCTAAAGAGTCTTTAAAAAATGTGCTAACTAATCAAGAAGCTGTAACCATCATAATTGGGCCAGAGGGCGATGTTGCTCCCGACGAAATCGAGCTAGCCCTAAAACACAACTTTACAGCCGTGAGCTTAGGTGAACAGCGCCTAAGAACAGAAACCGCCGCCGTGGTTGCATGTAATACCGTGAGCTTATTCTGCACAAAATAAAAGCCCCACACCAAAGTGCAGGGCTTTCGCTAACCAACCTTAATTCAATAAAAATTGAAAAAAAGTATCATTGTTTGATCCATCGCAATGTAACGTCTGGTGCACCTTGGCCACATGCGTCCGTGACGTCATCTTGAAAAATCAAATCAAATACCGAATCGTCTAACGAATTATAAGTACCGTTTTCTATAACTGCAGGGCCCAGCAAAACACTATTGCCACTGCAGGCCAAACCTGTTACTTGATCACTTCCAAAAATTACCTGCTCGCATACAAAATCCATCGTATACGGTAGCTCATTATCAAAATCAAGCTCTGCGATATATCGTGCCAAAAAAGCACGTTGCGTATCGGATTCAAGTACAACTCCTGTCGCTGCCTCTGATTGAGAAGCATCATAGAGCGTAATCACAATACCACCACCGTCTGGATCAAAAGTATCGTAGCCAAATATGCTAGGCGATATTTGTTCGACCAAATAGTCACCCGTAAAAAATCCAGCCTCTACAGGACAAGTAATAAATACATTCACCGTAATGGAGTTGGCAACTACTTCGCCTTCTTGCGCGATTAAATCTAATACCAGCACTTCTTGCGGCACTTGCTCCCCTACTGGGTCTGTTCCATCTATCACAAAAATTCCTTGAAAACTTCCGCTGGGAATTGTCACTTGATTTGGCAACTCATAATAACTAGATGGTGCGGTTGTCGCAGGATTGATCGCAATATCGTAACTGCGATCTGAGCTACTTTTTGTCGAACTATTTACGGTCACTTCGAGCTGTCCAGCATCGTTAATCAGGATGGCCAGATTGGCTGTTGTTTCGTTAAATGACAATAGGGTTTGCCCATTGTCAGGATCAAAAAGGACTCGATCTTTATCTGAATCGCAACTCACCAAAAGCAAGCATGCGATAAGTATTCTATATAACTGTTTCATCTTTTTTCTTTTTTATTGAGACATACTGTTTATTACCACTCACTTAATTGGTGTCGTACCCAGGATTTTGAACCATATTAGGGTTTACGTCTATCTCGGCCTGCGGAATAGGGAGCGTAAACTTGAAATCTGTAGGCAATAAGAGGCACGGTGTTGGGCCACCACAATCTGCTTCGTTTCGGACTATTCCGAGTCCTGTTATATCGCGGGTTCTTCTTAGGTCTATATATCGATGCCCTTCGTAGGCTAATTCTATGCGTCGCTCCGCGAGAACATCGTTTATGGCCTCTAAGAGCGATCCATAAACTGGAGTTGGCATATCTGCTCCAAACCGAGCATCACGAAGGGCGTCGATGGTTAATGCAGCCTCTGCTAATTGACCTTGTTTGGCCTGTGCTTCGGCTTTTATTAAATACTGTTCCGCTATGCGATATAATTTTAAGTCGTTCAGGCCAAACTGACCATCACGCCCTGGATATTTCTTTATAAATATGGTGGTTGGTGGATCACTCACAGGATCGATAGTTCCTCCATCTATATCGTCGTCGACGAGGACATCATATCGCACGTCTGCTGGGTCTAGTTCAGAAAACAAACCAAACGACATCTCGAAAAAAGCACCTCCCGTCCCCGTAAAATAGAACAGACCTCCTGCTCTTGCGTCCGACACAGTTCTGGAAAGTTTAAAAATCACTTCTGTATCGTCTGCATCTTGATACATGCTCTCATATTGTGTTCTTGAGCCTAAGTTGTACGCAGAGATCAAGGCATTGGCTTTAGTGATTGCGCTACTATTATCACCACGATAGAGCGCTATTTTTGCCTCTAAAGCAGTAATAAAATCTTTTGTGAGAAAAATAGTAGCACTTTCGCTAATCAACCCTTTGGCGGCGTCCAAATCTGACAAGATACCGGCAAAGACCTCTCCTACCGAATTTCTTGCAGGAAGCTCTAAAATCACCACAAAATCGATATAAGGAATCCCTAAATCTGAGTTCTGAAAAGAGGGCGCAAAGAAGCTAAGCAAGTCAAAATGAGCTAAGCCGCGTAAGGCGTACGCCTGACCTTCAATTTCTTTTAGTCGGTCTTTTTGATCTGCAGTTAAACCGCTTTGATCAAGTAATTCTGTGGCTTCTAATATCCTATTAACTCGATTGATTACCGCATAATAACTTGAATAGATATTGGCAACAACGCCACTACCTGCATTGATGGTTTGGTTATGTTCTACAGTGCCTTGTCCGCCATTGGCGTTACCAAAGCGCAGATCGTCTGCAAATCGAGAAGAAAATTGAATCAATAACTGCGGATTATAGGCCGCATAAGCGCCGCTAAGCGCAAGGTCTATGTCTTCTGGAGTTGTGAGTGCTCCTTCTGCGGCAACAGCATCTACTGGCAAAATGTCGAGCGCATCGTTACAGCCCTGAAGACTTATAAAAATGAGTATGGTATATATAAACTTTTTCATGATTTCTGAATTAAAAATTAACATCTAAACCAAGGGTAAAGGTGCGTGCGGTTGGAAAGTCAAAGAAGGAACCTCCTGTATTTGATTCCGGATCAAATCCGCGCCAGCGACTAAACGTAAGCGCATTTTGCCCTTGCACATAGATCCGGGCGTTATCGAAAGGTTTCTTTTTAAAGAGTTCGCCTTTTAGGGTGTAGCTCAGTACGATGTTACGCAGCCTCAAAAAGGAGGCATCCTCTAAATAGCGATCTCCTGCCTGAAATCTAAATCCTCCTAAAAGCGGATTAGGGACGTCTGTAATATCGCCGGGTTGCTTCCAAGCATTGAGTACGGTGGTAGATTGATTGGCAAATCCTGCCAGGCTAGGATCTTCTGTAACAGCCAGCGATCCATTGGTGCGGTATTGCTCTGCAGCAAAACTCCAAAGCATAGACAAAGCAAATCCTTTGTATTGCATGTCTGTTCCAAAACCTCCCGCATACTTGGGCTGATTACTCTTACCCAAGAAAACAGCATCGTCTGGATTAAATTGATTGGTGATTTGCCCGTTTGCATCTAAATACAAGGGTTCTCCGTTGGCAGGATTTACTCCTGCAGAACGCACCAATCTAAATTCACCGATAGATTGCCCCACCCCTAAATTACCTACACGCTCTTCTCCATCAAAGAGGCTTAAAATTTCGTTGTCATTATAATTTGCATTGGCAAAAAGCGATACAAAAAACTCTTTGGCTTCGTTGCGAATCAGCTCGTATCTAAATTCTAGGTCGACGCCTTTGTTTCGCAGCTTCCCAACGTTGTCGGGAAAGGTCGCAAAGCCAGAAGTGAGCGACACCGGTCTAAATAGCAAGGCATCTTTGGTGGTGTTGCTGTACACATCTAAGGTGCCTGTAAAACGTTCGTCAAATAGACTGTAGTCAATTCCAACGTTGAACTGTGCTGTTTCTTCCCACTTGAGTTTGTTGTTTCCGATGGCACTGGGCACTACGGCCGGGGTAGAATTGTATCCTATGGCTGGACTAAACAAGCTAAACTGACCAAAGGGAATAAACAACTCTTGGTTTCCAACGGTACCGTAACTCGCTCTAAGTGCTAGGGTATTGAGCCATGATACTTTAGATAAAAAGTTTTCTTTGCTGATGTTCCAACGACCCGAAACGCCATAAAATGTTCCAAACTCGTTTTCGTCTGGAAAGAAGGACGAACCATCACGACGTACAGACACTTGCAAATCGTATTTATTATCGTAACCATAGCGTAGCACCCCAAAATAAGAGAACAATCCTCTGTCGTTTTGCGATCCAAATACTATAGGAATATACGGTCTTGTTTCTGCTCCTCCTTGCAGTTCTACCACTTGTCCATTTGTGATTCCGTTGATCGAAGATTCGAACAAGGGGTTGAGGCCAAAGCCTACAAACCCAAAAGACCTAAAATGACGTTTGTTATACTCAGTAAACAAGCTTAGTTCTACGTCATGGACGTCTGCAAAAGTGTTTTTGTATCGAACACTACTGTTAAAGTTTAGTCGTAAATCTCGAATATCGTTCTCTTGCCTAGACCCGTTTAAATCGGAATTAGCATTGGGTGTAATGAGCCCACGAATACTCCCAGGCGTAGTGATTATAGTACCGTTCTGTTGTCTAAAATCTGCTCCAAATAATGCACCAACTCTTACATTTTTAAATAATTCGAGCTTGGCATCTATCGAGCCGATAAGACGAAGCTCTTCTTCATTATCGGTATTAAAAGTTGCTGTGTTAAGTGCCAAATATGGTGTGTTTAAAAAGCCATTAGCTCCCGAAGCATTGATGGAACCATCTGCGTTTAAGGCGCCCGAAGCAATCGTTCCAAAGGTATTTAATGAGCCGTCTTCGTTATAGGCATCCTGAAAAGGCAGCCCTATGTAGGGTACTATAAAGGGATTGTCTAATTGGCCTCCAGTGTTTCCGCCTCTGGCGCGATCTACGATAAAATCGTTTTTACTAAAGTTGGCCGTAAAATTGGTGTTCAGACTAAAGCGATCTGAACGCAAATCGTTGTTAGATCTAAAGGTAAATCGCTGCAGGTTCGAACCTAAGGTTATTCCTTCCTGCTCAAAATATCCTACAGATGTAAAACTACGCGAGTTGTCGCCACCCTTAGAAACCGATAACTCATGAGATATGTTGGTACCGTCTCTAAAAAAGATGTCGGACCAATTGGTATTAATCGCAGCGAGCTCGTCAATCTGGGCATCTGTGAGCCCAGCTCCTGCCCCTGTATTAATATCGCGCTGATATTCTAGCAGTTGCCTCGAACTTAGCACATCAAAATTTGGATCGGGTTTAAGCGATAGCCCATATTGAGATCTGTAACGAACACTTAAGGGGCTGTTGTAATTCCCTCGCTTTGTAGTGACCACTATAACCCCACCTGCGGCTCGCGACCCGTAAAGTGCAGAAGCCGAAGCATCTTTAAGCACACTCACATTGTCTATGTCGTTCGCATTTAAACTTCTAAAGTTATCCTGATCTACAAATACACCATCGATTACGAACAGCGGTTCGCTATCTCCGTTAAACGAGTTTACACCGCGAATGGTAATGGTTCCTTGCTGACCAGGCTGACCAGAACCGGTCGATACATTAAGACCAGCAACTCTTCCTTGCAAGACTTGATCGAGCGATGCGATGGGCACCTGTTCGATTTCTTTCGGTGCTACAACACTAACTGCTGCAGTCACTTTGTCTTTGCGATAGTTGTTATAACCAGTAATGACCACGGTTTCTAATGCATCCGTTGTTAAGACTATGTCTATCTGTGATGCCAACCCCACGGTTATGGTCTTCGATTCATGACCAACGTAACTAAAGACTAAGTTGTCTCCTACATTGGCCGTAATCGTGTAACCGCCATCTAAGTCGGTTAGGGTTCCAGAAGCGGTACCATCAATAATCACATTGGCGCCAAAAAGGGTCTCGCCAAAATCATTTGATACCACTCCACTAATTGTTTTTTGCTGGGCATAAAGGCCTGCGGAAAAAAGCAAGCAAAGCCACAAGCATTTGGTGCGAATTTGTCTCATACTAGCAATGTTTTTGTTAAACTTGAGTTGGGCCTCAAAAGCATGACTCTTGATATGCGCTAGTACAAAACTGGCTGTAACCGCCTAAAAACTAGTGGTTCACGATAAGAGTTTCCCTTTACCGAAAAAGTCTTACGGTTTACCTTTTTAACAAAACATTAAGAAAATCTAGGCGTAGAGCGCCTTTAGATATTGTGAAGGAGTCACGTCGTTTATCTTTTTAAAAGATTTATTAAATGTGACTTTATTGTTGAATCCTACCTCGTAAGCAACGTCGATTATGTTTTTTTCGCGAGCAGTATCGCTTTTTAATATATTCATGGCTTCTTGAATACGGTAGTTGTTAATCAACTCGAAGAAGTTCATCCCAAAATGCTCATTGATTATTTGAGAGGTACTGTGACGTGTGGTCCCTAAACGTTCTGCCAAGGTATCGAGATTGATGTTGTTCTCGCGATAAATCTTTTGCTCCTCCAATAACGACAGCAACTGCTGTTTAAGCTCTACAGAATAACTAGACGTCAGGCCAGAGTTTTTATACTTCAGAAACGACCTTTCTAGATGAAAGCCCATAAGTACTTTTGGGTTGGCATAGGCTACATAGGCTACGTATAGCACCATAGCAGACATTAAGATGAGTTGGGTGTTAAAAACAAAACCTGCTCTAACATCTCTTAGGAGAAGTATCGCATAAATACAATAAATCAAAGCATACATTCCTTGAAACAAAACCACGTTACGCTGCCACAAATAAAGAGGTGTTTTAATGGTGGTTCTGTTCTCTCGTGTTTTTTGCCATAATCGTAAGGTTAAAAAGGCATATACTATCAAAATGATCATCTTTCCGATTGCGACTTGCTCTCCATAAGGGTTTTGCTCATAAGGTCCAACACCAAGCATCATCCTAAGTTTATCAGATTCCGACAAGGAATAAATCGGGATAAAAAGCACCAATAAATAAAGCGTTGGGATAAGGTGCATAAGATCTTTCCAATGAAAGGTATAACCTGTTTTAATTCGCTTAAAATAAAAATACAGCAATGGCCCATACAAAAACGAAAACACCGTAGACATCGCTTGGGTATGAGGCATATAATAGGTGTAGTTCATCGTATAGAGCCCCACATGTATGATAAACACAGAGTGTATAAATAAAAACAAGCTGAGTAGAATACTCGCAAGCATATCTTTTTTACGCCGTATTGCAAACATGAAGATTATAAAAAAGCCTATGAGCCCAGCGTACATATAAAAAATAGAGGCCCATCTAAATTTGGGTAGATATTTTTCTTGTAAGCCAATATATTCGGGGGAACGACTTATAAAGCTAAAAGAACTGTGCTCTATAAAAGATAGGTCTAAGGTCCGCGCGACATATTTTTCTATTTGAGCTACGGCCTCTGCGGGGTTATTATCCTTGGCTGCCTGAAATGCTAAATCGCGATACATCAAAACAGAATCAATCTGAACTTCCTGTTTGAACTGCGTAGATGCAATTTGCCCAAAACAAGGAGTGGCTACTACAAAAAGGAGTAGTACCACAAAGGTTTTTTTAAGATGGGCAAGGATGGTTAGCATTGCAATAATTTTTACTCTAAGTTAACAGCTAAGCTGGTAAAATAAAAGCGGATTGGTATTTCCCGATAATAGTTTACTGGTAAACCTTAGTAATATCAACAATTTATAATACTGAAAATCAGTAATTTACAATTTTATTATTGATCATAATTAAAGGTAAAACTTTTTGCCGATGCGTTTTAATATTTTATGTTAAACTGCAAATTTTATGTATTCATTAGGATGGATTAACAAAAAACTAACCGTATTTTTAACCTATGAAATGCAAAACCATACAAGTGGTAATTTTCTTGACTATGCTCATGGGATTTACAGGTATATCTGCTCAAGAAATTGCCGTATTACAATATGGAGGTGGTGGTGATTGGTATTCTAATCCGACAGCTTTACCAAACTTAGCACGTTTTTGCAACCAAGAAATTCAGACGGCTATCAATACCAGAACGGCCACCGTAAAGCCTGGAAGCGTAGATCTGTTTAGCTATCCATTTGTTCATATGACGGGTCATGGCAATGTTTATTTTAATGAAGAGGAGTCGCAAAACTTGCGCAACTACCTATTGAGTGGTGGCTTCTTACACATAGACGATAATTATGGCATGGACACCTACATTCGCAAAGAACTGGTAAAAATATTTCCGGATAAAGAGCTGGTAGAACTCCCCGCGACCCACCCAATTTTTAATAAAAAGTATAAGTTCCCACAGGGATTACCCAAGATACACGAGCACGACAATGCACGACCACAAGCCTTTGGCATCTTTCAAGACGACAGGCTCTTATTGCTTTATACGTTTGAATCCGATTTGGGTGATGGTTGGGAAAACCCCGAAATACACAACGATCCGCCAGAAATCCGTTTAAAGGCCTTGCAGATGGGTGCCAATATTATGCTCTATGCTTTCGAACAATAAATTAACTTTTTGAACATTCAGCACGACCACAATAGCGCTACGTTTACCCCTCGCTCCTTCCCTATTACTGTTGTTTGCGATGGCCTACAGAGCCCGGCAAACCTAGGTAGTCTGTTCAGACTCTGTGACGCATTTGGTATAAAAGAAGTGGTATTATGCGGGTCACATACAAATTTAGACACGCCAAGATTGCGCAGAACCTCTAGAGCCACGATGGCATCGTTGCGCATTAGGCAATGGGAAAGCACAAAAGAATACGTCGCACAGCTGGAGCCGAGTAAATACTTAACTATCGCGCTAGAGTATAGCACAGAAAGTCAAGCTATTGATGCTTTTAATTTGACACCAAACCTTCCCTTATTATTGTTTATTGGTAACGAAAGTAACGGAGTGTCGCAGTTGGTATTAGATTGGGTAGCCCACACACTGCATATAGACATGTTTGGTATTAACAGCAGCATGAATGTTACTCAAGCCGCTGGAATTGCCCTTTATGAGCTTACTCAAAAACTTTTGGGACAGCGCTAAAATAGGCTTACATTTACCTTTAAATGATCAGATCACACCCATGACATCTAAGATAATTTCTAACGGAATTGTGAGAGCAGTAGCCATTTTGGTAGGAGTGGCGCTTTTATTATGGTTTTTATATCTCATAAGAAGTGTGCTTATATATATAGCAATATCGGCCGTTGTGGCGCTCATTTGCCGCCCCATCGTTGTCTTTTTAAAGCGACGATTAAAGTTTGGAAATGTGCTCGCAGTTTTTACCAGTATGCTACTTATGTTTGGAGTATTCTTTGGCATAATGTCGCTGTTTATTCCTTTAATAGCCAAACAGAGCGAAAATCTATCACTCCTAAACATAGAAGATCTGCGGTCTAACGTCGAAAATCTATACGCGCAAGCTAATCAATATTTGTCTGCTCGAGGAATTGATTTATTAGCTACTATCGAAGAGCTCAACTTGCCCTCTAAGCTCGACTATAATGCGGTTCCGGAGTTTTTGAATAATTTGTTCTCTGCCTTAGGGTCCTTTAGCATTGGGCTGTTTTCTGTGATATTTATTAGCTTTTTCTTTTTAAAAGACAGTGCCATGTTAGATACGGGCTTACTAACGCTGGTTAAAGAAGAAAACGAGTCTCGATTAAAGAAATCTATAAACAAAATTAGAGGCTTGCTTACCCGTTACTTCATAGGATTGCTCATTCAAATATTGGTACTCTTTGTGTTCTATACTATAGTATTATTGCTATTTGGTATCGAAAACGCGGTAGTTATTGCGTTTTTATGCGCCCTGATGAATCTCATTCCGTATATAGGCCCTTTAATCGGGGGAGCTGTTATGATTGTCTTGTCCATGACAAGCAATGTTGGAGCAGATTTTCAAACAGTGATACTACCAAAGACCCTAGGTGTAATGGCCTTTTTTATTGTGGGTCAGTTAATAGATAATTTTGTGAGTCAGCCTAAGATCTTTTCTGAAAGCGTTAAATCGCATCCATTAGAAATATTTTTGATTATTATTATTGGCGGGCTTTTATTTGGAGTGGTAGGAATGATTGTAGCCATCCCTGTTTATACAGCCATAAAAGTGATTTCTAAGGAGTTTTTATCTGAATACAAAGTGGTTAGAAAGCTGACTAAAAATTTGTAGCGTTACTTTGAATAACACCATATTAAATACTAAGGTTCAGGAGTATATAGTTAATAATTTGGATGGTGATTTGTTTAAATTAGCTTTTAAAAAGTCGCCTTTTGATGAGGTTTCTTCTCAAGAATTAATGGAGCAGATTTCGGGTAAATTAACCGCCAAACATAAGCTCCCTTCCTGGTTTAATACCAATGGAATTTATTATGCACCAAAGCTCAATCTAGAACAAACTACTAGCGAAGTCGTTGCCTCTTTTAAAGCATCTGCTTTAAAGGGATCTCGTATGGCAGACATCACTGGTGGCTTTGGCGTAGATAGTTATTTTTTTTCTAAACAATTTACACAGGTTGACTATTTTGAACTGAATCCAACTCTATGTGAAATTGCCACATACAATTTTAAGCAGCTTAAGGCTAATAACATCACAACGCAAGCCGGCGATGGACTAGCCTTGTTAAAAGGGCAATACGATCTAATATATGTTGACCCAGCAAGACGTGATAGCAATAAGAATAAGGTATTTAAACTCTCTGATTGTGTGCCGAATGTGATAGAACAAATGGACACGCTCTTATCGCATACCCAGCAGTTGGTGATAAAAACATCTCCAATGTTAGATATTAGCCTCGGGCTTACGCAATTAAATAATGTATCTCGGGTGATGGCCATTGCTCTTAACAATGAGCTTAAGGAGTTGCTATGGTGTATAGAATCAGATAAAAGTACAACAGACATAGAGACGCTGGCATTTAATATTAAAAACAACAAGCTTGAAAGGCATGGCGTACAATGGGACAAAGCATACCTAGAAACATATTCACAGCCTAAAAACTATCTATACATCCCTAATGCTTCAATTATGAAGATAGGCCATTTTGGGGCGATTTGTGAGCAATACCCTGTATCAAAACTACATGCCGATACACATTTTTTTACCTCAAACCAACAAATAGATTTTCCTGGGAGATGCTTTATAATTGACCAATGCCATAAATACAATAAGCAAACTATGAAGTCCCTTTCTAACACAACAGCACTTGTGATTTCTAGAAACTTTCCTCTGACGGTGGCCGCCTTACGAAAGCAATGGAAAATTACCGATGGCGGCAGTAATTACCTGATTTTTACCACCCTACTCGATGGCGAAAAAGTGGTTTTACAATGCCGTGTGATTTAGTTTAAAAAAAGCTGAATAATAGTTGTTATATAATAAATGAAAACATAACTTTGCATCCGCATTTTAGGAAACATTACGTTCATTAAAATTCTAAAAGGAGAGGTGCCGGAGTGGTAACGGAGCAGATTGCTAATCTGTCGACGCGCAAGTGTCGCATGGGTTCGAGTCCCATTCTCTCCGCAATAGCATAATCTTTTACGTACGAAGATTATTAATAGTAAACGGCCCTCGGGTCAAATTAAAATAGTACGGGGTGTAGCGTAGCCCGGTCATCGCGCCTGCTTTGGGAGCAGGAGGTCGCAGGTTCGAATCCTGCCACCCCGACAGAGAAAGCCAGAAATCATAGATTTCTGGCTTTTTTATTTTCTAAGCGTCGCAGGACGCAGTCTTGCGTAAGCGTTGGAAATAAAAAAGCCATAGAACGCGAAGGCGTTCTGGCTTTCTCTAGTCTCACCCCCACTCAGGATGCTTCACGAAGTGAAGCAATCCTATAAATTAAAGTTATTAATGGAACTTGCATCTCAAATCGAATGCCTGCATTTGAATTTGCGAAAGAAACTAAAAAATAGCAGCGACGTCTGTTGCTGCTGGGTTTTGTTAGTCTCACCCACCTTCAGGATCATTTGCAAAGCAAATGAATCCAATTAATTACAATCAATATTATTTAACTCTAAGGTATTCGTCAACACGTTCTAGCCTCCTTCCACCGCAACACGCCATGCACCTCACTGAAATCTCTAATGGACATATTCTAAACGTTCCACTTCCGCGCTAAAACTTCGAAGGACACGTATCACCGCGCTAGGGATAGAGCCATTGTTGGAGCTACTACGTTAGTAGAGCGACTGGCGATAGCCCGACGCTTGCGTAGCAAGAGTAGCGCCCAAAAGAAAAATTTAAGAAATTTCGTTTATAGAAAGACTATTACATTTTAATGAATGTTTTGACGACTTCTTGTGCGTTGTCTAACGTTAATCTCATCACATAGCTTCCAGAATCTAGCTCTAGTATGGGCACAGTGACAACCGTGTGTTGCGCAGGAGAAAAGGACTTTGTTCTCACAAGCCTTCCCAGCAAATCGTAAATACGTATGCTTTTTAATGGGCTTTTAGCATTGATTTTAATATGTACTTCGTCACTCGAGGGTATTGGATACACAGCTATGTCATCTAAGCCATTATGAGTATCAATTGTTTTAAGGCTGTATGAGCTACTTGCCTCAGGCAGCCCACAGCCGGTGGCCAACCCTAGGTCTTTTATTTCCCAGCCAAAGGTGCTTATAATGTAATTTCTTGCACTTTCGCCCTCGCAGTAGTACGTCTCACCTGCATCAAAACCCACCCCAGTCTGAAGATCTAATAGCGACCACGCACGTAATATACCATCGTAGTGCTCGGTGCTCATATTGGAGTGTGCAAACATGCCAGACATAATAGTTACATTAGATACATCCCATTGGTCCAATGGCTGGTCAAACGATATAGGTAACGTAAACCATTGCCTAAACATCTGGTACATATCGGTCACATTAGAAACATCCCAGCCATTTAAGGGTTGATTAAACAGCACTGCTCGTGCAAACATATACCTCATATTTGTAACATTAGACACATCCCAACCTTCAATAGGTTGATTAAAGTGTTCCGTGTCGCAAAACATGGCTTCCATTTTCGTAACACTAGATACATCCCAATTCTCGACAGGTTGGTTAAATTTAATAGCGGCTTCAAACATCCCTCTCATTGTGGTGGCACTAGAAGTATCCCAATTGTCTAAAGGCTGGTCGAACACTTCTGTCTCTTTGAATGTCTCGTAAAAACTGGTAACATTAGACACGTCCCAGCTATTTAAGGGTTGATTAAATGTATTTGAGTATTCGAACAGTCGCTCCAAAGATGTCACGTTAGAAACGTCCCATGCATCAATCGGTTGGTTAAACGCAGAATTGTCCCAATTGTTTGAACGAAACATCCTTGCGATATTTGTAACACTCGACATATCCCAAGCACCAATGGGTTGATTAAAATCATGGGCATTACTAAACATACTATTCATGGTAGTCACATTGGATACGTCCCAAGCTCCTATGGGTTGGTCAAATCTCTCTGCCTCTGCAAACATTCCCCACATATTGGTCACATTAGACACATCCCAATCGCCTATGGGCTGGTTAAATTTTTCTGCTCGATTAAACAAATTGTCCATTTTAGTAACATTTGAAACGTCCCAACTACCAATGGGCTGATTAAACCTAATGGCCCATTCAAACATATTAGACATAATGACAACATTAGATACATCCCAATTATCTAAAGGTTTATTAAAATAATCTGCACGCTCAAACATAGACTCCATGTTGGTTACACTAGACACATCCCATGTATCAATAGGCCTATTAAAAGCGTCGGCATTATAAAACATTTGTTCCATAGTGGTAACATTAGACGTATCCCATCCAGCCAGTTGACCATTAAAAACACTGGTGTTAGCAAACATATAACTCATATCTGTGATGGTAGACACATCCCAAGAGGAGAGCGATTCGTTCACACTATCTGCATTGTAAAACATATAGCTCAAACTGGTAACAAGAGACAAATCTGGGGCATCTGTAGCAGTGATGCGTACATTAGGGCAATTATAAAACGCCTCTTCAAGACTTTCCCATCGTATGCCCCCCCATTGACGAATTTCTGCTATTTTTCTTTGAGTATTAGACGATTCATCTTTAAAATAAAGTCTTGGAAAATCACCTCTAATGCGCACTACGTAGATGCCATCTACACCATAATTATGATTGGTTGTTCCAGTGATACCATACTCGATAGTGCCATCGCCCCAATCTATGTCAAAGTCATAGCCATCTCCTAGGGTTGGAATCTTTACATAGCTTGTACCTGCCAGATTTGTATCCCAAACGGTCACAAAATCCTGATCTGACGGCACGGTAAAGTTATAATCAACCGTTAATAAAAAGGAAGCGACTACAGTTTCACCTGAAGGAAACATTGCTGTAAAGGAAATTAGATGCTCCCCCTCGCCTAAAGCCGTGCCGGCAACTGGATCTTGCACAGGGACCACCGAAGTGGTTGTATCGGTACAACTTTCTAAGGCATAAGCATCGCCAGCAGTTATATAATCTGGTAAGCTGTAACTACCTGTAATGGGGTCTGCGAGCTGGGTTTGATCTAGCGGAACTACTACCTTTTTGACTGGTAGGATATTGATACCACCGTCTGTAATGGTCCAACCAAAGTCTGTTACCATCGTTGTTCTGGCATCTTCGCTTATGCAATAGTTTGCATTGGTAGAAAAAGTCACGTTATCTTGGAGTGCCAGTTGTGACCACGCTAGTAAAATTCGATCATAATTAGTACAGTCCAAGCTTGTACCGACTAGTATATCGGTCATATTCTTTACGACAGAAACATCCCAATTACTTAAATCTTGGTTAAAGTTAGTGGCATTCTTAAACGTTTTCTTGGCATTTTTGACAGCAGAAACATCCCAGTTTGACAAACTCTGGTTAAAGCCAGCGGCGTTCTCAAAAGTACTGTTCATGGCACTTACCTTACCAATGTCCCAATTGTTTAAAGGTTGGTTAAACAAAACGGCTCCTTTAAACATTGCAGAGATGTTCTTAACCTTACTTACATCCCAACTACTTATGTCTGTATTAAAATCTTTGGCATTTAAGAACATGCCGTTCATCGTGGTGATGTTAGATGTATCCCAGTTTCCGATATGCGCCAAAGTGGCTTTGGTCTTTTTAAACATTGACACCAAAGAGGTTACCATAGACAAATCTGGAGCATCTGTCGCAGATACCTCCATGTTTTGACACCCAAAAAAGGCTTTTTCCATACTTCTCCAAGCAATGGCGCCCCACTGGCTTACCTCAATAAGTTTTAATTTATCGCCTTGATTGTTAAAATAAATCTGCGGAAAAGCTCCACTGATACTAACCGTATAGGTGCCTGGAATAGCATAGGTATGCGTTATATTACCTGTTACATTCGTGCTGATGGAACCATCGCCCCAGTCTACATTGTAATCGTATGCATCGCCAGAGGTGGGAATGGTTATTTGGGAGTCTAAAGAGCTTCCGGGATTGTCTGACTTCCAGACCGTGATAAAATCTTGTGCCCATAGATTAGGAGTACTAAGACAAAGAAGAGTAATGAGGTGAATAAAAGCTTTCATACGTAAAGATAATTAAATAATGGTCGCATAAAAGCAAGGAAAACTCGCAAATTTAAACGGTCTCAAAGCAGCTTTACAAACCGCTTAGGCAAACCCGTATCGACAGTTATGGCTGCTCCAGTAAAAGGATGAATAAACGCCAACGAAGCCGCATGCAAGTACATTCCCTTTTTCTTAAGAAGCAAGGCTTCTGGGCAATAATCTCTGTCGCCAAGAATAGGGTTGCCAAGGCTGGCAAGATGTTTTCGCAATTGATGCCTTCTTCCTGTTTTTGGGGTTAGCTTTACTAGATTCAACTTTTTAAACCTATCCGATTCTACCGTTTTTAAAACTTCGTATTGGGTACAGGATTCCTTGCCATCGATGGGAGTGTTAATTGTGCCATTCAAACTCATTGCTCCCATAGTAATGGCGTAATACATTTTTTGTATTTGTTTATTCTCGAATAACTTGTTCAAGCTTCTAATACTCTCAGAGGTCTTCCCTACTAATAAAACACCTGTAGTGGCATAATCTAATCGGTGCACTGGTTGCGGGTCTGTAGCATCTGCTAATGAGCTCATTGCGATATTTTGAGACAAGGCATTGGCAATGGTTTTAAAGCTGTTTCCGCTTACCAATATACCAGCTGGCTTATTTATAGCCGCGATAAAATCGTCTTGAAAGAGCACTTCTAGTTTTAGATCGAAGCTTTTTTGAATGAGATTGGTTTCAAATTTGTAATACGCGATGGTCTCTCCTCCTCTTATCATGGTGGCCGAACTGGCAACTATATCGTCTACCTTTATTTGCTGTTTTTTGAGCGCTTTTTTAAGTGCTGATTTGGTAGGAATTAGGTCGAATATTCCAACGCCATATTCTTGTAATCGCTCAGGTTTTATAGGCTTTGGAACAATATGCGTTTGAAATGGTTCGATAAAAATTTGCGGCGTTAACTAACAGGTTATTTCTCTTTGTAAATCTCTGGTTGTCCCTTTGCAGCGAAGCTAAAGATGTTTTTTCTGGCATAATGACCATTAATGTCAAAGTCTAATTTGCTGTCGGTGATAGCATCTAGGTTTAAGTCTGCAATAAGAGCTCCAGGCGCGTCAAAAAGAGGCCCTTGAATAATTTGGCCTAAAGGCGAAACAATCACACTACCGCCTCTGCAAATATCTTCTGGTTCTTCTTTTACAAAATCTTGATAGGCTTCTGGATACATTGACTTGGTAAAATATTGATTACATCCCAACACAAAACACCTGCCCTCTAAGGCGATATGACGCATGGTAGCTATCCAGGCTTCTCTAGAATCTGCGGTTGGAGCCAAATAGATTTGTACCCCTTTGCTAAACATAGCCATACGCGCAAGTGGCATATAATTCTCCCAACAAATTAGCCCTCCTAGCCTACCAATCTTTGTGTCAAAAGTTACTAGAGATTCGCCGTTGGCTTCGTCCCATATAAGGCGTTCTGTGCCTGTGGGTTTGATTTTACGATGCACTCCCATAAGCCCATCTGTTGGTGATATATACAATAATGAACAGAACAGACTGCCGTTAGACTCTTGTTTTTCTGTGACCCCAATTGCGAGATATGCCTTAGTGGTTTTTGATAAATCTTCTAATCTATTTAGGTCTTGGGAACTAATATCGAAGCTATTTTTTCTGTAGGTAGTATATAGTTTTCTCCCTGCCTCGGTTCTGCTACCTACCTTGGCACCAAATGTAAAACCTCTTGGGTATCCAGGAATAAAAGATTCTGGAAACACGATTAGTTGGCATCCTTGAGCAGCATATTTTGTGGTTAGAGCAGCTACTTTTTGAATTGTTTTTTCTTTATCAAAAAAAATGGGAGCTTCTTGTACCAAACACACTTTTATAGTCATAGCTGGGATATTTTCTTCTTAATCGTTCATTAAATGACGTAACGAAATCGGGCGATTGCCCGCCCAAACCTCTCGTATATAAGCAAGACATTGGTCTTTGGTGCCATTTTTGCCCGCGGCCCTCCATCCTTTAGGAACCTCCTTATTTGTTGGCCAGAAGCTATATTGTTCTTCATGATTAATTACTACCGAATATATGGTGTTGTCTGCCATAGTTGTTATTTTTTTAGTTCTTCTAAAAAGAGTTGTTCTAGTTTTTTTCGTTCACTTTGGTCGCTTAAAATACTTCGCAACCACATTTGCGGCTGATCTGAAGCACTCAAATAATCACGATCCTTATATTGATTAAATTCTTTAAAATCGTACCAATTAATTTTATGTATTTGTTGCAAGGCATACACAGCCATTTCACCTGTTGTGGCCTGAAAAAATGGACAAACATGTAGGGTGGTTTTGGTAGTGTCATCAAATTTTATCATTAAGAATTCGGTCAAAACCTTGGGGTCTTTTTTGGCTAAGGCGCTCCAATCGTGACGATTGAACGCCAACCGATTAGGTGTTATTGGTCGACTTGTTTCGTTTACATATTGGAAACCTCCTATGCAAGCTCGACTGTTAATGAAACTAATCCAAAGTTGTTCAATAGAGTCTGATTGTGCCCTTACGATGTCCCATGCGGGCGGACTCGGTGCTTTAAGATTACCGTTATAGGCTTTAGTAAAGCCATTTAGCACCATGCTTATAGTAATAATAAGCAACAAACAGATATTTCTGGCAAAAAATGTTTTTACTTTTAACATGCTAACTCTTGAGCTAATAAAGGTAGGCAAAAGGAAAATTGATTTTATAAAAAAAAAGGCCATACACTGTTAAGTGCAAAGCCTTTTAAATTTAAGCTCCTTTAAAAGCTATTCTATTCGAATGTAGTTTTCTGAAATGTACATATTACCATCTGCATCGTAGGCAATTTGGCTATAGGTACTGTTTGTTATTTCAAGCTTAAATCTAAATACCTGAGTCGTGTCTACAATCTTCATCATTTCGCCCGAAGCATATTCTAAACGCTCCTCTAACATACCGTCTTTAACCGAATAGGTTCCGTAGCCAAACCAATCGTTGTTATCTGCCGGATCAAAGCGAGTCCACATCACCTTGCCCTTGCTGTACATTTTCACTTGCCTATAGCCATTCATATTATACATGGTGTCTGTAACTTGACCATTATCGTAAAGAGTTTGATGCACCTGCTCCCACACCCCTTCAAGTCCAGTATGAAACTGGGGAGTATCAGGTTTACTGGCCGCAATAAGAACGAGTCCTACAGCCAATGTCCCAAAAAGAATACTGAGTTTTTTCATGTTAGTGTTTTTGAATGAATACTAAAGCGATTGACTTCTTTAAATTACGAAATTTAATTGACATACCTCTAAATAGTTGCATATATAACTGCTAAAAAATCTATTATATGTTGGAATTTAATTTTGGTTAATTGTATATTTGCGCCCACCTAAATAGGTCGCGTAGCTCAGTTGGATAGAGCATCTGCCTTCTAAGCAGACGGTCACAGGTTCGAATCCTGTCGCGATCACTTAAAGCGCTAGCCCTTGCATGAAAATGCAGGGGTTTTGTTTTTTTACAAAATCGTCAAATGCTCGCATTTGTAAGATGGAGTAAAAAACAAAACCATGACTGCCGAAGGCAGGCATAGGATTGCATTTTCAGGAGCGATTACAAAGGATCATGAGCGCAGCGAGTAATCATGCATTTTCAGAAGAGATTGCAAAGGATCATGAGCGCAGTGAGTAATCCTGCATTTTCAGAAGAGATTGCAAAGGATCACAAGCGAAGCGAGTAATCCTAAACATGACTGCCGAAGGCAGGCATAGGATTGCATTTTCAGGAGCGATTGCAAAGGATCATGAGCGCAGCGAGTAATCCTGCATTTTCAGGAGCGATTTCAAAGGATCATGAGCGCAGCGAGTAATCCTAGACATGACTGCCGAAGGCAGGCATAGGATTGCATTTTCAGGAGCGATTGCAAAGGATCATGAGCGCAGCGTGTAATCCTGCATTTTCAGGAGCGATCGCAAAGGATCATGAGCGAAGCGAGTAATCCTAGACATGACTGCCGAAGGCAGGCATAGGATTGCATTTTCAGGAGCGATTGCAAAGGATCGTGAGCGCAGTGAGTAATCCTGCATTTTCAGGAGCGATTGCAAAGGATCATAAGCGCAGTGAGTAATCCTGCATTTTCAGAAGAGATTGCAAAGGATCATGAGCGAAGCGAGTAATCCTAGACATGACTGCCGAAGGCAGGCATAGGATTGCATTTTCAGGAGCGATTGCAAAGGATCATGAGCGAAGCGAGTAATCATTTGTCGATTCTCAACGCGGAGCGTTGTCAGGAACATTTACGAAGTAAATGAATTCTGCTACAGGCCTCCCTAAGCGTTAGGGATAGAGCGATATGTGTAAGCTCCCCTCCCACGCCAGAGGCTATGGAGGGAGCGAGTAGCGATAGCCCGACCCCAAACAGGACGTAGCGCTAGTTTGGGGTAACGTCCAAAGAAATGCTATATAGCAATAAAAAAACCCGCACACCTTAACGATACGCGGGTTCAAGCGAAGAATTATGAGCTAGTTAAACTGCTCAATCAAATAGTTAATCAAGTCTGTGGTAGTCACGATTCCGGCAAAGGTATCGCCATCCATTACAGGCAAGGCGTGAAACTCGTTCTTAGACAAGGTTACGGCTACATCATGAATGGTATCAGACTTTTGCACAGTAACGATGTCTTTGGTCATTACTTGCTCTATGGTCAAGGCATCGTACATGGCAGTGGTCATTTTGTCGCCATCCATGGTGTTGATAAACGAGATTTTTTGCAAATCTGTTTTAGACAGCATGCCAACAATCTTATTACCGCTCACCACAGGTACATGATGAATGTTTTCTTTATCTATTAATTCCTTTACATCAAACAGCGAATTGGTGTGATTTACTGTCTTGATATTTGGTGTCATTATTTTTGCTACTGGAGTTCTTTTTTTCATTGTTACTTGTTTTTGATTAACTCAAAGCTAATCGCAATTGACGATGTATATTATGACAATGGTCAGTAAATGAAAGGAAACAGCGATAAATGCCTATATTTACTAGACTGGTAAATCTATTAGAATCAAATGAGATTATTTTTGTCTGTAATAGCAGCTGCTTCTATTTGCATAGGATGTAAATCTGACCATAGCGAAGATGCCCTAGCCACTAAAAACTTAGTGAAAATTGATTCTACGTTCAATCAAACTAAATGGCAAAAAAAAGTAGATGGGCAATACGCCCATAGAGAAATCATGTATAAAGATGTGCTCTATAATGACACTATTAGATCTCTTAGCGAGACCGAACTAACTTCACTGCTTGGCCAACCCGACTATAAAGAAGGTTTTCATTATTACTACAGGATTACAGAAAATAATTTGGGAACTTGGACGCTTAAATCAAAGACTCTGGTGGTAAAGTTTACTGATTCCACCAAAATTGAATGGATTAAACTACACGAATAAAGTATTTATGAATACACTAAAATTTACTTTCGCCCTTGGGCTATTAATACTACTCTCTTCTTGTGTTGCAAAAAGTGACAAAGAAGATGCCTTATCGAACGAAACTAACTTCACGGCAGTGTTGCAAAAACATCTTGACGCTGTAACCAACAAAGATTTAATGACACTCGAAAGTACGATGTCTCCCGATGGTCAGATGGAGCTTATTCAACCAAGTTCCGAAACCGTTTACGGCGTAGAAGGGTTTATGGAGTTTCATCGAGAATGGTTTGCAGTGCCAGATTGGACGTTTACCACTAAAATACTTTCTAAAGATGTAGGCGAGACCATAGGTGTGGCAACTACAGAAATACTATACCAAGAACCTGAACGCAACGGCAAACCCTACTTTAACCGAATGAACGTAAGCTATACCTTGCAAAAAATAGATGGAAACTGGTATATCATAAAGGATCACGCCAGTTCGATAGAAAAAACTCAGTATTAAAACAACAATTATGACACACGCAATTAAACAACTCTTTCATATCGATGCGCCACAAAGCGTAGTGTTCGAGGCATTAACCTCTATAGAAGGCCTAGCCGGCTGGTGGACTACAGACACGACTGGCAAAAGCGAGCTCGATGGAGTGATCTCATTTAGATTTGGCCCACATGGCGGGCCAGACATGAAGGTTATCGCTATGGAGCCTAATAAAAGTGTAACCTGGCAATGTGTTGCGAGTAACCATGGCTGGGAGGGGCATACCTTTAGTTTTCATTTAGATCAGAACGAAGAAAAGACTCGTGTTCGATTTGCCCATAGTGGCTGGGAGGCCTACGACGATTTTTATGCTCTTTGTAGTTTTAGTTGGGGTCAATATATGGAGAGCCTTAGACAGCTATGCCAAACAGGCATTGGGAAAGCTTTTGGGAGTGAGACTTTTAGGGGGTAACCTGAAAATAATTTTAACTATAAGTACACCCCTGACATAATTTGACACTAGCGCAAATACTTTTGTGGTATTACTAATTTAAACAATACGCAAAATGAAAAACGCAGTAAACTGGTTCGAGATTCCAGTAAGCAATTACGAAAGAGCTAAAGAGTTTTACAATCAAGTGATGGGGTTAGAGATTATCGACTTCCATATGCCCGAAAAAAACATCAAGTATGGCATGTTTCCATACGACATGGAAAACGGCGGTATTGGAGGTGCCATTATGCAAATGGACGATATGAATCCTTCCATGGACGGCTCTACCGTATACCTTAACGGCGGTGACGACTTAAATGTATCCCTGAATAAAGTAGAAGCCGCTGGCGGAAAAATCTTGATTCCTAAAACAGATATCCAAGAGAATGGATTTTTTGCTCAGTTTATCGACACCGAAGGCAATCGTGTTGCCCTACATTCTATGAATTAATTATTTGATAGCGAATCCTTTTTGGGTTCGCTATCTTTGTTTTATGTCGCAGCTCGCTCGCCTTATATCGATCCTTACCCTGTTAAAATCTAAACGGTTGTTAACCGCTACAGAATTAGCAGAAAAATTCCAAGTGAGCATTAGAACCATCTACAGAGACATAAGAAAGTTAGAAGAAGCTGGTATTCCTGTGTATTCTATAGAAGGCCGTGGATACAGCCTAGTAGACAATTATACCGTTGCTCCGGTGCAGTTTACAGAGAAGCAAGCCAACGCGCTAATTACCGCACAGCATGTGGTAAATCAGTCTAAAGACAAATCGTTTGTAACAGATTTTAACGATGCACTCACCAAAATAAAGTCTGTATTTAGAACTTCGGTACAGGAAAAAAGCGAATTACTTCACGACAAAATTCATGTGATGAATTGGGAGTACGAGGAGTTCTCTAGCGATGCCTTGTCAGAAATACAGCTAGCGATTACCCATTTTAGTTATGTCGAAATCAATTACCAAAAAGCAGATGACCCCAACATTAGCTTTAGAAAAATTGAGCCCTGTGCGATGTATTCGGTAAACAACAAATGGATTTTAATCGCCTGGTGTCATTTACGTGACGACTACAGGGCTTTTAGAATTGATAGAATCAAACACTTTAAAATACTTCCGGAGCGCTTCGAAGACAGAAAATTTAGCATACAAGACTACTTTGCCGAATGCCCTTATGGCGATTAGTCTCTTGTATAGTTTCATTAAGTATTAAAGCAAAAGACAAATAAACATGGCTTACGACCAATTTCTCGCAGACAGAATACATCGCATTTTAAAGGACAAACAGGTATACTTTGGTACGCTAAAGATGATGGGTGGCCTTTGCTATAAAGTAGATGACAAAATGCTCTGTGGTATTCATATAGACAAAAAGTATGGCGATAGCTTGCTAATGGCCCGTATTGGCGAAGCCGAATACGAAAAGCAGCTTAGCAAACCAGAATGCCTGCCTATGGATTTTACAGGGCGGCCCATGCGTGGCTATGTTTTTGTAACCCCAGATGGCTTTGATACAGACGAGGATCTTGCCTATTGGCTCGATTTGTGCCTTGCCTTTAACCCCTCAGCAAAGTCTAGTAAAAGGAAGAAAAAGAAGTAATACAGGCTATTTTCTCGCTCTTAAGAATTGACTATCTTGAGGCTTTAGAAAATTAATTCTTTAGGTAGCATATGTATACTCAAAAAACCTATACCACGTGGCAAATGACCGTGTGGACTCGTTTCGAAACACTTTTATTTATTGCGATAATTACCGTAAGTGTTGCGGCCTATTACTTTTTTGATCTTACCTGGTTAAAAATCCCTTGGACTCCCCTAGCCTTGATTGGTACCGCTGTTGCTTTTGTAATTGGATTCCAAAACAATGCTGCCTACGGCCGAATTTGGGAAGCACGTAAAATCTGGGGTGGCATTGTAAACACTTCGCGCACTTTTGGGATGTATGTACAAGACATGGTCACAAATGAGCATACCAAAGAGCCCCTTAGCGATGCGCAGCTCAAGGATATTGTAAAAACACTCACCTATCGTCATATCGCCTGGATGACCGCCCTGCGACATGCAATGAGAGCTTCCAGACCTTGGGAGACTACCGCCACCAGCAAGACCAATTCTGAATGGGGAATTTATCCTCCAGAAAAAGATTCTGATGTGATGAGTGATATTAAAGCCTATGTTTCTGCAGAAGATTTGGCCTATGTACAAAGCAAAAACAACAAACAAACAGCCCTGCTGTATTTGCAATCCCACCATTTAAAACAACTCAAAGAACAAGGTGTTATTTGGGAGTTTTCTTTTTTAGAGCTAGAAGGCATCCTGGAGGAACTGTTTACGCTGCAAGGCAAAAGTGAGCGCATTAAAAACTTTCCGTATCCTAGGCATTTTGCGACCTTAAACCACTTTTTTATGTGGATGTTCGTGTTGTTATTACCGCTTGCCTTGGTGCCACAATTTGCAGAAATTGGATTCGATATTGCAGAAAAGCACCCACTTATAGGCAAGTTTTTTGTTTGGTTTTGTATTCCGTTTTACGTGATTGTCGCCTGGATTTTTCACACCATGGAACGAATTGGTCGCACCGGAGAAAACCCATTTGAAGGTACTGCCAACGATGTGCCAATCTCTACCATCGCTCGCGGGATAGAAATAGATTTACGACAAAACTTAGGAGAATCAAACGACGAAATTCCTAGTCAGTTTGAGGTGCGCCATCATACACAGTTTTAGGCAACAAAAATTATTTTACATGATAAAATACATCGTTTGCCCAGGTTGTAAACAAGATCATCCAATTAAAGGAAATGCCAAGAATCGTGGTGATTTACAGATGCAAAAAGGAAATGAATTTAAATTTAATTGCCACCACTGCGGAAAAATAGCCAACACCCATGTCAATGACGTTAAGGCAAAGCCCAATAAGATTATTATTGTTGCCGCCACTTTGGTAGCTGTGATAGGTGGTGTTTTCTTACTGTTATTTATAGGATACTTGGGAGGATTTGCTTTCTTGATTCCAATGGCGGCTTGGAAACAACAAGAACTGTCTGTTAGCGCTTTTAACCGTTACAAAATCAAACGATAATTAATTATATTTAGACGGCGATACTATTGCCATATGCTCATGATTTCAATCTGCATTCCTATTTACAATTTTAATGTCTCGACCCTAGTCATGGCACTGGAGGAGCAAATTGCACAATATCCACTAAAAACACAAATTGTTCTTATTGACGATGCTTCTACCAAAGAATTTAAAGACTTAAATGAAGCTGTCTGTAGCAAACATGTGTATCTAAAGCTTGAAAAAAATATAGGCCGATCTGCCATTCGTAATTTATTTTTGGAGCACGCTCAGTATGAGAATATGCTATTTTTAGATTGCGATTCCTTGGTTGAGCATCCAGACTTTATCGCCAATTATTTAGCAGCCATTGAACAAAATCCGAACAATGTGATATGCGGAGGGCGTGTTTACAGGGCCGAAGCTCCAGACAAAGCGCATTACTTACGCTGGAAGTATGGGATAAAAAAAGAGAGCAAATCCGCGGCTGAGCGGGCAAAAAACCCAAATCGTTCGTTTATGACGAACAACTTTGTGGTAGCCAAAAATGTTTTAAAGGCAATTGGTTTTGACGAACGCCTAAAAAACTACGGCCACGAAGACACGCTGTTTGGGTATGAGCTCAAAGAAAACAAGATTGCCATTATACATATAGAAAACCCTGTGGTGAATGGGCATTTAGAAACCAATGCTGTCTATATTACAAATACAGAAAAAGCCGTAGAAAATTTGGTGCATATTCTGGATTTCACGAGCCATGATAAAGAAATAATTCAAGATGTTACCTTGCTTAGAACATATAAGCGATTTAAGTTGTTTAAACCGCTAATTAGACTCTGTTATACCTGGTTTGGACCTCTCATAAAAAAGAGATTATCTAAGGGTAACGTGAGTCTTCGCGCCTTTGATTGTTACAAACTAGGGTATTTGAGTACGGTATGGAAACATAAAGATGACTAATGGGCAAAAAAGTACTCAAATTAGGTATAGTAGTTGGAGTTTTAGGGATTATATATATTGCCCTGTCTTGGACTAATACACTGCGTGTGTTTACCAACGCGAGCACTGCCAACGAGCCAACACTTGCCTATAAAAGTAAAATGCTTTTATCTAATATACCAACCCCAGAAATAGATGACTTTGTTAGTTATCGCGTCGGTGACACGCTCTTTGGCGGCTTCATTATATTTAGACTTGTTGCTAAAGAAGGTGATACGCTAGAAATTAAAAGAGGGGTTTTATTTATAAACGGGAAAAATACCGACATAGACCGAAACCTTGATTATTCATTTGTTTTACCAAAAACAAAACACGATAGTTTGGTTAAGCTTTTTAAATTAGATCAGCATGTCGCTTTTTTGATTGGGTCAGAACACGATGTATATATAGATTTAGACTTAGAGGCCGGGCAAGAATATGGATTAGAAAGAGTGCTAGATACCATAGGGCAAATTAATGATGACGTGCGTTGGGCCTATAATAAACCCTGGAACAAAGATTATTTTGGGCCTCTTGTGATTCCAGAAAACAAATTCTTCGTAATGGGCGATAATCGTGACAACAGCTACGATTCTCGTTTTAGAGGATTTGTTGATAAATCTGACGTAGTAGCTGTGGTAATTTGGAACTAGCGTTATAAAACAACTAATATTTAGTGAATATGAAATACTTAATTCTTTTCTGTACAATCGTCTTAGTTTCCTGTAAAGAATCCAAAGAGGCGACACCCAATGTAGTAGAAATCCAGCAGCCTGAGCTCGCTAACTTTGACTGGCTTCTTGGAGACTGGCAACGCACCAATGACGATCAGGGCAAACAAACCTATGAGCAATGGGCCAAAATAAGTGATACCCAATACTCAGGCTTAGGCTTTACTATGCAGGCCAACGATACCGTATTTATTGAGCACATACAACTCATTCTTAAAAATGACGTTTGGACTTTTGAGGTTACTGGCAAAGACCAAAAGACACCTACCGTATTCGAGCTTATTACCATAAAAGACAAGAGTTTTAGTTGTAAAAATGACGAGAACGAATTCCCGAATGTAATCGAGTACACACGTGAGAACAATGAGTTACATGCCGTAATATCTGGCAGCGATATGATGATTCCCTTTGATTTTATAAGGAGTTCTCAAAACAAATAATTATCTTTTTTGCTATTAAAACTTACAAGTATGGATCCAGCATTACAGACCATGATAAACAATATGCCAGAAAAAACTGGCAAGTCCCTCACAGAATGGAAGGCCGTTTTAAAAGAGAAAAACTTCGAAAAACATGGTCAGGCTGTAAAGTTTTTAAAAGAACAGCACGGGGTTACACATGGCTTTGCAAATACGATTGTGTCTTTATCTAAAGATCAAGGCGATTCCGCAGACGACCTAGTGACGGCACAATACAAAGGCAAAGAAGAATTGTTTCCCATCTATGAGACCCTATTAGGTGAAATCAAAAAATTTGGAGACGATATCACCGTGACTCCAAAAAAGACTTCTGTTAGTGTGATACGAAAACGACAATTTGCGCTAATTAAACCCGCAACCAAAACCAGAATAGACCTTGGGTTAAAACTCAAAGATGTGCCAATTACAGCCCGTTTAGAGAACTCTGGACCCTTCGGGACCATGTGTACACATCGCATACGGCTTTCTAATGCGAGTGAAGTCGATTCAGAAGTTATCGCCTGGCTTAAATTGGCTTACGACAAATCTGTTTAATTCAGTCTATTGGATACCCTCCATCCTACTGCGCAGTCTATTAAGACCAAAGTTGGCATGTTCCCTAATGGAAGTGCAGAAGTGACTTATTCGTACAACTCTTGGACGATTTTTATAGAATCTATCTGGGGCAATCGTCGCAATAAAATTTATCTAACAGCAACACATACAGCACATGTGCTTCACAAAAAATCGTATAGTTTAAAGCAAACAGGTATTTATAGAATATTTTTTATGGCCAGAAACCCCAATTACAATGCGATGGGAAAAGCCAATAAAATCACTCATTTATTGCTTTCAAGCGTCAACGCACAAAACATGCTACATGCCATGAATCCCAGCTTTCTTATCAAAAACAAGAGCATCAATTACAACGGAAAATTAAAAGTACATGATTTTAAAAGTCTTTCTAATAGTTTGATTTTGTATGAATGTTTATTAGACGAAATCCATAACCAACTTCCCATAAATTAAAGATAGTTACCGTTCATTTTATACCTTTGACTATGTCTACAATCCAACATTTTTCTAAACACATACACACCGTTCATTTTGGTGGAAACTGGACCTGTGTAAACTTAAAAGACACCTTAGAAGACGTATACCTTAAAGAAGCTACAACAAAGGTAGGAGACTGCAATACCATTGCGGTATTGGTGTTTCATATTAATTATTTTGTAGAGGCCATCCTAGAAGTTTTACAGAACAGGCCTCTTGTAGCTCATGATAAATATAGCTTCGATCATCCACCCTTAAATTCCGAAGCAGACTGGGAAGCCATGAAACAGAACAGTTATACAAAGGCACAATTATTCTCAGACTTGGTAAAAGAGTTACCAGAAGAAAAGCTTTGGGAAAACTTTTGGGACAAAAAGTACGGCAATTACTATAGCAATATTCAGGGCATTATCGAGCACACACATTACCACTTAGGGCAGATTAGTATTATTAAAAAAATGCTTAGAAGCGAAAGCTAAGATTCGTTTTAGGCATTATTATTGTGCTAACTCGTAAAAATCTACCAATGAACAGCAAGGGCGTTTTCTTAATCATTATTGCATTTTTCGTTAGTTGCACCCTGCTTGGGCAAACTTCAGGTATTGACGGCAAGTATACAAGGGAGATAAATACCAATGAAGGCGGTAAAATCGCCTACAATCTCGTTTTAGAACAAGACAGCACATTTACCTTTACCTATTACAGAAAATTAGCAACAGATCGCGCAGAACAAACCACGCATTGCCAGGGTTCTTGGACGCTTCTTAACGCTAAAAAAATAGAACTCATCGCCAATACTAAGCTTTTTGACACCCCTGATTTTATTAACTTAGAGGAAACCAAAGCGCATTATATCACGAAGTCGCCTAGGGATAAGTCTGGCCGTAAAGTCCCGACAGTTTTAAAAATTTATCAAACCAATATTCCATGGTTTAAAGGCATCGTCTTAGAAAAACAATAGGTTTGATTGTGTATCTTTAAGCTGATTTATTCCTTAATACAGACCCAATGAAAGCATCTTTTAAACTTTGTTGTCTGGCCTTGATAATTCTTGTATCAGGCAGTACAGCGCTGTTTGGTTCGCCAGAGGTAACATCTACCGATAAAAATAGCTTGATTAAAAGAACCATTCTCTGGCAGGGCATAGAGCGCAACTATTTGATTCACCTCCCACCAGTAGATTATATGCTCGCCTCGATGCCGGTTATTGTGAATTTGCACGGTGGTGGTGGCACAGCCAAAGGAACTTCTAGACTTAACAAATGGCGCTTTAACGAGTTGGCAGATCAAGATGGCTTTATAGTGGTATACCCAAACGCCATCGACAAAAGCTGGAACGATGGTCGCTCCCAAATTCTAAAACCGCAGAACAAAGACGTAGACGATGTTGGTTTTATCGCTGCGATCATTCAAGAACTTAAAGCGATTTACGATGTAGACTTAACTAAGATTTATGCCACAGGTATGAGTAACGGTGGTTTTATGACCACTCGCCTACTTTGTGATAGAGCCGATTTATTTCGCGGAGGCGCCGTGGTAACCGCTAGTATTTCTAAAGAATATTTTCCTCAATGCGCTCCCACTCAAAAAGTAGGTGTTTTGGTGATTAACGGTACGGCCGATCCACTAGTGCCATATAACGGAGGCCAAATTAAGGTCTTTAGAAAAACCCGTGGCGAAATTCTATCTACAGACGATTATATAAATTTTTGGATCGCAAATAACGATTGCAACTCAGACCCAAGCAGAACAGATTTACCAGACAGTAAACCCTACGATGGTACTACCGTGACCGTTAGTCAATACGATTGTGACACTGGCAACCCAGTGGTTTTATATCGCGTAAATGGCGGAGGGCATACTTGGCCAGGAGGAAAACAATATTTAGGCAAACGTCTAATAGGCGTTACGAGTCGTGAGTTTAATGCCTGTGAGGTAATCTGGGATTTCTTTAAAACTTTGGAATAGCCTATGGTTCACATACTAAATGGTGATAGTTTATTACAGCAGTTTCCTACAGCCTTAGATGGAGAACGCATCGTATGCCGCGAATGCTTGGTAGACGGTACTTTGTTCCCAGAACCGCTCGAAGCGCTTTTTAAAAGCAGATCGGACTATCTCGATACCGAATATCGGCAGGAGAATTTGCCTGATTATGACACCTACGCTAAAGCGGAATTTGATAAGATGCTAAACCTGCCAGCATGCAGTGAAATAAGCCTTTGGTTTGAAGACGATGTTTTTTGCCAAATTAATTTTTGGTTCTGTATGTTTTTATTAACCCATTTTGAGAAATCGCATACGCTCTATTTGGTAAGACCTCCTAAGCATACCCCCTACGGATTTGGTGGTTTATCTGCGCAAGAGCTTTTGCAAGCCTATAAAACACGTACTAAAATCACAAGCCCGAAAGGGATAGCCAGTTTATGGCGCTTGTATTCTAAAAGAGATATAGATGGCCTGCTTAAAAAAACAGTTGCATTAGATAATGAGTTTGGTTTTATTCATACTGCGGCCCTTGCCTATGCTCAAAGTATTCCAAAGGGAAATGATCCTGGACGCCCGACCAAGGCGGTTATCGCAATTAAACACGAACTAAACACGAACCAATTTGGTCCCGTGTTTAAAGAGTTTTGCCAACGTGAAGCCATTTATGGATACGGCGATTTACAGGTCAAAAAAATATTTGACTCCATCTTAAAATAAAATATGAAGCAACATCAATACAAAGCTACTATTACTTGGACCGGCAATACGGGAAAAGGCACCAAGGGCTATACCAGCTATTCCAGAGACCATAGTATAGAAGTCGCAGGTAAAAAACACGAAATTTTGGCCTCATCAGATCCTAACTTTAGAGGAGACCCAGAAAGATACAATCCAGAAGATCTCTTTCTGTCTTCACTCTCTGCTTGTCATATGCTTTGGTATTTGCATTTATGCAGCCAGAACAAGATTGTGGTTGTAGCCTACAAAGACAAAGCTCAAGGAACCATGAAAGAGCAAGAAGATGGTAGTGGTAAATTTAGCAATGTCACGCTTTATCCAGAAGTTGTCATAGAAAATGCAGACAACATTGCCTTGGCCAACCAATTGCATCACAAGGCCAATAGTATGTGTTTTATCGCAAATTCTTGTAACTTTAAAATTGAACACAAACCCAGTTGTAAGGCGCAATAACATACGAATGAAAACCTCCAACCCTCCTATTATTCTCGAATACAATTATAGCGCAAACGTTAAAGAATTGTGGGCGGCAATTACAGACCATTCACAAATGTTGCAGTGGTTTTTTGATAACATTCCTAGCTTTAAACCCGTAAAAGGATTTAAAACTCAGTTTATGGTAAAAAGCGAAGATCGCCAATTTACCCATGTTTGGGAGGTCACAGCAGTGGTGCCTTATCACAGTATTTGCTATACTTGGCAATACCCAGAATACGAAGGTTTTGCAACGGTTTGTTTTAAGATAGATGCAACTGGCCAAGGGTCTCGCTTAGTTTTAGAATTAACGGTTAAACGAGACTTTCCAGACGGCATACCTGAGTTTAAAAGAGATAGCTGCATTGCTGGTTGGAACTATTTTTTAGGACAGAACCTTGCTCAATATTTATCTAAAGATGAATAAAGATAAGTGGTATCCTTTAGTTGGCACTTTAGGCCTAATTGGGCTTATGATTTGTTGCTTTATTTGGTTCGAATTAGACAGAACCGAATCGTTAGCCGACGCTAATAACACAACACTTATTGTCGCGACCACCTTGAGTCTTGTTCTTTTCTTCTTTGGTATTTTTAGTTATACCAAAAAGATCAAAACTCGCTAATTTCGTATTGACTAGCGCAATTGCTTAATCCATGCCTCGTTGTTTATTTTACTGGCATTGATCGTGGTTAGGTCTAAGCTGGTATCACAAAGTGGTTGAATTTGCTTGCTGTTAAAAATTAGCTGCACATCTGCAAAAACCTTGGCGTTTTCAATAACCCCTTTTTCTGTAGCTTGTTTTGAAATGTATTTAGAGAGTGCAATCAAGTTAAAAGGATCTTCTACCAAATGTATATATTGATTCGCCGTAACAAAAGTTTTAGCTTGAACCGGAACGCTTTTAGCCCCAGTCTGATCTACTAGCTGCATATTGAATACAACCAGATTTTTTGACTGCAGTTTCATACGCCACGAGAAACGCTGAGCCACGCCCGTCCACTCTGGGTTTGAGGTTAAAAAATGATGTCTTAACGGGAAAACTAGCTGAAACACTACAAAAGCCAGCACCAATCCCTTTACCAGTGACGAAGTATTTATAGTTGCTGGGGGTGCTTGATTCTTAGTGATTACCAGGCCTATTCGACGCAACATTTTATCTGTAAAGCTTCCTACTTTTTGAGCGTCAAAAAAGAGGATGGTACTCGCTATCATTAAAAACGGAAACAAACCAATATCGTTAAACAATATGGAGTGGTTAGAAAGGTTAAAAATTACAACCAATGCCAATCCCAGCCAACGTGTCTTTTTGTAAAACAACAAAAACACGATGCCTAAATCGTAGATCAGGCCGCCGTACTTTAAAAAACCAATTAGGATATTTTGAGGGAATAATTCGGTTAAAAAAGAGCTTTGCGAACTACTCACAATCTCTTTTACCAAATTGGTAGACAACCAATTAGGTGAGAGCTTCGCAATTCCTCCAAAAAAATAAGGTAAACCAATAAGAAAGGCCAATAAATATTGGTTCCAGGAAGGTACGACTCTAGCTAAGGTCTTTTTAGATAGCAGTGCTTTTATACTGTATTTGTTAGCTGCCGGAATAAAAATCAATACCAAAGCCAGTAGCATAATCAAATACAAATGATTGTTATAAATTGTTTTGTCAATCAAGGTAAAATAAGAGAATCCTAAAAAGAAGAACACCGTTGCATAGCGATATAAAAAGCCAATGGTGATTAACACCGCAGCGACTATCATTCCAATATTGATCACTTTTAAAACTCCGTGAGACATTGGCCTAATAAACTCTAGACCTTCGTAGGAAAACAAAAACTCTGGACCCGACATAAATTGGTGCGCATAGTCGATAGAAAAATAATAGCTAGTTTGATACACCATAAATGCTCCAAAAACGATTCTAAAAATCGAAACCACACTAATATCTGTAGGTGAAAACAAAAGCTTATCCAGTTTTGATGCCATTTTTACGCTTTTAAAAGGTGACTGTTTCAAAGATACTGTTTACAAATAAACCCGCAGAACTGGCATAAATGTAAACGAATCGCAAAGCATAAAAACAATCGAATTACGATATCGCATTAAGTTCTTTGTTAAAAATATTCATAATTTTAATATGTAACCTTCTAATATATTGACAGTTATAAAATCATCTTCAAAATGCGACAATTTGATTTGTAAATTAAAAACAAATATGCCTTATCTTTGAACCTTCAAAACAACACATGTTTAAAAGTCAATTACATCATCATCATTTTCATACTTGCATACAGGCGAGCTGGAAGTGATATATGTAAATTACAATATTTCAAAACCCGTCTGTGCAAAGCAGGCGGGTTTTTTGTTTTGACCCCTTTTGGTTTGCTCAGACTATTCTTAAACAACAATGAGCACACTAAAAATTGCTATTCAAAAAAAAGGGAGACTTAGTCAAAAGTCTTTAGAATTATTAAAAAGCTGTGGCATCGAAATCCCCAACGGGACAGCTAGTCTAACTGCCAAGGCCAAAAATTTTCCGTTAGAAATCCTCTACTTACGCGACGACGATATTCCGCAATATGTAGAACAACAAGTGGCAGATCTTGGCATCTTAGGACAAAACGAAGTTCTAGAAAAACAAAGAGATGTTACTCAGATAGAGGCGCTTGGGTTTTCTAATTGTCGATTGAGTTTGGCTATTCCTAAATCGCAATCTTACAGCGGAATCACAGATCTTAGCAACAAGCGCATCGCGACGAGTTATCCCAATATTCTCAAAAAATATCTAGCGAAACAAAACGTAACAGCCTCGATAGAACAAATTGGTGGCAGTGTAGAAATTGCACCTAGTATTGGTCTAGCCGACGGCGTTTGCGACATCGTTAGTTCTGGCAGCACCTTGCTTACAAATGGTTTAAAGGAGGTAGAAGTTATTCTTAAAAGTGAAGCTGTTCTTATAGCCAACAAACAATTGAGCCAAGACAAGCAACAATTACTTGATCGTTTACTCTTTAGGCTTCGAGCGGTTAAAAGCGCAGAACAAAACAAATATATTTTACTTAACGCTCCCAATACCTCTATCGAAAAAATAAGCGCTATTCTCCCTGGAATGAAAAGTCCAACGGTGATGCCGCTTGCCCAAGAAGGTTGGAGCAGCATGCACTCGGTGGTAAACGAAAACGCTTTTTGGGAGGTAATAGACCAGCTAAAAAATGCAGGAGCGCAAGGAATTTTAGTGGTACCAATTCAAAAGATGATAGCATGATAAAGGCCTATAAAAATCCTCCCAAAAACCAATGGGAATCCCTCGCTAAAAGAGCAACTAATCAAGAGCAAGACATTACGGCAACGGTGATGCAAATTTTTAATGCGGTAAAAACCGAAGGAGATACTGCACTTAAAAAGTATACTCAAAAATTAGATGGGGTAGCCATTACTCAGTTTAAAATAGAAGAAGAACAACTTGCACAAGCTCGAGTCTCTTCTGCACTTTACAAGGCCATGAAGCTAGCCGCAACAAATATTGAGCGCTTTCATAGTTACCAAAAAATACAACGAGACCCTATAGAAACTACCCCTGGAGTGAATTGCTGGCTAAAAGATGTTCCGATTGAAAAAATAGGGCTCTATATTCCTGGCGGAACCGCTCCCCTATTCTCTACTGTGCTAATGCTCGGGATTCCGGCCAGAATTGCAGGCTGTAGCGAAATAATAGTTTGTACACCCCCTCAGAGCGACGGGCAAGTTGATCCAGCTATTCTTGTGGCTTGTCGGTTAGTAGGCGTTAAATCACTTTATACCGTTGGTGGGGCTCAAGCCATAGCAGCCATGACGTTTGGAACGGCCTCTATTCCGCAAGTGTATAAAATTTTAGGTCCGGGAAATCAATACGTGACTCGTGCCAAAGAATTAGCTACACAATTTGGGATGGCTATAGACATGCCCGCAGGTCCTAGCGAACTTCTGGTGATAGCAGATGACGCAAGCATTCCAAAATATATAGCTGCTGACTTGCTCTCTCAAGCAGAACATGGATCTGATAGTCAGGTAGTTTTGTTGAGTGATAACGAGAAAATTCTGATAGAAGTAAATAAGGAGCTTGCGTTGCAAATCACTTCGCTTTCTCGTTCTGAAATTGCTTTAAATGCGTTGAACAATAGCTTTAGTGTTCTTTTTAGTTCTATTGCCGAATGCATAAACTGGAGTAATTATTATGCTCCGGAGCACCTTATTCTTGCAGTAAAAAAAGCAGATACTCACGCTTTAAATGTGATCAATGCTGGCTCTGTCTTTCTAGGTAATTATTCGCCAGAAAGTGCGGGTGATTATGCTTCTGGAACCAATCACACCTTGCCAACCAGCGGTTTTGCCAAAAACCAAAGTGGCGTGAATCTCTCGAGTTTTACAAAACAGATTAGTTTTCAAGAAATCAAACCAGATGGTTTAAACAATATTGGTCCCGCAATAGAACAAATGGCTATGGCAGAGGGCTTAGATGCTCACATGAATGCAGTTCGCATTCGCTTAAAAGATCTTGCCAATGTTTAATCTAGACAACTTAGTGCGTCCCAACATTAAAGCATTAGCTCCTTATAGTTCGGCAAGAGACGAATATGTGGGCCAAGGTGCAGTGATGCTAGATGCCAACGAAAACCCATTCGGTACAGTTAACAGATATCCAGATCCGTATCAGAGCGAACTTAAAGAGAGATTGGCATCGCTTAAAGGAGTACAACCTGAGCAAATTTTTTTAGGAAACGGAAGTGATCAGGTGATCGATTTATTGTTTAGAATTTTCTGTACTCCAGAAAAAGATAGCGCAGCTGTATTTGATCCTTCATATGGAATGTATCAAGTGAGTGCACAAATCAACGGCACACAACTTATTAAAATCCCGCTAACCGAGCGCTTTGATATTGACAAAACAGTCACAGAAAAAATGCTAAGCAACTTAGATATAAAGCTTCTGTTTGTATGTAATCCTAACAACCCAACAGGAAACGTACTATCAAGCGAGCAAATTATCTGGCTATTAAACACTTTTAATGGCATTGTAGTGATAGACGAAGCGTATATCGACTTTTGCCCTACATTCTCGAGTTTGTGTTTAATAGAAAGGTATCCCAATGTGGTAGTAATCCAAACCTTGAGTAAGGCTTGGGGAATGGCGGGAATAAGGATTGGGATGGCGTTTGCTAATCCTAACACGATTGGTTATTTAAAAAAGGTAAAGCCGCCTTACAATATTAGCACACCAAACCAAAATTTTGCGCTTAAAGCTTTAAATAACAGCGATGAATTTAAAGAAAATCTGAACGCGATTTTACTACAGAAAAGACGGTTAGAATTGGCATTGAAAGCCAGTCCACTCATCAATAAAGTGTATCCGTCTTCCAGTAATTTTTTTCTCGTTCAAGTGCAGGATGCCAATACTATATATACGTCTCTAAAAGCTCAAAATTTAGTGGTGCGAAATAGGCATATCGCCGTTCCAAATTGTCTGAGGATTACCGTTGGAACGCCTCAAGAAAACAAAAAATTAATAGAAGCATTAAACAAAATAACATGAAAAAGAAAGTTCTATTTATAGACAGAGATGGCACTTTGGTCATAGAACCTCCGGTAGATTATCAATTGGATAGTCTAGAGAAATTAAGTTTTTATCCAGGGGTTTTTAGCAGTCTTAGTAAGATCGTTAAAGAATTAGATTACGATTTGGTGATGGTTACAAATCAAGACGGACTAGGTACAGAGTCTTTTCCTGAAGAGAACTTCTGGCCTGCTCAAAACAAAATAATCGAGGCCTTTGAGAATGAGGGAATTTACTTTAGTGAAATCCTAATAGATAAGAGCTTTCCAGAGGATAATGCACCAACTCGCAAGCCAGGGACAGCATTGCTTAATAAGTATATCTATGGCGAATACGATATGGAACAATCGTTTGTGATAGGTGATCGTGAATCTGACGTTCAATTGGCAAAAAATCTTGGTTGTAATGCCATATATATTGGTCAGGAGCAAAATAATGCAGCCCTAATTACAAGGCATTGGGATGAGATTTATCAATACCTAAAAAAGATACCAAGAACTGCCATGGTGGCACGAAACACCAACGAAACCAAAATTAACATCTCCCTTAAACTAGAAGGCAGCGGGCGATATAGCATAAACACAGGTATTGGTTTTTTTGATCATATGCTCGAACAGCTTGCAAGACATGCCAACCTCGACCTAAACATTGACGTGATAGGTGATTTGCATATAGACCAGCATCACACTATAGAAGACGTCGCACTTGCTTTAGGAGAGGCCTTTAAAATGGCGCTTGGAAGCAAAAGAGGCATAGAACGCTATGGCTTTTTATTGCCTATGGACGATGTCTTGGCACAGGTTGCCATAGATTTTGGTGGCCGCCCTTGGTTGGTTTGGGATGTAGAATTTCGCAGAGAAAAAGTAGGTGAAATGCCCACAGAAATGTTTATGCATTTTTTTAAATCGTTTAGTGATGCATCCCTATGCAACTTAAATATAAAAGTAGACGGAGATAACGAACACCACAAAATTGAAGCGATTTTTAAAGGAGTTGCCAAAGCCGTAAAAATGGCCATAAATAAAACCAACGGTACAAAATTACCAACCACAAAAGGGAAATTATGATTGCGATATTAAAATATAACGCCGGTAATATAAGCTCTGTACAAAATGCTCTAAACCGGCTGAACTGTGAAAACGAGCTTACCGACGATATCGAAAAAATAAAAAAAGCAGACAAAGTTATTATACCAGGTGTTGGCCAAGCTAGCTACGCTATGCAAGATCTTAGAACAACTGGTTTAGATAGACTAATTCCTGAACTCACACAACCTGTTTTAGGTATTTGTTTAGGCTTGCAATTGTTATGTAAGCAATCGCAAGAAGGGCAAACAACCTGTTTGGGAGTCTTTGATACCGATATCAAAAAACTACCTGAAAAAGAAATTGTGCCACATACAGGTTGGAACGAACTCAAGAACATAAAAAGCAGTCTGCTAAAGGGAATCTCTACAAAGAGTGACTTTTACTTTGTACACAGTTATTATGCTGCCCTTTGCGAACAAACCACCGCAGAATGCGATTATATACTTCCTTTTAGTGCCGTTTTAGAACGAGATAATTTTTACGCTACACAATTCCACCCAGAGAAGTCGTCAACGGTAGGAAACAAGCTCTTAAAAAACTTTTTATCGCTATGAGAATCATTCCAGCCATAGATATTATCAACGCACAATGCGTTAGACTCAGTCAGGGAGATTATGCCAAAAAAACCATTTATAACCAATCTCCCTTAGAAGTTGCAAAGCAATTCGAAGCCAATGGTATAAAGTACCTACACCTGGTCGATTTAGATGGCGCTAAAGCCCACGGAGTGGTAAACCTAAAAGTTTTAGAGGCCATTGCAACACAAACCGATTTGCAGATCGATTTTGGTGGCGGAATCAAAAGCGAAGAGGATGTAAAGGCAGTCTTTAACGCTGGAGCTAGGCAAATTACAGTAGGCTCCATCGCAATTTCTAATCCCGAAATTGTAAAAAGATGGATTACTACGTATGGCAAGGAGCAAATCATTTTAGGGGCAGATTGTAAAAATCAAATGATTGCCACACAGGGATGGACCAACACATCTTCGACCACCATTTTCGATTTAATCGAGTCGTATCGCGTGTTAGGGCTCGATAGAGTAATCTGTACAGATATCGCAAAAGACGGTATGCTTAACGGCCCTTCTGTAGCTCTGTATGCATCTTTGTTAGAAAGATTTAATATTAAACTAATAGCAAGTGGTGGTGTGCGCTCTATTGAAGATTTGACCCAACTAAAACAAATGGGCTGTGAAGCTGCCATCATAGGCAAAGCGCTTTACGAAAACAAAATAACCCTAAAACAACTTGAGACGTTATGTTAAAACGAAGAATTATTTCTTGCCTTGATATTAAAGATGGAAGAACCGTCAAAGGCATCAACTTTATAGATTTAATAGACGCTGGCAATCCAGTCCAACTTGCAAAAAGATACGTACAAGAAGGTGTAGACGAACTCGTTTTTTTAGACATTACGGCTACCATAGAAAACCGAGAGACGCTAATCTCTTTGGTAAAACAAATCGCCTTTGCTTTAGAAGTCCCATTTACCGTGGGAGGAGGAATAAGAACCTTGCAAGACGCGGCGAGCCTCATCGAGGCTGGCGCCGATAAGATTGCGATTAATTCTGCCGCTATCGATTCTCCTGAATTGATCGAGCAAATCAGCAGCAGATTTGGTAGCCAATGTGTAGTCGTAGCCATAGACGCAAAACTAATCAATGGCCAATGGCGTGTGGTAAAGCATGGAGGGCGCACTTTAACTCCCCTACTTGCCGTAGATTGGGCCAAAGAAGCCGCTCGTTGTGGTGCAGGCGAAATTTTGCTCACCTCTATGAACAATGACGGCACGCAAGATGGTTTTGCTCTGGGAATAACCAAACAGGTTGCACAGACAGTAAACATACCTGTAATAGCTTCTGGTGGCGCAGGCGATTCCGAACATTTTGCAGATGTCTTTAAATACACCCCAGCTAGTGCGGCACTAGCTGCCAGTGTTTTTCACTTTGAAAAGATTAGGATTCCGCAGTTAAAAAAATACCTAAAAACTCAAAATATTCCAATGCGATGCAATTAGATTATGAAAAAAATAAGGGGCTAATCCCAGTAATAGTACAAGACGCTACCAATATGCAAGTACTTATGCTTGGCTATATGAACCCAGCGGCACTAGCTGTTACCAAAGCAACAAAAAAAGTTACATTTTACAGTCGTTCTAAAAAGCGTCTTTGGACAAAAGGCGAAACATCTGGAAATTATTTACACCTTGTAGATATCACTCAAGACTGCGATGCAGACACCTTGCTTGTGATGGCCAATCCCACTGGCCCTGTCTGCCACAAGGGGACCGATAGCTGTTTTGGCAATGTTTCAGAGAAGGGGTTTATCTATTCATTAGAACAAACTATACATGAAAGAATTAAGCAAAACACTAACTCGAGTTATACTACAAGCCTTTATAAAAAAGGCACCGCCAAGGTTGCTCAAAAAGTTGGTGAAGAGGCAGTAGAGCTTGTGATAGAAGCGATGGGCCAAAACCAAGAATTATTTTTAAACGAGGCGGCAGATTTGCTATATCACTACTTATTACTGCTCAGAAGTAAGAACACAAATTTGGAAGCAGTCCAAGCGCTTCTTCGCCAAAGAGCTAAAAAAAATTAATCAAAGTATTGTAATTTAGTACTGCCAAAAAACAGAGATAAAATGCTAAGATTGCAGCGAACAGACGCCACCGATAAAGACTTCATAGCCTTGGTCTCTTTATTAGACGCCGAACTTACCGTGCGTGACGGAGACGACCACGATTTTTACCATCAGTTTAATGCAATCGATGGTTATAATTATTGCATGGTTGGATATCAGGACGAGCAAGCAGCCGGATGTGGGGCGATAAAACCCTTTGACCAGTCTACGGTAGAAATAAAAAGAATGTATACACATCAATCCTTTAGAGGACGGGGTATAGCTATCGCTATCTTGGCTGCGTTAGAAGCTTGGGCTAAAGAACTAAACTACAGCTACTGTATTCTAGAAACAGGGATAAATCAGCCAGAGGCTATAGCGCTCTATCAAAAGTGTGGTTATGAACGTATCCCCAATTTTGGCCAGTATGCCAATATAGAAAACAGCTTTTGCTTTAGAAAAAAACTTATCAGCTAAATTATTGGCACAATCCTTTTGATACTCAAGAGTTCCTAGTATTTTTGGATGGACTAACTATCTAAATAACCCTCGCTATGAAGAAGCTTTTGATTATCGCATCGTTTTTTATTTGTCAATTGGTTGCGGCTCAAGTAAACGCTGTAACAGATACTGGTGATACCGTCGTATTGTATGATGACGGCACTTGGAAGTATTTAGACGATTCTGTAAGAGCAGATCGCGAAATCAAAACAAACCCTGCCTCGTTTAGTACACCGAGTGAATCTACATTTATGCTAAAAAGCAAGGGAACGCCTTATGGCTTTAATTTGAATCCTAAAAAATGGTCTTTTCAGAAATCTGCAGAAAACGACGAGGCCGAATTCGAACTCGTGCTTAAAGGCGAAGACCTTTACGGAATGATTTTAACAGAAAAGGTAGAAATTCCGTTGGAGTCATTACGAGAATTGGCTATAGAAAATGCTAGACTCGCTGCTCCAGACATTTATGTGGTAACAGAAGAATACCGCATGGTTAATGGCAAGAAGGTGTTGTTTTTACAGATGAACGGTACCCTTCAAGGTATAAAGTTTTCCTATTACGGTTATTATTATTCCAACGTTCACGGCACGGTTCAGTATATCACCTACACTTCTCAAAATCTATTAAGCGAATACCGCCCATATTGCGACGATCTCTTAAATGGTTTGGTTACCCTCGAGGAATAGGGCTTGATTTGTTTTAGTACCTTTACTACGCTAGCCGTTTTTATTAAAATCTTACTCCATTAGTGGTTTTAAGAAAAAAGCCTAGTGCTCAATACTCACTTTTAAATTTTTAATATGAAACCGCTAATCGTTTTATGCCTTAGTTTTATCGTATACACCTCTTATGGTCAAGAGAATACAGCTGTCGTACCTTATGAATCTATTGGCGAATATGCTCCTGATTACGAATCTGGCAACGTTGTATCTCGCTTTATTGACGGTCTTGGTTACCGCTATCATTGGGCAAGTAAAGATTTAACCGCTAAAGATTTAGAATACACACCAAGCGAAGATGGGCGGTCTATGTTAGAAACTTTAAGACATATATGTGGCCTTTCACAGACCATCGTAGATGCGTCTACAGGCAAGCCGTCTCTGATGCCATTCGCTATTTCTGAATTGACATACGACCAACTACGCCTTAAAACCTTAACCAACTTGGCCATTGCCAGCAAGGCGCTTCGCTCTAAGACAGCAGAGCAAGTTTCTGAGTTAAAAGTTGTTTTTAAAAGTGGTGAAAACTCCAACGAGTTTCCTTTCTGGAACATGATGAACGGCCCCATCTCTGATGCAATCTATCACACTGGCCAATTAGTAGTACTCAGAAGAGCTAGCGGCAACCCTATAGACCCTAACGTAAGTGTGTTAGTCGGCAAAAACAGATCTAATTAGTTTATTAATTAACCACACCATTGAAAAACAAAAACGAGGCGACTAAAGGCTTTCACAGACTCGCGGCATTTATGACTTATTATCATATGATCGCTGGACTGTTAGGGCTTATGATTACTTTTTTACTATTGCGTAAGCTTCCTATTCCCAGCGATACATGGGTATTGTTCTTTATTCAAACCATATTGTTTTGTTTGGTCTTTTACTGCGGATATGCCTTTATGAACAAAGACTATAAGCGTGGTATTATCTTGTCTATATTTATAAATGTATTGCAAGTTATTCCGTTTAATATTGATGGAATCGGATTCGAATTTATCGGTGGTGTTAGTGCGAGTTTAAAGTATTTCTTTGCCCCATCTAGTTTTGGAGCCATGGAGTTTTCCCTTCCCGATTTTAACTTGGCAGAAGCTGTTGCTTCTTCTGAATATTTTGGCGTGAATTTTGTTGCATTATTGATTCTAATCGGTCTGTTTAGAATGCTTTCGGGCCTTAAAAAATCGTAAATGCTCATGAAAAAGTTTATACTTTTACCCGTTTTAATTGTGCTTTGTACACTTCTAATTGCTTGTGATAATGACAAAGACGACGACCCCATAAACAAAATCGAAGGTGCTTTTAGTTTGCTTTCTTATGACTGTTGTTTGCTTACTCAAGAAGACTACGTTGTTGGAGAGATTATCTATGATTTTGATGGCGCCAACATGGTGACTGTATGGTTTACGATTTCTCCAACTCCAGAATCTCAACTGCCCATACAAACCGCTGGTGTGTATGAGTATACCGAGATAGACAATAGATTGGTTTTAAACGGAATCGAATATGAGTTCACTTTAATAGGAGACCAACTAACACTGTTTGACGATCCCGAATTAGATGGGGCTATCATTACATTTAAAGAATTTCAACTTGAAGACGAATAGGTCACTTTTGCTGTGTTTTTTCTTACTGTTTATCGGGGCTGCTAACGGGCAGCAAGCTGCTACAGATAGTTATCAATCCGCCGTATTAGAATCAAAAACCGGCATACTACCCTATCGCATTTTACCTCCAAAAAATCTGGATAAAAATAAAAAGTACCCCTTGATCTTATTCTTACACGGCTATGGGGAACGCGGTACAGATAACCAATTGCAACTAACACATGGAGCCTCTTTTTTTGCGTCTGATAGTATTCAAAACAACTACGAGGCGTACGTGGTTTTTCCGCAGTGCGATACAGAAAGTAAATGGACCGATTACAAAATGGACGGCGAAGGAAAGGACAGAATGGTCGTTTTTAATGTAAGAAACTCCCAAAACAAACAGCAAGAGCTGCTCGAAGAGTTGCTAGAAAATCTACTTTTGAATCATGCAGTAGATAAGGCAAAAATTTACGTTGGCGGTCTTTCTATGGGAGGCATGGGTACATTAGAACTCATTAAACGCAACCCAAAGACCTTTGCTGCTGCCTTTGTAATTTGTGGAGGCACACACCTTAAAGCGGCAAGAAAGATCAAAAACACACCGCTTTGGTTGTTTCATGGCAAAGAAGACAACGTGGTTCCTGCAAAATATGCAACCCAGCTGTACGACGTACTCTTAACCATGAAGGCAAATGTAAAAATTACCTTGTATCCAGAAACAGGTCACGACAGTTGGACCCAGACCTTTAAAGAGCCAGAACTGCTACCGTGGCTGTTTTCTCATTCAAAGAAAATAGATTAAGAGATTATTTAGCAGTTTCAATTTGTAAAATAGTGCTATTTTGCGTCCTTAAAAAATAGTATATGAAACTGCAAACCTACTTACCCACCTTACTTTTTGCCGTAATCTTAGTTTTTACTTCTTGTGACAATGAACCTTTAGAAGGCGAATTTGTCGTAGACGACGGCGTCGAGATGACAGACGATGGCACAGATCCTACAGACGACACAGACCCAACAGACGACACCACAGACCCAGACCCAACGGGCAAGTTTGTATCTCAAGAAATGGCGGCAGCAGATAGATTTAACAATTATTCATATGCAGAAGGCTTGTTGTCTAATTGGATGGCACAGCGGCCTGGTGTGACTAGTAATATTGACTTTGTTTACGATGCAAGCAGCCGTGTTATAAACTATAGTTTTACAGAACCAGGCTTTGAGCAAACCTACGATTTTACCTACAACGGCGATGGTACGTTGGCAGTATACGACGATGTTACTATTTCGTACGATGGTGCTGTTGTGACCGCAATGGGAACTTTAGAAGGAACCCCAGATGCTGTGGCAACTATGCAGATTAACGGTAGCGGTTTAGTTACAAGAATGACTACTCAAGATGGAGATTATTCTGAGTATACCTACGATGCTAATGGCAATATGACTGGTGCCACTGGTTTTGCAGCAGACGGCACTGTAGAGATGAGCTTTACCATGACCTACGACGACAAAATCAACCCATTCTATGGGCAATTAGGCAGTATTTATTATGAACGTTTTATCGAGTGGTTTTTCCCTTTCGACGGAGTGTTTATTGGGAGTTATGAAGGTTATAGTTTTCCATACTCTAAAAACAACCTAACCTCAATAGTGCAAGAAACTGGTACAGATGTTTTTTACACTTACACCTACGACATCGAAGATTATCCTGTCACGGTAAGCGAAGACGTTGAAGGCGATCTTTTTGAATGGACGATTAGTTACGAATAGTCGATTCTATCAAAATTTTAAAGGCTTCATTCACAAGAATGAAGCCTTTTTGTTTTTAAGGTTTTTGTGGTAACTTTTCGCATCAAACAATCTAGATGATACCATCCAATAAAATGCTACGATTATTACTCCTTTGTCTCCTTTTTAATACTGTAGGGTATTCTCAGACACTTTGGGATCAACAGATCTCAGATCGTCTCCCCGAAGTACTCAAAATGCATCGCGAATTTGTAAGCCTGCCCAATATTGCTGCCAACAAGGACGATATGATGCGCAATGTGGCTTGGGTTAAAGAGGCTTTCGAAGCTAGAGGCTTTGAGTTCTCACTCCTAGAAACAACTACGCTACCAGTGGTATTGGCCGAATTTAAAGTACACCCAAAGGCAAAAACCTTGTTGTATTATTTGCATTTAGATGGACAGGCGGTTAATCCTGAGCGTTGGGATCAAGAAGATCCTTTTACTCCTGTTCTTAAAGAACAAGACGCTGCTGGTGCTTGGAATCAAATTTCTTGGGACGCTGTAGATTCAGAAATAAATCCTGAATGGCGCATTTTTGGTCGTGCTGCGGCAGACGATAAGGCGCCCATAAGTATGTTACTTACGGCAATAGACATCCTTAATGCTACCGACGACAAACCCAAACACAATATAAAAGTCATTCTCGATTTACAAGAAGAAGCTGGTTCCGAAGGGTTCTTATCTTCGCTAACAACTTATAAAAAGCGCTATGAGGCAGACTATTTAGTGATTTTTGACGGCCCTGCTCATACGAGCAATGCGCCTACCCTAACCTTTGGCTGTCGCGGAATAGCAAGATGTAGTATCACAACCTATGGTGGCAAATTGCCTCAGCATAGCGGGCATTATGGCAATGTGGTTCCTAACCCGGTGTTTAGCTTAAGCCGATTGCTTTCTAGTATGAAAGATCAAAACGGAAAGGTGCTCATAAAAGATTATTACAGCGGAATTGACTTTGATGCGGCGATTCTAAAAACACTCGACAATGTGCCTGACGACAATATGAAAATTGTAAAAGATCTGGGATTGGTAAAAGCAGAGAACGTGGGTGCTAATTACCAACAAGCCTTGCAATATCCATCACTGAACGTGCGTCATATCGAAACCTCATGGAAAGGCCCTGGTCTTAAAACGATCATTCCAGAATATGCTACGGCTCATATAGACGTTAGGCTTGTCATAGAAACCGATGGCGCAACGCAATTGCAAAAAATTAAATCACATTTAGAGCAGCAAGGCTTTTATGTGTTAGATCGGGACCCTACCGACCAAAAACGCCTACAATATGCCAACATTGTAAAATTCACTCAAAATGCAGGCGTCAATGCTTTTCGGACAGATATCAATAGTTCTTTTGGGAATCAGCTAAGCGAAGCCATCACAAATGCTTGTGGGGTTCAGCCTGTAAAAATAAGGACCATGGGTGGTACGGTGCCTATTATTCCAGCGATCAACACACTGGGGATTCCTGCGGTTATTGTTCCGCTAGTAAATATGGATAACAACCAACACAACCCAAACGAAAACATACGCTTAGGCAATATAACACAAGGGATTAAAGTGTATTTGGGTATTCTTACTACCAAGTTTAAATAATCTTTAGTATGCAACAACATGGAGTCTAGCTCATATAAAATAATCGACCAAAACACTTGGAATCGCAAAGAGCATTTTGATTTTTTTTCTGCCTTTAAAGAACCTTTCTCTGGAGTGACAGTGCCTATGGACGTTACCAAAGCCTACGAATATTGCAAACAACAGTCGTATTCAATCTCTAAATACATATTGCATTGCGCTATTTATGCCGCTAACGACATAGCAGCATTTAGATATCGCATCAAAGACGATCAAGTTATATGCTATGATGCGATTCATGTTAACTCGGTATATCTAAGAAAAGATCAAACCTTTTCGTTTAGTTATATCAATTTTCTTCCCGATTTTGAATTATTTAGCCAAGAGGCCACTCAAGTTGGGTTGGCCTTAGAGAAAACCTCTGGTTTAGGAATAAACCCAGCAACCAACCGTCAAGATAGCATTCACTTTTCTATGCTGCCTTGGCTAGATTTTACAAGCTTGTCACATGCGCGTTCGTTAGACTTTAGGGATAGTTGCCCTAAAATTTCCTTCGGAAAAATAACGATTCAGCAACAAAAGAGATTAATATCCTGCTCGATACACGCACATCATGGCCTGGTAGACGGAATTCATAAAGGACAATTTGTTGAGAGGTTTCAAGAGCTATTAGATCGTAATATTTAGACCTAAATATTCGTATTTATCAAGTGGGATAAATATTCTTAACCCCCAATTGATTTTAACGTATCCTTATAAGAATTTATTTATCTTTAAAAAAAATTGAAAAAATCATTGCTATCCTAACTTCACGTGCTTTTTCTAAATTGGGTTATTCCAGAGTGATCTTTGTGTTGCTATGCTCAATAATGACAACTTCTACCTATGGGCAAGAGACCGACTGTAGAGACTTTAGAACGGGTAGTTTTTATATTCCGCCGTCAGACGATCTTCCTATCTCGTATCGCGTGGTTAGAACCACCACAGAGCAAATAGAAACGATCATTGGCAGCCCAAAAGGAGTTGTAAAAGAGAACAACCAAAAGCCGCAGTATGGTCTGCTGCAATGGATAGACGACTGTAGCTATCGCATCTGGTTTGATGCCTCTAGAGGTACCTTAAGTGATACCCAGATTTTGATTAACGACAACAACGGGGTCTTAATCGAACTATTAGACCGTGAAGCAGACTGCTTTTCTTTTAAATCTACATTTATCAAAGGAGATCAGACGATAAGCTTTATTGGTAGGCAATGCAAAGAAAACTAAGGTATACTCCTTCACCTCATATCATTAATTAACCAAATGAGAACCGCGCTACTCATACTATTGCTCACATTAGGTGCCATGGCGCAGGCGCAAGAATGTCCATTGTTAACCGGGCCAACTGCAGGTGCAACCAATGTTCCTGTAGATACCAGCATTTCTTGGGATGAAGTAATTGGGGTTACAGGATATGTGATTAGCATTGGTACGTCTCCAGGGGCTGGAGATATAGTAAGCAATCAGCCTGTGGGAAGCGATACTAGCTTTACGCCGCCTTTAGGACTCCCAGAAAGCACTCAGATTTACGTGACCATAACCTTGTTCTTTTTTGACCAGCCAGACATAGACTGCCCGAGTATTGCTTTTACGACAAGAAACGAAACCAATCCTCCAGATTGTACCGCAATAAGCTCCCCAATAAATGGCGCTATCGATGTAAATGTTGGTGCCAATATTAGTTGGTCTTATGCTCCCAGAGCCACAGGTTATAGAATCATCCTCGGAACCGCTCCAGGTTTGGGCGACATAGAAAACAATCTAGATGTTGGCAATACGCTTAGTTTTAATCCTGCGGCAGATTTTCCGCCAGCTACTCAAATTTATGTGCGCGTGATTCCGTATAACGAAAACGGGAACGCTTTAGGTTGCTCAGAAGAATCTTTTACCACCGGCGATTTAGGCGACCCACCAGGCTGTACCATGCTTATAACGCCGCTGGATGGAGCCATTAATGTAGCCCTCTCCCCTTTCATTGAATGGGTTGCGGTTCCTGGAGCCACTGGTTATATCGTCAATATCGGGCGGTCTCCATTTGTAAATGATATACTCGACGGTGGGGTGTTTTTTACCAACTCAACCTTTGTCCTCAACTTCGAGCCTAACAACACTTACTTTATTACTATCATCCCTTTTAACGATGCAGGACAAGCTCAAGATTGCGGGCAAGAATCGTTTTCGACCATACGCGGTTGCGGGCCATTTTTTGACCCCGACACAGGCGAACTAGTAGATTTATATCCCGTGTTGCTTTTGCCCGATGTATTAGGTATTTGCGAAAACGAGCTGCCAACAAGAATTAACAGCCCAGATACGGCAGATGGGTTTAGATGGTATCAGATAACTGCCACAGGTGACGAGCTTTTGCTCTCTGAAGAATCTTTTGTAGATATTGCAGAAGAAGGTTTGTATCGCTATGAGGCCTATATAATTACCGACCAGGCAGGCATAGAAATCGAATGCTCGTCAACCAAAGAATTTACTGTAGTGAGCTCAGAACTAGCAACTATCGATTTTTTAAGAATCGAAGAAATCGACAGGCTGTTTAGCGTCGAGGCACAGGTCTCTGGGGCTGGCGACTACGAGTTTTCACTCTCACCTGATGGTCCTTATCAAGACGTCCCAATCTTTACAGGTTTAGAAGAAGGGTCGTACATCATGTATGTGCGCGATAAAAACGGCTGCGGAATCGCCCAAAGGGCCTTTAGGCTTGCTTTTCCGCCTACTGGTTTCCCTCCATACTTTAGCCCAAATGGCGATGGTATTAATGACTTTTGGCAATATGTTCCGCCACTAGAGGATCCTTTGCAGATTGTAAACATTGCTGTTTTTGATCGCTATGGAAAACTGCTAGCGAGTTTTCCTGCCAATTCGGTAGGTTGGAACGGGCGCTACAATAACAATCCATTACCAGCTTCTGGGTATTGGTACAAGGCACAAACTCTCGATGGAGCAATGTATTCGGGTTTCTTTTCTTTGGTGCGCTAAAGCTTATGTTTAAAGGTTAAACAACTACGCTAAAGTTTTATTAAAGAACAAACTTGCGCAGGCTTCGAGCGTACCTTTGTAAAAAAATTAATAACTATGAAACTGCTTGTCGCCACACTTATGATCTTAGGCACAGCCGATAGTATTATGAAAATAAATTTTGGAAGCTTACATAATCAAACCGATTGGTACGTAATCAATGACGGAGTCATGGGCGGTCTTTCCGAGTCACAGGTGGGCTTTAACGAAGACAGCTTTATTTTTAAAGGCGAAGTGTCATTGCAAAATAACGGTGGCTTTTCTTCTATTCGTAGCCCTTTTGAGACTTATGATTTGAGCGACTTTAGCGCGGTAGAAATTAAATACAAAGCCACCGGATATGATTTTGCGTTTAATTTGGCCACTAGTAAAGTTTGGTATCGTCCGGTGTATAGAGCGCCAATTCTCGATTCAGAAGGAGAATGGATTACAAAAGTGTTTAAGCTTTCGGACTTTAACGAAGTCGTGGTTGGCAAAAAAACAGGCGATAAACTACCTCAAGAAATGTACAAAGATGTAATTAGACTTGGTTTTATTACCAACGAAAAACGAGCGGGCAAGTTTTTGCTAGAAGTAGACTACATCAAATTTGTTAAGTAACAGCGCAATCATTTTTTGTTGATTCGTTGTATCTTTAGGCTATAAGACAAACTATATTGTATCCCGAGATCACCCAGTTAGAATCCTTCGTTTTGGAGCATGATTGCCACTGCACCTTATTGCAAGTTCATTACCCCGAATTTGGTGCTCTTGTCCCATGTAATCTAAGGCTAAAGCGCTATAGTTTTGATGTCTTTCTAGACGACGAATACGAAGATGTAAAGCGCAATAATCAGTTGTTGCTCTTTGAGTTGAGTCTTCAAAGTTTGGTTCAAGTTAGAGAGTCAAGTGATTTTTTGGATTGGTGTAATCAATTGGGTTTAAACCCTGTGCATTCGAGCCTGTTAGACTATTATAAAAAGGCGCATGCTTTTTGTGAGCAAATCGCGTTCTTGTTTACAGGCAACACCGTGCAAGGTTTTATCTCTAATTGGGATTTTGGACTTAACGCGGGTGCAGCTCAATATTTACGTACTCATTCGAATCAATAACTATGTGTTACGATATTAAAGCAAGTTTAGAAGCCCAGCTAAAGAGAGCCAAGCGCTACAACAATGTGGCGGCTATACTAGAAATAGAGCAAAAACTGTTACCATATTTAGATGTACCATTGCATCATGCCAGTGGGTTTTCGCACCCTAAAGTGTTAGTGTACCCTTCTCAAAACCCCGAGATGCCCTTAATCGCACAGTGGGGATTAGTTCCGCATTGGGTGCGCTCGCAAGAGCAAAAATCTAAGCTTTGGAACAGCACCATAAACGCACGCCTAGAAACGCTTCTAGAAAAACCTTCCTTTAGAGATGCAGCCCAAGATAAACGCTGCCTTATTTATGTCGATGGTTTTTTTGAACATCATCACGATCAAGGCAAAACCTATCCTTTTTATGTTTCTAGCGAAGATGGCGAGCCACTATGTCTAGCAGCGATCTGGAGTGAATGGGCCTCTCCAGAAACCGGCGAAATAATCACCTCCTTTGCCATTGTGACCACCAAAGGAAATGCGATGATGGCAAAAATTCATAACAACCCAAAATTAAAAGAACCTCGCATGCCCCTAATCTTAAAAGATGAGCAACAAGCTATGCGTTGGTTGCAAACGGGTAGTACACAACCCGAGTTGTTAAACGATATTTTAGCGTCCTTAAAAAACATCCCTTTAAAAGCTCATACTGTAGAACGCTTACGCGGAAAAGCATATATTGGGAATGTTCCAGAGGTTACAGAGGTTTATGAATATCCTGAATTGAATTTAACTTTATAATACTATGAATCGAATATTACTTTTTGCGTGTCTTTTAGGACTAATAATGAGTGCTTGCAAAGAGCAGACTCAGCAGTCTAACCCTGCGCAGGTAAGATTAGAAGGGCCTGTACTTATCGAAATGATTACCAAAGGGTATTCGGTAAAAGATTCAGAAGGCGAAATAGTTCAAGACACCCTGCAGCAAATGCAAAGCGTTACCTACGATGCGCTAGGAAGAGAAGAGAGTAATATCTATTACAATATAGATGGCACACCACAATGGCGCGATGTGTATGAATACAACGATAAAGACTTTAAAATCGGCTCTAAATATTATGAAGGAGGCGTAAATAAAATCACTTATAAATACGAAATCGATTCGGTAGGCAGAAGGCTTAAATATGTGGCATACGATGCCCAGAGTGCTGCCGCTTTATACGACGGCTATTCCATATACGAAGATGGTGGTAAAGTGCGCAAAGACGGGTTTAAAGACAATATGGGTGTGGTCAGATGGCAATACGAATACCTTTTTGACGAAGGGCAAAACGAGCTCGGTTACGTCTATATCGATGCCCAAACCGGAAAACGTTATACGAGTTTTTATAAAACACTGAGTAAGGATTCGTTAGGTAGATGGACTAAACGTGGTATCTATGAAAATGACAGCTTACGCGGAATCGAAGAAAGAATATACTCCTATCAATAATCTAACTAAAGCCATACGTTTTGGTTTCCTTACAGCATGTTTTCTCGTATGGAGCCCAATTTTTGGTCAAGGGCCTAACTTGGCCGATGCCGTTATAGGAACCTATTGGACACCCGATAAGGATGCCAAAATCGAAATCTACAAAGAAAATTCGTTCTACTTTGGCAAAACTATCTGGCTCACTCGTTCTGGCAAGGATACCTTGAACCCCGATCCTAAAGAAAAGGGAAGAAATCTATTAGGTATGGTTTTTCTTAAAGATTTTACCTTCGAAGACGATCAATGGACCAGGGGCACCATTTACGATCCAAAAACCGGCAATACGTATAAGTCAAAAATGTGGCTTAGCGATGGAAACCTGAAAGTTAGAGGCTATATTGGCATCTCAATTTTTGGTCGTTCAGCCTTATTCGAACGTATCGACTAGTTTACTCTAAAATACCGCTATTTGCGAAAACGTTTGCGTAGTTAATTAGACTGTTTTTCAGGCTAATAGAGAGCAAAATTTGCAGGGATGCGTATCTTTACAACCAATTAATCAACTGGAGTAAATGCGTAATCAAAGCCGTGTTATTATTGAACAAATTAGCCCCTTTATAGATGGAGGAATCCATGCTGTTAAAACCGTAGTGGGCGAACAAATTTCTGTGGCTGCCACCGTAATTACAGACGGGCACGATGTAATAGCGAGTTCGTTGTTATACAAGCACGAAAACGAGCGTGTATTTAAAGAGGTTAGAATGCAATCGGGCATGAACGATAGCTGGCATGCTTCGTTCACGACTTCTAAACAAGGCAAGTATGAGTATAAAATCGAAGCTTGGGTAGATTATGCGCTAAACTGGCAACACGGTCTTAGTAGAAAACTAGAAGATGGTCAAACCGTCACCTCCGAATTATTAGAGGGTGTTACCTACTTAACTCCATTGCTTAATGAGTCTAAAGCGGCTCAGAAAAAATATCTCACCACGCTTATTGATTCTTTTAAGAATCCTAAACTATACAATGAAGCTGTCAAAAAAGCGGTTTCTGCAGAATTACATCAAATCTTTATCGATAGCCCTGCTAAGCTTCTTAAAAACGAATCTGCGATTTTGCCTTTGTACTGTGATCGCACCAAGGCAAGATTCAGTACTTGGTACGAATTTTTCCCGCGTTCTGCCTCTAAAAAAGAAGGGACTCATGGTACCTTTAAGGATTGTGAGGCGCTTTTACCCAGGATTTCTGACATGGGCTTTGATGTACTGTATTTCCCTCCCGTACATCCTATTGGCGAGGTAAACAGAAAAGGTAAAAACAATAGTACCACTGCCGCGAGCGGTGATGTAGGTTCGCCATGGGGAATCGGTTCTGCCAAAGGCGGACATAAAGAAATTCATCCAGAATTAGGGAGCCTAGAAGATTTTAAGTCCTTGGTAAAAAAGGCCAAAGATCAAGGCATAGAAATAGCGATGGATTTTGCCTTACAAGCCGCTCCAGACCATCCTTGGGTAAAGTCTAATCCAGCGTGGTTTAAATGGCGACCCGATGGAAGTGTGCAGTATGCAGAGAATCCACCAAAAAAATATCAAGATATATTACCCATCTACTTCGAAAGCGAAGACTGGAAGAACCTTTGGGACGAAATGCTGGCCACTGCCCTATTTTGGATAGAAGAATGTGGAATCAACATCTTTAGAGTAGACAACCCGCACACCAAACCCTTTATGTTTTGGGGTTGGCTCATCGCAGAAGTAAAAAAGAAGCATCCAGATGTGCTGTTCTTATCAGAGGCCTTTACACGCCCTGCGATTATGCATCAATTGGCCAAGCGCGGTTTTACGCAGTCTTATACTTATTATACCTGGCGGAATAGTAAACAGGAGTTAATCGAGTATGTAGAAGAACTCACCAAAACAGACCAGCGCTACTTTTTTAGACCCAATTTTTGGCCTAACACCCCGGATATAAACCCATGGGCTTTGCAAAGTGGGAACGAAGCGATTCACTTACAGCGTTATTTTATGGCTGCTACCTTAAGCTCTAATACCGGTATTTATGGCCCCGTATTCGAGTTTATGCAAGGCGATGCGCTTCCTGGAAAGGAAGAATATATGGATTCAGAAAAATACGAAGTACGCCATTGGGATTGGGAAGCTAAAAACAAAGTGACTACGCTTATTACCAGAATAAATCAAGCCAGACGCGATCATGCTTCTTTACAGCAAACCAATAACATCGAATTTTTAGAAGTCGAAAATGAGCATTTACTTGCCTTTTATAAATACGATGATCAAGGCAGTTGCGAAACGTTAATGGTCGTTAATTTGGATCCTCATTACACTCAAAACGGTTGGGTAAAACTACCCTTAGACAAGATGGGCGTTACTGCCGGACATCAAATTAGAGTACGTGACGTAATCACAGACAGCAGCTATTTGTGGGATAAAGAATGGAACTTTATCGAGCTACATCCCGCCTTGCCTTTCCATCTTTTTAAAATCTCTAAATAATATGGCAAAAGCAACCAAAGACACTAATTTAAATGGCGGCGCTACTATAAATGTAGCATGGGAAGCCCTTATGGACGACCCCAATTTTATTAAAATGTTTTTGTCTGAGGTATTAGAAAAATATATCGTTAAACAACGCTGGTACGGAGGAAAATCGTCTAAACTTAAATATATAGACCTTACTGAATACTTTAGAATTCAGCAACATGGCGAAGTGTATTATGGGCTTTTGTTAGAAGTAAATTTTGAAGAGGCATTTTACCAGCACTATTTTATGCCAATCGCCTTTGTGTCAGACGAAAAGTTTGCCAAAGAAGACAGGATTATGTCTCTTAATTTAGAAGGTAAAAAAGGTTATTTGATAGATGCGATCAATTTGGAAGCCTTTAGAAAATTGGTTTTTGAGCGCATATTAAATGCGGTGCCAAACGACACCACTCGAGTTCAGTATCACAAAGGAGAATCGTTTACAGAGAACGAATACAAATCGTCACGGCTTATGGGCATGGAACAGAGCAATACCTCTGTGGTGATCAATGAGTCGCTGGTTATGAAGTTTTTTAGACGTATTTACTCGACCAAAAATCCAGATTACGAAATGTCTCGATTTTTGTCAGACAAAAAAGGATTTACGCATACTCCTGCCTATCGAGGCAGTATCAATTTGATCGATTCAGAAAATCTTATCATTACCATTGCCTTAATGCAGGAGCTCGTGCCTAACGAAGGTGATGCCTGGGAGTATTCTCTAAAAAAATTACATACCGTTTTTAAAAATCTCGACGATAAGAACATCAACATCAATGCACTCCCAGAAACCCCGCTTTTAGAACGTTTGACCATAGCAGACGTGCCGCCGCAGATTATTGATTGGGCAGGTCTGAGTTTGTTTTTAGAAGTACAACAACTGGCCAAACGCACCGCAGAAATGCATATTTGTTTAGGCTCCGAATTTGAAGAGACGGCCTTTACCCCAGAACGTTTTAATGGAGATTACGAGGTTTGGCTTAAGAATCGTTTGTTGTATCAGTTTCAGAATCGTCTTAATACATTAGAAAACAACCTACACAAACTTGACGGTTTGGCGTTGGAACTAGCCAATAGATTTCTGGCAGAAAAAAACGAGATAAGAAAGCGATTTATGAGCTTTAATTGGACCAAGTTTAAAAGCGAACGGCTTCGGGTTCATGGCGATTATCATTTAGGCCAAATCTTGGTGAAAGATGGCGATTTTTACATATTGGACTTTGAGGGAGAACCGGAAAGTACCATTCGTGACAGAAAAGTAAAACAACCTCCTGTAAAAGACGTCGCTGGTCTGTTTAGATCGTATCACTATGCGATCTACGCTACAATCTTTAATGAGGGAGAGCATTATTCACAATCTCAAGAACAGCTTTTTAAGGCAGGCGAAATATTATTTAGATATATCACCGGAGTGTTTATGGATACTTATGTCAAACTCATCAGAGATGCCAACATCAATATTGGCTATGAAGAAGAGCGCAACTTTTTATTAAAATATACCATGCTCGAAAAGGCTGTGTACGAACTAGGATACGAACTAAACGCCAGGCCGCGTTGGGCAGTGATTCCTCTAGAAGGAATTGCCTCTATAATGAAAGAACTATAAAATGAGTAACGTACAGGTACATAGCCTTTTTACAGAGTTTGACATCGAATTATTTAAGGCGGGTAAGCACTTTAAATTATACGAAAAATTAGGTTCAAAAGTTATAACTGTCAATGGTGTGCAAGGGGTATATTTTGCAGTATGGGCGCCCAGTGCTAAAGCCGTTTCTGTGATTGGCGATTTTAATTATTGGATTGAAGGTGAACACCCGCTTAACACACGTTGGGACAGTTCTGGTATCTGGGAGGGATTTGTTCCTGGCGTAGAAAAGGGTGCAACGTATAAATACAAAATTCATTCGCATCACAACGATATTAAAACAGAAAAAGCAGACCCTTTTGCCTATCGGGCAGAATTACCACCTAAAACCGCTTCGATCGTTTGGGATATGCCTTATAATTGGAAGGACAAAAAGTGGATGCAAACTCGTGAGAACCACAACGCATTAGACAAACCGTATTCTGTGTACGAAGTACACTTAGGTTCATGGCGTTTTAATGAGCAAGAAAATAGACCACTCACCTATCACGAACTGGCCAAAGACTTAGTGGCTTATGTTAAAAAAATGAACTTTACACATGTAGAGTTTATGCCTATAATGGAATATCCCTACGACCCATCTTGGGGATATCAACTCACCGGTTATTTTGCAGCCAGTTCTAAATTTGGTAAGCCAGAAGACTTGATGTTTTTAATCGATGCTATGCACAATGCAGGAATTGGAGTAATTCTGGATTGGGTGCCTTCACATTTCCCAGAAGATGCGCACGGCTTAGGCTTTTTTGACGGTTCTAATTTATACGAGCACCCAGACAAGCGCAAAGGGTATCACCCAGACTGGAAGAGCTTGATTTTTAACTATGGAAGAAACGAAGTGCGCGCCTTTTTGATAAGCAACGCCTTGTTTTGGTTAGATGCTTTTCATGTAGACGGTTTGCGCGTAGACGCCGTTGCCTCTATGTTGTACCTTGATTATTCTCGTGAAGATGGCGAGTGGGAGCCTAACGAATTTGGCGGGAGAGAAAACCTAGACGCTGTGTCTTTCTTAAAAGAACTCAACGAAGCCGTCTATGGTAATTTTACAGGGGTACAAACGATTGCAGAAGAGTCTACTTCTTTCCCTATGGTTTCTAAACCTACCTATTTAGGAGGCTTAGGCTTTGGAATGAAATGGATGATGGGTTGGATGCACGACACGCTGGAGTACTTTAAAAAAGAGCCAATTTACAGAAAGCACCACCAAAACGATATTACTTTTAGTCTTACCTATGCCTTTACAGAAAACTTTATGCTCCCTTTGAGTCATGACGAAGTGGTGTATGGCAAAAAATCAATTTTGGATAGAATGCCTGGCGATACCTGGCAGCGCTTTGCGAATCTAAGATTATTGTATGGCAATATGTTTACCCACCCCGGAGCCAAACTCTTATTTATGGGAGGCGAATTTGGACAATGGGGTGAATGGGATTTTGAAAAGAGTTTGGATTGGCACTTAACCGAACATGCCGATCATAAAAACATACAAACCTATGTGGCAGCCCTGAATCAACTGTATCGTAACGAGCCAGCCTTATACGAAAAGCAATTCAGCAGCGAAGGTTATCAATGGATTGATTATAACGATTCAGAAAACTCTGTAACCGCCTTTATTCGCAAAGGAAACGACTCCAAAGACGATCTGATAATCGTGTGCAATATGACACCTATTGTACGAGACGATTACCGCATTGGTGTGCCGCATTCTGGCAGCTATAGAGAGGTTTTTAATTCGGATGCAGTTGCTTTTGGCGGATCCGGTGTGGTTAGTAAGACTCGCCCTAAAGCGCAAAATATTGCGTGGCAAGGTTACGAGCAATCCATCACGATAACATTGCCACCTTTAGGGGTTAAAATCTTAAAAAGAATTCAATCAAAAAAATAAGCCATTAGGCAAAATATAATACGTGTAGTCACCTATGATCACAAACACAGAACTCGAACAAAAGGGAAATCAATTTCCAGATGTAATCAAATCCTTTAAAAAAAAGGCAGATAAATTTACCATCACCACACATAACGACGTACTCCTTGAGATTACGGTTGTTCGAGATAGCATGTTTAGGTTTCGATATGCCACAGAAGGCAACTTACAACCAGACTTCTCGTATGCCATAGACGAAAATGCTACCCATGGTTATAACGAACTCACGCATGAAGAAGAAAAAGACACGCACGTAATTACCACTTCTAAGCTTGTTCTAAAGATCGATAAAAAGACCTTAAAGAAGTCTATTTATAACCGAGAAGGTGTATTGATTAATCAAGACGAAGATGGCTTTCATTGGGAATACAGCTATGAACACGGCAGTGATATCGTAAAAATGAGTAAGCATTCTCTCAAGATGGAGTGCTTTTATGGTTTGGGCGACAAACCCATGCATCTAAATCTAAAAGGCAAGCGTGTAGCAAATTGGGTGACCGACGAGTACGCCTTTGGCAAGGATAGAGACCCGCTTTATAAGGCAGTGCCGTTTTATATTAGTCTTCATGACGAAAATGCCTACGGAATATTTTTTGACAACACCTTTAAGACCTTTTTTGACTTTTGCCATGAGCGTCGCAATGTGACCAGCTTTTGGGCACACGGTGGCGAGATGAACTATTATTTTATTTACGGCCCCACCATGGAGCGTGTGGTTACTAAGTATACAGACCTAACTGGCAAGCCAGAAATGCCGCCCCTATGGGCATTGGGATATCATCAGTGTAAGTGGAGCTACTATCCAGAGAGCAATGTGAGAGAAATCACTAAAAAGTTTAGAGACTTAAAGATTCCTTGTGATGCGATCTATCTGGATATTGATTATATGGACGGCTTTAGGTGCTTTACTTGGAACAACGACTATTTTCCGGAGCCTAAAAAAATGATTCAAGAGTTAGAAGAAGACGGGTTTAAAACCGTGGTGATTATAGACCCAGGAATCAAAGTAGACAAAGACTACGATATTTATAACGAGGCCCTTGAGAACGATTATTTTTGTAAGCGCGCAGATGGCCCTTTGATGAAAGGAAAAGTGTGGCCAGGAGAATGTAATTTTCCGGACTTTACCAACCCTAAAGTGAGAGCCTGGTGGGCAGAATTATATCATGATTTAATTGGCGAAATGGGGGTTAAAGGAGTATGGAACGATATGAACGAGCCAGCGGTGATGGAGGTTCCAACCAAAACGTTTCCACTAGATGTGCGCCACGATTATGACGGTCACCCTTGTAGCCATCGCAAAGCACACAATGTGTACGGAATGCAGATGGCACGGGCTACTTACGAGGGTGTTAAAAAGTTTATGTACCCAAAACGCCCTTTTATTATAACTAGGGCAGCCTATTCGGGATCTCAACGTTATTGTTCTTCTTGGACTGGAGATAATGTAGCTTCTTGGGAGCATTTATGGATCGCCAATCAACAAATACAACGCATGTGTCTTTCGGGCATGTCGTTTATTGGTACCGATATTGGCGGTTTTGCAGAACAGCCTAACGGCGAATTATATTGTAGATGGATTCAGCTAGGAGTGTTTCATCCATTTTGTAGGACGCATTCTTCTGGAGATCATGGCGACCAAGAACCCTGGTCGTTTGATCCAGAAATTACCGATGTGACCAGAGCCTTTATAGAAATGCGATACCAGCTGCTACCCTATTTATACACTATGTTCTGGGAATATGCCACCAAAGGAATTCCGATGATAAAACCGTTGGTATATTTTGATCAAACAGATGCCCAGACACTTTATAGAACAGACGAATTTATCTTTGGGAATCACATTTTGGTGTGTCCAATATTAGAACCAAATTCGGTAGGAAGACGCTTGTATATTCCACAAGGTAATTGGTATAACCATTGGACAGGAGAACTAGTAGAAGGCGGAAAAGAAATTTGGACCGATGCCAATTTGCATCAGATTCCCATCTTTTATAAAGAAGGAGCTATCATTCCTAAATATCCTATTCAACAGTACGTAGGCGAAAAAGTAATAGAACAACTCGAACTCGATGTATACTTTAAACTAGGTAAAGAACGCTCTAAGGTGTACGAAGACGCACAGGACGGTTACGATTATAAAAAAGGCCGTTTTAGTCTGCTTAGCTTTAAGCTTACCGGTAAAAAAGATGAATTGATTCTACAGCAACATAAAGAAGGAACATTTATTACTAGTTACGACACTATTAAACTGAATCTTAAAGGACTTCCTTTTAAGGTTACCGCCGTAGAGATAGACAACCAATTAGACACGAGTTATACACCAAATGGCGATAGTCTGGTAGTGCCTAAAGACTTTACAGAAATTCATTTAATCGGTTAAGAATCAAGCATTTTTAATATCTTGACAATTGAAATTTGTGAGGTAGATACCTGACAAACTCCCCTATTATAAGGATGTGGCTCTCCATTGAGCCACATTTTTTTTGCGATAAAACAGGAAAAATCCTATTGTAAGTATCCTTTAGAATCTGTAAACTTTGGGTAGTAAAATTATAACGTAATAAGCCTGCCATGAAAAGTCTTCTCGAATACTTAGGTGACAACTATATTGGGATTGTCGTTTTTATCATTATTATTTTCTCTATTATCGGTGCCCTCAATTGGATGGCGCGTATTTTTAGATGGGGGCGTTATAAAACGGAATCCCAAGAAAGCGATCATTTAAATGGGATTACCTATGTGATTAGTGTTTTTTTTACCAATCTGATCAACGATTTTAAACACTTATTAGCCTTGATAATAGTGATTATATTTACAGGGCTTATTATATATTCCATGGCGGCAGGATCTAACTTTGACGAAAAGCTAGAAGCGCTTCAGCTTGTAATAGCCTCGCTAGGCGGATTATTAGGTTCGATCATTGGCTATTATTTTGGAGAATCGGCGGCTCGTGGGGCCTCTCCTACTGTGTTAACGTATGGAGAAGCATCGCAAGGGGGTGATGATTTTGAGCCCGTCGAAACCGATATCGAAGCAGCACCAGATTTAAATTTAGGCGAAGTAGAACACTAGAAGCATGATAAAGACTGCCACATACGACATTCAAGTAAAAGATTCGATAGTGAATCCTAATCAACTTTTACGTAAAGGCATGACCAATGTCTACTATAAAAAGACACGAGGTACAAAGGCCAATAATATGTATAAGGTGCATATCTATTTAACTGGCAATGACCTAGCTTTTGTTAAAAGCACGACCTATGTATTGCATAAAACCTTTTCTAATCCTGTTCAAAAAGTAGAACGAAGTTTAAATAATACCAATTGTATGCTCACGATTTGGACGTGGGGTATTTTTACAATTAAGGTTATTATAGAAGATATCAATGGCAACATCTTACGGCGTGAACACAAACTAAGTTATGGTCGAGAAATTCAAGAAAACGACGACAATTTAAACTGGGTTAAAGAATAACAATACTAATAATTTCCGCTAGACTTTTTTAGTTTTTAGTTAAGACCCCGTGCTGCGTAGAGAAGCCGGGGTCTTTTAAATAATAATGATTGAAGCTGGTTTTTTACCCTTTCTGCCTTTTGAGCTGCTTCTGAATTTTTCCAATAGCATTTTCTATAGATTTCTCTGGTTCAATTACGTTATAAGCGCCCCAAAAATCAGGGTCAGAAAATCCAGAAATCTCGTCGCTAATCACCATAGTTGGACGCATTCTGTCTTTGGGTTTTACGATGTCTTGTCGGGAAACCACTTCCCAATCGGTAATGGCCATTTCGCTGTTAAGCGTATATACAGAATTAAAAAGTTTGCGTTTTTTATTGATTCTAAAAGAAATATCTACGCTGCCATAACCATAAAACCAACGGCCGTTGCGTTCTCGATAATCTACCCGATAATTGGCACTTACGGGGGTCACCTCGACATCTCCAGGTTTGCGTTTAACAAATAGCTCACTGGCCAATTTTTTGTTTGACAAATTGAGCTGATACACGGCACTAGATAAAGCCAACGTCTCTGTGTCTATAAAGAGTTTGCCATAATAAAGAGGCTCAAAAATTATGTCCTTTTGCTTAAACTCTATCACATATACGGGTCGCTCGTTAATAGTAGATGCTTTACTAAGAGAAAAATCATACAAATCAAAAGTAGATTCTGTAAAAATATACTCTGGATACTTCATCACGTCTAAATACAAGGTAGAGAATGGCCCGCCTTGCAGTTTGACCGCAATGGTGTCTAAACGCTTGTAATCTGTGCTTTTACGCGCTTTATTCAAGGCGACAACATCTTTTATACTATTGGTGTTTGGCTGCTTATAAAGGTTTACCACAGCCTCGGTAAGGCTCACATTACGTTTGCGTTTTTTTATGGTTTCCCTATAAAAAGCAGTCATTTTTGTAGTCTGATTTAAAGTGTTATCTGCGCGCTTTTTAAACACTTGTTTCACCAAGGCATATGCATCTGTAAAACGAGTAATGCTCACCTCGTCTAACACACTTATCTCTACTTCCATGGTTATTTTTGCCTTGTCTTTATCGAGTTCTGACAACTTGATAATCTTTGTTTGATACCCTAATAAAGAAAGCTCTAAGGTGCTGTTTATATGCTCATTAGGCACTTTTAAAAGATAGTTGCCTTCTGTATTGGTAATAGTACTTATGTTCGTACCAGTAACAAATAGGGTCACGAACACCAAAGGGGTATTATCGTAACCAATTACCGATCCGCGATAAGAAGTATAATCCTGTTCTTGCATAGCCGTTACCGCAGCATTTGCAGTAAAACAGCTTCCTATTAGCAAAGAGACTAATAGTACATAGGGTGCTATTTTAAGTCGAATTTGTCTCATGATGAATTGGTTATAATTAATATTTAGTGACTCTTAAAGCTACTAAATTATCTACAGAAAGAGGTAAACAGTTGTCGGTAAGTAGGTAAGAAATTATTTTTTAACACTGCTTTTTCTTTTAAATCCTGTTGGCGTATCATCGACAAATTTGGTAAAGGCCTTATAGAATGTCACTTTATTGTTAAATCCTGACTCTAAGGCAATTGCCTCTATTTTGTAATGTGCATACTTAGGATTCAGTAATAGATTTTTTGCATGGGCAATGCGATGACGGTTTACGTAATCGTTAAAGTTCTCGTGCAAAAAGCTAGAGAACGTCTGTGAAATATGGTACGAACGTTCGTCTAAAATCGCACTCAAATGATCAATGGTTAAATTGTTTTTTAAATACACGCTTTCTTGGCCAAAAGCTACTTCAATTTTTTGCTTGATGCTTTGCATATCTTCTTCTGATAAGGCCGAACTCAGATACTTTTTGCGTATTTGTTTAATAAATTGTGGGTCTTTATAAAGGATGATACCGACGGCCAGTATAAACAGGTTATTGACCAAATAATAATATGCAAAATCTCTCCATCCTTGAGCAAACTCCGTCAAATAGGTAATAACGGCAGTAGACGTTGCATACACGCCTAGCAGCAGTATAGCATACGTATAATGCTTTGCGGTTAAATGCTTTTTGTAGCGGTACAACAAATAAAGGAGAACAATTCCGTAGAGACAAAGTTGCCCTGCCAGAGAATAGTTCCAAATCATGGTACGTGTATTAAAATTTTGATACACATATTCTAAACGACTCACTCCCTCGAGCAAGAGGACGTCTGCATAAAAAACCCAATACACAATTATTGGAATTAAATGCAAGGCATCGCGCCATGCTAATTTTTGCTTATCAAACAGAAGGCATTCAAAGTACACAAACAATAAAGGGCCGAACAAAAACGAAACCTCAAAATAAAACCAACCCGAAAACCTTGGGTAGATCACTTCTAAACTACTCGTGCCATATAAAAACAAAAAAATGTGCACCCCAAACAGTAAGGTTAACAATGAAAGCACACTTCCCTTTAGATTTTTGTTTTGGTAAAATATCCCCCCAGCAACAAAAAAAGCTAGGATTGCTTGGGTTAATAATAGATATCGAATCAGAGTCACAGCTGTGTTTTGAGGGAAGTTACTAAATTCTACTAGCACATTTAAATCTATGGCATGAAGGCAAAAAGTTGTAAGTAAGTTTTTATTATTCTTTACTATGACGGTCTAAAACTTTATAAAAACAGGTAGTTCTGCCCTGTTATAAAACCGGTTTTTATAGGATTTTAGTCCTTCGGACTAATAAACGACTCCCTATGGCAAAAGTATTTAACCGAATCAGGAAGAATCTGCTAGCAAACAAAAAGATTTTAGGCTATTTGTCGTACGCCTTTGGCGAAATCATCCTTGTTGTAATCGGGATCCTTATCGCCCTACAAATTGACCAACTCGTGCAAGATTCGGCAGATAATAACGCCGTTAATGCCTTCGAAGTCAGGTTGTTTAAAGAGGTGCAGTCTAACATAAAGATTCTTAACAGAAAAATGAAGAATCTAGAAATTCGAGCAGATGCCTCTAGCCAAATCATACAAATGATTGGTGATAATTACCAAGATAAAAACCCTAGACGGCTAGACAGCTTGCTGGGTACCGTGTTACACTTTAATAACATCCGATTGGGGTATGGAGCTTTAAACGAAGGGATTGGCAATGGCGAACTAGACCTAATAACAGAAGATTCGTTACGCACCGTGCTTTATGAGTTGCCTGTACATATCGAGGCTGTAAAAAAGAACGAAGAACTCTACAACAACGATTATTACAACACGATAATACCGTACCTCAACAAAAATTATAGCCGTAGAAACATCGATGGTTTTTCTGAAAGATATAAAACCATTATTGGCACTACAGCCTTAGCTAATAATGACAACCTTCATGTTTTAGGGCAAAAAGAATTCGAAAATCACATTCGCAACTTGTTATTTTTAAACCTAAGTCTAAAAGATCATTATAGAGGTCTTCGTAGGCGTTATATGCGATTCGAAAAGATATTACAAGTCCAACTAGATAAGCAATGATCAACAATGATCAACATTGATTGTAGTTTGTTAAATCAGTACAAAGCAACAACCATTATCTTCTCCTTCTAAAGTTATTGCGCTTAGAAGCCTTTGGATTTTGATTAGAACTACGCTTTGGCTTACCAGAACGTTGGCTGTTTCTACGTCCTTTATTATGCTGTTGCTTGTTGGCAGCTTTTATAGCGAGTAGATCTTTTAGCTTCTCGGTGGGTTCGAATCCCTCTAACACCGTCCACTCTAGTTTCTCTTTAAGTAATTTTTCAATTCCAGTTACATATTCTTCTTCGTCTACACTTACCAGCGAAATCGCTTCTCCACTCGCCCCTGCTCTACCGGTACGACCAATTCTGTGCACATAATCTTCTGGTACATTTGGAAGCTCGTAATTTACCACATGCGGCAACAATGGAATATCGAGGCCTCTCGCCGCGATATCTGTGGCCACGAGTACACTGACTGTACCCTTTTTAAATCCTGCTAAGGCTTTTGTGCGTGCTCCTTGACTTTTATTACCGTGAATGGCTGCAGACTTAATTCCCGCTTTCTCCAATTTAACACTCAATTTATTGGCGCCGTGCTTGGTACGCGTAAAAACCAACACCTGTTCCCAATTGTCCTTTTTGATCAAATGAATAAGCAGCTCGGTCTTTTTAGACTTATTGGTCTTATAGATGCGTTGCACTATTTTCTCTACGGTAGAATTTTCTGGATGCGCTTCTACCAAAATGGGGCTATGCAAAAACGAACCTGCCAATTTTTTAATTTCCTTAGAGAAAGTAGCAGAGAACAGCAAGTTTTGTCGCCGTTTGGGCAGTAAATCTAAAATCTTATTAATATCTCTTAAAAAGCCCATGTCGAGCATACGATCTGCCTCATCAAGCACAAAATAGTCGATGTTAGAAAAAGAAAACGCCCTTTGGCTATGCAAGTCGAGCAATCTTCCTGGGGTTGCTACAACGATATCGACTCCTTGTCTGAGTGATCTAATTTGTGGATTTGCATTGACCCCACCAAAAACTACGATAGTCTTGAGCTTGGTAAATTTTGAATAATCCTTAAAGTCTTGCGCCACCTGTGCTGCAAGTTCGCGTGTTGGGGTTAAAACCAGTGCCTGTGGATGTTTACTTCGTTGTTTGTTTGATTTGATCAGGGCATCTAAAATAGGCAACGCAAAACCAGCGGTTTTACCAGTTCCTGTTTGAGCCGATGCCAAAACATCACGGCCCTCTTTTATGGGGGGTATTGCTTTTTGCTGAATAGGACTCGGTGTCGAATATCCTTTATGGTCAATAGCTTTAAGTAATTCTTGGGAGAGTCCAAGGGAGGAGAACTTCATATGGTGATTTGGAAAATTGAGGCGGTAATTTGTTAATGCCTCTAAAGACTGGGCAAAGGTAGGCTATATTTAACTCTTAGCCGCTAAAAGCGGTTCTTATCCCGTTTTTGTAACTTGCGGCTACCTAAATACGCTATGAAAAACAAGACCTCTCAAAATACGCAGCCAAATAATCCGTTGCACGGAGTTAAGCTAGCCGATATGCTAGAGCAATTGCACGAAGATTATGGTTGGGAAGGCTTAGCTCACAAAATAGACATCAACTGCTTTAAAAAAGATCCTTCTATAAAGTCTAGCCTAAAATTTTTACGACGCACCCCTTGGGCAAGAGCTAAGGTGGAGCGCTTGTATTTAAACCTAAAAAACAGGTAATTACCCTCTTATCAGACTATTATTGATGCGGTAGATTTATAGAAACTAAAATTTTCTATTATGCAATCATATCCTTTAAAAGCAACGATGACTATTCCTAAAGATGGGAAAAACAAATGGACTAAACTCATGCAAGATGGCAGTGCCACGAAAGAGGGCATTTCTGAAGGCGATTTTATTGTAGCTTCTTATGCAAGGTTTGGCGATGGCACTTTTGTATTTGGTGGAATCGCGCAAGGTCCTGAAAACGAATATAATTACCCAGCGTTCATGGTTTTTAATGAAAACTACGAGCAAATCGGTGGCTGGCCTATCGACCCTTCCGATTGGGAAGACTTTCAAGTGAGTTCTATAAGCTTTAGTATAGATCCCGACAAAGATGATCAGTACGAACTAGAAATTGTAGAATTGGCTTAATACCGCTATTTCACAAAACAAAAACCCCAACCATACGGTTGGGGTTTTTTAATATATAGTGTTTAAATAAACTACTTTACTTCTTCAAAGTCTACATCCTCTACGTCTGTACCTTCGTCTGCTCCTGCGTCTGCACCAGCATCTGGGCCTGGGGCTCCGTTTTGCTGAGCTTCGGCTTGTGCTTTGTACATTTCTTCGCTGGCAACTTTCCAAGCTTCGTTTATCGCATCTAAAGCTGGCGTAATCGTAGCCACATCTTTAGTTTCGAAAGCCTTTTTAAGATCTTCTAAAGCAGCCTCGATTGGCGCTTTTTTGTCGTCGCTAATCTTGTCTCCAAACTCGCTCAATTGCTTTTCTGTTTGGAAGATCATAGCATCGGCTTCGTTGATCTTATCTGCAGTCTCTTTTGCAGCTTTATCTGCTTCGGCGTTAGCCTCTGCTTCTGCCTTCATCTTTTCGATTTCTTCTTCTGTAAGACCAGAAGAGGCTTCGATACGAATGTCTTGCGATTTTCCAGTGGCTTTATCGGCTGCGGTTACTTTGATAATACCATTGGCATCGATGTCAAAAGTAACTTCGATTTGAGGTGTTCCTCTTGGCGCTGGTGGAATTCCATCTAAATGGAATCTACCGATGGTTTTGTTATCACCTGCCATTGGGCGTTCCCCTTGCAATACGTGAATCTCTACACTCGGCTGATTGTCTGCAGCTGTTGAGAACACTTGCGATTTCTTAGTAGGAATGGTTGTGTTCGCGTCAATTAACTTGGTCATAACACTTCCCATAGTTTCGATTCCAAGAGAAAGTGGTGTAACGTCTAATAAAAGTACGTCCTTTACATCTCCTGTTAATACTCCACCTTGAATTGCAGCTCCAACAGCTACCACTTCGTCTGGGTTAACTCCTTTACTCGCCTCTTTGCCAAAGAAAGCTTTTACAGCCTCCTGTACAGCAGGAATACGAGTAGAACCTCCTACAAGGATTATCTCGTCAATATCACTAGTAGACAAGCCTGCAGCTTTTAAAGCTGTTTGACAAGGCTCGATCGTTCTTTTTACTAAATCGTCAATCAATTGCTCAAACTTAGCTCTAGAGAGTGTGCGCACTAAGTGCTTAGGCCCGCTAGCGGTTGCTGTGATATAAGGCAAGTTGATTTCTGTTTGCGTACTTGACGATAATTCGATTTTGGCTTTTTCTGCCGCTTCTTTTAAACGCTGAAGCGCCATAGGATCTTTTCTAAGGTCCATGTCTTCTTCGCCTTTAAACTCGTCTGCCAACCAATTGATGATCTTGCTATCTACATCGTCTCCACCAAGGTGTGTATCTCCATCTGTAGCAAGTACTTCGAAAACGCCGTCTCCTAACTCAAGAATAGACACATCATGTGTTCCACCCCCAAAGTCAAAAACAACGATTTTTTGATCGGTTCCTTTTTTGTCCATCCCGTAAGCAAGTGCTGCTGCGGTTGGCTCGTTTATGATTCTGCGCACTTTAAGACCCGCAATCTCTCCAGCTTCTTTAGTAGCTTGACGTTGTGAATCGTTAAAATAAGCTGGTACTGTAATTACAGCTTCGCTCACGCTTGTTCCTAAATAGTCCTCGGCGGTTTTCTTCATTTTCTGAAGCACCATAGCACTTAATTCTTGTGGCGTATACAAACGACCATCGATATCTACTCTTGGGGTATCGTTGTCGCCTTTTACTACTTTATACGCAGCACGGTCGGCCTCTTTTTGAGATTCCGAATATTTGTTTCCCATAAATCGCTTGATAGAAGCGACTGTCTTGGTAGGGTTGGTTACCGCCTGTCTTTTGGCAGGGTCCCCTACTTTGATTTCACCACCTTCTACAAAGGCAATGACAGAGGGAGTAGTTCTTTTTCCTTCTGCATTAGGAATCACCGTAGGCTCGCTTCCTTCCATTACGGCTACACACGAGTTGGTAGTTCCTAAGTCAATTCCGATGATTTTACTCATAATATATATTCTAAAAGTGTTGATTTACATTTAAACTCGAGACGTTTAAGACAATGATTATGCCAGCTCTAATTTTATGACAGGCTGTCAGTTTAATACGCCTTACTGCTGACACAATTATACAAGAAGCCCTTCTGAGCGCACAACTAGCCCAATTTATTCCTATTTTAGAGTTCAACTAAAAATCAATTAGCATGCATTTAGGAGTATTTTCGATTAGTCTGAGCGTTAAAGATCTCAATACCTCAAAACAATTTTACGAAGCCTTAGGCTTTAGTGTCTTTGCCGGTGCCATGGAAAGCAATTACCTCATTTTAAAAAACGGAGATTCTATCATTGGGCTCTTCCAGGGGATGTTTGAAAATAACATCATGACCTTTAATCCAGGTTGGGACGCCAATGCGCAAAAGCTCGATAGCTTTGACGATGTGAGAGCTATTCAGAAAGACCTAAAAGCAAAAGGAATCGCAATTACGACAGAAGCAGACGAATCTACAAGCGGGCCAGCCAGTATGATTGTGACAGATCCAGACGGGAACACCATCTTGCTGGATCAGCATGTTTAAAGATTAGAAAGGCTTTTTTTACATTCCAAGGGACAAGAAAAACCTATATTTGGCCTTTAATTTTTTTTGATGGAAAGCATAAGTGTTTTTGACATGTTAAAAATTGGGGTTGGGCCTTCTAGCTCCCACACCCTTGGCCCTTGGCGTGCTGCCAACCGATGGTTAGAACAACTACAGGCCAACAACAATTTTAATCAAATCACGAAGGTCGAAGTTCATTTATATGGATCGCTTTCACTCACAGGCAAAGGACATGCCTCCGATATAGCAGTACAGTTAGGGCTTTTTGGTGCCGACCCAATAACCTTCGACATCGACCAAATCGAACCGACCATTCAAGAAATTAATCGTACCAAAACCATACTGTTAAGTGGTTTAAAGGCTATTGCGTTCGACCCAACTACAGACATTATTTTTGATAGAGAATTTTTACCCTATCATCCTAACGGAATTAAATTCGTTGCTAAATTAGAACAAGGTAAAAGCGTGAGCGAGAAGTATTACAGCATTGGTGGCGGTTTTGTAGTTAAGGAAGAACGCAAACGCTCTAAGCGAAAAATCAAAAGCTTTAACGCCTTGCCACACCCCGTGGTAAAAGCGCAAGAACTGCTTGACCATTGCCTGCAACAACAACTATCAATCTCTCAGCTAGTATTAGAAAACGAACGTTCTCTTAGAAGCGATTCAGAAATAAACGAAGGAATAGCACAAATTTGGGAGGTAATGCTAGGCTCGATGTACGAAGGCTGCCATAGTGAAGGCACTTTACCTGGTGGGCTTAATGTTAGGCGTCGTGCTTTTGACACTCACAAAAAGTTAATCGGTGATAAGGCCTATGCAAATCCGCAGGAATGGATAGCATCGATTAGAGATACCGAGGTAAAGTTTAGAGAAATATTAAAATGGGTAAGCTGCTTTGCACTAGCTGTTAACGAAGTAAACGCTTCTCTAGGGCGCGTAGTTACCGCTCCGACAAATGGTAGCGCAGGTGTAATCCCCGCCGTCATGATGTATTATATGGTCATAGAAAACCATGATGCCAACTTTGACGATGTAAAACAATTTTTACTGGTCGCTGGCGAAATAGGGAGCATCTTTAAAAAAGGAGCCACGATTAGCGCTGCTATGGGAGGTTGCCAAGCAGAGATAGGAGTATCTAGTGCTATGGCAGCAGGAGCACTTACAGAACTCATGGGTGGCACTCCAGAACAGGTATTGATGGCTAGCGAAATAGCCATGGAGCATCATTTAGGGCTCACCTGTGATCCTATCGCAGGCTTAGTACAAATACCTTGTATAGAACGCAATGCCATGGGTGCTATAAAAGCGATTAACGCCAGCGAAATGGCCTTGGATAGCGACCCTCTTCATGCAAAGGTACCATTAGACAAAGTGATAGACACCATGTGGCAAACCGCCAAAGACATGAATCATAAGTACAAAGAAACCAGCGAAGGTGGCTTGGCGGTTCATGTTTCGCTTTCTGACTGTTAGTACGCTGACTGTAAAACGGTTGCAAAAAAGTTGTTTGGTTTAACTGCAATTTTGTAAATTTAGATTCAGCTCTACACTAGGTAGAATTTGACCAAGCAAACAACCAACAAAAATCACCATCAAATGAAATCTCTCTTCAAGTATGCGCTGCTATGCGTCTTCATGTTTAGTATTACCAATAGTTTAAACGCGCAAGAAAAATCTCAAAATCCATTTAGTGGTTTATCCTTTAGAAATATTGGTCCTGCCATGACCTCTGGAAGAATTGCAGACATCGCAATTCATCCAGAAAACGAAAACATTTGGTATGTGGCTGTAGGATCTGGTGGCGTTTGGAAAACGACCAATTCTGGAACCACCTGGAAACCGATTTTCGATAGTCAAAAAGTATATTCTGTTGGTTGTGTAACCATAGACCCGAATAATCCACATACCATTTGGGTAGGAACTGGCGAAAATGTTGGTGGCCGACATGTTGGTTTTGGCGATGGAATTTACGTAAGCCATGACGATGGTAAGTCATGGAAAAATATGGGCTTGGATAACTCTGAGCATCTCTCCAAAATTATTGTGCATCCAGAAGATTCTAATGTTATTTGGGTAGCTTCACAAGGTCCTTTATGGAGTAAAGGTGGAGACCGCGGTGTATTTAAAACAACCGATGGCGGTAAATCATGGACGCGTACTCTCGGTGATGCCGAATGGGTTGGCGCTACAGACTTACTTATCGACCCTAATAACCCAGATGTCTTGTATGCCGCCACTTGGCAAAGACACAGAACAGTTGCCGGGTATTTAGGAGGAGGCCCTGGATCTGGCCTACATAAGAGCACCGATGGAGGGGAAACCTGGAAGGCACTAAAAAAAGGAATTCCTGGATCGAATCTTGGTAAAACAGGACTTGCAATGTCGCCTTTTGATTCAGACGTTATTTATGCCGCTATAGAACTAGACAGAACCAAAGGTGGCGTTTTTATGAGCACCAATGGTGGAGAGTCTTGGACCAAACAATCCGACGCCGTTGGAGGTGGTACCGGACCACATTATTACCAAGAGATTATCGCCTCGCCACATCGTGAAGGGACGCTCTTTTTTATGAACAACAGCGCGCTTATTTCTGCAGATCACGGTAAAACATTCACAAGAATGAAAAGATCAAATCAGCATAGCGATAGTCATGCCTTGGTCTTTAAAAAATCGGATCCTAACTATTTATTGATAGGAACCGATGGCGGATTATACGAAAGTTTTGATCACACTGATAGTTGGAAGTATGTAAGAAACTTGCCTATCACCCAGTATTTTAAGATTGCTGTAGACGATGCCGAACCGTTTTACAATGTGTATGGCGGAACTCAAGATAACGGGTCCCATGGTGGGCCATCACGAACTATTAGTTCCGATGGAATCGCTAGCGCAGATTGGTGGAAGACCCTTGGAGCAGACGGCGCCCAAACCGCTACAGAACCAGGTAACCCTAATATTACCTATGGAGAGTTTCAGCAAGGTGTGTTATGGAGAATCGATAGCAAAACTAGAGAGTCTGTATATATTCAGCCGCAGGCGAGGGAAGGAGATCCGTACGAACGCTTTAATTGGGATGCACCTATTGTAGTGAGCTCCCATAACCCTAAAAGATTATATTTTGCTTCTCAGAGAGTTTGGAAGTCAGAGAATCGAGGCGATAGCTGGCAGCCAATTTCTAGCGATCTCACGTTGAATCAGGAACGTATGAATTTTCCATACTACGGAAAATCGCAAAGCTGGGACAACGCATGGGATTTGGCGGCGATGTCTAACTATAATACGATTACTTCGCTGGCAGAATCTCCTCAACAAGAAGGTCTTATTTATGCGGGAACAGACGATGGGCTTATTCAAGTGACAGAAAATGGTGGTACCAATTGGAGAAAAATTTCTTTGGGTGGAATAAAAGGATTACCGACTACCCCATTTGTTAACGATGTACGCGCCGATTTGTTTGACGCCAATGTGGTGTATGCAGCTTTAGACAATCATAAATATGGAGATTATAAGCCCTATATTATTAAAAGTAATGACAAAGGGCAGACTTGGTCATTAATTAATGGTGACTTGCCAAAAAAGCTACTTATTTGGAGATTGGTACAAGACCACGTAAAAAAAGACCTGCTATTTGCCGCCACAGAGTTTGGAGTTTATGTAACGACTAACGGCGGTAAAAATTGGGTAGAACTAGGCGGCGGAATGCCCACTATTCCAATTAGAGACATCACGATCCAAAGACGAGAAAACGACTTGGTTGCAGGCTCGTTTGGAAGAGGGATTTTTATTTTAGATGACATCTCTCCCATACGTAACTTTAGTGCGAGCATGAACAATAGCGAAGCTACTTTGTTCCCTGTAAAAACGGTGGATTGGTACAGGCAATCTAATAGAGTTGGTAGTCAAGGTGATGCCGAATGGATTGCCAAAAACCCTCCTTTTGGAGCCAATTTTACCTATTATATGGCAGACAAAATTAAATCGATTAAGGACCAACGAAAGCAAAAAGAGAAAAAAGGAAATGCCGAGTTTCCGGGTTGGGAAGCGCTTGAAAAAGAAAGCAGACAAAACGGCCCGTCTATTGTTTTGGTTATAAAAGATGCTAACGGAAACGTTGTTAATACCATTAATGGCAAAAACAAAAAAGGATTTAACCGTGTGAGTTGGAATTTGAGTTATCCTAGCAAAAGTGGAGAGCGATTACAAGCCCCAGGAGGACGTCGCGGTTTTGGCGGAGGCGGAATCATGGTTACCCCTGGGCAGTATACAGTAACCTTAGAAAAACGCGTAGATGGCGTAAACACAGTCTTACATGGCCCTGAGTCGTTTAACGTTACGCCGCTCTTTGAAGGTTCCTTACCTAGAAAGTCGTTTAAAGAAATGGACGATTTTAGAGAAGCGGTTTTTGCGTTTCAACAAGATTTAACGGCGACCAATATTGCGCTGTCCAATAGTACACAAACTGTCGATGCGATGTTAAGAGCTTTAAATAAAGCAACAACGCCTTCTAATGACCTGTACAAAAGGCTAAACGATGCAAAGCTTGCATTGTTAGATATTCAAAAAGAGCTTTATGGTAACTCAATAAAAGGCGAGATTGGGGAACGTTCTAACCCAACAGCCAGTGAGGGCAACTCTTTAGGATGGCGGGCATTAAGTAACACTTACGGGCCTACAGAAGAGCACAAAGGCTTGTTAAGTCGCGTGCAGAGTCAGCTTAAAAAGGTAAAGGCCAAGCTTGTGCCTATGGTAGAGACGACACTGCCAATATTAGAAAATGAACTAAAGAAAACTGGAGCTCCTTGGGTTGAAGGACAAGGAATGATTAAAGATTAATCGGTTTTACAACTAGCGCGTCTGCGAGAGTCTATTAAGTGCAAGATTTTAAAGCCTTCGCTGGTTTTTGCCAGCGTAAAAGCATTGGCACCGCAATGGCTAAAGTTTCCGTTTACGTAAAACTCGTAGGGCGTCCAGACATGGGCTAGATTGCCATCGATCTGAACTTCATAAGACAACAAGCGTTCGTCCCATTTTTGTTCTGAAGGTCTGTTGGCGATAGCTTCTAATAATTTGTCTGCAGAATCGGTTACGACCATTTCTTCTCCTTTGCCAGTGGTAAACGCGGTTTGCAATACCACATCTGGCATCATTACCTTGGTCATCATAAGCGTGTCTCCCTTGTGGAATCCTTCGAAGAAAGTGTCTATAATGGCTTTTGCATCGTCTTTAGTAAATTCGTCTTGTGCAATCGAAGTAGAAAAGCACAACAGTAGTAAAAGCAAAATAAAAGGTTTCATAACGGCGATTTAAATTTATTCAACTGCAAGATAGTCGTAAATAAAACTTGTTCCAAAATTAGTACATTTACAGCCTAAACTTATACAGCATGTCGATTGCAAAGAAGGAGTACAAGCGCATAACTACCAAAACCTTGGTAGACATGAAAAAAAATGGAGAGAAAATCTCTATGCTTACCGCGTATGATTATACCATGGCCAGAATCGTAGACCAAGCCGGGATAGACGTAATCTTAGTGGGTGACTCTGCGTCTAACGTCATGGCGGGTCACGAAACTACCTTGCCAATTACCTTGGATCAAATGATTTATCATGCCTCTTCTGTTGTAAGAGCAATTAATCGTAGCCTAGTTGTGGTTGATTTACCTTTTGGATCTTATCAAAGTGACCCGAAAGAAGCCTTGCGTTCTGCCATTAGAATTATGAAAGAAAGTGGCGGCCATGCCGTAAAAGTAGAAGGAGGTCGCGAGGTGAAAGACTCGATCAAACGTATTCTAAATGCTGGAATTCCGGTGATGGGTCATTTAGGGCTAACACCGCAATCTATCTATAAATTTGGAACTTATACCGTAAGAGCCAAAGATGAGCAAGAGGCGCAAACCCTCAAAGAAGATGCGCTAATGCTAGAAAAAATAGGCTGTTATGCCATTGTGTTAGAAAAGGTGCCAGCCGCCTTGGCAGCAGAAGTGGCCAAGAGTGTTTCGATTCCTATTATTGGCATAGGAGCTGGTAACGGAGTAGACGGGCAAGTGCTGGTAACGCACGATATGCTAGGAATGACCCACGAATTTAATCCGCGTTTTTTACGTCGCTATTTAGATATGTATACAGAGATGACCAACGCCTTTACTTCGTATAGTCAGGATGTTAAATCTGGCGACTTCCCCAATAAAGACGAACAGTACTAATTATTCTAATTTCTGATGGCATCCTTACATTCTACCCCAGACTCCCTTGAGGTGCTGTACGAAGACAATCATATTTTGGCCGTAAACAAACGGCCTGGCGACATTGTACAAGGTGATAAAACGGGAGATGTTCCGCTTAGCGAAATATGCAAACAATATATTGCCAAAAAGTATAACAAGCCGGGAGCCGTATTTTTGGGGGTTGTACATAGACTGGATCGACCTACCAGCGGCTTGGTCGTTTTTGCCCGTACCTCGAAAGCCTTAACACGCCTAAATGCAATTTTTTCTAACCGAGAGGTCGATAAAACATATTGGGCAATTGTGCATGGCAAAATAGAAACTGGCGAGCAAACCTTAGCGCATTATATGGTGCGTAATACCAAGCAAAACAAGTCTTACGCCAATAAGAAAGAAGTTCCGAATAGCAAAAAAGCGAGTCTTAGCTATAAGGTCTGTGCGATATTAGATCGATATAGTTTTTGTCAAGTACAATTACACACCGGAAGACATCATCAAATAAGAGCCCAATTTACTGCGATAGGACATCCTATAAAAGGGGACTTAAAATACGGCGCAAATAGGTCAAACAAAGGTGGAGGAATTGATTTACACGCAAGACAAATTTCTTTTATTCATCCAGTCAAAAAAGAGCCGCTTACAATCACAGCTCCAGCGCCCAATGACCCGCTTTGGAAGGCGGCAATTAAAGCTGATACAAATTGTGCTTAAGTGCGTAAATCACAAGCCCTACCCTATTTTTTATGCCCAGACGTGAAAAGAGCTCGTGCCGGTAACCATCGATGGTTTTAGGGCTAAGATTCATCTTTTCTGCGATCTCTTTATAGGTCATTTCTGTACAAGCCAAACCAATAAATATGCGCTCATTCTCTTTGAGTTTATGCTCTGGTTTTGCGTTGTTAGGGTTTAAAGAATGTAACAAGGTAGAGGCAACTTTTTCTGAGTGATAATAGCCTTTGTTCATCACTTCGAGTAAGGCCTCGTGCAATTTATCTGGATGAATATCTTTGAGTAAATACCCATTAGCACCACAGCGTAGCATTCTCAAAATGGTATCTTCGTCGTCGTCCATAGACAGCGCCAGCACCTTGATATCTTTGCGATAAGACGACAGCCAATTGGCGGTTTCGAAGCCATCCATGACCGGCATATTGATATCTAATAAAACCACATCGGGCTTAACTTTGACACCTTTTAATTTTTGTTGAAAATCTTGTCCGTTCTTGGCATGAAAAAGCACTTCGAACTCGTCAAACGATTCGATTAATTTTTCTAGAGATCCCGCAAAAAGCAAGTGATCGTCTACGATAATTACATTGTGTTTAGTTTGTTTGGTCATTTTCTTTATAAGGGTATTCAAGCGTTAACAATACGCCTCCAGCTTCTTTGGACTTTATTTCTAAAGTTGAATTGATTATTGCGGCCCTGCTTTTCATATTGAGGAGTCCGGCGTTTGCCTTAACTTGAACCAAGTCAAATCCGATGCCGTCGTCCTTGGCAGAAACCACTAGTTTGTTTGGTTGAAAACTTAAATTTACGAATAAATTATTGGCTTTAGCATGTTTAATAACATTACTAAAAAACTCTTGTAAGATTCTAAAAATGATTATTTCGTCTTTGCTATTTATACAGCACTCCTGCCCATCTACCTGTAATTTGGCCTCTAAAAAGTTCATGCGATTAAACCGTTGCATCTCTGTTTCTACAGATGCCACTAACCCATTGTTGAGCACCACGTCTTTGTTTAGACCTCTTGATAGGTTTCTAATTTCTTTTAAACTCTCTGTAACAACGCCCTTGGTTTCGTTTAGCTGTTCTTGATGTGATTCTGCTACTGCGCCGCTAAGCATATTGAGTTGCATATTGGCCACAGACAAGAGTTGGCCTACATTATCGTGAAGTTCCCAGGCGATGTTTTTAAATGTTTGCTCCTGAATTTCTAGCCTTGAATTGGTAAGTTCTTTTTCGAATTTTTGCTCGGCTTCAAAGCGCTCTAAAACCAAACGATTTTTTCGCCTAATGAAGGTTGAGAAAAAAATAATTGCCATAATAACAATTATTAATAGAATCAACCCTAGGTAAATTAATAACAGTATTAATTGTTCGGTTTGCATAATAAAAAAGCGGCTGTAATTGTACCGTACATTACCAAATTAGCACAGGCTAGAGTATAAAGGTAGAATTTTATAAACGCATCTCCACTATCACTATTATAATAATTACCGTAAATAAATAATGGAGTAATACATAGATAGTAGATCAACAACCCAACCGAAATATAAAAAGTAAGCGATTTATTAAAATGCAATAAACTGTCACTTTTTAATAGCTCAAAATAATATACCAAAATAGAAATCAATAAAAAGATCGATCCTGTGATATAGGTGTATTTAGAAATTCCCAGAAAATAAATGTCTGTGAATATTAGGTTTAAGACGGCTGTTATAATAAAGATTCGAACGAGATAAAAAATTATTTGAGATACGAATCCTCGTCGAAGTCGTGTACGAAAGTAATTGATAAAAAAGCTAAAAGTAATTATTAATTGAATGTTATGTATCCAATAATTTCGTTCGAAAACAGTCCCTTTAACAAAGCCAAAATACTTAAAATCAGAATACTCCGCAATGGTAGCATAGGTGCAAATTAATTCACTAATGGCAACAAAGAAAAGAACGTATACCACCTGTTTGGTATACGTTCCAGTTTTATACTTTCGAATATGATATAGTCCAGCAAAAGCTGCTATAAATTCTAAAGAAATTACGGTTATTAAGATTTGAATATAGGTCATTAATAAACTTTGGGAGGAAATCCTCCAGTAATGGTATTTAGCGGTTCAATATCATAATTATTATCCGAATCACTTTCACAGCCTTTTGTGGCTGTCATAAACAAAGTGGCATTGGAATTGGTCATTGTATTGTAAGCACCAAGGTAAATTCTAATACCGGGTTTCTCAATATCTTGCTCATCGGATTCTTCCTTTACATATTCTAAAAACTCTTCGAGTTCTGCCACGCTAAAAACAAATTCTCTTGTGTCTTGCACATTGTTTCTCATTGAAGTAATTGCCGGTTCTCTAGAACTCACCCAATTTGCCTGCAAATCTTTCGCTTCATTCACACTAATGCATTTGTCCGGTTTTGCCATAATGTTTGTTTTTTTTGATTATTAATATATAATCTTAAAAGTACTATAAACTTTTGCCTCAACCAGTATTTTGTCTTAAAAAAGGGGGAAAATCCTAGGGAACTTCCATGGTTTTTCCGCAAGTCGTACCAAGTATTTTCACGGGTAAAATTAGGACTTCTCCTCTTGATGCGTCTCCATAGAGAACGTAGTTTTGAAAACAGAATCCAGAAATGCACTCCCCTTATGCATCGATTACCAAATGATATATCAGGCTTTAGAAATTATAAAGGATCAGGCATCCAACTATTTAGAAGCGCAGTTACAAACTGCGGGCTTAGTCGTTCTTGAGAATATTGCCAAGCTAGACGAGCCTGGTTTTAATACCATAACAGATAAAGTGGTGCTCACTTTAATCAATATGGAAGAAGAGGTTACTCTTAAAAACCAACCAACTTCTTACATTAGGAATGACGAGACCCATTACAAAAATCAACCCATACATCTCAACTTATACGTATTGTTTTCTGTAAACAGAACAGGATACGACAATTCGCTCAATGCCTTGTCTACGGTTATTGAGTTTTTTCAGAGTAAAAAGATATTCACCAATGCCAATACCGTGCTTAACCCCGCAATTCCAGCCTTGGCAGAGGTTACAGAATTTAAATTAACTGTCGATCTATACACACCCACCTTCGAACAACAAAATTATATCTGGGGTACGCTAGGCGGGAAATCCATACCTAATGCCATGTTTAAAGTGACATTAGTCAAAATCGATTCTTCGAGATTGTTACAAAAAGGAACTCAAATTTCGAGTGCAGAATCAACAGCATTACCCATATAAATGGCAGGACTCAATACATATAAAAAACTCTGTTCGTTGTCTGTGTATCACAGATATCACCTCGATGACGGCGAAGATATTTTTACACATCCTGATGTTAACCTAGAAAAGCAGCTCGAAACATATAACGTTCATGACTTTATGCAAATAGAGATATTCGAATCTCACCAACGCATATTTAAAGGACAAAAGCTGTTTCTTAAAAAAACCAACACGGGCTTTGACATCTTCGTTTTGGCACGCAAAAAAGGTCCTAATTCTGTAAAATTTGTGACCGCTAGAGGGGTAGATAAGGACCAATACATTGGTATTACTTTAAAGATTAAAGATCCTCAATTCGAGATTTATTCTACCGTAAAACCTCAAGATACTACGCCCTTATATTTTACCAACAAAAGACCAAACACAGAGCCTAACAACTTTCCTCATATAGATATTGCAGACAAAACTCCCGCAGAATCGTACCGATCACAATCCAACACAGCAGACGACATTAGTGCCCTGCTGAATCCTAATGAATTGCAAGGATTGTTTGGTGTTGTATACCTGCGCATGCGTGGTGACAATACCGTGCCTGTCGATGGCGAAAACCGCTCCATGCTTAAAGGCAATGGAGACCTGGTAGACACGCCTCCTCATTATGCAATTCAACTCGCAAACAGAAATACAATTTGGAATTATAGAGACGCCCAGAGTGGCAACTTACTTCACAGTTCAGACCCTGTTCAAAAACCTTTAGTCAAACGAGGAATCGTTGTCTATAATTTTGACGGAAAAGATCGCCCTAGCGCAATACCAGACAGGCTACTGTTCGAAAAAGACAATAACGGAAACATTATTAAAACCTTTTCTGAAATATACATTTAATTAAAATCAAAAATTATGTCAACAACGTACAAAACGCCGGGCGTATATGTTGAGGAAATCTCGAAGTTTCCTCCATCGGTAGCTCAGGTCGAAACAGCGATTCCTGCCTTTATAGGGTATACGGAAAAAGCTAGTAAAAAAGGGGAATCCCTTATTAACGATCCAACGCGAATCACTTCGCTATTGGATTACGAAACATACTTTGGAACTGCCAAAGCAGAAACCACTATTACTGTTACAGTTAATGACGCAGTAGTAAACGGAGCTGCAACACGCAATGTTAAAGTAAACCAGCCTACCACGCCATCGGCTTATAAAATGTACTATGCACTGCAAATGTACTTTGCCAACGGTGGAGGGCCTTGTTATATAGTATCTGTAGGGGCTTACGATACGCCAGGACCTAACAGTGTTGTTTTTGATGCGCTTTCTGACGGACTCGATTTGTTGGAGAAAGAAGACGAGCCAACGCTTTTATTGTTCCCTGATGCCAATGCTTTAAGCGATGTAGAATTTTACAGCTTATATGCCAATGCATTGATGCAATGTAACGATATGCAAGATAGATTTACAATCATCGACACGCATACCTCTGTAGACACAGAAGACGATTCGTTGGGTCTTAGAGACGGAATTAGTTTAGGTAAGGACTACTTAAAGTACGGAGCGGCTTACTACCCGTATTTGGAGACAATTCTTGATTACCGTTATACAGAATCTACGGTGATAATCACACATACATCCGACGATACTACAGACATTACAGCTGCCTTAGGAAATGCCCAAGCTGCAGCTACTAATGTAACTACGCACCAAGGTACGGCGAACACGCAAAATACAGCGTTTATCGCTTTAAATAATACCTATCAAACTGTTACGCCAGCGTCCGACGCTTTAATTCCTGCTAATATGAATCCCGTTTCGGCTGGTATTCAAGATGTAATCAATACGCTAAACAGCGTGATTACGGATGCAACTCCAGCAGTTGCTGCGGCCAATACTGCTGCTACAGGAGCAGACGAAGACGAGGCTGTAGCTCAAGCTGCAACCGATGCGGGTGCTGCACTTAACACTGCTATTACAGATGCAGGATCGAGTTTTGTGACATTAAGAGATGCGCTGGTTACCAACTTGGCCGATTTAATCGGTGCCGCTAACGGTACCAATGCCAAGGCTGCATCTACTGCTGCGGCAGCGAATATCGCAAACGCAGAGGCAGAAGTAACTGCCGTGTTAGCGTTAATCGACCCAGCAATTACAACGGCTATTACCGACGCAGTTGGAGTAGACACCAACATGAACCTTAATGGTTTAGATCTTGCTGCAATAGAGGCTGTAGACAACACAGCATATCACGCTATTAAGACAGAAATCGCTGCCTTACCAATTACACTTCCACCAAGTAGTACGATGGCTGGAATCTATGCAAGAGTAGATAGTGACCGTGGGGTATGGAAAGCACCAGCCAACGTAGGTGTAAATTATGTAGTCAAGCCTAATATGAAGGTGACTCATGATCAGCAAAGAGATCTTAACGTACATATTACTGGTAAATCTATCAATGCGATTCGTGCCTTTACGGGTAAAGGAATTTTGGTATGGGGTGCAAGAACCTTAGCCGGAAACGACAACGAGTGGCGCTATGTGCCAGTAAGACGCTTCTTTAATATGGTAGAAGAGTCTGTGGAGCGAGCTTCGGAACAATTTGTTTTTGAGCCTAACGATGCCAACACTTGGGTAAAAATTAGAGCCATGATCGAGAACTTCTTAACGCTACAATGGCGTGCAGGAGCCTTGGCAGGAGCAAAACCCGAGCAAGCATTTTATGTAAGAGTAGGATTGGGCGAAACCATGACTGCAGAAGACATCCTTAACGGAGTGATGAACATTGAGATCGGAATGGCAGCGGTACGCCCTGCAGAATTCATCATCTTGAAGTTCTCTCACAAAATGCAAGAAGCATAGTCACTAAAATAATTTTTAACAATTAAAAACAAATAAAATGGCCGAAACATATCCATTAGTTAAGTTTCACTTCTCGGTAGACTGGGGAGGAACAAATATAGGTTTCACCGAGGTATCGGGATTAGACGTAGAAACCGAATTGATCGAGTATCGCCAAGGAAACAGCCCAGAATACAGCAAAATCAAAATGCCTGGGATGCAGAAATATGGCAATCTAACATTTAAGCGAGGTTCGTTTAAAAACGATAACGAATACTATCAGTGGTGGAACACCGTCAAACTCAATACAATCGAGCGACGCGACATCACGATTAAGTTGTTAAACGAAGAGCACGAGCCCGTGATTACCTGGAAGGTAAAAAACGCCTTCCCAGTTAAGGTACAGTCCACAGATTTAAAAGGCGACGCCAACGAGGCTGCCATCGAATCTATGGAAGTAGCTCACGAAGGTTTAACCATTCAAAATGGTGATTAATGAGTGATCAGTATCCACCCGTAGGTTTTCATTTTAAGGTAGAATTCACTGGAATCTCTAGTAAGAATTCGGACATTCAGTTTCAGTCTGTTGCAGGATTATCTGTAGACATAGAAACCGAAGAGTTTGCCGAGGGTGGCGAAAACAGATTTAAGCATAAGTTCCCGGTAAGAACTAAGTTTCCAAACCTCGTGTTAAAACGAGCGATGGTGAAAGATTCGGAGTTGATAAAATGGTGTAAAGATGCCATAGAAAACTTTGCATTTGACCCTATAGATCTTACCGTGGATTTGCTTAATGAAGAACACAAATCTGTTTTGAGTTGGAACGTGGTACACGCCTATCCTGTTAAATGGAGCGTCTCCGACCTTAACGCAGAAGAGAGTGCGTTGGTGATAGAAACCATAGAACTCGCATACAATTACTTTAGACTTAAATAATCATGCCCATCAGTATTAAAGAGCTGCACATCAAAATCAATGTGCAAGACGACGGACAATCCAATACTTCTGGAGGACAAGCTCCAAAAGATAAGAAGGACAAGATGATAGCTGCCTGCCTAGAGCAAGTAGCTGCGGTTCAACAACGCAAAAAAGATCGTTAATCCATGAGTACCGGAGAACTTAAAAAACTTAAGATCACAGCCTATAAGGACGATCAGTATTCCGACCCAGTGGGAGATGGAGAATTTGACACACTCCTGAATCCAGAGAAATATACCTTCTCTTATAAGGTTGAATATACAGAGGCTCAAGGACAAGGTACGAGTGCAACGGCGCCTAAATTTGTTAGAACGCCACCCGAAGATCTTGAATTAGATTTTTTGTTTGACCGTACTGGCGTAATCAAAGGCAAAGACAATGCCTCTGGCGATGGAATCATAGACGACTTAGAAAAGTTTAAACGCATCGTTTTAGACTACAGTGGCGACGAACACAAACCCAATTATTTGATGATTGGTTGGGGTACCCTCCTCTTTAAAGGTACACTGGTAGAAATGAGCATTGAATTTAAGCTATTTGGCAGCGATGGAACCCCGCTAAGGGCTATTGCCAAGGCAAAGTTTAAAGGCTCTGTAGAAGACGACCTGCGGGTAGCAAAAGAAAACAACAATTCTCCTGATTTAACCCATGTACGTATAGTAAAAGCTGGCGATACACTCCCGCTTATGACACACAGGATATACGGAGATTCAAAATATTATTTAGAGGTAGCCAAGGCCAATAACCTCTCTAATTTTAGAAAACTAACGCCAGGTCAAAAAATATTATTTCCGCCCATAGAAAAAGTAAGTTAATGAACAATAGTCGCACCATAGAAACCTCGAATAGCCCAGACCTTGTTACCCATAAGATATTGGTAGAAGGCACTGAGTTATCTGCGGTATATCAGGTTAAAAACATCATGATCGAGAAAGAAATCAATAGGATTCCTTTTGCGCAGATTGTTTTTATCGATGGCGAGGCTTCTTCTCAGGATTTTGCTCTGAGCAACGAAGATGTTCTTATTCCAGGCAGTAAGATTGAAATTAACGCGGGTTATCACAGCGACGAAGAAACAATCTTTAAAGGCGTTATAATCAAACACAGCATTAAGATTAGAGAAAGTGTTTCTGTACTTATAGTCGAATGTCGCGACGAAGCTGTAAAAACCACGATAGGCCGTAAAAACAGTTACTATTACGAGAGTAAAGACAGTGATATCATAGAAGAAATTTTAGGTGAGTATTCGTTAGATAAAGACGTAGAAGCCACAGATCACGAACATGCAGAACTGGTACAATATCACTGTTCTGACTGGGACTTTATGATGATGCGTGCCCAAGCCAATGGCAAAGTATGTATCGTAGACGATGGCAAGGTTTCTATCGCCAAACCAGATCTAGGACAAGAAGAAATTGAGACGATCGCCTTCGGGGCTACCCTACTCAGTTTTGATGGGGAGATCGATGCTCGTGATCAATTTGCCAGTATTAAAGCCTTTGGTTGGAACCCATCTGACCAAGAGGTAGTTGAGACAGAGGCAGCAGACCCTGGGGTTGACCTTAATGGCAACCTGTCTGCTAGTGATTTGGCAGGAGTGATAGACTTAAAAGATTTGGAATTGCGTCATGGCGGAAACGTTAGCGACACAGAATTACAGAGCTGGAGTGATGCCAAGGCATTGTTCGCTCAGTTGGCTAAGTCTCGCGGGCGTGTGCAGTTTCAGGGCATTCCTGGAGTAAAGCCTGGCACCATTTTAAAGCTAGAAGGTGTAGGAGATCGTTTTAATGGTAAGATCTATGTGTCTGCCATACGACACGAACTCGCAGATGGTAATTGGACCGTAAACGCCCAGTTTGGAATCAACCCAGAATGGTTTAGCGAAACTTACGACATAAACCCCTTACCTGCTAGTGGTTTACTTGCAGGAATCAATGGACTTCAAATTGGAATTGTTTCTCAATTGCAAGACGACCCAGATGGAGAAGACAGAATACTGGTAAGACTCCCAATAATCGATAACGAAGAACAAGGCATCTGGGCACGCATAGCAACCCTAGACGCTGGCGATAACAGAGGTACTGTATTTAGACCAGAAATAGACGACGAAGTGATCGTAGGGTTTATCAACGACGACCCAAACGACGCCGTGGTACTAGGACAAATGCACAGCAGTGCTAAGCCCTCTCCTATCGAAGCTAGTGACGACAATCACGAGAAAGGTTATGTATCGAGATCAGAGATGAAAATGATTTTTGACGACGACAAGATTTCGTATACCCTAGAAACACCTGCAGGCAAAAAGATAATTATAGACGAAGACGCAGGGGTTATTACGATAGAAGACGATAACTCTAACATTGTGACTTTAGACGATAGCGGAATCAGCATGGAAAGTGCTGGAGACATTAACATAAAAGCAAGCGGCGATCTCAATATGGAGGCGACCAATGTTTCTATCGCAGCCCAAGCCGAATTTAAGGCAGAAGGCAGCGCTGGAGCAGAAGTGTCTACCTCTGCGATTGCAGTTTTAAAAGGATCATTAGTACAAATTAATTGATATGCCACCAGCAGCAAGAATAACAGATATGCACGTTTGTCCGATGGTAACCGGAGTGGTTCCGCATGTAGGTGGACCCATACTCCCAGCTGGCGAACCCACTGTTCTCATTGGTGGTTTGCCCGCAGCACGTGTTGGCGATATGGCAACCTGTGTGGGACCTCCGGATACTATCCTTATGGGCTCTACTACGGTATTAATAGGTGGAATGCCCGCAGCTCGTTTGGGAGATAGTACAGCACATGGAGGGACCATAGTGCTAGGAGAATTTACAGTATTAATAGGATAAGATGGAACTAGAACAATCATTTTTAGGTGTAGGCTGGGGATTTCCACCAGAGTTTAACTATAGCAACAATACCACGCAAATGACTGCGGGTGAGCTCGATATTCAAAAGAGCTTAGAGATATTGTTATCCACTCGACTTGGTGAGCGTGTCTTGCTACCTAAATATGGATGTAACCTAGAAGAATTACTTTTTGAACCACTCGATCTTACTCTTAAGACCTATATAAAAGATCTTATAAAAACGGCAATTTTGTATCACGAACCCAGAATCGATGTTTTGACTATTAGAATCGATTCTACCAACGAACTTCAAGGCGAAGTCCTGATTCATATCGAATATATGATTCGAATCACAAACTCACGTGGGAACATGGTTTTCCCATTCTATAAAGAAGAAGGAAGCGAAGTGTAAACAAGATGGCAAACGATTGTAAAGACATATTATTAAACCGAGAAGGGACAGCGCAAACACAACGTTTTATCGCTGCTTTACAGCCCGAAAATCTCAAACTTCAAGATTTTACAGAAGAAGATTGGATACTGTTTGCGTATAGTTTTGCGCAGCACGTAAACTTCTTCGAAAAACTAAATCCGGAGGTAGCTGTTGGAGATTGGCAAGGCCTATTTAATCATTTTGGTATTGCTGGAGACTTACCACGCCGTGGGAGTTTTGAATATACCATGCTTAAAAAGACCGTAAATGAGGCCTTAGCAGCTCAAGAAAAGGACAACAAACTCACACCTCACTTAACCCTTTTCATATGTTTTATTCGGCTTTTAGAGCTGTCGCAGAATAGGTTTAACAGGCTAAGTAAAAGACATTTAGACTTTTATTATAAAGAAATACTCAAGATCGAGAAGCAGCTTCCTGAGCCAGATAAAGCGCATATTATTTTTGAGCTAGCAAAACGCATCGATGATTATAAAATTGACGAAGACACATCGCTCAATGCTGGTAAAGACCCAGACGGAAACTCAATGGTGTTTAACACCCTAAGGGAGATTGTGGTAAACAAAGCAAAAGTAACTAGCCTAAAGAGTATTCTAAACAGTGGTGACACCAAAGAACTCAAAGCTGCGCCTAAGGTTAATTCTTATGATGGCCAGGGCGCCGAGTTTCCAGAAGAAGCAGTCTTCTGGCATCCTTTTGGGTATACAAGTGCACAAGACGAATTACCGGTTTTACCAGATGCCAGTGTTGGTTTTTCTGTCGCATCACCTATGCTAGCTCTGCAGAGTGGCGATCGCAATATTTCGATTCGATTTACCTTTGACGACGAAGTTGATTTTGCCGCTTTTGACCCAGAAGAAATCACAGATCTTTTTTCTTTATACTATACGGGGGATAAAAAGTGGGAAGGTCCCTATCGCGCAGATTTAGAGGCAAATTTCTTTAACGCATCTGGCGAGGCCACAACCATCATAAGAACAGAGCTCGACGAAAATTCTTTAACGCTTATATATAAGCTGGATCAGGATCAGGCGCCAGTCGTCGCATACGATCAAGAACTGCACCTAGACCCTTACGACACAGATTACCCTATTGCCAAACTACTTATAGACACTAGTACAACTCGCGGGTATGAGTTGTTTAGAAATCTTATAAACAAACCCTTAAAAGAGATCGAAATTAAAGTATCTGTAGAAGGGGTTCAAGATATAATAATAGAGAGTGACACAGGGACATTGAATGCCAATAAACCGTTTTATCCTTTCTCTACGCAACCTAAAGAAAACTCTAATTTCTTTATAGATTATCCTGAAGCATTTTCTAAAAACTGGAAGGCTTTTAACGTTGAATTATTATGGAAGGATGCTCCCGACTCTTTTATCGCACACTATTGGGCATATAAAGAAGAAGAAGCTCCCGCAGCCTTATTGAGAGCACAAGAAAAAGCCGAATTTAGAACGCATAGAACACTCTTAAACAAAGGAGCTGCAAACCAACCTATGGATGGCCTAACCAAGGCCGCAGATGACGACGATGGTGACGATACCAGTCCCCCAACAAGAATTATTGGGTCCGAAGACTATTTTACAGCAGATGCCTTTATAAGAGAGAAAGAGATTTGGGTAGAAGACGAAGAAGACATTCAACTATTTATTAGAGAGGCAGAACTCACAAAGTCTTATATAAACCTCTATAACGAGCGTTACACCTTAGACAGAAAAGGTCCTATAAAACTAACGCTTAATCAGTCCTTCCTGCACGAGCTCTTTGCACGCCTTTATGCTTTGGCACTCACCAAAGTGACCATAGTAGAAGAAGATGTGCCATTAGCTGCATACACCCCATTGGCAGAGGCCATTGCCTTGAGTTATTCGGCGAACGAGCGTACCAACTTTAATCTAGATACAGAAGACGCCTACGACAATGCTCGTATAAAACTTTTCCATAACACGCCTTACGGTCTTAACGAGGAACACAGCACGCTCAAAGCAAGAAGCAAAGCAGCTGGGATTTTAAAAACAACCGATAGTGACCGCAGTTATTTGCTGCCAGATTTTTGTCTGGGCGGCGAACTTTATATAGGCCTAGAAGAAGCCCAAGCAGATCAAACGGTCTCCTTGCTATTCCAAATATTAGAAGGAAGCGAGAATCCGCAGGCAGAAAGTTTTACTGGAAATCAAAAAATTCAGTGGTTCGCCTTGTGTAATAATCACTGGAAAGACATTACAGACGATATCGATCATAACCAGATAGATAATATGCTGCAATCAGGTATTGTTTCGTTTCCATTACCAAAACAAGCTACCGACGACAATTCCTTGCTTCCGGCGGATCAGATTTGGTTAAAAGCCAAGATCCATAAAACCTATGACGCCGTCTGTAAAGTAATAGATGTTCTTGCCCAAGCGGTGACAGCCGAATTTACAGACAACGATAACAATCTGGCACATTTAGATGCTGGTTTGAGCGCAGGCACTATTGGTAAACTTATCACTCGTGTACCACAAATAAAGAGCGTAGCGCAGCCCTATAACTCGTTTGACCACAAGCCTTTAGAACAAGATGCTGCTTTCTATAAAAGAGTAAGCGAACGTCTACGCCATAAAAACAGAGCAATCACTATTTGGGACTACGAACACATCGTATTGCAAGCCTTTCCCGAGGTCTTTAAAGTGCTTTGTTTAAAGCATACCAAAGGCAGCGATAATCTGGTTCCAGGCGAAGTGACCTTAGTGGTTATCCCAGATATCGTAAACAAAAATGTGTTCGATATTTATCAGCCACGGGTGAGTACAGCAACCCTCAACAAAATAACCGCACATGTAAATGCGCTTAATTCTTTGCATGTGGAGGCGTCTGTTATCAATCCTGAATATGAGACTGTTACCGTGAGTTTGGGTGTTAAGTTTTATAAAGGATTCGATAAAAACTATTACAAAAAGGAGATCAACACAGACATCACCAAATTCTTGTCTCCCTGGGCTTTTGATTCTACAAAAAATATTGCCTTCGGAACCGCTTTGCACAACAGTGTGCTTATCGATTATTTAGAAGAACTGCCTTACGTAGACTATCTAGAAAACGTAGTTTTTATAGACGAAGACAACAACGAATTTACCTCTGTATCGCCTACAAAACCCGGCGCTATTTTGGTATCCGCTATCGATCATATCATAGGCGATGTAACCGAACAATGTACCATAGAAGTGACTAAACCCCTCGAGACATGCAAGTACTAAAAAAACATATCAGCATAAAAAAAGAGGTGGCCACAGCAAACGACTTGGACTATCACTTTTTGCGTAAAAAAGGAATCGAGTATATAGAAGCCTTGGGCGGTAATTTATGGACAGATTACAACTCTCACGATCCTGGGGTAACCATGTTAGAAATGTTGTGCTATGCAATCACAGACTTGGGAATGCGCATAGACATGCCACTTGAAGATATTTTAACGAGCCAAGACCCCTTAAAAAATATTAACAAGCAGTTTTATAAAGCCTCAGAGATTTTGCCAAATAAGGCAGTAACCGCGGCAGATTATCGCAAGCTGTTTATCGATTTAGACGGAGTTAAAAACTGTTGGATGCGCAAATACGACAAAACCGTTTATGTAGATTGTAAAAACAATGCCTTGTCTTATGATCCTGCATCTTTTGAGACCTTACCTAGAAGACAAAGAGACGATTTTAAGCTAAAGGGTCTGTATAAAATTGTGGTCGATTACGAAAGCGACAAAACCGCAGATCGCAAAAAGGTAGACATAGCTATTAAAGAGCGCTATCATGCCAACCGCAATCTTTGTGAAGATTTAGTTAGCATTGAAGCTGTAAAAACCCATCCCATTGCTGTTTGTGCAGATATTGAAGTAGAGACCAATGCAGACGAAGAGCTTATTCACGCCAAGCTTCTTTACGAAGTAAACAAGTATATGGCCACGTCCTTGCGTTTTTATTCGTTGCCAGAAATGCTTGCCAAAAAGTATACTACTCCAGAGATATTCGAAGGCCCTGTGCTAGACAATGGTTTTATAGACAATACAGAGTTAGCCCAGGCCGAACTCCGCTCAGAAGTACGTCTGTCTGATATTATCAATATCATTATGGACATCCCTGGCGTTAAAGTGATTAAGCAAATCTCTATGGGTAATTGCGAGGCAGAAATACTCAATAAAGCGGTGATTTGCATCGACCCGGACACCAAACCTTTGCTTTGTAGCAAAAGTGTATTTAATTATAACAAAGACGTACTCCCTTTATCGATTAATCAAGATCAGGTAGCTTTTTATACAGAGCAATTAATCGCCACAGACGAAGCTCAAAAATCGAATGCCGCAGCAAATAAAGAGCTGCACATTATCCAAGGTAAATACAGTGACCCAGGGAGTTATACCACTATTCAAAACGATTTTCCGGACACTTACGGAATCACTAGTATTGGGCTTCCGGGCAACCCCACTGAGCAGCGTAAAGCACAGGCAAAACAACTAAAAGGGTATCTGCTGTTTTACGATCAGATATTGGCCAGTTATTTTAAGCACTTAGAAAAAATCAACCAGATTTTAGCAGTAAACGGAGAGCTAAACAACACCTTTTTCACCCAAGCCGTGCAAGACATTGAAGGCTTTTCTGAATTGGTAAACAATTACGACACTGGTAACGACGATTTTCTTACAGAGACCTTGTTTGACGGTCTTGATAACAACATAGAAAGACGTAACCAGGTGTTAGATCACTTGATTGCTCGCTTTGCAGAGCGCTTTACAGATTACACTTTCGTAATGAAGAATCTTTATGGCGATGCAGCGAATGAATTAGTGCTTAGAAACAAAGAGCATTTTTTAAACGATTACAAAGAAGTAAGCGGAGCTCGCGGCATGGCCTTCAATTATTGCCAGCAACCTAAAGAAAACCTCTGGGATACTCAGAACGTAGCCGGGATTCAGAAGCGTATTGCTCGACTGTTGGGTATTAGTGATTACAGCAGAAGGCATTTAACCGACTCCTTTGTAGAGCTCTACAGCTTAGTAGATGCCAACGATTGTTTGATGTATCGCTGGCGTATTAGAGACAAGGCCAATAATATAATTCTGAGTTCTTCTGACGATTATTACGATACATATTTGGCAACTCGCGAATTATATTTCGCTGTGCTGCAAATTGTTCAGACTACAGAACACGAAGTAGACAACGCCTTTGCCCAAGGTGTAAAAGAAGGAAGTAGAATAGGCAATCTAAGCATCGAAGTAAGTCCAACGGGTAAATATTCTTTTAATGTAATCAATCGCGATATAAAGCCCTATCATGTAGATCATGTAGTAGCCAGAAGGTTTAGTTATTATTCCTCACAAGAAACACTTAAAAAGGCCATTTTAGAAACCATTGGCTTTATGAAGTACGACTTTACAGAAGAAGGCATGTTCTTAGTTGAGCATATATTATTGCGACCCGATGTAACAGAACAAGACGAAGCAGAGATTCCATTTTTGCCAATCTGTGCAGATCAATGCGAAAGCTGTGAACCCTTAGACCCCTACTCGTATCGCATTAGCATTGTGATTCCTGGCTTTACATTTAGGTTTTACAATACCGACTTTAGAAATTATATGGAGCAGGTTATTCGAGAAGAATTACCCGCGCACGTGCTGGCAAAAATATGTTGGGTTGGATATCGCGAAGGCGAGGTGCCCGAAGAAGAAAACCAGCTTGCCATGTTCGAAGAAGCTTTTAAAAAGTATCTCTTCAAAAAAACCAATTCAGGACAAAAACAACCTAAGGATGAGCTAGAACAACTCATTAAAACAATGTCTTCGCTAGACAACGTATATCCTAACGGACGTCTATATGACTGTTCGGACGATGTAGAAGAATTAAGCGGAAAAGTAATCTTAGGAAAAACAAATTTAGGCTCATTATAACACCAGAAATTATGGAAACGAAACTAGCCCACATAACCACACAATACAGACGCTTTACCAAAAATCAAGTGCTTACTGAATCGCACTTAAACGAGGTGTTAGACTATTTCGATGATCAAATTAGATTATCGAGGATTTGCTTAGATGGCGTTGGAATTGCCTGCGGCTTTAACTTAGACTGCCAAGGTGAGGATGTATTAGAAGTTTCTCAAGGAAGCGGTGTTACTACAGATGGCGATCTTTTTCAGCTGTATCGCTTAGACGAAGACAACAACCGTGTTTTGGTACAAGAGCCGGTACGATTTACTCATTACAAGCCTTATGTTCAAGAAGCAGATAAGGTGCTGTATACCCCATACTTTTTCGAAGACGAAGACGACATTGATTCGCAAATATTACTGTTAGAGTTATTGACCAGTGGTGACGACGACGACGCCTTACCTATTTCCGATATGGGCGAAGACCAAGGCCTTACGCTCAAAAATGGAGTGGTTGTACTTTATTTAGAAAATTATCTAAAAGAAAAAGATCTGTGTGTGAGCCTGTCATGTGACAATCAGGGCGACGATATCGTTGGCAACTATAAAATGTTGTTAACCTCTAAAGCAGGCGCTACACATCTTAAAGATTTAGACAAAACCTTAAGCGCCACCAATTACGAGAAGCTTTGCTATAGTTTGCCAGAAGTGTTTCACAACAGAGCGGTTATGCTCAAAGAGGACTTTGTAAACTACCCTACTCTGCGTAACAAGTTTATCTCCGAAACGCTTAAAAACGATATGATTAATCGGGTAAAAACCGGTTATAAAATATTGATGGATGCCATGCGTCTTAGCGAATTATACAACGACGTGGTCGCTATTAAAATAGATCAATTGTTCTCTTTCGGAATCGATGACGATCTTCCTGATTTTCAATACAGATACGACCTTCTCAAAGATTTAATCGATACCTATGCAGAAATTCAAACGGTATTAAAACTTGCAGAAGCCACCCATTGCTGTGCCAATTTAACAGACTTTCCTAAACACTTAATGTTAGGCGAAGTAGATAAAGATCAGGACTGTTATAGATATCGTCATGGCTTTTACAAAGCAGCGGCCAATGTGGCCGGAACCAGTGACATTTGTGGTAATTGTGACCCAGCAGAGGCCACTACCACGAGCCCTTTCACGCTCGAAGAAGACGTGATAGACTTTGAAGCAGCCAACTTATCGGTATGCTATTCTAAAGACGATTTCACGCAACATATTAAGAGCCTGGTAAAACGAGCTATTCTAATGCTCGATAATTATAATTGTAATTATACATTTATTAAGGCGACCCCGTCATATTTGTTAGGCCCACTGTCTAACAAAGCGATTCCTTTTTACTTTAACGTGGGTAATCAGCTCATCGCCAGTTGGAATTTCGAAAAAACTGTGGCCAACGACCAACGTAACAATTTGAGTTACCACGATGGTTTTCTTAGAATCAAATCGCCGCTAAAATTTAATATCGATCACAATTTTTACAGAATAGAAGGGCATCAAGGGATGAACTACTTAGACGCTGTAAGCATACTTACAGAGCTAAAAAGAGAGAATGCCATCTCGTTTAATGTCGTGGCTTTACCTATAAATGCGACAGAGGCCCAGCCCATCATAGAGAATTATACATCTTATTATTTGACTCGTAATATTGGCTTAGATCATAAAGCTGGGGTGGTTCCTGGCGGAACCTTCGTTATGATTTATATAGAAGGAGAATACGATGAGTTCCCATATCCATATGGGTATGGCTACCCGTACGGATATCCAGAAGATGGAGCCGTGTTAGGTTCAGATTTTGAAGTGCTTCCTGCGGTAGAAGGCGAAGGCGTTTTAAACCCTATCGTTGCAGATTTTATGCTTCCGTATTTGTGTTGCGATCAAAATTTTGCCGAACTAACCCTCCCTACAGACTTTATTTGCTTTAACGACGACACACAACCCTTGCCCTTTGATGTTTCGCCAGACGGCGGATTTGTATCTGCAGATGTTGCGATCGGGTTAAACGGTGGTGTTGTACTTAACGATGCAGGGAGCTTTGAGTTTGACCCAACCCTTGTGAGCCCTGAATTGTACGGAGTTCCGATTAAGTTTAAGGTCAATAACCTCGAGACCGAATGTGAAATTACGATTCAGCAGCAAATAACCTTCCAAGTTAACGAAGCCAATATAGACTACGACCGCGATTCGAATACAGCCACCGTAACCTTCGAACTTACCGGGGATCAAATCCCGAGTGAACAAGAATTTATTTGGGACTTTGGTGACGGCACCGATAAACTAATGAGTACAGAACTTTCTGTTGATCATGTTTATAATTTAGAGCTCGTGGGTGAATCAGGTGTACTAGTAGCAGTTCAGATAGAAAATGGCGACTGTAGTACACAAGACACCGTAGCCATTGCGTTTGACCCGATTCCAACGATCACAATCGACAGTGAAGAATTTTGTAGCGCAGACGAAAGCCCACATCGAATCGCTGTAATTCCGGATACCGCAACAGTAGTAATTACTGGAGCTGGCGTTGGTCAAGTTGCTGGTGAGTGGTTTTTTACACCTGCCAATGTACCTAACCCTCCAGCCACTGTAACCTTCTTAATCGATGGCGAAGACTCAGGGGTAACCGTTCGAGTAGAAGAATCTCCTGTGGCCAGCTTTACACATGAAGTAACAGATACCCATCTCGTGTTGACCAATACATCTACAATCACCGATAGATACGAGTACATCGTAGACGGGGTAACTTTTGAAAGAGCAATACGCTCTGTGGTTAATGTTCCTCTAGAAAACTTTAATACCGATGTAATCCAAGTTGCTTTAAGAGCGATTAGCGATCTCTGCGGAACTAATACTTTTGGACCTATCGATATAGAAGTAGGACAAGGCCCAGTGGTCGATACCTGCCAAGATACTGCCACGGCTATTATCGATGCAGCCAAGATAGACTTTGCACGCATTGGAGCAGATCCTGAGTTTAGCACACTTCCGCCAGAAGCAATCTCTTTAATAGATGATCTTTTTCCAGAACTCTACGGTGATTTTGAAGCAAATATGGACGACATATTCGCTGGTTTAATCAATGACAATCTTCCTGGGATTTTTGATAACGACTTCTTTAGTCTCTTAGTAGAAGCAAGACGAAAAGCAGATACCGATTTTCAAGTTAGAGTAGCGCAAAAATGCATCGAACTTTTTGCAAAATTGATTTATAGCATGTTAAACTGCCAGGGAGATGACACGCTTATAGAATTCCCAGATCAGATTGGAGGAACTCTTAAACTGTTTACCAGTGCGCTTACTGTCTTAAACTTAGAAGCACTTAGCGTAGACGACGAGGGGAACACAGTAACGTTTATTACTCCATTGAGCGAACGTTTCTCAGACATTCCATTCATAATCACAGAAATAACAAGTCAATTAGAACAACTCTAATATGAGTAAACATCCTTCACATATCATAGAAAAACTTACCGTAGCGGTGCAAACCAATTCTAAGAAGTTGGCCTATACGATAAAAGATGAGAAGGATGTTTTCTTTTTAGAAGAACTAATGGCTTTGCTGGGCTCTATCTTTGATGAGCATCTGGAAGAGTATCAACAATTGGTTCGTTTAGATACCATCAATATTGAGATTAATGCCTCTGCTGCAGATTTTGAATTTGATATTAAACGACAATTGCAAGAAAAGCTAGCCGCAGTGCTACCTTCACACATATTCGAAGACCTTAGTAAAAGAAAAGAGTTACAAATCGCTGATCACGATTCTGAATCGACGGCACTTTTGCACTTTTTACAAAAAGGCACGTTCCCATGGTGGTTTGACGCTCCGTCAAACAACACTGCCATGGATGCTTTAATTTACGACTGTATAGACCAGCCAGCATTTATAAATGGTTTTACCACAGCGCTAAACAACCAAACTTTTAAAAAGCGTTGTATTGCACAACTTTCTGATGGTTTTTTAAATATAATTTTGGCTTCAATCGTTGCAAATCAAAGGGAGCGATATAACCTACCCTCAAAACTCGATAAAACACTGCAACTAGCAAGCCACAAGGCCTATAGAAACGACTTTTGGAACTTCGTAGCAACGAGTATAGTTAGCAAAAACAAAAGCAAACTAGCTCAACTATGGCAACGGTTTATAAAAGCTACACCTAAAGATATAGCGATTGAACTATCTGTAGCAAAAAAAATAGATCAGCTTGCAAAAAAGGCAATCGGTGCGTCCTTTTTTAAAAGCAATCCATCAAGCTTGTTAAGTGAGTTGGCTAATGCATCTAATGCAAATCATAAAAAAGATGGTAGCGAACACGTTGAGGATTCTTCTGCGGTCGAATCAGAAAGCGATTTGTCTAAGGATGTAAAAAGCAGTTCAGAAGAACGCCTAGCTCCCTTAGAAGAAGATAAAAACAAGGTGAAGGATCAAATCAAAGAGGCCGCAAGCGATGCAAGCACTCCTGACACGATGGATGCGAATGACCCTATAGTGCACCATACTCAAGATTCAGATTCGCATGGCAAGGGTTCGCTAGATGAGCTGGCTATAAAGGCCCAAAAAGACCAAGAGATAAACGACAAAAACGCAGTTGAGCAAACTGCTTTTGACAAAAATCAAAGCGATCTGTCTACACCCCAAGCGAGCACAGAAACCAATGAGACTCTGTCTGACACATTCTCGAAGAAAGAGCCCCCTGGCAATGAAGATGAACCAATTTATAATGAACATGACCATGAGAAAGTTTATAAAAAAAGTAAGCAAGAGGATCAGGAAGCTATTCAAACAGATTCTCAAAGTAATGATACCCAGTCGCATAAAACACAAGACCTCGAATCCTTAGCAGAACAGGCGAGCGAGGAGAAATCCAAAGAGGCTCTTGACAAAGAAGATTACCGTGCAGAAGGTTCTAACGACGATCCGGAGCTCAGTACAACTCATAACCAAAACGATCAAGACACTATTAAGGATAAATTGCATCAAGAAGAAAAGTTGGAACAGTTCTATGCCGCGCATTGCGGATTGGTACTCTTGCACCCTTTTTTAACGCCGTTTTTAAAAAACTGCGACCTGTTGGATAAAGACAAAGGGCTTAAAGACCCAACACTCACTGCACATTTGTTGCATTATGTCGCAACGGGAAAAACCGCTGCCTACGAGCATCAGTTGCAGTTTGAGCGATTTTTATGTCATATTCCCACGGGACTCCCATTGGATAGACATATAACCTTGACCCCAGAATTAATGGCCAAGGCAGACGAACTGCTTCATGCGATGTTAGGGCATTTACCACAATTAAAAAGCTCTAAGGCTAAATTGCTTCAAAACGAATTTTTAAGCCGTGACGGAAAAATAGTTCTGACTGGCGAAAACCCGCGCATCACCATTGAGCGTAAAACTCAAGACATGTTGCTCGATAGCAAACCGTGGAGTACGAGTATCGTAAAACTGCCATGGCTACCCTATTTAATCTTTGTAGACTGGTAAAATAACTATGAATCACTTAGAATACGATACAGAAAACATTTATAACGAACATCGCAAAACCTTTGAGATGTTGCGTGATCACATCGATTTGAGTCAAGTGGCTTTTGTTGGTGGAATCGCAGATTATCTAAACTTAAGAGGGCATCACAAAATGCCTGTGAACGATTTTGATATGGTAATCTCTAATCCTTTGGTGATAGAACCTTTAAAGGAATTGATACGTTTTGCCCATACAGATACTTTGTATTTAAACGAAACGAGTTCTGTATTTCAGTCCAATTATATCGTTGATGATTGTTGCGTGCATCTCGACTTTTTTATGGTTTCGAGTATTTACGAGCAAGCGGTTTGTACCTCCCAATTTTTAGGGACTCCTGTGCAACATTATGACTTCGCTACCATGCGTGAGTTTCATAACAATCAAATTTCGATTTTTACCACAGACGTAAAAGGCGAAGCATATGATTGGAAGCGCCTTTACAAACACAGCCGCAAGGGAGGTTTGTACAATTTGATCGCCTTAAAGAATAAAAAATCAATACTAAACACTGTATGACAACTCCTCCTAAAATAATATATAGTTTAAATGTACAGCCCTTGGTAGAAGGCCGATGGTCGCAGGGAAATAGGTTAGAAGAAACCATTTATATGACCGCCCTCAGTGTGCTATATAGTCACATCTGGTATCCAGAAATCGAACTATTTGTAGACCAAACAGCTTTTCAATTTTTGCATATGCTCCCATGTAAGGTAACAGTTATGGACCATGACGAGCATAACGATTTATGGATGAAGTCAAAAATTCATGCCATGGCTAGGCAAGAAGCACCTTTTGTACACTTAGACACAGATGTTTTTATCACCAAGCCCATCGACTTTGATTTTGAACATTGCATATTAGAAAGAAAAGAACTGGCTTACCAGCGTCATTATAAATTGCAGGTAGATTTTTTTTCTAAGCTACATGGCCTCCCTCCGTCTTGGCATACGAATCTTGGTTATTCCTTTAACTGTGGTGTTTTTGGCTTTGCCGACATGAATCTAAAGAATCAATTTATAGATAATTATTATCGCTTAGAACACGTTTATAAGGCTAATCAAAAGGCATTCGAACCCATAAAACGAATTGGATACGAGCCATGCATTGTAATCGAACAATATAATCTAGCCTGCTTGTTGGCAGATAAGAACATAAGCCCTACCCTACTCCTTTCAAGTGATTCACAGCGAGAGCAAGCTTTAAAGGCTAAAGAGATTGGGTACAATCATCTCTTCGGAATTACGAAGTATAAGCCCAACATAAGACATGAAATTGATCAACAACTTGCCCATGTTTTTCCGTATTGGTATGAGCAAGTAAAAAAGGCTATCGAGTCGCATCGTGCGACCGGGTCAAGAAAAATGCGTCGCGTTGTTTAAAATGATTTGCCATGAGAAGAATTGAACGTAAAAAGAAATCGAATCCGGTAAATAGTGCTAAGAAAGCACCTTTTTTTAAAAAGGTGCAGCCCAAAGTGTCTATTGGTCAGCCCAATGATCATTACGAAAAAGAAGCCGATGCGATGGCAGACGCAGTCACTAAAGGAAGTGGTACCCATGCTCCTATCAAGCAGAAAACAAGTCAGCAGAACGAGACTCAATCAAAACCTCTAGCCTCGCAAATTACGCCTTTGGTTCAAAGAGCACCAGAAGAAGAAACTCAGGCTAAAGTGCAACGCATGGAGGAAGAAGAGGCCCAAACTAAAGTACAACGTCAAGAAGAGGAAGAAGCCGCCCAAACCAAAGTGCAACGCATGGAAGAAGAAGAGGCTCAAACTAAAGTACAACGTCAAGAAGAGGAAGCTCAGACCAAAGTGCAGCGCATGGAGGAGGAAGAGGCGCAGACCAAAGTACAGCGCCAAGAAGAGGAAGAAGCCGCCCAAACTAAAGTGCAACGTCAAGAAGAGGAAGAAGCAGCCCAGCCAAAGGTGCAATTAATGGAAGAAGAGGAAGCTCAGACCAAAGTGCAGCGCATGGAGGAGGAAGAGGCGCAGACCAAAGTACAACGCATGGAGGAAGAAGAAGCCCAGACCAAAGTACAGCCAAAGGCCTCTAAGCAATCTACTGTTAAGCCAACCATGGAAGCGACACTTAGGAGTAAAAAAGGCAGTGGCGCAAAAATGGATTCAAATACAAAATCTGAGATGGAAACTGGCTTTGGCGCAGATTTTAGCGGGGTGAACATCCATACTGATAGCAAAGCACAAGAAATGAGTCAAGAAATTGGTGCTCAGGCTTTTACTCACGGAAACGATGTCTATTTTAACCAAGGTAAATACAATCCTCAGAGCCAAGAAGGCAAGCACCTTTTGGCCCATGAATTGACACATACTATTCAGCAAAAAGGAGCAAATAAGCTTCAAAAACAAGACAAGCCTCCAACTACGGCTCCTCCAACTGCGACCCCAGCAACTCCAGCAGCAAAAAAATCTACTTTGCTCACGGATTCGTTGGCTAAGCTTAAAACCTTTAGCGCACTTTGTTATTCATACATGAGTAAGGCTGCTATTAACGGAGGACTGACTACTATTAAAAAAGAAACCTATGCTGGGGTAGACGTATTGTTCAAACTTAATTTAAAGACCGTCACCGGGGGTGGATCCGTTCTAGCGCTATTTACCCCAGGAAAAGCAACTCAAAACACATCTGCTAAACCTCCAAATGTTACGGTACCAATGGAAATTGACTTAGATGCTTCTATTCTTACATCGGCCTCCACTCCAGCATTGGTAGAGAAATTTGCTCGTGATATGTATCATGAATCCTTACATATGGTCATTTTTATAGATTCGCAACGATCCGATCTTACGGGTTCGACGACTTTAGATAGTGCAGAGACTACTGCATTTAAAACCTATAAGACAGCTGCCCTTGGCCTACCAGAATACACCATTACTAAAACAGAATTTGAGTCGTACATCAAATCAAAAAAACCAACTTGGAAAGCGTCAGACATCACCTATTTCGCTGTAAGAATAATGTCAGAAATTATGGAAGAGCGCTATACCATTGGAAAAGCAGATAAAGCCATTGGCAAAACAAGTGGTACAAACAATGACATCGCTTTAACTTATCTCCACCAGTATTTAGATCGAATGACTATCACTCATGCATTGACAGACAAAGATTTTATGAAATTATTTAGAAGTATTGGTTCGGTATTAACAAAAGCAGATGCCGCCATTGCACCTAAGAAAAAAACAACTCCGTAACTCATTTGAAGATTTTTACCAAAAATAGCAACTCGAATAAGGGCTCCAATGGCAAGCCTAAATCGAGTGCGCCCTTTTTTGGAGTTCAGGCAAAATTGCGTATTGGAAAAGTAGACGATCCTTACGAGCGTCAGGCAGATGCTGTAGCAGAAAAAGTAGTAGCCAATAATCAAGAGCAGGCGCAAGTCGATACCCCAAGCACACCATTTTTTGATGGCGGAACTGCAGCGGTTCAGCGTAAACCCTTTGTAAATGGTAGCTCTACGATTGCAAGATCTATTACTCCAGGAGTTAGTTTACAGGCCCAAAGTGAAGAAGAACCGCAGGCAAAAATACAACGCACCGAGGAAGAAGAGGCACAAGCCAAGGTACAATTAATGCCCTTTGAAGATGTTCAGAAGGCAGAAGATGAGGAAGCGCAGACCAAAGTGCAACTAATGCCTTTTGAAGATGTTCAAAAAGCAGAAGAAGAGGAAGCTCAAACCAAGGTACAACGTGCCGAGGAAGAAGAAGCTCAAACCAAGGTACAACGTGCCGAGGAAGAAGAAGCCCAGACCAAGGTTCAATTAATGCCCTTCGAAGATGTACAAGCTAAACTAGCGACTCCAGAAATGCCTAAAGTGAACATCGCTAAGAAGATTCAAAGCAAAAAGGGCTCTGGAAACGCTATGCCAGAAGACACCAAAGCATCTATGGAATCTGGATTTGGAGCCGACTTTGGAGGTGTAAACATTCATACGGATTCGGAGAGTGCTGGAATGAATAAAGATCTTGGTGCAAAAGCCTTTACAAGTGGTAACGATATATTCTTTAACGAAGGACAGTTTAAACCCGATACCAAAGAAGGGCAAACCCTATTGGCTCATGAATTGACTCACACTATTCAGCAAGGAGCTTCAGGGGCAAAAGAAACCGTTACTCCAGAAGACCCAAATGCCGACCCTGCCCAAACCGCTCAAGGTGATGCCGCACAAGTAGGCGCTGGAGGAACTGCGCCTACTGGTGATGGCTCACAACCAGCAAGTCAAGCAGAAACAGGCGAAGCACAGGCCGTAGAAGGCGAAGTTCCGGTAGAAGAGCCTACAGAGGTTCCAGCCGAAGGCGAAGAAGTAGCAGCAGAAGGTGAAGGTCAAGGCGAGGGTGGCGAAGGAGAAGGAGAAGGCGAAGGTGGTCCTACGACCCCGAGAAGCCCAGAAGAGGATCCTAACTTTCAACAAATGGAGGGTCGGGTCGAAACGACGGCAGGAGAACAACAGGCTCATGAAGAACCTGCAGCAGCGGCTGGGTCGGCTCAAGGTGCAGCATCGTCTCCACCTAACGAACGAGACAGTATGGCTCAGGCTGGGCAAGTAGATGCCATGGATGCGGCAGAACCCGAAGAATTTAGTGCAGAAGCATTTAAGGCACAACTTATGGAGCGCATCAATAGCATGCAAATGCCTAGCAATCCAGAAGAAGCAGACAATTTTGACGACAATAATAATATAGACGAAGTAAACGCTGCCGCTACGCAAGATGCGAGCAATGCACAAGCCAGCGCCGCAGGGCCTGTTCAATCGACTACGGCAGCAGAACCAAACACAGATGCGGTACCAGAACGCGAAGTGACTCCCCTACCCGAGCCCCCTGTAGGTGCGGCTCCACCCAGCGTAAATCCAGCTGCAGCCATGCCCCCTAAACGTGGCAATTCCGAAGTGAATAAACCGCTTCAGGATAATATGGGGGAAGTCGATAAAGAAATGGCCGACAACGAGATTACAGACGAGCAACTGGCCAATTCTAACGAGCCTAAATTTATGGAGGGCCTTGAGGCCAAAGGAAAAGCCAAAGAACATACAGACACTGCTCCAGGCCAAATGCGCCAACAAGAACAAGGCATCTTGAGCAATACGCAGGCTACAGCAGATACCAATGCACAAGCTGGCTTAGATGCGATGCATCAAGACAGAACAAATCAGCTTAACACAGTAAATACGCAGCAACAAACAACCGGAACTACAGATACGGCGGAGCGTACGCGAATTGCTGGCGAAATAAATCTTATCTACGAAAAGGCCAAAACCGACGTAGAAAAGATCTTAAGTGATTTAGATGCCAAGGTTGCTTCTAAGTTTACGGCTGGCACAGCAAAAGCAAAAACCAAATTCGAAAACTATGTAGAACGCAAAATGGACGCCTATAAAGACAGGCGTTATAGTGGTTTGATTGGTAAAGGTAGATGGCTTAAAGACAAGTTTGCGGGCATGCCAGACGAGGTAAATCAGTTTTTTGTAGACGGTCGCCAGGTATATATCGATCATATGGATGTCGTTATTACCGAGGTCTCTAATATTGTTGCCAAGGGTCTTACCGATGCAAAAACACGGGTTAATAAAGGAAAACAAGATGTACAGGATTATGTGACAAGTCTGCCAGAAAACCTACAGCAAATTGGGAACGATGCGGCAGAAGAAATCTCTAGTAAGTTTGACGAACTAGAAGAGTCTGTAAACGCCAAACAAGGCGAGTTAATAGACAACTTAGCAGATGCTTATAAGGCCGGCCTTGATGCTGTAGACGCCAGAATCGAAGAGATGAAGGCTGCCAATAGAGGATTGATCGATATGGCCTTAGGTGCGATTATGGGGATTATTAAAACCATAATCGAAATCAAAAACATGCTTACTCAATTGTTGGCTGGCGCCCTAGGAGCCATCATGGGTATTATTAAAGATCCTATTGGCTTCTTAGGAAACCTCTTTGGCGGTATCAAGCAAGGTTTTGAACAGTTTGGCGCCAACATTCTTACACACTTACAATCGGGATTGATACAGTGGTTAACAGGTACCTTGGGTCCTGTTGGTATTACCATTCCAGATGACCTATTTAGCCTTAAGGGCATCTTTAGTTTGGTAGCGCAGATACTTGGGCTTACCTGGGAGTTTATCCGTAAGAAGGCCGTAAAATTATTAGGTGAACCAGCGGTACAAGCTTTAGAACTTGGCTTCGAAATATTCCAGATTTTAAGAACTGGCGGAATCGATGGGCTTTGGGAATACCTCAAAGAACAGTTTAACGACCTGAAAGAAACCGTGATTGGTGCCATTAAAGAAATGGTGATTACCACCGTAATTACGGCAGGTATCAAGTGGGTACTTGGCTTATTAAACCCAGCCTCTGCATTTGTGAAGGCTTGTATGATGATCATAGACGTGGTTAAGTTCTTTATAGAACGTGGTAGCCAGATTATCGAGCTCGTAAAAGCCTTTATAGAAGGTGTGAACGCTGTGGCCAGCGGAAACGTAACGGCTGTGGCCAATGCTATTGAGAATGCTCTAGCCAGAGCAATACCAGTGATGATTGGATTCCTTGCTTCTTTATTGGGTCTTGGAGGGTTGGCTAGTAAGGTTCAGAAAATCATTGGAAAGATTAGAAAGCGAATCGATAAGGCGGTCGATAAGATTATTATGAAGGCGAAGAAGGCCTTGAGAAAACTGATAAGCAAAGGTAAGGCCAAGGTGAAAGGTGCCGTGGCTGGTCTTATACAATGGTGGAAAGCTAAAAAGAAATTTAAAGGAGACGATAAAAAACAGCATACGCTATACCTTAAGAAAACAGGTAAGACTGCCACACTTATGGTTGCGAGTGACCCTAAAACATATCGCGATTTTATAATGATGCTAAACAGCGCCAACACTAAAGAGCAAACTGCGGCATTGCGTGCTCAGGCAGATGTACCATTAAAAGTAATCGAGGCAGAAATCGCAAAACCAAATACAGGAACCACAGACAAAGCCAAAGAAAAGTTTGATAAGGCAAGACAGAAGAAGATAGACGCTCAGCTTAAAAAATTAGCGCCAATCACAGCCAAACTAATGGGCTTTGCCAACGGAAAAGTACCGCCTACCAAATTTAATAACAACAGTACTATTTCTGCCGGCGACAAAGCATTTGGAAAGAAAATGGTGGGAGATATTATTAGTAAAGAAGGGCCTGGTGGAGGTGTTCCTAGCGACGAAGGAAGCGTTTGGGGCGATCTTAAAAAACGTAAAAAAGGAGGTAGTACTTATTATATCCGTGGTCATTTGTTAAATCACAATACGCACGGACCCGGTAAGTGGCCTAACATGACTCCACTCACTCGTCCTGGCAATTCCGAACATCATTCTATCGCCGAGCAATATGTAAAACGAGCTGTATCGGCTGGTGGTGCCGTTAGATATAATGTGACTGCACATTATGGCAACGCGCCTAGCACAGACCTAAATTCGATTAAGAGCGGCGCTAAGGCAGAAGCCGATCCGTTAATCATTCAAAAGATTAGAATCGCAGAAAAATACGTGCCTACTCATTTAACAATTGATGCATTCTCACTCAAGGCAAAAGGAGATGGCGTAGAAGACGACAAAAAGTTACTATCACAACATAAAGTAACCAACAATGCCGATTTTAACATAGGCAATTACGAAACAAGTAAGGTAGAGAAAGCCCCAGTTAATTTATCGACAGACACGGTGGCACACATAGCCCAAAATACAGGAGAAAACGTATTGTTTGTGGGTATTATTAAGAAGGGGGTTCTGGCAACTCCTAACATTAGTAGATACGACCAAATTGTGCCTAATATGCCTGGATTGCACAAAACTATGGGCGATAGATATAATCCAATTATCGATCGATTGAGAGGTATGACACATGTTAAACTCAAATAAAACAAAAAGTCGTTGTATTTTTATATTAATAACACGCTAAACTAGTGCTCCCCAAAATATCAAAAACCCATTAAAACATACAAAATGAAAGAAGAAATAGAAATGGCCTTTATGGATTTTCAAGCGCTACTTATGGATTTGGATGGCAAAGGAAAAATTAAATTGGACTATTCCTTTAATGCCCCATTAGAAGACGAGCAAGCTTTGGCTCAAATGCCAGAGGCGATACGTGGATTGTATTTTAGTGATGGATTTACGATGACTTGGGATGGCCTTGACAACGAGGTAAATGGTTACTGGAATTTAATCGCCGCAAACCATCGCGAAGGCATCAAACAAGACCTCTTAGACAATCATCCTGGAGATACTACCATACTTAGTAAATTTGTGCCGGTTTGTTTTGATGCACCCGAAACCGTCATAGGTTACGCCATGGATGGCGATGCGGTAAACCTATGGAGTTATTCTACAAACGACCTAACTCCTCGCCTATTGGGGTTATCCGCATTTGCGTATGTAAGTTTTGTGATGAACTGTCTTTGCGTTGAGAACTTAAGTGACCTAATTCTTAATTATACAGAAGATCCTGATAACTATAAAAAGACCTTAACTTTTATAGAAGCAAACAATCCTATGGGGATAGAAGCAGTAAAAGCCACTTTAGCCACGTTGGAATAAAAGAAATATTATCAGGCAAAACCCTGTTGCACAGCCTCAAGGGCTGCGTTATTTTAGTACTAAACTTATTTAATTATGAGAACACTTAGACACAGATCGCAAGGGAGCGACGTACATGTTTTAGAAGAAATGCTCGTTGGCTTAGGCTATAGCGTAAAGATTTCTGAATTTTTTGGTCTTGATACGCATAACGCCGTCATGGATTTTCAGCGTAAAAAGAATCTCGTCGTAGACGGAATCGTAGGGCCCAAAACTTGGGCAATTATTATTGCGACACACGATCATTTGACTCGATTTAACGATAAGTTTTTAAGTGAACAAGATCTGCAAGATTTTGCAGACAAATACGATTTAGAACTAGCGGCGGTAAAGTCTGTGAACGAAGTAGAAAGCAGCGGAAAAGGCTTTTTACTAGATGGACGCCCGCGCATTTTGTTCGAAGGGCATATCTTTTATAAAGAACTCAAAAAACGTGGCATTACCCCAGAGGACTTTATGAATGACCGCACCAAAAACGTTTTATACAAATCATGGACTAAAAGCCATTACGAAGGCGGTTCACAAGAGTACGATCGCCTAGAAAAAGCAGCAGGCATGAGCGACATAGATGCAGTACACGACGCAGCATATGCTTCTGCATCTTACGGGGCATTCCAGATTATGGGCTTTCATTACGACTTGTTAGGGTATCCAAGCATCGATAGCTATGTAGCACATATGTATACGCACGAAAAGGCGCATTTAGGTGCTTTTGGTGCTTTCTGTGAAGCCAACAATATTATAAGACACTTAAAGTCTAAATCTTGGGCCTCGTTTGCCAGAGCCTATAACGGCCCGGCCTTTGCTCAGAATAAATACGATGTTAAACTGCAGAAAGCGTACGAAAAGTATAAAAATTTATAACCCTTCGCCATGGAACTGGTAAAAGACACAGCGATAGATAAGGCATTATCATATTTGTACGAATTGATAGCTTGGAGGCTGCAAAATCCGTTGGGAGATTTTACAACCGAAGCACCACAGTTTGAACTTACATCGATTGAGGAATCTAACCTAGGCAAATATATAGCATCATGCGATTTAGACCCAGAAGAGGTAGTCGCCTTATTATTGGCTTTAGCGCCTAACACCAATCCCAGTTTGCTTATAAATGCTGTAACAGACATTTACCCTAATGGTGCCGAACTACCAGAATTTGGAGGGGCTAAGGGAAAAAATCATCGAGGGATTTTACCCACGGCGGAAACCCTTCAATTTTTAGTCGCAGGACTCCATACCAATAAGCGTCTGTGTCTTATGGATATGTTTGCTCGGGCTCATGTGTTTTTTAAAAAATCGGTGCTTTATCTAGAAGTTGTTTCGCAGGGAGAACCTTCTATGAGCGGAAAAATAATTCTTACAGACGAGGCACTTGCAGAAATCGCCACCGGGGTTCCGCCTTTGCCAGATCTAAGCGCACATTTTCCTGCAGAATTACTAGAAACTACCTTAAGTTGGGAAGATTTAATCTTAGAAGACACCACGCTATCTCACATCCGTGATTTAGAAACCTGGCTGAGTTTTAACGACATATTGCTGCATCAATGGCAAATGAAGGGCAGAATCAAACCGGGATATCGGGTATTGCTACATGGCCCTCCTGGCACGGGTAAAACTATGACAGCCAGCCTCTTAGGAAAATACACCAACAGACCCGTTTACCGCATTGATTTGTCTACCGTAGTGTCTAAATACATTGGTGAAACAGAAAAAAATCTAGCGAGTTTATTCGATAGAGCTGCCCACAAGAATTGGATTTTGTTTTTTGACGAAGCCGATTCTATCTTCGGAAAACGCACCAACGTGCGAGATGCACACGATAAATATGCCAATCAAGAAGTCTCCTATTTGCTACAACGCATAGAAGCACATCCTGGTCTAGTGTTATTAGCCACTAACTTTAAGGATAATATTGACGATGCCTTTACAAGAAGGTTTCAATCTATTATTGAGTTTAGAATGCCGGCAGCACAAGAGAGGCTGCGCCTTTGGGAACTCAATATGCCAAAACAAATGACGTTGGCCGCAGAAGTAGATATGCAATCCATTTCTCGCAAATTTGAATTAAGTGGTTCTAACATCACAAACATTATTCAATATAGTGCGCTACAAATGCTTAAGACCAAAGCAGAGCACTTATCTCTAGAAATTTTAATGGATGGTATTAAAAAAGAGTACCAGAAGGAGAACAAAATGTTTTAAAGCAGTTGGAACTTTATCTTAGCCCCTGGTGGCTTTTGGGCAATCGTGTTTATTCCTTGTTCTGTTAGCTGTAATATTCTGGCATATCCTCCTGTTGTTTGTGCATCTCTCATTAAAACGATTAGGCTTCCAGAAGGCGTTAGTTGTACCGTACCTGGCTGTACCACCGCGGTAATTATCTCGTCAAGACCCGCGGCCAACTTATTACTAAGCCTTGCTCCCATACGATTACTCAAGGTACTTATAGTAAAATTTTGCCCTATTAATTGCGCCTTCAATTCATCGCTAAGCAAAGAAAATTCGGGACCTTTTAAAACCGGTACACCAATCTGTGACACATGCTGTCTGTCTGGGTTAACGTGCACATGCCTTTTGCTTTGAGTGTGTTTTTTGCACTGTAAGCGTTGCCCGCTTTTAAGGGTTATTTGTTCTGTGATCCCTCGTTGATACGATCCACTTCCCAGTACAATTTCGCTATCAAACCCACCTTGTACAGCCAAATAACCATACATTCCATCAATGGCTCTTCCAAAACTAATTTGTGTGCCTTTGGCAATAGAGATGGCTCGATTCATAGGCAAAATCATGGTAGCCGTGGTCAGTACAAAGGGTGCTCCAGTAACCGCAATCACGACATTTTGAGCAAATTCTAAAACAGGGCCTACCTGCGCAAACTCCAATAACAAAGCATCGTTCGCATTGCCTACCAGTTGTTGGGCCAAATGTGCACTATAACTATCCATCGCTCCAGACACTGGCACACCTAAAGACCTATAACCAATACGGCCACTGTCCTGCAAACTGCTATACATTCCAGGCGATATAACTTTAATCATCTTTGAGTGTATATTTAAGTTTGTATTTTCCTTTTGCCACCTTGCCCGAAATGGCGTCGAATTGCCTTTTGCTAATGGCTTTAAACTGCAAATAGTCGCCAGCTCTAAACGGGCTGGGAGAGGCTGCATTAGATGCGTCAAATAAGTTTATTGGCGTACTACCCAGTATGTTCCATCCGCCAGGGCTTTGCATAGGATAAATACCCGTTTGCATGCCTCCGATGGCAACAGACCCTTTTGCCACTTTTGCACGAGGTGTTGCTCTTCTTGGTACATGCAATTTGGCGTCTAAGCCGCCTAAATAAAGGAAGCCTGGTAAAAACCCATGAAAGTAAATTCGATACGGAGTTTTTATATGAAGCGCCACACAAGCGTCAAAATCCAATTTGCAATGATTGCTTATTGCCTCGCTATCGATGGCAAATTCTGCGTCGTAACAGCAAGGTACCTCCCAAATTTTTATTTGTTTATCTATCGTAATCGACGCAAGGCTAATGGTAGATTTAATTTTTTCTATAAGCAATAGTTGGTCAACTTTTGGTTTCAAGTAAATCGCTATCGAATTATAGGTGACGACTGTTTCTACGATGGATTCGTTAAAAAGAGCCAATAGTTTTCTGTAGGTTAACAACTGCGCGTGTCCTTCTTCTTGAATTTTAAAAGGCCATTCGATTAAAATTGCGTGTTCGCCAAAAATTCTAAATGTTGGTTGAATCATCGTGTTGCCTTTTTTAATTGATCTCCAACATACAACAACGAATTATAAATATCGGGTGTATCACCATGTATACAAAAGGTTTGCGCTTTAAGCGGAATAAATTCATCTGGAGCCACTTCTACTCTATTTTTAAAGTATAAATTATCGCATTGCGCCCAAATATCGGCTTTGTTTGTCAAAACAGATCCGCTTTTAGATCGCGGCATCAGGCTCCCATCGCTAAGGTATTTACGATCTAGAAAGGCCTCGTGGATTACGATAAATTCATTTTGTGCAATCTCTGCCAAAAGACTATTTGGCAAGGTATAAAGAGGTAGTTTTTTAGGTAATTTGTCTATAGCCTCTAACAACGTCATCGCTGTCGAACGATCGTTGGCCGCCAAGTTGTATAGGGCACCGTGCGCTTTTATATGAGTCATTTCTATGGCTAGCTCATCGCAAACTTGAGACAACAACATAATTTGATTCACAATCGAGCTTGTAAGTTGTTTGGCAGTCATATCGAGTACGACACGTCCAAAATTTTCTCGATCTGGAAAAGAAGGATGTGCGCCTACCCCAACCGATTGTTGTTTTGCAAGCAGTGCTGTTGCCCTCATGGTGACTAGATCGCCAGCATGCCCGCCACAGGCAATATTACAGCTAGTTAATAAAGGCATCAGTTGGGCATCGTTCCCCACAGCTTCGCCTAGGTCTGCATTTATAGGAATAGGGAGCCTTATGCCAGCCATGATGCGATTACTTTTGACAAGGTTCTGTAGCTTATCAGCAGGGTAATAACAACGATTACGATTCCTAAAATATTTTGGACTCGATTGTTTACATACTTCGCAAGGAGTTGTTTTCTATTTACTACCCAGATCAATAAAATGGCGATAATGGGCAACAACAAACCATTTGCGATTTGCGCTACTTTAATTATTTCTATCGGGCTGCCACCAAAAACAGAAAATATAACCCCCAATAATAAGACGATTATCCAAACCGCCCTAAACTTAGCCGATTTCAAATTGGCATCCCAATTAAAACAGCCTTTAGCTACATAGGCTGCAGCCATCGGTGCCGTTATCGCAGAAGTAATTCCGGCGGCAAAAAGAGCTATTCCTATAAAATATTTGGCCCAAGTTCCGTATAAAGGAGCTAGTCCTTTGGCAAGATCTGTGGCGCCTACTACTTGGGTTCCTTGGATCGCAGCGGCAGAGATTACAATTGCCATAGAAACGATTCCACCTAAGCCTATAGAGACTAAGGTATCTTTTCTGACTTTTGGCAAATCATCGGGGCTATGCCATTTCTCTCGCACGACAGAAGCATGTAAAAACAAATTATAGGGTACTACAGTGGTACCGATAAGTGCAATTATGGTAAATATACTCTCACTAGGTTGCGATGGAACCAACAAGCCTTTAAACAACGCAGCCAAGTCTGGTTTGGTGAGTATGGCGGTGACTACAAAACTCAAGCTCATCACAATCACCAAGGTAATCAGGGCTTTTTCTAATACCTTATAACTGCCTAAATAGAGTAACACAAAGGCTACCAGCCCTATGACAAGATTAATGCTGCTAAAAGTATAAGTTCCTAGAGTAATGCTAGTGTTAGGTATTATTGCGTCTAAGCCCAAAGCCCCTCCGCTAATGTTACCTGCTTCATAGGCACTATTGCCTATAAGAATTGCTACAAGAATTAGAACGAGAATAATCGAGCGAACGGTCTTATTTTTTAATTCACCCAATATGGCCTGCGAAAGACTCTTGCCTGTAAGTATTCCTAAACGAGCTGCCATTTCTTGAAGCACAACCGTAGCGATTACCGAAAGCAGTAAGGCCCATAAAAGTGCATATCCAAATTGAACCCCAGCGAGCGTGCATACGGTGACAGTACCAGGGCCGATAAAGGCCGCTGTTACCAGCGCACCTGGCCCAATGTTTTTTATAAAATTGAGTTTTATTCCCATTTGATTAGTTAGAAAGGTCACTAAAGATATAAATAAAAAAAGGAGCCTCGCTAGAGACTCCTTTCGTATTAATCACTCGTCAAAAAAATTACATTTTGACATCTTCTAGAGGCACTTCGTTGGCCTCTTTATCTAAAAGTTTTACTTCGTCAAAGCCCATGTCTTTAAACTGACTGAACTGCGTGGCGGCATCGCCAACTACCAAGTAAACCATTTTTGACTCGTCTAAGAACTTGTTTGCAAGCATTTTGTGCTGTTCTAGGGTCATTCCTTTTACGATTGCTTCTTCGTTCTCAATATAATTGGCATCTAGACCATAGTTACTCATTTCATTGAGCATTCCAAGTAAAGATCCTTGAGTTTCGAATCGTCTTGCATTAGATTTCACTAAAGCGTTTTTGGTGAATTCTAAGTCATCTTCTGTTATACCAGCTTTATAGTTTGCGATTTGCTCTTTAAAGATAGCTACAGACTCACCAGTCGTGTTGGTTCTTACACTAGAACTCGCTGTGAATGTTCCTGGAATCTTAGACCCAGAGAAACTTGAACGAGCCCCATAGGTGTATCCTTTTTCTTCTCGTAACATCAGGTTGATATAACTAGAAAAATTACCTCCCAGTTTGTAGTTCATCACTTCTGCAGGATAAAAATCTTCGCTGCTTCTAGGCAAGGCGATATATCCAATATTAATCACAGATTGCTTCGCATTCGGGATGTCTACAAATAATAACGAAGACTTATCACGGTCCGAATTAATTGAAAACTCCGGGATAGTTACATCTTTCGCTGCCCAATTTGATTCGAGATTAGTCATCGCCGCAAGTGCCTGATCTTTGGTGATTTTACCCACCACCAAGAAACGACTCACAGAAGGTGAATAGTTTTTCTCATAAAAGGTTTTAAGATCGTCAATAGTAATTGACTCAACAGACTCTACGGTTCCACTTGTAGGATATGCAAACGGGTGTCCTTCTCCGTACAACACTTTGTTATACACGCGATTGGCTACCACATTCGGGTTTGCATCAGAACGCTTGATTCCGTTAATCGTGCTTATTTTGATACGTGCAAATTCTTCTTCGTCCCAACGTGGCTCTAGCAGAATTTCTTCTACTAATGCTAAAGTTTTAGCGAAGTTTCTAACCAACGTATTTCCTTGAATCGTAATCGCCTCTCTTGAGGTAAACATATTGATGTTTGCTCCTAAAAGTTCGATTTCTTCTTCTAATTCTTGAGGTGTTTTATTGGCAGTACCTTCCATCATGATATCTGTCATGAGGTTTGCAACACCGTTTTTCTCTAGATTGTCAAGCAAATGCCCTCCTTCTATTACCAGACTAAAGTTAACCGTTGGAATTTCGTTTTGCTCAATTCCATACACTTTTAATCCGTTGGCAAGCTCTCCTCTCCAAGAATCAGGGATACTCAAACTTGGCGCAGCTCCTTGAGATGGCTCAATCGAACGATCAAATACAGATGGAGTTTTAGCGATTTCGTCGTTAGACTCTGTAATTTCTTTGGCTACATTTTCTTTAATCTCTTCTTCTACAACCGGAGCCATAGTAGAGTTTGCAGCAACAAGATCCATTTTACCTTTAGGAACAAAACTCGTCATCACAAAAGGCTTGTCTTTGATGTATGTATTGTACACACGCATCACATCGTCTTTGGTAACTTTTTGAATGTTCTCTATGTCTTTGGTAATAAAACCAGGATCGCCAGCAAACACATTATATTGTGCTAACTGGAAAGACTTTCCAAGTACACTGCTAATTCCATTATAAAAACCAGTTTCTAAGCCAGCTTTAATACGCTCGATATCACGATCGGTAACTCCTTCTGATTCGAACATAGCAAAAGCTTCGTTAATACCAGCTTCTACCTCATCTAAGGTTTTGCCTTCGTTTGCGGTAATGATAATTCTGAACGCGCCCGCAATCTCCTGAGAATTGTTAAAGGCCGTTGTATTAGATGTAAGCTCTTTGTCTTTAACTAATACTTTATAAAGCGGTGCTTTTTTTCCGTTGGCTAACAATTGCCCTAAAAAGTCCAACGCATAGGCATCGTCTGTATATTGCTCAACCGTTGGCCATACCATGTTTAATTGTGGCGCTGTCGCGAAATTATCTTCGTGATACATACGCTTCGTCTCACTTAAAGTAACTCGCTGAGGCTTTAAAGGTTCAACTTCTTGACGACGTTTGATTTCGCCAAAATATTTTTCTATTAACGGCTTGATTTCTTCTATCTCGAAGTCTCCTGCAAACACTAAAGTCGCATTGTTAGGCCCGTAATACTTGTCGTAAAATTCGCGAACATCTTCGACGGTAGCGTTTTGTAAGTCTACTAACTCTCCGATAACTTGCCAGTTATAAGGGTGACCATCTGGATATAAGTTTTTATCGATAACCCAACCAGTGTGTCCATAAGGGTTGTTGTCTACACGTTGTCTTTTTTCGTTCTGAACTACTTCCTGTTGGTTATAAAAAGCGCCTTCGGTTACTGTGTTGATTAAGTAGCCCATACGGTCACTCTCTAACCACATTACCATTTCTAATGCATTTTTAGGAACAACTTCGTAATAGATGGTTCCGTCTTTCCAAGTACCCCCGTTTAAAGTTCCTCCTGCATCTTGAATCTTTTTAAAGAATTGATCCTGAGGAACATTTTCTGATTCCTGAAACAACATATGCTCAAAAAGGTGAGCAAAACCAGTTCTTCCAGTTTTTTCGCGATTAGAACCTACGCCGTACTGAATGGCTAAAGAAACAATAGGATCACTTTTGTCTTGGTGCAAGATTACATCAAGGCCATTTTCTAGTTCATATTTTTCGAACTCGATAGATAAATTACTACCAGTATCTGCTGATTCGCCTCCTTTGTCACAAGATGTAACAAATACAAAGCATATCAGAGCTACGAATAGCGATAAGCTGCCAATAGATTTTTTCATGATTGATTTTTTTTGTTAAAAAGAGCCTAAAGATACCTTTTTTACTGGGGCTTAACGTGTTTAGTTATCTAAAAATACTGTTAAAATTATGAACAAAAAATTATGGTTATTACTCCTCATTGTCAATCGTAAGTCTCTTTTTCTTAGCTGTATTACTGATTTTTATCATAGAAATAGGCGTACAAAAGATGTAATCTTGGACTATAAGCATTTGTTTATCTAAAACTAAAAACCATGGGTCAACAAAAAGTATCTGCTATTTCTACTGTACAAGAAAGAGCCCGATTTATCAAACAGCTTTTAAACGATGTTAGAGCGATGCAATATATGCTAGACGCTAATATGATAGAATCTAACGTCGCACGCATTGGAGCCGAACAAGAATATTGTTTGGTAAACGACTGCTGGGAACCTGCAATAAATTCAGATGAAATTTTGAAGGCCATTGACGACGAGCATTTTACAACAGAGCTCGCTCGCTATAACCTCGAAATCAATTTAGACCCGTTCCCATTAAAAGGAACGTGTTTTAGTGAAATGCAAAATCAATTGGAAGAGCTGCTAGAAAAAGCAAGAACTGTGGCTGGTTTGTTTGATTCCAAAGTCGTTTTAACCGGTATACTTCCCACAATCACTAAAAGACATATCGAACTGGATCATATGACTCCGAGCCCGCGTTATTATGCGCTTAACGAAGCGATAAAAGCAAAGAGAGGGCAAGCGTTTGAGTTACATATTAGAGGTGCAGACGAACTGAGTTTGCTTCACGATTCTGTGCTTTTCGAAGCCTGTAACACGAGTTTTCAGATGCATCTTCAGATATCTCCAGAAGACTTTATTTCGAGTTATAACTGGGCGCAAGCCATATCTGGACCCATCCTTTCTGTTTGTACTAATTCGCCATTGCTTTTAGGCAAGGAGCTGTGGAGCGAAACCCGTATAGCACTCTTTAGACAAAGCATCGATATTAGACCCACAACCAAAGCCATACGCGAAAAGGCTGCCCGAGTAGACTTTGGCAACCATTGGGCAGAAGGTAGCGCTGTAGACATCTTTAAAAACGATATAGCCAATCACAAAGTGATGCTGCACGATGCTGTAGAAGAAGACTCTCTTGCGCTCGCAACTTCTGGAAAAGCTCCTAAATTACGCGCCTTACAACTACTTAACGGTACTATTTACAAGTGGAATCGCCCCTGCTACGGAGTAGGTGATGGAGTTCCACACTTAAGAATCGAGAATAGATATATTCCATCTGGGCCAACCGTGATAGATCAAATGGCCAACTTCGCCTTATGGGTTGGTGTAATGAAAGCACGACCCAAAGCCTGTGATACCATGAAAGACTGTATGTCTTTTAAAACAGCTCGTTCTAACTTTATTAAAGCAGCCCGATATGGGACAGAAAGCATGCAGCATTGGATGGGAAAAGAATATACGCCAAAAGCATTGTTAGAAGAGGTATTAATACCAATGGCAGCAGAAGGCCTTAAAAATGCCGGTGTGAATGACAATGAAGCCAAAATGTATTTAGATGTTATTGCGGCTAGAGTAAATTCTAATACTGGCGCTAATTGGATTACCAAAAATTACGATACGCTTAAAAAGAAACATCAAAAGGCAGTAGCTCAAAAAATGATTGTGGCGGCCATATACGAGAACCAATGGAACGAAGGGTCTGTAGACACTTGGCCAATGCTAAAATCTCAAGGATTTGATATTCAAGAACCAAAACGAGTTGGCAGTATCATGACTCCAAAAGTATTTACGGTTCATCATAATGACGTGGCCGAATTGGCCACCAATATTATGGATTGGAAAGATATTCATCATGTTCCAGTGGTAGACGACCATGATCAATTGGTAGGCCTCCTCACGTGGACCCACATTATTCATGCAGACTATTCTCAATCCTTAAATTCTGAGTTTTTGGTTCAAGACATCATGACAAAATCGGTGGTTACGGCACATCCTACCACGCTTATTCAAGATGCAATTGCAACCATGAAAAAGCATGAAATTGGCTGTTTGCCAGTGGTAGACAACGAAGAGCTCGTTGGAATCATAACTATAAAAGATGTATTTACCTTTGATACAGACAACGACTTTCACTAAGCCCCCTATCGATATAAAAAACGACCATATTATTGGTAAAATTGTGGGAGCCAAACCGGGTCCGACGGTTGTGTTTCTTGGAGCCATACATGGCAACGAACCAGCAGGATTGTTAGGATTAAAGCAATTGATGGAAGACTACCATAACGATCCTTTTGACGTCTGCGGAACCATATACGCTATAGCGGGAAACTTGCAAGCCTTAAAATCTCGAGAGCGCTATATTAAAAGCGATCTAAACAGAATGTGGAACACCGAGGCGATCGACCATTTACTCACGCTAAATGAGGCCGATCTTAGTTACGAACAACGCGAACAGAAAGAGTTGTGGGATACCATTCAAGATATTAAAAAGAAGCATAATGGCCCCATATATTTTATGGATATCCACACTACATCCAGCAGTAGCATTCCGTTTTTAACCATTAATGATCAACTGCTCAACAGGGCCTTTTGTAAACAGTACCCCTTGCCTATTATTTTGGGCATCGAAGAATTTATTACAGGTCCATTTTTGAGTTATATAAATGAACTAGGCTATGTGGCCTTTGGTTTCGAAGCAGGACAACATGACGACCCTAAGGCGGTTCACAGTGCGATTTCTTTTATTTACTTAAGCCTAGTATACACGCAAAGCATCACCTTGCCTAAAACCAGATTGCATAAATACACGCAACATTTGCTCAAAACATCTAAGGGCTTAAAACAGTTTTACGAAATTTACGAACGCTATCAAATTGCTCCTTTAGAGAATTTTAAAATGCTTCCTAATTTTTACAATTTTGAGCATATTCATGAAGGACAAGCCCTAGCCGTGAGTAATCAAATCACCATAAAAGCTACGAATGACACCACCATTTTTATGCCTTTATATCAAGGCAAAGGCGAAGATGGCTATTATTTAATTCGTCCTATTCCAAAGTTGTTTTTAGGAATGTCTAAATGGATCCGAAGGCTTAAAATAGACCGTATACTCCCGTTATTGCCTGGGGTTAACTTTGACTCCAAGCAAAAAAACGCCTTGGTCGTAGATAAGCGTTGGGCATTTTTGTTTAGGAAACAATTCTTGCATTTAATGGGATATCGCACTAAAACCCTTGATAAGCTACATTTAAGAGCCAAAAACCGGGAAGCAGCTAGTAAGAAAAAGTTATATAAAAAAACCAACTGGTATTAGACTTCACCCCAACCACCCATCTCTGTCTAAGCTTCTATATTGAATCGCTTCTGATATATGCGCTTCGCTGATTTGAGCGACTTTTTCTAAGTCGGCGATGGTTCGTGACACTTTTAAAATTCGGTCGTAGGCTCTGGCAGACAGGTTTAATCGTTCCATGGCAGCCTTTAAAAGCCCATTACATGCATCGCTAAGAACACAATAATCTCGTATTTGTTTTACCTCCATTTGGGCGTTGTAATGTATGTGTTCTAATTTTTTAAATCGCTGCTGCTGAATCTTTCTAGCCTGTATTACCCTGTCACGAATTTTTATACTGGGTTCTCCTTTACGTTTATCGCTTAAGTGCTCAAAGCTAACAGGCGTGACTTCTATATGAATATCGATGCGATCTAATAAGGGGCCAGATATCTTTCCTAAATAGCGTTGCATTTCTGCCGGAGAAGAGATTACCGGTGCATCTGGATCGTTAAAATAACCGCCAGGACTAGGGTTCATACTAGCCACCAGCATAAAACTACAAGGGTAAGTTACTGTAAATTTGGCTCTAGAAATGGTAACCTCACGGTCTTCTAAAGGTTGTCTGAGCACCTCCAATACCCCTCTTTTGAATTCTGGTAATTCGTCCAAAAAAAGAACACCGTTATGAGATAATGAAATCTCTCCAGGCTGAGGATACGCCCCTCCTCCTACCAAAGCCACATCGCTTATGGTATGATGCGGGCTTCTAAAAGGACGTGTGGTTAAAATTCCGTTTTGGTTTTTGGTACGACCTGCAACACTATGAATCTTGGTAGTCTCTAAGGCTTCTTGTAGGCTCATTGGCGGGAGTATGGAAGGCAAGCGTTTTGCTAACATCGTTTTTCCAGCTCCCGGGGGACCAATGAGGATTACATTATGCCCGCCAGCTGCGGCAATCTCCATACATCGTTTGATGCTCTCCTGGCCTTTGACATCTGCGAAATCAAAATTGGGCATGTTCTGTTTGCTATAAAAAAGTTCTGTGACATCTACCTTGGTAGGAGGTAAGGTGGTTGCCTTATCAAAATGTGTGATTACTTCTTTGATGCAGTGTACTCCATATACCGTAATACCTTGCACAATAGCGGCCTCTGGAGCATTTTGTACTGGTAAGATTATGTACTTAAAACCTTCTTCTTTTGCTTTGATGGCGATAGGCAAAGCGCCTCTAATAGGCTGCAACTCGCCATCTAAAGAGAGTTCGCCCATGATAAGATATTCTTCACAGGACACTTCTTGCTTTATCTGTTCGCTGGCCAAAAGGATTCCCATGGCAAGGGTTAAGTCGTAAGAGGCTCCTTCTTTGCGTAAATCTGCAGGTGCCATGTTGAGGGTTATCTTTTTACCGGGTATTTTATAACCGTTGTTTTGCAAGGCCGCCGCGATTCTATAGTTACTCTCCTTTATGGCGCTATCGGGAAGCCCCACTAAATGATAGCCTATTCCGTTATCGATGTTTACTTCAATGGTAATGGTGGTGGCTTCTACGCCAAAAACGGCGCTGCCATAAACTTTGGTGAGCATTAACTAAAATAAATTCGGGAGGAGTAGCCGCTGTAAATGTACTGTTCTAGCGTGGTTCTTAATTAAAAGAACTTTAGAAAGTATAATGGATTTATAAATATCAGGTACTATTTCTTCACAAATCGCTTGTGATACACGCCTTCTGATGTGTGAATTTTTATCACATACACGCCTACCGCGAAATTGCTCACGTCAATGGATGTAGCCGGCGAAAGCTGAGTATAAAGCAGCTGGCCACTGATTCCAAAGATTGAGAAGCTACTAATATCTAGTGCCTCTTCTGTTTGAATCGTGAGCATATCACTTGCAGGGTTTGGGTAAAGGGTTAAAATAGCATCGCTGGTAAACTCATCGATTCCCAGTGGCAATTCAACAGTTGTAATGGCATCGTTAGTGATAATCGGAAAGTTATAGTCAAAATAGATTCCAGCCTTGTTGCTAAAGATATCTCCTTCTTCGAGAGTTTCTAATGTTTTGATTTTAAACAATACATAGCCGTCGTTGTTGTCGTCGTCAAATGGCAAATTGATTCCTTCAAAAATAAACTCAACAATATTATCTGTGACGCGAGTAACAAAATCGTGACTCCCGTGCTGCACTTTAAAACTCTGCACATCGTAGAAAGCAGGATTTAAAGTATCTTTTACGACTATGTTTTCTGCGGCAAAGGTTCCTGTATTTTCGAAACGAATTAAATAGTCTACATACTCACCCACCATATCTAGAGTAATCGTCTCACCATGTAAACAGATTTTGTCGTTTGGATCATAAGAGCCAACCACTATTTGTTCTAAAACAAAAGTATTGTCTTCTGGGTTATCGTCTGTATCAATGGGGTCTATTTGCGCCGTATACGTTAGTAAGTCACCAATATTAACTGGCGGCGTATCTGTAGGAGCATTTACGTTTAATACCACATCGATGGTTCTGATTTCAAAGGGTTCAAGGTCTATATATTCGAAGGTTAACGCACCATCGCTAATATCAAGAGGTACTTCTGAAGCAGAGACATAATCTAAGACAGCTTCGTCATATTCGAAAGTCACCTCGTCGCTTAAAATGGTATTGCCTTGATTTTCGAGCTGCATCCCATAAGTAGTATCAAAACCTGGCCTCGCGGGTTCTAAAGGTAAAATCCTAACGGTTACATCAGGATGAACCCCGACAGGTATTACACAAAAATCTTGAACATATGGAACCGTAGGATCGCTTAAATCGTCTGGCAAGTTTACTGTAACACTGGATGGAATCGCTTCGAAATAAGTACTCTCTTCAAATATGGGCGTGATGGTATACGCGTCGCCTAAAAGAGATAAATGATACTCCCCTGTCTCGTTGGCAAAAAATAAGGAAGATGACGATGCTGTCTCAACAAAAATGCCACTAAATGGAATTCCTTGATCGCCTGCATCACATCCATCTGATTCAAAATCATATGATATAACTCCATCAATCGAATAAGTGTCCCCACTAGGTTCAAAAGTGCAATATTCATGAACAACAGCATCTGGTAAGCCTGCCGCAGCTAACACTGCTTGCACCGATGCAATCTCACCAGCATCTGCACAGACATAACCTAAAAAACCGCTGCCTTCAATTGATAAGACTTCTGTTGCACCATTTTTTATAAATAGACGTTGTAGTTGGTCGTTGTCTATTAATGCAACCGAACCCACTTGAAAATCATTCAAATTGAGTTCATTCAGTTTAGAATCAGTCACACTAAAAGAAGTAACCGATTCAACTTCTGGACTAATGGTTAGTGTTTCTAAGGCATCTGTTTCTAAAGAGATTTGAGTTAATGTACCTTGTAACGAAGGTATATTGAAGTCTACCAGTCCAGATGCGCGAATTTGAATAAACTCTTCGATATTTTCTAATTGATCAAAACTCAATGCCTCGATAGCATCGTAAGCATTTACGCGAAGTTGCTTGGCAGATCGTAATGCATCAAAATGAAGCTCGTCGGTATTAGACAGATTTACGTAAAACTGATTACCCACCTCTTCTAAACCATCAAGATCTATAGAAACAAATTGATCGCCTGTAATAAAAACAGATAAGTCACCCTCTATGTATTCTAATAAGGGAGCATTAATATGCTCTAAGCTCGAACTGTTAAATGCAAATTGAGAGGCAGCTACTGGATCTACAGCGCCAAAAGGAATTTCTATACGTTCTAGCACTGGGAAATCTACAGACCTTAGTTCAAAATTAGAAACAGCGTAAAAACCTTGAGTGCTAATTAAAGAAGGTGCCAAAAAAGTTTCTAGATTAAGTATCATTTCTAATGCGATATACTTCGTATTAAATAGGTTTGGAATGTGAATATTCTCTATACGTGATTCGGATTTAATTATGATGCCTCCATCTACTTGACCAAGATTAGGAGCTAGAAAGTCTACGATATCATCGTTATTTCTAATGAGTAATTCTCCTTGTACATAATTGAGAGAAGAAATCTCTAGGTTGGTCATTCCATCGTTAGATGAAATTTGAAAACCTCCCTCATTTACACTTTCTAATAACGGAAAAGCAATATTTGCACAAACTTCTGTCTGTCTAACCACTATCTCATCTGCCGCAGTCAAAGAAGGAAAAGACAAGGTTTCTAACAGCTCTTCGTCTCTTATCTCTATTGACCCTGCAGTTTGTAAAGACGAAATATCTATGGATGTAATTCTATTAAAAAAAGTATATAGCTTTCCAGAAAAGCTAATGAGATTACTCAAATCGATAGACAAAAGTGAGCTATTGCCAATAATTTCTACATCCGAAACATTGGTTAAAAAATCTAAATTTAGAGAACTAATCTGAAAATTTTCGATGGTAATTACTTCTAAATTCAAGAAGTATTCCAAACCACCGACCGAAGTGATAGCTGGCGTTCCGTCTTCACGAATTAAAACTAATTCACTCACCAACAAGGCCTCGGCCTCGGTAATCTCTCCGTCCGAATTGGCATCTGCAGTAGATTCCGATAAAATTAGATTTTTAAAGTCGTCATCTGTAAAGTCAATAATTTGAGAAAAACCATTGTGTGCAAGAAATAACACAAATAAAACGAAGAAAATACTCTTTTTCATATTCTAAGATAACAAAAAAACACCCTCTAAAAAAAGGGTGTTTTCCTTACTTAACAGACTAACCTAACTCAAAATACTTTTACTAAGTACCTTATGTAGTTATTTAATAGTCTGCAAAAGTTGCAAAAGGTTGCGTGGTTTAACAAAAATTAACACCACCAGCATCCGTGATCGATAAAGGCCCAGAAAAAATCGAAGGAATTATACCCTCCAAAGCCATTACCGCAAAAGTGTATGCGCTGCGAAGAAATCGGTCTCCCGTCTGTTAGTTTTCCTTCGAAAATAGTAACAGGTTCGCCTTCGTACTCATGCCAAACATACACAACTTCGCCATCGATGCGATGCTGGGCCAAGGCGGTTCCAGTAAATTTGGCTTCGGTCATCTGATACGATTCCAAATCGCTTTCTTCTATTCCAAAGGCAAACAAAAAGTCTTCGAACGTTGCAGTTGCTCCCATCGGGTAGGCTTCTTTCGAAACGCGCCCATAAACAGGATGTGAATCTAACACGATATCACGCGAAATAATAGGCACAAGAGCCTCCCCATGCTCAAACGTGCCCTTATTTACGCGATAAGACCCTTTAGGAATGGTAATGCTCGCTTTACCTAAGGCAGCGGCCAAACCTTCTTCTAATTCTTTATCTCTGGAGACTACAAAGTTCTCTTCTTCCAAACTTCTGGAGAATACGACTCTTAGCATGTCGCCATCTCTTTGGTAAGCAACTACCCCAATGTCGTCTTCGTCATCGTCATTAATGTCAAAGCGGTCTAAATTGGCCTTAACTTCGTCTATGGTGCTGCCACCGTTACCCACAAACATATAGTCCCAAATGTCGCCATCGCCATTCTGAAAGCACACTCCTGGCCCTGTGGCGCAAGTGTCTCGGCTAAATCGTACGTCCATTACATATACCCATGGCGCGTAATATGCTTTGGTGGTTGTTGTGAGTTCTTGTTGTGTTTCGTCTTGCGCTGGAGTACTTGCTTCGTCCTTGGTACAGGACCAAATAATAAAGCAAAACAAACTTGCAGCAAAAATTGTTTTCAATGTAGTTTTCATGATGTTGTTTTCTAATTATCCCTACTCTATGGAATGGGTTTTCGGGCTGCCCCAAATCAATCTCTATAGGTAAGTAGTACAACTACTGATTTATTACCCATAAAAAAGACCTGAGACATCGCTCAGGTCTTTTTGAGTTTTTATTTAGTAGTTAATAGTACGGTGTTCTGTGTCTGGTGAACAGCTAAACTCATGTGCCCAATGCACGGTTTCGCCAGTTCCGCCGATAGGCGAATAAAAATACGGCGCAACAGGAATTCCAACAGACCAGTTATAGGTCTTTTTAGCCTTGTTACAGTAACAATACACATGTCCTTCTGCCGAATCTGTAAAGTCTGGTCCGCCATACAGTACATCTACATAATAATCTAATCTGTAATGAAGTCTGTTATACTTTTTAACTGTAGACCAGTAGTAATGCCAGCCAAAAAACCAAAAACGCTTGCGCTTTTGCACATAGGTAGAAGAACCAATAGCGCTATAGAATCCCCAAAATCCATTAAACTGTCTAGATTTCATGCGATAACCGTAACCACTGCAATTAGCGAAGTTATCGGTCATGGTTACCCCTCTTCCTGGGGGCTCAGCAATATTGCTCTCGATGGGTTCGTTGTTTTCGTGCATGTAAACAGAAAGGTTGTCACTGTACTCGACAGTATCTCCTCTGTTAATGCGAACACGACCAGAGGCTAAGTCTGCCAGAAATCTATCGATGTCTCCAGCGAACCCTGCACTATACGTGTATACAAAGTCCCCATCGATTCTAAAGATTTTATCTTCGATAGAGATTTCTCCGTTTTGATTCAGAAAAAAGTGCAGCATATCGTCGTACGAATGCACTTGCGCAATCGACTCTGGCTCCACACGAATTTCGTCTAATTCGGCTAGATTTGATTCGTACAAATACAATAACGAATAAAAGCCATCTGCTGCCATTTCTCTAGTTTTGTCTAGTAGATCGGCTTCCATATTGGATGCCACAAAAGTTTTAAAATCCCCAACGCTCTCAAATTCGAGCATCTGCACTCCTGAGGCCTTAACATCTGCCTCAATGGCGGAATCTTGTTGGGTTTGAGTTGTCAATTCCTCCTTGGCACAGGAGGCGAGTAAAAGCAGGGAACAAAAAATAAATACAAGCTTTTTCATTTGTCTTGGTTTTAGTTGAATTAATAAATTGATTTGCTCTAAGTCATAGCAATTTTATAGAGATCGATCATTAGTAAGTAGTCAATGTCGATTTCTATTACCCAACAAAATCAAGATTCAAGAAGTCCTTCGTCGCTGTTTTAAGACTAAAATGCCTGTAACGAGTAGTAAAATCAGCCCAGTCAGCCAATATAAAAAAGAAATATTTTTGCCATTACTAATAGCAGAAACCTGTCCAGTAATAGTCAAATTCGCCCAATAATAAGGTGAGGTTTCACTCAATTGGGCAGCGTTTAAATAATTGAGTTTGGCCTTTTGCAAGGCATCGTCTTTAGTCGCCCCATCATTTAAATTACTGTAGAATTGTTCCATAATGAGGGCGTTAGACTTTTCGTTTGCATTCCAGAGAGAGGCAAGCACAGCTCTCGAACCCGTGATAAAAAATGCACGCGACAAGCTTAGGGTTCCTTCTCCTTTCGCATACAAACCTTCTGCCGTTTTACAAGCCCCTAGAGTGACCAATTGTGCATTGGTGGGAATGCCGTACAACTCTTCTAGACTTACAATATTATCGTAAAGCGCAAGCCACGGCTGTTTATTATACTCGGCGTAACCAGCATGTGTGCTAAAGTGTAACACGGCATAGTCGCCCATTTTGTTAAGCAAGGCAGCTTTGTTTGCACTCGCTTTTGAAAGCCGTGTGGTCTTAAAGTAACGCTTTAAGTAAGCTGCTTCTTTACTGCTACGGCGCAGTGGCGCCAAACTGTCTACTAAGAATTGTTCTGGGGTTACCGCTAGCAAGGTTTGCTCATTCTGTTTTAATTTGGATGCATCCATTAGAGCGTTAACAGAAAAAGAATGCAGATAAGAGACCTTGGTATTTTTAATCAAATAGGGTACGTTAGTCCCTGCATTGTTATTAGAGACTGTTGTTAAGGCTTCAAAAGGTAATTGTTGTAAGCTGTAATCGGGCACTACAATAAGGCTTTTACCGTCTAAACGCGTAGAAGCCTTGCGCACCGGAAAAAGAATATTGTACAACTGATTTGATTCTTCCCAGAACACAGTACGTTGTGCGGTCTGCTCAAAAGGACTCTTGCATTTTGTGGTCACCTTTTCGATTAAGGCTGCTAGTTCATTATGATTTTCAAGCGCAAAAAATTGGGTCTCTTGCGCGTCAATAAATAACCCAAAGCCATAGAAATCGTCAAGTATATAAGTGACTACAGCCGTTTGTGAGTTTACGTATTCGGCTTTAACCTCCTCGATTGATTTAATCTTTAAGTAGCGACCTTGACTCAAAAAACTTGGATACCCCTGCTTAAGAGAATCGATAAAACTATGATAGCGCGTAAAATCCGCAAGGTATTGTGACTGATGCTGAGCGGTAGGGTCTAACAAGCTTATTTGGGCGCTCTTTGCAAGGGTGGTTTGTAAGGTTCTCTTTCTTTTTAAAGAGCCCGCAGGAATATTCAAATTGTCTTTGGAATGAAGGCGTTGTACGTTTTCTAGCAACAAGATTGCCTTGTTTTTTTCTATAAAATAGAAGGCAGATTTAGCATCGTTAAGTGCGTAACTGATTCGAACCCCCAGCATATATACATTAACGCCTCGCCCAATCCAAAGGAGTTTTGATTGCTCTATTTGACTTTCGTCTCTAATTAGGGTCACCAAAAAATCGGCAAGCAAGACAACGTCTTTGGCATATAAGAGTGTCTCATTTTTGTTTAATTGATCGCTGTAATCATATAAAAACTGTGCGTAATCGGTTAAGATTCTGAGCAAGTCAGATTTATTAGAAATTGCCGCAATAGTGTCGTAGGTTGGTAAATTAAAAATCTTACTGTCTTCTTTATCGACAGCTGTTAGTAACGCTTTTTGATAATAGTCCTGGGCCTGTATTGCATTAGTGCTCGCTGTGTAATAGGCCAAATTATCGTACAACACAGCTCTGGTATTATGATCTCTGGAATCTTTTATTCCTTCTTTAAAAAGTGTTATTGCCTCATCTTCTGAGCCCGCTTTGGCTTTGACAGATCCAAGATTGTTAAGCAAAATCGCAGCCATTTCAGGGTTTTTAGACGACTTGTAAAACTGTAAGGCCATCTCGTAAAACGCAACGCTTTTAGCAGGTTTTTCTAAGTTCTCGTACAATCTTCCAATATTGGTATGGCATGAGGCCAATTGAGAAGGAGTAACATTACCGGCCAAATCTTGAACCTTGATTATGTAATCTTCTATAGGTTGCTTTTTTATATCGGGGGCCTCCATTAAACTAATCACATAGATGAGTCCCATATACCCTAAAGCCAAGGTTCTGTTGTCCTGATGCACCTCAAAACCATGAACGACCAATTCAAAAGATTGCAAACTTTTATAATAGTCTCCTAAGTCTGAATAATAATAACCCAATTCGATGAGTGATCTAAAGGTAAACCTGTCCGGATTTTGATCGCTCACCAGTGTATTAAGCACTTGGATTCTGTTTTGAATTTGCCCAAGGGCGTTATAGTAAAAAGAAAGATTGTATTGGCTGTTATGTTTTAAAGAAGCGGTTTGCCCTGGAGACTGCCTAAAAATAATGGCTTTTTTGGTACTGCTTACCGCACTGTCGTAGGCTTTTAATCTATAATGTAAAAGACCCAACCTATGATGCATGGCTCCTAGCAACGAATCGTTTGCCATGGGTGCATTTAAAATCAGCGAATTAATTCGAGTGATTTTTAAGGAGTCCGAAAGCGCACTGTTTTGAATCGAATCAAAAGTATACCCCACATCGTCCTGATTTTGAGCGTTCGCAATCAAGCTCAAAATCAAAGCGACTATCGTGAGGTATCCAGCTTTTGACATGCTTACAATGTAACATAAAATTAAGAACGACCTTGCTCTAGTCGATTAACTTTCTGTACTTAACCAATTTTGAATAGCTTATTGGTGTAGCTGTCGCATCTATTAAACTAATCATCGCAGCTGGAGTAAGACTCATCCCGGAGTCATACATAAGCTGTGCCGCTCTTGCTGCGGCATGTGGCGCTGCATAGGAGGTCCCAGAAATATACATAGGGCTCATTCCCATATCGTAAAACACTATATGTTCGCCAGGTGCATAAAAATCTACATTGGTACGACCGTAGTTAGAAAAACTAGCGGTGTTGCTTAGGCCCTCGTTGGCAGCAGCTATTGCCAGTAAATTTTCTGCTGGATAGTTAGAGGGGTAATGTGCTACATTGTCGTTGTCATAAAATTGATTTCCAGCCGATGTCACTACCAATGTTTGCTCTTGATAGGTTTCTATCAAGTTGGTAAATATGTCGTTTACAAAATTGTCTGTATTATCTAAATCGTACCAACCCAAACTCATCTGTACAATATGGGCTCTGGGCAAGGCATAATTAAGGCCGCATAATATATTAAAATAAGAGGCCACTCCATTATGATCACTCACCTTCACTGGGATTATCTGGTGCGGTATGCCTAGATTTTTAAGGTTTCTATTAATAACGTAAGTCACCATGGTTCCGTGTACCAGCGGGAAGTCGTCATAGCAATTGTCGTTGTTGTTTACAAAATCCCAACCCGAAGACTCACCCCCAACTGCGTCGTACTGTGCGTTGTATAAAAAGGGCGTGTCAAATACAGGGAAATTTACATCTACACCAGTGTCTAAAACTGCCAGTGTAACCCCATTATTGCCAGGCACAATTTGGGAAGTGAAGGAGGTAACATAGGAGCCATCTATTCCCGTGTTGCCCTCGTTTTCGATCAAAAAGTTAAACTCATTGTCTATGTTTAAGATCAAACCTTCTGGACCTCCACTCCCCGTTTGAATAGATATGGATTGATTTTCGATATTAATTCCGCTACCAAAAATCCAGAGTTCAATGTTCTCTTCTGGGCACAGTGCACAGGATACATACTCTAGAACTCTATACCGATGGCGTAGCGTTGCTTTTTTTGCGGCGGAAACGCCAGGTTTATATTGTATAATTAATCGATCCTTTGCATATACAGGCACGTTGGCTGGTGTAGGGCTCACTTTAGAGTTTACTTGCAATGGATCTTGAGTAGTATCGAAAAATTTTACTTCTTGGGTACAAGAAAACAATACGCTTACGACTGCGAAACACAGAAATTTTAGTGACTTCATGATGGCTTAATTAAATAGTTATTAGTCAGTTAAATATATTAAATAGGGCTTTCAAAGCACCTCATATTATGTTGTAATGATGTAAGAATTAGTTCATAAATATTGTTTTTACTACTACCTAGTGCCTAACTATTTGATTCATTACCCAATTTTTTGAATTAATTCTGATTATTTTTGAGGTGACTCCACTATTATGACGCAAAGCAATCGTTTTCTGAACGCCTTACTCGAAGGTAATTCTGAAGAGATTCAGGAGATTTATCGCCTGTATTATCCCAAGGTGCGAAGCTTTATTTTAAGTAACAAAGGTCAAGAGACCGATGTGAGCGATATTTTTCATGACGCCCTGTTATACCTTATTGCAACAGCAAAAGAGCGTCCAATAAAGATTGATTCCTTTGAGGCCTATTTGTTTACTATTTGTAAAAATTTATGGCGTCGCGCCTTAAAAATTAAAAAGAATCGGGTAATAAAAGATGGTTCTTATCACTATATAGATAAACAGACCGATTTAGGAATGTTTATTATGGAACAACAACGATTTGATTTATATACCGAGAAGTATCAAGAGCTTTCGCAAAACTGCAAAGAGGTGCTAAGTATTTATTTTAATGGGATGAGCTATCAAGAAATACTCGAACAATTAGAGTATAGCACCATTAATACGGTACGACAGCGCGTTTTTAAATGTAGAGAAAAACTTATTCAGCTCATAAAATCAGATCCAAGATTTAAGAAATATAACTCATGAGTGAGCCACTAGACAACCATATAATCCAACAAATAGACGATTACCTCGCCAATCGCATGACGCCAACCCAGCGTGAGCAATTTGAACTGCAACTCGCATCAGATAGCGGTTTACAACATGAGCTGCAGTTTAGGCAAGAATTATACTCCATGATGGGTTCTAAAGACTGGCCCCTAGCAGATTCCGAGGTCAATTCAGAAGCCGTGAAAGCATACCGGGACGATATAAATTCGGGTTCTTTGAAGGACGCTTCTTCTCAAATCAAGTTGGCTGCGGCTTCGTATCTAGAAAAGAAGAGCCGACCAAAATTAGGTGTTCAACCCTGGGCAGCCCTGGCCCTTGTCGCCGCATCGGTAGCATTGATTTTTATACTCACTCAAAATAATTCTTTTGCCGATTATTATAACGACTACCATTCTTGGGACGAGTTACCATCTATGGTAGAAAAAGGATCCCAAAATATGCTGGTACGGGGCGAATTGTTATTTAACGAGGGTAACTACCAAGGCGCCTTAGACCATTATGAGGCAGCATATGTCGCAGGTGATGTCTGGCATCCCAACGCCCTTCTATACACGGCTGCGGCCTATCAAGAGTTAGGACAGTTTGACAATGCGCATGTAGCCTATGACCGATTAATTGAATCAGATGCATTAGAAAGTTCGAGAGGATTATGGTTTAAAGCGATGCTTTATCTAAAACAAGGCGATCAAAGCAATTGCCTACGTATTCTAAAACTAATAACCGCAGATCCTAGCAATTACAATTATTTGAAAGCCAACGAGCTGCGTAGCGAATTAATCGATTAGCTTGTCTAAAAGAGATTTGGTAGAACTATCATGCGAGTCAGAAATAGTCTTAGAGCCAAGGTCGTCTAGGATGTTATTAGCTAATACCTTTCCTAGTTGCACGCCCCATTGATCATAACTGTAGATATTCCAAATCACTCCTTGTACAAAGAGTTTGTGTTCATACAACGCGATAAGGCTTCCTAGGCTTGTAGGAGTGAGCTTATCGATCAGTAAGGTATTAGTTGGTCTATTGCCCTTAAACACTCTATATGGGTCGTCTATCGTTTGACCTTCTGTCCCTTGCATAAGAGCTTGTGTCTGCGCAATAAAGTTTGCTAACAGTGCATCTTGATGTGATTTGCTGTTAAAAAGATCGTTTTTAAAGGCGATAAAATCGGCAGGGATGAGCTTAGTACCTTGATGCAATAACTGAAAGAAAGCATGCTGCGCATTGGTTCCGGTGCTACCCCAAACGATGGTTCCTGTTTGATAGTTAATGGCATCCCCGTTTCTGTCTACATTTTTACCATTGCTCTCCATAATGGCTTGTTGTAAATACGGCACTAGTTTGGTCAAATATTGTGTATACGGAATCACCGCCTCCGATTCTACCTCAAAAAAGTTGTTATACCAAACAGAGATAAGCGCCATAATCACAGGCACATTTTTATCTAGGCTTGTTGTTTTAAAATGCTGATCCGTTTTATAAGCCCCTTCTAGTAGCGCTTTAAAGTGATCAAACCCAACGGCACAACTTATAGAAAGGCCCACAGCACTCCAAAGTGAAAAACGACCTCCTACCCAATCCCACATGGTAAAGATGTTTTCTGGTGCCATACCAAAGTTTACAACGGCCTTTGTATTGGTAGATACTGCAACAAAATGTTTGGCAATGGCCGCCTCATTGGCCGATTTTAAAAACCAAGCTCTTACGGTGTTTGCATTGGCTAATGTTTCTTGGGTGGTAAAACTCTTGGATACAATGATAAACATCGTGGTTTCAGGATCTAAATCTTTTAAAACCTCCTGAACATGATCTCCTTCTATGTTAGAGATAAACTGCAACGCTAAGTGATTGCGATAATGTCTTAAGGCTTCTACAACCATATCTGGTCCCAAGTCGCTGCCGCCAATTCCTATATTAACAACCGTTGTAATCGCTTTGCCAGTGTGACCTTTCCAAGTTCTGGAGATGATGGCATCAGAAAATTTTTGCATTTGTCCCAACACCTTTTGAACCTCAGGATGTGGATTAGAAAAATCTCTTAATGCTGTGTGCAGTACAGATCGACCTTCTGTCTTATTTATAACCTCGCCATCAAATTGTGCCGCGATTGCTTTTTCGAGCGCTACTTCTTTGGCCAAATCTTGCAAAAGCGATAAAGTTTGCTCAGTTATATGATTTTTAGAATAATCCAGATAAAACTCGTCCCAGCTTAGGCTAAAGGCAGCCGCTCTATTTGGGTCTTGAGCAAAGAGACTTTGAAGAGAAATGTCTTTTTGGCTGGCGAAATGGGCTTCGAGAGCCTTCCAAGCTTTAGTTTGGGTAGGATTAATATTAGGAAACTCGCTCATAAAATAAGGCATTGGTCTTTTAAAAATGCCCGTAAAGTTAGCAACATTTTAGGAGAGTCCCTTGTCTAGTATCACTAAATTATGTCGAATTGCAAACAGCACCAATCCAGCTACATTTTTCGAGTCGGTTTTATGTAACAAATTGTTGCGATGTCCCTCTACCGTTCTAGGGCTAATAAAGAGCTTATCTGCTATTTCGTGAGTTGTTAATTGACTGCAAATAAGCTGTAAAACTTCTTTTTCTCTAGAGGTAAGCTCGTCTGCATTAATTACCGTTCTGTGCGAAGCACCTTGCAGTTCGTCATGAATGATTTGCATAACCTGATAATTGTAATAAAAACCACGCTTCATCACTTCTCTAATCGTGTGTTTTACCGTCTTAGGATTGGAGTTTTTAACCAAAAAAGAAGCCGCACCAATATCTACCATATTGGCGATAAACGCTCTGGTATTGTAACTTGTGAGTGCAATAACCTTTACAGAAGGATACTTTTTAACCACTTCTCTAGTCGCTTCGATTCCGTTTAAAGTAGGCATCTTTAAATCTGTGAGTACGATATCGGGTAAGGGATTAGAGGCAGCCAAAGCATCTAGTAATTTTTGACCATCTTCTGCCTCAAAAACTACCTCGAAATCGTCTTCTCGCTCTAAGATAAACGCGATACCTCTTCTAAAGAGTTCTTCGTCGTCTGCCAATCCAATCTTAATTAATTCGCTCATAGGGGTTCGCGTCTTTTTATATAAGTATTATGTTTTAATTATAAAGTGTATGCCTTTACCAGGCTGCGAGGCTAACTCTGTAGTTGCCTTGATAATGTCACATCGGCTTTGAATGTTTTTCATACCTAAGCCTACTCTTTTGTTTTTATCGGTTAAATCTATTCCGCAGCCATCGTCTTTATAATCTAAAGCAAAGGGACTGCAAGCAATTGTCATATTGATTTTGGTCGCTTTACCATGCCTGATAGAATTGTTTACCAACTCTTGCACGATTCTAAACACATGTAATTCTTCTTTGGCTTCTAAACATTTTTCGTAGCCACCGTTGAGCTCAATAAGACCGTTAGAGGCTCGGTTAAAATCATTTTTTAGTTCTTCTAACCCAGCCCATAGGCCAAATTTCTCTAGCACAGGAGGTAATAAATCATGAGCGATACGCCTTGAATTTTCGAGCGTTGTATCACTTATAGACAGAATTGTCTCTAGCATTTGCTTAGACTCTTGTGCGGTAACACCACCATCTAATAGCACATTGGTGTTTAGGCTTACAATATTTAACTTAGAACTAATCGCATCGTGCATATCTTGCGCGATGCGCTTACGTTCTTCTTCTTGTGTTAAAATCGTTGCCTGTAGCATCTCTTTTTGATGATCGATTTCCATCTTGGCATTCTCTAACTGAGCACTCACAAATTTGCGGCGCGAAAAATAGAAAAATGCCACCAAAGCGAGTGCCATTATGAGCAACAAGCTAACAGAAATTAAAATAAGACCAACTATGTCACTACCTTCTGTTGTCCCCATTATTGAATAGCTTTTGAAACAACTTTATATCGTCTAAAAGACTGTAATTTTTGATCCATTCTATATTTATCAGAATAAGAAATATCAAATACAGTATTAAATTTACTTTAATCAAAATATCGTTTACCTCTCTTGAGACACCCAAATCTGTTAGCACATTCTGCGAAGCAAATATTAAGGTACTAGATAATAGGTACAGAAATATCCCGCTACTCACAATTATAAAATCCCCATTATCACTGATTGATTTATATAAGTAAAGGACAGAGTATACCACTAACAAACCATGAGTTAATGTCATTCCAACAGTATTATACCGATAGAATGAGCCGGGATCGTTTATAAAGCCGAATGCTGCATATGCTAATATTGGCACTAAAAACCAATATAACCATTTACGATTCAGCAAGGTGGCAAAAAAAGCCGTGAGTAATATAAACTGTCCTAAATAATAGAAATGCGAATAAAAAATATTGGGCTTAGACAAATATCCTCTACCTACATAAAAGGATCCTAACTGAATCAAAGCGATTAGAATCAGATAAAAGGTAAATATTTTATAAGCAGTCTTTTTATTCTTTAGACCTATTGCATATAGGAGTCCCGTCATAACCGCTAGGTAAATTACAAATTCTCCTACCGATTTTAGAAACTCATCCACTAACTATTCAAAGAACTGTTTGGGTCACAATCTGTTGGACAAGGCGAAGTGAAATCAAAAATATAGTTTCCATTATCCCCTTGCTGAGGTGGTAATTGATCTTCATAAATGGAGCCAACTCGGTCTGCAGCTACAATTAAGAGCTTAGCCTCTTGTGTTCCGTCACCATTAAGTTTTATACCAATGTATGCTCTAACCTTGTCTGGATTTTCTGCCAGAACACCAGTTAAATCGTCGGTGGGGATTAAAAAAGCCTTCACATTTCCAGGGTTTTGCTTGCGCCATTCGGCGGTCCAAGTTTCTGCATCTTGTAATGAAACTGTGTCGTTGGGAGTACTCATATTGTTCGGTTTTTGAATTATAAACTTGAAGATAATCAAAAGAAAAATCAAAAAATCAACATTACGGTTTAACCGTATTAGGTTTAATTATTAGCCGTAAATCGCTGTAAGAGGATTCTTATAATTGCTTTGAGGAGGCCATAAAAAAAAGCAGACTTCACGAATAAAGCCTGCTTTTCTTTTTTTTTAATAAACGATGCGTTACTTCACATACATTTGTTTGTAATATTCGATAAGCCCATCGATGGGTCTGCGAATAATATTACCTAAGGTAAGATGATAGGGCTCCATACAATCCCTGATTATGTCTTCGCTAAAGTGAGCGATAGAACCAATAAAGTGAATAGGCACATGTTGAGCTTCTTTATAGCATAAAATTTTATACTCAATAAACTTGTACATGCCTTCACTAATGAGTTTATAAAAATAACCGTTCACCTCTTCACTGGTAAAGATAAACTCTGCAAAATGCGCCAAATAAGTATTAGGATTGGGCATCTTATATACATTGTGTTTAATCACATCTGTATTTAAATCAAAGCGAGATTCAAATTCTTTTGCCAGTTTTTTTGGCATCTTTTTGTAAAAATAATCACGTATAAGACGTTTCCCAAAATAGTTACCGCTAGCCTCGTCCATTAAAATATAACCCAGAGAGTCTACGGCCATATGAATCTCTTCGCCGTCGTAATAGCAACTGTTAGATCCGGTGCCAAGTATACAAACGATACCAGGCTCTGTCGTTGCAGCATAGACGGCCGCGGCCACATCTTCGTTTACCGTAACCGTGGCGGCAGGAAAAATCGTTTCTAGTATTTCTTTAAAAACTTCTCTTGGCTTAGCAGTCCCGCAACCAGCTCCATAAAAGTCTAGTTTGGTTACTTTTTTAAAAATTGAAGCCAAGTCTTCGTTGGAGCGAATTCTGGAATCTAAATCTTCTGGAACAACAACCATAGGGTTAAGGCCTTTGGTTCTTGTTTTAAAGACTACTTCGCAATCTTCGTCTAATAAGACCCAATCACATTTAGTCGAGCCTCCGTCTGCAATTAGTATCATAGATAATTATAAATTGGCAATATGTACTGCCAAGTCAATCAATTTAGCCGAATAACCATACTCGTTATCGTACCAGGCCACTAATTTAAAGAAGTTATCGTTTAATGCAATACCTGCGTCGGCATCAAAATTACAAGTGTTTGGATCGCTCACAAAGTCCTGCGAAACAACAGGCTCGTCTATATAGTCGATCACTCCAGCATAAGCTCCATTAGCCGCGCTTTTAAACAAATCTCTTACCTCGTCCATAGTTGCAGACTTCTCTGTTCTTACGGTTAAATCTACCACACTAACATCTGCCGTTGGAACTCTAAAGGCCATTCCCGTAAGTTTTCCTTTCAATTCTGGAATTACCTTGGTTACAGCTACAGCCGCTCCCGTAGACGTTGGAATAATATTGTTCATCGCACTACGACCCAATCTATAGTTTTTACGAGCAGGTCCATCTACAGTTAATTGTGTTGCAGTAGCTGCGTGTACAGTAGTCATGAGACCTTCTACGATTCCTAGGTTATCGTGAATCACTTTGGCCATAGGAGCCAAACAATTAGTAGTACAAGAGGCGTTAGACACGATTGTCTGATCTGCTGTCACATCCATATGATTCACACCCATCACAAACATAGGCGCATCTTTAGATGGAGCAGAGATCACAACTTTTTTGGCCCCTGCGGTGATATGTGCTTGTGCGGTATCTAAGGTTGTGAATATCCCTGTGCAATCTATGATAATCTCTGCACCTGCTTCGTCCCACTTAAGGTCTTCTGGATTACGTTCGGCGCTAACGCGTACCGTTTTACCATCAACAACAAGATTCCCATCTTGTACACTAATGGTACCTGGATATTTGCCATGCACAGAATCATACTGTAGTAAGTATGCAAGGTGTTCTACATCTAATAAGTCGTTTACGGCTACAACTTCTACGTTGTTGTCTTGTGCCGCAATTCTAAATGCGATTCTACCAATTCGGCCAAAGCCGTTAATTCCAATTTTTGTCATAAGTTCTTGATTATACAGATGTAATATCTGCAACTCGTATTAATTCTGAATCTATTTCGTTTGTACCAGAAAGGGCGTCCTTAAAGGGTACGTTTACTATTTTGTTATGTAAAATGCCAATCATGACATCTCTTTTTTGAGCCAGAAGTGCATCGACGGCCCCTACTCCTAATCGACTTGCCAAAACGCGATCATAACAACTAGGGGCTCCCCCTCTTTGAATATGCCCCAAGACAGTCACTCGTACTTCGTAGGCTGTAAGATGGTCTTCGATATATTGCGCTAACTCAAAAATGTTTTTTCCGATTTGATCTCCTTCTGCCACCACAATAATACTAGAACTCTTTCCAGATTTCTTACTGCGTCGTAAGGATTCTATGAGTCGGTCTTTTCCTAAATCTTCTTCTGGGATAAGAATCTCTTCGGCACCAGCACCAATACCAGCATTTAAGGCGATATCGCCAGCATCACGGCCCATAACCTCTATTAAAAACAAGCGATTGTGCGAATTGGCCGTATCTCTAATTTTATCGATGGCCTCTACTACCGTATTCAAGGCTGTGTCGTAACCAATACTGTAATCGGTTCCGTTAATGTCGTTATCTATAGTACCCGGAATTCCAACGATAGGAAAATTGTGCTCCCCATTAAAAACCGAGGCACCGGTAAAAGTACCGTCCCCACCAATCACGACGAGGGCATCTACATGATGCTTCTTTAAATTTTCGTATGCTTGCTTTCTGCCTTCTGGAGATCTAAAGGCTTTAGATCTGGCAGATTTTAAAAAGGTGCCTCCCTTATTGATTATGTTTTTAACCGATCGCGCATCAAGGGGTTCAAAGTCACCTTCGATTAGGCCCTGATACCCTCTAAAAATACCAACACATTCTAAATTGTGATAAGAACAAGAACGCACCACTGCACGAATGGCAGCATTCATTCCGGGAGCATCACCCCCACTGGTTAAGACACCAATTTTGGATATTTTTTGACTCATTATTTGTAAAACTATGGTATTAATACAAATACTACAAGAGCCTTAACAAACTAAAACGTTTTCGTTCTAAAAAATTTACGAAAATCTTTACGAAAACTTATGCTTATTTACTTTTTGACCAATAAACGATAGCCTCCTGCATTTAAAACAAGTTCCGATTCGGTTTGTAAAGTAACTTTCTGCCCAGTTATGATATCTTCATACAGACCAGAGACCATGGTCTTAAAGCTAAGGGAGTCTTCTGTAAAGTTTGCAAAGTAGAGTACTTCGGAATCACCTTTTGTTCTTTTAAAGGCAATAATTTGGTCGGTCATTGACGTTTGCACAAACTCAAAGGATGCGGCATTTTTGCTCCCTTCAAGCGCGGGAATGCTTCTTTTTGCATTCCCAAGTTTTTCAAGCACAGGCCAGATCTTCCCCTTCTGTTTAGGAATACTATCTTTCTCAAAAAACTTTAAGCTATGGTTTAAGTCGTATTCCAAGCCACTATAAATCAACGGCATGCCTGGGGCTGCATAACTCAATGCCAACATGGCTTCCCAGTTGTGTCCAGCTCTACTAAAGAAGGTGCCGTTCCAAGAGTTTTCGTCGTGATTGTCTACAAAATTCATCAAGACTCCATCGCCATATTTCTCAAATTGCTCGTTAAGGTGATAAGCATAACTCTCGGCATTGTTTTTTCCAGCTGCGATGTCGTTAAGTAAATGATGGCTCGCCCAACCATAAGCAGTATCAAACAAGCCAGGTTGTAGTAACGCAGGATCGTCTGATTCGGCCAACATATAAATATCTTTCTGCGCACGAAGCTTCGGGATTGCCTGCTGCCAAAAATCTACAGGCACAAAACTAGCCACATCACATCTAAAGCCGTCGATGTTCTCTTCTTGTAGCCAATACAACATTTCGCCTATCATCGCTTGTCTAAGCTCTTGATTATTAAAATCTAAATCTGCTACATCAGACCAGCCTTCTGGCGTACGCCCATCGTCTTTTAAAGGTTCGCTTATTTCGCCTTGTTCGTTTTTAGTATAAAACTCTGGGTGTTCTGTTATCCAGTGATGATCCCAACCTGTATGATTTGCCACCCAATCCAAAATCACATACATATTGTTATCGTGGGCGGTTTGCACCAATGTTCTAAAATCTTCTAAAGTGCCAAATTCTGGGTTGATTCCTTTATAGTCTGCAATAGCATAATAACTTCCTAAAAACTTTTCGCGCTCTTTAGGGTCTTCAATATCATGCGCCATCAAGTTGCCATAGGCTTTTCTGTTTTTAGAAGAGATTGGGTACACGGGCATTAACCAGATGATCTTAACCCCTAACTCTTTTAACTGCGGAATGTCTTTGGTAAAAGCATTAAAGCTGCCTTCTGGAGAATATTGCCTAATGTTTGCTTCATAGATTATCGCCGATTCTAAAATTGAATCGTTAATAGAAGGCAGGGCTACTTGCGTTGCTGTTTCTTGCATCGTGGATTTTTTATCTGTGTTTGATTGACATGCTGTTACTAGCAAAACAAGGGCTATATATGTGGTTGATCTCAACATAAAGCATTTTACTTTTCTGCCAACAAAACGATAGTGTCTGGAGAGTTTATATTCACCGTACCATTTTGTACCGTGGATGTGGTCCCAGAATAGGCATCTACCAATGCAGTTCCGTCGGCGAATACATCAGAAACCGGAATTACTTTGGCTCCCACCGTAAGCCCTAAACCTACCACCACCTTGTCGTTTGTGATTTGGTTAGAATAACTTCTAGAAAAAATATAGCCATCTTCGGAATCAATCGCTTTATGACGTCCAAGCCCAACAGCTAAGTGATCCCTTTTAAAGGCGCCTAATTTTTGGTAGTGGGTCAACAATTTTTGAGTGTCTGTATTTGACTCAATATCGTTCCAATTCATAAACGAACGGAGTGTTGCATCGCCTTGAGTGCCTTCTATTACAAGGTCTCTGGCCGATTCGTCTCCGTAATAAACCTGAGACGCTCCAGGTGTTAAAAACAAGAAATTGGCAGCCTCGAAAGTCCTTGTCCGCTCCTTATCAAAGGGGTAACCATCGTCGTGAGACGTCAAATAATTTAGCACCCCATATTGTTTTAAACTACCAGTATTCAGGATCGAATCATAGGTGCTAAAAACAGCTTCGTAATCGTTGTTTTGGGCTCTGCCTTTAAGATCAAAATTAATCATGGCGTTAAAAGCATCTTTAAAGTAATCTACCTTTCTGTCGCCAAAATTGGCGTTAACGCCATCGTTAAGACTGTATCCATAGATTTCGCCCACCATATAAAAAGCAGACTCATCTAGCACTTGGTCTTGGTTTCTGTTTTTCCAATCTTCGAAGGCTTCTGCGCAAATGGCATTAAACTCCTGCCATACATTTTCTTCTGTATGCCTAACGGTGTCTACTCTAAACCCATCAATTCCGAAGTCAAGAATAAAATCAGAAAGCCATTTCATTATATAGAATCTCGGCGCTCTAGGGTGGCCGGTTTTCTCAAAGAAGGCATCGAGTTCTTCTAGCTCTTGCTCGTAGCGACCTTCTGCTTTCCATTTTTCTACCAATTGCGGGGGTAAGTCTACAGCATCGTTACTCTCTGTTTTAATATCTGGCAAATTTTTAACCAAGGTACAGGTAATAGTGCTTTCGTAAGACTCATAGGTGCAGGCAGGTTCGGTACGCACCCACTCCTCAGGCCAAACAGTATCTTGGTCTGTTACTGGACCGGTATGATTAATTACCGCGTCTAACAAGATACGAATGCCATTGTTGTGAGCGGCTTGTACCAGTTGCTTAAGATCTTGAAAAGTACCAAAGTTCGGGTCTAGGGCCGTCCAATCTTTGGTCCAATAACCATGGAATCCATAAGTATACCCTGTGCCTTCGTCAGTGCCATCGTGAATTTGTTCTACCAAAGGAGTCATCCAAATAGCATTAATTCCGAGGTCGTTAAAATATCCTTCCTCAATTTTTTGCGTAATGCCCTTAATATCTCCTCCTTTAAAACCTCTTAAAACAGCCGTATCGTTGGTGCGATCAAAATTTATGTCGTTAGACGTGTCTCCGTTATTAAATCTGTCTGTTAGTAAAAAGTAAACGTTTGCTGCGCGCCAATCAAAAGGAGCGGCCTGCACTTCTTGTTCATTTACAATCTCGGTTTTTTTGATACCTACGGTACACGAAAAACATAGAACACAAAATAATACTGCTGTTAGTAATCTCATACGGCTTCAATAAAGTGTAAAATATTTGGTCTTAAAAACACAGTCTCTCCATCGACTGCGATGTTTAGCTCTTGGTCGCCAGTAAGCATAAATTCTAAACCTTTGTTTTGAACATGCACCGATAATATTTGGTCTCTAAAGTTTACCTTAAAACGATAACCCTCCCATTGCTGGGGCAATTTAGGTTCAAAACTCAAGCTGTTGTTCTGCACTCGCATGCCAGCGAAACCTTCTACTATGCTCATCCATGATCCTGCCATAGAGGTAATGTGACAGCCTTCTTCTACCTCTTTATTATAGTCGTCTAAATCTAAACGCGCTGTACGCACATAAAACGTATAGGCCTGGTCCATTCTGTCTAATTTAGCGGCTTGAATGGAATGTACACAGGGCGAAAGCGAAGACTCGTGTACAGTAAAGGGTTCGTAAAAGTCAAAATGTTTTTCTAATTCTTGTTTAGAAAAATGATCTTCGAAAAAGTAGAAACCTTGTAAAACATCTGCTTGTTTGATGTATACAGATCGTAAAATACGGTCCCAAGACCAGTTTTGGTTAATAGGCCGTTGCTCTTTGGCTAGATCGCTTACCGGAATTAGTTCTTTATCTAAAAACCCATCTTGCTGTAAAAAGACGCCTGCTTCTTCTGAGAACGGGAAGTACATATTGCTGCTCACTTTACGCCAATCTTCCATTTCGCCTATACTCAGTTTTGCTTTTTCTGTTACCCTGGCAAAATCTACTTCGTATTCCTCAGACATTTTGGTTAACTGCTGTAAGGCGTATTCTATACACCATACTGCGGTATAGTTGGTATACCAGTTATTGTTTACGTTGTTCTCGTATTCGTTAGGCCCGGTGACGCCTAAAATCACATATTTCTGTTTTTGGTTAGAAAAGGTTGCACGCTGTTGCCAGAACCTGGCAATCGCGATAAGCACTTCTATTCCCATCTCTGGAATATAACTGTAGTCGCCTGTATAGCGCACATAATTAAAGATGGCAAAGGCAATGGCTCCATTACGATGAATCTCTTCAAAGGTAATCTCCCATTCGTTATGACTCTCTTCGCCGTTCATGGTAACCATAGGATACAAGGCCGCACCATTTGTAAAGCCAAGCTTCTGGGCATTTTCTATGGCTTTATCAAGATGGTTATAGCGATATACCAACAAATTTCTGGCTACCTCCTTGTTTTTGGTGGCCATATAAAACGGAATGCAATAGGCTTCTGTGTCCCAATAGGTGGATCCACCATACTTCTCACCTGTAAATCCTTTAGGGCCAATATTCAATCGTGCATCCTTCCCGGAATACGTCTGGTTCAGCTGAAAAATATTAAAACGAATTCCTTGTTGCGCTTTATCGTCTCCTTCTATGGTAATGTCTGCCATGCGCCAAACATCTTCCCACTGAATTATTTGATCCTTTTTAATAGCATCAAAACCCAATGCTGTCCCTTTCTGTAAAACCTTGGTAGCAGCCGCTATGAGTTTGTCTTTAGGATGATTGGTAGAAACCACATATCCTGCATACTTTAATAAACAAAGTGTTTTGTTTTTGGCAACAGCCACCTCACTGCCTAGGCCTATATATTGTTCTTTTTGGGCTGCTTTTATCTCTGGCTGAATCGCGTTTCCGTCGAGCGTATAATTTGCTTGCATAAAGGTGCAAACGTCAAACTCGGTCTTCATGGTCATCGAACGTATAAACGCCTTGTTGCCCTGGTGCTCCACTCCCTTGGTATCCCAAAATTTATCGTCCCAATTGGTGTCTTCGTTGGTGATTCCGGCGTCTAAGTAAGGAGTCATTTGTATGTTCATGTCGCCAGACAAAGGCGTAAGCTCGTACTTAATGATTCCGAGCTCGTCTATAGACAAAGACAAAATACGCGTACTTGTAATCTTTACTTGGGCTCCATTGACAAGTGTGGCGGTAAAACTTCTTTGATACCAACCCTCTTTCATGTTAAGCTCTCTTCTAAAATCGCTTACCACAGTGCAGGCATGCAAATCGAGCTCTTCGCCATTCACTTTTACATGAATTCCAATCCAGTTTGGAGCATTTAATACTTTGGCAAAATATTCTGGGTAACCATTCTTCCACCAACCCACTCTAGTTTTATCTGGGTAATACACCCCACCAATATAGCTTCCCTGAAAATGCGGGCCAGAATAATCTTCTTCAAAATTAGCACGCTGCCCCATGGCTCCGTTACCAATGCTAAAAAGGCTTTCGCTAGCCTTGACATGCTCGGCATTATAACCTTCTTCTATAATAGACCATGGGTCTACAGTGATATATTCTTGATTCATATCGAACTGGTTCTTTTGATTTTTGTTAAGTCTGTGAGTGTAATTTGAGTGAACCCATTATAAACTACGTGAGCATGCGATAATACGTCTTGCTCTCCAATACCTATGGCTATCATTCCTGCAGAATTGGCCGCCGTCACACCCGCGACAGAATCTTCGAACACAATACAGTCTTCGTGTTTGGCGTCTAACAAAAAGGCTCCTTGAATAAATACTTCTGGATCTGGTTTGGCCTTACTCACATTAGTGCCGTCTACAATGGCATCAAAATAATGCAAGAGGTCTACTTTTTGTAGAATAGTACGTGCATTCTTACTAGCAGAGCCTAGCGCCATCTTACATCCGGCCTGTTTGGCAATTTTTAAAAAATCTACCACTCCAGGTAAAATATCTTTTTTATTCATGGTGGCCACCTGAGCCAAATAATCTTGATTTTTGCTTTCCATGATGCTCTCGAACGATTCGGCAGAAATACTTTTATTGGCCCATTCGAGAATCTTTTCGAGCGAGCGTTTTCTACTCACGCCCTTTAGTGATTCGTTCTGTTGTTTGGTGAGATCATATCCAAACACTTGGGCCGTTTTCTTCCACGAATTATAATGAAAATGAGCGGTATCGACTATCACTCCGTCTAAGTCAAAAATAAGTGCTGGTTTATTCATCGACTATTGTTTATAAAGGTATAAGAATCGCTCAAGTCGGACGTAATCAAGTCCGTAATCGTATCTGAGCCCAGTGGCTTAGATGCTGTAAATAGTTGCATAGAGTTGCATTAGGTTATCTACGACAAGCATGTACTTATCGACATTATTTTTAGGAAGTATTAATAATGCCTAATAGCGCGCGGTAAAGATACCTAAATTTTTACCTGCAACCAATTCAAACTTTAGTGCTGCCACGTTCGATTAGTGTGGTGGCTATGACTTCGGTAAAATAAGAATCTGAGGCTAGTTCTTGCTCAATTCTGTCTATGAGTAAGTTTGCAGCCCGCTGACCTATTTGTAGACCATGCTGACTCACGACGCTTAAACTAGGAGAAGCATATTTAGACAACATACCATCTGTGAATCCTATAATTTTAACATCTTTCGGAATTTCTTGCCCTTTAGCTCTAAGCGCTTTCATGGCAGACAAAGCATAAATTTCGTTTACCGTAAATACAGCATCAAAATCTTCTGACAGAATAAACGCTGCGATTTTGGCATCTAACTGGTCTATTTGGGACACTTCGTTTAGCGTATCTTCTAGCTTAAGAATTCGGCTGGGTTCAGAAAGAATACCATTGTCCTTTAAACCTAGCTCGTAACCCAGAAGCCTTAGTTTGCCAACATTCACATAGTCACTGGTGGTAATGATTCCAATTTTTTTACAGCCAAGTGATGCCAACTTATTAACGGCCATTCGAGCCCCTTGAGTGTCGTCTACCACTACCTTATCGCATTGAATTTCTGGTAAATCTCGATCGAACATTACAATGGGCATGCCTTGATTAATGGTCTCTTGCAAGTGATGATAATCGCCCAACTTGAGTGTCTCTTTGGCCACAGAAACTATAAAACCATCGATGCTACCATTGGCGAGCATTTCCATATTGGTCACTTCTTTGATAAAGCTTTCGTTAGACAGCCCAACAATTACATTATAGCCTCTTTTATTGGCAACCTCTTCTACTCCCTGAATAACGGTGGTAAAAAAATGATGTACAATTTCTGGAATAATAATTCCGATGGTGTGCGCCTTGCTGTTTTTTAAACTCAGGGCGATGTTGTTGGGTTTGTAATTGTATAAAGCCGCAAACGCCTGAATCCGCTTGCGGGTATCTTCGCCTATTTCGTGGCTGTCTTTTAGCGCTTTAGAAACCGTCGAGATCGAAACTTCGAGTTCTTTGGCTATTTTTTTAAGGGTCATTTTAGGCATAAAGGTCAATTTTTGAATGCATTTACTTACAAAAATCACTAGTTATTAACACGCAAACGTTTTCGTATGCTTCTAAAAGCGAACAATTTAAAAAGCTATTACTTTTTAAGTTATTTTTATTCTCAGGAAGTATTAATAGTATTCTGTATAACAAGTTCAGTTAATGAAATTCGTTATTTAGAACATAAAGCGCTCACTTAGGTGAGCGCTTTTTTTATGATGTTTACTGAAAATAAATATACGTACTTACAACGATTAATACCACAATCGCGCCGGCTAACTTAACGTGCTTCCATGGCGTGATATCTACTTGCTTGGTATATGTTTGCTCGTAAGCCGTTGCTCTTGGCTTTTTCTTACCAATAGCCAACATGATTAAGATATTGGCCACAAACAAAATGGCCATTACGTGTAAAAAGTGTGGGTATGCTCCCGCTTCTACAGCGGCCAATTCTGCGGCATCTGTTATGCCGTCTGCAGCTGCTTGAGTCAAGGCTTTTTCTGTAAAATAGGGTTGTAAGAAAAACTGGCTTAAAATGTACAGAATCGATCCCGATAGCAGACCAATTTTTGCTGCTATGGCTGGCACCCACTTGGTGGTATACCCTACTACGATAATCGTTAGAATCGGAATACTATAAATACCGTTAATCTCTTGTAGGTAGCTAAAGAGGCTTCCTGCATTTTCTAGCATTGGAGCGATAAACATAGAAGCTAGGGCTAACCCTAAACCAAAGCGCTTTCCGTATTTTACCACTGTTTTTTCGTCTGCTTCTTTGTTGATGTGTTCTTTGTAAATATCGACTCCAAAGAGCGTAACAGAACTATTCAATACAGAATTAAATGAACTCAAAATAGCGCCAAACAACACAGCTGCAAAAAAGCCCAGTAAGCCACTAGGCAATACTTTGTTTACCAACATCGGGTAGGCAGAATCTGCATTTTCTAGATTACCTTGAAAAACATGATAGGCAATAATTCCAGGTAACACCACGATAAGTGGTCCTAAAATTTTTATAAACGATGCAAGAATTAATCCTTTCTGTCCTTCTTTTAAGTTTTTAGCGGCTAGCGCACGCTGAATAATTTGTTGGTTGGTTCCCCAATAGAATAATTGTACCAGCATCATCCCTGTGAAGATGGTAGCGATAGGGATCGAACTAGTCTCAGACCCAACTGCATTAAACTTTTCTGGGTTTTCTGTTGTTAAGGTGCTTATTCCATCTAAAATACTGCCGTCTCCCACTAGCATAAGACCAAAAATTGGGATTAAAAGTCCGCCAATTAACAGTCCAATAGCGTTGATGGTATCAGATACTGCTACGGCTTTTAAACCTCCAAAAACCGCATAAATAGAACCGATAATTCCGATTCCCCAAACACATATCCAGATAGATTGGGTGTGGGTAACACCAAGCATTTCAGGCACATTAAACATCCCGCTTATCGCAAGCGATCCCGAGTACAAAATAACGGGCAATAATACTACCACATATCCTGTTAAGAACAAGCCAGAGGTTAACGTCTTTGTGGCTACATCAAAACGTCTTGCTAAAAATGTTGGCACCGTTGTTAATCCACCTTTAAGATAACGAGGTAATAAAAACATGGCGGTAACAACCATCGCGATTGCAGCCAAAGTCTCCCAAGCCATTACCAAAATCCCTTCACTATAAGCAGAACCATTGAGCCCTACAATTTGTTCGGTAGATAGGTTTGTAAGCAGTAAAGACCCTGCAATTACGCCAGCTGTAAGGCTTCTGCCTCCTAAAAAATATCCGTCGGATGTGTTTTCGTTTGTTTTGCGGGTAGCATAATATGCAATGACGGCTACCAACAAGGTAAAGCCAACAAAAGAGAGAATTGCCATAAGAGAAAAGTTAACTAGTTAGGTTATAAAAACTTGCCCAAGGTTGTGAGCTTGGGCAAGGTACTAATTTAAACAAAAAATGAAGATAGGCTCCTCGTGATAAGAAGCCTATACTTTACACGAAATTATTTTTTAATTAGTCGCACACTGCTCTGTCCGGCGTCTGTAGTAACCTGCGCTACATACACACCAGCTTTAAGAGTTGCCATGTTAATAGTTGCATTAGTAGCATCTACCTGTACATTCAACACTTTCTGACCAAGTATGTTAAATATCTCAACCGTTTGAATCTGGCTAGCCGCTTGCACATTCCAAACAGAAGATACAGGGTTAGGATAGTTGGTTAAAGCAACTTGAGTATCGTTAACATTTAACGCGTTAGGTCCAACTACTACAGAACCGATAGTTGCTTCGTCTGCAGGATTAGCGTTAGGCCCGTCAACAGCAAAACCGTATTGGAATACAGCATCTGCACCGTCTACATCTGTGTAAACTACAGAGAATACTTCGCCAGCTACTAGCGGCACATTTACTTGTTTTAATACAGAAAAATCTGCGTTAAATACTTTAATAAAAGCATACACAGTATAAGCAGGATCAATCGTGTTGCTCTCTACTCCTCCTGTAAAGGTTACTTCTTGACCAATTAATGCAGGATCTTCTATAAACGTATTAGCATTCATAAATTTGTTTCCTTCACCGGTCGTTTGGTTTACCCAAAACGGATCGTCTGGATTGTCTGCATAGGTATTAAAGTTAGGCTGTAAAGTGATAGTTCCACCAGAAGCGTCTACCACAGTCTTTAAGTCTGCAACTCCCCAACCAGAACCAAAAGCATAAGTGGTTTCATCTAGTTCGAAAACATTCATAAAACCAACCCAAGCATCTCCGTCTGTACCGGCACTAGGGTCTGTTTCTACAGTTACTTGGGCATAACCTACACCGGCCACACAAAAGATTGCAATTAATAATAAGTAAAACTTTTTCATTGTGATTAAATTTAAAATTGAATAAATATTTATTGTTTATAAACTCTTACATAGTCAATGACGAACTCCTGCGGAAAAATGCTGTCGTCCACCTCTGGTCCTCCAAAGTTCCCTCCTATAGCCATGTTTATAAGCACATAAAAGGGTTGGTCAAAAGGCCATGTTTTTTCGTTTTTGTCTTCAGGCGCAAAGGTGTAAACCAATTGGCCATCTATTGAGAACTTTATCTCGTTCTCGGTCCATTGAGCGGCATAGGTATGAAAGCCCTCCTCTATATTTTTTAAATTGTGTCTTTTTGAATTGATGGTTTCGCCATAACTCGCAGCGGTATGCAGTGATGTGTAAATCACACCAGGTTGCTTACCTACATACTCCATAATGTCTATCTCACCGCAATTAGGCCATTTAGTCTCTTCTATATTACTGCCAAGCATCCAAATCGCTGGCCAGAGGCCTTGTCCTTGTGGCAACTGAGCGCGTACTTCTATGGTGCCGTATTTAAATTCTACTTTCGCTTCGGTTGTAAGCCTGGCCGAACTATAAACAGCACCTTTTTTAGTGGCGGTTATCACCAATTTACCATCGCGAACTTGTGCATTTTCTTTTGTATACAATTGGCGCTCGTTGTTACCCCAACCACAAAGATTTGGACAACCATCGCCAAGCATAAAGTTCCAGTTGTTTTCATTTACTTCTTGCCCGTCAAATTCATCACTAAACACAAGGTCCTGCCCATTACTACAAGCAATATTCAAAATGGCAAGCGATATGTAAAGCCAGTGCTTCATATTATTTTAAAACAAAAGATTTAGTGTTTTTTGTTTGAGAATCGCCGCCTACAAAGACCTCAAAATCTCCAGATTCTACCACCCAATCGCCGGAGTTATCGTAAAACCCGAGTTCTTTATCTGTAAGTGTAAATTGCACCGTTTTGCTCTCACCAGCAGTTAGCGAAACCAATTCGAATCCCTTTAATTCTTTAATAGGACGGGTAACGCTGGCAAACTTATCATGCAAATAAAGCTGCACTACTTCTTTTCCGTCGTAGGCTCCTGAATTGGTAAGCGTTACACTAACAGATACTTTTTTATCTTGAATGTAAGTATTGCTCACTGCAACTTGACCATACGTAAAGCTGGTATAGCTTAATCCATAGCCAAACGGATATAGGGGGCTGTTCTCTTGATCTATATAATGTGACCAGAATACAACATTAGGGGCTGGTTCTACAGGTCTTCCCGTATTTTTATGATTGTAATAAATAGGAACTTGACCTACGCTTCGCGGAAACGTCATAGGCAACTTGCCCGATGGGTTATAATCGCCGTAAAGCACTTGTGCAATCGCGTTACCACTTTGCGTTCCTAGCTGCCATGCTTCTACTATAGCAGGAATGTTTTCGTCTGCCCAATTGATAGTTAACGGGCGACCGTTATGCAATACCAGGACAATGTTTTTGTTTACGGCATAAACCGCTTCTAAAAGTTCTTGCTGCAAACCAGGTAGATCTAATTCTGTACGGCTGCGTGCTTCACCAGATTGCCAGCCGATTTCACCTAATGCCATGATTACAACATCTGCAGATTTCGCAATCGTAACGGCTTCATTTATTTTAGAATTATCTGTTTCGTTTATTTTGGTCTCCATAACAAAAGAGGTCTCTCCTTCGCTCACCTGGACACCTTGTGCATAGGTTATTTTGTTATCTGGGTATGCCTTCAAACCTTCTAATAGTGAAACAGCAGAATTATCATCGGCTGCAATTCTCCAACTTCCTAAAGGCGAATTTTTGTCTGCTGCGAGTTGTCCTATCACTGCGATATTCAAACCATTCTTTTGCAATGGTAAAAGCGACTTCTCGTTTTTTAATAACACGATAGACTTTTTAGCCATATCTAATACAGCCTCATTGTTAGCTTCACTTCCTGTAACAGCCGCTTCTCTTTGAGCATCACAATATTTATAAGGGTCATCGAAGAGGCCTAACTCGTATTTTACTGTTAAAATTCTTTTTGCGGCATCATCGATGAGCGCCTCGTCTACTTCGCCATCTTTTACCAATTTGGCCAATTCTGCTACATACATATACGACTCCATATCCATGTCAGAACCTGCAGTAACAGCGTGTTTGGTTGCTGCGCGAGCATCTTTTGCATATCCATGCGGAATCATTTCGGCAATAGACCCCCAATCGCTTACCACAAAACCATCGAAATTCCACTTTCTTTTTAAAATGTCCCTTTGTAGCATGGCATTACCCGTAGCAGGCACCCCATTTAACTCGTTAAAAGCATTCATAAATGTTCTCACATTTGCTTCTAAAGCGGCTTCAAAAGGAGGAAAAATAATGTTGTTTAAGGTGCTTGTACCTACATCTACTGTATTGTAATCTTTACCAGATTCGGCAAAACCATACCCTGCAAAGTGCTTGGCGCAAGCCACTATAGTACTAGGATCAGACAAATCTTCTCCTTGAAAACCTCTAACACGAGCTGCCCCAACAACACTTCCCAAATAAGGATCTTCTCCAGCCCCTTCCATCACACGTCCCCAGCGGGCATCTCTAGAAATGTCGAGCATAGGAGCAAATGTCCAGTTGATTCCAGCAGCCGAGGCTTCTAGTGCTGCGACTTTAGCAGAAGCCTCTATGGCTTCAATATCCCAGCTAGCAGCTTCGGCCAAAGGGATTGGGCTCAGTGTTTTATATCCATGAATAACGTCAAAACCAATAATTAGCGGTATGCCTAAACGCGTTTCTTCTACGGCAATTTTCTGAACCGCACGTACTTGTTCTACACCGCGCACATTAAGCATAGACCCTACAAGACCCTTGCGTAAATGTTCATATTTTTTTTTGGCCGCTTCGTCGCCATCTGGAACAGGACCAGTAACATCCCAAAAACCATTGTATTGGTTCATTTGACCAATCTTTTCTTCGAGTGTCATAATGGACATCAGCGAATCGACTTTACGGTTTATTTCTAAATCTGTCATATTTGCGATATAGTCGCTATCTGCCTTAAAAGAACTAATGCTCATAAAAAGGACTAGGGCTACAATTTTTGCCAGAACGATATAGGCTATTCTTTTATTGGTAAACTCGTACATAGTCTATTTCCATTGTTGATTCTGTAAATGCTGGATCGATAGTCCCGCCTAAAGTTCCTCCCATTGCAACATTCAATATCAAAAAGAAGTCTTTGTTATAAGGGACCGTATCCGAATTAGGATACGTAAGCGCTGGTACACCATCAATGGTAAAAATAATGTCGTCTACCGTCCATTCAACTCCATAAATATGGAAGTCGTCTGATACTCCAGCAACAGGTGTTTCTAAGCTAATTGCATCTCCTCCAGAGTTACCAGGAAAATGAAGTGCATTGATGATTACATCTTGGTTGTTCCCAGTATGCTCCATAATGTCCATCTCGCCAGCAGCTGGCCAAGGGTTGGTATCTATATCTGCACCTAACATCCAAATTGCTGGCCAAGTACCACCACCTGTAGGCAATTTGGCTCTTACCTCAACTCTTCCGTATTGGAATTCAAATTTGTCTTTTGTTAATAGACGAGACGAGGTATACTCACTGCCTTCATAAGATTCTGCTTTAGCAGTGATTTTTAAGAACCCATCTTCTACGATTACGTTGTCTGCCCGGTCTGTGTAATACTGAGATTCGCCATTACCCCATCCACCGTCGCCGGTACCAAGGTCAAAGCCCCAATTATCTGCACAAGGCGCGCCATCGTCGTCAAACTCATCAGACCAAACTAACACGTCGTTGCTCCCACTACCAGTATCACCAGTGAGTCCGCTACAATCGCCAGAACCACTTCCACCGTCCGGAGTGGTAGTAAATTTTTGATACCAAGCGATTACAAAGCCACTAGGTTCTGTTTGTAAAACGCGCACCGTCATTTCTGTATCGGTCACAGAAAAAATCTCATATTCGTTATTCCCTAAGAAATAACTTAAAAAGCCATTGTTGGCTATGCTAAATGAAGTTTGTGTAGAGGTAGCTTCATCTATCCCAGAAGTCGATGGAAAAAACTGAACTCCATTTACTCCAGAAGTATCATACACAAAGCATTGATCTTCGCCAGGATTTGGCAATCCTAGTTCGTCTTCTACTTCTAATCTGTGAAAGTATGTATTACCAAGGTTTAGCAATTCTACAGTCACATTTTCGTTTTCGTCCATAGAAAAGATTATCTCGTCTTCGTACAAACAGCCCACATCTTCTTTTTCGTAAGGCGCCGCTGCATACCAGATCGGGCTAACGTCGTCTATGGGACCTACACCCAAGTGTGCAGGTACTGCTGCGTTCCAATACCAAGATTTAGAACTCGATAGGCCACCTGTTAAAGCTTCTTTTACTTCGATAGGATTAAAAGCACTAAAAACATTTAATTCTATGGTGGTAGAAGATGTAACTCCTCCGGTTCCAGAAGCGATTGCAGTTACCACATAGGTATTAAGACCGTTTTGAGTAAAACGGTGCGTCAAATCACCTCCTGGAGCTACTTGATTACCGGTTCCGTCTCCAAAATCAAAGCGATAGGTAATCGCGTTGTCTGCAGACATAGAAAAGTTAACAAATCCTGATCCATCACCATCAGGATTTGCGGCATCTTGCCCGACGATCTCAAAAGCAACAGAGAGATTTGCAGGAGTGGTTAACTCTCCAAACTTTTGATCTTCTTCTTGACATGAAAAAAGTAAGAAGATCACAGCGATCGCGCTTAATATGTGAAGTATATTTTTATTGTTTTTCATAACATTAATTTGTCAATTCGATTTGGTCAAAGAAATATTCAGAATCGTCGCCTTCTACGCCAAAGTCAAAGAAGATTACTAAACGAACATAATCTGCGGCGGGTGCGTCACCAAAGTCAAACTCCATGGTTTCCCAGTCGCCATCAACTGTATTCACTATATCGACCTCATGGACAATACTAGCGTCTGCATTTTCTATTTTAAACTTAACCACCTTGCCAGTTCCTGGAACATGAGTAAGCACTCTTATTTTATTATAGCTGTCTAAGTCTAGTGGTGTTGCAACTTCGAAGAAAGTACCTGCCCACACTTGTGACCCTGCATTCTTTACTTGGCGAGCAGCCATTGCCGATGGATTAATTCCTCCAGTATTTGGATTGGCGGCTACAGTAGCGTCTTCTATATCTCCAAACGATGTAAACGTTGGAGCGGCTCCTTCAAAATCTTCTATAGGTGAATCTGGAATCGTACTGATTAAGGCTCCTTCTCCAGCTTCCATTTCGTCAAAATAGTAGACAGAACCATCGCCAGGGTTTCCAAAGTCGTAAAACACAACGATACGCGTATAGGTTGCCGCAGGAGCATCTATAAAGTCGTAAGTAAGCGTCTCCCAAGCATCTGCAACTGTAGTATTCATATCTACTTCGTGCGTAATGCTGGCGTCTGCGTTTTCTAATTTGAGTTTAATAACGCTTCCTACCGTAGGGGAATACGATTTTAATCGCATCTTTTTAACACCCGCAAACTCTATGGCTTGACCGGTCAATTCGAAGAAGGTTCCTCCCCAAACTTGAGCGCCTACGCTTTTTGTTAATTGAGCAACGTTCGCTGTACCATTAACAGCGTCAGGGCCAGGGTTGGCCACTACCTCTGTTGGTGCGATATCACCAAAAACGGTGAATACTGGTGCCGAGCCTTCGAAATCTTGAAAAGGCTCGAAGGTATCTGCGTTAGAAACCGTTAGGTCTATATCGTCAAAGAAATAACTACTCCCGTCACCTGCAGTTCCGAAGTCGAAGAATACAACTACTTTATGATATTCTTGGGTAAGGTCTGCTCCACTAAAGTCAAAGTATAACTCTTCCCAGCCATTGCTTACTGTATTTACTACATCTACTTCTGCGTTGATGTCTGGATTGTCTGCGTTTTCTAATTTAAGCTTTACCACGATGCCACTGGTTGGAGACCAAGTAGACATTTTAATAAAGTTAAGTGTGGAGAAATCGATAGGCTCTCCTAGTGTTAAGAAAGAACCTGCCCAAACTTCAGAACCTGCACCTTTAACCAGTTGTCCTACCATTGAGCTGGTATTTGCCCCAGAGGCATCTGGATTGGCAACAACGCTCGAAGTTGCTCCACCAAAGTCTACAAAAGTGTAGTCTAGTGTTGGACTTTCGAAGTCTATTGGTAGTAACAATGGGTTGGTGATAGACACAACTTCTGTGTACTCCAACATACCTTCTATACCACTAATAGCTACAACACGCAAAGTGTATTCGCCTACGGCGGAATAGCTATGCTCTATGGTTTCGTCTAGCATTAAAAGGGTCGCTTCTTCTGGATCTTCGTCGCCAAAATACACTTCGAAGAATGTGGCAAAATCTGCCGTTGCCGAAACCGAAATTTTAAAATTATCGGTAGCATCTGGAGTTACGGTCACGATTAAATTTTCTGGCGCTCTAAACGAAACCACAAGTGTTTGCGTAACTTCTGTGGTTTTTCCGTTAATGCCTGTTGCCAAAATTCGCACGTTATAAGTGCCTTCTGCATATGTACGCAGTAAGCTCTCGCCAACGGCTACATCGTCAAACTCGTCTGTTCCATCTTCGTAGTAAACGGTAAATAAGGTGGCCCCTAATCCGCTTGGCGTGATCGTAACTAGGCCAGAATTGTCTTGTTCGATTACAAAAGATGCCATCACTTCTGAGGGTGCTTCTGCTGCTTCTATGATTGCCGTAACTTCTGTGTCTTTGGTACAACCAAAGCTCAATAAAAGCAACAATACAGGAAATGCAATTTTTATAAACTTCATCTTTTTCATGATTTAGTATCCAGGATTTTGTTGCCAGCGATTACCAGCAAGTTCAATTTCTATAGAAGGGATAGGAAAAACTTCGTGCTTTCCAGGCACAAAGCCATCGATATCAGAACCAGCTCTGCCTGTTCTTACCAGGTCAAAGAAGTGATGACCCTCGCCAACTAATTCTAAGCGTCTGTCTAGAAAAATGGCATCAGTTAATGCGCTTCCTCCAAGATCTGTCGCATCTAAGCCCGCGCGTTCACGTACTTGATTTAGATAACCTCTAGCTCTGTTGTCGTCTATATTACCTCTGTTTAAAGCTTCTGCAGCCATAAGCAATACGTCTGCATAACGAATAGAACGATAGTTATTTGGATTGGTAAGATTGGCGTCACCTGTGTTAAGATCGCCTTGTCTCGAAATATATTTTCTGTTATAAAAACCAGTATGCTCAAATCCTACAGAAAAAGTAGCGCCTGTTTCTGCTGCCCAAGCATCAATATCTAAAATGGCTACAGCACGACGAACGTCTGCTGCTTCGAATAAATTGAATATCTCTTGAGTAGGCACATTAAAACTAAAGCCTGATTCGAAGGTTGGTCCTGTGTAATTTCTGATTCCATTAAATCCAACGGCCACATTTCCTTCACTACACTGTAAGCAACCAAAGCCGGCTCCTTCTAAGTCTGTGTACTGAACTTCGAACACAGATTCTACTGTATTCTCGTTGTCGTTTTCAAACATATTGGTGTAGTCTGTAAGCAATGCATGAGGTCCGTTCTGAATTAAATTCTCAAGGACGCTCGCTGCTTCCGAGAATTTATTCTGAAACAAGTAGGCCTTGCCTAACAATGCTTGAGCTGCTCCTTTGGTTATTCTGCCAGTTTCTGCTTGTACATAAGGTAGGTTTGCTGCTGCAAAGATTAAATCTTCTTCTATTTGAGCATAAACAGCTGCCTTAGGAGTACGATCAACTTCAAACTGATCGCCAAACACAAAGCGTTTGTCTACTACCAACGGCACATCTCCAAACCACTTTACCAACTCAAAATAATAATAAGCTCTTAAGAATCGGGCCTGCGCTAATACCGCCGCTTTACCTTCGAACTCAAGATTGTCTTGAAATTCTAAAATAAAATTTGCCCTGTTTACACCGGCATACATCCAACCCCATATATCGCGTAATTGCTGATTTACCGGAGTATGAATCATATCATCTATTTGCTGAATCCCGATTACGTCTGTTGCGCTTTCGCCTCCAGCCAACGTATTGTTAGAAGCGATTTCGCCTAACATAACATTGATGTATGTGGATTGTAGCATATCATATGCCCCAATTAAGGCGTCTTGATAATCTTGCTCTGTATTAAAAAAGGCTTCGGAGTTTGGATCGTTAGAATCGACTTCTACAAAGTCGTCGCTACACGAAATTACCGTGAATAAAACCATTCCTAATACGAAAAAACCTAATGCTCTATTGCTCTTCATATCGCTTGTATTAAAATTTTAAGTTTAGACCCAGTAAATACGTTCTAGGAGTTGGATAAAAACCGAAGTCAATTCCGCCTCCAATAGGAGCTCCAGACGATGCCGCCGGATCGTATCCTCTATATTTAGTAAGGGTAAAAACATTGCTCACCGAAGCATATATTCTGAAAGAATCTATTTGCTCGCTGTTTAAAAGTTTTTGTGAAAATGTATATCCTAATTGCATATTCTGAGCTCTTACAAAAGACCCGTCTTCTACATAGAAGTCTGAGAATACTGCATTAGACGTCGCACCTGTTGTCGCTCTTGGAAACTCCGTAGAGGTTCCGGCTCCAGTCCATCGATCTAAGTAATAGGTAGTACGATTGGTTCTGGCTTGGTTTCTCTCGTAATTTCTTACGATTTCGTTTCCGATAGAGGAGAAAATATACATCTGGAAGTCAAAGTTTTTGATGTCTAAAGAGAGATTTAGTCCCATCGTTATATCCGGAATTGGATCTCCTATATAGGAACGGTCATCAGGGTTTATAACACCATCGCCGTTTACATCTGCAAATCGAATATCACCTGGTTGCGCGTTCGCTCCTAAGGCTAATTGCGAAGGATGCGCATCTACTTCTTCTTGGGTTTGAAAAATTCCGTCTGTAGTGTATCCATAAAAATACCCTATCGGGAATCCTGTTTCCATTCTAGATGGTGGGTCTTGGCCTACTCCAAAAGAGCCACCTTGAATAATACCTGTGCCGTTATTTACTTTAAGAACTTCGTTGTCTAGCGTGGTTACATTGTAGTTAATGTTAAACTTCACGTCTTTGCTTATGTCGCCAAAGTATCCTATTTGAAATTCGAATCCTTGATTACGCACATCACCTGCATTTACAATAGGTGCAGACGACCCAGGAGCCGTTGGCCCTAAGATTCCAGATACCTCTGGAGCCACAAGCAAGTTGGTAGTGGTTCTGTTAAAGTAATCTGCTGCAAGCGTTACTCTATTATTAAACAGTCGGGCATCTACCCCAACATTGAGGGATTTTTGCTCTTCCCACTGAATTTCTGGGTTAGAAATGGCACCTGTTGCGATTCCAAAGACAAGCTCGTCGTTGATCACATAAACACCTTCTCCGTTCAACAAGGACACAAATCGATAGTCTGGAATTCTGTCGTTACCTAATATTCCGTAAGAACCTCTTAGTTTTAAGAAGTCGATGGTGCTGTTGTCGTTTAAGAAAGATTCCTCACTTAAAACCCATCCAACAGATCCCGAAGGAAAGATTCCGAATTTATTCTCCGGACCAAATTTTGTAGAACCATCACGTCTTACAACAGCAGAGAATAAATACTTTTCTTTATAGTTATATTGAGCTCTAGCAAAATAAGACAACAAGCGAGAATCAAAGATGTTACCACCGTTTTGAAAATTATTAATTACTTCTGGTGCATCTGCCACACGGGTATCGCGTGAAATATCGAAGGCTGTAAAGCTCGTAAAGCGACCTGTGGTTTGAAAGACCGAAGTACCTAGTGTTACGTCTAAATTATGAGCCTCGTTAAAAGTTCTCTTGTATTTAATAAAGGCATCAAAAGTATAATCGCGGAACAAATGTGAGTATTCTGTCTTTACCTCTCTGTCGTTATTAAAAACTTTTCCCGAACCGTAAAAGGCAATTGGGTTAAAACTGTAGCCTCTCACCTCTGCGTAGTTGGCTTGTATACGGCCTTGAGCCTCGAAATATTTTAGAAAATTATAGGTAGCTCCAAAAGCACCACTCAATTTGCGTACTCGATTCTCGTTAAAGGTGTTTTTTATTTGATGCACTGGGTTAATTACCTCATTACCTAAGCCTTCTGCCAACGTAAACCGATTGTTTTCGTCACGCACGCTAAATGTAGGCGCCATGTTTAGGGCGTTAAAAAGTACAGAACCCAAAGCATTCTCTGAGAGTGCCTTTCTTGTGGTCCCAGAAAACAATACCGACGAATTGATTTTTAAATTTTCTAAGACATCTAAATTATAATTAAGTCTTGCGTTAAAACGGTCAAAATTGGCTCGCTTACCTCCCACGATACCGTCTTGGGTTAAATAGGCTACACCAAAAGAAGTGCTCGACTTTTCGCCTCCTCCGGTTACTGTTAAGGTTGTATTAGAAATCGGAGCGTTTTCGAAAACTTCATCCTGCCAGTCAGTGCCAGCACCTAAGCCCGCCACATTGGGGAACGGCAATGCCTCTCCATTTGCCGCAAAACTTTCGTTAACCAATAACGCGTAGTCTGTTGCGCTTAAGGCAGGGAGTTTTCTTGTTGTTTGTTGGTAACCAAAATACGTTCCGAAGTCAAATTTTACTTCAGAATTTTTTCTTCCAGTTTTGGTTGTTATTAAAATCACACCGTTTGCGGCTCTTACACCGTAAATACCCGCAGTTGCATCTTTTAAAACGGTAATAGAAGCCACGTCTGATGGATTCACCACACTCAAGTCCTCTATAACGTTCCCGTCTACCAATATTAATGGTCTGTTATCGCCATTGGTAGAAATTCCTCTAATTCGTATGTTAGAAGCACTACCTGGTGCACCAGATTGATTTGTTATTTGTACTCCAGAAACCTGTCCTTGTAAGGCTTGTTCTATTTGAGTGGGCTTTAGTTCGTCTATAGTTGCGCTAGAAACAACAGAGACAGCTCCCGTTAATTCTTTTTTAGTTTGGGTACCATAACCAACCACTACAACCTCGTCTAAAGACTCGGCGTTTTCTTGCATCACAATAGTGAGGTCGTTAAAATTAGAGATCGTGATTTGACGTGTGTCAAAACCTATATATGAGAACTCCAGCACATCGCCAATAGAAACCCCATTAAGAGTAAAGTTTCCATCAAAATCAGAGATGGCTCCATTGTTTTGTCCTGAGACGATAACGTTTACACCACCTAAGGGTACGTTATTAGCATCGAAAGTAGTCCCATTTAGGGAATTTGTTTGTGCAAAAATTGTTGCAGTAAAAAGTGCAAAACACAGAAAACATGTAAACCTCATGTTGTAGTCGTTAGAATTTTTACTAAACTACAGTTACAGCTAGGCGAAGCCAAAAATTGCACCCCTACAAATATTATACAGGTCAAAATATAAGCGAAATCATGGCGTAAAAACGTACGAAAACGTTTGCGTGACTCGTGTTAGAGAGATTTTATTAAATTCACTTAAGCAGATGAATTATTTGTTTTGTTGAGGTGTCTTTATTGGTAATGTTGAGGTAATGTTGTGGTAATTTTACATAATTCGCAAAAAACGTAGCCTTAAATTTGCAATATGTAATTAGATAAGTTTACAGAAGAATCTAACTCCATCTTTTTTCTGAGTCGGTAGCGCTTAATTTCGACACTTCTTGGTGAAATATTGAGCAAAGGTGCGATTTCTTTAGAAGACAAATTCAAACGTAAAAAAGAACAAAGTCTCACATCGTTAGAAGTAAGCGAAGGATGTTTTGTTTTTAATTTTGTAATAAAGTCTTTGTCTGTATTATTAAAAGCCTCTTCGAAGACCTTCCATTCCTTTTTATTCAATAAGTTCTGATCGATAATTTCTGTCACTTCTTTCACACCTTTACTGTTGTCCTGATCTGTGTGCTTTTGGAGCTCTTTTTTTATGGTATTGAGCAATTCATTCTTTTTAATCATCGCCATCGTAGATATGGCCAACTCTTTGTTTTTGCTCTCAACGGCTTGTCTGAGGCTTTCGTTTCGAAGTTGAACTATTTGTCGTTCGGCTTCTAATTGCTTGACAGCTAGTTGCTTTTCGTTTTCTACTATCAATCTTTCGCGTTGCTTTCTATAATAATTTGTGTATAAATTGTGTACAAATGCAATGAGTGCAGCAAAACCTAGGATGTAAAAAATATAGGCTACGGTAGACCTAAACCAAGGAGTATTGATTCTAAAAGTAAACGATGCGACGTTTTCGCTAAGCACATCCCCTTGTCTTGATCTTACTTCAAATTCATAATCCCCGTCGTTTAGATTCGCATAATTTGCCGTATGGTCTTTAGACCAATCACTCCACTGACCATCACCAGCGCCCCGCATTCTATGTTGATACTCTGTTACTAAATACGCATCATACACCGGAGTCGTAAAGCTAAAGTTTGCAGCATTAAACTGCGGTTCAAAAGCATACGGTTTATCAAAAACTTTAACCGTAGAGTCTCTAAACCTACCCATTAATTGAGCCGTCTCGATACGAATCGATGTCTGTGGGTTTTTAAAATTATCGGTCTCTAAGGTTAAATACCCATTATTGGTACCTAGCACGTACACCCCTTCGCTAGTCTGCGATATATTTTCAAAATTTGTGACAAGATTACGCAAATTAGAAGCAAGCGGTAACTGCTCCATTCTATAGGCGTTACCGATAGAATTTGGCCGCACGAGGTTTACATACCTGCTATTAAACGCCCATAAATTGTCGTTGGAGTCTACGATTATTTTTCCAGATATATAATTCTTTGCGGAATCCCAAACAGCACTTAAAACCGAATCTCGTTTAAAATTTGGCGCTCCTTTATTTTTGGTAAACACACCCTCTTTATAGCTATAAATAATTTGATTTCTGTAGCGAGTAAGCCCTGAATGAATTCCCTTATTCATAACCGTATCGAGCGCTGCATTAATAACTTGATAGGTGTCAAAATCTAATGAAAGCTTATATATCCCTTTATATTCATGGTTGATCCAATAGGTATTTTGATCTTCGCGCTCTAGATATCGAGCAGAAATATCGAAGCCTTCGAAAACACCTCCAAATTTCCAGTTATTATCAATTTTTTGTAAATAACTAAGCCCTGTATAATTTCCTTGCAGTATAAAACCATCTTTCTCTGGTACTGTCTGAAAATTCCAAGTGCCTGGAAAATCAGAAATCTTTGCAGAACCCGAACCATTGACTACGAAGGTGCCTTCATTATGGCCGCAAAACAACACATTGTCGTGCACAAATAGCGACCATACTTGCCCGTTGGTTCCTTTTACAAACTCGAAGCTGGTTCTTTTGCTGTCTGTACTTACAAAAAGGCCTTGATTGGTGCCAAGATATAAGCGGTCGTTGAACTCGACATTCGCGTACACCGCACCAATACTGCCATCTTTGTCGTTAAAGAACTTAACCGGAGCATTAATATTAATGACCGCCACCCCATTGTCTAAACCGGCCCAAACGTTTTGATTTGCATCTTCGAACAGACTTAATACAGTGTTGTTTTCTAAGCCAAGGTTTTTATCTAGCTCAAGAATTAACATTCCTTGCGGATCTAACTGTATTAGCCCTTTAGAGATTGTTCCAATCATAATAGAGCCATCATTCAATCTAATAGCATTATATATACTTAACCCGCCTAAAACATCGTCTAAGGCCGTTTTCCAAGGACTAATCGTGTCGTCTTGTAGCTTAAAAAACCCGTCTTTTTCTGTGAGTATAAGTAGCCCCTTATCTATTTGAAAAAGCGAAATAATATTGTACTGATTAAAACCCACAAAGGCTTTGACCAATTCGATTTGTCCATTCTTTATTTTGTACACTCTTTTTTGAGTATCCTGAAAATAAAAGACGCCATCTAATTCATACATCTTAAAGATGCCATCGGTATCTAAATAACTAGTATGGAGCGATTGCGTATTATGAATATAAACCCTGTTTAAAGATTGGAACAACACATAATTATCCAGCGAAAAAATCCGCCAAATATGCTCATCTTCAATCATTGGGGCTTCTAAATCCTTCGAGATTGAGGTATAAAAAAGCTCGCCATTGGCATCCTTTTGCCAATAGCCAAAGTCCATATAACAACCCGTGTATATCCTAGATTCTATTGCCCTTACAGCACGCACTATGGTGTTGTTGGGGACGGGATATATTTGCCATGTAGAACCATTATAGGCCAATAGGCCTTCGTTGTTAGCTACATAAATATCGCCAGATTCAGCTTGGGATATGTCCCAGTTTTGATTGCTGCCATTGTAAATTTCGGAGGTAAAGGTTTTAAACGGCGGCAGCTCTTGTGCATAACTTGATGGAATTACAACGCTTTCCAACACCAAAAAATTGATACAGATTACAAGGGATCTTAAGTGGGATTGTGCGCTCATTTAGGTGAACAAAAATACATATAAAAAAAATACGTGTTTCTACGTATAGTTTGACGGAGCTTAGGATAGTACTTTTACTCTAGGTTTTTAACCTCTTGCTTATTGACTTTCATTTAATATAACTTTTGTGGGGATGAATGTTTATTAAATCCAATAAGCAAATGCCGGGACTGTTTCATGCCCGGTTTGCTAAGTTAGGTTTGTTAAGCGCTCTGCAGTTGCAGAGCGCTTTTATTTTGCAGTGATTTTTGGAGGAACTCTATTCTTAAAATAATCTAAACCGTCTTGTAGCCATTTGGCATACTCGTCTGCATCTGGCGTATACCCTATCGGTACATTTAGCAAATGTAATTCGGCATCGATAAGCACATAATGAGGTTGAGAATTATTCTCAAAATTTACCGTCTGAAAGGTAGCCCACTTATCCCCTATGGTTTTAATACTCTTTATATTGTCTTCTGACCTCACAAACTTAAACTGTTCTTGAGCCGCTAATAGCACTCTGTCATCTACGTACAGTGATATAATCACAAACTGATCGTGTAAGAGCTTTTTAACTTGAGGTTCAATCCAAACTTGCTCTTCCATTTTACGGCAATTAACACAGGCCCAACCGGTAAAGTCTATCATGATAGGTTTGTCTAGTAATTGGGCGGCGGCAATCCCTTGATCAAAATTATCAAATACATATTCGCCATGAACATCGTTTACATCACGGTCATATACACTATAAAACATAGGTGGGACAAAGCCACTAAGTAATTTTAAATCAGATTTTGGCGGATTAAATAGCCCAGGCACTAAATACCCAATAAAGGCCAAACTCACAATTCCGATAGTGATTCTACCCGCAGACAATTTACCCTTTGGGCCATCGTGCGGAAACCGTATCAAACCAAACATATAAGCAGCCAAGCCTATCCCTACCAATATCCAAATGGCGATAAATACCTCTCTTAACAACAATCCCCATTGATTTACTAGATCTGCATTACTCAAAAACTTAAGCGCAAAACCAAGTTCTAAAAAGCCTAAAAACACTTTAACCGTATTAAGCCAACCCCCAGATTTTGGTAAGGAGGTTAACCAATTAGGAAACATTGCAAACAAAGCAAAAGGTAAAGCTAAAGCCAAACCAAAACCTGCCATACCGTAACTCAGTTGCCAAGCGCCACCGTCTGTAGACAGTGAGCTGCCCAAGAGTGTTCCTAAAATAGGCCCAGTACAAGAAAACGATACTATCGCAAGAGTAACGGCCATAAAAAAGATGCCCATTCCGCCACCGATAGAAGTTGCTTTTTTGTCCATTTTTGCGCTCCAAGAACTCGGTAAAGTGAGTTCGTAATACCCAAAAAACGAAAAGGCAAATGCCACGAAAATCAAAAAGAAAATAATGTTAAGCGTCACATTGGTAGACACATTGTTGAGTATCTCAGGATTTAGAGAATCTAGTACGTGAAACGGAACACTCAGCAATAAATAAATCAGAAAGATAAAAAGCCCATATAAAAGAGCATTTATAAGCCCTTTTCGCTTGTCTTGTGCTCCTTTGGTAAAGAACGAAACCGTAAGCGGAATCATCGGAAATACGCAAGGTGTGAGCAAGGCGATAAGCCCTCCTAAAAACCCTAGAATAAAAACCATAATGCCAGATTTGTTCTTATCGGGAGAAGCAAAAATCTCTTTGTTTTTTATATCGAGTTTTAGTGCTTTGGTTTGCGCTAGGTCAAACTCGCTAATGTCATTCCCTGCAGGAATTACCACTTCGCTACCAGGCATCACAACCGTCAACTCTTTAGAATCAAAAATGCATTTTTCGTCATTACAGGTCTGAAACTGAGCCAAAATCTGAATCGCTCCAGCATCGCTGTGTTTTCTTACTATTTTTTGATTAAAAGCCGCTTCGACCTCAAACGTTGCCAGCTGCATTTCGAACACTTTATCGAACTTAGAAATTGCTTCACTTTCTTGGGTGTCTCCTAAGAGCTTGTAGTCTTCTTCTGCAAATGTAAAATCGAACGAAGTGGGAATTGGCCCACCATCGGGTATGTTTTTACTATACAAATACCATCCATCGATTATGCTTGCCTTGAGTTCGATATCGAAGGTATCTTGCGCTACTTCTTTTACTTCTGCCTCCCAAGTGACGGGTGTAAGCACTTGTGCAAAGCCTGCAGCACTGGTGAGTACTAGTAATAATGATATTAAAAATCGCTTCATGGATTGTAGGTTATTACTAAAGTATTTTTTGTTTTAGGGGTAATTTCGAATCGACCGTCGGCACGATATCCAATAATCCAAATAATTTTTTGACCGCTGCAAAGTAGCCAAATTTTTTCTTTCTCGGGTCTCGAAATCTTTAGGTCGGTAAAGTAGTCGCTTACTTTCTTGCTACCCTCCATTCCAACGGGATAAAACCGATCGCCATTTTGCCAATGTCGCAATATTAAAGGATACAAAAGTAAATCGGCATCTACGGCAATCTCGTTTAAGGTATTTTGCGTTGACTTTATCTCGCTGTTCAAGACCAAAGAAATTGGTTCTTCTAGCTCGACTTGAGTTTTGTTAATCTTAATAACAACGTCTTTAATATGATCTTTAGAACTCAAAATAAGTGTCTCCCTATCTTTGGTTAACACAAATCCTGGGCTTTCAATTTGCTTGCCACTTTGCGCTGTCAGTAAATCATAAATATCGTTCCAGGCGGTAAAACCAAATGGGTTTAGCCATTCAAATAAAAATCCCTTGGGCGAGGCTACACTATTGATTCGGTCTATATCTGCGATAAAAGTCTCGTTTGTACTGCGTACGATTTCTTTTTTGAGTTGCACCATATATTCTTGCAGCAAATTCTGGCTTTCTCTCAGATGCGACTGAGTCTCCATCGCTTTCCTTATAAAATCGGAGCTCAACTTTTCTAATTCAGGCAAGACTTTGTGCCTAATTGCATTTCGTAAATAGACATCGGTGGCATTGCTGCTATCTTCTCGCCACTGCAAGTTTACAATGTTTGCATATGCCTGAATTTGATCCCTATTAAACTTAAGCAGCGGCCTAATAATGTGATTATTAACCGCAGGAATCCCAGAAAGTCCAGACAAGCCAGCCCCTCTTGATAGATTAATAAGTAAGGTTTCTATACTATCGTTGCCGTGATGTGCTGTGGCAATAAAGTCTACTACCCCATTGTCTATTAATGATTTAAACCAAGTATATCGCAATTCTCTAGCTGCCATCTGAGTAGAGATTTTATGCTGATTTGCGTAGTCTTTGGCATCAAACTCTTGGCAGGTCAAAGGCAACTGCATGCGGTTGGCATAAGAGGTCAAAAAGGCTTGATCCTCGTCGCTCTCTATTCCGCGAAGTTTAAAATTGCAATGAATCAAACGCAGATTAAGACTACAGGCAACAAGAATATGTGATAAGACCATGCTATCCAAACCGCCACTAATGGCAATCCCAAGCTGTTTTCCTTTTACAAAAGAAAACTCGTTGTTTATAGCGTCAAACACTTCTTTTACCATACGCAAATATAAAACTTGCATTGCTAACTAAACGTTAACAAGAGGCTAAGAATTACCCTCTAAAACCTCGCGCATCGCTTTGGCTTTTAAGAGACACTCTTCGTATTCTCCCAAGGCATTGGCAGCTGCCGTTATCGCCCCGCCAACGGCAAAACTCACGTAGTGGTTGTTGGCATTATAAAGAATGCTTCTTATAATCACATTAAAATCGAAATCGCCATTTGGCGCGATATAACCCACGGTTCCGCTATAAAGACCTCTTTTAAAATCTTCTACGTCTTCTGCGATTTTCATGGCGCTAACTTTTGGGGCTCCGGTCATACTTCCCATAGGGAAGGTCGCCTTGATAATCGCTATAGGATTAATCTCCTGCGGAATTTGAGCAGTAACGGTGGTTATTAATTGATGTACTTGCTCAAACGAATACACTTGGCATAGCTCAGAAACCGCAACGCTTCCTTTGATCGCAACTTTAGAAAGATCGTTTCGCACCAAGTCTGTAATCATTATGTTTTCGCTTCGCTCCTTTTGATCGGCTTCCAAGGCTGACTTAATTTGGAGGTCTTCTTTGGGTGTTGCCCCTCTCTTGGCGGTTCCTTTTATGGGTTGCGAATAAATCTTGTCCCCCTTGCGAGCCAAATAACGCTCGGGAGAAGCAGAAGCCAAAAAGTTTGCTCCCCATTTACCAAAAGTGGCAAAAGGTGGTTTAGAAATACTGTTTAAGTGCTCGTAGGCAGTCACAGGGTCGTAATCTTTGGAAAACGCATAAAACTCTTGGCAATAATTAGTTTCAAAAATGTCGCCTCGATGTATGTGCATCTGAATACGCTCAAAATCTTTGAAGTAGGTGTCTTTCGTTGTCCGTAGTTTGATTTTTAAATCAATAGTATGCGGTGATTCATTTTTGCTGTCAACGGCAGTGATATCATTAAAATCGTCTTCGGGTGCTTCTTCTGCCGCTGGGAGGTAACTAAATACGAGTTTGTCTTTATAGACGAAAATGAGCTTTTTGGGTCTAAAAAAATACAAGTCAGGAAACTCTAAACCGTCGTGATTGTTAGATTCGAGATGTTCTAAATCGTTTTTAAGGTCGTAGGTTAAATACCCAAATATCCAATCGTTGCTGCTATTATAATACTCGGTCAAGTCGTCAAAAGCACTGTGATAATCTGTCTTAAGAGCAGTTAAGGCATCGGTTGCCAAGATTGCTTCGTAACTGCCATATTGGTCCGAATGGCCGTTAGAATCTAACCACAACACTTCTTCGTACTGCTGTGACCATCGCAAAAGTTGTTCTTTTACAATGGGTGTAACTGCTATATTAAAATGAGAAGTTCTTCTCAAAATTTATTGGTTTGAAAATCAAAATTACTATTATTGGAACTTATGAAGAACGTCTACACTATTTTTAATTTCAATATTTCTTTTAAACTAGCCATCCTAGTCACTATTATATTGCTATCTGTCACTACTAGTTTTAGTCAAGAAAAACCCAATCATAATCTGCTTTGGAAGATAAAACATAAAAACAGTGATAAAATTTCGTATTTGTTTGGCACTATGCACTTACAAGACAAGCGTGTCTTTAATTTTGGAGATTCGCTTCTTCCGGCTTTAAAGCGGTCAGAGGCTTTTGCCTTAGAGGTTCATCCAGATTCGATACAAAAATATTATAACGGATCCAGTGATTACGATGAAGGTATTAATCTATTTAAAGAGGCACTATCAGAAGAAGAATATAAACGATTTGATGATAGGTTTAAACAAATTAACTCGGTGAGTATCGATAGTTTTTACACTAGAAATCCGTTGGTTATTACTTCTATGTTTGTTGAAGATGTCAAAAGAAAAGACGATATGCGCGTTTTTCTCGATACTTACCTTTACAGTGTTGCTGTTAACAACGACAAGCATCTTATTGGATTAGAAAAACCAGAACATTACGACATCGCTGGTAGCGAACTCAGTGTTGCACAAGTGAAAGCAAGTGCTTTAGAAGTAATGGAGTATAACGATCAAGAAATTGCAAAAGAACTTGAAAAGATGGTCGCCATTTATGCCAATGGCAACTTAGACGAACTTCACCAATATCTGTTAGATTACCAGCAATACGATGCTTTACATACGGAGCGCAATAGAATTATGTTTGAGGGCATGAAATCGACTATGGCCACTAAAACTTTGTTTACAGCTGTAGGTGCGGCACATTTAACAGGCGATGATGGTCTCATAAGCCTGTTTGCTAACGAAGGCTATGTAATCTCGGCGGTAAAGAATACTTTTAATAACACCCAAGATCTAGCCTTAGAAGAGCTTCTTATACGCGATTGGCAAGTCGCAGTCCATCCAGAATTTGGAGTAGCCTTAAAGCTTCCAGGAAAACCCATTAAAAAAGAAAACAGCAACTCTTTACAGGCATTTACACTTTTTGACCATCTTTCAGGTTCCACTTTTCAGTATAAGTACTTTGATTTTACAAATGTTGGGTTGGACAGCACGGCTGTATTACCCGCATTTCTGGAAAATTTGAAAGCTAATGAATTAATAGAAGTGACGTCCGAGAACACTCGCGAGATAAATGGCAATACTTTTTTAGACCTTATTTTAAAAGAGGGTAATAATTACTCTAGAACGCTATTAGCCTATGCAAATAATTTGCTATACGAATTCTCTATCTATACCGTACTTTCTGAACTCGATAGTGCCTATTCTAATGCGTTTTTTGATTCGATCGAAATCAAAAAACTTCCGGCTAAGGCGAGGCAATTGGAGGAAAAAGATGTTGTATGGAAAGAGTTTTCTAATGCGCAAGCCGCTTTTAGTGTTCAAGTGCCAGACTTAGAATTAAAAGATTTGTCACGAAAAATCACCAATCCTATAAACGCAAAAGACGAACCGTACGAGTTAGCTCTTTGGCTAATTACTGATATGGCCAATAAGCGAAACTATCTGATTAGGTATAACGATCAACCCGGAGGTTACTATCTAAAGGAAGCAAAAGATATAAAAAATCAATTTTCGGAAGAAATTGCTACAAAAGGAAAATTAATTGGAGAGCCAATTGAAATAAAAATGGAAGGCATTTTTGGATATTCCTTCGAACTCCTTACCCTTAATAAGTTTCACACCATTATGAATGTATTTGTGCGTGGAAATCGCACCTACGTATTAATGGAACAGCAGCTCCAAGAAGGAACTAAAACAGACAGAAATTCAAAGTTTCTAAGCAGTTTAAAATTTCTAGATTATCTAGAGCCAGAAGCAAATAAAGAGATAAAGTTTGAAAATTTTAGCGTTCGTATGCCAGAAAATTCGGCAGATTTTGGCGAATCGTTTTTTTTAGAAGAAGGCGAAGATTTAGGCGAATTTACATCTATGACTGGCAAACACTCGGTATCGGTCTCGACTGGAGGTGTATATTTGGTTCAGAGCAACGAACTTTCGAAGTATTTTAGAACCCTTGACATTCAAAACTATTACAAAGAGCTATATGATAGTTTGCAAGATTACGGAGATTCTATAAATTATATAAAAGACAGAATTTTTGATGGAATCGCGGCAAAGGAAGCCCTTATCACCTCAAGTGAAAACTTTTTAAAGCAATATATCTATCTAGTTCCGATAGAGAATAAAATATATTTATTCTACAGTTATATCGGAGAAGAAGAAGAGCGACTGGATTATCACACCCTATTGGTTAAGACAATAAAAGTGAATAAAAAACTTGAGCCCATCGATTGGACGGCATCCAAGGCTCAGCTCATTTTTGAAGATTTAAAAAACCCCAACGATCTGATAAGTAGTGCGGCCATGGGGGCTTTTTACTATCACCCATTCGACAAAAAAGATTTAGACATTTTAGAAGAGAATCTCGAAGCTAATTTTAAAATCGATACCGTAAATTTTGTACGTGAAGAAGTAATAGGCAATCTGGCAACTCACGGTGGCAAAAAGCAATTAGATCTAATTCTTGATTTTTATCATCGAGAAACTACAAGCGAAACAGACAAAATAATTGTGCTTTTCAATTTGCTAAATTTCGAAAAGCTAGATGCAGATCATATTCTTATGGATTTACTCGCTAACAATCCACCAAAAAGAGAATCGTTTTCATACCCAGTACTGTATAACTTTTTAGATTCTACTGCAGTTGCAACTAAGCACGCAGATCGATTGATTGCCCTTTATGAAGAAGATCGATTTAAAGATATTCTTTTGAGCTACTTTACAACTTACGCTGCAGATGATCCCGCTTTATTAGAACGCTTTGATGGGCTACTTCCAAAGTTTTATGAAGATCTCCCCTTAGTTGTAAATGCTTTTAAAGATAGTACTTCGACCCATAGCGTGAGATTTCCCTACGCAGAAGGAATGCTCGACGATTATTATCTACTGGCCAGTGTAGACAGCTTAGTTGATTCCGATAAACGACAGTTAATATATAGCAGTTTATACAGCTTAAACGAACCTAATTACTGGACCTCTGCGCGGGCGTTGTTGGATGCTATTGCACTAAACATGACCATTGATAAAGAAACACTACAGACGTATCTAACACACCTTTACACGCGATATGAAGTAATGGAGGCGCTTGTTAGTCAAGACAAAAAGCAACTAATCCCTAGCGAATATTTTAAACCAGAACAAGCAGGAAAGGTTAGTGTTTTTAACTACGCATTTGAAATAGAAAATATGTCGGGTTCCCCTAAATTGTTGGGGCAGGTTACCTATCACAATGATTCTTACAATGTTTTTGTTTTTGGAGATAATTCAAATGTAGATGACGGTAATTCTTCTCTATATGTATGCCTTAACAAAGGTTTTGACACAGATAATATGTCGCAACTCGAAGTGTTTACAGATTGGGAAAAAGCACAAAAAGACTGGAAAGCACAAGCGCTTCGTATTTTACAACAGACAGCATCTTCAGATTAAAAGAATCTCGTGGCTACATGTGTAAAGAACGATTCTCTGTAGCAGCGAGAGCTGCCTCTTTTACAGCTTCTGCATAGGTAGGATGCGCATGACTCATACGAGCGATGTCTTCTGCACTGGCTCTAAACTCCATCGCGGTAACGGCTTCTGCGATCAAGTCCGCAACGCGGGCACCAACCATATGTACTCCAAGAACCTCATCGGTATTTGCATCTGCCAAAATCTTTACAAAGCCATCAATATCGCCACTAGCTCGAGAACGCCCTAAGGCGCGCATTGCAAATTGTCCAGATTTATAAGCCACCCCAGCTTCTGCCAGTTGCTCTTCTGTTTTACCCACCGAGGCTACTTCTGGCCAAGTATATACTACTCCTGGAATCAAGTTATAGTCGATATGCGGCTTTTGACCTGCAATTGTTTCTGCCACAAAAACACCTTCTTCTTCTGCCTTATGAGCCAACATAGCGCCTCGTACTACATCCCCAATGGCGTAGATGTTTGCAACATTTGTTTGCAAATGGTCATTCACTTCTATTTGACCTCGCTCGCTCACTTTTACGCCAGCGTTTTCTATTGCAAGACCATCTGTAAAGGGCTTACGACCCACAGAAACCAAACAGTAGTCACCTTCAAAAGTCACTTCTTGGTCTTTTTTGTTCTTGGCAGTAATTGTAATATTATCTCCATCGCGGGATACGGCGTTGACCTGATGCGATAGATAAAACTTTACACCTTGTTTTTTCATCACTTTGGTAAGCTCTTTACTCTGAGCTTTATCCATCGTTGGAATTATACGGTCCATATATTCGATCACAGAAACCTCTGCTCCTAGACGTCTATATACCTGGCCTAGTTCTAGACCAATAACACCACCCCCGATTACCATTAAGTGTTTAGGAATTTCTTTGAGTTTGAGTGCCTCTGTAGAGGTAATGATTCTGTCCTTATCTATTTGAATAAAAGGCAAGCTAGAAGGCTTACTTCCTGTCGCGATAATGATGTTCTTAGCTTCTAGGGTTTCTTCGCCACCAGCTGTAAGGGCAACCGTAACATGCGTAGCGTCTTTAAAAGAACCAAGGCCATGATATACGGTAATGTCGTTTTTGTTCATCAAAAAGTCGATCCCAGAAGTTGTTTGGTCTACCACAGATTGCTTGCGGGCAATCATTTTTTCTAAATTCACTTTTACCTCGCCAGGGACTTCAATTCCGTGGGCTTCGAAATGCTTTACGGCATCTTCGTAATGATGAGAAGAATCCAACAGCGCCTTACTCGGAATACAACCCACATTAAGACAAGTGCCTCCGAGGGTATCGTACTTTTCTATAAGAGCGGTTTTCATTCCTAATTGTGCACAGCGAATGGCTCCAACATATCCGCCAGGGCCCGAACCAATTATAACAACATCGTAAGAATTCATAGAATCTAAGGTTTTAAAGAAGTGCAAATTTACGAATGTTTAATCGTATCACCATAGCCTAATAGTTCAAATTATCTATGACAGAAAAGCGATGTAATCGTAAGGGATTTTAGCAGGACTCCATGCCAGGAAAAGCGAGCATCTCTCCCATGCCAACGGTGAATAACCAATTGCCATACAAAGCGTGTTCTATGCTCACCATCAAGGTAGATTTAGTTTTGATGTACGTTATGGCAAACAAAACGCCTCCAATGAAAGTGAGCACCATCACCAAGGTGTTTCTAAAAAAAATATGTGCCAGACTAAACAAAATGGCGTTTACAAAAATTAAAAGCGATTTACTTTTAAAAAGCGACGCGTAGCGTGTAAAAAAGAAGGTTCTGTAGATAATCTCTTGGGGCCAAACAGACAAAAATGTATAAATCCCCAAAATGGCGCCCCACAGCAACGGCTTATTAAGAGGTACACAAAACAAAGAGCTAGGACTCATCCAATACACATATCCGGTGGTGACTAGAGCGATTATGATAAATTGTAAAAACATGCGCTTCAAGAATTTATTCCAAGGTCTCGAAGGATTGATTTTAAAAGGTCTGTTAGGATCACGTAGCATCAACACTATAATATATGCAAGTCCTGCTAACACCAAGCCCGCCTTTATAAAAATGGAATAGTCAAAGCAAAAGCTTACTGGCATAAGCACAAAAAGAACAAAAAGTTCTGCGCCGCGATATTGGTTAAGTGATATCAAGATAAACTCATTTTTGTGGTGTTTTTTACTTCGCTAATGGTAAACGAACTATGGGTGCTGCCTATGTACTGCAAGGTAGTTAATTTGGTCACCATAAATTGCCTAAAGGCTTCCATGTCTTGCACAGCTACCTTGAGCAAATAATCGTAGTCTCCGCTAATATGATAACATTCGAGTACTTCGTCTAGTTTTACGATTTGCGATTCAAAGGTAGTAAGGTATTCTTTTGAATGTTTAAGAAGCTTAATATGGCAGTACACCACAAAATCACGCCCGACCAATTTTTTATCTAATAAGGCCGCATAGGCTGCTATAACACCAGCTTTTTCTAGTTTTTTGATTCTTTCGTATATGGCGGTTGGCGACAAATTGAGCTTGGCAGAAAGCTGCTTGCTGGTTTGCTTGCTATCTGTTTGAAGCAGATCAAGTAATTTTTTATCGATGCTATCTAACATAGTAGATGATTTTTTTACGGCAGATTAAGGCCTTTGAAGCCATAAATATAATTATTTATCACCAAAATAGATAAAATTTAGATTTATTTACTGTATTTGACAATTATCATTGTTTAAATATTGCTCATTATCTAATTTTGTAGAATAATAAATTAAAATCATGAAATCAGATCCAGCTAATAACATTCAAGACCTACAATATTTTGGCGAATTCGGTGGCGTAAATCCATCCATTTCTGATTCGTCTACGTATACCTTTTTATCTGCTAAGACCATGTTCGACACTTTCGAAGGCAATGCAGATGGCTGCTATCTCTATTCTAGACATAGTACGCCAAGCAATCTTTACTTAGGAGAAGCCCTTGCGGCCATGGAAGGGACAGAAACCGCCAATGTTACCGCAAGCGGAATGGGTGCCATCACCCCTGTTTTACTGCAGCTTTGCGGAGCTGGCGATCATGTAGTATCTAGTCGCACCATCTACGGTGGAACCTATGCATTTTTAAAGAATTTTGCACCTAAACTTAATATCAATACCAGCTTTGTAGACATTACAGATTTAAACAAAGTAGCGGCAGCCATTACACCAAATACCAAAGTGTTGTACTGCGAGAGTGTGAGCAATCCCTTGCTCGAGGTTGCAGACATTGCGGCCTTGGCCCAATTGGCAAACAAACACAACTTAACCTTGGTGGTAGACAATACGTTTTCACCCTTGAGCATTTCTCCAGCGGCCTTAGGGGCTCATGTGGTGATTCATAGTTTGACCAAATTTATTAACGGATCCAGCGATACTGTAGGCGGTGTGGTTTGTGGGACTCAAGAGTTTATCGACGATTTACGCAACGTAAACGATGGTGCCTGTATGTTGTTAGGGTCTACTATGGATAGTATGCGCTCTGCTTCTGTGCTAAAAAACCTAAGAACACTTCATATTCGCATGAAGCAGCACAGCCATAATGCCATGTATTTGGCGCAACGATTTGAGCAAATCGGAATCAAAACGGTATATCCAGGATTGCCATCACACCCAAGTCATCAGGTATTTAAAAATATGATGAACGATCAATACGGTTTTGGCGGTATGCTAACTATAGATGTAGGTAGTCTAGATAAAGCCAACCAACTCATGGAGCTTATGCAGCACGAAAATCTAGGGTATTTGGCGGTTAGTTTAGGCTTCTACAAAACCTTATTTAGTGCTCCCGGAAGTTCTACTTCTTCAGAAATTCCAGAAGAAGAGCAAGAAGCCATGGGCTTAACAGATGGTTTGATTCGATTCTCTATTGGCTTAGATGGTGATATAGAGCGAACCTTTAAAACCATGTGTGCTTGCATGGAGCAAGTAGGAGTGCTTAAACCACAAACCGTTTAAATCAAAAATCCGCCCAAAAGGCGGATTTTTTTTACAATTCATAAGCTCACTACTGCTCAAAGATATTCAATCCAGCAGCTCTAAATATAATCTGGCCTTTAACCGACTCAAATTTTACCTTAACAGAAAGTACGACGGCTCCTTCGCTTAGCGTACTTTTAAGCAGTGGGTTACATGTCTAAATGTTTTATTAACATATGGGTGTAAACCTAAAATTTTGCTTTAACTAACTCTTTTGGGTCGCTCTTGAAGCTTGCATAACAACGCACAAAATCGTAACATTACGCTTCTAAATAATAAGCATGCAAGAAGACAAGCCCAATATTTCGTTACTCGATGTAGACGACGACCAAAAAATTGTAGAAAACATAGAACTCAATATCTGGGAAGCGCTCATTCCCGTTGTGATCTTAATGTGCTTGCTTGCCTACAACATCTTTTTTGCAGGCGGAGCCTGGCTTGGTGATTATTCTAATCAGTATATTCTTTTGATGGGAGGTGCTGTAGCCGCGGTAGTTGGCTTCTTTAATAAAGTAGGAATCAAACGCATGGCGATCGAGATTCTAGAAAATTTAAAAAGCATTATCGTGCCTATTGGTATATTATTATTGGTAGGAGCCTTGGCCGGAACTTGGCTGGTTAGCGGCGTGATTCCAGCCATGGTGTACTATGGCTTGCAAGTGCTTAGCCCAGAAATATTTTTACCAGCATCTATTGTAATCTCTGCTATAATCTCTATTGCTACAGGGAGTAGTTGGACCACCTCTGCTACTGTCGGAATCGCCCTTATCGGGATTGGTACTGCCTTAGGAATCTCTGGTGGAATGATAGCCGGCGCAGTGATTTCGGGAGCATACTTTGGAGACAAGATGTCTCCTTTGAGCGATACCACCAACTTAGCACCAGCTATGGCTGGCACCGATTTATTTACACATATTCGCTATATGGCTTTTACCACAGTGCCTACTATTATCGTAACCATAATTGTGTTCTCGATTATTAGTTTTTCTATAGACACCACAGGCGATACGGACTTAAGTGGTTTGCTTAGCACCATAGATACGACCTTTAATATTAGCCCATGGTTGTTTATTGTTCCTTTGATTGTAATCGCCTTGATTTTGATTAAAACCAAACCCCTTGTTGCCTTAGGAATTGGCGTTTTGGCTGCGGCAGTTTTTGCCTTTATTTTTCAGCCAGAGATATTAAACGGTCTAGGAGAATCTAAATTTGGAGCTGTCGTAACCTCTATATTTTCTGACTCAACAATTACCACAGATAACAAAACCTTAAACGACTTGTTCTCTGCTGGAGGAATGGTTGGCATGTTATGGACCATTTTATTAATTATTTGCGCCATGGTTTTTGGCGGAATCATGGATGCGATTGGGGCGCTCTCTAGAATCACCAGAGAACTTTTAAAAATGGCAAGTACTATTTTTGGATTATTTGCAAGCACTGTTATTAGCTGCTTAGGGTTAAACGCTATTGCAAGCGATCAATATTTGGCGATTGTGATCCCAGGGAAAATGTTTAAAAAGGCATACGAAGACCGAAAGCTTGCACCAGAAAACCTTTCTCGTACGCTAGAAGATAGTGGTACGGTTACCTCTGTATTGATTCCTTGGAATACCTGTGGAGCTTATCAAAGCGGTGTTTTGGGTGTTGGCGTTGCCGAATATTTCTTTTACGCTATTTTTAACTGGCTGAGTCCGTTTATGACGCTTTTATTTGCCGCGTTTAAAATTAAAATAAGACAGTTAAAAGATGCCAAAGTCGCAGCATAGCCTCTTATAAACATTGCTTTATTTAATAAAATTTCGCATTAATAATTAATGGGAATGTCTATTTTTACAATACAAAACGAAAACAAATTATGGCCAATATAACACTAGGCGGAACACCTACACATACTTCTGGAGAATTACCTACCGTTGGGCAACAAGCCCCTAACGCCGTGCTCACAAAAACCGATATGAGTTCTTGTAGCATACAAGACTTTACAGGAAAAAACGTAGTACTCAATATTTTTCCGAGTGTAGATACAGGAGTTTGTGCTCAGTCGATTAGAACTTTTAATAAAGAAGCGGCCGGAATGAACAACACTGCGGTTTTATGTATTTCTAAAGACCTGCCATTTGCGCAGCAACGCTTTTGCGGGGCAGAAGGAATCGAGAACGTTCATATGTTGTCAGATTATAAAACCGGCGAATTTGGGGCTAATTATGGAGCAACGGTAATGGAAGGTGCCTTCGAAGGCCTGCTTTCGAGAGCTGTGGTGGTTATAGATCCGCAGGGGAAAGTGGCTTACACAGAACAAGTGCCAGAAATAGGACAAGAACCTAATTATCAAGCAGCTTTAGCGGTTATCTAATGAAGAACAGCTTTCTAGGAAAACGACTGAAAGGATGCGAGTACGCTATTAAAGGAGCTTGGATGCTGCTCAAAAACGAGGCGAGCATACAGGTGCAAGCTGTTATAGCGGTTGTCATGATAATTGCAGGCTTTTATTTTAATATCACAACCACAGAATGGATCTTACAATTACTAGCCATTGGAATGGTTATGAGTATAGAAGGTCTAAACACAGCGGCAGAAGAGATGGCAAATTTTATTCATCCAGAACGTCACAAACAAATTGGATACATTAAAGATGTCGCGGCGGGTGCCGTTTTCTTTGCAGCGGTAATCGCAGTAATTATTGGATGTATCATCTATTTTAAGTACATTTTTTAGATACTTTTTTACCAAAAAAAAACGTTAACAATTTGTATTTTTGCTGGTAACCCACCATTTATGGCCAAGAAAAAGTCAAAACGAACAAAATCCAATCGGTTTACGGTTAAAAAAATTGTCCTTTCAAAACAGCAAAAAGTTGTTTTAGGGAGTTTTTTAATGTTGCTCGGGTTAGCACTAACCTTGGCATTTGCTTCCTTCTTTTTAAACTGGCAAGAGGATCAGAGTCTTTTGCAAGATTTAGGCAATAGAGATACAGAAGCTTCTAATCTGCTAAATAAATTTGGCGTGGCACTTAGCAACTTCTTTGTATACAAAGGATTTGGAGTTGCAGCCTTTATTTTGAGCACCCTTATTGGGCTAACTGGCGTATATCTATTTTTTGATCTAAAGCGTTCTGCCTTGGCCAAATTCTGGTTTTGGGGCATACTAGTAATGCTTTGGATTTCTGTAACCCTTGGTTTTTTTACCAATACCAAAAGCATATTGGCTGGTACTGTTGGGTTCGAACTTAACGACTATTTACAAGACTTTTTAGGCCTCACTGGCACGGCCCTTTTACTGTTATTTTTACTCATTATTTACTTTGTGGTTCGTTTAAAAGTAACGCCAGAAAAAGTAGCTGCGCGTCTTAAAAAGACAAAAGAAGAAATCGCAGAAGATTTTAAAAAAGACCCTTCAACAGCTACCAACCAAGAGCTTACAGAAGATAAACCTCTGGATTTAAGCGTTAAAGAAACACCTCCCACAGAAACCGTGTTAGACCCTGTGATAACGCATGAATTAAAAACAGAAACCCCAGTCCAAGATGTGATTACAACAGACCAGGACGAAGTAGCCATGGAGGTCGAGAAGGTAAAAGAAGAAGAGGTGGTTATTAAAAATACCAGCGATAAATTGGTCAAAGAGTTTGGAGAGTTTGACCCTAAACTTGAATTGAGTCAGTTTAAGTTTCCGACTATAGAACTGCTCAAAGATTATACTGGTGGCGCTGGGATTACGATTAATCAAGAAGAATTAGAAGAAAACAAAAATCGCATTGTAGAAACCCTTCGCAACTACAAAATCGCGATCGCCCAAATAAAGGCAACCGTTGGTCCTACGGTTACGCTCTACGAAATAGTACCAGAAGCGGGGGTTAGAATTTCTAAAATTAAAAATTTAGAAGACGACATCGCCTTATCTCTCTCTGCCCTTGGGATACGAATTATTGCCCCGATACCTGGCAAAGGAACCATTGGGATAGAAGTGCCTAACAAGAATCCTAGAATCGTATCGATGCGATCTGTGATTGCCTCGCCAAAATTTCAGGAGGCAGAAATGGCCTTGCCATTGGCTTTGGGTAAAACCATTAGCAACGAGACCTTTGTGGTCGATTTGGCTAAAATGCCTCACTTATTGATGGCGGGAGCTACAGGTCAAGGTAAATCTGTTGGGTTAAACGCCATCTTGACTTCTTTGCTCTATAAGAAGCATCCTGCAGAAGTAAAGTTTGTGTTGGTAGACCCTAAGAAGGTAGAACTCACTCTTTTTAATAAAATAGAGCGTCATTATTTGGCCAAACTGCCAGATACAGAAGAAGCTATAATCACAGATACGACCAAGGTGGTGTATACCCTAAACTCTATGTGTATAGAGATGGACGCCCGCTACGACCTACTTAAAAACGCCATGGTTCGTAACATAAAAGAATACAATACCAAGTTTAAAGCTCGTAAGCTCAATCCCAACGATGGGCATCGCTTTTTGCCTTATATCGTCTTGGTGGTAGACGAGTTTGCAGATTTAATCATGACCGCAGGGAAAGAGGTAGAAACGCCTATCGCCCGTCTGGCTCAGCTGGCACGTGCCATTGGAATTCATTTAATTATCGCCACGCAACGTCCTTCTGTAAATGTGATTACGGGTATTATCAAAGCCAACTTCCCGGCGCGTATCGCTTTTAGAGTAACCTCTAAGATAGATTCCAGAACTATTTTGGATTCTTCTGGAGCAGATCAGCTAATCGGTCGTGGAGATATGTTATATACTCAAGGAAACGAAGTAATTAGGCTGCAATGTGCTTTTGTAGACACCCCAGAAGTGGCAGACATTACAGACTACATAGGCTCTCAAAAGGCATATCCCGAAGCGCATCTATTACCTGAGTATGTTGGCGAAGAAAGTGGTACAAATCTTGATATAAGCATAGACGAACGTGACTCAATGTTTAGAGATGCGGCAGAAGTACTGGTAATTGCCCAGCAAGGATCGGCCTCTTTGTTACAACGTAAATTAAAATTAGGTTACAACAGAGCAGGACGAATCATCGATCAATTAGAAGCTGCAGGTATTGTGGGTCCTTTTGAAGGTAGTAAAGCCAGACAGGTTTTAGTGCCTACGCTAGAAGATTTGAGTCGTTTATTAGATAACGAGATAAAGACAGAATAATGAAAAAGATAGTAGTTTTAATCGCTTTGGTTTTATGTGGTTCGCTCGCGGTAGCACAAGATGCAAAGACCTTGTTAGACGAGGTGTCCCAAAAGGTTCGCTCTTATGACAACATAGTGATTTCGTTTAAAAACACCCTTAACAATTCGAGTCAAGGGGTAAATCAAGAAACACGTGGAGACGTGACCATCAAAGGAGATATGTACGTTTTAAACATGCTCGGAACCACTCGTATGTTTAACGGAAAGCAGGTGTTTAACATCGTTCCAGAAGACGAAGAGGTGACCATTAGTAACTATAATGCAAAAGAAGACAAAGAGATTACTCCCTCTAAAATGCTTACATTCTACGAGAACGGATATCGCTATTCAAAAGATATCGTTCAGACTGTAAAAGGTCGTAAAATTCAATACATTAAGTTAGAGCCAATCGATTCTAACGCAGAGATAAAAGACATTCTACTAGGAATCGATGTGCAGACCAAGCATATCTATAAGCTTATCCAAACAGACGCCAAGGGTACTAAGTATACCATTACTGTTAATTCTTTCAAAACCAATCAACCTATCTCGGGCACCTTGTTTAGTTTTGACGAAGCCAAGTATGCAAAGGATGGCTATTATATCAATAGGATTAACTAAGGCTCACTAATTTTTGAAAATACTAGACCGCTACATATTAGTTACTTACATAAGAACCTTTATTAGCGTCTTTTTAATTCTGATGTTCATTTTTGTGCTTCAGACCATCTGGCTATATATTTCTGAATTGGCTGGAAAAGGCCTCGATTTAATGATCGTCCTTAAATTTTTAATGTACTTCTCCCCTAAGCTGATTCCGTTGGTATTACCGCTTACCATATTGGTTTCGTCCCTCATGGTTTTTGGAGATTTTGCAGAAAAATACGAGTTCGCTGCTATGAAAAGTACAGGAATCTCGCTGCAGCGCGCCATGCGAAGCCTCACCCTCTTTATATTGCTTGTAAGCGGAACCGCATTTTGGTTTGCCAATACCGTGATTCCCTATGCCGAATATAAATCGCTCAATCTGCGGCGTAACATCGCACAGAAAAAACCCGCCATGGTAATCGCAGAAGGACAGTTTAGCCAAATTGGCGATAATATCAATATTCTTGTATTAGACAAATCTGGCGACAGAGACCAATATTTACACGACGTAACGATTCATAAAAAGAAAGAAAAACTCTCTGGAAACTTTACGGTAATGGTTGCAGAAAAAGGAGAACTCGTTAGCGAAGACGGGTCTAATACCTTATCGCTGGTGCTAGAAAATGGAAACTATTACGACGATATTCAGGTTAAAAACATTGAGAAGCGAAAAAAGAAGCCCTTTGCCAAGAGTTATTTTGATACCTACACCATCAATGTAGACCTCACCGAGATAAACAATGTAGATTTAGAGGCAGAAAAGGACATTAACAGCCATGGGATGTATCCCATTAGAGAGCTCATTCCTGCTATCGATACCTTGTCACAAAACTTTAGCAAAGACATAAACACCTTTGCAGAAACCATGCACTATCGTACGGGTGTAGAAAAAATAACAGACAACTACAGCCCTAAGAACCTAAAAGACAGTCTTATCAATCCGATAGACGTTTTTAAAGAAACAGATCAAAAAAAGATATTACAAATTGCCCAGAGCAATGTAAGTGGTTCGATCCAAACCCTAGAAGCCAAAAAAGATGAATTCTTTTTAAAGCGAAAAAACATCATTAAACATGAAATTGCCTTGCACGAAAAATATGTGTTTGCGATTGCGTGTATCATCTTATTCTTTATTGGAGCGCCTTTGGGAGCTGTAATACGCAAAGGTGGTTTTGGGCTGCCCATGGTCATAGCCATCTTGCTCTTTTTGATTTACCATTTTATAGGAATTTTTGCCAAGAATGGCGCAGAAGATGGTTCTGTAAGTGCGGTTATGGCAAGTTGGATTTCTAGTTTAGTTTTATTGCCATTAGGGATTTGGATTACCTATCGTGCCACAACAGATCAGGCTTTGGTAGATTTTGATTTCTTTTTGAGCCGTTTTAGAAAGCCCCAAACTGTAGAAGTAATACCTCCTGAAAGCGGAGTACTTACAGAAACAGAGAAACAAACCTTAGAACAACTCGAAAACCATCAATTAATCGATTCGGTTAAAAACTATAAACAACATGGTTATTCGAATGCGTATCGGTCTCATGCCTTGCAAATTTTAGATGCGCGAGGTATTTCTGAATTGGAGTTAAAAGTGCAAGGTAATTTTGAAAACTACGCCTATTCAGAATCACAAAAGCACTTTGAGAAGTATCGTAAACTGTCAAAAACTGCGTTGATTATATATTTGATATCGGCGGTATTTTTTGTGGCTCAAATAGTCGTTAAAGTTTATGGCGGACTGCAGTCAGAAACCATTGTCAATATCTTGATAATTCTAAACGCACTGGCATACTTAGTTGCCTTAATATATATCGTTAGATCGTTTTTTAGCTATCAACGCACCTATGTCGCAATGGATAAAAAAGTAAGCCCAGACATCTACATCATGTTTTTCTTAGTTGGACTGCCCTTGTATTTTATTCACCATTTTATTGCCAAAAAGAAAATCAAAGAAGACATGCAACTGTTAAGATAATACTGTTTTAATCAGGCAATTCGACGCGAAGCCTTATCTTTGTACCTTAAAATAAATCACGATGCTTACTATGTCACAACCCACAGTTAAACTTGATACAATCTCTGCCGCGATAGAAGATATCAGGCAAGGAAAGGTGGTAATCGTTGTAGACGACGAGAATCGTGAGAATGAAGGCGATTTTATCGCAGCAGCAGATAAAGTGACTCCAGAAATGATCAACTTTATGGCAACACACGGGCGCGGTCTTATTTGCGCTCCGCTTACAGAACAACGCTGCAACGAGCTTGACCTTACTATGATGGTAGAAAACAATACCGTTCTGCACCATACACAGTTTACGGTTTCTGTCGATTTGATCGGGCATGGTTGTACTACAGGAATTTCTGTACACGACAGAGCCAAAACCATACAGGCTTTGGTTAACGAAGACACCAAAGCACAAGACTTAGGGCGTCCAGGTCATATTTTCCCTTTAAAGGCAAAAGAAGGTGGTGTGTTGCGCAGAACCGGACATACAGAGGCTGCTATAGACCTAGCGAGGTTGGCAGGCTTCGAGCCCGCTGGAATATTAGTCGAAATCTTAAACGAAGACGGCACTATGGCACGCTTGCCTCAACTTTTAGAGGTAGCCAAAAAATTTGATCTTAAAATTATCTCTATCGAGGACTTGGTTGCATATAGAATGCAACATGATTCGCTTATCGAAAAGATGGAAGATTTTGATATCACAACCAACTTCGGAACCTTTCGCTTAAGAGCTTATAAGCAAACCACCAACGATCAGGTTCATATCGCACTTACCAAGGGTACTTGGGAAGCAGACGAATCTGTACCGGTGCGCATAAACGCGACCCTGGTTAACAACGACATCTTAGGCACGCTTACCAACAATGCCGATAAAAAGCTGGATGGTATGTTTAGTATGATTAATAAGACAGGTAAGGGAGCTGTGGTATTTATCAATCAACAAGCGCAATCGTTAAATCTTTTAAACAGACTAAGCGAACTCAAAGAAGCCCAAGACGGCACCAAGATTGTAAAGGCACCTCGTATTAAGATGGATCAAAAAGACTTTGGAATCGGCGCTCAAATCTTGCACGATTTAAACATTAGCAAAATCAAACTAATCTCTAATAGTCAAGAGACCAAAAGAGTTGGGATAGTTGGCTACGGCTTAGAAATTACCGAATACATTAATTACTAAGCAGTTGCTGTAAAACCTGTTGCATTTTGGTGGCACGCTCTTTTACTTGAGCTTCGCTCCACCCTACTTTTACCAAACACGAAATATTACGACCCATCCAATGGTCACTTCTAGAAAAGTCTTTGCCAGACAAGGTTTCCAATTGCTTTCTGATGGCTCCATTTAGGCTGCCCATCGCTTTAGCGTTTTGCAGGTGCTCCCACCCTCTTATATAATGCCAGTTGTTATTAAACCAATAAAAGCAAGCATCGATACCAGCTTCGCTCAACAATTGCTGAGCTTCCTGCGCCAAGGCTTGTGAAGGCAAATAGATATTTAAAAAAGAATAGTTTTCTACACCGCCTTCTGGCACTCGTCTAAAGCTTACGCCATCTACATTCTTTAATGCATTGCGAACTATTGTATAATGTTCTTTTTGACGTTCAATAATTTGATCAAATTTTTGAAGCTGTCCCAAGCCAACGGCCGCATGTAGTTCGGAGATTCGATAATTGTACCCAAGAAACGGGTGCCCTTCTGCCCCACGGTCACTACCAACATGATCGTGGCCGTGATCTTGAAACTGATCTGCTCTTTTTGCATAGGTGGCATTGTTGGTGACCACTCCACCGCCTTCGCCGCAGGTAATGGTTTTTACAAAGTCAAAAGAATAACAACCTAAATCCCCATAAGCGCCTAACATGGCTCCTTTATAACTCCCTCCTAAGGCTTGACAAGCATCTTCTAAAAGCAGTAAATCGTTGGCGTCGCAAATAGCCTTTAACGCATCTAAGTCTGCCATCGATCCACACATATGTACTGGCATCACACAGCGGGTTTTATCTGTGATTGCAGCTTTTACAGCTTCTGGGTCTAAAGTTAAGGTGTCGTCTATATCGACCAATACTGGTACTGCACCAATGGCCATGATTGATTCAAAACTCGCAACAAAAGTAAAGGTGGGCATAATCACTTCGTCACCAGCACCAATCCCAGCTGTAGCCAAGGCTACAGTAAGCGCTGCCGTACCACTAGAAACAAGTTGGCAATGTGCCGAACCCATTTTCTTTGCAAAGGCTTCTTCGAACTCGGCTGCCTTGTAATGCCCGTTTCTCATGGGGTCAAACCCGTAACGCATCAATATTCCACTTTCTAAAACATCGTTTACTTGCTTGCGCTCTTCGGCGCCAAAAACTTCGAATCCTGGCATAGTGCTATTTTGTATGAAACACAAAGGTACTTTATTGTAAGTCAATTTTAAAAATCAAAAGACACACAAATTTTCGTATTTTTCGATTCAACAATAAACCCATGAGACCACCTATTTGTAATTACTGCAATAAATCAAGAAGAGACGATGATGTTTCTTGCAGGTTGGTTTCTTTTGCATTAACGCCAGAAGAAAAGGCTTTTAACGACCGAATGATTGCCAACCGAAGGGTGGGTCATAAAAAAGGACTCGAATGGTTTTGCGAACAACACTTAGAAATCGCCCAAAAGTACACCCACCTTACACTCAGAGAAGCGATGAAGGCTATGCGCTTAGAACTGAGTAATAATGAACCTACTAGTAGTCAATAACTACTTCTTGTACTCCTCTGCGCACTTTTTTCATGCTGGCAAACATATCGTCTTGTGCTCTGAATCCAACAGGCATTACCAAAACAGATTTTAATCCAAGTTCTTGTAACCCTAACAAGGCATCGTACGCATCTGGCTGGAAGCCTTCCATAGGGCAAGAATCTATCCCTTCTAAAGCACAAACAGTTAACAGGTTTCCCATTGCGAGGTAGGCCTGTTTTGTCATCCAGTTGGCTACCTCTGTAGCCTCCTTGTCAGAAAACGTATCAATAATATGGTCTTTAAAAGGCGCCAACACTTCTTTGGGGGTGTCACGAAGACGCTGTACGTTAGAGAAATAATCGTTTATATGTGCCTTGGTCAATTCGCTTTGTACACAGAACACAAGTACATGAGAGGCGTCTCTTACCTGAGGTTGGTCCATGCTAAGGGGTACCAATTGCTCTTTTATGGTTTGATCTTGAATCACAAGCATTTTTAGTGGCTGCAAACCATAGGATGTGGCCGTAAGATTAAAAGCCTCTTTTAAGGTGCTTAATTGCTCAGGTGATAGCTTTTTTGCGCTATCAAAGCGTTTTGTGGCGTAACGCCAATTTAGAGAAGATATAATATCGATTGCCATAATTTACCTTTACTTTTACGATGCAAATTTAATCAAACTCGACAGGTCGCCTAAACTAGGTCTATCATTATTAACAATTGCTTTACTTATGGAATCTATGACTTCTATTGAAGACAGAATTAACGGGAGTGTAACTAGAATTTTTAAGGCGGTTTTTCCTAATACCACCAATCATTACGATACGCTCTTTGGCGGAACTGCACTCCAATTAATGGACGAAGCTTCTTTTATATGTGCGACGCGATTTAGTCGTAAAAAGGTGGTAACTGTTAGCACCGAAAAAATCGATTTTACTGTACCAATTCCGCAGGGAACCATTGTAGAGCTGGTAGCCCAAGTGAGCAAAGTAGGTACCACAAGTTGTGTGGTTAGAGTCGATATATTTATGGAAGACATGTACAGTTATGACCGCACTTTGGCCGTTACTGGGCATTTTACCTTTGTCGCGGTTGACGAGCAAAAAAAGCCAATGGCTATGGTGTAGTAAACCAAAGTTTGACAGCCATTACAATGACCATTATCACCAAAAATATTTTTACCAATTTATCTCCTTTGGCAACAGACCAACGACTAGCAAACCAAGCTCCTGAGGCATTCCCTATGGCCATTATAAGCCCATAACCCCAATTGATCTTGCCTTCCCATGCAAAGGTGATAATGGCGCCAATATTAAATATCAAAATAATAACGGCCTTAGCCGCATTAGACTTTACCAAACTTAGTCGGTTAATACCAGAAAGCGCTAAGAGCACAAAAAAGCCGGTTCCAGCCTGAATAAATCCGCCATAAATACCAATAAAGAAAAACGCGAACATACTAAACCACAAATATTTGCCCGTAAGTCTTTCTGCAAGTTCGGAGAGGGATTTTTTGCGCTGGGAGACTAAAAAGACAACCACGATCACCATCACGAAGGCCAAAATTTTATTAAAGAGATCTTCGGGAAGTTGAATGGCAATTTTGGCTCCTACCACAGCTCCGACCACGGCTACTGCGCCTAAATACAAACTAAATGGATAGGTACTTATTCCTTTAGATTGAAAGCCCGCTGTGCTAAAAATGTTCTGAATAATGATTGCGATTCTATTGGTGCCATTGGCAACAGAAGGTGGTAGCCCAAAAAAGATAAGCGCGGGTAAAGTGAGTATAGAACCACCGCCAGCTATGGTATTGACCACTCCAGCGATAAAGCCTGCGCCAACGAGCAATAATAAATTCCATTCAAATTCCATAGCTGCTATTACCGCAAAAATACTGCATAATTTGGCAGCTTTCAAAATGTCTTTTGTTTAAGTATTTTTTACTTTTTCTTAACAATAAAATAAATCGGAAGTCTTATTTTTGCGCCTGAATGAAATCAAGAATTGTCATAGCTTTTATGTCTCTGATGCTTATCACCACGATAGTAGCACCCTCTGTCTATACCCTATTAGACGTTGACTTGCAAACTGCCTTGGTCGATTCTACAGAAGGAGAAGAGAAAAAACAAGCCAAGGAAAAAGAGTTTGAAGAAAAAAAATTGATTTCTGAATTCGCCCTTGTTGACCTCAAAAATCAGGATTATTGGGCCTTAAGATCGTCAGAACACCTTCTGGCCAAACACTTCGCACTCTTGCAGGAAGTTCCGCTGCCACCTCCCGAACTACAAGCATAGTACCCGTTTTTATTTTAATTTTTCATTGAAACTTCGCGCGCAAGCGCGGAAACAAAACGCATATTATGTTTAAATATATTAAAAGTGATTTACCCGCTAGTATAGTGGTGTTTTTCGTGGCCTTACCACTTTGTTTGGGTATTGCCTTAGCCAGTGGTGCACCCCTTTTCTCGGGCCTTATCGCAGGTATTGTTGGTGGAATCGTTGTAGGTTTTATGAGTGGCTCCCAAATTGGAGTAAGCGGACCCGCAGCAGGTTTGGCAGCAATTGTATTAACTTCTATTGCTAGTTTAGGAAGCTTCGAGAATTTTCTTGTAGCCGTTGTACTTGGTGGAGTAATTCAAATAGTTTTTGGCCTCTTAAAGGCTGGAATTATAGGTTATTATTTTCCATCGTCTGTGATTAAAGGCATGCTCACAGGAATCGGTCTGATTATTATTCTAAAGCAAATTCCTCACTTTTTTGGATACGATTCGAATCCAGAAGGTGACTTTGCTTTCTTTCAGGTAGATGGTGAGAATACTTTTTCTAGCATCATTAATTCTCTAAATGGAATTAGTCCCGGTGCAACAATTATCGCGGCTATTTCGTTGGCGGTACTTATTTTATGGGAACGCGTGCTGAGCAGCAAAGGCAAAGTCTTTAAACTTGTGCAGGGACCGCTTGTTGTTGTTATCCTTGGTATTGTTTTTTATACCCTTACCGTAGATAGCTCGTTGGCAATTTCTGAGGAACACTTAGTAAGTATTCCGGTACCAGAAGATGCAGATAGCTTTTTCGCACAATTTAGCTTCCCAAACTTTTCTGTGATATGGCAAAGCGAGATTTGGCTTATCGCCTTTACCATTGCGTTGGTTGCTAGTTTAGAGACCCTGCTGTGTGTAGAGGCTACAGATAAATTGGATCCAGAGAAACGCATAACCCCTACCAACCGTGAGCTATTAGCCCAGGGTGTAGGTAATATGGTTTCTGGTTTTATTGGAGGATTGCCCATTACACAAGTAATTGTAAGGAGTTCTGCCAATATTCAATCTGGCGGAAAAACGAAGGCATCTGCTATTATTCATGGCTTCTTTTTGTTAATCGCCGTGGTGCTAATACCCATATTGCTTAATAAGATTCCGCTGTCTGTATTGGCTGCAGTACTTTTTATTGTAGGATATAAGTTAGCCAAGCCGGCTTTATTTGCAAAGATGTACAAATTAGGTTGGAAGCAGTTTATACCTTTTACTACAACGGTAGTTGGAATCGTATTTACAGATCTTCTCGTTGGAATCGGCCTTGGTTTGGCCGTAGGGATAGTCGTGATTTTAATAAAAAGCTACCAAAACTCGCATTTCTTGCACATAGAAGATAAGAGTAATGGCCAGACCAAAATCAAGATGACGCTTGCAGAAGAAGTTACATTCTTTAATAAAGGAGCAATTCTAAAAGAGCTAGATAGCCTAGAGGAGAATAGTTTTGTAGAACTCGATGTGAGAAAAACAAGGTATTTAGACCATGATATTATCGAAATACTCGAAGATTTTTCTGAACAAGCTCATAATAAAAACATTACCATTAAATTAGTATCAGAACGAGGAACGGTAGAAAACCCTCCTAGTTATATCGAATTTTTTAATCTTAGACCAAAAACCGCATAATAATATAAATATGAAAGCACAAACTAAAGAAACACAAGCAGCAATGACCCCAGAATCGGCATTGCAAACCTTAAAAGATGGTAACGCTCGCTTTGTAAACAGCGATCAAGCCAACAGAAATTTATCTGAGCAAGTGGCAGATACGGCTTCAGGACAGTATCCTTTTGCGACGGTTTTACACTGTATTGATTCTAGAGTCTCTGCAGAACTTTTGTTCGATCAGGGAATTGGAGATTTGTTCAGTATTCGCATCGCTGGAAACTTTGTAAATACAGACATTTTAGGCAGCATGGAATTTGCCTGTAAACTAGCTGGAACCAAAGTATTGATGGTTTTAGGCCATACGGCCTGTGGCGCTGTAAAAGGCGCTTGTGATCATGCGAGGTTAGGTAATTTAACTTCTTTGATTCATAAAATTGAGCCTGCAGTTGCAGCCGTAAAAGAGCCTACTAGCGAGGCAGATCGTACTTCTGGTAACATCGATTTTGTAAATGCAGTGGCCAAAAAGAACGTAGAGATGGCTATTGTAGACATACGCGATAGAAGTGCAGTCTTAAAAGAAATGGAAGACAATGGCGAGATAAAAATAGTTGGTGGTATGTACGACATCAGTACAGGAAAAGTAGCCTTCTATTAAGCCTAATTAGTTATAAATAGTAAGCCTCCCATTGGGAGGCTTTTTTTATTGTAATAACGAAAAATATGCAGGCCAAGGTCCCATAGCCGTTTTAAATTGCTTAGCCAGCACTCTATTAATCTGCACTATGTGACTCAAATCATGCACTGCCCAAGTACTCAGCAATTGTTGCAAAGTGACTTCGCCAAGCTCTGGGTGTATTCCTATTTTTAATAAATCCCTGTCCGTTAGATTTAAATCTAATATATAATGCAAATTTTTGTTTCGTAAAGATCTAAACGTATCCAGAAGTTCTGGCAATGTTGTAAGCGGTCCTTTTTGTTGTGCAAATCTGTCGTAAGGCGCAAACTCTTTAGAAGTGCTATTGCCTAAAATTATTTTTGTACGTACTACCCAATCTGTTTTTTCGCCATGAATTAGATGGCCTACCACTTCGTAGGGACTCCAAGTATCTGGGCCTTCGTTAGCCATATACAGTTCTTTAGACAAGCCGTTAAAGGTATTGTCTAAGATTTCTGGAGTGTTCTTTAAAATTCTTACTATTTGATCTAAACTAAAGGCCATTTAATCGTTATTTTTTGATACATCTAATTTAAAAAGAACCAATGGCTTCGATTCTTCTGGCGGGGTTATCAAGCCAACATTTTGCAATCCTAGCCTGGCTAATAAACGCTGTGAAACGATGTTTTCTTGCGAGGTGATACCTAAAACTACTGGGAATCCTAATTGATTAACCCCATATTCCATGCTGGCATTGGCGGCTTCTTTACCGTACCCTTGACCTGTATAATTTGGCAAGAGCGCAAATCCAATATCGGGATGGTCTAAATAGTCGCGCTTAACAAAACCAAATAAGCCAATGGGAATTTGATGGTCTTTTAATAGCACCACATACAAGCCATAACCATGCGTTTTATAGCTATGAACCAACCTGCTTTGAATAAACTCTTGGGCCTCTTCTATACTGTGAACATTACGATCGCCAATGTGTTGTAGCCAAGTAGGTGTATTGACCAATTGCAAAATAAAGGCAGCATCCTTAGAATGGGCTTCTCGTAAATAGAGGTTTTGAGTTTGTATTATCATGGTTTTAAATGAGTAGTAAGCCGCTGATTTACGGCTGAACAACAGCAGTTTAATTATTTCTTGCGCGAAAAGTTAAATAATTCTAAAAAACGTTACATATCGCTAAGCAAACCTAGGAAATATAATTTTGTTTAATTAAATTTGAGTATTGTTGAACAAAAAAATTAAGACTATGGAGGTTCTCTTAAACCAAGCTATAGATTTCGAAAACGCTAAAATGAGTCATATGACAACAAGCGATCGCGTGGTTGCTTCTAGAGAAGCAAAGCGCCTGATCCTAGCGATTAACGAATATTACAAAAAAACTAAAGATGCCAGTTTAATGGATTTGATGAAGCGCTTAACTGCGAAAAAGAAAAAGATCGAAAAACGCCTTGGTGGAGTTCCAAGAGTATAGTTAGTCGATTTTTAATCTATTGATTCAAAACACTTGAATTTACTGAGCAAAGCAAAAATAAAAGGTATGAGTATTAGTACTCCAGAGCGACCAATCCCCTCTTTATATGATATAAAGATTAACGCTTTGGACACAACCCCTTTGGATTTGGCCATTTTTAAAGGCAAGTATATCTTGTTTGTAAATGTGGCCTCCAAATGCGGTTTTACGAAGCAATACAACGACCTACAGCAGCTAAGCAATACCTATCAGAAAAACTTAACAGTGATAGGAGTCCCATGCAATCAATTTGGTAAGCAAGAGCCGGGCGACGCACAAGAAATAGCGCAATTTTGCCAACGAAACTTTGGAGTCACCTTTCCTATTACCGAAAAAGTTGAGGTTAAGGGTAAAAATATACATCCCTTATACCAGTGGCTAACATCAAAAAAACATAATGGTGTAAAAAATTCTAGCGTAAAGTGGAACTTTCAAAAATATCTTGTAGCTCCAGATGGTACGTTGGTAAAATCATTTTTATCGATCACGCCTCCACTGAGTTCTAAGATTACAAAATTCCTTTAAGAATATTCTTAACTAGTGTGGTAACTTATCTCTGAGCAAGCCATACACAAAAGTGCCTATAATGGCAGCTGCTATAACCACCAACATCGATAGATAGCCTGCGCCGGTCAATACATACATAGGTCCTGGACATGCTCCTGCCAAGGCCCATCCTAAGCCAAAGATTAATCCTCCAATTATATAACGCTTATATCCTCGATTTTTGGGTGGAATCACTATAGGTTGTCCATCTACAGATTTGATTTTAAATCGTTTGATACTTTGTATGATAATGATTCCGAGGCCTACGGCCGAACCGATGATTCCGTACATATGAAAAGCTCCAAACTGAAACATTTCGTAAATTCTAAACCAAGAGGCTGCCTCTGATTTGTATAAAGTGATCCCGAAAAGGATGCCAACAACTAAATAAAAAAGTGTACGCATTGCTTAAAAAATTAAAGGAAATAACACATGAATCATAAACAAGCCACCTGCAAAAAACCCAATTACTGTAAAAAGGGATGGTAGCTGTAAATTACTTAAACCAGATATCGCATGGCCAGACGTGCATCCTCCTGCGTATCGGGCTCCAAAGCCTACTAAAAGCCCTCCAACTATAAGTATAGCTAGCGATTTTAAATCGCCCAAGGCCGTGACGTCAAAGAGTTCTGTTGGCATATACGCGCTACCCGCACTGCTAAAGCCAAGTTCGTTGAGCTGTGCGACTGTCTTAGATGAAATGGCCACAGCGTCATCGTTAGTCAAGAAATTAGCTCCTAAATAGCCACCAATCACAGCACCAACAACTACGATTAAATTCCAGCGTTGTTTCTTCCAATCAAACCTAAAAAATTCGGCTCGATTCCCTGCGCCACACATGGTACACATCGTTCTTAAATTAGAAGACATTCCAAAACTTTTACCAGCCAAGAGTAAAAGGAGCATAATACCTGCGATTATTGGGCCAGAGACATACCAAGGCCATGGATCGTATAACCAGTTCATAATTATAAAATTTTTACAAAGAAAGCAGGATTATTAATATGCATAGGTAACCTTGGTTACTTAATTATTTATTTCGCTTAAAACCCTGCGAACTATTTTAGGCCTCGTGTTGGTAAGCAGACAACATCCAGACCAATTTTTCTTGTTGTACAATATAATCGCTCATAAGCGAAACGGTTCCTTCATCGTTGGCATCGCCTGCCAAGGATAAAATATTTCGCTCGTTGGTGATTAATACTTTTAAAGTGTCCAGAATACTGATAACGGCAACTTCACCTGTTGTTACATTTTCTAGTGATTTAACTTGAGAGCTGTCTACATACTTCTCAAAAGTATGCACTGGAGTTTCGCCCAAAGTGAGTATTCTTTCTGCGATTTCGTCTATTTTGAGTAAGGCATCGTCGTATAGTTCTTCGAACTTTAAGTGAAGTTCGAAAAACTTTCTTCCTTTAATATTCCAGTGAAACCCTCTTAGGTTCATATAATAAATCTGGTAATTGCTTAAAAGCAGATTAAGCTTCTTGGCAATCTTACCGGTTTGCTGCGGATCTAATCCAATATTTGATACTTCCATTTTGTTTTGATTTGTTTGTGTTACAATGTAGGTTTAATTCTGTCCTTTTTGCATCGCTTTTTTGTGTTCCTTAAACCAACTCGGTTCTTCGATGCTATTATTATATAAATAATCTGCTATAAGCCTGATGTCTTCTTCTTTAAACTCCTGATATGGCATTACACCGAATCGATTTATCGCCCCTCGCATTTTAGATTTTTCTCGCGATGGTTCTTTGACAAAATTCCATATCTGGTCAGAAAACTCATCGAGCGAAATATCACGCTTTATGTAATGTGTTTTTACAGCGATCATAGGCGGCGCAAGCCTATTGTCATGACTACTTGTAGGGCTATGACACACATTACATTTGGCTTCTAGCAGTAGTTTCCCTGCATGTTGTTTTAGGGTGTCCTTTTGAACTTCTGCAGTAATTGGGAGCGGTTCGTACGCCATATTGTTGACTAATTGTCGCCCATTGAGCCATAAAACAAGCGAGGCGGCCATTACCAAACCAATTGCTATAAACTTTGTTTTCATGCGATTTTATTTAAATGTTTTTATACCATCTAAGGTACTACTCACACCATTCAAAAACGGTTACATAGGTTACACAAGGTGAAAAAAACTCCAGCTTAACTAACAAAGCTGGAGTTTAAATAAATCGACATAATGAAAACCACTATAACATAGTAGAAGGACATATATAGTCAGATTTAGGGACGTTTGTTTTTGCCATTTCATCAAAACCTCCTTTAACGTCTACAAAATCTTGCCACCCTCTTTGTTTAAGAATAGAGGCTGCAATCATACTTCTGTAGCCACCCGCACAATGCAGGATAAAAGGCCTGTCTTTAGGAAACTGTGCCAAATGCTCGTTAATCTGGTTTAGGGGTACGTTAATGGCATCGACGATGTGTTGGGCGTCAAACTCGCTCTTTTTACGAATATCTACTACCAAATTATCTTTCTTATTTAGATTTGACTCAAACTCTTGAGGGGTGATACGTGTGATTTGCTCTGCATCTTTACCACTTTTGGCCCAACTAGCATAACCATCTTTTAAATAGCCTATCGCATGATCGTATCCAACACGGGAAAGTCTTGTAATGGCTTCTTCTTCACTGCCAGGATAGGTTACCAACAAAATCTCTTGCTTTACATCAGGGATCATTTCTCCTACCCATTGCGCAAAGTTTCCATTAAGCCCAATATTTATACTATTAGGAATAAAACCCTTGGCAAAATCGTCTGCATCTCTGGTATCGAGTACTAAGGCACCGGTCTCGTTTGCGACCAATTCAAATTCGGCAGCATATAAGGCTTGGGTAGCGCGATCCATAACGGTATCAAGACTTTCGTAGCCTTTAATGTTCATTAATACGTTTTGCGGAAAATACCCTGGAGGGGCTGTTAATCCATCTAAAACGGCTTTGATAAACTCCTCCTTGGTCATGTCTTGCAAAGCATAGTTTAGTTTCTTTTGATTGCCTAAGGTGTCTGTGGTTTCTTTACTCATCATTTTTCCGCAGGCAGAACCAGCCCCATGATTAGGATATACGATTAAATCGTCACTCAAAGGCATTATTTTGTTGCGTAAAGAATCGTAAAGATGCCCTGCCAGCTTTTCTTCTGTAAGGTCTGAGACTACATGTTGCGCCAAGTCAGGTCGTCCGACATCACCAATAAATAAGGTGTCTCCGGTGATGATTCCATGTTCTTTTCCATGCTCATCTATAAGTAAATAAGTTGTGCTCTCCATGGTATGCCCTGGAGTATGAATCACTTTTATCTTGTAATTGCCAAGTTCGAAAATCTGGCCATCGGTAGCTGTAGTTGCCTCGTAGGCCGGAGCGGCGCCTGGTCCGAATACAATTTCTGCTCCTGTTTTTTTGCGTAAATCTAGGTGACCACTAACAAAATCGGCGTGAAAATGAGTTTCGAACACATACTTTATGTTTGCGTTGTCTTTTTTGGCTCGATCTATATATGGTTGTACTTCTCTTAAGGGGTCAAATACGGCAGCAACTCCATTATTTTCTATATAATAAGCCGCGTGCGCGATACATCCTGTGTAAATTTGCTCTACTTTCATCTTGCTTAAATTTAATTCTTTAATGATTCAAAATTAGAGAACTAAAAGCACTAAAAAAGTGACCAAAGTTACATTAGGGCATTTTTTTTAGAAATTTTATGAGTTTTATGTGAAGCTACCTTTTTAGGTCTAAATCGATAATCTCGATATGGTTTCTATGCAAAGATATAGCGCCAAGTTTTTCTAACTTTTTGAGCAACCTTGAGATCACCACCCTACTGCTATGAAGTTCTACCGCTATTTCTTGATGGGTTATATGAATCGTCTTTTCTTTTTGAACCCGTGATTTTTCTTTAAGATAATTGAGTAGGCGCTGGTCCATACTGTCAAAGGCAATGCTATCTAAAGTGTGAAGCAACTCGTTTAGGCGATTGTGATAGCTATCAAATACAAAATTGCGCCAAGATCTATATTTGCTTGTCCATTCTTCCATCTTTTGAATAGGAATCATAATCAAGGTCGAATCGGTCTCTGCAATGGCTCTAATTTCGCTTTTGGTTTGCCCCAGACAACAACTCATCGTCATAGAGCACGTATCCCCTTTCTCTAGATAATAAAGCAAAAGCTCGTCGCCCTCTTTGTCTTCGTGCAAGACTTTTATCACCCCAGAAATCAAAAGTGGCATGCCTTTAACGTAGCGCCCTATGTCCATAAGTACCGTACCTGCTGGCACTTGTTTAAACGTTCCCACTTGAGCAATCTCTTGCATTAATGCCGGTTCGAAGGCGCCTTGATAGCTGTCTTTTAAAAGTTGTAACATGCTGGTTTATGAAATTATAGCTAAAGATACTTATAACCTATATTTAAAAAAAGAGGTAAGACTCAAAAGCCTTACCTCAAACTAACTAAAAAAGAAAAAAACAAAGGCTTATACATCCTTTCCTTTCATCATTTTGTTCCAGTACAAATACGGAAGGCCGTATTTTTTTAAAATCCAAAGCCTCCAATGCTCTTTGGCACTATCAAAAATGAGCATCTGTTTGAGTTTTGGGTCTGGGGTAAAATTACCGTCGTAGTCAAATTCGGCTAAGGTCATTTTACCATATCCTGTTACTAGTGGGCAAGACGAATATCCGTTATAGGCCTTGTCTCCTTTTTTATTATGAGCTACTAATAATGCTATGTTATCTACCACAACAGGCACTTGTTTTCTAATGGCAGCGCCAGTTTTTGCAGTTGGTAATCCTGCCACATCACCTAATCCAAAAATATTTGCATACGTATTATGTTGCAAAGAATACTGATCCACATCCAGCCAACCAGCATCGTTTACCAAGTTTGATTCTTTAATAAATTTTGGAGCGGCCTGTGGTGGTGCCAAGTGTAGTAAATCAAAAGGCATTTGTATGATAGTGTCTCCTGTTTGCTCTTCGCCTAAGGTGTTATCTTCTACGATAACACACTTGTTTTCTTCGGGGGCTGTATTTTTAAAGTAGATAATCTTCTTATCTGGGTCTATCTTAAAAGGGGCATAAAATGGCTTAAAATGCATACCATAACGGTTCACCACTTTTAATAAGGTTTCTCTAATAGGCTTTATCCCAAAAATCACGCTCCCAGGGGTGGCAAAAATCAAATTGGTTTTGTCCTGCAATTTGTTCTTTCTAAGGTAATCTCCCATTAAATAGGCGATTTTTTGCGGAGCTCCCCCACATTTTATAGGGGTTGTAGGTTGTGTAAATACCGCGTTTCCGCCCTTAAAATTTTTAAATTGCTCCCAAACATATTCTGGGTCTGTATAAATACTGCATGCCACACCCTTCTCAAAGGCTTCTGGCAGACCTTCGATTAATTCTGGAGCCATGACCAAACCCGGAGCAACCACTAAATAATCGTAGGTAATTGCGCCCGAACTCTTGGTGTTTACCGTGTTATTGTCTGCATCAAAGGTGGTAGCGTAATCTTGAATCCAACTAACTCCTTTCGGAATTAACGACGACATAGGTCTAGCCGTCTTTTTAAAATCAAAAGTACCCGCTCCTACTAGTGTCCATGCGGGCTGATAATAATGCGTCTCCGATGGTTCGATAATCGCGATATCCAGACCTTTATTCTTTTTGTGGAGTTGGGCTGCGGTCATAATTCCTGCAGTTCCTCCCCCGATGATTAAAACTTGATGATGTGTTGCCATTTTTAGTCAGTTTAAAATGATAGCATAAAACTATAGAGAACTCTTGAGCATTTTTGTAACATATGTTACACAAAGCCCTTTTTCTTTACGTAAATCGTTAGTTTATAGTAAGATGACTATTTACTTTGTCTTGCAGGTGCTAAGGCCCACTAAAGAATATAAGGGGCAAAAACTCACAAAACTCGTCAATACAAAAACAGCCGCTATAGCTAATAGCACATATCCAACTGTACCTGCTATGATACCTTGCCAAAACAAGACGCCAATTACTAAGGCTATTATAAATCTAATTATGCGGTCTGTGCCGCCCATGTTTTTTTTCATCTTAAAACATATTCGTTACTAATAAAACCAAAGTCGAAATAATGGCCACACATAAAATGCAAACCACCAGTAATTTCTTTGCTTTCTGATTATCCATAATCGAATTTAAAAATTGTAATTTGCTTAAAAGGTGACCACCGTCACATTTTAAATTAATAGCTGATGAGCTTACAATTGTTACGACAACAAATCGAAGGAGTAGATATTTACCTGCTCGATCAGATACTCAAAGGGCGCTATCTTAAAGAGCATTCTATTCTTGACGCCGGTTGTGGCGCAGGGCGAAATCTTAAATGGTTTTACCAAAACGGTATGACGATTTTTGGCATTGATAACGATCCTGATAAAATTGCGCTTGCCAAGGCTAATTATGCTAGTCAACAGGCAAATTTTATAAATGGTGAATTAGATAATATGCCCTATAAAGACGTGCAATTTGATCACATAATCTGCTCTGCGGTGCTACATTTTGCCAGCAACACCGAGCATTTTTACAAGATGCTAGGCGAAATGATTAGAGTCCTCAAACCTAATGGCACTTTGTTTGTGCGCCTGACTTCTACTTTTGCAACTTCAAAAAACTTTGAGCAAACGGGCCAAGGCCTGTATAATCTGCGCGATGGAACAGAGCGATTTTTGCTTACTCCAGAGCTTTTAGCAGTTACGCTGGAATCATTTCCGCTTGCGCTAATAGAACCCCTTAAAACGGTAAACGTAAACGACCTACGCTGTATGAGCACCTTGGTTTTACAAAAACAAGATCGTAAATTGTCTTAACTTTTGTAACAAAAGTTACACAGCTATCGAGTCAAAATAAATATCTTGAAAATCGTTTTAAAACCGAATCAAAAAAGACTGCCACTTTGAAGAGAAGAAATTTTATAAAAAAAACCACACTTAGTGCCTTTGCGACCGTCATTGGAACAGAACTAGTCTTTGACTCAAATTTGCTAGAAGGATATGTGCCACTTGCCATGCAAGATCCCGATCCATTTAAGATGTTTAGCAAAAGCAAAGAGATGGTGGTACTTAACGACAAACCATGGAACATAGAGGCTCAAGCGCATTTGTTAGACGATAAAATCACCCCAAATTCGGCCATGTTTATTAGGAATAATGGTTTAATTCCGCAAGAAATTGATGCAAAAACTTGGACGCTCACTATAGATGGCGAAGCGGTAAAACAATCTAAATCATATACGCTAGACGAGCTTAAAACGAAGTTCTCACAACACACCTATCAACTCACTTTAGAATGTGGTGGCAATGGGCGAAGTGAATTCAACCCACCTGCCAAAGGCAATCAATGGACGGTGGGTGCGGTGCATTGTGCCCAATGGACTGGAGTTAGACTCAAAGATGTCTTAGAAGACGCTGGTATTAAATCTAATGCCATCTATATTGGTTATCATGCGGTAGATGTCCATCTGAGCAAAGATCCAGACAAAGAACCAATTTCTAGGGGAGCACCTATGGCCAAAGCATTACAAGACGAGACCCTTTTGGCTTTTAAAATGAACGGAGCAGAAATTCCGTTAGCGCATGGGTACCCTTTGCGATTGGTAGCTGGAGGTTGGCCTGCCTCGGTATCGGGCAAATGGATTAATCGAATTAGTATACGAGACAGAGTGCATGATGGTACAAAAATGACGGGTACTGCGTATCGCGTTCCTTGCGAACCAGTGGCGCCTGGCGAAAAAGTTAAAGACGAAGATATGTGCATCATCGAATCGATGCCTGTTAAGTCGTTAATTACCTACCCCAAATCTGGAGCCATCTTAAAAAAAGGCCAAGCTTTAAACATAAGAGGGCATGCCTGGGCTGGCGAAATCGCTGTTTCTAAAGTTGAATACTCAATAGACTTTGGTGCAAGTTGGAAAGCTTGTAAACTAGAAGGGCCCGCCAATCGTTTGGCATGGCAACATTTTAGCGCCAGTGTGCGGTTTCCTAAAAACGGATATTATGAAGTTTGGGCCAGAGCCACCGATGCTCGTGGCACTGCCCAACCCATGTTATTGCCAGGATGGAACCCTAAGGGGTACTTAAACAACGCTTGTCACAGAATCGCCGTTAAAATCTCCTGATGGAAGAATCAAAAAAACCCTTAAAAGAAGAATTCAAATTGGTGTATCACACCATGGTGCTTCTCTATGCGATGGTGGGGATTTTTGCAGTCGTGATGGTTTATTTAATGATAGACCCGAGTCTAAGCGGTTTTAAAAGCAGTCCAGAAGACAGCGGTTATATAGCAAACACTCTAGAAGAAGACGATGATAAAATAGAAGACGGAATTCATCTTAGAACAGGGCTAATCGATGCCCAAGGGCTTATGACTGTGGTCAACAATTGTACTAATTGCCATTCGGCGAAGCTGGTCACTCAAAACCGAATGAGCGCCGAGCGTTGGAATGCGACGATTCGTTGGATGCAAGAAACACAGAACCTTTGGGATTTAGGGGGCAATCAAGAAATCATCGTTAACTATCTGGTAACCAACTACCCTGTACAAGACATTGGCAGGCGTGCAACGCTCACTAATATTGAATGGTATGATCTGGAAGATTAACAGTGTTTTGCTGATTTTGATTGTGCTTGGTTGTGGTGATACTACCAAAAAGAGTTCACCTATAGCCGAACAAAACAATTTGTCGTCACCGTCTTACCTTATCGAAATCGAAGACTTAGCTAAAATAGAAAATAGCACAAGCCTCAAAATCATCGACTTTAGAAAACCCGCGCTTTATGCAAAAGAGCATATAAAAGGTGCCGTAAATATATGGAGGTCACATATAGAAGATAGCAGTTATGCCTACGGCGGAATGATGGCTTCTAAACAACAACTTGAAGCGCTCTTTAGCGGTTTAGGAATTAGCGACAAACACACCCTTATAATCTATGACGATAACGGCCTCTGCGACGCTGCTCGCCTTTGGTGGATTTTACAGAATTATGATATAACCAAAGTAAAGATGTTGCATGGCGGCCTTGAAGGATGGAAGAAAGCGGGTGGTATGGTAACCTCGGATTTGCCCGAGAGTATAAAAACCGAATATACCTTGCCAGATAATCCATCGATGCGCTATCTAGCCAGTAAAGAAGAGGTGTTACATAAGGTTCGTAATGACGAAGATGTTTTGTTACTCGATACGCGTACTCAAAATGAATTTAGCGGTAAACGTCTTAAAAATGGAGCGGCAAAAGCTGGGAGAATTACAAATAGTAATTTGCTAGACTGGTCTCGTTCGGTTAATTATTCGGGAGATAAGAAATTTAAATCAGCTAAAGATTTAGAGGCCATTTATGGTGGTTTAGACAAGAATCACGAGATAATTGTGTATTGTCATAGTGGCGTTAGGTCTGCGCACACTACCTTTGTACTCACCCAGTTATTGGGTTTTAAAAATGTAAAAAATTATGACGGATCATGGACAGAATGGAGTCATTTTGACGAGCTTCCTTTTGTTCGTGACAGTATAACAAGCTTAAAAAATTAGTTATGCAAGAATACTTAAACGCCTTTGTAGATGCTTTCTTAGGAACTGTAGATTGGACCTGGAAGTCCATACTGTTTGACGTGCCTTGGTACACCAACTTCTTTTGGGGGTTGGTCGCGATTTCTATTGTGGTTTGGGGCTTAGAGATAGTCTTTCCTTGGCGAAAACAACAAGCCATTATTAGAAAAGACTTTTGGCTGGACGGTTTTTATATGTTCTTTAATTTTTTCTTTTTCTCTATTGCGATTAGCGGCTTTTACAAAGTACTGCAAATCACCTTCGAAAAAGTTGGGATTACAGAAAAGTCTATTGCCTTGTTCGACCCTTCTACTTGGCCTGTTTGGACGCAATTGCTAGTATTTTTTATTCTATTAGATTTTGTACAATGGTTTACGCATATATTACTTCACAAATACAAGTTTCTTTGGAACTTCCATAAAGTACACCATAGCGTCAAAGAGATGGGCTTTGCCGCACATTTAAGATATCACTGGATGGAGAATATCTTTTACAAACCACTAAAGACCTTTGCCATAATGATATTGTTTGGCTTTGAGCCTACTCAGGCCTATATCGTGCACTTTGTTGCCATTACGATAGGCCATCTAAATCATTCCAACGTAAAAATTACCTGGGGACCTCTTAAATATATATTCAACAATCCGGTAATGCACTTATATCATCATTCTTATACCCTACCCGAAGGCAAGTTTGGTGTAAATTTTGGCATTAGTTTGAGTCTGTGGGATTATATCTTTAAAACCAACTACGTACCAGAAGATAGCGGGACTATTCCTTTGGGATTTCCTGGAGACGAGCACTTTCCTAAAGACTTTTTAGGACAGAACGCTTACGGCTTTAGTAAAAAAGACGACTAAAGTTGGTCAGGGTTTAGTGTTTTACAAAAAACTCCATATAGAAAATAAAAATGGCCATTAAAAAGATAAAGTAACCAAAGCCTTTTTTGAGTCGAGCCCCATCTATAAAGTTGCTCAAGTAACTACCTATAAAGATTCCAACGAAAGAGATTCCGGTAAATACTGCTAAAAAGGACCAGTCGATTTCCATGGTTAAAGCATCGCCCAAAAAGAAGCCTAACAGTGATTTAAAAGCGATAATTACCAAAGAAGTACCTATAGCCACCTTCATCTTTACATTAGCCAAAAGTACTAAGGCGGGAATAATTAAAAACCCACCACCGGCACCAATCAAACCTGTGATGGCACCAACGATTAAACCCTCGATAAATATTAAGGGATAATTGTATTTAACTGCTGCATCTTCTTTATCGACTGTGGTTTTTTTTCTGATCATCGATATTCCAGCAGGAATCATCAAAATGGCGAAAAGGCCAAACATGCCCATTCTACGTGTAAAATCAAACGAGCCGACGGTAAATAGGGTATCTGGCAACGCAGGTACTACCAGGTAGCGTACAAGGGTCACACCAATGATGGCTGGAATACCAAATACTACAGCGGTGCGCCAATCAACATAGCCTTTTAAGTGTTGCTTAAATGCTCCTAACATAGCGCTGGCTCCTACCACGAATAAAGAATAGGCCGTAGCCGCTTTTTCGTTTACAGAAAATAAATAAGCCAAAACAGGAACGGCCAGTATAGAGCCGCCGCCACCAATTAATCCTAAAGAGATTCCAATAAATAAAGCTCCGATATACCCAAAGACTTCGATTAATTCCATAGATAGTTTTAAGAATACAAATGTAAAATGACTTGGGCTATTTGGCGGTAACTTTGGTTACAAACTCCAAATTGTCGATGTTTTAGACTCATTGGGTCGCTTTATTAAAAGTTTTAAAAGCTTTGTAAACCGCTGAGTGTAACAGATTAGAATGGTCGTAGCCTTCCATAAAATCATAGCGAATCACCAAGGTTTTTTCTAGCGCTCGTTTTCTGAGCTTTTGCAGCCTGGCTAAAAGTCGCATCGCACTAGATTCCATGCTAGGGCCTTCTTCGCCTACGGCGATAAATATTTTTTTAGGGGGAGCGATAACTGGCAGCTCTTTATCTAGGAGTGAAAAATTATCCCACCACAAACTCGGACTCACGATAATGTACGTATCAAATAAATCGGGCTTTGTAAAAAGCAGCTCGCTCAATAACAACCCTCCTAATGATTGCCCAATGATTGTCTCCTGTTCAGAAACACGAAACTCTTGGTTAACAATAGTCTTTACCTCTTTTTCTAAAAACTCAATAAATGCTGCCGACCCACCCGTTGTAGGGAAATCTTCTTTGTCTTGAGCGATAGATGTAGGGTAAGTAAAATCACGCTTACGATCTACGTTGGCGATTCCAACGACTATGCTTTCTGGGATGAGTGGCGCCCAGTCAAAAGCACAAAATTGTACCAAACCTGTTATGTGAATAAAATCTTCGTCCATAGCACCATCTAATAAATAAATTATTGGGTATTTTTTAGATATACTGTCTGTATAGGATGCAGGCAAGTAGACGTTAAGGACTCGATTTTCTTTTAAGATGTCACTGTTGAATTGAATCGACGTACCTATGGACAAAGTCGTTTTAGATATCTCTTGCCCAAATAATACGCGAGTAAAAACAAACAGTAAAAAGAGGAGTTTAATTTTATTCAAAACCAAAACCTTTTAGTGCTTCGTGGCTTATTTTAATGGCTTCTAACGCAGTTAATCCGTCAAAAGTTTGGTCTTGTTCTACCATATAATATTGCATCCCAGACAGCTCTTTTTGAGCTCTTATTTTTGCAAAATCGATGGTGCCTTTGCCAACGGGCGCAAAACGACCCTGCTGATCCATGTCTTTAACATGCCAGATTTTAAATCTGTCAGGATACTTTGTAAAATAAACCAAAGGATCTGCCTTTGCCTTTGTTACCCAAAATAAGTCCATCTGAAAGTTTACATATTTAGGATCTGTGTTTTCTAACAAATAATCGATAGTAATGACCCCTTCTTGGTCGGGCATAAATTCAAAGTCGTGGTTATGATAAAGCAACTTAAGACCCGCTGCATTACATTTTTTACCAAGTTCTGTTAGAATACTAGCCAAGTTTTGTGCTCCGCCTTTCATGCCCATCTTTTGTGTTTCTTGGTCACTGGTAAAAAGCCCCATGGGAGGAATTGGCACCACAAAATAAGTGAAGCCTGCTGCTTTGACATCTGCAATCATAGCATCTGCGTTTTCTAAAGTAACCGAGCTATTGTGCGAGCTTATTGGCACCAACCCAATACTTTCTACGTATTCCTTAAATGCTGTGGGTTCCATATTATAAAACTTACCGTCGGCATAACCAGCTGCTTCTATGTTTTTATAGCCTGCATTGGCAACGGCCTGCAAAGTTGCTTTGGCATCTTTTTGCATATCGTCTCTAACGGTATATAAGGCCAAGCCCCCGTAAGCAGTGTCTTGCTGTTTGCAGCCTTGAAGCCCAAAAGTCACTAATAAGGCTATTATGCAAATCGCTTTAAAATAATTATTCATGGTTGATCAGTTAAACTTGGTTAGCACATACTCTTAGGCAACAAGATACATAATTCTTAGGCTCGCTTAAGCCCATACAATTGTTTAAATGTGGTGTAAAAACAGAAATAACCAACATCCTCCCTGCTCGATTCCGCCGTAAACTGTTAAAATTTATATAAAATAGTACCTTTTTATGCATAGTACTGTAACAAAAATGAAATTGGCTCGTCTATCTAGTATAAATCAACAAAAAAAAACAACTTTAAAATAAAAGAGATTATGAAAGCATCAATCACAACATCACGAACAGGAAACTTTTTTTCTTCAGGCTTAAGTAGCAAAGGCGCACAATGGTCTAAATGGAGAAATTATAGTCGCTAAGACTAAAGACATCATCATCAATCAACAAACGAGCAGCGTTATGAAAAAGTTAATCAATAAGCACATCATGGAATCTAGAAGATTTATCGTCAAGGCTTACACCCGAAAAGGTAATAGATTCTTGAGTAATGAGCGCACCTACTGTTTCGATTAATCAACGAACAGAACCACCTTATAAAAGGACACATCTAATCAATGTGTCCTTTTTTTTCGTTTAGTTTTTATTAGAGACGGAATTTCTAACTCAAAATTTGACCATCGGTCATGGTGATTATTCTATCGGTCTTATTAGCAAAATCCCGATCATGAGTTACCACGAGTAACGACAGCCCTTGTTCGTCACTCAATTGTCTAAAGATGTTAAATACGTTTTGAGCATTGTAACTGTCTAAATTCCCTGTAGGCTCGTCGCCCATAATAATGGCCGGATTATTTATTAAGGCTCTGGCTATTGCTACACGCTGTTTTTCGCCACCAGATATACGAGACGCTCTTTTTTTTGCCAAGTGATCTATTTCTAAAATCTTTAATTTTTGAATAGCATCAAATTCGATTTCTTGTAAAGATTTGGCTGCGAGCTTTTTTGCAGGCAACATGACATTCTCTAATACAGAAAACTCTGAAAGCAAATAGTGAAATTGAAAAACAAAGCCAATGTCTCTGTTGCGGATAAATGATAATTCGTGACGTTCTTTACCAGTTACCAACTCATTATTTAAAAACAAGGACCCCTCGTAATCGGTATCCATGGTAGACAAAACATAAAGCAAGGTAGATTTTCCGCAACCCGACTTACCCATGATAGAAGTAAATTCGCCCTTGGAAATTTCGAAATTTATATCCTTAAGCACATGAAACCTTGTAGGCTTTGTGAAGTATTTATTTACGTTTACTGCTTTTAAAACCGCCCCCATCTTACTGTCCTCTAATGATTCTTACTGGGTCTATGCGTTTGGCCTTTCTAGAAGGCAAATAACCCGCTAAAAAAGTAGAAACCATGGCAAACGATATCCCTATTACGTAAAACATTGGATTGTGGTTTACAGGATAGGTATTAATTGTGGGGAGTGCTTCTGTGTCAAAAGGAATCTGATCTATGGTCATCGAGAGCAAATAACCCAGTACCAAACCTAAAATGCCTCCAATAAAACCAATGATCAGAGCCTGACTCATGAAGATGAGTTGTACATCTTTGCCAGAAAAACCAGTCGCTTTTAAGATTGCGATGTCGTTCATCTTTTCGTAGATAAGCATATTTAAAATATTGTAAATACCAAAGCCAGCCACAATCAATAAGGTGATAGAAACCGCATAGGTAATTAGATTACGAATGGTGGTTCCTGTCTCAAACTGTGCATTGGCCGTATTGATGTCTATCGCTTTGAGGCCAAATTGCTGCTCAATTTGTTGTGCAAGTTCTGGAGCATACCCAATGTCGTGCAGTTTTAAATTGATATCGGTTATATAGTTTTCTGCCTCGCCCAGAACCCGCTGGGATGTTTTTAAGTTTACAAAGCTTTGTACGTTATCTAGCTCTGCAATTCCGCTCTGAAAAATACCCACAATCTTTAGCGGAAAAACTTCTCCACTACTATTGCTGATTTGAATACGATCTCCAATAGTCATCGACATTTTATCTGCAATTCCCGAACCTAATAAAATGCCATTAAAATTACTCTCCAGGTCTTGTACACTGCCCTGCACTATATAATCTTTAAAATTGAACAGTCGCGCTTCTTCCATGGCTTGAATGCCCGTGATGGTCCCGCCCAATTCGATAGTACCTGCCAAATAGAAAACCTGAGCTTTAATTTGTGGAATTGCCCCCTTTACCTTAGTATCTTCATTAAGATGCTCTAACAGCGCTAACGCATTGTGTATTCGCTTTTGGGTCTGTCTTGGCTTTACCGAATGAACAACATTTAAGGCATTTTCGAATTCCTTATAAAGCGCTATAGGCTGCTTGTTAGATGGTTCTATTTCGTTATAAATATGGACGTGCGGGGTCTGATTTAAAATAAGATCGTCTAACATCTTATTAAGCCCAGTCATAAAACATACCAAGGTAATATAGGCTCCAATACCAAAGGTCACCCCTAGTGCAGCAATACTCGTTTGCTTAATTTTTGTAAGCAAATGTGTACGAGCGATTCCAAGTATAACCTTCCAGTTTATCATTCTTCGGGTTTATAAATCCAGGTTTCTGCCGTAATCCCAGAAATAACCTCTACTTCGTCTAGGTTTTGTAAACCGAGTTCTATGCTTATTAGGCCTTCATCTGTTTGAACCTTATTTAAATCTATTAAGTACGCTTTAGGAATAACCAGCGCCTGAGGTTTTTGAGCGATAATAATACTGGCCTCTCCAGCCAATCCAGGATATAATAATGGCGGAGTTTCTTCAAAGAGGCCTTCGATCATAAAAGTTTGGTTTCGCTGGTCCTTTTTAGGATATATCTTAGATACTCTTGCCCTAAAGACAGTATCTGTATAGGCGTCTAATCTAACAATAACACGCTGGTTGAGTTTTACGTTAACAATATCTACCTCGTCTACCAACATTTCTATTAAAAAGGTGTCAGAACTTCCTATTTGAGCCACTGGCTCTAAGGTAGATACTACTTCGCCAGGGCTTTTGTAGATTGCATATACCATTCCTTCAATCTCGCTTTTTACAGTAAAATCGTTAGAACTTGATAATGAGGCATTGTAGGTGTTTTTTGCCTGTCTGAGCCCAGTCTCTAGTTGGTCCTTAGTGCGCCCATAAGTTCCTAGAAGCTGTACCAGTTTATTTTTAGATAATTCGAAATTGAGTTTCTTGGTATCGTATTCGAGCTTAGAGCCAATTTGCTGTTCCCACAACTTTTTTTGTCTTATATAATTAATCGAATCGTTGGCTAGGCTAAGTCGTGCTGTTTTGATATCGTCTTCGATACTTCTCAATACCGCAGCGCTCCCTTCAAAATTTCGTTGCGCCAACTCAAGTGATAAACGTGCATTTTCTGCACTTAACTTTTGAGTGTTATTAACGATTTTAACCAACGGAAAACCTTTAGAAACGGTATCTCCTTCTGCCACCAAATTTTTATCTAAAATTCCTCCCACCGCAGCAAAAGCATCGTATAGACTGTCTGGCTGAATTATCACAGACGAATACACGGATTGTGTAATTGCAGTCTCTTTTGGTTGTATTTTTTCTTGCCTATTATTACAAGCAAGTAAAATCACCCAAATGAACGAGCCAATCGCAACGCTATACTTCATAATACTATTCGTTATTAAGCGATCGCAACTCCCATTGGTTATTGACCTTCACGGCGACCAGATTATCATTCAGGAATTTCGCTGTTAGCTTAGATAATTGTTTGATGTGTTCTTTGGAATAGGTCATATGATGAGGACCATCTAAATGCAGGGAGACTTTTCCGTTTACATCTATGACCTCTTGGTTGTAGTAATACGAAATCAAGCGTTTGCCAATAGCTTCGTTTTCCCTAGATCCATCTTTGTACAAACGAACCACGATGGCTCCATTTTTAGTAAAAGGTTGGGCGTATAAAAAATCGGTTTGGATAACGGTTTTACCGCTCTTGTCAATATAACCGTAATGGGTGATTCCGTCGATAGTCTTTTTGATTAATGCTCTATTAAAATGAAACTTAGGATACTTTGCATCCTTCTGGGCTGTACAACAATCCATAGAACAATTTTGGTCTGCTACAAGATCATCTCGATAGTCAATAACCATTTTTCTATCGGCATCTATAAAACCCCACTTTCCATCTTTCAGAACAGCTGCTAAGCCATCATGAAAAGGCGATATTTGATCAAAACTCGCCATTTGTTGGGCACTCATTAAGGTACTAGATAGCACCGTCATTACGAACATTAAAAAAGCACTTTTCATCTTTTAATCGTTTAAATATTAACGACTAAATTACCTATGATAGCTCCAAAATTCTATGAGATTGGTCATGTAGTATACGTGTGAGTTTTTTAAATATGATTCGGAAAAAGAAAATATATGTTAGCCATCTAAATAATCTAGAAATGGTACTATTGGCATTTACCAACCTTGTACGTGGTCAATTTGCTGATCGTTTTTATCCAAGACCAGCATACAATAATCAAGTGGAATATTTAAGGGTAACTGTAGATTGGGTACTAATAAATATAGGGGGCAATCGAGGTCTCAATATCCTTCCTGTTGAATATATAGACGATATTGGAAGTATCTGGTAAGTATTAGAATTTAATACTTTCAACCCTATTTTTCTTGCTTTTTTGCGTTCGATATAGAATCTTTCCTGGCTTGACGTTCCTGTTTTTTAAAATAGGGCCTAAATAAAAAGTTATGCTTTAAGGCCTCCATATTTTGGTTAAACTTGTCGGTTCCTTCTTCGATATTCTTAAGGGTAGCTTCTAAGGTATTAACCATGGTGGTATCCTGAGTAAGATAATTATATGCCCCTTCGCCCGAATTAAGATCGTCTACCACTTTATTGATATTGCCAAGTACACTCTGTATCTCCAAGCTTGAAGTCTCCAAATTGGTCAGAACACTTTTAAGTTTATTGCCAGATATAGTATCGTTTAATATCATTCCTAAGACGGTATCGTCGGTATTTCTAATATCACTAACAACACTATTAAGCTCGTTTATAGTGTTAGATGCTCCTTGACTAGCCATTTTTAGATTGTATACAGATCTCTTTAAATCTTGGGCCATGATTGTATCGTTAAGCAACAACCCAAGGGTGCCCCGCCCCTCTAACATAGAGGTAGTAATCTTTAACAAGTCGTTGGTTAAAATGGCCGCGTTTTCTGACCCAACACTCAAGGTGCTCAGTATATCGTCTGCCCCAATTTTGCTAAAGGATTCGATAATATCACCATTTTCTATTAAGGTAGATTCGCCTCTTCCTGGCACGATATTTACGATCATGTTACCTACCAATCCATCAGAGCCAATAGTGGCGATTGCATTCTTTTTAATATGAGAAATGATCTTCTCCTGAATGTTCATATCAACCTGTATGGTAGAATCGTTAAGCATAGAAATCGCCTTAACAGTACCAATGTCAATTCCGGAATAGCGCACGTTGTTTCCTCGTTGTAAGCCATTCACATTCTGAAAATAAGAGCTTATCGTGAAGGTTTTACTAAACATACTCCCACGCTGCCCTATAAGATAAACGGCGGCAACAAATAATATGGTTCCGAGGCTTACAAAGAGGCCTAATCTAAGTTTTTCTGATCTGGTGCGTTTCATAATCAATGTTTAAAAAATGCTTTAACTTTTGGGTCATCACTCTGTGACAACTCATTATAAGTGCCTCTGGCGAAATCGATACCATCGATAAGCAATATCATACGATCCGATATTACTCTCGCACAGTCTACGTCGTGTGTAATTATAAGCGACGAGGTATTGTACTTTTCTTGAACTTCTTTCATTAACAGGATAATTTCTTTGGCAGTTATGGGGTCTAATCCACTAGTAGGCTCGTCGTAAAGAATAATTTTTGGCCTGAGGATTAATGTTCTGGCCAACGCGATTCTGCGTTTCATACCGCCGGATAGTTCGGCTGGCATTAAATCGATAGCATCTGCGAGCCCTACGTTTTCTAGGGCTTCGAGTACCATGGCATCTGTATCTATATTGTCGCCAAACTTGTCTGTATGACGTCTTAGAGGAAACTCTAAATTTTCGCGCACCGTCATCGAGTCATAAAGGGCGCTGCCTTGAAACAGAAACCCAATATCTGCGCGCAAGATGTCTAATGCATTTTGGTCAAGGGTCGTAATATCATTATTCATCACTCTAATTAAACCGCTATCGGCTTCCATTAGCCCGACCAAACATTTTATCATCACCGATTTTCCCGAGCCCGATTTACCCATAATAACAAGACTCTCGCCCTGATTCAGCGTTAAGTTAAAGCCATTTAAAACGTGGTTATCGCCAAAGGACTTTCTAAGGTCTTGAATGTACAAGACTACATCGGGTTTAGATATGTTTGTACTCTCGCTCATAAATCGTAAAATATATCGGTTACAAATACGGCAATAAAGTCTATCACAAACAACAGCAACGAAGCGAGCACCACTGCACTATTTGCAGCTTTACCAACTCCAGCTGTACCTTTTTTACAGTTATAGCCTTTATAACACCCAACAATTCCAATGGCAAGCCCAAAAAAGAAGGTCTTAATCGTTGCGGGTAAGATGTCTCCAAACTCAAGGGCATCGAACACTTTATTAAAGTATAAGGCGAAAGATACATTCCCTTTTAGGTTCTCTACCAAAAACGATCCTAACAAGGCAATTGCATCACCAAATATTACAAGCAATGGCAAGGTGAGTGTCACAGCCAATACACGAGTGACCACTAAAAACTTAAAAGGATTGGTTCCAGATACCTCCATCGCGTCTATTTGTTCTGTAACACGCATGGAGCCAAGTTCGGCACCTATACCCGAACCAATTCTACCAGCGCAAACCAAGGCAGTAATTATTGGGCCAATCTCCCTAACAATAGAAATACTTACCATAGAAGGCATCCAAGATACGGCTCCAAACTCCATTAAGGTTGGTCGGGTTTGTAAGGTTAAAACAAGCCCAATAATAAAACCTGTAATACCCACTAAAAACAAAGATCGATTCCCCATATGATAGGCTTGCCGTAGCAGTTCTTTTAATTCAAAAGGCCTTTTAAAGGCCTCTTCAAAGTACCGCTTGGTAAAATAGGACAACTCCCCTACTTCTATAAAGAAGGATTTTATTTGATTATTTATTTTCCCTATTTGATTCACTAAAGACTATTTATATTCGAATGTACCGCTTATAGGCTGCGTATAATATGATAATGGTCAACCCCACTTTTGGTTTCAAAAAAAAGGGCATTTTGCAATTTACGTTATTCAATAAAAAGGTCTTTTTGTTTTAATAATCCCTTAAGAACCAGACAAACTGATATTTATCATTGTGATTTTTTTATTTAAACATGACATTTAAATAGCCTTAAAAAAATAGACATGGAAGCAAAACAAGAAGTCCATTTCATGGACAAAATAGTAGCAGCGCTTAGACAGACTGCCGTCGAATTAGAAGAGTTTCAGGTTCAAGCCGCTTTGGGTAAAGCCGAAGCTAAAGACGTATATAAAGGAGTTAAAAAGAAGTTTGACTTATTTATACACGACAGCGAATTTAAAATTCAAGGAATCAAAGAAAAGTTAGAAGACTTAAACACTAGGTTCGAAGAGTTTCGTGTGCAAGCGGCTTTAGGTAAAGCAGATGCGAAGGATGCTTTTTTTAAACGTAAAAAAGAGATTCTCGCTTTATTGCACGAAATCGAAGTGAAGATTAAGACCAATAAAACGCTCAATAAGATATACGCAATCGCGCTTATCGATATTGAACAGATTAAAATTCAACTAGAAATTTTAGAGCAAAAGTTTAAAAAAGATAAAAAGCAAGATCAATCAACTTTCGATAAAGCAAATCAAGAGTTTAATGAGTTTGTATCAAAAATCAAGGATAAATTCGGAAAGAAAAAAGAGACCAGAATGGAGCATTTTCAGAACGAAATCTCAGAAGCTTTTGACCACTTTAAGAAAGCCTTTACAAAGCCTTAATGGTCAAGTTTAAACAAAAAAAGTACAACTCAGGTTGTACTTTTTTTTTGCTATTATTTCCTGTCGTAATCTCCTTTATTGATGTTTCTAAACATCCCTATCCCAAGAATTACAGCCAATACAAAGCTACTCACCCCTAGCATCGAGATGCCTTTCCATAAGGGTGTAATCTCGTAAATAATAAACAAAGAGGCGCCCACAATTAAGGCGACCATCACAAAGGCCGTAATGAGTTGCTTTGTAATTCTGTTTAACGTATGTACCATCGGGTCTATGCCCTTATGAGTAATATCTACTTTTACCTGTCCCGAGTTAATTTTACGAATCGCATTTTTTAAATCGGCTGGGAATTCTTCCATATAATCGGTTAGCTCAAAAAAGGAGTTGGCCATTTTTTTGCCAATCAATATTGGATTGTATTTGCGTGTTGCGCTTTTTCTTAGGTATGGTTTTACGATATCAAATTGTTCGAGATCGGGGTATAACTTATTGATTACCCCTTCTAAAGTAACCAGCGAACGGGCAAACAAAAAGAAGTACGTAGGTACCACAAGCCCGTGAGACATAATAATATCCTTTAGCTCGAGTAGAATGGTACTCATTTCGTTTTCGTGTGTGTCTCGCACATAATACTTTTCTACAAACTCGTTGATGTCAAACTCCAGGGCTCTCATATCGTTTATAGGAGTATTGTTTGAGAGCTGTTGCAGTGACTTAATGATTCGTTTTACGTCTTTATCGGTTATTGCGATAAAGAGCTTACCAAAAATCGAGATGTCTCTGGGCAACATGCTACCCATCATTCCAAAATCTAAATAGCAAATATGTGAGTTGGGCAAGACTACCAGGTTTCCTGGATGCGGATCTGCATGAAAGAATCCGTATTCGAAAATTTGTTTAAAATAACTTATTGCCAACCTTCTGGCAATTACTTTAATATCATATTTGTTTTCCTCTAGCAGGGCAATTTTATCGATTTTAATTCCCGAAATATATTCCATTGCCAGCACTTTAGCCGTAGTAAACTCCGGATACACTTTAGGTGCGCAAGCAAACTGATCTAGGGATTTGTCTTCGTTTAGACTAGCATTAAAACGCTGCAGATTTATCGATTCGTTTATAAAGTCAATCTCTTTTAAGATAGAATCTTCGAAGTTTTTTACCAATCCTTGCGGATCAAAGCTCTTCACACTTGGGACTCTTCGTTCTAGGACTTCTGCAATGCGGTACATTACTTTAATGTCTTCTATGATTACATCATGAATTCCAGACCGTTGAACTTTTAAGGCGACTCTTTTTCCTGAATGCAGCGTTACCGCATGCACTTGGGCCATTGAGGCAGAGGCAAATGGTGTGGGTTCGAACCATGCAAATAACTCATTAACCTTGCCGTCCAGCTCGGTTTCTACTACGCGCCTAGCCTCATCCTCGTCCATAGGTGGCACACAATCCTGAAGTTTTTCTAATTCGAAAGTGAGTTCTAAAGGCACCAAGTCTGGTCTATTGCTCAAGATTTGGCCAAACTTCACAAAAGTGGGGCCCAGCTCTTCGCAGACCAAGCGCATCTTTGCCCATTTGCTATATTGTCTTGCATGCGCACGAGAAGATTTAGGTATTAACTTTTGAATAATAGTAAATCGCTTGTTCTCTTCTAGATAATTGACCAAATCTTCAAATCCGTACTTGATAAGCACTTTTAAAATTTGGTTGTATCTAGAGATTGACCTAAATCGACGGCTTATCCCAGAAATGATTCCCATTAAATTACGATTCTAAATGATTAATTCTAGCTTCTAAAAGAGCCACTGTGGCATCTAGTTTTTCTATTTGGTCTTGTAGTGATTTTATTTCGTCTAAATGAGCGATATTAATCTTCTTATAGAATTTTACAACCTGCTTTTCTATTTTTTCGTTTAACTCTTCCTTGAGTTGATGTGTCTTGGCTATAATTCTATCTACAAACTCTAACTCATTTCCGTTTTCGTCTAATTGATCCTCACTCATTAGTTGGTTCAGGTTATCCTTACCTTTATCTGACAATTCTCCTAACCGCTCCAACAAATGAGTGTCTTTGGCGATATAGTATAAAGTAGAACTTAAAGTGAGCAATTCTATAATAGTTTTGGTCTTCATGATAACATGCTTTTTGTAATCTTCTCTAAACATACTGCTAATTACATGGGGCAAAAATGATTTAAATCATTTAAATGAAAATTGCAATGTGATACATTTGAATTAAACAAAACCCTTAAACTCCTATCTTATGGAAAATCAGTCGGTGGTAGATATAATGACTAAAGATGTGGTGAGCATTGCTCCCAATCAAGATATTTTAGATGTGAAGCATATTTATGAGAAAAAAGAGTTTCATCATCATATTCCAGTAATCGATAATGAAAAACTAGTAGGCATGATAAGCCTGGTAGATTTTATGTATCATATATCTGGAGCTGGTTTAAGTGACGATAATAAAGTCTACAAAACGCTAAAGGTAAAAGACATCATGATGCCACAGCCTTTTAGTCTTAACACAGATGCTAGTGTAAACGATGTTGCGGCTGTCTTATCGAAAGGTAGGTATCATGCAGTTCCTATATTAGAAAACGACAAATTGGTGGGTATTGTCTCTACTGCCGATGTTATTAAGCACTTTTTACAAAAGGGCTAAGGCCTACACTCCAGAATATCACATGCGGTGAATACAACATTTATTAAAACCATCTTTCGATCCAGCACGAGCTATTACGCCAGTATGATTGTGTGGACCATGGTATCTCTGAGTTGTAACAAAGAGAATAACAGCCCCTTGTCATTTGAGCCCGCTGTTATTGAGTTTCCGCTCGCAAAAGTATACGACAGTGTAAAGGTTACTACAGATATTACAGTAGCCGATTATTTTAATTATATAGATTCTATTCAAACTGCGTACGATTCTATCACTCCCTTTGAGTTAACAGAGCATCTTTTGGTAAGAAGCAATCCTTGGATCATAGATACCCTACAATGCACCGATTATTATCGTATGATTGCAAAAGACTCTTTTGTTTATGATCAAACGCAAATGGTAGTTATTCCAAAAGGGGCTAGATTGCTTATTCCCGACTCAACCATGGCACGAGACCTATTATATGATTTCGAAAAAACACTTATAGACGTTAATCTCCCAGAGTTTAAACTGCGTATTTTAAGAGATAGCGTTCTTGTGCACGACTTCCCAATTAGAGTGGGACGTTATCAAAAAAAATATCTCGAAATGTCTGGTCGTATAGAAGACCTTCGCACCAAAACAGGTACAGGGTCAATCGTTGGTTATAATCTTGATCCTCGATATGTAAATCCTGCCAACAATCATGAATACTATGTGACACGACGAGATGACGATAGCGTGACCAAGCTTCCAAGAATACCCTTTATCGAAACAGAGATTAATGGCATGCGCTACGGACAAATGATTCATCCTACAACCAATCCAGAAACGCTTGGTAAAGCCTATTCAAATGGCTGTATAGGCACCAAAGAAGGTGATGCCTGGGTTATTTACTACAATGCTCCGTTGGGCACCAAGATTAACATTCGATACGATTTAGAGGTATTAGACAACAATGGAGACAGTCTCGTATTAGAGGATATTTACAATAAAAGAAAATAGCAACGTATTAGGTCAGCTAAATGGCTTTTAGGCATTTAGATTTAAACCTTTTAATCGTAGTTAATCCGCTCACGAATGGTGCCATCTTGCCTGTGAATTATCACATCTGCCTTGTGTTTTCTGGCAAGGCTTTTGGCTTTTCTTATCGCGGTACTTTGTTTTCTGTGCTTAGAAGTAATACGCTTGTTGCCTTCACGTCGTACCGCCCAGTCGTCTTGGTAAGGCACCACATGTTGATGCCAAGTTCTTTTACGAGATTTACCAGAAATGGTCCCAAAAATAACTTCTAGAAATTCTAAAATTGCATGCTTCCAGGAATAGCTTTTTGCCATAATTGCCTATAGATAAGTTCGAAGATACAGATTTTAAGCAGTAAAACATCTATATAGCTTGCGCTCGTCTGACTCATATCATATTTTTACAGATGCCGTATTTTTACTTTTGTTTTAAATAACAGATTATGAGAAGAGATTTAAATCCTAAAGAAAACACCCATATTCTTGCCAACAATTATATTGGCTATCTGGCCTATATGTATCACGAACGCCCTTTTATAGTGCCTATCACATATTTTTATGACCAGGAAAACAATACGATTATCTGTTATTCAAACGAGGGTCATAAGCTCACAGCCATGCGACAAAACCATCATGTATCGCTATGTGTGGCAGATATAGATTCGGTAAACGATTGGGAGTCTGTTGTTGCCTATGGTACCTTTAGAGAACTTGTTGGCAGCGAAGCCAAAACACAGCTTCACACCTTTACCCTTGGAGTTAAGGACCTCATCATAAACAAAGAGCTCAGAAAACTCGATTATATTCAACAATTCTCTGCTAAATTTAAAGCAGACGACCTTCCCGCCGTGTTTGTTATTAATGTAAGTGAAATTACAGGAAAACTCCGGCGCTCTTAAATGTTGTGCCTAAAATGCTTATTTCTCTTTCTGAAAAGTAAGTAACGGAATTTTGGTCTGAAAGGCAGTCTTCTGGCTGGTACTTCTCATAAACACCTTCTCTAAAAAGTTGGTGTGATGGGTAAACATAATGACCATATCTGCCTTCACAACATCTACAAAACCGTTAATACCATCTTCGATCGTATTATATTTTACTCTAGTGAGCTTGATTTTGTCATACGTAAAATTTCTTTGCAACCCCTCCTCGACTGGTTTTATGTCGCCTTTAAAAGACCCATCATCTTTATCGATGTGTAATACCTGAAGCCTTGAATTCGTTAGCTTGATAAACGGCATAATTAAAGCGACCTCTTCGTTTAAATCGCACAAGTCACTCGAATACACCACATTATGAATGCCTTGATACTTAGCCAACTCAGGAACCGTTAATACGGCAATACTGCTGTTTTCTATCATCTTTGCCGCATTGCTACCATATAGCGCCTTTTTAAGGCCAGTCGCACCTTTGGTTCCAATACAGATCATATCTATATTGTATTCTTTGGCAAAATCCTCTACTTCTTTCTCAATATAGGAGCCAGCAAGCAGTTCGTAACTTATATTAATTGCATGATTTGTATCTTTTTTGATACTCGCCACTAATCGCTTCATTTCTGATTCGGCATCTGCTTTAATTATCTCTTCTAATTTTTGAGACCGAACCCTCGCTCTGCCCGATTTAGAAGTATCGACCACATGCAGTAAAATTAGTTCGAGTTCTAATTCACTGCCAAAATCAATAGCATATTGAATCGCTACTTTAGATAATTCAGAAAAATCTGTAGGTATTAAAATTCTCATGATAAACTAATTTAGTATAGCTATCAATGTACTTAAACCTCGATTTTTATGCTATGATATTGATCAGTTCTGGCAGTTCTTATTTGTGATAATTGAAATGGTTATTTGGGCGTCTAAAGAAGTGTGCATACCACTACTTGGGAGTCGCGCATCACAAAAAACTTTTAAGGCATAAAATAACAGCTTGACTTAGGGGTGGATATTATTTAAATCTTTAAGCCGCCTTAAGCAAATGACTACTACTATTTTGTATCTTTATGTTCCTAGCAAAAAAAGCATATTTTAATTATATAGATTTAAGTTAACACGATGAAACATATTTTGCTCTTAGTCTTTGCCTTTTTGACGGTTATATCTTGTTTGGAGGATAGTAATTTAAGCTCTACAGATCCTGTAAACTGGGACAAACGAGCAGTCAATGGTCCGCTCTCTAATACTATGGAGACTGGAAGTACTTTTTTGTCTATCTATTCGCAAATTTTCATGCGTAACGAAAGAGATCAAACAGACTTAACAGCAACGGTGAGTATTCATAATCCTAATCTCGAAAGTAGAATTTATATCGATAAGGCTGTCTATTATAATACAGCGGGTATACCCATCAGGACTTATTTTAATAAAACCATTTTTATAGAACCCATGGAGACAGTTCAAATCGTAATCGATGGGATAGACAGAGAAGGCGGTACGGGAGCAAACTTTATTTTTGACTGGCAAAAAAATCCCGAACTAAACGAACCCATTATAGAAGCCGTGATGATTAGCACGTCTGGACAACAAGGCATATCTTTTGTAACCGCAGGTAAAAGGATAAAATAATACGCTAATTGTTTAAAAGTCAAATTACTTTTTTAAGCAAATTCCAGCCTTAAATTGCTAGCCAACCAAATTGTCAAGTTCTTACATAACTTTTACATATTTGGCTTAGCGGCTTGACATCAAAAATACTACTCAAACAATCTTAGTTTTCTCTTTAATAGCGCCTACCGCAGAGCGTCACCCGGCTATACGCCACAATTCCTCATTCGCCAGGCTCATTGCGGGATTTTTGCTCCTATCCGTGGCGCGGGCGTTTTAGTTTACTCTATATCGTTTTGGTTTGCCCAATCTAGGAGCGTATTTAGGTAATTTGGATTGCGCCGAGACCAATATTTAAAATCACTTTGACCAACAAATTGCATGGTGTGATTGGTGTTTTCTAATAGTATCAATTCAAAATTGCCATTTTTCGCCCGATCTAGCGCATCCCTTATTTTGCGATGGCTGTCTAATGGAATAATCTCGTCTGACATTCCTTGTACGATTAAAATAGGTTGTTGTACTTTTTCAAAATACGTTAATGGGTTAAACAATAATTTTGAATCTATGACGACTTCATCTAAGTTAGGTATCCAAACCGCGTTAAACCAAGAGGCATTCTTATTTGCATTAATAGACGATTCTAAGCGTACTTTAGAGGTAGTACCAGCTATATACTCAAAGACCATTCGCTGTAACTCAGACGCCTGTTGCAAATTGTCTCCCAATGCAATTTTATGATTGTTTTGCCAATAGTTTAGGTCGCTTTCTAGCAATGAACTACCTGGGCAACTCACCGCGATTCCGTAACCCAATTGTTGCATTTCGCTAAGAATATAAGGGATTTTGGCGCCTCCTTGACTGCTACCCATTATGCCAATATGGGAAAGCGGAATATTAGTCCTGTCAGAAAAATATTCAATGGCGTTTATATCATCCTTAAGCAAATCCTGCATTGTAGCTATGTTCCAATCGCCCTGAGAATTGCCGGTCCCTCTTTTGTCGTAATGAAACACGGTATACCCATTTTGAGCAAAAAATAAAGCTTCTGCTCTAGTAGCGCTGCGACCCGAACTTCCAGAAGACGTGACAATTACCATAGCCTTAGTACTTCTGTTTACGGGATGCCAAATCGTACCAACTAAATTTATTCCCTGAGAATCTAAAGTAACCACCTCTTCTTGCGGCAAGTCGTTTGTTGTTTCTGTCCATCTGTTCAAATGATACGAAGCCTCAACCGTGTCAACTGCAAGGATTCCTACTAACAAAGAACGATCCTTACTCAGCTTATTCTTAAAAATATACGTATATAAATCGCTTTTTAATGTAAAATTTAGCGAGTCTCCTTTAGCCGTTACAACCTGCAAGGGAATCCTATTAGCATTTTGGGCCAGGCTAGTAAAAAACACACGATACTCGGCGGTGTCTTGCTCTATATCAAACCGTATTTGATCATTAAAGTTTCTGTAAACAAAAGCCCCTACATAGCTATTCTTCACCGCACTATCTACAACTGTTGTATCACGATCGCATGTTACCAAGAACAATGAGATTAATAAAAGAAAAATTGTCTTCATCATACCTTGTTATTGCAAAATTAACTTAAGCTGATTATAAGCCAAAAATCCAATCCAGACTGCCACAATACCTATTAAAATGTATCCATTTTTAGATAAGTTAAAAAGCCCGAATACTACAATAATCGCACTTCCCACTACCCATAGAATATCTAAAAAGCTAATGAGCTTAACCAGCATTTCGTTTTGCAGTTGTTTTATCGATACATACCATACAAATAGTGCAAAAACAATCAAGTTTATGCCAATCGCATCAAACAAATACAAATTGTTTTCAATAGCGAAAAAACTTAATAATTGGTCAGAAAAATGAGCCATAAGTACACCAGTAGTTAGTGAGAATACACTATTAATTCTTAAGAATGTTTTAAGTTGTTTCATTTTGTTATCGTTTAAAATTTTGGAGTAAATCCTTTTCTAATGAGTGCCTCTTTTGGCTTATGAACCTTTAAGGCTCTCTTGGAAAAACGCTGCCAGTCCCATTTTAGGCCCAAAGCCCCGAAACTTATCATTCCTGTGGTTCCGTTTATGTGCACATCTAACACATAACCTCTTTTTACAAGTCCTGTTTTTGTAATATCCATGAGGTCCCAATCTACAGGAGTACCCGACCAGTTTTCGTAGGGATAATCATAACCTCCCTTGGTCCGATCAAAAGTTTTAATATCTACAACCAAACCAATGGCGCCATAAAGCACCGTAATGATGCCGATAAGTGTAAAAGTTAGGGTTAGGTATTTCATTGGTTCTAGTTGTTAGTAAAGCAAAGCATTCTATGTACTTTTTGGTTAGTGGCATCGTGAACGTATTCGGAGCTCATAACAAACCCATGCTTGATATAAAAGGGTTTGCCAATGTTATTTTTATCGAACACTTCTACTTCCAATCGCTCGTGGAATTTAGACACATATGCCAACAGCATTCCTCCCACTCCTTTTTGTTGCTCCTTAGGTTTAACAAACAATCCTCCAATTTCGTTTTGCATCATCGCGATAAAGCCAATCAATTCTTCGTTAGTCTGGAAGACCCATGTTTTAGCATTAGGAATAAACTGATGTTGCATCATGCCCTTTACTTCTTCGACAAATTCGGGCTGTAAAAAGGGATGCGCTATGCTTTGAGCTTCGTGCCAAATAGCGATTATTTGGGATAAATCTTTTTCTTGGTATTCACGTATCATAAATAAGTATTTGAGGCAAATATGACCATTAGAATGGACCTAAACGCTTCATACGGTAGGATGAGACTTATTATAAAATGTAAGAATGTGTTAAATGGTAAACTGAGTCTTCTGAAAACCTTTAGGTGTCATACCCACTTGTTGTTTAAACACACGATTCAGCGTTGCTTTAGAGTTAAAACCACTTTCTATTCCAAGAGCCAAAATGGTAAACCTTTTGTTATTAGGGTCTTGCAAGAGTCGCTTTAAATGAGTCACTCTAAATGCATTTACGTAATCGTAAAATGGCTTTGATGCCATGCTATTTATGGTTTGAGAAACTCTGTGCGTTGTCACATTGAGTTGATTGGCAATCGCATCAATGTTAAGTTCGGCATCTAAGTATACCCGATCTTTCACAAATAGTTGCTCAATTTTAGAGAACAACTGCCGCATTTCGTCATCGCTTAACGATGACGAACTATACTTTTGTGTGATCTTTTGGTTATCGTTGCCTTGATTTTCTATTAGTTGATGTGACTTAAATTGGGCCAGACTATATTGCTTAATACCATGAAAACATAGATAAAACAGGCTTAAAACAAGTATTATATGCTCTATTAATAACGGAATAAAAATCGTAGACACCCAACCTAAATCTAAGAGTACAAACAGTAGCAGACTTGCTATATTGACTCCCAGATAAGTATACGTGAAGTTTCTAAACCAGTTAAGATGAATGCTGTCTATAGTCGAAAATGTGTTTTTTATGCTGCGTTTATAAGTGTTCAATTTACTTAGGAGCCAAATCAGAGTAGCTATTACAAATATATATTGACCTTTATAAAGCAGATTATAAACCATAGTTGGCTGCTCTATTAAACGACTTATTTCTTGCGGTGTTTCATAAGTGTTCAATAACAAGGTATCGACCCCAATAAAGACAATAAAAACGATTGCATAACTCGCAGTCCACAGCCATTTCAATTTAAACTTATGAGACCTATCGAGCAATACCAATCCATAAATTACCAGACTCGGAAATATAAACGAATTGCAAAAGAGAAAGAAAAAATACCCGATTGAAGAAGGTTTTTGTTCTAAAAAAATTCCTGTAATAAGGATACCTGTAAAGAGTGTAATAACCAGTAACAAAAGGTAATCGCTCAGTATCTTGGCTTTTTTAGTAATCACGAACAAGCCAAAAATACTTAGGACTGTAATTCCAATAATGTTTACATAAATCATCTATTACCAAAAGTACGTTTTAAGATTTAAATCAATTACTGGGCGCCTGCTTAAGCACCGCGCTTTCCGCTATATCTTCTCGCTATGCTCAAAGGATGCCGCTGCGATCGCTGGCGCGAGCTGGGATTCTGTCCAAGAGGCATTAATTATATATTTATAAATTCCTGCAAACAGTACTTCTTTAATGTAGCGAAAAAGTGTAATTTAAATTTGGGAGGGGAAATGTAGTTTCCCCCCGATTCGTTAAGCTCAAATATTAATTCATTTTCAAAAGAAAACCTGAAGGTAAAATGCTTCATGCTATGCTTGCGAAGAAAGAGGGATGAGTTTTCCCTCATAACCTATACTGCAAATACAACTTTCAAGCCTTTCAGGTTTGGCATCTTAAAATCAAAAATCAATTCAGATATACTTGAAGGGATTCATTTGCTTCGAAAATGATCCCAAAAGGCAATCCTGGGCATTAACAAACAATGTTTTTGAAGAAAACCAAATGTCTTGTAGATATTTGAGTTTGTTACCTGCGGTAGCGGAAGGCCAATATGAGGATTCAATCGCGATGCGATTGGTCCCAAAAGGCAATCCTGGGCAAGCATAAAAACCTACAACGAGCTTCGCTCTTTGTGTTTTTTGTTTTAATCGGCTTAAGGAAGCAAGCTTCCTACGCCTTATAAAACAAAAAACCCACAACTTTCGTTGTGGGTTTTCTTTTGCGGAGAAAGAGGGATTCGAACCCCCGGAGGTGTGACCCTCAACAGTTTTCAAGACTGCCGCATTCGACCACTCTGCCATTTCTCCTTAGGCGGTTGCAAATATAAAACGGTTTTTTTGTACATCGAAGAAAAATCGGCATTTTTTAAAAGTGTTTTCACAAAATTTTCACAATTGATTGCTATGCTTTAAGTTATATTTACAGCTTATAATAAATCACATCTTATGAAACTTTCCTTTGTTGCGCTGCTATCTGTATTCGCAATCACCTGTGGCCCTGCTCAAAATGGCAGTAGCACGAGCAATGCTGCAAAAGCAAAAACCAATGTAGACTATGCAAATAGCATTACTGCAGAGGACCTTAGCAAGCACTTATACATTATCGCAGACGACAAAATGGAAGGTCGTATGACGGGTTCTCCTGGACTAGAAATGGCTGCAGATTATTTAACTAATTTTTACAAAGCGCAAGGCATCGTCGGACCCATCGAGAAAGACAATTATTCTCAACCAATTCCGAAGGAGTATTTTAAAAGATCGAGAGAGCCAAAAGATTCAGAGAATATTGTTGCCTACATCAAGGGTTCAGAAAAGCCAGACGAGGTAATTGTAGTCTCTGCACATTATGACCATGTTGGTAAGGACAAGGATGGTAACATCTACAACGGGGCAGACGACGATGGTTCTGGTACGGTAAGCTTATTAGAAATGGCAGAAGCATTTCAGATGGCGGTTAAAGATGGCAATGGGCCAAAGCGGTCTATTCTATTTTTACACGTAACTGGCGAAGAAATTGGCCTATATGGTTCTCGCTACTACACAGACAACCCTTTGCTCCCGTTAGCAAATACGGTATGTAATCTTAATATAGACATGATTGGTCGTATTGACCCAGACAAAAAAGACAATCCGGATTATGTATATCTTATCGGGAGTGATAAGCTAAGCCAAGAGTTGCATGATGTTTCTGAGATGGTCAATAAAAAATATGTAAATCTAGAATTAGACTATACCTATAACGACGAGAACGATCCTAATCGTTTTTACTACCGTAGTGACCATTACAACTTCGCAAAAAACAATATTCCAATTATCTTTTACTTTAACGGAACCCACGACGATTACCACCAAATCACAGATACTCCAGACAAAATCGAGTACGATTTAATGGCAAAGCGTGCCCAACTAGTATTTTTGACAGCATGGGAAGTAGCCAATCGCGAAGGCCGAATCACGGCAGACAAAGCCACAGAATAGAATAGTTGACTTAGATATTTAATAGCCCGGCAATCGCTGGGCTTTTTTGCTATCCTAAGCGAGCAATCGCCTATGATAGTTAATTTGCCCTAAATGATAGTTTAAATGCCCTGCTAGATGCGTGAGCATAAAACCAATGGTCACTTTTTGTTGATCCGAAAACACGTTAATAGGAAAGTCGGCTGTCAATTGTGCATCATTCAATTTTGATAAGGTCTGACTTATAACCGCTTTAACTTCTTCAATATCTTCAACCATTTTAGACACTGCTACGCCACGATCTGTAAACTCTTTATCACGCTGTCGCACATATCCTGTATCGCCAAGGCAGGCTCCGATAAAATGGTTTAGGTTGCCTATTAAATGTAAACTCAAAGTACCTGCCGAATTACTAATGCCTTCAGGGGTTAGCCATAAATCGGCTTCGCTATTATAAGCGGAGATTTCTTGAGACAAACGGTCTAAGTCTCGTGTAAAAAGATTGTTTAACGTCTGGAGCATTTTAACTAGTTATAATTCTGCTTAAAGGTAAGCAACTCAAGTTTATTATGCACCCATTGCTTCGCTTATAAGATTCACCACCCATTCGTTTGGAATCATATCAATGGTGAGATTAATTCTTTCTTGGTCGCTATTATTTAATACTCGGTGTTTGTCGGTAAGGCGCAGGTACCAGCATTCTCCTGGATGCATGGGTACTATGGAATCATTTAGGTAAAACTCTACTCCAGGAGCATTAAAAACCGGAATTGTGAGTCTGACCACAGATCGCTCTACCTCTAATCCCAAAGTTGGATCTGTATGTTCTTTTACCACACTATTAGGTGCCAAACGTAACAATCGCACCAAGGTGACGGTTGTATGCTCTTTAAAGAAATCAATTACGCTGGTCAAATAAGGTGATTTGATTGCCTCTGGCGTGTCTAGCCACTCTGTCCAAGAGCCATCTGCGTAGTCGTCTGCCGGTGGCGGAAAAGGCAACGAGGTATCTACCAAATGGGCTGGAGATCGAAGCGGAACCACTTTATAATATTCGAACTGCTCGTTTTTTAATGCTTCGAATTCTGTAAACATTTTTTGAGCATCAAAAGTGAGCGGAAGCTTTACGCGATCAAGGTATTTTGTTTTGGTTGAATCAGTTGTTTGCATACGTTAGGGATTTTTACTTGTTAAAAATACCTATCACCTCCAACAAATCATATAGGTAAAAACGCCTGATTTTCTATTAATCTATTTGAACGTCGATAATGCGGTTGGGAAATTTGTTTTTTACCAAAGCCTGTTCTTCTTCTCTTAGCTGTTCAAAAGAAACACCGTATTGCTTTATGGTATATTCTTGGCGCACTTTAAAAATCATATCAGTGACCACTCCTTTGAGCTCAGTATATCGATCATAATTCGCTTTAGAATCATACTTCAATACAATAGCGGTTTTTGCTTCGTACTCATATAAAAAGGAATACGTTAAATCTCTAACATCATTTAAAGTGGCTTTCTTTTCGCCCAAATACAACTCATCATTTTTCGTAAGTAAAACTGTTAAAGCAACAACCTCCTCAACTTCGTCGGGAGATGGCGGTGGTGGCGGTGGCGGTGGCGGTATTTGTGTAATTCCAGCATCTTTGGATGTTCTAAATGATTCGACCATCATTAACATCCCAATTCGATAAAAATCAAGCTCAAAATCTTCTGCGCTAAGCTCCTGCAGCACGACGTGACCAAAACTAGCCGGAGTAACAGCAGTGTCTAAGGCAAATGGATTTGTAGCCTCACCAATGAGTTGTAATTTATAGAGAGCTTCTGGATATTCGGTGAGCACCTGTTCCTGACACGCCCTGTATTCGTCACTTGGGTTATTTTGTACCCCTTGTACCACACTGGAGAATGTGACAGACGGGCTAAAGACTACGGCGTTGTTTTCTACCATCGCTTCAAAAAACGCAATATAACCTGCCCCAGAAGCATCGGTTAGGATATTTTCGTTGACCAATAATTGATCGTATTCGGCTATCGCATTCTTAATTTCTGCGCCTCCATCGACGCAAAAGTCGTAAACACATTGCATGTATTTTTCTAACGGATCTTGTTCTTGAGCAAATAAATTCCCGAAGCAAATAAACAGACCAAAAAACAAACCAATTTTTAAATATAGACGCATATCTTATAAAGATAGTTCTTTAACGTAAAATAGAGATACAAAAAAAGCCCTCACAAACTGTGAAGGCTTTTTGGGTGGAAGACCGGTCTCGAACCGGCGACCTCTGGTACCACAAACCAGCGCTCTAACCAACTGAGCTACAACCACCGTGTAACTTGCAATATTTTAGTATTGCGGATGCAAATATAATCACTTTCATTTCGCTTCGCAATAACTATTTAAAAGAAATTCTAAATTAAATCGTCTAGCGAATTTACTCCCACAAACCTTTCTACGTTAAATCCTTCTGCATATTCTGTGCCAATTAAGCGCCCCAAATCTTGAGCGCGATAGCTAATGCTGTCTTTAAAATTAGTGCTAGAGATAGGCGTTATGGGCTCGTTCGCGTCTGCTTTGTAAAACTGGCTCTCATAAGCAAACACCGCATCAAGCTTTTTCTGAATAAACCCTGTGACATCTACCACAAAATCTGGCGTTAGGTTCTTCCATTGAATATAATGATATACGCGCTTAGGTCGCCAAGCCTCCTGTGGGTCGTTATTAGAAGTGGTCTCGATTCGGCGCAAACCGCTTAAAAAACAGGCGTCGCTAGCAAGCTTGCTACCTTTGCCATGATCTATATGCCTGTCGTCTAATGCATTGCACAAGACGATTTCTGGTTGATACTTTCTAACTACCTCGATTATTTTGAGCTGATTAGCTTTGTTGTTTTCGAAAAACCCATCCCCCAAGTCTAAGTTTATTCGAAACGCTACACCTAAAATTTTTGCGGCCGCTATGGCTTCTTTGTCCCTAATCTCTGGCGTGCCCCGAGTGCCTAATTCGCCTCGAGTCAAATCAAGAATACCTACTCTTTTACCTGCGGCAATCTCTTTTGCCAGCGTTGCTCCACAACCTAATTCTACATCGTCGGGATGCGCCCCGATAGCTAATATATCTAACTTCAAATTCTTGTTATTGTAATTGTAAACTCCCTTTTACCACTGTGGCAAAGGCTTGCTCAATATCTTCTTGCAAATCTGCGACTTCTTCGATTCCGACAGAAAAACGTATCAAACCATCGCTTATCCCCTGCTCTGCTCTTGCTTCTGGCGATAATAAAGCGTGTGAAGTTTTTGCTGGCGATAACATCGTAGACTCAACCCCAGCCAAACTCATCGAAGGTTTAATCAATTGGAGTGCCTGCATAAAGGCTGTCGCATCGACTCCTTCTATACAATCGAACGACATCATACCGCTATAACCGCTCATTTGCTTTTTTGCCAACTTATAATCTTCATGAGACTTTAGTCCTGGATAGTACACTTTACCTACCATCGGGTGTTTTTCAAGCCATTTGGCCATCTTTTTAGCATTCTTGTTTTGGGCCTTAACGCGAAGTACCATGGTTTTCATACTACGTTCTAACATCCAAACCATAAAGTCACTCAAGCTGCCTCCCAGGTTTTTGGCTTTGTTCCAAATTACCTCCATGTGGGCTTGGCTACAAGCAACCGCTCCCGCGCAGATGTCGCTATGGCCACCCATATATTTAGTTGCGCTGTGAATCATAATATCTATGCCAAAATCGACAGGAGTCTGGTTGATAGGCGAGGCAAAAGTATTGTCTATCATACTCACCAAATTATGCTGCTTGGCCAATTGCGATGCCATGGTCAAATCTGTAACTTTCATGAGCGGATTCGATGGAGTCTCGACATATAAAACCTTAGTGTTAGCTTTGATTTCTCTTGCAAAATCTTCTTTTGCCAAACCCTTAGTAAAGCTATATTCTATACCAAACTTCTCGAACTCTTCTACCACAAAATTATAGGTTCCGCCATAAAGAGACTGTTGTAGTACGATGTGATCGCCTGCATTTAAAAAAGCGAGCAAGGTCGTGCTTACAGCAGCCATACCACTCCCAAATATCATTCCCGCTTCGCACTTTTCTAGCTGAGCAATTTTTTTAGATAAAGCCTCTTGATTGGGCGTATTAAAATAGCGCGGATATCTTTTTACATCTACATTTTCGTAGGCATAAGAGCTGGACATATAAATAGGTGATATCGCTCCTTGAAATTGTTCGTCGTGAATTTCGCCTACATGGGTACAAATTGTATTTAGGCCTTTGCTTTTTGGTTTCATCGCTTGCAGAATTAATTGGTTCTAAATTACGAAAATTCCGCCTAGAAAAAACAGTTGTGTTTAATCAAAAAATCACGGGGTTTTAGAATTTATTTACTCCTTAGCTTTCTTATCTTTACGTAAAATACCAGCGCATCACCATGATCTTAATAACCAATATCAAACAACTACTACAAATCCGCGACAGCGACGAGGCTGTTGTAAAAGGTGCCGCCATGAAGCAACTTCCAGCTATAGACAATGCATGGTTGCTAATTAAGGGCGATAAAATAGATAGTTTTGGTACTATGAGCGATCTGCCCGAGTTGGGTACTGTAAAAAAGATAGATGCCACCGATGCCTATGTCTTACCAACCTGGTGTGATTCGCACACGCATTTGGTGTATGCGGGCAATCGGGAAGGAGAATTTGTGCAACGCATCAATGGTGCGAGTTATCAAGAGATAGCTGCCTCTGGGGGAGGCATTCTCAATTCGGCAAAAAAATTACAGATCACTTCGCCAGAAGATCTGTACCTGCAATCAAGCGAACGCCTAAAAGAAGTAATGCGTTTAGGAACCGGTGCCATCGAGATTAAAAGCGGTTACGGTCTTACCCTAGAAGCAGAGGCTAAGATGCTACGAGTGGCACAGGAGTTAGGCGAAAACTTCCCGGTAGCTATTAAAACCACCTTTTTAGGCGCCCATGCCTTGCCTCAAAATTTTGAAACTTCTGCTAGTTATGTGGCTCATGTAATCCAGGAGATTTTGCCTAAGATCGCTAGAGAAGAATTGGCAGATTATATCGATGTATTTTGCGAAGAAGGTTATTTTTCTGTAGCCGATATGGAACAATTATTAAGCGCTGCTAAAACCTATGGTTTACGACCCAAAGTGCATGTGAATCAATTTAACGCCATAGGCGGAATCGCTGCGGCAGTTAAACACGATGCCTTAAGTGTAGATCATTTAGAAGTACTTAACCCAGAAGATATCGATGCATTAAAAGGAAGTGATACCATTCCCGTGGCACTGCCTGGCTGTTCTTACTTTTTGAGCATTCCGTATACGCCCTCTAGGCAACTTATCGATGCAGGCCTGCCCTTGGCCATCGCTACAGATTATAATCCTGGTTCTGCCCCTAACGGAAACATGAATTTTGTAGTGGCGGCCGCTTGTATAAAAATGAGGCTTACCCCAGAAGAAGCCATTAATGCGGCAACGATAAACGGTGCCTACGCCATGGGATTAGAAAAAACACACGGCAGCATTACCAAAGGAAAAGCAGGCAGTGTAATCATCACAAAAAAAATGCCTTCAATTGGTTTTATGCCCTATGCTTTTGGCAGTAATATGATCGATAAAGTTATCATTAACGGAACAGAAATATAAATTCGACTTCGTACATTTGACCCTTCAAAATTCAGCAGATGCAAAAACAACTCATAGAATGTGTCCCTAATATTAGCGAAGGACGCGACGCTCAAAAAATTCGGGAAATTGCAAAAACCGTAGAAACCGTAGAAGGGGTTAAATTGCTCGATGTAGACCCTGGAAAAGCAACCAATAGGACGGTTATTACCTTTGTTGGTGAGCCCCAGCCTGTTATAGAAGCTGCATTTTTACTCATTAAGAAAGCTGCCGAACTCATTGACATGAGCACACACACGGGCGAACACCCGCGTTTTGGCGCTACAGACGTTTGCCCTTTGGTACCTATCGCAAATATCACCTTAGAAGAAACTGCTACGTACGCTCATTCATTGGGTCAGCGTATAGGCAAAGAGCTAGGTATTCCGGGCTATTTTTACGAGGCTGCCGCTACAGAAGAAAAACGCAAGAATCTCTCTAATTGTCGCTCCGGCGAATACGAAGGCTTATCTAGCAAACTGAGTGATCCAGCTTGGAAGCCAGATTTTGGCCCTGCGACATTTTCTGCTAGTGTTGCAAAAACAGGTGCTACCGCCATCTCTTCTCGTGACTTTTTAATCGCCTACAACGTAAACCTCAACTCTACATCTACCAGAAGGGCCAATGCCATTGCCTTCGATGTAAGAGAAGCAGGCCGAATCAAAAGAGAAGGAAACCCAATTACAGGTAAAAAGGTATTAGATGCCAACGGAGAACCAGAAAGAATCCCTGGTAAACTTAAAGCAGTAAAAGGTATTGGTTGGTATATAGACGAATATGGCATTGCACAAATCTCTTATAATCTTACTAATATTTCTATTACCTCAATGCACGAGGCCTTTGATGAGAGTTGTAAATCTGCTCTTAAGCGTGGTTTACGCGTTACGGGGTCAGAACTCGTTGGTTTAGTACCCTTACAGGCAATGCTCGATGCGGCAGATTACTTTCTAGTTAAACAAGAGAGATCTCTAGGTGTTTCTGAAAGCGAAAAAATTAAGATTGCGATAAAGTCATTGGGCTTAGACGATTTAAAACCCTTTATTCCGCAAGAAAAAATAATCGAATACATGCTCCAAACAGAGGGCAAAAAGCTGGTCGATTTTAAGCTAGACGATTTCGCAGACGAGACTGCAGGAGAATCTATGGCGCCGGGCGGAGGTTCGATAGCAGCCTATGTCGGGACTCTGGGAGTTGCGCTAGGCACCATGGTTGCCAACCTATCTGCACACAAAGCGGGTTGGGACGACCGTTGGGAATTTTTCTCTGAATGGGCTCAAAAAGGACAAGCTTATAAAAACAAACTCCTTTATCTAGTAGACGAAGACACCAATGCATTTAATAAAATCGTTGATGGCTTTAGAATGCCCAAAGACAGTCCAGAAGAGGTCGAGGCCAGAAAAGAAGCCATCGAAAATGCCACAAAGTATGCAACCGAAATTCCTTTTGAGGTAATGCAAACCGCTCGCGATTCTATGGAAGTAATGCAAGCCATGCTAACAGACGGTTTACAGAGTTCGCTTAGTGATGCTGCCGTTGGAATTTTATGCGCAAAGACCGCTGTTTTAGGGGCTTATTTTAATGTACGCATCAATGCCAAAGACATCAAAGACCGCAAATTTGCAGACGATATACTAGCTAAGGCAGAAAATCTATATCAAGCCGCATTACAAATTGAACAAGAAACCATCGCTTTAGTAGACGAAAAAATGTAGCCCATGGCGATTCGTATAGTCCCATATGACGCTTTATACGCAGCTCATTTTAAGAGCCTAAATATTGAATGGTTAGAAACCTATTTTTATGTAGAAGCCTTTGATAACGAAGTGTTGAGCAACCCAGAACAGTACATTATAAAACCCGGGGGTCATATCTTTTTTGTGCTAGAAAACCAAACCGTTTTAGGTACTGTGGCGCTTTTAAAAATGGACAACAATATCTTTGAACTCACCAAAATGGCTGTACTTCCAGCGGCACGCGGTAAGCGAATCGGGCAACAACTCATGGAGCATTGTATAGATTTCGCAAAAGCTCAAAAATGGGGTGGCCTGCTGCTGTATTCCAACAAGATTTTAGAAAACGCTATACATATTTATCGTAAATATGGGTTTGAAGAAATTCCGCTGGCACCAGACAATCCCTACGAGCGAAGCAATATTAAAATGTTCTTAAAGCTTTAAGAGTTGTTCTAAATTTTGCTTCTTTCTTAGTATCTTTCACGTTCCTAACCATCCCTAAAAACTAAAACATGTTTAAATTCCAATACGCATTGGTGTTACTGCTTCTTATGAGCATCTCTTGCAAAGATGAGCAGACGAATAAAACCACGGTTTCTCAAACCACAGAGAAATTTACCGATGCCGCTGTAGACAAAACCTCTTTTAAGCTCACGCCCGTATCACATGCCTCCATGATGCTAGAAATCAATGGCACCACTATATATGTAGACCCTGTAGGAGAAACAAGTAAATACGAAGGTATACCAGGCTTGGTATTAGTGACAGATTTTCACGGAGATCACTTTAACCAAGAGGTAATAGGCTTAAAATCTTCTGGCGAAACCGTAATAATGATGCCACAGGCATGTAGTGATAAATTAGATGGAGAACTACCCGGAAACCTTACCATACTAAACAATGGAGACACCAAGAAGTATAAAGACATTTCGGTGACGGCCATCCCCATGTATAATTTAAGAGAAGAAGATAAAAACAAACATGTAAAAGGCCGAGGCAATGGCTATGTGATTGAGAGTGACGGAATGCGTATTTACATCTCTGGCGACACAGAAGATATTCCAGAAATGCGAGCATTAAAAGACATCGATATCGCCTTCGTATGCATGAACCTCCCTTACACTATGACCGTAGAAGCCGCCGCCGATGCAGTACTAGAGTTTGCACCTAAAACCGTGTACCCATATCACTATAGAGGCGCAAATGGTAAAAGCGATGTTGCCAAATTTAAATCTTTGGTAAATGCAGGAAACAAAGACATTACCGTAACTCAACTCGACTGGTATGCAGAATAAAAAAGTATTCACTTGGGATAATATTTTTCTGTTTTGGACCATTCAATTGGCACTATTTTTAGTGGCTTATTTGTTGGTGTTACATTTTATGCAGGCAAAAAATATTGAGGCTTGGATTGTCTTTGGATGGATCTTCTTATTGCTCAGCTTACCATCTTTAGGCATTATGCTTTTAGCACATTATATGCTGCGAGAAATAGAGCAGCGATATAAACGAATGGGAATTCGGTTTTTGTCATGGATTACCTTTGTAGTTTCCTTAGAAATCTGGAAGGTTGCAGACCCAGAAAACAGAAATTTTTTAAATGGTTATTTAGGCGAAACATTTGCCGAAACCGCTCTCGTACTAGCGATTACACACCTTCTTGCCTTTAGAATCATAAAGTATTTTAGAGATAAAAAAACGCTAAAAGTAGTGACCCAATAAGCTATTTGTACTTTTGGAACCAAGCCAAAGTATGTGCCACTTTGCTTATCAAATTACTTGGTCTGGCCGCTATTCCGTGAGAAGCTTCTGGAATTTCTACCAACACCGTTTCGATTTTACGCAGTTTAAGCGCATGGTACAATTGCTTGGCCTCACTAGGTGGTGTTCTAAGGTCGTTCATCCCTACCATAACCATGGTCGGTGTTTCTATGTTGCCCACTAGCGACAATGGCGAAAACTTCCAATAGCCTTCAAAGTTTTCCCAAGGTTGCCCTGGGTATCTACTGTTAGCGTAACCATAATAATTATCTGCCACCAAGGTTTTACTTATCCAGTTAACTACAGGTTTTGCGACTACAGCAGCTTCAAATCGATTGTTTTTACCAACCATCCATGCCGTCATGATTCCGCCAGCGCTACCGCCGGTAACATAGAGTTTGTCTTCGTGTGCAACCCCTTTAGCTATAAGTGCATCTACTCCGTCCATAACATCGTTATAATCTTCGCCGGGATAGTTATTAAACAATAGGTTGCCAAATTCTTCGCCATAACTTGTACTCCCTCTTGGATTAGGGTAAAACACTACATAACCAGCAGCTGCATATAGCTGAATCTCTGCAGAAAAACGGTCGCCATAATTTAAGATGGGGCCTCCGTGATTTTCTACCAACAAAGGATACTTAGTTGCGCTATTATAATTTGGAGGGTACACCACCCAGCCCTGTACATCTCGTCCGTCAAAACTAGATTTGTACCAGATTTCTTCTACCTCGCCCAAACTGCGAAAGTCCAATAGCTCGTCGTTTAATCCAGTCAATATGCTTGGGGTTTTGCTTCCTTTTTTTAGTACAGCCAATTCTGCTGGACGAGTAGGCCGCGAGGCCGTGTATGCGATGGTTCCGTTATTAGAAACCGTATAACTCCCGCTAGCATAAGGTCTTCCTAAGGTAGTGCCTCCTATTTGATCAATAATGTCTTTTATTTTTCCGCTTTGCGAAATTGTAGCCAACTTGGTTGTGCCCTTATCGTCGTACATAAAATAGAGCTGAGACGAATCTGGGCTCCACGAAATATTTTTAATACTCCTATCAAAATCAAGCGAAATCTCTTTGGAATCACTACCATCTATATTCATGATTCTAAGCTGCGTCACTTGATAGGTTTGCACCTTATCTACAAACCCTAAATAAGCAACTTTCTTACCGTCTGGCGAAACTTTTGGACTGCGGTCTGGTCCATTCGCGGTGGTTAGTTGTTTGATTACTCCATTACCAACGCCTACCGAATACACCTCAGAATTTCTAAAATCGTATTCCCAATCGTCGTTTCTGTTGGCAGAAAAAAGAATGCTATTGCCATCTGGGGTCCAGCTAAGCGAGCCACTATGATTAAAGTTGCCCGAGGTTATTTGACGCGCTGCACCTCCATTAGAAGGCACTACAAAAATATGGGTAAACCCTGGTGCGATATAACCAGCCCCATCTGCTTCGTGCTTTAATCTATCTGTAATACGCGCGGCTGGTGCCCATTTTGCGTCTTTGGGTTTTGCAGGCAACTTTGCGATTACCGGTGGTTTTTGTGCCACCTTCATCGTAAAAGCAATCCACTTGCCATCTGGCGACCAACTCAAATTAGAAGGGCTCTTCTCTAATTGCGTGAGTTTGGCGGTGGTCTTTGAGTTTTGCCACCATACAAATAGCTCGCTTCCCTCGTCTGTACTGTTCACAAAAGCAATTCTGTCTCCGCTAGGCGACCATCTTGCCTGTCGCCCGCTGCCTTCTCTGCTAATTAATTTTTGATGCAAGCTCCCGTCGGTTTTTGCGAGCCATAAATCGCCCTTAGAGCGATCTTTCATGATATCAAAACCAGTTCGTCTATACACTACCCAAGTCCCGTCAGGGCTTATTTGAGGGTCGTTTGCATATTCTAAAGCAAAGACATCAAGAGGTTCAAAATTTTTCTTGGATTGAGCCGTCGAAACAAAAAAGCAAGCCAGCAATAAAACAGTGATTGATAAACGCATAGTAAAAATTTTAAGGCTAAAGGTAGCTAATTTGTATCTTTAGTAATTATAAATAAACTTACTCTCTATTGCTATGAGAAAACTTATACTACTAGGGCTTGGCCTTGCAGCAGTGTTTACCATCTATTTAACCACTGCAGATTCGACTACTTCTGATTCAACACAAAGAGATACTAAAACATATCCCAACGAGTATATGTATAATCAGCGGGCATATCCCAACAATGTGTTCAATAAAAAGAACATGCGAAGGGCAAAACAACAAGCACAACAGCGCCTCAGTGAAAAGTCTGGAGGAAGCGATGAATGGGTTTTAGAAGGTCCTCTTAACACTGGCGGACGAATTACAGATGTGGCCATTTCGCCAGACAGTGACAATGTTATGTTTGTCACAACGGCCGTAGGCGGCGTTTTTAAAACCACCGATGGAGGAACTAATTGGACTCCCATTTTTGACCAGATTGGACAGCCTTCGATAGGTAACATTACTATCGCTCCCAGCGATGCCAATAGAATCTATGTAGGTACCGGCGAGGCCAACGGCAGTGCCACTTCGGGAGCCTTTTTTGGCGATGGAATTTACAGATCAGACGATGGGGGTACTACCTGGGAGAACAAAGGCCTAGCAGGAAGCGACCATATTGGGCGCATCGTGGTAGACCCTGCCGATTCAGACCGTGTTTTTGCAGCGGCCACAGGAACACTTTATGGTTATAATTCCGAAAGGGGAATCTACAGAACCCTAAACGGGGGTGACGATTGGGAACGTGTATTGTTCGTGACCGATTCTACGGCAGCTATCGATGTAGTGATGAATCCTGTAAACACAGATATATTATTTGCAGCCATGTGGGAACGCACACGCAAGCCCTGGCAACGAGATTATGGCGGAGTGACCTCGGCGATTCACAGATCGACAGACGGCGGAACCACCTGGGATCTTTTGGGGGGAGGACTCCCGGCCCCTGCTACTGATACCGGAAGAATCGGACTTGCAATCTCTGAATCTGATCCTTCTATCATTTATGCAAGCTATACAGCCAACGAAATAACCAACACCTTTGACGGGCTTTATAAATCAGAAGACAATGGAGACACTTGGGCCTTAGTCGCCTTGGCAGATATCGCAGATGTAAATTCATCTTTTGGCTGGTATTTTGGTAATGTACGCGTACATCCTACAGACCCGGACGAAGTGTATGTATTAGGCCAACGCCTTTACAGAACCTCCAATGGCGGAACCAGTTGGACCAGCGTTACAGGCATGCACGTAGACCATCATGCGATAGAGTATTCTAACACCAATCCAAATTTTATACTTGCCGGAAACGATGGCGGCGCCTATACTTCAAGCAATGGTGGGCTCACTTGGAATAAATTCGAAAACCTGCCTATCACGCAGTTTTATAATATAGAAGTAGACTTTAGCCAGCCAGAACGTCTTTACGGAGGAACACAAGATAACAACACCATTAGAACAACTACTGGCGGATTAAGCGATTATACGCCAATTTGGGGAGGTGACGGCTTTCATGTGAATGTAGACCCTAACGACAATAATTTTATTTATGTCGAATCTCAATTTGGGAATCTAGGTCGCTCCATAAATGGTGGTGCCAGTTTTTCTAATGCCACAACAGGCATCAATCCCAGTGACAGACGTAACTGGAATACTCCTGTAATTTTATCTCCTTTTGATTCTAATAAAGTGCTCTGCGGAACCAATCGCTTGTATATTTCTGACAATTCTGCTGTTTGGAGTGCCATCAGTCCAGATTTAACAGATGGCGAGCACCCTAGCGGTGCCTTTTCGTATGGCACCATAACAGCCATCGCAGCCTCTTATAATAATCTAAACGTCTTTTATACTGGTAGTGACGATGGCAATGTGTATGTAACCTTTGACGGTGGCAGCAACTGGGAAAACATCAGTGCTGGCCTTCCCGATAGATATGTAACTTCTTTAGCTATTTCTCCAGATAGTGATAACATTATCTATGTGACATTCTCGGGTTTTGGCCTGTTGGATTACGACCCTCATGTGTTTAAAAGTATTGATGGCGGAATAAACTGGATAGACATTTCTGGTAACTTGCCTGGCATTCCTGTAAATGATATCGTTCGAGATAACACAGAAAACGTACTCTTTGTAGCCACGGATTTAGGAGTATGGTATTCAGAAAACGAAGGCGATAGCTGGGACATGTTAGGAGATAATCTACCGCTTACAATCGTTAGAGACCTTAAGATTCATAAGCCGACCAATACACTATTTGCAGGTACCTTCGGGCGTTCTATACATAGCTACGATATGGATCAACTTGTATTAAGCATACCAGAGAATTCGTTAGCCGAGAATATCGTTTTATATCCCAATCCGGCCACAGCTACTTTTTGGCTACGATTACCTAAAGGAGAAGAAGCAAAAAATATCACAATTTTAGACTTGCAAGGAAGACTGGTTCAGCAAGTAAAACCGAATCAAATTCAGCAAGAAGCGGAGGCCTTAAAAATTTCTCTTACATCGATGCCTCATGGGGTTTACTTGGTTAAACTAGAAATTGACGGGCAGTTAGTTACCAAGCGCCTTCTTGTCGGAAGAGAATAAAGCGAATTGTAAAACAGGGGAAAACACTGGGTTTTGGCATGGCAGTTATGCTTAGTTTTCGGATTGTACAAAATCCTAAACTATGGAATCAAAAACTCCCACCGCCAAAGCTGCTACCGTTACCGAAAATGCAGGAATTTCGTCAGAAGTTGTAGGCAAACTCAGTCAAGAAATTAATTCGATGCTCGTTTATGCTTCTCGCAACGGAATCAACATAAACACCGATGTTATTGGTCTGGTGCAAAATAGCAGTGTAGACGAACTGATTAATGCTCATAACTTGATGAGCAAAAATGTGGCTCCTGCCACACCTAAATCGATAAACTATACGAGGGGGTTGTATTCGGACGATTCTAAAAAATCGCTATTTGCAAAAATGCCTTTAATCAGAAACTTGATAATGTTATCTCTGTTTTTTCTGATTGCCTTTGTGTTAACCGCGCTTTCTCCACAAGTAAACAACGATTCACTAGACTTGGGCGTATTAAATAATGACGGTATCTCCTTGCTAATCAATCTAGCGTTCTTGGCGTCGGTCTCTGGCTTGGGTGTTACCTTTTATCTGTTAAAAAGTGTAAGCTCTTCTGTAAAAAAAGGGACGCTCGTGCCCGAAGACTCAATTTATTATATCGCCTTAATAGTTTTGGGTGTGATTGCTGGGTTGATTATGTCAGAAATCATTAGTCTTTACACCAGTGATCCAGAAGGCGTGAATCTGTTTAACAAAAGTATTTTGGCCTTAATAGGAGGCTTTTCTTCTGATGCTATTTTTAGTGTATTACAGGCTATTATAGAAAAAGTCAAGGCGATTTTCGCTCCTAATGCTAACTAACTAAAATGATTCAAGAGAGCCAGTTTAAGAGTATTATTCCAGATGTAAATTGGATTTATGCGAGTAAATATATCGGTCTGTTTGATAAAGTTTTACCTGCATACGATATTAATACACCGCTAAGACAAGCCCAGTTTTTGGCACAAATCACTCAAGAAAGTGGAGGCTTTAAATACACCATTGAGAACTTAAACTATTCTGCCAATGCGCTATATGCAGTATTTAGAAAGTACTTTCCGACTTTGGCGGCTGCCCAAGCCTATGCACGGCAGCCAGAAAAAATTGCCAACAAAGTATATGCAAATCGCCTGGGAAACGGCAATGAAGCGAGTGGGGATGGCTATAAATATCGCGGACGCGGATTGATTCAATTAACAGGCAAAGATAACTACGCCAGTTTTGGCAGTAGTGCAAAGATTGACGCCGTTAACAATCCAGCTCAAGTAGCGACTCCACAATATGCCTTAGCCTCTGCTTGCTGGTTTTGGAAAAGCAGAAACATCAATAAATATGCAGATCAAGACGATGTGGTAATGGTTACTAAAATGATAAACGGTGGAACCAATGGTTTGGCTAGTCGAGAACAATATCTAGAGGAATACAAAAAGCTTTTGGGCGTATCATAAAATAGCCGTTAAGGCTGTAGCTGTCTCAAATGTTGCAAATCTCTCGTGCTCGATGGGTTCTTTTGCTACTTCGTGGGCCCAAGTGGTATGAAAAGGAATATGCACCGCAAAGGCTCCTGCCTCTAATACGGGTAAAATATCTGACTTTACAGAATTGCCAATCATTAAAAACTGATCGGGAGTGACATCCAAATGATTCATCAGTTTGGTATACTGCTTGGGGGTTTTATCTGATACGATCTCTATATGATGAAAATACTGTTCCAAACCCGATTTTACCAACTTTCGTTCTTGATCGAGTAAATCGCCCTTTGTCGCCATAACCAAACGATACTTGCCAGATAAGGCCTTGAGTGATTCTTCTATTCCGTCGAGTACTTGAACAGGTGCATCGAGCATCGTTTTGCCTATATCGATTATTTGAGCGATGGTGTGATTTGGTAGGTTTTGTTTAGAGATGTCCATCCCGCACTCGATTAAAGAAAGCACGAAGGGTTTGATGCCATACCCATACATGGGCAGGTTCTTCATTTCGTAATCAAAAAGAATTTTGTTGCAAGCCTCGGAATCGATGTATGGCGTCATTAGCTTGCAAAACGCCGCCTCTGCTTCTCTAAAAAGGGGTTCGTTTACCCAAAGCGTATCGTCTGCATCAAAAGCAATCGATTCGATGTTAGATAAGTCGATCAACGAATTAATTTTTTGTACTTAATACGCTTAGGCATAACATCTGCACCCAATCGCTGTTTTTTATTCTCTTCGTAATCACTAAATCCTCCCTCGAAAAAGTAGACTTGACTATCTCCTTCAAAAGCCAAAATATGAGTACATATTCTGTCCAAAAACCATCGGTCGTGAGAAATTACTACAGCACAACCAGCAAAATTTTCGAGCCCTTCTTCAAGAGCGCGCAGGGTATTCACATCTAAGTCGTTGGTAGGCTCATCGAGTAAGAGCACATTGCCTTCTTCTTTTAGTGTCATGGCAAGATGAAGCCTATTTCGCTCACCCCCTGACAACAGCGATACTTTTTTGTTTTGCTCGCTTCCAGAAAAATTAAACCTACTTAAATAGGCACGAGAATTAACCTGCTTCCCTCCCATCATGACTAACTCTTGTTCATCGCTAAAGTTTTGCCAAATAGATTTTTCTGGGTCTATATTTGAGTGCTTTTGATCTACATAGGCCAACTTAGCTGTCTCCCCAACAATAAACTCACCTTTGTCTGGTGATTCTTCGCCCATAATCATTCTAAAAATAGTGGTTTTACCAGCCCCATTAGGTCCAATTATACCCACTATTCCTGCCTGTGGAAGATTAAAGTTTAAATCTTCATATAAAAGTCTTTCACCATAGCCCTTACTAACCCCTTTTGCCTCAATAACGTTGGTACCAAGACGGGGGCCATTAGGAATATATATTTCGAGTTTTTCGTCCAGCTGTTTCTGGTCTTGACTCATTAATTTATCGTAGTTTTTTAGACGAGCTTTTTGTTTGGTTTGTCTTCCTTTTGCACCCTGACGTACCCATTCTAGCTCTCGTTCTAAGGTCTTTTGACGCTTAGAGGCTGTCTTACTCTCTTGTGCCAAACGTTTTGATTTTTGATCTAGCCAAGAAGAATAGTTTCCTTTCCACGGAATACCTTCACCCCTGTCTAATTCTAAAATCCACCCGGCTACATTATCTAAAAAATAACGGTCGTGCGTAACTGCGATAACAGTTCCTTTATATTGTGCTAAATGATGCTCTAACCAGTGAACACTTTCTGCATCCAAGTGGTTGGTTGGCTCATCGAGTAATAAAACATCTGGTTCTTGCAACAACAGTCTGCATAAGGCAACTCTTCTGCGTTCTCCGCCAGATAAAACTCCTATTTTTTTATCACCATCTGGGGTGCGCAAGGCATCCATCGCAATTTCGAGCTTGGTATCTAGTTCCCAGGCGTTAGCAGCATCAATTTGATCCTGTAATTCGGCCTGACGGGCCATGAGCTTATCCATTTTATCGGCATCACTATAGACTTCTTCAAGACCAAACATATCGTTAATCTTATTGTATTCATCTAAAATTGCAACAGTCTCAGCAGCGCCTTCTCGTACAATTTCGATAACCGTTTTCTCATCGTCCAATTGAGGCTCTTGCTCTAAATAGCCTACTGAATAGCCAGGTGCGAATACCACATCGCCCTGATAATTTTTTTCAACCCCAGCAATTATCTTTAACAAGGTAGATTTACCACTTCCGTTTAAACCTAGTATCCCAATTTTAGCTCCATAAAAGAAGCTTAAGTAAATGTTTTTTAATACGGGTGTTTGTGCATTTTGAAATGTCTTGGTTAGACCAGACATCGAAAAAATAACCTTCTTATCGTCGCTCATTGCAGTAATTTATATTTGTAATTCTATACACGTCCTTTTAACGCGTTAAATACCCAGGCGATGGCAAAAAAACCAACACCTACGGCAGCAAAACCCCAGCCAGCAACGTCGTCATATTTAAATGCTCCCATTGCAATTAATCCCAAACCTACTACCACCATAATGGTTGTTGCCCAGGCCAATACTGTGTTTTTATTCATTCCCATAGTTGATTTATTTTTGTGAGGACAACAAATATCGTGTTTTTTGCATAAAAAAAGCATCCCGAGGGATGCTTTATAAAGGTTTTTTATAAGTAGACTAAGATACAGGTAAGTACCCCATCTTGCCCTGCTGATAATCACGAAGCGCTTCCATAATTTCTGTTTGCGTATTCATAACATAAGGGCCCCAACTGGCAATTTCTTCTTTAAATGGAATCCCAGATAAAAATAACAGAAGACTATCTTCTTGAGCCGTGAGCCCAAAGCCTTCTCCGTCTTGTTCAAAAACGGCTAATTGGTTTTGATTGGCCTTTAGCACACTTCCATCATGAAGTCGCACTGTGCCTTTAAGCAAATACAAAACTCCATTATGATCTGGCGCTATTGGCACATTCACGGATCCTTCACCATTGGCTTCTATCATATAAGCGTTTACAGGAGTTTGCGTCTCAATTTTACCTTTGACTTGATTGAGCTGTCCTGCAACAACCCCGATATTTACGTTTTTATCTTCTGATTGGATGTTTGTAAAATCTTCTTTTTTTACATGCTGGTAATTGGCGGGGATCATCTTCATATGCGCTGGCAAGTTGAGCCAAAGCTGGATTCCTTCTAACACTCCTCCTTTTTCTACAAATTCTTTTGTAGGTCCTTCTGCATGAATAATTCCGCGTCCAGCGGTGGTCCACTGCACATCTCCCCCACGCACTATGCTCTCATTCCCTAGAGAATCTCTATGGAGTTGTTCTCCTTGGATCAAAAAAGTAATGGGCTCAAACCCGCGATGCGGATGCGGTCCTAAATCAAAAGGATTATTTTCTAAATCGATCGTATATGGCCCATAATGATGCAGTAATACGAAAGGATCTACTTGTTCTATCGCCTGCGTAGGTATGGGTTGTCTTAGTTGGATAGGCCCCATATTTACCATAGGACTGGTACCGATTGACTTTATGTTATTGTATTTCATTTCTTATTCTTTCTGTGAGTGCTGTTAACGAATTTTATCGAGCAACACACTCAATTGCTCCGCTTCGTTATCTGTTAGGTTTTCTAACAAATCCTGATTAAAATCTTTATCGATTTTAGCTAACAATTTGAGTCCAGCAGCGGTAATAGCGATATGAACCACTCTACGGTCTGCAACACATGGAATGCGTTCTATAAAATTTTTTACACATAGTTTGTCCATGAGTCTGGTGGCGTTAGGCGCACGTTCTATCATGCGCTCTTTAATGCTTTTAACGCTCATAGGGGCTGCCGAACCTCTTAAGATTCTTAATATATTATACTGTTGTGGCGAAATTCCATAGGGTTTAAAAAAGTCTACTTGTTTGGTATTAATCCAGCTCGCTGTATACATTATATTGAGCATGGCCTTTACCTTGATACTTGAAAAACTCGATTGAATTTCTTTTGCTAAATCTCCCATATCTCCTAGCTAAACACAGCATTTTTAAAAGTCGCGATGGCTTTCTCTAAAGCCGAAGCCAAATCTGAATCTACTATTCCGTTATCTGAAAAATTAGCGTTAAACATTGGTAACGAATAGGTAGCAACCACATTCCCTCCCATATATGGGAAACGGTTCGCGGCAATGTCTAATACAGTAGCTCCTCCTCTGCCTCCTGGCGACGTTGCCATGAGCAGCATAGGAACATCGCTCCACAGCTTGCCATCAATGCGAGACATCCAGTCGAATACATTTTTGAAGGCCGCCGAATAAGCGCCATTATGCTCGGCCAAAGAAATTACAAGACCGTCTGCCTGCTTTATTTTATCTAAGAACAACTGCGCGTTGTTGGGTATGCCCTGTTCTTGTTCTAGATCTATACCGTATAAAGGCAACTCATAATCGTTAAGATCGAGTACGTGTACGGTCGCATCTGTTATTTGCTGAGCCGTATAGGCCGCCAATTGTTTATTTATTGATGATTTGCTATTGCTTCCGCCAAAGGCGATTATGTTTTTCATAAGTTTTAATTTGGTACAAAGATAGAAAAATAAATTATATATTCCAAGGAAACTATTTCCATGGTATTTAATTTTTAATTAGCATCTTAGTTGCTGTGTACGTACCCCTTTTTGTACTTTAGCCAAAAGAATTTTTATGGACCTCGACTTCAATAAAAACGAAGATCACAATAAATTACTCCGTTCAGATTTACGCAAGCGATTGGCTCAAGTAAAGCTTGGAGGAGGACAAAACCGCATCGATAAACATCACAGTAAAGGCAAAATGACAGCCCGTGAACGTATCGACTTTTTGCTCGACACCAAAAAACCGAGTATAGAGATTGCTGCGTTTGCAGGCGAAGGCATGTACGAAGAACACGGCGGTTGCCCCTCAGGAGGTGTCGTGGTAAAGATGGGCTATATAAAAGGCAAGCAGTGTATTGTAGTCGCAAACGATGCAACCGTAAAGGCTGGAGCCTGGTTCCCTATTACGGGTAAAAAGAATTTGAGGGCGCAAGAAATTGCCATCGAGAACAACCTTCCAATAATATATTTAGTAGATAGTGCTGGGGTATACCTCCCTATGCAAGACGAAATTTTCCCAGACAAAGAACACTTTGGTCGAATTTTTAGAAACAATGCTGTGATGAGCAGTATGGGAATTACTCAGATCGCAGCGGTAATGGGAAGCTGTGTCGCCGGAGGAGCCTATCTTCCTATAATGAGTGACGAAGCGCTTATCGTAGATAAAACGGGAAGCATCTTTTTGGCTGGCAGTTATTTGGTAAAAGCGGCTATTGGCGAATCTATTGACAACGAAACTCTGGGCGGTGCCACAACGCATTGCGAGATTTCTGGCGTAACCGATTACAAAGCAAAAGACGACAAAGACGCCCTTACCACCATAAAAAATATCGTAAGCAAAATCGGCGATTTTGAGAAGGCAGGGTTTAATCGTATTGCCACCGTAAAGCCTGCTAAGAATCCCGAAGAGGTGTTTGGAATCTTACCAAAGTCCCGTGCCGAACAGTACGATATGCAAGAGATTATCGACCGTATGGTTGACGCCGATTCGTTTGAGGCATACAAAGACGGCTATGGCAAAACGCTATTGACCGGCTATGCGCGAATCGATGGCTGGGCCGTTGGAATCGTCGCGAATCAGCGTAAGCTGGTAAAGAACAAAAAAGGCGAAATGCAGTTTGGCGGTGTGATTTATAGCGATTCGGCAGACAAAGCGACACGCTTTATCGCAAATTGCAACCAAAAGAGAATCCCGTTGGTGTTTTTACAAGACGTGACAGGATTTATGGTTGGGAGTAAAAGCGAGCATGGCGGCATTATTAAGGATGGCGCAAAAATGGTGAACGCGGTTAGCAATAGTGTAGTCCCTAAATTTACTGTTGTTATTGGCAACTCTTACGGAGCTGGCAACTACGCCATGTGTGGCAAGGCCTACGATCCCAGACTAATTGTCGCTTGGCCAAGTGCAGAACTTGCCGTAATGAGTGGTAATTCTGCGGCAAAGGTTTTGTTGCAGATAGAAACCGCCTCATTAAAAAAACAAGGAAAAGAAATTACGCCAGAAGAAGAAAAGCAATTATTTGACAAGATAAAGGCGCGATATGACGATCAGATTTCGCCTTATTATGCTGCTGCAAGAATCTGGACAGATGCCATCATAGACCCCTTAGACACCCGAACATGGATCTCGATGGGAATAGAAGCTGCCAACCATGCGCCTATAGATAAAGCCTTTAATATGGGTATTTTACAAGTTTAACCATACCACAACTGCAACGCGAGTTATAAAATCTACAGCCACACAAAGAAGCATTTATTTGCTCCTGTTAATCTTAGCAGGAGAAGCGGTGTTTATTCTGCCGTTTGTTCTGGTAAGAGTTTTTGGTATTACATTCTTAGAAGCCTTCGAGATTGATCATGCTCAAATAGGTGCCGCGCAAGGAATATATGGAATTGTTGCATTTGCAGCTTACTTTTTTGGAGGACCTCTAGCAGACAAATATGAACCCAGAAAGCTAATGGCCATATCGCTTTGGGCAACAGCAATTGGTGGGGTTTTTATGGCCACCTACCCTTCTTTTTTCTGGCTTAAGGTTCTTTTTGGTTACTGGGGACTCACAACCATATTTTTGTTCTGGGCAGCGATGATAAAAGCCACACGTATTTGGGGTGGCGACACCAGCCAAGGGAAAGCCTTCGGGATTTTAGATGGTGGCCGAGGTCTTGTAGGTGCTCTTTTTGCTTCTTTAGGGATTCTTATTTTGGCAATGTTCTCGTCTACCGAAGACGTGAGCCAAATTAGCCTTCAAGAACGACAGCAAGTGTTCTCTTATGTTATTTATACGACCAGCGTTATTGTGGTTTTTGTGGGTATTTTGGTTTGGTTTTTCTTAAAAACTACAACCACAGACAACTATTCCACAACCAATAAGATTAGCTGGGCAGAGATAAAATCTGTTTTAAGGATTCCGCAAGTTTGGCTTCTTATGGTTATTATTTTATCTGCTTATGTAGGCTATAAATTAACCGGAGTGTTTTCTCGCTACGCGGCAGAGGTGATGGGATATAGCGAAGTGGATTCGGCAAAAACGGGAGCCCTATTGTTATATGTAAGACCTGTGGTTGGAGTCATCATTGGCTTTTTGGCAGATCGCAGTAAAATTACGGGTTGGCTTATTGTAACTTTTGTGTTGAGCATTCTAGGGGCTTCTATGTATAGCTTCGGACTTATCACTGCAGATACCACCTACTTCTTTGTGATGGGCGTCTTGCTAACAGCAACAGGTATTTACGGGGCTAGAGCCCTGTATTTCGCAACACTAAAAGAGAGTAAAATTCCTCTTGCCTTAACAGGTACTACTGTTGGACTCATTTCTTTGGTGGGTTATACGCCAGACATTTTTGCTGGGCCTGCAATGGGTAATATTTTGGTCACTTGGCCTGGCGAAACCGGCTATAAATATGTCTTTTTAATGTTGGCTGGATTCGCATTTTTAGGCTTGCTTGCTGCTATCCAGCTCTTTAGGCTAAACCGCAGATAGGCGTCAAATTATTTACGTACCTTTTTATCGTAAAACCAAACCAATCTTTTCATGAAATTACCACGTCTTTTTTCCGCCGTCTGGCTTATCTGTTTGTTTTTTTGTTCGACGCTATGGGCACAAAGCCAAGGCGATGGTCCGTATTCTCAACTCATAATTAGAGGCGTTACTGTAATCGCTGGAGATGGCGCACCTCCAAGAGGGCCAATTGATATTGTTGTAGAAGGAAACAAAATTGTAAAAATCCAGGTCGTAGGCTACCCTGGAGTACCGATAAACGAGAGTCGCAGACCTAAATTAAAAGCTGGTGGAAAAGAGCTGAACGCAGAAGGAATGTACCTATTGCCAGGTTTTGTTGATATGCATGGACATATTGGAGGCATCGCGCAAGGAGCCGATTGGGAATATGTTTTTAAGTTATGGATGGCCCACGGAATCACGACCGTGAGAGAGCCATCTGGGCGTGGCATAGACTTTACTTTAGATCTTAAAAAGCGTTCTGAAGACAATTCGATAATTGCCCCTAGAATATTTGCATACACAGGATTTGGGCAAAAATCTGCTTCTTTTAACCCTTTAAACGATGCGCCTATTAGCACACCAGAAATGGCAAGAAAATGGGTTAGAGCCAATGCCGAAAGAGGCGCAGATGGGATTAAGTTTTTTGGGGCAGAACCACAAATAATGGAGGCTGCTTTAGACGAAAACAAAAAATTAGGCTTGCGTTCGTGCATGCACCATGCACAGCTTAGTGTCGCTAGATGGAATGTTCTTAATTCGGCCAGAGCTGGGCTTACCAGTATGGAGCATTGGTATGGTTTACCAGAGGCGCTGTTTACAGATAAAACAATTCAGCATTATCCTTTAGATTATAACTATAATAACGAACAAGATCGCTTTAAAGAAGCCGGGCGTTTATGGAAACAGGCAGCGGCCCCCTATTCAGACCATTGGAATACCGTGATGGACGAATTACTGTCTTTAGATTTTACGCTCGATCCAACTTTTAATATTTACGAAGCTAGTCGCGACTTACAAAGAGCTAGGCGCGCCGAGTGGCATGAAGATTATACGTTACCATCGCTGTGGCGATTTTATGCACCTAGTAAGATAAGCCATGGCTCCTACTGGCATTATTGGGGCACAGAAGAAGAAGTGGCCTGGAAGGAAAACTATCGCCTTTGGATGACCTTTATTAACGAATATAAAAACAGAGGTGGGCGTGTAACGGCTGGGTCTGATTCTGGTTTTATTTATCAGTTATACGGTTTTGCCTATATAAGAGAGTTAGAATTGCTTCGCGAAGCAGGGTTTCATCCTTTAGAAGTGATAAAGTCTGCCACCTTGAATGGCGCAGAAGCCCTTGGAGCAGACGATCAAATTGGATCGATTCAAATAGGAAAATTGGCCGATTTTGTGATTGTAGAAGAAAACCCATTAAAGAACTTAAAAGTATTATACGGAACCGGTGCTATTAAACTCACAGAAGACAACGAGGTCGTGAGAGTTGGAGGCGTAAAGTACACCGTAAAAGACGGTATTATTTACGATGCCAAAGCCTTATTGGCAGATGTGAAAGCCATGGTCGATGCCGCAAAACAAAAAGAAGGCTTTGTCCTAAAACAACCCGGAATAAAAGACTGAGTTCTAAGTACGCAAACATACCGCCATTATATGATCCAAAGGCCTTGACGGAGGCTCATAAGGAGCAGCTCAATGCACTCCCCTTTGAGGATTTGGTCTTTAGAAAACTCTTTGATCATATAGACGATATGACCTCCAATTACCGTTGCGAGCACAGTTTTATATGGACTAAAGATTTTTTGGCTACTCAAGGAATCAAACTCGAGTCACATTTAGAGTTTTTCACAACGCACAAAGTGCATTGCGACTGCGAAATATTAACTGTCTTAGACCCTATTTTTCCGGTAGATTTAAACGAATTTAAACGGCGGTCTATCTAGTTTGAAGGAATAGGCTTAATAGCGGTTTGCCGCTGGTTTACATACCTAAATCCGGAAGTGCCGTAAAAACCAGCTTCTTCTAACATAATGCGTACGTCTTTGTTCCAAGGGGCTATATTGACTGTGGCATTTAATTCTATGGCATATACAGTATTGGGATATAGTGGGTAATCGCCATTTACCGGCACACCGCCTTGTGAATCCCACATGCCAATTGTAGGACCAGAACTATGCCCGTACAAGCCCAACGGATGGGTGTAAATAGCAGGCCGTAAACCTTGATCTTTAGCTTGTTTTAAGCTTTTCAATAAGATTTGGTTGCCTGTATCCCCAGTTTTAAAATTGCTGGTTAGAATATCTTGCACCTGATTGCCTTTTGCAAAAGCCGCGGCCAAAAAGTCGGGTACCTGCTTCTCGTCTTTATGCAGCACATAAGCATGTTGCTGGCAATCTGTGTTAAGTCCAACATAAGTGATTCCAAAATCACAATGCAGCAAATCTCCCGCTTGAATTATTTTGGATTTATCACCCTTGGTAAAACTGTAAATATGGCTCTTTAACTCCTCGTTAGTACGTTGAATGTCTATGGTTGGGTGAAACCACGTCTCTAAGCCCATATCTGTTACTTTTTGTCGCAACCACCAAACCACATCGTCTGTGGTCGTTTTTCCTGGTGTAATCACCTTAGTAGAAAAGGCTTCGTCGATTATATTGTGCGTGATCTCGACCAATTGTTCGAAAAGATTCATCTCAAGCTCAGTTCTGGTTTCTATCCAAGCGATGGCCAAATTTTGAGCAGATACCAATTTCTTTTCTTGTGCGTCTGGCAAGGCCTCAAGCAGCCCTTCGTAATCTGTTTTTACGATGCCGTCTGCGATCCCAAAAGAATCGGAATAGTTGATTCCGATTTTAGACGGATTACGCGCCTCGATGATGTCTACTAAAGCCTTCCATTGGTCTGGCTCTATTTCTTTATCCCAAGCCGAGGTGATGTTTTTGCCAACATCATAACGAGCCACCGCAAGTTTCTCTATAGTATTGTTGGCTTTATTTCTGTAAAACACTAGAATGGTTCGCCTACGCGCGTTAAGCCAGGTCGCTGGCAACATGGTACGCATGACCGGGTCTTCGTTATACTCACGAGATATTACCAACCACATATCGATCTCTGAGCGATCCATTAGTGTGGGTAACAGATTGTTAAAACGATCTGCAAGTATAGAATCTTTAAGAGCCGCGCGGTCTCTTTCAGAAAGGATTTGAGCCGTGCATAGCACACTAAATAGCAGACAAAAAGCCAGAGAAATTTTACGCATAACGATGGTAATTATTTTCTCTAAAGATAACTATTCTTTCTTGTTTTCTTCTGGACTAATATTGGGGACTATTTGTTTGTTTTTACTTTTTGGTCGCCGCTGTAAAACATTTTTAAAGTTTTTGTCTACGACATCTTCTGTAATAATATAGGCCTCAATTCGGTCGAGCGCACGCAATACTTCTGGATGATTCTTTACCATCGCTTCTTGATAACGCACGGCCGGAACACTAAGTACCCGAGCCAAAGGAGGTTCTACAACACCCCATTTATTAAAGTCGTACTGCTTGTATTTTTTTAAGACTATATCGATGGTGTCGTTATGCTGTTTTATAAGCTTCATGAGTCTGACAGGGTTATTTACATCGCCCCTTAAAATCGCTTTTACTTCGTCATAACTAATTTTATGGGGCATCATGATGGCCTCAACAGCAAAGCCGCGCTTCTCTATTTTATCAAAGACGTATCGAGGCAGTTTGTCTATAGAAACCACCGTATTTAAGATGGCCGAAATCTCTGAGGTTTTATCTTGACTGGCTTTTTTAAAGCTCCAATCTTTTAACACCTTATGGGCGATATAATAATCTTTAGAATTGATAATGTTTACAAAGACCGGTTGAATTCGATCGCTGTATTCGCTGTTTTTGTCGTCAAGAATAGACTCATAGAGTTCCCAGGTACTTAACATGCCTGAGTTCTCAAAATATCCGCCATCTAAATAAGCCCCTTTGCTAGGGATTACGGCCGTAGGACTAAACAGCGGAAAACGATTTGTAGTCGAAACCGCAGCAAAGTATGCCAGACTCACCGGAGCGGTCCTCTTGCCTACACTAAAGCTTGTAATATCGTCTGCAGCGGGAAAGGTCATATCGTCAAATTGTACACTTGTGGCAACACCTTGCCTACCAATGGTAGATGTAGTGTTCATAATTAAGATGGGGAACTTACCCTCTGCATGTTGGTACATTTCGCGCCAATAATCTGAATAGGTGATATTGTTATAACGCTCTTTTAAGCCAGTATGGTAGGCGTGATTTTGCATGCTTTTAAAAGACCTGTCTCTGCCATTGTATGTGAACGGTAAATATTCTCGAAACCAATCTTTGCCCATAAGGTATACGAGCTCATTAGAAAGTACATTAGAGGTGCCAATATTAAAAATTGCTTGCTCTCTTGCATTTTGATCTTCTATTTCGCGCACCAAAGAAGCATAGTTTGCGATGCCCACTGCGCCTCCAGAAACCCCAGACATAACCATAGTGTTTTCTAGAAAACCATTGTCTGTTTTTTTGTCGAGTTCGTTAAACAGCAACAGATTCCATAGGTTTGCTTTTAGACCTCCTCCGTAGGAACCAACAAAAAAGTAATTCTCTTTTTTGGTCTTTGGTTTGTCTGCTGTGCGTTCGCTAAAGTATTGCTTTGCAGACATGGGCTTCTCTTTAAGAGGCACAAGACTGAGCTGATGCAGATCGTTATCTAAGGTGGTACTATACGCGGCCCAGCCCATTAACAACAGTACAATTACAGGGATTCCAAACTTGTAAAATTCTCTAAATTTTGACTTCGCTTTTTTGTTTCGATGATAATACAACACATGCTTAAACAGTATAATCATGGCCGAATAGAAAAAGATAATATACAACAGTATAATCACCACAGGATTAAGAGCCACGGCCACTGTAAAACTAAAATTGGCAACAACCAGCACTACAAAAGAACTAATCCCGGTTACCTGCATTAGCGTGAGATAACGTACGTTGTCACTCAACTTTGCATACAAATCCAAATACCAGCGTTCGCCACGTGCACGATCTGTATCATAGGTATCGAACATGCCCAGCATCTGGTCGTTAAACATGTCTGGATTATACTCTTTTAAAGCTTCTGAATAAAACACATACTTAAAATAGGTTCGAGTAATTTTAAAGTATATGTACAAATACATCTGAAACGCAAGAGTGATCAAAACAAGAACCACAGAAAAACGATTCCAGCCACTAATCCAAGCGACCACAGCGCTTAACATAACCAAAAAGATACATAGTATAAAGTACTTCGTAAAACCTCTTACATACTTTACGATATAGGTGATAACGGTGCGACAGTCTTTTTCGCTGCTGTTAGGATTGTTAAGTATTTGCTTCCAGTAATTGTAATCTTGGCCCTTGGCATTATAGATTAAAAGCGTAATCACAAAAAGTATTAAGGTAATTCTTGCAGGATAAATTTCTGTTTCGAAATAACGCGTGGCAGTCATTAAAAATATATGAAATACCGCAATATAAAGCAGTATACCCAAGCTTCGTCTTAAGGCATTTACTCGCTGACTCCCAAAGCCTTTTACGTTGTTTTTATAGGCAACCCCAGTATTGTAATAAATAATGCCCAACCCGGCAAAATTAATGCGACGGTTTACCATTTCTAACTCTACGTTTTTGTTGTTTCCGTGCAGCCAAATATCTACGTAGACCGGAAAATGGCTTATCATCAGAGCCAAAAAAGTGAGCAAGATAAACAGCAGTACAATATTAATCGGGTTATAGAATAAATCAACGACTAAGGTTCCGCCCTGTGGCATAGCCGTTAACAAGAGGTAAATGATTACGATAAATACGATGCTAAGAATTGCCGTTTGAACAAAACGAAAAATGGATCTAAAATCTGTAAATACATATTTTTTTAGAATCCAATACAAAAAGAACCCAATACACAGCGCATACAAAACCAGTTTGATGCTGCTAATCAGCCATAAGTAAGAATCCCAATAAAACAAATATCCGACTCCCTCTAAACAATCAAAAATGTAGGCAAAAAATGCGCAGAAAATAAATATCTGCAGCATGGTAAGCTTTATTTTTTTGACCGCTATGGCATGTTCGTTAGTCTTCATGACCACATAGCCAATAATGGACAAAAAGAAAAAGGCCCAAACAAAATCTATGATAAAATAGGCCCTGTACCAACCTACACGGCCGTTTTCTTGGATGTATTTAGTCACTTCGTCGAAAGTATCAAAGTGCCCGTGCTGCGGATTCGCAACATAATCGTTAATTCTAAAAAAGTAAATACAAATGATGAGCAAGGCAGATAGAAACGCCCAAACCAATACTAAGGGATTAACACCTTTGGTAAACCACTTTATCATAGTGCGCAGTTTTAGTTATAAAGCGGGGAAGATTCTTGCGAAGAATCTCACCTAAGATACAAAATAAAGTAAAGGCTTATTTTAAATTTAAACTCAAGACAGTTTGCGAATTTCCCTCGTCTAAAAGCGAAATCACCTCAACCTTTTCGCTCTGATTGGACTTGCCAAAGTTATGGATAGTTGTAACTTTTATATAAGTAGGCTTTTGAGTATCTCCCCCATTTTTACCAAAATAGGTGAGATTAAACAACCAATCACCTGTATCAGAAGATGTCATAAAAAACTCTTCGAGTCCATACCCCAAAGCCTGTTCCTGTCGCATTCTAACCGCTTCTGCCTGAGGTGTATGCGACCAAGTAAAGTAACGCTTTTGAGGATTTACAATCTGTAAATCAAACATCGCATCAAAATCACTCCACTCAAAAATTACCCGTGTAGCATAGGTGATGTTGTTTAAATAAAAATCGTTTAGACCTGCAGTGTTAATCTTGCCTTTATGTTGGGCCAACAAGTTTTTATATTCGTTCACCATCGTTTTGCGCAAAGTTCCAAAATCTGCCACCTGCGGAATCGTTTTGGCGTCAAAGGCTTTGTAGATTGCCAAAGCCTCTTCAAGTTGTCCGTTTTGCACATAAGCCAAAGCCAAATTACGATGTGCCTGAGCTTGCGAAGGATTTATGTTTTTGATGCGTTCGTAGGCTGTCACAGCTTGAGCATTCAAGCCGGCTTCTTGATACGCATATGCCAATGCTCGCAAATCTTCGAGACTCGCAGATACTTCGTTTACGTTTGAGAGTATGCGTTCTAGCATATAAGCGTTGTTCCAGTTTTTAAAATATGCGGCTGCATCTATAAAAAATGTCGCATCGTTGCCATAAGTATCCCTTTGGGCAAGGTAAACCTCATAAGCCTCATCTATCGTTTTAGAGGCTTGCAGTGCCTTTATATACGGAGTGTCGGGTAAGGATGCTGCCTTGGCCGCATCGCCATCGTAGGTAGCAGTTGTGCCTAACACGATTTCTTTTTTGTCTGCTGCTTTGGCACCTAATCCTGTCTTTGTTGTTATCAAAATTACGCCGTTGCGACCCAGAGTTCCATATTTATTAGTAGCTGCTAATCCTTTTAAAAATGTAATGCTTGCGATATTGGCCGGATCCATGGCTCCAATTCCTTGATTAGAGGGATTTATTTCAGAAGCGTTTACAGAAATTTGATCTCCCATAAAAGGCGAACTATTTATTGGAATTCCATCTATAATGATAAGTCCTGTCTGATCTAAATTAATAGACATTCCCTTACCTCGCGATAAAAAAGATCTTAAATCCCTGTCTATGGGCAAATCTAAGTTTGAAAATTGCCCTCTTATGGCTTGTTCCATTGTAATATCTTGCTCCGTTATCGCCTCATCAGAAATAGTTTCAATACCATAACCCAATCGTTTCCTATCTACCATTTGATTACCTGTATTGATTAGCTCAACTTCGTCTTCTACAGAGGCGCTTACAACAACCTCGTCTAAAAGTTCGTTGCTATCACGCAATTGTACATTCTTAATTCCAGAGACCGGCACAGAAGTCATTACCGTGTTTTTACCAACAAAGCTAAACTCAATAGTACCTCCTCGTTTTCCAACAATAGTATAGGCGCCTTTGGCATCTGTAATAGTTTTTTGGTCTGTATCGGAAGCATATACATTGGCATTGGCTAAGGGCCCAATATTATCGGTAACTACGCCTGTTATAGTAAAAGTCTCGCTTGTTTCTTTAGCCTCAAATTCGTTTAGGTTGTTTAAATTAAAAAACACACCCCCACTACTCAAAGCAAGGTCTCGCAACTGATTATCGTTAGCCTCTTTAGTAAGCGAAATAATATTCACCGGAACAGAAAATGTCTTTGGCAGGTCGTCATTAACCGATTTACCATCGGTAATAAAAACAATCTCATCAGTATTGTTGGGAAGTATGTCTGTAAAACTAGAACCGCCGTCATAAATAGTGGCCATCAACTCTTGCATTAAGTCATCCCAATTCCCATTTTCGATATAAAAATTACTCTCTAGAATAACAGTGTTACTAAAGGTCTTTAAAGCGAGTTTTACGTTGGGGTTTTGATTAAAGTAAGAATCTAAAAAACCGATTTCTTTGGTCATGTCTTTGGCCTTCATGCTATAAGAAACATCGTATACTAAGGCCACGTTTTTTGTAGCTTCTTGCGCTTGTAGGTCGCCAGCGAACAGCGCACTCAAAAGAAGCAATAACAGAATCTTTTTCATAGTTATATTTTTAAAATTAAAAGATAGGATATGGCCAAAATCCTATCTAAATACTGGTTTATTTTAAATCTAGCTTTAAAACGGTTTGTGTATTACCCTCGTCTAAAAGCGAAATCACCTCAACATGCTCACGTTGATTCGGTTTGCCGAAGTTATGTATGGTCGTGATTTTTAAATAGGTTGGTTTGGCGGTATCTCCCCCGTTTTTACCAAAGTAAGTGAGGTTAAACAGCCACTCACCAGTGTCAGAAGAAGTCATAAAAAACTCTTCGAGTCCATAACCTAACGACTGCTCTTGTCGCATTCTAACCGCTTCTGCCTGCGGCGTATGCGACCAGGTAAAATAACGTTGCTGCGGGTTTACTATCTGCAAATCAAACTTAGCATCAAAATCACTCCACTCAAAAACCACTCGCGTTGAGTATGTGATATTATTCATATAAAAATCGTTAACACCATCGGTGTTAATAGTAGATTTATGAAGGGCTAATAGATTTTTGTATTCGTTTACCATGGTCTTACGCATCGTACCAAAGTCTGACACCTGCGCAATTGTATTGGCATCAAAGGCCTTATATATTGCCAAAGCCTCGTCTAACTGTCCATTTTGCACATACGCCAATGCAAGGTTTCTGTGCACCTGTGCTTGCGATGGGTTCATGTTTTTGATGCGCTCATAGGCTGCAACACTTTGTTGGGTTAAGCCCAGTTCTTGATAGCTATAGGCCAACGCTCTTAGGTCCTCTAAACTCGCGGGCACCTCATTTACGTTAGAGAGTATGCGTTCTAGCATATAGGGATTGTTCCAGTTTTTAAAATACTGCGCCACATTTATAAAAAAGTTGGCATCGTCTCCAAATGTCTCACGTTGCTTAAGGTATTCGTCGTATGCTCCTTCGATTGTAGTTTGTTGTTGCATCGCCTTGATATAACTAGTTTCTGGCAGTGATGATGCCATTGCGGCCTTCCCGTCGTAAGTTGCTGTAGTGCCCAGAGGTATGTCGTTGTTTTGGTCGCCGCGATATCCAAGCCCGTTTTTTGTATTTATTAGGATCACCCCATTGCGTCCCAACGTACCATATTTATTGGTGGCCGCAAGTCCTTTTAGTACAGTAATGCTGTCTATATTATTTGGGTCTAAGCCAGCAAACTCCGTCCCTACGCCTGTACCACCCACTGCATCGCTGGCAACAGGAGTATCTCTAGGCGCCGGAAGCCCTTCACTCACGTCAAAATTGTCTCCGGCATAAGGCGAACTATCTACAGGCACTCCATCTATCACGATAAGACCCGTCTGATCTAATAAGATGCTCATGTTTCTTCCACGAGATAAGAACTCCTTTAGATTCGATTGGTTGCTCTCTAGAATAATATTAGAAAACTGCCCTCTAATAGCGGTCTCTAAGTTGATGTCTTGCTCTGTGATATCGTCACCAGAAATTGTTTCTATACCATATCCTAATCGTTTTTTATCGATTAGTTGATTGCCAGTATTCACTAGCTCTTCTTCTTCTACCTCTCCTGCGGCTGTAAGAACCACTTCGTCTAATACTTCGCTCCCGTCAGAGAGTCTTATGTTTTTTATACCAGAAAGCGGAACCTCTGTAGACACCGTTTTTTTGCCTATATAGCTAAACTCAAGACGCCCTCCTCGTTGGGCTACTATAGAATATTCACCATTGGCGTCTGTGATTTCGCTACTTTTTGTTTCTGGACTGTATATAGCAACTTGTGGCAAAGGCCCGAGCGAACTTCGTACGGTTCCGGATACCGTAATAATTTTTTCTGCAGATTGAGCAGCAAGCGTCATATTGGTCACGTTAATAAAAACGCCACCACTACCAAGACACAAATCGCGCAATTGGTTATCGTTTACCTTGGGAGTGCTCGAAATTACATTGACAGGAATCGCAAACTCCTTTGGTAAATTATCACGAGAAGAAAGTCCGTCTGTTACCAACAGAATCTCATCTACATTTGTGGGTAATATGTTGTCAAAATTAGACGCACCATCGTAAATGGTATTACTTAGTTCTTGTTTTAAGTTGCTCCAATTTCCGTTTTGAATGCTATAATTGGCTTCAAAAATTATGGTGTTACTAAACGTTTTTAAGTATAAAGTAACATCTGGATTCTGATTAAAATAGGAGTCTAAAAAGGCCAATTCTTTAGCCAAATCCTTGGTTCGCATACCATAAGAAGTGTCGTAAACCAACGCAACTTTTTTAGAACTGGTTTGCGAATAACTCAACGTAGATGTCATGAGCAGTACTACTGCCATTAAACGTAGTGCATTCATAGGGTTAGCTTTTACAGTATCTTCGTTTTTAAAAGTCTTTTAAATTTACAGTAATTACTACAAGAAAGCAACTCGTAAAATGCTAAAAGGTAAGATCTTATAAATGTTTACATAAAAAAAGACGCCGTTGGCGTCTTTCTTATTTATTGAGTTTTGTCTCTGTTTTTCTTTTTCTTACGCTTTTTCTTTTTTTGTTTAGGCCCAAAATGCAATTGTGCAAATCGATTGAGCTCATCTTCGCTTAACATTGTACCCAACTTTTCTCTCAAATTCTCGTTGAGCCTAAGAACAGATTGCTCTTTAATATCGTAAGCGACGTTCTCGTTTTCTAAAATGGCCATTTTTTCTGTCTCGAAATCGACCAAATAGTTTTTCATCACAGCTTTTTCGAAGGCATCTAGTTCAAACTCCACAGCATAAAGCTCCATCTTTTCGTCTACCTGCACTACTGTGTTTTCTATACTAATGGCACCCTGCTCTCTATCTAACGGTGGTGGCGAATAGCCTCGCTGCCCTCGTTGTATTTGATTCAAATTTTGAGCATCGAGCGTAGTAAATGCACTTACTACCATCAACATTGCCAGAATAATACTCGTTTTATACATCGCTTGTGATTTTTGCAAATATCTTAATTTTTATAGTAATCACATGGCAAAAAGCGTACCATTATCTATTAAACTATATCTTGATTTTTGCGATCAGTGCTTCGTCTGCCGCAGAATCTAAGTGAATCACCTGTACTTCTTCTGTCTGATTTGCTCTTCCGTAGTTTTTAAAGATGGTCACTTTTAGATAAGTAGGGTTCTCAATCTTTTGATACCGATCCCCAAAATAATCGAGACTTAAATAGTACATGCCCTTTTTTGCATTTGGTAAAACAAACTGTTCCGGCCCAAACCCTTGGGTCATATCACTAGACATTTTACCGCCCATACTGGTCGATGGTTGCGAGTAATAACATTCTTCAAAATTAGGATCATAAATGTATAAATCTATGTCTGTATCATTATGATTCCAATCTATAACAACTCTTAAATCATGACCTGCAGTCTCAAGACCATCATCTCTAAAGGCACCTTGCAACTCTGTAGAAAGTACTTGATCTAAACCGCTAAATCTTCTGCGATTCGTGTCATTGTAAAAGACGCCGTCTACCAAGTTTGCAACTAGCGCTTGGGCCTCTGACTTCTTTCCTAATTTAGCATATACCAATGCCAAGTCTCTATACGACTGCGCGTCTTCAGGTCGCAGCTCTACTATTCTTTTATAAACAAAACTTGCATCCTTATAATTTTTAACCGCCTCATATTTATACCCAAGCGCCTTGAGGAGTTCGTAATTATCAAGATCTAGTTCGCCTAGATTAGACAAAATTCGCGTTGCCAACACTTGGTTTTTTGGATAAATCACATCAAACACATCTATAAAAAATGCAGGGTTGCCAATATTTTCTGGACGCAATTGCAAATACAAATCGTACATATCTTCTACCGTTTTTCTGGTTTTTATAACCACCATATAATCGGGCATCTTTCTAGATTGCACATAGGTTCGAGCACGGCTCAAAGAAATGGCCTTAGCGTCTCCAATTGGCCTTGAATCTACATTACTAACAGCGCTGGCACTTGCCACACTCCCCGTTGCCTGAGATTTGGTGGTCACTACGATAACCCCATTCCTTCCCGCGGAACCGTAAAGCGTAGTAGCCGCTAGTCCTTTTAGCACTCTTACGTCTGCGATTACATTAGGATCTAGATCGTTTAGTCTAGAGCCTCCATTATTGCCAGATAAAAAGCTACCATTGCTATTGGTATCATTGCTAAACGGAACTCCATCTACAATAATCAAGGCTTGATTTGAGCCAGTTATAGAGTTGTAACCTCTAATTATAACATTGGTAGACGAACCCGACATGCCACTTTGATTCGTAATAGCTACACCAGAAGCCTTGCCCGATAACACTCTGGCCACATCCCCTTCTGATTTGTTGGCAATTTCGTCTGCCCCTACCTCAGAGACCGCATAACCAAGGGCTTTAGATTCGCGCTTTATTCCTTGCGCGGTAACGATCACCTCATCGAGTTCGTCTCCCTCTCTCATGCTTAAGTTAAGACTCCCATTGCCAGCAACATCTGTCTCTAGCGTATCAAATCCAACGTAAGAAAAAACCAATACTTCGCCTATGGCGGAATCGATAGCATAGTTGCCATCAAAATCTGTTTGTGTGCCTCGTGCCGTCCCAGCAACAATAATATTTACACCGGGTAATGGTGATCCAACATTATCTGTTACTGTCCCAGTCACGGTCACTTCTTGCCCAATTGGACCAGTGCGAGCCACTGATTTATCTTGTGGTGTTCCTAGTGGTTCTACGTCTACAACTTCCTGATTATCGTCAAAGACGCTTTGCGTGTTTTGAGCCACCAGACGATCGTACTCCTTTTTTAAGTCTGCCGGAGGCTCAATCTGATAGTCTGCATAGTCTTGTGCAGTCTCTAAAACGATAAGCGAGGTATGCGGTGTAATAATACCATACTGCTTCGCTAGGCTTATCACCTCGTTTTTGGTGTCTTCCCCTTTTAAAAGCAAGGCATCAATTTTTAAGTTAGCCCAACGCTTTTCTGCCGCTTGAGATCCAGATGGTTTGAGCGGTAGTGTTGCGATTACCTGTGTAAGTCTAGGGGCTGTTTTGGTGCCAAAATAAAGAACCACGTTTGCCCCAGGAGCTATACCTTCTAGTGCCAACCCAAAATCGTTATTAACCAAGGTGTTTTTTGCTGGATAGCTACTCAGTTCGGAGGCACCAGTAAATGCTCCTGTAAAATAAAATGCCTCTGTGGTAAGCTTTAGTACCGCTTGGCTCACAGTCATTTTAGAAAGATTAATATAATCGCCTCCAGTACAAGCAGCCAACTGCTTTATGGCATCAAAATTGGCCGTGGGAGCGGCACTTATCACATACATTCTGCTCCCAAAACAGGCTGGAAAATCGCTATGGGTATTGATTCCGTCAGAAAATAAAAGTACCTCATCGCCATCAAAAGTGTATTGTTGCATCCAATCAAAGGAAGTGGCGCCATCGTAGTTCAGATTCTCCAAATATTCTTTAATAGCAGCTTTGCCAGCCCTATTATTTACAAATTTCTTTTTTTGAATCACCTGGTTGCTAAAGACTACAAGTTCTAGAGAATTGCCAACTTCAAAGTCTTCTAGATACTGCGCGAGTACAGAGAGCTCTTTGTCAATATCTCTATCCTTCATAGAAAGTGAAGCATCCCATAAAATCGCAACCTTAGACACTGCTGCCTTAGGTTTTGCAATACGATCGAAGGTTTTATACAAATATGCCTTGTCGTCAAAAAGATAGGCCTCGGAGGCATCTCCCTTAGGAATCTGCAGCGAATACGTATGATCGACTTTTGCGTTTACAATCGTATCGTTAAATACCAACTGGCCGTGTACTGAACTAAAATTGCAAGGATCATTGTCTTTTAAAAGTGTTGGAGCTACCCCATTGAATGGCACTGAAATGCTAAAGCCGTAGTGCTCCATCGTATTGTCAAACGAATTTTGAATTGTTAACTCATGCGCTTTGTTCGTATACAACATGGTCTGCTCAAACCCAATAACCACTCTTTTATATCCCTTGGCTGGGATTGGATATATTCTAGATTTATAGTTGTTGCCTGTTACTTGTTCTAAAAGTGCCGGATCTACGCGTCTGCGTACAACGGCCTCGAAGGCAATTCTGCCTTTTTCTTTTTCGACTACAACAGCTTCTCGCAATTTGCCATTAACCTCTAAGGCATAGCGTACTACTTTCTGGCCTTCACCTAAAGGAAAATTTAATTCTCCCTCTAAAATCTGATCTGTTGGATTATAAAAATACATATCGTAGGTAGTGGTGGCCACATTGCCTAAAACCTGTACATCTACGTTTATTTTTTTTACTCCCAATGTTTTTTCGCCTACCTGAATAACCGGAACTGATTGTGCCGATACTACTGCGAAGTTGGCGATTAATGCTACTAATAATGTAAAATTTCTCATGGTGCTAGTATTTAGAATTATCCAAATCTAGCGCTGCGTGTGTCTTTAAAAAATAGGGAGTTAGGCAACAGGCCTTTTGAGTGAGGGAACTTAGTTTTTAAACTTCTCTATTAGCCTCAATATCTCTTGACGCCTTACTTTTCCCGTATCGGTGTAAAGAAAACTCGATACCGTGTATATCTTTTTTGGGCGCTCATAGGTCTCTAAGAGATCAAAACTGCTCTGATCTAGGCCGCTCGATTCTTTGTTTTTTGAAGGGGCTTCCATCACCAAAATTACTTTTTGGCCTAAGCTATCGTCTGCTAGGGAAGACACAAAAAACGGAACCTTTATTTGACTCGCCAATTTGCTCTCAATTTTTTCTGGATGAATCTTTACTCCTCCAGAATTGATTACGTTGTCTATTCTGCCTTCCCAAATAAATTGCTTGTTATTCTGCAAGCGAACCACATCATTGGTAATGATCGGTGCGATAAAAATATAGGGGGCTTTAATCACCAAACAGCCTCTGTTATCTTGACTAAAACTCACATCTGGAAGGGCGGTAAAAGCCTCGGCCTTATCTGGGCCATTAACCAATCGCAGGGCGACATGTGTGATAGTCTCGGTCATGCCATAAGAGGCGTATACCTTGGTACTAACGTTTTGAAGCTTGTTCTCTAATGCTGGCGGAATAGGCCCTCCTCCAACCAATAAGGTCTTAATCTTATTTAGGTCTTCTAAGGAATGTAATACCTGATAAGGCACCATGGCCACAAAGTCGTATTTGTTGTCGTATTCTACCAAAAAGTTACGCGATGGCGCCACAGCATGTAAATGCCATCCCAAAACTAGGGCACGAACTATCATCATTTTGCCCGCGATAAAATTAGTCGATAAGCATAATAGCGCTTCTGTTTTTTCGCCAAGCCCTAACGCAGCACCAGTGGCTCTAGCACTTGCTATCATCTTGCTTTTTTCTAGTTGAATTTGTTTCGGGCTTCCTGTAGATCCCGACGTATTTGTAATCAGCGTATCTGAGTCCGAAAACCAGTCTAAAAGAAAGTTTGCAATCTCTTGTTCGTATTGAGAACCCGCATCTTTTAACTCGGCAGTAAAGGCGATTAGCTCGTCACTAGAATAAGACAAGCCGTTAAACTTAAATGAGGGATTTATTTTTTGATGTGGTTTCATAGGCCAGCCTCGTTCAAGGCTATTGTTGGATAGAGGGTTGATACACTTCGCCAAACAACTTACTCTTCCAGCCTTTCCATTTATATCGAGTTGCCATAATGGCCAAAAATAACGGATACATCACCAGCACCGGAACGAGTACATCAAAGCCAGTGCTTGGTTCGGACACATCTAAAAGAATCGATTCGGTCTGAAAAACCGTCCAATCTGCAGAGACCAATAACGCAGCGATAAGGTTGTTTCCTATATGAAAACCTAAAGCCAGTTCTAACCCTTCGTCCATAAGGGTCATAATGCCCAAGAAAAACCCTGTTCCAATATAGTAGACCATTATAATAGGCCCGATTTTATCTACTTCAGGATTCCAATAATGAAGCCCACCAAAGGCCACAGAGGTGATGATTAAAGGCAGCCATTTATTATTTGCGAATACCCCAATACCTTGCATCAAATACCCTCTAAAAACATATTCTTCCATCGCAGATTGCAGCGGAATAAAAACAATAGCAATTACTGCTAGGACTGCAAATAGTCCTGCATCGAACTGATATACGTAATCTTCTGGATTGCTCTTATAATCTATATAAGTAAGCACAATTGTGACTACTGCTATAAGCCCAAAAGAGAACAAAATACGCCCCCAATCGATCTTCTTTCTACTGGTAGTCAATGCGGTGAGTTTTTGTTTATGTACATAGCGAACCCACAAAAACAAACCCAATAAACCAACGGCAAATCCTAATAACATAAAAAGCAACGTGGTATTAGAATCAAACAGATTCATTAGCACGCTTTGGTCTTCAAAATCTTCTGGAGAAAGGTTGTCTTCGAAAGACTTCATCGCAATGGCAATGATAAAAGGGAGCGACCCTATTTGTGTCGCGATAAATACAACAATAATGCCAACAAGATACCGCCAGGCATCTGTTAATCCAGTATAGGCTTGAGAAATATACATAGACCTTCTTACGTTTTAATTTCTTTTTAGGATGTCTATCACATCCAAATTCCAATCGACTCCTTGTTTGTAATAAATAGTACCATTAGCCACTACAAGTGGCGATTCGATATTATTGGTGTAGAGGCTTCCAGTGCCTAAACCCTGGGGTAAGTTACTATTTTTTGCAAAGGTATATTGACAAATCGCATTTAATCCAATATTGCTTTCTAATGCCGAAGTTATCCACCATTTAATCGATTTTTCTTGGGCCGCTGCGATCCATGCATCGGTACCGGCAAAACCACCGATTAAACTCGGTTTAAGAATTATATAGGCTGGGTCGATTTGCGCCAACATACTTTGACGCTCAGAGGCTTGGGTTATCCCGATGAGTTCTTCGTCTAAGGCAATGGGCAAAGGCGAGGCTTCGCAGAGCGCTGCCATTTGTTCCCATTGCTTTACAGCGATGGGCTGCTCTATTGAATGCAGATTAAACTCAGACAGTCGCTTGAGTTTTTCTAAAGCCATCTCTGGCGAAAAGGCACCATTGGCATCTACCCTTAGTTCGATATCCTGTGGCGAATACTCGGCTCGAATCGCTTTTAAAATTTCTAGTTCTTGGTCAAAATCTATTGCCCCAATCTTCATCTTGATGCAGTCAAAGCCTTGCGCTATTTTTTCTTCGATCTGTTTTTTCATAAAGGCAGTATCGCCCATCCAAATAAGCCCGTTGATAGCTATAGGTGATTGCTCTGTGGTAAAGGCAGAAGGAATCAAGACAAAGGGATTGCTTGCTGCCAAGGATGCAAAGGCCATTTCAAGGCCAAACTGTATAGACGGGAATTCCTCAAGGGCGGCTAAAAGTGTGGCTAATCCTGATTGAATATTGTCGCATGCCCATTGTAATTTTTGCTCGTAGTCAGGACGATCATCTACGCTCAAGCCAGCCAAAACTGCACATTCGCCTATACCCCATGAGTCGCCATCTTGTAGGCGTAAAAAATAGGTTGCTTTATTATGCAAAACCCCTCGTGAGGTACCACTAGGCCTTTTAAATTCAAGATTGTGTTTGTAATAATGAGCGAGAAGCTGCATGGGTTATATGGTCATGGTTTGCCCAATGTCAAGAAGAATAAGCTCTTTATTGGCGTCAGTAAAAGCCTTTATTGCTGCGGTATGATCTATTTCTATAAATCCGAATGTATCGTAATGTACCCCTAAAACTGTATCGCATTTTACAAAATCTGAAGCGATTACAGCATCTTTATAACCCATGGTAAAGTTATCGCCTATAGGCAGAATTGCGAGGTCTAAACTATGACGCATTGGGATTAATTTCATATCCATGGTGAGTGCCGTATCGCCAGCGATGTAAATGGTCTTACCGTTCATGCTTAATACAAAACCTCCAGGATCACCACCGTTAGAACCGTCTGGAAAGGTAGAGGTATGAATGGCATTTACATATTGAACTTTAAACATGCCAAAGTCCCAGTTACCGCCATGATTCATAGGATGGGCTTTAAGGCCTTTCCCTTGATAATGCATAGCGATTTCATAATTAGAGACTATGGTAGCGCCTGTTTGCTTTGCCAATGCTTCTGCGTCTAGAATATGGTCTTGGTGCGCATGGGTAAGCAAGATAAAGTCTGCCTTTAAATCGGTTAGTTGTACTTTGTCTTTTGCCAAAGGATTGCCCGTGATAAAGGGATCTACTATAATCGTAAAATCATCGATGTTAATGGCCAAGGTGTTTTGACCATAAAAAGTAATATTCATAACTGCAACGTTTGCTCTAAATTAACCAATAAGCTGAGTAACTAATAATAAAAGAGAAAATAAAAAGGTGCTTAATGCCACTTTTTTTAATTCTGGATCTAAGTCTTTTGCCTCCTTTGTAGTCCAAACTGTAAGCATGTTTAAAAGCAATGGAACCACCGCCAATAAGGGTATATAATGCCAGCCATCTGTAGCGATCCAATGCGTTACAATTCCGCCACAGGCGATACCTGCCAACAATAAAAAACTATGATAAAACTTGCTGCGCTCTTCGCCTAGTTTAACGGCCAAGGTAATTTTATTGGCATTGATGTCGCTCTTTCGGTCGCGCATATTATTTAGGTTTAAAACCGCAGCGCTCCATACACCTGGAACCACCGCCGAAAGTAAAACCAATAGCGGTAATTTTTGTGCATATAAAAAGTAGCCTCCTGCTACGCTTACAATTCCGAAGAAGATAAAAACAAACAAATCTCCCAAAGCGCGATACCCATAAGCAGAACTGCCAACCGTGTATTTTATGGCAGCGGCAATAGCTGCAATTCCGAGTAAAAAATAGACGATTGACAACGCAAAATTGTCTTTACCAAAGGCTACATAAATAAGCAATAATGCGATACTCAAGGTAAGCACCGATGTAATCCACATGCCTTTTTTAAGCTGACCCGCAGAAAGGGCGCCACTTTGTAAAGCTCGAGCCGGCCCCACTCGCTCATGATTGTCTGTGCCTTTAATTCCATCGCCATAGTCGTTGGCAAAGTTGGATAAGATTTGAAACCCTAAGGTAGTTGCTAGCGACAAAGCCAAAATCAATCCGTTAAACACCTCTGAATATTGAGCCAAGGCAGCGGCAATTAAAATGCCAGAAACAGACAAGGGTAAGGTTCGAAGGCGCGCTGCAGCAATCCAGACTTTAAGTTTTGTCATAATTATTAGTTACACCAAAAATAATATATCAGACCGAAGACTTTAGAATTATTACAAAATAAATGCATTTTTAATTTTATTAACTTAGCATACCTAACTAACTAAAAATATATGAGCGTTACAAAAAATTATCAAGTTGGCCTTTTGTTGTTACGTATTGGCATGTCTGGTCTAATGTTAACTCATGGTATCCCTAAATTAATGCGTATGATAGAGGGAGATATGGCCTTTGGTGACCCCTTAGGAATTGGTTCTGGGGTATCTTTTGTGCTAGTAGTTATCGCAGAATTTTTATGTCCTATCCTTATCATCTTAGGAATTAGAACGCGTTTGGCAACCATCCCAGTGATCATTACCATGCTTGTCGCTGTGTTCTTAGTGCATTGGAACGACCCGATTGCAGATAAAGAAAAAGCCCTACTCTACTTAACTGGCTTTTTGACCATAGCCCTTGCCGGTGGCGGAAAATACACCATAAAGCAACTCTTCTAAGTTGTGATCCGGTTTTTTAAAGGACAAAAATTGAAAGCATTACGATCAAATAGTGCGGTCAAATATTTGCTATATGCCGTTGGCGAAATTGCTTTGGTTGTGGTGGGTATCCTTATTGCTCTTGCCATCAATAATAAAAACGAGGTGGCAAAAACTCAAAATCAATTAGAAGGAATCTTAAAAAATGTGCGCTATGATCTCGAACTTGACACGTTGCGAGTGGGTCAGGCCATTAAGTATTATGAGTCTAGAGAAGAAGTAGTTAAGAAAATTCTGAACAAGGAATATTCCAAAGAAGATTATAAAACCTGTATTCTTTGTGGCTCGTTAGTGACTACCTATGTACCCATAAGTTTAAACGACAAGGGGTATAACCAGTTAAAGGGGTTTGTAGAAAACTCTAAACAGAAAGACAGTTTGGCCGTTGGCATCGTTCAAATGTACAATGGCTTTTTTACGCTCATTGGCGAAATTAGCGGTAACGTAAAAGAGAACACTTTCCAGACGCTAGAGTTGTGGCGAGACACGCAGCCATGGTTTGCCGATATTATGACCAATACCCCTAGCCCTGCTTATTTGAATTACATCTCTGAGAGCACAGATTATAGAAATCGCGTGGCTTACTTTAATATTATCGCCTGCCAAAACCTCTTGCCATTGCTAAGGATGTATAAAGAAAATGCAGCAGAGACCATCGATAAACTCAATAGCAGGTTAGAAGAAGTTAGTCAAAAATAGCAATCAAAAGCTCTTTGAGTAAATCCCCTTGCGATACGTTGGTAGCCCCTACCCCTTTGCTCTTCATGTCTATCCTTCTGATTGCTTTAATGATGGCACTCGACCGCTTCATCGAATAGTTTTTTGATGCGATTTGATAGTCCTTAATAAAGTATGGATTCACTCCTAACACTCGTGCAGCGCTCGAAGGATCGGGCAAAGAGTGGTATTTGAGTAGCTTATTAAAAAAGTTATATAACAAGGCTACGGTCATCACCAGCGGGTGGTTTTTTGGGTTTTGCGCAAAATAATTAACGATGCTATAGGCTTTGGCAATATCGCGTTGCCCAATGGCATTTTGTAGTTCGAAGTTGTTAAAGTCTTTAGAGATGCCAATGTTCTCTTCTATGATAAGCGGCGTGATTTCCTGCTCTTTTTTTACAATAAGACTTAGCTTTTGTAATTCATTATCGATTTTAGACAAATCTGGCCCTAAAAATTCGACTAGCATTTGAGAGGCCTTAGGCTGAATCGAATAGCCTCTGCCAGACATAACTCGCCTAATCCAATCTGGCACCTGATTTTCGTACAACTTTTTACTCTCGAAGAGTTCGCCTTTTTTAACCAAGCTTTTAGAAAGCTTCTTACGTTTGTCTAAGGATTTGTACTTATAACAAACCACCAAAACCGTCGTGGGCTGTGGTTGTTCTACATAACTCACCAATTGCTCAATAGTGCGCGATAAGTCTTGTGCTTCTTTTACAATTATCACCTGACGCTCTGCCATCATAGGGTAGCGTTTTGCGTGCGAAACAATGTCGTCTATACTAACATCGCGACCGTATAAAACCACTTGATTAAAATCGCGCTCAGCAGGATCTAAGGCATTTTCTTCTATATAATTGGCGATGTTATCTATATAATAGGGTTCTTCTCCCATTAAAAAATAGACAGGCTTAAACTCGCCAGAGCGAATATTATTTACAATGCGTTTAACTTCTTCCATTCAAAAAAAATGCGCAATTTTGTGGTATGCAACGGCTCAATTTTTCTCCGTACAGCTTCCGTTTCAAAAGTAGCGAAAATAACACCTTGATTTTTGATCCGGTGCGAAAAAAATTTGTGGTTTTAACTCCCGAAGAATGGGTTCGCCAACACGTGCTTGCTTTTTTAACCGAAGAGAAGAAAATTCCGCTGGCTCTAATTAGTGTTGAGAAAGAAATTAAAGTACACCGTACCAGAAAACGTTATGATATAATCGTGTTTAGATCAGACGGCCAACTCGCGTTAATCGTAGAATGCAAGGCTCCTTCTATTGCTATTAGTCAAGAAACTTTTGACCAAATCGCAAGGTACAATCTTGCGCTCGATGCTTCGTACCTAATGGTTACCAATGGGCTTAACCATTATTATTGCACTCAAAATCACGAAGCGAAAACCTACGAGTTCTTGCGAGAAATTCCTAGCTATCCTTTACTTTAGCGCCATGAGAATAGCGGTTGTTATTTTAAATTGGAACGGAAAAGAATTGCTAGAAAGATTCTTGCCTTCTGTGGTAAGCAATTCTCTAGAACTAGCCACAATTTACCTAGCAGACAATGCATCCACAGACGATTCTCTTGCCTATGTAAAACAGGCCTTTCCCTCTGTAAATATCATAGCGATGCCAGAGAATACAGGTTATGCAGGTGGTTATAATCAGTCGCTTTCTGGTCTCACAGAAGACCTTTTTATTTTGCTCAATAGCGATGTAAGAGTAACCGAGGGCTGGCTAGACCCAATAAAGAAAGCTTTTGTAAACGATAACACATTAGGAGCAGCACAACCTAAAATTTTAGATGTAAATAACCCTGAATATTTTGAATATGCCGGAGCTGCTGGTGGTTTTATAGATGCATATGGCTACCCCTATTGTAGAGGAAGAATTTTTGAGAGCATAGAAAAAGACCATGGGCAATACGATCAGGTCACTGAGGCTTTTTGGGCTTCGGGTGCATGTCTGTGCATACGCCGCGATGCTTTTAACCTAATGGGTGGATTTGACACCGACTTTTTTGCCCATATGGAAGAAATCGATCTGTGTTGGCGTCTTCGGCATTACGGTTTTACTATAGGTGTGATTACGCAAAGTAAGGTGTATCATCTTGGCGGTGGCACCCTTCCTAATATGCATGCAAAAAAAACCTATTTAAATTTTAGAAATTCTCTTTTTATTCTGGTTAAGAACGTTGCAGGTTTTAAGGTGGGTTGGATTATATTTTTAAGGCTTATTTTAGACGGAATAGCTGGGTTCAGGTTTCTACTAACTGGAAAGCCCGCGCACTGTAGTGCGGTTATTAGAGCCCATATAGATTTTTATCGTGGGGCTTCTGCCATGCGTAAAAAAGGAAGTTTGTATCGCAAGCGGAATAAATATTTTAAAACACGCTCCATCGTTTGGCAATATTTTATTGCAAGAAAGCGAGAATTTGGTAAGCTTTAACTACCTTTACTAAAGTAGTGTTAAGGTTTTTAAAGCCTCATATTATTGGACTAATTTTATACCAACTAAATTGAATGTCATGAAAAAACTTGTAATGTTAAGCGCAGCTTTTTTGCTTATAGCGACCTCCTGCGTTTCTAAAAAACAATATGCCGAACTCGAAGCAAAACAACGCAATACCCAAGATTTGCTCAATTCGGCCACAGTAAGATTAAATTCTTGTCTTGAAGAGAAAGCGGGCCTAACTGCTAAAGCGAATTCGTTGCAGTCTCAGGTAGATGCACTTAATGCCACTAACGGTGATTTAATCAAGCAAATTGGAGACTTTACCGATTTGACTAGAAAAGGTGCAGAAAACCTTGAACGCTCGTTAGAAAGTCTACAAGAAAAAGATTTGACCATTAGAAAATTACGCGATGCGGTGACCCGTAGAGATTCTGTAAACCTTGCCTTGGTTCAAAGCTTAAAAGGTGTTTTAGGTAATTTAGAAGACGAAGACATCGAGGTAAGCGTAGAAAAAGGCGTGGTGTATGTAAACATCTCTGACAAACTTCTCTTTAACAGCGGTTCGTACGCTGTGACCTCTAGAGCAAAAGAAGTTCTTGGCAAAGTAGCGCAAGTAGTTAATAACAAACCAGACTTTGAGTTCTTAGTAGAAGGACACACAGACGATGTGCCTATTAGCACTGCTGGTATTAAAGACAACTGGGATTTAAGTGTGTTGCGCGCAACAGCCATTGTTCGTGTGCTACAATCAGAGTTTGGAGTAGAGCCTTCTAGAATGACTGCTGGTGGGCGTGGAGAATATGTTCCTGTAGCTTCCAATTCGTCTAGCGACGGAAAAGCAAAAAACAGACGCACCAGAATCGTTGTCTTACCAAAAATTGATCAATTCTATAATATGATCGAAGACGGTCTAAAAGATCCGGCGATTAACGATTAATTAGAGCTTTAATAAAGTTAAAAAGAGCGCCTTGATGGCGCTCTTTTTTATATCTCTAAACTTCCCTTTCCCTCTCTGATAAGCAGCGGTTCTCCGCTTGTTAGATCAATAATAGTACTAGGGACGTTGCCCCCATAACCTCCATCGATGACCAATTCTACTTGATCTCCCCATTTTTCGTAGATGAGTTCTGGGTCTGTAGTATACTCAATGATTTCATCTTCGTCATGAATAGACGTAGATATAATAGGATTCCCGAGCGCTTCTACTATACTTCTCGTAATTGCATTATCTGGGATTCTAATGCCCACTTCTTTTTTCTTTTTAAAGGCAGATGGTAAACTCGTGCTGCCATTTAGAATAAAAGTATAGGGACCAGGAAAGGCTCGTTTTAGAATTTTAAATGTTTTGGTATCTATTTGTTTGGCATAATCAGACAAATGGCTCAAATCATGACAAACAAAAGAGAAGTTTGCCTTTTCGAGTTTGACGTCCTTAATCTTTGCCACCCGCTCAAGGGCACTTTTATTATTGATATCGCACCCTAAGGCATAGACGGTATCCGACGGATAGATAATCAAGCCTCCGCTTTTTAAGACTTTTACCACTTTGGCAATTTCTTTTGGGTTAGGGTTCTCCTCGTATATTCTTATAAATTCTGCCATAACTAAGCATTTTTGGGTATTTAAAGTTACAATAATATGTGACCAAAAATTATTTTTTACCTGATTAAAAGTCCGCTTTTTTTTAGGAATAGGCCCGATTGGATATACGTTAAAAATTAGATGATTTTCAATGCTTTGAAAACAAGGCAGTTACAAATAGAAGTCGTAAAGTATTGTGCATTTCATCGATGTTATTGGTGTTTTATCGTAATTTTAATTGTTAATTATATATATTTGTAAGTAACAACCTACTTACTAAAATAACAAACATGCTCCACGCTTACCATAAAGTACTTGTACTTTTGTGCTTGTCCTTAACCACTCTAGCCACCGCCTCTATTAGAGCAGCCCATCCTTTATTCGAGAATAACACTTCTTTATCTCAAGAGGACGATCAATGTATAACGATTAGTTATCAAGATGTACCTTATGGGTCGCACCCACAACAAGTGTATGACATTTACTTTCCAACCGTTGTTGGCGATGCACCAGCCAAAGTTTTGATATTGGTTCATGGAGGAAGTTGGGTTAGCGGAGACAAATCTAGAATAAGAAATTTAGTAAACCGCATTCGAAACAAATACCCAGAGTATGCTATCGTAAATACTAACTACAGACTCGCTACAGAAACCCAATACGCTTTTCCAGATCAGTTTAACGATATAGGACTGCTTATCGAGCATCTCACTTCTATATCTGATTCTTACGAAATAACGCCAGAATTTGGGCTTATCGGCAAGAGTGCTGGTGGGCATTTGAGCCTTATGTACGATGCTTTATACGATGAATCTAATCAAGTGAAGTTTGTTTGCAATCTCGCAGGGCCTACCAATTTTAACGACCCAGCATTTGTAGAACACCCTATGTACGAGGAGGTATATAATTTACTGGTAGACCCAGCATATTACCATCCAGATACTGCCCTAGAAATACTTAGCCCGATTTATCACATTGGATACTATAACTCACCAACGTTAATATTTCACGGCAACAAAGACAGAATAGTACCCGTGAGCAATGCAGAAGACTATTCAGAAAAACTAAAACGAAACGCAATAGACACCAAGCTAACCCTTTTTGCAGGGACTCATTTAAGAGATTGGACTCCCCAGGATTGGCTTAATGTTGAAAATAAAATAGGCGATTATTTACTGAATTTTTTACCGCTAGTCGATTAGAGTAAGTTTGGCAAATCGCAGTAGCAATTTTTTTAGACCCCCGTTTTCGAACAAAATTTCTGCTTTGGTATCACTGCCAATTCCTTCGATCTTAAGCACTTTGCCTTTACCGAATTTTATGTGTTCTACCATCGCTCCTACTTTTAATGAACCGTCCAAATGTGCATTGTTACTGGGAGCAGCATTTTGGGCCGGCCTAAGTTTTCGCAACTTTTGAAGTTGTTCCTTAGACGGCCCTCTAGGTGGTGTTCCGGCCTTTGGCTTGCGCATTCTAAGTTTTGATTTGTCTACTTCTCCAAAGATGTCGGCATCTAATAGCGGTTTGTACCTACTCTCTTGGATTGGTGTTAGATATTCCAAATACGATTCATCTATCTCTTCTATAAACCTACTGGGTTCTGCGTCGATGAGTTTTCCCCATCGGTAGCGCGATTGAGTATAGGTTAAATAGGCCTGTTTTTCTGCTCGAGTTACCGCCACATAAAACAAACGGCGCTCTTCTTCGAGTTCGGATCTTGTGTTCATACTCATGCCGCTAGGAAAGAGATCTTCTTCCATACCAACTATGTACACATAAGGAAACTCCAGACCTTTTGCGAGATGCACCGTCATCAATGAAACACGATCTGTATCTGTCGTGTCTAAATCTAAATCTGTCGCCAAAGCAACATCTTCTAAAAACTCGGCCAAGGAGCCAGTGGCATCGGCTATCTCTTTTTGTTCTTCTACAAAGTCTTTTAAACCGTTAAGGAGTTCTTCTATATTTTCTATACGAGCGATTCCTTCTGGTGTTGCATCTTTTTTAAGCTCCAGCACCAAGCCCGTTTTTTTGGTCACATGATCTGCAATCTCGAAAGCATTATAGGTTTGATTCAACACCATAAAGCTTTTGATCATCGTGGCAAAGTCCTGAAGTTTTTGCACAAACCTATTCTGAATCTTAAGGTCTATTTTATCCAAATTATCGATTACCTCAAACATCGATCTGTCGTAATGGTTGGCAGCAACAATAAGCTTATCGATGGTTGTCTGACCAATGCCACGTGCAGGATAGTTAATCACTCTTTTTAGTGCTTCTTCGTCCTTGGGATTTAGAATCAGTCTTAAATAGGCCAAAACGTCTTTGATCTCTTTGCGCTGATAAAAACTCAGGCCGCCATAGATTCTGTATGGAATATCTTTTTTACGCAGGGCATCTTCCATCGCCCTAGACTGCGCATTGGTGCGATACAAAATAGCAAAGTCACTATTGTTAAGTTGCTGTTGCATCTTGTTCTCAAAAATCGAACTCGCAACAAATCGCCCTTCGTCTCCATCGGTCATGGTACGGTTTACCAAAATCTTTGCGCCATCTTCGTTGGCCGTCCAAACGGTTTTTTCTAGTTTGGTTTTGTTTTTATCAATAATGCTATTGGCAGCTTCGACAATATTTTTGGTAGAGCGATAATTTTGCTCTAAACGATACACTTTAACCTCGTCGTAATCTTTCTGGAAGTTGAGAATGTTGTTGATGTTTGCCCCGCGAAAGGCATATATACTCTGCGCATCGTCGCCTACTACACAAATGTTCTGAAACCTATCAGACAAGGCTCTAACGATCAAGTACTGACTATGGTTGGTATCTTGGTACTCATCTACCAAGATATATCGAAAGCGGTTTTGATATTTGGCCAAAACTTCTGGAAAACGTGTTAACAGCTCATTGGTCTTTAATAAGAGGTCGTCAAAATCCATGGCGCCTGCTTTAAAGCATTTATCGACATAGGCTTTATATACTTCTCCCAACCTCGGAATCTTTGCCATGGCGTCTGCCTCCATGAGTTCAGGATTGTTAAAGTATGCTTTTACAGTGATCAAGCTATTTTTATAAGAACTGATTCTGTTGTAAACCTGCTTGTATTTGTAGATGTCTTTATCGAGCTGCATCTCCTTAATAATAGCTCGAATCACACTCTGACTATCTTGGGTATCGTATATGGTAAAATTAGAAGGATAGCCCAGCTTCTCTGCCTCAAATCGCAGCATTTTGGCAAAGATGGAATGAAAGGTTCCCATCCATAGATTCTTAGCTTCACTGTTTCCCACGATTTGAGCGATACGCTTCTTCATTTCGCGTGCTGCTTTGTTGGTAAAGGTTAGCGCCAAAATATTAAAAGGGTCTACCCCTTGCTGCATCAAGTAGGCAATACGATAGGTAAGCACTCTGGTTTTGCCTGAGCCAGCACCAGCAATCACAATCATAGCCCCATCTTTTTGGAGCACTGGAGCCTTTTGAGCGTCGTTTAATTGTTCTAAAAAATCTTGCAAAACCTGTAGTGAACTAACTGATTATTAAGGTTTGTGAAAATAGCGAAAATCAGAAGATTTGACCATTAGTTTATGATGTTTTTATAAACAGCTTTCATGATTCTTACACTATATTTTTTTTGAATATCTTTAGGGACCTAATGCAACTCTCAATGACTTTAAATAAAGGTTCTTTTATCGCCTTTTGTTTTTTGCTGATTTTTTCTGGATTTAGTAAGTCCGCTTTGGCGCAAAAGGAGCGATTATCCGGAAAAGTAATTCCACATTTTGGGCAAACTTATAAAGTAGACAATCCAGATTTTGTTACAGATCTCGATACCCCCTTTAAGGTTGTTTTTGATGTGAGCTCGGCACCCGAAAAAGCCGATGTAAAAAACAAATGGATAGAAACCGCTGCCCGATTTTTAAATATGCATGCCGAGGCCGGTAAGCCTACCAGTCAATTAGACGTGGCTATGGTGCTGCATGGCAACGCTAGTTATGGCCTGTTGAGCAACGAGCACTATCTAGAAAAATTTGGTGTAGACAATCCCAATATAGAACTCTTCGAAGCCCTGTTAGATGCAGGAGTACAAGTGATTCTTTGTGGTCAGACTATGGTACATCGAGATTTGGGCCCAAACAGAAGAATACCTAACATACAAGTAGCTTTGTCTGCCATGACTGCCATGATTCAACTACAGCACAAAGGCTATATTCTAATCAACTTTAACTAATTAAAATGCCAAAACTTTTAGGTTTCCTATTCTGCACTTTTTTTATTGCTACCAGCGTAATCGCACAAGACACTAACGAAAAACTCATGCTAGACGCTGCTGGTATAGAAGCAAAAGTTATAGAATGGCGACATCAAATACATCAAAATCCGGAGCTCTCCAACCGAGAATTTAATACGGCCAAAAAAATCGCAGCGCATTTGCGCAGCTTAGGCATCGAGGTGCAAACGGGCGTTGCAAAAACAGGCGTTGTTGGAATCCTTAAAGGAGACATGCCAGGGAAGGTAATCGCTTTACGGGCAGACATTGATGCCCTACCGGTTACCGAGCGCAACGATTTGGCTTTTAAAAGCAACGTGACAGCCACCTTTCTTGGAACCGAAACAGGTGTGATGCATGCCTGCGGACACGACACGCATACGGCAATTTTGATGGGCGTGGCAGAGGTGTTAGCCAAAAACAAAAATCTAATAAAAGGAACTGTAAAATTTGTGTTTCAACCTGCAGAAGAAGGTCCGCCGCCAGGCGAAGAAGGAGGCGCCAGCCTAATGATAAAAGAAGGTGTTTTAGAAAACCCTAAGGTAGATGCCATTTTTGGGCTGCATATAAATTCGGCCACTCCAGTTGGAGTAATTCGTTACAAACCTGGTGGAACCATGGCCGCTGTAGAGCGTTTTGTTGTAACTGTAAAAGGAAAACAAACACATGGCTCGCAACCTTGGAGCGGAGTAGATCCTATCTATATTTCGGCTAAAATCATCGATGGCTTCCAAAGTATAATCAGCCGTGAATCAAGACTTATAGACGAAGCCGCGGTAATAACGGTCGGGAAAATAAGCGCTGGGGTACGCTTTAATATCATTCCAGAATCTGCAGAGATGATTGGTACAGTGCGAACGCTCGACGCAGATATGAAGGCCTTGATTATTAGACGAATGACAGAAATGACCGAAACCATCGCTAAGGCCTATGGAGGTTCTGCCACGATAGAGTTTCAGAATAATACCTCAATAACCTATAACGATTTGGCGCTCACCGCACAAACACTGCCTAGCTTAGAGGCGGTTGCTGGCAAAGACAATGTAGAGCTGGTCAAAGCAACTACCGGAGGCGAAGACTTTTCTTTCTTTCAGGAGAAAGTGCCTGGGTTCTATTTCTTTTTAGGCGGAATGACCCCTGGTAATACAGAAGCATATCCGCATCATACACCTGATTTTAAAATTGACGACGCTGGCCTTTTATTAGGAGTCAAGGCTTTTTTACAACTAACAGTAGACTATTTAAACACACCATAAAATTACCTCATGAAAAAACTTTTAACCATAGGATGCATCCTAGCAACTACAGGCCTTATGTGGGCTCAGAGCAATTACGATTCGGCTATAAACCAAATAGAAGAAAAAGTGATTGAATGGAGGCATCATTTTCATCAAAACCCAGAGCTTTCTAACCGAGAATTCAATACAGCCAAAAAAATCGAAGCCCATTTGCGTAGTTTAGGCATGGAGGTAAAAACAGGCATTGCAAAGACTGGGGTAATAGGAATCCTCAAAGGAAACAGACCCGGCAAAGTGTTGGCTTTGCGTGCAGACATAGATGCCTTACCTGTAACAGAACGTAACGATTTGGCCTTTAAATCTAATGTAACCACGACTTTCAGAGGCGTAGAAACCGGCGTGATGCATGCCTGCGGGCACGATACCCATATCGCTATTCTAATGGGTGTTGCAGAGGTATTTGCCAAAAACAACGATTTTGCTGGAACGATTAAGTTTATATTTCAACCTGCAGAAGAAGGGGCACCTCCTGGAGAAGAAGGTGGAGCACAACTTATGGTAAAAGAAGGCGCTTTAAAAAACCCAGACGTCGATGCCATTTTTGGATTGCATATTTCTTCTATGCAACCCATCGGGACTTTGGCCTATAAACCTGGCGGAATCATGGCGGCTTCTCAAAGCTTTGAAATCGAAGTAAAAGGAAAGCAAACACATGGCTCCATGCCTTGGGGTGGCGTAGACCCAATTATGGCAGCGGTTAAAATAATCGATGGCTTACAAACAATTATTTCGAGAGAATCGCCTTTAACCCAAGAGGCAGCTGTACTCTCTATTGGTAAAATCACCAGCGGTGTTCGTTCTAATATTATTCCAGAAAGTGCTCAAATCGTTGGAACGCTGCGCACGCTCGACAAAAACATGCAAAAGCAAATCAACCAACGGATGAAGGAAATGGTACCAGCCATCGCTGCGGCCTATCGTGCAGAAGCGACTATCTCGATTCCTGAAGGGTATCCAATTACATATAACGATCCAAGTCTTACCGCTCAAATGTTACCATCATTACAAACTGCAGCTGGGAAAGATCGAGTATTCGAAATAAAGGCGATCACAGGAGCAGAAGATTTTTCGTTTTTTGCACAAGAGGTTCCTGGTTTGTATTTCTTTTTAGGAGGAAAATCTCCAGACAGTACCGAAGCTTATCCACATCACACTCCAGATTTTCAAATAGACGATGCTGGGATGAAGCTAGGTGTTAAAACTTTTGTTCAACTAACATTGGATTATTTGAATAACTAAATGGACGCTATTCTGAACTTTTTGGGTGAAATTCCATGGTGGGGCTACGTATTGTTGGTTCTTGCTATCATTGCTTTACGAGATGTTTTACAACGCAGGCATACAATTAGTCACAACTTTCCAATTGTGGGTCATATACGGTATATCCTTGAGGGAATTGGGCCAGAACTACGGCAGTATTTGGTGGCAAACAACCGTGAGGAACTTCCATTTAACCGTATAGAACGCGGGTGGATTTATGCTTCTGCAAAAGGCGAAAACAACTACGAAGGCTTTGGAACCGATCGCGATATTTATGCTTTTCAGCATGTGTTTATAAACAATGCGATGTTGCCATATAAACCTGCTCAAGATCATCCCAATATTAATAATAAATACTTTTTACCATGCGCCAAAATTATGGGCGCTCACAACAACAGGCGAAGACCCTATAGGCCTGCGTCAATTGTAAACGTATCTGCGATGAGTTTTGGGTCGTTATCTGCAAAAGCGGTAGAATCATTAAATATTGGAGTTCAAAAGGCCAATGCTTATCATAACACAGGAGAAGGTGGATTATCGCCCTATCACAGTAATGGCGGTGATGTAGTCTTCCATTTTGGGACGGGCTATTTTGGCGTACGCGATGCAGAAGGCAACTTTTCTATGGACAAGCTAAAAGAGCTCGTTGCCAACAACCCATTTGTACGCGCTATAGAAATAAAGCTATCGCAAGGTGCAAAACCTGGCAAAGGTGGCGTTCTTCCAGGTAAAAAAATCACTAAAGAAATCGCTAACATAAGAGGTGTAGAAATAGGCAAAGATGTTCTCTCCCCTCCTACGCATTCTGCGTTTAGCAATGTTCCTGAATTATTAGCGTTTATAGAAGATATCGCAGAACAGACAGGACTACCTGTAGGAATTAAAGCTGCGATTGGAAAATTAGAGCAGTGGGACGAACTCATTGAAGGTATGAAGGAATCTGGCAAAGGCCCTGATTTTATTGCGGTAGATGGAGGCGAAGGAGGTACTGGCGCCGCACCACCCAGCTTTGCAGATCACGTTTCTTTACCATGGGTATACGGATTTGCAGATTTGTATAAGAGGTTCGAACAAGAAGGTCTCTGTGAGCGAATCGTATTTATTGGTAGTGGAAAACTAGGCTTTCCTGCAAAGGCTGCCATGGCGTTCGCCATGGGTGTTGATGTAATCAACGTGGCGCGGGAAGCCATGATGAGCATCGGCTGTATACAGGCTCAAATTTGCCATACCAATCGTTGCCCTAGTGGGGTTGCAACTCAAAAGAAGTGGTTGCAGAACGGAATTGATGTTCCGTTAAAGTCTGATAGACTAAGCCAGTACTTTAAAACATTTAGAAAAGAACTAATAGAAATAACACATGCAGCTGGATATGAGCATCCTTGTCAATTTAAAATGTCTGATATAGAGATGAACCTTGACGACAAAAACCTATCCCTGACCATGCGAGAAACTCTTAACTATAGCAAACACCCTGTAACCTTTAACGGAATGCAATCGCTGTTAGACTGCAATCACCTAGGAGGTACCTACTCAAATTAATATTATGGAAATCGACCAAGTTTTAAGTTATGTAGCCTACTTACTCCCTGCAATCCTTGTGGGAATAGTAGCTTATTATTTTTTTAAAGGACATACAGCCAACGAAGAAGGGCGCCGTCGCTATTTGATTCAGCAGGAGGCACAAAAAAACACCATCCCAATGCGTTTACAGGCCTACGAACGACTTACAATATTGTTAGAGCGTATTGACCCTAACAGGCTATTGGTACGTGTAAAACCGCTAAACAAAGACCTAGAGGCCTATGAGAGCTTGCTAATTAGTAATATTGAGCAGGAGTTTGACCATAACATTAGCCAGCAAATTTATGTGTCTCAAGAGTGTTGGAATCTAATCAATGCCGCAAAAAACGCTACGATTCATGTGATTAGACAAGGTGTAATGCACGAAAAACAAGGTTCTCCAGATACCATGCGTCAGTGGTTATTGACCAATTTTATGGAAGACATCACCCCCTCTCAAAAAGCACTAGCGTACATTCGTAAAGAAGTGAGTGAGCTATTTTAAGGCGCGATAATCTTGTGCTTAATGGCAAACAAAACCAAGCCAATTCTATTTTTGATGTTTAGCTTTTCGTAAAGAGCGTCGCGATACCCTTCGATGGTCTTTGGGCTCACACACATGATTTGCGCTATTTCACGATAGTTTAGTTCACTACATGCATGTACCATAAATTCCCGCTCCCTGGGTTTTAGTGTTTCTATGATATTAGGCTTTTGTAAGGAGTTAACCAATAGTTTGGCTACAGTATTGGTGTGATAGTATCCGTTTTCTATTAACTGCTCTAGTGCCATTTCGAGATTGTTTTTTTTAGTGTCTTTGAGCAAATACCCGTGGGCTCCCGCACGAAGCATATTTAGAATAGTGGTGTCGTCGTGTTCTACAGATAAGGCTAAAATTTTAGTGTCTGGATACTTTTCACTCACAATCTTAGTGGCTTCTATCCCATCCATGATTGGCATATTGATGTCCATTAATATAACTGCTGGCGCAGCTTGTCGTAACGTCAATTGCTTGAGGAGTTCTTCGCCATTGGGACAGTGATATGCAAACTCGAAATTTGTAAACCCACTTACCATTTGCCCGATGGCTTGCCCTAATAAAGTATGGTCGTCTACCACTACCACTGTATGAGTCATGCGCTTGTATTATTATAGGTTAATGAAAGTGCTGTTCCGTTATCTGGTGTTGATTTTAGTTGTAATTGAGCCCCGATTAATGCTGCTCTATTGCGCATATTATTAATGCCAATTCCCTTGCTTTTCTTTTCGATATTAAAACCTACACCATTATCGCGGCTTTGAATGATAAGTTGATTTGCATCGTATTTTAAATCTAAAGTTAACTCGGTGGCCTTAGAATACTTAATAGAGTTGGTAAAAAACTCTTGAATAATTCTAAAAAGTATCATCGATATTTCTGGTGTTATTTGAAAGGGTTTACCACTTAAAGTGAAGGTTGCCTTTAATACTCCTAGACGGTTGAATCGTTCTACTTCTAACCCCAGGGCTTCGTTTAACTGCAGTTTGCCAAGAGCTTCTGGGTTGATTAGTTTTGAAAGTGCTCGCAGCTCTGTGAGGCCATTTCCTAGACTTTCTATAGCTTGTTCTAACTGTGCTGGCTCGTCTTGTGCATTTTGCGCCTGGATCTTGGCCAAGGTAAAAATCTGCCCAATATTGTCATGCAACTCCCAGCTAATATTGCGCAACGTAGCTTCCCGAATTTCTATTTGTGTTCGAGCTAATTCTTGATTAAATGCCTGTTGGGCATCTTCTTGCTCTTTAAGAAGTTGATTTTTACGACGAATAAAGATCATAAAAATTAGCACCAAGAATACGCCGAGGATTACAAGTATAAAAGCAAATAAAATTAAGTTTCCCTCTTGAGTCCAGTCCATATAAATCCGGTTATCAAAACAATGTTCATAACGAGTGTCATTATGTAAAGTACATTAAATAAATGGCTCAAGCCGTCCTGGTTGGCATAATAATTTCTGCCAACCTTGAGCGGTACCAAAGCAAGCAGATAAAAAAAGTAGGCCGTCAATATCCAAAATTGAATTTTGTTTTCAATTCGTGTAACCTGTCTCGATTTTAGTTGTTCAACAAAATAGAATAACACTCCGATAATTATGTAAGTGCCTGCCACTATATAAGGAATTACCTGAAAATCAATAAAATAATCCAACCCTAATACCATAGTTTCAAAGACTAACAAGAATAGGTACACAGCAAACATAACACGGGTAAGCCTCTTTGCCAGTTTATTGATTAAAACAGATTCTAGATAGTAGAAGAGTATTCCAAAAAAAAACAAGTAGTAAATATTAAAGACTATACTATTATGCCCTGGTTGAATACTAGTACCATAGTACGCTGCAAAAAATTCATTGAGACAAGCATACCAAAAAAAGCCTACAAACAACACCAACTTTTTAGAGGGTCTTACGATTGCAAAATAAGTACCTACAAGGGCCGTGGCGATTTGCAAATGAGTCAGCCAATCTTTTAAAAAAACTATAAATGTTTCCAATTGTATTAGTTATTTGGTTTTTTTGGTGGCATAGCATTTAGTTCGTTAAAAAACAATCCTGTAGTATCTGGCACGATGGTTCTGCTTGCAGACGGAACCGGCGTATAACTAAAATCAATGGGGACATAAGTACCTATATAAGGATTCGCAGCATCGCTAGGAATTATTACAAAGGGTTTATGCTTATTGAGTTCTTCACCTACAGGATAGGACTTCATATCGTCATACGTGGGCGCCATAAAATTTGTGATGCGGCCTTTATAATCGCCACTGCGCTTTACGAGTCGCCCAGATTGCGTTTCAAGCGGAATCGCTTTATCTGCACCATAGGCACCCAAATATATCGCAACCCCTGAAATAGGTTTGTTTTTGGCTGCTACTTCGTCTAACATTTTTATATAACATCTTAAGTCTTCAAGACTCACCCATACATATTCTGTTGGGAAGTACGAATCGCCTTTGCGTTCTACATATCCTTTTTGCATTTCTTTTATAGGTTCGTTAAAACGTGTGTGATAATTAATAAAAAGTTTTCTGGCCTCTGAAGCAGATATCTTGTGCGGCGAATTTTCATATACCTCAATCGCCGATTTGCAGGACGACAGTAGTATGGTTGTAAGTACTACGATTAAAATTACGGGAGTTCTCATTTGAGTAAGTTTTATGATTAGTGAGTCAAAAGTATAGGCTTAAGTTAAAACTATTCAGGGGTATTTACCCCTTTTATTTTAAGGTAAACAACCATCTAAAAATGAGTTGATTAGCTCTCAATTCAATCGTGCCCAATTCGCAGTTTTGCCCTGTACTAAACTATTGGTGCACGGCGGATACCGAAAAGCCATTACAACAGAGTAGGTATAAAGTAAAATAACTAAACATGAAATCTTTATTACAATGTAAACTAAAGCTCCTTGTGTTAGGAGTATTTTTAATGTCGAGCTTTGCGTTAGTAGCGCAAGATGGCAGTTGTCCTAACAACTTGCTTTTAAATGGTGACTTTTCTTTAAGCAGCTGCGGGGGCGGAAATGCTTTTCAATCTAATTGTGTTACCAACTGGGACGACAACGATGGAAGCCCTAGTCTTCATGGCTATCCAGGGAATCCTTATGCCTGGATGTGGTCCTATGGCGGAAACGGCGAGGCCATCTCTGCTAACTTTAATTTTGTAGCAGGAACAAGCTATGACATTAGTTTTAGAGTACGTACAGACGATTTAAACACAGGCTGCGACATCGTAGCCAATTTTGCGACCATAAATTTAATCGCAACCAACACTCCTGGAAACGTAACGGGATCGCCTTCTGGTGAGGCTATTTTTCAGAGCCCTGCGGCTCCATATTTGAATACGTGGACTACGATAACCACCACTTATACAGCAGTGGCGAGTTCTACTAAACTATGGGTGTTCCCATATATGTTGCAAACCGATGGTACTTGTCAGGTAGAGATGAGCATCGACGACATTTGCATTACAGAAGCGATAATAATTAACAACGAAGGCGCTTATTGCTGCGACGAAACAGACAATCTTATTGCAAACGGAAACTTCGAAGCCGGAAATACAGACTTTAACAGCGCTTATACTTTTGACTCAAACACTTTACCAGAACGTTATGATGTAACTACAGATGCAAGTTTATTTGGTGCGACGGTAACAGATCATTCTTTTTGCGAAGACCCTACCACCTATGCCGCCAACGATACCTTTATGTTGGTCAACGGACTTACGAATCAGCCTGCTGGTGCTCAAAGCGTAATTTGGGAACAAACGTTGGTTGGGCTCGATTCAGCAAAAGAATATCGTTTTTGTGGTAATTTTAAAAACCTTCCACAATGTACTTTTGACGTACTACCAGAGATCACTGTATCGCTCTCTAATGGATATTCAGAAACGATTACAGTGTCTGCAGATCCAACAGATCCTTGTGATTGGAACAACTTGAGTTTTTGTTTTAGCGGACAAGAAAAAATTGTTATTCAAATCACACTTAACGAGGATAGCTTAGGTGATGGAAACGATTTAGCTATAGATGATTTATCGGTGCAAGAACTTAGAGACCCAAATCTAAATATATCTGTATTACACCAAGGAGAGCCTCAGGAGGTGACAGGTTCTATCAATACCATTGACCCTTCAGACGATGCGCTTCCTTATAGTACAGAAATTTGCGATGAACCTTGGTACTGGTATGTACTTACCGTCGATAGTTATTCTGGTGGAACTTTTACTATAGATTTTTCTGACTCATATGGCTGGGGTAACGATACCGGAGGAAGTAGCATCTTTAATCCTGCAGCTACTGGGCCAAATTGGGACTTAACAACGACCTTCCCAGGATTCCCGTTTGACGATAACAAGTTGTATTTAGTTGGAATGTATACGCCAAGTTGTTGCAACGATTGTGTCGATGATGGCTTTACCTATCAACTGATTCTAAACAATCGTGAGATGGACTCAAGTACGATGTCTGACGAAGACAAAAAACGTGTAATCGAAATTCTTGGAACCTATCAAAACCCGACCAGCTTGGAGTCTAAAAGCATCCAACTTGGGCAAGATTTTAAAGTGTATCCTAATCCTGCCAAAGACTTTGTAAACGTAACATTGGCAAATCAGCTAATTAGCGAAGTAAATATTTACAATGTTAGTGGTCGGCAAGTTATGCATAGACTTAATCCTTCAAAGACCGCAACAGTTCAAATAGATGTGAGTACTTTGAGTACTGGTTTATACTTTTTGCATAGCACAGACAGCAAACAAAATGTGCATATTAAGAAGTTACTTATTGAGTAGCATTGGTTTGATTTTATAAACACACCCCTTCTTTCTTGCTGAATAGAGGGGGTTTTTACAGTATCGTACCCAAATAATCCTGTGCTTTTTGATCAAAAGAGCCCCTTATAGAATTTAGGGTTTCGCGTATTTCTGAATTTTCTAACAGCTTTTTTAATCGATTTCGAGCAAAACTCCTAAACCTCCAATTATGATGGACTGTGGCATTCACTAATGACTTAAGGACTATTGCAGAATACACCTGTATGTCTATAAGATACCGCAAAGCGATTTGGCGTACTTCGAAACTGTAATTCTCTGTGGTATAATTAACCAATTCGTCTAAATACTTTCGTTTGTTTTGATTGTCATAACCGTCCGTCATGATGGCCAAAACCAACCAGAGTTGCCGAATGTTTTTAGATTGAAACCCAACCGTTTGTTTTAATTTTTCGAGGTATTTGATTGCAGAAGTCGGGAAGCTATTCCACAGATTGTAGAAGGCCGCTTCTTGGGTAACATAAGACGCATCATCTAAAAGGCTTTCGTACTCAGTTTGTAAGGCGACTGGAACATCTTTAAAGGATTGTGCAATAGCTTGTCTAATGTAAAGATTATCGGTCTCAAAAGCTGCTTGATAAAGCGCTAAGGTTTGTCCTATTGGCTCTTCTGCCAGTTGGATTACTACTTCTTGCCCTATATAATCATTGCCCTGTGCTAGCAGTTTAAACAACTGCTCCTTTTTTTGTGACAAGGGTAACGCACGCAAAGCCTGCGCCTCAAAATACTCCTGCATGAAAGTCGATTTACTAAGACTTTCTAATGCCGCTGTACTGTTAAAACTCGTCTGTTCTAGCCAATCTTTTTTAAAGGTATCCATCAATCTGCCAGTCACCATCTCGACCATGATTAAGAAGTTATCAACGGTAACATTTTTATAGGCATATCGATTTAGATAGGCTGCAATAGTTCTGTCAAAAAGCAAGGTTCCCAACTGCTCTTCGAGTATGTGCAAAGCCCAGGCACCCTTCTCGTAAAAAGTAAGCGAGCTCGCTTTAGGATTAGTAAGTGCCTCCCCTTTACCCTCTTCGCTAAGACTCTTGAGACGTTCTGCAGATTGGTAAAGCTTCCAGTAATAATAGTCTTCTCCAAAGATTTCTCGTTCCGCCCTTAAGGCGAAATAAGTCGCAAAGCCCTCATGAAGCCAGTGGTCGTTACTAGCTACCTCTGTTACCAGATTACCAAACCACTGATGCGCCAATTCGTGAGCATTTACGTTCACATAATTCTGATCCTTATAGCCTGTAGCATCACACACAAATGATTCAGAAAAAATAGTGGCAGTGGTGTTTTCCATCCCTGCATATAAAAAATCACGCACCGGAACCTGCTTGTAATTTTGCCAAGGATAAGCTACTCCTATTTTAGATTCAAAAAAATCAAAAATCTCTTTAGTATGCCTGTAAGTAGGCTCCAGCTTTGCAGAATCTCTTTTTGACACATACATCTCTAGCGGAATTCCAGAAGCCGAATTGATAGTTTGTTGTACAAAATCACCCAGCGCAAAGGCCACCAAATAACTAGACATTGGCTTTTCCATATCGAAATGCCATTCTATCAAATCCTCATTCGGAATTTTAACCTTTAGCTGGCCATTAGCAATAACCGTCTTTTCTTTGGGAGCAATGACAGTCAAATCAAATTCTATTTTGTCGTTCATATCATCTAGACTAGGTAACCAATGCGAAGTGTATTTGCCTTGCCCTTGGGTCCAGACTTGATTACCAGTAAAATAAACGGTTTGCGCCGGTTTTACTGCATATTTAAAACCTACCGAATATTCTTGCTGCGGAATAAAATCATTATGCAACCAAAGCTTCTTATCTGTAGGCTCAATACGAGTTCCTTTTATAACAAAGCTACTATCGATGGCAATATTAACCATATCCAAAAAAACGGAATCTACTTTTTTATTTACTTTAAAAATTACATTATAATCAACGGTCAATGTCCTTAGCGCAGTAATAGGCATAACCGTAGCTTCTATTTTAAGTACGTCTAAATACTCCTGTTTTTGAGCCAGACTTGGAGTAATGCCTAGTCCCAAAACAATAAATATGGCTATTTGAAGCGATTTGTTCATCATTGCAAATTACTAATTGCCAAAACAAATAACTATTTATAAAAACTGATTAACATTCTTTTATCCTGTGCGGCAAATAAAATATCTTTAAAGTTGCAATCAAGAATCCTAATGAGCAGCAATTATTTACAAACTCCTATAGATTACCTTAAAGGTGTTGGCCCTAATAGGGCCGATTTGCTGCGTAAAGAGCTCGACATACATACTTTTCAGGATTTATTACACCTGTTCCCTAGAAAATACATAGACCGTTCAACCTATCATAAAGTGGGACAATTATCGCCAACCAATGCAGAAGTTCAAATCATTGGGAGTATTTCGCACCTTAAAACCGTTAAGCAAAGCAAAGGTAGCAGGCTTGTAGCCACTTTTAAAGATGATACAGGCACCATGGATTTAGTCTGGTTTAATCGGTTTAAATGGATTAAAGAAAGTCTAAAGCCCAACACTCCATATGTTGTTTTTGGAAAAATCAATAAAATAGGTAATGTGTTTTCGATGCCTCATCCAGAGATGGAATTACTCGAAGAACACGAAAACAAATTAAGATCTGGCATGCAAGCGGTGTATCCTTCGACAGAAAAACTAAGTGCAAAGGGCATCACAAATCGAGTGATTTATAGCTTACAAGAACAGCTCTTTTTAGGTCTTAAAAATGAGCTCGATGAGACCCTTCCAGATGGCCTTATAAAACACCTCAAATTACCTTCTAAAAAAGAGGCCCTTTTTGGGGTTCATTTTCCCAAAAATAACGACCTACTTTCTAAGGCGCAATACCGTCTTAAATTTGAAGAATTATTTTATGTTCAACTACAACTTATTCGTAAGAATTTGTTGCGCAAGCAAAAAATAAAAGGCTTCCCTTTTACCAAAGTAGGGGAGTATTTTAATTCTTTCTTTTCACAACATTTACCATTCGAGCTCACAGACGCACAAAAAAAGGTAATCAAAGAAATTAGAAGCGATATGGGTAGTAATGCCCAGATGAATCGATTGTTACAAGGTGATGTTGGCTCTGGAAAAACCATTGTTGCCTTTATGTCATTATTAATAGGGATTGACAACGGTTTTCAAACATGCTTAATGGCTCCGACTGAAATTTTGTCAGTCCAACACTATAATGGATTGTTAGAGTGGTGTAAAAAACTAGGAATCAGTGTTTCACTTCTTACAGGTTCAACTACTACTTCAAAAAGACGTGAAATCCACGAATCGCTCGAAAATGGCCAACTTCAGCTCTTAATTGGCACGCATGCCTTGCTCGAAGACAAGGTGAAATTTAAAAATTTAGGGCTTGCAATCATAGACGAGCAACACCGTTTTGGAGTGGCTCAGCGTTCTAAACTTTGGCATAAAAATGATTCGCCACCGCATATTTTGGTGATGACCGCTACCCCAATTCCAAGGACTTTGGCCATGAGCTTGTATGGTGATTTAGACATCTCAATTATTGACGAATTACCCCCCGGAAGAAAGCCCATAAAAACAGTCCATAGATACGACTCAAATCGACTCAAAATATTCGCCTTTTTAAGGGAACAAATCAAGGCCGGAAATCAGGTCTATATTGTGTACCCATTAATACAAGAAAGTGAAGCTTTAGATTATAAAGATTTGATGGATGGTTACGAAAGTATTACGCGCGAATTTCCTATGCCCAAATATCAGGTCTCTATCGTACACGGAAAAATGAAAGCCGCAGACAAAGATTACGAAATGGAGCGTTTTGTAAAAGGGGAAACTCAAATTATGGTGGCCACTACGGTTATAGAAGTCGGGGTGAATGTTCCTAACGCGAGCATGATGATAATAGAAAGTGCCGAACGCTTTGGGTTGTCGCAATTGCATCAATTACGCGGGCGGGTTGGGCGTGGAGCCGATCAGAGTTATTGCATCCTTATGACCAGTCACAAGCTCACCCAAGACGCTAAAACGCGTTTAGAGACCATGTGCGCCACGAACGATGGCTTCGCTATAGCTGAGGTCGATTTAAAGCTGCGAGGGCCCGGCGATATAATGGGTACCCAACAAAGCGGAATACTAAATTTAAAAATTGCCGACATCGTTAAAGACAATCAAATTTTGGCACTCGCTCGTAGCTATGCCATAGAGCTATTAAAGGCCGACCCTAACCTCGAAAAGCCCGAAAACAGAGCGGTTAGAGTGGCTTATGCCCAGTTGGTGAAGTATAAAAATATCTGGAATTATATTTCTTAGACATAAAAAAACCCATCTGGGTGATGGGTTTTTTGTTTTGGTAAGCGATTGAGTTAATTAATATCCTCTCCTTTTTCGAGTTTGGCGATATTAGCCGCTACTCTACCTTTACTGGCTGCATTAGGAGCATTTTCGTGCGCTTTTTGCAAATGTGCCAATGCATTTTTAAAGTCACCCTTAGCCGAATAAGCTCTTGCCAGCCCATAATGAACGGGCCAAGTACCTTCGTTTTTGTCTGCGTTATATTGAAAAACCTCCAAGGCTTTGTCTTTCTTTCCAGCACCTATAAGCGTGCGCCCCCATTGGTGAACTTCAAAGATGGTACCCGTGTCTAAAGCGGCATCCATCGCTGTCATCGCATCTGCTTCTCGCTCCATCGCCATTAAAATCTGAGCTTTGGTAAGCGTGTTTGCAAAAGTTTTTTGACTAAAAAAGTTGCCTTCTTGAGCCCCTGTAATCCATTTAAGCGCTTCATCTAAATCGCCGCCGTTGGCCATAGAATAGGCCGCAGCTTGCTCCCAAGTTTGTCTGTTAAACCCAGGCTGGTCTTGCATGCTTTTTCTAATATTAGCTAAAACGATATCTGTTACCGCAACCTCTATGGTAATCGGGAATCCTACTTTCTCCCATTGCAACATTAAGGTTGTGCTGGTAGGAGTTACTTCTGTAAATTCGAAAGTAAGCGCTTCTTTATGCGGAATTGCCACCGTCGCAACCTCAACACGTAATGCATCTTCTGATTCGTCATAAAAAAAGCTCCCCCAAGCGGTCGAATTATTAGAAAAAATCACTGTAGATGGGCCCGATTCGGCGATAGCCACAAAAAAGCCATAGGTTCCGGCCTTGATTGACTTGCCTTCTACGGTCATATCATGTGAGAAGGTAATCTTGGTGTTTTCGTTAGCACCTGCGCGCCAAGGAGCAGCTGTAGAAGTGCCAAAACCTAAATTCTGAAAGCCATAATGCGCCAAATTGGTGCCGTAAATTTCGCGATCCCTAACACTCGGGCGAGAGTAATCGACTGTGATCGTAGACAAACCGATGGTTTGCTGTACGTTGGCCTGAGGGCTTGGGCCTCTCGGGGTCGTGATTTGGGCGTGTCCTATTCCGCATCCAGCAATAACTACTAATGCTATTAGGACAAGGTGGGTGTAAAATTTTGTCATGATTCTTTGTTTAATTAGTTACTTAAAAGTAACTATAAGAACCCCTGAACCCTGTTACTATCCTGTTAATTAACAAGGAATTATGTTAATACTAATCTGCAGATAGTTGCTTTAACAAGCCCTCAAATTCTGTCTTAAACAACTCGTATTTTTCGCCAGTAGCAGGCCCGTTAAAACCAGTATGAATCTTTTGAATCTCACCTTGTTTATCGATAACTATGGTCGTAGGATACGACAATACGTGATTCAACATAGGCAATTTTTTGTTAGCCTCTTTTTTATCACTCGTCCCAAATTGAGCCAGTAATACAGGGTATGGCAACTCCAGTCGTTGTTTTAAACGTTTGATTCCCGACAAGGCTTTTTCTTGCGTTGGAGCATATTCAAAAGCCAACGCCACAAATTGCACATCTTCTGGTGCCGATTCCTTTACATACGAGCTAAAATATTTTGATTCATCCAAACAATTAGGGCACCAAGTTCCCATGATTTGCACTACTACTACCTTGTCTTTAAAAATATCATCGTCCAAGGACACTTGGTTGCCGTCGGCATCCGGAAAACTAAACGCCAATCGGTCGTAACCCTCATTCATATAAGTAAGACTGCTTGGGTCTGGCAGCTCGTAATCGCTATTAGGTGTGCCTACGAAAGGCTCCTTCCAATGACTATCGCTATAAAAAATTCCGTTTAATGCAGTATCTGTAACCTTTGCCACAAACAGAAAAGCATGGGCTCCGTCAAAAGTGGAAAGCTTTAAGGAATCGCCTGTAACAGTTCCTTCTAAAAAACGGTAATCGCCAGTGGTTGTTTGAATATTCCCCGTAACCCTATCACCTTTCTGGCTAAAGATTCCTTTAGCGATGTACCTATCGTCTTCAATATCTGGGCTAAAGACCATTTCCCAAACGCCGTCTACTGTTTGTTTAGAAGGAGTTGTATTTTTAAATCGCTCTGCGTCGCCGTAGGTCATCGTAAAAGGCAAAACACGCCCTAAACTAGGTTTAGACCAAGTCCCAGTGATTGCTTCCTCAGTAAACGTGCCTTTAAAAACTCCTTCAAAAATAGGATGACGAAGCACTATGGAATCTCCATTTATTTGGATATCTGAAATAGTCACACGTTCCTGAGCATTTTGGACCGTCATTTTATCTTGTTCTACCATGACGTTAAAAGGTAACTTTTGCCCATCGCGAACCTCTAAAGTTGCTCGCCATATTCCTGGCTTTAAGGTCTTAGAAGTATCAGAACACGAGAGCGATAAAAAACTCAAAATGATGGCAAAAAATAGTCTCATAAAAATATTTTGATGTTCACTAGGTCGAAAGTTATAAAAGTACTTACAAAAAACGAGCTAAATGCTATCTTTGCAGCCAGCAACGAATTTTTTGCAACATGAAGATCTCATACAATTGGCTTAAGCAGTTTATAAACATCGATTGGGAGCCCGCTCAAACAGGCGAACTTTTAACAGACTTAGGTCTCGAAATTGAAGGTATAAGCCGTTTTGAGTCGATTCCAGGTGGTTTAGAAGGAGTCGTTATTGGTAAAGTGCTTACTTGCGAGCAACATCCTAATGCAGATCGCCTTAAGCTTACCACAGTCGATATTGGCCAAGAAGAGCCTGTTCAAATCGTATGTGGCGCTCCTAATGTTGCCAAAGGACAAACGGTTCCGGTTGCGACTGTAGGAACCATCTTGTACGATGCCGAGGGCAAACCATGGACCATAAAAAAAGGCAAAATACGTGGTGAGGCTAGTCATGGAATGATCTGTGCCGAAGATGAGCTTGGACTAGGCCAAAGCCATGACGGCATTATGGTTTTAGACAACGACCTAAAGGCCGGAACACCAGCCAATCAGGTTTTTGATATAGAGATAGATCACGTTTTCGAAATTGGCCTGACCCCCAATCGTGCAGATGCGATGAGTCACTTAGGCACGGCAAGAGATTTGCGTGCGGGACTTTTACAAAAAGAAATCAATATAGAGCTTATTACGCCATCGAACACAAACTTTAGAGTAGATGCTCGCACCAATAAATTTACCGTAAACGTAGCCAATCCAGAGATGGCACCGCGTTATTGCGGGCTTACTATTGGAGATCTAAAAGTAGGCCCCTCTCCTACTTGGCTTCAAAACCGTTTAAAGGCGATTGGCATAACCCCTAAGAACAATATTGTAGATGCCACAAATTATGTGCTACATGATTTGGGCCAACCCTTGCATGCCTTTGATGCCGCAAAAATTGAAGACAACAAGATTGTGGTTTCTACTGTAAAAGAAGGAACCAAATTTACTACCCTCGACGGAATTGAGCGCACTTTAAGCAGTGAAGACCTTATGATTTGTGATGCCAACAAGCCCTTATGTATTGCGGGTGTATTTGGAGGTGAGCACAGTGGAGTGACAGACCAAACTACTTCTATCTTCTTAGAAAGCGCCTATTTTGACCCCGTAAGTGTGCGTAAAACGGCCAAACGGCATGCGCTTAACACAGACGCTTCTTTTAGATTTGAGCGTGGGATAGACCCTAATATTACAGAGTACGCTTTAGTACGTGCGGCCTTGTTGATTCAAGAGCTCGCCGGTGGCGAAATCACTAGCGATGTAATTGATGTGTATCCTAAAAAAATCGAAGACCATCAAGTAGTTTTGAGTTTTGATTATGCCAACAAGTTGATAGGTCAAGAAATTCAAAGAGAAACTATCAAAGCAATATTAACATCGTTAGAGATCAAAATTAACAACGTTACCGAGACTGGGATTGGCATGACCATCCCTGCATATCGTAACGATGTGACTCGCCAAGCAGATGTAGTAGAAGAGATTTTAAGGGTATACGGGTATAATAACATTGCCATAGGCAATAAAATTAATGCCTCTGTGGCCAACACAGCCAAAATCGAAGATTATAAAATACAAGACGTGGTAGCCAACCAATTAGTTGGATTAGGGTTTCATGAGATGCTCGCAAATTCGCTAACCACGCCTGCACATGAGCAGCTATCTTCTCAAATAAATTCGGAAGAGGGGATTACAATGCTCAACCCATTAAGCACAGATCTTTCTGTGCTTAGACAGTCTATGCTTTTTACAAGTTTAGAAGCTGTAGCCTACAATAAAAATCGCAAGGCACAAGAAATAAAGCTTTTTGAATTTGGCAAAACCTATCATAAGCAAAACGACCAAAGGATAGAAAATCAGCATTTAGCATTGGTCGTAGCCGGAAACAAAACCAACGATCATTGGTATCACAACGGAGCTCAGCCTAGCGACTTTTATTATTTAAAAGGAGTGGTCGCGGCCTTATTGGAGCGTTTGGGGTTTGACGATCTTATAGAACAGCCCATTGGCTCAGATCTTTTTGCAGAAGGCCTCGAGCTAAGCAGTTCAAAAGCACCTCTAGTTACTATGGGCTTGGTTCATTCTAAAATAACCAAGGCATTTTCTGTAGAAGGCAATGTGTTCTTCGCAGATTTTGATTGGGGTGCTATCATGGCGGCCTTAAAGGTTTCTGCAGCAAGCCCAAAACAATACAAAGAGATTTCTAAGTACCCAGCGGTTAAGAGGGATTTTGCCCTGTTAATTGATAAGGCTGTAAATTTCTATGATCTGCATCAGACCGCATATAAGACCGAGAGAAAACTATTAAAAGATGTACAGCTTTTCGATGTCTACACAGGCGACAAATTACCAGAAGGTAAAAAGTCGTATGCGATGAGTTTTACAATTTCTGACGAAAAAAAGACGCTTACCGATAAGCAAATCGATAAAATAATGAGCAAACTTCAAGCTGCTTTTGAGCGTGACTTTAACGCCACTTTGCGTTAATTAAAAGTCTTGATTATTTTTTCACAGAAACCATTAAAAACGAATCGACTACGTGAAAAATACCTTGCTTATGCAATAAATTTGTGAATTGAAATCTGGCCTTAGGCCCTCCCGGTACCGTAATATATAGGTCGTTTCCTTGGCCAACTGCTTCTGGGTCTACCTTTCCAGGCGATCTAAAAATCGCCGAATTTCCATTAGCCGTAACCATTCTTCGCAAACTATGCGCATCCATACGGCCCGCGATTATGTGTGATAAAAAAGCATCTTTAAGCATCGTGCTGTTCTTTACAGTCAATAATGCTGTTAACTCTTTTTCGCTTAAACCACTGAATGCCTCATCACTAGGCACAAAAACAGTAGCCATTTCTAGCGCGTTTATATCATTCTGCACCTGAGTGAGTTCCATGATTTTAGTGGCTATAGAAAATCGCTCGAGATCTTTAATATTGTCATAAAGTGTTTTACTCGCATGGATGGTATCTGCCTCGATATATGTTTTTATGTGATCTCTCACGCCTGCACTGTACTTTTGCGCAAATGTTGTAGTACTCAACGAAGCAACAACTAAAAGGGAAATAAGCAATTTGTTCATAACAGCAATTTTGTTCAAAGATAATAGATTCTGTGTTTTAACATGTATCAAAAAGCAAGCCTAAACAGAAGATGCCATATAAAATTACAAACCTTTATTATACACATTTATAAAAATGGACCGAATTTAACATTTGCAATCTTTCCATTAAGTCGCTATTTTTAAAACAAAAATGCAATGCTCGCTGCAACAAATTTAAAAGAAAAACTCAACCAAAACAGAAGCAAAAGACTCAATAATGAGTTCCTTGCAGATCAAGCCACTGAGTGTTTTAAGATTGCAAAGCCTCAAAATCGCAATAGCGACGGATTTGATATAAACCGCTTAGATGCAGGTCGTATTTATCATCTTAATGACATAAAAAGCCTATGCTTAACCTATAGGCTGCGCTTTTTAGATGTGCATTATTTTAAAGGTGAATTACCAGCAGAGGCAAATGAGCAGATAGCTTCGCTCGAAGCTAGTCACGATATTTCTCTCGACCATTTAAAAATTGTTGCCCCTTCTAAAATGTTTGCCTTACAAAATGCAGACGATCCCCTTTTGTTTGCGCCTATTTATGGCGGATACTACTATTTGGTTCACAAATGGGGAAACGATTTGCATCCGCTTAGAAGATGGCTGGTTTGGCCCTTTAGATCTTTCGAAAATTTGGTATTTACAGTTTTTTTGGTGAGTATTTTACTAACTCTATTGCTGCCTATGGACTTATTTACTCAAACGCAAAGCCGACTCTCAGAACGCCTTATGCTTTTTTTATTTACGTTTAAAGCCGTAGGCGCCATCGTTCTATACTACGGATTTGCTAAGGGGAAAAATTTTAATTCAGCTATTTGGAATAGCAAATATTACAACGCTTAAACAGTTACGGCATACATTTTTTGACGCAGCTCTTTTATTTTAGAATCGCTCATATATTCTTCGAAAGTTGAGTATCGATCTATAACGCCATTTGGTGTTAACTCAACCACCCTTGTGGCCACGGTTTGTGCAAAAGCATGGTCATGGGTTGTAAATAATACCGTCCCTTTAAAGTTTTTTAGTGAATTATTAAATGCAGTGATCGATTCCAAATCTAAGTGATTGGTAGGCTCGTCTAGCATCACTACATTGGCACGCATCATCATCATGCGGCTTAGCATACAACGCACTTTTTCGCCTCCCGATAATACATCCGAATTTTTTAGCGCCTCTTCGCCACTAAAAAGCATTTTACCCAAAAAGCCGCGTAGGTATACCTCTTCACGCTCTTCTTCTGTTTGAGCCCATTGTCTAAGCCAGTCGACTAGGCTCATTTTTTCTGTAAAAAAGGCATCGTTATCTAATGGTAAATAACTCTGATTGGTGGTTACGCCCCAGCTCACTTTTCCGCTATCTGGCTTTTGCTTGTCGTTTACTATTTGATAAAAAGCTGTGGTTGCTCTAGAATCTCTAGAAAACACAACTACTTTGTCGCCTTTGGCCAAATTTAAATCTACATCTTTAAATAGGACTTCGCCATCGAGAGAAGCAGAGAGCCCTTCGATGTTTAAAATCTGATCTCCCGCTTCGCGTTCGCGTTCAAAAATGATCGCTGGGTAACGACGACTAGAAGGTTTTATATCTTCTATATTGAGCTTGTCTATCATTTTCTTACGAGAAGTAGCCTGTTTAGATTTTGCGACGTTCGCACTAAAGCGAGCGATAAATTCTTGAAGCTCTTTCTTTTTTTCTTCTGCCTTTTTATTTTGCTGTGCTCTTTGTCTGGCAGCAAGCTGACTCGATTCGTACCAGAAAGTATAGTTACCTGAGTAATGATTTATTTTGCTAAAATCGATATCGCTAATATGTGTACAAACCGAATCTAAAAAATGACGGTCGTGAGAGACCACAATCACACAGTTGTCATAATTGGCGATAAAATTTTCTAACCATGAAATGGTATCGTAATCTAAGTCGTTGGTAGGCTCATCCATGATAAGCACGTCTGGGTTTCCAAAAAGTGCTTGGGCAAGCAACACTCTTACTTTTTGCTTTCCGTCTATATCTGCCATAGCAGCATAGTGATATGCTTCTGATATGCCTAAGTTAGATAACAGCATGGCGGCATCGCTATCGGCGTTCCAGCCGTTCATCTCTTCAAAAACTACCTGTAACTCCCCTACACGCTCGCCATCTGCATCTCCAAAATCTTCTTTGGCATAAATGGCATCCATCTCTTGTTTTACTTTAAACAAGGGCTTGTTCCCCATTACAACAGTTTCTAAGACTGTATGCTGGTCAAACAAATTGTGATTTTGCTCTAACACAGACATACGCTTGCCAGGCTCTAAATGCACACTACCCGAAGTTGGGTCTTGTTTGCCTGCAAGTATTTTTAAAAAGGTAGATTTTCCTGCCCCGTTGGCTCCAATGATTCCGTAGCAATTGCCTTGCACAAAGGTCGTATTAACCTCATCAAACAAGACTCTCTTCCCAAATTGAACCGATAAATTAGAAACTGATAACATAAAATAAAAAATTCTCTATTTTGCGGCAAAAATAGGCATTAAAGGCCAGTTGCAGAAATAGTTTATACCTTAATTATTTTAACGCTGGGTTAACATACCCCTACCTTTAGAGCAGTTATTTTTGTACAAGTTGAATATTTTAATGAAAAGAGCGCCTTTGCATATAAAATTACTTATTCCCCTAATTGCGATTGTCTTAGGGTCTTGTGCCGATTTAAAAGTAAAAGAAGAACTAACTTACTTTGGTGGCGAGATAATAAACCCTAAGCTTCCTTATGTGCTGCTATCTAAGAATAGCAAAGTAATTGACACTATTGCTTTAGACGATAACAACTTTTTTATGTACCAGATTAAAGACCTAGAATCTGGGCTTTATTCGTTTAGGCATAGAGAATATCAACTCCTTTACATCGAGCCAGGCGATAGTATTATGCTACGTGTAAACACCTTTGAGTTTGACGAGTCTCTCGCTTTTACCGGCAAAGGTTCTGTAAAGAACAACTTCTTAATCAACATGTTTTTGCATAACGAGCGCGAAAACAATAAAATGCCGAGTTTTTACCAATTGAATCCCGAGGAATTTGAAAAGGCCTTAGATTCAATGAGCGACGCTCGCTCAGAAATTTTTGCGCACTTTAGCAAAAAGATGAACCCATCAGAAGGTTTTATAGAAGTAGCCCAGGCTGGCATTGATTACGATTATTATTCAAAAAAAGAACTATATCCTTTTGCGCATTATGGGAGTAACCATTTGCAAAATATGGAGAACCTTCCAGCCGATTTCTATGACTTTAGAAAAGACATCGATTACGGCAACAATAATCTTGCTACCTATTACCCTTATTATCAATACTTAAAAATGCATTTAGATAATTTGACCTATTCTACCTATATGAAAAGGGCCAAATTTAACAGAAAATCGCATCTGCATACCACGACCAAGATACACCTGATAGACAGCCTTATCACCCACCAGGAGCTCAAAAATAATTTGATATATCTCGCGGCTCACCGCTTTATATTACACGCTAAGGACACCAAAAACAATGAAGAGATGCTGGGTATCTTCGCGAGTAAAAACAACAACGAAAAACAACTGACGTCTCTTAAAAAATTAATTTCGTATTGTGACAATATGATGCCTGGCAAACCCTTGCCAAATCAAATGGTGGTGACCTCCGAGAATACTATCAAAGACTTGCAAAGCATGATTAAAAGGCCAACCATCTTGTTTTTCTGGTCTACTCAGTCTTCGAGTCATTACAAGCGCATTCACAATAGAGCAGCAGAACTCAAAGCAAAATTCCCTGAATACGATTTTATTGGAATTAGCGTAGACGAAAATCACGAGAATTGGCTAAACGCCATCGCCGCTAAAGGTTACAATCCAGAAAAAGAATTTAGATTTAACGATGTGCGCAAGGCAGAAGAGCAACTTGTACTCAACTCTGCAAACAAAGCGATTATTACAGACAAACACGGCAACATTGTATTAAACAACACCAACCTGTATCTAAGTAATTTTGAGAGTCAGCTGGTGGGGCTTTTAAACCAATAAAAAAACCTCGCCAAGGCAAGGTTTTTTAATATTCACTTATACCTTCTTTAGTTTCCCTTGCGATAGTCTGCTAAGAACTTCTCTAAACCTATATCTGTTAACGGGTGCTTTAATAGCCCTTCGATTGAAGACAATGGTCCAGTCATTACATCGGCGCCAATTTTTGCGCAATCGATAACATGCATGGTATGACGCACTGAGGCCGCAAGAATCTGAGTCTCAAAACCATAGTTGTCGTAAATATGTCTGATTTCTGCAATAAGGTTTAATCCATCTGTAGAGATATCGTCTAAGCGCCCTATAAACGGAGAGACATAGGTTGCTCCCGCTTTGGCTGCCAACAAGGCTTGACCCGCAGAAAAGACCAACGTACAGTTGGTTGGGATACCGTTATCTGTAAAATATTTTATGGCCTTTATACCATCTTTTATCATTGGCACTTTTACCACAATCTGGTCGTGTAAGGCGGCAAGTTCTTTTCCTTCTTTAACCATATTATCAAAATCTGTGGCGATTACTTCTGCAGAAACGTCGCCGTCTACAATATTACAGATGTCTACATAATGCTTTAAGATATTGTCTCTACCTGTAATTCCTTCTTTTGCCATTAGAGAAGGATTGGTAGTAACTCCATCTAAAATACCCAGTTCTTGGGCTTCTTTTATCTGGTCTAAATTGGCGGTATCAATGAAAAATTTCATGGCTGATATTTATAAATTTTGTGAAGTGTAAAAGTACGTAACTCTGCAAGGAAGAATTGAAAGCGAATTGATTTTTTATCCGCCATTTTTGTTAATAACTGCCTAGAGTTTGTAATGTGATCTAAGCAACTTTTCGTACCAAGTATCTGGCAATAATCTTTTAAGTACGATCGAGAATTTTTGAATAAAAGCTCCTTCGCGATAATGTACTTTGGGCTTTTTCTTTTGAATAATGTTGTATACCGCTTTTGCCATTTCTTTAGGGTCGTTTCCGTGAGCTACGTGCTCGTCCATAATGGCGATAGACTTGGCATAATTCTCTTTATAGGCAGAATCCTCTAAAACAGGGGCATGATAGCGCCCAGCTGCGATGTTAGTGGCAAAATCTCCTGGAGCAATCGTAGTCATCTGCACGCCAAACTCACGAATCTCCATGCGCATGGCTTCTGTGATAACACCTAAGGCGGCCTTACTAGCAGAATAAATTCCCCGATAGGGTAACCCCATATAACCTGCGATAGAAGTTATATTTATGATAAGACCAGAAGAGGCTTCACGCATATGTGGCATCACTGTATTTATAACCCTAATAGGGCCATATACGTTTGTATTAAATGCATTGTGAACTTGGGCGTCAGGGGTTTCTTCTATTGGGCCTGTAATGCCCACACCGGCGTTGTTTACCAAAACGTCTATTTTGCCATGCTTTTGGATTGTGTGGGCCACGGCAGCTTGAATAGATTCTGGGGCCTGCACTTGCATAGCTACCAACTCAAAGTTAGAATCGGGATAGCGATCTGGATTACGAGAAGTACCTATAACAGTATATTCTCTGAAATGTAAATAATCTCCAATGGACTTTCCAATTCCAGACGAACCCCCGGTAATAAAAACCACTTTGTTCATAATCGCTGTTGAATTCGCCAGCTAAAATAACCAAACCTCCTGATTTGCTCACTTTTAGGCACAAAAAAATGGCAAGCGACCTACATCACACCGCTACGACCGTCTACCCTTGCTGTGTTCCCACCCTGGGGGATTCAACAGGAGCTGGTTGTGTAGGACTTGCCGCTGCAAAGATAATAGCTATTAACGTATTTAACAATCATTTTTGCGTCTGATTTAAATTAAATATCTTGCCAAAAAATTTACAATGAAAGCCCTTCGTGCCCTAGTATATACCTTAATTTGCTGTCTTATAATGATCTCCTGCGGAGAAACTCCAAAAAAGCGAGATCATGGATTTAGTTTACAGTTTGATAATACGTCTAAATCGATGGCAGTAAGCAACGATTTGACCGTTACCCTGAGCAATGCAAAACAGGCCAAAGTAGATTCTGTTGCCTACTTTTTAGATGATTCAAGACTAGAAGGATCTGGCAATTCGATAAAAGTTTCTTTTACAGACGGCCGCGTGGGCGATCGTTTGATCAATGCGAGAATCTATAGTGGCGTAGCGACCTATAATGTGGCAAACTCCATTACTTTAGTGGCAGATCGCGCTCCAGCATTATACGAATACAACATTCTAGAAACCTACCCTCATGATATAACTGCCTATACGCAAGGCATTGAGTTTGTAGGTGACACGCTTTATGAGAGCACAGGGCAATATGGCAAGTCGAGTTTGAGAAAGACCAATTACCAAACAGGCGAGGTTTATAAGAATATTCCGTTGGAGAGCAATCAGTTTGGCGAGGGTCTTACCATTAAAGACAACAAGCTTTACCAGCTGACTTGGAAGCGTAACATTGGCTTTGTATACGAGCTTCCATCAATGAATCGCCTTAAAATCTTTAATTACGACAAAAGCGTAGAAGGCTGGGGACTTTGCAATGATGGTACCCGTATTTATAAGAGCGATGGAACCGAACGCATTTGGACCTTAGATAACGAATTGCTTTTAGAAGAAGATTATATAGAAGTCTATACCAATACGAGCAAAATCACCAAAATAAATGAGCTGGAATGGGTTGAGGGTAAGATTTATGCCAATGTATACGAAAGAGATGCCATCGCGATTATCGATCCAAATACGGGCGTGGTAGAAGGTGTTATTAACACCAAGGGCTTAAAAGAAAAGGTAACCCAACACGAAGAATTAAATGTACTTAACGGCATCTCTTATAAAGGGGAACCAAACATTCTCTACGTTACCGGAAAAAACTGGGACAAGCTCTTTAAAATAGAACTGATTCAAAAATAAAGAGACAGTTGCCTCACTCAAAAGGGTAGTTGGCTCAATACTCCTTTTAAATTCTTGTTAAAATCGGGTGCTTTGTATAAACAAACGCATCCATCATGAATAAGACATTTACCCTTAGCATCCCAGAACCCTGTCACGAAGACTGGAACAAAATGACTCCACAAGACAAAGGTCGCTTCTGTGATTCTTGCGAAAAAGTGGTTGTAGACTTTACCGGTAAAAGCGATGTGACCATCGCCAATCACTTACGAGATCATAAAAATGTGTGCGGTAGGTTTAATGTTTCGCAATTAAACAGACCAATTTTACTAGACAACAGGCGTAAGTCTCTTATTCCGCCGCTCGCGGCTTCGTTTATATTGCCGCTGGCATTATTGCTAAGTACCAAGGCTTACACCCAAGTAGAACCAATATCAACACAACTAAAGAGCCAGAATTTTGTCTCATTAAACATTGGGAGCCAAACCAACAGCACTACAAAAGGTGTAAAAGGCCAAGTTACCACCAAAGATGGATTGCCTTTGGCGGGCGTTAGAGTTAGTGAACTTGGCACCAACAATCATACACAAACCGACTTTGAAGGCAATTATAGATTAGAGATTGCCTTAGACGGTGTTTTAAGCTTTAGCTACGTTGGTTTTTTTAATGAACAAGTATCGGTTAACAGCATAAACGACATTTATAGTGTATCGCTACGAGATTGTATTAATTGTTTAGATGAGGTTGTGGTCGTGACCAAATGTTTTAAAGAAGTTAGTGTGATTAGTGGTAACATTCAATCGACAACCACTATTAAAACCACAGCCTCAGACTATAAAAAGCAGCGCAAAATCATTGGCGATTCCATTCAAATTAAGCAAGACAGCTTAAAGACCAAAATAATAAGTGGCTTTGTAAAAAATCAAGATGGACTGCCTTTAGATTCGGTTCAAATTTCTGTGAACGGCATTAAGGTATTTATAACAAATAATGACGGTGCCTTTGAAATTCAGTTAAATACCGATGATGTTTTACACTTTACTGCGGCCAATTATTACAGCAAAACATATACGGTGCTCGATTCTACGGCAACCATTCAAGTAACATTAAGAACGATACAGGAGCATCGGGTCATGGGTGGGGCGATTGCTTCAGTGACAGTTGTAAAGAAAACCTCCAACTGGAATTTGCTATTCCCGAACCAGCTCCCTGTTGATCCTTCGCGCAAAATCCCAAAAGAAGAACTCCAGCAGCGCTACAAAAACGCCACGGCATTTAAAAAAATACAACAAGAAAAGAAAAAGCAAGCCAAGCGAGAAGCCAGAGCAGCACGTAAAAAGCGTAAATAAAATTTTACAACAATAATAAGCTTTGTAAAAAGTTATATTTTTACACAAAATTGACTTTATGAGAAGCTTATACGCGCTTTTACTTTTGGCCTCCATAGTTGTTTGGGGCAGTTGCAGAAATGACTTCGAAACCGTAGACAGCACCGGTAATCTAGAGTTTTCTAGAGACACGGTATATCTAGACACTGTCTTTACCAATATTGGTTCGAGTACCTACAACTTAAAAGTGTACAATCGGTCTGATGACGATATTAATATTCCGTCTATCAATCTAGGACAAAACGATGCTTCTTTATACAGGTTAAACGTAGATGGTATCCCAGGCAAAACCTTTACAGATGTTACCGTGAGAGCCAAAGACAGCATTTTTGTTTTTGTAGAAACCACTTTAGACATAGAAGCCTTAGTTAATCAAGGGGATCAATTTTTATATACAGACCAAATTCAGTTCGATGCTGGAGGGAATCAGCAAAATGTGGAGTTGGTGACATTGGTTCAAGATGCAGTATTCTTATTCCCAGCCAGAGATGCAGATGGCACTATAGAAACTCTAAACTTAGGAAACGACGCAGATGGCGAACCCATCTTAATAGAAGGATTCTTTTTAGAAGACGACCAGCTTACCTTTAACAACGAAAAGCCTTATGTGATATACGGTTATGCAGCCGTTGGCGTTGGCAAAACTATGACAGTAGATCCTGGCGCCCGCCTGCACTTTCACAAAGACAGTGGGATTTTGGTAGCCAATACAGCTAGTCTTCAAGTAAATGGTGCCCCGAGTACAGACCCTATCGCCTTAGAAAACGAAGTGATCTTTGAAGGTGACCGCTTAGAGCCTGGCTTTAGTGAAGTTCCTGGTCAATGGGGAGCTATCTGGCTTACACAAGGCAGTACAGGGCATGTATTTACCAATGCTACCATTAAAAATGCTACTGTTGGAATTTTGATGGATAGCAATGATGGAGGTAGCGAACCAACCCTTACCCTCCGCAATACACAGATTTATAATAGTTCTAACGTAGGATTATTGGCCAGAACTGGTTTTGTTGATGGCGAGAATGTTGTGATTAACAATGCTGGGCAAACCGCCTTGTCTTGTTCTTTAGGAGGTCACTACGATTTTAGACATTGTACTTTTGTAAATTATTGGACCGATGGCTTTAGAAGTTTTCCTGCGGTGCAAATAGACAATGTGTTACAAGTGGCAGAAGACCAATTTGTAGTGGCCGATTTGGTTCAGGCAAACTTTACCAATTGTATCATTAGCGGGAACGAGAATATAGAGCTCGGTCTTTTTGACGAAGGATCTGTGGCCTTTAATGTAAACTTTACCAATACCCTTATACAGTTTAATGATGTACAAGGAGTATTTGATGGAGTTGCACTTTATGACTTTGGAAATGCCTTGTTTTATAACAATATCGCACTCAACGAAGATCCAGACTTTTTAGATCCTTTTACTAACAAACTCAATATTGGTGCAGATTCTGGAGCTAACGGTTTAGACGGCTCTAGCACACCAATTGTTCCTTTCGATATCTTAGGAACTGCGCGCACATCGCCTTTTGATGCAGGCGCTTACGAAAGTGTAATTTTTCCAGACGAAGATTAAGGCGTATTTATCGCGTATTCTTCTAACAAGCCATTGTTATTAGTCACTAAAAGGCGTTTCCCTTTTTTGGTATTAATGACGAGCGCATCTTTGGCATCTCCGTTAACAGCTAAACCGGTAGTCTTCATAGGAAGTAAAGTAAAGGCACCATCGTTATATTGCATCACCATTCCTTTAGAGGCATCGTAACGCGTTGTTTCTACTTCTGTTGGGTACAAGTTACCAACTGCGATAAACTCGTTAGTACCGTCTGCATTTAAGTCTGTAGTAACCACATCCATAATAGGAGAAACCTGTGCCATTTTAGGCAAGATCACCTTGGTAAAAGTACCGTCGCCATTATTAACCAAACAGATGCTTTTAAAGCTTTCTACTTGATAATGTAGTCCATTGGCAAGGTTTTCTTGACCAATTATATCTTCTAAGCTGGCATTTGCAAACGAATTGTAATTTTTAAACTTGTCCAAAATAAACGGCATTTGTTCAGAAGAGCATTCTCTCCCTCGCATAGGAACCAACTTGCCTTTATAATCTTTACTAAACACTACGTCGTAGGTGCCGTTGTTATCGTAGTCATCACAAAACACATGAAATGGCTTGTCTTTTTTAGCCGAAAACTTAGAATTCAGGCCTAAGTTGCCTACAAAGTAATCGGGCTTGCCATCTGCGTTTACATCGCTTTCCGAAATACTAAACCACAAGCCAGCACTCCCTTCAAGATTTGTAGCATCAGACAAAGTAAACTTCCCATCGTTATTATCGAATACAGATATTGGGCTCCACTCTCCAACCACCAATAAATCTTTATCGCCGTCTGAATCGTAATCCGAGAAAACGGCTCCTGTAACAATCCCAACGCGCTCTAATTGCTTTGCCTGACTTGCCGTGGCATCTTTAAAAACGCCGTTGTTATTAATCAATAAGGAGGATTTTGGAGCGTAGGGATATTTATCTGGAATCACACGACCTCCAACAAATAAATCAAGATCGCCATCAGAATCTACGTCTTGGGCCAATACAACCTGTGTGCTCACCGCTGTATTTGGAATTTTACCCATAGACTTGGCAAAGCCTCCCTGACCGTCGTTGGTATATAATCGGTCGCGATATAAAGCATCGCCAGGTGCAGAAGCCGCACCTCCACTGGTCACATACAAATCTAAGTCACCATCTTGATCTGCGTCAAAAAACACTGCGCCTAAATCTTCGTAGGCCGCTTCACTTTGCCAGAGCGCATCATTTGCTGCGGCAAAATCGCCAGTAGCGGTTTGCGTAAAAAGCTTGCCCGGACTCCCGGCAGCTCCACCTACAAATAGATCTTCTAAGCCATCGCCGTTTACATCGCCACTAGCCATAAACGGGCCGTTCTGCGATTGGGAATACGGCAACAACACTTGCTTTTTAAAATCGTCTATTGCGTCTTCACGATGCACGTATTGCAAGGTACTTTTACGAGGGTCTTGTTTAGCCAAATACGTTTTGGGTGCTGCGGTAGCCCCTTCTGTACTACTTTGCCCAGCATAAGCGATTTCTAGTTTTTGATTGGTTGCTATATTGGTGAGCGTTTGTGTTTTACCATCTGCCCAAGTGATTTTTATCTCAGGAACTATAGCCATCGTACCAAGGCCTAAAACGATATTATAATCTACAGAAGACAAATAACCTCTGGCAGGATAATGTTCGTGAAAGATATGACCATCCTTGGTTGGGATGTCAATCTTTGTTCCTAGTCCAAAAGGATTGTTCTTTGGGCCTTTTAGTTTTATTACCAGCGAGTTACCCGTTTTGCCTGCTGGGCTCTTGTTTTCGTAAACCGAAGCAATGGCGTCCATATTATTGAGCACTAAATCGAGATCACCATCGCCATCTAGATCTGCATAGGCCGCTCCGTTCGAATTAAAGTTTGCGTTGTCCATCCATTTGGTAGAAGTGTCTGCAAAATTTAAATCGCCTTTGTTTTTAAAAGTCTGATTTGGCGTAATGTCAGAAGGTACTAGCTCTAAATATTCTTGTAGTGATAACGTACGACCCAGCTCATCTTGCTTGCCAAAAACTTTCTCTTTTATATCGTTATCGTTTAGGTTCTCTTTGATTCCGTTGGTCACAAAGAGATCTTTCTTTCCGTCCAGATCGATATCAAAAAATAACGGGGCCCAGCTCCAATCTGTTTTAGCGATGCCGGCCAATTGCCCAACTTCGCTAAAGGTGTTATCGCCATTATTCAGCTGTAAAGAATTGAGCATATATTGATGATGAAACCCATAACGAACAAAGGCATTAAACTTTGCAGGGTCCATAGAAGGCATAAAAACTTTACTTTTTACGTGATCGTTTGGCGTCATGTCGGTCACATAAATATCGAGCTCGCCATCGTTGTTCACATCAGAGACTTCGCTACCCATACTGTAATAAGTGATGTGCTTTAGACTCTCTCTCACCTTATTAGAAAAGGTTTTGTTGCCGTTGTTTACATAGTATAAATCCGGCTCACCAAAATCTGTGCTCACATATAAGTCCGGATAACCATCTTTATTAAAATCGCCTACTCCTACCGCGTTTTTATAGCCGTAATTAACCAACTTAGCCGCATCTGTTTTCTCTACATATTTGCCATCTACGTTTTCGTAAAATTTATCGGTGCGCAGTATTCCTTTGTTGATGTCACTCACGTATTTGGCAAAACTTGCAGGGTCTGCCGTATCTGATCCTGGTATAGGGTGCGCCAATAAATACATATCTAAATCGCCGTCTAGGTCGTAATCAAAAAAAGTAGACTGCACGCTGTAGGTATCTATGTTTAGGCCATAACTGGCGGCATCTTCTGTAAATGTACCATCGCCGTTGTTTATAAGCAATCTGTTCCTTAGGTATTGTTTGTTGGCGTAAGGTCCCGCTTTGCAGATATAAATATCTAGATATCCGTCTGCGTTTATATCGACCATATTCACACCATACGACCAACCGACTGTGTATTTTTCTATCCCAGCTTCTTTGGTAACATCTTTAAAGGTAAAATCCCCAGTATTAAAATATAGTTTGTCTTTTACAGAGTTTCCTGCAAAATATAAATCTGGTAAGCCGTCGTTGTTTAAATCTCCAACAGCTACCCCGCCACCATTATAAATTTGAGTATACGATTTATGATTCTTGTATTCGGTTTCTTCGATCCCGTTTTGAAAGCTTATACCCGTCTTTTCGTTAGAAACAAGCGTTAGAAAAGTGGTCTCTTCGTTATTGTTGTCAAGAGTTTCTACCACCGGACGATTTAATGCAGTAGAAGAACCGCCACTATCGCAAGAAGTAAATAAAAGTGGTGAAAGGACAAAGAACCCTAAATAAAAGGAATGCAACCGAGTTTTCATATGAGTTTTTTTGCTAAATATTTGCTACCCAAATATAACAAAATACACGGTACAAAAATCGTAGATTTTAGCCTTTAAATAACGGACGATCTGCCATCATAGAATGCACTTGTTTGGCAATGTTGGCCAGCGCATCTTCGTCTTCGTGATTGGTAATAACTTGGTCGATTAAGGCAACGATAGCATCCATATGCGATTCGTCTAAACCACGCGTAGTTATAGCCGGTGTTCCAACGCGAATCCCTGAAGTCACAAAGGGCGACTGATCATCGAATGGCACCATGTTTTTGTTTACAGTGATATCTGCCTTCCCAAGGGCTTCTTCTGCCTGTTTACCAGTAATCCCTTTATTGCGAAGGTCTATAAGCATCATATGATTATCGGTTCCGCCAGAGATTATATGATAATCACGAGCGACAAAAGCCTCTGCCATTACATGTGCATTCTTTTTAACCTGCACCATATAATGTAAAAATTCGTCTGTTAGCGCCTCGCCAAAAGCGATTGCCTTAGCCGCGATTATATGCTCTAAAGGGCCTCCTTGGTTGCCTGGAAAGATTCCGCTGTTTAACAGCGAAGACATTTTTCTAAGGTTTCCGTTTTTTAGTTTTAATCCAAAAGGGTTGTCAAAATCTTCGCCCATTAAAATCAAGCCTCCACGCGGGCCGCGCAATGTTTTATGTGTAGTCGTAGTAACCACATGACAATGTGGAATTGGGTCACCGATGATTCCTTTGGCGATTAATCCAGCGGGGTGTGCGATATCTGCCAATAGCAATGCCCCGACCTTGTCTGCGATTTGACGAAACCGTTTATAATCGATTTCTCTCGAATAGGCACTGGCCCCTGCAATGATCATTTTAGGCTGTTCCTTGATCGCGATTGCCTCGATAGCATCATAATCTAATCGGCCTGTCTGTTTATCTACTCCGTAAAACACGGGCTGATATAATTTACCTGAAAAATTGACCGGAGACCCATGGGTTAAGTGCCCACCATGCGATAAATCAAAGCCCAAAAATTTGTCTCCCGGTTTGAGCAAGGCAGAAAACACAGCCGAATTTGCCTGAGATCCTGAATGAGGTTGCACATTGGCATAGGCAGCGCCAAACAGCTCTTTGGCTCGCTCGATGGCGATGGTTTCTACTTCGTCTACTATCTCACAGCCTCCATAATAACGCTTACCAGGGTAGCCTTCTGCATATTTATTGGTCAATACAGAACCCGCCGCCTGCATTACTTGATCGCTTACAAAATTCTCTGATGCGATTAACTCTAGGCCGTTGGTTTGGCGTTGTTTTTCTTCTTCGATTAAATCAAAAATAACCTGATCTCGTTGCATGGAAACAAATTAAAAATTAAGAAATCAAAAATAAGGATTTGATTCGGTTACTAAGGCTAAAATTATATCTTTACTCTAGTTATTTACCAACACTTTATTAAAAGATATCATGCCTATTACTGCTAACGATCCCAACCGAACCACTTGGCTACAGCTGCCAGATAACACAGACTTTCCTATACAAAACATTCCTTTTGGTGTGTTTTTAACGCGTGACGACATAATCACAATCGGAACCCGAATTGGCGATCATGCCATCGATCTCGGAGCCTTGCATCAGTTAGGGTATTTTAAAGGTATCGATCTCACAGACGACATTTTTTTACAAGACACTTTAAACGACTTTATTTCTGACGGGCGCAAAACCTGGCGATTAGTGCGAAATCGCATCGCCGATATCTTTGACGCCACCAATCCCGATTTACGCGATAACGCCTCCCACAGAGATGACATTATTTTTTCTTTGGATGAGATCGAAATGCAGTTGCCTGTGCGTATTGGCGACTATACAGATTTTTATTCCAGCAAAGAACACGCAACAAATGTTGGTACCATGTTTCGGGATCCAGAAAAAGCATTAATGCCTAACTGGCTGCACATTCCAGTGGGCTATCACGGCAGAAGTTCTTCTATAATTCCTAGCGGAATCCCTGTACACAGACCCTCTGGACAAACGCTTCCGCCAGGTCGCGAAACGCCTGTTTTTGGGCCTTCTAAAAGAGTAGATTTTGAATTAGAAATGGCATTTATCACGACAGATGCTAACCATTTGGGAGAGCCTATTCCTGTAGACGAAGCAGAAGAATACATCTTTGGGTTGGTGCTTTTTAATGATTGGAGTGCAAGGGATATTCAAAAGTGGGAATACGTGCCTTTAGGACCGTTCCTAGCTAAGAATTTTGCCTCGACCATCTCTCCATGGATCGTTACCTTAGATGCGTTACAACCCTATAAAGTAGCGGGGCCTGAGCCTATCAAAGAACAGTTGCCTTATTTGCAATATTCCGGTGAAAAGAGCTACGATATAAATCTAGAAGTGTATATCACTCCCGAGAATAGCGCAACCACCAAAGTCTCGCATTCTAACTTTAAATATATGTATTGGAATATGTCGCAGCAACTAGCACATCATACCGTAAATGGCTGTAATGTTTTAAGCGGAGACATGATGGGAAGCGGTACTATATCTGGGCCTACCCCCGATTCTTATGGTTCTATGTTAGAATTATCTTGGGCAGGTAAAAATCCGTTAAAACTCAATGATGGCAGTGAGCGCTCTTTTATCAATGATAACGATACAGTTACGTTAAAGGGCTATTGTACTAACGACCAAGTGAGAATAGGGTTTGGAGATTGCAGTACTAAAATCCTACCTGCTTTGCCTTAGGCTAGATTGATTATGGTTTGAGCCTGAATATCGTAATGCGAAGCATGATGTATTGTCTCACCATTTTTAATAACTAATAACTGCGGACTCTGATGCATCACCCCGAATCTGGCAGATATTTCGTTAGACACATCTCTAAACTGTAGCAAGTCTAAATAATAGGGAGCGACGTTGGTTATATCTGTATCATAATCGCCTTCGAATCTTCTCAGAGTCATCGAGCTAATTCCACATCGGGTTGAATGCTTAAATATCGCAACCGTTTTGGTTTTAGATTCTTCTATAATGTCCTCTAATTGAGCGATAGATGTTAGCGATTTCCACGGAATTTGCGGCGTATCTTCTGATTGGCCATTTCCGGATCCAAAAAGTTTTGAAAATAATGTCATGGTTCAAATTTAGGGATAAAGTATGACTTTCTCTATTCTATGCTAAACAGTAAAAACGACTCTTTTGTTATAAAAAATGTCAAAATGTCGTTGATTTTTGCTCAAATTAAGACAAAATGACCGAAATTGATACTGGTCTAACTTTTGAAACATAGCCAGCACAACCCCATTACATTTGAATATGAATTTTAATAATTATACCATAAAATCTCAAGAAGCTTTGCAAAAAGCCCAAGAGATAGCTAGTTCGCACGAGCAGCAACAATTAGAAAACGAACACATACTCCAAGGCATATTTGCTATAGATGAGCATGTGATTCCTTTTTTGTTGACCAAACTAAACGTGCAAACCGAGTCTATAAAAAAGCTAGTAGAAACAGAGATTGAGCGTTTCCCAAAAGTGAGTGGCGGCGAATTGATGCTATCAAAAGAAGCCGCAAAGACCTTGGGAGCTGCTTCTGCCCTAGCCTCAAAAATGAAGGACGAATATGTATCGTTAGAGCACATATTCCTCGCTATATTTAATTCTAAATCTGTAGTCGCTACGGCTTTAAAAGATCAGGGAGTTACACAAAAGAATATACAAGCCGCCATAGCAGAACTTCGCAAAGGAGACAGAGTGACCTCTCAATCCCAAGAAGAGTCTTATAACGCTCTTAAAAAATATGCCAGAAACTTAAACGAGTTGGCGACCGAGGGCAAATTAGACCCAGTAATTGGTAGAGACGAAGAGATAAGACGCATTTTACAGATTCTTTCTAGACGCACCAAAAACAATCCTATGTTGGTGGGAGAACCGGGTACAGGTAAAACTGCCATCGCAGAAGGCTTGGCCCATAGAATCGTAGACGGCGATGTGCCAGAGAACCTTAAAAGCAAGCAAATATTTTCGCTCGACATGGGCGCTTTAATTGCCGGAGCCAAGTTTAAAGGAGAGTTTGAAGAACGTCTTAAGGCCGTGATAAAAGAAGTTACTACCAGTGACGGTGATGTGGTTTTGTTTATTGACGAAATTCACACCTTGGTAGGAGCTGGAGGTGGTCAAGGCGCTATGGATGCAGCCAATATTTTAAAGCCTGCCCTGGCCAGAGGCGAACTCAGAGCGATTGGAGCCACTACCTTAGACGAATACCAAAAGTATTTTGAAAAAGACAAGGCACTGGAGCGACGCTTCCAAAAAGTGATTGTAGACGAACCCGATACAGAAAGTGCTATCTCAATTTTAAGAGGTATCAAAGAAAAATACGAGACGCATCATAAGGTGCGTATTAAAGATGAGGCGATTATCTCTGCTGTGGAATTGTCTGAGCGCTATATTACCAATCGATTCTTACCAGATAAAGCTATCGACCTTATGGACGAAGCCGCATCTAAGCTTAGAATGGAAATAAACTCTAAGCCAGAAGAATTAGACGTGCTGGACAGAAAGATCATGCAATTAGAGATTGAGCACGAAGCGATTAAACGTGAAAAAGACGAGCAAAAACTCAAGGCATTACGTAGCGAACTAGCCAATCTTAAAGAGGAGAGAAACGAACTGAACGCACAATGGAAGAGCGAAAAAGACCTCGTAGAAGCAGTTCAAACGGCAAAGAAAGAAATAGAAAGTTATAAGCTTGAAGCAGAACGCGCAGAACGCGATGGCGATTACGGCAAAGTAGCAGAAATACGCTATGGCAAAATTAAAGATGCGCAAACGACCTTAGAAAACTTGCAAAGCGAGCTGGCAACTAAAGGTGATTCGTCTTTGATAAAAGAAGAAGTAACTCACGAAGATATCGCAGAAGTAGTAGCGAAATGGACTGGAATACCCGTTACAAAAATGCTGCAAAGCGATCGTGAAAAACTACTTAAACTAGAAACCGAATTGCATAAAAGAGTGGTGGGACAGCAAGAAGCTATTGTGGCCGTAAGCGACGCGATAAGACGTTCTAGAGCTGGATTGCAAGATCCTAAAAAACCTATAGGTTCGTTCTTATTTTTAGGAACCACAGGGGTAGGTAAAACAGAACTTGCCAAAGCCTTGGCAGAATATCTTTTTGACGACGAAAACGCCATCACCCGTCTAGATATGAGCGAATACCAAGAACGCCATAGCGTGAGTAGACTGGTGGGAGCGCCTCCAGGATATGTGGGTTATGACGAAGGTGGGCAGCTTACAGAAGCAGTTCGGCGCAAGCCTTATTCTGTAGTGCTTTTAGACGAAATAGAAAAGGCACACCCAGACACCTTTAATATACTCTTACAGGTATTAGACGAAGGTCGACTTACAGACAACAAGGGGCGAGTCGCAGATTTTAAGAACACCATTATTATCATGACTTCAAATATGGGAAGCCCCATTATACAGGAGAAATTTGATACGATCAAAGATTTAGATACTGCCATGGCCGCTGCCAAGACCGAGGTGTTAGGGCTTTTAAAACAAACGGTACGACCTGAGTTTTTAAACAGAATAGACGACATGATTTTGTTCACTCCTCTTAGCAAAGAAGATATAACAGAGATTGTTTCGTTGCAGCTTAAAGGGGTGATAAAAATGCTAGACAAACAGCATATTACCTTAGACGCTACACCAGAAGCTATTAGCTTTTTGGCTCAAAAGGGCTTTGACCCTCAATACGGAGCAAGACCTGTAAAACGAGTGATTCAAAGAGAAGTTTTAAACGAACTTTCTAAAGAAATCCTAGCCGGAAAAATTAGCGCAGATAGTGTGATACTACTCGATAGTTTTGACGAAAAACTGGTCTTTAGAAACCAAGAGAGTCTGGTAAATTAATCTTTTAATGTTAAGAAGCGCCTTCGCATAGGAGGCGCTTTTTTTTGTAACAATCCCTAGTAATTACTACTGATAATAAAAACATTCCATGAAAAAACTATATGCATTGCTCGTACTCCCTATGTTATTAGGGCTTTCTTGTAACTCTCAACAAAAACCCCTCGAAAAGTCGCTCTTATGGGAAATTTCTGGTAATGGTTTAGCCGCGCCTTCATATTTATACGGAACCTTTCACGCTGTTTGTGATGCCACCCTACCGAAAAAGGTTCGTACTGCCCTAGACAAAACAGATGTGGTGGTTTTAGAAGTAGACATGGACGATCTAAACCTCGCTAGTCTTGGTACCGATTTTATGTTTATGAAAGATAAAACCTATCAAGACTTCTTGACCGATGAGCAGTATGCCCAATTGCAAAACTACTTTAAGGAAAATAGCGGAATCGAAATTACACAGTTGGGGAATGTAGTGCCTTTTTATTTGAGCGTTGCGACCATTCCATCGTGGTTAAATTGTGATATGCAATCTATAGATCAATCGGTCATGAGCAGTGCACTTTACAACGACATGGAGGTTCTGGGTCTAGAATCAATCGAGTCACAATATGGAATCTTCCAGACGATTCCGTATCAAGATCAAATTGACGATCTCATGCAACAAGTGGCCCTTGGTTGGGACGATTATATAGAAAAATCGGACCGCATGTTGGCCACATATCGTGCAGAAGATATTGAGCAACTATACGATGATATCGCTTATGACGAATCCCTGCTTACTACCAAGCATTTAGACCTCTTTTTGTTTGACAGAAACCGAGCCTGGATTCCAAATATCAAATCGATCGCGCATAAGCAAGCAGCACTGTTTGCAGTAGGTGCTGGGCATTTGGCCGGAGATCAAGGCGTGATTAATCTCTTACGAGAACAAGGATATACGGTATCGCCTGTTTTTGAATAACAGCACCATATTAATTAGCGGGTTGACGCTCTAGTTTGATTATCTTAGTGACCGATTAAACCACAAGATGCGACTAACTTTTCTATCTGTTTTACTTGCGATTATATGTTACGGCTGTGGCGATTCATACGAAGACACTACGCTTTGGAAGATAGAAGGCAACGGACTCACCACTCCCTCTTATCTCTTCGGAACCATTCACATTGGCTGTAATATTAGCCTGAGAAAAAAAGTGCTCAGAGCCCTAGAAGAAACCGAAAAATTAATCCTTGAGATTGATCCAGATGAATTGTACAGTGAGGAGTACTTCGAGGAATATGCAGAACTCCCAGAGGGCAAAATACTACAAGATTATATGTCTCCAGAAGATTACACACTGGTGCGAGAATATTTACTGGACTTTGTCGATTTTGACTTAAATGAATACCCGACGATACATCCCATGGCATTAAGGATTACAAACGTGCCTCCAGAATTAAGATGCCTAGAGCAAGATTCTTACGAAGGTGTACTTACAGATTATGCCTGGGAAAATGATATGCAAACAGGAGGCCTAGAAACTATGGAGTTTCAGACTGGTTTAATATCTAAAGCTCCTGTCGAAGAATATGTTGGATATCTTTTAAAAGCAGCAAAATCTGGCAAACCATCGAGCTCCGATCCGCTAAGAATGATTGTGATTCATTATAAAAACCAGAACCTTGATGGCCTGAGTCGCGTTATATTCTCTGATAAGTACTTTAAATCTTATAGAATGAACGAGACCTTATTAGACGAGCGAAATCTTAACTGGATTCCAAAGATCGACAGCATTGTAAACAAGCAATCTACAACGATCGCCGTTGGTGTTGGCCATTTGATTGGCGAAAAGGGCTTGATCAAACTTTTAGAAGAAAAAGGATACACACTCACACCGATTTTAAAATAATATACCAATTGGTATTTTTTTAGTATCTTTACTGAATAATCAGTAGCTCCTTATGCTTACCAAAGCAGAAAAAACTAAAAAACACATTATTCAAACCGTAGCTCCTCTTTTTAATCAAAAGGGATATGCCGCGACTAGCATGCGTGATATTACACTCGCAACTGGGCTCACCAAAGGCGCTATATACGGAAACTTCGAAAACAAAGAAGCGCTGGCCGCCGCCGCCTTTAAAGCGAATATCAACAAACTATTACAACGGGTGGCAACGCATCAGTTAGGCACAAGCTCACCCCTGGGCAAATTATTCTTAATCACAGACTTTTATCGTCATTACTACGAGAATAGTAAACCATTGGGAGGCTGCCCCATTCTTAATATCGGTGTCGATGCAAAACATCAAGATAGTCCGCTATTAGACATGGTGTGCAAGGTGATTAAAAAAACTCAGTTGCATATAGAAAATCTTGTGCTTCAAGCTCAAGAAACGAACGAATTGAGCACATCCCTCAGTGCACAAAGCTTTGCCAAAACCATGTATGGAAGTATTCAAGGAGCCATTTTTATGATGCAAACGCTAGACGATCCTAGTTACCTTACTGAGGCGGCAAATTCGTTAGAAAGCGCGCTCAACCAACATAAAATATAATTTTTTTAATATAAAATATACCGATTGGTATTTAAATTATGGAAGCAAAACCAAAAATCTTAAAAAGTAAAACCAAAATTCGTTTTCAAGACTGTGATCCTTTTAATCACCTAAATAACGCAGCCTATGTAAACTACTTTATAAATGCAAGAGAAGATCAACTCATAGACAACTATGGCATAGACATCTACCAAATGGCTCGCAAAGAGGGCAAAAGTTGGGTGGTAGGAAGCAATCAAATCGCTTATATACGCCCTGCCTTCTTAATGGAAGAAGTACTTATTGAGTCTCAATTGATGCGTTTTACAAACTCTAACCTACAGGTCGAACTGCGAATGTATAATGCTCAAAAGACAGAGCTTAAGGCCGTTATGTGGAGCAGTTTTGTTCATTTTAATCTTATGGAGCAAAAAAAATCGACACATTCAGACACATTGATGAAATTGTTTAAAGAAGTAGCAATTCCGCCAGCTGAGACAACATTTGAGGAACGAATTTTAACATTTCGGGGGCAAACAGTGTAACAAAATATTTTTGTAATCGTCTTATGAGTGTAATCAATTAATAAAAATTAGAGAAATCATGAGAACTTTACAAACACCTTCAAAAGGTAAAAAGGTTCAACCGCAAAGAAATTTTGCCTTAGCACTATATGTTGGGGTTGTAACCATGGTAACACTGTTTTATTCGTTAGCCGTGACTATATAACTCCGGTCTTATAAATAAGACAGCATATGTCTAAAAATACAATCAAGCTTGTGTTTTTAGACATTTTTATTTTATACCTTTCGACTATGAAATTAAACCACCTCCTACTTATTATTGCTTTTATTGCAATTCAGCCCATTACTGCTCAAGAAGAAGCCTCGACAGTCGATACTACCCAAAAAACAACGGTCTATTATTTTATTAGGCATGCAGAAAAAGACAGGTCGGACTCTAGTAATAAAAACCCCGATCTTACTGCCATGGGGCAACTCAGAGCCAAAAATTGGTCTAAGGTGTTTACCCATGTAGATTTAGACGCAGTCTATTCTACCAGCTATAATAGAACCGAACAAACGGCTGCACCTGTTGCACGGTCTAAAGAATTAGAACTGCAGTCTTATGATCCTCGCGATTTGTATTCGGCGGCTTTTAGAGCGGCAACAGTAGGTAAAACGGTCTTGGTTGTGGGTCATTCAAACACAACTCCGGCTTTTGTAAATACGATTCTAAAGGAGGAAAGATTCCCAAACATGGACGACTCTAACAATGGGGCTCTTTATATCGTTACCCTTGTAGGAGATCAAACTACCGTGCAGGTGTTACAGATTAACTAAGTTAGTTGTTCAATTTAACGTCGCTATTTTGATAGGTCGTTTTACGCCCTACAAGCATCATTCCACCATTGTAGTAAATTCCTAACGAATCGATAGCTACGTCTTTGTTTTTGTCTCTGGTTTGATAGTTCTCGAAATCAGTAATTAGCATTCCACTTTGCCTTCTTTTGTTGGCCGCAGCCGCAAATTGCTTACGCGATGTACGGTCGCCATCTTGCTTGCCAATAAAATCGATTTCGAACGTTTTGCTTTCTATCCAAAGCATAAAAATACGGTTGTCTGGCACTTCGGGATCAATCTGTTTAAAGGCAACTTTAACTTTATGGTACTGCTTGCCTCGTACAACTTCTTGACCTTCATAACTATGAATCGCATCGTTGCCAGTTAGCTCAAAAGGTAAATAAAAGTCCGAGGCCACTCCATTAAGTCTATTCTTTACAATATTGTCCATTCTAGGGCCTTGTGTACTAAGCTGGCCATCTACCAAGTATTCAAATCCGCCATTAAAAGTTACTGCCGTATGCTTGGCGGTATCTGTTTGGCGACTCATTTCGTAGCGATAATTGTAGCCCTCACGATGTAAAACAAAATCGTAATTGTTAATTGTAAAAGTAACTGTGGCAGCGTTATACAATTGCTCTCCATGCACTTGTAAAGCCTTTTGCAGTAATGCTTTTGCATCATTATTTTGAGTAGCACTATCTGTATTTTGTTTGCAGCCAAACGCAAACAATACTACAAAGCACGTAACAACTATTTGTTTCATTTAAGGTTGATTAAGGGTTACTTGAATATTTTTTAATTCGATTCTAGAAACCTCTGCAAGAGCACCGCTTTCCAGCATATCGTCGAGCTCCGAAAGTACAACTTCTGTATTGGATGGTTTATAATTAATGTAATCTGCAAAAGAAATTCCTGATACCTTTCTTTGATTTATTGCCTTTCTGAATCGCACACCACCACCATCTGTTTCGTAGGAATAAGCCAAATAATCTAAAGAATAACGCTCGGCATGAAACCAATAAACAAATATGTCTTGAAAATCTACGCCTCCGCCCTCTTGAGCAAAACGCACTTCTACTTCAAAATAAGGTTGATCATTAATTGTATCGGTACCTAAAAGCGTTTTTTTAACAGCAGCGTCGTTCAAACCAAAAGGCAACCGTGCAAAGTAATGCACCGAATTAACGCTATTGGTATATTTTACTGCCATTGAATCTGCAACTACTTCGAACTTTCCGTTTTTTAGTCTTCTAAAACCCTTGTTGTCAATGATGTCTATCGTTAAACCTGTAGTATCTTCTCTACTTCGTTCTAGTGAATAGGTTCCGCCTTTATAGGAGTTTTTATACGACAAATCCCTAAAGTCGAATTGCATCGAACTATTAAGGTAGGCATCGCCTCCGGCGTTCTCGATGGCGCGGTCTACAACATTTTGAGCTGTTACTTCTGGCGTATTCGAGCCATTGTTACATGCGGCAAGCACAAGCAAAACAATAACGGCAACAGGTTTTACCAATGATTTTAGATTCATAAGACAAAAATAAGGATATCGATAGTAAATTATTCCTTAGTAAGTCGTTAAAGTTTTAACTCCCTTGCGAGTCGAATAAAGTGAATAGAATTGACTTTGGTCATAAATAACACAACTAAGAGTTGTTAGATTGCCTATCAATAAACAAAAGACTACTTAATCAGCACAGATATGGACAAGCAAAAAATAAAACAAGCACTTATAGATCTCGAAAGGCATTATCTTGACGAATCCGATATGGAGTACGAAGACTTTTTAAAAGGCACCTTACGTAATAAAAGTGCTATTGAAGACGAAGATGACCAATCACACCATGTGCAAAGTATAGAGATCTCTGATAAGATAGAAGAACAAGCTCAAATTCATGTGGAGCATCTAAACACGATCAACCAATTGTCTTTTGAGCCCACAGAGGTGGTACAACCTGGTGCAGTGGTCAAAGTTAATGGTCGGTATTTGGTTGTTGCGGTCTCCGAACCGCCTTTCAAGGTAGATGGTATCGACTTTCTAGGTATTTCTATTCAAGCTCCCATCTATAAAGAACTAGGCGGCAAAAAAGCAGGCGATTCTTTTATGTTTAACAATATGTCGTTTGCTATAGAGTCAGTGGACTAATTGATTATAATTAGTGGCTGTAACAATTTTATTGCTTTACAGACTAATACAGCGCTTCACCATCCGTAATCAAACACTATGAGCCGTCTTGTACTAGTTATCACCATCTTTTTGTTGTCTTTAGGAGCACTGTATGCTCAAGATGCACGTTTTTCACAAACCATGGAATCGTTTAAAACCGCCTTTAATCAACAGGATTATGATGCTTTGTTTGAGTTAACTTCTGAATATATGCAGTCGCAGATCAACTACGAAACCCTAGAATCTGTGATGAAGCAATACCACGATGCTTTTGGTAATTTAGATTCTTTCGAATTTGTAGAGCAAAAAGACGATTCTGCCTTGTTTATTGGTCATTTCGAAAATGGCAAACAACGCATAGGCATGGCTTTAAACGAAAAAGATCTGCTCTCAGGATTTCGTTTTTTACCCACAACAGATGCAAATAAAACTGCGAGCATGGAGCGCAATAAAACATCTATGTCCTTACCTTTTAAAGGCGATTGGTTTGTTTTCTGGGGTGGCGACACCAAAGCTCAAAACTACCATGTGGTGTCTACCGCTCAAAAAAATGCCTTCGATATAGTGATGCTGGGCGATAACAATAGATCGTATAAAAACAAAGGGCTTTATAACGAAGATTATTACGCCTTTGGTCAACCACTTTATGCGGTATGTGATGCCGTAGCGGTAAAAGTGATTACTGGTATAGAAGACAATATTCCTGGACAAATGAACTCGGTCGATGCACTCGGAAATGCGATTATTTTAAAGACAGCCAATGACGAATACATCGTATATGCACATTTTAAAAATAGTACGATTGCCATTAAAGAAGGAGACACCGTGAGTCGTGGTCAGTATTTAGGCGACTGTGGCAACTCAGGAAATTCTAGTGAGGCTCATATTCATTTTCATTTACAAGATGGCCCAAACGTAGTTAATGCCATCGGTATAAAATGCTTCTTTGACCAGATTATTGTAAACGGTGAGCTCAAAGAAGATTATTCTCCCGTTCGCCTCGAAAAAATTAGCGCTCCACAAAACTAATTGTGCTATTTTTGCCCTAATGGCGCAAGCAAAAAACATACAAATCAAAAATCGCAAAGCTCGTTTTGAATACGAGATTTTGGATAAATATACGGCTGGAATTGTCTTGGTAGGCACAGAGATAAAGGCAATTCGAGAGGGTAAAGCGTCTATTGCAGAGAGTTTTTGCGAGTTTAACGATCAGGGCGAACTCTTTGTGATTAACATGACTATAGAAGAGTATTCACATGCTTCTCACTATTCTCATAAGCCCAAAAGTGAACGAAAACTTTTGCTCAACAAACGAGAGCTGGCTAAGCTCGAAAAAGAAGCAAAAAACACGGGCCTTACTATTATTCCCCTTTTACTGTTTACCAACGACAAAGGTTTTGCAAAGCTAGAAATTGCCTTGGCAAAGGGTAAAAAACTATACGACAAACGCGAATCTTTAAAAGACAAAGACAACAAACGGTCGCTTAGTAGAATCAAAAAAAGTTTTAACAATTAACCTTAAATTTATGTTAGCTAACATAAATTTAAGAAGCTACTCAAAGCGCTTTGTATTTATTTGTAGCAAATAACCATCTATGCGTACAACTCTACTCTTTTTGATTTCTTTGATATGTGCAAATTGTATTGCGCAAATAAGCGGAAAAGTAACCAACAACAAAGGAGAGGCATTGCCCTTTGTAAATATTTATGTTCAGAATAGCTATACAGGAACCACCTCTAACGAGTTAGGACTATATCTGTTAAACCCAGAAGAGAAGGGTGATTTGGTACTTGTGTATCAGTTTTTAGGGTATGAGACCATCACCAAAAACATTTCCTTTAGTGGGCCTCAACAAACTATAGACGTGGTCATGCAAGAAACATCCCTTGATTTAGATCAGGTGGTTGTAAACGCAAACGAAAACCCTGCTAACAGAATTATACGGGAGGCTATTGCCAAACGTAAAGAGAACCTAAATCGCATCAAAGCTTTTACAGCCGATTTTTATTCAAAAGGAATTTGGCGGGTAAAAGATGTGCCCGAAAAAATTTTAGGGCAAGAAGTTGGCGATTTCGAAGGAGCGTTAGATTCTACCCGTTCCGGAATTATTTATTTATCCGAAACGATTTCCGAAATTGCCTTTAATCAACCCGACGATTTTAAAGAAAAAATTCTGGCATCTAAAGTAAGTGGCAACGACAACGGCTTTAGTTTTAACAGCGCGCGTGATGCCAATTTTTCTTTTTACAATAATACCGTAGACCTAAATGCTCAAATCGTTTCGCCTATTGCAAGAGAAGCTTTTAACTATTATCGCTTCCAATTAGAAGGGGTTTTTTACGAAGGCAGTAGTTTGATCAATAAGATAAAAGTCACGCCCAAACGCCCCAAAGACAGGGTCTGGAGCGGTACCATTTATATAGTCGAAGACGATTGGGAGATTTATGGGGCGGCCCTTACAACTACAGGAGAGGCTATTCAGGTTCCTTTTATAGACGAGCTGATTTTTAAGCAGAGTTTTACGTACGATGAGGCTCAGGGATTTTGGGTTAAGATTTCGCAAACCATCGATTTTAGTTTTGGCCTTTTTGGAGTCAATGGAGACGGTCGCTTTACGGCGGGTTATAGTAATTACGATTTTACGCCTCAATTTGAGAAACGCTCATTTACCAACGAAGTGCTCACCTTTGCAGAAAGAGCTAACGAGAAGGATTCCCTTTTTTGGGACACCGTACGACCGGTTCCGCTTACAGGCGAAGAGATAAACGACTATGTGCGCAAAGACAGTATTCAAACACTTCGCAAGTCTAAAACCTATTTAGATTCTATCGATCTTAAGGGCAACAGAGTTAAACCTTTCGATATTTTAACCGGCTATAGCTACCGCAATAGCTATAAAAGGTGGAATGTTTCGTACAGAGGGCCTAAGGCGCAGTTTAATACCCTTCAAGGTTACACGCCAAACATTGGTGTTAACTTTTTTAAATCTAAGGACGAAAATTTTACCCGTTGGACCAGTCTTAATGGAACCTTAGAATACGGAGTAGACGACGATAGACTTCGTTATACTCTTAGCGGCAGAATGCGCTTTAACGCCATTAACAGAAGTACACTGAGTATTTCTGGCGGAACCGCTGTGGTTCAATTTAATGCTCAGGAACCTATTTCGCCTTTGGTCAATAGCATTTCTTCGCTCTTTTTTGAACGAAATTTTCTCAAAGCCTACGAATCAGATTTTATAACAGTAGGTTACAGTCAAGAGGTTTTTAATGGCCTAAGAATGTCTTCTACTCTTGGGTACGAAAAACGACAGCCTTTGTTTAATCAATCTGATCAGGTTTATTTTAGAAATTCGGGAGTATCCTATACCTCAAACAATCCTTTAGCCCCTACCGACTTTAGCAATGCGGCGATTTTAGAACACGATATCGTCAAAGCAAATGTATCTGCTTTTATTTCTTTTGGCGAAAAATACATGACCTATCCCTATGGTAAATTTAACATTGGGAACGAAGGCAAATTCCCTAGGCTCATCGTAGATTATGAAGGTGGCTTTAATGCTTCAAATTCTGATTATAATTATCATCAGTTTCAGGCGAGGGTAACACAGGGCATAAATTTGGGCAACAAAGGGCGTTTTAGATATAATCTAACGGCAGGAAGCTTTTTAAACGGTGATAATATTTCTTTTGTAGACTATAAACATTTTAATGGAAATCAAACCAGAATCAACAATGGTGGCAGTTATACCAACGTATTCAACAATTTGCCATATTATCAATTAAGCACCAATGATTCGTATTTTGAGGCCCATGCCGAACACAACTTTAGAGGCTGGGTACTGGGTAAAATTCCAGGGCTTAACAGTCTTAATTTTAACCTGGTTGTAGGCGGGCATATGTTAAGTACACCAGACAATAACCCCTATTTTGAATACTCGGTAGGGATCGATAATATTGGCTTTGGCAAGTTTCGCTTGTTACGTGTAGATTATGTTCGTTCGATCATGGGGGGGCAACAATCGGGCGTATTCGTATTTGGACTTAAGTTTTTAAATATCTTAGATTAGCAATTCAATAGCCGATAAATGCTATACTATTATACCAGCTAATTCGTTACTTATTAAAACCACCAAATCATGCAACAGCTACTTAAATCTTTGTTCTTTATTGGGATAATGCTCTTTTCTGTGAGCATCGCTATGGCGCAAGAGTCAGAAGATATGGAAGAATCCGAAGGCCTTCAAGGTAAATTTGGAGAATTCTCTACCGTAACAAAAGCCTTTAGACAACAGCCTATTGACGGTTATAATTTATATGTTCCAAATTCTTGTACTTCTGAATCAGCCCCTTACCCTATTTTGGTCTTTTTGCAAGGCGGAAAAGGTGTGGGTGGCCCTGTAGAAAAAATTTATAATTGGGGACTTCCTAAAATGCTCACCGAGGGCAAAAGCCTCGATTCAGAATTAGAGCAACTTATGTTAGATACTTTCATTGTGATTATGCCTCATATTTCTGGAGGCGAATTCTTTGAGGGTCAAGGAGCGCTTAAACGCATCATTGGCGACGTTAGTGAGCAATATAATGTAGACAATAGTCGCATTTACCTTACGGGCTTAAGTCGTGGAGGATACGGTACCTGGGGCTTGGCAGACGACCTTAAAGATACTTTTGCTGCGATAGCGCCTTTGGCAGGTGGTGGACGCGGCATAGAGAACTACAAAGCACTTATCGGAATGCCGGTTTGGGTTTCGCACAATACAGGAGACAGTGTCGTACCCTTTAGTGCCAGCGAGCGAGTTGTAGAAAAAATTGAGGCAACAGCGGCTTATACTTTTACAAGAAATACAAGTATATCTGACACAGATTTTGAATCGCTCGATTATATTTTTACGGCCACAGAGAGTGATAGCCATGATTCTTGGACTGCCTTTTATTCTTCGCCAGAAGTATATAAGTGGTTTTTAAAATATTCTAAAAAATAGGTGAGGCACGCAACCTTTTCAAAAAAGAAGTACTTATTATTAAAATTGCTATGAAGGAGAATTTACTGCCGTCTATTGGCCAATAATGGCGGCGGTTCTCCTGTAAACGGGTTCCAACGACTAATGCTCTTTGCGCCCATTCCCGCTGCTTTTATCACCGCTCTATCGCCATAGCGTTCGCGCATTTTGTCCATAGCCTGATACAGATTAATGATTTTTTCGTTGTCTTGAAACAAATCGATTTGCTGCCCGCCCTCGACCAAATGACTAAAGCGAACCCCCACCAAACGCACTAACAGGCGCCGCTGATACAGTTTTTTATACAACTCCATTACTATGGGCAGTATCTTGTGATCTGCAGAACTATAAGGAATACGGCGTTGCATGGTATAGGTTTGAAAATCTGAATAGCGAATCTTAAACGTTACACAGGCCGTTAACTTATTGCCACGCCTGAGCTGATAAATTAAATTCTCTGCCATGGCCACGATAATCCCTTCTAGTTTTTTTACATCGGTGGTATCACGATCAAAGGTACGCTCGGTAGAAATTGACTTACGCTCTTGATACTGTCGTACAGGAGAAGGATCTATGCCGTTAGCCTTCTTCCAGATAACTTGCCCATTTTTACCAAAGACTTTGGCCATCATCTCTAAAGGCATTTCTTGTACCGTCTCAATTTTTTTAATACCCAAATCGCAAAGCGCTCGATAAGTCACCTCTCCTACCATTGGAATCTTTCGCACCGACAGCGGTGAGAGAAAGGGTTTCTCGTTGCCCTTTTTAATCCTGATTTTATTGTTGGGCTTGGCTTCGCCTGTCGCGATTTTAGAAACCGTCTTATTGGTAGAAAGCCCAAAAGAAATAGGCAAGCCCGTCTCTTTAATAATACGGTCGCGCAATTCGCTAGCCATGGTATGGCAGCCAAAAAAGCGATCGGTGCCCGTTAGGTCTATATAAAACTCGTCTACAGAAGTTTTTTCGTAAAGCGGAACATGCTCTTTAATCACATCGGTAACCATATTAGAAAACTTAGAATACACTCCAGAGTTACCTCTAAGCACAATGGCCTCGGGGCACAATTGCTTGGCCATACGCATAGGCATAGCCGAATGAATTCCAAAACTACGCGCCTCATAACTACAAGAAGCCACCACGCCCCTATCTGTGGTTCCGCCAATAAGTACGGGTCTGCCTTTAAGACGGCTGTCGAGCAAGCGCTCGCAAGACACAAAAAAAGTATCTAAATCCATATGTACTATCGCTCTTTCTTGACTCATATTCGGGCTCCTTTTTTGCTGTCGGCATAACGAGGGTCTGCCACTATAGGAAGTTTTTCCATATACGAGACCTCTATAGAAACGCAGCCAAACTCTTCCATCACTTTACCTGTAATACGATAGACTCCCTTGCCTCTAAAAGGATATTTTTTCGCCACTGGCGGAAAATGCACCGTATCTATAAAATCGCCTTCCCGGTCTAAAAAATTACCAAAGAACATGTTTTTATTATTTGAAGTATTGGTGCGTTTGGTGGTAACCAAATAGCCCTCAATGGTAACGCTTCTTGCTATATAAGCCATAAGCTGCTTGGCGCGCAGCGTATTGACAGAAGGGTGTAATAACAAATAAAAAGGGGAGCACAACGGAAAGCCTAACAATTCTAACTGATCAAAGGCATCTTCTAAAAAGCTGCTCGACAATTCTGGAGTGATATAGTTTACTTTAGGCGCTTTAAACAAGCTAGGGAGTGGTTCTTTTATCTTGGTTTTACTAAGCTTCATATGTGCTTCCCAAAGCAGTTCGCGCTTGTTGCGACCTGTAAATCTAAAGGCCTCGATCTTTATTAAAATGGCCATTTGTTCCATCGAGATAGGCAGGCGCTCAATACAATCGTCCAGACTTTTAAAGGGGCCGTTCTCTTGCCTTTCTATAAGCAATTGTTTGGTGACTCGATTCTCGAAAGCGTGCAAATGCATAAAGCCCAAATAGATACGCTTGCCTTTAATAATGGTCTCGTTATAGCTGGTATTAACACAAGGAGCCTCAATGATTCCGCCGTGTAGGCGTGCTTCGTGTATGTAAAATTCGGTGCGATAAAAACCCCCAAAGTTATTGATGGTCGCTACCATATATTCTAAGGGATAGTAGGCCTTTAAAAACAAACTCTGATAACTCTCTACCGCATAGGAGGCCGAATGCCCTTTGGCAAAAGCATAACCCGCAAAACTCTCGGTTTGTCGCCAGATTTCTTTGGTGAGCGCTTCTGGTTTTCCGCTCAGGCGGCAGTTGCTAAAAAACAAATCTTTTACTTTTAAAAACTCTTCCCGCGAGCGGAATTTACCCGACATGCCTCGCCGTAGCATATCGGCTTCGCCCAAGGTAAGCCCTCCAAAATAATGCGCCACTTTAATCACGTCTTCTTGATAGACCATCACTCCAAAGGTTTCTGGCATAATATCTAGCAGCACTGGGTGCGCCTCTTTACGACGTTCCGGAAAACGATATCGCAAAATATACTCACGCATCATTCCAGACTTGGCCACTCCTGGCCTGATTACAGAACTCGCCGCCACCAGACCTAAGTAATCGTCTACCTGAAGTTTTTTAAGCAGCATACGCATGGCAGGGGATTCTACATAAAAACAACCAATCGCCTTGGCGTTTCTAAGCAAATACTTAATGCGCTCGTCTTCTTTAAAGCGTTTGATGTCGTGTATATCGATGGTGCCTTTTTCTGGCTGATTATAGGCCACAATGGCTACAGCCTCTTTGATTTTACCCAGCCCCCGCTGGCTCAAAATATCGAACTTATACAAGCCGATGTCTTCTGCGATGACCATATCAAACTGTGTGGTAGCAAAGCCCTTAGGCGGCATAAAAGTGGGTGTATAATAATGAATGGGCTTTTCTGCGATTAAGATTCCGCCTGCATGTATGCCTAAATAATTAGGAAACCCCTGAATACGTTGGCTGTACAGCACTACCAAACGAGACAATTCATCCAGTTTAGAGACTACATATTGCCCGCTAGAAAGCACATCTATCTCCGATTTGGGCAACCCAAACACCTTTCCCATTTCGCGTACTGCTGCTTTGTATTTAAAGGTGTTGTATACCGTAAGCAAGGCCGTGTGCGGAAAACGCCTAAAGATAAACTCGGTAATATCGTCGCGATCGTGCCAAGAAAAGTCGATGTCAAAATCTGGCGGATTCTTGCGGTATAGATTTATAAATCTTTCGAAGTATAAATCCAGCTCGACAGGGTCTACATCTGTGATTCTAAGCAAATAGGCCACGATACTATTGGCGCCGCTGCCCCGCCCTACATAAAAAAAACCTTTGCTCCGTGCGTATTTTAAAATCTTCCAGTTGATCAAAAAATAAGAGACAAAACCCTGCTGTTTTATAATGCCCAACTCCTTCTCGATACGGTCTAAAATAGCATCGTCTACCTTTTTATAACGATACTCCAAACCCGTATAGGTAAGCTTTTTGAGCAGTTTGTAGTCTAAGGCAATACTAGCCGTATAGCTACGCTGGTTACGTGGGGTTTGCCTCGAAAAATCGAAAGAAAAATTACAGCCGTCAAGCAGGTCTATGGCATTGTCTAAAAGCTGAGGAAACTCGGCAAAATCTTCTTGTATGGCTGCTGGACTTTTAAACAAATGAGTGGGCTCGCCCTGTTGTTCTAGCGGAAGTTTGCTAAGCAATGTATTGTTGTCTATGGCCCTGAGCAAACGATGGGTATTAAAGTCTCTTTTACAAGTAAAACTCATGGTGTGCAAGGCAACCAATTTGTGTAGCTGCTTCTTCCAAGGCGAAAACTTAAGCTTATTAAGGTCACTGGCTCGAACGCCTAAAAATTCGTTTTCGCCCAAGGCTGTTCCTTGAAAAGTAGCAAAGGGATAGATCACAAAAGTATCGGGTAAGGAATCTGCCACTGCAGGAATTTTTAGATCGTCGTGCAAAAAATAAGACAGATACCCATGTATGTTTTTTAGGCCCTCTTCGCTTCGCGCCAACATCACAAACTGTTGTTGGGCGTTTTGTCTAAAATCGACGCCTATTACGGGTCTAATTCCGTGTTTGGGCGCTAGGCGTAGCACATCCATACAGGCTGTGGTATTATTGATGTCGGTTACCGCCAAAGTATTTATTCCCAGCTCTTTAGCCTTCTCTAATAAAGGTTCTGGGGCTACAATTCCGTAGCGCAAACTGTAATATGTATGGCAGTTTAAAAACATAGTTCAAAAATAGCTACTATTTGTAGTTTTTATTGCTTATATTTGTAGTATTAAGAATTTTTATGTGAAAAAGATTTCTAAAAATATTCGTCACCTACGGAGTCTTAAAAAACTCACCCAAGAGCAATTTGCCGAAGAGCTAGCCGTACCGCGTTCTCGTATAGGTTCGTACGAAGAAGGTCGCTCAGAACCTCCTATCGAGATGCTCATTGCCATCTCTGATTATTTTAAGGTACCTATAGATATTCTCATTAAAAACGACCTGAGCCGCTCTAAAGACAGCTCGTTTATAGAAGTGGGCAACCAACGAGTGCTCTTCCCTATTATGGTCGATGGTGCAAACGAAAATATAATAGAAGTAGTCCCGGTAAAGGCTTCGGCCGGGTATTTATTGGGCTACGACGATCCCGAGTACATCGAGCAGTTAGACAAAATAAAATTACCCTTTTTACCCACAGGCAAGCACAGAGCTTTTCCTATAAAAGGCGACTCGATGTTACCTCTTAAAGACGGGGCCTATGTGGTGGCTAGTTTTGTAGAAAGCCTAAACGATATTAAAGACGGCACTACCTATGTGGTGGTCACGGCCAATAACGGGATCGTTTATAAACGGGTGTACAACCTATTAAAAGAAAACGGCCAATTATCGCTTCGTTCAGACAATAAAAGCTATGCCCCATTTAACGTGCCTGCCAGTGAAGTGCTAGAGCTTTGGGAGTTTACCTGTAGCATTAATACCCAAGAGTACGACGCCCAAGAACTTAAGATTAGTAGTATTGCGCAAATGCTTACGGAGTTGCAGGTGGAGTTGAAGGGGTTGGAACGTTAATTCTTATCCTCCAACAACGGCACAAATCGAAACTCGCCGTACTGATTTTTTACAAATTTCTTTTCGCTCTCCCGAGTAAAAACCGTCATGATTTGTACATTCTCTCCCACGGGGATTACAAGCTTCCCTCCTATAGCCAATTGAGCCAATAAAGGTTCTGGAACAAAAGGGGCTCCGGCCGTTACAATAATGCCGTCAAAAGGAGCGTATTCTGGCATGCCTTTATAACCATCGCCAAAGACTAAACGTTTGGCGCGATACCCCAGCTTGGGTAAAAACAGTTGCGCTTTTTTAAAGAGTTCTTTTTGTCGCTCGATGGAATAGACCACTGCGCCCATTTCTAATAAAACCGAGGTCTGATAACCACTCCCCGTGCCTATTTCTAAAATTTTATCGCCTTTTTTAACTTCTAAAAGCTCTGTCTGACGAGCCACCGTATAAGGCTGTGAGATGGTTTGGTCTGCGCCTATAGGGAACGCTTTATCTACATAGGCATGGTCTTCGAATCCAGAATCCATAAACAAATGCCTAGGAACTCTTCCCATAGCATCTAAAACCTCTTGATCTGCAATTCCCTTGCGCTCTAAGATTTTAATGAGTTGTTGTCTTTTGCCTTGATGTTTGAATGAGTCTTTCACGAAATAAATTTGAGCTTCACAAATAACCGAAACAAATTGTTTGATTACAAGAACTAGCCCGTTTTTGTCCTGTGATAATCGGCAAATTAGTACTATTTTTGTGTAGCTTACTAGGCCGAGCAGTTAGGAATATTAACCTCACTACCTTGCCACCATTTTTAATTTAAATTCACTCCCATGTTAAAAGCTGGAGTTATTGGCGCAGGCCACCTCGGAAAAATTCATCTTAAACTCTTAACGCAGTCCGATAAATACGAGCTGTTAGGATTTTATGACGCCAATAAAAAAGCAGCCCAAGCGGCTGTAGAAGAATTTGGCTATCATGCTTTTGATTCAGTAGAAGCCCTAATAGAAGCCTGCGATATGGTAGATGTGGTGACGCCTACAATGAACCATTTTGAATGTGCATCTATGGCGCTTAAAGCGGGTAAGCACCTTTTTATTGAAAAACCTATCACGCATACGGTTAAAGAGGCAGAAACCTTAAGAGATCTAGCAAAAAAGCACGGTGTAAGAGGTCAGGTGGGCCATGTAGAACGATTTAATCCAGCTTTTAGAGCGGTGGTCGATACCTTTGACAATCCTATGTTTATAGAAGCACATCGCCTGGCGGAATTTAACCCACGCGGCACCGACGTTTCTGTGGTTTTAGATTTGATGATACACGATATTGACGCCATCCTGAGTGTGGTCAATTCTAAAGTGGTTGGAATTAAATCAAACGGCGTGTCTGTAATTAGCGAAACTCCAGACATTGCCAATGCTCGTATCGAATTCGAAAACGGTTGTATTGCCAATTTAACGGCGAGTAGAATTTCGCTCAAGAACATGCGTAAAGCGCGATTTTTTCAGCGGGACGCTTATATCTCTGTAGACTTTTTAGAGAAAAAATGCGAAGTGGTAAAAATGATGGATGCTCCGGAGAGTCCAGACGACTTTGCTATGATACTCACCAATGCCGAAGGTCTTAAAAAGCAAATTTATTTTGAGAATCCAGAGGTACACCCTAACAATGCAATTCTAGACGAACTCAATGCCTTTGCGCATGCCATAGAAACCGACACGACACCAATTGTAAGTCTTACTCAGGGAACAGAAGCGTTAAGAGTTGCCATGGGGATTATCGAAAATTTTAGCAATTCGGAATTATAAAATATTTAAGCACAGTTTAAAACCATAAGTATACATGAAAAACGTAGCTGTAATTGGAGCAGGAACCATGGGTAACGGAATCGCCCACACTTTTGCACAATTTGATTATAAAGTACAACTCATCGATATTTCTCAGACCTCGTTAGATGCAGGAATGGCAACCATTACCAAAAACTTAGATCGTATGGTGGCCAAAGAAAAAATCACCGAAGAAGATAAAGCCAAAACCTTGGCGAATATTACGACTTATACCTCGCTAGAAGAAGGTGTAGAGTACGCTAGTTTGGTAGTAGAAGCAGCTACAGAAAACATCGATCTTAAACTTAAAATCTTTAAAGACCTAGATACCTTTTGTCCGGACGACACCATTTTAGCCTCTAATACATCTTCGATATCGATCACACAAATCGCGGCGGTTACATCGCGCCCTGAGATGGTTATCGGGATGCATTTTATGAATCCCGTTCCTATCATGAAATTGGTAGAGATTATTAAAGGGTACAGTACAAGTCAAGACACTTATGACACCGTTGCTGCCATCTCTCAAAAATTGGCCAAAGTGCCGGTAGAGGTAAACGATTATCCTGGCTTTGTGGCCAATCGAATATTAATGCCCATGATTAACGAAGCCATTGAAACGTTGTATAATGGCGTTGCGGGAGTTACAGAGATAGACACCGTGATGAAGCTAGGAATGGCGCACCCCATGGGCCCGTTACAATTGGCAGACTTTATTGGGTTAGATGTTTGTTTGTCTATACTAAACGTGATGTACGATGGCTTTAAAAACCCTAAGTATGCCCCTTGTCCTTTGTTGGTTAACATGGTTATGGCAGGGAAGCTTGGCGTGAAGAGTGGCGAAGGTTTTTACGATTACAGCGAATCTCGCAGGGCAGAGAAGGTAGCAAAAATGTTTGCCTAACCTATGGCTACAATTGTCCCTTTTAAAGCTATTAGACCCACACGCGACATCGTTAGTCTTATGGCGACGCGTTCTTACGAGAGTTATTCGCTCAGTGAGCGTAATGCCCGAATGAAAACCAATCCGTTTTCTTTTTTGCACATCATTAATCCTGGGTTTAGGTATCATCGCAAAACCGCTGGTGGCGAACGGTATCGTTTGGTTCGGAATCGTTACTTAGAATTTAAAGAAGACGGCTATTTAAAACAGGACGTAGCGGCTAGTTTTTACGTCTATCAAATCAACAATAGAGAAGGGCAGCACTTTAGAGGTATTATCGCTGCAGCCAGTGTGCAAGATTACTTAGACGATGTAATCAAAAAGCACGAAGATACCATCACAAGTCGTGAGACGCTTTTTAAAGATTACTTGCATACGGTAGGGTTCAATGCAGAGCCAGTATTATTAATGTATCCTGACAACGATTTTTTAGAGGGCGTTATGGATGCTATTTGCGAAGAAAGACCCGATTACGAATTTACCACCACCTATAGGGACACTCATTATTTATGGCCTGTGACCGACCCTAAGACCATTGCCACTATTACCGAAACTTTTAAGCATATGCCGGAATTGCATATTGCAGACGGTCACCACCGTTCTGCGTCTTCTGTGCGATTGTCACAAGAAATGTCTAAAACAGAAGCGCATGCGGACCCAAAAAGTACCTATCATTATTTTATGAGTTACTTGATTCCTGAAAAAGATCTAAGAATCTACGCTTTTAATCGTTTGGTAAAGGACCTCAACGGCCATTCGAAAGAATCATTTTTAATCGCGTTAGATGCCTTGTTTAGAATCGAAGACCGGGGAACCACCTTTTATAAGCCTTCTAAAAAGCATCACTTTAGCATGTATTTAGATGGTGAATATTATTCTTTATACCTGAGGCAGCTCGATTACGACTTCGCAAATCCGCTAGAAGCCTTAGATACACATATACTGTATAAAACAATTTTACACCCAATACTGGGAATAGAAAACCCGCGTACAGACAAACGATTGAGCTACACCACTGGGAAAGAAGCGGGGGTTGGCATAAAGGCACAAGTTGATAGCGGCCGCTTTAAAGTGGCTTTTAGCATGTTACCGATACAGACTTGGGAGCTTAAAGAAGTTGCCAATGCTGGCTTGCAGATGCCTCCTAAAAGCACCTATATTGTTCCTAAATTGCGAAGCGGAATAACCATTTACGAATTTTAATAAGCAGTTTCAACCCGATGAGTATCGCACAAAATTTAACATCGATAAAGGAGAATCTCCCACCACAAGTGACTTTGGTAGCGGTGTCTAAGACCAAATCTGCTAGCGAAATCATGGAGGCGTATCAGGCGGGTCAACGGGTATTTGGAGAGAATAAGATTCAAGAGATGGCCGGCAAATGGGAAGCCTTGCCTAAAGATATTGAATGGCATATGATCGGGCATGTGCAGCGCAACAAGGTAAAATACATGGCAGAATTTGTGAGTTTGATCCATGGAGTAGATAGTCTAAAGTTGCTCAAAGAAATAGACAAGCAAGCCAAGCGTCACGACAGGGTTATTGATTGCTTGATACAGGTTAAGATCGCAACAGAAGAAACCAAATTTGGTTTGGAGCACGAGCAGCTCGAAGGGCTCTTCAAACAAAAAGAAGCACTAGGACTCAATAATGTACGAATAGTGGGCTTAATGGGTATGGCTAGTTTTACGGCGAACGAAGAGCAGATCGGAATAGAATTCAGCAATCTAAAAGAAACGTACGATTGCTTTAATTACTTTACAGACTTTGATGTGCTATCTATGGGAATGAGTGGCGATTATAAATTAGCTATTAAACATGGCAGCAATATGGTTCGTGTGGGTAGCGCAATTTTTGGAGAACGAAACTATAACTAGTGTACGCAATTGTAGACATAGAAACCACGGGCGGTAAATACAACGAAGAAGGTATTACAGAAATCGCCATTTATAAATTTGATGGGCACGAAATTGTAGATCAGTTTATAAGTTTGGTCAATCCTGAACGCAGAATTCAGCCGTTTGTGGTAAATCTAACCGGTATAAATAACGACATGCTTCGCAATGCTCCCAAATTTTTTGAAGTTGCAAAGCGAATCGTAGAAATTACCGATGGGTGCATCCTGGTTGCCCATAATGCCAAATTTGACAATCGAATTCTCACCACAGAATTTGATCGATTAGGCTATGAGTTTAACAAAGAAACCCTTTGTACCGTCGAACTTTCCAAAAAACTAATTCCGGATTTGCCATCATATAGTCTTGGAAAGCTAGTAAGATCCCTGGGGATTCCGCTTAGCGATAGACATAGAGCAGCAGGCGATGCAAAAGCAACGGTAGATCTATTTAAACTCTTGCTCTCTAAGGACGAAAAAAAAGAGATCATTCAGGCCACGGTGCGAATGGATCCAAAACGACAACTAGAACCCAAGTTGCTCGATCTTATCGAACAAACACCTTCTGTGACTGGTGTCTATTATATGCATCGTGAAGATGGAACCATCATTTATATAGGCAAGAGTAAAAACATTAAAAAAAGACTTACCCAGCATTTTACCAACGAAAACAGAAAGTCAAAAAAAATTCAGTTAGAGGTAACGGCTGTTACTTACGAAGAAACCGGCAGTGATTTGATTGCACAACTCAAAGAATCACAGGAGATTAAAGTAAACAAGCCCTTATACAATAGAGCCTTGCGCAAGACTTTGTATAATTATCAGCTTTCGAGTTATGAAGACGATGCGGGCTATCTTAATTTAAAGATTGAGAAAGCCAACGTCAAAAGCGAAGCCGTAACCACCTTTACTAATTATCAGCAGGCCAAATCTGTGGTTTATAAAATCACAGAGAAGCACCAGCTTTGCCAAAAGCTAACAGGGCTCTATAAAACAGAAAGCAGTTGCTTTTTATATGAAATCAAGGAGTGTTACGGAGCTTGTATTAACGAAGAGTCGGCTACGCAATACAACGATCGCGTGCAAGCCTTTTTAGAGCAAAACAGTTATTCTAAAAAGAATATGCTAATCATAGACACAGGTCGAGATATTGATGAGCATTCGGTAATTTTAATAGAAGATGGTGTGTATAGAGGCTTTGGTTTTTATAATTTGAATTTTCAGATAACGTCTCCAGATATTCTAAAGACCATTATCATGCCTATGGACAACAATCGCGATGCGCAGCATATAATTCAGTCGTATTTAAGGCGAAAGAAGGTAAAAAAGATTCTCTTTTTGGATCAAGAATAGCCATATAAAATAATCTTATTACATTTAGGGAATGAACTCAGAGCAACCAAAGAAAATCGCTGCATGGCGCCGAAAGGCTCATGAGATCATTTATGAAGCCGATACTCCGCTAGGAAGGCTCTTTGATGTTATCCTTCTTATTCTCATTTTGTTGAGTATCCTTTTTGTAATGCTGGAGAGCGTTGCTTCTTTCGATGCTAAATATCATGAATTTTTATACGTAGGTGAATGGATTATTACCATCTTTTTTACCATAGAATATATACTGCGAATTGTAAGCATTAGAAAGCCCTTTAAGTACATCTTTAGTTTTTATGGCGTAATCGATTTTTTATCGACCATTCCTTTATACTTATCGCTGTTCTTAGTAGGAAGTCAGGCACTCGTCACGGTACGCGCCCTGCGTTTACTCCGAATTTTTAGAATACTTAAAATCACTCGTTATGTGGGTGAGTCAAATAAATTGGTGCGCGCCATTAAACATAGTTGGGCAAAAATCTCTATCTTTTTGTTTGCTGTTTTAATAGTCGCCATAATCGCCGGAACCATCATGTATTTTGTAGAAGGCGAAGAGAGTGGCTTTAAGAGCATCCCGATTAGTATTTATTGGTGTATTGTTACCCTCACTACGGTTGGATATGGAGATATCGCGCCCATTACACCGCTGGGGCAGTTTATTTCTGCGATAATTATGATTATGGGGTACGGCATCATCGCTGTGCCAACAGGCATAATTAGTGCCGAATATGCCCAATCGCACAAAGACATTCACGTAAACACGCAGCGTTGTATTCACTGCGGAACTGGCGACCACAAAGACGATGCGAAGTTTTGCGACAATTGTGGCGAAGACTTGCATCCAAATCTAAAAAACTAGTGACCGCTCCCCTACCATTGCTTATTTGTGTTGTAGGGCCAACCGCAATCGGAAAAACGCGCCTTGCCATAGCCTTGGCAAAGGCCTTTGACACTCAAATTATTTCTGCGGATTCGAGGCAATTCTTCAAAGAAATGAATATAGGCACCGCTGTACCTTCTGCTCAAGAGTTAGCAGCAGCCAAACACCATTTTATTCAGCATATATCTATAACACAGTCGTATAACGTTGGGCAGTTCGAAAAAGACGCCCTTGCTTTGATAGATGAGTTACATACACAGTACAATCCAGTAATTATGGTTGGAGGTTCAGGATTATATGTGGATGCTGTGGTAAAAGGATTGGATATCTTCCCAGAAGTAGCGCCAGAAGTTAGAGAACAACTAAATCTTGAGCTGCAAAATAATGGCATCGAGGCCTTACAAGCACAACTCAAACAGGTAGACCCAGCCTATTTCGCACAAGCAGATGTAAAGAACCCGCATCGTGTGATTAGAGCTTTAGAGGTTTACCGGCAAACAAAAAAGCCGTTTAGTAGTTTTTTGTCGCAACAAAAAAACCAACGGCCTTTTAAAACTTTATGGATTGGACTCAACGCGCCCCGAGAACTCGTTTATGATAGAATCAATAAACGCGTAGATATTATGATTGCCTCTGGCCTGGTAGAAGAAGCCAAGGCTTTATATTCACAACGTGATCTAAACGCCCTACAAACCGTGGGTTATAGAGAGTTATTCACTTACTTTGATGGCGCCTGCAGTCTGGATGAGGCTATAGCCGAAATCAAAAAGAACACCCGTCGCTTTGCAAAACGCCAGGAGACTTGGTTTAAAAAGAACCCAGACATCAATTGGTTTGATTACGATTCAAAACCAGAAGATGTCATAGCCTTTATTAAGCAACTTTAGTTTTCTACCTCGTCTTTAACCACCAAGCGGAATCCTTCTCCGTGTATGTTTAAAATCTCTACCCCATCGTCTTGACTTAGGTACTTACGCAATTTTGCGATGTACACATCCATACTACGAGAAGTAAAGTAATTGTCGTCTCTCCAGATTTTTGTGAGCGCCAATTCTCTTGGCATCAAATCGTTTTTATGCAATGCCAAAAGGCGCAATAAATCGTTCTCTTTTGGAGATAATTTACTTGGTTCCTGCTTGTTATAAGACAAAAATCTAAGCTTAGAATTTAAGTGAAAGTTACCGATCTGGAATTCGAACTGCTTGCTATCAGACAATGAATCTGTAGCCTTACGCTGAATAATAGCCTTGATCTTCATGAGCAATACTTCTGAATCAAACGGCTTGTTGAGATAGTCGTCTGCCCCAACTTTGTATCCTTTAAGCACATCTTCTTTTAAAGCCTTTGCCGTTAAAAAGATAATAGGCACATCTTTGTTTTTTTCGCGAATTTCTTTAGCCAAAGTAAAGCCGTCTTTATAAGGCATCATTACGTCCAAAATACAAAGGTCGTACGTGTCTTTTTTAAACTTTTCAAAGCCTTCCATTCCGTTTTTGGCGTGTGTCACGTCGTAATCGTTCATCGCCAAATAGTCTTTTAAGACAGTTCCAAAGTTTGGATCGTCTTCTACCAATAAGATTTTTTTATTTTCCGTTTCCATAATTAAGATATTAATTCAAATTTTACAATAAAGGTACTTCCCTTGCCTCGGTCGCTTTCTACATAGATATCTGCATGATGATCGTCTAAGATGCGTTTAACGTAAGCCAAACCAAGTCCGTGCCCTTTTACATTATGTATGTTTCCGGTATGCTCCCGGTAAAACTTCTCAAATATTTGCTTCTGTGCCGTTTTAGACATGCCTATACCCTGATCTTTTATACGCAGGATGATGCTATTTTTAGCGTTTTCTGTATAGATGTCTATTTTTGGTGCCTCCTCTGAGTACTTAATCGCATTGTCTAGTATGTTCACTAGTACATTAGTCAGGTGAAACTCATTGCCTAGTATAGACGATTTAGAGGCATCAAAATGGGTCTTTATATAACCGTTTTTATCTTCTATCATAAGAGAAACACTCGTCATAGCGTCTTCTATTAAGTCATGAAGCTTTACTCTTTCTTTCGCAAGATTGATAGTATTGTTCTCTAAACGAGAGATTCTAAGTACGTTTTCTACTTGTGCGTGCATTCGTTTATTTTCATCACGAATCATGCCCAAATAGCGTTTTTTAAAGTCCTCGTCATTTGCCACTTTAGGATTCTTTAACGCATCTAAGGCCAAATTAATTGTAGCTATAGGTGTTTTAAATTCGTGGGTCATGTTGTTTATAAAGTCTGTTTTAATCTGGGAAATCTGTCGCTGTTTAATCAACTGAGAGATGGCATACCAATAGGCCAATATGATAATGGCAGTAAAGATTAAAGACAGAATCGAAATACCCACAATCGAAGAAAATATCATCTTTCTGGACTCCCCAAAGGTTACAAAAAGTTCGTATTTATACTTATCGTTTTCGTCTACAAACAAAGGCACTACAAAGGTAGACGGGTCTTGCATGTCAAAATCTGTAGATCGCACCTTGGTGGCCAACTGGTTACTATAAATACCGTAGTGGTATGGAGTTTCTAAGCCTTTAACCTCTAATTCTTTATCGATGATTTTCTCGATCAATTCTTTATTCACGCGTTGGTGAATTGGAATGCGCTCAGAAATCGCCAACACAGTACTAGAAAACAAACGACGTTCTAAATCGTCTAAGCGTTTATACGATTTTACTTCTGATTTTATAGGTGTCTCGCTCCCATCAAGGCCCCTGGTAATGGTTGTTTTTACTTGTCGCTCTACCAAACGCTTAAACGCGACCGAATCTAAATCGATGTCCATAAAACTCGAAGACAATTTATAATCCTGCTCGGTTATCCCATTGCTAAAAATGAGCACCTCGTTATTGGCATCGTCTGTTCTGGTGTAAACGATTTCGCTAATTTGTGTACTGTTTGGCTGTGGCGTACTTTCCTGGAGTTCTAGGTACGCATTATATATTTGTTCTAATTCGTTGTTCTGAATATCCTGAGAAACCGCAATCATCACTTGACGGATGTCTTTGGTGAACTGCTCCTTCTTGGTTTGAAACGAATTATTAATCCAATAGGCCTGTACGAATATTATCCCTAGCAGGGCAATACTCATCGATAATATGAGGAAAAAAAACAGCCTTTTGTTCATTGCTCAAATGTACCATTTTAACATCTACGCAATTGTTGGTTTAACCAAATGTTAACAAAATCGTCTTTTCGTCTATTTTTTTAGAGCAGATAACTGTGAAAATAAGGTCTCCACAGAATTTTTTGTTTCTTCTAAATCGATGTTTTCTATCACAAAATCGGCCAGTGGAATCTTCTTACTATCAGGCCATTGATGTTGCATTCTTTGTAGGACTTGATCTCGATTGCTTCCATCTCTTCGCATTACCCGCTCAACGCGGATTTTACTGGGTGCGGTTACCAAAATAGTCTTGTCGCATTTTTTGTATCCGCCATTTTCAAAAAGAATGGCAGCCTCTTTAATAACGAACGCCCCCTTTTGTTTTTTAACCCATCTTTTAAAATGTGATGCCACCTTCGGATGCACAATACTATTGAGGGCTTCGAGTTTGCTTGCATCTTTAAAAACGATTCCGGCTATGTATCCTGCGTTGAGTTGTTCGTTATAAGCTTCAGGCCCAAAGAGAGCGATGAGTTTACGTCTAATTACCTTGGAGCGATTCATAAGCGCCTTTGCCTCAATATCTGCGATATAGACAGGTGCTCCTAAGTTTTTAAAGAAACTAGCAACGGTCGATTTTCCGCTCCCAATTCCGCCAGTAAGACCAATTATCTTCATCTTATTGAATAATAATAAACTCTACCTGCGCAGTATTCATAGTCACATTTTTTGCCGTTTTAGGATAACGAATCAACTCTGGGGCAAGTAAGTTGGCATCTTCGCTAGCCTTGCTTAAGTCGCACACCACTTTAAAGTCGCTGGCCAATATTTTTTTATAGTTATCAAAGTCTATCACATACGAGATGGTAACACTAGACGGAAACAATTGTACGTCTGTATCGGGCGGCACGTTTATGACTTCTATGGGTATCACTCTAGAATCTTCAATAAACTCTGCGACAGACAGACTAAATTCGACCGTGTCTGGGTTTACGTTTAAATTTGAATCCTCACCAACAGATAGGAGCAATATATCGTCCAAATCTTGACTTACGTTTACGTATGCTTTGCGCTCTGTCTCGACAATACTCAAGGTGTCTATTACAGAGCTAGGCCCAGAGACCGTCACAGAATCAGGAACCACATAATACGAATCTATTGGCGAAAAGCCTTCTTCGTAGCTAACGTCTGCCATAATCTTAACCGCTACTTTCTTTGTCGCGAGAATTTCTAGGGTAATAGGAAGACCATTGCTGGGCAGCTGAACCTCTGCGTCCTGACTAAGTTGCTGACTCGCCAACGAATTCACTTCGATTCGAGGCAAGACCCAAGTACCGTTATTCTCGATAGCAGAAGACGCCACATCAACCTCGATCTTTGGCTTGTTAAACGCATAGTAGAGATAGTCAAAGCCAGTGCCTTGCATTTGAATCCTGACTGGAATCAAATCTTCTCCCATGAGCATATTGCCTTCTGGAATTCCAACGAGATGTAACTGACCCTGCACATCGTTAGTTATCTCTTTTGAGAATTTTGTCAAAAACCAAAGCAATAACGACAACCCTAAAAATATTAGGAAGCTATTTAGTTTGCCTTTTGTTTTTTTGCCAATGCCTGCTTTCATATGATTACAATCCAAGTCAAGTTAATCAAAAAATAACTCTGGAAATACTTTTTTTGGTTTTCGTCTTAACCATCGTATCAAGATAGTGCTTTTTATAAATGCCCAACCATATCCAAAAAATTGCACTATGGTGGCCCATACGGCCATTAGCCCAATTAAAGGATTTTTTGCCTGAAAGCTGGCGTCGATAAAAATAATAGCCAAATAACCACATAATGCGCCTAATGGCCAAACGATTCCAAAAGCAATCCACAATGCAATAACCCCAATGCATCCAAGCAAAAACAGGCTGGGAAACCAGAATGTGATCTTAGCAGACTCAGGATGCCAAACGGTCAAGATAGGACGCACCAAACCAAATTTTCTTACCTGCTTATAAAACTTAGACCACGAAATACGCCGCTTATGGTAAACAAAAGCTTGTTCTATAAACTGAACGCCAAATCCGCCCTTTTTAATACGCTGTGAAAGATCGGGGTCTTCTCCTGGATGAATCGATCCAAAGCCCTTGGTTTGTTCAAATACAGTTTTAGAAATACCCATATTAAAACTACGGGGTTCGTAGCGTTTTTGGGCATGCTTGTTACCTCGTATACCTCCAGTAGTAAGCAAACTAGTCATCGTGTAGTTAATAGCCTTTTGTAAATCGCTAAACGACTCATGAGCGGCATCTGGTCCGCCATAACAGTCCGTAAATCTCGCGGTTAAGGCAGTGTTTGCCGCCTCGAGATAGTGCTCGGGAATAATACAGTCAGAATCAAGGATAATAAAGTAGTTACCCTTGGCGCGTTGCATGCCGTAATTTCTAGAATCACCAGGGCCCGAATTCTCCTTAAAAAAGTAAGCAATGTCTAATTTATCTTGGAATGCGGCAACAACTCCTTCACTAGATTGGGTGGACCCGTCTTCTACGATAACAACTTCAAAGGCAACATTGGTTTTCATCTTCGCCAGACTATCTAACAACTCTTGTACCTCGTCAGGGCGGTTGTATACGGGAACAATAAACGAATAGCTTAGTAGCATGGACACAAAGTTACTAATCAACGAAGGATGTCGCTAGTAAATTGTTTAATAATGTAATTTGAATTTACTGCTTAATCAAACGATAGGTGCCTTGCTGCTCGTCAGATACAACGTTTACGAAGTAAACACCGACCTTTAAGGCGGCAATGTTAATCTCTTGAGACAACCCGTTTGGAGTTGTAGTCAAAACTTTTTGCCCTAAGACATTATAGAAAGTTACATTTTGGATTTCGTTTGCAGCTCTAACCGATACAACGTCAATTGCAGGGTTAGGGTACATGCTAAAGCCAGCGATTTGGTTGTCATCAGAACTTAAAGTGTAATCTAAACCGAAGTTATCGATTGCACCATGCCATCCCCATGCTCCACCAGCATCGTCGTACGTCCAACGTAATTGAAAATCAGCATTGCTGGCCAAGCCGTTGAAATCTTCAGACAATATTTCCGGGAGATCTGTTTCGTATGTCGCTAGAAGTTCCCAACCCGAATCGGTCTTTACCTCAGCAGTAAAAGTTTCTCCAGAAGCTACCTCTTGAAATGCCACTTCATAAGCAATAATCACCAAAGTTCCCTTTGCTCTATCCGATAGGTCATAAACATCCGAGAACAAGGTAGTGTTAGAGGCATCAGCCCCATTACCACAGGCATCATCATCAAAATACATAGCCGGGGTAGGAAAGTCTGGCCCCGTTGGCATATCGGCCCCATTGAACCAGTCACAAGTACCTGTGTTAACTACAGTAGACCATCCTACAGGGAGACCCGCATCAAAATCTTCGGTCACTGTTACATCTGTTTGCGCGTTTACTCCAGCCCAAATTAAAAATGTGCAAGAAAAAGTAAATAGTGTTTTCATAATAATTAGTTCATTTACAATACACTTAAAGATAGCTAAAAACTAAGGCACAAAAAAAAGCCACTCAATCGAGTGGCTTTCTTATCAAAATATTGTGTTTGATACTTACTGCTTAATCAAGCGGTACGATCCTACTTGCTCATCAGAAGTAACGTTTACGATGTAAACACCAGCCTTTAATGTAGCAACATTAATTTCTTGAGATAAAGCGTTAGGAGTTACCTCTAATACTTTTTGTCCTAAGATGTTAAAGAAAGTTACATTTTGGATTTCGTTTGCAGCTCTAACAGATACAACGTCAGTTGCAGGGTTAGGGTACATGCTAAATCCAGCGATTTGGTTGTCATCAGAACTTAAAGTGTAATCTAAACCGAAGTTATCGATTGCACCATGCCATCCCCATGCTCCACCAGCATCGTCGTACGTCCAACGTACTTGGAAGTCAGCGTTAGTAGCGTTTCCAGTAAAAGACTCGTTAAGGATTGGATCAAGGTCTACATCATAAGTAGCCAATACTTCCCATCCTGCTCCAGCGTTTACTTCTGCAACGAAAGTCTCTCCAGAAGCAACTTCTTGGAAAGCAACGTCGTAAGTAATCACTACGTCTGCACCTGGCTCAGAAACCGAAAGGTCATAAACTGCAGAGAACAATGTAGTGTTAGAAGCATCAGCTCCGTTACCACAAGCATCGTCATCAAAGTACATACCTGGAGTTGCAAAGTCTGGTCCAGTTGGTAAGTCAGCTCCATTAAACCAGTCACAAGTACCAGTGTTAACAACAGTTGACCAGTCACCTGGCAAACCTGCATCAAAATCTTCTGTTACAACTTGCGCAGTCATTCCAGCGGAAAGTAAAGCTGCACAAAAGAATAAAGTAATTTTTTTCATAATCACGTGTTTTAGTTTAAACTTAAATTCAAAGTTACATCTTATTTTAAATAATGCAAATTATTAACATAAAAACTGACTACTTCATAAAGGCTTCCATCACCTCATTACTCACTCCTACATTAGAAAATCCTCCATCATTATATAGATTCTGTAAGGTAACACGCTTGGTCAAATCGCTAAATAAGCTAATCGTATAATTGGCGCAGTCCAGCGCTGTGGCGTTTCCAAGAGGAGACATCTTGTCTGCATAAGCGATAAATCCGTCAAATCCTTTTACTCCTTGCCCAGCTGTTGTTGGTGTAGGAGATTGAGAAATAGTGTTAACTCTAACATTTTTGTCCTTCCCAAAAAAGTAGCCAAAACTTCTTGCTATCGACTCCAAATAGGCCTTGTTGTCTGCCATATCGTTATAATCTGGAAAAACACGTTGAGCCGCCATATAAGACAAAGCAACAATGCTTCCCCATTCGTTCATGGCATCATGCTTATAAAGCGTCTGCATAACTTTATGAAAAGAAACAGCAGATACATCCCAACCTTTATGCGTCCAATCATACTTTTGATCTGTATACTTGCGCCCTTTTCTAACATTGACAGACATCCCAATCGAATGCAGCACGAAGTCTATCTTACCACCTAATATCTCCATTGATTGAGTAACTAGATTCTCTAAGTCTTCGAGACTTGTAGCATCTGCAGGAACAATCTGAGACCCAGTTTGCTCTGCTAATTGATTAATCTCTCCCATTCGCATGGCGATTGGAGCATTGGTCAAAACAAATTGACCTCCTTCTTCGTGCACACGTTCGGCAGTTTTCCATGCGATGGAATTGCTATCTAATGCACCAAAAATGATTCCTTTTTTTCCTTTGAGTAAATTGTAAGACATAGTGGGTATATTTCTAGTTGTTATGTTAGTTCGTTAATTCAACAATTCTTTTGCGTGATTAATCGCAGATTCTGAAAGCTTCTGCCCGCCCAACATCTGGGCGATTTCTGCTATACGTTCTTCCTGGTTTAATCGTGATATTTTGGTAGAAGTACGATCGTCAATCACTTCTTTATATACTTTATATTGTACATCGCCTTTGGCGGCTACCTGTGGTAAATGTGTGATACAAACCACTTGCATAGACCTACCCATCTGTTGCATCACATCTCCTATTTTATTTGCGATGCTCCCAGAGACGCCTGTATCTATTTCGTCAAAAATTAAGGTCGGTAAGCTTATGTTTTTGGCAAGCAGCGATTTAATCGCTAGCATCACTCGACTTAATTCTCCTCCAGAAGCTGCCTTTTTAAGCGGCGCTGGTGCAATTCCTTTATTGGCAGAAAACATCACCTGCAATTTGACTTTTCCGTAAGGGCCAAATTCAGGAGACGGCTCTAAGGAAAACACAAACCGCGCATCGGGAATTTCTAGCTGTCTTAAGACCGCCTCTATCCCCTGCTGAATCATAGGTGTTTTTGCCTTTCTATTCTGATGAAGCGCTACTGCTGCGGCATCGAGCTCAGAGGTAGCATTTTTGAGCGATTGCTCTGCCTCCAAAACTATGGCATCGTTATCGGTTGCCAGTTGCACTTTTTGCGCGAGCTCTTCTTTAATACGAATGAGTTGAGTGAGTTCTGTTACCGCATGTTTTCGCTTTAAGTCATATAGCTTTTGCGATAGCTGTTCTAACTGTTGTAATCGGGCTGGATCGTTTTCTAGATTATCTACAGATTCATAAATCTCTTGTTGAATATCGTCTATTTCTATCTGTATACTTTGAGCCCTCTCTACTAATGCTTCTAAGGTTGGAGAAATACTTGCCAGCGGACTCAACTTTTGATTCAACAGTCTAAGGGTATCGCTAATTCCAGTATCTGAATCACTTAGTAATGAATAAGCCTCGCCCAATCCCTGCTCTAATTGCTCGACGTTAGATAAGGTTGCCAGCTCTTGATCTATCGCTGCCTCATCTATCTGACTCAAATTAACTTCTGTCAATTCGTTTAACAAAAAGGAATTATAATCCAGCTCTTTTAGAGCCGCGGCTTGTCCGTCTAGTAAAACTTGTAAGTGTTCTTTAGCAGCAAGCCAAAGGTTTCTTTTTTCTTGATATGCCTCAAGCTCGCTTCGGGTTTGTGCCAGGGCATCCAAAATATAAAAACTAAAATCTCCTTGTCCCAAGTTGAGGGTTTGATGCTGGCTATGCACATCGATTAGCACTTCGCCAAGAGCAGCCAACACATTTAAAGTAACAGGAGTATCGTTTACAAAAGCTCTTGATTTACCAGAAGGCAATAATTCCCTTCTAATAATGGTGTGTTCGTCAAAATCTAAATCTTCTTTTTTAAAGAAAACCCCGAGCCTATAACTCCCAATGTTAAATTGACCTTCTATAATACATTTTTTAGATCGGTCTTTAGCTGCGTCCAATTGAGCACGGGTACCCAATAGCAATCCTAACGCTCCTAAAATAATAGACTTACCTGCACCAGTCTGCCCCGTAATCATGGTTAGACCCGCTTCTAAATCGACTTTTATATCGTCGATAAGCGCATAATTTTTTATAGAAAGTGATTGTAACAACCCTTGCGATTTAGCTCGGTTAAGATACTAAGACTCCTCAAAAAAACCGAAGGGATTTTTGATTAATAACGAATATCTTCCCAACTAGCTCTTTTGGTAGGTGCCATGCGAGTAAGATCCTCTATCAATTTAGCAATATCTACACTAGGGCCTCCGCTAAACGCAGCGCTAATTTCTGTTTCTTTGGCATCAAAAAAGGTACGCAATAAGAATGAGTTAGGACGTCTGTCATTTATCGCTCTTAATTGAGAAATACTCTGAGCCATTGTCTTTTTAGCCTCTTTAGGGTTTTCGCTCATGCGGTCAATTCCAAAGCGATGGTACTGATACATCACATCATGAAAGTCGCTATAGATATTAGACAACAACGCATCGTTATAACGAAAACGCGATTGTACTCCATCTGTGGCTTTCCAACCCACCGAATTGCTCGACGCCGCTGTGTTTACGATTTGCTTTGCGATCTCAAAATATGGATCTCCTCCTCCTTCTTCGAAGGTATCTGCATCTAAACCAATGATGGTATATACATGAAATGCAATAACAGAAACCAAGTTAGAATCGAAAGAGTTTGGGTTAAAATTAAGCGGCTGAAACTCTCTGTATTGAAAGGCAAATTGCTTGTCGTTATAATTGTAAACCGGCGAAGTATAGGTAGAACCGTAAGCAGGTCTAGAAGATTGAATTTGTAGGGTCGCCACAAAATCGTCGCCATCGTAATCGGTTACGTTAATCACCATATTACAACTAATGCGCTCTTGAGTAGTCATGGTCATGTTGGTCCACTGCGTCTCATTGATAAACTCTTCGAGTTGTGTCTCGAGCGTCTTAAAAATTTGCTGATCGGCTCGTGCGGTTTGCTCGGCATTAACAGTAACATTACAGCGCAACTCTTGCGCAAAGCTGGTTCCAACGGTTAAAAAGGCCATAAAGGCAATTAATGTACGCATGGTCTATTTTATATTTTGTGCAATAATATGTGAGATTATATCTTGAGCCACGTCCGACTTACTTTTAACTTCGAACGGAATTACTTCTTTAGCTGCCGTAATCAAAGTCACTTTGTTGGTCTTGGTTTTAAAACCAGCCCCTTTGTCTCTTAGCGAATTTAAAACAATTAAGTCTAAATTCTTTTTGTCTAGCTTCTTTTTTGCGTTTTCTATCTCGTTCTGAGTCTCTAGCGCAAAGCCAACTAAAAATTGTTCTTTTTTAATGGCGCCTACAGAAGCTAGTATATCCTGAGTTTTTTCTAACTCAATAGTTAACGTGCTTTCTTGTTTCTTTATTTTTTCGTCTGCAACATTTTTTGGCCTATAGTCGGCCACGGCTGCGGCAAAAATCGCAATGTTCGAACTATCAAATTCTTTATGAACTGCCTCGTACATTTGGGCTGCACTGGTCACATGCACTTCTCTTATAGCAGCATGCTGGGTGCTAAAGTGTGTAGGCCCTGTCACCAAAACAACCTGGGCGCCATGTTTGGCAGCTACGTTGGCCAAGGCAAACCCCATGCGTCCACTTGAATGATTCCCTATAAATCGTACTGGATCGATGGCTTCGTAAGTAGGCCCAGCAGTAATCAATACTTTTTTGCCATTTAACGGTAAGCCTTCACTTAGGTGTTGTTCGAGAAAGCTTACAATATCTTCTGGTTCGGCCATTCTACCTTGCCCTACCAAACCGCTTGCGAGCTCGCCATGGGTTGCAGGAATCTGAATATTTTTTGCAGCTGTTAAGGCTTCAAAAGATTTTTGAGTGGTTGGATGCTGATACATATCCAAATCCATGGCCGGCGCATAATACACAGGGCACTTGGCAGACAAATAAGTAGCTAAAAGTAAATTATCGCATACACCATTAGACATCTTTGCCATGGTATTGGCGGTTGCCGGCGCGATTAAAAAGAGATCGGCCCAAAGACCAAGTTCGACATGGTTGTTCCAAGTGGCGTTTTCGTCTTCTTCGTTTGTAAAAGAAGAATACACCTCGTTTTTAGAAAGGGTAGAAAGCGTTAAGGGAGTAATAAAATCTTTGGCAGCAGGTGTCATCACGACCTTTACCTGAGCTCCAGCTTTAACTAATAATCGTACTAGCGAAGCCGATTTATAGGCAGCAATACCAGCAGTGATGCCGAGTAGTACTTTTTTCTCGCTAAGTATAGACATGTTTTGGGTTTACACCTCTGTGGCTTCGTCGGTATTGCGGTAGTAGATTTTATCTTCTAACCACTCCTGAACAGCTAAGGCATGAGGTTTAGGAAGTTTTTCGTAAAACTTAGATACTTCGATTTGCTCTTTGTTCTCAAAAATCTCTTCTAAAGAATCATTGTATGTAGCAAACTCGTCAAGTTTTTCTAACAATTCCTTTTTTATTTCTGAATTGATCTGGGCAGCGCGTTTCGAAATGATAGAAATCGCTTCGTAAATGTTGCTGGTTGGCGCATCTACCAAGTTCTTATCGATGGTCGTGGTATTGATTGGCGCGTCTAACTTCTTTAAATTCATCATAACTAAAGTCCTTTATTAGGATTGTATTTTTATTAAGCGGTCTTCGATTTCTGCTAAGATTTCGTCGGCATCTGCTTTAAATTCCGAATCGGAAAAATATTTATTAAAACTTTGATAATGTTCTTTGGCTTCTTCCATACGTTCTTGCACTAAACTATCAAAACTATTGTCTGCTAACCTGTAACTAGACAACATTCTCATATAAAAGGCCTCGGCTCGATACGAACTACCAGGGAAATCTGTGATAAAATTATCGAATGCAGCAATCGCCGCTTTAAAGTCGTCTCTGTTGTAATACTGCTTAGAAATCTCGATGGCTTTGCGCTCCAACTTTAAGTTGAGCTCGTCTACCAAAGTGTTGGCCTCTGCGATATAATCAGAGTCTGGATACCTATCGATAAAGCTCTGTAACTTCTCTAAGCCAGTATATGTCTCTTTTTGATCTAACGAAAAACGAGGAGACAATTCGTAATAACTCTTTGCTCCTTTAAAAGATGCCTCTATAATTTTATCGCTACTTGGATAACTTCTCGCGAAACGCTCAAACTGGTAACCAGACAAATAATAGTCCTCTAACTGAAAATACGTGTCGGCATAAAAGAACATAAGGCGCTCTGCCTGAGGCTTCCCTCTGTAAGCTGGCACGATGTCTTCCATAAGTTTTAAGGCCTTTTTGTATTTCCCTTCTTGGTAAAGCGAATCGGCTGTGGCAAATTTTAAGGCTGCGTCGTCGCTCTTTAAAACCTTTTGATAAGGGCTACAAGAAGTAGCTATTACCAACGATAATAAAGCGAGTGCAACAATATGTGTCTTTTTAAAAAACATCCTGCAAAATTAGTGATTTAATAGCAATTAATAAAACTTTAATCCCTGCGAATCTAACACGGTGTAGGCAGATTAAAAAATGCTTGTGAAAAGTTTAACGCAGGTTTATAAATCTTTGGTAAAACTTGCGATCCTTTTGCCCAAATCTGCATCTACTCCCACCAAAGGCAATCGTACTTTGTCTACACAAATACCGCGCTGTTGCAGCACTGCCTTGATCCCCGCAGGGTTGCCTTGCTCAAAAATCATATCGATTGCCGGGGTAAGCTTGTAGTGAAGCGCATATCCCTCGGTGGCATTATTGGCCATTCCAAGACGAACCATTTTGGAGAAATCTGCAGGAAAACCTTGTCCGATTACAGAAATAACTCCATCACCTCCGGCCAAAACCATTGGCAAAGTGAGCATATCATCGCCAGAAATCACCAAAAAGCCATCTGGGCGAGTTCTTATGAGTTCCATGGCCTGAACAATGTCGTTTGCCGCTTCTTTCACTGCGACAATGTTTTTACACGCTTTAGCAAGTCGAACTGTTGTTTCTGGCAACATGTTAGAGGCTGTACGACCCGGCACGTTATACACAATTATGGGTTTGTCTGTTGCCTGAGAAATCGCTTTAAAATGCTCGTAAATTCCTTGCTGAGTGGGTTTATTGTAAAATGGCGAAACAGATAGAATAGCCGCGAAAGGAGATAAATCCCAAGCTTGGATCTCATCTATGACTTGAGCAGTGTTGTTTCCGCCAATTCCAATAACCACCGGCAAACGTCCCTGATTGGCCTCGAGTATGCTCGCAACAGCCAGCTTTTTTTCTTCTTTAGTCAAAGTGGCCGATTCTGCCGTAGTACCCATGGCAACTAAATAATCGGTGCCATTTTCGATATTATAATTGACGAGTTTTTTTAAACCTTCAAAATCAATCGACCCATCTTGATTAAACGGAGTAACTAGTGCTACTCCCATACCTCTGAGCTCTGTCATACGAAACTATTTTATGGTATTATGCGATAAAACTTAAGATGCGCAAATATCGGAGTAATTCGGCAATAAAAAGGTCAAATTGAGAGGTTTTTGTAGTAATGATAAAATGAAATAACGCCTCATGATTTCCTTGTAAGCCTACCTTAAAAGCTTTTTGCTGATCCATCACAATTGTATTCAAAAAAAGCTGCGGTTGCTCGTAGTATGCGAGCACCAAATCGTACTGAGTATCTGGATTGAAGGGCGCAAAATCACCAACGATTAAACCCTTTTTATCGAACTGCTCTGGGGTGATAATATCGAAGGGTCGCACTTCTTTTTTTTCGGTCTTGTCTTTAAACCGCAGCAAATGAACATCTTTTGACTCTGTGGCCAAACCAATGTGCAAATCTTTAAAAAGGTTATTGTAATTGACCTCATCGTCTTGCACCAAGATGAGTACCTTTTTTATCTTTCGATCAAATACAGGTATAGAATCTGCACTCAATGCATTGTCTAATCGCTTGTTTAAGGCGCGAAGTCTAGAAGTTTTTTTAAACATACTATTTTCCTATTCTCGATAAAAAACTGTCTTCGTCTATAATAGAAACCCCTAAAGACTCTGCCTTTGTTCGCTTGCTCGGCCCCATCTTATCTCCAGCAATTACAAATGAGGTCCTGGCAGAAATACTGCTAGAAACTTTTCCGCCATTATCTTCTATTAGTTTTTTGAGTTCTGTTCTACTCACACGATGAAAAACTCCAGAAACCACAAAGATGTCGCCTTGCAGCACATCGGTCTGGTTAGCCATTTGCTGGGCAGAGATGGCGAGTTGTATTCCATATGATTTTAATCGGTCTACCAATGCTCGATGGTGTTGGTCACTAAAAAACTCCCGCACGCTTTGCGCGATTTTCACACCGATTTCTTCTACCTGTTCTAAATCTTCCTGCGGAGCCGCCGCAATTGCCTCTATGGTTTTATAGTGTCTTACCAGCTTTTTGGCGACGGTCTCACCTACATAGCGAATTCCTAAAGCAAATAATACTCTTTCAAAAGGCACCTTTTTAGATGCTTGAATCCCAGCCACCAAGTTCTGAGCGCTTTTTTCTGCCATTCGCTCAAGCGGAATCACCTGCGCTTCTGTAAGTTGGTATAGATCTGCATAATTACTTATAAGTCCTTCGCGCACCAATAAACCAACAGTTTCGCCACCTAGGCCATCGATATCCATAGCCTTGCGCGAAATAAAGTGCTGAATTCTCCCCACGATTTGTGGCAAGCAACCCGCATCGTTCGGACAATAATGCTGGGCTTCGTCTGGTTTTCTAACCAACGGGGTTTCGCATACAGGACACTGCTCAATATATTGTGTCGGAACCGAATCCGCAGGGCGGTTAGAAAGATCGACCCCGACAATTTTAGGAATTATCTCGCCCCCTTTTTCTACATAGACCGTATCGCCAACTCGAATGTCTAATTTTTCGATTTGATCTGCATTGTGCAAAGAGGCTCTTTTAACCGTAGTTCCTGCAAGTTCAACGGGAGACAAATTGGCCACTGGAGTAATGGCGCCAGTACGCCCTACTTGATACGTAATTTCGTTTAATATACTAGTCGCCTGCTCTGCTTTAAATTTGTAGGCCATAGCCCAACGCGGCGCTTTGGCGGTATAACCTAACTCTTCTTGCTGTTGTAAATCGTTTACTTTGATTACGACCCCATCGGTTTCGTATGGCAAATCATGACGGTGCGTATCCCAATAATTGATAAATTCAAAAACAGCATCAATGCTCGTAGCAAGGATGGCTTTATCTGGAACTTTAAAGCCCCAACTTCTCGCTTTCTCTAAACTCTCAAATTGAGTGGTCACTCCTAAGTTTGAGCCCACCAAGGCATATAAGAGACATTCGAGTGGTCGTTTGGCTACCTCGGCACTATCCTGCAATTTTAGACTCCCAGAGGCCGTGTTTCTTGGGTTGCGATACAATTCTTCGCCCGCGGCCTCTCTTGCCTTATTCATGGCATTAAAACCATCTAACGGCAATACGATTTCTCCTCGAATGTCGAAGCTAGCTGGGTAATCGCCAGTTAACGAAAGAGGCACTGACTTGATAGTTTTTATATTGGTCGTTACGTCATCTCCCTGAAAACCGTCCCCTCTGGTCACGGCTCTTAGGAGTTTTCCATCTTTGTAACTCAAGCTAATCGAGGCTCCGTCGTATTTTAATTCGCAGGTATAATGAATAGTACCGTCGACCATTTTTTTGAGGCGTGTCTCCCAATCAAGAAGGTCTTCTTTAGAATACGAATTGTCTAAAGAATACATGCGATGCTCGTGCACTATGGTCTCAAAATTTTTGGTAAGCCCACCACCTACTCGTTGTGTAGGCGAATTAGGGTCGTTATATTCTGGGTGAGCTGCTTCTAAATCTTGCAACTCTTTAAGCAATTGGTCGAAGTCATAATCAGAGATCACCGGAGCATCTTTTACATAATAATTGTGATTGTGCTCTCGCAATTGTAATCGTAAGGATTCAATCTTCTCTTTTGGGTTCATTCAGGAAAACTTTTCTCAAAAATAAAAAAGGCCGCTGGAGTAGCGACCTTTTTGTGTCAAAAAAATAATTTCAACCAAACAATCATGATATCTCTTTGACAAACAGTAACTAACTACACGTGAGTTATGGGGATAGTCACCATAATTAGTTTTTAAAGCAGGACACGCCACAATCGCAGGCTATAAAGCTGAAAAGAAGGAATGCTAGTAGATTAAATTCTAATAATAATTCCTGACGCGATCGTGGCCGTCCCACAACCAAACAAAGTCTTCTTATATATCTAATTAAGTATAAAAAGCAAGGTTGTAAGTGTTAACCACAACTTTACAGTACGAAAGTATTTAGGAATCAAATAAAAATAGGCCCAAGTATTAAGAATTATTCAAGCATAACAGTTTAACCTGTTTTTGTGCACTTTATCGATTAGGTTTTGTCGTCGGTTAGCCACTTAGGAACATCAACCGGTTTATACTGGCGCATTTTTTCTACAAGTTCTTCTATATGAGTTGCAGTAATAAGCAATTCGTAGTTAATCATTTTTAAAAAGCCTTTGCGAACCATGTTTTCTAATAACCCTAAAAGATCGTTATAAAAGCCATTAATATTAAGTAAGCCTATGGGTTTCTGATGCAGCCCTAATTGACTCCAAGTAATAATCTCGAAGAGTTCTTCGAGTGTACCAAATCCGCCAGGCATTGCGATAAAGCCATCGCTTAACTCACTCATCTGCAGCTTGCGTTCGTGCATATTTTGAGTGGTAATTAATTCTGTAAGGCCTAGATGAACCACTTCTTTCTTTTTTAGAAACTCAGGAATCACCCCTACTACTCGACCGTGATTTTTGAGCGTCGAATGTGCTACGGCTCCCATCACTCCAATTTTTGCAGCCCCGTAGACCAAAGTAATGCCTTGGCTAGCAAAATAAGAACCAACATCTTGTGCAGCATCTAAAATGGCCATGTCGTTGCCTTCGCTGCTTCCGCAAAAAACTGCAATACTCTTTAAGTCGTTCATATTACCCACATTTAATCATTCGTTTTTTGCCAAACAAATCTGTCTTCACTTCAATTTGCTCAAAACCTAAATCGGCCAACAGCAATTTGGTCTCCTTACTAAGATACTCATTGATTTCTAAATAAAGGGCTCCTGTCCTCGTTAAGTGTGTTTGAGCAAAGGTGGCTATGGCTCTGTAAAAAACAAGTGGGTCGTTATCTGGCACAAACAAAGCTTGACTCGGTTCGTGGTCTAACACGTTGGCCGCCATTTTGGCTTTTTCTAATTCTCTTACATATGGCGGATTCGAGACGATTACATCAAACTTCTCGTCAAATGGGATCCCTTTTAATACGTCTGCAGAGGTAAAATTGACTGCTACACTTACCTGCAGCGCATTGTCACGAGCCACTTTTAAGGCTCCTTCTGATATATCTAAAGCGCTTACCGAGGCATGAGGCATAGCATGTGCCAAGGCAATGGCGATACAGCCAGAACCTGTGCACAAATCTAAAACCTTAATCGGATCAGACGAATCTGTGTCGTTAACGATCCAATCTACTAGTTCTTCTGTTTCTGGTCGCGGAATCAAGGTGTCTGGTGTGACTTTTAAAGGCAAACCGTAAAATTCTGTTTGTCCTATTATATATTGAATGGGTTCTTGGTTATTTAAACGATCAATGGCTGCCTTAAAAATTTGAAGTAACTCTGCTAAAATTAAGGCCTCTTTTTCTAAGATTAACTGGGCGCGATTAAAATGTAAATAATGTGCAGCAAGTAGTTCGAAAAACGATTGTACTTCTTCTCTCGGATACTGCTCGGACAGCGATTCTTTAAAGAATGTATGTAGTTGTGCGAGCGTCAACGTGGTAGCGATAATGTCATATGGACTGGGCAAGAAAAATGTCCCGTATCGCCCATTGGGCCATTTCTATAACTAAACCCGGTTTTTTGGTAAAGCTTTTGTGCGGCTTTCATATAAGTCATGGTTTCTAAATAACATGTCTCATAGCCAAACTCTTCTGCTTTGTTAAGACAAATGTCCAACATTTTGGTTCCGATTCCTCTACCTCGAGCGACCTCTAAAAAATACATTTTCTGTAATTCGCAAACATTGCCTTGATAATTGGCCAATTGCGCGAGGCCTGCACCACCAATTATGGTATCGCCGTCTTGCACTACAAAATAAGCTGCTCGTTCTTGTTGGTAATACTCAAACATCTTATCGAGCGACGCATCTTCATAAGCAGTGCCTACTTTAGGCACTCCGTGCTCTATTAAAATTGTTCTAATTACACTTGCAACATGGGGATTATCCTTGGCTTCGATTGGTCGAATAATTACCTCACTCATAATTTTAATTGTGCTATTTTTACTTTGCCTTAAACGCAGGATTATTTTCACTGCTAAATTAAGGATTCTTTTAGGAATCAAAACCTATATGAGCGACGCACATTTGTTACAAAATCATGAAACTTTTATGAAGCGTTGCTTGCAACTCGCAAGCAAAGGACTAGGAAGCACCTATCCCAATCCATTGGTAGGTAGCGTACTTGTAAATAACGGTAAAGTTATAGGCGAAGGCTGGCATAAAAAAGCTGGGGACGCCCATGCCGAGGTAGTCGCCATCAATAGCGTTGTAGACACAACCCTGTTTTCTGAGGCTACTATTTATGTGAGCCTCGAACCATGTTGTCATCATGGCAAAACTCCGCCTTGTACAGACTTAATTATTAAACACAAAATTAAAGAAGTGGTGGTTGGATGCTTAGACCCTAACCCTAAAGTTGCTGGCAAAGGGATCGCACAACTCAAAGCAGCTGGTTGCGATGTGAAAGTAGGAATACTCGAAGAGGAGTGTGCCTGGATGAACCGCAGGTTTTTTACTTCCTATTTAAAGCAGCGTCCTTATATTGTATTAAAATGGGCTCAATCTATCGATGGATTTTTAAGCCCAGAGAAGAGAGCTAATAAAGCCCCCGTTTGGATTACTGGAACGACTTCGAGGCAATTAGTGCACAAATGGCGAAGTGAAGAACAGGCCATCTTGATTGGTATTAACACGGTATTAGATGACAACCCAAGTCTAACCACACGTTTGGTTAGCGGTACGTCACCGCACAGAATTGTGATAGATCCAACAGGCAAGATTCCGCCAGAGGCTGCAATTTTAAAAAACGAAGCTCCCACTACAGTTTTGAGCCAAGCAATTCCGCCACAGGCGACATTAGCAGAAAATGTAACTTGGATCACAACACAAGAATCTATGGTAAAGGCTGCATTGCAATATGCTCAAAAAAACGGCTTACAATCGATTATTGTAGAAGGAGGCGCCTATACCCTACAGCGCTTTATAGACCTTGAGCTTTGGGACGAGGCCAGGATTTTTACTGGTCCAATTGCATTTAACAAAGGCATCGCTGCCCCCGAGATTCAAGGCAATTTGATTGAAGAGAAGACCTTAGAAACAGATCGCTTACGAATTTTAACTCCTATCGCTGCGGACTCATGATGTATTTAATTTTATCTATTGTTTCCTCAACTGGAATATTGATCGTTTTTAAATTGTTTAAGCGATTTAATATAGACAGACTGCAAGCTATTGTAGTAAACTATATCGTAGCCTGTCTCTGCGGATTTATCGCCTTCGACGGCCCGTTATCGATACAACAGATTAGCCAAGCAGACTGGTTTTTACCTACAGCCGCCTTGGGAGCGCTCTTTATTTTGATTTTTTACCTAATGGCTTTAACGACCCAACGAGCGGGTTTATCTGTGACCTCTGTAGCGGTAAAAATGAGTTTGGTAATCCCTATTCTTTTTGGATTGCTTTTTTATAAGGAGAGCGCAAATGCCTTAAAAGTAATTGGCATTGTTTTGGCGCTTGTCGCTGTTTATTTAACCTCGAGCAGAAAAGAAGAGGGTAAGCAAGTAACTGGAGCAAGTGTTCTTGTGTTACCGCTTTTGGTTTTTTTAGGAAGTGGTATCATAGACACCTCGATTAAATTTTTAGAGGACTCATATGTAGGTGAAGGCGAAGTCCCATTATTCTCTTCTACGGTATTTGGAGCTGCGGCCAGCTTAGGAATCTTATTTTTAATAGTCGGAAAGCTTCGCGGAAAAGTGACTTTTGCTTGGCGAAACATTCTTGGTGGAATCGCACTTGGGATTCCGAATTATTTTTCGATTTACTTTTTGGTACAAGCCCTGCGCATACCTTCTTTAGAAAGCTCCACGGTATTTACGATTAATAACGTTGCGATCGTATTGTTTTCTACCTTAGTTGGAATAAGCCTTTTTAAAGAAAAACTCTCGCCAAAAAATTGGTTTGGTATTTTACTCGCCGTAGTGAGTATTGTTCTGGTTGCCATTGCTATTTGAACCATGAAAGACGTATATAAAACCATTACTTTTAAATCGCCCACAGTTCTTTTTAAAGACAGAGGGAGCAAATTTTATGGCGTTGCTTTTCCCGTTAAAACCAAGGACGAAGTAAAACAGTGTTTAGACGAACTCAAAAAAGAGCATCATCTTGCGCGCCATTTTTGTTATGCCTATAGACTCGGGGATCGTTACGAAGTCTATCGTGCCAACGACGATGGGGAGCCTTCTAACAGCGCTGGCGCTCCAATATTAGGGCAGATTCAATCCTTTGACCTTACCTATGTACTGGTGGTAGTCGTGCGATACTTTGGTGGCACCAAACTTGGCGTAGGCGGTTTAATTCAAGCCTACAAAGCGGCGAGTCAAATGGCGCTAAGCGAAGCTAACATAGAAGAACGTACCATCGACACTACTTTCGAGATACGCTTTAACTATGATATGCTCAATAAAGTGATGCGTGTTATTAAGGACAATAAGTTGCGCATCGTGTCCCAAACAGATCATTTAGACTGCAGCATGCGACTGGCGATACGACAAAGCGAGGCTGAAAAAATTAAATCGATATTCGAAAATTTGTACCCAGTAGTATTAAACTGGCCTAAAGACGATTAGGCTTTATTCGCAATTTTATCGAGTAAAAATTGCGGCGCTCTCATTATTTTATTTGTATCCATATTAATAAAGACCAGCGTGGTAAAAGCTGTTGCAAGCGACTCATTTTGGTCGTCAAAAAGCTCATAATCAAAGGTAATTTTGTAGGTGGGGTTTTCCCGTAATTGAGTTGTTACTTTAAGTAAGTCGTCGTAGCGTGCTGGCTTGGTGTATTTTATAGAAATTTCTACCACAGGTAGCATAATGCGGTTTTCTTCCATCCATCTGTAGGTAACTCCCAGTTCGCGAAGCCATTCTGTGCGTCCTTGCTCAAAATACGCGGGATAAGCGCCATGATAGACCACTCCCATTTGATCGGTTTCACCATATCGTACTCTTAAAATGCAACTATGTGGTATCATAAAAAATATATTTGAAAGAGGCTATTTTTTTTTGTAAGTTTAACCTATCGAGAGTATGAGGAAAAAAAAGTTAAAATTCAATACCTAAACCATTTTTTTTTTCATTTTTTTGTTCACATATTTGCATCGTTAAGGAATTGTTAGGGAAACACATTTTCCCTTTTTTTTCGACGACAACTAACAACTCAAAAAACAACACTAATTTCTATTATGAGCAGAACTGCGGAATCTGTTTGGAACCTTTGTCTGTCTTTTATTAAAGATAACATCACCCCACAAGCATTCAAGACTTGGTTTGAACCTATTAAAGCAGTAAAGCTTACCGATAACGCTCTTAGTATTCAAGTGCCGAGTAAATTCTTTTACGAATGGCTAGAAGAGCACTACGTAACCTTACTTAAAGTTGCATTGACCAAAGAGTTGGGTCAACAAGCAAAACTGGTTTACGTTATCAAGATGGAAAATACCTACGGAAACAAACAGCCGTTTACAGAAAAAATTCCTAGCACACAGCGCACACACATGAAGTCGCAAGAAGTAGATGTGCCTATAAAGAATAAAAGTCCAGAGCTCAAGAATCCGTTTGTGATTCCTGGAATTCGCAATGTAAAAATTGAATCACAGCTCAACCCCAATTACAACTTCGAGAATTTTTTAGAAGGAGATTCGAACCGTTTGGCTCGTTCTGCAGGGATGGCAGTGGCCAATAAACCTGGAGGCACTTCTTTTAATCCACTATTAATTTTTGGTGCGGTTGGCTTGGGCAAAACACATTTGGTACATGCGATAGGAGTTGAGATTAAAGACAAGTATCCAGAAAAGACGGTACTTTATATTTCTGCCGAAAAATTTACGCAGCAATATATCGAGTCGGTAAAAAAGAATAACAGAAACGACTTTATTCACTTTTATCAAATCATCGACGTATTGATCGTAGACGATATTCAGTTATTGTCTGGTAAGGCAGGAACACAAGATGTGTTCTTCCATATTTTTAATCACTTACACCAAAATGGCAAACAAGTGATTTTAACAAGCGACAAGGCTCCTGTAGATATGATCGACATCGAGCAGCGTTTGCTTTCTAGATTTAAATGGGGATTGTCTGCAGAACTGCAACATCCTAATTTTGAAACGAGAATCTCGATTATCAAAAACAAGCTCTTTAGAGATGGTGTTGATATGCCAGAAGAGATTATCGAGTTTTTGGCCAATAATATCAAGACCAATATTAGAGAGTTAGAAGGCGCTATAATTTCGCTTATCGCACATTCGTCTTTTAATAAGCGTGAGATCACTATCGATCTTGCTAAAAAAATTGTAGACAACTACGTTAAGCATACCAAGCGCGAAGTGTCTATCGATTATATTCAGAAAGTAGTGAGCGATTACTTCCAGATGGATGTAGATACCTTACAATCTAAAACACGTAAGCGCCATATAGTACAGGCCAGACAACTCGCGATGTTCTTTGCCAAGAAATTTACCAAAGCCTCTTTGGCTAGTATTGGCTCTCAAATTGGTAAACGCGACCATGCCACCGTGTTACACGCTTGCAAAACTGTAGATAACTTATCTGCCACAGATAAGCAGTTCCGCAAGTACGTAGAAGACCTCAACAAAAAATTAACCCTATAACAAATGCCAACCAAAGTGCTTATGGTCTGTTTAGGCAATATTTGTCGCAGCCCTTTAGCGCATGGTATTCTTGAGCGCAAGGTAGATCCTACAGCAGTGCATGTAGATTCGGCCGGAACTGGCTCTTGGCATGTGGGTGATGCTCCTGATAAGCGCAGTATTTCTATCGCCAAAACCAATGGTTTGGATATCACCAACCAACGCGGGAGACAGTTCGTTGCAGAAGATTTTGATCGTTTTGATCGAATTTATGTTATGGATATGTCTAATCTTAATGACGTGCTAAAACTCGCTCAAAAACCCGAACATAAAGGCAAAGTAAAACTTATTTTAAACGAGCTTTTTCCTGGCGAAAATGTAGATGTTCCCGACCCCTATTACGGCGGAAGCGAAGGATTTGAGCAAGTGTATTATATGTTGGATCAAGCCTGTGACAAGATTGCCAGCGAATTATAAAAATCACCACATACAACTCTTCTATTTTTTTGCTTAACTTTAGGCTTCAAAAAAAAATGCTAAAAATTGCCTTATGACTAAATCTATTTTCACCTACTTAGTGCTACTATGCAGCTATGCGAGTATTTATGCTCAAGACATTCAAGTAGATCTTTACGCAAGTGGTTTTAACAGCCCTGTAGACATTCAAAACGCAGGCGACGACCGTTTATTTATCGTAGAACAAGGAGGAATTATAAAAATTCTCAATTCGGACGGAACTACTAACCCGACTCCTTTTTTAAACATCGACCCCATTGTGGCCTCAGGTGGTGAACGCGGCTTATTAGGCCTTGCTTTTCATCCAGAATACGCGACCAACGGATATTTTTATGTGTACTACACAGACAACTCCAGCGATACTCAAATCTCACGCTTTAGTGTGAGCACAGCCAGCCCAGACATTGCCGATCCGGGGTCTGAATTAAAGATGCTGGATTTTGAGCAGCCTTTTACTAATCATAACGGAGGATCGTTACAATTTGGTCCTGATGGGATGCTATTTATTGGCTCAGGAGATGGTGGTAGTGGTGGTGACCCGGGCAATAGAGCACAAACACTTACAACCTATTTAGGGAAGATGTTACGTCTGGATGTAGACGCTGCTGCTCCTTATATTCCTGCAGATAATCCATGGGCTGGAGACCCAAGTGGATTAGACGAAATTTGGGCGTATGGAATTCGCAACCCATGGCGCTTTAGCTTTGACGCAGACACCGGCGATCTTTGGATTGCAGATGTGGGTCAAGGTTCACGCGAAGAAATTAACAAGTCGGACCCAACAGAAGCCGGAATCAATTACGGCTGGCGTTGTTATGAAGGGAATGCTCCTTTTAATACCTCGGGCTGTCCTTCTAGCACAACCATGGAATTTCCTGTGGCCGAATACACTCACGGTAGTGGGCGTTGTTCGATAACGGGAGGATACGTTTATAGAGGGTCTGAATATCCAACTTTAGACGGCCTTTACTTTTTTGCAGACATCTGTACGGGAGAAATTGGCACTGTAGACACTGCCAACAACCTTACGTGGGTAATTAATACTACAGATTCTTGGTCTACCTTTGGAGAAGACATCAACAAAGAATTATACGTCGCTGGTTTAGGCGGTCAAATTTATCGTATAATCGATAATGCACTGAGTGTAGATGACCAGAATTTTTCTGCATCGCTTACATGGTTTCAAGATGAATCAAGCACGGACGTAGTTATCCAAAGCAGCCAACGCCTTATTACTCAAATAGATTTATTCAACATGAGTGGAGCAAAAATTGGTGAAGTCACATCTAACGGCAATACTCAAATCACGCTAGTTACGGCAAACATGCCAACTGGTTTGTATTTGGCTAGAGTAAGCAGTTCAACCGGAGAAGTAGAAACCATAAAAATCGCCATTAGATAGTCAAAAGATTATGCCCCAAGGAACCTTGTATTTGATTCCTACTACACTTGGTGAGACCAATGCCCTAGAGGTATTGCCGCTTAGCGTTAGAAAAGCCGTAGAATCTATAGATCACTATATAGTAGAAAACGAAAAGGTGGCACGTGCCGCGATCAAGCGCATTGTGCCATCTAAATCGCAACCCACATTACATTTTAATACCGTTAATAAGTTTACAGAACCCATGGAGTTGCATAGTTTTTTGCAACCCTGTCAAGACGGTCTAGACATGGGCCTTATGAGCGATGCTGGCTGCCCTGGAATAGCAGACCCAGGAGCCGCCATTGTAACTATCGCTCATCAAAAAAACATACGAGTTGTACCCTTGGTAGGGCCGTCTTCTATTTTACTTGCCATGATGGCAAGCGGCTTGAATGGGCAAAATTTTGCTTTTAATGGCTATCTACCTATCGATAAATCGGAGCGCAAATCGCGTATAAAAGCGTTAGAAAAATTATCGAAAACCACAGGGCAGGCACAATTATTTATAGAAACACCTTACAGAAATAATCAGCTTCTAGACGCACTCTTGGCAACGGTAAGTGGAGAATGCGCTATTTGTATTGCGGCAGACATTACACTGCCCACCGAGTTTATTCAAACCAAAACGGCAAATGAGTGGAAAAAAAATAAGGTAGATCTACATAAGAGACCTACCCTATTTATCATTCAAAATAACTAACCAACTAAACTTAATTCACTTTAAGTGACTTAAACCTTTGCTTTTTTGTCTGCTACAACACAAGAAGTATCGTAACCTGCAAATTTTCGCATATAGTAACCTACCGTTGTGCCAAAGGCATCGTTAAACTCTAGGCTACCTCCACTGCGAAGATATTGTTTTACATTACCAGGACCTGCCAAATGAGCGGCAGCCAAAATTCCTGATTCCGTAATTTTTATTCCATTAATCGTTCGCCCAACATAGCGTCTAATATCACGACGCAACACCCATTTATTACGAGCCGCATAGGCCGTAAATGCCTCTTCTTGCAGTTCTGGCGTAGCCAAAAACTTAGCGGCATTTGGGATTCCAATTAACTTTAAAGTAGATTTACCAAACTGATACTTTCCTAAGTATCCAAATTGATTCACTACAAAGTAATTTCCTTGAGACTCTTTAAAACCTAAAGCTTCTCTAAACCCAATAAACGACTTCCCAATCAAGGGAAGCTGTGCAAACTGAGGGCGATCAAAAGATCGTTGCTCTTCTAAAGTAGGAACGTAAAAACACACATCGTTTGTCTCTACTAAATACTGAGAAAAATCTACAGTATCCTTACTTTTCGCGAATCCAACCGTAATAAATGCAATTACCATTGGAAGTACTATAATTCGTATTAGTTTACGTATCATAATGTTTGAATTTGTAGAGGCTAAACCCCTTCATTTTCAGCGTGCAAAAGTACAACATCTGTGCCGTTATACAAACATAAAGTGTTAATGTTGTCTTAAGTATAGGAAAAACCCCTAACCTATTGATTTTCTTACCATTAGTAAAGGTATTACGAAAACGTTTGCGAAGTAGGAATGTGAGAAAAAACTTGCTAACCTGTTATGAACATGTCAATGTAACATGAGTTTTGTTGCGAAAATGATAAAAATGCCCTTATCGATTAACCCCTTGGCTATTTATCCATTGCACATACTCTTGTTTATTACGATTGTGCTGGGCGAGTGTTTTAGCAAATTTGTGATAGCCAAACTTCTGTACATTGGCCACAAAAAAGATATAATCGTGCTTTTCGTAATTGAGCACTGCATTTAAGGCAGAAATATCTGGCATGGTAATAGGCCCGGGAGGAACGCCAGTATTTTTATATGTATTGTAAGGAGAATCGATCTCTAAATCTCGATATAACACCCTTTTAATGGTTTGATCAAAATTGTTTTCGGTTAATTTTTTGGCATAAATAACTGTCGGATCTGCCTGAAGTGGCATTCCACGCTTGATTCTGTTTACATAAACACCTGCAACGCGAGGTCGCTCGTCTACTTTGGCAGTCTCTTTCTGAACAATGGCCGCTAGCGATACTACTTCTTGTTTGGTTAACCCTAAATCACTGGCCTTCTTAATACGTTCGTCATTCCAAAAGGAGGTAAACCCTTGTAACATTTTGTCTCTAAATTGTTCGGGAGAGCTGTTCCAATACAACTCATAACTATTTGGGACGTACATTGCCAGAGCTGTTTGCTCGCTAAAGCCATTGGCAGATAAAAACGCTGGATCTTTCATGCTATTGAGCAAAGACAAACTGTCTGCTTCTAACTGGTTTGCGATACGGCCAGCCAAATTTTCGAGACGTTCTTGGTTGTTAAATCGTACGGTTACAGGAATGTTGTTAGACCTAATAGAGTTGATAATCTCGTTGTTGTTCATCCCTTTCTCGATGGTATAATGACCTGGCTTTACATTAGAAGAATATCCTTTTTTATTGGCCGTTGTCACAAACGAATCTACGTTTTTAAGCAAGGGTGAAATATCTTCGAGTACGTCAGAAAATGTCGCGTCTGTAGGAATGTAAATATGCGCAACCTCATTATTAAAGGCTGTGTTCTCGCCAAAAATCGTATTGTATATATAATAAGAAAACACGGCACCAACCAGTACTCCGACTAGAAGGATGGCTAAAACAACTTTTTTAAGATTCATAAATTTTTTGATATATAAGTTCGTCTGTAAACCCGTTGGCTTGTCGTAACCAATCTTTTTTATGTCCTGATTTTGAAAATCCTAAACTCTCAAAAAGTGATAAACTCGCTTTATTACCAGCGCCAATATTCGCATACACCTGATGCATTTGCAAATTGTTTTCACAATAGCCCAGCAAAAGCCCTAATGCATTTTTTGCATAGCCTTTGTTGCGTTGCTCGTCTGAATAAATCACCACACCTATCCCTACTCTTGCATTTTTAGGGTCAAAATCGAACAGGTCGATAAAGCCCACCAGTTCTTTTTGGTTTTTTGAAATGATCGCCAATCGCAGCTGCTTTACCTCGTAAATGTCTTTGTGTGCGTTTTCTAAGTATTGCTTGAGCACAAACTTAGAATAAGGTGTTTGCGTATTACTCACCTCCCAAATAGTCTCATCGTTCTCTAATCGATACAGAAACTCTAGATCCTCAGGTTCTAAGGCGCGTAGTAAAACATGATCGTTATGCAAAGTACTTATTCCCATACTCCAGTGTATACAGCCATAGCCGGCCCTATTAAATGTACGTTGGTAAAACCTACGCCTTTATCTTTAAACCTAACGCTTAAAAGCCCTCCTGGCGTATGTAGTTTAAGATTAGTCTTATCTGTTAATTTGTTTTGAAAAGCCGCCAAAGCTACAGCGGTCACACCTGTTCCGCAGGAATAAGTTTCGTCTTCTACCCCTCTTTCGTAAGTGCGTACCTTAAAATTTGTTACATCGATCTGTTGCACAAAGTTAACATTGGCTCCTTGTTCGCCGTACAATCCGTATCTAATTGCGGCTCCTTGAGTTTTAACATCGATCGAATCGATTTGTTCTGTAAAAATTACATGATGTGGCGAACCTGTATCTAAAAAACTATAGCCATCTGCAATTTTGGCCGATTTCACATCTGCCATTTTTAACGAAATGATATCGCCGTCGATTGTGGCAGTGTGTAATCCGTCTACTGCCATAAATCGAACATCGCCTTGAACGATTCCTAATTGATTAGCAAAATGTACAATGCAGCGTCCTCCGTTTCCGCACATACTCGACGGATTGCCGTCTGCATTAAAATACACCATGGTAAAATCATATTCCGAATGGTGCTCTAGCAAAATAAGACCATCGGCACCAACGCCAAAGCGACGATTACACATAGCCGCAACCAAGGCTGTATCGTTATGATTAAATACATCTTGACGGTTGTCTATTAGAACAAAATCGTTGCCGGTTCCGTGGTATTTCGTGAAAGGTATTGACATAAAGTCCAAAGATAGGAATTCCAAAGTTTTAAGATTGTCTTAAAGCTTGTTAAAAGGCGTTAAAACACTAAACTTGGCAAAATATTTGTGCTAATTTTAAGTTGTAATCGTATAACAATACTGATCATGAAGAAGACCTTACAATTTTTAGCAATCGCTTTGGTCGCTGGCGCAATTACGCTCGGTGGCTATAAGTATTTTTTTGAGAAAACTCAACCAAGTCTCGCCTTTCAAAATGAGGTGATTCCTATGGTAAATACCAATTATACATCTCCGGCTGCCAATACAGGTATCGATTTTACCACAGCGGCAGAGAACTCTGTCAATGCGGTGGTACATGTTAAAAACACTACCATTTCTAAGGGCCCAAGCAATATAATGGAATACTTTTATGGCGGCAGTGGTGGACAAAAAATGGTTGGAACTGGAAGCGGAGTAATTATTTCTGCAGATGGCTACATCGTAACCAATAACCACGTGATCGCAAATGCGGCAGCTCTGGAGGTTACGTTAAACAACAATAAAACATACACCGCAACACTCATTGGTACTGACCCTAAAACAGATATCGCCCTCATAAAAATTGAGGCCGACGACGATCTTGCCTATATGACCTTTGCCGATTCTAACGAAGTAAAAGTGGGAGAATGGGTATTGGCCGTTGGGAATCCGTTTAACCTAACCTCTACTGTAACCGCTGGAATTGTGAGCGCCAAGGCCAGAGACCTAAACGAATTTGATAATCAACCACAGTCCTTTATTCAAACAGATGCAGCTGTTAATAGAGGCAACAGTGGTGGTGCTTTGGTAAATACAGATGGGCAACTCATTGGAATCAATACGGCAATTACTTCGCAAACAGGTTCGTATGTAGGCTATTCGTTTGCTGTGCCGTCTAACAATGCGCGCAAAATTATTCAAGACATTTTAGAATACGGCGATGTACAGCGTGGAATCCTAGGAATTAGAGGGGTAAACGTAGATCGTGTTGCAGAAGAAGATGATTCTGTGACAGAGACCGAAGGAGTTTATGTAGGCTTCGTAGAAAAAGGCAGTGGTGCAGACAAAGGAGGCATAAAAGAAGGCGATATTATAAAAGAGTTAGATGGAGTAACTATCAATAAGTTTACAGACCTTGTTGGCTACGTTGGCTCAAAGCGTCCGCAGGATGTGGTAAACGTTACTATCCTTAGGGACAACGATCGCAAGGTGATACCAGTTACGCTCATCAAGTTAGAAACTTTCGAACTCGAAGATGTGGGCTTAGAGGTGAGAAACGCATCTAAAACGAAATTAGGTGACTTAGGAGTTGATTATGGAGTCGAAATTAGCCGTGCCTTAACCAGGGATATGCAGCGTACCCAATTAACTGGCTTGGTAATTACAAAAATTAATGACAATAAAGTAACAAACATAGACGACGTAAAACGTGTAATGCGTCAAAGAGATACAGAAGAACCCATTAAAATTACCTTGGTAGACGCCGCAGGTAACGTTAATAATTTCATTTTTAGATAAGACTTTTTAGTGCTTGTTATAAACCCCCTTTTTGCTTTTTGCAAAAGGGGGTTTATTTTTTCGAATATCCTTTACTAAAACGTTTGAAATCTATACTTTTGCCAAAAATTTCAACCTTCAAGGTTCAACCCATTAAAACACAATCATGAGTGTAAATGCCGCCTACGAAAAAGAGCTAAGTTTTCAGACAGACAGAAGAAAAGCCACCGTAGAATTTATTAAAATTGTAAGCGACCTTTGGTACGACAAGAACATCGAAGTGGTGTTGTTTAGAAACCAACTTATAGACAAAAACGTGAGTGAAATTTTGCGATTGCACGAGTATGCTGGCGAATTTGTACAAAAACCAATCTCTATTTTTGATTCGGTAGAAATCGCTCAAGCCATCAATCAACTCAACTTGCCAGCAGCAAAATTAGACATTGGTAAGCTCACCTACGAGTTTCATATGCAAGATGCCAATTATAGCGATGCTAAAGCCTTCGTGATAGATAAATTGCGAGACGCAAGCAATGGTCATAATATCGAGCCTAAAGATGTAGTGCTCTACGGATTCGGTCGTATCGGTCGTCTGTTAGCACGTATATTGATGTCTAGAACAGGGGCCGGGAGTCAATTAAGACTGCGCGCTATTGTAACAAGAGGGAGTATAGACCAGACGGTTTTAGAAAAGCGTGCTTCACTTTTACAATATGATTCTGTTCATGGCGATTTTCCTGGAACTGTTCAAGTAGATGCAGAGAACAACGCACTGATCATTAACGGAACCACGGTTTATTTTATATCGGCCAACGGTCCGGAAGAAATCGATTATACTTCTTATGGTATTAACGATGCATTGGTATTAGACAACACAGGTGCCTTTAGAGACGACAAAGCCTTGGCAAGACACCTAACCGCCTTAGGAGCCTCTAAAGTATTGCTCACTGCTCCTGGGAAGGGAGTGCCAAACATCGTCCATGGTGTAAATCACGAGGAGCATGACCCTAACACGGTAGATATTTTTTCTGCCGCCTCATGTACAACCAATGCAATTACGCCAGTACTCAAAGTAATCGAAGATGAGTTAGGTGTAGTAAATGGTCACTTAGAGACTATTCACGCTTATACCAACGACCAAAACTTGGTCGACAATATGCACAAAAAATATCGTCGCGGAAGAGCGGCCGCCCTTAATATGGTAATTACAGAAACAGGTGCAGGTAGTGCGGTTTCTAAAGCCTTACCCTCTTTCGAAGGAAAGCTTACTTCTAATGCGATTCGAGTTCCTGTACCCAACGGTTCTTTAGCGATTCTAAATCTTACGGTAGACAAAAATACCACAGTAAATAAGGTTAATAATTTGCTTAAAAATTCGGCTTTAAAAGGCAACTTGGTCGAACAAATTAAATACTCACTCAACAATGAGTTGGTATCTAGTGATATCGTTGGCTCCTCTGCCCCTGCCATTTTTGATAGCAATGCAACGATTGTTACCAAAGAAGGTAAGAACATTGTACTTTATGTTTGGTATGATAATGAATATGGCTATAGCCATCAAGTGATTAGACTTGCTAAGTACATTGCCAAAGTGAGAAGGTATACATATTACTAGAGAGATAATTCTAAATTAAAAAGCCCATTCAAAATTGAATGGGCTTTTTTGTTCCTATATAATTATTACAACTCCCAACCGGCGCGATAATCACGCTTGACCCAGTTGTTTGCCATATCGTAATTGGTCACCTTCATATTGGCTCCGTCCCATTTTATAGTGCGTCTTCCAGGGTATTCGTATGGAGCCCAATCCCCTACTTTCTTACCTTCTTTAAGCTGCTTATACTGATATGCTTTAATGGCCAAATTACCCATAAGAACCGCTTCTGTTAAAGGACCGCCATAAGAAAACGGCGAAGAAGTAGTTCCACCATTAATACAAGCCTCTACCCACTCTCCTGCGTGACTCGAAGTCACACGCTTAATGGTTTGAGGTGGTGGTGTAAAGTTTTCCATATTGGCAGTTGGTAAAATTCTAGGGTTTCGAGAATAGGTATCTGTGATCATCACCCCTTTTGAACCGTAAAAAATGCTTCCGCCTCCACTACCACCTGGCTCTTCGTTATCGCCTAGTTCTGCAGGCAACTTTGGCATGATTCCACCGTCGTACCAGTTTAATGAAATGTCACCATGTTTCTGGGTTTCAAACATAAGCCGCACCACAGAAGATGGCGGGCAGGCCTCAGAATAATCGGCTTCTACAAAATCGTCGGACCATACCGTAGTACAACTCGCTTCTGCCTCGTAAGGAAAGCCTAAGCCTAATGCTTTAAAAGGTGTCTCCATTATGTGGCATCCCATATCGCCCATGGCTCCTGTACCAAAGTCCCAGAACCCTCTCCATTTAAACGGTAAAAAGTTTTCGTTATAAGGGCGAGTAGCTGCTGGCCCAAGCCAAAGATCCCAATCTAAATGATCTGGCACGGGCATGCCTTCTGTTATATGCTTAAATCCTTGTGGCCATACCGGTCTGTTGGTCCAACAATCCACCTTTCTTACAAGCCCGATCATATCCGAATTTATAATTTCTTGCGCTAGCCTAATACCATCTCCAGAAGCACCTTGGTTACCCATTTGTGTCACAATTCCCATTTTGGCAGCAACTTGTGCCATGGTTCGTGCTTCGTAAATATTATGAGTTAATGGCTTCTCTACGTAAGCATGTTTCTTTTCGCGCATAAATGGCAAAGCAATGGTTGCATGCGTATGATCTGGCGTCGCTACCATCACCGCGTCCATGTCGTTTAAATGGGCGTCGTACAGTTTTCTAAAGTCTCTGTATCGCTTCGCATCAGGATGCAACTCATAACTTGCAGCAGCCATTTTATCGTCTACGTCGCAAAGCGCAACAAATTTAACTCTGCCAGTTTGAGTTAATTCATTAACCACGCCTCTTCCTCTGCCGCCTACTCCTATGGCTCCAATGTATAAAGTGTCACTAGGAGCGATATGCTGTTTGCCAAGCACATAACTAGGCACAATAGTGAAGGCCGCTGTGGCAGCTGCTGTGTTTTTTATAAATTTTCTACGCTTCATGATTTGTTTTTGGTTGGTTCCCCTAAATGTATAAAAAGCAGGGTTCTTTTAAAACTATTATTTTTATAGAAACATTTATTATGCAAATTAGAGAAGCACATTTAGAAGATCTTGACCTATTGGCCCCGTTGTTTGATGCTTATAGAGTGTTTTACAATCAAGAATCAGATACTAATGCGGCCAAGCTTTTTTTAAGCAAACGCATCGTTGGTAAACAAAGTATTATTCTTTTGGCTTTAGATAATGACAAGACGCCCCTTGGCTTTACACAGTTATATCCTAGTTTTTCTTCTGTAGCCCTAAAAAGAGTGTATATTCTTAATGATTTATTTGTAACTCAAGAAGCTCGAGGCCGTGGTGTTGGTGAGGCGCTTTTAGATGCGGCAAAGCAAGTGGCAAAAAATCACGGAGCTAGAGGTTTGGTTTTAGAGACTGCTCGCGATAACCCGGCTCAAAAGCTTTACGAAAAAAACGGATGGACAAAAGACAGCTCATTACATTATTATTGGGAAGTCTAAAAGAGATTATTAATGTAATTTTACACAAAACAAGATTATGGATCATTTAACAAAACTCGAAGAGATGCTCGATCAGGCAAATAATGACATTAAAAATGGTCGTTATGACGAGGCATCTAATAAGCTAGAGGAGATTATCAATATAGACCCCAGCTTTGGAAAAGCCTACAACCACTTAGGGTATTTGTACGAAGTTAAGTTTAAGGACTACGAAAAAGGTGAAACCTTATACAAGCTCTGTATAGAAAAAACTCCCATGTATCCAAGTGTCTATTACAATTATGCCGTGTGCCTTTCTACATTAGGCAAGTTTGACGAACTCAAAAGCTTACTCGATACAGCCTTGGGCATTCCTGGAATTACCAAAGCCACTATTTATAACGAGTACGGAATCATGTACGAACAAATTGGCGAACTACAAAAGGCCATAGAGCATTATCAAAAAGCCGGTAAACTCACCCTATCCAACGATGTTTTGAATCGCGCAAAAAGTTCTATAGAGCGATGTAAATCTAAACTCGATCTGTAAGTTATGCGTATCGATATTATTACCGTACTGCCAGAATTACTGCAAAGTCCCTTTGAGGCTTCTATCTTAAAGAGAGCCATCGATAAGGGATTAGTTTCTATTCACTTTCATAATTTACGAGATTATTCGACCAATAATTATAAGCAAATAGATGACTATCAATTTGGTGGTGGTGCTGGCATGGTGATGATGGTAGAACCTATCGATAAATGCATTTCTAAACTTAAACAAGAAAGGGAGTATGGCGAGATTATTTACATGACGCCAGACGGAGATCGTCTTAACCAAGGCACCGCCAACGAATTATCTCTAAAAGAAAACCTCATCATTTTATGTGGGCACTATAAAGGAGTAGACCAGCGTGTAAGAGACCAGTTTATTACGCGAGAGATTTCGATAGGAGATTATGTACTTAGCGGTGGTGAATTAGGCGCTGCGGTACTTTGTGATGCCGTAATACGACTAATTCCTGGGGTTTTGAGCAATGAGACCAGTGCGCTAACAGATTCTTTCCAGGATAACTTATTGGCACCACCTATTTATACAAGACCAGCCTCATATAAAGATTGGGATGTACCACCTGTGCTGCTTAGCGGCAATACGGCCAAAATAGAAGCCTGGCGGGAGGAGCAGGCCTATTTGAGAACCCAAGAAAGACGCCCAGACCTTTTAGAAGACTAGTTTATTTTTTTATAAAATTAGCTTGTAGGACATTAATAATTGCTTATTTTTGCAGCCGCTAGTAAAAAGACTAGTACATAAGATTGGCACAACCTCTGACGAGAATCGTGAATGTTGCTCCGAGTTTAATTTAGTTCATTTAGAAAAATGGAATCATTAGTAAAATTTGTTCAAGACGAATTTGTAACAACAAAAGAATTTCCTTCGTTTGGTGCCGGTGACACGATTACTGCCTATTACGAAATTCGCGAAGGCGACAAAAAAAGAACACAGTTCTTTAAAGGAGTTGTAATTCAAGTAAAAGGAACTGGGACTTCTCAGACTTTTACCATCAGAAAAATGTCTGGTACTGTAGGTGTAGAGCGTATCTTCCCTATTAATATGCCAGCAATGCAAAAAATTGAAGTGAACCGTACAGGTAGTGTTCGCAGAAAGCGTATCTACTACTTTAGAGGTCTTACTGGTAAGAAAGCCAGAATTAGAGAAAAAAGAGCATAAGCAGTTTTTGCATGTTCAAAATAAGGCGACCTCAAAAGGGTCGCCTTTCTTATTAACAAAAGTTAATAACCTACGTTCATAAGGTGTTGATATTTAAGAGGTTGATTTTCTTGCTATTTTAAAATTGCCTCTTATATTTACAATAGAAATTACAACGGGATAGCTAACACTAAACTAGATGTAATTTTGATAAAGTAACGTTCTTTATATAGCTGTGAATTATTTGTCTGAAGTTTAGACGGCTGCTTGCAGCAGACTAAATTAGAATAGTACACTAGCTGAGTTCGGCCAAAAGACCGCCTGTTGCAAAACAGGACGTGCCTAGAGGAAGAGCTCGATGAAGCCCAGCACGGACGTGTTTGTTTAATAAAATCACTATCAGAATCCCTCGGGAGGAAACCGGTAAAGCAGCTTCATTAAAAAGCCATGTCAAAGTATGCAAATACAATGATATGGCTTTTGTTTTTTATCAATTTTAGCGAATTCGCAAAATTGATTCTTCTCATTACGATATTCGTAAAAATTGTGCTAAATATACTGCTTCAAGGCATTTCGAGCGGTTGGAGAGCATCAAAATTAGTATATTTGCACTCCTAAAAACCACATTTGCAGCTTAGGATTATATCTAAAAATTTGAACATTTCGATGAGCACTACACCAAAGATTATTTATACAAAAACAGACGAAGCCCCAGCATTAGCAACGCAATCGTTATTACCGATTATTAGTGCTTTTACAAAATCGTCTTCTATACAAATCGAAACGCGAGATATTTCGCTTGCCGGAAGAATCATCGCCAATTTTCCTGATTTTCTATCTGCTGTTCAACAGCTGCCTGACGCTTTGAGTGAATTGGGCGAGCTAGCAAAAAAGCCAGAAGCAAATATTATAAAGCTTCCCAATATAAGTGCCTCAGTTCCGCAGTTAAAGGCCGCCATCTCCGAACTTCAAGCGAGAGGTTATGCCCTGCCAGACTATCCGGAGGAACCAGAAAACGACGACCAAAAAGCCATCAAATCGCGTTATGACAAAATTAAAGGTAGTGCTGTAAACCCTGTGCTTAGGGAAGGTAATTCGGACAGAAGAGCGCCAAAAGCGGTAAAGAATTATGCAAAAAAGAATCCGCATTCTATGGGGGCTTGGAGCGCAGATTCAAAAACACATGTAGCAACTATGAGTGCTGGCGATTTTAGATCGAACGAAAAATCTGTGACGCTAGACAAAGAAGGATGGGTATCTATCACTCATATAGCCACCGACGGAGCCAAAACGACCTTAAAGGAGCAAATCGCTGTATTAGAAGGCGAAATTATCGATGCAACTTATATGAGTAAAACGGCTTTGCTGTCGTTTTTAGATCGCGAAATAACAGATGCAAAGGCGCAAGGGCTATTGCTCTCGTTGCATATGAAAGCCACCATGATGAAGGTCTCTGACCCAATCATATTTGGTCATGCCGTACGCACCTTCTTTAAAAATGTGTTTGCTAATTATGCGCAAGAGCTCGACCAAGCTGGTGTAGATGTCAATAATGGTTTTGGAGACTTGCTTTCTAAACTAGACGAGTTGTCATCACAGGTGCAAGGCCAGATTAAATATGAAATTGATCAAGCTTTTGCTCAAGGCCCAGCCTTGGCGATGGTAAATTCAGACAAAGGAATAACCAATTTACATGTACCAAGCGATGTAATTATTGACGCTTCTATGCCGGCAATGATTAGAACCTCTGGGCAAATGTGGAACGCGCAAGGCGAAACTCAAGATACCAAAGCCATTATTCCAGATAGCAGCTATGCAGGCCTGTACGAGGCCACGATTAACTTTTGCAAAGAACATGGAGCCTTTGATCCAACTACCATGGGTACTGTTCCTAATGTTGGTCTTATGGCTCAAAAAGCTGAAGAATATGGTTCTCACGATAAAACCTTCGAAATCGCTCAAGATGGAACGGTAAACGTAATAGATCAGGATGGTGTTGTATTAATGTCTCATGATGTTAGTCGTGGAGATATCTGGCGTATGTGCCAGGTAAAAGATGCACCTATCCAAGACTGGATTAAACTAGCCGTCACAAGAGCAAAAGCCATGCAATGCCCAGCTATTTTCTGGTTAGATCAAACGCGTGCTCACGACAGTGAGATTATTAAAAAAGTAAATGCCTATTTGCCCAATTATGATACAACGGGCTTAGAACTAAAGATTTTGTCGCCAAAAGACGCCACCACTTATACGCTACAACGTGTTAAAGAAGGGAAAGACACTATCTCTGTGTCTGGCAATGTATTGCGCGATTATTTAACAGACTTATTCCCAATCTTAGAGCTTGGCACGAGTGCAAAAATGCTTTCGATTGTGCCTTTGATGAACGGCGGAGGTCTTTTTGAGACCGGAGCCGGCGGTTCTGCACCTAAACACGTACAGCAGTTTGTAAAAGAAGGGCATTTACGTTGGGATTCCTTAGGAGAATTTTTGGCGCTGGCTGTTTCTTTAGAGCACTTAGGTTCTACCTACGATAATAAAAAGGCAATCGTTTTATCTGAAGCCCTTGACGATGCCACAGAAAAGCTATTAGAAAACAAAAAAGGGCCCTCTAGAAAGGTCAACGAATTAGATAATCGTGGGAGTCATTTTTACCTAGCCATGTATTGGGCAGAAGCGTTAAGTGAGCAAAACCAAGATCAAGAACTAAAAGATCAGTTTGCAAAAGTGTTTAATCAGATGCAGTCTAAAAAAGACCAAATAATAGACGAATTAAATGCAGCCCAAGGCGCGCCAGTCGACATTGGTGGTTATTATGAGCCAAAAGACGCACTAGTCACTGCTCAGATGCGACCTAGTAAAACTTTAAACGAAATTATTGATAGCCTCTAGCTTGAATGCTAAATTTTATAAAAGCCTTCATCAATTGAAGGCTTTTTTGTTTCTTTATTAAAAGCACCAAATTTTGAAGCGACTTCTCATACTAATTGTACTACTTACTAGTCTTAGTCAAGCACAGCAAAAATATACATTAAGCGGCACCATACTCGAAGCTGCCACAGGAGAAAGCCTCATAGGTGTAAGTGTGCTTATTCCAGAGATTAATGCCGGAGCCATTACCAACGAATATGGTTTTTATTCGCTAACAATTCCAGAAGGGAATTACAATTTAACTATTAGTTACTTGGGTTTTAACGACATTAATGAGTCTATTGCGCTCGATCAAAACATACGTAAAAACTACAATCTTGTCGAGAGTCTCGAAAGCTTAGACGAAGTAATAATCGAAGCGCAAAACGATCGTTTGAGTATTCGTAACCCGCAAATGAGTGTAAATACACTCAAGATAGAAACCATAAAAAGTATCCCAGTGGTGCTTGGAGAAGCAGACGTCATAAAATCGTTATTGCTATTACCCGGAGTTACCAATGCAGGCGAAGGAGCCTCTGGTTTTAATGTTCGCGGAGGCGCAGTAGATCAAAATTTGATTCTGTTAGACGAGGCCACCATTTTTAATTCTTCCCACTTATTTGGTTTTTTCTCTGTATTTAATCCTGATGCCATAAAAGACATCAAGCTTTTTAAAGGAGGTATTCCAGCCCGTTATGGAGGTCGTGTAAGTTCTGTGTTAGAGATTTTTCAGAAAGAAGGAAACTCTCAAGAACTTAAAGTAAATGGCGGAATTGGTGCTGTAACCAGTAGGTTGCTCGTAGAAGGCCCGCTGGTAAAAGATCGCGGTGCTTTTTTAGTTGGTGGTAGAGGGTCTTATGCCCATTTGTTCTTGCCGCTATTCGATATAGACAATAGCGCATATTTTTATGATGTTAATGCCAAATTAAACTATAAAATCAATCCCCAAAACAACTTATTCCTATCAGGGTATTTTGGGCGTGACCTCTTTAGTGTAAACGATAGCTTTGTAAATACGTACGGAAACGCTGTGGTTAATTTTAGGTGGAATCATATTTTTTCTGATAAACTGTTCTCTAACTTATCTGCGATTTATTCGGACTATTATTATGGTCTAGAGCTAGACTTTGTAGGGTTCGAATGGGATTCCGGAATACAGAACTTTAATCTTAAATACGATTTAAAGCATTACCTAAATAACAAAGTGCAAATTAACTATGGGATTAACAATATTTACTACATTTTTAATCCCGGAAAGATCAAGCCAAACAATCCCGAGTCTGGAATTGTAGAAGAACAGCTCATAAAAAAATACGCAAACGAGGCGGCAGCCTATATAGATGTTTCACACGAGATTAGTGACAAACTTAGCTTGCAATATGGTTTAAGACTAAGTCACTTTATACGTTTTGGACAAGATGAATTAAATGTGTACGCCAACGATAATCCAGTAGACTTTGATCCTTTTCTGCTCATTTATCGCGAAGCAGAGCCCATCGAGGTTATCAATCCAGGTAAAAGCGGGCAATTGGCCTCGTATACAAATCTAGAACCTAGGGCTTCTTTATCATATAGCTTTAACGAAAACAATTCGGTTAAACTTAGTTACACCCGAATAGCCCAATATTTGCATTTGTTATCTAATACGAGTTCTCCAACTCCTTTAGATGTCTGGACTCCCAGCGGCCCTTTTATTAAACCGCAATTGCTCAATCAATATGCCGCTGGTTATTTTGTTAATCTGTCTGACAGAAGATACAGCTTAGAAGTAGAGACTTTTTATAAGGACATCGAAAATCGAATAGACTATATAGATGGCGCCAATTTGATCGCAAACGATGCCATAGAACAAGTTATTCTTAACGGAGAAGCGAGAGCTTATGGCCTTGAAGTGTTATTTAGAAAAAACGAAGGAAAACTCACAGGTTGGGTAGCCTATACTTTATCTAAGTCGGAGCAGCGTACACCTCCCAGAAATGAAAACGAAATTGGAATCAACTCTGGAGAATGGTACAATACCCCTTATGATAAAACGCATGACTTTTCTGTGTATGCCAATTATGAGTTAAACGACAAATGGACCTTTAACGGCAACTTTGTGTTCCAAACAGGACAACCCACCAACTACCCAATTGGTCAATTTGAATTTCAAGGATTGGTGATTCCATATTACGGACTCAGGAACAAAGAGCGCTTACCAAGCTACCATAGAATTGACATCTCTGCCACCTTAACCCCTCGCAAGAATGCCAATCGAAAATGGCAGGGTGAATGGATTTTTAGCATTTATAACCTTTATAATAGACGAAACGCCGCCTCGATTAACTTTAGAAGAAACCAAGATACTGGGGTAAACGAAGCGGTCAGAACTTCCATCTTTGGAATCGTTCCCTCTGTGACCTATAATTTTAAATTTTGATATGAAACATGTACTATCAATCATACTAGTTTGCACGTTTTTGAGCTGTCAAGATGTAGTCGAGATCGATGTCCCTTCAGAAGATCCCAGACTCATCGTAGACGCCGTCGTGCGCATTGACACCAATCTGGCCATTACAGAAGTAAAGGTAATTGTGAGTGAGACCAATGCGTTTTTCGAAACCATAGCCCCCACAAACCTGCAACAAATTACTTTAAGCAATCTTGACAACCCCGTTGGTGGTGATGGCATCGTGCTTGTAGAAGAAGAGCCCGGTAGCGGTATATATGTAAAATCGTTATCTACTTTATCGTTAATTCAAGACCGATGGTTGCTGCAAATCGATTTCGAAGACAGGTTCTATTTGGCAGAAGCCAGCTTCCAGCCTGCACCCGACATCGATAGTCTAACCATAGGCGATGGCACTTTATTTGGAGACGATGAGACAGAGATTATAGTGAGTTATACAGATATTCCTGAGCAGGAAAACTATTATATTTTTGACTTTGGTTTTAATGAGTTTTTAGCAACAGAAGACACTTTTTATCAAGATCAGGATTTTGAGTTTTCGTTCTTTTACGATCAAATTTTCGAACCTGGTACAGAGCTCACTGTTAGTATTTTAGGGTCAGACAAAGATTTTTATGAATACTTTGATGAGTTAATTGTACAGAGTGATGATTCTGGCAACCCCTTTCAAACACCCACAGTCACTGTGCGTGGCAACATCATAAATGTCACAGACATAGACAACGATGGCACATTTGATAATGTTGGAGACCAAGACAATTTTGCCCTGGGATATTTTGCCTTAGTACAGGAATTCAAAAAAACGGTGGTTACAGAATAAAGGCTAGCTATTGCAAGCCAGCAATTGTTTAATCTTTTGAGCAATTAAAGATTTTGCATGCACATAGCTATATCCTTCTGGTTTGGATGAGTCATAAATTTGCGCGACATCTTGAAGCCCCAATAGTTTAGTTTGTACTGGGTCTAACTCTAATTTACCGCAAATAGCCATCACGGGAACTTTGTATTCTTTTGCCCTTTTGATTACTCCAGAGACCAGTTTGCCGTTTTTTGTTTGATCGTCTATTTTACCCTCTCCGGTAATTAACATATCGATCTTGCCAGTGGCTAACAACGCATCAAACTCCGTTAGGCCTAACACAAATTCGGTTCCTCGTTTAAACTGCGCCCCACAAAAAACCCGCAAGCCATAGGCAGATCCGCCAGCGGCGCCATCTCCAGCTAAATGTGCCTCGTTTATCGTAAGTTCGTTTGATACAATGTTTGCAATACTTCGCAGCCCTGCATCTAAGGCCTCTATTTCTTCTGGGTTCCCTCCTTTTTGTTTGGCATATACATGCGCTGCTCCATTTGGTCCATACAAGGGATTCTGTACATCATTTATAGCATACATCATAGGAAAGTGGTCGCTGCTTTTAGGCTGTATTATTTGCTGAACTTGGCCTAAGTTTTGACCACAAGTGTTTACCTGTACTCCATCTTTATCTAAAAATTTATATCCAAGGCCTGCAGCAATCCCCATACCGGCGTCGTTTGTGGCACTACCCCCTAGTCCTATATAAATGATTTTAGCATCCTTTAAGATTGCCTCTCTTATTTGCAAACCCGTGCCCATCGTGGAAGTTTGCATCACTATGCGATCCTGTTTAGCTAGGAGTTCTATGCCCGAAGCAGCGGCTAGTTCTACATAAGCAGTTTTGGTTTTATCGTTCCATAAGTAATCTGCTTCAATTGCTCTTCCTAGCGGATCCACGGTTTTTGACGCAACGACTTCAAGGTCTGGCTTATAAATCTTAACCACCTTTAAAAACCCATCGCCGCCATCAGAGGCATAAACGGGGTGAATCTTTATCCCACTATCATATGCCAAAATACCCTCACAGATGGCATCGCTTACCTCTTGCGAGGTAAGGCTGTCTTTAAATCCGTCTGGAACTACTAAAATGGTCATGACAAATTAATAAGTCGTTGAATAAACTAAAGTAACACGCCGCTAAATATAGGCTATTAATCCTTATTTTTGATGCATCAAACCCAATGTGCTTTGACCTTTAAAAAAACTACAGAATCATCTTCTAATTACGATCATTTAGAAAAAATGACCGTCGGTGAGTTAATCACCAATATCAACAAAGAAGATCAAAAAGTTGCCATGGTCGTTCAAGAGCAACTGCCCGCTATCGAAGCTTTGATCGATCAAGTTGTAACGCGCTTAGAAAACAATGGCAGATTGTTTTACATAGGCGCAGGCACCAGCGGAAGATTAGGAATTCTAGATGCCAGTGAATGCCCGCCTACCTTTGGCGTTCCTCACGAGTTGGTAATAGGGCTTATTGCTGGAGGTGATTCCGCCATAAGAAAAGCGGTAGAATTTGCAGAAGACAGCACCACTCAGGGGTGGTTAGATTTAAAAGAGCATACCATTTCGCCTAAAGATATTGTGGTAGGTATTGCGGCCTCTGGAACTACTCCGTATGTGATTGGAGCCTTAGCCGAATGTAATAAACAAGGCATAGCCACTGGTTGTATTTGTTGCAATCAAGGAAGCCCAATGGCGCAAGAAGCCAACTTTCCTATCGAAGTTGTTGTAGGTCCAGAATTTGTTACGGGAAGTTCTCGTATGAAGTCTGGTACTGCACAAAAGATGGTGCTCAATATGATTACCACGGCTACTATGATTAAACTCGGCCGAGTAAAAGGCAATCGAATGGTAGACATGCAGTTGAGCAATAACAAGCTGGTTGATCGAGGGACCAAGATGGTAGCCCATGCACTAGATATAAGCCATAATGAAGCGAAAGACCTATTAGATACTTATGGGAGTGTTCGCAAAGCTATAAAAGCATATCAAGATGGAGCCTCCTAAACAAAAACATACAGACAAAACCTTATTGATAAAGGGTTTAAAACGATTAGCTCTGTCTATCCCTGTGATAATTCTAAGCGCTTATTTAATCCGCTTAGCGGTTATTAATAAGGAGAATTTGCCCATGTACATTTTTACCATCCCAGGTATAATTTGTATGATACTAGCTATTTACCTCATATTTATAGGAATTAGAACCGTAATGCGTTCTATTTTTTAGGCGTATACAAGCCATCAAAGGCCGTTGCCCATGTCACACCATCATCTGTAGAAGTCTCCCAATGTTGGCGCACGGTTCCGTCGCTATTTGGTGTCCAGCTCACTCTATTTATTGTAAGGCCGTTCTGTCCGGATGTAGGATCACTTTGCAAGACCATGGCACCATCTTTTAAATTCCCGTACAAATAAAGGCTTTGGCCTTGATTATCGACCCATAGTTGAATCCATTGCTTTTTAGCTGAGTTATAATAATTTGTACTTGTACCTGTATAGCCAGGGGTGGCACTGGTCCAATTCTCACGTAAAATACAGTTGTCTTGTATTTTGTCTATCACATTGCTGCCAGCATATGAGCCATTAGGGTTTGTAACGGTCCATTCTCCTATCCAAAAATCAAAAGCAGTATGATTTGTCGAACAACAGGCGCAATCTTCGTTCTGTGCAAAACCAGAATACGTAATGATCAACATAAAAAGTAAAATAAATCTCATCTAAAAACTTTTACTAAATGTACATATTTTGTCAATAAAAAAACCGCCACCCTGTGGTGACGGTTTTAAGTCTGAAGCAAAAACACGAGATTATTTCTAATCTCGAAATATTATTCCTTGATAAGCATCGTGGTCACTACATCATTAATAATGCAGTTTTGCACTAGGGGGTTAATTCCGTTGCCTTCTACAGAAAAAACAAAGGTTACTTCGTCGTTTCTAAACAATAGTTCTGAATACTCATCGTCTGTAAAATACTCGCTATAAGCAGAGAGCTCAATAGACTTTTCACCATTTAACTTTAAAGTTGCCATTCCTTCTAAAGATGGTTTCACCACAATTTCTACAGTGCCATTGTAGCGATTGTCCACACTTGTAAAAGTGCCATAGTACGTACCAAAGTTGGAATGAGTAGCTGCCGTCTTAACAGTAAACTGAGTCTCCAAAACAGTTTCTGATGGGCTTTCGCTTGAGCAGGATGCCACAAGAAGGGCTCCCACTAATACTAAAATTAGTTGTTTCATAAGTAGGTTATTTTAGATTCAACAATTTGGGGTGTTGAGGGCGCAATATAGAAGTATTCACAAAATGAACATCAAATTGTAGGTATCATCGTACAGAAATGTGTATTATCTGTAATTATTTACACTTTATCGATGTTTTTATGCTAAATAAGTTACACCCTCCATAAGTTCCGTTTAAAACCTTGAACTATTATTTTTATGATGTTGGCATTCCCCTCCTTCGCTAAAGCTCCGTAGCGTCGCGCTCTCCGCGTTACACGATAACTTGCTGCGATCGCTAATGTCAAAAGCTAATACAGATAAAAGCCAGAAATATTCGTAGCCGCTTTTTTGTACCTTTATTTATACCAAACAAAATTAAAGGTATGTTCAAAAAACTAAAATGGAATTCAGACAAGGTACTTAGCATCTCTGCCATGAGTATTAGCTTTATTACGCTTATCATATTTATATATCAAACCAATTTGATGAGCAAGCAAAATTATCTTTCCATACTGCCCTATTTGGCCATTAATTCTCATAACAATTCAGAACAAAACACTTTTAGCATTTCGTTATCAAATCATGGCGTAGGGCCTGCTGTTATTGAAAGCGTTACGCTCCATTTAAAAGGCAAAACCTATGATTTAGCAGATTACGGAGATGAGTTATATACTTTTATGAAGAGTAAAGAGCCAGCTTTAGATAGCATTCAAAACCTCTCATATTCTACCTTAGACCGAGGCATGGCATTGCCCGTAGGAGAACAATATTTTATTGTGACCGTGAGCCAATCGAAAGAAGAATACGATCTTTTTACTCAATCGCTCGGAGCCTTGCTCGAACAAGGTCTTACTTTTGAGATTATCTATAGATCCATCCAAAACGAGCGCTGGAAAATTACTAACGACTCACAAGGCCCTATTAAACTAGACTAGAATTACAATAACGGTATACAAAACAAAAAACCCGCTCTAAAAATAGAACGGGTTGTTAATTTAAACTAAATTAATTTTTAAATGCCACAGCTCGAATCACTCGTAAAAGTACCAGATAACATGCCATAGACAGAATCGTAGGTCCATGTTCCTTCTACCTCAGAGCAATCGGTAGACCCTCTAAGAAAACTGTGCGTTCCAGTCCAATTTATAACTCTACCAGCGATAGCGGTAGAAGCTCCAGAAATATCACATACTCTTGCACTTCCGCTGTTAACACATCCTGCTTGAGTATTGCCTGTAGCAGAACCAAAATCGTTACCATTAAACAATATCTGAGTTACAATATCTTGATTATTGTTGCCTGCACCACTTACAGTAGTAGCGCTAAATGTTTGTGTAATACCACCATTAAATAACGGGTGTGTGCCACATTCGGTACATACATAAGTTCCTGTTACTGGTAAAACTGCTCCTCGAGAAGTTTCTTTTAAAATAGTAGCAAAACTAGGAGTGTTGGCGATTAACAATCCCGAAACCTTAGGATTCTTGCCATTGAGACTAACTTGAAAGCTTAATTCGACTTGTCCTTCACTAAAAGTGTAAAGGATTTCCTGGTCAGATAATTGCATATCTCCTGTGGCTTTTAAGATCAAATCTGATCCATTTGAATAAACCATTTTTGCATACGCACTTTTGTCTGCCATAACTTGAATAGCTATTACACCTCGTTTTTGGCTATCATTAGTTGTAAAGGTTCCTTTATAGACTCCTTCCGATTTCTCATCAAAAACTGCTTTTGCTTCAAAGTTTAATGACTCAATTGATTCTACTTTCACAGCTTCTTCTTGGGTACAAGAGAACATTGAAAACAAACAAATAATTACTACTAAGTATTTCATGATATTAGATTTAGACAGCAATATAATTAGCACTTTATCTATTATAGCCTGAAACTGTAACATTACGGAACAAATAACTTTTATCGATGTTTTGTGCTTATTATCGATATGGTTTGGCATATATGTAAGAATAGTGGACAAATTTTCGCCTTTCGGTCCGGTATATCGCCACCCAGTTCTTATCACTTTATAGAAGAAACACGTTTTTCTAAAACGTTGTTTTCTTAATTAACAAGCGCTTTAAAAAAGGCGGCCGAGCGTTAATAAAATGTCCTGTGGACTGATTTAGTGAGGAGCGAGCGTTGAGGGGTTGGCATGTCGCCGCCTTTTACTTCTGCGTATGAAAGCGGGGGCTTTACAGCCCTTCCCTATTTCAAATTA
>JBDXAK010000008.1:0-209020 GCA_039981375.1 Gilvibacter sp. | reverse complement strand
CACTATAAATAGTAAGTCTGACCAAAGTCATTGTACTCAGGGTATTCTAAATTTGGTTTATTCAATTCAACACTAAGAGTTTCCTCTTAATGATGTACACTGTCAATTCAATATATCAATGAACTTATAATTCTTTCTTTTCGCCTACTCGACCTCGTGTTTTTATAGTCACTCGTTCTTTTAGCGGGTGCAAATATATAACAGTTTTTAATTCCTGCAATGTATTTCAAAAAATAATTTGAAAAAATTTACACCGTGATTTCAAAGCTGCTTTTTGATGGTCTTATATACCCTCCAAAAGCGGATGCAAATATATATAGCTTTTTATTTCTGACAAGCCCTGAAACCATAAAAATCTATTAATTTTTTAACTCAGAATGACAACCTCTTGATAAGCTGACAATTGCCCGAAAAAATAATTTATACCTTATTATATATACACATTATTAAAAATTAGCGGACACCATTATAATTCAATACTCACTAATGATTGTTGATTGATAAATTTAGTGCGTGATTGATAAATCAAGAGAAGCCATTCTTTGCCATTTAACCATAATGCCCTAATTTAAAATAGGGCGGGGTAAGTATTACCCCCTTATATGTTAGACAATATAAATTATGATTCACATTACAAACCAACCCTATATCTGTCTGTTTCACAAATTACATATCACTGAGCACCAAACACTATTCATTGAAAACTAACCACTTATGTTTTGCACCAAGGATTGAGCGCATGTTTGAGCTCCCCTCCGCTGCCAAAGGCTTCGGAGGGAGCGAGTAGCGAAAGCCTGGCCGCAGCCTGTGCGAAGCGCTATGCTGCGGGGTGCCCAAAAAATTTCAAGCTAGCCATGAAAAATTAAATATTGTGTAATTGTGAAATCGAAATAACGATTGAACATATAAACGCATAAACGTTTAAACCATATTGTATAGCGTGTAAACTCTAACTATCTTTGCAGCTTAATTAATGGTGACTATGATTAACATTACTCTACCAGATGGCAGTGTAAAACAGTACGAAGCTGGGGTAACTCCTATGGATGTGGCTCGCAGTATAAGCGAAGGGCTTGCAAGAAATGTGATTTCGGCAAGTTTTAATGAGACCACTGTAGAAGCAACCACAGCTCTCAATCAGGACGGAGCACTTGTACTTTATACATGGAACAACGACGAAGGAAAAAAAGCCTTTTGGCATTCGTCTGCACACATCCTTGCTCAGGCGTTAGAACAATTATACCCAGGCATTAAATTGTGGGTTGGGCCAGCGATTGAACGCGGCTTTTATTACGATGTAGATTTTGGCGAACATACCATCTCTGAAAAAGACTTTAAGCGCATAGAAGACAAGATGCTCGAGATCGCTCGCGGTAAGCACGATTTTAAATTGCGCGAAATTTCAAAAGCCGATGCCTTGGCTTATTATAAAGGAAAGAACGAATATAAGGTAGATTTGATCGAGGGCCTAGAAGATGGTGATATCACTTTTTGTGACCACGATACCTTCACAGATTTATGTCGTGGCGGGCATATTCCTAACACTGGAATTGTAAAAGCGGTCAAAATATTAAATGTAGCTGGCGCCTATTACAAAGGAGACGAAAACGAAAAACAATTGACCCGTGTTTATGGGATTTCCTTTCCTAAGCAAAAAGACTTAAAGGAATATTTGGAGCTCTTAGAACAGGCCAAACTACGTGATCATAGAAAGCTTGGGAAAGAGTTAGAATTTTTCACCTTCTCTCAAAAAGTGGGTCAAGGTTTGCCGCTTTGGTTGCCAAAAGGAACCGCCTTGCGCGAACGTCTTGAGAATTTCTTAAAGAAAGCACAGAAAAAGGCGGGCTACGAAATGGTGATTAGCCCTCATATTGCGCAAAAAGAATTGTACGTAACCTCTGGCCATTTTGCCAAGTATGGTGAAGATAGTTTTCAGACTATCAAAACGCCAAACGATGGCGAAGAGTTTATGCTCAAACCAATGAATTGCCCACACCACTGCGAGATGTATAATGCAAAGCCTTGGTCATATAGAGATTTGCCTAAGCGCTACGCGGAATTTGGAACGGTATACCGTTACGAGCAAAGTGGCGAACTTCATGGTCTCACTCGTGTTAGAGGTTTTACTCAAGATGATGCGCATATATTTTGCACTCCAGACCAGCTTAACGACGAGTTTTTAAAAGTAATAGACTTGGTGCTTTATGTATTCGGCTCACTTGGTTTTGAAGATTTTAAAACACAGGTTTCTATTCGCGATTTAGACAAGCCAGAGAAATATATTGGCGACACAGCCCATTGGGATGCTGCAGAAAAGGCCATTATTAATGCTGCCGAACAAAAAGGACTCGATTATGTGGTAGAAACTGGCGAAGCTGCTTTCTATGGTCCAAAGCTAGATTTTATGGTTAAAGATGCCCTTGGAAGAAGCTGGCAATTGGGTACAATTCAGGTAGATTATCAGCTCCCGATCAGGTTTGATTTAACCTATAAAGGCAGTGACAATGAGCTTCACAGACCTGTGATGATACATCGCGCACCTTTCGGAAGTATGGAGCGATTTGTTGCTATTTTGTTAGAGCACACTGGTGGTAACTTTCCCTTATGGCTTATGCCAGAACAGGTTAGCATTTTGTCTTTAAGTGAGAAATACGAGAAATACGCCGAAAAAGTTTTAAATTTGTTCGAAAATAACGAAATTCGCGCCCTTGTAGATAATAGAAGCGAGACTATTGGACGCAAGATTCGCGATGCCGAGATGAACAAGATTCCCTATATGGTGATCTTAGGAGAACAAGAAGAAAAAGACGGCACAATTTCTGTAAGGAAACATAGCGAAGGAGACATGGGAACCATGAGTGTAGAAGCATTCGTAGCCCATATTAATGAAGATATTAAGAGTACCATCAAAGAATTTAATGTATAACCGCCCTTAGGGGATTAATATTATAAGTCATAGCAATACGCAGAAAAAGAGGAAGAAGAGGTCCAGCAAGGATCATTAAAGAAGACCAACACAGAATCAACGACAAGATTAGAGTGTCTGAGGTTCGTCTTGTTGGTGACAATGTAGAAGTAGGTGTTTACACCACTACTAAGGCAAGAGCCATTGCCGACGAATTAGAATTAGACTTGGTAGAGATTTCGCCAAATGCTAGTCCGCCAGTATGTAAGATCATGGATTATAAAAAATTCGTGTATGAGCAGAAAAAGCGCGAAAAGGCAATGAAGTCTAAGGCTACTAAAGTTATTATTAAAGAGATTCGGTTTGGACCGAATACAGACGATCACGATTACGAATTTAAAAAGAAGCATGCCATTAAATTCTTGCAAGATGGTGCAAAGCTAAAGGCTTATGTATTCTTTAAAGGGCGATCGATCATTTATAAAGATCAAGGACAGATCTTATTATTACGCTTGGCACAGGAGTTAGAAGAGTATGGGAAAGTAGAGCAGATGCCAAAGCTAGAAGGAAAGCGAATGATAATGTTTATCGCTCCTAAAAAGAAATAAAGTAACGGCCTTAAAGGCCAACAACGATAAAGCGAGATAATTATAAACCCTTAGGAACAATGCCTAAACAAAAAACAAAATCCAGTGCAAAGAAGCGTTTTAAGCTAACAGGCTCTGGTAAAATCAAAAGAAAGCACGCGTTTAAAAGTCACATCTTAACAAAGAAGTCTAAAAAACGTAAGCTTGCTCTAACGCATGATGCACTAGTGCATAAGGCAGACGAGAACAATGTGAAACAAATGCTTCGAATGAAGTAATCTTGTTCACCGGTTTAAACAAGTAATAACCCTGGAGTTAGGCCAGTTAAAGCAGTTGCCTTGAGCAATTCGCCTGCTACAAAAAACAAGTAAATTATGCCAAGATCAGTAAATGCAGTTGCTTCTAGAGCCCGAAGAAAAAAGGTGATAAAGCAAGCCAAAGGATACTTTGGAAGAAGAAAGAATGTTTGGACAGTTGCAAAAAATGCAGTCGACAAAGCGATGCAATATTCGTATAGAGACCGCAGAGCAAAGAAAAGAACGTTTCGCGCCCTTTGGATCACGCGTATTAACGCAGGAGCCAGAGAGCACGGCATGTCGTATTCTCAGTTTATGGGTAAAGTAAAAGCCAACAACATCGAACTAAACCGTAAGGTTTTGGCCGATTTGGCGATGAACCACCCAGAAGCTTTTAAGGCGATCATTAATAAAGTAAAGTAAAGGCGAAGGCCTATTTGTAACCATATTATTTCGCTAAAAAGCCCTGCTCATTTGAGTGGGGCTTTTTGTTTTTGTTTGGCGCGATATAAAAGGACTATGACAAGTATACCTGGTATAATAACACACCAAACCACAGAAGCCGCGATATAATCTAGCCCAATAAATTCGAAGCTTTCCAAAAAAACCACTGCTGAATCAAATGCTTTTGATGAGAATTTTTCGAAGTCTTGAATGATTAAAAGCGATATTAATGCGAGTATGGCAAAGCCAATTTTTAATTGATTTTGTTTTGTAATACGCTCGTAGAGGAAAATAAAGAGAAAGGGTAAAAAATAAAAGTAAACCAAGATATTAATCTCTCGATAGGTGAATCCAGTGAATTCCGAAAGCCATTTTAAGAAACGATAAACAACATCAAATATTTGGTCCACTTGGGTAATAGATCAAGTCTTCTGTTTCTTCTTTTTAGCAGCAGGGAACAATACATTGTTTAAGATCAAACGATACCCCGGCGATGTTGGATGTAACGCCAATTCTGTTTTGGCATCTCCTACTCTATGTGTATAGTCTTCTGGGTCGTGTCCGCCATAAAAAGTAAAGAAACCTTTGCCTTTGATGCCATGAATATAACGAGCCTCTCCGTTGGTTTTGTTTTCTCCCATAACCAACACGGTAGATTTTAGAGTACTACGGTCATAAGACGTTGTTTGCCCCATAAATCCTTTCACCAATGCCGTATGGTTTTGCACCAGCATCGTTGGAATTGGATCCCACTTTGCCGAATAATCCATCAGCGAAAAATAATCGGTCTCCTTTGGAATCGAACGTTTGCGCGTCATGTCTATCGAAGAGAATTCGTATACATTTGGACTGCGCTCTAAAATATAATCTTTAAAGGCGAAGGTTTTGCCAAAGTCTAACTTGCTTTGGTAACCGCCTTCGCTTGGGTCGCCATCAAACATAGGTTCACAAATATCTACGCCTGCGGCAGATAAGGCAATATCAAAACTGTCTGTTGCACTACACATGGCAAACATAAAACCGCCACCTACTACATAATCTCTAATCTTAAGAGCAACGTCTCGTTTAGCTTCTGACACCTTATCGTAGCCCAAAGAAGCCGCTAGGTCTTCTGCACGCTTTTTATCTGCTATATACCAAGGGGCAGACCTAAAACTACGGTAGAACTTACCGTACTGACCAGTAAAGTCTTCGTGATGCAAATGCAACCAGTCGTACAATATAAGCTGGTCCGATAGTACTTCTTCGTCATAAATAACCGTATACGGAATCTCTGCATAGGTAAGCACCATGGTTACAGCATCGTCCCAAGGCTGACTTCCTTTAGGTGAATACACCGCAATACGAGGAGCTTTTTCGAGCACAATGGCCTCCATGTTTTGGGACGGACTCGATATGTCTGTAAGGATTTGTTCTGTCTTAGAATCTGAAAGCACCTCAAAATCGACGCCTCTAATCTGGCATTCTCTACGTATCTCTTCGGAATCGGGCAGTAAAAACGACCCTCCTCGATAGTTGAGCAACCACTTTACTTTTACCTGACGCTCCAAGGTCCAATAGGTGATTCCATACGCTTTAAGATGCTCGGTTTGCGATTCGGCATCCATAGGAATCAATATATACGACGCCCAAGTGGGAGTCGATAACAACATAAAAAGTAAGAGTGCTATAAATCGCATAACACGAATATAGGTACAATTTTTATTCCAAAGTTTGGCTTTAAGAGAGAATTAGGAAGTTCAAAAATTTAATATTGCAAAATAGTTTTTTCATCGACATCGTTCATGCATATAAATAAAAAACAATATCACTTATACATTTAACCTTTCTCTGCACAAAAAGTTTCAATAGATTGAATAAACAATTATTCAAAACACTTGTTATGAAATGTAAAATTCTAGTTATACTAAGTTTGATCTTAATAGTTATAGCACCTAAGGTGTTCTCACAGAAAACCTCGGATAGAGGACCAGTTGCTGATGAAATAATTCCTTATGCACCCCCGTATGATCCGTTGACTGGTACAGTCGTTCCTCAGAACAATGACTTTCAAGTCGAAGTACGTCTGCAAAACGTGCCTGGTTCACCTTGGATTGACCTGTTTGAATATAACACCTTTGTTAATTCAGCTCGTGAAGTAAGTTCAAGTGCAGATAGTACGCCTTCTTCCTATGTAAATTTTGATTTTACCGGATCTATAGACGTCAAAATAACATGTAATTACTGTACCACAATTAATAGTGTATTAATTAGACCTCAATCGAAAGAAATTGTGAATACCTTCGATTCTTCCAGTAAAACCGTTCAATTCAGTTTGGATAAGCCAGAAAACTTATCGATTGAGTTGAATGGAAATCGTTATAAAAATATGCACCTTTTTTCTAATTTTCCAGATCCTGGCCCGTTATTGGATCCAGAAGATTATACCTCAGTTGCCGAAATGCACGCAGCGCTTAATAGTGGTGGCCGCTATCAGGCTTCATCTGGAGAAAGAATTTATATTGGAGGAAATGAAGTTTTTCAGGGTCAAATCAAGATCGAAGACCTCGACGATGTAAAAGTATACGGCCGAGGAGTAATCGACATGCAAGGCTTTTTGCCAAAAAGGTATGGCGCAGGAACTGGTTTTGTCACTTTAGCAGGAATAAAAGTAAGAGAGTCATCTAACATTGAAATTGATGGCATCATCATTAACGACGTTAACCATAATGGCATTAGAGCTCGGGGCGGAACTAATTTGGAGATTAAAAATGTTAAAGTAATTACAAGAGTTTTATGGGGCGACGGTATAAATATAGAAGCATTCCAAAATGTTACAATTGACAATTGTTTTTTACGAACTTCAGATGATTCAATTTCTATTTATCCAATGAAGACTGCACGTGGCGATGAAGGAGCCACTGATGGATATATTGGTAATATAACCGTGACCAATACATCTGTTTATGCAGATCAAGCTAGACCAATTAACATTGGAGTTCATGGCTCTGAAAATATAAACGATAAACGGAGATCAGAAAACATTCTATTCGAAAATATTGATATCCTCGAACATGATGAAAATCTAACTACTTATCAAGGTGCTATCTCTATAAAGAGTGGCGACTACAATTACCATCAAAGAATTAGTTTCAAAGACATACGGATTGAAAGCTTCACAAAAGGTAGAATTTTTAACATTAAGATAATGCCAAAAGGAGATCCTGTTATAGAAGATGGGTATCGAATACAAAACATTTTATTGGAAAATATATCGGCAGAGAGCCCTTTTCCATGGCCTTTTGTAAATCAAAACTCTGTTATTAGAGGTTTAAACGAATGCAGTTATGTTAGTGGAGTTCATTTTAAAAACTTAACAATCGATGGTCAACAAATTAATTCTATTGCCGATTTTGACGATCTTGAAATAGGGGATTATGTTCATGATGTAACTTTTAATGAAGAGTTATTAGACGCCAATGTATCCTCTGGGCTATATTTTATTAAAAATTTAGAGGATGGCCGGCACCTAAATACTTCAAGCGATATATATAATTCTGACCCCACAAAGACGCTAACAATTACAGCAGGTTGGGAACGCCGTTGGTGGATTACCAATCTTGGGGCAGGGCTTTACAAAATTAAAAGCAAGTTTGACGGAGACGTATTAACTGCTGCCAATTTCGAAAATGATGGGTCTGGTGTCTGTCATGGATTATCCACAGTTACTCAACCTTGGGACGATTTAGACGAACAAAAATGGAGAATCGTAAACGACCCGAGTGGAAATGTTCGAATTATTAGTGCATGGGATGTTGAGAACTCTCTGGAAGCTTCAGAATTGCCTTCTGGCAATCCAGTGAACGATTATGTTTTAAGCACACCATGGAAGGCAAATGATAATCAAAAGTGGGAGCTCATTAACTTGACTGACGAATATCTATTAGGAGATTATGTAACTTGTGCCCCTCCTATTGATGCGACCGTTTTTACTATTGAGGGTTTTAGCCCGCCTTATAACTGGTCTGTTTCTGATAATCTCGAGATTACCGGACAATTAGAAAATACTGTTGCTATTCGAGCAATTAACAGCGAAAGCCGTGAGCTTGGCGAGATAACTTTATTAGTTGGTAATAACAACGAATTTACCAAAGAGCTTTGGGTTGGAGCGCCACTGACTCCAACTTATCTGAATGGTCCAGAAGAAGTTTTGACCGGTTCTAACGTTAGTTTTGATGGTGGTAAAGCATTTGCTGCAGACTCTTACAAATGGTATTTACCACATCCTTTTGAAGAAGTGTTCCCAATAGATTACTCAAGTGATAATTGGCAAATGTATCCGAACACCACGAGAACTAACTCAAATATATTTACAGGCAATGGCGGAATTAATGGTAATATTCAACTTGCTGGTGTAAACAAGTGTGGGGAAGGTAGTGCAATTATTCTACCGGTAGTTCATGGTCCAGGTGGTGGGGGCGGAGTGAAATCAGCTGTTTTTCCTTATCCTAATGATGCTGACACGTTTTTTAATGTTGACCTTAGATCCTACCCGCAAGGAGATTATAACATAACAATGTATAACGATTATGGCAGAAAGGTTAGATTTATAGAATGTGAGAACGTGCTGGTAACTGTGAACACTGATAATTTGCTCGATGGAAAATATTTTTTACATATTTACCTAGGTAAGAAGATTCTTAAAAAACAGCTAATAATTAAACATAAATAGTTCGCAGTGTTTGTATTTTATATTAGCACTGGGAGGCTTGTATCTAATTTAATTTGTATTACACACTTTTAGAAATTAAAACGGAATATCGTCGTCTGGCAGTGGTCCGCTAGCTGGACCGTCACCAAAAGCGTCTTCTGCACTTGGCAAGTTGTCTGCTTTAAAGGTATCGTCGTTGGCCGCTGCATTCATACGAGAATGGAACTCAAAAGGAGAATCGAAAGTTTCTAAATTTTCGAAGCGTCCTAAATGACCCACAAACTTAAGGCGTATCTCGTCCAGACCTCCATTACGGTGCTTGGCTACGATAAATTCTGCTTGCCCAGCGGTTGGAGTGCGCTCTTCGTCATCCCACTCGTCTATTTTATAATACTCAGGACGGTAAATAAACGATACGATATCTGCATCTTGCTCGATCGCTCCAGATTCACGTAAATCTGAAAGCAACGGGCGTTTGCTACCTCCACGAGTCTCTACGGCACGCGACAATTGCGATAGCGCAATCACGGGTACGTTGAGCTCTTTTGCTAATGCTTTTAGGTTTCTAGAAATGGTAGAAATCTCTTGTTCGCGATTGCCTCCTTTTTGGCTCCCGCCAGCAGTCATTAACTGTAAGTAGTCAATAACGATCAACTGAATATCGTGCTGTGATTTTAAACGGCGTGCTTTGGCGCGAAGGTCAAAAATAGAAAGCGACGGTGTATCGTCAATAAATAAGGGTGCCTTTTCTAAGTCTTTAACCTTTACGTTTAATTGCTCCCATTCGTGTTGTTCGAGATTACCGGTACGTAGTTTTTCTGAACTGAGTCCAGTCTCTGACGAAATAAGTCGTGTAATCAACTGTACAGAAGACATCTCACACGAGAAGAAAGCTACAGGAATCTGATGTTCCACAGCCATATTTCTGGCCATCGATAGTGTCAAGGCTGTTTTACCCATACCTGGACGCGCGGCGATGATAATTAAATCACTTTGCTGCCAACCCGAAGTAAGCTTGTCTAGTTTATTAAATCCAGAAGGCACCCCAGAGAGTCCTTCTTTGTTTGCAATTTCTTCAATTTTCTTCTTCGCCTGAATTACCAAATTTTGAGCGGTTTCTGAGGAGCGTTTAATATTACCCTGGGTAATTTCGTATAATTTGGATTCGGCATTGTCTAACAAATCGAAAACATCTGTGGATTCGTCGTAAGACTCTTCAATGATTTCGCTAGAAATCTTAATTAAGCTTCGCTGAATATATTTTTGAAGGATGATGCGCGCATGGTACTCAATATGCGCAGAAGAAGATACTTTTTGCGTTAATTGAATCAGGTAAAATTCGCCTCCAACAAGCTCTAACTTCCCGTCGGTCTTGAGTTGAGCCGAAACGGTTAATAAGTCGACTGGTTGGCTGTTTTCGAATAATTTAAAAATTGCCTCAAAAATGGCTTGATGCGATTCTTTATAGAAAACTTCAGGGTGTAATATGTCTATAACTTCGTCTACCCCTTTTTTGTCGATCATCATGGCTCCTAGCACAACTTCCTCTAATTCAGTAGCTTGCGGTGGTAATTTTCCTTTTTCTAAAGAAATTACCTGAGACTTGCGTCCTGAATAATTAGAGCGGGGTTGTACGTTTTCCATGATGCGAATGTAAAAAAATTGTTAACAGCGGTACTCATAAGAGCGGGTTGCGATGTTAACCACCTATTAACAATTAAACTGTTGAAAACTCAAAAATATTGTTAATAGCCGTTAAAAAGAATTAGTAAGAATTTACCGCTAGTTGTTACCCTTTGATATTGCTACAATTAGCCTTTAAATTCTCCCATTTGAGAATACTTATCCATTCGATTTGTGACCAATTCTTTTGGGGATAAGTTCTTGAGTCCTTCGTAAGTCTTATCGATTTCTTTGGCAACCGTTTTAAAGATGGTTTCGCGATCGCTATGGGCCCCACCGAGAGGTTCTTTTACGATAGAATCGATAAGTTTTAGCTTCTTCATATCTGTTGCAGTTAGCTTTAATGCTTCTGCAGCTTGTTCTTTAAATTCCCAGCTACGCCATAAAATAGAAGAACAACTTTCTGGGGAAATTACCGAGTACCAAGTGTTTTCTAACATAAGTACTTTGTCTCCCACACCAATTCCTAAAGCACCTCCACTAGCACCTTCACCAATAATCACTACAATAATTGGAACCTTAAGGCGAGTCATCTCTAGAATATTGCGGGCAATTGCTTCACCCTGACCACGTTCTTCTGCCTCAAGACCAGGATAAGCACCTGGAGTATCGATTAAACAAACAACAGGAATCTTAAATTTTTCTGCCGACTTCATTAGGCGTAACGCTTTGCGATAACCTTCTGGATTGGCCATACCAAAATTTCTATACTGACGGGTTTTAGTATTGTACCCTTTTTGTTGTCCTATAAACATATAAGACTGGTCACCAATTTTACCAAGCCCACCAATCATCGCTTTGTCGTCTCTTACATTGCGATCGCCATGAAGCTCCAAAAATGAATCTCCACAAATGGCATTTATATAATCTAACGTATAGGGACGGTTAGGATGTCTTGACAACTGAACTCGCTGCCATGGCGTTAGGTTTTTATATATGTCTTTTTTGGTCTCTTTGAGTTTTATCTCTATTTGTTTGCAAGTGTTAGTTACATCAACATCACTCTCCTCGCCTATTTGACAGGCTTTGTCGTACTGCTCTTGCAATTCTTTAATAGGTAATTCAAAATCAAGATACTCCATTATAACGAGTTATTTTTTGATTAGGTTAGCTCACAAATATAACAACTTTGTTTGGTATCAAGAACCCTGAGCAGTTCTTTTTCTGCTCTTTCTAATCTTGATAAAACCGTTGGCCAATACAGCTGCTAGTATAAGCAATGCGCCATAATAAAACTGTGGACTCATCTGTTCTGAATCGCCTAAAATGACCAACGCCAAAAGGATACCATACACAGGTTCGAGGTTTACGGTTAGCACTACTGTAAACGGGCTAATCCACTTCATGACATGCACCGATGCAATAAAGGCGTAGGCAGTGCAAACCGAAGCCAGTAATATTAAATACCACCAGTCTGCAGTAGAAAGTTCGAAAAATCCTGAATTTGCAAAATCTCCAGAATACAACAGATACAGACTTATGCAAAGTGCCCCAAAACCCAATTCGTAAAAGGTGATAGAAGTGGCCGAGTATTTGACGGCATAGCGTCCATTAATTACAGTAAACAAAGCACCCAAAAAAGATGCAGCTAGGGCCAGAAGCAGGCCCATGGTATATTCTGTTTCTACATCGAAAATAATATAGAGCCCTACCATGGCTAGAAAGCCAAAAATCACCTCGTACCAAACGATACGTCGCCAATATAGGAGTGGCTCTAGAAAAGCAGTAAAAAAAGCTCCGGTCGACATTACCGCCAAGGTGATAGAGACATTAGAAGCCTTAATAGCGCCAAAAAAACACAGCCAATGTAAGGCGATTAGAAATCCCGCAAAGCAGAATCCAAAGATTGTTGTTTTGCCAAACCGTAATCGGGCTTTAACGAATAACACATAGAGACCAATAATAACCGTCGCCAAGGTCATTCTGTACCACACCAAGGGAATCGCTTCTATAGAGATTAATGCTCCGAGTACGGCAGTAAAGCCCCAGATAAAAACAATTAGGTGTAAGTGTAAATAATTTTTGAGCTTATCGTTTGGCATTGTACAGTAAATATACTGCCAAGACAGCAAATACCACATTCGGGAACCAAGTAGCCACTAAAGGAGAAAAGTCGCTTTGCTCTGCCATGGTACCAAAAATCTTATCGAAAAAGATAAAAACCATCCCCAACCCAATACCAAAGGCTAGGTTCACGCCCATTCCGCCTCGGCGCTTAATAGAACTCACCGCCACGGCAATAATGGTTAATATATAGGCAGAAATTGGCAAACTCCATCGCTTGTTTCTTACGATTTCGTAACGATTTATATAATTAGACCCACGCGCTTTTTCTTTGCTAATAAATCGATTTAGCTCATTATAGTTGAGCGTTTCGGCTATATATTCGAGCGGGGTAAGATCTTCTAGTTCGAACGAAAAAACAGTGTCTAACTTCTTTTTAATAATGAGTTTATCTTCTCGCTCTCCTATGATTCTTTTGGTGTAATTGTTTAGCGTATAGGTGCTATCTTCTTTATTAAATTTAATACGCGCTGCATCAATTTTATAGATCAATTTATTGTCTTCAAAATGCTCTAGGGTAAAGTTGCGCCCATTTAAATTTTCTACATTAAAATAGCTTACAAAAATAATGTCGTTCTCGTTAATCTGGCGATACACATTGGTTTCATCTCTGTCTTTCTTACCTCTTTTTAAATACTCGTAGGTAAACTCGTTAAAGCCCTTGCTTGCCCAGGGTGCCAAATACATTCCTAAGATTAGCGCGCCAATACAAACGATAGTTGCTCCAATCATATAAGGCCTTAAAAATCTGTAAAACGAAACCCCACTACTCAAAAAAGCGATCACTTCTGTCTTATTGGCCAGTTTGGAGGTAAACCAGATAACCGACAAAAACAAAAATAGCGGGAACAGTAAATTTGCAAAGTAGATGGTAAAATGAAGGTAGTATAAAGCTACCTCGCCAAAAGGCACTTCGTTTGCCAGAATCTTATCGATCTTTTCTGCTAGGTTTATCGTAATTCCGATAGGAATAAAAAGCAGCAGAAGCAACAAAAAAGTACCCAAGTACTTACGCAATATGTAACGATCTAAAATCGAGAGCATAGTTTAAAGGCGTTTGTCCATTTGTTTGACCATCGTGTTCTTCCAACCAGAAAAGGTTCCTGCTAAGATATGTTTTCTAGCCTCGCGTACCAACCATAAATAAAATCCTAGGTTGTGAATGGTCGCAATTTGCTTTCCTAAAAGTTCGTTGACCGTAAAGAGATGTCTTAAATATGCCTTGCTATATTCGGTGTCTACCCAAGTGATTCCCATAGGGTCGATTTCTGAAAAATCGTCTTCCCACTTTTTGTTTTTAATATTGATGGTTCCGTGAGCGGTAAACAACATTCCGTTGCGCGCATTACGTGTAGGCATCACACAATCAAACATATCGATTCCCAGTGCGATGTTCTCTAGAATATTAATCGGAGTACCCACTCCCATCAAATACCTTGGTTTTTCTTTGGGTAAAACGGCTGTGACAACGGCCGTCATTTCGTACATTTCTGGCGCAGGTTCGCCTACAGATAATCCGCCAATGGCGTTACCAGGAGCATCTACACTGGCGATATACTCGGCAGACTGTCTTCTAAGATCCTTATAAGTACTCCCTTGTACAATAGGAAAAAACGCTTGAGAATAATCGTAAGTATACGGTGTTTTTTCTAACTCCTTCATGCATCTATCCAGCCAGCGATGCGTCATATGCATTGATCGCTTGGCATAATTATAATCACAAGGATACGGCGTACACTCGTCAAAAGCCATGATGATGTCTGCGCCTATTGACCGCTGAATATGCATTACATTTTCTGGCGTAAAGGTGTGAAAACTACCATCTATATGAGATTTAAATTTTACCCCTTCTTCCTTAATCTTTCTGTTGGCAGATAAAGAATACACCTGATAACCCCCGCTATCTGTTAAAAGCGGCCTGTCCCAATTCATAAATTTATGCAAGCCTCCAGCCTTTTCTAAGATGGGGGTTTGTGGTCGTAAGTATAAATGATAAGTGTTCCCCAGTATGATATCTGGGTTGATATCTTCTCTAAGCTCTCGCTGATGCACTCCTTTTACAGTCCCGACCGTACCTACAGGCATAAAAATGGGTGTTTCTATGCTTCCGTGGTCTGTGGTAAAGGTTCCTGCTCTGGCGTCGCTTTTTGAATCTGTAGCGTGAAGGGAAAACTTCATAAATGGGCTAAAAGTTGGAGACAAAGATAGCACCTTGATTCAATATTCAAGTTAAATGTTCCCTAATGTTAACTATTCCACTCATATCGTTAATAAAACGACAAAATGAGGCTTTGTGCAAGTGGTTTAAAAACTTATTTTTGGCCTTAATCTCAAACAAAATTATATGCCCGATATTGCACAGCTCGAAGCATTAGTTACCCAAGTTCGTCGCGACATTTTAAGGCAAGTTCATAAAGTAAATTCTGGGCATCCCGGAGGATCTTTAGGCTGCGCCGAATTTTTTGTTGCCATGTACCAAGAACTAATGGATCGCAACCCAGGATTTTCTATGGACGGGAAAAACGAAGACTTGTTTTTCTTATCGAATGGACATATTTCGCCTGTTTTTTATAGTGTTTTAGCGCGTTCAGGATATTTTCCGGTAGACGAATTAAACACCTTTAGACTCATCGATTCTAGATTACAAGGCCACCCAACTACCCACGAAGGTTTGCCAGGAATTCGCATTGCCTCTGGTTCTTTAGGCCAAGGAATCTCTGTGGCTGCGGGAGCGGCCCAGGCCAAAAAGCTAAACAACGATTCTCATTTGGTTTACGCTTTATGCGGAGACGGTGAACTACAAGAAGGACAAAATTGGGAGGCCATTATGTATGCAGCGGCCAATAAGGTAGATAACCTAATCGTTACTGTCGATTTAAACGGGCAGCAAATCGATGGATCTACAGATCATGTACTCGACCTTGGAAACTTAAAAGCCAAATTCGAGGCCTTTGGCTGGAACGTAATGACCATCGAAGATGGCAATAACGTAGAACAAGTTATAGAAGGCATGACCAAAGCAAAACAAGCATCTGGCAACGGAGCCCCTGTTTGCGTTTTAATGACGACTGTTATGGGCAATGGTGTAGATTTTATGATGCATACGCATGCATGGCACGGAAAGGCTCCAAACGACGAACAACTCGCCATTGGCTTGGCACAAAACCCAGAGACCATTGGAGACTACTAAAGCATTACACAGCATTATGACAAAATATACTGATACAGGTAAAAAAGATACACGATCGGGCTTTGGAGCTGGATTAACCGAGCTCGGAAAAACCAATCCCAATGTTGTAGCACTTTGTGCAGATCTTACAGGTTCGCTAAAAATGAACGACTTTGAGGCAAATCATCCTGAACGATTTTTTCAGGTAGGAATTGCAGAGGCCAACATGATGGGGCTTGCCGCTGGGATGACCATTGGAGGAAAAATTCCGTTTACAGGAACATTCGCCAACTTTTCTACAGGAAGAGTGTACGACCAAATAAGACAGAGCATTGCATATTCTGGCAAGAACGTAAAAATCTGTGCTTCGCATGCGGGAATTACCTTAGGCGAAGATGGGGCAACGCATCAAATTCTAGAAGACATTGGTCTTATGAAGATGCTGCCAGGGATGACCGTGATTAACACTTGTGATTATAACCAAACCAAAGCAGCTACTTTGGCCATTGCAGACCACAAAGGTCCTGTATACCTACGTTTTGGGCGCCCAAAAGTGGCTAACTTTACGGCAGAGGATCAGACTTTCGAAATTGGTAAGGCGGTTAGACTTACAGAAGGAAGCGACGTTACTATCGTGGCTACGGGGCATCTCGTATGGGAAGCCTTGCAAGCTGCAGAGGCCTTAGAGGCTCAAGGAGTTAGTGCAGAGGTATTAAACATACATACGATTAAGCCTCTAGACGATGCAGCAATTATTAAGAGCGTTGCTAAAACAGGCTGTGTTGTAACTGCAGAAGAGCATAACTTTTTAGGAGGTTTGGGTGAGAGTGTTTCTCGCGTGCTTGCACTTCACAATCCCGCACCTCAAGAATTTGTGGCAACGATGGATACTTTTGGAGAATCTGGAACCCCAGAACAACTCATGCAAAAATACGGTCTTAATGCAGCCTCGATTCAGCAGAAAGTGCAAAAGGTAATGGCAAGAAAGTAAAAAACTGCTATTGGTAAACACAAAAAAGCCCCACGCAAGTGAGGCTTTTTTTTGAATATGTCTTACCATTAATTGTCTGGATCTAAATAATCTGGGGTTCCGTCGCCATCGGAATCTGGAAATGTTATAGTCCCATCATCGTTTATTACGATTTCGTCACGGGTTGGAACACCATCGTCGTCGTCGTCAAAATCGATAAAATTTGGAAAGTTGTCTTCGTCCGTATTGTCGTCTAATTCGTTGCCATTGTTGTTAAGATCTTCGTCAATAGATAAAATACCGTCCTGATCATGATCTGCCTCTACGGCTTCTAAAACGGTAAACGTAAAGATAAGCTGTGCATAAAAAGGAATGCTAGAAGAAGGAGGCTGATTAAAATAGGCCAAGCCCGAAGGGATAAATATAGCGCCAGAAGAAAAACCTTCGAACGTTTCTGTACCATCAGGGTTTGTAGTAGAACCCGTAGCTCCTTTATACTCGACCAGTCCAGACTGGAACCCATCGATTACGGCAGTTAAGTCGAACCAAACTGGATTAGGAGAACCGTCGAAAAGATCTCCGTTTACAAGACGCCCCTCGAAAGTGACTAAAGTAGAATCCACAAACTTAGGTTGATTTCCCTCTCCTTGTCGAGCGGTTAAATAATAAAGGTTATATGTGACATCATCTTCGCGACTGTCTGTAACCACTTTTGTTTGTACTTGATTGATTAGCGGAGTTTTATCGGCATTGTCACCAGCGATGGTGTCCATTACAATTTTAAAATCGAAATCGGCTGGTGGAGTAGCGAAGTCTTCGTAATTATAAAAGTGAGTTTCAAGGTATTCGACCAACTCTGCATCTGCTGCAATTGATTCTTCTCCTCGGTCTCTTGGAGGAATCTCGTCAAAGCCATCATCATCGTTATTACACGAGATATAAACCAGCCCAACCAAGGCCAAAATCATACTATACGTAAAGTACTTTTTCATCTAATAGAAATTTTTTCTTTTAAATAACAACGCTATAATTTTATAAAAATAACTGCTGTTTTTTAACGGCCGAAAGATACCATTTTTTATACTTTTGCTGTAAACATTAACGTTCATTTTGCATTGTTTGTATGAGGATAGACAAATATTTGTGGGCCACTCGATATTTTAAAACACGAAACATCGCAACAACTGCTTGTAAGAAAGGCGCTGTACGGGTTAACGAGCAGGTTGTAAAGCCAGCCCGAGACGTATACCCAGGGGATGTAATTGACGTGCGTAAAAACCAAATTCATTACAAACTAGAGGTACTAGATTTACCCGCGAGCCGAGTGGGAGCTAAACTGGTCGACATTTACAGAAAAGACATCACGCCAGCAGAGGCACTCGAAGCCCAATCGCTTTTAAAATATTCGAGAGAGTATTACAGAAAACGCGGTACCGGAAGACCCACAAAAAAAGACCGTCGCGATTTAAAAGATTTTACAGAAGAGGAATAGCACCTACTCTGCCTCACATTTTTTATCTTTACACTTAAGTGCTACACATCTATGGATATAATTCTCAATCACGAGCAAATTCAGCATAAAATTAATCGCATCGCATACCAGATATACGAAGCCAATGTGAACGAAACCGAAGTAATTCTTGCCGGCATACTTGATGGCGGATACACTTTTGCCAAACGATTGGCAGATGTGTTACAAGACATTAGCCCCATGCACATAGTTTTATGCACTGTAAAAATCGACAAAAAGAATCCTAGAAACCCCATCGTGACGAGTATACCAGAAGCAGATTACACCAATAAATCTGTGGTTTTAATAGACGATGTACTCAATTCGGGTACTACCCTTGTGTACGGCGTTAAGCACTTTTTAGAAGTGCCACTTTCGAGATTTAAAACAGCGGTGTTGGTAAATCGAAATCATAAAAAGTATCCTGTTAAGGCAGATTTTAAAGGTATTTCTTTGTCTACTTCGCTTAACGAAAACGTAGCCGTTGTATTTGAAGAAGGTGCAGACCAAGTGTTTTTAGAATAGTCGAGCCACCACTTCCCTAACTATCTCTTTAGGCCGTTTTTGATCTGTGTCGATTCGCAGTTGAGCTTGCATATAATAAGGGCTACGATCAAAAATATGTTTTCTAATAAAATCGATTAAAGCATCTTTAGAATTTAAATGAGCGATTAATGGTCTGCCCTCTTTCTCTGGAAAAAGTCGCTCTGCTAGTTCTGGCACCGAAGTTTTAAGATATACCGAAAACGCGTTAGATGCCTTCAAAATATTTTGCATATTGGTTCCGTAACAAGGAGTGCCACCACCTGTGGCTAATACCAGTTTTTTGTTGTCTTTTAAAAGTTCATTGAGCAGTAAAGATTCTTGTTTTCTAAAAAATATTTCGCCCTTTTGACTAAAGATTTGAGAGATGGTCATATCATTTCGCTGAGCAATAAATTGATCTAAATCTATAAAATCACAACCCAGAGTCTGTGCTAAATTTTTACCAATCAAGGATTTACCGCTACCCATATAACCAAGAAGAACTACAATCATTACTAGATTATTTAAGAAAGAATTTGTGTTGGCAAATATACCTGCTACGAAAGTCAAATTTAAATTAAAATACCTTTGAAAAATAAATATAATGATAGTATATTTGCACCCGCATTCAAGGATACGACCTGATAGCTCAGTTGGTAGAGCATCTCCCTTTTAAGGAGAGGGTCCTGGGTTCGAGCCCCAGTCAGGTCACCATTTAAAAGTTAAGCCCACCAGCTTAACTTTTTTTTACCCGGATGCTGGAATTGGTAGACAGGCATGGTTGAGGGCCATGTGTCCATTAGGGCGTGTGAGTTCGAGTCTCATTCCGGGTACTAATAAATCAAAGCGTTAGTCAGATTGACGTGAACAAACCGCATAAAGCTTGCTTTAATGCGGTTTTTTAATGTCAAGATGTAGACTGCGTAGCAGGCTAGTGATTTGATTTTGACTTCGCTAGTGTTATGAGCACGCCGACTGAACAACGCCAGTTGTGAGGGAGGCAATCTCATTCCTTTAAAATAACTTGAGCGGTTATTACACGCTGTAAGATTAAATAGGTTTTCCGAAATCGCGGGTGCTTCATTCAAATGTCCGCTGGACATTTGGTTTTTTTGCAAACATCATTCAACAATGACTTCGCTAGTGTTATGAGCCCAGACCGAGCGTCAATAAAACGTCTTGTAGACATTTTTAGCGAAGGCCAGCGTTGAGGGGCGAGGGCGAAGATGAGGCACTCTCCCTACAATGTAAGCTAGACATTATGGAACCTGACGAATCTAACGACATATTCATAAATATGGAGATTCAGTTCTTGTCCTAGTTTACAAAATGTTCTAAATTAATATCGGGCGGGGTATAGAATGCCCCCATTTAAAAATCGAGCTTTGAACTTTGAACTTTGAACATTGAACTTTGAACTTTGAACTTTGAACTTTAAAATTCGGATTAAAGAACTCCAATATCATTGTGTGATGAGTAGCAGTGAAGCTATGACAATCTGATTCCCACCCAGTCCATGATTTAGCATTCAAAAAAACAGAATATCAATATTAAACCTACCGCGCTAGGGATAGAGCGGCATGTTTAAGCACTCCGCTGAGGTTGTACCGATGGAGGAAGCGAGTAGCGATAGCCCGACGGTTGTAATACAACCGGAGCGCCCTAAAAGGAGTCAAAACACCTGCTTTTATTTCACTCAAATTGAATCACTTGAATGAAAGGCTAAAAGTTGCTTTGGCAAGATTTTATGAACCCGAGTTAGTTATATTAGGTTCAAAACGTTACTTTTGTTTATAATTTATTAGTTTTTATTAAACAATTTTATGCTTCAAAATAGTTGAAGATTACATTTAATTGAACAAAGACAGGGCACTATGTACGTAAAGACGCAATTCAATATTAAAGACTTAGAGAATCTAAGTGGAGTAAAAGCGCATACTATCCGTATTTGGGAAAAGCGCTATAATTTGCTCGAACCAAACCGAACAGACACCAATATTAGAAAGTACGATCTTGAAAGCCTAAAAAAGCTTCTCAATGTCACCTACCTTTACAATGAAGGGTTTAAAATTTCTAAAATTGCCAGACTTAGTGATTCAGAGATTCAGCACATTATTGAGGATCAGAGTAGCGAGAACAAGTATGAATACGCGCTTAACGCCTTTAAGAAATCGATGTTCGATTTTGATTATGAGTTGTTCTCCAGCACCGAGCAAAAGCTAATGGCCGACTTAAATTTACGAGAGATATTTTTAAACGTGTATTTACCTCTTTTGATGGAAATTGGTACTCTCTGGCAAACAGGCACCATTGACCCTGCCCATGAGCGCTTTATATCTGAACTGATTAAGCAACGCATTATAGTAGCAATCACGCAACAGCAGGCGCAACAAACACCCGATAAAAGCAAACCTGTCTTTGCCCTTTATTTGCCATACCAAGAGATTCACGAAATTGGTTTGCTCTACGCCCATTACGAAGTGCTCGCCGCAGGCTATCCCACAATTTACTTAGGAAACAATATTCCGCTCTCTAGTTTAAGGCATGTATTAAAGCATTACGACAACGTGAAGTTTATTACTTACATGACCGTGCAACCAGATACGCAATCTATCATGGAGTACTTAAAGGACTACCAACAAACCATTTGCACCGATAAAAGCTACCCACTTTGGTTAATGGGTTGGAAGACTCGCGACGTAGATCCTAATACGGCTGGAGATAACATCAAGACAATAGGTACCATTGAGCAATTAATCGAGGCGCTTTAAAACCCAAAAAAATCATAAAATCCGTGCTGAATTCAAATTTTGTTTAATTATTTTGTTTATTTGTTAAACAAATGAAGGATATAGCAATCATCGGAAGTGGATTTTCGTCTTTAGCAGCATCATGCTATTTGGCTCAAGCGGGCCATAAAGTCACTATTTACGAAAAGAATGAAACCGTTGGAGGGAGAGCACGTCAACTTAAAAGAGACGGCTTTAGTTTTGACATTGGCCCAACCTGGTATTGGATGCCAGACGTCTTTGATCGGTTTTTTGCAGACTTTGGCAAAAAGCCTTCTGACTACTACGAGCTAATAAAGCTCAATCCTGCGTATTCTGTGTATTTTGACACCCTAGATTTTATTACCATAGCCGATAACTTAGAGGCTATTTGCGATACTTTTGAAAAAGAAGAAGCTGGCAGTGCTAACAAGCTCAAGGCTTTTATGGCCAAGGCACAAAACAACTACGACGTTGCGATTAAAGATCTAGTCTATCGTCCTGGCGTTTCGCCTTTGGAGCTTGTTACCCCTGTTACGGTTAAAAAAATTGGTCAATTCTTTAGCACCATCAGCAAAGAGGTGCGTAGTGAGTTTAAAAACCCAAGACTTATAAGCATATTAGAGTTTCCTGTGCTGTTCTTAGGCGCAAAGCCTTCTAACACTCCTGCCTTTTATAGCTTTATGAATTATGCAGATTTTGGCCTAGGCACTTTTCATCCAAAAGACGGAATGTATTCGGTAATTCTCGCGATGGCTCAATTGGCCAAAGATCTTGGAGTAGTTATAAAACCAAACCAGACGGTAACACGTATATGTATAGAAAATGGTTCTGCTTGCGGATTGGTAATCGATAACCAAACCATAAAGAGTGATGTTGTTTTGAGTGGAGCCGATTATCATCATACAGAAACGTTGATCGACACAAAGTATAGACAGTATTCAGAAAAGTATTGGAGCTCTAAAACATTTGCTCCGTCTGCCCTACTCTTTTTTGTGGGCTTGAACAAAAAGCTAATCAACGTGTGTCATCATACCTTGTTTTTTGATGTGGATTTTGAGGCACATGCTAAAGATATTTACGACAATCCCAAATGGCCAGAGAATCCATTGTTTTATGCAAGCTTTCCATCTATGACAGATAAAAGTGCTGCTCCCGAAGGAAAAGAAGCGGCGATCTTCTTAATTCCCTTGGCGCCAAACCTCGAAGACACGCCCGAATTAAGAGAAAATTATTTTGAAAAAATTATCGTCAGATTAGAAAAGCTTACGGCACAAAAAGTAAAAAATAACGTTATCTTTAAAGAGTCCTTTTGTGTAAATGACTTTAAAAAAGACTACAATTCTTACGGTGGAAACGCTTACGGATTAGCCAATACCTTATTGCAAACCGCTTTTTTAAGGCCAAATCTTCGAAGTAAAAAAGTAAAGAATTTGTTCTTTACGGGTCAGCTAACGGTTCCAGGCCCAGGAGTACCTCCATCACTTATCTCAGGAAAGCTGGTGGCAGGATTAATTCAAAAGGAAAATAAAACGTGAAGCAAACATTCGACATAGTATCCAATTCTTGTAGTAAGAGTGTAACAACTACTTACAGCACTTCGTTTTCGTTGGCCACCAAAATGCTGGCACCATCGATACGGCAAGACATTTACAATATTTATGGTTTTGTGCGATTTGCAGACGAAATCGTTGACTCGTTTCACGATTACGATAAAGCGGTGCTATTTGAGCGATTTGAGGCAGATTTGAAGCATGCTTTAGAAGACAAAATTCATTTGAACCCTATCTTGAATTCGTTTCAACATACGGTGCATAAGTACGACATTCAACGATCTTCTATAGATGCTTTTATGAAGAGTATGCGCATGGATTTGACCAAAACTGAATATCTTACCGAGCAAGAATACAAGGAGTATATTTATGGTTCTGCAGATGTGGTTGGGCTTATGTGTTTAATGGTGTTTGTAAAAGGAGATTTAAAAAAGTATGAGCAATTAAAAGACGCAGCGATGAGTCTGGGATCTGCTTTCCAGAAGGTCAATTTTTTAAGAGACCTAAAAGCAGATTACGAAGGCTTGAGCAGAACATACTTCCCAAATACCAATTTGGATGCCTTGGACGAAGCATCTAAAAAAGCGATTATTCAAGATATCGAAGACGATTTTTTAAAAGGGTATAAAGGAATTTTACAGCTCCCTACAGAGGCAAAATTTGGTGTATTTATGGCGTATCGCTATTACAGACGCTTGCTTAAAAAACTAGGTAAAACACCAGCCATAGAAATTAAAAATAAGCGTATAAGAGTACCTAACTATGAGAAGTTTGGGTTGCTCACACGCAGTTATGTTAAATATCAATTAAAGTTAGTGAGGTAATGGACACACTATTGTGGATTCTCGTCTTTTTGACTACTTTTTGCATCATGGAATTTATGGCATGGGCAACACATAAATATGTGATGCATGGCTTTTTATGGAGCCTACATCGTGATCATCATTTTAAAGACCACGACAGTTGGTGGGAGCGCAACGACTTTTTCTTTATTTTTTATGCCGCAGTTAGCATAGGTTGTTTTATCGCATGGCAATATTATGGTGTTTGGGCTGGCCTGCCTGTAGGGCTGGGTATTTTTGCCTACGGAGTCACTTATTTTATGGTGCACGATATCTTTATTCATCAGCGCTTTAAGATGTTTCGTAAAGCCAACAATTGGTACGCCAAAGGAATTCGCAGGGCGCATAAGATTCATCATAAGCATTTAGGTAAAGAAGAAGGGCAATGCTTTGGTATGTTGTTTCCGCCTCTAAAATATTTTAAAAAATAAAGATGCAGCAGCTCTACTTGTGGCTGAACCTTGGATCGTTTATCGTTCCATTTCTATTTAGTTTTCATCCTAGATTACAATTTTATAAAAAATGGAAGTCCTTTTTAATAGGGACTTTTGTGATGATGGCGGTGTTTATCCCTTGGGACATCGCATTTACCGTTCAAGGTTTCTGGGGGTTTAACCCAGATTATCTTACAGGATATTACTTTTTGGGACTCCCCATAGAAGAATGGTTGTTTTTTATCTGTATCCCTTATGCCTGTATATTTACACATTACGCCCTTGTAGCCTTACTCCCAAATGTTCGCTTGTCTGATACGGCAGTTACCCTCATTTATTCATCCTTACTAACAGTGTTAATCGTGGTCTTATGGTATCATTACGACAAATGGTACACGGCCGTAAACTTTGGATATGCACTACTGGTACTTGGTTTAACGTATCAATTTAGAAAGCAATTATTTTCTACTTTCTTTCTTAGTTATTTGGTGATTTTGATTCCGTTTTTTGTGGTTAACGGCGTGCTAACGGGCACTGGGATCGAGGACCAAGTGGTATGGTACAGTAATGATCAAAACTTAGGGATTAGACTTTTGACCATCCCCATAGAAGATACCATTTATAACCTAGGAATGCTTCTTACTGTATTGAGTGTTACCGAATTTTTAGAAACTCGTAAACACAAGAATCACTCAACAAGTAGCTGATCAATCAAACCTTTTACTTTGTCTGAATTCCAATTGGCTACGCCAGTTTCTTCAATTCGAATTAAGCCGTTTTTGTCTATCAAGTAAGTCGTGGGCAAAGCATTAGATGCTAATTGAGCAGGTGCGCTAAACTTTTGCAAGTACACTGGAAAGGTATAACTGTGTTTGTCTAAAAACTTTCGAACTACTGCTGTGGACTCATTGGTGATAAAATAAAATTGCACTTTATCGCCATATGAATCATACAAAGCCTGCAAAGATGGCATCTCTGCAATACAAGGTGGGCACCAAGTGGCCCAGAGGTTTATCAACACTACTTTTTGCTCAGAATTAGACAAATTGGCCTCTACTCCATCTAAGCTAATTAGCGTCCAATCGTAGTTGGTAAGTGTCGCTGCACTCGCTACATCTTCTGTAGCTGGACTAAAAGCAAATGCTCGATTTAATGCTACTTTAATAGGTATAGCCGTCTGCGGAACCAGCAGTACCACAACGATGAGTAGCATCGCTAGCGTGCTCCAGTGTTTACGTAAAAAGCTTTTTTGTTGCATAGATTCTCTATTGGTCGAAATTAGTTAAAAAGCTTTCATAAAAAAAGGCCTCATTGCTGAGGCCTCCAACTTTAACTCATCAAAGTCTATTACAGTTCTCTTGTAACTGTGATAGAATTTGACAAACTAAAACATCCTTCTAGGTCTGCTGCGTTTTCTCCAGCCATGGCACCCATTAGACCATCTTCGAAGCGTAAATACCAAATAAGGCAAACACCTTCGCCAGCGGCATCAAAATCTACACCTTCTAAATCGGCAAGGGTCGGTGGTAAGCCTAGGATGTTAAGAGAATCATCTGTGATTACCCAAGTACTGTTGGTTCCGGTCTGAGTACCATCTAAAGTGATTCCGCTTACAAAATCTGCTACCCCATCTACAGTAAAGGTAAAAGGACCACCCGAGATCATTCCGCCGTTAGGCGCATTACGAGTAACAGAAATAGAATTAGAAAGGCTAAAGATACCTGTCAAATCATCTACATTCATTCCAGGTTCTAGCCCAGATACGCCATCTTCGTAACGCATATACCAGATTAAACACACGCCAGCTCCCGCGCCATCAAAGTCTACTCCTTCGAGGGCTTCTATCGTAGGTGGCAACCCAAGAATGTTGCCATCCGCATCTGTAATCACAAAGGTTCGATTGGTGCCAACCGCAGCCGGGTCTGTGCTAATGCCGCTCACGTTATCGGTAATACCGTCTACACAAAAAACAAATGGGTCGCCCGATAATACACCAGCAACAGGGCCTCCGTTGCGCGTCACTGTAATCGAGTTAGATAAATCGAATGTTCCGGTAAGGTCGTTGGCGTTTAATCCAACTTCTGCGCCTTCAAGGTCGTCTTCAAATCGAAGATACCAGATTAGGCAGGTTCCTACGCCTGCACCATCAAAGTCTACTCCTTCTAAATCGGCTAGGGTTGGAGGCAAGCCTAAAATGTTTAAGGCGTCGTCTGTGATCACAAACGAGCGATTGGTTCCAACGGCATCGGGGTCTGTGGCAATACCACTAACCATGTCTGGGGTTCCGTCTACAAAAAAGTTAAATGGGCCACCGGTAATAGTTCCAGCATCTGGAGCTGGTGTGGCAGTGTTGTCATCGTCATTGCTACAAGCAACGAACAATAGTGACAAGCAGGCTAATGCAAAAATTTTTCTTTTCATGAGAATTTAAGTTTTAATTATGGGTCAAAACTAATTCTATAGAAAAGTTTAAAATGTTAGCTAGCTTACATTAGCTCAAAAATTTTAATCGAATTTCGTTTCTAGAGAAATCAATTCGGTCGTCTGCTTTAAATTTATTAAGGATTGCATTGAGTGTAGGTCGTGAAGTACCTAGGAGTTTGGCAATATCATTTTGGGTATAGGGATGCTTGACCACAGTATCTCCTGTATCGGGGCAACAATATCCGTAATCGTTAGCCAGTTCTTTTAAAAATTCTTGTACCCGCGTTTCTGCATCCTTAAACAGAACAAGTTCTAAGCGTCTTTCTAGGCGTTTTAACCTAAATCCTATAAGCTTATATATCCTAAAGCTAAAGCTTCTGTTATCGCGCATTAAATCGTGCATGGTAGTGACATCTACGGGGCAGATGCTGGTTGCGTTGTCTACAGACTGGGCAAATTCGTCTCGCTTGTCGTCGCCAAGAATAGCCTTTTCGCCAAAGAGTTCGCCTTTAGACAAAATGGCTTTTATCACCTCTTCGCCTTCTTCTGTATAATATCCCAGCTTTACCTTGCCTGATTCGATCAAATACACTTTTCGCGCATTGTCTTCTTCAAAATAGATATAGTCCTGTTTGCGATACTGGTTAAAATCATGTTCTGCCTTATAAGCCTTAAACTTATGAGGGCATAGCATAGAAAACAGGTTTACGTCTTCAAAAAACCAAATAGAATTCACGGTAGTTGTTAGTTTATTATTTTAGGACGATAAATTTTGCCAAGCCTTACAATCATGTTATAAACAAAGCCTTTGAATCCTGCAAATAAGACTTACATTTGTTAGACACCAAAAACCAAAATCCATGAGTAGCAGACGTAATTTTGTAAAAAAAACTGCCTTAATTGGGGCAGGAATTGCCATTCAGCCAGAAATTTCTTTAGCCAGTTCGTTATTTGATTCTCAAGAAAAACTTCGCGTAGGGCTTATTGGAGTGGGGCTTAGAGGCACCAATCATTTAACCAATTTATTATACAGAAACGATGTGCAGGTAACTGCCATTTGCGATATAGATCCTGCGAGAATAACCATCGCTAAAGACAAAATTAAGAAGGCCAATCAAGCCGCCCCTGCCATTTTCGATACCGATGAAATGGATTACAAAAACCTCTTAGCACAAGACGATGTAGACGCTGTGATAATCTCTACTCCGTGGCTGTGGCATGCTCGAATGTCTAAAGATGCCATGCTTGCAGGTAAGTATGCCGGTGTAGAAGTTTCTGCTGCTAACACCATGGAAGAATGTTGGGATCTTGTGAACATTTACGAGCAAACGGGATCTCATTTAATGATTTTAGAAAATGTATGTTACCGACGTGATGTAATGGCTGTGCTTAATATGGTCAAGCAAAATGTTTTTGGTGAATTGCTTCACTTTAGATGTGGGTATCAACACGATTTGCGCTTTGTAAAATTTAATGATGGTAAAACCCCTTATGGCCGCGGTGCGGAATTTGGCGAAAAAGGCATTTCTGAATCGGCTTGGCGCACTCAGCATTCGTTGCTTAGAAACGCAGATGTATACCCGACTCATGGCGTTGGCCCAATCGCCACTATGTGCGACATAAACCGAGGCAATCGCTTTGTTTCTATAAGTTCTATGGCGACCAAAGCCGTTGGTTTAAATAACTATATCGTTGATGTAGGCGGAAAAGATCACCCCAATGCAAAGCTTAAATGGAAGCAGGGCGACATTATCACTTCAATGATAGAAACAGCCAACGGAGAGACCATTATAGTTACGCACGATTGCAATAGCCCGAGACCTTATAGTCTTGGATTTAGAGTGCAAGGAAGCGAAGGTCTTTGGGAAGTAGACGGCAGCCGAATCTATATAGAAGGCGAGTCTGAACCTCATCGTTGGGACGATGCTAAAGAGTGGCTAGAAAAATACGACCATCCACTCTGGAAAAAATACGAAGACAAAGCCACCGGTTCTGGGCATGGAGGCATGGACTTTTTTGTACTAAACGCCTTTGTAGAAGCTGCCAAACGCAATATTGCCCCACCCTTAGATGTATACGATGCGGCGGCCTGGAGTGCTATTACTCCATTGTCTGAAGCAAGTATAGAAAACAACGGTGAATCGATGGACTTTCCAGATTTTACCCGTGGTAACTGGATAAAAAGATCGCCGCACGACTGGCGACAAGACACCTATTAAAACCCATCGGCGATTTGGCTAATTCAATACACGTAAAAGCACCTGCCAGGATTTGCCTATTTGGCGATCATCAAGATTATCTTGGCCTGCCGGTGATTGCCTGTGCCATTGACCGCTATATTTATATAAAAGCTACACCAAATAAAAGTCAACGTTTTGAGTTCGATTTGCCCGACTTAGGTACATCGCTCTCTATTCCAATTAAAGAAAGCCCAAAGGAGTTAGAAGCCCGAGATTATTTTAGATCGAGCTTGAGTGTTTTGGGCAGAGAAGGAATTGTTCCAGATAAGGGGTATAACATTACGTTGCATGGAGACATTCCAATAAATGCAGGTATTAGTAGCTCTTCTGCCCTTACTGTTGCCTGGATTTCTTTTTTATTAAAGGCATTTGGCGATATCAACAAATACACAGCTGCAGAACTTGGTCACCTGGCCTATTTGGCCGAATCTATAGAACACAATGAATCTGGTGGCAGGATGGATCAATATACTTCTGCCGTAGGCGGAATAGTTTTGATAGAAACAGATCAAGACAAGACCTTAAAAAACCTTGATGTCCCATTATCAACAATCCTGATAAGCGAATCTGGAGATAACAAAGACACCTTGGGCGGCTTGGCTCATTTAAACTCGAAAGCCAAAGAAGCCATTGGCATTTTAAAAGAATATGATCAATCTTATTCGGTAAAAAGAGCTAAAAGCAGTCAGGTCAAACTGCATGCAAGTATGCTCCCTTCTTACCTGCATCCTATTTACGAGGCTGCGATAAATAATCATGAGATTACCAAAAAAGTGATTGACTTAGTGCTATCTAATCAAGCCAATCATCAAGGCATTGGAGATTTAATGTACAAGCATCATAGCCTGCTTCGCGATTTACTCAAGATTACCACCCCTAAAATTGATTCGATAGTACAGACGGCGATGGACCTTGGAGCTTTTGGCGCCAAAATAATTGGCTCAGGGGGCGGAGGTTGTGTGGTAATTTTATGTGATGATACTAATAAAGAAGGTATTTTAGCAGCGCTGAATGATCGAGTTGGAGCCAAAACATACCAAGTCCATATAAGTGAAGGAGCCCATCAATTAAACCTATGAAACACCTAGTAATTCTTGCCGGAGGCGCTTCTACCAGAATGAAAGCTGCCAGCAATGCACAGTTGACCAAAGCGCAATTGACTACTGCTAATGCAGGTCAAAAAGGACTCATCGTTTTAGAGGGAGACCAGCGCCCTATGCTAGACTACTTAATTAAGAATGCAGCCCAAGCAGGTTATTCCGAAGTGGTGCTTATCACTGGAAAAAATCAAGGCCCCTTTGCCAAGGTTTATGGCAATCAAGATTGGAATCACAAGCATTTAGGAGTTCGAATCCATCTCGCTATGCAACATTTAGCATCACATCGAGTAAAACCATGGGGAACTGCAGACGCCCTGCAACAAGCCTTGGAGCAAATAGGAGAGCTACGATTAAGTGAGTTTGCTGTTTGCAACTGCGATAATTTGTATTCGGTACAGGCGTTGTCCAGCTTGAAAAAAACAGCTATCCCAAATGCCTTAATTGCCTACGATCGCAATGGCCTGGATTTTGACGAAGAGCGCATCTCCAAATTTGCTGCGATGCTATTTTCTGATGATTTTGAATTAAAAGAAATCGTAGAAAAACCAACCATTGATTCCTTAGAAAAATATCGCGATGCTACTGGTACACTCAGAGTGAGTATGAATCTCTTTAAGTTTAACGGCCCAGATATTTATCCAGCACTAATGGCCTGCGAAGAGCATCCAATCCGCAAAGAAAAAGAATTACCTACTGCCCTGCTTTATATGATTCAAAAAGGAGTTGTGGTAAAAGGCATACCGCTAGCCGAGCATGTCCCAGACTTAACGATTAAGGAAGATATTGCGGTGTTTAAAAAACATATCAAATAGAATAAAAAAAACTCCCGAGTTGGGAGTTTTTAGTTTTATTAAGCATTTTGCTTCTTGATAAGATTTAAGGCAGAACCTTCGCGATACCATTCTATCTGAGAATCGTTGTACGTATGGTTTACCATCACGGTGTCTTTGCTACCATCTGCATGGACCACTTCGATGGTTAATGGCTTGCCTGGTGCAAACTCATTAATGTCTACAAAGTTAAAGGTATCATCTTCCTGAATTTTGTCGTAATCTGCTTCGTTCTGGAAGGTTAACCCTAGCATTCCTTGTTTTTTAAGGTTCGTTTCATGAATACGAGCAAAAGACTTCACGATCACTGCGGCCACTCCCAAATGTCTTGGCTGCATCGCTGCGTGCTCTCTAGAAGATCCTTCGCCATAATTATGGTCGCCAATCACTACTGTTTTAATACCAGCAGCTTTGTATGCGCGTTGCGTATCAGGAACTCCGCCGTATTCACCCGTTAATTGGTTTTTTACAAAGTTGGTCTGCTTGTTATAGGCATTCACAGCTCCGATTAAGGTATTGTTGGCGATATTGTCTAAATGGCCTCTGTACTTAAGCCATGGCCCAGCCATTGAGATATGGTCGGTGGTACATTTTCCGAAAGCCTTTATCAATAACTTGGCACCCTGAAGCTCTGAATCTTGAATCGGTACAAAAGGAGTTAACAGTTGCAAACGCTCAGAAGTTGGGCTCACTTTAACTTCAATACCGCTACCGTCTTCTACAGGCTCTAAATAACCGTTGTCTTCTACATCAAAACCACGAGGGGGTAGTTCGATACCTCTTGGTATGTCTAATTTTACCTCTTGACCATCTTCGTTAATCAACGTATCGTTCATAGGGTCAAAATCTAATCGACCTGCGATGGCGATGGCTGCCACCATTTCTGGCGAACCAACAAAGGCGTGTGTATTTGGGTTGCCATCTGCGCGTTTAGAGAAGTTTCTGTTAAACGAGTGTACAATGGTGTTTTTCTCGTCTCCCATCATATCGGAACGATCCCATTGCCCAATACATGGCCCGCAAGCGTTTGTAAATACTGTTGCTCCTAGGTTTTCGAAAACCTGAAGTAAACCATCGCGTTGCGCGGTAAACCTAATTTGCTCAGACCCTGGATTGATTCCAAAGTCACTTTTAGGCTTTAAGTTTTTATCGATGGCCTGTTGTGCTATAGAAGCTGCACGTGTTAGATCTTCGTACGAAGAGTTGGTACAAGACCCAATCAAGCCCCACTCTACTTTTAACGGCCAGTCGTTTTCTTTTGCTTTAGGCCCAAGTTCTCCAACGGGTGTGGCCAAATCTGGCGTAAAAGGCCCGTTAAGGTGAGGACGCAAGGTAGAAAGATCGATTTCTATTACCTGGTCAAAATATTGTTCTGGATTTGCATATACCTCGTCGTCTCCTGTTAGGTATTCTCTAATTTTATTAGCCTCGTCTGCGATGTCGCTTCTGTCTGTAGCACGTAAGAAACGTTCCATGGCATCGTCGTATCCAAAGGTAGAAGTAGTCGCTCCTATCTCTGCTCCCATATTACAAATGGTTCCTTTCCCGGTGCAAGATAAATTGGTAGCACCAGGGCCAAAATACTCTACAATAGCGCCTGTTCCGCCTTTAACGGTAAGAATTCCAGCCACTTTTAAAATCACATCTTTAGAAGCTGTCCAGCCGTCTAGTTCGCCAGTAAGCTTCACTCCAATCAATTTAGGAAACTTAAGCTCCCAAGGCATTCCCGCCATTACATCTACTGCATCTGCTCCTCCAACTCCAATGGCAACCATTCCTAGTCCACCTGCATTTACGGTATGAGAATCTGTTCCAATCATCATTCCTCCAGGGAAGGCATAATTTTCTAATACTACTTGGTGAATAATTCCTGCACCTGGTTTCCAGAATCCGATTCCGTATTTATCAGAAACCGACTCTAAAAAGTCGAAAACCTCACTACTGGTTTCGTTGGCTCTTTTTAAATCGGCAACAGCACCTTGCTTGGCCTGGATTAAGTGATCACAATGTACCGTAGTTGGCACAGCAACCTTGCTTTTTCCAGCTTGCATAAATTGCAATAAGGCCATCTGAGCCGTCGCATCTTGACATGCAATACGGTCGGGTGCAAAGTCTACATAGTCCTTCCCTCTTGTAAAAGGTTGGTTGGGCATTTTATCCCAAAGGTGTGTGTATAATATTTTTTCTGAAAGCGTTAAAGGTTTGCCTACAAGTTCACGGGCTTTGTCTACCGTAGAGGCCATTTGCTCATACTTACGCTTAATCATGTTAATATCGAATGCCATAGTGATTGGTTTTGAAGTCTGGCGAAATTACAAAATTTTAAGCATTTTTTTAAGTGAACTAGCGCCTGTTCAAAAGTTTAACGGTGGGAATTATCAAATCGATAAAATAAACTCTTAAAATTTTTTAAGTCGTAAAAAATACCGAACAATTATTACGAAATTAATTTTTGGACTTTATACCAAATCGCTTCAAAATGAAGGGTTTGTCTCTTAAATTCATCATAGGTTTTTCAAAAATTTGATATAACAGATAGCTCAAGAACAACGTAAGAAGCAAATAAACCGCAACATAAACCACTTTATCAAACGACGACAATTCTCGAATGGGCATAAAATAATTGAGCAATTGTAAAATCACAGAGTAATGCAATAAATACATGCTGTACGAAATCAAACTGATGCGCGTAACTCCAAATCTAAACCAACGATTCGTAGACTTCCAAGTAGAAAGCCATGGCACAAAACATAAAATGGCTATTGAGTTTATAGGCAAATAAAAGACATTCCAAAACATGGGTTTATACTCGATAAACCACCCTATATAGGGGATTCCAAAGTTGAGCAGCAATAGTATAAAGAAGCCCAAACCTGCAAAAACCAAAGCGTATCGCTTCCAGAATCGCTCATAATTATTCGCTAAATACACGCCTAAAAAGCCATAAAAAATAGCATCGATCCTATAAAGTGTGACCGTCTTTAGGTTTTCACTCCACGCATACATATCGGCAACCATACTTTGAGAATAATGGTAATATATCTTTGTGACTAAAAAGAAAATAACAATCGATAAGCTTGCCAGTAAAAAGGTGGCTTTGGCTTTTTTCTTCTGTCGGAATCGGAGCAGAATATAAATAAGCAACGGCCCTAATAAGTAGGCAAATTCTTCTATGGGCAAACTCCAAGATTCTGTAAAGAATATATCCATAGAAGAAGCGAAGTTTTGAAGAAAGAAAAAATAAGGCCATACTGGGTCGGGCAACCCTCTGCCTATGATTAAAACAATGGCCATATTTACGCCCAAGATCAGATAATAATTAGGAAGGGTTCTAAACCAGCGCCTTAGCCAAAACTGCTTGATGGATTGCTTTGTAGGAGGTTTAAGCACCATAGACCGGTACAGAATTCCGCCAATAAGAAATCCGCTCAACACAAAAAAGATCTCTACACCCAATACCCCCATAAGACTGAGTAAATCCTTTAAAGGCCCTTGGGCGTTGGGGTAAATCCATAAAGCGTGCGAAAAAACCACGCATAAAATCGCCACGGCTCGCATTAGGTCTAAACCAAATATACGTTTGCTGTAATCGATCTTCATTTATTAAATATCTTTGTGTAAATACTCGTTTGTGCGTCGTATAAAAATAGGTAAATATTCGCTAGTTGTTTTAATGCTCTTAATCTTAGGTGGTGGGTTGTATTATCTGCAACTTTCTAACCGCCATAAGGCCATTGTAAAAACCACCTTAGCGCATCGCTTGGGCTTGGTAGATAATTCTTGGAATATTACCTATCTGCCTGACCAAACGCAATTTGTGACCCCAACTTTTGTGGTAGACAACATTTACACTTCTATGGAAGGTCCCAAAGTAATGCAGGGTTTTCAGGTAAATCCTAATAGCGAAGATCTAATTTGGATTCAATCTTTTAAGACAGAGGCCCTTGCCATAGACGAACAAACCGTATTGTCTAACGATTATATCTGCCACACCAATGTAGATTATTACGACAGCACCTATTATTCTAAATGGAATTTGCCTGATAGAATTGGCCAACACTACCCTAGACTGGCCACCCTCACCAATGGCATGGAATCTTATGAGTTTCCAGAAGGGTTTGGTTTTCCTATTAAAGCCAACGAATATTTTTATTTGAGCACTCAGTCACTCAATCACAATAAAAGAGACAGTGTTTTTAAACTTAAACATAAAATAACCCTAGGATACGCTAAAGACGATTCAAGGCTCAAACCACTGGATAGTCGTACTATATTTATCATGCTGCCCTATGATGACGAGCAGCCCTTTAAAAATGATGCTGCTAAGGTTGACCCTAGCATTTGCATACCGGTAGAGACCAAAAATCACAATTATCTGGCAAGCAACGGGCGACGTATGTCTGGGCATTGGGTGATATTCCCGGGCAAGCAAACCTACAGAAGTCTCGTAAACGATCAGTTACAATTAAAAGATACCACACGATTACACCATATTGCGACGCATTTGCACCCCTTTGCTGAATCGCTCTCGCTTAAAGACATCACGGCAGACACCATTATTTTTAAAGCGCTAGCCATAAATCATCAAGACAAGATTGGTTTAGAAAAAATAGCCGAATTTACCAGTGAAGAAGGCGTGTTGTTATATCCTGACCATGATTACCAACTGGTTTTGCAAACCAATAATACTAGCGATTCACGTCAAGACATGATGGCAAGTATGTTTGTTGCGCTTTACGATTCAGAATTAGATAAAAAAATAAAGGAATCTCGCTCGAGAGACTAAAACAAACCTTCGATGATTTGTTCGATGGTGACACCTTCTGCCTCTGCTTTGTAGTTTTTAATAAGCCTGTGACGCAATACACTTACAGCTACTTTCTGAATGTCTTCGATATCTGGAGAGAACTTACCGTTTACCGCAGCATTTGCTTTAGCGGCCAGTATTAGGTACTGAGAAGCTCTAGGCCCTGCACCCCAATCGATATAATTAAGTACTTGTTCTGGAGCCGTTTTGCCTTTTGGACGCGTTTTACCAACTAAGGTAACTGCGTATTCTACCACATTATCTGCCACTGGAATACGACGAATCAAATGCTGAAAATCGATAATCTCTTGATCTGTAAACAAACTATTTACAGAAGATTGCTCGTCTGAGGTGGTCTTTTTTACGACCGTTACTTCTTCTTGAAAACTTGGATATTCTAAGTTAATCGCAAACATAAACCTGTCCAGTTGTGCCTCGGGTAACGGATAAGTACCTTCTTGCTCAATCGGGTTTTGGGTAGCCAATACAAAATATGGTAGGTCTAATTTATAGTGCTTTCCAGCCACTGTCACTGCTCTTTCTTGCATCGCTTCTAAAAGCGCTGCTTGCGTTTTGGGAGGTGTACGGTTAATCTCATCTGCCAGAATAATATTGGCGAAGATGGGGCCTTTAATAAAGGTAAAATTTCTGTTTTGATCTAAAATCTCTGAACCCAAAATATCACTCGGCATTAAATCTGGCGTAAACTGAATTCTTTTAAAGTCTAACCCTAAAGCCTGCGCAACGGTATTTACAAGAAGCGTCTTTGCCAAACCTGGCACCCCGATAAGCAAGGCATGTCCGCCAGAAAAAATAGAAAGCAATACTTGGTCTACCACTTGGTCTTGACCTACAATCACCTTGGCGATTTCGTCTTTTAAAGCTTGATATTTTTTTACGAGTTGTTGTACGGCAGCGACGTCAGACATACTTAATTTTTTAACCAGTTACTAGCGAAATCACAATTACCGTAGTCCTTGTTAACGCTTACATAGGTTTCTTTAATCTTTTCGTTTTGCCATTTTTCGACCGCTCTACGTTGCTTGTCGCGCAATGCCAAATCTTTAATTTTTTCGTAATCTTTTGAATAATCTGCCTGATGCTCTTCGTAGCGATTGGTAACGGTCAAGATTTTAAACTTGCGCTTACCAGTACGATCTTTATCTGTAAAAATAGGCGATACTTCGTTGTCTTTAAGATTATAGATTTGAGCACTCATGGTGGGATCCATTTTGGTTAGATCAAAACGTGTATCCCCACTCACAGGGTTGATTAATTGCCCTCCATCATTCTTGGTCTCAATCTCGTCAGATTCGCTTTTTGCAGCCTCTGCAAAGGTGAGTTCGCCAGCTACGATGCGAGCTCGAATGTTTTCCATTTTTTCTTTTGCCGCGGCTACTGTTGCTTCTGTAACATTTGGCACCAACAATATGTGTCGCACATCTCTGGTTTGCCCTCTAACTTTGTCTACCATTAAAAGATGGTATCCAAACTCAGACTCAAAAGGCTCACTCACTTCTCCTTCTGGTAAAGAGAACGCAACATCTTTAAATTCTTTTACAAATTGATCGCTTCGCTTAAGGCTGATTTTTCCGCCTTTGGTGCTCGATCCCGGATCTTGAGAATACAATACCGCTTTGGTGGCAAAACTCTCGCCTTTGTTTACGATTCCATCGCGAAACTCGTTAAGCCTTGCTATCACGTTTTCTATTTCGCTCTCTGGAACTTCTGGCTCAATTACGATTTGTGCTACTTCTAGTTCGGCACTAAATACGGGTCGCTCGTCTACAGGAATCGAAGCATAAAACTCACGAACCTCTTCTGGTGTGATTTCTACTCCTTCGATTACGGTACGCTGCATTTCTGAACTCAAAAGATTTGCCTTATTAATACCAAATAATTCGGTACGAAGCTCTGCCATGGTTTCTTTTTTATAGAAATCTAACAAAGCCGATTCTGAATTAATTTGACTCAACATATACTGAATTTGCTGATCTACCGCCCCGTTTACCTGATCGTCCGAAATAAGGACACTATCGATAACCGCTTGGTGAGCGTATAGTTTTTCTTCTAACAAAGAGCCCAACAGATCGCAACGGGTAATATCGGCCACAGAAAAGCCTTGACTCTCTATCTCAATATATTTTTTGTCGATATCACTATCTAACACTATGTAATCGCCAACTACGGCGGCTACTCCGTCAACTTTATACCTCTTAAAAGCCTTGACCGTATCCTGAGTTTTAGTAGCTGCGGCTACTCCAGTGCTGTCAACTTGAACAACTTCTTGAGCCGTAGCGTTGCTAATGCCAAAAACCACTAGCAATGCTAGCAGGGAATTTTTATTGATATACTTCAAAGTCATTTTTTCTAATCGCATCTTTTGTAATATCAGCTTCTAATTTTTTGATTAAATCAAGCTTTCTTTTATTGAGAATTATTTGCTCAATCGTGGGTTTTACATATACCATGGGTGCGATTTGATTGCGCCCCAGTACGTTTTTAATTTGCACCAAATATACTCCTATTGAATCTTGCAATTGCAAGTAATTAGAATTTTTTAACAGTTGTAAATTGTTGTCTATCGCCAAAGGCGGAATCTGCTCTATCACAGATTCTTGTCGCACCCAAGTGCTATCATTCCCGTAGTATCTAATAAATTGTATCGCAATCTCGTCTAATTGGGCCTTGTCTTCTTCTGAATAACGAGTAAGTGCTCGCTTGATTTCTGTCAAATTGTTGTTTTCTGTGCTCAAATAAATATATCGCAGCTGTAACAACCTATCGTTGAGCACAAAATTCTCTTTGTTGGCCTCGTAATACGCTTGGTATTCGATATCGCTAATCGCACTATCTAATTGCCGTGTCACAATGGCGTTTTTATAACCTTTTGTATATAAATCGTTGCGATAGTCGCTTACCAATTGATCGTAATTGTCTAATTGTTCTGTCGGCAGATTTACCTTCGCTTTATCTATAAGCAATTGCTGAGTTGCCCAACGATTGATGTAATTGTTTACAATAAGCGTACTGTCTTCTGGTGTAGTATTCTCTTGAATAAGCGACTGAATATCTTCTTTAAAAAGATAGGAATCGTTTACACGAGCCACAGGTTCCTTGGGCTGCTCCTTTTTAAAGTATTCGCAAGAAACAAACAGGGATGATAGTATAATTACTAAAAAAAAACGCGTCACTAGTTGTATTTATTCTTTACTTCATTTAAGACTTCTTGGTTAATCACCACATCAAACTTGTCGTGTAAACCTTTCATAAAGTCTTTTTCTAATTGCACCTGATAATCTCCCATCACTGCTCCGCGCACTTCTTCTAATGGCTTAGTAGATTCAGGAAGAATGTTAGCTACACTAATAACTGCATATTGGTCGTTGGTATTGTATACCTTAGAAACTCCTTTTTTTGCCGAATAGCCTTCTGGCAATTCACGGGCATCTACTTCAAAGACCCCTTGAGTGAATATTACCTTCACCGCATCTTCTTGCGCAAATTCTTCTTTAAGACTCGAAAGCGAAGCTCCCTTCTTTAATTTCTTGCGTAATTGATTGGCAACTTCTTCGCTGGGACTCTGCGCGATTAGAGCATTCACCCTTTTTTTGAATTGATAATTTTGCGTGTTATCGCGGTAAAACTTTTCTAGCCCTACAGTATCTGTCTTTACAGCGCCCCAAATGGTTTGATCCATCAAATCAAAAATCAAAAGCCCTTCTCTATACTCGTTTACGATTTTTGCAAACTCTGGGTCTTCTAAATCTAGATGATCTTTAAAATAATCACGCAACGTTTGCAATTCGTATTCTGCAAAATAACCTTTGGCCGCACCATAGGTGGTAGCATGACGTGCAGATCTTCTTTGCCTATCCATTACAAATTCGGCAAAATCATGATACGTATAAGTAGCATGTGGCAAATCGTAAATGACTGTTTTCATTTTAGGATTTAAGGAGTCTGTATAAACCCACTCCTTCTTGGTGATTTCTTCTGTAAAGAAGTCCGTAAAAAATTCTATAAGATGATCTGGGTAAGACATATTATAACGCTCTTTAAGCTCCTCTACCGTAAGACTCTTAATTAAGTCTAAGCGTTGCGCCTGCTGTACTTGTTTTTTTAAGCGGGGTGCTACAGATTCAAAAGTTGGATATTCGTGACGCTCTAATAGCTTTACAATATGCCAGCCATAATCCGTTTTAAAAGGCGCAGAATATGCACCAACTTGTGCTACCGCAAAAGCCTGTTCTTCGAAGACCTCTGCGTTGAGTTGTCCTGGGCCAAATCTGTTTAGTTTGCCGCCGTTTACAGCTGTGTTCTTGTCGTCCGAGAATTGCTTGGCCAATTCTTCGAAAGAAGCACCTTGTTGCAGATTGCCATAAATCTCGCCAATACGAGCTTCTGGATTAAACGAAGGGTCGTCTTTTTTTGCCGTAATCATAATATGCGCTACGGTCACCTCTTTAGGCAATGTACGCCTATCCTGCACCTGTAAAAAGTGAAATCCAAAAGGTGATCTCAGTATTTGAGAGGTTTCGCCAACTGGCGTATTGTAAGCCACTGTCTCGAAAGGATACACCATTTTAAAGGCAGAAAACCAACCTAGATCACCTCCTGTAGAGGGAGCACTAGGATCGTCTGAATATTTTCTTGCTGCGATTTCGAAATCTTCTTTGCCAGATAAAACGTCTTCTCTAATTTTTAACAACTTATTGTAGGCTACCAACGTATCTTGTGGTAAGTCGTCTGGACTCGAATTGATCACGATATGACGCGCCTTGATTTGTTCGCTTAATCTGCCAAAGGCTTCTTTCATCAATTCGTCTGTAACGTCATTGATAGACATATAGGTCGTTGCCAATTGATGCTTATACTTTCTAAATTCCAAAGCATGCGAATTGGTGGTGTCCAATTTTTTATCGTAAGCCTCTGCTACTTTTAACTTATAATCTACATAAAGTGAAAGATAGTTGTCTAAATCTTTCTGCTCTGGATCTTGTACCAGCTCTAAGTTTTTACCATAGACACGCATAAACTCACCAGCCGTAACTGGTCTGTCGTCTACCGTTAGAATTACTTTTTCTTCTAAGGTTTGAGCCCAAACACTAGGCGTGATGAGCAAACATAAAATAGTGATTCGAAGTAGGTGTTTCATAACACGAGATATTGTTTTTTTTCAGGTCAGACAAAAATAGCAAAAAGGGCGATGTGTGCAAGCTTTTATAGCCGATAGACGGCAGAAATACATATTTTTTAAGAAAATTATAACGCTTTAAAAAATTGCGTAATTTACATTCGTACAACTAAACAAACCTCTAATGAAGTATACCTGTCAAATTATTATCGATAAGCCCCTAGAAGAAGTTATAGATAAGCTAGACAACGCAGACAATATGAAGCACTGGCAGAAAGGCTTGCAATCCTATTCTTTTGTTTCTGGTACACCCGGGCAAGAAGGTGCCAAAATGGATCTAGAATACCAAATGGGCAAGCGTCATGTAAAAATGACCGAAACCATCACCAAGAATAATTTCCCAAATGAATTTCATGCCAATTACGACGCCAAAGGGGTACATAATATTCAAGAAAATTATTTTACCCAATTACCCAATGGCAGCACCGAGTGGCGATCTGTATCTATATTTAAATTCTCCAATTTTGGTTTAAAGCTCTTTGGATGGCTTATGCCAGGAGTATTTAAAAAGCAGTCCATGTCTTATTTACAAGACTTTAAGGCCTTTGCAGAAAACGGAACCAGTGTGGCAGAAAGCCAATAATTTATGGCAGACAAAGCACAATTATTATGGGATTTTCGAGGCCCTAGCGCCTTAAGAACCGCAGAACACCACTTGGTGCATTTAAAAGAATACGCCATTGCAGAACAAATCTCTGAGGCTAGGTTCGAGCTCATTGAGCATAGTCAAGTATTTGTATCGGCCGCCATGGTCGTCTCTTTGGAGAAAGTGACCGAGCTAAGAAATCGTTTACAACCGCATCGCGGAAAACGCATAACTGATAAATAAATCATAACACGCTGGTTTGGCATCACTTTTGTCCTTCAAAAAATTATATTTGCAAAAAATTAATAAATAGAACAGATGAAAAAATTATTCATTGTCGCATTTTCATTAATGATCAGTCTTGGGGCTGTAGCACAAACCGCTTCTAAAGTAGGCACGATTGACGTTGATGCAATTTTAAGTAAAATGCCAGAAATTCAGCAGGTACAGACCGGAGTTCAGGCATACGGAAAAGAATTAGACGACCAATTGGGCGTTAAATTGGCTAAATACGACAGTCTTATCACCAACTACCAAAAAATGGAAACCACCTATGGTGATGCGATTAAGCGCACGAAGCAAGACGAGATTATCAATTTAGAAAACGAGATGGCGCAGTTTAGAGAGAACTCTGTATCGTTGCTTCAAATAAAGCAAAACGAGCTTATGGGGCCTTTATACACCAAAATAGGGAAAGCCTTAGAGGTTGTAGCCAAAGAACAGCAGTATACGCAAGTAATTGCTATAAATGCATCTCTTGCCTACCTAGACAAAAACTTTGATGTTACAGCCGCTGTAATGCAAAAGATGGGTATTCCTACAGAGGAATAAACGCTTCTTTTTAGAAAATAAAAAGGCCTATAACTGTTTGAATAATAAAGTTATGGGCCTTTTTTTGTTCTGTTTTTTGACAACTACCTGCTGTAGTTAGGCGCTTCTTTGGTAATAGTCACATCGTGCGGATGACTCTCGTGAATTCCAGAAGCTGTAATCTTTACAAACTTCCCGATTTCTTTTAAGGTATCGATATCTTTGGCGCCACAATAGCCCATTCCTGCTCTTAGCCCACCCACAAATTGGTGAATACTCTCGTAGAGTTCGCCCTTATAGGGTACGCGACCTACAATTCCTTCTGGTACCAACTTTTTAAGATCGTCTTCTACATCTTGAAAATAGCGATCCTTAGACCCCTGACTCATCGCTTCTACAGAGCCCATTCCGCGGTAGGATTTAAATTTACGTCCTTCGTAAATAATGGTCTCACCAGGCGATTCTTTAGTTCCGGCTAGCAAAGAGCCTAACATCACACAGTCTGCCCCGGCAGCCAATGCCTTTGGAATGTCTCCAGTGTATCTAATTCCGCCATCGGCGATCACAGGAACACCCGTACCTTTTATAGCGGCAGCTACTTCTATAACCGCAGAAAATTGAGGGAACCCAACTCCTGCAACCACACGTGTGGTACAAATAGAACCGGGGCCTATACCTACTTTTACGGCATCTGCTCCAGCATCGACCAAATATTTGGCGGCTTCGCCTGTGGCGATATTCCCCACCACAACCTGTAGTCCAGGAAAACTTGCCTTAACATCTTGCAATACTTTTACCACTCCTTGGGTATGCCCATGTGCAGTATCGATAACGATTGCATCTACATGTGCTGCGACTAAGGCAGACACGCGGTCTACAGCGTCTGCAGTTACCCCAACAGCAGCTGCAACTCTTAAACGACCATAGCTATCTTTGTTTGCATTAGGCTTTTGAGTGAGTTTGGTAATGTCTCTAAAAGTGATAAGTCCTATTAGGGTGTTATCATCCTTTACGACGGGTAGTTTTTCGATTTTATTGTCTTGCAGAATAACCTCTGCATCGCTAAGTGAAGTTCCTTCGTGGGTCGTGACCAAATTCTCTGAGGTCATTACTTCTATGATAGGACGTTCGTTGTTTTTTTCGAAACGCAAATCGCGATTGGTCACGATTCCTAAAAGTTTGCCGTTGTCGTCTATAATAGGAATTCCGCCAATGCTATGTTCGCGCATATTGTCTTTGGCATCTTTTACTACCGCCGTTGGCGGAAGCGTTACAGGGTCGATTATCATTCCGCTTTCTGCTCTCTTTACACGACGCACCTTCGTGGCTTGTTGATCGATGGTCATGTTTTTATGCAAAACACCAATACCCCCTTCTTGTGCCATAGCAATAGCCATGCGCGCTTCTGTTACCGTATCCATCGCAGCAGAAACAATAGGAACATTAAGAGAAATCTCTTTAGTAAACTTCGTTTTAATAGAAACTTCGCGCGGAAGTACTTCTGAATATCCAGGAACTAATAGGACGTCGTCGTAGGTTAATCCTTCGCCTACAATTTTATTTTCGTGTGCAGTCATTGCAATTAAATTTAGTTCCGAAGAAGCCGGAAGGTGATTGCTATTTAATTGCGTGCAAATATACGTAAAATCCCTTTAGGCTTTGCGCTCTTTAGATTATTACTTTTTTGGAGAGGTCCAGATCCCTTTTAGCACCACAAATACACCTGCAAAATAACAGAGGGTCATTGCGATTCCAGAAAGCATCACTATGTATTTGACCCATGTTTGGCCTTTCCATAACAAAAATATGCCACCAAAGGTGAGCACAATAGACACAAAAGGCTCGACCATAATAACGGCCTTAAGGCGTTTGGGAATACTGGTGATTGCTACTAAGACTCCCATAAAAAAGAAAATAAAAGACAACGAAAGTATATGCGTATGTAAAATAGTAAGCATCTCGCGTTCTCCTTTTTCGAACTTCATCACCTCTGGTGATTCGACAGCTTCGTTACCCAGGTAGTTTTGCTCCATTCCTACTGGAGTATGTGAATCTGTCTGCGTTACAAACATTAATCCCGTCACATACCCTATAGAAAGCACAATTACAAAGGCTGTTAAAAACAACTTTGCAGTTTGTGGAAGATCATGTATAAGGCCGTCTAATTGCATTATAGCACTTTGTTTTGTTGTAAATACTTAAGACTACCTAAGAGCTCGTTAACGGCTTTGGTCATGCTTCGCACAGAAATAGTCGCACCGCTTATAGGAATGATTTCTTGATTGTATCTAAGCTCACCGCTCTGGGCATTCTTGCCGTCAAATTGTTTAAGCCAGCGTTTGCTGCTTATCTCACCCCCATATTCTTCGCGATAAATAAGCACTTTACTCTTTGCGATAATCAAATCTGGTGTAAACAGCACTAAGTAATCGAAGTCGGCGGTTTTACTTGGCGCATTACCAATAAAGCCATAGCCTAAATGTTCCTGATCTGCATATATCTTAAAAAAGGTACCCTCCGAAAAATCAGACGGCACCTCTTGATTAATCTCTTGCGGAATCGTAATAAATTCTTTGCGTAGGCCTTTGGTGTCATAATATTTGGCCATTGCTTTGTCGGCCTTTTTAATCACAGGATCTGCCGGTTTAAACCCTTGTAAAACAAGGAATAAAGAAAATATTGAAAGCGCGAATAATTTCATTTTGCAAAAGTATTTAATTAGAACCAGACTCCAATTCCAAAGTTCAATCTATTTTGAACATCGCCGCCATCTACCTTGTTGTCTCGAATTTGATAATCTCCTTTTAAGACCACACCAGGGGCGATATGATATGACAAACCTGTTGTGATATCTGTTCTGTTGTATGCATCGTTTTGCACTAAGCTACCCGCCGTTTTATTATGCGTATCGTAGTTTTCGTAGCGAGCAAATACAAATAGCTTCTGCTTCGCATTAAGGGCCAATAAATTATACGCTCCTTCTAAGTAATAACCAAAAAGTGCACTCCCCAAATCACGACCCGTTAAGGCGTTGTAATCGTCGGTATCACTAAGCGACGCATAAAGCACTTCGCCTCTTGCTGTAAACTTCTTAAACGCATAACGTGCATCTAAGCCTACCATGCTAATTCCAATGTTGGCACCGTCTAAGTCTTCTACCTCATCGGTGGCTTGGGTTTTACCAAAATATCCGGCCAACCCTAAACGCAGTCCTGGCATTCCGTAATAATCTACTTTGGCAGAAAGTGTGGGAGTATCTACTGTAGATTTAATCGCTTTTTGACGGCCTCCGCGAAGCCCATTGCTCCCTTTTAAAAAGCCAGTCACTTCGCCATCATCATTGAGCGCCGTAGATTTAAAGCCATTAAACACATACGCCTGGTAGCTCAACGAAGCATCGGGAAATCGGCCTGTCACACCAACCCCAAGTTCTCTCCAGGTAGTAGGAATAATCGAGTTGTGTACGGCTGGTCGTTCTACCCCATTAAAAGTTGTAGGTTCGTGATATTCGTTAATGATTCCCATAGGGACCAACATGAGACCACCACGCAGGCTTACGTTATTACTCACTGCGTAGTTTACGAAGGCTTGCTCTACAAAAACTTCTTCTACATGCTCTACTTCTATTTCTGTAACAAATTGAGTACGCTCGTCAAACTTATAACCAAAAAGCAACACCAAACGCTGTACGTCTAGCTCGCCGTTACCAGATTCAGGTTGATTGTAGGTCATTTCGCCATAAGCGCCTACCGTGACAGCTTTACCATAATTGCCAGAAAGTAGCCTTTGAGCAGCATTGATTTGTTTTTGAGGATCAAATGTGATTGTATCTTGAGGGGTTTGTGCTATCGCTAGAGATGTGATCAAAAAAGCAGCAGCCGTAATTATATTTTTCATTTATTTTTATTTAGACTAATTATAAATAGGTGTAATTATGGCCGCAAATTTATAGCACGATTTGCAACTACACAAGACTATTTAGAATTATTTTAAATAAGAAGTAGCAGGGTCGAATTAACCCCTTAATAGTAAAGAATTTACGCCTATTTATTTTTTAAGTAATCGATTACTGCTTTACGAATATCATAGGCCATTTCGTTAGCCTTGGGTTCGTAAATTCCCAACACTCCAGGGTTATCTGGAGTTAAGAATGGAATATCAAATCCCTTGAGTAAAAAATCACTCACCGCAAGTTCGTATACCTTTTCTGGGTCTATGGGTTGCCCACCAACTTGCCAAGCCCCTTGGGCATCTTTTGTAAGATTATAATGTTGTAAATAAGCTCCTGTTCCGGCACTACTCCACCCGTAATCCAATACCTCTTTTAACAGAGAACCGGTCATAGATACTTTTAACGCGGAGCCTCCAAAAGGAAGCACTCTAAAAATATCGACACTGTTCACGGGTCCCGATAATAAATCGTCTATTCTTATCGAGCCTCCATTTACGATAGCACCCGCAACCTCATTGCTATAAGCCTTCGCCATGGCTGCAGTGATGATTCCACCTAAATTGGTCTGAATCCCTCTGCTCGCACTATCTGTCCCGTCTAAAGGCGTATCTGCCTGATAAATCACCGCATCTGGATCGTCTATTACTTCCATGATTTTGGTGCGCAAAATGGCGCTCCATTTATCTACAATCGCTTTGGTCATAGGTTGCGAAGTAATAGTGTTGTCTATAGGAAGCAAATGAGAATCTACGCTCAAATTCTGCGTGCTTTTGTTGTAGGTAAACGTATGGATATAAATCGTTTTTGCATTGGCATCTGCTTTGGCCACAATGGCATTATCGGTTGGTACCAACATACTGTTATGCTCGTGTCCTCCCATAATAAAATCGATGGCTTTGTGTCTATTAGCAAGTTTTACATCGTCACTTACTTTTAAATGGGTCAACCCTATGATCACCTCGGTGGTTGGGTCTAAAACAGAAACTGCTTTCTCTGAAGCCGTAAAGGGGTCTAGATACGACACAAAATCTTGAGGGTTAGAATCTATAGTTACAGAAAAGAACCCAACATTGATCATAGTGCCATCTGAATCTTTTATGGGCAAGGTATACGTGTCTTTTAACGGTAATATCCCAATATCTCTAACTTTGGCAAAAGGCGAGGTTCCGTTTTCTGTATTCTGACGTACGTTAGCAGAAATCCATGTTGAATTGGATTCATTTAATCGCTTTTGCAAGGCTTCTTGTCCAATATCAAATTCGTGGTTCCCAAAGGTGAGTAAGTCTACTCCAATGGCGTTAAGCACCTCGATCATTTGCGCTCCATATATGCGTTCGCCATCTAGCTTTAAGGTGCCGATTAATGACGGATTTAAAAAGTCGCCAGCCATCACCGTATAGGTATTTGGCTGTATAGCAAGCAAGGAGTCTCTCACATGAGCAACTCTAGATAAACCTCCATAAAGCCCACCTCCCAAAGGTGCAATCTCGTACACATCGTTAAGCTGAATCACTTTAAAAGTAATTTGCCCATCGTCTTTTTTTGAACTTCCGGCTGTTTTGGTTGCAGAACAACTACTAAGTAAAAGGCCTGTGATAAAAAATCCTATAATCGATCTCATGCTAGTGGTATTTTAAAAAGATTTTATTGGCCTCGTTATAGGCGCTTTCAAAACTCATAGTAGCGATATCAATACTCGCTTTTTGAGTTGTAAAATAAGATATCATACGTTCCATGGGCATATTGCCAGTGAGTTCGTCTTTTGCCATTGGGCAACCTCCAAACCCTTGAATCGCTCCATCAAATCTTCTGCATCCCGCTTTATAAGCTGCATCTACTTTTTCGTGCCAACTGCTGGGTGTTGTATGTAGGTGGGCTCCAAATTCTACGGTGGGATATTTCTCTATTAGATTTGAGAACAAATAATCTATTACCTCTGGAGTGCTACTGCCTATCGTATCAGACAACGACAAAATAGTCACTCCCATGGCTGCGAGTTTTTCTGTCCATTCCCCAACGATCTCTACGTTCCAAGGGTCTCCATAGGGGTTTCCGAATCCCATCGATAGATACGCGACCACTTCTTTATTGGCAGCATTTGCTACCTCTAAGATTTGTGTAAGCGTAACGACAGATTCGGCAATGGTTTTGTGGGTATTACGCATCTGAAAATTCTCTGATATAGAAAACGGATATCCCAAGTATTTAATCTGATCAAATTTTACCGCATCCTGTGCCCCTCTAAGATTTGCAACGATGGCCAGCAAATGGCTTTTGGTATCAGATAAGTCTAGCGATTCTAGTACTTGGGCAGTGTCTTTCATCTGCGGAATCGCTTTGGGCGATACAAAACTACCCACATCAATTGTATCAAAACCACAGCGTAAAAGCGACTGAATATATTGCACTTTTTCATGTGTTGGAATCCAATCTTTGATTCCTTGCATGGCGTCTCTAGGACACTCGATGAGTTTTACTTTTTGCATCATTCAAATATACAATTATGCGCAAACAATTCCGCCGTTAGGCGCAGCGACTTATTCAAAATCTGGTAATAAAATAAAGACTGCGATTCCGACGAATACTACGATTTGCAACCATTTAAAAACAGTGGCGACGTGTTGCTTTTTTTGCAATTGTTCTGACAACTTGCCCGCCAATATCGCAATGGCACTAAAAACAATAAAGGAGGTTATCATAAAAGTGCCTCCTAAAATATAGAATTGCATCACCGTGTTACCCTCTAAATCCCACAGAAAACCCGGGAAAAATGCCAAGAAGAAAATAATCACTTTTGGGTTTACCAGGTTCATAATTACCCCTTGCCAAAAGAGTTGGCTATAAGTCATTTTATTTGCTTTCTCCCCCAACTTTATCCCTTCGTGACTCCGCCAAACTTTAAAAGCTAGGTACAGCAAATAACAGGCGCCAGCAATTTTAATAGTCCAAAAAATGGTAGGCGACGCAGCGATTATCGCACTCATCCCAAAAGCGAGTAACGTGGTGTGAACAATACAACCAGAGATGAGCCCGGCGGTTGTGGCAATTCCATATTTGTAGCCGTTAGAAAGGCCTTGAGATAAAACATAAATATTATCTGGTCCTGGCGACATGGCCAAAGTCAAAGTAGCCAACACAAAATAGTAGAGATTTTCTGCCATCTGTTAAAATTAACTTTTTTGCATTAATCCGTGTAATGATTCGTTTCTATTTACGACTACGTTCAAAAATTAATTGCTATGAAAAGAATTATACTAACCTCGTTCTTTTTAACCTTTTGCGTTCTTGGCTATGGTCAAGATGCAGTGTATTCGATAACTTTTGAAAGCAACTGGTCTCAGGCTGCGCACCCTCATTCGAGTGGCAGTTTGCCTGCTGGTGCGCATTGGTCAAGACTTGTTGGGGCAACTCATAACAATACTGTTAGCTTTTTGCAAATGGGAGAAACGGCCTCGCCTGGTGTAGAAGACATCGCAGAATTGGGCAGCAATACCGTGTTCTTTAACGAGGTAAACGCGGCCATCACCGCAGGAACGGCAGACCAAACAATTAATGGTCCAGCTCTTGCTACGGCTGGAGGTAGTATCGAAATATCAAGCCTTACTGTGAGCGAAGATTATTCGCTATTAACGCTAGCGTCTATGATAGCGCCCAGTCCAGATTGGATGATCGCCATTAGTGGTATTGATCTATTGGAATCTCCAGGAAATTGGAAAGACGAAATTGTCATTGATTTGTACCCTTACGATGCTGGGACCGATAGCGGGACCGATTACAGTTCGCCTAATATGAATACCTCTCCTGCAGCTGATATTAGCAGTTTACAAGGAGTAACGCCTTTCTCGAGTGCCAAAATTGGCACCTTAACTATCACTTTTGACGGTTTATTAAACATAGAAGAAAATAGTGCGCGACAATTTACTATAAGCCCAAATCCTGCTCAAGATGTTGTGAACATCGAAGCTAAAAATAACAGCTTATCGAGCATTACAATCTTTAACACACTTGGGAAGCAAATCAAACAGTTTAGCAATGTTAAAGCTGCTTCTCTTCAAGTAGACTTAAGCGATTTGGTTTCTGGTCTTTACCTAGTGCAAGTAATAGACACCAATGGGAATAGCAGCATTAAAAAAATGATTAAGCGCTAAGAATTGCTTTATTAATGCGTTTGATAAGCGCTGGACCTTCGTAAATAAAACCAGTATATAACTGTACTAAACTTGCGCCAGCGTCAAGTTTGTCTAGTGCGTCTTGGGCAGAATGTATTCCACCAACACCGATTATAGGAAAAGCTCCCTTGCTTTTATCATGTAAAAACTTGATCACCTCTGTGCTGCGACCACTCAAGGGTTTACCACTTACACCACCATTACCTATCGCCTCTAAATCGGCTTGAGAAGTACTTAAATCGTCTCGCGAAATAGTCGTGTTCGTTGCTATAACACCATCGATTTTGGTAGCAGCCACAATGTCTATGATATCTTGTAATTGCCCGTCTGTAAGATCTGGTGCAATCTTTAATAAAATGGGTTTAGGGCTGTCTTTTTTGTTATTGAGGGTAACCAAAGTAGACAACAATGCTGTGAGCGGTTCTTTGTCTTGTAAGGCTCTGAGGTTTGGCGTATTGGGCGAGCTAACATTTACGACAAAGTAGTCTACATAATCGAACAAGGCTTCGAAACATTTTACGTAATCGTCTGTAGCCTGTTCGTTTGGGGTTACTTTATTTTTGCCAATGTTTCCGCCAATAATGATTTGTGTTTTGCGCTTCTTTAAATTCTTTACTGCTTCTTCTACCCCTTTGTTATTAAAACCCATTCGATTTACGATTGCGCTATCACTCAGGAGTCTAAAAAGTCGTTTTTTAGGGTTTCCCTCTTGAGGTTTGGGAGTGACGGTTCCTATTTCGATAAAGCCAAATCCAAAGTTTGCCAACTCATTGTAGAGCTTGGCATCTTTATCAAAACCGGCGGCGAGTCCGACAGGGTTTTTAAAGCGCAACCCAAACACTTCGCGTTCTAGCGCTGAATTATTTACTTGATAACAACTCTTAAACAGACCGCCCAAACCCAATCGATTCATAAAAGCGATGCTTTTAAAACTAAAATGATGCACTTTTTCTGGGTCGAATAAAAATAATAACGGTCTAAGGAGTGCCTTGTACATCTAAAAAAGTTTTGGCAAAAATACGATTTATAAGCTTTAAAGAAAACAGCTTATAACACAATATATCTCTTGGCTGTCAATGACGTTATGCCTATTTTTGAAGAACAACCCTGCATATTATTTTTTATATGATTGACCAAAAAAACCTCATAGACCGTTTTGTATCGTATGTTACGATAGACACAGAAAGCGACCCAAAAAGCGACAGCACACCCAGCTCTCAAAAACAGTGGGACTTAGCCAATTTGCTATATAAGCAACTTGGCGATATGGGCATGAGTGACGTGAGTATTGACGACAAATCTTATGTGATGGCAACCTTGCCTAGCAATAGTGACAAAGACATTCCCACAATAGGGTTTGTAGCTCATTTTGACACCACACCAGATTTTACAGGGGCTAATGTAAAACCACAAATCATAGACAACTACGACGGCAATGATATACTGCTCAACCAAGAGCAAAATATTGTGCTCTCTCCAGATTATTTCGAAGATTTATTGTTATACAAAGGCCAAACCTTAATCACGACAGACGGAACCACCCTGCTAGGAGCAGACGACAAAGCTGGTATCACAGAGATTATGGAAGCTATGCAGTATTTAATAAATCATCCAGAAATCGAACATGGTACCCTGCGCGTATGCTTTACACCCGACGAAGAAATTGGACGGGGAGCACATCATTTTGATGTAGAAAAATTTGGAGCAGATTGGGCTTACACGATGGACGGTAGCCAAATAGGCGAATTAGAATACGAGAACTTTAATGCGGCAGGCGCAGTTGTGACCGTTAAAGGAAAGATAGTGCATCCGGGTTATGCCAAAGGCAAAATGATTAATAGTATGTATATCGCTACAGACTATATTAACTCACTCCCTAGATTAGAGACTCCAGAACATACAGAAGACAGGCAAGGATTTTTTCATTTGCATGGCGTCTCTGGCGGAGTTGATGAGACCAAGCTAGAGTACATTATTCGCGATCACGATAAGGGACATTTTGAAGCGCGAAAAGAAATGATGTTTAAAGTCGCTGCCGAACTAAACGGCCAGCACGATCAGGAACTCATAAGTGTAGAGGTGAAAGATCAGTATTTTAATATGCGCGAAAAGATAGAACCCGTCATGCATATAGTCGCATTGGCAAAAGAAGCCATGGAAGCACTTGACATCGAGCCTTCAATTAAACCTATCAGAGGCGGAACCGATGGCTCGCAATTAAGTTTTAAAGGCCTTCCCTGTCCAAATATATTTGCTGGCGGGCATAACTTTCATGGCCGGTATGAGTATGTTCCTGCAGAAAGTATGGTAAAGGCTACCGAGGTCATAATTACCATTGCCAAACTCCTCGCTCAAAAATAAAGGCACGTTTGTTGTTGCTGTTACAAGCATTACAAAGATTGTTAAAAGAACAGTTGGGTTTAAACGCAACCTAATTCAAAAAGGTCTGTCTTAATAAAAGACTAGGTCTAAAAAAAAACTTTATGAAAAAGAAAATTGCTTTGCTGCTTCTATGCGGCATTACGGCCTCTGCTATGGCCCAAAATCAAGAAGATCAACCTAAAAACTTACAAGAGAGACGACATGAATTACGTTTAGATGCATTAGAAGCTTTGATAGTTCCTGCTATAGATGTGAGTTATGAATATGTAATAAGCAAATATTCTGGAGTTGGTGCGACTGGGTGGATTTCGCTTGATTCGGATACAGATTTTATCGAAGGCTTCCAGAAATTTGCAATAACACCCTATTACAGACAATACTTTTTTAACAAAAAAGAATACGGAGCAAGAGGATTTTATGCAGAGGGGCTGTTGCAGTTCGCAGGCGGTAAAGACTATGACGAATATTATACCGAAAACGACGAGTTTGTAAGCAACGAAAACTGGACAAACTTTGGAATTGGCTTTAGCCTAGGACAAAAATGGGTAAGCAATAATGGATTTGTGCTCGACATAAACCTAGGTGCAGGTCGTTATCTTGGATCTACCGATACTGGGCCAGATGCCTTTTTTAGAGGTGGCGTTGGCGTTGGGTATCGTTTTTAGAAATAATATGAAATAAAAAAAGCCACTCATTGAGTGGCTTTTTTTATTGTAAGACTTATTTACTTATTGCTTTTAACGGCGGGTGGTTGATTGAGTTTTGCACTCATCTCCATCGAGAGCGCAGAACGTTCAAACTTAACCTTTCCTGCTCCTGTCTCAATAATACAGGTCCCGTCTTCATTTAAGTCTAGTATTTTACCATGCATACCACTTTTAGTGACAACACGGTCTCCCTTTTTAAGAGCAGCGCCAAATTGCTTTTCTTGTTTTTGACGTCTCATTTGTGGGCGTAGCATAAAGAAATACACGACCACAAACATTAAAATAAAGGGCAATAAACTTTGGAATCCTTCTCCCATTTTGGGTGTTCTTTAAATTATCTTCTTAGTTACCAGAAGAGTTAATTTGAATAGGCGATCCACCAGCAGCACCAGGCTTAGGAGTTACAAAAGCTTTAATTTTAATAAGCTCTTTTCCTTGCTGAGTGTTAGCAGTAATAGTAACAGTCTTGCTCACTTGATTTTGACCAGAACCGTTAAACTTAACTAACATTTCACCTTCTCCTCCTGGAGGAATAGATTCTCTAGACCATGTTGGTACAGTACATCCACAGCTAGACTTAGCGTCTACAACTACTAATGGAGCGTCTCCCGTGTTTTTGAATTTAAATAAATGCTCAACGGCGGTACCTTGATCGATTGTTCCAAAATCGTATTCAGTTTCTGCAAATTCCATTACTGGAAACTTAGCAGCATCTGTGGCTGCGTTTACACCAGCCTCTACATTCGCGTCGCTTACTTTAGCGGCAGCATTATCTTTACAAGAAGTAAGTGCCAAAGTTGCGATGGCAGCTAACATCAAAATTGCTTTTTTCATCTTTTTATTATTTAATTTTTTTCAGAGTGGCTAAATTAACCAAAATTTTAAATTTATCTAAGCCCTCGCCCTATTTTATTCAGGCGTTTGCTGGCGGTATACTCCCCAATTGACTTGTCTAGAATACCATTAATAAAAATACTGCTCTTTGGCGTAGAATATTCTTTAGCTATTTCTAGGTATTCGTTGATGGTCACTTTCACCGGAATTGAAGGGAAAAATAAGAACTCTGCCAAGCCCATTTTTATCAAAATCATATCCATATCTGCGATGCGCTCTTTATCCCAATTTGGTGTTTTTTGGATCACATCTTTGGTAAGTTCTTCGTCTTTTAAGACAACCTTTTTAAACAGTTTTATCCCAAAATCAAGATCGTCGTCGTTTTTGTACAAGTCCGGAACAATTTGAGAGTCTTCTGTCGCTGGCGAAATTTTTCTTAGCATTTTAACAAGACCCGTATTTACTAAAGGGAAATCGTCTAGCCAAGTAAGGCGTTTGTCTTCTAAATAGTCGTACAACTTGTCGTTTGGCGCAACTATCTTTTTAAACATGTCTGCCGCAAATTGTCTATGATCTTCTAGTGTTTTGGCTGGTTTAGCCAAATAATCCTCGTACAATTCAGAAGCGATTAAATCTTTATAAAGCAAGCTCACATACTCGTTATCGTGCTCCCAAACATCTAGTTTTTGCTTTTTTACCAAATCGGCCAAAAAAGGGTTGTCAGAAATTTTGCTAAAGATAGGATTGTCTACAAAAGATCGATCTGGGTTAAGATCTTCTTTAGAGGCAAGGTGTAGCTGCTTTCGCTTTTCGATCTGTGTCTGAGCATGCTTATGAATAGCTGCCAATAATGCCAAAAGTAGCAAGTGTAAGTCGCGAGTTTGCTCGATACTATATACCAAAAACTTTTCTTGTTTGGCCAAATCGCCATGATCGGTTTTATTAAAAGCGTAAATGTTTTGTAAAACCTTAATACGAATATGTCTTCTGGTAAGCATAGTATAAAAGAACTTATTAAAAACTCATGTCTCTGAGAGACTTCAAAAGTAGGAAAAAATTAAAAAGCAGTTTACTGCTCTTTTTTTCTTAGATCGATTCTCGCTTTAGCGATATCGAAAGCCGCTTGATGCGAAGTCATTTGCTGACTATCTGCCTTCGCAAGAATCTCAAGGGTTGTATTGTAAATGTTTTCGGTTTTACGCATGATTTCGTTCTTGCCGTAATTCTCTAGTTCGGCATAAACGTTTATAATCCCTCCTGCGTTTATCAAAAAATCTGGGGCATACACTATACCTCTTTCTCTTAGCATCAGACCATGTTTGTCTTCTTGGGCCAATTGATTATTGGCCGCACCTGCCACAACTTTTGCCTGTATTTGATGTACAGTGTCGTCGTTGATCGTTGCACCCAAAGCACAAGGAGCATAGATGTCCATAGGTTCGGCGTATAAGTTGTTACCACGATAAATGGTGGCACCATACTTTGTGCTAACTTCTTGCAAGCGCTCTTCGCTTATGTCAGACAAAAACACCTTGGCGCCTTCGTCACACAAATGTTCTACTAAGGCCTCGCCTACATTTCCTATTCCTTGAACGTACACCACTTTACCGTCTAAATCGTTAGATCCAAACTTGTGTTGTGCCGCTGCTTTCATCCCCATAAACACACCGTAAGCTGTAATGGGAGAAGGATTACCGGCACCACCTTTGGCCTCAGAGATTCCTGTCACGTATGGAGTTACCGTGCGCACGAGGTCCATGTCTTCTGTCTTCATCCCAACATCTTCTGCAGTGATATAGCGACCGCCTAACGAATGTACGAACTCGCCAAAGCGCAACATGAGTTCTGGAGTCTTCTGTGTTTTGGCGTCACCAATAATCACAGCCTTACCTCCACCTAGGTTTAAACCAGTAATCGCAGACTTATACGTCATTCCTCTAGATAGACGAAGCACGTCGTTTACGGCTTCTGCCTCACTGGCATATTGCCACATTCGAGTACCCCCTAAAGCGGGTCCTAAAACCGTATTGTGTATTCCGATTATTGCCTTTAAACCTGTATCTTTGTCATTGCAAAAAACGATTTGTTCGTGATTGTCAAAAGAATGTTGACCAAAAACAGGGTCGGCATTTTTTAATGCTTCTAAAGGAAAAGCTTGAGCCATTACGTATATAAGTATTTAGGATTCCATAAAAAGAACGTGCAAAAATAGTGGTAAATTGAATTATTCGCAAAAAAATACCCTCAAAACAGAAAATAAGTTATTAACCGCGATTCGGTTATGAAAGAGCTCAAATACCTAAATAAATACTTTATAAAATACCGAGGCCGACTGGTCTTAGGATTGCTCATCACGGTATTGGCCAAGATTTTTGCACTCTTTATCCCAATCTTTATTGGAAACATTGTCGAGACGGTTCGCAAATATTTTGATAACGATCTTACCAATCGTGCAGCTGTAGATAGCGAACTCACTTTTAACATCTTAGTGATTTTAGGCGCGGCGACTGTTTCGGGCTTTTTTACCTTCTTAATGCGCCAAACGCTCATTGTTATTTCGCGTTATATAGAATTTGACCTTAAAAACGAAGTATACCAGCAATATCAAAGACTCTCTCTGGCGTTTTACAAGCAAAATCGCACTGGTGATCTTATGAGTCGTATTAGCGAAGATGTGGGTAAGGTTCGCATGTATGTAGGCCCAGCCTTAATGTACAGCGCTTCTACCCTCACAACTTTTGTAGTGACTATAAGTTATATGCTCTATACAGCTCCTACACTCACACTTTATGCAATTGCGCCGCTTCCTATACTCTCTGTTGCTATTTATAAATTGAGCAGAGCCATTCATAAGCGCAGTACTATAGTACAGGTATATCTGGCCAAACTTACCACCTTTACACAGGAGTCTTTTAGTGGTATTTCTGTGATAAAAGCCTACGGAATTGAGCCTCAAACCTATAATAACTTTAAAGAACTCGCAGAAGGAAGCAAAGACAAAAACATAGACTTGGTAAAAGTTCAGGCGCTGTTTTTTCCGCTAATGATTTTGCTAATTGGTCTGAGCAATACCTTGGTGATTTACGTAGGTGGCAAACAATACATCAATGGCCAAATAGACTTTGGTACTATCGTAGAATTTTTGGTTTACGTAAACATGCTTACCTGGCCGGTTGCTGTTGTGGGATGGGTCACCTCTATGATACAACAGGCAGAGGCTTCTCAAAAACGAATCAACCAATTTTTAAAAGAGGTTCCTTCTATAGTCAATATCCAACCAGAATCTACTCCCATCGAAGGCGCAATTGCTTTTGATCAAGTGAGTTTTACGTATCCTGACACTAATATTACCGCGTTAAAAGAAGTGAGTTTTACCCTAGAAAAAGGGCAAACCTTAGCGATTTTAGGCAATACCGGATCTGGTAAATCTACCATTCTCGAATTATTAGGAAGACTATACGATGTCTCTGAAGGCGCTATTAAGATTGACGAAAACAACATTATCTCATGTAATTTAAATGACCTACGGCGTGCCATTGGCTATGTGCCGCAAGACGCATTTTTGTTTAGCGATACGATTGCCAACAACATCAAGTTTGGATTGTCTAGCGCCTCTCAGGAAAGGATCGAAGCCGCGGCAAAATATGCAGCTGTTCATAACAATATTGTAGGTTTTAAAAAAGGGTACGACACCATTTTAGGCGAACGCGGAATCACGCTCAGCGGAGGTCAAAAACAACGAGTATCTATTGCGCGAGCGATTATTAAAGAACCGCAGATCTTATTGTTAGACGATTGCTTATCAGCCGTAGATACAGAAACCGAAGAAGAAATTCTTAAAAATCTAAAGCATATCTCTAAAGACATCACCACCATTATTGTGAGTCATAGAGTCTCTTCTGCTAAGAATGCCGATAAAATAATTATCCTCGAAGAAGGAAGAATTATACAGGAAGGCACACACAATCAACTTGTGAACCAAAAGGGCTATTATCAGGATTTAGTCAGCAAGCAATTGTCGGAAAAAGAAATCTAGTAATTCGTTGGGTTATTAGTATTTTTTTTAGATTTTTGGTGTACGCAAAAAAACTACAACTATGAGTGAACATCACATGGTGGATAAAGAAGAAATCCACTCAAAGGTCTTGCGCGCAGGCAGAAGGACCTACTTTTTTGATGTTAGAGCCACTAAGGCAGGAGATTATTATCTAACGATTACAGAAAGCAAAAAATTTACTAACGACGACGGTTCTTTTCATTACAAAAAACACAAAATTTATCTCTACAAAGAAGATTTTAGCACTTTTCGAGAGAATGTAAATGAGATGATCGATTTCATTATTGCCGAAAAAGGCGAAGAAGTCATAAGTGAACGTCATCAAAAAGACTATAAAAAAGAGTCTGACGTTACTAATCAAAATGGGACAACTCCAACAGGAGATACTGCTCCAGTAAACGGGACGCAGAGTTTTACAGATATCGAATTTGACGATATTTAGTCCTAAATAAATTGTTAAACACAAGCCGCTTACAGTAATGTACAGCGGTTTTTTTTATCTTTAAAGTTTAGCAGAAACCACAACAAACGTAAACCAACCTTCAAACTTAAATTTGTGAAAAATTTATTCCTCCTGGTTGCGGTTCTTATCGGAACCACAACCATCGCTCAAGATTATCAAGTAGATCTTTCTTATTACCTACCTTCTAATGTTACTTACAACCCAGACATACCAACACCAGAGAGTGTCGTGGGGCATCAGGTAGGCGATTGGCATATATCACACGACAAACTCGCATTGTATATGCGTACCGTGGCCGCAGCTAGCGATCGCATGACTATAAAGAGCCGGGGCACCACTTTCGAAGGACGACCCATTTTGCTTTTAACAGTAACTTCTCCTAACAATCATAGCAACATAGATGCCATCAGAACAGACCATATGGCATTAACAGATGGCGGCAAAGAAGTGTCACCAGACATGCCTATTGTAGTGTATCAGGGATTTTCTATACACGGAAACGAACCCAGCGGATCTAACGCGTCGTTGGTGCTGGCTTACTATCTAGCAGCTGCCCAAGGTCCAGAAATAGATGCATTGCTAAACAACACCGTCATTTTATTAGACCCTTCATTTAACCCAGATGGCTTGCAACGTTTTTCGTATTGGGCCAACGTGCACAAGAGTCAAAACATAAATGCAGACCCGAACGATCGCGAATATTCTGAGGTTTGGCCTGGTGGCCGAACCAATCACTATTGGTTTGATATGAACCGCGATTGGTTGCCTGTACAGTTACCAGAATCAAGAGCTAGAATCGAGAGTTTTCATAAATGGTATCCTAACATTTTGACGGATCATCACGAGATGGGTACCAACTCTTCGTTCTTTTTTCAGCCAGGGATTCCGTCAAGAACGCATCCTTTAACGCCTCAGAAAAATCAAGATCTTACAGGTGAAATTGCTCAGTTTCATGCCAAAGCCTTAGATAAAATTGGCAGCTTTTATTACACCCAGGAAAGCTTTGACGATTTTTATTATGGAAAGGGTTCTACCTTTCCAGACATCAATGGCGGAATAGGAATCTTATTTGAACAAGCTTCTTCGCGTGGTCATGCTCAAGAGAGCGACAACGGAATTTTGACCTTTCCTTTTACTATTCGCAATCAGTTTACCGCCGCTCTTTCTACTTTAGAGGCCGCGAAAAATATGCGCTCAACAATATTAGGGTATCAAAAACAATTTTTTGATGATGCCCGACGCGAAGGTTCAAAAGGCGGGGCATATGTGTTTGGAGATACAAAAGATGCTGCGAAGGTGTATCATCTTGCAGAGATACTCAAACGCCATAAAATTAGCTTTAACGAGCTAAAAAACGACATGACCATTGCTGGTAAAAAGTATAAGAAAGGCTATAGCTATGTGATTCCGAAGAACCAAAAACAGCACCGATTGGTAAAAGCCATGTTTGACGTGCGTACTACGTTTACAGATAGTTTATTTTACGATATTTCTGCTTGGACTTTTCCGCACTCTTTTAATTTGAATTATAGCGATAATACCTCAATGAGCAACGCGGGAGCAACTGTTTCAGACTTGCAACCCATGGCCGTAAATACGATTAAAACCGGTAATTACGCCTATTTGATGGAATGGCACGAATATTACACGCCCAAGGCGCTAAACAGCATCCTAAACAAAGGCTTGAGAGCAAAAGTTGCGATGAAACCATTCTCTATTGACGGCATAGATTACGACTACGGAACCATCTTGATTCCTATTCAGAATCAAAAGCTAAGTGCTCCTGATCTGACGCAATTTTTACAAGCGGTGGCCAAAGAGAATCATGTGATAATCAATGGAGTTAACACTGGCCTAACACAAGGTGTAGACCTAGGGAGTAATCAGTTTAGAGCGATAGAAAAACAAAAGGTAGCTATCCTGATTGGTGACGGAATGAACCCGTACGACGCAGGAGAGATTTGGCATTTGTTCGATACGCGATATGACATGAAGATCACCAAACTAGACACCCGCAATTTTGGAAGAACCGATTTGAGTCGCTATACAGATATTATTTTACCCAACTCATGGGGATCTGCTCTAGACAAAGACGATGCCGCCAAACTCAAAACTTGGGTCCAAAGTGGAGGAACCTTAATCGCCTATAAAAATATGGGGCGCTGGTTAGATCGCAATGAGCTTATGAAGATCAAGTTTAAAACGGTTAAAGACACAGCCACCAACATTAACTTTGAGCAACGCTCTAACTATTTTGGCGCGCAAGTAATTGGTGGAGCCATATTCGAGACCAAACTAGACCGCACCCACCCTATTGCTTTTGGGTATTCTAGGGATATGCTGCCTACATTTAGAAACAGCACCTTGTTTATGGAAGCCGACGCTGAGAGCTATAACAACCCTGTTACCTACACAAACAGTCCTTTGCTTAGTGGTTATATTTCTAAACCAAACTTAAAGGCGTTAGCGGGTACAGCCATGGTAAAGATAAAAGGCCTTGGGCGTGGAAACATTGTGTATTTTACAGACAACACCAACTTTAGAGCCTTTTGGTACGGAACCAACAAGTTACTCATGAACGCTATCTTTTTTGGAGATGAGATGTAGTTAATTAAGAAATCTTAAGGCCGTTGGCTGTAGTTAGATTTGGCGTAAGCAAGGTTACGTCGGCTCCGTCAACGGCACCTAAAACCAGACATTCACTCATAAAAGGGCCTATCTGCTTTTTAGGAAAATTGACTACCGCAATTATTTGTTTGCCTAGTAAATCGTCTTTAGCGTAAAGCGTCGTGATTTGTGCCGAACTTTTTTTGATTCCCATTTGATCGCCAAAGTCGATGCTGAGTTTATAGGATGGATTGCGGGCCTCTGGAAAATCTAATACTTCGATTATCGTCCCTACTCGCATATCTACTTTGCAAAATTCGTCCCAAGTTAAGGTCATAATAGTGTGTTTGATTGCTCTTAAAAGTAAACAATTCTGCCGTATCTTAGCTGTAACGTAACAGGCAAAAAAACGACCTATTATCAAAACATAATATCTCTCTACATGGCAAGAACCGAATCCAATATGCTTCCCTTGGGAACGATTGCACCCGACTTTACCCTTCCAGACACTTTAAGCTCTAAAACCCTGTCTTTGCAAGATATAAAAGGAGAAAAAGGCACAGTAATTATGTTTATTTGCAATCATTGCCCTTTTGTTAAACATGTAAATGACGAAATTGTTCGGGTTGCCAACGACTATCGAGTAACGGGATTTGGGTTTGCTGCTATCTCTAGTAATGATGCTGTAAATTATCCGCAGGACGGACCAGAACTTATGTATACCAATGCTCGTAAATACAAGTTTTCTTTCCCTTATTTTTATGACGAATCACAAGAAGTAGCAAAAGCCTACGATGCCGCCTGCACTCCAGACTTTTATGTTTTTGACGATTCGCTTAAGTTGGTTTATAGAGGGCAATTAGATAATTCTAGGCCAGCCAACGGGATTCCTTCTAACGGCCGAGATTTACGAGAGGCCTTAGATAATATCTTAAACAATCATCCGCAGCGCGAGGTCCAGAAACCTAGCATAGGCTGTAATATTAAGTGGAAGTCTACAGACTGATTCATTAAGCTACTTTGGTTTTGGCAAATTCTAAAGCTGTATATTTGCGGCTTTTTAGCCCAAAGCCATGACGACTTTTTTAAAGAACTTTACCAAGAATCCTAAGAACGATATTTTATCGGGAATCACCGTTGCACTCGCATTGGTTCCAGAGGCTGTGGCCTTTGCCTTTGTGGCAGATGTGCCTCCATTGGTAGGACTCTATGGCGCTTTTATGATGGGAATTGTAACCGCCTTCTTTGGTGGGCGGCCTGGAATGATTTCTGGAGCTACAGGGGCTATGGCCGTGGTGATGGTACACTTAGTGGCCAAAGGAAATGCCGTGGGCTTGACCCTCGAACAACCAGTAGAACTTCTTGGCCTCCAATGGCTGTTTATCACCTTGCTCTTGGTGGGGCTGATTCAGATAAGTGCTGGGGCTTTAAAGCTCGGAAAATTTGTTAGGCTAATACCTCATTCGGTAATGTTGGGCTTTGTAAACGGCTTGGCAATTGTGATTTTCTTGTCTCAACTAGAGCTGTTTAAAGTAAAATCTGGTGGCGAAGAATCTTGGCTAGCTGGGACTCCACTTCTTATTATGTTAGGGCTAATCGCAATCACTATGGGAATTATGTGGGGTTTACCAAAGCTCACAAAGAAAGTTCCTTCTGCGCTCGTTGCCATAATCGTAGTTGCGGCCATTGCGATTTTTGCCAAGCTAGATGTAGGAACCGTTGGATCTTTTATAAGAGACGGCGGAGGCTCAGGATTAAAAGGTGGATTGCCACAGTTTCAATGGCAAATCTTCGAATTATTTGGCACGCTCGATGGGCATATCCTATCTACAATTCTGCCTACAGCCTTTGTGCTTGCCGCCATTGGACTTATAGAATCGTTAATGACGCTAAACCTGATTGACGAACTTACCGAGAGTCGCGGATCTGGAAACAGAGAATGTGTGGCGCAGGGAAGCGCCAATATCTTAAACGGCTTATTTGGCGGAATGGGTGGCTGTGCTATGATCGGGCAATCTATAATTAATGTAAACTCTGGAGGTCGCGGGAGGCTCTCTGGTGTTATGGCTGCAATTGCTTTGTTATGCTTTATTTTATTTGCAGCTCCACTGATAGAACAAATCCCTATCGCGGCTTTGATAGGCGTTATGTTTATGGTGGTAATAGGAACGTTTGCATGGAGTAGTTTTAGAATCTTGCATAAAATCCCGCTGGCCGACACCATTGTACTAATCGTTGTTTCTGCAATTACTGTGTGGAAAGATCTAGCCGTTGCTGTAATAGCAGGTGTAATTATTAGCGCTTTGGTTTTTGCCTGGAAGAACGCCACTATGATTCGTGCTCGCAAGCTTACCAAAAAGAATGGCACCAAGGTTTATGAAATATGGGGGCCTTTGTTTTTTGGTTCTGTACAAAATTTTAACAGCAAATTTGACCCTCAAAACGATCCGGAGAAAATCGAGATTGATTTTATAGAATCCAAAGTTAGTGACCACTCAGGAATTGAGGCCTTACGAGGCATCGTAAACAAATACGAACAAGTGGGTAAAGATGTAGTCTTAACGCATCTTAGCCCAGACTGTATTGCATTGCTCACCAAAGCCAATCCCGGTTTTAATAACCATATAGAACGATCTATAGACGATCCTCGATATTATGTAGTTACCGATACGGTAGACGCTCAGGTATAAAAAAAGCCCGCTTAAAAGCGGGCTTTTTTTATTTGTATTAATGTTCTTATTGTAATTAAGATACAGACATTAGTTCTACATCAAACACTAAGGTCGCATTAGGAGGAATCACTCCGCCAGCACCACGGCTTCCGTATCCTAGGTCTGAAGGAATTACAAAACGGGCTTTATCGCCTACTTTTAATAACTGAATTCCTTCGTCCCAACCAGCGATAACGTTCCCCATTCCAACAGGAAACTCAATTGGATTACCGCGCTGATACGACGAATCAAAAACTTGTCCATCAGGAAACATCCCTTTATAATGCACTGCTACATTCTGTCCTTTTTGAGCTTGTGGTCCATCTCCTTTTTGAATAATCTGGTAACGCAAACCACTTTCTGTACTCTCAAATCCCTCTGATAAAGAACTTAATGCATCTTCTTGTGCTTTTTTGGCTGCTGCTTCGCGTTCTGCTTTTGCACCATTAAACTGTCTAAAAGTCTCTACTGCATTCCAATTGGTAGCTGTTTCTCCTTGACGAATAATTGCGATAGCATCTATAGTATCGCCCTGTGCGATCGTATTAACGACTTCCATTCCTTCTATCACTTTACCAAATACAGTATGCTTGTTATCGAGCCATGGGGTTTCTACATGGGTGATAAAAAACTGACTACCGTTGGTGCCTGGTCCGGCGTTGGCCATGGATAGTATGCCTGGTGTATCGTGCTTTAATTCTGGATGAAACTCGTCGTCAAAATTATAACCTGGGCCACCAGCACCAGTTCCTTGAGGGTCTCCCCCTTGGATCATAAAATCTGGAATAACTCTATGAAAGGTTAAACCATCGTAATACGGCGTGCCTTGAGGTTTGGCTTCGTTTTCTAAATTACCTTCTGCCAAGGCAACAAAGTTTGCTACCGTTCCGGGCGTTTTATCGTGAGTGAGCTCTACGAGAATCTCTCCTTTTGTCGTTGTGAATTTTGCGTAAATTCCGTCTTGCATAATTGTACGTTTTAAGGGTGCAAAGGTACAATTCAAATTCGAGAAAAAATCAAGCCAGTTGTATTAATTAGCTACCTCGCTAATAAACTTGATTCGGTATAAGCGCAGCTCTTCGTCGTCGTAGTCACCATCAAATTCATTTATGGCCTCGTCGATTTTGTCGGTTTCTGCTTCTAAAAAATAATCGTGTATCTCTTCTTGCTGATCTTCGTCAAGGATGTCTTCTAGCCAATAGTCGATGTTAAGTTTTGTCCCGCTAAAAACAATAGCCTCCATCTCTTTTATAAAGTCTGGCATCTCTAGGCCTTTGGCCGAAGCGATATCGTCTAGCGGCAATTTGCGATCTATATTCTGGATGATATACAACTTGAGCGCACTGTTTATTCCCGTCGACTTTACAACAAAATCATCGGGTCTTTCTATATCGTTCTCTGTCACATAAGAATCGATTAAACTCACAAATGACTGCCCATATTTTTTGGCCTTGCCCTCTCCCACTCCATGCACATTAGACAATTCCTCCAGAGAGATAGGGTATTTAAGAGCCATATCTTCTAGCGAAGGGTCTTGAAAAATTACAAAAGGTGGTAAACCAAGCTTGGTGGCAACTTTTTTGCGTTCGTCTTTAAGCATTTTAAAGAGACGGTCGTCTGCTGTGTTGCCAGAACTCTTGGTATTTACAATCACAGAGCCATCGTCTTTGACATCAAAATTATGATCTTCTGTCATCATAAATGAAGTAGGCTTCTCTAAGTATTCTAAGCCTCGCTTAGTAAGCTTTAAAAGACCATAGGTCTCAATGTCTTTACGAATAAAACCAGCCACAAGTGATTGCCTAATCAGGGCCATCCAATACGAAGCATCGTGTGCTTTCCCGCAACCAAAAAAGTCTTGGGTGTCTGTACGATGTGACTTGATTAATGCATTCACTTCGCCTATCATCACATTTACGATAGCCTTAGCCTTATACTGCTGGTTGGTTTTTTCTATAACAGACAAAAGTAAAGTGAGGGATTCTTTGGCTTCCTTTTTCTTTTTTGGATTACGCACATTGTCGTCCATATTACCGCCTTCGCCAGTGGCGTTGTCAAATTCTTCTCCAAAATAATGAAGCAAAAACTTTCTACGAGACATACTGGTTTCTGCAAAAGCTACCATCTCTTGCAAGAGGGCATGCCCTATTTCTTGTTCGGCTACGGGTTTGCCGCTCATAAACTTTTCGAGCTTTTCTATGTCTTTATAAGAATAATAAGCCAGGCAATGACCTTCACCTCCATCACGCCCTGCTCGACCCGTTTCTTGATAATAACTCTCTATACTCTTTGGAATATCGTTGTGAATCACAAAGCGCACATCGGGTTTATCGATTCCCATTCCAAAAGCAATAGTCGCAACCACGATGTCTACATCTTCCATTAAAAACATGTCTTGATGTTTTACACGTGTTTTAGGATCCAACCCAGCGTGATATGGTACTGCCTTGATACCGTTAACCTGGAGGGTTTGAGCTAGTTCCTCTACACGTTTACGACTCAAACAATAAATGATTCCGCTTTTACCTTCGTTTTGCTTTACAAATCGAGTGATATCGGCATCTACATTTTTGGTTTTAGGACGCACCTCGTAAAACAAATTTGGCCGATTAAAAGAAGCTTTAAACGTATTGGCTTCTTGGATGCCTAAATTCTTTAGGATGTCTTCTTGCACTTTGGGAGTTGCCGTTGCGGTTAACCCAATTACTGGGATGTTATCGCCTATGCGTTGAATGATGGTTCTAAGGTTTCTGTATTCAGGTCTAAAGTCATGACCCCACTCACTAATACAATGCGCCTCGTCTATAGCAACAAATGACACGGTAACCGAGCGCAAAAACTGAACATTTTCTTCTTTGGTAAGAGATTCTGGAGCTACATATAGCAATTTAGTGATGCCGTCTGTGATATCGCTTTTCACCTGCTTTACTTCTGACTTATTGAGGGAGGAATTGAGAACGTGAGCGATTCCAGTATCAGAAGATATGGCTCTAAGGGCATCTACTTGGTTCTTCATTAAAGCAATTAACGGAGACACCACAATAGCGGTTCCATCCTTCATTAAAGCTGGCAACTGATAACATAGGGATTTGCCACCCCCAGTAGGCATAATCACAAATGTATTGTGATTGATAAGAACACTCTTGATTACTTCTTCTTGAAGCCCCTTAAATTGGTTAAAACCAAAGTACTTTTTGAGTGCTGCGTACACGTCTTTTTCGATCACTCTCAAATTTACGTTAAGAATACTATACGTACTTTGCTCATTAAAAAGCAAATTGCGGTTTATTAAACCGGAGTTAGGTACTATTTATCTCGAACCAATTACCCCACAGAACGAAATAAATTTATGTACTTTTGTAAATACAATATAGTGATTTCTTAACAGCTCGGCAAAAGAAAATTCTACAGCTTAGATGAACCAAGACCATATAATTCAGATAGCAAAAAAAACAATTGATACAGAGAGCAAGGCAATCGCGAATCTCTCTAATTTAGTTGACCATACTTTTGCAGATGCAGTTCGATATATATTCGAATCTAACGGAAGAGTCGTGGTAACTGGCATTGGTAAAAGTGCCAATATTGCTACCAAGATTGTAGCAACGCTTAATTCTACCGGAACACCTGCCATCTTTATGCATGCGGCAGACGCAATTCACGGCGACTTAGGTACGATTCAGCAAAACGATTCAGTAATCTGCATCTCTAAAAGCGGAAACACACCAGAAATTAAAGTCTTAGTGCCTTTGATCAAAGCCTTGGGCAACAAACTCCTTGCTATTACCGGAAACAAAAGCAGCTTTTTGGGAGAACAGGCAGATTTTGTACTCAATGCCTTTGTAGAAAAAGAAGCCTGCCCGAATAACTTGGCCCCTACAACAAGTACCACTGCGCAACTGGTTATAGGCGATGCTTTGGCGATGTGTTTGTTAGATCTTCGTGGTTTTTCGAGCTCAGACTTTGCAAAATTCCACCCAGGAGGTTCGCTTGGCAAGCAACTTTATTTGCGCGTAAGCGATTTGACGTCTTTAAACGAGGCGCCTCAAGTTCATCCAGATACTGCGGTAAAAGAAGTCATAATCGAAATCTCTAAAAAAATGTTGGGTGTTACCGCGGTTGTAGAGAACAACAAAATTGTGGGAATAGTTACCGATGGCGACCTAAGGCGTATGCTCACAAAGGTTAACGACATCTCTGACCTTGTTGCCAGAGATATTATGACCGTAGACCCTAAGACAATTTCTAATGATGCTATGGCCGTTGCCGCCATGCAAAAAATGGACACTTACGGAATTACGCAGTTACTCGCAGAAAAAGATGGGGCTTACTGTGGGGTAGTTCACATTCACAATCTTACAAAAGAAGGAATTATTTAATGGCAAAAAAGAAGCGGAAAACAGACGATATGTCTTTTCTGGGTCATCTAGAAGAACTAAGATGGCACCTAATTCGGTCTACCATTGCGATAGTGGTATTGGGAATCGTGGCTTTTTTAGCCAAGGATTTTGTGTTTAACACCCTTCTTTTTGGACCTTCTAAGGCCGATTTTCCCACCTTTAGGTTTCTGTGTAGTGCCGCAACCAGAATGGGGTTTGAAGACGCCTTTTGTTTTACAGAGTTACCCTTTAGAGTGCAAAGTAGAACCATGGCTGGGCAATTCTCTGCACATATCTGGACCTCGATTACCGCTGGTTTTATAGTAGCCTTTCCATTTGTGCTATACGAATTCTGGAAGTTTATAAGTCCTGGCTTAAAACGCAACGAACGTCGTTCTTCTAGAGGTTTTATTGTAATCGCATCGCTCTTATTCTTTACTGGAGTGCTTTTTGGATACTACATCGTAACGCCGCTTTCGATTAACTTTTTAGGAACCTATCAAGTAAGCGAGCAGGTATTTAACGACTTTGACCTAGATAGTTATATTGGGTTAGTACGATCTGCCGCTGTGGCCAGTGGCCTTATCTTTGAGCTGCCTATTATTATATTCTTTTTGGCAAAAATTGGGTTGGTAACTCCCGCCTTTTTGCGCAAGAACAGAAAATATGCTTTGGTTATACTACTTATTTTATCTGCGATCATTACGCCTCCAGATGTGGCTAGCCAGATTGTAGTGGCGATTCCGCTGGTGGTACTTTACGAAATAAGCATTGTAGTGGCTAAAGTTGTAGAAAAAAGAGAACTTAAAAAACAAGCTGCCCATGGCTGATATGGTAGAAGAATTTAACGCCTATCGTTCTAAGATGAACGATAAGCTACTAGCCGATAACAATAAAATTGTCAAGCGTATTTTTAACCTAGACACCAATGCCTTTGCAGAAGGTGCGCTTTCTAAAAAAACAAAAGAGCTCTTAGGGCTTGGAAATTCGTTGGTGTTGCGGTGTGACGATTGCGTACGCTATCATTTAGAAAGCTGCCATAAAATGGGCTTTAGCAAAGAAGAAGTGGTAGAGGCCATGAGTGTTTCGCTACTTATTGGAGGAACCATAGTGATTCCGCATTTGCGAAGAGCGTATGAGTATTGGGAAGCCTTGGAAGTTAAGAATCGTTAAAAAATTGCGTTCCCAATGGGAATTGTAGATATTTGAGTCGCATAAAACACAGTCTGTGAAGCTAAAAGCCGAAAATTTAATGAAGTCCTATAAAGGACGTAAAGTGGTAAAAGGAATTACTGTAGAGGTAAATCAAGGCGAGATCGTGGGTTTATTGGGCCCTAATGGAGCTGGTAAAACCACATCGTTTTATATGATTGTGGGATTGATTAAGCCTAACGGCGGAACGATCTATTTAGAAGGCACCAATATCACCAAATACCCAATGTACAAAAGGGCTCAAAATGGAATTGGTTACTTGGCACAAGAGGCTTCTGTGTTTAGAAAACTGAGTATAGAAGACAATATTTTAAGCGTTCTACAGCTGACCAAATTGTCAAAAAAAGAACAGCACCTTAAAATGGAATCGCTTATTGAAGAATTTGGACTCGGTCATATTAGAAAAAACCGTGGAGACCTATTGTCTGGTGGCGAACGCCGTCGTACCGAAATCGCGAGAGCCTTGGCAACAGACCCACATTTTATTTTATTAGACGAACCTTTTGCAGGTGTTGACCCAGTTGCGGTAGAAGATATTCAGCGCATTGTCGCGCAATTAAAGGACAAGAATATTGGGATCTTAATCACAGATCACAACGTTCAAGAGACCTTAGCCATTACCGATCGTACGTATTTGATGTTTGAAGGAAGCATCTTAAAACATGGGGTGCCAGAAGAATTGGCTGCAGACGAAATGGTGCGTAAAGTATATCTTGGACAAAACTTCGAGCTGCGTAAGAAAAAGCTTAATTTCTAAACCTCTTCCTCTTCTTTCTTTCCATTTTGATCTTCATGCTCTTTAATCGCGATTAACTTCTTTTGATATTTACTCTGAACAATATCGATTACCACTAAAATCACAATCACAAAATAAAACGTCGTTTTACTCATCGGTGTAATTGCGTTGCCGAACAAAGTTAAGTGTGCTAAGTGTCCTCCCTCTGTAAGCAGCATAATTCCAACAATAAATAAGATAAAAAGCCCTAGAACTTCGTACATACGGTTGCGTTCTAAGAAGTTGGCTACTCTATCGGCGAGCCAAATCATAAGCAAACCACCCACGATAATAGCGGTGGCCATTACCCAAAATACATCGGTTAGGGCCATGGCACTTAAGATCGAATCAAAAGAAAACACCAAATTCATAATCACGATAGCAAATACTACTTTCCCTACCGATTTCTTTTTAGTGTTCTCTACGTCATCTGTCATATGATCTACTCCTACCATATGCCAGATCTCTTTCATAGCTGTATAGATAATAAAAATCCCACCACAAAGAACGATTAGACTATGAATATTAAAATGGCCTTCGGCGACATTTTCGAATGGTAAGTGCAGGATTGGTTCTTTAAAATAGTCAATTACAGAAATGAGTACGAAAAGCAAGGCGATTCTGAGCCCAATAGCCATAAGAATTCCCATTTTACGAACGTAGGCCTGTTTTTCTTTTACTACTTTTTTTGACTCCAGCGAAATGTACAGCAGGTTATCAAAGCCCAATACAATTTGTAGTAAAATGAGCATTAATAAAGTAATTATATTTTCTACCATGACTAATTTTTAGATAAGAGAGATTGTAATACAGAAACGATGATATAGGCAATAATAATCACTGGTATTGCCAAAAATTTATACAAAAGTATCATCACTGCACTAAAAACGATAAACACATAGGCCACACGATTCGCCTTAAATCGCCAGCTTTTAAACTTGAGAGAGAATAGTTTGATGTTGGCATTAAGAAGCAAACTAAAAACCACCGTGATCACTATGAGCACCCAGGGTGTAGAAAGCAAGTCTTTAACCCAAGGAGTACCATCATATAGCATGATGAGTGGTAAACTGAGCATAAACAAACTATTGGCCGGCGTTGGCAAACCAATAAAATAGTCTGTTTGACGCGTATCTACATTAAATTTTGCGAGTCTATAGGCACTCCCTACGACTATGAGAAGCCCTACCAAGGGCAGCCAACGATTTGCAGACAAATTCCAAGATTCGCCTAATAATGACGCAAACCAAACCGAGAGATCGTCTCCAATAACGGCCATACTTAATAAATGCATCATGACCAACCCGGGCACCAAGCCACTGGTAATCATGTCTGCCAGAGAATCCATTTGTAAGCCAATTTCGCTTTGAGCGTTTAAAGCCCGCGCGGCAAGGCCATCAAAAAAATCGAAGAATATTCCTGAAAAAGCAAAAACCGCTGCTGCAAGTGGTTCGCCAAAAACAATGCACAACGCGGCTACACAGCCACATAATAGATTGAGTGAAGTAATTAGGTTGGGTATCTGTTTTACCATGTAGAGGTCTCTAGATTGTAAAAATAATAAAGTATTTTTGTCTTTAGGTGCTAGGACACAATATGTGTTTAAAAATATAGTTTAGTAAGGTATAAAAAGCGCCTATTGCTATAAGAAATACGGCTTGAAAAAGAAACTTACTCTTTTGGTTGTGATGTTTGTTTGCATAAGCTATGCACAAACGACCCGAAAATACTCCAACGAATTTATGAATATTGGCGTAAACGCCGCTGCATTTGGTATGGCCAATGCGGTCACGGCAAGCACTGCCGATGTTAATTCTGGATATTGGAACCCCGCTGGCTTGGTTCATTTAGAAGACAATCAAATGTCGCTAATGCATGCATCTTACTTTGCCAATATTGCAAATTACGATTATGCTGCTTTTGCTATGCCACTAGACAAACAGAGTGCCGTTGCTTTATCTGTGATACGCTTTGGAGTAGACGATATCTTAAACACAACCCAGCTTATAGACGAACAAGGGAACATAGATTACAATCGCATAAGTCTTTTTTCTACTGCAGACTACGGAATTACATTTTCGTATGCTAGAAGATTACCATTAGATGGCCTCAACTTTGGTGTGAATGCAAAAGTGATTCGTCGTGTTATTGGCGATTTTGCCAATTCTTGGGGTTTTGGCCTCGATGCTGGAATACAATTTGAATCTAAATCGAATTGGAAGTTTGGCGTAATGGTTCGGGATATCACAACAACATTTAATGCTTGGAGTATAGACGAAGAACAGTTTGCCACCATTAGCGATGCCGTAGAAGGACAAAACCAAGAACTACCCGAAACAACAGAGCTAACCTTGCCAAAACTACAGCTAGGTATCGCCAAGCAGTTTGTATTTAACTATGACTATACGCTCTTGGCAGAGGTAGATTTTAATATGCGTTTTGCCGAAACCAACGACATTATCTCAAGCTCGTTTGCCAGTGTTTCGCCAGCAGCGGGATTAGAATTTGGATACATCGATTTGGTGTTTGTGAGAGCTGGAGTTGGTAATTTTCAGAACGTCACCCAATTAGACGGAACCGACAATGTGGGCTTCCAACCCAACATTGGGGTTGGCTTTAAATACAAAGGAATTCAGCTAGACTATGCCTTGACCGACATAGGCGACAACAGTGCAGCCTTGTATTCTAATGTTTTTTCGCTTACTATTGACTGGAGTTTATTTAGATAGCATTTTAGGCACATGATAAAAAAGTTACTCTGTTTATTCTTGCTTTACTCAGGCATGGTTTTGGGCCAAGAAATTGAGCTATCGCCAAAAGCGACAGTGAGCGTTCTTACTATGGGCCCTGGCCAATCTCTCTACGATTCATTTGGACATAGTGCCATTAGACTACGCGACCAAGGGCTTGGCATAGACGTAGTTTACAACTATGGAGTTTACGACTTTACCGATCCTAATTTTTATACAAAATTTGCCAAAGGCAATATGAGCTATCTACTGGATCGTAAACCAACGGCTCATTTTTTAAGCAACTATATAGATTACAATCGTTGGGTCAAAGAGCAATTGCTCGCCCTTTCCCCAAAAGAAGCCCAGCAACTATTTGAGTTTTTAGAAAACAACTTGAAGCCAGAAAATAGAGCTTATAACTATGATTTTTTCTACGACAATTGTGCGACCAAAGTGCCAGAGGTTATAGGTAAAGTTATTTCGGGAGGAATTATAATTGATCCCACTTATTTAGACGAGCAAAAAACTTTTAGAACGCTTATTCAAGAAAACGTGCATTGGAATACCTGGGGCAGTTTTGGAATGGACATTGGCATTGGTTCGGTCACAGATAAAATTGCAACAGCGAACGAGCATATGTTTTTGCCAGAAAATGTTTTTTTAGCATTTCAAAAAGCCACTCGTGATGAGGCATCTGGAGGTATTCCTTTGGTAATGGAAACCAAAGACTTGTTTGTAAACAACCCAATTCCGCCGAGAGGCGAAGGCTTAAAAAGTCCCTTAGTCTTATTTGGACTCCTTGGTATACTTATTTTGTTTTTTACTTATCGAGATTATAAAAAACAAGAACGTTCAAGATGGCTTGATGTTAGCCTCGCTATTATTACAGGAGTGGTCGGAATTATTCTTTTGTTGCTTTGGTTTGCCACAGATCATTCGACGACAGCTAACAACTACAATGTGCTGTGGGCTTTTCCTTTTAACGTGTTCATCGTACTGCAATTACTTAAGAAACAACCTAAAAAGTGGTTAGGACGTTATATGCGGTTTCTAATCATTCTGCTGGCACTCTTAACCTTGCATTGGATCATTGGGGTACAAGTCTTTGCAAAAGCGTTAATTCCGCTCTTAGTAGCTCTTGCTCTTCGCTATATCTATGTGGTTAAATACTTGGGGTCACTGCCCTCTGTAGAAGATAATCGTGCTTAGGGTCTTGATGACTATACTTATATCGAGAAACAAGCTTCTCTTTTTAATATAATACAAATCATACTGCAACTTTTCTAGCGCATCTGCGTGGGTTACGCCGTAATCTGCATTTACCTGGGCCCAACCTGTGACACCAGGTTTTACGATATGACGAATTTCGTAAAACGGAATAATCTCGGACAATTCTTGCACAAATACAGGTCGTTCTGGTCTTGGGCCAATCACACTCATATCGCCTTTAATCACATTGATAAACTGAGGCACCTCGTCGAATCTACTTTTTCGTAAAAAGCGACCAAACTTAGTTATTCTCGTGTCTTTTTGCTTGGCGTATTGGGCACCATGTTTTTCTGCATCGACTATCATCGATCTGAGTTTGATAATTTTAAAAACCTCGCCATTGCGCCCAACGCGTTCTTGTGTATAAAAGAAAGGCCCGCGATTGCCTATCAAATTGCCAACAATGATAATGGGCGAAATAAGCACTCCAAAAAGCAATCCTATTACAGAGAAAAGCAAATCTAAAATTCTATGAAAGAACAGATACAATTTGTTTTGATTGCTTCGACTAAAAGGAAAATACCTATAAAAATCACGGTCAACATGGTGTACAGGCACTCTTTTAGAAAGCTCTTCGTATACCTGAGAATACTCTCTAATAGGGAATCCTGTCTCGATGAGCATGATAAGTTGGTTGTACATGCTGCGCTTAATCCCTTTGGCATAAGGCGCGCTTACTACTATCTCTGACACAAAGTGATCTTTAATAGTCTGTTTTAAATCTTTACCATCGTACTCTTCGATCTTACCTATCTCTAAGGGTTTATATTCCGAATTTTCTGTGTTTACAAAGCCTATTACTTTATAATTTGGATCTGCCTTGTGCAGGACAGAAGCGATAATATCTATTTCTGATCCGTCACCAATAATCAACACCCTTTTAAAAAAGCGAGGAGTTGCGATTAGCGTGATATACGCATAGCGCCAAACAAATAGTGCGATGTTAATCGCCAAATAAAAATAGACGATTTGTATACGATTCTCTGGTAGTTCTGGACTAAAGAAAGGCGTTAATAAATAGCAAAGTACCGTTACAGAAGAGGCGAGAATGATATTTTTTACAACGACCTCAAAATTACTGGCCTTTTGCAGGTCGTAAAGTTCGAAGATTGTCGCAAAAACCGTGAGATAAAGAGCGAGCAAAATAGACCATACCCAGTGGGTTGAGTTTATCTTAAAATAATCGAAATCAAAGACCAAGCCCAACAAATACAGAACCCCAAGCACGCAAAACACATCGATGATGCGCAATAGTACTTTGCGCTCCGATATATCAAAATGAATGTTTGGTCGTTTGCTCATGATGTGGGGTTCATTGCGGCATAAAAATAACAATCTTAAGTTAGCCTACTACTTTTTTAAGTGATTCATTATACATTCAGTGATTAACTCTAATTCTAAACTCATTGTAAAGTACTGTATTTAAAATACTTAACCCAAAACAGCCTCCCATTGCTCCATTATTGGTAGCCAATCGTGGGCTAGCGCTTTTACCCGTCCATTTTGAGATATCCTAGCAGCAAGACCTATGGAATTAGCCAGATTAATGATCGCAGTACTTACAGCCTCAGGCTCTTGGGCATGAACCAAGATGGCATCCTGCTCATCATGTACAAAATATGGGATTCCGCCAACATTAGTGCTTACAATGGGTAAACCAAGCGCCATGGCCTCTAAAAAGCTCAATGGCATATTATCAAATCTAGAAGTATTTAAAAACAGGTTATAGTCTGAAGCTAATTTTGCCCATTCTATTCGGGTTAGCTTACCCATAAATGTGACCGGTAACTTGTGTACTTCTGCATACTTTTTACATAATTCTAATGAATCATCCCCCACAGGACCCGCCATGGTCATGGTTACCTCTGGATGATTTTTAACCAATAATCTGAGTGTTTCTAAAGCCAAGAGGGGGTTATAAATATCTTTAAAAGAGCGCATCCATAATATCTTAAGCGGGTTTAAAGATTCTCGAGACGTAAATGGAAACGCCGCTATCTCTATGGCATTTGGAATGCAATTTACATTTGTAAAGCCTGCTGTATGGAATGCAGCCATTAAATATTCAGAAGGACTTATGTTTTGATACGCCTTACCAAAAAGCTGTTTGCTCATTCTTGGGCTTGTATTAAGTCTTTTAGGAAGGTTTCCGCCATGCAGAATGGGTATATATGCTATTTTGAACCATCTACATAGCACCCCTACACAATAGGCGTAATAAAAGTTTTGAGTGCTGTAGGTATCAATCAGTACGAAATCTACTTTGCGACGTAGCTTATACACCGTGCTACACATATCCCACAACCTCAATATTTTGTTGCTTTTAGAAGAAGCCGTCTTTACAAAATATCCCGCATCGCGAAGTGCCACGGACAATCCCGCCATATATGTTGGATTGCTTGTATCACGCCGTAAATCGTTACCTATATACAGCAGCGACTTTCTCATGATTCGATTTGATTAGTGCTGTTAGAACTTTTTTTTGCTCTTACCTCTTTTTCTACATAGAGCAGCATGAGTCCATAAATAAAGGCAGGAGCGGCCAACCGCATCGAGGAATGATTTATGGTCAAAAACCAAAACAAAAACAAGGCAGGTAAAAACGGATTATGCCACTGTTTAAACCAGTATACCACCGGGATAAAAAACAACAACAGCAAAGCCAGTAATCCAAAAATTCCATGTTCGGACAACAAGCGGCTCACTTCGTTATGGGTTGCCGCTAAGGTCCCTGTTCGCTCGAATCTAAATTCCTTTATTTTTCCTACTCCAATGCCAGTTAATGGTTCTTCGTAAAAGGCGAGTAATTCGTTAGAGATAAGTTCTGACCGCCCTGTGGTGATGTCTTTTTTTAACCTTCCAGCTGCATCTCTATTGGTGTAGCGCTTATCGATTAGTCCCGTGGTTTGCATTGATGTAAATGCCCAAGTGATGATCAATCCAAAGACGATCAATGTGATTTTAGGAATTATTTGCGCTTTTATTTTTGGTTTGGAAAGCATAAAAAAGGCGATGATAAAAAAGGCGGCACAGATTCCTGCCGTTACCACCCCACCTCGTGAGAACGTAACAATCGCCCTATAACTCATAAACAATAGCAACACGAGATCTATCGCATTAATCATTCGGCTTTTTATAGTAAACAATCGCGAGAGAAGAATAAACATTCCTAGGCCCAAAATCGTGGCAACTTGGTTGGGGCCAAATCCACCAGAAGTCATAAAATTAGATTGCGTACCACTCAAGGCATCTTTAATATCGGGCGTATATAAATAGAGATACACCATCGTTGTTATTATGGGCAGGAGAATGGCAAGAATAATCTGCTGCAAGCGTTCAAAACTAACTTTTCTGTAATACATATAAATAGCCGCAATACCAAGACAGAATGGACCACTTAGATTAAAAACAATAGCGGTTCTAACGTTGGTTTCGTAATTTAAATTAATCGCAGAAAAAACAATGCCAGGAACCAAAATAAAGAGATACACCCAAAAAGGTATCGATTTAAGCGAAGTCCCTCTATACAGCATGCCAAGCAACAAAAAGAAAATAACGGCATACTTCCCGGTCTCGTAAAACAAGGCCGCCCCGGTCATTCTAAAAAATACTTCTGCTCCGGTAAAATATGCTGCAGCAATTAACACGACATTGCCGCGATTGTTCTTTGCAACTATGTATGTTAAGAAAGCGACAAAGATCCCGATCATCAATAAAAAAGAAGCGCTTTTAAAAAGATAAACCAATACGCCCATCCCAATATGCAACAGTAATAATTGCAGGTAGGTTACCTTTTTTAAAGGAGTAGTAATCGATTTTGCTCTTTTATTCATTAATCATAATTGTGCCTATTTTTTTAGACAGTTTTTATATATAGTTGTCAATTTAGGGATTATTGCTTGGATTGAATAGTCACTTTCTACTCTAGCTTTAAATTGTTGCTGCCAAGTTTTCATTTGTTCGGGCGCTTTTAATAGCGATAGCATACTTTTTGCCAATGCCTCGGAATCCCCAGCTGGCACACAATAGTCGGCGTTGTTAATTACCTTCTCACAAGCTCCCACCGCTGTAGATACAACAGCTAAACCAGCCATACCATATTCTAATAGCGCCATGGGCAAGCCTTCACTTTGAGATGAAAGTACTCCAAGGGTCGCTTGTCTTAGCAAACTCCCAGTGGCAGATTGCGGTCCATAATAATAAATATGGGAATTGCTTTTACTTGTTGTGATCGCCTTATTAACATCATTAAAGTAGCCATCTTCCCAGTTTTTACCAACTAAGTGCAAGCTCGTTTTAGGAATTGCTTTGTTAACCTGTTCAAAGGCATTAATCAAATTAAAATGATCTTTTTGAGCTCTAAAATTGGCGAGGCAAATAATGCGATACCCCTCAATACCTTTTAGCTTAAGGTCTGTTACTTGCTCGTTATCCAGGTCACTAACCGCATTAGTTAAAAAAACCACGTGATTACATTTTAACTTGGCCTCTGCCCATTCTTTTAAAATAGCATTTACGCTAATAATGGTATCCATATAACCAGAAGCCACTTGCAAAGTAGCAGAAGCTCTTTTGGATAGGTTTTCGCTATCCCCGTAATGATCGTGCCAAACAAATCCAATTGCCGGTAGACGCATTTTAAGCATCCAGGCCAAAAAGAACGAGGTCGCATGGGCATGAATCATCTCTATTTTGTTTTGCTTACAAAAACGAACCAGACGATTAAATGCAAACAAATCTAAGGTTCGCTTGCGCTCTAATAACAAGTAGCCAACCTCTGAATTCAATCGGCTTTTTAATAGACCCTCTGCCCTTGTTGCACATAAAAATGATTCCTCACCTACCATCTGCAATTGATTTGCATACTCAACTGCTACTGTCTCGGCTCCACCCGGCGCTAAGGAATCGATAAGTTGTAAGATTCTCATGGCCTTAGCAGTTTTTTAATTTCGTTCTCAAAACGATCTAAGGTATACTCCTGCGACCATTGCATTGCCAAACGAGAATGTGAATCCAGCTGGGTTTTATCACTAAGGTCCTTTAGTACACGCTGGTAATCGTCTTTTCCTGTTAACAAGATACCGCGCGTTTGGTTATCTATCATCCAAGGAACGCAAGAAACAGCACTTGCAATAGGAATAACACCCCAAAACATAGCTTCTGCCACTACTTTGGGCCATCCTTCGGACAAAGAGTTTAAGACTAAAAAATGTGCACTTCTATACGCCTTTAGAATTTGCTCAGAAGGTTGATTGCCATGCAACTGCACCACAGCCTCTAATTGATGTTCTGTAATAAAACCTTCTATGGCTGAGCGTTCTGCCCCTTCGCCATAAAAGTCTAGGCTGCTCCCAGGAAAATCTTTACAAAGTTGCTGTACTAATTCTATAGCCTTTATGGGTTGTTTGCCGGGACTCAGCGTGCCGATAAACAAAAACTTATACGGAGGTTTAAAGTCTTTTACTATGGTGGAATCGATTTGGTTCTGGTGATAACTTGCCGTAAAAAATGGTTTGATATTTCTGGAGCGACCTTCCCAATCGCCATATACCAAGGCTTGCATGTTTTTGGTAAATAAGGTATTGCTTAAAATCGCCTTTTGCCATCGATAACTCCAGGGTTGTTTGGCCTTAGGATCCCAGTTGCCAGCATATTTGGCTGTTTTTGGTTTTTTAGGAAACAGAATCTGAACAAAACAAGCGATAAGACCAATGTTGCCAGGGCACCGTAAATGAATATGATCTACCTTACGCATCGCCCAAAAGATGCGCCAACCGATTAAAGGAATTTTAAAAATGGCTTTTACTTTTGAACCGATTCCTAATAAAGAAAACGAGGGTATTTCAATATGACGCAGCTGGCTATTTGTGTATGCAATGTCTATAGCATCTGGAGCTTTATTAGTTTTAGGTGCTACTAAAATAATATCGTCTACATGGTTGCCCCAAAGATTCATCTCCTTTACATAAGGACCATAGGCATAGTACTGCCCTTGGTAAAGGCTGTGCGGTACATGTGTAAATACGCCAAAGGTCATTTAAAGGGATTTATAGAATTCTATATTGTTTGTAATGGCGGTCTCAAGATTATATTTTTTAAGCACAAATTGTCTGCCTTTGATGCCGAGTTCTTGTGCTTTTTTAGGATTCTCTATACACCAAATAATTTGCGTGGCAATGTCTTTTGGGTCGTAAACATCGCATAATAAGCCGGTAACTCCATGTTCTATGGTTTCTGGACCAGGACCGTATTTTGAGAAAACCACAGGCTTTTGTAGCAGCATAGCCTCTATAGAAACCAAACCTTGAGTTTCCATATGCGAAGGAAAAACACAGACCCTTGCTTGGGCATATTTTGTGTCTAGCACTTCTCTAGAAACCTCACCTTCAAAATGTACGTTTTCGAAATTACTCGCTTCTAATTCTTGCTGAATCTCCTCAGTATACGATTGCCCGTCAGGATAAAACCATTCGCGACCAAAAATGTCTAAATGTAAAGAAGGATAGCTTTTACGCACAATTGCAAATGCCTGAATTAACTGTCGCACTCCTTTTTTTTCGCAAATGGTACCAGCAAAGAGCAATCGATTATCGTTTACAGGTAAATCTAACATAGGTTTATCTGTGTTTATGGGATACGATATAGTCGCTAGCTTCGCGGTTTGATAACTCAAATATTTGGCCGTGTGCTCTTTTACATAATTAGAAACGGCGATAAAACCATCTGCCTTTGTAAACGATTTTTTCTCTAACCACCCACGACGCCAATTGATGCCTCGGTTTTCTGCTTCAGAGAAAAAATGATGCCCCCCATGTAACCTGATTACTTTTTTTGCTGGATGCTTTCTAGACAATAGCGCCAAACCTAGCTCAGAGGCTTCGATGATGTCTATTGGCTTTTGGGCGTGTAACTGCTTTAGCTTCTTATTGATCTGTCTGGCATTATGCGAAAAGTTTGGAAGCCATTTTTTGGTATTAGCAGCCAATCTAATCAATGCAACACCCTGATCGTCTAAGGTGATTTCTTTTGCCTCTTTCCCTGGACCAATCACAGTTACCTGATGCCCATGTCTTACTAAAGCACGCCCGTAGGTTTGTAAAAAGGTACCAATTCCGCCAGAGGCCCAAACTGGATATTCGTGAGAAAGAAAGACTATATTCATAAATCTATTGCATTAAATATATTATCAGAAGCGCTATTTGGCGAGGCAACAATTGTATCGAACCATGCAGCGATAGATGTTTGTTCTCCTTGTTCAATTTTTTGAAGCAAGCTTAAAAGATCTTCTTTACGGTTCAGCCAAAAAACTGCATCCTTGCTAGGCATACTTCTAAAATGCTGATACTTATAAATCGTATCTACAGACCATGCCCCATTGTTAGGTTGATCATAATTAATATAAATCGCAGGTTTTTTAAACATCCCAAAATCAAATGCCATCGTCGAACCCACATTGACCACAGTCTCGCAGTGATATGCCACATTCACAAGCAAACCAATATCTGCCTTAGTCGGATAAATAGCATTCCATTGCTGGGTATTAAAATTCCATAAAGGAGGTATCTCTATGATAGTTTCTTTAAACTCATTTATCACCTCCTGATATCTTCCAGAGACATCTACAGGACACCTTCTAAACACAATTTGATAGTCCTTTTGGAGGCCTGTAACTTCTAATTGTTGGGCAATATCCTGCAAATACAAAGGATCTTGAGGCGAAGTATACACATCGTCGCCAGAAAAGCACAACCATTTTTTGTTTACGTCTAAGTTATACTCGCTGGCAAACTCTTCTCTCGCTTTTAGCAGAGAAGGATCGTGGTAAAATTCGAATTGCGGAGTCCCTGTTACCAGAATCGTATCAGGATTGATTTCTGGGTAAAATAATTGCAATTCATTTTTCATGTGATCCGACCACGATAAATATAAATCTGCCTGTAGCGCTAATCTTGCTTTTGGCACATTGTCCCAAGAATAAATTACAGCCGCGGTTTTTATTCCTAGCGAATGTGCGGCTGCAAAAATCACGGGAGCTTTTAATGCTCGCTGATGGGTACAAAACAGCACATCAATTTGCTGATTCTTGAGTTGAGCTAACACTTTTTTAAACAAAGGATTTGTGCGAATCTTTCTCTGATAAACTGATTCTAGTTTTAAAATGGTCTTATATGAGCCATAAAAATTAGACACGAAGTTTACAAAGGCATAAAACAATTTGTTCTTTAAACCACTGCGTTTTTTATTCCAATTTTTGAGTAAGGTAGGATTGTCTAGTTTTTTTGCATTGTATTTTAATCTGCAACAATGTATAAGCTCACGATAAAACTTTTCTACAACCGACTCTTGGTATGTAGGGATCTCTAAAGTTTGCTGGATAGCCACTTCGTTTTTTAGGGTTGTGACCGTGTCTGAATCAAAATTATGATACAGAGTAAATTTGGCTTCGCGATTCTTTAAAACAGCAGAATACAAATAGTTGCGAACCCCCACTCCATCTGGAACAAACAATAAAACGTGCTTCATTATAGATTCTTTGCGATTTGTTCTGCCCTGTCCCAATCTTCTGGACCATCGATGTTTACATAGGTGTCGGGATCACTCTCAATATAGGCGAGGCTCTTACCGTATAAGGAGTTTTGCTGCATAATAACCTCTGTTTTACACAGATAAATAGCACCATCTCGAATGTAGGCAGGCGGCAAATCTTGTCTGCGCCCGATAATCTCGTTTGTACCCGTGGCCAAAGCGATGCGTCCGTTCTGAGTTTCTGTAAACACCCAATGCGGATTATAAACATGAGGCACTTTTTGAACAGAAACCAAGGCATCTGTTCCTTGGGTCTTAAATTTCTGAATTGCCGCATCAATATCCTCGGATGTTCTAAAAGGAGTGGTTACTTGTAGCAAACAAACCGCATCGAAGTGTGCTCCAAGGCCTTTAAAATAATCGATTGCATGTTGCACAACAGAGAGCGAACTAGCCCCATCTGTTGCCAAGTCTGCAGGGCGAATAAATGGAGCATCTAAACCAAACTCTTTTGCAATTGTTATAAGCTCATAATCTTCACTAGAAAAAACAACCGAATCTAAATGAGTGGCCGCTAAGGCCGCCTTTGCAGTATAGCCCAACAATGGAGTCCCGTTTAAAAGTTTTGCATTTTTACCTGGGATGCCTTTGCTCCCACCTCTAGCTGGTATTAAACCTAAGATTCGCATTAGTATGTGATAGTTTTATGAAAACGCAAGGTTACTGCTGCCAGAATTCGGGCAATCTCTTTACCGCTGTCGCCAGTTCCGTAAATATCGCTGGAAGTGTTTTTAGGTGAGGCTAATTGCTGTTCAATAGCCTGCTTTATCGCTTGACTATCGTAAGAGACATCGATAACGTTCTCGCCTCTTAATCTGCGATTTTGGCGCGTTCCGATATTTACAACAGGTATCCCTAAATAAGCACATTCTCTTATTCCAACGCTACTATTACCAATCAAACACTTGCTGTTGTAAAGCAATTTGAGAAAGTCTGTTGGCTCCATGTTTTTAAAAAACCGAATGTTGCTCGGATTGTGTTTTTCGCGATACGATCTAATTCCGTTAGAGGTACCATCTGCGCCTGAATCTACATTGGGCCAGAACCAAAATGTAGGAATTTGCATTTGGTCTATCACTTGTAAAGTACGCAGCACATCGGTCTTGGCCTGTGTGTATTCTGTGGTCACGGGATGCTGCATTACCACTAAATATGGCTCGCTGGCATCGATTTGAGCCCCTACTCCACCGTAGCGCTCAATGGGGTCAAAATCTAGGGCAGCGTTCTGCGCTATTTCTTTGGCGAGATCTACAGAAGGGCAACCCGTATTAAATACATATTGCTCGTCTTCGCCCATCTTAATCACTCTTTGTTTGGCGTCGTCACTCGTCACAAAATGAATATCTGCCAACTTGGTGTTTGCATGGCGTACCTTCTCGTCTATATTGCCAGTAACTTCGCCTCCTTGTAAATGGATAAGCGGAATATTTTGATACGCCGCTGCGATAGAGGTCGCAATGGTCTCAAAGCGATCTGCAATAGTTAGTACGGCGTCTGGCTCTAGATTATAAAAAACGTTGGCGAGTTCCATCACTCCCAAACCCGTGGTTTTGGCCATGGCGGTCTTGTTTTCTCCTTCGAGTACCATAAACACTTTTTCGTCTATAGTAAAGCCGTCTTTTTCTATAAAATTTACCGCATTACCGTAACGATCTAAAAGTGCAGATCCTGCCACAACAAGCTGCAATTGGAGTTTGGGATGCTCTTTAATCGCTTGCAGCACTGTCTTTACTCGGCTATACGAAGGTCTCGCCGTGATTACTGCACATATTTTTCGTTTGTTAGTCATTGCTTATATCCTTGTGATTCAAAAAATCCCACTGTGCTAAATTTCTATTGAGTTTTTTACCAATAACGTCTCTAAATTCTGCAGCGTCGATTCCGTATCCTTTGGGCTTTTTTGCTTCTAAATCTTCGAAACTTAGCACATGCCCTTTCGATAAGGTTTTGTTGACTGCCAGTGATTTTTCAAAAATACTTTTTAATTCATTAAACGCCTCTGCAGACGATTTATCTACAGGACTTGCTATAGCCGTGTCAATCGCTTTTATATCTTTTACCAACTGGTAGACCTGCGCTATTGTGAGCGAAGAGCTCGCATCGGGTCCTGTCTCATTCTCGTCGAGTATAACGTGAAACTCCACAATGCTAGCTCCACTACAAACCGCAGCTATAGCAGTAGCGGGATTCGCAGAGTGATCAGAATAGCCCACGGCAACTTGATATCGATCTTTAAGCTGATTGATTACATTCAAGCCGTATTGCTCTGGCTTGGTAGGATAACTGGTGGTACACTGCAGTATAGAAAAGGCAACTTTACGCTCCTTTAAAAAGGCAACCGTTTTATCTAACTCCTCTAACGAACTCATTCCGCTAGAAATAATTACCGGCTTTCCTGTCTGAGCAATTTTTTCGAGCAGTAGAAAATTAGTAACCTCGCCACTTCCAACCTTATACACCTCAACTCCCGCTTGCTCTAAAACATCTACCGCAGCATTGCTAAAAGGACTGCTCATAAAAGTAAGACCCAGCTCGCGGCAGCGTTTACCTATGGCACCCCACTCTTGAGAGCTAAACTCCATGCGCTTCCAGTAATCATAACGTGTTTTATCTGGAGTGTCCATTTTAATTCTAAACGGCTCGTGAATACTGCTTTCTGCAGCTGCAATATGCGTCTGAAACTTAATTGCATTCACTCCAGTACTAGCCACGGCCTCTATATAGGCGTACAGTTTATCTATACTCCCGTGATGGGCTTGGCCAATTTCTGCAATGGTGGTAGTCAAAATGGGGTGTTAGTTTGCGTTGAATTCCAAATTTAATTATTTATTAGAGACCAACGGCCTAATGGGAGCGCAAGTTACCAACCAAAAATTGGTGATAATTATTAGCAATCAGCGTGTGTTTATAAACAAGCAGCTAGTAACTCATCGGGTTTGTAGAAAACCCTCCCTCCGATTTTAAAGTAGCATATACTTTTCTGGCGTCTCTACCTAGCTCGATAGTGATATTTGCCTTAGCAAATAATCGCCTCCACTTAGCCAGAATTTGTTGTTCTCCCGGCCTTCTTATATCGTCCAGAAAAACGATAAAATCATCTTCTAAAAGGTCGATTATTTTGGGTAGGGCCAAATATCTAGCTTCCACGTGAGTACCCCCACTAGGGCCGTCTACCAAAACCACATCAAAGGTTTTTTGTGTTAAGGCGGTTTGAAGGATTGCAGGGTCGTACCATAAACCCTCAAAATCTTGATTAGATTGTTGGGCCAAGGGTGCAACCACTAGGTTTACAACCTCGTCGCAGCCATGTTTTATAAGCTCCTTTTTTATATAGGCAGACCAATCTGGGTTATGATCAATACTCGTAATTTTTGTGGGTAAGCCATTGCTTTTAATAAACTTTGCCAAGATCAACGTACTCACCCCAGAGCCAAATTCTATCACAGAGGCACGACTATTCACTTGTACATCGTTCACCAAATGCAGAATCGTATTTGGGTTAAGCGAAAAGGGCGAAAAAGGCAATATGGTATGATCAGGAAACAACCTATGAAGCAACTGCGATGCAAGCGAATCGTACGTATTGCGCTGTACCTTGTCAATATGCACATCTAAACGTGCTAGTTGTTTTAACTTGTCGATTAACTTCATAGGTCGGTGGTTATTGCGTTTAAAAAATTTTGCTCCCAAGCTTCGTACGGCCATATGGCGTTGGCTTGAGCTGCAGTAATCGGGCTATGACTCATAAGAACAGCCGCTTCGATCTTGGCTATCCATTCTTGCAAGTCTTTTGGGTCTTCTACAAAAAGTTTATTCGACAAACCGTCTAATACCTCTGGCAATGCCCCGGTTTTGGGTGCTATCACAAAGTTGCCGCTCTTATATGCCTCAATTACAGACAATCCAAATCCTTCTTCTGTCAAGGCCGTAAACAAATAAAAATCGCCAACTTGTAAATATGAAGCTAAGTCGGCATTGGGAATCTTCCCTACATAAGTGCAATGATCGTCTTTATAAGGCTTCGCATTACCGATTACTAAGAACTCGTATTGAGCATTCACTTTAGAATAATGCGCTGCAATTTGCTGGAACATGGCCAGGCCTTTAATCGGTCTGTCGTTTGCCATCCAAATAAACACGGCACTGTTTTGATTTAGACCTAGCTTTTCTCTTAATTGCTTTTTCTCTGCGGAATTGGCTGGATAAAACTTTTTAGAATCCACGGCATTGCCCACAATGGCAATCTTTGGCAGGAATCCCTGTGAGGCATTTTTGCTTTCATCGTATCCTAGCTGAGTCAAAAAGAGCACTTTATCTACTTGCTCTTGTAGTTTGGATGAGATTGATAATCTAAACCCATGGAACGAAAAAATGAGTTTCATCGAAGCATTGATTCGCCCTTTTAGGCCTGCTATGGCTTCTAAAAGATGCACATCGTCCATTACGATTACCGTAAGTTGCGAATGCGTTTTAGACAATTTTACAAGCTGTTGTAAATAATCCATGGCTACCCAATACCGAAGATTTATAGCTCGTACGGCGGGTTGCCATGTTATAAATTTTCTCTTCTTGCAGAATATATACCGACTCCCTTGAGCGTTTGGCGAGAGGATATAATCGATCGTATCATGTTGTGCATTAAAGCGATCGATACGTGTAGTCCAGCTCCCAATTTTTTGCGAAGGCAACGGAGTATTTGAGACAAGTATGGTACACGAGGGCTCCAATCTAATAGGGTTGTTTTATGCCTTTGGCTTTTAAATAGCTCTTTTTGAGTTTTACAAAAAATATCTTTCTAATAACCCCACCCATCCAATAACCAAAACCAGAAATAGGTTTTACAGCTGGAAGTTCTGGTAATATAGGGTTATCTATCGCCTCATTGCAGATTTGCTCCATTCGCTTGTGCATCCAATCTTCTGCCTGGTTCCCTAGATGATAGGCAAAATTGCCCATAGTAGACAAACGCAAAAAGCCTCCTTTGTCGTTAGGCACATCGATGTATTTATTCTCGCTCCCACCCACAATTTTGGCCTGACATATTTCTTCGGGAGCATTTCTAAAAACTTGAGCCTTAAGCGTAGCCACAAAATGACCACTCCCTATCACCGCCTGAGACTTTTTATTTGAAATCGTAAGGTATTGCTCCAGATGATTTTTAGAATACATTTCACGACCAATACTGTCTTGAAACTTAATCATTCCGTCTGGGTCTTGCACTTTGGCCGCTTTTATTTTGGCTTTAAAAAACCCGTAAAACAAGGTGCTTTTATTAAAAGGACTTGCAAAGGCAGTGCTGCTAGGTACTGGCGATACCAAGCCAGCTTCTGGAAAATCGTAGTGAAGTTGTTCTACCTCTTGTTGCCATGATGGTAAGAACATAACATCACTATCTGCAATGGTAATCAAAGGCTCTAAATTGCTTTTTATGGCGCTATAAAGCGCATTTACTTTGCCCAAATTGATTTTAGAAAGCAACAATTGGTCTACTGTATCATTTGTATTATAAAGCTCAGACAAATAAGCTCTCACCTCATTGCAACACCCATTATCTATAAGCGACACCTTTGTTTTAGAATGAATAGTCGCGAACAAACTCTCTAAACAAAGCTTTAATACCACAAGCCCGTCCTTAAAATAATCTTCTTCTAAATTTGGAATATATACAGGAATCACCACACGATGATAACTCTCGATATGCAGGGTTGGCTCCTGTTTTTCTGGGTTAACTCCTATTCTCATAAAAGGCTAATAATCTGTTTAAACCATCGTCGAGTGAAATCAAATCTCTCCCTAAAACCTGCATCATTTTGGACGTATCAGGACAGCGTCTAGTCATATCTCCTTCCTTTAATGGTGGCAAGTGAACGATTTCACTTTTTGACCCAGTGATGGCAATTATTGTTTTGGCCAAATCTAAAATGGTCATTTCAATGTCGCTGCCTACATTCAGGATTTCGTTACGACAAGCCTCGCTGTTCATTGCTTTTATGCAAGTCGCTACGTTGTCGTCTACAAAGCAAAAAGAACGTGTCTGCAGGCCATCGCCATACACATGTATAGGATCGCCATTGAGTGCGGCATGCATAAATTTAGGCACTACAAAATCTTCGCTTTGGTTTGGTCCGTAGGTATTAAAAAACCTAAAAATTGTATAGTCTAGGCCGTATTCTTGCTCAAACGACCTAAAAAAGGCCTCACCTACATTCTTTACGATTGCATATGGCAAGCGAGAATTTAAAGGAGTGGTTTGCTCGTTCTGCGGAATCTCGAAAGGTTCGCCGTATACTTCGCTAGAACTAGAATAAAACACACGCTTCACCTTATTATCGTTAGATAAATTGAGCACATGCTTGATTCCTTCTATATCTTCTAGAACACCTAAAGGGTTTGCCAAGGTTCTTTTTACACCTACCATAGCCGCATAATGAAACACATAGTCAAAATCGAAACGATCAAACACAGCAGCAATCTGGGCATAATTATTTACATCGCCATTGATGAATATTACATTTTCTCCTTGCGGTATTTTTGCCAAATCTCCTGTAGCTAAATTATCTACAATAACTACAATGCTCTCGTCTTGTTTGGCCAGCGCTTGGGCCAATGCACTTCCTATGTTTCCGGCACCTCCGGTAATTAAATACGTAGTGACACTCATGAAGTTATCAGTTTAGCTAATAATATTAAATTCCGCACTTTAAAAAACCAAAACGCATCCAGACTAAACATATTTTTTAGCGAGGTTAACGTTTTAAATTTAACCATTTTTAATTGCATACTGCTCAGATTCCGCAAGAGATGATTTGCTTCTTTCTTGTCAATCGTATTGTTTTCTAATTGCGTCTTACGCACGCTGTTCAAATATAAAGGAAGTCTTACGTATTTAGAACGATTTGCAGATATATTACTAGCGTGTTTTCTATACTGTACAAGAGGCTCGTCTAAGTAAAAAAAAGCAGTATAAAACGAGCATCGCACCCAAAACTCCACATCTTCGAGAGCCGCTGGAATTGTCTCATTAAAATACCCGACTTTATCGAGTACCTCTTTACAAAGCAAAGGTGTGGGCATCATCAGCGTCCAATTGCCCATCATTCGCAACTTAACGTCGCCGTGTTTTACTTCTGGGCTCCCAGGCCTGCCAATGATTTGATCTTGTAAATTTCCGTCTTGATCTATAACTTCACACGGCCCATGCACCAGGCCAAACTGCCGCTGCTCTTGTAAAACTGCCAACTGTTTTTCAATTTTTGAAGGATGCCAAATATCATCGTCATCTACAAAGGCGATATAGGTTCCTTGAGCCATTTTTATTCCCTCGTTTCTGGGTCTCGCAGGCCCACCCGAATTTTCAATTTTTTTATAAATAACAGCATCAAAAGAATCGCAAATAGTTTTATTCATATCGCCTTCGCTCCCATCGTCTATAACGATAATCTCGATCTTCTGATAGGTTTGATTTGCAACGCTTTCTAGGGTCAAAACCAAATAATCTGGCCTTTGATAGGTAGGGATCACAACACTTACAAGAGGAGCCTTCATTTGCGTTTGCTGAGTCTTTGTTTGATACGTTTTAATATGCCCTCTGCTGTATTTCTTTTGGCGGTAGCCAACTCTTTATTTAACTCCCACAAACGCTTCACGTCTGGATAGTATAACCCATAAGCTTCGCGAAACAGCCGCTCGTCTTCTATTAATTTGTCGTTGGCGGTTTGAGGATGGTTACTTACCCCTTCTAGGTCAAAATAAACCAGCGCATACGCTATATGTGTAAAGGTAAATCGGTCGCTTAAAAAGCAATTCAGAAAAAAGGCACGATCTGCAATAATCTTAAATGATTCGTCATACGTCCCCATAAGCTCAAAGACACTTTTGGCAAACAAGGTGCTTTGGTGTGGTAATGACGATAACATAAAATAAGCTGGGGTTAAGGTGTCGGGATATGTTTTATGGCCGTTATGAAAGGTATAATCGCCGTAAATAATATCGCCTTTAAAGCTATTATGCGTCACAAAGTCGTTTAAAGAAGCGGCATCGTTAAAATAATCGCCGCTGTTTAAAAATTGCAAATAATCGCCAGAAGCTTTAGCGATTCCTTTGTTCATCGCATTAAAAATACCAGTATCAGGTTCGCAAACAAGCACATCGATATGGTCTTTATAGGTGTCTAATATGGCTTTACTACCATCATTAGATCCTCCGTCAATTACAATAAACTCAACCTTGGGGTATGTTTGATTAATCACAGATTGTAGCGTTGCTTCTAAACCCTTTGCATTGTTATAATTAATGGTGATAATAGAAACAACTGGTTCCATCAAATTTGCTTTAAGTAACTGTTATAAAACAACTCGATTCCGTGGGCAAGATCGACTTTTGCCTTCCAACCCATGGTGTTTATTTTAGACACGTCTGTCAGTTTTCTCATAGTGCCATCTGGCTTGCTGGCATTAAATATAAAACTTCCCTTAAAGCCTACTGTATTTTTGATTTGATCTGCCAAAGCTGCAATGGTAACATCGCTGCCTGTGCCAATATTTATATGTGTATTTCTTACTTCTTTTAGATGCGCCGTTTCTTTTTTAAAGTCATAATTAGTCATTAAAAACAAACAGGCTTGAGCCATATCCTCTACCCATAAAAATTCGCGCATGGGAGTTCCTGTTCCCCAAATTTCTACCGTCCAATGTCCGTCTTTATTAAACACACCAAATTGAGCAAGCATCGTTTCGATTTGCTCTTTAGAACTGCTTCCGTTCACCCCAGCGATTGGACGCAGGTTTAAATCTTCTTTCACTCCTTCCCAATTGTCTTGTTCGAGGCAATGTGCCAGATGTATCTTTCTAAGCAAAGCAGGCAGCACATGTGCTTTTTCTAAATCAAAATTATCGTTAGGCCCGTATAGATTGGTAGGCATGGCCGAAATAAAATTAGTTCCATACTGCAAATTATAACTCTCACACATCTTGATGCCGGCTATTTTGGCAATAGCATATGGCTCGTTTGTATATTCCAGAATATCGGTGAGCAAATAATCTTCTTTTATAGGCTGATCTGCATCTCTGGGATAAATACAGGTACTACCCAAAAAGAGCAATTTTTTTACACCCTGCGCATAACTCTCATGAATCACATTATTTTGAATCATCAGGTTGGCATAAATAAAATCTGCTCTATACCTATTATTAGCAGCGATTCCGCCTACCTTGGCGGCGGCCAAAAAAACATATTCGGGTTTTTCGCTCGCAAAAAATTGAGCGACTTGAGCACTTTGTGTTAAGTCTAGTTGTGCGCTCGTTTTAAGAATCAAATTAGTATATCCCTCTTCTTTTAAGGCCCTAACAATTGCGCTACCAACAAGTCCGCGATGCCCAGCAACATAAATTTTGGAATCCTTGTGCATGCTACTCAAAATAGTTTAAAGTGATATAGCCACCTTGTCTTAAATACTGCTCTTTTTTCATGAGTTTTAAATCGCTCTCCATCATTTCTTCTACAAGGTCTTCTAAATTATATTCAGGAACCCAGCCGAGTTTTTCTTTGGCTTTAGAGGCGTCTCCCACTAACAAATCGACTTCTGTGGGTCTAAAATAATTTTTGTCTACCTGCAGCACTTCTTTGCCAACTTCTAATTGATATTCGGGATTGTCACAGCTTTTTATAACGGCCCTTTCGTCTTCGCCATTTCCTATAAACTCCAAGGTTACCCCTATCTGATTAAACGCTAAAATGATAAAATCTCTAATCGAAGTGGTTCTTCCGGTCGCAATCACCCAGTCTTCTGGTTCGTCTGCCTGCAGAATCATCCACATCATTCGTACATAATCCTTTGCATGCCCCCAATCTCGCTTAGCGTCGAGATTTCCTATATACAGTTTGTCTTGCATTCCATGCGCGATTTTTGCCGCAGCTCGTGTAATTTTTCTGGTCACAAAGGTCTCTCCGCGCACTGGCGACTCATGGTTGAATAATATACCGTTAGAAGCAAATATGTTATAGGCTTCGCGATAGTTTACCGTAGCCCAATAGGCGTACAATTTGGCAACACCGTAAGGGCTTCTGGGGTAGAAAGGTGTATTTTCTGTTTGAGGTACCTCTTGTACTTTTCCATACAGTTCAGAGGTACTCGCCTGATACACTTTAGTCCTGTTTTCCAGACCCAAAAACCTAACAGCCTCTAAAATGCGTAGCGCACCAATTCCATCTGCGTTGGCAGTATACTCCGGAATTTGAAACGACACCTGTACATGACTCATCGCAGCAAGATTATATATCTCGTCGGGCTGAATCTCGTTGATCAGTCGTGTTAGATTAGAGCTATCTGTCATGTCGCCATAGTGCAAAATAAAGTTGCGGTTGTCTACATGAGGATCTTGATACAGATGATCAATTCTATTGGTATTAAATAAAGAAGCTCTACGTTTTAACCCGTGAACTATATAATTTTTTTTAAGTAAAAATTCGCTTAAATAGGCTCCGTCTTGACCGGTAATTCCTGTAATGAATGCTACTTTCACACTCGTTTAGTTTAGTTAGTTATTCTGTCGTATACCTCTTGGTATGCCTTTACTAATCGTCTTTCGCCAAAGTTATCTGTCGCATACATGCGAATTAACTTTGGGATATAAACCGCCTTGCTCACGCAAAATCGATCGATGGCCGCAGCTAACGCTGGGGCTGTTGTTGGGGTCACGAGTTTTCCGTTTCTGTTGGCGATAATGTGTTCGTTCATTCCGCCAATAGCAAAACTGATAACAGGCAGTCCGCAGGCCATGGCCTCTAGCATCGTATTGGGCAAATTGTCTTCTAAACTCGGTAATAAAAAAGCATCTGCTACCGAATAATTATCTGCTAATGTCGCCACATCGTTGCTATGTCCCAAAGGTATGATTTTTACCTTGGGATTGGAAGTTTCTATACTACCTTTTCCCTGTGTTAGCACCGTTACAGGTCGCTCTAAAAGATCGAGTGCCGCCGTTAATAAGGCTGCCCCTTTACGCGGAATATCCAGTGCATTGGCAGAAAACAACAAAACGTGTGCCTCAGGGTCGATTTGCTTTTTAATTCGAAGCTCTTTTTTATCCTTAGGTGCAAAGACGTTCAAGTCTAAGGTGTTAGGAATGGTTTTAAATACGCTAAAATCGTTTAATACATCGCTCTCACGAGCTTTACCTAACAACCATTTTGAGGGGCTCACAATGGCTCCTCTTTTTACATGACCATAGGCCTGTTTTTTTAACTGAATCAACTCTTGGTCCCAAATTCCTAAGCGATCTTGGTTGTTGTTATGATCGTCTAAATAATGAAACAATCCCAAGAATGGATTCATATCGTGGAGCGTCCAAACGATAGGTTTATTGATGTTCTTAAAAAAACTAGTATAATCTACAATTTGGCCTACCCAATGTAAATGCACCACATCTGCCTGTTCGACTAGAGGATGCTCTTCTAACCTAAATTGACTATACGGAATCGATGCCGTTTCGATCGTATTTCTTTTAAGCAAGGCTTGAACTTTTCGCTGGGCTGCCTCCAATTCGGGATATTCGCTTTTTATAAAACCGATTCGCCTTGCAATTCTATCAATTTTTGGAGGTTTAACATAATCAAAGAAAGGGTCGGTCCATGTATCGCCATCAAAATCGACTGTTAGCGTTCTAGAAACAAAAGCAGCACGCACGCCGTTTTTAAGCTGGGCCTGCTGAATCCGTCTTGCGGCAATTCCTGCTCCGCCATTGGGCGAAGTATTTATGTGAACTACTTTCATGAGCGACCTTTCTTAAACAATAAATGCATTAATTGGCGCATAAATCCTCGGGTGTACCGCTTAAAATACGACCATGGATATCCATAAATTAAAAAGTCCCATTTTACCTTGGTTAAGTTGGTAAGATACCACCAAACGGTCTTTTCGTTTGCTTGATTCCATGAATGATCCCAAAGATGTACGGCAACACTATTCGCGGTTATATGCTGGCGATAATCATCTTCTTTGTTCTCATAAGATAAGGCATAAAAATATTCTGGCGTAAAGATGCGCTCGTTGTTTTGAAGGTTTTGGTCGTTTATGTGATCCTTAAAGGTATGGGTGATCACAGGCAACGAATACGGGTTAAAGTAATTGTTGCTGTAAAAATCACACATAGTTTTAAAAAAACGATGTCCCGCAAGCCCTCCAAATAAACCGTAGGCAGCCCTGTCCTGCACTTCGTAACCCGTAAAGAAATCTAAATTTAAAAGCGAATCCAAGGGCTTTAAAAGCAGCATATCTGTGTCTAAGTAAATACCGCCATGCTCCTCCAATGCCTGAACTCTCACACAATCTGCCACAAAGGCAAATTGCTTCTTCTGATAAGCCTGTTTGTAAAAACGATTTTGATATGTAGCCGTGTTTTTTTCGGTCCACTCCATAAAGGTATAGTCGGGGCAATGCAACTTCCAGCTTTCGATACAACGCAAGGCCGTTTCGCTCTTTGCTTTTGAGCCAAACCAGCAGTGATGTATAATTTTTGGAATCATTTGACGAGTTGCCTTCCTTTTTAGGGTTTGGTTTTATTTTTAAACAAAAGCGATAACATTTTTAAAATTTTTAAATGAACTTTTCTTCCTGTTTTTGAGAGATTAGATTCCACCAGACCTTTTACTCCAGGTGATCTTAGCAAATCTTCTTGAATCATTTGAGACTTAATGTCTTTATAAAGCAACGGAAAATCGTTTTCCATAACCCAGTGGCGTTCATGTTCCATTTTTCCCTTATACTCTGGATTGTTAGAAAACCCAGTCGTGTCAAAGTTAGAAACAATCAGTTTAAGATGTTGGTACGTCGCATGCTCATAAAAAAGTGCCTTCATAAAAAATTGCCAGTCTGATACCAGTTTTAATTCTTCGTTATAAAGTTGATCTTTAAACAAAGAACGTCTAATAAAAGTAGCAGGATGTGGTAACGAGTTTATATACACAAAGCTAAAATTCAATTGTTCTGGATAGGTCAAAACTTTAGGAATATCCAGTGATTCGAGCCATAAATCGCCATAATAAAAATCCTTAGCCCCATCAATTTTAGCTGCTACGTCTTTTAAAACAGATGCAGAATAAAACGAGTCTCCGCTGTTTAAAAAAAGTAAATAGTCTCCTTTAGCTGCGAGTATGCCTTTGTTCATCGCATTATAAATCCCAGTGTCTGGTTCACTGATAGCCGTACTAAGCTTGTCTTGATACTGCTCGATAACATCTTTGCTGCCATCGGTACTATCGCCGTCTACCACGATAAACTCCATAGGAGGCTTACTCTGAGAAATAACACTTTCAATGGTTTTTTCTAAGCCTTCTTTATTGTTGTAATTAATTGTAATTACAGAAATCATGTGTTATAGTTTATCTCCTAATTTTTTTAATCCGGAGCTTAACTTAAGTGTTGCTCTTTTTAAAACTGAGCCTTTTGCCTTATTATTGGCCTCTCTAGCTTTTAATTCATAACCTATTGCGATACGCTTGTAGTCTGCATAACGACAGTCGACAAGCACTTCTTGATAGTCTTTATACAATTGCTTGAGCAAAGGAAAATCTGTAAAAGTAAAGCGGTCGTACTCTCTAGAAATCTCGTCTTCGTCCTCTGACAATTTGCTAAAGTGATAAAAAACCAGTTGACTGTTATCGTTTAAGGTCACAGAATTATCACTGATAGCAACCACCCTGCGTTCGTGCAAATTCCAAGGAGCCATATTGTAGTTATAGGTTTTTAGCACGTAGATGTCTTTATAAAACAAGGGTGCCAGTATCATCCACAACTGATCCACAAAGTATCCCTTATGTGGGAGGTCGTATCCAACTTTTAGTGTGCGCGCTTCCCACCAATTGAGCATGCTTATTGTCTCTTTATACTGCGGATTTAATCCAATAAACCCTAGATTATAAATACCAAAGCGCATAAAAGTGTTTTCGCTAGGTTGTTTTCCATCCCTGGGAATCGGGCTTAAAATATGGGGAGTTAACACCGCAGAATGAGTTTGTAGCAATCGATCTGTCTCTGCCAACGAACTATAAAAATATAGGTCAGGATCTAAATAATAGATAGACGTAGCTTGTGGATTCTCCTTAAAAATATGTTTAAAGGCACTGGCCTTAACGGCCGTATTAAGTTCGATGATATAATATCGGGCAATCAAATCGTTAAGATCAATCCCGTTTAATTCTGCCACGGGCAATACCTTAGCAGGTTCGCAAAGTGAATAATCGACTTTTGCAGATAAAGTATCGACCAGAACGATGTAAAATTCGAACTCAGGATTATGGGCCAAAAAAGACTTTTTAAGCGCCATCGCCTGTCCCAAATAATTATTTGAACAAATGGTAAACGCAAAATGGGTAGTTGCCGGCATACTAGTAAACTCTCAATTTTTTTAGAACCTTGTTTTTAAAGCGACGCAACTTATAACGAAACGGGTATTGCTCCCGTTGTTTTTTAACTACATCCTTATAAAAAATAAAGTTCGGGTTATTTACAAGAGCATGAAAGGGGTTAATGCTAAAATATGCTAACACGTTATCTACAAAATCTGAAGCTATTTTTTGGTCTGTAGAATCTGTAGAAAAACCTCCAGCCAAAAAGTTGGCGATGGTCAAATCGATAAATTCAAACGGCTGTTTTGCCCAGCATCTAAGATTAAAGTCCCAATCAGAGCTTTTAACGTATTCTGTATTAAAGGTTCCTATTTGTTCTTTGATAAAAGCCACGTTATAAAACATCGCTTGGTGACAAATGTTTTGATTCAGCAGTTTATGGATGTCAAATTCACCCGCGTATAATGTTCCATCCTTGGCCCAACCAGTATCGCCTACAATGTGGGCATTCCCATAAACGACTTTAGCTTGACTATGTTCTAAAATAGCATTCACTTGCTGCAATGTGCTGTTTTGATAAAGCGAATCATCACTGCCTAAAAACAAAACCCATTTTCCTGATATCTGGTCTAGGCCTTTGTTCATGGCGTCATAGATGCCATTATCTTTCTTCGAAATAATTTTTAAATCTTCTAGGCTGTTTTCAAAACCGTGAGCAACCATCAAAGTGTCGTCTGAAGAAGCGCCATCCATAACGATTACTTCAACATCTTTAAAAGTTTGATTGGCTATGCTTTGCAGTGAAACAGGCAATGTTTTTGCCGAATTGAAGGTTGGGATGATGATGCTAAAAGTTTTCATAAATCTTCTATCCAATTTACAGATTTATGTTTAGAGTCGCTTTGCTTATTAGCGAGTTTTAATTGTAAGCGAGCAAACCAAGACTTGGCCGCTATGGCTTTAGCAACGATTAATTTTGCCTCTTTTAAATAGGCAGCACTGTCTCCAGATTTTTGTCCTTCTCGTTTTCTAAATGCGGCCAATTGTTGTTTTGTACAATAAAGTTTTTCGTGTTCAAAAAATCGCATCCAAAGGTCAAAATCGGCAGCTAAGGCATACGATGTGTTTAATCGTCCTCCTGCTTTTTCCCAAAGGGACCTGCTCCAAAAGGTTGATTCTTGCTGAATAAATTCAAAATCGTTTACAAATTGATACGAATAAAAATGAGCCTCAGAACCAACGGGTGGGCGTTGATACAACAACGCTCCCTGCTCATCTATCACAGAAGGATAGCCTTGCAACCAAGACAAATTTTTATCGCTGTTAAAAATATTGGCTACAGCATGGAGCGAACCTTTCCAAAGCACATCATCGCTGTTGATCCAACACATAATTTCGCCAGAAGATTGGTCGAATCCCTTATTAATAGCAAAATACATTCCTTGGTCTTTTGCGCTCTCCCAATAATGCAAATGCTCCGAATACTTTTCTATAATGGCTACCGAATTATCTGTACTCCCACCATCGATGATAATGTATTCGAGATTGGGGTAATTTTGATCGAGTACCGACAGTATGGCTCGTTCCAAAAAAGCCCCTTGATTAAAATTAGGGGTAACCACGGTAATTTTTGGATATGATTTCTTTACATTCAAAATAAGGGCGTCTGTTACGCTTTACTCGTATTTATTGTATTCAAAAATGCTGTGATTTTTTTTAATAAAAAAGGTGTCCATTTGCCAGAAAACATGGTCTTTTTCGCGCAGCATTAAATCTACGTTTTCTATGGGAGCAAATCCTAGTTTATCTAGATACTGGCACATTTCCCAATAGCGCAAACTTGTGTCGGTTAGCTTAAAATTGTAGGATTCAACAATCAGCAGTTCGGTATCGCTTAGCAGTCGATTTGCACCTTCTAGTATGGGTACTTCAAAGCCGTGTGTATCTAGTTTTAAAATATAAGGACCCGCTAGGGCTCTTCTTTCGATTTCTTTATCTAGCGAAATCTGTGGCAACTCTTTCAAGTTTTTACCTTCGCCTTCGCTATAAGCTTGCCCTCCAAACAATTCGGAATCGTCAAATAGGATCGTGCCATCTGTTGCGCCAGCCACTGCCATCACATAATCGCCATGCGCAAATTCACTTTTAAATTTATTTAAACCTGCTAAGTGCGCTTCTTGCGCCTCGACTAAAAGATAAGCAGCGTCTTTAAAAGAGCGCATGCATTCGCGTGACCAACGCCCATCGGAGGCTCCAACATCTATTACGGTGGCGATATTAGGAAACAAATTAGAAGCTCGATGTAAGGCGCGCTCCATAGTAAACCAATTCTTGGGAGGAGTGCTATGCAATGGTTCCAATCTGTAACCAAGGCGAGCAACAACTTTTTTAAGAATTTTTTTTATCATCGGTGTTGTTTAAGGAAACCCTTCTTACTTAAATTTAATCGAAAAGTACATCTTTTTAAAAAGGTTCTTTAGGCTAATAGCCTCTAAGGTAGCTGTATCGTGTGCACTTAAAAATTTAAAATAGGTAAAGGCCCCCGTATTTTTTTCCTTACCCCTGGTGGAATAATTACCATATTGCTTTAAAAATTCGGCCCCTAAATAGTGGCTGTAGCCCTCAACAAATCGCAATAAGTCTTTCTTAATCACATGCTTAGTGGCCGCTTCTTTGTTTTGCTGGTAAGTTCCAGACTCATTCTGAAAAGGGTCGCCAAAGTGACCTTTATGTTTGGTGTTATCGCTCGTGTCTAGCACCTTGGCATCAAAGTCTACACCCAGCCAATGATATAATTCACGAGTTTGATTTTGGGTGTCGTTCACAAAGTCTTCGTATCGCAATGAATACACCTGTTTGTTGTGCTGTTGTTTTTTACAAAACCCCTCTAATTTTTTTGGCGCATACAGCAAATCACGCTTAAAGCGAACTAATTCGCTCAAAGTTGTCATTTGATAGGTCTTAACAAGTGATGCTACCACAGCCATTGGGTCTCTTTTTAATACAATTATCCTTGCCTTTGGGAACAGCACAGCGATTTCGTCTATGATTTCCCAATATCTGGGCGTCTTGTCTATTACAAAATCGAACGATTGTTTTAAAGGCTCGTAGAGGCTCAAAAGATGTTGTTTGAGCGCCTGGTTGGCATCCAATCCAGCATTGGCTTCTTTATAATTATAAAAAGCTCCAGTAGCAAAGGTGTTATCAAAGGTTCCCTCGACTAGTTTAGGCTTGATTTGATTGGCATAATTGAGTAAAATCCATGGTTCGCTACAAGTATTTACTCGCGAATTGTTAGACAAAATGTTCTGCAGAAAGGTAGACCCACTTCTGGGTTGCGAAATAATAAAGACTAAGTTCTCTTCTTGCATTGACTCTTGCTAACTGAATATTTTTTTGATGCCTCTTTTTACTTTAGAGAAAAACGAATTTTCATGGTTTTTAACAGTAGCTGGCGTGTACAATTCGAGTATTTGAGCCAACTTAAAATTCACCTCTTTTTTTACTGGATCTGACAATCGCTCAATCTCGTCAGAATACTTATTAAATATATACTTTAACGAACTAAGGTGCAACTTCGCATGAGATTTAGACAAACCAGCCTTGCTTATTCGCACTTTACTCGTGACAGCCGTGCTGTAACCAAACGAACAATGCCTAGCCAATCTGATTCTTAAATCGTAATCTTCGTAAATGTTGAGCTTTGGATCGTGAAAACCAATTTCTTTGAGCTTTTGGTAATTAACTAGCTCCATTCTAAAGAGGCTCGACCTAGGAAAATCGCGCGTTAAGGTTTTAAGAAAAACGTTAGTGGCAACATCGAGCTCTTGATTCTGCTCCATCCAAACCCATTGGACTGCATCTAAGTTTTGTTCGAGTACATAGGCATTGTTAGAAAACGCTATGTCGCATTTTTGCTTTTTGATTATGTTTGATTCTACCTCTAATTTATTTTCGAGATACACATCGTCGCCATCAACATATGTCACATAATCCCCTTTTACGTTTTGCAGGGCCGTTAAACGGGCTTGAGTAACTCCCATGTTTTGCTCATGAAACACATAGCGAATGTTGTGCTTAATGGCATACTCCTTAATCAATTCTTGCGAGCCATCGGTAGATGCATCGTCTACCACGATAATTTCGAAGGGAGGGAGTGTCTGATTCAGCACACTTTGAATTGCCTCTTTTAAAAACTCTTTTTGATTATAGGATGTTATGTAAACAGAGATATTCATCAAAGTGAATAATTATAACGGTCGCTCAGTTGGGCTGCCCACTGTGCCAATTTCTCCTTAGCATTATGATCCCACTGTGCATAGGTAGGATATTCCTCTAACTTAAACATATTGCTAGGCTCATTTGGAGCTATATAAAGTTGGTTATGCTTGCTTTTAAATAATGTTTGATGCTCAGATTTAGTAAAGCGCTTTGTGCCACCCATAAAGGCTAGCATTTCGTTTACGGCCTTGTGTTGGCCTATCAAGTCTTCTAACCTAACGGTCATAACATCTTTTGTATACTCGGTATTGATATCTTCTATAAAAGAATGCGTAGCCTGCCAGACCCAGCTCAATTTTTGAATTTGATCGAGCCCTTGCCAAGCGATTGGGTCTTGCATTTTTATGCGACCTAGTTCCCAAACAGAATCGTTTTTATGCCAGCCTTTTCTAATGGCGCTTCTCACAAAATCTCCAGGATGTCTCGTAAGATGAACAAATCGAGCCTTGGGAAAAAGTGCCTTTATCTGTCGGGCGTAAAACACCAAACACTGATTGGTTTCTACATATATCTTGTTAGCTACACATGCTTCTAAGATTAGTTCTGTTCTGGCAGCACCAAAAATATGGGTCAATATCTCTGATTTATCCTGGTTGTGATAGGCATAGTTTGACTTTAAAAAAAGATTGGGAGCAGCCTCATGATACGCTTTAAAAAGATGGTCACCACTAAACACATTTTGTAGCATCGCAGAACCAGATCTCCCTGTATTTAAGACAAAAACAGGGCTATAATTTTGATAGAATTCTTCTAGAAAACCAGTACTTACATGATGTATATGCGAAAACTCCATCTATTGATTTGCTTGTTTTAAATCTGGAAAAGCGCTGTCTATAACTTGTGCTATATTTTTATGAGAACGCCCTAACTTTTTCTTAATCTTCTCGAATTCCTGCTTATTATGCGATGCATAAGGATCATTTTCTGGGTTTCTCCATACCTGATCGTTACCCACATGAAACGTAAGATATTCCTCCCCAAATTCGTGAAAATTATTGGCAAATAGCTTCATATTTAAAAACAAAACCAACCCGATGTAAACGGCGCCAACGCAAATATCACCTAAGACCATTTTTTTATAGAGCTCTCTTTTAAAAACAAAACAGTCGTAGCCTGGGTGTTTCTCGCCCTCTTCAAGATACATTTCTGGCAATTGATCTGCGCTGGTATATCGTGCAGAAATTGTCCTTCTGTTAATCACAAAGGCATCTTTTCCCGCCTTGATTTGACCAGCGACCCATTCATAAAAATGAGGCTGCAGCGCAATATCAACGTTCGAATACACGATATAATCCCCTTTTTTACTTTGTTTGTAGGCTCGCTTCAAAATATCTTTGATAAAAGGAAGCTTACGCTCAAACTGTCTGCCCCTAATATTTTGCATAGACCGTTTTAGGTCTTTTGTTTTTATAAATTCCTGCGGAATAATGGATCGGTCTTCTGCATATTGGGTTGTACATAAGCTTACCCCTACAGAATCGCTACGCTGTTCTTTAGCTACTCGCATCGATTCAAAAGTAATGGGTTGCGCAACAAACAAATCTGAGCGCTCGGTAACTTTTACTGGGTTTATTATGTGGTTAATTGTTAGCATCCAATCTGATTTGTTATATCAATTAACTCTTTTTGAATCACTTACGCCTTTTAGCGTGTTAAATTCTTTTAAATAGTACCGGGTAGCATTTATAATGTTTTGATATTTTTTATGGACCACAAATCGATTGGTTTTAGGAAAAAGCCGTTGCAACAAGAATCGATTCTCTGCATATTCGCTCTTATTAAAAAAACGAAACCAGCATATACTCATTACACTTTGAAATCTAAGAATCCTTAACTGCTTTGGACGGTCGTAGTATAAATTAAAATATTCTTGTGCTAGATCATACATGCGCAGTTCGTAATACGCTGTTTTAAAGCCTGCTCTAAGTCTGGTAAAATACTCTTTGGTGAGTCTATTCTGCGGAATCGCATGGGTATAAAACAAATCTTCGTCATACCATAGTTTATAACCTACCAGCAATAACCATCTACAAATTTCTGAATCCCCTCCAGAGGTAACATCAGTTCCTTTTCTGTCGGAACAATTAAAAGTAAATCCAGACTTTAATAGGTTTTGAATGACCGATTTTCTGGTAACCATGCCCGCGCCCCAAACATGCTTGCGCTCTTCGAGAAATCCAGAATGTGTGTGTTGAACACCAACCGCAAAATTGGCTCGATAAGAATTAAACCAAAATGGAATATCGTAATCTGCTTCTATTTCACTTCTTCCGCCAGCCGCACCAATCAGAGGATTAGAATCCAACAAAGCATAAGCGCGCTGAAGATAATTAGGCCCAAAACGATTGTCGTCGTCGCAAAAAATTATATACTCATAATGTGCCGTGTCAATTCCGCGTAAGCGAGCATTGCTCAATCCTGGTGCTGGTTCCTGAACAACTTGCAACGTTTGTTTGTTGTTAGTCGAACTCCAAAAAGCTTTAGCCGTCTGTACGGTTTGGTCTGTACAATTATTATCTACCACTATAACCTCCCAATCAATAGTCGCATCAACAACTTGGCTAGCAAGTGCCTCTAAGGCAGCTTCTATAAGCTTTTCGCTATTATAGCAGCAAATAATAACACTAACACCTTTATTCAACACTTAGCTCTTTAGAATAGTTAAAATGATCAAAGTCTTCATGATAAAAAGATTCAATAAACGAGATAGTTTCTTTATCGAGTTCTTCTTGATAGGTCTTTCTTTCTTTAGATTGATTATTATGCACCAATGGTTCTCGCTTAAGTCCTAAGAAATCGAAGACCGGATTTTGGTCTAAAATAATCTCTTCGAATTTAAAGACTTTATCTACGCGTACGTCCTTTACCCAGGCTACTTGCGGATTACACTGACTCAATTTTTTGACATTATACAATCCTATATCGTGAATCCCATTCTTTATTAAAGATACGAATTGATGCATCGTTGTATCTTCTGGTATGCGATTCACCTTTTTCGAATAATGAAACAATGAGATAAATCGATCATACGGGTTCCTGCAAATACAAAAGGTCTTTGAGCTGTTATAATATTCTTTTGAAATTATCTGATCTGTCAAAAGGCTCGGAATCGAAATATGTCCGAAGGTAGAGAACCCAACATTCGGAAAATGTCGCCTTATTTTATCTACTTCTAAATATTCTTGAACCAGGCACTGTTTTTCTATAGTGGCCATTAAACTCGTACCTGCAGTTTTAGGTATCCAAATAAATATCACATTATCAAACTTCTTATTAGCCTGATAATTCTTGTATCTCTTTATGTTTAATCTATTCAGCAAGTTGTTGCGCATTGAAATAAGTAACAATCATCTTTTAAAAATTGATTTCAAAAACAATTTAAACAACGATAACGGGCTCTTTTTTAAGTTCTTATAATGCTCTCTTTCTTTGTTGATTTTGGACTGTAAAGAATGAAGCTGGTCTGTAGTGTTCTGCAACAGCGTGGTTTTGCGTAAGAACAATTCTGGATGAACAATATCTAGCATCGTAGATTCTAAATTGGCCAAGGGAGCGTCTTTTGGCACAAAAACCAAAATGTTTTGCCTATACCACCAAAATACACTTTCGTTATTCCATAGGTCTTTTCTAAATAAATCTACGGGCACAAAACCGTGAGGTTCAAAAATCTTTGCCCAATCAGATAGCCATTTTTCGTTGATATGATTCTGCCCGCCTTGGTCTGGAATGGCAGCAGAAAACACTATGGTGTCGCCAGCAGCAATAAGCGATTCTACAAAAATAGTTTCGCTTTTAGAAGAAAGGTGTTCTGCCACTTCTAATGAGATAACCAAATCGTACTTTTTGTCTAAATGAATCGGTTTTTCTAGGTCAACCTCACGAAATTCAGCTGGATCAATGTTTTTATATAATCGTTCGAGCTCTGTCCATGAGCCATCGAGGCCCAAAACTTCTGCAACCCCATGTTGCTTAAACAGCTTTAAAAAATTACCCAAACCGCATCCAAAATCTACCACAGAACTCACCTTAAATCGTTCCAAAATAAGCGGGACCAGAACCCCTGCTGCATCTGCATTATGAATCGATTCGGTATGTATGTATTTATTCATTCAGAATCCAATTTTGGTCGATATATAACCCTTGACGCCCAAAGGCGTTTTTAGTACCTGACTGGTAAAAATCCCCATCGTGAACCGTAAAAACAAATGCCGTCTCGACGCGATCAAAAAACTCTTTAGTCTTTACTCGTTGCAAATTAAAGTCAACTCTAAATTCGCCCAACGTAAATGGAGCTTTATCTAATCTACAATCAAAATAAGCCTTCTCTTCGTTGATATAAAGTTTTACGTTAGTCATTTTGTTGTTCAGCACGGTTACAAAGGTTCCGTTTCTGTTTCTAATAGTAAGACCAATATTAATTTCTTCGCCAATCAATGTCTTATCAAATACCTCTAAGGAGATTCTAAAGACTACACCCATCCCAGAAACAATCTCCGGGATTACACGATCGGTCGCCGTACTCAACATTTCTATCTTGGTACACTTAATGGCTGCGGTTCCTATTCTATCTGTTCTTTTGGTTAGGTCTTCTTGTGATTTTTCGCTACTGCGCGATAAATATTCCTCGACCACAACATCGGTTGCTCCTTCTAGGCTCAGGCTGCCATGTTCTAACAAAATCGCTCGGGTACAAAGCGTTAACACAGAATCCATATTATGACTCACAAACAAAACAGTGCGCCCCTCACCTTTTGAGATATCCTGCATTTTTCCAATAGCCTTTTTCTGAAACTCGGCATCGCCCACGGCTAGTACTTCGTCTATGACCAAAATGTCTGGTTCCAGATGCGCCGCAACAGCAAAAGCCAAGCGCACCGTCATTCCACTACTGTATCTTTTGGTAGGAGTATCTATATACATTTCGCAACCGGAGAACTCGATAATCTCATCGATTTTGTCGGTTATCTCTGCCTTGGTCATTCCTAGTATAGCACCATTTAGATAGATGTTCTCACGTCCTGTAAGTTCGGGGTGAAAGCCGGTACCCACTTCTAAAAGGGAAGCGATACGACCTTTGCTTTTAATAACTCCAGTAGTAGGGCTTGTCACTCTGGAAAGCAGCTTTAGCAAAGTAGATTTACCGGCGCCGTTTTTTCCTATGATTCCCAATACTTCTCCCTCTTGTACATCGAAGTTAATGTCTTGTAAAGCCCAGACATAGTCTTCTGTGGCCTTGGCGCTTCTGTCGTTAATAGCCCCAAGTTTTAGATAAGGGTCTTCTTTCCCACGGATGCGGTGCCAAAATCTGTTTAAATCATGAACCAACGATCCTGTGCCCACAAGCCCTAAACGATATTGTTTAGATATTCCTTCTACCTTAAGAATTGCCTTGCTCATTATACAGTGTCTATAAAGGTTTTTTCGGTTCTATTAAACAAGGCCAATCCAATTAAAAACAGGACGATTCCGGCAACAGAAGTAACCGCTAGACTACTCCAATTAAAGTACAAATTATCTGTAGCGAATAAAGAATAGCGAAAGCCCTCTATCAATTGTGCCAAAGGGTTATAGTCTACCACCCAACTGTACTCAGGTGCCTTTTCTTTTAGTTGACTTATTGGATAAGGCACTGCAGATAAGTACATTAACAACTGAATTGCAAAGGTGAGTAAAATTGACAGGTCTCTGTATTTGGTGGTCAGGGTAGAAATAATCATTCCAATCGCCAATCCGTAAATGGCCATAAGTAGCACAAACAATGGCAATAATAGCAAATGCCAATCTGGACTCAACTCATATCCTCCCCAAAATACATAGTAGCAGTAAAACCCGATTAAAATGAGCATTTGAATACCAAATTTGATCAGGTTAGAAATCACCTTAGATAGCGGTACGATAAACCTAGGAAAGTACACCTTGCCAAAGATGCCGGCGTTCGATTTAAAGGTGCTCGAGGTTCCTGTAAGGCATACTTTAAAATAATTCCAAGCCGTAATTCCTGAAAGGTTAAACAAAAAAGCCGGAATAATCCCGGTAGAGATTGCCGCAATATTATTAAAGATAAGTGTAAAAATTACAGAGGTAAACAACGGCTGAATAAAAAACCACAACGGCCCTAAAACCGTTTGTTTGTATACGGTAACAATATCACGCTTCACAAACAAAAACAACAGATCCCTATAGCGCCATATTTCGCCAAAGTTTAACTCGATTAGCTTACGTTTAGCCGAGATTTCGAATAACCAATTGTCGTTTTTTGTACTCATTGGTCTTTGAATTGATTCCAAGTAATCGCTAAGCCCTCTTTTACACCATAGGCTGGTTTATAACCTAATAAGTTGCCAGCCTTGCCTATATCTGCCAACGAATCTTGCACATCGCCCATACGCATGGGGCCTACTAAAGGCATTGCATCGGTACCCGACATTTGGGCAATTGTTTGCCATAAATCGTTTACACTAATGTTTTCGCCACAGGCGATATTAAAAATCTGATTGGTCGCTGCTTCGGTCGCAAAAAAGGCCTTAATGTTGGCCTGCACAGCATTATCTACATAAGTAAAATCTCTTGTTTGAGTCCCTTTGCCATGTATTTTCGGAGCTGAATTAGACTTTGCCGCTTCCATAAATAAAGGTATCACAGCAGCATAGGCACCTTCTGGGCTCTGCTTAGGCCCAAATACATTAAAGTATCGCAGTCCTATTGTTGCAATTCCGTAAGTTTTAAAAAAAACATCGGCATAAATTTCGTTTACCAGTTTGGTCACCGCGTAAGGAGAAATTGGTTTTCCAATGCTGTCTTCTACCTTAGGAAGTGTTTTACTGTCTCCATAGGTCGAACTTGAGGCAGCATATACCATTTTTTTGACAGTTGACGACTCTTTTTGCGCCACCAACATATTTAAAAACCCGCCCACATTTACATCGTTAGAAGTAATTGGGTCGTTTATAGACCTCGGAACCGATCCTAAAGCTGCCTGATGAGATACAAAGTCTATGCCCTCCATCGCTTTCTTACAGGTCTCTAAATCTCGTATATCGCCATTGATAAAACTAACGTTATCCAACCCTATGAACTCGTCAATATTGGTCATGCTTCCCGTAGAGAGGTTGTCTAATATACGAACATGCCCTGCTTGATGTTTTACTAGATAGGCGACCAGATTGGCTCCAATAAAACCAGCACCGCCTGTCACTAAAAATCGCAGTGAAGAAAGATCGTTGGTATGGTAGGTGTGTTCACTCATTAGAGGCGGCCGTCTATTTTATTTTTGGGTAGTATCGATTTTACGTCGAATATTACCGCATTTTCGCTTGCAAGATTGTCTACGTCTATATCGCCAAACTGTTTATGAGCCACTGCCAGAATTACCAAGTCGTAATCACTGCTAAGCTTTGACAAATCTTCTGTTACTGGCTGACCCGTTTGGGTTTTAACGGCAGGGGCGTCTACCCATGGGTCACATACCTCAACATCCATATGATATCCCTTTAATTCTTCGATCAATCCAAAGACTTGCGAATTACGCACATCGGGACAATTCTCTTTAAAAGTAAGACCCAAGACCAAGGCTTTGGCATCTTTTATCTGAATTTGTTTATTTATCATTAACTGAACAACTTCTTTGGCCACGTAGGCTCCCATTCCATCGTTCATTCTTCTTCCTGCCAAAATGATTTCTGGGTTATACCCGGAGTCTAAGGCTTTTTGAGCCAAATAATAAGGGTCTACCCCAATGCAGTGCCCTCCTACTAAACCAGGAGTGAATTTTATAAAGTTCCATTTGGTGGCAGCTGCTTCTAATACCTCTTGGGTATCTATCTCTAACAGCCTAAATATTTTTGACAATTCGTTTACAAAGGCGATATTAATATCGCGTTGCGAATTCTCGATTACTTTGGCCGCTTCTGCCACCTTGATACTCGGTGCCATATAGGTTCCGGCCGTTATCACCTTGGCATATACTTCGTTCACCAATGTGGCAATTTCTGGTGTTGAGCCAGAGGTGATCTTCAAAATTTTAGTAACCGTGTGCTTCTTATCTCCAGGATTAATACGCTCAGGCGAGTATCCTGCATAGAAATCTTTATTAAAAGTCAGCCCAGAAACTCTTTCTAAAATGGGGGCACAGAGTTCTTCTGTTACTCCAGGATAGACGGTAGATTCAAAAACAACCGTATCGCCTTTCTTTAAAAATACTCCAAGTTGTTCGCTGGCCTTTATCAAAGGGGTCAAATCTGGATTGTTATCTTCGTCTATAGGCGTTGGGACTGTTACTATATAAAAGCTGCATGTGGCTAGCTGGTCAGGATTGGTAGTGACTGTGAGGCCTAAGTCTTGTTGCTGGGTCATTACCTCTTGAAGTGCTTCTGAGGCTACTTCTAAGGTTTGATCGTCAAACTTATTTAAAGCAGTGATTCTTGCAGGATTAATGTCAAATCCAATCACCTCGTAATGTTTGGCAAAAGCTACAGCCAATGGCAACCCAACATATCCAAGACCAATGATGCCTATTTTTTTTGGATGATTCATACACAAAAAAGGTGTTGTTAGCTACCTTTTATTTTTTTTTAAAGAAACCAAAGATTCGTTTTATAAGTGATGGGCGTTTTTCTACTTCGTGATATCCATAACCATAGCCGTAGCCATAACCATAGCCGTAACCATAGCTGTAACCATAGCCGTAACCTTTGTTTTGTTTAAAATAATTAAAAATAAAACTTATGTTCTTTACTTCTTTGGATCTGTATTTGTCGTTAATGACAGACAACATTCCCTTGCGAGTGTAGTTTTGTCTAATCACATAAAGATTAGCATCTGCATACTTAACTAGTTGAATAGCATCTGTAACCAAACCAAGAGGAGGAGAATCCAAAACGATATAATCGTATTGCTCTTTAAGCTGATCAATGAGCACATCCATCTGTTCTGTTAGTAACAGTTCTGATGGGTTTGGAGGAATCGGACCAGAGGTAATAATATCTAAATTGGGAACCTGAGTTTTTTGAATGATGTCTTCTAACCCTACATCTTTGATCAAATAATTTACAACGCCCATATCGTTCTTTATATCAAAGTCTCCAAAGATTTTTGGCTTTCTTAAGTCTAAACCAACTAGGACGGTTTTCTTTTGACTCAAAGCAAATACAGAAGCGATATTAATCGAACAAAATGTTTTTCCTTCACCACTAACAGAAGATGTAACTAACAACGTCTTTCCGCCTTTTGCGGTTTGATCTTTATATAAAAAATGTAGGCTCGATCGAATCCCTCTAAAAGCTTCGGCAATAGCAGATTTTGGCTTGTCTAACACCGCTAGATTTCCTGGTGATGGGCTCTTACCAACCACCCCAATGACAGAAATTGGCGAAAGCCTCTTTATATCCTGAGTGTTTTGTATTCTGTTGTTTAGCAAGAATTTTAAGAACACAAACAAGAAGGGAATAAACAACCCTAAAATAAGGGCCATTACATAGTTTAAATTATTATTGGGGCCAATTTGACCTCCGCCAACATCTTTGGCAGAGTCGATAATTAAAACATCGCTAATATTGGCAGCTTTTACCAATCCAGCTTCGCTTCGTTTAGACAAAAACAAATTATACGTCCCTAAGCTAAGGCTGTATCTGCGCTCGATTTTTAGTAAATCTTGTTGTTCTTTGGGTAACTTACGTATGGCAGCTTCGCTTTCTGCTATATTAGAATTAACCTCTCGAATATCGCTATTGACCTTCTCCTTGCTAGATTTTATGTTCTCTAACAATACAGTCTTAACCGCATCGATCTGCCTATCGATATCTGCAAACACCGGGGCATCGTCCTTAAACGAATACTGATATTTAGAGCGGCGTTCTGCAAGTGCCATAATTCTGCTAACCCCAGCTCCAATACTCTGTTCGCTAATTCCTGCTACAGAAGGTGCTGGCACTTTATTGTAATCGTTTCGCGTAAGCAAATAATTCTCAAGTGTATTGTAATAACTCAATTGCCGTTCAAAATCTTCGATCTCTAAATCGTACGCTTTTAACTTCGTAGATAGATCAAGCCCTTCCTGCTTAAGGTCGTAAATGGCATTCTTGTTTTTAAAGTCGTTGAGCTCTTGTTCTACATCTCGTAATTCTTGAGACTTAGAGGTCAAACTACTATCGATAAACCGAATCGTTTTGGTAGCGAATAGATTTTTACGTTCTAATAAGTTTGTGCTTAAAACCTGGGCAGAGGCGTTAAGATAATCTACCAATCGAGCTTTGTTTGGACCGTTGAGGGTCATCATTAGCACAGAAGAACCGTCTGATTCTGGTAGGGCTCGTACATTTTTGTAACGATTTACTATTCCGTAGTAATTGCTAAAGCTTATATAGTAGGGTTTATTTAAAAGACCTCTATTTTTATATTCTAATTCACCACTAAAAAACGGCAGTCTAACGGCTTCTCCAAATTTGTACTCCCTGCTAAATTGAGTCACTTCTGGTTGCCATGGTCTGCCCCTCTTTTTATGATAATTATAAAGGCTATAGGTGGGATTCTCAAAAGTAGCGTCCATTCTATACTTCGTAGAATCGAGCACAGTAATAGTCATGGGTAAATGCTTGGCTTGCATAGACGAGGTGTCTACCAAAACATGAAATGGTGTCTTCTTATAAGCATCTACCTGTTTGTACTTTCCATCTTCTAAATATTCTAAATAAAACTGCAGCTGATCAATCACCTGTTCGTTATGCGATCTAGAATTTAGCGTGATTAGGGCGGTGTTCACTTTGTCTGTGGTCCCCCCCCAATTAAAGGTCAAACTTGTATTGGTAGTAAAGAAAGGGTTTTGATCGTCTTTAATAGAAATCAAATTGCTCATGGTGTACACAGGCAACTTTCTCACATTGATGTAATAAGCGATTCCTAAAGCTATTCCTAGACTTATAATAAACAAAGGCCAATGTGCCAGCAACTTTAAAAGAAAGGCTTTAAAGTCAAAATTGTATTGTATGTCTTCGATTTCGAATTCTTGATTCATGCTTACAACCTAATGAACAATAATATTACTGTGGCCAGCGCAGAAACTACAGAAAGTATTGTAGTAAAGCTCGACAAGCCAGTGGTACCGGTCCCTAAAGACTTTTGCGGCAAAGGATTGATTAAAATCAAATCGTTAGGTTGTACATAATAAAATGGCGAGTTCACCGCATCGATCGACGTTAAATCTATATGATGCACTCTTTGCCCTTGCGGATACTGCCTTACAATAACCACGTTGGTCCTGTCTCCTGTTGTTTTGATGTCGCCATTGGTGGCTATAGCCTCCATGATAGAAACTTGATCGCGATAAATTATACTCGACCCTGGGGCATTTATTTCGCCATTGATCACATACCGAATCCCAGCCAATTTTACCGTTACAAAAACCTGTGCTTCTTCGTTTAAGAATTCTTTGCGCAATCGCTCTTCAAACATCTCGCGAATTTCGTCTACGGTGTATCCCAGCACACTAATATACCCTAAGTTAGGCACTCTTATTTTTCCGTGAGGATCTACAGTAAAACCGTCGTAATACAATCGTTCTTCGCCTGTGGCAGCCAAATTGTTTTCGCCTACGGGGTTAAACATACTCATGAGTTCTTGGTCTAAAGACTTCACTCGTATACTAAGCATATCATTTACTTGTACTCTATAAGGCTCTTTTATTTTGCGCAAAGAAACCAATGAATCCGATGTTTTTAAGTCTTCCTGTAAGTAGGTGAGTCGTTCTGTAGGGATACAAGAAGATAAACAGAAAAGGGCCGCCATTGCAGCTAATAAAAGGGCAGATTTCATGTACAGTTTAACTAGTTAAAGACAAATATAGCGGAACATCCCTAATAATAAAAAGTTATTACCCACAATGCTGTAAATTCTGTTTATTTTTGGACCTAATTATGCAGGTAAACTACGTCTCAGTCGAACAAATCTCAAAGGCTTTTGGGCAGCGCATCCTTTTTGACAATCTCTCTTTTGGAATCAATCAGGGGCAAAAAATTGGTTTCGTAGCCAAAAACGGAACAGGAAAAACAGCGATACTTAATATTCTTTCTGGTCAACAATCACCAGATTCTGGACAAGTGGTATTTAGAAAAAACTTGAGAGTATCATACCTCGCTCAAGAACCAGATCTAGACCCTAAAGCAACTATAGAAGAAACCATTTTTTCTAGCACAAATGCGATTCTAAAAGTAATTAACGAGTATCATAAAGCCCTAGAGAACCCGGAAAATGTAGACGCTTATCAAAAAGCTCATGACGCCATGGATGCGAGCAATGCCTGGGACTTTGAGACACGGTATACCCAAATGCTGCATCGTTTTAGGCTAGAGGACATGAGCAAAAAAGTTGAGCAGCTTAGTGGTGGCCAACAAAAGAGACTCGCTTTGGCCAATGCGCTTATCAATCTGCCAGATTTTTTAATCATGGATGAGCCTACCAACCATCTAGACCTCGAAATGATAGAATGGTTGGAACAATTTTTTGCCTCTCAAAAAATTACCTTGTTTATGGTCACGCACGACCGTTACTTTTTAGATCGCGTCTGCAACGAAATTATTGAGCTAGACCAGGGTAATCTTTATACTTATAAAGGCAATTATGAATATTATTTAGACAAACGTGATGCTCGCCTCGCCAATCAGGCAACAGAGACTGACAAGGCAAAACAACTGTACAAAAAAGAGTTGGATTGGATGCGCCGCCAACCCAAAGCACGTACGACAAAAAGTAAATCGCGCATAGACGATTTTTACGAAATAAAAGAACGGGCCCATAACCGGCGCAAAGAGCATCTGGTGCAACTAGAACTCAATATGGAGCGACTAGGTACTAAAATTGCCGAGTTTCATAATGTATCTAAGAGCTTTGGAGACGTTTGCATACTCCAAAACTTTGAATATAGATTTTTACATGGCGAACGTCTTGGTATCATTGGTAAGAACGGCTCCGGAAAATCTAGCTTTCTAGACTTGCTTACCAAAAAAAGTCAGCCCGATGCTGGTAAAATCATATTAGGCGAAACCGTGAAGTTTGGCTATTATTCACAAGCGGGAATCCAAATAAAAGAAGGGCAGAAAGTAATAGACGTCATCAAAGAATACGGCGATTATATTCCGCTTAAAAAAGGACGTCAGCTAAGTGCAGGACAGTTGTTAGAGCGCTTTTTGTTTGACCGTAAAAAGCAATACGACTTCGTAGAAAAACTAAGCGGAGGTGAGCGCAAACGCCTTTATTTATGTACCGTGCTTATTGGCAATCCTAACTTTTTGATTCTTGATGAACCCACCAACGACTTAGACATTGTTACCCTCAATGTGCTCGAGAATTTTTTGTTAGATTTTCCGGGTTGTTTAATCGTCGTTTCTCACGACCGCTATTTTATGGATAAAGTTGTAGACCATCTTTTTGTATTTAGAGGTCAAGGCGTTATTGACGATTTTCCGGGCAACTATTCAGATTTTAGAACATACGAAGACAGCAAACCTCCAGAAGGCAATGCTTCGAAAAAAGAAAAAAGTCAGTGGAAGAACACTGCAGCGAAGGCCAAACTGAGTTACAACGAACAAAAAGAACATCAACGTTTAGAGCGCGACATAGCCAAACTCGAGCGAGAATCTAATGCCTTGCAAGAACAGTTTACCACTCAAGACTGGGATGTAGAAGAAATTCAGAAGCAATCAAGCAAATTAGAATTAATGCTCAAGGAGCTAGAACAAAAAACAGAACGCTGGTTTGAGTTGTCTTCTAAATTAGAAAACTAATGTGGTGGTATCAGGTTAAGAAATACAGCTCCTTTTTATGGCACTCCAAAAATCAGCATGGAGTGCATTCTCCATTTGTGTTCGATTTGTTAACCAAGGGAGTTTACAGGCAAGCTCCTATGGAGGTCAAATTACAACTTAAAGCCGCTCGTAAGTATTTTTTAAAGCAATATGCCAAGATTAGGGTACAAGACTTTGGCGCCGGGTCTCGTGTTTTTAAAGATGATGAGCGCGGGGTAAATCGAATCGCAAAATATGCAGGTATGCCTTACCGCCAACAATTGCTTATGTACAAGCTAGTGGCACATTTAAAGCCTAATAATTTGTTAGAACTAGGCACCTCTGTTGGCCTAGGAACAGCTGCAATGCGCTTAGGCAATTTAGATGCAAAATTAATTACTGTAGAACGCTGCCCAGAAACGCTCAAAGAGGCGATACAATTTTTTGACAATTTTGAATGGCAATCGATTCAGACAGAAAACAGCTTGTTTACAGACTACCTAAAAACCTGTTCCCAAGCTTTTGATTTTATCTATTTAGATGGCGGACATACCAAGGACTTTACTTTATCAACCTTTGAACAGTTGCTACCCCTAACTCACAACGATTCTGTGATTGTTTTTGACGACATCTATTGGTCCAAAGCTATGGGCGAAGCATGGCTAGCCATAAAAGAACATCCTGCGGTTACTGTGTCGATTGATTCTTTTCATTGGGGTATCATATTTTTTAGAAAACAACAACAAAAACAACATTTTGTTTTACGCATGTAACAACTTGGCTACCCCAGCGTCTTATGTGAATAGAAAAAAGTATCTTGCATTGTAATCGCTACCATATTTATGAGTTCAGTAATTAAAATTAGAGACATTAAAAGGGATTTCCCTTTAGGTCAAGAAATTGTAAAAGTTTTAAAAGGAATCGATCTCGATATAGAGAAAGGAGATTATGTAGCGCTCATGGGGCCTTCAGGCTCTGGAAAGTCTACTTTAATGAATCTTTTAGGATGCCTCGACACTCCGACTTCTGGCACTTACGAACTCAACGGCGAAGACGTGAGCAATATGACCGACGACGAATTGGCAGAAATTAGAAACAAAGAAATAGGCTTTGTTTTCCAGACTTTTAATTTGTTACCGCGTACCACAGCACTAGAAAATGTGGCCCTACCAATGATTTATGCGGGAGCGACCAAAGGACAGCGCAAAGAACGTGCTTCTCAAGTGCTTACAGATGTAGGCTTAGATGATAGAATGGATCATAAACCCAACCAGCTTTCTGGGGGACAGCGCCAACGTGTAGCTGTTGGACGAGCTTTGGTGAACAAGCCTTCTATTATTTTGGCAGACGAACCAACTGGTAACCTAGATTCTACAACATCGTTAGAAATCATGAACCTGTTTGACGCTATTCATGCAAACGGTAATACGGTAATTATCGTAACTCATGAAGAAGACATCGCAGCGCACGCACATCGTGTGATTAGACTTAAAGATGGCATGGTCGAGACCGACATCCGAACCAAATAAACCGTGGACTCAGTATTATCAAATCCTTATATACTCATTGGGGGCGCTATTCTCCTAATTGTGTTATTGTATCTTTGGAATCAATCCAACGCGAATCGAAACCGCAATCGTAAAAGCAAAACCTTTAGAAGAAGGTATCAATCTAAGCGCAAATCAACCGATGAAGATTTACACCAAAACAGGAGATAAAGGCACTACTGCCCTCTTTGGCGGAACCCGTGTTCCTAAACATCATATTCGTATAGAGAGCTACGGCACTATAGACGAACTTAACTCTTATATAGGTCTCATTCGCGATCAGGATATCGCCCAAGTATACCAAGCTGCCTTGATAAAAATTCAGGATCAATTGTTTACAGTAGGTGCTATTCTTGCTACCGATCCAGAAAAAGCTACCCTAAAAAGTGGAAAAGACCGACTCAATATTCCTAAAATTTCTCAAGAAGACATCGCCGACCTAGAAATGCAAATGGATCTGATGGATGAACAATTACCTCCTATGACGCATTTTGTGCTCCCTGGCGGACATCAAACCGTGTCATTCTGTCACATCGCACGTTGTGTTTGCCGTCGTGGCGAACGATTAGCGACACAATTGAACGAGATTTCACCCGTCGATTCGAGCGTTTTACAGTACCTAAACCGACTTTCTGACTACCTTTTTGTATTGGCACGGATGTTGTCCCATGAACTCAAAGCAGAAGAAATCAAGTGGATTCCTAAAAAGTATTAGAAATTTATTTTTTTGATTCAATTTTTAAGACGCTGATATTCAGATTATTAAAACTTAAAAAAAACGTTCTTTCGAATACAGCAGAAATAATTTAGATTTTACTTGACTTTTTCGTCTAAAAAATTATTTTTGCACAAATTAAACTTAGTAAGTGCTATGTACTGGACTTTAGAATTAGCATCCTATTTGAGCGATGCACCTTGGCCTGCTACCAAAGACGAATTAATCGATTATGCAATTCGTACTGGAGCCCCATTAGAAGTCGTTGAGAATCTTCAAGCCATCGAAGACGAAGGTGATTCTTACGATTCAATTGAGGAAATTTGGCCAGATTATCCCACCGACGATGATTATCTTTGGAACGAGGATGAATACTAAACAGAATTAATAATATAAAAAGTCTCTCAGGAGACTTTTTTTTTGCACAACTTCAAAGACATTGCTAATAACCGCATTGATTTGAATGTTGTGAATATAAAAAAACATATATGGGCCTTTTAGATAATGTATTAAAGGTATTTGTTGGAGACAAATCCAAAAAAGACATAGGCGAAATACAGCCAATTGTAAATCAGATAATAGAACAAGAAGCGGCTATTGCCAAACTGTCTTTAGACGAATTACGGGCCAAATCAGACGAGTTTAGATCTCAAATCGAAGCTGCACAAGCCGAAGGTAAAAAAGAGATGGAGTCTCTTACAGAGCAGGCAGATCAAACCACAGATATAAACGAAAAGGAAGCCCATTATGCTCAAATCGATGCTTTAAAGGACACTTTATATGAGGCAGAGAAAGAAGCCTTAAATGCCATATTACCGCAGGCCTTTGCTGTAATTAAAGAAACAGCCAAACGATTTAAAGAAAACGAAACCTTAACGGTAACCGCAAGTAGCTACGACAGAGAGCTATCTGGCACCAAAGGCTATGTAACCTTAGACGGAGACAAGGCGCATTGGGCCAATTCTTGGGATGCCGCCGGAAAAGAAGTTACCTGGGACATGGTACATTACGATGTACAATTAGTTGGAGGTATTGCCTTGCACCAAGGAAAAGTAGCAGAAATGCAAACAGGAGAAGGTAAGACCTTAGTGGCGACCCTTCCCGTGTACCTCAACGCTCTTGCTGGGAAAGGAGTGCATTTGGTAACGGTAAACGACTACTTGGCCAAACGTGATAGCGCTTGGATGGCTCCTATATTCGAATTTCATGGTTTGAGTGTAGATTGTATAGATCATCACAAGCCAAATTCGGCCGAACGTCGTGCAGCTTATAACGCAGACATTACCTACGGAACCAACAACGAATTTGGTTTTGACTACTTACGTGATAATATGTCACATGCACCTGGAGATTTGGTACAGCGCCCGCATCACTACGCTATCGTAGATGAGGTAGATTCTGTATTGATCGACGACGCGCGTACACCGCTTATTATTTCTGGACCAGTTCCGCAGGGAGATCGTCACGAATTTAATGAGCTAAAACCTAAGATTCAAGATATTGTTGATGTACAGCGTAAGTACTTGACAGGAGTATTGGCAGAGGCCAAAAAACTAATCGCTGCCGGCGACACCAAAGAAGGTGGAATCCAGTTACTACGAGTGTATAGAGGTTTGCCTAAGAATAAGGCACTGATCAAATATTTATCTGAGGAAGGGATCAAGCAATTACTGCAAAAGACAGAGAACTTCTATATGCAGGACAACAATCGCGAAATGCCTAAGATCGATGCCGAGCTGTATTTTGTGATCGAAGAAAAAAACAATCAAATCGAACTTTCAGATAAAGGGGTTGACTTTTTATCTGGAGAAGATGATCCAGACTTTTTTGTGATGCCTGAGATAGGCACCGAGATTGCAAAAATAGAAGACCAAGGCCTAGAACCTGAACAAGAAGCAGCACTTAAAGAAGAGCTTTTTAAAGAATTTGGGGTAAAGAGTGAACGTATTCACACGATGAATCAATTGCTTAAAGCCTATACTTTGTTTGAGAAAGACACCCAATACGTGGTCATGGAAAACAAAGTGATGATCGTAGACGAGCAAACAGGTCGTATCATGGATGGGCGTCGCTATAGCGATGGATTACACCAAGCGATTGAAGCCAAAGAAAACGTAAAGATCGAGGCAGCTACGCAGACTTTCGCAACGGTAACATTACAAAATTATTTTAGAATGTATCGCAAGTTATCTGGTATGACGGGTACTGCGGTAACAGAGGCTGGCGAGCTTTGGGAGATCTACCAATTAGATGTGATCGAGATTCCGACCAATCGTCCTATCGCTAGAGACGATCGCGAAGACAAGATTTATAAAACCAAACGCGAAAAATACAATGCCGTAATAGACGAGGTATCAGACTTATCTGCTGCTGGCAGACCTGTACTTATCGGTACGACATCTGTAGAGATTTCTGAATTACTCAGCCGGATGTTGAGCATTCGCAATGTTCCTCACAATGTATTAAACGCGAAGCTTCACAAAAAAGAAGCAGATATCGTTGCACAAGCTGGTGATGCAGGTATCGTAACCATAGCAACTAACATGGCTGGTCGTGGTACCGACATTAAACTATCTGATGCCGTAAAAGAAGCTGGGGGTCTGGCCATTGTAGGTACAGAACGTCACGATTCTAGACGTGTAGACAGACAGTTAAGAGGTCGTGCAGGACGTCAAGGAGATCCAGGTAGTTCGCAGTTTTATGTGTCGTTAGAAGACAATTTAATGCGATTGTTTGGTAGTGAGCGTATTGCCAAAATGATGGACCGCATGGGACTAAAAGAAGGCGAAGTGATTCAGCATTCAATGATCTCTAAATCTATAGAACGCGCCCAAAAGAAAGTAGAAGAGAACAACTTTGGAGTACGTAAGCGACTCTTAGAATACGACGATGTGATGAACGCCCAACGCGAGGTGGTATACAAACGTCGTTACCATGCACTCTTTGGAGAGCGCCTTCGTGTAGATATTGCCAATATGATTTTTGACACAGTAGAACTGGTCGTAGAAGGCAACAAAGCAGCGCGTGATTTTAAAAACTATGAGTTTGAATTGATTCGTTACTTTACCATGGCATCTCCTGTGAGTGAAGACGAGTTTGAAAGCATGTCTGAACAGGAGATTACCTCTAAAGTGTATCAGGCAGCATATACGCACTACCAAGAAAAAATGGATCGTTCTGCACAAATTGCCTTTCCGGTGATTAAAAATGTGTACGAAACCCAAAGTGATAAGTACAAGCGAATATTGGTTCCTTTTACAGACGGAATCAAAACCTTGAACGTGGCGACAGATTTAGAACAAGCCTATCAAACAGAGGGAAAACAATTGGTTCAGGATTTTGAGAAAAACATTACCCTGGCTATCATTGACGATTCTTGGAAGACCCATTTACGTAAAATGGACGAGCTTAAACAGTCTGTACAACTGGCGGTTCACGAACAAAAAGATCCTTTGTTGATCTATAAGTTCGAAGCCTTCGAGATGTTTAAGGCCATGATCGATAAGGTGAATAAAGATGTATTGTCGTTCTTGTATAAGGGAGAGCTTCCGCAGGAAAATCAACAGCAGATTCAAGAAGCAAAATCCGTACGACGCAAAGACGATAACCTTACCACACAAAAAGACGAGATTCCAAATATGGACGAACGTTCTGCTCAGGCAAGAGCTGCTGGTAATACCCAAAGACAGCAAGGAGTTACAGAGACCATTACTCGCGAACGTCCTAAAATAGGTCGTAACGAACGTGTGACTATAAAAAATGTAGTTACTGGGGAGAACAAAGAAGTAAAATACAAGCAAGCCATTCCGCTTTTAGATAAAGGCGAATGGGTTCTTACCGAATAAGTTTTACCCTTAAAATTGTTAAAACGACCGATGTTTACCTAAGCATCGGTCTTTTTTTGTACTTTTTTTAAAAGAAAAAGTTAGAAACTATGAAAAAGGTACTACTCTTATTACTAAGTATTGGGCTATTTGCCTGTAGTTCTGACGACGGATCCCAAAGTTCGCAGACGGTGCAATTATATGTTCATCACTTTAAAACAGTGGCGGTTGCTGCTCCTGTCTTAACCTTATTGGCCCAGGAAGACTCACAACGAGGCAGCGATACGTTTATAGAGGTAGATTATATTAGAGGGTTCGATTTTGAACCTGGTTTTGAGTACGAATTAGAAGTAGAAAAAATCACTACCCGAAATGCAGGTACCCAATATAGCACGACCCATTATCAGTTAATTTCGGTTACTTCTAAAACAGCGGTTGCCAATGATGTAGAGTTTTCTATTATACTCGCGAGATTGTATAATTATGCAGGATATGTAAATACAGTAGATGGTAATACCGAGGCTGGCTATTCGTTATTGAGCCAAATCCCTATAGATTGCAGCGGTTTATGTGGGCCATTGGGAAGTATTCAGCGAAGCGAAAATGCACAACAAACCACAGGCGTATTTACCCATGGACAAGACGGTACTTATGTATTAAGAGAGTTGTACTAGTTAATTGTCTAGCATACGCTTTAAAAACGGGATTTGAATTAAAAAGAGCCCTAAAAACCCGACGCCATATAAAACCGTTTTAGAAAATTTGATCGATCCTAATACGGCCGTAAAACGCTCGCCAATAGTCAAATCGACGCCGTCCATATAGTACTTCTCTATAGGAACAGAAAATATTAAAATTACAAATAGGGCAACAAAACCAAGTAATGCCAATAGTAAAGTCTTTTTAGAGATTAAGGGTTTGTACTTAATATGATGAATCCCAGCGGTGGCAATAGCCGCCATAATATTGGTCATGACATCTTCTGGTGCTTTTTCAAGCCCTGCTTCATTCAGCACCTTTTTAGATGCGCTATCCCAAGTATGTTTAGACTGTTCCATATCCGTTTTGTATTTCTGGCAGAATGGATTGTTGTAACAAAGTAAACAATTTTTTTCTGCCTCTAAATAGTTTCACTTTAATATTATCTGCTCCAAGGCCAGTAATCTCTACGATTTCTTTTACCGACAGCTCTTCGTAATAGTAATAAGTAATAATCGCCGCTACATCTGGAGCCAAGCTCTCTATTGCCTTTTTTATTACGGCTTTACGCTCCTCCATCATCATAAAATCTAGGGCGTTGGTCACATCGCCCAAATCGCCTTCGTTGCAATAATCCAAGGTATCCGAATCGACCATTCGTTTTTGCTGTTTGATTCTGTCCAAAGTTTTTCTATATGCAATGGTGTACAACCAAGACGAAAACTTTGCCTCTCCCCTATAATTTGCTAGTGATTGATACGCCTTTACAAAGGTATCTTGCACTATTTCTTGAGCCTCTTCTTTATTACGAATCATACGAACCACTATCGTATAGACATAATCTTGATAGCGCCCAACGAGCTCACCAAAGGCATTGGCGTCGCCCCCCAAGGTCTGATCAATATGATATTGGTCGGTGGTTGTGTTCATTTTATAGTAAGACGACTGCATAGCGCAGTTGGTTACAATCTTTTAAAATTAAAAAAAATACCCCCAAGTGTAACCAGATTAAAAAAAGCGTCGTCTTAGTAACAAATGATCATTATCAAAAAACGAACAATCGTATAATCTATAAAAATTAACCAATCATGGGAACAGAAATAATCATTGTACCAATTTTTTTCGGAGTTGTCTTCGGAATTGTATACTTAATAGTATCGGCACGTAACAAAGAACGCTTGGCTTTAATCGAAAAAGGCGCAGACGCATCGATTTTTTATAGTGGAAAGAAAAGAAAGTCTTCTACACAAATCGTTGTACTTAATTTTGCCCTATTACTTATGGGTGTGGGCTTAGGTATCTTTTTAGGAGGTCTTTTTACAAGCTTGGGAATGGACGAAGAAATCGCGATGCCAGGTACCATCTTCTTTACAGCAGGTGCAGGTTTACTAACGGGATTCTACTTAACCAAAAAGTTTTTAAATGAATAAAACGTAGTAGTACGTTTTTAGTTAGGTGAAAAGTCATAATACTTAGGTGTTATGACTTTTTTGCTACGCAGAATTTTGCGCATAAAAAAATCTGAAACTCAAAACTGTATCGAGGTTTCAGAACTTGAAAGCGAGCTGTATATAATTCAACTACAATCGCTTTTGGGTACTACGGTAATAAAATTTATTAAGCGTTAAGCCTACATGTGAAGTAACTTTTTAATGCATAGTAACCTCGCTATAATTGGCGTTAATGTTGATCGATCTATCGCTGCCTTTGGCTCCTCTAAATCCTTTGATAAACGTACGATCTTGCCCACCAGAAGTATTTAATGTCATGCTACTAGGCGCTTTAAGCTTAGACTTTTTACCATTAAAGTATAAGTCAAAATCGACGGCTGGTAAAAAGATATTGGCATCGGTATTTTCTAGATCTAAGGCAACGGTTCCAAAACTAGACCCTAAGTTGTTAATCACTAAAAACCCATATGAGCCATTGAGCATCGCATCTTTGCCAATCACACCAAAAGTCACATTGCTCGAATTGGCATTGAGTGTAATGTTCTGTGCCGAATCAATCACACAGGTCTCTACATAGTTTGTAAACAATTCGCCCTCTAACCAATTTTTAACAAAAAGAGGTGCATAAGAACTATTGATGGAGGTTTCCCCTCCATCAATAGTTGTTGCAAAAAACTTAGTGTAGTCAAGATCTGCTTTAAGATTATAAACCGACCCTAGTTTTACTTCGCCATGACGCACATTAAGCTCAAGCTTGGCATCCTTTGGCATTTTTATTTTTATGGTTCTTGTGGCTCCTTTTGAATCGAACAAACCATCACCATTGATAATGATAGTTTTACCCTCACCACCGTTTTCTTCGTACTCGGCTTCCCATTCTTCTGCTTTCTTTTCTAGCTCTTCTGCCCATTTTTCCATGTCCTTGCCAAATTCTTCACCAAACTGCTCACCCCAGGCTTCCATCTTTTCTTCGAAATCTTTTCCAAAGTTCTTTTCGAAGTCTTTTCCGAATTGTTCTCCCCAGGCTTCCATCTTTTTACCAAACTCTTCGCCCCAGGCTTCCATTTTTTCGCTGTACTCTTCGCCAAACTTCTCGCCCCAGGCTTCCATTTTGATTTCGTAGTCTTCGCCAAAGCGTTCTTCCATCTCTGCTTCCCACTCCTTCATATAACCTTCTTTGTCTTGTTCGTATGCATCGTAGTCAAACTCCATGCCTTCTAAGCCTTCCATAAGACCTTCTGGCAGCGGGTTTTCTGCGATACCTTCTAAAAGAGGGCCAATCATTTCTGTCATCATTGGGCCTAACTCTTCAAGAGCCTCTAACCCTTCTAGGCTTTCTAATGCGTTTAATCCTTCTAAGGATTCTAATGCTTCGAGCCCATCCCATTCAAAAAGACCGCCTCCATGCGCTTCTATTGTCACATCGTTTCTAGATGCATTTACTACAATATCCCAAGCATCGAGTAATTTTTGTTCTTCTTCTTTAGTTAAATCTTCGCCTTCGATAATAGGAGTAATCTCAAGTCGATCTTTGTTCCAAGTTTCGAATTCGAAGTTTACATGCGAACTGTTTATAGTAATCGACACATCGTCGTTTACTTCAAAAGTTTGCTTGCCTTTGCTTTGTGCAAAAACAAAGGTGGTTCCACTAATTACTAACAGCAGTGTTGCTCTAAGCTGCATTTGTGCTAATCGCTTCATTGTTTTGATTTTTAAGTTCCTTTAATTTGTTTTTGAGTTTGAATAGCAATTCCAAACGCAATTTTAAATTATCAACGAGGGCCGTTACTGTGGCCTCGTTAGGTCCTATTTTATTAAGCTCTTGATTAAGAGCCGAATATTCTTTGTCTAGCTCTGCAAGGCGTTCCATATAACCATCGATCAGTTCTTGATTCTCTGGGGTTATTTCTATTGAGGCCAAGCTCACTTTTATACTCGAAGAATAATAATCTTCTAATTTTTTTAAATCAGGCGAAATATCACCCAATCGAATGGTGTTTTCTTCGCTCTGGTCTGTGACCGGACCCGTTTCCTCTTGCGCCATTTTTGGTTGTGCCGTAGGGTTAAAGGTAGAATAGGTCGCATAACCTACACCAATTAACACCAGCACGATCGCCGCAATCTTCCAGTAGTTGAATTGTTCCTTGGGTTGCTCGGCAAAATGAGTGTCTAATTTGCTCTCAAAACTCGCCAAGTGATCCTTGGGTAGTTTAGGTGCATCCTGATCTGGAGTTTTTAATAACTCTCTAATATCCTGTGCCATATTGCAAATGATTTAATTGTTCTTTTAATATTTTTTTACCTCTATGAAGCAGCGTTCTAGAAGAGGCTTCGCTTATACTCAATGCCTCAGAAATTTCGCCGTGGTCAAAGCCTTCTAAATAAAAAAGCTGTGTTACCACTTTGTACTTCTCTGGCAGCTTTTTAATCGCGTTTTTTACTTCTTGCACTGTCGCCGAGTCTGGAACGTTATGATCCATCTCTAGCGGTACGCTTTCTGCAATGTCTTCGTTTAATTCTACCATAAACCCCTTTTGAGCTTTGATAGCATCCAGACATGTATTAATCACGATTCTCTTAAGCCAAGCCCCAAAGGTGACGTCCCCTTTAAACTGGCTTAATTTTGTAAACGCCTTGATAAAAGCGTCCTGCATGGCGTCCTGCGCCATTGCTGTGTCTTTCATATACCTGCTTGCTACCACAAACATGCCTTCGCAATATTTGTTGTAGATAGCCAATTGCGCCTTGCGGTTATGCTGCTTGCATTGCTCAATTAATAACGAATCAGACACGTGATGGTTTTTTTTTGGATTGCTATTCGGGTTAAAGACGAGACAAAAATTTAAACGTTTCAAAAAAATGTAAAAAAAATTATGTCGAGGCCTTTAAAGACTATGGCCGGTCTATAGTTTAATTTAGTACCTTTAAATCTAACAAAATAAAGATCATGTCTAAAGTAACTAAAATTGGATTAAGAGTATTTGGAGGAATTGCTGTTTTGGTACTGTTATTCTTTTTTGTGGTTGGCCCCATAATGAAGAATCAAACCAAAAAACACAGTCCAGAAAAGACCGTTGTTTTTAATCAAGGTGATTTAACCATCGATGTATTTTACTGTAGCCCGGCCAAAAAGGATCGCAAAATCTTTGGAGAATTAGTGCCCTACGGCGAAGTTTGGCGCACCGGTGCGAACGAAGCTACCACCTTTAGCACATCTATAGACCTAACGATCAATGGCCAAACCCTACCCGCAGGAGACTATACATTATGGACAATTCCAAATGAAGGTGCTTGGGATGTAATTTTTAATAACAAAATGTATGGTTGGGGTGTGACGCTAACCATGAAAACACAGCGAGAAGAGGAGCATGATGCGCTCGTTGTAAACGCTCCAGTTTCTAAGAGTTTGGTTCCGCAAGAGAATTTTAGCATTACTATTACAGAAACAGATCCAAATACTGCAATCATGATGCTCGCTTGGGACGATGTTGTGGTTCCTGTTAAAATGACACACTAAGCGATGAGTAAAAAGGCCAAAAGAGATTCGGCGCTAGAGGAGCGTCCTGGTGTGATTCAAAATGAATCGCTTAACCCTAAGGCCGCCAAGAGCATAAAAAAGCTAAGAGGAGCTCCTATAGATGTTGACCAGCTTACCAATGGCATACTGGCTGGAGATGCCGTTGCCTTAAGCAGAGGAATCACTTTGGTAGAAAGTACCGCAAACAAGCATCAAAAACTCGCTCAACAACTAATTCTGAATTGCCTACAACATACAAAGCCTGCGTTACGTATAGGGATCACAGGAGTTCCTGGCGTAGGCAAAAGCACGTTTATAGAACAGATGGGCAATTTGCTAATCGGCAAGGGACATAAAGTAGCCGTGCTTGCCATCGATCCGAGTAGTAGCCTTAACAAAGGCAGTATTTTGGGCGACAAAACCAGAATGGATACGCTAGTCCGCTCCGAAAACGCATTTATTAGACCTTCTGCCTCAGGCGAATCATTAGGTGGTGTAGCCCGCAAAACGCGTGAAGCCATTGTACTTTGTGAAGCTGCAGGCTACGATTATATTTTGATAGAAACCGTAGGGGTTGGACAAAGCGAAACGGCGGTGCATTCAATGACCGACTTCTTTTTGCTTTTAAAACTCGCAGGAGCTGGTGACGAACTTCAAGGCATTAAGCGCGGCATCATAGAAATGGCAGACGCTATCGTGATTAACAAAGCCGATGGCGAAAACCAAAAAGCAGCACGACTCGCCAAAACAGAATTTAATCGTGCCTTACACCTCTACCCTGCCAAAGACAATGGATGGTCGCCCAAAACGCTTACTTGTAGTGCTATAGAAAACCAGGGAATAGAGCAAACCCTAGAAATGATACACGATTTTGCCGCTCTTACTAAAGAGAATGGCCATTTCGAAAACCGTAGGAAAGAACAACAAGAATATTGGTTCAGACAGACTGTGAGCAATACCTTGCTAGACGACTTTTACAAAAAACCAGAGGTGAAGAAAGAAATAACCTCTTTGCTCAAGGCTATGGACGATAAAAAAATCACGCCTTTTGAGGCAGCTTATCAGTTGTTAAAAATTAAAAAATAAAGGAGTTACTGTAATTATTGCCTCGCCTTACACCACGCCACCTGTGCCTCTAAACCTTCTTTAAGTGTTGTTTGAGGGTTGTAATCGAGCAGCCGTCGGGCCTTATCTATCACAGCACATGTACGAGATTGGTCGCCTGGGCGTTTAGGCTTAATTTCTAGTTGAATCTTTTTGCCAAGAATCTCTTCTACCGTTGCGATTCCTTGGGCGGTTGTACTTTCTACTTCGGTACCAAGGTTTATGATTTCTCCATTTACTACAGCCTCTTTCCCAATTACCGAAACGATTCCGTCTACGATATCTTGTACATAGGTAAAACTGCGCAAATGAGTATCGCTGCCTTCAAAAAGCGGGAAAGATGTATCGTTTAATCCGCATTCTATAAGCTTAGTATACAGTTTATCGGGACGCTCTCTCGGGCCATACACCGAATACAATCTTAGCGAGCAACCTTGCATTAAATTGGCTCGTGTATAAGCCAATACAAGCTGTTCTGCGGCCAATTTGGTCACTCCATAATGCGACGCGGGTTTAGGAACATGATCTTCGTTAAAAGTAGCTTCTAATCCATAAATAGACGAAGTGGCAATGTTTACAAACTGCCTAAAGTCGTCACAAGTGCGCGCAAAATATAGGAGTTGTTGGGTTGCGATTACGTTGTTGGTCAAGTACTCGTGAAAAGTAGAAGTTGTCGCAATTCCTGGCTGTGCCGCAAAATGAAAAATATAGTCAATGTCTTTAGGCAATGCCTCGTAGGCGATAGGTTCTCGCAAATCAAGTTCTAAAACTTGTATCCCAGCATTTTTTAGCTCTTGGGCGTTGGCTTCTTTAAGGGCTACATCGTAATAATCAGAAAAATTATCTACCCCAATAACTTCGTGGCCCATGGCATGTAGTCTCTCTGCAGTATGTGACCCAATAAATCCAGCGGCTCCAGTAACCAGTATTTTCATGTGTTGTGCAAATTAGCAAGCCCCAAATTAATAAGAATTATAACGAATCGACTTAAATTGAGGCAATTCTTTAAAAAAGAATATTTTTGTACTCAAATCAGCGCATCTATGGCCTTTGAATTTACCGTGGTAATTCCTGTTTACAACGAAGAAGACAACCTCGAAAGGGTCGAAAAAGAAATGCTCGCGTATTTCGCCAAGGCCAGCGTTGCAACCTCGGGACTTTTTGTAAACGATGGCTCGTCGGACGCAAGCCAACAACTCATAGAAGAAATTTGCGCCAGAAATGAAGCCTTTAGCTTCATTAGTTTTGATAAAAATCGGGGATTAAGCGCTGCGATTAAAGCCGGTTTTGATGCGGTCACAGCTCCTTTGGTAGGTTATATTGATTCTGATTTGCAAACGGCTCCAGAAGACTTTAATTTGCTTTTAGAACATATAGGCGAGTACGATTTGGTGACTGGCGTAAGAGCCAATCGTAAGGATTCTTTTGTAAAGAACATGTCTTCTAAAATCGCTAACGGAATCCGCAGGGCTTTTACGCACGATGGCATGGACGACACTGGCTGCCCCCTAAAAGTTATCAAATCAGATTATGCCAAACGCATTCCTATGTTTAAAGGATTGCATCGTTTTTTACCCGCCATGATTTTATTACAAAAGGGTAAAATAAAGCAAATTCCTGTGCAGCATTTTCCTAGAATCGCTGGAACCGCCAAATATGGTGTTTGGAATAGACTCGTTGGCCCTCTTATGGATTGCTTTGCCTATCTCTGGATGAAGAAGAAGTACATTAACTACTCAGTCGCCAAAAAAGGATGAGCGCCTGGCTAATTTACACCATAGGATTTGTCGCGCAACTATTGTTTTCTGCTCGCCTGATTTTGCAGTGGTTCTTGTCTGAAAAAAGCAAAAAAGTAGAAACTCCTTCCCTCTTTTGGAAGCTTAGTTTATTAGCTTCATTTCTTTTGTTTTTGTATGGCTATCTGAGAGACGATTTTGCGATCATGCTGGGGCAATCCCTCACCTATTTTATCTATATACGAAACTTACATTTACAAGGACATTGGCAAAAAGCGCATATGTTGTTTAGAGTATTTTTGGTGTTTTTTCCCATTGCTGTCGTGGTATATGCCTATAATAATGGCGAATACGACCTACAAGCATTGCTTAAAAACGAAGCGATTCCTGTATGGCTATTTTGGTTGGGAGTGGTATCGCAAGTGTTGTTTACCTTCAGGTTTATTTACCAATGGTTGTATTCAGAAAAAAAGAAAGAGTCGCAATTACCGCTTGGTTTTTGGGTGCTAAGTGTTTCTGGAGCCAGCTTAATCTTACTGTACGCAATTTTTAGAAAAGACCCTGTATTGTTGTTTGGTCATGGCGCTGGTCTTATTATCTATCTTCGCAATATAATGATATACAAAAAACAACATGAAGTGGTTTAAAGACAATCCTGTTGGGCTTATTTTAATTGCTTGTATCCCGCTGTTTATAATCAATTTGGGAGAATTGTATGTAAATATCATGGAAGCGCGCAACTTTATCACAGCCCGCGAGATGCTTGTAGACGACCATTGGATTTTTACTACCATCAATGGAGAACCACGTTACCAAAAACCTCCTTTGCCTACATGGCTTACGGCTTTTTCTGGGGCGCTATTTGGAATGAAAAATCTTTGGGCCCTGCGTTTACCAGCAGCGCTGGCCGCCAGTTTACTGGCTGTTTATGGCTATAAATTGAGCCATAAACAAACGCAGAATAAACAGCTTTCTTTAATCGGTGCGTTTGTATTAATGACCTCTTTTTACATTTTATTTTCTGGTCGCAATGGGCAATGGGACATTTTTACCCATGCCTTTATGATGGGAGGAATTTACTTTCTGTATTTATTTTTTGAGAACGATTCAAAACGATATAAAAATGCCTTTTTGGCTGCCGTTTTGGTAGGTGCTTCTTTTATGAGTAAAGGACCTGTTTCTCTCTATGCGTTGTTTTTGCCTTTTTTAATCGCCTACGGCTTTGTATATAAATTTAGAGGTTTCGGTAAAAAATGGCTGCCACTGGCAATGTTTTTAGTGGTCACAGTGGTGCTTTCAGGTTGGTGGTATTGGTACACTTATACCTATGACCCGATTGCCGTAAAGGAGATAACAGATCGCGAAACTGCCAATTGGACCAGCTATAATATTAGACCTTTTTATTACTACTGGAGCTTTTTTACCCAATCCGGAATTTGGACCATCCCGGCCTTTGTTGGCTTGCTGTATCCGTATTTAAAAAATCGTGTTTCTAACAAAAAGGACTATACTTTTTCACTAATCTGGACCTTGGGCTCGGTAGTGTTATTATCTGTTATTCCAGAAAAGAAGTCGAGGTATTTATTACCTGTTTTGATTCCGATGGCGTGGAATACAGCCTATTATTTAGAGTATCTTATTTTGAAGTTTAAAGAGGTAAAAGACAGGCGAGAAACGATTCCTGTGTATTTTAATTTTGGCCTCATTGGGAGTATTGGACTCGTGTTTCCTTTCGTAGGGGTTTTTGTGTTACCAGGATTGATTGATGGTGATGGTTCGCTGGTATGGTATATTCTCTTAGGCCTGTCCCTGCTCATTACTGGCCTTTTCATACTGCGGAATTTGATCCGTAAAAACATTCAAAAAGTAATGTTCGGTGTAATCGCTTTTGTCATGGCCATCATGTGTTTTGGAATGCCTTTGTCTAGAAACATGAGCGAGAATTTAGCCTTTAGACCAATGAGCGAATTGGCCGCACAAAACTTAGATTTTCCTATATACGAATATGCTTTTTTTACCCCAGAAATGACTTTTGACTATGGCAAACCCTTGCCCGTATTGTATCAAAATAATCGATTAAATCTTCCCGAAGCGTCTACGTTTGGAGTTTTAGTCTCTAAAGAAAAAGAAGAGGCATTTAATGCGCATTTTAAAGATGCGACTATCCAAAAAATAGATGCCTTTGATATGAATCCACAGCCTTCTGAGAGCTCAAGTCATAAAACCCGCTTGGCCAGAACGCTATATAAAATTACGGTGTCGCAATAATCCTTAATCGTCTAGGTGTAACTTCTTAACCACAAACTGCTGTAAGGTATAAAACAACCAGCCGGATAAGCCACCAACAGCCATTCCAACGATAATATCTATAGGATAATGAACTCCTACATAAATACGACTGTACGCTACTAAAAAGGCCCAAAATACCATGATAAACGGCAGGTAATTAAACCACTTTCGCAATAGCAAACTTATAAAAACCGCACCAGCCATCGTACTCGTTGCATGCCCAGAGAAAAAGCTAAATTTTCCGCAACGCGGAGCCACATAGCGAATGGTTGCTTGCAGGGACTCTTCTTGGCAAGGGCGAGGACGCTGTACAAAATCTTTAAAAAAGTTGGTGAGCTGATCGGTAAAAGTGATCATCAAAGCGGTAACAACCACGATACTCAAGCCAACCTTCCATCCATACTTTTTAAATACGATAAAGAGTAATATCGCATAGATTGGAATCGAAGCAAATTTGTTGGTAATTACCAACCAAAGACCATCCCAAGTGGTAGACCCAAGACTGTTTAGATATACGAATAGCTCACTATCGAGCTCTAAAAGGGTATCAATCATCGCTATATCTTGAAACTTCTCTATCGTAGAAAGCACTTGCCAGCTCTATCATTTGCTGGGTTTCTGTCTCTAGTTCTTTTTGATCGTGTTGATCGAATTCTTCTAGCCATTCGATGTCGTCGTTTTCTAAATTGATAACAAATCGAGGGAATTCTGTATGAACTACAAACACACTGTCTGGAAAGTCTGTGTTATCTGCAAGTAAAAATTTAGGAAGCTCCATAGCATTGCTGTATTGAGCAAAAATAGCAATTAATTCTGGCTCCCACTACTCCTGCGCTAATTCGGGTTGGTTGTCTTTTTGAATGATTAATTTTTTGCTCAAATAATTAAATCGAATCAAAAGCAAAACCCCAGATGTGGTGAGTCCTGCCAAGAGGCCGATCCAGATTCCGGCACTGGCATAGTCTGTATGCAATCCTAAATAATAAGAGATCGGGAAGCCTACCAGCCAATAGGCCACAAAGGTTATCACCGTTGGAATCTTTACGTCTTGCATTCCGCGGAGCGCTCCCAAAACCGCGACTTGCAAACCATCAGAAATCTGAAAAACAGCCGCAACGATTAAAAGCTTGGCTGCGATACTCACTACTTCAAAGTTGTCGTTAAAATTAATCGCGTCGTCAAAATCGACATAAATCTTAGGCAGCTGAGAATTAAACAATACAAAGATGATCGCAAAAAAGACGGCCAATAAGGTTGTAAGTAAAAAGATAGAAAAAGCGATGCGTCTTAGCTCTCTAAAACGTGCCAAACCATTTTGATTACCCACTCGCACCATTGCTGCAACACTAAGCCCCATGGCAACCATAAAGGTCATCGAAGACAAGTTTAAGGCGATTTGATTGGCTGCCTGAGGGTTTTTGCCTAAAATTCCTGAAAGCCAAATAGCGGCGGTAAAAATGGCTACTTCAAAAAACATTTGCAAAGCAGATGGAAAACCAAGGTTAATTAATCGCTTTATACTCTCTTTAGTAAGTGTAAAGAGTTTTATTCCGATCACATAAAACTGCGATTTTAAGTTCCGCTTCATGATGAGCCACAAATAACCCAGCATGATACAACGAGATACTAAGGTACCAATAGCGGCACCAACAATCCCTAGTTCTGGAAAACCAAACTTTCCAAAGATCAAAAGATAGTTGAGTACAATGTTAACAATATTGGCCAAAAGGGTAGCATACATAGGGGCTTTGGTCATAGACAAACCATCACTACATTGCTTAAAAGCCTGAAAAATAATTAACGGGATTAACGAAAACGCCACCAGATCTAAGTATGGCATTGCCAGTAAAACAACTTCTTCTGGTTGCTTCATGAAATACATTAGAGGTTTGGCAAAAAAGACCATCAAAAACAATAAAACACCCAAAACGGTACATAAAAACAAACCGTGTTTAAAGGCATTTTTGCCTTTGGCAGCATCGCCTTCTGCATCTGCAGCCGCTACCAAGGGAGTGATGGCCGTAGAGAAACCAATACCCAAAGACATGGCGATAAACATAAAACTGTTCCCAAGTGAAACCGCAGCGAGTTCTGCCGTTCCCAATTGCCCAACCATGATGTTGTCTACAAAACTCACAAAAGTATGCCCTAGCATTCCCAGCATTACGGGGGCCGCCAAACGCCAATTATAGCTAAACTCTTTTGTGTATTGGGTTAGTTGCACTTTTGGTTGATTCAGCCCCAAAGGTAAAAAGGAATCCGTGACTAGCTCCTACCTTGATTCTATTTTTTAATATCTTTAAAAAAAATCATTATGACACATCCCGCTAATTCTCCAGAAGAATATCTTGAAGTGATTCCAGAAGAGCGCAAAGCGCCTATGACCAAATTACACCAAACTATTTTAGACAATCTGCCACCAGGATTCGAGAGTCAAATGAACTATGGCATGATTGGTTATGTGGTGCCTCATTCTAAATATCCAGACGGCTACCATTGCGATCCTAAGCTTCCGCTACCCTTTATGAACATCGCGTCCCAAAAGAATTTTATCGCTGTGTACCATATGGGAGTCTATTCAGATCCCGAACTCATGGAGTGGTTTGTAGGAGAATATCCCAAACATGTAAAGACAAAATTAGATATGGGAAAGAGTTGTGTTCGCTTTAAAAAAATAGAAACAATTCCCTACGAGCTCATAGGCCAATTGGCGTCTAAAATGACTCCAGATAACTGGATTGAGCGATACGAAGCGGCTTTTAAGAAAAAGTAGGGCTTACTTAATGCCGTATTTGTCAAACAAATATACCAAACTAGTCATGGCCGCAGCGCCTAATTCAAGTTCGCGTTTATTGATGGCTTCGAAGGTGTCGTTGGGCGCATGATGATAATCAAAATAACGCTGAGAATCCGGGCGTAAGCCACTTAATACAATGCCTTCTTTTTTAAGAGGACCTATATCTGCACCACTTCCGCCACGTGTAAAAGACTGCGTTAAGTAGGGTTCAAACAAGGGCTTCCAAGATAAAACCTGATCGAAGTTAGCATCGTCGCAATCAAAGGCAAAGCCCAAAGGCGAAAAGCCTCCTGCATCGCTTTCTAGCGCAAAAATATGGTCTTCTCCGTTTTCATTGGCCATCTTGGCGTACTCCCGACCTCCTCTAAGGCCATTTTCTTCGTTCATAAACATAACCACTCGAATGCTATGCTTGGGCTTATAATTGGCGTTTTTAAGCAGGCGTAACACATCCATAGATTGTACGCAACCTGCCCCATCGTCGTGCGATCCGTCTCCAGTATCCCAAGAATCTAAATGCCCACCAACCACAAAGTATTTGTCTGGAAACTCGCTCCCGCGTAGCTCGCCAATAACATTATACGATTGTACATCGGGCAGTGTTTGGCAATCCATAGTTAAAGAAAAAGCCGCCGACTTATTACTTTTTAAAGCCGTGCTAAGTACATCGGCGTCGTTGGTGCTTATGGCAACCGCTGGTATTTTGTCTTCCTCTGCCAAATCGCCATAACCCATGGAGCCTGTATGTGGAAAGTCGTCTTGTCGTAACGTCATGGATCGTACCACTACTCCAATAGCTCCATATTTTTGAGCCTCCATAGCGCCAGCGTAGCGTTGGTCTACGCAGCCTCCATAGGCCTGAAAAGTGTTGATTAAATTGGCCTGCATTGGGCGGTTATAAAACACAATTTTTCCTTCGATCTGTTCTCGTCCGTAGCGGGCTAAGTCTTGAATGCCTTGTACCTCGATTACAGCAGCACCCTCGATATTTGCTCCTACGGATCCGCCAAGGGCGCAAACATTTACCATTTTCTTTTTTCCATCGGCATTGCTAATCCAAGCAACTTCCTTTGGCCCGCGTACCCAATGCGGAACCATAACGGGTTGTAACCAAACCGAATCGAGTCCTAATTTGTTTAACTCCGCATAGGTATAATCTACGGCCAATTGGGCCTGTTTAGATCCAGAGAGTCGGCCACCGATATCATTAGATAAATAATCGAGCCATTGATAGCTTTGACCATCTAAAAGTGATAAATCGTAAAAATTACGAATCATTTGTTCGTCGGTCGCATCAGGATTTTGGGCAAGTAGAGAAGTTTGAATACACAGTAATACTGCGATAAGGCGTAATCGATTCATAGATTATTCGTTTTCGAGTTGTTGTTTATACTCAGGGATTTTTGCTTTCATTTCTGCATCTAATTCTGGTTCTTTTACATGCTTTAAAGCCGTTAAAGTTTCGTATAAAATAGAGGCCACGATGAGTCGTGCTGCTGGTTTGCTATCTGCGGGAACCACATACCAAGGAGAATCCTGAGACGAGGTTCTGTTTATGGCATCTTGATAACACTCCATATAGCGATTCCAAAGCTTTCGCTCCTTTAAATCTCCAGAAGAAAACTTCCAGTTTTTTTCTTTTTTATCTAAGCGCCTTAGCAATCTAAACTTTTGTTCATCCTTAGATAAATGCATATAAAACTTATAGATGAGCGTTCCGTTTTGATGCAAGGTTTTTTCAAAATTTTTAATTTGTTCAAAGCGCTTGTCCCAAAAGGATTCGTTTACGTCATCGATGTCCTTTACATCTGGCAAACGTTCCCCTAAGATGTATTCTGGATGCACTCGTGTAACCAATACATTCTCGTAATGCGTTCTGTTATGAACCCCAAAGATTCCGCGTGGCGGAAGTGCTAAATAATGCCTCCACAAATAGTCATGATCTCTTTCTAAGTCTGTAGGCACTTTAAAACTATGAACTCTAACACCGCGAGAATTAAAATCTTTAAAAACTTCACGAATTAAACTGTCTTTACCAGATGTATCCATGCCTTGTAGGCATACAAGCACGGCATATTTGTCGTGCGCATACATTTTGTCTTGCCATTTGCCCAATTTCTTACGCACAGCCTCCAACTCATCTTCGAGCTGGTCTTTGTCCATACCAAAATCTTGCAAGGTTGCAATTTTAGAAAGATCTATTGGTGAAGTTACCTTGTAATTATCAGAAGAGATTTGAATCATAGACGTATTGAATAAGTCTACAAGGTACTATTTTTAGATATTATTTGCTGGCAAAAGACTTAACATCATCTTCAGAAACGGCTTCGCCTCCTAAAATAATGAGTCGTTCGATCACATTGCGCAATTCTCTAATGTTACCTGTCCAATCGTAGGCCTGCAATAGCGAAATTGCTTTTGGAGAAAAAGTCTTTTTTGCGGTACCTTGTTCTTCAGAAATCTTCTTAGAAAAATACTCTATCAGAAGCGGAATATCTTCTCTTCGCTCATTAAGCGCTGGCACTTTAATCAATATCACAGCCAATCTATGATACAGATCTTCTCTAAAGTTTCCTTCGGCAATTTCTTTCTTAAGGTCTTTATTGGTTGCAGCAACAATACGTACATCTACTTTTATGTCTCTGTCGTTTCCTACTCTTTGAATTTTATTTTCTTGCAATGCTCTAAGCACTTTTGCTTGGGCAGAAAGGCTCATATCGCCCACCTCGTCTAAAAATATAGTGCCGCCATTGGCAGCCTCGAACTTTCCAGCGCGATCTTTGGCAGCACTGGTAAAAGCACCCTTAACATGACCAAATAATTCGCTTTCTATAAGCTCGCTCGGAATTGCCGCACAATTTACCTCGATCATCGGGCCATTAGAACGATCACTTTTTTGATGTAACCAATGTGCTACCAACTCTTTTCCGGTTCCGTTAGGCCCCGTAATAAGCACGCGAGCTTCTGTAGGTGCCACCTTTTCGATCATGTCTTTTATTTGCGTAATTCCATCGGAATCGCCAATCATTTCGTAGTTTTTACTCACCTTCTTTTTAAGGCGTTTGTTTTCTACGACCAACTCTTTTCTGTCGAGGGCAATCCTAACTGTATTGAGCAATCGGTTTAAGTCTGGCGGTTTTGAGATATAATCAAAGGCCCCCAAACGCATGGTGTTTACAGCGGTGTCTAAATCGCCATGACCAGAAATCATGACCATAGGAATCTCAGGTTTTATTTTTTTAACTGCCTCGAGCACCTCGACACCATCCATTTTAGGCATTTTTATATCGCAAAGCACCAAGTCAAAGTCTTCGTTTTTAAGCAACTCAATACCCTCCAAACCATCTTCGGCCTCGGTCACTTTGTAATTGTTGCTTTCCTCTGATAATATTTTTCCGAGCACGCGTCTAATCGCTGCTTCATCTTCTATGATTAGGATTTTTGCCATCTTAAATTTTAAACTTTATACCGGTTCTAAAATATACGGTGTTGTTATTGTTAAAGGTAAATAGGTTGTTTCTAGAGTTATCTCTTAAACGAATTTCATTAAAAAAAGTGTATCCACCATAGGCGTAAAACAATAACTGTTCCGAAAAATAATACTCGTAACCCAAAGCAGAAAAAGCAGAGGTCATAGAAATATTATTCGCTGTTACGGTGCTGCCGTTACTATCAAAAGTAACATTGTTTTGAACGTTCGCGAAAAAGCCATCTATACTAATAAAAGCCTGCAAAGATTGATTCTTGGCAAACCGATGCTTAATGTTGGTTTTAGGGGTTCCTAAAGAATACGACCATTTTGGAGCAAACTCCCTATAATAATTGATTATCGGAATTGGAAAGGGTCTACCGGCATTGGTAGAATATTCTAGTCCAATAATCCAACGATTGGGCTTTGCAACCTCGTCGCCAGAATTATCTTTTATCATAAAGACGGCTCCGCTAAATCGCAAATCGTCGCTTAAAAAATCGGTGCGTTCAAAATTAGAAGCGAGTTCGGCGCCTATTTTAACACCCAATCGCCAATCGCTTTTGAACTTACAAGTGTAGGCCATAGTGGCTCGATAGCTCGTATATAAATTAAGTTGCGCTGTTTGAAAAGGTAACTCGCCGTTAAGATCAAGATTTACACTTCTAAATTCTAAGCCTGGTATTAGATAACTTCCTTCCCAATCTAACGGAATAGGGAAGTTTATAAAGGCGCGTGTGCGTGCAAAAACATTCTCTGAATCACTTTGCGGAATGTAAGTATATTCCAGGCGCATGAGATCTGTATTTTGAGCCAGCAAGCACCTACCACTTGCCATAGACAGTATAGCGGCAATTATTAGGTGACGGCAGCGCATACGCATTTACTGTTTGTCTGTTGGTTGAAGATGAACCACGCGTTGCGGGAACGGTATAGTGATGTTGTGTTCTCTAAAGCTATCGTCTATTCTAAAACGCATATCGCTTTTTATGTTTGGGTCGATAAAGCTATCCGATATAAAAAAGTAAACCGAAAACTGTAAGGCTGAATCTCCAAAGTCTTCGAAGAGCACAAACGGTTTAGGGTGTTCTAAGATTCCTTCTTGCTCGTTAGCAGCCGTAAGCATTAACTCTTTTACCAAGGTTGTATCAGACCCGTAAGCAACACCTACCTTAACGCTTTCACGCGTCATTTTATGGTTTTGCGTATAATTATAAATGGTATCGCTTATAAACTTATGGTTGGGTATAATGATAACCTTATCGTCTCTTGTGAGCGCCCTAGTGGTTCGTAATTTAATTTCGATTACGCGACCAACCTTGCCATTGATCTCGATAATATCGCCTACCAGCAGTGACTTGTCTGTAATAATAAAAATGCCGCCTATTACATCTTGAAACAACTCTTGCAAGGCAAGCCCCAGCCCAACAAACAAGGCAGCAGATGCAGTTAAAAGTACGGTAACGTCAATACCGGCGGCGCTCATCGTAAAAATTATTACGATCACATAAATAAAATACTTGATAAATTTAAAGATGCTAACAAACTTGAGCTTATTGCTCTGCTCCATGCGTTTGGTGAGCAAAACACGTGTCCATTTAAGCACCCAGCTGGTCGCGACCAAGGCTACAATAAGTAACAGCATATGACCAATGGTCAAGTGAATGGCCTTGTCTCCTTCGCCCAGATGAATACCCAGGCTAAGAAAATCCATAATAGTTTCACCTATGCTTTTAGAAATCTCTTTTGCTTCGTCTACTAAGCTATCGTCTTGAAAAATTGCTAATATTTTAGCCATTTAAATAGTTCCTTATAGGTTGGTTTTTTACCATACATGAGTATCCCTACTCGATATATTTTAGAAGCCAACCATACCGTGCCCATAAAAGTAGCAAATAAAATCACGACAGATAGTATTTGTTGCCACATTGGTACTCCAAAAGGTATTCGCATCAGCATTACCACTGGCGAGGTTAAAGGAAAAAACGAAAATACTTGCGATACTGTCCCGTGCGGGTTTTCTATTACCGTAAACATTCCGACATAAATCGCCAAAATCAACGGCATTAAAATTGGCAACATAAATTGTTGCGTATCGGTCTCGTTGTCTACTGCGGCACCTATTGCGGCATATAAAGAAGCATACATTAAGTATCCACCTAAAAAGAAGAGAATAAACATAATCACAAGATTAAGCAATGGTAACTTCATCACCTCTTGTATCACTAAAGTCATTTCTTTGTTGGCGGCAGGATTATCTTGTGCCTGCGCAACCACTTCTTGTTGCATCGCCGATGCCGAATTTAGATCGATGTCAAAGACCAAGGTCACTACGGTCATCAAAGCTCCTATTAAAATAACCCAAACCACAAACTGCGTAATCCCAGCAAGGGAGGTTCCAAAGATTTTACCTAACAATAACTGTACGGGTTTTACAGAAGAAATAATAATCTCGATAATACGACTGGTTTTTTCTTCTATGACAGAGCGCATAATCATGTTGCCATAAATGATGATAAACATAAAGAGCAGGTAGCCGGCAACACCTCCAAATGCGAGTTTAAACACAGAGCCCGTTTTAGAGGTTTCTTCGCCTTTAAAAGTCTCTAGGCTGGTGTCTATATCTACTCGTAAGGCCTTTATTTGCTCAGGACTTAAGCCAGCGTCTCTAAGTTTAATATCGCCTGCCGTGTCTTCTAATCTGTCTTCTATATCGCCCATTAAAAAGAGGGATGGAGCCTCTTCTGAATAAAACGTAATACCTTGTTTGAGCTCGTCTACATTATTGGCCTTAGGTATATACAAAAGACCATAACCTTCTGCTTTTTCTACTTTGGCCTTAGCCGAATCGAGCGAAATTCCGGTGAGCATAATATACTTTGTGTTCTCGGTATCTTCAAACTGTTCTAAAAAAAGACCGCTTTCGTCGAGTATAGAAATTTGCTTGGTACTGTCGTTATTTACAGAGGACAGATAGGCTACCAAAGAGATAAGCGCCACCATGATGATGGGACTTAGAAAGGTCATTATAATAAAAGATTTATTCTTAACTCTGTTAAGATACTCGCGTTTGATAATTAAAGGAAGATGGTTCATATCGCTTAGCTGTTCTGTACGGTTTGAATAAATATATCGTTGGCACTAGGTACTACTTCTACAAAGTGTGTGAGTTCTCCTTTGGTTGTAAGGTAGCTCACTAGATCATTAGCATTGGCGGTAGGATCTAATTTAATAGTATAACGCAACTCGTCGTTTATACTTTTAAAGGTTGCTGGTTTAATGCTAAACTTGCTACTTAAATCATCTATCACAGCGTCTTCGTTGTCTACGATTAAGCCTATGTCAAAAGTGTTAGATTTATGGGCGCGTTTGATATCGATGAGTTTACCGTCTAATATTTTATTAGACTCATGAATGAGGGCAATGTGATCGCACATTTCTTCTACAGATTCCATTCGGTGGGTAGAAAAAATCACTGTAGAACCCTTGTCTCGCAAACGCAAAATTTCGTCTTTAATCAAGTTGGCATTAATAGGGTCAAAACCACTAAAGGGTTCGTCAAAGATGAGCAATTTAGGCTCGTGTAAAACAGTCACCACAAACTGAATTTTTTGCGCCATCCCTTTTGAGAGTTCTTGAATCTTTTTGTTCCACCAGTCACCTATCTCTAGCCGTTCGAACCACATTAGCAAACGCTTTCTTGCTTCTTCTTTAGAAAGTCCTTTTAACTGAGCTAGGTATAAGGCCTGCTCGCCCACCTTCATAGATTTATATAGTCCGCGTTCTTCTGGTAAATAACCTATGTTTCTAATATGATCTGCCTTCAGGGCTTCTCCATCTAAAAACACAGCTCCTTGGTCGGGCATGGTTATCTGGTTAATAATTCTAATAAAAGTGGTTTTTCCGGCACCGTTTGGGCCTAAGAGTCCAAATACGCTACCGCGTGGTACCGAGATGGATACATCATTGAGCGCAGTGTAATTACCAAAATTCTTGGTTACATTTTCTGCAACGAGTAAGTCATTCATAATGTGAGTCGAAGTTATTTAGATGTGCTATTTGATAGCAAGTCAAATGCATCAGATTAGTAGTAAACAAATTTAAAATGTTACAAACATCCTATTAGAAAAACAAAACCCACCCTTAAAAAGATCTCTAAGGATGGGAAAAAAATTGCTATGAAAAAGAAAAATATTACTAGAAATTCATCTAGTAATATTCAAATATAGATAAAATATTTTAATTAAATGGTTCATTATGAAAACATATCTTTCACTTTCTCAAAAAAGGATTTGTCCTCTTTTTCGGGCTTTGGAATAAAGTGTTCGTCTTCGTTCATTTTTTCAAAAAAGTCCCGTTGTTCTTTAGATAAAGTCTTTGGAGTCCAAACATTTACATGCACAAGCAAGTCACCTGTTCCGTAGCCATTTATGCTCGGAATTCCTTTATTTCGAAGGCGCAAAATTTTACCGCTCTGTACCCCTTGCTCTATTTTAATTCTTACTTTTCCGTTTACCGTTTCTATTTCTTTAGAGGTTCCTAAAGCAGCCTCAGAAAAACTTATATACAGATCATAATGTAAGTTATCTCCTTCGCGTTGTAAAAACTCATGTGGCTTTTCTTGAATCGCAACAAGTAAGTCTCCAGCGATACCATTACCTGGGGCATCGTTTCCTTTGCCTGATACTTTTAACTGCATGCCGTCCTCTACGCCTGCAGGAATTTTGATGCTCACAGTTTCTTCTGTCACGATTAATCCTGACGCATCGGCGTTCGATGGTTTTTTGTCTATCATTTGCCCGCTTCCACCACAAGTAGAACAGGTCGCCGCTGTTTGCATACGGCCCAAAATAGTATTCTGAATACGCGTCACTTGTCCTTGCCCATTACAGGTAGCACAGGTTTTATAGGTAGTGCCTTGCGCAACCTTTTTACGCTTTACCTTGATTTTTTTCTCTACGCCATTGGCGATTTCTTCTAGGGTTAAACTCACACGAATACGCAGGTTACTACCTTTAACGCGACGTTGTCCGCCACCGCCAAAACCACCAAAACCACTAAAACCACCTCCGCCAAAAGCGCCACCAAAGATGTCGCCAAACTGACTAAAGATATCGTCCATGTTCATGCCGCCTCCGCCAAAGCCACCACCTTCAAAGGCCTGATGCCCAAATTGGTCGTAACGTGCTTTTTTGTCTGGATCACTTAACACTTCGTAGGCCTCGGCAGCCTTTTTAAATTGCTCCTCGGCATTAGCGTCACCTGGGTTTTTGTCTGGGTGAAACTCAATCGCTTTTTTGCGATATGCTTTTTTTATGTCGGCAGCAGATGCCGATTTATCAATTCCGAGTATGTCGTAAAAATCTTCTTTCATTAGATCGCTTATTGTCCAATAACCACCTTAGGGTATCTAATAATCTTTTCGCCTAGAGAGTAGCCTTTCTCGATTACATCGATAATCTTGCCTTTTAAATCGTCGCTTGGAGCAGGAATTTGAGTAATCGCTTCGTGCTCTTCTGCGTCAAATGCAGCGCCTTTCTCGGTTTCAATTACTTGTAGTCCTTTAGAACGCAATGTTTCTTTTAGTTTGTTGTGAATCAACACAACCCCTTCAAAATTTGAATTATCGTCAGAATTGTCGATCTCTTTTAAGGCTCTATCAAAATCGTCCAGTATAGGTAACATGGCAACCATGACCTCTTCATTGGCAGTTTTAAACAGCTCTAGTCGCTCACGACCCGTGCGTTTTTTATAATTTTCGAATTCTGCAAAGAGACGTAAAAACTTATCCTTCTCTTCTTGCAGACTTGCCTGTGCCTGCTCTAATTCGCTCAGTTCTGGAGCTACGTCTACTTGTTCGTTCTCTAAAATCTGATCCAACTCTTCGTTTGCAGTTACTTCTTTCTTTTTGCTTTTTTTGCTCATTGACCTCAAAAATTTAATGTCGTATTAATGCACGCAAAAGTACTGCCATTATTAGATAAATGTCAAAATGTCACTAAAAATTTTGGTTGTTTATTGCAGTAAATCTTCTAGAGCAGCTTTGATCGCAGGTTGACGGAACGAATAGCCCGTATTTAGTAGCTTTTCTGGGACGACATATTGCCCTTCGAGCACTAAAGATGCCCTTTCGCCAAGGACGGTTTTGAGTACAAAAGCTGGAACATTTGGCAATACAACGGGTTTGTTTAAGATCTTCCCGATTAATTTTGTCAATGCCTTGTTAGAGATAGGTTCGGGAGCGACTGCGTTTACCACTCCATCGATCTCATTGTCTAACAGGTGTGTATAAACACCAGAAATATCGTCTAAGTGAATCCAAGATAACCATTGTTTTCCGTTGCCTAATGGCGATCCTATATAATTCTTGATAGGCATTACAATTTTTTGCAAAGCGCCTTCTCCTTTGGCAAAAACCACGCCCGTGCGTACTTTGGTAACACTCAATCCCAACGATGCCATTTGATCTGCAGCAGCCTCCCAAGCCACAACCACTTTGGCCAAAAAGCCATCGCCATGTTCATTAGAAGACTCGTCAAAACGGTCCTCGACGCTATTTGGATAAATGCTTATACCACTAGCAGAAATAAAGCGACTCACCTTGTGGTCAATTGCGCTTAGGCGGGATGCTAATAAAGCTGTAGATGCAACCCTACTCTCTATTATTTGGTTTTTATAGGCTTTGGTCCATGGTTTTGCCACCGTGGCTCCTACTAGGTGAATAATAACTTCTACCTCATTAAAACAGTGGTCGTCAATACTGTTATCGTCTAAATTCCACAGAAACCCTTTACGATTTGGCTCGTTAATCAGTTTTTCTTTTCGTGTAGTCAAAAAATGAATGGTATGTCCTTTTGCGATCAAATCCGCAGAGAGTTGCGTCCCAATAAGACCTGTTGCTCCAGTAATTAATATGGTCATAGCCTATTTTTTACAAAAATACGGATTAAATCGGCCAAGCTAATCACGCTTTAACGCCTCTTAACATATGACGCTTAAACGGAGGACCGGGCAGTCGCTCAACGGTAAATCCTACATTTTTTAAAGTGCGACGGACTTCGCCTTTGGCAGAATAGGTAACCAATACGCCGTTTGGTGCCAGCGCTTTAAACATCTTTTTAAAAATGGCCTCAGACCAAAGTTCTGGCTGCACTCGTGGACCAAATGCGTCAAAATAGATCAGGTCAAAGTTGGCATCATAGTCCAATTTTTCAAAATCATTTTGATGTTTAAACAAGGCCAGGTTTTTGGATATTTCTTGCCAGCTCTCCCAAGGTGCTGTATGTAAGGATTCAAATTCTTTAAGTGCAGCATCAAGTTGTTGTGCGTAGTTAAGTTGCGACACCTCTGTAGCGACGACCGGAAATTTTTCGACACCCGTATAACGCACTTTAAGGTTATGCTCTCGCGCCCAAATGTTTGTAAGAAAACAATTAAGCCCTGTTCCAAATCCAATTTCCAGAATTCGAACAGGGCTTACTTCAGGATTATGAGCACAATAAAATGCTACGCCTTCTTTTAAAAAAACATGCTTGGCCTCTGCAATCGCACCGTGTTTGGAATGATATTGCTCATCCCATTGCGACAGATGAATCGTAAGAGAACCATCTCCTGTTTTTAAAAAGCTACGCTTCAAATGCTACTCTTCAATTTCTGGCAAAAGAACACCACTAGAAAGAACAGCCAATTGCTTTTTAGGCTCGGTAATCGCGGCAATTTCTTCTGCTGATTTGCCTGCGTCTTCTGCATAATGACGCTGTTGTTCAACGCTTTCTTCTTCTATAAAGGCCATCCCTTTAATTATAGCTTCTTGCCCAGCGATATCTTTAGGCATAAAAAAGCCATAATCTTTAAAACGAACCATGGTTAGTTCTCCTCCAACATTTACCTTCATCCAGCAGCCTTTGTTTTGACAAACTTCTTCTACTTTCGAGCTAAACTTCACAGGAATTGTGTCGCCAACAACCATTTTTTTAGAATTGGCAACAACTTCTTCTAAAGTCATAAGCTCTGACGCGGTAATTTCTTGACCAAAGCTGCGGTATGATTGAGATACCTCGTTGGCTGCAATAACAGTCTTATCTTCTTTGTTTTCTGATTTACAAGCGATTAGTGCGCTTATACACACGATTAATAATGCGATTTTTTTCATAATATAATTTGGATATGTAAACGTATAATATACTGCAATTTTATGAAATTTTTACGTTTTTTGTGGGGCTTTTTTTGCCTAATTTAGCAACATAAATACTTCCTTAAATGAACTTGACTTCTGCTTCTACAATTAGCGTTAATAAAATTGAAAAATCAAAGATAGATCAGGTCGATTTTGACAACTTGGTATTTGGCCAAGTTTTCACCGACCATATGTTTGAATGCGACTATATAGATGGCTCTTGGCAGGCACCTACAATCCGTCCTTACGGACCGATGAGTATAGAGCCTGCGGCAAAAGTATTTCACTATGGGCAAGCGGTTTTTGAAGGAATGAAAGCCTACAAAGACGAAGAAGGTGGCGTGTTTTTGTTTAGACCCGATCAAAACATGGCGAGAATCAATAAATCGTCTAAACGATTGGCTATTCCAGAATTCCCGCCCGAATTATTTTTTGATGCTTTGCACCAACTCTTTGATTTAGATCGCGATTGGGTAAAACCAGGACTAGGCAATTCATTATACATACGCCCCTTTGTTATTGCCACTCAAAATGGAGTATCTGCTTCGCCTTCGAACAGGTATAAGTTTATGATTATCATGTCTCCGGCGCAAGCCTACTATACGGGAGATGTTAAAGTGGTAATCGCAGAAAATTACAGCCGCGCAGCAGATGGCGGCGTAGGAGCTGCCAAGGCTGCAGGAAACTATGCAGCGCAGTTTTACCCTACCAATTTGGCAAGAGAAAATGGCTATCAGCAGGTAATCTGGACAGACTCTAACGAGCACAAGTACTTAGAAGAAGCAGGTACCATGAACGTGTTCTTTAGAATTAACGATACCTTGCTTACAGCCCCTACCAGCGAAAGAATTCTAGATGGAGTGACTCGTAAGAGTGTGCTTCAACTCGCAAAAGATGCAGGCGTAGATGTGCAGGTACGACCCGTGTTGGTTTCGGAGGTTGTAGAAGCCGCTAATAACGGAACCCTAAAAGAAATCTTCGGTGCGGGAACCGCCGCCGTAATAAGTCCTGTGAGTGGCTTTAGTTATCAAGGCAAAGAGTATGCTATTCCGGCCCAAACAGATGGGTTTGCCAAAAGGTTTAAATCCGACTTGATGAACATCCAGCATAACTTGGCACCAGACAAGCACGGTTGGCGTTACGAGATTTAATTCTCTAAAATTTCTTTGATGTGTGGCTTAAAGTAATTAGGCCCTTTTAGCACTTTACCGTCTTCACGGTAAATGGGGGAACCGTCTTCACCTAATTTGCTCATATTACTGCGTTGAATCTCTTCGAACACCTCTTCTATTTTATGTTGTAAGCCATGTTCGATTATGGTTCCGCATAAGATATACAGCATATCGCCCAAGGCATCTGCTACCTCGACCAAATCATCATCGTTGGCAGCGTCTAAATACTCTTCGTTCTCTTCGCGCATTAGTTTATAACGAAGCATATGTTTGGCTTCGCCTAAATGAGCTTTAGGAGATTTTAAACTGTCGAGCCCAAAGGCATCGTGAAAAGTTTGAACGGCGGCAATTTTGCGTTGCATAAGCGAGATTTTTAGTTGTAAATTTGCAAATGTAAAGCTACAAATATGTTTACGACTGGACGCTGGATTTTTATTGGTTTTTTTGTTGCCCTTTTTGTGGCGGCCATGATATGGAGTTATAGAAAAGACCTAAAACTCCATAAAAAACAATACAAAGGATCTATATGGGTTTTGGTTGGCTTTATCATCTTTTTATTGCTCCTACTCGCTTTGAAGCAAATCTTAGATTTGTAGGCATTCTCCTGCTCCTTATAAAAAATTAATTGTTCTGCAAGTTGTCATTATTAGAATATGGCACTAACTTGAGGTTGAATATACCCTGTAGGGGGTATTTTTTTGATTTAGAATCTACTTTAGATTTGGATATGGACAACAAGACACTCCCTGATACAATTGTTCATTATTACAATGGAGAAAAAATAACGCTTCAAGTAGCGAAAAATACCGTACACGTAAAATCGCCGCCAGAAAAATTTAAAAGTGCCTTATACGGAGCAACAGGCGCAAGAGATGTATCATTTCCTAAAAGTATGGATGGTGTTTTCAGCAATATCGATCTTTTACCTGATGGGATACAGATAGAACATATAAGACCTGTAAATATCGAAGCTAATGATGTAGTTGTTTGGTTCTCTGACAGACTTGAACCCGAAACATTACATGGATTATTCTCTGAGTTTCAGATTACTGATTTTGATTATACGTTTAGTCACGAAAATCAATCTTATCTTGGCAAAGGAGCTGTTCTATTATACACGTCTTTAGATATCACACAAGAGCTGTTAGAACAATCGTGCCCAGCGTTAGAAAACATAGAGTCGGAATCTTGGACAATTATTAAGAGTGAGATTGTAGATAATCTATTCATAGCCCAATTTAAAAACCATTTTATCGCGAATAAAATTTACGCCCATTTGTATATAAACAGACCGGATTGGTTATTATGTGTCGATATGAATTATTATACATTTGATAGCGGGGTTAATAGGCTTAATTATGACTACTCTACAGATCTAATTGAATCGACTCAACTGCCGGATCAAGAAGCATACTCGCGCACTAAAACTTTTGAAGCTCATCAACATTTTAGTGGGCATCCAGATATCAAGATTGCAATTTTCGATACTGGAATCTATGACAATCATCCTGATTTACTTGGTGCTTCAATAACAGGCACTGGACATAATTTAGTCCCTTTAAATAATCGAATTCACGACCTTATAGATATTGTAAGGCCATCTAAATACAACACTCACGGAACAAATTGCGCTGGCCTGGCATGCGGGCATCCCTCAGATTCACAAGGTAAGGGTGTCGTAGGAGTTGGAAAAGGTTGCTCTTTTGTAGATGTTCGAATTGGTTATAACATTGACGGTGAATTACATCTAGACATGTTAAGATTAATAGAAGCGTTCTATATATCAGGTTTTGGTGACAATGCAGTGCACGTTATTAGTTGTTCATTTAAACTCACCTTAGGATTTGAATGCTTAGAAAGAATAATTGATAAAATTGTCAATGAAGGAAGAGATAATAATGGAGTGAGTGTTGTTTTTGCAGCAGGCAATGATGATTCATCCATAACTTTTCCAGCCATGCTTGATTCAATAATTACAGTAAGTGCATCAGACAACCAAAATAAACCTAAAACTAAACAAGTTCAAACTGAAGAAAACAATGAGGATTGGGGTTCAAATTTTGGAGCAAAAGTAGACCTGGCCGCCCCAGGCACTGGTTTAATTACAACCTCAAATCCTATTGTTACTTATGGAAATCCCAAAGGATATAGAAAAAACTTTAATGGAACATCTGCTGCCGCCCCGCAAGTAGCAGGCTGTATTGGCTTGATGCTCAGTAAAAAAACCGATTTGAAGCCAAAAAGAATTAAAGAATTATTAAGAGATAATACTTCCAGTTTTAAGGGTGAAAACAACCAAAAATATGGAACAGGCATTTTAAACGTTTATAAAACACTTTTAGCAATTAATTAATAACACCAACTATGAGCACATTACAACAGTTAGGAACAGTAATCCTTGGAAATAGCACAAAAGACACATTTCAAAATGTATATTCCTCACAATCTTATGGGACGTTTTTCGGAATTTCTGGAGAATTTAAATACAACTCCGCAAAAAATTCGATAGAGAGCATAAAACTATCTATTCAAAACTATAAAGGGATATTAAATTTGGCTTTTGCGGCCATACCTGTAGCTACTAAAAAAACCTTACATGTTAGTGGATATCCACAAGTCCAAGTCAGAGACTATATAGAAGTAAATTTTAAAATTCGTTACGCTCATGAACAAAATCCAGATTATGATATTGACGTCGATGTTTCAAACATTCTAGGAGAAAATTTACAAAACGGTCAATTAATATCAATGAAACGAGAACTGGTGTCTTTTTACGACAAGTCTGCAGACGATTTACTACAAATGGAGGCACAAACGCAAAATAGCTCAAAGATAGAAATGTACTATCAAGGGGTTTTTGATAGCGAGTTCTTTTATAGAAATGGGCAGCTTTGGAAGCTTAAGGAAGATGGTGATTTTTCTGTAAAAGATGTTAGTTTATCCAACTCCACTGATGACACACCAAGCTGTAAACAAAGACATTCGCAAATCTTTATTATTTGAGAAAACTAGCCCTAATCTTTTTTATTTTTTCGACTCAAGTTGATAGTCAAGTATTATCAAGCAAGGATAGTATTTATCAATTATTGCTGGAACAGCGGTACGAATTAGTCGCTGATTGGCTAGATAAAAATACAAACGATAAGGACTACAATAGTATAAATAATTTATGGTCTGTCTTAAAAAACAGAGGCTCTCAAAAAACACAAGACAGTCTCCTGTTAATTAAATCAAAAGCGAAAATTGATTTTAATAATCAAACCCAAACTGCATTAATAGCGGCCTACTATCATTTATTTTATAATAAAAGATCCTTCACAACCTTAGGGCATTTTGATGCGGCGTTTATCCTTGCAAAGGAGAGTGATAACAATAGATTAGTTAAGCTTTCCTTAATCCCGTTTTTAGAGTTCTATTCTCGCGAGAACACTTTAAATAGAGCAGATTTTGATCAATATATTTCTGAGTTTAAGAAGGTAAGCGAATCAATTAATGATTCTCTTTTGGTAACAATTTATCGAAATTTAAGAGAAAGTAGAAGTGCCGATTATGATCTCAATATTTATCATAAAACTGGCGCTTCTAACATTTCTCTCTATAAAGAAAATAAGGCTCAGTTATCGCTCGGCTTAAAAGGGCTGCTACTCGAAAATATTGGCACATACCATAAGTACAATAAAAATATAAATGAAGCCATCGATAGTCATCAAACTATTATTGACTTTCCTGACAACCCTGTTATTCGTGAAAATAAGTTTAACAGCTTTTTAGATTTAGGCCAAATTTTTGCCGATTTAGAACGAGTCACCGAAGCCAGAAAAATGTTTGATCAAGCTGTACTTTATATAGATCAGAATGACTTAGACAAACAACTGGTAACCTATTATAAGTTTAGAGCCAATTACCTGCATTTAAGAACTAAAGAATTTGATAGCGCTTATTTTTATCTTAACAAGGCTTTTAATTTAAATAGACGAATAAATTACGAGGACAATAGTTTAAAATACACCGAATTAAATACCAGGCTCCGAACCGCAGAGAAAGACGCAAAAATCGCTATTCAAGAAAAAGAAAATGCCAGAACCAAATTGGTCACTTACGGCCTCGGCGGCACCCTAGGTCTTGGAAGCATCATCGCCTTCTTGCTTTATAGAAACACCAAACGCAAACAACGCATTGCCGAACAAGAAAAAGAAATTGAGATTCAGAAGACAGAGAAGATTTTAAAAGAACAGGAGCTCAATACCATTGATGCCATGATCGCTGGACAAGAAAAAGAACGACAGCGATTGGCAGGTGATTTGCACGATAGCGTGGGTGCCACACTGAGTGCAGCCAAGATGCAATTCGATCACTTAAAAAAGAACAAGGGCCAGCTTAAAAACGAAGAAGAACTCTTTGATAGTACTTCTGAGCTTTTAGAAGAAGCTTATAAAGAAGTACGCTCCATGGCACATGCTAAAAATGCTGGAGTAATTGCCAAAAACGGATTGCTACCAGCGGTTCAGAAATTGGCCAAGAATGCTTCTGTCACAAAAAATTTGAAGATAGAGGTACAAGACTTTGGCCTAGAAGAACGCCTTGACGGAGCTATGGAAATAGCACTCTTTAGAATGATTCAAGAGCTGGTAACCAATATTATTAAACATGCAGAGGCCAGCGAAGCCCATATTTCTATCACACAGCACGAACAGAGCATTAACGTGATGGTAGAAGACAACGGTCGTGGTTTTAGAGCAAGCCAAAAAGCACATAAAGAAGGTATGGGCTTGGGTAGTATAGAAAAACGAATCGAACATTTAGAAGGCAGCTTCGAGGTAGACTCGTCGCCCGGAAAAGGAACCAGTATTAGCATAGACATTCCCTTATGATAAAAGTAGCCATTGCAGAAGATCATCAATCGTTGGTAGACGGCATTCATTTGTTGTTAAAGTACGAAGACGACATTAGCATCGTAGGTATGGTAAACGACGGAGAGGCATTATTAGAAGTGGTGCGCAAAAAACAACCCGACGTCGTGCTCACCGACATTAAGATGCCTAAAATGGATGGCATCACAGCGGCAAAGTTTATTAAAAAAGAATTCCCTAAAACGGGAGTCATCGCTTTCTCTATGTTTGACCAAGACGAAGCGGTAAGCCAGATGCTCGCGGCAGGTGCGACAGGTTATTTGCTTAAGAATTCCCCCTTAGAAGAGGTCTTAGCGGCGATTCAGCATGTAGCAAAAGGAGGCGAATACTACGACAAGGCCTTAGATATAGAAGGCATAAAAAGCGATAGTAAACGCAGTCACAAAAAACCGATTCTCTCTAAAAGCGAGCGGGAAATATTGACTCTAATCGGGCAAGGAAAGTCGTCTAGCGAGATAGCGGCTATTCGTTTTAATTCGGTGTCTACCATAGAGAAGCATCGTAAAAATATGATACGTAAACTGGGGCTTTCTGGTAAAGGAGAGCTCTTGCGTTATGCGCTAGAGAAAAAGTATGATTTTTGATAAATCCCCATTAATGGGTATAAAAACGTTATGAAGCAATAATTAAATTTGAACCATAATAATTAACAATCGAACAACATGAAAAAATTACTCTCCCTAACACTATTATTTTTACTAAGTATTGCTGCGGTAGGTCAAGCCCGTGACTTTGACGGCATCTGGACTGGCACTCTGACCACCTCGAACGATGACGAAGTTGAATTGACCCTCTATATTGACGACAACAATGTTTATTCGGTCTATCTAGACGAAGATGGTGATCGCGCCAAATATAAAGACCACGAAGTATTGTGGAGTAAGGGCTATGGTGAACAACTCACCTTTGTATGGATGGACAAAGGCGGAGTTTGGACAGAAACTCAGGTGTATTCACTAGTCTGGAGCGACGAAGACACCATCTCTGTGCATCACCTTCGTCATGTGAGCAATGAAGACGAGAGCTATTCCAACACAGATTGGGGCTACTCGAGCAAAGGAACGCTACGTAAAGAATAGACATCCAGACTCTTACAACTTAAAAATACCCCTCAGTGGGTATTTTTTTGTGCTTGCATGCGAAGTATGTTGCGATATCTAAAAACAACTAAAATGAGCTTTTTAAAAACTCTGCTAATCGTTAGCGTACTAACTTCAAGTATAGCAATTGCACAAACTCAAGACACCATTACGATTTCTTTTGACAAACAATTACAGTTTTTAGATAGTTCTGTATCATCGGATTTTAAAATTCCTTACACAGTTCAAGTAAAAGGCAATAAGTTTCCAAACGCTAAAGACAGTATTTATTTTAGTATTTCTACCAGTATAGCTGCGCTGAATCCCTTTATAAAAAATTCTAAAATATTATTATCTCAAAGTATCGTTAAAGGGAATCTAGAATTTGACCCAACCAAGAATAAAGACGTTGCTTTTAAAACGCTGGTCGATTCTATTTTTAATAATCAAAAAAAAATTGAGCTGAATCTCGAATCTATTAGTAAAAATAAATTCGGAACCGAGGATAACGAAACCAAGATCATAATCTCTAAATCAAAGTTAACCATTGTTCTTCAGCAGAATCCAATTAAACAGAAGGCGGAATACAACTTTTATGCAGGTGCAAATTTTGATCTAAAAGAACAACTCAAAGCTAGTAGCTTTTATTCAGAAATCGATGTTTTCATTCCCGGGATTATTTTTAAAAACAAAAAGACGGGAGCATATGTGGGCGGATTAAGAGCCGGTATTTATAAAAACACTTCTGTATCTACAGAAAAAGAAAACACTTTTAGTACAGAAGTACTAACTATTACCGAAAACGATACAAGCCTTGATTCGGTTACCATAGCATCAAAAACGGTTCAAATAACTCCTAAAACTACGTTTGATAATTTGGGATTATATGCATCTTTACTTATTAGGTTACACAATTCTACAGACAATAAATTTCAACTCTATATAGCGCCGTACGCAGAAGTTATTCAACGATCAGAAAAAACAGAATTCGACTCTAAGGATCTTGTCGAATTAAGTACATCCAGAATTTCTAGAGATACTCTAAACTCTTCAAGAATTCAGACCCTTCTTAATAAAACCAACGAAGCAAATAGAAAGTTTTATACGAGCTATTACGGTTTAGCATTTACCGCGAAATTTAAAAACAAACACTTCGAAATGTTATTAAACCCTACTTTCGGAGTGGGTGACATAGGATTCAATTTTAGAGGAAAGAATAAATTGCAGCTATTTGGCGCAATGCAATTTTACTTAAAAGAGCGCAAATATGGGATCAAACTTGGAGGTGACATCCGCAAGTATTTTAATATTAATCAAAGTCCTTTTTTGGTGGTCACACTCTCTAAAAGCATAAGTCTAGACAGTCTTATCTCGTCAGGCGAAAAATCAGACGACTAAAATTAGCCACAAAAAAAACCTCCCGATACCAACAAAAGTTCGGGAGGTTTTTTATGCTTTAAAGCTTTCCTTTTATTTTAAGTTGCTGTAGTTTTTGGCATATTCTAACATTTGTTCAGAGAACGAATCTGGCTGAACAATCTCAAAACCAGTAATCTCTCCAGCATCGTTCGTGATTGGCGTGATTACAGGGTTTACAAATCCGCCGTAAGGCGCAGAAGTAAACTGGCTGTTTCTGTCTAATATTTCTTTATGAATCGCTTGGTCTACTTTTACTCCATAATCTTCTACCAGCGCTTTTGCAGCTTCGTAGTCGCCTTCTGATGTAATGCGCTGTGTTTCACGCAACAGCTCACCAAAAATAGCGCGTAGCTTTTGGTAATCGTTAATGTTATAGTAGGTTTTGCCATCTCTAGTAATCTTTTCGATCACGTTGTCTGCAGCACCTCTTTCAAAAGCCCAGGCAGAAACCCATTGACGGTTACGCATATGCGATTCTTCTACATCGTCGCCTAGTTCTAAACGAATCAGTTGCGTTAATAACCCATTTCGGATATAACCATCATAAGCCGCTATTCCTGTTTTTTCCCAATCTTCTACCAAGCCCAGTTCTTGCAGTTTAGGATCCATCAAATAATACAATCCAAAAAGGTCTGCTCTACCCTCTTCTATGGTAGACTTATACGTCTTAAGCGTTTCTTTTGGCGTTCCAACTCCTTCGTTGATTTGTCCAGAGGCATGACCTACTACTTCGTGTAATGCCGTGTGGAGTTTATCGCCAAGGCTTCCGTATGCCTTTTCGTAGGCAACTTCTAACGAATCATTCGCGAACTCTTGCAAACGACCGCTTCCGCCAGCTTGGCCATAGGAATAAATGATATTACCTAAAGAAACCGATTTAGAACCGTGCTTTTGACGTATCCAGTTGTTGTTAGGAAGGTTTACACCAATAGGCGTAGAAGGTGAGGCATCTCCAGCTTCGCCAGCTACATTTACAGTTTTATAAGAAACTCCTTTTACGGTGTCCTTTTTATGCTCTTCCATCAAAGGCGAATTGTCTTCGAACCACTGCGCGTCTTTAGACAGCACGGCCATTTTTTTAGACATATCAAAGTCCTTGATTTCAATAATGGTTTCGTAAGATCCTTTGTACCCTTTAGGGTCGTTATATACTTCGATAAAACCATTGATCCAATCGATATTACCTTCTGTAGAATTTACCCAGGCAACCGCATAGTCGTCCCAAGTGTCTAAGCTTCCCGTTTTGTAATATGCGATTAACAGCCCAATTGCCTTAGCTTGGTTGTCGTTTTCTGCTACTCCTTTGGCAAGTTCTAACCACTTGATAATTTCGTCTATGGCATCGCCATAAAGACCGCCACTTTTATATACTTGCTCTACAAGTTGGCCGTCTTCTTTAACCAAACGAGTATTTAACCCAATTTCTATAGGTTCGTTTGGATCGGTTTCGATAGCACCGTAAAATGCCTCAACGTCTGCTGTAGTCACATCGGGGCCATAAAAGTTAATGGCGCTTTCGAGTACAACGTCTGCATCTTTGCTAAGGTTTACTTTTTTGGCATCTGCCTCGTTAAAAATAACTTCGAAAGCCTCTGAGGCTAGCGATGTATTGGTTTCTTTTAATAGACCCTCTAAATATGCAGGGCTAAAGTCTGGTTTAAGTTTGGCTGTACTATAGTGATGGTGAATTCCGTTAGAAAACCAAACACGCTTTAGGTATACCTCAAAATTTTTCCAATCGTCTGTAGATTTATCGCCAGTATAGGTTGTGTATACATTTTCTAACGCATGACGTATGTCTAAATTATGGCGGTAGTTTTGGGCCCACATAATATCGCGACCAGCCAAACCAGCTTGTGTTAAATAGTATACTAATTTTTGTTCTTTTAGGTTGAGTTCGTCCCAGCCTCCAATTTGATATCGTAGAATTTTTATATCGGCAAATTGGTCAATCTGATAGGTAAACTCCTCTGAGCCTACTTCCTTTTTTTCTTCTTCTGCAGTTTCTTGGCATGAAATCATCATTGTACTCATCGCCAAAATTGCAAGTATCGCCTTAATACGCATGGTTTTATAGAATTTGATTCGCACAAATGTAACAAAAAATTTGAGCGATTTTAAGTATCTTCGTCACTAACTAGCTAACAATTCTACAGTATGAAGTTCTTAAAATATCTTCTGTTTATTATTCTTATCGTCATAATCGCAGGTGCCGTTTATTTTGGCGCCAAAGATGGTAAATTTGACGCTTCGACAAGCAGAACCATGCAAATACCAGCCGCTGTGGTTTACGAACAGGTGAACGACTATACCACTTGGCAAGATTGGGGCCCTTGGATGGAAATTGACCCAGAAGTTAAAGTAACAATGGGCGACACCACCGCTGGAGTTGGCGCAAACTATAGTTGGCAAAGCGAACATATAGAAGTTGGTGACGGGTCTATGAAGACTATTGCCACCGAGGCAAACAAAAGCATCGACCAAGAAATTACGTTCGATACACCTTTTGGCGCATCTACAAGTGATGTGTATTGGAAATTCGAAAGTGTAGAAAACAGCACAGATACCAAAGTGACCTGGGGCATGAAAGGAGAATTCTCTCTCATAGAAAAAATCTTTATGTCTTTTAATTCTAAATCTTTTGATGAGACTTTGCAAGAAATGTACAATACAGGTTTAGAAAATCTAGAACAAACTACAAAGGCAAGCATGGAACAGCACACGGTAACCTTTGACGGAATTTCTGAATACGGTGGTGGCTATTATATGTATGTAACCGCGTCTACGACTGCTGCTGGTCTGGGTGCGAAGATGGCACCCATGATGGGTAAAGTTTACGGCTATATGCAGGCCAATAATATCAAACAATCAGGAATGCCTTTTACCATTTATAATCAAGTCGATTCCGCCGCAGGCACTATGATTTTTTCTACGGCTATTCCTGTTAAAGAACGCATAATCACTATTCCAGAAAGCGAAGTGCTGTGCGGGTATATGCCACCTTTAACAGCTGTTAAAACGACCTTGATGGGTAATTATAACAATCTAGACAAGGCCTATGCACGAGGATTGCAGTACATTCAAGAAAAAGGGCTGACTATAAATGAAGAGCATCCTATGTTCGAGATTTATGTCTCTGATCCGGGCGAAGTCCCTAACCCTTCAAATTGGGAGACTGCCGTATACATCCCTATAGTAACGCCTCAAGAAACCATCAACTAACCATGAAGGCACTGCTTTTTGTAATGCTCGGTGGCGGTTTAGGCAGCGGTCTACGCTATTTGGTCTCTAAGGTTTTAAATACCCAAGGGCAACTTCCATGGGGGACTTTTACCGTGAATATTTTGGGCAGTCTGCTTATAGGGTTTTTAATGGGTTGGGCGGCCAAAAACAACAACCTGAGTGAGTCTCAATTGTTATTTCTTGCAACCGGATTTTGCGGTGGCTTCACCACGTTTTCTGCCTTTGCTTTAGAAGGCCACAACCTGTTTAAAGCAGACAACTTTTGGGGCTTGGCAATTTATATTATTGGGAGTTTGGTGCTGGGGGTACTTGCGGTTTTTGCTGGATTATGGCTCGCAAAAACACAACTCTAATGATGGCCAAAGTCTTTGACACCCGCCTCTATTCTAATATTTAAATCGTTAATTCTGGGCGGAATTGGGCAGGAATAATTCTCGCTATACGCACAATAAGGATTGTAGACTTTATTAAAATCTAGCTGAATCGTATCCCCTTCTGGAATGCGCACATCTAAATATCGCCCACCTCCGTAGGAACCGTCACCGCTGGTTAGGTCTGTAAAGGGCAAAAACAAATAATCTTTATACTCTGGATCGTCAAAAGAAGAAAGGCTTTTGTAAATAACCAACTCTAGCTGTTGCCCCTTGATGCTAAATGACAATTCGCCATACTTCACGTATAATGGCAAACGGTCTGTGCTTGTTGGCATTTTAAAAGGTTTTTGGTCTGGCGTTCTTTTAAAAGTTGCTGTCACCCTATACGCCTGGTCAATTGGATAAAACTCCAAACCTTCAAACACTTTTAGATCTGCCGGATTTAATATGCTTGTTTCTGGATTAGAAAAATGCTCATTGGCTTCTCGCTGATAAGCGAGCACAGATTCTTGCCAAGTGACTTCTTCTTGACCAATACAAATTAATGGAATCATAAAAAAAACGATAACTAGCTGTTTACACATGATGATTCTATTTTTTTGAAAGGTACTTAACTAACCCATATTGTCAAAATCGATGCAACTATTAGCAAAAAATAAAGTCTGATTAGTCTAAGAACAAAAAGAGATTCTACTTTTATGCGGTAATGCGCAAATTATACACGAATTATATCGACAACTTTAAAGGGTTGTCTAAAGAAATTTGGCTGCTTTCGTTGATTACATTCATCAACAGGGCCGGGGCTATGGTGATTCCATTTTTGTCGTTGTATTTAATAAAGGGCCTCGGATTTACCAAACCAGAAGTGGGGTGGATTATGACCTCCTTTGGCCTTGGTGCACTCACAGGTACTTGGATAGGCGGTAAACTAACCGACTTAATTGGCTTTCATAAATTAATCGTTGGAAGTCTTTTGTTAGGCGGAATCGGTTTTATTCTCATTCAATTTGTGAGCACGCTTTATGGTTTTTGCATCGCCGTTTTTTCCTTAATGCTCATCGCCGATTCGTACCGGCCAGGTGTGTTTGTTGCGGTAGAAGCTTACAGCACGCCAACCACGGTCACTAGAGCCATTGCACTAATTAGGTTAGCGATTAATTTAGGATTTTCGATTGGGCCATTGATAGGAGGAATCATCATTGCCTCGATCAGTTATGATGCGTTATTTTGGATTGATGGTTTGACGTGTGTTGCTGCGGCGATTGCCATGGTGTTTTTAATAAAGGCGCCTAAAGTAAGCAAGCAAGAAAAAGAATTACCTAAAGAGGTAGAGGGCAAGCCAGCGCATAAGAACATACTCTATTTGTTTTTCTTTTTATTAATGTTGTTATCTGGGCTCACTTTTGTACAGTACTTTTCGTTGGTTCCGGTCTATTACGAAAGCGAATACAGCCTAAGCGAGGATGTTATTGGAGGGCTTCTATTTTTGAACGGGGCTTTGATTGTAATCTTAGAGATGCCTTTGGTAGGCTGGTTAGAGCGAAAACGCCTTTCTAAAACGATGGCGATGGCTTGGGGAATGTTCTTTCTCGCAGCTAGTTTTGTGGTCTTAAATGTTGGTCATTCTTTTGCCATCTTGGTGATAGGTATGGTGCTAATGACGATTGGTGAAATGATAGGGTCTCCCTTCTCTAATGCCTTGGCTTTAGAGATGGCCCCAAAAGGGCGAAAAGGCAGTTATATGGGACTTTTTAGTATGAGCTGGGCAATAGCACACGTGGTAGGGCATAACTCTGGCATGAACTTATCAGAAAATTTAGGCTTTGAAGCGACTTGGTATATTTTTGCAATACTACTCCTACTAGTTACTTTGGGTTGTTTAGTCTTGCATAAAAAATGGAAGAAAAGAACTATTTTAGATTCATGAAATATTTAGTACTTCTACTTTCGGTTTTTGCCTTAAGTTGTAATAATACGGCGGAACAATCTGAGCCAACTCCAGATAACACTTTTGTGAAAAAAGAGTTTCCAAAATTGGAACCCAACCGATACAATGTGGGTTTTTTAATCATGGATGGCACTTATAACACAGAACTTACTGCGCCTTTCGATATTTTTCAGCATACGATTTATAGAGATAGTATAAAAGCCATGAATGTATTTTTGGTCGCAAACACAGACGATCCTATTACGTCTTTTGAAGGAATAAGAATGCTGCCAGATTATAATTACACCAGTGATTCTATTCCTAAAATTGACATACTAGTAGTACCCAGCGCAGAACATCATTTAGATTCAGACTTAGAAGATACCGCCATGATTAACTGGGTGAGAGAAGTCTCAAAAGATGCCTTGTTTGTTACCTCTCATTGCGACGGCGCCTTTGTGCTGGCCAAAGCTGGATTACTAGACGATGTTGCTTCTACCACCTTTCCGAGCGATGTAGGAGCCTATCGCGAAATGTTTCCGCAGTTAGATGTAAGAGAAAATGTCTTGTTCGTACGAGACGGAAAATTTATAACCTCGGCTGGAGGAGCAAAGAGCTTTGAGGCTGCTTTGTTTACGGCAGAATTACTCTATGGCAAACAAGTGGCCAAAAGATTGGCGAAAGGGCTTGTTATCGATTGGAATCTAGATGAAGTCCCGCATATCGATTTAGGCGACTAAGGTTTTTTTACCGGAATAATTGGAGCCTCCTCAATAATATTTGACAACACAATTTGAGTTTTGGTTTCTCCATAGACAATTAGTTTGTCAATAAAAGACTCTAAGTGTACTTGATTACGAAGCACTACTTCCATCACGATGTTTTCGTTTCCAGTTATTCTATAGCAGTTTACCACTTCTTTAAAGTTGGGCACCATCTGTAAAAATGGTTTAAGCTTACCCATAAATGCCCTAATGGTGATAATGGCCGTGAACTGATATCCTGCCTCAATGGGCGAAATAGTTGCTCCATAGCCTTTGATCAGGCCAGCGTCTTCCATCTTACGTATGCGTTCTGCCACTGCTGGCGAAGTGATGCCCACTTCTCTCCCGATCTGAGCATTGGATTGTCTTGCATTGTTTTGTAAACAACTCAATATCTTCCAGTTAAGTGAATCAATGTTCATTTTTAAGTCATTTTATGGTAAATTAATAAATATTAAAGCAATTTAGACTTTTTGCTTTAAATATTATAGATTGATGTTGAGAGTTCTCCCTAAATTTGATAAAATAATGGCTCAGACCGAGTTAATTGCTATGATACCGAATTTGCCAAGCCATATGCCGCAATCGCCCATCTACAAAAAGGCGATAGATATCTTCATGCTTTCACGAAGAATCGCAGACTATTTGTCTGAAGATCTTGCTGTGATAAAAAATGATGGTAGTGAAAATCCGCATATCTATTTTTCTGGCGACATAGTGCAGCAGTCGGTTTCTCTTGCACCAGAAATTCTTAAAGCCGAACAACAATCTATGAGCGATGCCAAGCATAAGCATGCGGCTTCTGTTTCTCGTTTGGCATCTACGCTTTACAAAAATTGTGAACGCCTAGAACATGCCAATAGCGATGGCACCGATTTTTTACCCCTTTTACGTAAAGAAATAACCAAATTTAGAAAACTACAACGCAGCTGGATGCTTACGTTTTAACGTCTGCCTTACATATTCCTGCGATACTGCCCTCCTACTTCGAATAACGAATGAGTGATTTGCCCTAGCGAACATTTCTTACAAACTTCCATTAAGGCTTCAAAAATATTTTCGTTCTCTATCGCTTTCTTTTGCAGATTTGTGATGAGTTCTGGGCTTTGTTTTTCGAAAAAAGTCTTTAAGTTTTCTAGGGTATCTATCTGTGCTTGCTTTTCTTCTTCGGTAGCACGAATAACCTCTGCCGGCTGTACCGTAGGCGATCCCTTACTACTCAAGAAGGTATTTACACCAATAATCGGAAACTCTCCATTGTGTTTTAAAGTCTCATAGTACAAGCTCTCTTCCTGAATCTTGCTTCGCTGATACATCGTTTCCATAGCACCCAAAACGCCTCCGCGTTCTGTGATGCGATCAAACTCAGTGAGCACGGCATCTTCTACTAAATCGGTAAGCTCTTCTATGATAAACGAACCTTGAATTGGATTCTCATTCTTGGCCAACCCTAGTTCTTTATTAATAATAAGCTGAATCGCCATAGCGCGGCGAACACTTTCTTCTGTTGGAGTGGTAATGGCCTCGTCGTATGCATTGGTGTGCAACGAGTTACAATTATCGTAAATCGCATATAATGCTTGCAAGGTAGTTCGTATATCGTTAAAGTCTATTTCTTGAGCATGCAAGCTTCTCCCAGAAGTCTGTATATGATACTTAAGCATCTGTGCTCTTGGGTTTGCACCGTATTTATGCTTTAAGGCTTTGGCCCAAATCTTTCTGGCAACACGGCCAATTACCGCATATTCCGGATCGATTCCGTTGCTAAAGAAGAACGATAAATTAGGTCCAAACTTGTTGATGTCCATCCCACGGCTTAGGTAATACTCTACATAGGTAAAACCATTGGCCAGGGTTAAAGCCAACTGTGTAATAGGATTTGCGCCGGCTTCTGCAATATGGTATCCAGAAATAGAAACCGAATAAAAATTACGCACCTGGTTATTGATAAAATACTCTTGCACATCGCCCATGAGACGCAATGCAAACTCGGTACTAAATATACAAGTGTTTTGAGCCTGATCCTCTTTTAGAATATCGGCTTGAACAGTTCCGCGTACTTGCTGCAATGTTTCTGCCTTAATCTGATTGTAAACCTCTTTTGGCAATACTTGGTCTCCAGTAACACCCAAAAGCATAAGCCCTAAACCGTCGTTGCCTTCTGGCAATGGCCCTATGTACTCAGGACGTTTTTTACCCTTGTAAAACGCATTGATTTTTTTATCGACCTCTTTTTCGAGGCCTTTTTCCTTGATGTACTTTTCACAATTCTGATCGATGGCTGCATTCATAAAGAACCCTAGCAACATAGGAGCTGGCCCATTTATGGTCATACTCACTGATGTCATAGGGTTGCTTAAATCAAATCCAGAATACAATTTCTTTGCGTCATCTAAACAACAGATAGAAACTCCAGCGTTCCCAATTTTACCATAAATATCGGGACGATGGCCAGGATCGTTTCCGTAGAGGGTAACCGAATCAAAAGCCGTAGACAAACGCTTGGCGTCCATGCCCATGCTCACATAATGAAAACGTCGGTTGGTGCGTTCTGGCCCTCCTTCGCCCGCAAACATACGAGTAGGGTCTTCGCCTGTTCTTTTAAACGGATACAAGCCAGCAGCATAAGGGAATTCACCAGGAACATTCTCTTGCAAACACCATTGTAAAATCTCACCCCAAGCTTGGTATTTAGGCAAGGAAACTTTTGGAATATCGCTTTGCGAAAGCGACTTGGTGTGGGTGTCTATCTTAATTTCTTTATCGCGAACTTTAAAGCTATAGACAGGATCTTTGTAGCGGGCCACCTTCGCATCCCATTGCATTAATAGTTCCCAATTGTAAGGGTCTAAGTTCATTTTAACTTTATCGAACTCCTTTTTGAGCAAGCCAACAAAGTCTTTATTGTCTGCTGTTTGAAGCTGCTCCATTTCCGGTTCGACAATACCGTTGTTATCTAATAAAGTTGCCTTAGCACTTTTAGAATCAACTTCTAAAACACTGCAAAGTGTTTTATAAATTCCATACAGTTTTTGAGCGACCTCGACCTGCGAAAAGGCCTTGGTGTCGTAAGCACGGTTATTCTCTGCAATCTCAGAAAGGTAGCGAGTTCTGGCTGGAGGAATCACAAAAATCTTTTCGCTCATCTCGCTAGAAATCGTGTAAGTGCTTTTAAGATTAGCGTCTGCTTTTTCTACCAATGTATCCATCACTTTACGATATAAAGTGTTCATCCCTGGATCGTTAAACTGCGAGGCTATAGTACCATAAACTGGCAAATTATCGTGAGATTCGTGCCATAGATTATGGTTACGAACATATTGTTTTTTTACATCACGAAGCGCATCTAAAGCACCTCGCTTATCAAATTTGTTAATCGCAACGATGTCTGCAAAATCGAGCATGTCGATTTTTTCTAACTGTGTAGCCGCACCAAATTCTGGAGTCATTACATACAGAGAAACGTCGGAATGTTCTAAAATCTCTGTGTCGCTCTGCCCAATTCCAGAAGTTTCTAAGATGATAAGATCAAATTGAGCCGCTTTTAAAACTTCTACCGCTTCTTGCACATATTTAGACAAGGCCAAGTTGCTTTGTCGAGTTGCCAAAGAACGCATATACACTCGAGGCGAATTTATGGCGTTCATTCTAATTCGATCTCCCAATAAAGCTCCACCCGTCTTACGTTTAGAAGGGTCTACAGAAATAAGTCCAACCGTCTTTTCTGGAAAATCAATTAAAAAACGTCGCACGAGCTCGTCTACCAAACTAGACTTACCAGCTCCACCTGTACCCGTGATTCCGAGTACTGGCGTTGTTGCAGTTTTATTTTTGGCATGGATTTTATCCATGGCTTCTTTACAAATCTCAGGGAAGTTTTCTGCAGAAGAAATGATTCTAGCGATAGCGCCAGGTATTTTCTCCTCTAAGATGTCTACCTCGCCATTTAAAGAATCGCCTATGGGAAAGTCGGCAGTTTTGACCAAATCGTTAATCATGCCTTGCAAACCCATCTCGCGACCATCGTCTGGAGAATAAATACGAGTGATTCCGTAGTCCATAAGAGATTTAATCTCTTCTGGTAGAATCACACCACCTCCGCCACCAAATATTTTGATATGCCCTGCTCCTTTTTCTTGTAGCAAATCGTACATATATCGAAAGTATTCGTTGTGACCTCCTTGATACGAAGTCATTGCGATCGCATTGGCATCCTCCTGAATAGCTGTATTTACAACCTCTTCTACAGACCTATCATGCCCCAAGTGAATCACCTCAACCCCAGTGGACTGGATGATTCTACGCATAATATTGATTGAGGCATCGTGACCGTCAAACAGCGAAGCTGCGGTTACGATTCTAACTTTATTCTTAGGTTTATAAGGTGTTGCTTGAAGCATTATTTTCTCTTGATGTTTAAAGCGCAAAGGTACAATATTTGCGGTTGATTTTTGTATTTTCGTTCTATCCTAAAAAACCTATATAATGAAGAAATTAGTGTTGATCCTTTTTGTGTTTTCTACTTTTTCCTGCGGAGAACTGCAACAAGTTGTAAATAATCTACCTGGAGGCGTCCCTGGCCTTAGCACAGACGAAATGGCAAATGGCCTGCGTCAAGCCTTAGACTTTGGTATAGACAAACAGGTGAGCAAACTTACCGCCAAAGATGGTTTTTACAGAAATGAGTTGGTAAAAATACTACTCCCTCAAGAATTGCAAAAGGTAGACCAAGCACTGCGTGATATTGGTTTATCTAGCCTAGCAGACGAAGGAATCAAGGCACTAAACAGAGCCGCAGAAGACGCGGTAAAAGAAGCAACTCCCATCTTTGTAGATGCGGTTCGTGGCATCACTTTTAACGATGCAAAAAACATTTTACTAGGAGCAGATAACGCAGCTACTAATTATTTAGAAGGTCGTACTTCTTCTAGCCTATATGCCAAATTTAACCCTGTGATTCAGAGCTCATTTGGGCGCGTTGGAGCAGATCAGATTTGGGAAAACATCATCAATAAATACAACACCATTCCTTTTGTAAATAAAGTAAATCCGGACCTTACCGACTACGTAACTACAGAAGCACTAAAAGGAGTGTATACAATGATTGCGGTAGAAGAAAAGGAAATTCGCAACAAAGTATCGTCTCGAACCACCGATTTATTGCGACGTGTTTTTGCGATTCAAGACTAAACGATTCGGTCTAAACTTCTTTGAAGCTTTTCGAAATAATCAAACGCTTTTAGAAGCCGAGAACCATACCAACTAAAGTATTCGCCATCTACGGCCACACAAGGCTTCTTATAGGTCTTATTAAAGTCTACTACATGCGTAGCTTTAAACGGAAAAGGTTCGCTAGAAAGCAATAGCATTTCTGCCTCTTTTATGGTGTTGGTTGACACTTTTGGGTATCTTCCAGGTGGATCATCGAGTAAATTCTCGAATTTATTTAGTCGTAATAATTGATCTATAAACGTTGGACTACCGGCGCCCATCATAGGTTCGTTCCAAATAAAATAGATCGTTTTTACTATCGAAACATCTTTCATGATATCCTCAAAAGCCCTTTGTTTGCTTTTAATTTGGGATACTAACCTCTCGGCAGCCTTAGTAACATCGCATATAACTCCAAACTGCTCGATGAGCCTATAGCTATCTTCGAGCGTGTTTACATCACTAACCCAAACTGGAGCCACTTTTTGCAGTTGGGCCACCATTTCTTTGGTATTTTCTTCTTTGTTGGCGATGATTAAATCGGGATTTAATCCTTTAATTTTATCTAAATTGACTTGTTTGGTGCCACCCACCACTGTTTTTTGAGCTCGTAGCTCATAAGGATGCACACAAAATTTAGTCACGCCAACAACTCGCTCGTCGAGGCCTAAATCTATAAGAAGTTCTGTTTGTGAAGGAACCAGCGAAATAATCCGCTGCGGCGTTTTAGAAATTGTAATGGTATTGCCTAATTGATCTTTAAACTGCATCGAGAATCGCTTTCATTTGCGATTGTAACGCTGCTGCCTTTGCTGCGGCAGCAGCAGCAAAATCTTCGCCTTTGTCGGCATAAATGATTCCTCTAGAAGAATTGATTAGCAATCCAACATCTTTGGTCATTCCGTAATTGCAAACTTCTGATAAGCTTCCGCCTTGCGCCCCAACGCCAGGGACTAACAAAAAACTCTCAGGAATAATCTGTCGTATGTCTGCCAGATATTCGGCTTTTGTCGCACCAACTACGTACATCAAATTTTGTGCGTTTTCCCATTTAGTAGACGTGCTAATCACCTGCTTGTACAATTCGTAGTCGGGCACGCGCAAGGTCTGAAAATCAAAGGCTCCTTGATTAGAAGTGAGCGCCAACATGATGGTATGCTTGTCTTTAAAAGCTAAGAACGGCTCTACAGAATCCCTTCCCATATAGGGTGCCACGGTAATCGAGTCAAACTCTAATTGCTCAAAAAATGCCTTGGCATAGCGCGTCGAGGTATTTCCGATATCCCCACGTTTGGCATCTGCAATGGTAAATATCTCTGGATGATTATTGTTTAAATAAGCTATGGTTCGTTCTAAAGACTTCCAGCCTTTTAAACCATAGGCTTCGTAAAATGCAGTGTTGGGTTTATAAGCCACACATAAATGATGCGTCGCATCTATAATCGCTTTATTAAAGGCAAAAATCGGATCTTCTTCTTGTAATAAATGCTGCGGAACTTTTGCTAAATCTACATCTAACCCAATACATAAAAACGATTGTTTCTTGTGAATTTGTGCTATGAGTTGCTGGGTAGTCATTAAAGCAGGTCGCTGTTTTCTTTGAGTTTTTCTGTGTTTTCTGCCATCATCAATTCGTCGATGATTTTTTGAATATCGCCATCGATGATGTTTCCTAAATCATAAAGTGTTAATCCAATACGATGATCGGTTACTCGCCCTTGCGGATAATTATAGGTTCTAATTTTGGCCGACCTATCTCCAGAAGAAACCATGCTCTTGCGTTTTTCTGAATCGGCGGCTTGTTTTTTGGCAAGCTCTAATTCGTACAACCTAGAACGCAATACTTTTAAGGCTTTCTCTAAGTTTTTATGAGACGACTTTTGGTCTTGGCAGCTCACGATCATCCCAGTGGGTTCGTGATGCAATTTAATAGCCGAATAGGTCGTGTTTACAGATTGCCCTCCTGGTCCTGTAGAGGTAGTGCGCTCAATACGCACTTCTGACATATCGAGTTCTACGTCAAACTCTTCTGCTTCTGGAAGTACCATAACCGTAGCGGCGCTGGTATGAACCCTTCCTTGAGTTTCTGTTTGTGGTACACGTTGCACACGGTGTACGCCTGCTTCAAACTTCATGATTCCGTATACGTCTTCGCCAGAGACTTCAAAGATAACTTCTTTAAAACCGCCTGCTGTTCCTTCGCTTACATCAACCACATCTACTCTCCAGCCTTTGCCTTCGCAATACTTCGTATACATTCTAAAAAGATCTCCTGCAAAAATACTGGCTTCGTCCCCACCGGTTCCGGCACGAATCTCTACCACCACATTTTTGGCATCTTCTGGGTCTTTTGGAATCAATAAAAATTTAATCTCTTCTTCTAGTTCAGGAATTCGACCTTTGGCCTCGTCAAGCTCCATCTTGGCCATTTCGACCATTTCTGCATCGCTGCCGTCAGAGATTATTTCTTCTGCCTCTTTAATATTGGCATCAAGGGTGATATACTCCTCGCGCTTGTCCATAAGGATTCGCAGGTCTTTGTACTCCTTGTTTATGGCAATATATCGCTTTTGATCGCTGATGATATCAGGCTGAATGATAAGATCACTCACCTCATCAAAGCGTTGTTTTACTATGTCTAGTTTGTCTAACATGGGCAGTTATAATCGGGCAAATTTACGATTTTTAATGATAGGTAAAAGTTCCGTGTTCTGTTGCTATGGTAAGTGTTTTTGTTTGAGAGGGTTCTACACGACCAATGATTTGAGCTTCAACCCCAAAAGATTCAGAAATCGAGATAATTTGGTCTGCTACCGCTGGATCTACATATAGTTCCATTCTGTGTCCCATATTAAAGACTTGATACATCTCTTTAAAATCGGTTCCGCTTTGCTCCTGAATCAATTTAAACAAGGGCGGAATCGCAAACATATTGTCTTTAATAATATGGTGAGCATCTACAAAATGTAAAATCTTAGTCTGGGCTCCACCACTGCAATGCACCATTCCGTCAATTTTAGTCTTGTCTACTTGAGACAAAATAGCTTTAATTATTGGCGCATAGGTTCTGGTTGGAGACAGCACCAATTTACCAGCATCTAAAGGGCTTCCGGCTACAGAATCGGTTAATTTTTTGGCACCGCTATATACCAAATCTGCCGGCACTGCGGCGTCAAAGCTTTCGGGATATTTTTGGGCTAAATAGTTGTCAAACACATCGTGTCTAGCAGAGGTTAACCCGTTACTCCCCATACCACCGTTGTACTCGTTTTCGTAAGTCGCCTGGCCAAAAGAGGCCAAACCAACAATCACATTGCCTGGTTTAATATTGGCATTATCGATTACTTCACTGCGTTTTAACCGTGCCGTTACGGTAGAATCAACAATGATAGTGCGCACTAAGTCTCCCACGTCGGCGGTTTCGCCTCCTGTGGAATGAATCGTGACACCATGCTTGGCTAAGTCTGAAATGAGCTCTTCTGTTCCGTTGATTATGGCAGAGATGACCTCGCCTGGAATCAGGTTTTTATTACGGCCAATGGTAGAGCTCAAGGTGATGGCATTAACGGCGCCTACACACAACAAATCGTCTATATTCATAATAAGAGCATCTTGGGCAATGCCTTTCCAAACGCTCAAATCGCCAGTCTCCTTCCAATACATATAGGCCAAAGATGACTTGGTACCCGCTCCGTCTGCATGCATCACCAAACAATAATTGTCGTCTGCGGTTAAATAATCAGGAACAATCTTGCAAAAAGCCTTTGGAAACAGCCCCTTGTCTACATTTTTAATAGCCTTATGAACGTCTTCTTTGGAGGCCGAAACTCCGCGTTGACTATAGCGTTTAGAAATCTCTTGACTCATGCTGGCAAAGGTAAAAAATTAAGTCGTCTGATAAGACGGCTACACTAATATAATTTAACGTGTAAAAAGCAGTTCGCGATATTTAGTAAGTGGCCATAATTTATCGTCTACCAATAGCTCTAACTTATCGCAGTGATAACGAATGCTTTCAAAAAACGGCTTAACCTTTTCACAGTATGCCTTGGCTTTTTTATCACTACTACTCAGTGTATTGGCATTTTTACGAGCTTCTGTCATTTTATCAATGTCTGAATTGATCTTGGCAATATGCTCGTTTATCTCTTCGATCAGTAAAAACTGCTCCAACGCCTGAATTTTAAGCGAATTGCCATACAAGGCTCTTAACCCATTTACATTTTCTAGCAGTATATTTTGATACTGAATCACCGTCGGGATGATGTGGTTTCTAGCAATATCACCCAGCACTCGAGACTCGATTTGCATGCGCATGGTGTACTCCTCGACCTCGATTTCGTAACGCGCTTCGATCTCTGGTTTGGTTAAAATATCTAAAGACGTAAATAACTCGCAATTGGCTTCACTTATTCTAGCTTTTAGCGCCTCTGGTGTGCTTTTGTTATTACTCAACCCGCGCTTTTTCGCTTCTTTTTCCCAAGGCTCGCCATAGCCATCTCCTTCAAAGCGAATGCGTTTAGAGGCTTTGATATATTCTCTAAGCACATTGAAGATAGCATCGTCTTTTTTCATGCTTTTTTTATCGATTAACGCATCTACTTGCTTTTTAAAATCGATAAGTTGTTTGGCGACAATTGTATTGAGAACGGTCATGCTATTGGCACAATTGGCACTAGACCCTACGGCTCTTAGCTCAAATTTATTACCTGTAAAAGCAAAGGGCGAAGTACGATTTCGATCTGTATTGTCAAGCAAAATCTCGGGGATTTTACCCACTACGTTTAGCTTGAGGTCTGTTTTTTCTTGAGGCGATAATTTACCTGTAGTAACCTTCTCAAGTTCGTCTAATACCGAGGTAAGCTGCGAGCCGATAAACACAGAGATTATGGCAGGTGGCGCTTCGTTGGCTCCCAATCGATGATCATTGCTCGCACTGGCAATAGAAGCTCTTACCAAGTCTTCATAGCTATTTACGGCCATAATGGTATTGATAAAAAATGTGAGGAATTGTAGGTTCTTCATGGGAGTAGTACCAGGGCTCAAAAGATTAACCCCTGTATTGGTCGCCATGGACCAATTATTGTGCTTGCCGCTCCCGTTGATTCCTGCAAAAGGTTTTTCGTGAAACAGAATTTTAAAGTGATGCCTGTTGGCCACTTTGTCCATTATATCCATCAACAAGGAGTTATGGTCTACCGCAAGGTTCGCCTCTTCAAAAATAGGCGCGAGTTCGAACTGATTTGGCGCAACTTCGTTATGACGTGTCTTTACCGGAATTCCAAGCAACATACATTGCGTCTCTAAATCACGCATAAAATTGAGCGCCCGCGTTGGGATCGACCCAAAATAATGATCGTCTAATTGTTGCCCTTTTGCAGAGGCATGCCCTAATAAGGTTCTGCCTGTCATCATAATATCTGGCCGAGAAGCCGCCAAAGCCTTGTCGATTAAAAAGTACTCCTGCTCCCACCCTAAGGTTGCCGTCACCTTATTTACGTTCTTGTCAAAATATTTTGCCACAGCTGTTGCAGCCTGATCAATAGTTTGTAACGCTCTTAGCAAAGGAGTTTTATTATCTAATGCCTCTCCAGTGTACGCGACAAATACCGTTGGAATACATAAGGTGGTTCCATAAATAAAAGCCGGAGAGGTTGGATCCCAGGCCGTATAGCCTCGAGCCTCGAAGGTGTTTCTGATTCCACCGCTGGGAAAACTAGAAGCGTCGGGTTCTTGTTGTACCAATTGACTCCCGGCAAAACGTTCTATAGCCAAACCATCGTTGGTGGTCTCAAAAAAGGCGTCGTGCTTTTCTGCAGTGGTCCCAGTAAGTGGCTGAAACCAATGCGTGTAATGGGTTGCTCCTTTTGTGATAGCCCATTCCTTCATTCCTGCGGCTATGTGGTCTGCCGTGCTACGATCTATCTTGCTCCCCTTATCTATTGCATCTTGTACGCTACCAAATGCTTGGGCGGTGAGGTATTGCCGCATGGCTTTTTGATTAAATACATTGGCTGCAAAAAGCTCTGAACGACGCGTGCTTTCGTCTATGGATTGAACAGGTCTTGAGAGGCTTTGTTCTAGGGCGTTAAATCGTAACATATCTTAAAATGGCTTAATAAAAAGCGAAATTACGGCTTTGAACTCAATAAATGTAAATTATTTTAAGTTGACCCCCTCTTTTTTAGGGGGTATTAACAAAAAAATGCAATTTGTTGAAAACTACCCCCTAATTATTTTAGCATTTGAATAGATAATTCTATTTTTGTCCCGTTCAAAACTTTTAATTAATACGTTTAGCACATGAGCAAGTCAAAATTAGAATACATTTGGTTGGATGGGTATTCTCCCACTCAAAACATGAGAAGTAAAACAAAGGTCGAAAACGACTTTAGTGGAAAACTAGAAGATTGTCCTATATGGTCTTTTGATGGTTCATCTACACAACAAGCAGAAGGAAGTAATTCGGACTGTTTATTAAAGCCTGTTGCGATTTATCCAGATCCTGCGAGACGCGATGGATACTTAGTAATGACAGAGGTATTAAACTCGGACGGTACGCCGCACGCAACGAATGCACGTGCTACTATCGACGACGACGATTCAGACTTTTGGTTCGGTTTTGAACAAGAGTACTTTATTATGGACAAGCATACCCAACTTCCTTTAGGATTCCCTATCGGTGGTTATCCTGGACCTCAGGGAATGTACTACTGCTCTGTTGGTGGTCGAAACACCCACGGAAGAGACTTTGTAGAAGAGCACGCTAACCTATGTATCGATGCAGGTCTTAACTTCGAAGGTATTAATCAAGAAGTAGCTTCTGGACAATGGGAGTTTCAATTATTTGCCAAAGGCGCTAAAAAAGCTGGAGACGAAATTTGGATAGGACGTTACCTATTAGACCGTCTTACAGAAAAATACGATTACTATATCGAGTATCACCCAAAACCTGTAAAAGGTGATTGGAATGGTTCTGGGATGCACGCAAACTTTTCGAACAACACCTTAAGAACTTGCGGTTCGCGTGAAGTATACGAGCGTATCTGTGAAGCCTTTAGACCAGTTACAAAAGAACATATAGAGGTATATGGAGAATTTAACGACGAACGCCTAACGGGACTGCACGAGACAGCATCAATAAACGACTTTAGCTACGGTATCTCTGATAGAGGAGCTTCGATAAGAATCCCGATCATCACTGTAGAAAAAGGTTGGAAAGGTTGGCTAGAAGACAGACGTCCTGCTTCTAATGCCGATCCTTATAAAATCGCTGGTAGAATTATTAAGACTGTAAAGTCTGCAGAAGTTTCTGTAGAAGCTTAATAATAAACCAAGTGATTGTTAAAAACGCCTGCTTCCCCAAGCAGGCGTTTTTTTGTTGTTATTGTGGTGCAAGATTTATAAAGGCGAGACCAATAAATACAGCGTAACCAACGACAAGAAGTATGCCTTTATAGCGTCCCAAAACAAAGCGTTTAGGTATAAAGGCAAACGGAATAAGAATAGCTGCAAAACCTAACATCCAGAAAATGTCACTATTTAACAGCCCTTGGTCATTTAGCATTATAGGCTGAATCAAAGCTGTAATACCAAGTACAGAGGCAATATTAAAAATATTAGAACCGATTAGGTTCCCAAGCGAAATGGCCTTTTCTTGTTTTAATGCCGCAATCACAGAGGCCGCTAGTTCTGGAACACTAGTACCAATCGCGATCATGGTTATAGAGATTACACGCTCACTAATTCCTAAGGAAGTAGCGATATCTACAGCGCCAGTAACTAATAATTTACTTCCTCCCCAAAGTGCCAAACCACCAATAATAAGCCAGACGACTATTTTAAATCCTGAAGTTTTAGACAAAGCGTCATTGACAGCCTCTTCTGTTTTAACAGATTTCGATTTAATCCTGGCTCGCCTAATCAAAAAGTATAGATAGAGAGCCAATGCAGCCAATAATATGATACCTTCAATTCGGCTTATCTGTTTATCGTTAAACAAGAAAAGATATAGCGCTCCAGAGAGCAGCATCATTACCGGCCAATTAAATTTGTAAAAGTCTTTATCTATCGCAAGCGGAAAAATTACGGCCGTAACTCCTAACACCAAACCAATGTTGGCAATATTGGAGCCTATCACATTCCCCAGTGCGATATCTGAAAAACCACCTAAGGCTGCCTGAACACTGACTAATAATTCTGGTGCAGACGTAGCAAAAGAAACCACGGTAAGCCCGATTACCATTTTAGAGAGTTTGAGCTTAAATGAAAGTGCCACCGAAGAACGCACTAAAAACTCGCCACCAACTACCAACAACGCAAAACCAATCAGCAAGTAAACTATACTCATGTACTCTAAATTTTCAAGGCGAAGATAGTACAACTTTTTAAAAATTTAGAAGTTCGAAATAATTCAAAATAAACTATAATAATAGTTAAATAACTACGTTTATAGTTGTATAACTACAAAAATAGTTATAGTTTAGCCTTATCATTCAGAATTATATATAATGGAACGACTTACGAACAAAGAAGAAGAAATTATGCAAGTGCTCTGGGAGCTTGAAAAAGCTTTTGTAAAAGAGATTCTTGCCGCCCTTCCACAAGACAATCATTACAATACAGTGTCTACGATAGTGCGCAACTTGGCAGATAAAGGTGTTGTTGGTTATACGGCTTTTGGCAAGACGCATCAATATTATCCGTTGGTAAGTAAAGACCTGTACACCTCAGAATTTATGAATCTAGCCAGCGAACGCTATTTTGACAACAGCTATAAAAACATGGTTTCGTTTTTTGCGAAGCAAGAAAAAATTAGCGCCAGCGAGCTTAAAGAGATTTTGGCAATCATAGAAAAAAAGAAGTAATATGGATCTATTTATTTACTTATTAAAGTCTGTGAGCATTCTTGCTATGTTCTATTTTGTGTATGTCCTTGCTCTTAGAAGTGACACACACTTTGAAAGCAACAGGCATTTTTTAATCGCCGGTGTGCTGGCCGCTGTTATTCTGCCTTTTGTAACCTTTACACAAATAAACTGGGTAGAAATTCCAGCAATCACAAGCGAAATTCCATCATCGACTGGCATGGTTAGCAGCCAACCTTCTGCAACAGATACTGCAATCGATTGGACCATGGTAACCATGGTAGTATACGTAAGTATCATGCTCGTAATGGCAATAAGATTAGGATATCAAATCGTGCAGCTTTTCACGATTTTTAAAGGTGCCACGAAACGTAGGTGTGATGGGTATACTTATGTGGAATCGCCCAAAGTGGTCGCTCCTTTTTCGTTCTTTAACTACATAGTGTTTAACCCGCAAATGCACGAGCGACAAGAGTTAGAAATGATTCTAAAACACGAGCAAGTACATGCCAAACAAAAGCATAGTGCCGACTTACTATTGGCGAACTTCCTTACAGTATTGCAATGGATTAATCCCTTTGCCTGGTGGTATAAAAGCCTAATGGCAGAAAACCTAGAGTTTATCGCAGACCGCCAGACTGTCGCAAAAATCGATTGCGACAAACAATATCAATTGGCTTTGGTGAAAAATTCTACCAACCCTCAAAATTTTACAATCACAAATCATTTTTATCAATCATTTAATCATTTAAAAGTTTTTGGACTGCGCATTAAAATGCCTTTCCAAAACGGAAGAATCAAAAAACGAATCGTTATGTTAAACAAGAGTAATTCAGACAAAAAGAGCAAATGGAAATTGGCCATTATTTTACCACTCCTAGGCATGTTTATGTGGAGTTTTAATGTAGAAGAAGTCACAGAATACAAAGTGGCAGACAGCATGGAACCGCCGATTAATTACACCATTAATGCGCAAACAACAGATGGTCAACTCAATGCTATCGAAGATGCATTTTTAAAAGAGCAACGCCTTAAAGTTTTATTTAAAGATCGTGAGAGAAACGCTCAAAACGAGCTCATAACCTTAAGTGTAGATGCTGCGTATAATCTGCAAAAACCTGTCTATAAATATTTGACCTTATCTGGCAAAGACCGGGGCCCTATTGGCGATATGCTACTCGATATGGTCGATGGTGAATTGCGCATAAGCGATTTGGAATCTAAAATGGTCCTTAGAGCGACACAGAATGGTCTGGTCGCAGACGCACTCGACGTGACTCCAAAAGAGACTCCAAAGAAGGAGGAGCTCTTTGGCGACGACCCGCTATACATCATTAACGAAAAACCTTTTAAGACAGAAGACTTGCCCGAGGGCAAGACCATAGTTACCGATGGTGGCATCACCGCCTTAGATAAAGAAGAAGGTAAAAAAGAATATGGCGAAGCTGGTAAAGATGGGGTATTAGTGATAAACGGGCTGGCTAGGTTTGAAGATAATCCTGTAAAACAAGAAATTGAAAAAAGCAATCCTCGCAAAGCGCAAGGCGTTAATTCTACGACAACAAAGAAAGATATATTGGTCGTAATCAAAAGTTCTATGAACAACGCCGAATTAGCAGAAACTGTAGCTTATGCAAAGGACAAACATGGATTAGACATCGTTATTAAGGATGTGGTTTATAACAGCGACAATCAAATTACCGCTATTGAATTGACGTATGCCAAGGGTGATAGTAAAGGCAGCTATCATGTGAGTTCTGACGATGGCCCAATAGACGACATATTTATCTCAATAAATGAAAACGGTGGTGTTGGTATTGGGAACGATTTTGCACAGATCAAAAAGAACATGCAAATCGCCAAAGGTTATGCAGAACGTTCTAAGGCCATGGCCTTAAGACAGAAAGAACTTGCAGTTCGTGGCGAAGCTCGTAAAAAAGAAATGGAAGCTCGTAAAGAAGGAATGGCACTAGCTATGAAAGCGAGGCAAAACGAAATGAAGGCTCGCTCAAGCGCAATGCGCGCAAAACAAAAGGCATTAGCTGCAGAAAAACGCGCGATGGCATATTCGTATGGAAGCACAGGCAATACAAATTATAACTACAGAGGATCTCATCACGATCGGGTGGTCGTTGAGGCAGACATGAGTGATGCCCAATTAGCCTTACTTAAAGAAAAGCTCAGCGCAAAAGGAATTGACTTTTCGTACAAAAGGGTAAAAAGAAATAGTGATGGACTTATCACTTCGATAAAGTTAACGCTAAACAACAACAAAGGTTCTTCTAGTAATACTAATATAAACACCAACGACGACGAACCGATCGAAACCATTGTAATGGAATATTAGTTTTGAGTGTTTGATTGCAATTTTAATGAGAAAAGCCCTTTTAAAGGGCTTTTTCTTTACATTTGAGGCATGCAAAACTTCTATATAGGATTGGCAAAGGCAAACAAGTTATTACTGCCCAGTCTTTCTAAACGTCGCGTAGATTTAACGAAAGCCAAAAAATGGCAATTGGCACTTTTTGCGTATAAATTATGGGTGGTAAAAAAAGCCTTAGACTAATAGTTAAAGATGCTTTTTATATTTCGATTGGCTAATTTTTTATTGCCGTTTAAAAAGCTGAGTTCCATGATAAAATTACACTGCACAACTTCTCCTCCTAGCTCTTCAATAAGCTCGCAAACCGCTTTAGCAGTGCCTCCAGTGGCCAATACATCATCGTGAAGCAACACCCTATCTCCTGGCATGATAGCATCTTGATGAATCTCTAAGATATCTGTGCCATATTCTAGATCGTAGGTCATGGCAATGGTCTTGTAAGGTAGCTTACCGGGTTTTCTGACGGGCACAAAACCAGCTCCTAGTTTTATCGCTAAGGGAACCCCAAAAAAGAATCCACGTGACTCTACCCCTACTACGGTATCTATTCGTAAATCTTTTGCCAGTTCATAGAGCTGATCGCTACAGGCTGCACAGGCCTCTGGACTACTCAGCAGCGGGGTAATGTCTTTAAAATTGACTCCCTCTTTAGGAAAACCTTCGATATCGCGAACATACTCTTTTAAATTGATCATTTTTTGAATATTGACTTTGTGATAAAGGTAAAAAGAAATATATTTGCACCCCATTAAAGGCCTCGTGGCGCAACTGAATAGCGCATCTGATTACGGCTCAGAAGGTTGCAGGTTTGAATCCTGCCGAGGTCACGAATAAATAGTGCAATAAGAAAAAACGCCAAGCTTGCTTGAGCGTTTTTTTGTTTGGACTATTTTCAAAGCGGAGCTTTGTCAGGATGTGGAGCGTAGCAGAACAATCCTGAGGAGTGAACAAGGTTGCAGGTCTCCGCTATCGCGGGTGCTTTCATCAAAGGTCTACTAGACCTTTGGTTTTACTTCGTAAAACTTCATTGCACCAACCTGTCCGAGGTCACGAATAAATCGAAAGCAAGCTAAAACAAATAGCTTGCTTTTTTGTTTTAGTGAGGTTTTGATTTTCAAAGCGGAGCTTTGTCAGGATGTGGAGCGTAGCAGAACAATCCTGCCGAGGTCACTACAAAAAGAAAATCCATCACAAACGTGATGGATTTTTGTTTTTAGAAAAGATGCGAATCGAAGATTTGCGATCTTGGATAAAAACTAAAATCAAAGCAAAGCTTTGGATTTTCTTTTTGCAAAAGGGAGCGCAAAGGAACTTTGCGTAGCAAAGACTCCTGCTGTACAATTATGAAGCTTGCAGGTCTCCGCTATCGCGGGTGCTTTCATCAAAGGTCTACTAGACCTTTGGCTTTACTTCGCAAAACTGCATTGCACCAACCCCGCGCCAGCGATAGAGCGGTTTGTCTAAGCTCCCCTCCTATGCCGCAGGCTTTGGAGGGTGCGAGTAGCGAAAGCGCGGTGCCGCCAACGGTGGCAGGCGCCATAATTCACATTGCCACAAAATTGCACTATACAAGCTTATTTATTAGCCTTCATCTTCTTGACTTCTCTCCCTGCAATCCACTTCGCTAATTTATTCTTAAGAAAGGGGATCTTTACATCATAGTAGTAGTCTTCTTTGTCTTTGTAGAAACTATAATCTGCCCAACCTTTCAATTTATTCATCTCGGCAATAGATTTGAAGATATTGAAATACACCAATTGGCCAAATGAGGGATCGAACTTTTTGTGTGATTTTATGGCATTAATTAGCTTTTCGTAGGCCTTTAACGCCTTTATCTGATTATATTCTGTCTCTGTCTTAGACTTTGTTGCCACCTTGAGTTCTAATGATGGGACAAAGCTGAATCCGCTTTGCGTAAAGTTTTCGACTAAATATTTAGATGTGAGATCTGCCCCAAAGCCAGCGCAAGTAACTAGCGCCATGGCGTATTTTCCAAAAAATATGGGTCTGTGAGAGATATAACTAATTCGCTCGACAAACTTCTTCATTAAAGAACTTATCATTCTTGCGTACGTAGGAGACGCAAATATGGTCGCATCTGCGGCTTTCATTTCTTCTATAATAATATCTCTATCATCTTTTAGAGGACAACTCTCTTCACCCATATTGATGCAAGAATAACAGCCTAAACAATCTTTTAGGTTTAGTTCATGCAACATAAGAATCTTGAAATCGATTTCTGAATTACTTTGTTTAAGCAGCTTAAGAATATTGTAAGTATTTCCTTTTTGAGGGCTTCCGCAGATTGCTACGATTTTTATTTTTTTATCCATTCTTATAAATTTTGCGATGCTGGCATTTTACTACCTTGGTATTCCTTGATCAGGTTTACAATGGGTTCGATGCTCGCTTTGTTTACATGGTCGAACCCAAAACGTTCTTCTTTACTGGCTTCTGGATCTGAATTTATTAAAGAGCCAACCCAAAGGATCTTACGCAGCAACCAACTGAGTTTTGAATGGTCCAATCTGCCACCAAGACCAACGTGCTCGACTTGTGACAGTAATTCAGGAGGAAACGAATTGGCTACCCAGGTGTTAAGCTTGTCACTTGGGCCTTCTCCAGAAACCGAAAACAAAATCTTTGCTCTGCCATCCAGCTTTGACAAATTTGCGCTAGCCCATTTTCTAATAGATAGCTTAAAATAAAGTATGGAACTCCCCAATACTAGATACTCATATTTAGATGGGTCTGCACTAGCATCCTTAATATCAAACACAGGTAACCCTGTGGCTTCGCCAATCCATCTGGCGTACTGTTCTGTACTTCCGTATTTACCTGAGAAAAATATTGCTGCGCTCATTACATTCTGTTTTATTTTTTGTTAGTACAAATCAGGCTAAGTCATAGGGCCAAATATGATTGCCTCCTCACCAATATCGATATGCTCGCAGCTTTTAGTAAAACTACTGCCATCAAGTTCGATACTAAACCGAATAGTGTTTTCCTGGGCAGCAGAAACAACGGGAAGCCATCGATAGGGTAAATCCAATTTGGTCACTTTAGGATTGACTAAATTCAGAATCGCAAATTGGCCCTGCCTATGCTTAAACCCTTTTGGTTTATTAAAGCTCAGTTCGATTTTATTTAGCTCCGATTCTTTACGATCTATGAGCTTTACGACTCTATCGTCTAGGTAGGTTTCCTTACCGCACTCAGACCATACTTTGTCGCGATTCATCTGCAAAGCAGCTAAAAACCCAGCCATCATGGTTCCTTCGAATCCACCTCCAGGAAAGGTCCAGGCCGATGCGAAATACAAGTTTGGAATCAAGAAGTTATTTCTGAAACGTTTCGTACCTGCTTGGTTTTTAGTCTGAGCAAAACCATAAACAGATCCATCGGTATTTGAGGTAAATCGCTTAATTGTTTTAGAAGTGGCGACTTCGTAATATTCGATGCTTTCCCGTATGCCTGGAAATCGTTTTTCTAAACGGCCTAATAAAATTTGGGCTACTTCTTCCTTTTTGGCTTTGTAATCTTCCTTGCTTAAACCATCCCAGTCTTTTAGATAATCTGCACTACAGATTACCCCTACAGATTTGCCAGCCGGCGCCAGCTGTGCATCTATCTTGTTATAATCTACAAAAACAAAGCTGCGTTTTGACCAATCCCCGGTATTGTTGGGGTATATGTCTTTCAAAGACGTAACATCTTCTCCCTTAAACGCATTAGAATAGTGTTTTACACCAAAGGTGGTTACATCTGATTTAAAGCCTAAATAGATATTTAATAACGAGCAGGCATTGGTCTTATCGGCGATCTGTTTTTTGAGCTTAGCGGCATAAGGCTCATCCAACAATTCCGGTACTATTGGCAAAGCACAATTGGCTACGACATTATCGCAGGCAATGGTAACAGGTTCTAAGCTCTTGTTAAAGCTATCATGGAATGTGACGCCGCTGACTCGCCCATTTTTGGTTATTATTTTCTCTGCCCTTTTGCCCAACAAGACACAACCTCCTTGTTTCTGTATGTAAGATGCCAGATAACTGGAGAGTTCTTGCGAGCCACCTTTTATAAAATAACCTCCATTACCAATAAAACTAGAAAAAGGCAATCCATAGTAAAACATAGATAAGGTGTAAGGATCATCGTGCCAGTAAACAAGATGGGCTAACAAGTCTAACTTTGCGTTTTCGTTGGTGATATACTTATCTAACCAATCCCCAACTGAATAACTAGTTGCTTCTACAAGATTGGGATAAAGCAAGGGCATAAACAGATAAAGCAGCTTACGCATTAATGGTGTTCGCGGCAATTTGACTCCTTCTTTTCGAATATTGACTAGCAACTTCATCAATCGTTTTATACCTTTTTCGTCTTCTGGATATTTGTCGATTAACGCCTTGCTTGCGGCTTCATAACCGTGCGGAAACACAAAGGTTGAGTGATCTGATTGCACGGCATAGAGTTCGGGCACTTGTAACATTTCTACCCTTTGATGCATATCGAGCATGTCGAATATTCGCAAGATTGTTCCGTTTTTTTCTAAGCCACACATCTCATGAAGCCCTACTTCTATGATATAATCTCCTCGTTTAAAAGTGGTCGCACATCCGCCTGGTTTATGGTGCTGCTCTAGCAGCAAAACCTTCTTCCCAAATTTTGAGAGAGTAGCTGCGGCTGTAAGGCCAGCCAAACCTCCTCCAATAACTATCGTGTTGTATTTCATGCCGGTATATTTTTAATTCTTGAGTTCTTTCTTTAAGATATTTCTGAATCGAGTGGCGCTTAAATAATGATCGTCTAATAACCTACCATCATGTAATAAGTTGAAAACACCAAACCCCGAAGGTGCCTGTTTTGCTTTTTTTACAGAATCTAATTTGGTTACTTTTAAATCTACCCCATAGTCCATCGCAACGTTTAATATTGCAGCCACAGACTTTTCGTTCCAAGGGCATTGATCTGCATAAAGCAAATGCCAACCCTTGTATTTTTTTTGCTCGTTGGTCCAATTATGAAATTGGGGCTTCTTAGCATTGCTGTTCCATGTTTTCGATAGTAGCTGGAATCTATCTTTTGCCTCGATTTGCTCGAAGCCATTTCTTTCAAAAAGGTTTTTATTAGCCAACCAACCACCCTCACTTGTCATTACACAAACCCCATCCAAACCAATAGATTTGGCCTCATTTTGGACTGCATCTAAAAGCATAGAACCATAGCCTTTGTTTCTATGCTTTTTGGCATATATATAGGTGCAATGAATAAACATATAGTTATCTGCATCGATGGGTCGCCAGGCGTTTTTGGCCGGAACATACTCTATAAACCCAATCATCTTATCTTGATCGTTCTTGAGGATTTTTATTCTTAAACCTTCTTTATAGCGCCTTTCAAACCAATTTGCTTTGTCCTTAAAACCTTGTCTTTTGGTATCTTTTATGCAGAAGAAAGTCTCCTTAATAGCATTTTTTGGTGTTACCTCTACTAATCTCATTTAGATTGATTTACGATTCGACAAACTTTGCGGTTGGAAGTGCGGGAACATCCCATGCTTCTTTAATCTTACCATCAATAATACACCAGGTTACAATGGCGTCTACCTCCATATTTTTACCGTTTAATACCATGGCGTCACGAACATGAGTGACCACTAATTGGTCTCCTAAGGGAACTATAGCTAAAGGTTTTACCTTAAAAGAGCCATCTGTGCGACCCGCCAATCTTTTAAAGAAATCTGTTAAGCCAGTAAGGCCCAAATAATCTCCTTCGAGTTCTGGCAACTCTGGGTTTATATAATGCCAGACAAAATCTTGAGCTATTATCTGACCCGCGCTGCCAGGATCTGCAGGATTGAACTTCTTTAAGATCTCGATATTTGGATGTTCCTGCTGCATTGTTTTAGTTTTTAATTAGGTCTTTCTTAGAACGAAAGGCGCCTAAGGTCAAGGCTCCATAGGTAATCGCAATTACAACTATAGACAGTGCGATGCCAGCATAAGGTATCATGGTTAACAAGCGCAACAGCACCGTAACTAAAAGGGCAAGCAGGGTAATGCTCCAAAATCCCCACTGCTTGTCTTTCTTATACTTTAAATAATAAACCAATAGTAAAGCAGCGATATAATGACCAAACAAAAGGCTAAAGATGAAAATTGCCGTAACAAACAGGGTTAAGGGAATCCCTATGGCTATAAATAAGGCTATGATAATTACTAGCGGGACACCTATTAGATAAAGCAATCCAAAGCCAAAACTCTTAAGCCAATTGCCTTCAAACTCATGTGCGGTATTCGCAAATGCGTTTCTAAAGAGTGCATGCAAAAATAGAATAGCCACTAGCGCAGACAGTAAGTAGAAAATCCATAGCTTAATAGAATTGGTCCCGAAGTTGGTTAAGGATAATTGCGATTGCTCGCCTTTAAGATCCTCGTTAAAGCTCGCTTGAGTATCTACCAAAGCGTCCTTAAAATCCATTTCTCCTTCGCTATGCCAGTATTCCACTTCTTTGTAGAATTTAGCATTTGTCCCGATCGTGATTTCTTCTGCTGCAATTTTTGAAGCTTCTCTTATATTTCCATCAATAAGAACATCGCCTCCTTTAATATCAAGCCCACCGAGTACTTCGCCATAGATTTGAACATTGCCAGCATAGCATTTGACGTTCCCGTGAATTACAGTGTTTTTGGCTATGATAACTTCTCCTCCAAAAATTACCAAGTCGTCGCCAATTTCTGAATCGATTGTAGCTTTGCCCACCGCTGTGCGCACATCATCTGCAATGTATCCATTGAGAATTAATTCGCCACCGGCAGCGGTCAGGTCTCCGTTAATACTATCGTTAACAATGAGCGTCCCTCCTGCAATAACCAAGTCGCCTTGCACCGCAGCATTTACGGCAATTGTTTCGCCAGTGCGATACGTATCGTCCAGCTGTGTTTGATTAATCTGGATTTCGCCTTCATTTTCTGTCTGACTCATAGCGACCGCAGAGCAGAAAACGATAAGAAAAAAAGTAATTGTTTTCATGAGTGTTACATTTAAGGTTGAAGTACTAAACTATTATACATCAGGTATTTAAAAAATGATTAAGGTCATGAATGCCCTGATTTAGCATATCTTTTTTACAGAAAAAGCAGTAGAAATAAAAAAACTTTGCTTCGCCTGTGATTTTTTTACTTTTTCCCACACTTATTGAGTAGTTTAGAAATGATATGCAAAACCATCTGGATTTTACAGCTGTGATTAAAGCCAATGAAGGGATTATTTATAAGATAGTCTCTATGTATTGCGACACCCGCGAAGACAAGAAGGATCTATATCAAGAAATCGTGTATCAACTATATAAATCGTTTGATTCGTTTCGAGGCGATTCAAAGGTGAGTACTTGGATGTATCGCATTGCACTTAACACATCCATTACGCATATAAACAAGAAGAAGCGCTCTGGGACACAGATTCCGTTTGAGATAGAAAGGTTTACAGAAACCACGGAAGCAGATCAAAGTGCCCTTGAAAATCTAAAATTGTTACACGACTTAATCGCACAATTATCTGCGATAGACAAAGGTATTGTGCTATTATTCTTAGAAGACAAAAGCTATGCGCAAATCGCTCAAATCACAGGCTTTAGCGAGTCTAATATAGGGACCCGAATGGCGCGCATCAAAACAAAACTAAAAAACAAACACCTTAATAATCTATAATATGGAGCTTAACGAAATCAAATCCCTTTGGAACGAGATGAGTGAAAAAATAGAGGCTCAAGAAGTATTAACCAATTCACTAATTATGGAAATGACACAACAGCGTTATAAAAACACATTTAGCTCGCTTAAATTTTACGAAACCATTGGTGGAATCATCTGCCTCATTGCAGGATTTGCGTTGCTTTTTAATCTAGATCGCCTGGATACTTGGTATTTACTCACTAGCGGAATTATTTGTGTAGTTTATCTTATAGGCTTGCCGCTAATCACATTAAATTCGATTTGGAGAATGAGCAAGCTCAATATTTTGAACAAGAACCTAAAACAGACGCTTACCGATTTTTATAAACGCAAAAGACAAATGCTTTTGATTCAGCAGTTAGGAATCGCTTTTAATTTTTTATTGGTTATTGTCTCCTTACCGGTTATTGTAAAAATCTCTAACGGAAAAGACTTGTTTTTAGAGCCTGCCCAAATGTATTGGTATGTACCAGGAATGTTCTTGTTTCTGGCAGTGGCCTCACGAGCAGGGTATCGTTGTTATAAGCGCATAGCAGCCAGCGCTCAAAAAACACTGGAAGAGTTAGAAGGTTAAATTGAGAGATTTTTAAAGTTCGTATTGTATTTGTATCTTGTTTTGACCTTAATACCAAGCTATGAGTCAAGGCAAAACTAAACAGTACAGTAATGAATCACTCACCGTAATTTGGAAGCCAGACCTTTGTATACATGCGGCTGAATGCGTTAAGCGTTTGCCCGAAGTATACGACCCAAAAGCACGCCCTTGGATTACTCCAGAAAATGCAAGTGCAGCTGCTTTAAAAGAGCAAATTAATGCTTGTCCGTCTGGTGCACTCACCTATAAGATGAACGACGGAAGTGATGCTTCTAAAAATAACTCCCCTATGGAAGAATCGACAAAAGTACAAGTGGTAGTTGACGGTCCTATCTTAGTACACGGATCGCTAGAAATAGAAAACAGCAATGGAGAAAAAGTTCATAAAACCAGAGTGACAGCCTTTTGTCGCTGTGGTGCTTCAGGCGATAAACCTTATTGCGACGGAACCCACAACAAAATCGATTTTAAAGGATAAAAAAAAGCCACCCGAAGGTGGCTTTCACTCGAAATAACACCGCTCTTAATACATATTGCTTAAGGCAGTAATATCGTTACCATTAAATTCGCCGTCTTCGCTGCTGCTAAAGCATGCTAACATAATTGACGTTGAATCATAGCCTGTTGGTGTTCCAGAAATATGAACCGCACCTACACCTGCAGATCCTTCGTTTACATTCTGACCACAGCTAGCTCTGCTGAACCAATCGGTATGTCTAAATCCAACCGAATGACCAATCTCGTGTGTGATAACGTGCTCGTTTACGTTGGTGCTATACCCACCTAAACCGTAAATCTGAACCCACTTATAAGGCAAACCAGCACTTGGAAAACCTGCACTACCTCCAGCTCCAGACTGGTTAGGGTTATGGTAAACCACCATATCCTTACTGGCATAATTGGTTCCGTAGGTAAGGGTAAAACTAATGTTAACACCACTCAAACGGTTGTAGTTGTTTACAGCCCACTGCAAAGCGGTGCGCTCTTTACTACTCAAACCAAAACCACCGCCACCTGTGTAACCAATAATCGAAATGTTTCGACCTTGACTCACCAAATTGTTGGTGCGATATTGTTTTGCCAGCGGATCGTCATTAAGCGCCGTCAGGGCGTCTAATTGATCCTCTGTAAGCACAATGTCGTCTTCGATAAAAAGACGCTCTTCTGAGCTTCCGTCAGGAAAGAAAAACTCACCGTAACGAATAAAGTTCGGGTTTAAATCTAAAGCCGTTACTTGGTCCTTTACCTTTTGTGGCACAGGCTTGATTAAATTGGCTTCTTCGATTTGGGACTCAACATCCTGATCTTTTGAACAGGAAACAAAAACTAAACTCGCTATAAGCAGAAAAGCGAGTCCTTTTGCAAAATTTCTCATAAAAAAAACATTAATAGTTAGTAAATAAATGAATGATTCCCTTTTAAATTACAAAAGGGCTAACTAACTAATGTTCGTAAATAAGATAAATTTTGAAAGTTTGCGGTTCAGCCATAAATGGCTTGAGGCGTTACTGGATTTCTGCACTTAGACCAGCTTCTAATAACATGGTACAACGAGGTTTAAGATCTTCGTAACTACCTGTTTTTACAATGCATTTACCCTTATAATGAACTATTAAAGAACACTGCTCTGCCTGTTCGGCTGTATGGTCACATGCATATATTAGGGTTTCTATAACATGATCGAAGGTGTTTACTTCGTCATTAAAGAGCACGATTTCGCTTACCTGCTTCTCTAGCACGTCTACTTCGTATTGCTCTTTATATTGTTCTTTGTGACTCATTATTAAATTGTTACGACTAAAATACAAATTTTGCAGCGATCCAACCTTCCCGCTCTTTATTTTGAACGAATCGACCCCCATGCTTATTGCACGCCAATTTGATTTGTTCTAAATCTTGCGTTAAAAAACCGCTTAAGTATAATTGCCCACCACTCACCAAACATGAGGCATAAGTGCTCATTTGGTTTATTAAAATGTTTCGATTAATATTTGCAATTATCGTATGATAAGTTCTTCCTTTTACCAAATCAATATCGCCCATTTGTACACGTATGTCTAAACAGTCATTGCGTTCGATATTCTCTTGCGAGTTTTTATAACACCATTCATCGATGTCTATGGCATCTACTTGCCTAGCACCTCGCTTTTTGGCTAGTATCGCCAACACAGATGTCCCACAGCCCATATCTAATACATCTTTATCGTTCCAATCGTTTTCCAATATGTACTGAATCATCATATGCGTGGTCGCATGATGTCCTGTCCCAAAAGACATTTTGGGTTCTATCACAATGTCGTATTCGCAATTAGCGGGCTCGTGAAAAGGTGCCCGAACCATACAACGATCGTCAACTATAATGGGATTAAAATTAGATTCCCAAGCGGCATTCCAATTGGTCTGCTCTATATGTTCTAATTCATATGAAATCGCAAATTCATCGGATGCTAATATCTGGATAGTTTCTAAAATATCTTCTCGCCAATCTTCTTTTTGAATATATCCAGCAACCCCTGTTTCTGATTCTACAAAACTCTCAAAACCAACTTGAGCGAGTTGAGCAATCAAAATCTCGACCCCTGGAATAATAGGGCTCACGGTAAAGGTGTATCCTACATACTTGGCATCCATGTTTAAAACGAATTGGCGATAGCAGCAAAACCAACTGCGTCTAAAGCAGCACCTCCTATAAGGCCGCCATCTACATCTTTCCCTGCAAAAATTTCTTTTGCATTTGCGGGTTTTACGCTACCTCCGTAAAGAACAGAAATAGATTCCGCCAAGGATTCGTCATATTTTTGAGAAAGTGTTTCACGAATAAAAGCATGCATTTCTTGAGCTTGCTCTGGAGAAGCTGTCTCTCCAGTACCAATGGCCCATACAGGTTCGTAGGCAAGGACCACTTGACTCCAAGCTTCTTTAGGCAGCATAAATATACCCCCTTCTAATTGAGACTTTACTACTTCAAAATGGTTTCCAGCCTTACGGTCAGAAAGTTCTTCGCCAAAACAAAATATCACTTTTAGACCAGCCACTATAGCAGCATTAACTTTTTGGGATAACAGCGTGTCGTCTTCATGAAAATAGGCGCGACGTTCGCTATGCCCTAAAATTACCGTGTTCACTCCAACACTTGCAATCATATCTGCAGATACCTCACCTGTAAATGCTCCGTGAGTCGCCTGATGCATGTTTTGAGCCGATACATTTATGGCGGAATTAGCTACTGCGCTTGCAGCACGATCTAGGTTTACAAAAGTTGGTGCCACGATAATTTGAACATCACTAGGCCAGTTTTGTTGCTTTAAATCTGCCAAAAGCTGATCTGTCTGCGATGCGTTCATGTTCATTTTCCAGTTGCCGGCTACTATCTTAGTTCTCATTTAATAAGGCATTAATTTGATTAATCGAAAGGTTTGAAGCATCCAAAGATACTAGCTTTCCCGTTGGGTCAACTATTAAATATCTTGGAATTTGTTTTAACAAAATACTCTTGGCAAAATCTCCTTGTAAATAGGATGCGACATAATAGTGTTTACCTGTAACAGTAAGTTTTTCTAGCGTTTGCTGCCATCTTATTTGAGAGCCTTCTACAGACAAAAAAACATAGCTCACATCTGGGCGCAGTTGCTGCAATTTTTTAACCTCACTTAGTTTGATGTAACAGCTGCCGCACCAACTAGACCAAATGTCTATAAACACGTATTTACCTCGCTCTTGCGCCAAAATCTCTTCAAAAGTAATTTTTGAATCGTCTTGGGCGACCATTTCTTCGTTTAAAGCGGCTTGCGTGAAGGATGTTTGAGCGCTAACGATCCCTAAGCTCATCATCATTATTAAAATACAAATCAATCTCATGATGTCTGGGTTCTAATTTTTGGATCAAGCCAACCATATAACATATCGACCACTATATTTATCAAAATAAAAAGCATGGCGATTACCAGCACCGCGCCCATTATAATAGGAAGGTCTAAGGTGTTTAATGCGTCTACAATTTCTTTGCCTAACCCGTTCCATCCAAAAATGTATTCGACAAAAACCGCGCCAGCAAGCATAGAAGCAAACCAACCAGAAACCGCTGTAATTACCGGGTTTAAAGCGTTTTTTAAGGCGTGTTTTCTGATTACTGTAAGCATGCTTAGCCCTTTAGCCTTGGCGGTTCTAATATAATCCTGACTCATAACTTCTAAGAGCGAATTGCGCATTAGTTGTGTGATAACGGCCAGTGGTCTGATGCCCAAAACTATGGCCGGGAGTATTAAATTTTTTAATCGGATTTGCACACCTTCGCCAAAGTCATCTACTTCGTAAAGACTCCCAGTCATATTGAGTCCTGTAAATTCATGCCATAAAAACCCAAAGAGCCAGGCAAAAATAATCGCACTAAAAAAAGAAGGTACACTCATACCAAGGGTGCTTAGAATCTGAATTGTTTTATCGAGCCAATTATTCTGAAACAGGGCAGAGACTATTCCGAGAAAGATGCCGATTAAAATAGCGATCAATATGGCCGCTATTGCCAATACCACTGTATTAGGAAGAGTCTCCCCTATTACGCTGGTCACCGCTTTCCCGCTTTTTTGAAACGACTCTCTAAGGTAGGGCCACTTTAATGCGACTTGTGTATTCCCGATACCAAACAGCTTTGTTGCACTATATTTATTTGTAGCCAAAAAAGTGTAATCTTCTTCTGCTTTTGAATGAAAAGAAATCGGTGACAAATCATTTAAATAGTAAAAATATTGTGTCGTCACAGGTTTATCAAACCCGTATTTTTTTTTGATAACTGCCAGCTGCTCTGGGCTTTCATTTTGCCCAAGCATCATACGCGCTGGATCACCCGGAAGAATGGTAAAAAGAAAAAAGACTACCGTAACCACCCCAAAAAGAGTAAGTAATCCATAGCCTAGTTTTTTTAAGAAAAAGCCAACCACTATTCTTGTTTAACTTGGTCTAGCGTAAGTGGTTCGTATACAAAATCGGGCCCGTACAAAGCGATCGCATATTCTTCTAGGGTTCTTGTAAAACCAGCCTCTGCTCTTCTTTTATTTACGTTTGCGGCATCACGAATAGGCCAAATAAACGAACCACGATCGTCGTTATACGACATGCCCTGAGTCCCGTATTCTTGTTCTTTACCCTGATTCATTAAATAGCGATCTTCCATCATCGCTACAGCTGTAAAAGGTAATTCGCCATTTTTGCCCGCTGCTTTCATCATATCCAAATGCATTGGTATTCTGTCTGGATTGTGCTGTATCACATACCAGGCGGCCATATTGGTAGGTTCGCCAACCATGCTTTTACCAGGATATTTACCTTTTGCCAGTAACGATTCTACATATTTAAGATTACTGGTATCTATAGCAATTTGTTTCGCCCATAAATCCCCGGTATAATCCGCGGCTTCAAGTCCCATTTCTTTACCTATTTTTTCTCGCTCCTCGTCAGACGAGGCCATTATTAGAGTACGATACCGTTGATCCAATACCGCAATACTATCTAGCCTGCGCTTTATAGTAAAATCTAGTTCTGGCATGGCACCTTCGAGCGTTTTGAGCTCTAAATCTAAGGCATCGTTCCAATGTAATTTTTGTAGAATCGTACCTTTAGAAAGCTCGAGTACACTCGGGTTAGATCGCACTATCGTCTTAAGTGTTGTCTCATCACAAAAATAAAAGTCGAAGTTTAAATCATGCTTTTCCTTTAAGGCCTCTGTCTCTTCCTCGCTAGACGCAGACCATCCAATTACCTTATAGCCGTTTTTAAGCGCCTTATTAGTAATCGCTCTAATGTTGCCATAGCCTTCGTTTTCTGTGTTGCGCAGGCTATAAGCCACAACCACAACAAGATGCTCTTCTTCGAGCCATTCGGCAGCCATATCTTCGCCATCTTTCTCGATGGTAAAGTCATGAATTGGCGGTTCGTATCCCTCTTGAATAAGCTTGGTTTCGTAACCCACTAATTCGCCATCGACATCCGGATAATCCCCATTGGTGGTTATCACCTGCTCCTCACCATCAATATTAAACTTCCAGGCATATTCGTAAATAGGTTGTGGAGCACCCTCTGGCACAGACATCTCTTCTTGAATGTTCGCACCAATTTTATATGGCCTAAAGTCTATCCAAGGCAAATGTTGTAGTACGTAATAACAAAAGACCATCGACGCGATAAAACTCACAAGAACAATCACTCTTGTCATTGTTTTTGAGAAGAATGGCCACAAATGTTTTTGACCAATAAAGAGAATCAAAATTAGAATAAGCAAGCCTACATCTTTCCAGAAAGATTCCCAAGGGGTTAGCTTTAAGGCATCGCCAAAGCAACCACAATCTGTTACTTTGCCAGTGTAGGCAGAATAGAAAGTTAAGAATGTAAAAAAGACAATCATGAGCAGCAAACTCCAAACGGTAAACTTGCGAGCGTAGCCAATAATAATCATCACTCCCAATATCACTTCGTAGATTACAATGACCACCGCTATTAAGAGCGCGTAAGGAACCAGAAACTCTAAATTGAGTACTTCTGGGGCAAAATAATCCTTGAGTTTAAACGAAAAACCTACTGGGTCGTTTAGCTTAATAAAACCGCTGATAATAAAAAATATACCAACAAAAATTCTCGAAAATCCTACTAAATTGCGCATCTAATAAAGTTAGTGTTATGTTATTCGGTTGTTTGACTTAGCGTCGAATGAATTAGGGCAAAGACGGCATAATTAATCATATCTTGATAATTAGCATCTATGCCTTCGCTCACCAAGGTTTTACCTTGATTGTCTTCTATTTGCTTAACCCTTAATAATTTTTGCAGAATCAAATCGGTAAGCGAGCTCACTCTCATATCTCGCCAAGCCTCGCCGTAATCATGATTTTTGTCCATCATGAGTTGCTTGGTAATGGCAACCTTATTGTCGTAAGCCTTAATAGCCTGGTCTACCTCCATGTCTGGTTGCTCTACCACACCCAACTCTAATTGTACTAAAGCCATGATGCAATAATTAATTATACCGATAAATTCTGGTTCTTGTCCCTCGTCTATTTTTTGTTCTTTGTTTTGCTGTAATCCTCTTATTCTTTGGGCTTTAATAAATATCTGATCTGTAAGCGACGGCAAACGTAAAATACGCCATGCGCTTCCGTAGTCTTTCATTTTTTTTATAAACAGGGATCTGCACCTTTCTATGATGGTATCGTACTGCAACGAGGTATCTGCCATATGTGGGTTGTAGAGTTTGTGTAAATTTCGCTTAAAATTTTTAATTACCCATGGCTAAACCAGAACTTTTACATCGTATAAATGACGAATTTGCAAGAATGATTTAGCTTTGCAGCAGTCTTGTAATTCAACCGTGAAAATTTAAACTCTTTTGAACCGTATGAGCAACCACACCATAAATTGCAATCAGGAGCTTATTGCTTTCGATGCGCCCAAAGTAATGGGCATCATCAATGCAACGCCAGATTCGTTTTACGATGGAGGGTCTAATAATACAGTGAAAAGCGCTTTGCATACCGCTTCACAGATGTTAGACCAGGGTGCTACTTTTTTAGATGTGGGCGGTTATAGTTCGCGGCCTGGAGCCAGCGATATTAGCCCTAGTGAAGAAATTGATCGAGTTGTTGCTATTATAAAAGCCATTGTAAACAATCACCCGAACGCAAAGATCTCTGTAGATACTTTTAGAAGCGAAGTAGCGATGGCAGCCTGCAAAGCAGGTGCCTGTATGGTAAATGATATCACTGCTGGTTTGGGCGATACTAAGATGTTAGCAACGGTTGCAAGCTTGCAGGTTCCTTACATCATGATGCATATGCGCGGAACGCCACAAACCATGAAATCGCTTACCCATTACGAGAATCCTTTAGTCGAAATTCGTCAATATTTTTCCCAGAGAATCGCGGTCGCTCGTGAGGCAGGAATAAACGATGTGCTAATAGATCCGGGCTTCGGTTTTGCAAAAACCACCGCTCAAAACTTTGAAATCTTAGACAAGCTAAGCAGCTTCTCTATGTTCGAAGCACCAATACTCGTTGGACTCTCGCGTAAGTCTATGATTTACAAAACGCTCAACACCACGCCTCAAAATGCTTTGAATGGCACTACTGCTCTCAATGCCATAGCCTTGCAATCTGGAGCACATATCTTACGTGTGCACGATGTTGCAGCCGCAGTAGAAGTCTCTAAACTTGTTTATGCCCTAAAAAATTAATATTCGCCTACGCACTCACTGGGACAAAAAGATATTTGCTATTTTTACAAAAAGCCCGCAACCTTGAGCATATTAGATATACGCGTAATAGACATAGTAGACATCGTTCTCGTTGCCTTTTTGCTGTTTTATCTGTACCGTCTTGTCAAAGGTACCGTTGCTATCAATATTTTTATTGGAATCGTAATCCTTTACACCATTTGGAAGGTTACCGAGCTACTCGAAATGGAGATGCTCAGTAAAATTTTAGGCGGATTTTTGGGAGCCGGTATGTTTGCACTGATCGTTGTTTTCCAACAAGAGATTAGAAAGTTTTTACTCATGGTGGGCTCTACCAACATCAAGGCCCGAAAAAAATTCTTTAAGCAGTTTAATTTTACTAGCAACGGTAATATTGTAGAAACAGATGTCACTCAAATTATTGCCGCTTGCAAGAAAATGGGCGAAACCTTCTCTGGTGCCCTCATCGTTATAAAGCGACATTCCAGCTTAGACTTTGTACGTAACACTGGCGATTCGATGAATCTGGAAGTAAATCAGCCCATCATAGAGAGTATCTTTTATAAAAACTCTCCTCTGCACGACGGCGCCATGATTATAGAAGACAATGCTATCACCGCTACGCGGGTAATTCTGCCAGTAACCAATGATAGATCGGTTCCCTTACGTTTTGGTCTAAGACACCGTGCGGCTATAGGAATTACAGAAAAAACAGACGCCGTTTGCTTGGTTGTAAGCGAAGAAAACGGACAAATAAGTTATGTAAAGGATGGTAGTTTTGTGATGTACGAAACCCTAGAAGAACTCACCGAATTAGTACGAGATGACCTTAGTTAAACAGTTTGAAGATTGTAAAAATTGCGAATCCCAATTGGCTCCTGGCGCCGAATACTGTATGCGTTGTGGGGCACAAGTTATAGACGAAGAATTCACCTTTAAGTTTTTAAAAAATGATTTTTCTGAAAGGTTTGTAGATATAGACAACAACCTATTGGTGAGAACCGTTCGAGATATGGTTATGAGGCCAGAGGTAGTGATTGGTGGTTATATCGATGGAGTACGCAAACGCCATTTACGACTCTCCAATTATATTGCGATCGCCATAACTTTATCGGGGCTTTTAATCTTTGCGTTGCAAAAGTATTTTCCAGAAGCTATGGACATGACTTGGATGTTTGATCCAGAAAGTCCTGCATTTAAAGACAACCCGTATTTACAAAATGGCCAAGACCCAATGGCCAATGCTTGGTGGATGGAATACCAAGGAATTATATACATTTTAATGATTCCTATATATGCCTTAATGTCTAAACTTACCTTTTTAAATCAAAAGGCCTATTCATATTTAAAGCATATTGTAATCGTTGGCTATTCACAGGCTCAGATGAGCGTAGTGTTGTTTTTACCCATACTTATCTATTTAAGTTTTGGAGGTAATTATATGAAGATGAGTCTCTGGGTTATGCTACTAATGTTTCTTTATAGCTGCTATGTTTACAAGCGAATATTTAAACTTTCTATAGGTGGAATCATTGGGAGAGGATTCCTTTTTATCGGTATCGTAATTGGCGTTTATTTACTCCTTATAATCGGCGTTGTGATTTTTGTAGTTGCAACAGGTGCAGCGCGTCCCGCTGCTCCAAGTCCAGAAGATTTAGAAGCTGTAAAAGATACGATTAGCTATATAAGCTCTTCTGCCATAAACTGGACCTCGTAAAGGTTTTTGTAATAACCGTCTTCTATTTTGAGCAAGTCTGCATGAGTTCCTTGCTCTACAATTTTGCCTTTTTCCATCACGAGAATTGCATCTGCTTTTTTGACGGTTGCCAAGCGGTGCGCAATTACAATAGAGGTTCTGTTTTGGGTGATCTTTTCTGTAGCCGTCTGAATCATCTCCTCTGAATACGTATCAACAGAAGAAGTAGCTTCGTCTAAGATTAATATCTCTGGCTGACTTACGTAGGCTCTTAAAAAAGCTAGTAACTGTCGCTGCCCCGATGAAAGCATAGTACCACGCTCTTTTACGTTATAATCGTAACCCCCGGGTAGGCTCATAATAAAGTCGTGCACGCCTATGTCTTTGGCCGCTTGTATCACCTCTTCCTTAGTAACTGTAGTGTCGTTTAAGGTAATGTTGGCCAAAATACTATCTGCAAACAAAAAGACATCTTGTAAAACCACAGCAATATTAGCACGCAGCGAAGCCAAGGTAAACTTGTTGATCGAGGTGCCGTCTACGGTAATTTCGCCATCGTTTATCTCGTAAAAACGAGAGAGTAAATTGATAATGGTAGATTTTCCTGCACCTGTAGAACCCACTATAGCGATGGTCTGGCCAGGTTCAACCGTAAAATTGATTCCCTTTATAACAGGCTCGTCTATGTTATAGCCAAAGACCACGTCTTTAAATTCGATTTTGCCTTTAGGGCGTTCCATGGTAAGAGTACCCTGATCGTCTATATGCGCCGTAGTGTCTAAAATTTCGAACACACGCTTTGCAGCAACCATTCCCATTTGAAGGGTGTTAAACTTATCTGCGATTTGCCTAAGGGGTCTAAAAAGCATCTGAGAATACTGAATAAAAGCCGTGATGATTCCTAAGGTAATAAGACCTCCCCCAACAGCATCTCTCGCCCCATACCAAGCGATAAGACCAATAGCTACAGAAGAAGCCATCTCTGCAATCGGGAAAAAGATAGAGTTGTACCAAACGGTTTTAATCCATGCCTTTTTGTGCTTTTCGTTAATGGCTTTAAACTCCTTATATTCTTGATCTTCTCTGGCAAAAAGTTGCACGATTTTCATTCCAGTAATACGCTCTTGTACAAAGCCATTCAGGTTGGCTACTTGCGCACGCACCTCTTCGAAGGCGGTTTTCATCGCTCTTTGGAATACCCTAGTGGCATATAAAATAAGCGGTAAAATCGCGAAGACAATCAGCGACAATTCCCAGCTTAAATATAGCATTACGCCCATGATAACCAGCATCTTTAATAGGTCTGAGATTATCATAAATAAGCCTTGACTAAAGATACTCGAGATGGTTTCTATGTCGTTTACCGCACGTGTGGTGAGTCTTCCCACAGCACTTTTATCGTAATAGCTCATCTTAAAACTAAGCATAAGATTAAAAAGCTTTATACGTATGTCTCTAATTACACTTTGACCCAACCAGTTGGCATAGAAGATAAAGGCAAACTGAAAGAACACCTCAAAAAGCAACACTCCCGCCATGATTAACACATACATGAGCAGCCCCTCGCTGTCCTTAGGGAGTATCGATTCGTCTATCGCTTTTTGCAATATCACAGGACGAGCTACCGCAAGAGCAGACATCATTAAAACGGCTGCACCCACAAAATAAAAGATCCATTTATACGACATGGCATAGCCTAGCAGCCTGCCAAAAAGTTTAAAATCGAATGCTTTACCTGAGTCTTTACTCATAGTCTTTAATCTCGTCTAAATAGGTTACTTGGGTTAAAAACAAACCCGCTGCCGAAGCCGAGGCTCCTGCTTTAGACCTGTCTTTGCTAGCCATGATAGCTTTAAATTGGTCTAAACTGGTTCTGCCCAGCCCAACGTTTAATAAAGTACCCACTACGGCGCGCACCATGTTGCGTAAAAAGCGATCGGCAGTAATGGTAAAAATAAGCATTTGCTCCTTTTGCACCCAGCTTGCTTTACGCACATCGCAAAAAAAAGTTTTCACATCGGAATGCGCACGAGCGAAGCACTCAAAATCATGCTTACCGATGAGCAATTGGGCCGCGTTATTCATAGCAGCAACATCTACGTCTTTGAGGCACATGCTGTTTAACTCATGGGTAAAGGGATCTTTTGCGAGACTCACATAATACATATAAGTACGAGATGTAGCATCAAAGCGGGCATGTGCTTTGTCTTTAACACGAAACAGCTTTTTAACTGCGATGTCTTTGGGCAAAAAGTTATTGATCTTGAATAGTAAATGCTCGATATCTATAATCTCGTCGCTATCAAAATGTGCGAAGAGCTGTTTGGCATGCACGCCTGTATCGGTTCGGCCAGCGCCCATAATTGAGATTTCGCTTTTTAAAAGTTTGGTCAAGCAATTCTCAATTTCCTGCTGAACCGTATTGGCGTTGGGCTGGCGTTGCCACCCATGATAGTGAGTTCCTTTAAAAGATATTTGAATAAAGTATCGCAATTAAATTCTATTTTTGAAGGCCTAAAGATACGCAACTCACAGGGCTAGTCCCAATTAGTAATGCCAAAGAAATCTAAAAAACGGTGCAACAAATTTTATTGCTTTCAGACACTCATGGATATATAGATGACCGCATTTTGGCATACGCCCAAGAGGCAGACCAGATATGGCATGCTGGCGACATTGGAAATTTAAAAGTTACCGATGCCCTCGAAGCGGTTAAACCTCTCAAAGCCGTTTATGGCAATATAGATGGTGCCACAGCGAGAAGTCAATTTCCCGAGAACAATCGTTTTATGTGCGAAGGAGTAGATGTGTGGATTACTCATATTGGCGGCTATCCTGGCCGTTACGATACGCGTATTAGAGACGAGATACGAGCAAACCCACCCAAACTATTTATCACAGGGCATTCACACATTCTAAAAGTAATGCCAGACAAAAAGCTCAATCTATTACATATGAATCCCGGTGCTGTAGGCAAACATGGCTTTCATAAGGTGCGTACCATGCTTCGCTTTAAAATCGATGGCGAACGCATCTTTGATCTCGAGGTGATCGAATTTACAAGGTAGTTTAATCCGCAAGTATTGTAGCCATAGCTCGCGCAAAGGATAGCAGCGAAAATCCTGCCGAGCAGATTGCAGCGAATAGCCTGGTGCTTTAGCATGCGCCCTAAAAAATATACTGCTAAACGAAAATCTCAAAACCAATTTGCAATTGTATAAATAAGAATTTCCCTGAGAAGGGAATCCCTGAGAAGGGACTAGAATCTCGTCATGAGAAGTTAAAGCACAAGAAAAACAGATATTTTGGAAATGCCGCCATAGCAGCGCTAAGGTGGTATTGAAAAATGTAGCGAAGCGTCTGTTTTTAAAGCGGTTTCACTTCGTAATAGAGGGAATAGTCCCTTCTCAGGGATATAAATAAAAAAACCCTAGAGTTGGCATACTCTAGGGCTTTCCACTAATATACTAAGATCATAGGTTTATCGTAATCGGTCCGCAGATTTTACGAGGTTCTCGTCCCTTCTGATAGCTCTGTTAGCCAGAGCCAAAAAAACGATAGAAATGATAGGAACCAGTACCCCAATACCTTTCTCAGAAACCAAGGTTTCTCCAGATACCTTTAGGGCTCGAAATACGAAAACTCCTAGTAAAATAAAGTTTAATATGATGGCAAGACGGTTCAGTACAAACTGTGTCTGTCTTGTTTTATACTTTAATATTGAAAAGATCGTTAAAGCAACAGCGGCAATAATAAGCCCAATAATAAGTGGTTCGTTTTTTTCGATAAGCGGCAAACCCGCTTCGTCCTTTATAACTGGAAACCAATTATATAATGCTAATAGCACCATTATCGAGGCAAGCATATAAACGGTCTGAATTCTCTGAATCACTTGTTATAGTTGATTTATAGAGCAAAAATAACATTTCTTTTTAAGAATCATTACTTAATAAATAAAATATTATCGTATACTTGCAGTATCAATTTATAACCGCCTGAATTGCGGCAGGTTATTCTCCTTAGACATTTCATTTTTCCTTTCAGAAAAATTCTTCACTATAATTAATTAACATAACTCGACTTATTCTAATGTTCGATATTTCAGAATTAAAAACAAAAAAACTTCCCGAACTACAAGAGCTTGCAAAAACACTCAAAGTTCCAAAATACAGAAGCTTAAAAAAATTAGACTTGGTTTATCAAATCCTCGATTACCAAGCAGCAAATCCAACGGCAGTAAAAGCCGTTAAAGCCTCAGAAGAGCCTGCTCCAGCTGCGCAAGACGACAGCAAAAAAGAAGAGCAAAAGCCTCGCCCACAACAACAGCGCCGTGACAATCGTCGCAGAGATACCCGCAAAGACAACCGCGGCGATCAAAAAGCGAAAGAAGGCGAAAAGGATGGCGACAATAAAGATGCAAAACCTAGCAACGAGCAACAAACAGGTAAAGACGACAACCGTAAAGACACTCGTAAAGACAATCGCAAGGATAACAGAAGCGACAACCGAAAAGACAATCGCAAAGACGATAATCGCAATAAACGCAACGACAATCGCGGGAATCGCAGTCAAGGCAATAACGGAAACAAAGACAACCGTAATCGTTACCGCGAACCAGATTTTGAGTTCGAAGGTATAATCGAGAGCGAAGGTGTTTTAGACATCATGCAAGATGGCTATGGCTTTTTGCGTTCTAGTGATTACAACTATTTGTCTTCTCCAGACGATATTTACGTTTCGCAATCGCAGATTAGATTGTTTGGCTTAAAAACAGGAGATACCGTACTTGGAGAAGTGCGCCCACCTAAAGAGGGTGAGAAGTACTTTCCGCTTATTAAAGTGAACAAAATCAATGGTCTTAACCCTAATGTAGTGCGCGATCGCGTATCGTTTGAGCACTTAACGCCATTGTTCCCAGACGAGAAATTTAATCTTGCAGACAAGCAAGCGACAATTTCTACTCGCATCATGGATTTATTTGCACCTATTGGTAAGGGACAACGCGGAATGATTGTTTCGCAACCTAAAACTGGTAAGACGATGCTTTTAAAAGACATCGCCAATGCCATTGCAGCAAATCATCCAGAAGTATATCAAATCGTTTTACTAATCGATGAGCGTCCAGAAGAAGTTACAGACATGCAACGTAATGTTCGTGGCGAGGTAGTAGCTTCTACTTTTGACAAAGAGGCTTCTGAGCACGTAAGAGTTGCCAATATTGTGATAGACAAAGCCAAGCGATTGGTAGAATGTGGTCACGATGTAGTGATCTTATTAGACTCAATCACGCGTTTGGCCAGAGCGTATAACACTGTACAACCAGCTTCAGGTAAGATTTTATCTGGGGGTGTAGATGCCAACGCTCTACACAAACCAAAGCGCTTTTTTGGTGCCGCTCGTAATATCGAGAATGGTGGTTCGTTAAGTATAATCGCCACTGCCCTTACAGAGACAGGTTCTAAAATGGACGAAGTAATCTTCGAAGAATTTAAAGGAACCGGTAATATGGAACTGCAATTAGACAGAAAGATTTCTAACAGACGAATCTTCCCAGCGATCGATCTTACCTCTTCTAGTACAAGACGTGACGATTTATTGCTAGACGAATCCACGATTCAACGTATGTGGGTAATGCGCAAGTATCTTGCAGATATGAACCCTGTAGAAGCGATGGAATTTATTAATGATCGCTTTAAACAAACCAGAAGCAACGAAGAGTTTTTAATCTCTATGAACGGGTAGATACTTTTCTTGCATATATAATTTAGACCCTCCGTCGCCAAGGCTATGGAGGGTTTTTTTATGGGCGCTTCCCAGAAGTAGACTCAACCTACGGTCTCGTCACTATAGGGTCACGCTATTCGCTCCAATCTGCTTCGCAGGATTTTTGCTGCTATCGTTAGCGCAAAATTTCTTTTTCATACCTTTAAAACGCTATGAAAGTTCTATACATCACTATTAGTTTATTGTTTATTGGTATAAATGGGTTGTACGCACAAGATCCTGATTTCTTGGGTACTTGGTATTTGGTTTATGTAGAACCAGACACTGGCGACCCTCCTGCTACTTATGTAGATCCAATAGAACCAGCGATTAATCCGTATCTCACCATTAACGAAGATTTTAGCTTTAATGGCGAAATTGCTTGTAATAGTTATTCAGGACAATTCGAATATAGCCCAGAATTCAATGCTTTAAAACTCTTAGAGTTTAGTCATACTTCTGAAGTTTGCGAATACGAAGTACACAACGATTTTGAGAGCTTGATGTTTGGCTTGTATTGGGATCCATGGAAGCCATATGAAGTTTTTCAATCGGGCACGGGTGATGATGCTACCCTACTGCTATTATTTGCCTTTGGGTTTGAACAATTTTATCAGCGTTTACCATTGAGTGTTGATGAAAACGAAGCTCCAAGTATTAAGCTTTATCCTAATCCAGCAACCACTAGCTTTCAAATATCAGGGAATCTAAGTGATAATGCGAAGATTACTGTTGCGGGAATCAATGGGATACAGATCGACTTGCCCTATTCAGCACAAGAGCCTATCGATGTCTCGAGTCTTGCCAGTGGCATATACATAGTGACCATTAGCGACCAAAAACAACGTCAGCGTTTAAAGCTGATTAAGTTTTAGCTCTTGCTGGTTTACCATTCAACACAGAAATATATAAATCGAAATAACATTATAAATGGCTACATTTATTCAAGCCAATACTAAAAAACATACCGATGAAAACGCTTTCTCTTTTATTTATAATCATCTTATCGAGCTTTACTAGCCTAGCGCAAGTAGACTGTAAACCCTATGTGCCAACAGAAAAAGGCACTGTTTGGGAAATAACAAGCTACAATCAGAAAGGTAAAATGACTGGCAGAACCACCTACGAGCTGCTCGATAAAGTAGAGAGCGGAAACGACGTGACTTTTACCGTAAAGAATATTACGTACGATAAAAAAGACAAAGAGATATTCGAAAACACCTTTGAGGCAAAATGCGTAGATGGCAAATTTCAATTTGACATGACCTACCGAATGGATGGAAACGCCTTGCAAGCCTACGACGATATGGATATAGAAGTAGATGCTACAGAGTTCGAAATCCCAGATATGGATGCTAGCCCAGGTACTCAATTAGCAGATGGTTCGTTGGTTGTAAATATTGGCGCTGGTGGAGGCTTAGGCCTTAAAATGACGGTACTAGTTACCGATCGTTTGGTAGAAGCTCAAGAAAATATAACTACGCCTGCAGGCAGCTTTGACTGTGTGGTACTCACGCAAAATATTAGCACTAAGATGCTGTTAAACGTAAAGGGATCTTCTAAAGAATGGTATTCGGAAAACGTGGGGATGGTGCGCTCGGAGTCTTATAATAAAAAAGGCAAAATGATTGGGTATAGTGAGTTAACGTTGTTAGAGGAGTAATTACCTTAGACAAGGTCCCTGAGTGTTTTTCACGAAGTGAAAAATGTATCGAAGGACGTCCCGATACAAATGTCGCTTTGCTCGAATCACTCGGTGACCCAAAAAGTATAAAACAAAAAAACTCCCTCGAAGCCTCGAGAGAGTTATAATACGGTAAGAAACTTATCCCTTATAGAGAAGCAACGTGCTTCGCCATGTTCGATTTTAGGTTGGCTGCTTTGTTAGCGTGAATGATGTTACGCTTAGCCAATTTATCGATCATAGAAACCACAGAAGGAAACAACGTCTCTGCGTCTTTCTTCTTAGTCGTCTCCATCAAACGCTTCATAGCATTACGAGTCGTTTTGTGTTGGTAACGATTTCTAAGACGCTTGGTCTCGCTGTTTCTAATTCTCTTTAAGGCTGACTTATGATTTGCCATCTTTGTTTTTCTTTTGTTTTGTAGCCCGTAGGGGAATCGAACCCCTGTTACCAGGATGAAAACCTGGCGTCCTAACCCCTAGACGAACGGGCCATTTGTTTTCAAATGCGGATGCAAAAATACAACTATTTTTAACCTCTGCAAGTCTCTAAATAATTTTTTTTAATTAATTCGAAACTCTAATAAGCCCTGGCAAATAACACTCTTTGTTTAGAAGGCTTACCAGTAACCATACAGCTTCCCTCCTCTTTGCTTCCCTCAAATGGAATACAACGAATGGTTGCTTTGGTTTCTTTCTTTATTTTCTCTTCGGTTTCGTTGGTGCCATCCCAATGGGCCGACACAAATCCGCCTTTGTTTTTTATCACTTCTTTAAATTCGTCGTACGTAGCTACCTCGGTGGTGTTCTCTGTTCTAAAATCGACTGCTTTTTTAAACAGATTCTCCTGAATCTCTTCTAAGAGCCCAGTTACGGTGCTCACGACATCTCCCATCTCAATAAATGATTTGGTCAAGGTATCGCGTCTAGCGAGCTCTACGGTTCCTTTTTCGAGGTCCTTAGGCCCGATGCCTATTCTGAGTGGCACTCCTTTAAGTTCGTACTCGTTAAACTTCCAGCCTGGTTTGTGCGTATCACGATCGTCATAATGCACACGAACTCCAGCCGCACGTAAGTCTGTCATTAATTGTTGCGCTACTTCACTTATCTCTGCAAGCTGTTCTTCTCCTCTATAAATAGGGACTATCACAACTTGATCTGGTGCCAAATTTGGAGGCAATACCAGTCCATTATCGTCACTATGCGTCATTACCAAAGCGCCCATCAAACGTGTAGAAACTCCCCACGAAGTTGCCCAAACATAATCTAGCTTGCCTTCTTTAGAGGTAAACTTAACATCAAAAGCTTTGGCGAAGTTTTGCCCTAAAAAGTGAGAGGTTCCTGCTTGTAACGCTTTTCCGTCTTGCATTAAGGCTTCAATACAATAGGTTTCTAAAGCTCCTGCAAAGCGTTCGCTTTCGGTTTTGGTTCCTTTAATCACAGGTACTGCCATAAAGTTTTCTACGAATTCTGCGTAAACGTTCATCATCTGTTCTGCCTCGGCTAGGGCTTCTGCTTCTGTTGCATGTGCCGTATGCCCTTCTTGCCAAAGAAATTCTGCGGTACGCAAAAACAAACGGGTACGCATCTCCCAACGCACGACATTGGCCCATTGATTTACCAAAATAGGCAAATCGCGATACGACTGAATCCATTTGCGATAGGTATCCCAAATAATGGTTTCTGAGGTGGGTCTTACGATAAGCTCTTCTTCTAATTTTGCGTCTGGATCTACAACGATTCCACTACCGTCTTCTGCGTTTTTTAACCTGTAATGGGTTACAACTGCGCATTCTTTTGCAAAACCATCTACGTGACTCGCTTCTTTACTAAAGTAAGATTTGGGTATAAAAAGCGGGAAATAGGCATTTTTATGGCCTGTTTCTTTAAACATTCTGTCTAGTTCGGCTTGCATTTTTTCCCAAATAGCGTATCCGTATGGTTTGATTACCATGCTTCCGCGCACACCTGAGTTTTCTGCTAAGTCTGCCTTGACGACCAGTTCGTTATACCATTTTGAGTAATCCTCGCTTCTCGTGGTTAAATTCTTTCCCATTCCTACAGTTTGGCACAAAAATTGTGATTTATTTCACAATTAGTTATTCTTGGCAAAACTAGTTATTTTTATAATGTCCAACAATAAAAAATCAGTTGTTATGAAAACCCTTACTCACCTAAAAAACACGGCCTTTACATGGGGTGTCGCACTTGGCGGTCTCCTTATGCTAGCAAGCTGTGGTTCTTATCAATATTCAGGCTATTACGAAGAAGATGGCATCTACAGTTCGGGCGAACCAGAAGTCGTTACTACAAACGAAGCGACAGACGAAAACAGCAAAAACAACTATTACAAGCAATACTTTAATACTAAAAGTGGCGAAATAGAAAAGCTTAGTGAAGAGGCTACCATCTTTACAGACATTGAGAGTTATACTTCTACAGAAACGTTGGACGACGAAGGTTATGTAGTAATCGAAGAGCCTACCGAGGAGTCTTATGGCGCTTGGGGCAATAACGGCGGAGATGTAACCATTAACATTTACGATAGCTATGGCTTTGGTTGGAACAGACCTTTTTGGTGGAACTCCGGTTGGGGTTGGAACGGCTTTGCCGGAAGCTACGGCTGGGGCTGGAACGGCTGGGGCTGGAACTACGGCTGGAACAATTGGGGCTGGGGCTTTAACTATGGTTGGGGCTGGAACAATTGGGGCTTCAACAATGGCTTTTGCTGGTACAGACCTCGATACAACAATTACTATAATGCCTCGTATAACCGTGGTCGTCGCGGAACCTATGGGCGTGATTCTTATGCAGTGGCAAATAGCTCTAGAGCCACAAACGGTCGCCGATCTAGTTATTCTAGAACAGAGAATGCCCGTAGAGTAAATAATGTCAATGCTCGCAGAAACAGCAATATTTCTAGCAGTCGTAGATCTTCTATGAACAATCGTTCTGTACCGCGTAATTCTAGAAATTCTAATATTTCTAACAGCAGACGATCTACCAATAATATGAGCACCAATCGCTCATCGAATCGCAATCGTTCTATGAACAGCAGTCGCTCGACGAACAGCAACCGTTCTTCTAATATGTCTAGAAGTTCTAGATCGAGTTCTCGTTCTAGCGGTAGCAGCATGAGTCGCGGCAGTAGCTCTAGAAGCAGCGGAAGCGTAAGTCGTGGAGGCGGTTCAAGGCGCGGTGGCGGCAGAAACTAAACAAATTTTTATCAAAAAAATAAGCTATATGAAAAAGAGTATTTTCTTGTTCATCATGGGGATTGCTATGTCTTCTATGAACGCCCAAAGTATTTTTGACGGGCTTCGCTATGCAACAGATGGCGTCTACGGAACCGCTAGATACAATGCCATGAGTGGTGCTTTTGGAGCGCTTGGTGGCGATTTATCTGCCATGCACTTAAATCCTGCAGGATCTGCTGTATTCACCAGTAGCTATGCCAGCGCATCGGCCACCTTATTAGACAATACCAACGAAGTATTCTTTAGTGGAACTAATTCCCGCAGTATAGATACCGATGCCAATATATCACAAGCAGGTGGTGTTTGGGTATTTTATAACAGTAACGAAGAAGCCAAATGGCGTAAGTTTTCTATCGGAATCAATTATGAGTTATTAGGCAATTACGACGACGAAGTTGTAAGTAGCGGAACCAACACGACCTCTATTGATCAATTCTTTTTAAATCAAGCTCAGGGTGTACCGCTTTCTTTACTCAGGTTACAATCTGGAGAATCAATCTCAAGTTTGTATCAATTTTTAGGGGAATCAGAAGGAACTGCAGCCCAAAATGCGTTTCTAGGTTTTCAAGGATATATTATCGATCCAGACGAAGACACGGCTGCAAACACTAATTACTTTAGCAATTTAGGACCGGGTTCTTTTGATCAAGAACACTTTAAAAACACTAATGGTTACCACGGTAAGTATACCTTTAATTTTGCAGCTCAATTTAAAGATGATTTATACATTGGCGCAAATCTAAATACGCACTCTATAGACTATAGAGAATCTACCTTTTTATTTGAATCAAACGAAAACGTCGGGTCTACGGTAAACCGCATTGGTTTCGAAAACAATTTGTGGGTACTGGGCTCAGGCTTTTCTGCTCAAATAGGGGCAATTGCAAAAATCAATGATCAATTTAGACTCGGAGTCACCTACGACACGCCTACATGGTTTACCATATCAGAAGAAACAAGTCAATATTTAGAAACTCGCAGAATTACTACTAACGACGATCTTATCACAGAGGTAATCAATCCGGATGTTGTCAATATTTTTGCAGATTACAAACTACGCACACCAGGATCTATTAAGGCAAGTGCGGCGGTACTGTTTGGCCAAGAAGGGTTGATCAGTTTTGATTATGGTTATAAGGATTACGCTCAAATTGAGTTTAGACCTAAAAGCGATATATTTTTTAGCGATCAAAATGCCATCATCGATAATAATCTAAAGGCTTCTTCGAGTTATAGAATAGGCGGGGAATATCGGTATAATCAATGGAGTTTTAGAGGAGGGTATCGTTATGAAGAAAGCCCATTTAACGATACTTCAATCTTAAGTGATCTTACTGGTTACTCCTTTGGACTAGGTTATGCAGTAGATAACGTTAAGATCGATTTAAGCTATGCACAATCTACTCAAGACAGAAGTGAAAGCCTTTATAGCACAGGCCTGACAACGGTAACAAATATAGACAACACCTTGCGTCAATTTACGTTAACCATTGGCTTTGGCGTATTATAAATAGCGTGCCTTAAACACATAAAAAAAGACCTGCGAGTGCAGGTCTTTTTTATTATAACATGTTTTGTCTTTTATCGTTTCATGGTAAAATGCCCTCTAAATTCTTTCTCTACATCGTCTTCGTCATAGATTACCTGGAACCAGTAATCACTCGAAGGCATAGGGTTGCCATTAAATGTACCGTCCCATCCTGGTCCTGTCGGACTCAGTTGCTTTAATAGTTT
>JBDXAK010000007.1:0-4048 GCA_039981375.1 Gilvibacter sp. | reverse complement strand
ACCAAATCCATCGTTGTCTGGGTCACAGTACTCCAAAGGTGTTGGAGTAACTGCAGCAGGAGCATCTAATACCTCTAACTCCAAAGTAGTAGTGGCATAACAACCCGTGGTTACACTCTCTACGCGAACGTAAACAGTCTGTGGGTTCATCACATTGGTATACAAAGCAGGAAGCGCAGGAGCACCTGCATCGGCGTCGGCTAATGTGAGGTGGAAGCTCACTGCTAAATCTGTATCCCCTGCAGTAATTTCAGGAATTTTAACGGTTAAATCAAATTCAGTAAAACCGTCTGCGACACCATCGTCACATAATCTATACGGAGTTGGGTCTACTGGCACCGGATTAGGTGGTAACCCAATAACGAAAGGTCCTGGTTCTGCGTCGGTACAAGAATTTAAAGTTACAGTTACGTCTGTATAAGTACCGTCAATTAGACCTGTAACTACAATTATTCCACTGCCGTCGGCAGTATAAGGAGCCGCCGCTACAGGAACACCATCTATAACATAAGAGACATCGTAAGTTACCCCAGGTAAAAGGTTGCTAATTGTTATTTGCCCTGTTGGACCACAAGTAGTCGCATCGCGCGCACTTACTGTAATATCTAAAGCAATGTCGGTTAACACATAGGGTCCCGGATCTACAAAAGAACAAGAACCAGAAACCACAGTAATATCTGTATATGTCCCAGAGACCAATCCAATAATGATTAATTCTCCAGTGGCATCTGTCGTAAAAGCTACTGGTCCAACTACTACACCATCTACGGTATAGGTTACTTGAACCGTATCGCTAGGGAATAATCCACTTAAGGTGATAGATCCGCTATCGTCACAAAGGGCCGGGTCTTGTGTTGCGGTCGTAAACGAGAACGCAGGATTGGCCAAGACATAGGGACCTGGATCGACCACAGTACATGAACCAGTTACGATTGTAATGTCTGTATAAGTTCCGGCAACCAAACCAGTAATGATAAATGCACCTGTTCCGTCTGTGGTATAAGCCACAGGACCAACAACCACTCCATCTAAGGTATATGTAACTTGAACCGTATCACTTGGAAACAACCCACTAATAGTGAGTGATCCGCTATCGTCACACATAGTAGGATCAGAAGCCGCTACAGCAAAGGCTACCGCCGGATTTGTAAGCACATAAGGCCCTGGATCCATTCCGCTACAAGTAGAAAACTCGAGCATGATATCTGTATACGTTCCTGCAACTAAACCAGGAATAATAATCTGGCCTGTCGCGTCAGAAGTATATCCTGTAGGCCCAATTACAACTCCATCGACTGTATAAGTAACTTGATATGTTGTAGAAGCCACTAATCCATCTAGGATTAAGCTACCGCTAGCATCACACATACTAGGATCTACCGTAGACACCGTAAAAGTAATAGGTGGATACGAAATTATATACGGCCCCGAATCTACAATGGAGCATCCCGCTTGAAAGACTGTAACATCTGTATAGGTACCTGCATCCAAGCCTATTAACACTATGTTTCCTGCGCCATCTGCTGTATAAGTCACAGGACCAACTACCACCCCATCGACAGTGTATGTTATGTCATACATTTCACCAACATTGAGGCCACCAATCGTGAGGACGCCATCTGCAGTACAGGTTGGAGGGTCTGTAGTAGCTACTGTGAACGCACTTAAGGTTGGGTATGCTAAAATATAAGGACCAGCATCTACACTATTACAGCCGCCAATTCCGACGGTGATTGCTGTGTAGGTACCTTGGTCTAAACCAGTAATTAATATAGTTCCACTCACTCCAGAAGTATAGGTCACAGGTCCAACCACCACACCATCTACGGTATAAGTCACCTCATAAGCAACGGATGGACTCAGCCCAGTAATTTCTATCATTCCATCTGCCACACACGAAGTTGGATCTGTTGGAGTTACCGCGAATACCGCGGCGCCTGGATCCGTTAAAATAAAATCTTCTGGATTAGCGTAGTTACATCCTGCCGCATTAGACAAGGTAATATTGTTATAAAGCCCTGCATTCAGACCGCTAATAATCACTTGACCAAAAGCATTGGCTGTTATAGTAATAGGACCTACTGGTACGCCATCATCGTCATAAGTTACGTCATAGTCTGTACTTGCAATCACACCAGAAATAGTGATAAAACCGTCTGAAGCACCACAGGCAGTAGGATCTGTTGCCTCTACTCGAATCGAAGTTGGGTCAAAAACACCAGTTCCTGTAAAATCGGAGAATACGTAGTAGTAGGTCATCGAAGTAGTTTCTCCGGGATCTAATCGTCCTATGTTTACGGCTACAGAAATAGCTTCGTCTGCAGTATTTGTTGCACCTTCTGCTTGCGTAAAGCCTACTCCGTTCCAAATATCGGCTGGGTTTCTGTTACTAAAGCCTCCAAAAGTAACACGCGCTCTTGAATCGTTGGCATACATACATACGTTTGAACCGGTCGCATCTACTCCGCCCATTGGGTCTTGAAAGGCACATACAAAAGCAATAGGGTCTGCAGGACTAGATGCCTGCTGTAGAATTAATTGGTCTGTCGTAAAACTACCGTTGATCGTTTGATTATTATCTGGATCAACGTTCTGCATAAAGAAAATACCATCCTTGGCCGTTGTACCTGTATTGGTCAAAGTGGTTGTCATCTGAATAAACAGCCCAAATTGAGTCACAATCGTTTGTCGTTCGATTCGGACTTCATCTACGATACCTTCCCAATTAATAACGGCAACGTTTCCTGTACATGGGTCGGTTTCGATTCCGGCACTAATTACAGAACCCGGAATTTCTGTTAAATCACCAGTAGTATTATTATTATAGTTGATTCCATCTATTTGAATCCCAAAGCCTTCTTCTGGAGTACCAGGCGTAAAGTAATCGCCATCGTAATCAATCCAACCATCCATCATAGGATTGGCTATATAACCGAACAAATTATTCCCAGTTTCACGACTGGGATGATATCCAGCCGGAACTAATGTATTGGAAGCCCCAAAGGCTCCATTATCTTGAATTCCAATTTCTACAAAGCTTCCCCTAGCAAAAGCGGCGTCACCTTCTTGACTCGCCTGAAGGACACCATTACCTACAACCACGGTTATTTCTATGGGTACACTCGTACAACCCGCAGTATCGATCACGGTATAGGTAACCGTATAGACACCGTCTAAAGCATAGGCATGATTGACAGTGGTCCCAGTATCTGTTGCACCATCGCCAAAATCCCATAAATAGGTTGCCCCAGTACCATCTAGTGAAAAGGTTGCACTACCATTAAATGTAATTATATCTAGCGCATCTACTACTATAAAGCCCATCCCATCAGGTGGAGGCGTCGAACTATCAAAACTTGCATTAATGATTTGACAGCAACTTATATCGGCTTCCCAACCTGGGCCCGAAATTGCAATGTCGGATTGAAATCTTATCGTTAAACAGCCCGTAGGGCCTGTCGCTTCTACAAATCCGGGACTTGTAAAGCCTGTATAAACACCAATGATTGGAGAGGCCGTATCTGGCCCATCATAAATAGTCATGGTATCTGGTGTAGCTGTTACTGGGCCCAGATTAAAAACAGTAAAATCTAGTTCTATTCCTAAGCCAGGAATGTCTGAACATAGTGTAATTGTAAAGTCCTCGTTGCCAGAGTAGGCTCCTGTTGTACCGCCTGAATCGGTAAAAGTACCTGTACAGGTATTAAAAGTACCATCCTGCATTAGTATGGTTTGCGAAAAACCTGAATACGAAAGCAGTAAAAATATAAGTAGTAAAAGTCTTTTCATGGCGCAATATTTACATTCAAAGATATCGATTTAGGGAACTATCAGAAAAAAGTTAAACAAATTCCGACATATAACTCATTTTATTAACATTTTAATAGTTCAAGCGTTATCTTTTGAGGGTAAAATGCCCTCTAAATTCTTTCTCTACATCGTCTTCGTCATAGATTACCTGGAACCAGTAATCACTCGAAGGCATAGGGTTGCCATTAAATGTACCGTCCCATCCTGGTCCTGTCGGACTCAGTTGCTTTAATAGTTT
>JBDXAK010000006.1:0-373261 GCA_039981375.1 Gilvibacter sp. | reverse complement strand
CACTATAAATAGTAAGTCTGACCAAAGTCATTGTACTCAGGGTATTCTAAATTTGGTTTATTCAATTCAACACTAAGAGTTTCCTCTTAATGATGTACACTGTCAATTCAATATATCAATGAACTTATAATTCTTTCTTTTTCGCCTACTCGACCTCGTGTTTTTATAGTCACTCGTTCTTTTAGCGGGTGCAAATATACAACCCCTTTTTTTATTCCACCAAAACAAAATGAATCTTTTTTGAAAGATTTTTATTAACAGGAATTAAGCTGCTGATTTGCATCGAATTATGCTCCCAAGGGTTAGCGATAGACGCGAAAATCCCACAGCTTGTTTTAAAAACACAAGCGAGGAATTGAAGCAAATAGCGCGGCCGTGTACGGTGCGAAGCACTGCTTCGCGGAAACCCCATAAAAATAAAAAGAGCGAACTACTAAAATACAACGGTTAAAAATTTCTCACAAGAGAAATCGTATTTAAGTTATTAACAGAATACTACTTATCCCAACTCTCTTGAAGATCTAGATAATCTATAGGGAATGCAGGAGCTTGGCGCTCTAGTATGTTGGCCTGAAAGGCTCTCTCTAGAATGTCTTCGATAAGGTAGTCTTCTTTCTCCTCGAAGGGGCGATAGGTTTCTTTGAGTGAGATATCGAACATACTCGCAGTGGTGTTATACCAAAAGGCCCTCCATCCTGTGCGCAGTTCTTTTACAAGTTCGAAAGCTGTACGTCCGGTTTGCCTATGAATAAGTTTGACCAAAATTTGTCCTTCTGTACGCGTAAATTTTTTGAGCTTTTCTGAGAACTCCTCCTCTATATACTTTTGCACCTGCTTGGTGTAACGTTTCTTTTTGCGCTTGTTGGTAATGCTGTCTAACCTATTTTTTAAAGAGACCAAGCGCTCAGAAGCCAACTTCGCATAAGGATAAACCTTTTTCGTCTTTCTCTTTAATATAAGGTAACGACGCCGGTCTTCTTTAGAGGTAAACTCAAGTTTGTTTAGCAAGACCACCTCATCCAAGTCTATAAACTCTCTAGGAATAGTATCACCTTCTATTATATAGTAAAACTTTTGACTGGTATCGATCTCTACCTCCTTGCCCAATCGTTCGTCTTGAGCATAGGCTCCGGCAGATAGCAGTACTAGCATTAATAAGGTAAAATATTTGATCGCTAAATTCATTACTAGGTTTGTCACTAAAATTGTACCAAAATTAATAAAATAGCCGAGGCTGACTCTTTAATAATTGCTAAATTTGGCTTCTTACAAAAAATTATGGCAAAATCTATATTGAATAAAAAGTCGCTAGACTTCCTGGAAAAATATTTAAACAACGCTGCTCCAACCGGCTACGAATGGGACGGACAAAAACTATGGATGGATTATCTAAAACCATACGTAGACGAATTTATCACAGATACCTACGGAACAGCCGTTGGGGTTATCAATCCCGACGCACCCTATAAGGTAGTGATCGAAGGTCATGCCGACGAGATCTCGTGGTACGTTAATTATATCACAGACAGTGGTCTCTTATATGTTATTAGAAACGGCGGAAGCGATCACCAGATAGCTCCATCTAAGATCGTAGATATTCACACCAAAAATGGCATCGTAAAAGGGGTTTTTGGATGGCCAGCGATTCACACGCGCAGTAGAGCCAAAGAAGAACCACCTAAGCCAGAAAACATTTTTATTGACGTAGGTGCAAAGAATAAAAAAGAAGTAGAAAAAATGGGGATTCATGTGGGTTGTGTAATTACCTATCCAGATGAATTTCATGTGCTCAATAAAGACAAATTTGTGTGCCGTGCTCTAGACAACCGAATGGGTGGCTTTATGGTAGCAGAAGTCGCTCGCCTTTTAAAGGAGAATAAACAGGAGTTGCCGTTTGGATTGTATGTGACCAACTCGGTGCAAGAAGAAATTGGCCTACGAGGGGCCCAGATGATTGCAGAACGCATCAAGCCGAACGCAGCCATAGTAACCGATGTAACCCACGATACGACCACGCCTATGATCGACAAGAAAAAACAAGGCTTGGCCAAAATTGGCGAAGGCCCTGTGATTGCATATGCTCCTGCAGTTCAGCAGAAACTTAGAGACTTGATTGTAGATACGGCAGAAGAACATAAAATACCTTTCCAACGTTCAGCCTTGTCTCGCGCCACAGGTACAGATACCGACGCCTTTGCATACAGTGGCGATGGAGTTGCCTCTGCCTTAATCTCTTTACCATTGCGTTATATGCATACCACCGTAGAGATGGTACATCGTGAAGATGTAGAGAATGTAATCAAACTTATATACGAAACCGTCCTTAAAATACAGGAGGGCGAAACCTTTAGTTATTTTAATTAATTTGTTAATAACACTTGTACCAGGCCTTTATATTTTTTGATATAAAGGCTTTATTTTTGTTTCGATAAATTTAAACTTATGATAATGAAGAAGATTGCCCTTATTGGAATTGCTGTGCTAGCTTTAGTGAGCTGTTCTAAAGACAATGTTGCAGAAATTGCTCAACAAACAGAAGCGCAGGCCACCGCCATTGTAACAGATAATATAAATGCCTATGTAGGTGTTTTTACCACAATGGACTCGCAATACCGTGCCACGGTTGCTATAGACTTCCCTACAGGTAACACAGCTACCTTAACAGATGCTGTTGCAAAGGCAGCGATAACACTTAACTCAGGCGAGGTATTTACAGCTACCGCTATTACTTCTGCCCAAACGAAAGACGGTATAGCTGGTCTTTTATTTACTTCTGACAAATTAAGCTTTCGGTTTTCATGCGATAAAAACGGCGAAAACGCAGTTATTACCGAAGCGAGTTTTAAAGGTTTAAATGCCGATATTTTATTGGCGGCTAATAGAGGAGCTGCCCCTCCTTTAACCATCTTAGGGACCTATGTTTGTTTGGATTGCGGATCACATCCTGTCTTGGGAACTGGCGCTACACAAACCTTTAATATTATCCTTCCAGAAGGTGGAGACATTAACTCAACCGCGGTGAGCACTCAGATAATTTTGGATGGCAACAATTTTGGAAGCGGATCTGGTAACGAGATATCTCGCACTCAATTTATCGAAGGATATCTTAGAAATGCTGTCATTGCAGGAGGTGGTAGTATTCCTGGTATTAGTTGGGAAGGAGAATTGTTTAAATCTTCGGCATTAACTTGCGAGGGTGTAACAGGTTCATGGGAATTAGACTCACCAACATACGGTCTTTTAAACGGTACATTTGTAAGCGATACGCGTTGTGATTTTGTGGGAGCTTTAGCATTTAACAATTATGATGGAAGTGGTTTTTCTCCTACTCCAACAGCTGGACAGCTTGACTCAGACAAGATAATCGTTTCAGGTATGAGCGATGGTTCAATGAATTATGGAGATACTGCAGTAACAGGCGACTTTGCCCGCGGATTTGATGTTGGTGGCGGAGTAACCACTGGTGGAGTCTACTCTTTTGAAGTAAGTGCAGGCACTCGTACCCTTGGGGTTCAACCAGGAGGATCGGACTTCACGCCAGGTTATATAGAATACAAAGTAAGAAACACCACAGGTGCACCAACTAGTTCTTTTGTAATTGGTGCTGCCTTTTATGTGAACAACGACCAAGGTCGTGCAAACAGTTTTAACATTCAGTATTCTACAGATGGCACGACGTTCACACCACTTTCTGGTTCTACGTTTGACTATACATCTGTTGAAGCAGCAGATGCCGCTGGTTTTACATTTGCCTTTGGCGGAAGCACAACTAAAAACGAAGTTGTAGCCAATGGAGATTACGTGTACGTAAGAATCTTAGGTGACGATGTGGGTGGTAGTGGATCTAGAGACGAATTTGGCCTTCTTGTAGTAAATGTGCTAATGAACAACTAAGTCAATAAGACTATAAATACAAACAAACCCGAATCGAAAGGTTCGGGTTTTTTGATGGGCATAGTTTTTAATTATATTTGCGTTTAAACCAACCACTGCGTGTTATTTAACTCCTTTAATTTTGGGCTTTTCTTACCCGTTGTACTCCTACTCTATTGGAGTATTGGCTTTTCGAGGAGGAAATACCAAAACCTGCTGCTATTAGCGGCGAGCTACTTTTTTTATGGGCTTTGGGATTGGCGCTTTTTGTCGCTCATCTTTGCGAGTTCGATCATCGATTATTTTGTGGGTATTTGGTTGGAGTCTACGACTGATTCCCGCAAGCGGAAAGGCCTGCTTTGGATTAGCGTAATCTGGAATCTAGGTGTACTTTTTGTCTTTAAATACTACAACTTTTTTGTTGCCGAATTTGCAGACCTTTTTAACCTCAGCCAAGAGAACTTTGCCTTTAGCAGTTTACAATTGATTCTGCCCGTAGGGCTTAGTTTTTATACCTTCCAGACTCTTAGCTATAGCATAGACGTATATCGAGGCACAATAAAAGCCACACGGAATAGTCTTAACTTTTTATGCTTTGTGAGCTTTTTTCCGCAGTTGGTGGCTGGCCCAATAGAGCGTGCAAAAAACCTCTTGCCACAGTTTAGTAAAGACAGAAAATTTGACCTTGAGCAATTTAAAGACGGGATGCGTCAAGTGCTTTGGGGTCTGTTTAAGAAGATTGTAATTGCAGACAACGCTGCTGTCGCAGTAAACGCCATTTACGGCAATGTAGACGACCACGGGAGCTTAACGCTATTGTATGCAACTGCCATGTTCTTCTTTCAGATTTATTGCGATTTCTCTGGATATTCAGACATTGCGATTGGTACTGCCAAGATGTTTGGCTTTAGGCTCAGCACCAATTTTAATATTCCTTATTTGGCTCGGTCTGTGGCAGAGTTTTGGCAACGTTGGCACATCACCCTCACCAAATGGTTTACAGACTACGTATACGGGCCAATAGCCTCTAAGAACAGAAACAGCGCCTTGTTAAGAGCCTTTGCCATGTTTATAACCATGGGGCTAATCGGGCTCTGGCATGGGGCCAATTGGACCTTTATAGTCTTTGGGCTTTTTCAAGCCATCATGATAACCATAGAACGCCTTCCGATTAAAGTAAAAAACAGTACGGTTAACTTAAATTATTACTTGGTAAGAATGCCGTTGCTCTTTGCTGTCTTTTATAGTTTCACTTTGATTTTAACCTCTTGTGTGTTTTTTAGAGCCGAGTCGATGACCATGGCTTGGAGCATCCTCGAACGCATAGTAACCTTGGTGCCAAGCGACAATTTCTCTTTAGAAATTGGCAACCGAGTGTGGTTTGTAATACTACTCGTCGCAATAGAATTTTTTACTAGAACCAAAAAACATCCTTTTGTAGGGGTGTTTACAAAATTTAAGCGCCCTTTACGTTGGGCACTGTATTACCTGTTTATTTTCTTTATTTTTAGATATGCCGGACCAAAAGAAGAATTCATCTATTTTCAGTTTTAGCAAAACACAATTGCAACTGTTAGGAAGCGCAGCACTGTTTTTTGTGCCTGTGGTGGCTATCTTTCTGGTGGTGGAATCGCTAGTGATAGACTTGCCTAGCCCCTTTAAGGCTATAGGCGAGCGTATCGAACAAAAAGGAGATCAAGTAAAAATCGCTGTGTTTGGCTCTTCTCAAATAATGCAAGGAATAAACGCTGCGCACTTTACCCAAGAAGGGTTAAACTTTAGCTCTGGCGCCCAACATCACAACACAGATTTTAATTTGCTAAAAGGCCTTGCCGAGCGACTACCAGACCTAGAGACCGTTGTCTTTGAAGTTTCGTATAGTCACTTTGAGATTCCGCATAACTCTAAGCACTTTTGGAAGAACGGTGTCTTTTTAAAATTCTACGATGTGAACACGTATAACCGTCCAGTGTATCTTAAAGATGCACTGTTGTTCCCTTCACATCCGGCCTATTATTCAGAAAGACTCCTGGAATATTACCTTAAAGACAGTCTACCCTATCGCTATAACGAGTTTGGATACGACACCAATCTTTATCGAGGAAAGTTTAAAAGGTTACAATATAACTTAGATTCTATACAAAACTCTAAAGTGCGAATGAACAATCGCGAAGCTTTGCAAATCATAGATTACAATACATCTTATTTTAAAGAGATGATTCAATATGCGGCTTCTAAAGACTGGAACATTGTCATTATTAGCCCACCAACGTTTAGCAATTATAATGCGGAGCGTATTCCTGCAATCGTAAAACGCCGGGATAGTATTCTAAGTGAAATTGCAACAGCGTATCCTGCTATCAAATTCTTGAATTGCGAAAGCGACACCAGTTTTAAAGTTACGGAATTCAGAAACGAAAACCACCTTAACCCCGAGGGCGCAGAGCGCTTTACAAAAAAGTTGGATGCTGTAATCAATAGCTTTAACCAGCAGCCTTAGCCCGTTTTACTTTCTTTGAGTTTGGCAAAATATGCCTTAGACGCTTTTATGACTTTTGGTGATAAATAAATAGTAGAAATCATCGTTGGAATTGCCATTAGCGCAAATACTGTATCGATTAAATTAATCATAAGCGAAAGCGAAGTGGTTGCCCCTAGCATAATGCTCACTATATACACAATATTATAGTACTGCTTGTTTTTTGCTCCAAACAAGAACGACATACATTTGGTTCCGTAATACGAATACGAAAACAACGAAGAAATACTAAAGATTGCAATACAAAGCAACAGCAAATATTTTCCTACTCCTGGCATGGTGTTGCCAAAAGCTTCTGCGGTGAGCGACACTCCCTCAGAGCTCGTTGTTTTCCATACACCGGTTACCAAAATCGTTAGGGCTGTAAGCGTACAAACAATTAGGGTATCGATCGCTGGCCCAAGCATAGCAACGAGTCCTTCTCGTATGGGTTCTTTGGTCTTTGCAGCACCGTGAGCCATAGGCGCAGTACCCAATCCAGCTTCGTTAGAAAAAGCTCCTCGTCTAATTCCTAAAAAGATAAGGGCTCCAATGACTCCTCCAAACATAGGGTCGCCTTTGTAAAGATCGGCCTGAAAGGCATCTGTAACGATAAGCGATAAAAATCTGGGGACTTCTTCATAATGCACGCCCAATATGTACAGTACAGACGCAAAATAAATAACTACCATCGTAGGTACCATTCTAGATGCGGTTTTACTTATTCGGCTTAACTTTCCTAAGATTACAAAGGCCGTAATACTTACCAAAATCAATCCGACAATAATATTAGATTTTAATCCAACCTCTACCCCATTTGGGCTCAATAAGATATCATTAATAGCCTGAGTGAGCTGGTTTACATTAAAAACTGGCAAGGCACCAATAAGCCCAGCAATACTAAAGAAGATGGCCAAAAACTTAAATTTTTTGCCCATTCCTTCGATGATAAAGTACATAGGCCCTCCCTGGATTTCTCCTTCGGAATCTTTCCCTCTAAACATGATGGCAAGGCTGGCAGTAAAGAATTTGGTAGACATCCCCACCACGGCACTCACCCACATCCAGAAAACCGCCCCTGGGCCTCCGATAGATATAGCAACCGCAACACCTGCGATGTTTCCCATGCCTACCGTCGCAGATAAAGCTGTGGTTAAAGCCTCAAAGTGATTGATTTGTCCAGGATCGTTAGGATCGTCATATTTACCGCGAAGTACGCTAATGGCATGGCGTAAATATCGAAAGGGTAAAAACTTTGAAAGCACCAATAAATACATTCCCCCGCCAATTAATAACAATACCATGGGTAAGCCCCAAACAAAGCCCGAGGACCACGAAAAGAAAGATTCTAATTGCTGCATTCAAAAAATTTTAAGCGGTAATTTATAACTATTATTTTAAATGCGAACATTAACTGCGGTTTTGAAATTCGCCAGTAATAACCTATTTTGAGACCTGCTAACCAAACCAAACAATGAGGTATTTTTTAAGCTGTGTTGCCCTGTTATTAGTTTTTCAATTGGCTCAGGGGCAGCAAAATAACTCTTGGAAGAAAGATGCTAGTCTTATCATGCCAGAAGTACTGCTAGGGCAAACTTTCGAATCAAACGATGGTTTTCCGGACACCAGCATGCAATATCAAACCATTATTGGTTTTGCTCGTGACAATACCTATAATACGCAAGAATGGGCCTACAGGCTAAAACGACCTATTACTGGTTTGAGTTTAGGGTTTACAAACTTTGGCAATTTAGATAGTTTAGGCATAGCCCTTACCGTGATGCCCATTATTGAGTTCAAACTTTTTAAGAGCCAACGAATATCTGCTTTAGTAGGCATGGGAGCTTCTTATTTTACCGAGCAATTTGACGCCCAAACCAACCCAAAAAATCAAGCGGTTACTACAGATTTTACTTGGGCTTACAGAGCACATTTTTATTATAATTTTTTAAACACCAAAAACATAGATTGGCGTTTTGGGATTGGATATGCGCATCATTCAAATGGTCATACACGTTTGCTCAACCAAGGGTTCAATTCCGCGTTAGCGAGTGTGTCTGCCATTATACATAAACCCAAACGAGATATTGAACCTAAAGAGCTGTCTACCGTAAAATACCAACGCACAATTTATCGTTACATCAGTATGCGTTATGGGCAAGGCCAAAACGTATTGGCCCTTTCTTTTAACGATAAGAAAAGTGTGTATAGTCTCGCTGGAGAATATGGCTGGGTATACAACAATACTTTTAAATTTGGAATTGGTTTTACCTATAGAATGTACCAACATTACTACGATTACATTAAAGACAACGAGTCTTTGGTGCAAGACGGGAGAGAATTCGACTTTTTTAAAGAAAGCCCGTGGCGCTATGCTACTAATTTTGCCATTACCATAAACGGCGAATTTTTACTAAACCACATAGGTTTAGATTTACAAATTGGTTACAACTTTCACAAACCCGCCTATCAAATCGATTGGCGCATAAACGAAGGTTGGGACAATACCCCAAGAGATATCCCAGAAGACTGGATGTTGGGCGAATTTAACAGCAAATTTGAGCTAAAAAAACAGATCGCAACCCGCATGGGCCTTAAGTATTACCTCTTTGGAACCAACGCAGCGCCTACACATAATATATTTGCTGGAGCGCATATTACAGCCAATTTAGGGCAAGCCGATTTTACAGAATTAAGCATAGGGTATGTATATAAGCTACCCGCTAAATCAAAATAACCTTGTTATGGAACTTTTAAAAAATATAGTAATCGCTATCGTAGCGCTTTTGCATATATACTTTTTGTATTTAGAGATGTTCGCTTGGACCACCAAAGGCCCTAAAGTGTTTAGAAACTTTCCAAAAGATTTATTTGTACCTACCAAAGCGATGGCAGCTAATCAGGGATTGTATAACGGGTTTTTGGCTGCAGGGCTGGTTTGGACCTTCTTTATTAAAGATGCGCTATGGCAAAGCAATATTGCGCTGTTCTTTTTAGGATGTGTTTTGATAGCAGCGCTCTATGGTGCGGTAAGTGTCTCTAAAAAAATATTTGTGATTCAAGGGTTGCCTGCCCTTGTTGGAATCATCTTGGTGCTGTTAGAGCGTTTTTAAAAAAGACAATACGTTGGCCTCAATGCGTGATTGAATATTCGAGACATCGGCTTTTATAAAAGCATCTCCCGTAATATTCTCGTAAAGCTCTATGTAACGATCAGAAACCGTTGTAATATAAGCATCGCTCATCTCTGGCACCTCCTGGCCTTCTAATCCTTGAAAACCATTCTGAATTAACCACTGTCGCACAAACTCTTTAGACAATTGTTTTTGAGCCTCTCCTTTTTCTTGGCGTTCTTTATAACCTTGCGCATAGAAGTAGCGAGAAGAATCTGGCGTATGTATTTCGTCTATTAAGACGATTTTACCCTCTTTGGCCTTCCCGAATTCGTATTTGGTATCTACCAAAATAAGCCCTTGCGCTGCGGCAATCTCGGTTCCGCGTTTAAACAGTTTACGAGTGTAATCTTCCAATACTAAATAATCGGCTTCGCTTACGATGCCACGTTTTAAAATATCTTCTCTAGAAATATCTTCGTCATGATCACCTTGTTCTGCTTTGGTCGCTGGCGTAATAATCGGTTCTGGAAAAGCATCGTTCTCCTTCATCCCATCTGGCATTGCAACACCACAAAGCATGCGTTTTCCAGCTTTATACTCGCGAGCTGCGTGACCACTCATATAACCGCGTATGACCATCTCTACTTTAAAAGGTTCGCAGGCATAACCAATGGCAACATTAGGATCTGGTGTGGCCAACAACCAATTTGGCACCAAATCTTGGGTTTGCTGCATCATCTTGGTTGCAATCTGATTCAAGATTTGCCCTTTATACGGAATCCCTTTTGGCATTACCACATCAAAAGCGCTCAAACGGTCTGTAGCTACCATTAATAGCAAGTTGTTCTCTAATGTATAAACCTCGCGCACCTTGCCATGATATACACTTTTTTGGCCAGGAAAGTTAAAGTTGGTTTGGGTAATGGTATTGCTCATTTAGTTTCTGTTCTCTATTTCTTTATAAGCCGCAATTACTTGCTTCACTAATTTATGGCGAATCACATCTTTATCGTCAAGATGAATTATCCCCACACCCTTTACATTTTTAAGAACCAGCAGTGCTTCTTTAAGCCCAGAAGTGACTCTTCGCGGTAAATCTATTTGTCCAGGGTCGCCCGTAATCATAAACTTGGCATTTTTACCCATACGGGTTAAAAACATCTTCATTTGAGCATGCGTGGTGTTTTGTGCCTCATCTAAAATCACAAAAGCATTGTCGAGAGTGCGCCCACGCATAAAAGCCATAGGTGCAATTTGAATAATCCCCTTTTCAATATGAGATTCTAACTTCTCGTGCGGAATCATATCCCGCAAAGCGTCGTATAATGGCTGCATATAAGGATCTAACTTCTCCTTTAAATCTCCGGGCAAGAATCCAAGGTTTTCGCCAGCCTCGACAGCAGGACGAGTTAAGATGATTCGTTTTACTTCTTTTTGTTTGAGTGCTCTTACTGCCAAGGCGACACCGGTATAGGTTTTTCCGGTTCCTGCTGGACCCACTGCAAAAACCATATCGTTTTTACGAGTAGATTCTACCAATTTGCGCTGGTTAACCGTTTGCGCCTTGATGAGTTTACCGTTTACACCATGCAAGAGTACGTCTCCACTTTTTGCAGAAGTCTCGTAGTCTTCTTTAGAATTGCTTGTGAGTACTCGCTCTATAGAGTTTTCGTCTAGCTTGTTGTATTTTAAGTAATGATCCATGATCATCGTAAAACGTTTGTCAAACTCTTCGAGCAAATCAGGCTCTCCGTATACTTTCATTTTACTGCCTCTTGCCACAATTTTTAATTTGGGAAAGTACTTTTTAAGCAGTTCGATATTTGCGTTTTGTTGGCCGAATAATTCGCGAGGATTAAGCTCGGTAATTTCGATGATGAGTTCGTTCAAAGGCAGGGTTTTTTTAAAGTGGTAATAAACTTATAAATATGTAGTTTTGTTTAAAACAAAAGTACTGTATTTTTACGGTACTTAAATTAACAAAATATCAACAATTCTCTAATGCCCATTATTACGCTAACGACCGATTTTGGAGAAAAAGATCATTTCGCTGGCGCCGTTAAGGGCGGTATCTACAGCGAGCTCGACTCGGTTAGAATTGTAGATATCTCGCATTCGATTTCGCCTTTTCATATCACAGAGGCCGCGTATATTATTCAAAACGCATATAAAAGCTTTCCAGAAGGCACTATTCATATCATCGGAATCGATTCAGAACGCAATGCAGAAAACAAGCATATAGCGCTTTTATTAGATGGGCATTATTTTGTGTGTGCTAACAATGGTTTGATCTCGATGATTACCACAGACTTTAAACCTACCAAGATGGTCGAGATAAATATTCACGATCGTATAAAAAGTAATTTCCCTGTGTTAGATGTATTTGTACAGGTTGCTTGTCATATCGCCCGTGGCGGAACTTTAGACGTTATTGGCAAGGAAATCACAGATGTAAAACAACTGGTAGGGATCACGCCCGTAGTGAATCCAGATGGGAATCAGATTGTGGGCAATGTGATTTATATAGATAATTATGGCAACGTGATTAGCAACATCACCAAAACATTTTTCGAAAACATTCGCAAAGGAAGAGACTATAACATATCTGCAAGAACGGTACGTTTTACAGAGGTTTTTAATAATTATAGCGATGCGATCAATTTTGAAGTTGCGCCAGATAAGCGCGAAGAAGACGGCAAAAAACTCGCCCTTTGGAACTCTTCGGGCTACTTAGAGCTAGCCATTTATAAAAGCAACCCCAGTACCGTAGGAAGCGCCGCTTCACTATTTGGATTGCAATACAGAGACTCTATAACCGTTAAGTTTACCTAAGATCTATGCAGCCACTCACTAGAATTGTAAAAATGGAGTTTAAACCCGAACACATCCCTACTTTTAAAAGCAATTTTAATGGTGTAAAAGAACAAATTCGAGCAGTAGACGGTTGTGAGTTTTTAGAGTTATATCAAGATCAAAACAGCCCAACGACTTTTTTTACCTATAGCAAATGGGAGAGCGATGCGCATTTACAACAGTATCGCAACAGTGCCCTATTTGGTCGAGTTTGGAAGGCCACAAAAATATTGTTTAACGATGCACCCGCTGCCTGGAGTGTAGATACTTTACATACCTTAGCCTAATGCTCGCAATCGTAAAAAGAGAAATAGCATCGTTTTTTAACAGCCCCATTGGCTATTTGGTCATTGCGGTATTTTTGATCATCAATGGCTTATTTCTTTGGGTCTTTGAAGGAGATTACAACATTTTAAATGCCGGCTTCGCCGACTTGTCTGCATTTTTTACTCTCGCCCCTTGGATTCTTATCTTTTTGATTCCAGCGGTTACCATGCGTTCTTTTAGTGAAGAGAAACGAACAGGTACCATCGAGCTGCTATTGACCAGCCCAATCAAAATGTGGCAACTCATCGCGGGTAAATATTTAGGTTCCCTCCTACTCATTATACTAGCGATTGTTCCAACGCTATTGTATTTACTCACTTTAAGCTCTTTAAAAACCGCCGATAGCACTTTAGATTATGGCAGTATTATAGGCTCTTACATTGGCCTTGTTTTTTTGGCTAGCGGATTTACCGCCATCGGATTGCTTACTAGCGCCTTGAGTAAAAATCAGATTGTCGCCTTTATGCTTGGTGTATTGGCCTGCTTTGCGATGTATTTTGGTTTCGAAGGAATTGCCCGCAGCGGTCTTGTTGGTGGCGACACTTCATGGATAGAATGGATTGGTATGAAAAACCATTTTGATTCTATGGCTCGCGGGGTAATCGATACTAGAGACTTATTATATTTTATTTTAATTACTGCCTTTTTCTTAGAATGGATTCCAACACAAATAAACCAACGTACAAAACCACGTAAAGACCCGAAAAGAGTGGCCTTATTGCTCTTTATTATTGTAATTGTGCTATTCTTTGGTTTTACAAAAGTTTACAAGCGTTTTGATTTAACCGCAGACCAACGTTATAGTTTGAGCGAAGAGTCTATTGATCTTGTTAAAGATGAAGACAAACCCATTCTAATCACAGTTTTTTTAGAAGGCGAATTCCCAGCAGAATTTAAACGTCTTCAAACAGAAACCGAGCAACTGTTGCAAGAATTTAAAGCAGAGAACAACAACATTACCTACGAATTTGTAAACCCACTCGAAGACGAAGCCAACCCCGAGCAGGTACAGCAAGAATTGGCCAACCTTGGGATTATTCCTGCGCAAGCTACCGTGCGACAGGGCGGGCAAACCAATCAGGTGTTGGTATATCCTTGGGCTCTTGCTTATTTTCAGGATAAGACCGTTAAGATAAATTTGCTTAAAAACCAGCTTGGTACGACCACTCAAGAACGAGTGACCAACAGTGTACAAAACCTAGAATTTGCGTTTGCAGATGGGCTTAGTAAGTTGGTCAATCCTAAAGCTAAAAAAGTAGCCGTCTTAAAGGGTAATGGGCAATTAGACGACGCCTATATCGCCAATTTCTTTGGAAGCTTACGAGAATACTATTATATCGCTCCATTTACGTTAGATTCTGTTGGAGCAAATCCGCAGAAGACGTTGGCAGACTTACAAACCTTTGATCTGGTTGTCAATGCCAAACCCACTCAGGCCTTTAGTGATCACGAAAAATATGTGTTAGATCAATACACCTTAAACGGAGGTAATTCTATGTGGCTGTTAGATGCCGTACAAATAGAAAACGATAGTCTTTTTGCGAGTGGAGAAGCTTTGGCTGTACCTCGTGATTTAGGGCTTACTGACTTCTTTTTTAAATACGGCGTTAGAATCAACGCTAATCTAGTGCAAGACCTTTATAGCGCTCCTATGGTGTTGGCTTCTGGGCAAGAAAACAATACCCAATACGAGCAGTATCCTTGGTTCTATTCCCCAATTGTAGTTGGCGCCGGCAATCACCCGATTACGACCAATATAGAAGCGGTAAAATTTGAATATACCAATCAAATCGACACATTGCCTAACGCCATAAACAAAACCGTACTGCTAGAGAGTTCTCAAATTTCTAGAGTGATTGGAGCGCCGCATTTAGTACAATTAGACAATATTGAAGGTTTTATGCAAACCGTGAATCAGGGGCCAAAACCAGAAGAGTTTCCAACGCCCAGTGTTCCGCTTGCAGTTCTTTTAGAAGGTAACTTTAGCTCTGTGTACAGCAACAGAATCAAGCCTTTTAGCCTCCCATCGCACCGCGATTCTGGAGACCAAAGCAAAATTATTGTGATAAGCGATGGCGATGTGATTAAGAATCAAATGCAAGGATCCAGACCTTTAGAATTAGGTTTTGATAAATGGACCAACACCTTTTATGGCAACAAAGAGTTTTTGCTAAACGCTGTAAATTTTGTGCTGGCAGATGACGGACTTATAAACATTCGCTCCAAAGAAATTGCGGTAGCCTTTCTCGATCCGCAAGAGGCAATTCAGCAACGCACCAAATGGCAAGCCTTGAATATACTGTTACCACTAGGTTTATTAGGAATATTTGGCTTTGTTTTTGGCTGGCTTCGCAAACGTAAATACGCTCGCTAGTTGTTAATAAATTAGTTTTAGCCTTCTCTCTTATTACAATATATTTGTAAGAGGATTCATAGGGGGAGATTCTCCGATTTAATTTGCAAATATTTACATGAAATTTATTGTATCGAGTACATATCTGCTTAAGCAGCTACAAGTATTAGGAGGCATCATAAACAGCAATAATACCTTGCCTATTTTAGATAACTTCTTGTTTGACTTAGACGGGAGTTCGCTAAGTGTTAGTGCGTCTGATTTAGAAACAACAATTATCGCTAAGCTCAACGTAGAAAGCAACGAAAAAGGAAGTGTATGCGTTCCGGCTCGTTTGCTTTTGGATACGTTGAAGACCTTTCCAGAGCAACCGCTTACTTTTACTGTAGAAGATAATAACACCATTGAGATTAGTTCTAACCATGGTAAATATGCCTTGGCCTATGCAGACGGGCAAGACTTTCCTACGGCGATAGAACTGACAGACCCGAGTACTACTACTATTTTGGGAGATGTACTGGCAACGGCTGTATCTAAAACGATTTTTGCTAGCGGAAACGACGACCTTCGCCCGGTGATGAGCGGGGTGTTTTTTCAGTTCGCAACAGATGGCTTAACCTTTGTAGCCACAGATGCTCATAAGCTTGTAAAATATACCAGAGAAGATATCGCTGCCAACGAACCTGCAGAGTTTATCATGCCTAAAAAGCCACTTAATTTGATTAAGTCAATTTTGGCCGGAAGCGAAGAACAAGTAACTATCGCCTATAACGAAGCGAACGCCAAGTTTAGTTTCGAGAATATTGAGCTTGTTTGTCGTTTAATCGATGGTAAGTACCCTAATTACGAAGCTGTGATTCCAAAAGAGAATCCAAACAAATTAACGATTGACAGAAACCAATTGCTCAATTCTGTGCGCAGGGTTTCTATCTTCTCGAATAAAACTACGCATCAGATTCGCTTAAAAATTGCTGGAGCCGAGCTTAACATATCTGCAGAAGATATAGATTATAGCAATAAAGCAGAAGAACGCCTTACTTGTGATTATCAAGGAGACGATATGCAAATAGGCTTTAACTCAAGATTCCTTTCAGAAATGTTGGGGAATTTGAACGCTACAGATGTTTCATTAGAAATGTCGCTTCCTAACCGCGCGGGTATTCTTACCCCAGTAGACGGTTTGGACGAAGGCGAGCATATAACCATGCTCGTGATGCCGGTGATGCTTAATAGCTAAGCAGGCATACTTTAGTGTTAATTATAAAAGCCACTCCGCAGAGTGGCTTTTTTTATATATCTAATTCAAACTTATTTAATAATCCGTATGGTGAACGGATATTCGAAGTGTTCGTTGTTACTGGCCTTAATGGCTCCGATAATAGGAAAGATAAAAGCGAGGATCCCTATGGCGATTAGCATCAAGATTCCCAAGCCGAATAAAAGTATACACGGAATTGCGATGAGCGCATAAATCATGGTACTAATCTGAAAGTTAACCACTTCTTTGCCCTGCTTGTCCATATCGTGTACGCGGTCTTTATTGGTTACCCAAATAATTAGGGGTACAATAAGACCACCAAAGCCAGTGATATAATTTAGTAATTGAGACAGATGCATAAGTACCAATAATTGGTTGTTGACTACTTTGTCACCTGGTTGATGTATAACTTCCATTTTTTGTATCGTGTTGTTTGGTTTGTTTAAAAATTATAAGAAGAGTTTTGCAATGATATTCCCAAGACCATAGCCCGCCATAAACATAATACCCATTACTAATACTAGCGTAAGCCATAGTTTTTGGGTTTTGATAATTGCGGTATTGGTCTTTTTGTCTATCGTTAAAACTTTCATAGCGTGCATGTTTGAAATATTAGTCGATCACTCTTTTAAAATGTTACAGCACGCTGTTGGGTAATTGCTTATTTTTGCAGCATGATTCACGATAACACTATAGTAGCTTTGGCAACCCCAGCTGGGGCTGGCGCGATTGCTGTGATACGGCTTTCTGGACCAAATGCTATTGCGATCGCCAGCGATGTGTTTGAATCTGTTTCTGGTAAATCCTTATTAAAACAAGCGACACATACGGTGCATCTCGGGCATATAAAAGACAACACACGCACACTAGACGAAGTTTTGGCAACTGTTTTTAAAAACCCAACCAGTTATACCGGAGAAGACGTAATAGAGTTCTCGTGTCATGGCAGCCCCTTTATTCAGCAAGAGATTATTAAGCTATTATTATCAAAGGGAGCAAGAATGGCCAAACCAGGAGAATTTACTCTGCGCGCCTTTACCAATGGTAAAATGGACCTCTCTCAAGCAGAAGCTGTTGCAGACTTAATCGCTAGTGATAGCGAGGCAGCTCATCAAGTGGCTATGCAACAAATGCGTGGAGGCTTTACACATCAAATCGCTAAGTTTAGGCAAGAACTGCTAGACTTTGCCTCCCTTATAGAACTCGAACTAGACTTTGCAGAAGAAGACGTCGCTTTTGCAGATCGTGCTGCTTTCGAAAAACTAATCGTTGAATTGCAAGAGGTTCTTAAAAAACTCATCGATTCGTTTGCCATTGGGAATGTTATAAAAAATGGTATTCCTGTTGCAATTGTTGGTCAACCAAACGTAGGTAAATCTACCCTACTCAATGCCTTGCTTAACGAAGAGCGCGCCATAGTATCTGAGGTCGCAGGAACTACACGCGATACCATAGAAGACGAAATCACCATCGGTGGTCTTAACTTTAGATTTATAGACACGGCTGGAATTAGAGATACAAAGGATAGTGTAGAATCTATCGGTATAAAAAAGACCTTCGAAAAAATTACTCAAGCCCAGGTTGTGATTGTGATGCAAGAAGCCGATCGTATCTACAATCAACAAGAAACCTATGGAGCCGATGTGGCTCAATTGGTGCATAAAAACCCCTTAAAACCTGTACTTCTTGTGGCCAACAAGGCAGATCTAATTAGTGAAGATAAGGCGAGCGTGTTGAGTTCATTTATGCAAGAGGTGGCAAAAGATCACCCAAAATGCAACACTTTGCTACTTTCTGCCAAGACAGGTATGGGTGTAGATGAATTGCAAGACAAACTGCTCGAATTTGTAAATACTGGAGCTTTAAAGAACGACCAAAGCATCGTGACCAACAGCCGTCATTATGATGCGCTCACCAAAGCCTTAGAAGAAATCACCAAAGTGCGTCAAGGAATCGATGCCCAACTCAGTGGCGACTTACTCGCAATCGACCTACGACAAGCCCTATATCACTTAGGCGAGATCACTGGCGAAATTACCAACGACGAATTGTTAGGCAATATCTTTGCCAATTTTTGTATTGGGAAGTAAGTGATTTGTTGTTGGTAAATTAATATTATATTTAATACCACAACTAATTCTACCGCCATGAAGCAGCTATTTAAATTCTCAACGATTCTTCTCTTAATATTATCGGCCACTGTGGTGGTTTCTTGTAAAGACAAACAAGGACATGATAACAACGGAGCAGACCATGATCATGCCAAAGAAATAGCATATATATGCCCGATGGATTGTGAAGATGGTAAAACCTATGAAGAAATGGGTACTTGTCCCGTTTGTAAAATGGACTTAAAACAAGTAGCGCATGCTAGTGGATGCAAATGTACCAAGGACGGAGATTGTAAATGTGAGGATGGAAAATGTAATTGTAAAGCATGTGCCAAACATGGCGATGCCAAAAAATGTAGCATGCATAAAGACGGCAAATGCAAGCATCCCGAAGGCGAATGCAACTGCAAAGATTGTCCAGAACATGCTGGGAAAGCAACATGTACCATGCATGCAGATGGCAATTGCAATCACGAAGAAGGTGAATGTGATTGCAAAGATTGCCCTGTTCACAACAAGGAGTAATCCATTGTTAAATATTGCTTAGGTTGTTTTTGTACTCGATCTATCCTTAAAAGAGATTGTTAAAATTTGCTGTTGGCCTACTGAGCTGATAATGGTCATATTTTTCGTTTTGTAATTGCCTTACTTTCAGGTAACAAAATCGAATATTATGGAAGTCAAGAAAAGTCCCAAGGCAAATCTAAACGGTTGGAGTAACATATTTTTCCTAGCAGGATTGGCGTTAATGCTCTTTATTTCTTGGAGAGCTATGGAGTGGCAATCTACAGAAAAGCAAGAAATTTCTATAGAAGACCTTGCCCTTCAATCAGAATTTGAAGACGAAATTCCTATTACAGAAGTTGCCGATATGCCGCCTCCACCTCCACCGCCGCCAGTGGTTCAGCAGGTGATAGAAATTGTTGAAGACGATTTAGATATCGAAGAAACCGTGATCGAATCTACAGAAACAGATCAAAACGAAGCGATTGAAGACGTAGTAGATGTAGACGAGATCGAAGAAATAGAAGACGAAGAAGTAGAGAGTATTCCCTTTGCGGTAATCGAAGACGTTCCTATTTATCCTGGTTGTGAAAATCTTTCTAGCAAAGCAGATAAAAAGCAATGCCTTTCTGATCGGGTCATGAAGTTTGTTCAGAAAAACTTTGACACAGAGTTGGCTTCGGAATTAGGTTTAGAAGGTCGGCAACGTATAAGCGTGCAATTTAAAATAGACAAACATGGTAATGTAATTGATGTTCGTGCAAGAGCACCACATCCAAGGCTGGAAAAAGAGGCTATAGCCGTTGTTGGGTCCTTACCCCAAATGATTCCAGGCAAACAACGCGGTAAACCCGTAGGCGTGCTATATTCGTTACCTATACTCTTTCAAGTGGAGACTAATTAATTTAGAATCTAGAGTTTAAAAATAATAGCGCAGGGAGGCATTTGGAGTAAGCCCTAAGGAACGCTGATCTACTCTTTCTGCCGTCTCTAAGTTGGCATCTAATTGATAATAGCTGTCTAGAATGTTTTCTTTATTGAGCACATTCCAAAGTGCAGCGGCTATTTGTAATCTGGTCTTTTTAAATTGAACCGTATAAATAGCAGAAGCATCAAGTCGCAAATAATCTATTAATAAGGCCGAATTGGGAAAATCATAATTAATCCCACCATTGGCAACAGGAAGTTGGGCATCTGGCATTGTAAAAGGTCTTCCGCTATGATAGTTTACGCCCACAGAAAGTCGTAAATTTTTATGATCATAGGTACATCCCACAGACGATGCATGACTGATTCTAAAGTTATTGGCAAATTCTGTGGTGCTTAATGTCTTAAAAGTATAGTCACTCTCTAGAAAACTATAGCTTGCCCATAAATTTAATCGCCAGATGTTTTTACGCAGTAGTACGTCTATGCCCGTTGCGGTGTAAGACCCTGCCTCTCTAGCAAATCTAAATTGGTTTAAAAATCCTTGACTTTGAGTGGTAATACCATCTACTTGTTTGTAGTACCCCTCTATATTTATTAGCCAAGAATCCGGATGAAAACTTAGCCCTACCGAGGCTTGTTTGCTCTCTATTATGGGAATACTGTCGTTATCACTTAACTGCCATCTTCTTTTTTCGATTCCCAGAAAATCATTCTGAAAATTAATAATCTGCGAGGTAATTTGACTTTTAAACTCTCCTAAAACCTCGACAGTTACCTCTGGTGTTATGCCTTGATTAAAGTTAAGTCTTGGTTCTATTAAATGCGTGTCGAACTTAGGAATATAAATATAACGGCTGCCAAGCTCCAAACGTGTGTTAGAGGTTTCGTTTTTAAAAATTCCAGCTAGAAAACCACTGTGGGTGCGAACTACCTCACCCGATAAGGATCTAAAAATTGGATTGTCAACATCGTCTAGATTTGTGATTTTTGTCTCGACAAACTGATACCCCAACTTGGTATTGATACGATCTGTTGCCAGATATGAAGTTTGTGCTCTAATACCAGTTTCTGACACCGAATTTTCTTGTAAAAAACGCTGTTGCTCGCTCACATTGGCATTGATGGCTTTTAGGGTATAATCTGTATTGTATGCCTGAATACTGCTCTCCCAAAGTTCGTTCCATTTACGGCTATAAAACAAACCGGCGGCAATACTGTTTTGCTGTACAGAGCTCTCGCGGGATTCAAGTTGTTCGTCTACAAGATCAGATTCTGTAAAAACAAGTTGATTGTTAATCACCAAAAAATTAAGCCGTAGTAAATCGCTATCACTGATTTGATAGAGCCACCGTAATGACAGATCGTAAAAGTCAAACTCTTGCTCAGAATTAATAGCATTATTCGTATTGTTTTGCACCTCTGTATCTTGAGCAATTCTGTCAAAATATCGTTCGTATGTTGGCGTTTTTACAAAATCACTCAATGATTTTCTACCAGCAACTTGTAAAGAAGAATGAGACCCAATGGGTAGGTCCATAAAGGCGTCGGCATTAACCAGATTAACACCAACATTGGCCTTTAAATGGGTGTTGAGCCGCTGTGATGTGCTCATCGCGATAGTGCCCGATACACCATCTGTATAACTACTTTGGGTTCCGTTTTTGGTGAGTGTAACCTTTTGATTCATCTGCGGATTAAACACTGATATCAAGCCAAAGAAATGTCCCGACTGATACATTTTAATATCGTCCCACATAATTAAATTCTGGTCGTGAGTACCTCCCCTAATATTTACGTTAGAAACCGTCTCATTTATGCTCGATATTCCGGGCAAGGCCTGAATAGCCTGTAACACATCTGCCTCGATCACTCCTGGGAGTATAGAAAATCGGTTAAAATCCATCACGACGGCACCGTCGTCTTTTTTATCGATTCCCTGAACCAAAAAGCCCTGTAAAAATATCTGAGGTAATTGCTGCTGATCTGCCACAATATATATAGACTCACAGCTGTCTTTTTTAAAAAACTGATACGCCCTGTTAAGGGTTTTATATCCTAAATAACGAACGCTTACAATTTGATTTGGATTGGTAATTTCTATCTCAAAATAACCGTCGATATTTGCCGTAACCGCTCTGTCCGATGTTTGAATAGTGGCATCACCAAGGGCGTACATCGTTTCTTTGTCTTTTACATAACCACATAGCAAACGCACATTTGCTCGTGTCACACTAATCAAATTATCATCTAGATAACTAAAACGCAAGCCCGTTTGTCTGGTAAGTGCAGCTAAAATGTTTGGCAAGTTGTCCTGTATGTTTATATCTGACGTTTGCAGATTTACAACTACACTTTGATCATAATTAAAATCTACATCATGGTATTCGCTAATCTCATCGAGCGTTTGAGCTAAGGGTTGTACTATGGTTTCTTCTTGAGACCAAGAAGAACCACTTAAAATCATAAAAACTACAATTAATACCCCTTTAATTTGTCTCACTTTTGTTTAATTGAACGGTGTTGTCGTCGTTAATAACATAAGTAAGTGATAAGGGTAAGGTGATTTGTTTTAGGGCATTTTCGAGGCTATCGTGTACAAAGACACCATGAAAGAGCGTCTCTGTATCAATAGTATTTATAATAAACCTAACATCGTACTGACGTTCAAATTCCGCCAATACTTGAGTCAAGGGTACGTTATTAAAACTGCTGCGTTTATCGATCCAACTCGGACTGGGTTGATTAAAACTGAATTCTTCTATTTGTCCGTCGAGCAATCGTATCGCTTCTCCAGGCAATAACTCTGCAGAAGTGGGTAAGCCTAAAACACTCACTTTTCCTTCGTAGCATAGTACTTCGAAATAACCCTCTCTCTGTTTTACAGAAAACTGTGTTCCTAGTACCTGTACAGTTCCTAGATCTGTAACTACATCGAAGGTGGCGCCTTTGGCAACTTTAAAGTATGCCTCCCCCACTAAATCAATACTTCTGTTTTTATCCCAACTGTCCTGGTCAAAAGCAATACTCGATAAAGCATTTAAGGTAACTGTAGATGCATCTGGGAGTTGCACTGTAGTTTGCTGGGCCAGCTGGGTACTAAACGTAGTAAGCTGATTATAAAAGAACAGAAAGTAAGACGCTACAGCAATCGATATCACTGCGGCATAGCGCAGTAATGGCCTCCCTAAAGAGCTTCTCTCAATTGGTTTGCTCGGTAATTTAGCTTGTAAGGATTCAAAATCTGTTGGTTGTGAAAACTCAGATGCTTTGAAGGCCTGTGCATCTTCGAGTAACATTTTATTAAAATCATAATCAGGTCGGGCCTCGAAGATTGTTTTTTCTTCGGGGCTCAAACTCCCATTAAGATATTTTTCTAAAAGTAAATCTCGCTCCATGCTATTTCTCTCTTACAACTATAACAATCGTATGGACAAAAATCCTGACTATTTTATTTTAAAATTTTCTAATTCTTTTTTTAACACAGCAAAAGCTGAGTAAATTCGATACTCCACTACCTTTTTAGTCACGCCTAACATATCAGCTATTTCTTGATGTTTTTTACCTTCTATTTTGCTCAAGGTAAAAGCCACTCTTTGTTCTTGAGAGAGCGATGCTAGTACTTTTTGGTAGGCTGTAAAGTATTCGTCTTTCTCTAAAAGAAACTCGGGCGATTCGTTAGAATAACTCTTAGGTTGCTCCAGACGATGTTTTAATACCACCTTTTGGTGTTTAATGTCGTTCAGTGCCATATTATTGGCGACCGTAAATAAAAATGACTTGGCTTTTTCTGGAGTCACTTTTGCGCAGTTCTCCCAAAGTTTGATAAAAGCCTCTTGCATTTTGTCGTTGGGTTCGCACTGGCTACCATACTTATAGTAAATAAAGTCATGTACGTCTTTTTTGTAGGTGTTATAAACACGTTCAAAAACAGAAGTTTCGCAAACATTTTTATGGAGTTGGTGCGTCAAAAAAGTTAATTTGATGTAAGATACTTAAAAAGAATTTGCACTTTTTATGATTTATCTCAGGACTTTTAGGATTGAGGTTGTTTAAGTAATAAACGCATCAAAGCGAACTAAAATTATTCAACATGAAATCACTTCTTAAAAACGTACTTCTTCTTTTTTTCGTATCCAGTTTTCTTTTAACAGGATGTCGTAAAGAAGAATCAGAACTTATTCAAGCCCCCCAAGAAGAAGTCTTAGACCCTAATTCTATGGTAGCCTCGCTCATGCAGCGAGTAGCATTAATCGATGGCTCGATCGATAATATTATCGACAGCGCCAATTGTTTTGTAATTAATTTACCTGTAACCGTTATCGTAAACGGCATTACGGTAGAGGTAAACAGCCCGGCAGATTACCAACTCATCGAAGATATTCTTGACGAATCAGACGACGATGTGGATACTGTCGAGATTGTCTTTCCTATTACAGTAACCCTGGCCGACTTTACGGTGGTTACTATAAATAATATAGACGAATTTTTAGCACTGGTACTCACCTGCCCAGGTGAAGGCGACAGTGACGACGACATTGAATGTTTAGACTTTCAATATCCTATTACTGCGACGGTGTTTAATACTGTAACAGAAGAATTAGAAACGGTTATCATCGAAAGCGATGCAGAACTTTATGCCTTCCTAGAAGATGTAGAAGACGACGAAGTCATAAATATTGAATTTCCGATTTATGTAATATTGGCAGATGACACTGTGGTAGAGATCAATAGTTTGGTAGAACTAGAAAACGTAATCGAAGAGGCAGAAGATAGCTGCGACGAAGACGACGACTATGACTACGATGACGACGACTGCGAAGACTGTACTACAGACGATTTAGAAGACATTCTTATAGCCTGTTCACCTTGGTATGTAGACAAATTGGAGCGTGACGACGAAGACCTTGAAGACGACTATGATGGGTATGACTTTACCTTTACAGAAAGTGGCGAAATTATAGTAGCATTTGACGGTGATGAATTCTTTGGAACATGGACTGCAGATGGCGCTGGCGACGACATTACCGTAGAAATCGATATTCCAGAACTTCCAGACTTTAATGCAAACTGGAACCTGCACGAACTAGAACTTGAGCCAGGCGAGTCTGAGGTAGATTTACGCCTAGGCGACGACAGATTGCGATTTGAAAGCGACTGCGACGGCGATGGCGGTGGCGGCGATCCCGACGAAGCCGCTTTAATCGAGGTGCTTACAAATGGCGCATGGTATGTTACCAATTACTTTGACGATATAGACCAAACCAACCTATTTTGCGACTATGTGTTCGAATTTGGCGCAGACGGATCTGCGGTTGCAGTCAATGGAGATGGCACTACTCCTGGAGACTGGAGTACTTCTGCCAGCGATTCTGGTCTAGACCTTAACTTAAATTTTGGTGAAGGTGTTCCATTAGACGAACTCATGGACGATTGGGACGTTGTAGAATTTGACGAAAACATCATTCGTTTAAGAGATGTTTCTGGCGGAGATGGTACTGAAGACATTCTCGTTTTTGGTAGAACTCCTGTTGAATGTGATGCTCCTTCTGACTTAGAAGAAATTTTAATTGACGGCACTTGGATTGTTGCATTGTATATGGACGATACCGATAACGATACTGCAGATTATAATGGGTATGAATTAGACTTTAACGCAGACGGAACCGTCATAGCAGAAAGTGATACCGATCTAATCGATGGTACTTGGCAAGTGTTAAGTGGTGGCGATACCCTATTACTAGACTTTGGACCAGACATTCCCTTTGACGAATTTAACGACGACTGGGACGTATTTAGCGTAGAACCAGCGAGAGTAGAAGTACGCGATATAAGCGGTGGCGATGGCTCACTAGACATACTCGTATTCGAAAAATTATAATTTAAACCTTACAACCTACACGATTATGAAAAAGTTTCAAGCAATTGTAATATTAATTATTTATGGACTCAGCTTTGGCTTGATGAGTTGTTCTAACGACGACGAAAACACCAACGATAGTAATCAAAGTGCCGATCAGACCATCGCTCAAGTAGAAGATACCGTAGAAGCCGGAACTTGGAGAATTAGCAAATACATAGATTCTGGCGACGATGAGACCAACGACTATAATGGCTTTTCGTTTAGTTTTAATGCAGATGGAACGCTAGATGCTACCAACGATATTATGACAGTTAGCGGTATCTGGTCAGTGACCGACTCGAGTAGCAATAGCAGCGACGATTCCAGTGACGATGATGATGTAGACTTTAATATCTTCTTTGCATCTCCAGCCCTTTTTAGTGAGCTTTCTGACGATTGGGACATCCTATCCAGAACTGCTTCAAAATTAGAGCTTAAAGATGTAAGCGGAGGAAACGGCGGAACCGATCTTTTGACCTTTGTCAAAAACTAGAACCTACTTTTTACTATGCTATGAAAATAGTCTCCAGAGTTGTTTTAATTAAGACTACTTCTCTGCCCCGAAAGTTCTTAGTTAGAATAACAAAAAACTGCCCTTTTAGGGCAGTTTTTATTTTAAGCAACTATTGAATTATGAGCTATTTTTTAATGATTTTTATGCTTTTTGACGCAATTGGGGCCAAAAATTACAAAATTCTACAAAAAACAAGTGAAAACGCCTATTCTGGAATTTTGGATAAAGCCTGGGCGCTTTGCACTGCCGTGGCTACACTTTTACCACTGCCAATATGCCTATGTTGGCCTTGTCTGCCCGCAATAGAAATACCTAAGTCTTTGATTTTCTTTTTTTGCAGTTCGATCAAGGTTTCCTGATCTAAAGTAAGCTTTGGATAGGCATTGGGGGTAAACTGAGTTCCCATCAAGGTAACATCGCCTTCAAAGATAGACAGCTTCGCTATAGAACTAAGAAAATCTGCATAGGCAATTTCTGGATCTTGGGTCTCTGGAGTTTCGCCAGCTACGATTTCTACTGTAAAATGATGAGCATCGTCTTGTCCTTCGTAAAGGCTTGTAAAATTGACTAAGCGCTTCCATCGCCCGTAAGGTGAGTAATTGAGCAAAACATCTGTTTTACGCTTTAAATTACCTTTTACAAACAACGAAATAAGCCCAAAGCTCTTTGCCGTTTCTGAATCGTCTTTATACTGCCCATTTAGTATCGAAGCAGCAGGAGCCGCAAGAATGACCTGATCAAAACGTTCTGATCGTTTGTTTGTTTTTACATCGAATGCATCTGGGCTCTGAGTGAGATGCTCAACGCATTCATTGAGAGACAAATCGAAGTTGGGCGAGGCTTCTAGTACGCTTCGCATAGTCCCAAAAACATGCTTAAAGCCATCTTCTGGCTTTAAAATCTTAAAGGCCTGTATATACGACATAGAGCTTGTATCGCGAGTTCCTTTAAGCTTGCGTTTGGCCAAAGTTTTTAAATCTAGATTATTTACAAATCCAAGTCTGTCTCTAGCAAATTGCATAGAAACCTGATGGTCTGGCAACCCAAAAAATCTTTCAACATAATTTTTTAAGCCTGTAATTTTATAAAAGGACTTGCCTGTTTTTGAGGCAACCCAAGTAGGGAAATCTGTTGGTTGCTTAGGGCTCAGAGTGCCTATATAGCCAAAAGAAATCTTTGCTAAATCGATTACAGACGATCGTTTTACCAAGTTTTTAATAGAAAAAGGAAAGGAGTCGTAATGCCCTTTATTAATTACTCTAGAGCGCCTAACTGGGCGTTGCATTCTAAAGAGCAGGGGTTCTACTTCTGGCCAAATAGTAAGCATAGGATGTTCTCCCGTAAAAATAAAAGTGCCAATATCATAGGCACGGTCATCAATCTCAATGCTACGTAACAATCCGCCTAAGCGATCTGTCGCCTCAATAAGGGTTACGGTATGACCATGTTGTAGGGCAGTTCTTGCAGCAGATAGTCCAGCAATTCCGCCACCAATTACAAGAATCTTCTTGTTATCACTCATAGGAAATGGCTCATGCGAATTAAAAATTATATCGATATCTCAGGGCAACTCCAAATTGATCTTTCAACTCGCCTAAATAATCATAACCCGTCTGAACACCAACGTGGCCAAGGGTTTTAAATTGATATCCCAAATCTAAAACCGAATAGATATTATCTTGTTTGGGATCGAAGGGATTAAAAAAGGTACCTAAGTTTCTATTTAAGGTTGTTTTAAATGTAATCTCAAGCTTTTTTACTTCTAGATGAATCGCTGCATGAATCGCTTTGATGCGTGTATTGTTTCTTACAGTAATGAGTGGCATCCCTATCACACGACCTTCATAATTCCAGCCTGTTTGATAAATGTTGTTCCCAAAATAGTTATCGCGTCCAGCATCTCCTGCTCCCCCACTTTGACTCGTGGTTTGTATATATTCTAATACCAACCCTTTAAATACGCTGGTGTAATTTTCTGTTTCGGGCAACATGGCAAAACCCCAAATTCCGTCAGGGAAGTTTTTTAAAGCACTCCCAGAGCCGTCTTCGAAAGGATGCTGGTGATAAAACACATAGGTTCCTGCCTTCTGTTTAATATGCATCTCAAAATTGTACAGCCCAAGATGATTTCCTATAGAATTGCGTTCTTCGCCTTCTCCCTCACGACCAAGAAACACATCCTTAAAATCTGTAAAACTATCGGGTAGTTCGCCACGGTCTGGGGAAGTTCCGCCCCACATGGCATAATGATGCAGCTCTCCAACTAAGGTAACTCGCTGCGACACTTTTACATTAAGCCCTAACATCTTAAAATGAACCCTTGGGTCGCTAACGTAACGATCGTCGTTCATCATAAAATGTCCCAATCCGTAATTAAAAGAAAAGGTCTGCGATAAATTTAGTGCCTTGGGCGATTGAATCAATACTCCTGGCAAGGCACGATTGTTTCCTGCATTGAGAAAGTTGTCACTACTAATAGAAAGACCATTAAATCGCTGCTTTGCGTGCTTAGAACCCACTATCACCTCTATCCACTTATTGGTATAAGAAACAAAAAGCTGATCTCTTTCAAAGTCGTTTAATGTACCATCGTGAAGAAAAAATCCAGCTCCAGCGCTCAAAAAAGAATTCTCTGTAAGGCTATAATCGATAGCTCCGCTTCCAGCGACCAAATAGTTGGTAGTTGCTCCAACGGCTCCTTGTGTATTGGTTTGTAGCCAAAAAGGAAGATTATCGTCTGTAGAAACAAATCCTCCAAGACTGAGCTCCATTTGTCTATTTTGCCATTGAGCCATCGCGGCACTGCAGCAGGTCAAAAAAATCGATAGTAAGAGCAATTGTTTTTTCATAGGTATAAACAAATCATTTAAGAAGCGAGGACACTTTGGAGTAGCTTCTCAATTTCTTGGGTTTTACTCGGTTTATTTATGGAGGCTAATGTACTAACAATCCCAGCAATATCAGGAATCTGGTCTATAGTTTCTTTTACCGCAAAAATATTCGAATTCGTAGTTTTAGTGAGTTTGGCCTCTGGATAATACAGTGTTTCAGTCAACTTTTCGCCTGCACGCAATCCTATTACTTCTGTTTTGGGGGTGTCTGTTATAGCTACTTGAGCCAAATAAAGGCTGGTTAATACGCTTGCCAAATCATTAATTTTTACGGCTTCGGTCATATTAAAAATCAAAACACTTTCCTCCTGATCTAACCACAGGGTAGTTAATAACAACTCGCTAACGCTCTTATTGGCAATAAAATAACGGGCTGCCTCCAAGTGAGTAATAGTGAGGGGCAGCTTATTGCGCAATTGGTCTTTAAATAATGGCACCACAGAACCTACTGTACCAATAACGTTTCCAAGTCTAACGCTATACAAACGAGTTTGTATATGAGCTTGATTGTTTAAATGAGACAGATAAAGTTCGGCCGCTCGCTTGGTGGTTCCCAAATGACTTGTAGGCAAAACCGCTTTGTCTGTAGATAGGTTTAAAAAAACCGCAACCGAATGTTTAATTGCCAAATTTGCCAAGTTGACGGTTGCCATTAAATTGGTATTGTTGGCGGCAAATAAGTTGTTTTGCAACAAAGGTAATTGCTTATAAGCTGCTGCATGAATGACGATTGTAAAAGAATACTGTTCAAATAAATAAGACAACTCGTCTGGGTTGGTAATGTCTAATAACAGAAAGACCACATCTGTTTTCGAAACCAACGAAGAAAGCTCCTGCTGTAAAGCCCATAAAGCTGCTTCGTTTTGGTCTGCAATAATCAATTTTTGAGGGCGATTGTGACAGAGCGTACGACACAATTGACTCCCAATAGAACCCGCGCCTCCGGTAACCAATATGCACTGATCCACTAATTTTGAACTAGTAGTCTTAGAATCGAAGCCCGTGTCTCGCATAAACATATCGTCTACCGTTAGATCTCGTAGCCTTATTTTATTGGGTTGAGAAAAATCTGAATCAATTATTCTTAATTGCCTTTGTAAGGGAACGCAAAAATCAATGAGCTGTTTAAATAAATAAAACGGAATAAAAAGCTGATAGCACAAATAAACCGAGACATCGCCGTCGGTATTTTCTGTTAAAGAAGTTAAATCGGAGAATACGACAACCGAGTCAATTTGATACTCAACGTTGTTTTGTTGCTCAATAAATCGCAAAAAACTGGCTTTACTTTTTTGGTCTGCCACTAAAACAACTGCACTCGGCCTCAAAGGGTAGGTTTTTATAAAGTATAAAAATATGCTTTGTTAACTAATTAGCCGACAAAATCGAGCAGTAAATCAGCATCTAAGGCATTTTTCTAAAACTGTGGCTATGCGGGCCTTTTGTGAGTCTGTCAAATTAGAGCCAGAAGGCAAACACAAACCGTCGTCAAACAAGGTAGTCTCTAAGGCCTCACCAAAGTATTTGTATTCTTTAAAAACAGGCTGAGTATGTAAGGGTTTCCAAAGGCGTCTTGCTTCTATTTGATGCGATGCGAGCATTTGCATAAGCTGCTCGTTAGTAATTCCAACCAAAAAAGAATCGATTGTAACACAGCTAAGCCAATGGTTGGAAAAGTAGTGCTCAGAGGGTTCTTTATGAATCGACACGCCATTATAATTAGAAAAGAACGAACGGTAAAACTGATTATTGGCTCTTCTCGCAGCCACATGATTTTGTAGCACCTCTAACTGTGAGACTCCAATGGCAGCAATAATATTGCTCATACGGTAGTTATAACCAAGCTCTTCGTGTAAATAAAAAGCTGCATCTAGTTTGGCGTGAGTGGCGAGATAAAGGGCTCTTTTTTTATCTGCTGCGGAATAAACACCTAAGGCGCCTCCGCCAGAAGTTGTAATTATTTTATTACCATTAAATGACAAGATGGAATAATCTCCAAATGTGCCCGAAGGCTGTCCTTTATAGGAGCTTCCTAGCGATTCGGCAGCGTCTTCTATAAGTGCAATATCGTATTGTTTCGCGATGTTTTGAATCCTTTGAGCATCAAAAGGCATCCCGTACAAGCTCACTGCAATAATGGCTTTTGGTTTGATTCCTTTGGCCATGTAAGATGTAATCGCTTTTTCTAAATGATCTGGGCAAATATTCCAAGTTTGGGCTTCGCTACCTATAAACGCAACTTCTGCACCCAACTGAACCGCGGGCGCAACAGAGGCGACAAACGAAAAGCTTTGGCAAAGAATTACGTCTCCTTTTTGAATATCTAACAAGCGTAAGGCAAGCTGAATGGCCGCTGTCCCAGAATTTAGAGCGAGCCACGTACTATTGTTTCCAATTGTTTTTGCTAAGTCTTCTTCGAACCTATCAACCATTGGCCCCATAGGAGCTATCCAATTGCTGTCTAGTGCTTTGTTAACATACTGCTGAGTAGAGGCAGCAAGATGAGGAGGAGAAAGATATATGGGTTCGATAGCCATTAGGATCAAATATAAAGCAGCTTGCTTTGTTTATTCTCAAGATAGTCAAAAAAACAACCTACTTCTTGGATCCGCTTACGTTGGTGTTATAACTACCGTTGTCTGGAAAATTCACATCAGAAGCACGGTTATCTACCCCTTCGCGCTTAAAGACAATAAGGACTGTTCGTAAGAGGATTTTAAAGTCGAGCGCAAAACTTCTGTTATTTACATACCAAACATCCATCTTAAATTTCTCGGTGGGTGCAACCTCGTCACGTCCGTTTATTTGTGCCCAGCCAGTAATTCCAGGCTTCACTTGATGACGTTGTTTTTGTTCTTCTGTAAAAAGATTTAAATAATTGAGTCCCATAGGTCGAGGACCTATCAAACTCATAGACCCAAGCACCACGTTAAATAATTGTGGGATCTCGTCTATAGAAGAGCGTCTAAGCCAAACTCCTGTTTTTGTTAGACGTTGTTCGTTAGGCAATAAGTTTCCTTCTGAATCTTTTTCGTTGGTCATGCTCTTAAGCTTGTAAATCTTAAAAGGAACGTTGTTTTTACCAATTCGCTTTTGAACAAAAAACGGATTGCCTTTAAAGTGAATGGCCATCACAATGGCAACCACAATCAAGAGCGGAGACGCAAGAATAAGTGCGATCGCACAGCAGAAAAAATCTAAAGCTCTTTTTACAAAAGGATACATATACTATAGGTTACTGATCAAAATGTTCGTAATAGGGCAATTGCCTTTTGGTGTGCATTTCTCTGGTAAAGTGTTGAGCCACTCGAGCTCTTCCGTCTTTTCCCATCAAAGTTCGCAAACTATCGTCTTCGAGCAATTTATTTGTGCTTTCGAACAAGGCATTTGTGTCGCCAAAGGTAACCAAAAATCCTGTTTTATCATGCACGATTGACTCCCTACATCCTCTTATATTATAAGCCACCACAGGGACTTGGGCGGCCATAGCTTCTAAGGTAACTATTGGCAAGCCTTCACGATAGCTCGGAAACAACAATACATCGAAAGCTTGCATTAAATCGGGTACTCCCGATTGATAGCCTAAAAAGAGTACGTTTTCAATATTATGAGTACGAGCATGCTCTTTGATTATTTCGCTGTCTCTACCCTCTCCAATGCTCACTCCAACTATTTTTTTGCCGTTGTCTTTAAGTTTTTTGACAACATCTAAAAACTCAATATAGCCCTTTTCTCGTTCCATGCGAGCGACCAAGGCCACAAGCATGGTATCTTCTTCTAGCCCATTTTGCTGTTTGAATTGAGCGGTAAGGGCTGCCTTTTTATCTGTTGGGAATCTATCTAAATAGACGCCCGCTGGCCCACAATATGCCAGCGTATGAATGGGTTTAATGTTAAGGGCCTTACAGGTCTCCATATCGTCGTAGTTAGGAGAAAACAAGACCTGTGTTTTTGCCGTTAAGTAACGTTCTATGCCAGAAAAAAATTTGTATTTAAGTGCAGACATGTTTTCGTGAAAGTATAAGCCCGCTGTGGTATGAAAAACCTTTGGGTGTTTTTCTAAACGTGCTGCCATTCTGCCAATCATCCCTCCTGTTGGGGTGTGGGTATGAATAATCTCGAAATCTTGAGACCTGATTACCTTTCTAACCCGTTTGATAGATTTAAATGCATTCAGAGGATTAAGCCCGCGTTTTATGTCTACTGGATGAAAAACAAACCCTTGTTCTTTAAAGCTCTGCTCGAATTTGGGCGCTAGCGGTGCTGCACAAATATGAACCTCATACCCTTTTTGTTGGAGCGCCATAAGCAAGTGCATTCTAAAATTAAAGATGCTCTTGTCGGTATTAGATATGTGCAGAATTTTTTTCACGTAACAGTAGGTTGTAGTTTAAATATAAAAGTACTCCAAAGCCTAAGGTATAATATACGTACTCATTATACAGGCCGCGGTAAAAACTCAATTCGATAAGTATGTAAATCATAGAAATCGTGAGCCAAATTGTTGACCCCATGATTCTAAAATGCTTGGCTTTACGAGCTGCCAGATAGGCTTTTGTGGCAATATAAAAGAAGGCGATAAACATGAGAGATAATGGCAGGGCCGCTATTAATCCGCCACTAGATAAATGATCTAAAAACAAATTGTGAGCGATATGCCCATCGTCTAAGATGCCTTCTACGCGAATAGCATCTTTATGCCCAACACCTAATATGGGAGATTCAAGAAATTTATTTACGGCATTAACCAAGCCTTCGCCGCGGCCTTCTACGTTCTTTTCGTAAATACCTTCACCGCTTAATCCGCTCCAAATAAATGAAAAGATATTTGTAAAAACTCCTAAAAGCACAAATAAGGCTCCTCCTACGGTTAGAAAGACTTTGGTAATCTTTACGGGTTGGATTAATAAAAAGACAAATCCTGCAACCACCAAGGCTAAGTAACCGCTTCGCGACTGTAAAAACAAAATAAGCAGCCCCAACATAAAAATGATCGGGATGTGATATTTTAATTTATGAAATCGTGTTTTCTTAAAAGCGTTTACCACATAAAAGAAAAACAGTGGTGCAATCATGATTCCTAGTTTACCATCACTCAAATCAAAAATTCCTACCGGCTTATTAAAAGGCAACTTAATTCCGAAGAAGGTACGAGCTTGGTTGATCATCCCAAACTGAATAAAACCAAAGGTTTGACCATATAAAATAAGACAGGCTAGAAAAATACTGCCAATATAAACCCGCATCATGGTCTTGTTTAGACCGTAGCTTTTATGTTCAGGTTGCTTCTCTACAAAATAATAAATCCCTAGAATAAAAATACAGGCGTTAACAATTCTAATAGGCGGATAATAAATCTCAGATCTAACGTCAAATAGCAAGATTCTTAAAAAATCAGAAAGTAGTAATGTAAACTGTAATACCAGTAAAATCCCTACATAACGGTTCTTGATGGTTTCGTTAAATCGTTCTCGTAAAAAAAAAATAAACACCCCAAAGACCATTAGATAAAGCATAGGCGCTATAGGGCCTTGGGCACTTGCAGGCATGGGTAAGTTAGGCGTTAAAATAAGCGCTACTACTAAAAAATAATAAGCAAATCCGCTTAACTTGTTTTGCATCAATGAAGCTTGGTTGGCTGGTTTTTAGGGCGATTCAAATTGATCAGGTTGCTTTTGCCCTTATCGATATATTTATCTACTTTCCATTGACCCGAAATCGTATTAAAATTACTGTTCGAATCGATAATGATAGAATTCTTATTAGAATTCTCGATATAAGTGTCTATGGTATTTAATCTGGCCTTTTCTAAAGATATTCCAGTTGGACAGCCTTGCGGACAAGATAAAATCGTATTGGTACTCGATCTATACAAACGCACTCCTACGGTACAAGATTGAATCAATCCAAACCCAACATAGTTTCTGTTACAAAAGTTGTTCACCGTATTAGAAGTGAGCTCTAAACCAAGTTTACAGCGCGTAATAGTATACCTCGTAATTTGATTCCATGCAGCTCCTTTTTCTGAACCGCCATTGATTTGAATTCCTGTATTACATTTTCTGTTACCCAAAACCACTACATTGTCTATATAGACGTTGCGCGACTCGTAAATCTGGATACCGTTGGCATCTTCTACCTGAACATCTATGCTCAAATCTTTAATATGAACGCTTTCTAGATTGGTAATGCCTTCTGCTCGAATCGTAAATGTTCCTGCAGGTACATAGCTTTTAATAAAACTGGCCCGACTTGTCCCGAAGATGTTCTGATTAGGCCCCACCACAATCGTGCTCTCCACTCTGGCACCATTTTCTCCAGCAGGAATATAGGCATAACCAACCGCTTTTAATGAAGATCTAATCGCGTCAGAATCGTCGTGAGTGCCATTCATTTGCGCTCCAAAATCCATGATAGAAATAAAGCAGTTCTGATTGCTGCTATTTTGTGAATGTACTGAGGTTGTTGCCATAACCAAGAAGGTTAATATTCCTATAAATTTAATTTTTTTTAATAACATAGCGCGGTTCTATTAATTTGTAAACACCATTAAAGATACTGCCTAAAAATGTGACAATCCCCTTCCCTTTCGTGACTTTGTTTTCTCTAATTGTGATCGTTTTTTGCAACCGCAATCTATTTCCAGAAAAACTTATGTCTTCTTGTAAAACGATTTCGTCTTCTAATAATTGCGGTGGCAAAGCTATCTCTAAAAACTGGAATAGCTGAGTCATCTGATTGTCAAAATCGGCAATTAGGTTATCGTAATTTAAGACAAATATATTTTTTCGCTTAACATGAAACGGATACACCAGACTTGTTAAGGTGTTGGTAATAAACCAACTAAGGAGTCCGCGGAGCGCTCCACCTGTTTTTGCAGGAGCCAATACCGGCGAATTAGAGACGTTTCTACCTTTTTTGTAAGACTTCATCACGCCATGAGGGTTTCTTATCAAATGTATTACCTTAATGTTGTATCCAGTCTTTTTATAATAGATGGGTCTTGTGAAGGAACCGTAGGTACTTTTAGAGGCATCTACCAAGGTGTCTACCCCAAACTCCGTTGCGATAGAGTCGACAGGGTGAAACCATAGTTTTTTAAAGAGCTTCGCCCCAAGTTTTTTCTTCATAAAACACCAACGTATAGAAGAAATGCGTTTTTTGGCCATTTCCTGAGGAATATCGTCATCCAAGGCTTCGAGGGTTTCTGTCTTAAGCTTCTTCCAAAGTTCTGGCAATTCGTCGTGATTGGTTCTGTACAAGTAGTTTACCTCACCTATATTTACAATGTCGGGGACGCTATTGAGCAGTAACGATAACAAAGTAGAACCGCTCCTACCATAGCCAGCAATATATATTATTTGGGGTTTCTCTGAGGTTTTCAATTTCTAAGCTTGGATATTTTTGACTTTATTTGAGCTAGCGCAGATTTAAGCATGGGATGATCTCTAAATATATAAAGCGCAACCCCTATGATAAGCGCATCGGAAAGTATGATTATTCCAGTTAAATATAGGTCGTTTGTTGTTAAAAATCTGAGTAAATAGTTCTTTACCCCAAAAAATAGACCAACGGCAATCGGAGCCAAAATTGCCAGATAATACTGACGTATTTTTGACTTTAAAATATGCCATGACAAAGCGAGCATAGCAAATCCGTGTAACCAAAAAACGATTACGACCATAACGGTTAAAAGCAATAAATCTTTATCCTTAAACATAAAGACAGATGCGATGATTCCTGTCATAAAACCCAGTTTAATAGGAATACCGCTAAACATTTTATTTTCTGAGCGAACTATAATATCGCCTAATCTACCTAAGATAATCGCCGGCATTACGAAGGCAAAAATCTCTAAATACGGTACAGCATCTAACCAATTGTCCCCTAAGATAAATCGAACCAACACCGTCGCATTATAATACCACCAAACAGCAAAGAAAGTCACGGCGGTCATTACTGCCATTACAATTTGAGCAAAGTACTTGTTCTTTTGTTTTAGATCGTTAATCTTAGAAAAAGCAGAAAACATAATGGCGTCCATGCTATTTCCTACATACTTCGGAGGCATTTTTGAGATAAACTGCCCTTTTTCATAAATGGATAAGGCAGTTACACTAAAATATTTTCCGATTAAGAGTTTATCGATTTGTGCACTCACATAATTTGTGATTTTGAGCAACATAAAACCAGACCCAAACTTAAAAATTTGATTAAACTCTTCTTTTCTCCAATGCCATCTTAGCGAATGCTTTGCATAATAAAAATATAACATCGACTGAAAAAACTGCGTACCAATAAAGCCAAATATCAAAGCGTAAATGCCAAACCCGAGTTTGGACAACACATACATCATCACGATGTTACCTAGAAAAAAGCTAAGGTTGTTAGACACAAAAAGCTGCTTAAACTTAAAGTCTCTTATTAAGAAAGCACGAGATACACTTCCCCAAGCTTTAAAAATAAAGATTAGCGAAGCCCAAACAAGCTCTGTTGCGGTTACTTTTTCGTCGTAAAACTGTGCTATGGGTTTAGAGAAGCCAGCGATAGATAAAAACATAAATAAACTCAAAAACATCGTGATGTAAAAAGAGATACTCACGTGATTTTTGTTTATGTCCTGCCGCTGAATTAACGCATTGCTCACCCCTCCTTCGGAGGTGATTGACAGCACGAACACAAAAGAATTAATAATAGCAAAAGCACCATGTATCTCCTTTGGGAGTACTCTGGCGCTTAGCATAATAAAAACAAATTGTAAAATTGCCTGGAGGCTTATGTTTAAAACCTGCCATTTAAAGGCCGACTTTACTTTACCTTTGTGTAGCATGCTCTACCTTCGCATCAACTAAGTTGGAAATTTCGTGTTGCAATTGCAAGATGGTTTCTACTTGATCGTTGGTAAGAGATTCTGTCCAAAACTTACCAGGATTTAAATCGCTTCCGTTTGCTTTGTTATGAAAGGTTCGCAACGTAAGCATAGACGGTGTGAAAAAATACGACGGATGCAAGTTAACATCTTCATAGCCCAAGTATTCAAGTACTTTGGTAGTCGTTTTATAAGGTTCTTCGTAAAAGTCGTTATAGTCAAAAATCGGAAGGCCTAAGCGATCAAAATCGCGTTCAACTATCGCGTGAGTTACTACCCAGATAAAGGTCATCTTAAGATAATCTTCTTCGAGGCTATTGTACAGCGCCAAAAGGTCCTGCCTTTGTAAATAAGAATATTTATCAGACTCAAGTGCTTCTTCTAAGAACTTCTTTTCGTGAAAATCGAAACCAAATTCTCTCCAAAACTGTTTACGCTTTAAAAGTGAGCTTATCACAGATAACAAATCTCGTTTTAAGAACACAATCTTAGACGAAACGTTTTCATACAGCCAAGGCGCCAAGAAGTTTTGACGAATAGACTTATACCCCACAACGTCACAGTTTTCCCAAACTTGGTGTGCAAAATCGTGACTCACATCTTCTAAATTAGACGAGAGGTGGTTGCGAATCAACCATTTATTACGATTCTTTTTATTCAGGGTGTGTTCAATTTGCCTATCGGTAATATTCAGACATTCTTGATCACTCCCATTGTGATAACAACATTTCTTAGCTTGATCAAAAACTTCTGGATGAAAAGGTTCAAAAAGGATCAATCCTCCAACCGATTTAGAAATAATATCAGAAACCCACGTGGTTCCCGAACGTCCAAATCCCAATATTATAATAGGTTCTTTTTGTGTACTTTTTTGCATTAAATTAATTTTTTAGCCTTTCGTAAGTGTTTTGCATGTTAAGCGAGAGCATTCCATATTCTTTCTCTAAATTCTTATAATGGCTAATTATAATATCCAGCTCTTTCATCGCTTCTTCGGGGTGGTTTCCAAAATTATGAGGATGCCACCACAAATGATAATACGAGTTTGTCTTAGCCGCCTTTGTCATCTCAGACAAGACGCGCTTAAGTCTCATTTTATTTAAAATTTTTACTCCCGATACAGGTTTTAAAAATCGGCTAGCAGGAAGGTAAAAATGGTTAGTATTAGTCTTGTTTAGTTTGTTCAAACCTACGGTTGTGTTGAATAAAGGCACATAACAATCGGCTGTGCGAAAAATCTTTCTCAATAATAGTGGTTTTACCGTACTTTTCCAAGCCCATTTGTCAGGATTTACCCTGATTATGTTTATGCCCGTCTCTGCGCATACGTCTAAATAGTCCCAATTGACCTGATTTCTAGGAAAAACAATCGACTTTAAAGCAATGCCCTTGCCTTGGGCCAGCTTAACACTTTGCTTAATATCTGCTTTAAATTCGTCTTTGTTTTGTCCTTGTTCTAAGGCGTAATAGTGGGCGTAGGTATGTGTGCCAATTTCTTGCCCTGGTGCACTTTTAATTTTATCGATTAAGTCGACAGCCGTATAGTAACGCTCGTTAGATTCGTCCAGCTCATTTTCTATAAATCTATAGGTTGAGAACTTGGCATTAGTGTAAGAAGGTAACTTTTCTGGAAAATTAGACTTAATATGACTAACATCTGGGTTAAACAACATGCCAACAGTTGCCCAGGTGCATTCTATATTGTTGCTCGTAAATTTATCTAAAATACTGGGTATCAACTCGATGGTCGTGTCAAAGTACAACTCCTTACCCTTGATGTCTACATTGTCGAATATGCCCCAATGGAGCTCAAAATCAAGGGATATAGAAAAAATTCCCGTTTTTACCGACATTTTTATAAGTTAATTTGGAGTGCAAAGATGCAAATTTTTTTGCGAAGGATGTAGCGTATATACCCGTATTTTTGGCCTATTTGTTATTTTATCGATAAAACTGTGTACTTCACGGAATAATGCTAACTTGCGCCCCAAGTGCTAAAAAAGCAAATCAAAACGTTAAACAAAACGCCAACTAATTATGAATAAATCGATTAACTTTTATGTAATCGGAGCGCAAAAAGCCGGAACCTCATGGCTATATCAACGTTTAAAAGAACTTCCAGAATTCGAATTACCTCCTGTAAAACAGTTACATTACTTTGATCGGGACAAAAAATACAATTCGCCTAACAAACTAAGTAAGACCAAGCTAAGCGCTCGCTTGTTTGACATTAAATGGCTGGCCAAGGCGAAATTGATCACCTTTATGACCTTCTTAAAGGGTAAGTTTAAAATGAGTCGCTGGTACTTTAAATGGTTCTTCGGAAACTTTAACGACACCTGGTATGTGTCCCTATTTTCTACTTTTAAAGGACTTACCGGCGAAATCACTCCCAGTTATTCTATGCTAGAAGAAGAAGATATCGCCCATATGGCCCAACTAGCTCCAGATGCAAAAATCTTGTTTATTTTAAGAAACCCAACAGATCGAGCTTGGTCACATTATCGTTATGACACTCGTAAAATTGCCAACTTCGACATTTCTAAGGTAACGGCAGACCAGATTATGGAGTTTATCAATTCTGAAGAGCAAGAGTTGCGCAATAATTATAGCGAAACTATTAGACGATATTGCAAATACTTTAAGAAAGAACAAATCCTTATAGGCTTTTACGATGCCATTAGTCAGCAGCCAATTGCCTTTTTAGAAGATGTAGTGAGCTTTTTTGGTGGCGACGCCAGTAAAGTCGAAGCATTATGTAAGGTAGAAGCGCGAGTTAATGTGTCTAAAAAAATTGATATGCCAATTGCCGTCAAAGAAGCCCTCGATAAAAAATATACCCAGAGCATTCAGCAGTTAAATAACGACTTGGGGTCCTATACCTCGCACTGGTTATCCCAATTGGGTACAGATCAAACGGTAGCGCCGCCTAGTGGCTTAGCGCCTACAGTACGCCTATAATAAAAAAGGCCTCGTGATTTACGAGGCCTTTTTTTATACACTATATTTTTATCTAAAAGATCATACCAGCTGCAACAGTCTCGTGCGTGGCATCGTCAATTAGGATAAAACTTCCAGTATTGCGATTGTCACGATACTCGTCTACCATTAGTGGTCGTGTAGTACGAATTCGTACTCTGGCAATATCGTTCATGTTTAGCTCTTTGTCTTCTTCGTCTCTGTTGTACGAATTTATATCCACCTTATAAACGATATCCTTTATCATAGATTTTTGCTCGTTAGAGGTATGCATAATTGTATACTTCGCTCTTGGACGAGCTGGATTATTATGCAACCAACATAGCATGGCATCAAACTCTTGCTTAGCCTCTGGCTGATTGTTTATTTTAACAATCATGTCACCACGACTAATATCTATATCGTCTTCTAAAGTGACAGAAACAGACATAGGTGCAAAGGCTTCTTCTATTGGTCCTTCGAAAGTATCGATAGATCGAATCGAAGAAGTAAAACCAGAAGGCAACACGGTTACCTCGTCGCCAGGTCTAAGAATTCCACTAGAAACCCTTCCCGCATATCCTCGGTAATCTATAAAGCCATCTCGTTGTGGACGCAATACAGTTTGTACGGGAAAACGAGCATCAACTTTGTTTATATCACTACTAATATGCATGTTTTCTAAGGTGTGCAATAGTGGCGCACCTTCATACCATTCCATTTTCTCCGAACGGTTTACCACATTGTCACCCAAAAGTGCACTAATCGGTAAAAAACGAACGTCCTTTACAATCAATTTAGAAGAAAACTCCTCAAACTGATTGATAATATCACGGTAGCGATCTTGAGCAAAATCTACCAAGTCCATCTTGTTAATACACACAATCAAATGCGGTATTTGCAACAATGAAGCGATAAAAGCATGACGCTTGGTTTGTTCGATTACACCATGACGCGCATCGACCAAAATAATAGCAACGTTGGCAGTAGAGGCGCCTGTTACCATGTTTCTTGTATATTGAATATGACCTGGTGTATCTGCGATAATAAACTTACGCTTAGGCGTAGTAAAATAACGGTAAGCCACATCGATAGTGATTCCTTGCTCACGCTCATCACGTAACCCGTCTGTAAACAACGCTAAATCTACACCTTCGTGTCCTTTTTGCTTGCTTGTATTTTCTATAGCTTCGAGTTGATCTTCGAAGATTGATTTTGAATCGTATAAAAGTCGCCCAATAAGGGTACTTTTCCCGTCGTCAACGCTTCCTGCTGTTGTAAAACGTAATAATTGATTGTTATCTAATTGCATTGTGCTCACTCTTAACTATTAAAAATATCCTTGACGTTTTCTGTCTTCCATAGCGCTTTCCGAACGTTTATCGTCGGTCCGGTCGCCTCTTTCTGTCTTGCGCATTGAAGATACTTCGTTGGCAATTTTTTCTAATGTATCTGCGTCTGATTCGATTCCACCAGTAATAGTGATATCACCTAAAGTTCTGAATCGGATTTTCTTATGCTGAATTTCTTCGCCTTCTTCTAACACCAAGTATTCAGATACTGGAATCCAAGAATTGTTACGCCAAACAACGTCACGCTCATGTGCGTAATACAATGAAGGTATAGCGATGTTTTCTCTTTTGATATAGTTCCAAACGTCCATTTCTGTCCAGTTACTAATCGGGAATGCTCTAAAATGCTCTCCTTCAAAGTGTCTTCCGTTTAACAGATTCCATAGTTCAGGTCTCTGGTTTTTAGGATCCCATTGTCCAAAGTCGTCACGGTGTGAAAAGAAACGTTCTTTTGCTCTCGCTTTCTCTTCGTCACGGCGTCCTCCACCGATGGCGCAATCTACTTTGTTGGTTTCGATAGCGTCTAACAGCGTGGTGATTTGTAGTGCATTTCTGGTGGCGTTCTTACCACGTTCTTCTGCAACACGTCCCGTATCTATTGATTCTTGAACAGACCCCACGATAAGCTTAGCGCCTAATTCGTTGATAAGATCATCTCTAAATTGAATAGTTTCTGGAAAGTTATGACCAGTATCTACGTGCATTAATGGAAAAGGAATCTTACAAGGGTGAAAGGCCTTTTTTGCTAAATGAGTAACTAAAATCGAATCTTTCCCCCCCGAAAATAAAATCACTGGATTTTCAAATTGCGCCCAAACCTCTCTTAAGATAAAGATGGCTTCAGACTCCAATTCGTCTAAATAATTTAAATAATATTTACTCATTTTTAAAAGCTATTTTTTCTTTTATACTATTAAAGACTAGCGCAGCAGCTTCGCTTACAGAAAACTCGGTGGTATCTATCTCCAAATCTGGATTTTCCGGGGCTTCGTAAGGTGCGTTTACACCAGTAAAATTTAAAATCTCTCCTGCACGCGCCTTTGCGTACAGTCCTTTTACATCTCTTCGCTCACATTCCTCTATTGGAGTGTTTACGAATATCTCTACATAATTATCGTCGCCTAAAATGCGCTTGATCTCTGCGCGATCTTTTGTATAAGGCGATACAAAGGCAGCCAAAACAATAAGTCCTGAATCTACCATCAAATTTGCGACCTCAGCAATACGACGAATATTCTCTGTTCTGTCTTCGGGCGCAAAAGTAAGATTATTACTAATTCCTTTACGCACATTATCACCATCTAACGTGTAGGTTCGATAACCTGCTTCAAAAAGCAGTTGTTCTACAGCATTGGCAACTGTAGACTTGCCAGAACCAGATAATCCTGTAAACCATAAAAGCATTGGTTTTTGTCCCATAAGAGACTCCCGCTGCTCGCGATTGATCGAAAAATGATGTGGAATTACGTTTTCTTGCACCTCCAATTAATTTGAAAATTTCTTTCTTACCATTCCCAAAGGAACCTTTAACCAGATTCGCTCATGAAAATAATAGAGCGCAAATTTAGTAAATAGCTCGGTAATGGCAATCCCTAAAGCAACTTCGTCAAAACTATCTAGTACAAATCCAGAAATAATAAAGGTCGAAGTAGTTGCAACCCCGCGCCATGAAAGGGATTTAAGCACTGTTCTTTTTTTAGTGACAACTTTAGAAGTTTTAAACTTTTGCCACAATCGCTCATGTAAATAGTATATCGCTAGCTTAATAACGAATTCTACACCAGCAATCATTCCAGCGGCTTCCAGACTGCACTCTCCCAAAAGACAAGTAACCAGCAATACCACTAGAACTGTATCTACGGTAGCCACTAATCTCCAGGAAATTCCTTTTAAAATACTTCTGGTATGTGATTCTTGAACTTGATCGGTCATAACTTAGGGCGTTACCAAAAAGTAAGGGTTAAGTAGGTTCTCTCTATTATATAGTAAAGGAGCTTGGGTAGTTTGGTCTATCACTTTAATACCAGCTGCTTCGCAAATGGCTTGTCCTGCGGCAGTGTCCCATTCCATTGTGGGAGCAAATCTAGGGTAATAATGAGCCGAACCTTCTGCTACTAAGCAAAATTTAAGCGAGCTACCTTTAGATACGATTTCTACCGGCTGATTTTTTTCTATTTCACTTATAAAGGCTTTCGTATCATCGTTAAGATGTGATCTGCTTCCAACAATCTTTATAGGTGGCGTAAGCGATTCCAAAGGAGTAATACTCGCTGCGTTCTCTATAATACTATTTACATCAAAATCGCTATCGCTTTCTAAAACAACCTTCAATGATTGTTTCTTTTCTGAATGTGTAAAGTAAAGCGTTTTACTTACGGGCACATATATAACCCCCAACTTGGGCGTTCCGTTTTTTATCAAGGCGATGTTTACAGTAAACTCCCCGTTGCGCTTAATAAATTCTTTAGTCCCATCAAGCGGATCTACGATCCAGCACTGTTCCCAATTCTTGCGCACCTCGTAATCGGTTTGCTTGTTCTCTTCGCTAATAATCGGGACACCTGTTGGCTCAAGATAAGTCATTATCTTGGCGTTGGCAGTCTTGTCTGCGATGGTAAGTGGCGAATCGTCTGCTTTGATTTCTACATTAAAATCTGCGGTAGAATAAATTCGCATAATTTCTCTTCCTGCATCGATAGCAGCCGATATGGCAATTTCTAATAAGTTCAAAATAATTATACAGTTTTCCAGATATCGCGAAATTTAGCGCGAACAATGAGTAATAAATAAAGTAACACCGCTATAATAAAGCCAATTGCTACAAATTTTAAAACAACAACAATTGCATTGTCGTTAGTAGGTTCGATAGGTACAACAGCAGGTTGTAATGTCATAAATGCGGGTGTGTCTTCCTGCACTTTGATTCCCTGTCGAATACGTTGAGTCTCTAGCTCAGAATACACCACCGACGCTAGGTTGTAATCCATTTCTAGGCGCTGTTTTCTAATTTGTGAAGTTTGCGTGGTATTAAACATATTCCTATCCGAATAACTCGCATAAGACGCCTGTGCATTTTGATACTCTTCTTTTTTAGTCTCGTATTGTTTTATAATAAAATCGTATTCCTGTGTTGCCTTTGTAATACGATATTCAATGATTTTTTCTTGTAATAAGGCTTTTGCTCGCTCGGCAACTTGGGCGCTAGCAACTCGCTCAGGCAAGGTCGCACTTAAAAATATGGTTCCGTCTGTTTCGTCTATGCTAAACAACAAGTTTTCCGAAAGTAAGTTGATCATGCGCATCTCTTCTTCAGAGACATAATTAACCGAGTCTATCTGAACAGGTGCAGCTGGCTTCGATCTAAATTGCTTTATAATCAAACCAGGAAGTCCAATCGTATATTTTTTGATCAGGGTTGGCAAATCCGGCTTGCGTATTTTGCCGTAGTAATACCTAAGTGTTACTGCAGAATCATATCCTTTTACATGAATTGGCGTTTTGAGCAATTCGCGCTGGTAATCTAGACTCTGAATAATTTTAGGGTAAAGGTAAACCGGCAAATCTTTGGCGTCAGAATTCTCGTTAAAATTTACCCCGATAAGCGCGGCGATGTTTTTTAAACCAGACCCTATTTTTTCGTCTCCAGAAACCTGAGCGACAAAACTTGTTTTAGATGTAAATTCTTTGTGAGCAAAAAAAGCATTTAAAAGACCCAGTATAAAGAACAGACCAACGATGCGCAGCACAAAACTTCTCTTTTTAAAAAAGTCTTTTATGTAACTCAGTACTAATGCGAAATCTTCTTTCATATAGTTAAGGTTTTTGCCTTGTTTTTATCTTAACAGGCGATCAACCAAAAGTCCAAGCGTTGTAAGGCCTGTGCTAATTCCAATAACTTCTTGAGTGGACAATCTATTTGGATTAATAGGTTTTTGAGGCACTAAAATCAACGCTCCAGGTGCTAGTTTTGGATACGATCTAAAAAACAAAAAGTTATTGGTTGTGGCAATATCTCCGTTGGAATAGATTACATATACTTTGCCTTTTTTGGCATCTGTTGCAAAGCCTCCTGACTTTTCAATATAGTCTGCCAGGGTCATAGATTTGTCAAAACGCACCATCGAAGGCACCAATACGCGACCTTCTACTTTTACAGTTTCTTTTACAGAAGGAATCACTAAACGATCTCCGTTCATGAGTACCATATTTTCTTTACTTGTACCTCCGTCTTCTTCCAAAATTTTGGTAAGGTTAATCCCAACTCTAAACTCCTTCTGATTATTGAGCGAAGATTTTGCAACAGTGGTATCATTTATAATATTAGTCACTTGCTGAATCGCAAGGTCTTCTTTGTAATAAGGGTTTTGGCGAATCAGGGAGGCGCCTTCCACAAATGCGTAGGGCGATACTCCTCCAGCACGATTTACCAAATCTAGAATAGTTTCGTTCTTACTCGCTATGGTATACTGTCCTGGGTAATTAACTTCACCTTCAACCGCTGCCGTTTTCTGATCTCCAAATCCTTTTAAGCTTCTCACAGAAACCCTGTCGTTGGGCATCAGAATAAAATTGCCATCACTTGCAGATCCAATGCTACCGTCCAAATTAACTCTAAAGGTTTCTGCCAATGTTTCGAACTCATCATCTTTGATGCGTCTAAACACATCAATCACCTCTGGGTTAGCGTCGTCACTAAACCCTCCAGCCAAGATTACTAGATCTTGTACACTCATGTTTTCTATATACGGAAACCTACTAGGCTGTCTTACAGCACCATCTATAGAAATGGTATAGGAGTCTGTTAACGTAGAGCTATTAAAAAGCCTAACAGAATCATCTGGTTGCAGTGCTATTGGGTTGCTGCCGTCCATCACATCAGACAAATCGAAAGAAATCAACTCTCGTGTAAATCCGTCATCTTTTAATCTAAACAAAAGACCGCGCTCCATAAAAGTCCCTTCGTTTAGACCTGCGGCTTTTTCGATCAAATCTTTTACCGTTAAACCATTCGTATACTCGTATGGCCCAGGGCGATACACAGAACCGATAATTTCGACTCGGTTTTTATATTTATCAATAATACTTTGAACTTGTAAACGGTCGCCATCTTTTAAGGCAGAACTAGCCGCATTGCTATAAAGCAACTCGCGAACCACGCGTTGGTCGTCTTCGATTCGTTCTAAAACGATTCTATCTTTATAGGCCGTAGAAGTAAATCCGCTTGCGTATTCAAGTAAATCAGACAGGCTTTCTTCTGGTAAAATCTCGAATGTACCAGCTCGTTTTACAGCTCCGTTAATATCTATTCGAGAGATATATGGCGAAACCACGATTAAATCCTGATCCTGTAATGTTAGATTCCCAACTTGCGAACCTTCGATAAAATATTTGTAGAGATCAAAATAAACCGTCTCTTGACCGTTTCTTATAATTTTAATTTTTCTAAAAGTACCCTCTCTAGTAGGGCCACCAGCTGCATATAATCCGTTAAGTACATTCGATAATGCACTAAGTGAATACGTTCCTGGCACCTTTACTTGTCCGATGATGTTCACCTGTACAGTGCGCACCTTAGAGATATTAACGTCTATGTTTATTTTATATGGGCTACTATTTGCCGCTTGTAAACCACCATAAATTCTGCTCATGTTGGTCTTTAAAACAGCGGTCGCCTCATCTAGTTGCATGCCACTCACGAACACTGGCCCAAGATTAGGGATTCTTAAGGCTCCAGTTCTATCTACTTGCAATGCAAATGTACTTTGGGCAGCTCCCCAAAGATTCACCACGACTTCGTCTCCAGGTCCTAACTGATAATTTGCCGGAGTGGGTAAATTTAAATTAGGAGTAAATGTGATGTTTTTGTTGTTAAAAAAACTGAATCCAAATAAGGGATCTTCTTCTGTAGCAATAATATTCTCAGAACCAGATAATCCGACAGGATTTGTATCATCGATGCCAAGAACATTATCTATCTGGCTCCCTTCTAAACCTACTTCTTGCGAACCTAGACCGGTAACGCGTCTTTCGAGTTCGGCGATTTGCGTTGCAGAAACTCCTCTGGCCGCAGCCACCGATTTTAATTGTTCTAAGGTATAACCCTGAGCTTTTGCCTGCTCCCAATATGCCTTTACCTGATCGTCAGATAAATCTTCGACATTGCCAGATAAGGTGGGTATGGTTTGAGACAACGCACTAAAAACAGACAAGAACAAACAAAAAATGAGTGTCAGGTTTTTAGTTCGATTCCACTTAAATGATATCATTAATGAGTCTTTTTGTAACATTAAAGCACTAGGCAAAATTATCCTAGCTAATAAATTGCTATAATTTTAAGGGTATTTGTGAGGCCAAGCCTGTTCACAAAAATGATCTTTAAATCACTTTAAAACCATAGTTGTTATTTGGCGCAAAGATAATAATTCTTTGGTATTGACGTGGTTTTTGATCAAATACTTTTAAGGGTATTTCAAGAACTTTTAAAAGGCATAATTGTTTCTTAAATCGCCTAAAATTTATGATGAATAAATTAATTTTGTGATATGAAAAAAATCGTTGTCATAGCCTTGTTAATGAACCCCTTCTACCCTAGTCTGGCACAAAACACACTAGTGTCTTTATGTGAGCTTCCTAACGAACTAGAAGAAATTAGCGGCATGGCTTACGATCATACCGAGGAGCTACTTTGGGCAATAAACGATTCTGGCAACGATGCTGTCGTATATGGTATCACTCCTGATGGCTGCAATGTGACATCCAAACTGTTTTTAACAAACGCCTCTAATGTAGACTGGGAAGCGATAACTTTAAATCACAAAGGGCAACTTTTTGTCGCAGACATAGGCAACAATAATTATAAGCGTAAATCGCTCAAGATATACTGGCTAGAAGCTCCTTTTAGCCTAGGTAAATCTAATGTAAAACCTCTGGCCACCAAGGTTAAGTTTCCCGAGGCTGTATCTAAAAAAGGCAAAATTACTTATGATTTTGAAGCCATGGTTTATATAGATGGTTATTTTTATTTTTTTAGTAAGACCCACAAAACAGACAGATATAACGGTGTTACCAATGTTTTTAAGAGTGCTGCTGTACCGGGTACTGTTCACGCCAGTAAAATTGGGCAAATACGTTTGTGCGACAATGCTCATAATTGTAAAATTACAGACGCCAACTACAACTATAACACCAAGACTTTGGCGCTCTTAAGTCATAAAAATATTTGGTTGATTTCTGATTTTATCAATCAGCTGAACAACAAGTCGGTTACTTCTTCCCGTATAAAATTAGACCAAGGCAGCCAAAAAGAAGGAATCACTTTTAAAGCAGACAACACCCTCTTTGTAAGTGAAGAAAAAACCGATGGTCCAAACTTATTATATACCATTGGCTGGTAGTGCCGTTGCTATTCAAATCTATCGTTAGCTCTTAATTTTTAGTTATATGCTGTCAGAATTGAGCGGTGAAAACGACTATTAAACGAACGTCTAATTAAGGGCAAAGTGCTGTTTGCTAATGTTTATTTGTTAATTTGGCTAAATGATATTAAGAATATGACGGCTATCTTAGAAAAAACCCATCTTTTTGTTACCGAGCTGTTGCAAAACAAGCTTTCGCCAGATGTTATGTACCATAACTTATTGCATACTAAACGTGTTTTTAAAAGTGCTAAAGAGATAGTAGATAACACCTCCTTATCCGAATCAGAAGAAGAAGCGGTCTTGATCGCATCACTGTTGCACGATATTGGTTATATAGAAGGCTGGGAAGACCACGAAGCAAAAAGCGTGCAACTAGCCATCCCTTTTTTAACAGAGCAAGGGGTCTCAACAGAGCAAATCGAAACGATAAAAAGGTGCATTTTGGCAACTCGTATGGAACACCAACCTACTGATTTGTTAGAAGAAATAATAAGAGATGCAGATGCCTCTCATTTTGCAAAAGACTATTACCAAGAAGCTTGTGAATATCTTAGACAAGAACTCAAAGCTCTAGGAATCGCAGATTATTCTTGGAAGAAATGGACCGCGGTGAATATCGATATGTTTGTAAACAAACATGATTTTTATACCGATTATGCCAAGGCAAATTGGCAACCTTTAAAAGAGGAAAATCTAAAAAGACTCTACATGGAGCAACAAGAGATAAAAGAGCAAAAGAAAAAAGAAAAAATCGCTAAGATCAAAGCAAAAATTAAAGATGAGAGCCCAGAAAAGGCGGTTCAATCTATGTATCGCGTAACCCTCAAAAATCATATCAAGTTGAGCGATATCGCAGATACTAAAGCCAACATTTTGCTATCTGTAAATGCTATTATTATATCGCTAGCTCTGTCCAATCTAATTCCTAAATTAGATAACCCATCAAATGCTTATTTAATCTGGCCCACGCTAATCTTTATTGTTTTTAGTATCGTGTCTATGATTTTATCTGTGCTTGCGACAAGACCCAATGTGACTAGCGGGCAGTTTACCAAAGAAGATGTTACCAACAAAAAGGTAAATCTTTTGTTCTTTGGTAATTTTCATAAGATGAAGTACGAAGAGTTTGAATGGGCCATGAACGAAATGATAAACGACAAGGATTACATTTATAAATCCATGACCAAAGATCTTTATTATCTCGGACTTGTTTTAAACAGAAAGTACAAAATCTTGCGTCTTACGTATACTGTGTTCATTGTTGGAATCGTGCTCTCTGTAATCACCTTTGCGATCGCTTTTCAGTTTGCAGAAGGGATACGAGAAAATATGTAAGTATTTGGTTGCGTGACCCTTTAAGAGTCAATTTCGTCCATCAAGTCCTGATAGGTATAAAACTCTTTTCCTAAGTCTGAATTGCCATGATATAAAATATCTGCACGCAAGGCTTTTAAGCCAGTGACTCCTTGTAAATCGTCTAAATCTACTATCTGAATATTTGGCCCAATGTATTGCTTGCTCTGCATAAAACTCAAATATCGCATATACTCTTTCTCATCAGACTTTTGAGAATATACAATAACCAACTTACCTTTTTCTGTCACGCGTTGATCAGTTCCTTTTATATAAGCCTTATCTACTCGTTTTTTTACAACCTCATAGCGCGCATTATAAGTGCCATCAACATCAAAGCGTTTTTCGTCCATTCTAAAACGCACAGATAAAGCTGCGTTAAATACCAGTATCATAGAAGCTACATCTAAGGTAAGATTGTGTTCTTGTTTTAATTGCTGATACGAATTCTCCATCTCGCACATCACTTGCAATTGCCATAAGCGCAAGTTGTACAAATACACCTTATTAAAAGACGCCTTTTTGGTTATAGACTCCCCTATATACATATTGTGCTCTACCCCGTCTGTTTTAAAACGTTCGAAAAAGTGAGGGTACATCACTTGGGCTTCAATTTGTTTTTTATCGAGCAAATCGGCCATGGTACGATTGATTAGCATAATAGATTCATCGTACTTTTTACGATGCTTATACACCAACTTTAATTTAGGATCTAAAGAAGCGTTATAGGTTTTTATTTTCTTGCTTAATTTTGGACTGAGATTCTCAAAATGAGACAGCAATGGTTTTATCGCAGTTTTTATAAAACCACGTATCACCTGCTCACTATCAACCTGTAATTGTACTTTTATATCTTCTAAAAAAGCATCGATTCTAAAGGCATATTGCTCATAAATAGGCAGAGGTTCTATCGTAGCTCCAAGCCTTAAAATAGATTTTATGCTCGCCAATTGCTCTTCTAAGTCTTTCTGAATTCCAACATTTCTAGCACCAGAAGAGCCTTTAATATCTATTTGGCCAAACAGCGGGTACACATTGTCAAAAACGATCTCGTTAAAGATAGCCTCTCCTCCTAACTCCTGGCTCATAAGGGCTTTACGAGATTCTTGCCTAAACTTCCAGTGAACACTTGGGTGAATCGAAGTACATTCTTGCTGAATCAATAATTCGATTTGGTTCTCTTCGCGTTGCTTAGAATTTTTAACAGAATCTGTTACATAAGGCAGGATATCATGAAGTTTGTTGGCGTTTACGCTATTGAGCGCTTGAGGGTCTTTAGAGACCAGTTCCATAACTCCTAAAACCTCGCCTTCACTTCTAATTGCGGCCAAAATAGCACTGCCAATTTTTTGCTCATATAAAGACTTATAAAGCGCATTTTTAGGGTAGAGTTTGTGGTATTTTTCCACATTGGTCACCGTATAAAATTCGTTTTTATCAAACAATGCCCCGTACGAGCGTTCACAAATAGCAAGACTGCAACTTTTGGGTTTATGACCGTTAAGAATATAACTCTTCATATTCTTTTTTATGGGTACAGGCTCAAAAACAGCATCTTCTTTATTGTAAACAGAAAATCCGAGTTTAATGCCCTGAACATTAAAGATCGCTTGAAGTATAGACTCAAAATCTCTAATATCGTAATCGTTTGTATGCTCTTGCTTGAGCAAGGTGGCCTTTAAATCAGAAAGGGCGACATCTACAGTCGCATCGTACATATTACCAATTACAAAACCATTAAAATTATAACTCCTAGGCGGAAATTTTTCCTTCCACAAGGCAACATTATCATAATTTTCTATCAACTCCTGAATATCTTCCTCCGTAATATCTTTGGCTCTGTCTGTCTTGCTCAGTTCAATAAAATCGCCATTATATAAAACGCGATAACTGCGATTTATACCCTGGTTATCTGGAATAGTGTAGTGAAACGGCCTGCGCAGGTCTACCTTTTTTCCGTAGATCATTCCTAAGATAATGCTACAACTCATTATATAAAATTCGTCGTCGCTAATGGTGCTAAAGTCTGGTTCAAAATCTTTACCCGCCGCACTTAATATATCGTCGAATCGCTTAGAAGACTTAAAAATAAAATTTTTGAATGGGATGGTAGCAATTTTAATCTCGTTGGTTTCTAATACAGAAGAAAACAACTCGCTCAATATATAATCGATTTGCTCTTGATGTTTTTCTACCTCAGCGGCCGAATCTAAACCCGTCACTAGGGCCGGGTAATCCTTAGCCAACTCCAACACTTTTTTGGCGTGTTTTCGAATGTCTGCGTTTCCGGCTTCAAGCTGAATCGTATAAAAGTCGACTAACTTTTTAAAGCCAATCTTAATATCAAAAGGAAACTCTTGATTGTTTAAACTCATGGTTTGGTTTTACGGTTTCGTTAGTCCAAGTTAATTCAATAGTCGAGTTAAGAAGTAAAAAATAACACAAATCAATTTCTTAACAACTAATAATCAGCTTATTATAAGGATTACAGCACACTTATAATCAAAGATACAATAATAATTTCTTAACATTTTCAAATGTTAGATTTGACTACATTTGCATCATTAATTCTTTAGACGTATGAAAATTACTTTTGTTACTTTTTTAAGTGTGATTTTATTGGCCTGTTCTTCGCCAGAAGAAAATGTACTTAAAGGAACCGCCATTGGTTTTGCAGAAGGCGAAACATTCTTATGGCAAGAAGTGGACGAAAACAACCAACCTAAGGTGCTCGATACGATCACTATTAACAACAGGAGTTTTTCTATAGACCTAAGTGATGTAAAAGACAAAAACCTAAGGTTACTCACTGCTACGAGCATCAAAGGAAACTTATTGGTTTTTATAGAAGGTAGTTCTTTAAAGGCGACGGTGTACAAAGATAGCATTTGGGCCTCTAGAGTTTCTGGGAGTCGTTCTAACGATTTGTACAACGAGTATATGGACCAACTTCGTTCCTTGGCCTTAGAAAGACGTGCCAATACAGAAGCATACAATCAGGCACGCCAAGAGCAAGATGGCGTTATGGTGCAGATTCTGCAGGAAAAAAACAACGAGCTAGTCGCAGCAGAGCGCGGTTTTAAAAAGAACTTTATAACGAATAATCCTAATTCGCTTTTTACCATAATGGTGCTGTCCGAGCTTTTAGATAATAAAGACATTTCGCTCACAGAAGCGAAACGCGTTATCGATGCTACAGACGATCAAATAATGAACACCAATCTTGGTAAGACCCTTGTTACTTCTTTAGAAGCGGTAAAAAACACAGATATTGGTGGCAAAGCACCTTTGTTTAGCGCTCCTATGCCTAACGGAACAGAACTAGCTTTAAACGAAGTGATGGGCAAGTATACCCTAATCGATTTTTGGGCCTCTTGGTGCAAACCATGTCGCATTGAGAACCCCAACTTGGTGAGGGCTTATAATGAGTATCACGATAAAGGGTTTAATATTATTGGAGTTTCACTAGATCAACCTACTGGTAAAGAACGCTGGATAAAAGCCATCGCAGACGATGGATTGATTTGGCCTCAGATTTCTAATCTAAAATTCTGGCAAGACCCCATTGCACGACAGTACGACGTAAAAGGAATTCCAGCCTCTTTTTTAATTGACGAAGAAGGCACCATTGTTGCCAAAGATTTAAGAGGACAACAGCTAGACGAAACCTTGGCTTCGCTATTTTCTGAATGATTTAGTTTAGAACAAAAGTCACGTGAATAGAGACCTTAATCTCTAGTTCACCTGGCGCCATTGCCGGACTAGCGTCTGCAGATTCCATACTAGCGAGTCTATAATTGCCCATGGGTTGTGGCCCAGAAGACTGAGACTGCTCACTAATCACCACAGCCTTACCAATACTTTGCCCTAAGCTCCCTGCATATTCTTCTGCCTTCATTTTGGCGTTTGCCATCGCCTTTTTTCTCGCTTGAGATTCTAAGGTAGCTTGCTCAGAAGATCCAAAAGAAATACCATCAATCCTATTGATTCCGCTAGAAAGTAAACCATTCATAACCGTCTCATAGGTGTCTAAATCTTTGATTTGAATCGTAATGGCTTGATTGGCTGCGTAATTATATGTTTTGGTATTATACTCGTAGTTTTTGCTCAGTCTAATGTAATCGGTCATTATATTTTTGGCCTCGATTCCGCTTTGCTCTAAAAACTGCAATACCGCACGCACGACATTATCGTTTTGTCTTTTAATCCCGATGGGATCTTTTCCTGTATGTTCTACTCGCACCTTTACAGTTGCTTGATCAGGCACGACCATCACACTGCCTTGGCCAGTTACTTGTACAATCGGGTTTGGTGTTTGTGCGCTCATAGAAATTGTTGCTAGTAAAAAAATAAATATAAAAATGGGTCTCATCATTAAGCCTTTAGGTTATAAAAGTTTGCGCTTGATTAAAATAAAAAGTAGCACAATGGGTATTGCCAATAAGATAACAAATATTTGATTGACTTCTATTAAATAAGGCGCATATAAGAGTGTTAAAACATATCCTACCACAGCGCCTCCAAAATGAGCGTCATGGCCTATATTGCCCAATTGTTTTTTCATTCCGTAAATAGAAAAAACCAAAAAGGCAACCCCCACGATCCAGGCATCTATTGGGATAGGGATAAACATCAAATACAAATCTCTTTGAGGGAAAAATAAAATAAAGGCATACAACACCCCAGTCACCGCACCACTGGCCCCAACGGCGTTATAATGATATTCGTCTTTATGAAAATAGTAAGCTAATAGGTTTCCACCAATCAAACTTGCAAAATACAGCAGTAAAAAAGCTGCGATACCTACTTCTTGCTGAACAGCACCAGCAAAAAAATAAAAAGTAAGCATGTTAAAAAACAGATGAGTTCCGTTTACGTGTAAAAAACCAGAACTCAAAAATCGAATGTATTCGCCTCTTCTAATCGCCGCAATATTAAATCGATACGCCTCAAAAAAGCGATAATCATTAAAGCCCTTTAGAGAAAAAGCCACGTTGGCTCCAATAATTGCAAGGGTAACGATATCTAGATTGCCCATTAAATCTTATAAGTTTCTCACGAAATTAATGAATTAATTTTAGTTAGTTTTGTCCAAACTTTTGCAATGAAGCAGCTTTTGTTCGGAATCGTAAAAGCAGGCATTTGGCTGTTATCCATTATGCCTTTCTGGCTATTGTATACCTGCAGCACCATGCTCTACTGGGCTATATACTATCTGCTGGGGTATCGTAAAAAAGTAGTTTTAGACAACATTAAAATGGCACTGCCAGAGGTCACAGAAGCTCGTGCGAAGCAAATTAGAAAGCGGTTTTACAAACACTTTTGCGATTTTATATTCGAGAATATTAAAAGCTATACCATCTCTAATAAAGAGGTAAAAAAGCGTTTTGTTTATACCAATGCAGAAATTTTTGTTCCATTATACGATCAGGGAAAGAGCGCTATGCTCTGGTGTGGTCATTATGCCAGTTGGGAATGGTCGGGTATTTTAAACGACAGTATACGGCATCAAGGTTATGCGGTTTATAAACCTATGGACAACAAACAATATGATGGTTTGGTACGCTATATTCGAGAACGCTTTGGAGCAAAAATTGTATCAAACAGACAGATTGCAAAAACGCTATTTAGGGATGCCAAAGAAAAGACGCATAGCATTACACTTATGCTAAGTGACCAGACACCAAGGCCAGCTGTCGCCAAGCATTGGGACAATTTTATGGGAATACAAGTCCCTGTTTTTGTAGGTGGCGAAGTATTGGCAAACAAACTAGATTTGGTCAATATGTACTTGCATATAGAAAAACCAAAGCGCGGTTATTATGTTGCCACCGTTGTTCCCTTGCAAACAGAAGGTATTGAAAACGACTATCCCGTAACGCGCAGTTTTTTAAACGCGCTAGAAAATCAAATTAAAGAAACCCCTGAGTTTTACCTTTGGACTCATAAACGCTGGAAGTATCGCAAAAAGGATTAGATGCCGGCAATCTTTTTAATCTTGCCAATGAATTCTTGTGCAAGCTCATCTGCGATTTGCTGTGATTTTGCTTCTGAATAAATTCTTATAATAGGCTCTGTATTAGATTTTCTAAGATGCACCCAGTTTTCTGCAAAATCGATTTTTACACCGTCTGTCGTGTTTACGTTTTCGTGAGCATGAGTGCTTGCAATAGTGCTTAAAATGGCGTCTACATCTAATTGTGGGGTAAGTGCGATTTTGTTTTTACTCGCAAAATAATCTGGATATGAAGCTCTAAGCTCGCTTACTTTTTTGTTTTGATTTGCCAAATGACTCAAAAACAAAGCGACTCCCACCAAGCTATCTCTTCCGTAATGCAATTCTGGATAAATAATGCCACCGTTGCCCTCACCACCTATAACAGCGTTTGTTTCTTTCATAAGAGCCACCACATTCACCTCGCCTACGGCGCTAGCCTTATAGCTCTGGTTGTGCATTTCTGTTACATCTCGTAAGGCACGAGAAGAAGACATATTAGAAACCGTGTTCCCTGGTGTATGTCGCAACACATAATCTGCAACGGCTACCAAGGTGTATTCTTCGCCAAACATACTCCCATCTTCGCATACAAAGGCCAATCGATCTACATCGGGGTCTACTACGATCCCAAAGTCTGCACCCTCTTTTACCACCAATTCCATTAGGTCGCCTAAATGCTCCTTAAGTGGTTCTGGGTTATGCGGAAACTCTCCCGTAGGGTCGCAATATAACTTAATAGGATGCACCCCTAAACGTTCCAACAATAACGGAATCGCAATTCCTCCAGTAGAATTAACGCCATCTACCACAACCTTAAAATTAGCCTGTTGAATAGCCTCAAGGTCTACCAAAGGCAATTCTAAAATCTCGTCTATATGTATATCAATGTACGCTTGGTTGAGCGTAATTTTACCTAAATCATCTACCTGAGCAAAGTCAAAATCCTGCGTATTAGCGATATCAAGAATCTTTTGCCCTTCTGCCCCATTTAAAAATTCGCCATCGGCATTGAGCAATTTTAAAGCATTCCACTGCTTAGGATTGTGACTAGCCGTCAAAATTATTCCGCCATCGGCGTGCTCTAAAGGCACCGCCACCTCGACGGTTGGGGTTGTCGATAGATCTAAATCTACTACATGAATGCCCATCCCCACAAGGGTTTGCATTACCAATTGCTGAATCATCTCTCCAGAAATACGCGCATCTCTTCCCACTACCACTTTGTAATAGTCTTTGTTGCGTTGTTGTTTAATCCAAGCTCCGTAAGCCGCCGCATATAAAACAGCATCTACAGGGGTTAAATTCTCGCCTGTTACACCGCCAATGGTGCCGCGAATTCCAGAAATAGATTTTATTAATGTCATAGGTAGTTCGATTTTTTGCAAAGATACAATTCCGCCCATTCTTTAGAAGGCTTTTTTGTATTTTCACGCTCATGAACTATCTGGCTCATATTTATCTTTCGGGAGACGATCCCGGAGTTATTCTTGGCAATTTTATGGCCGATGGTATTAAGGGAAAGAAATATTTAAAATATCCGCCCACTATTCAAAAGGGCATTTTGCTGCATCGTTTTATCGATAGCTATACAGATGCACATCCTACCTTTAAGCAAAGTACCAAGCGACTTCACGAAAACTACGGGCATTACAGCGGCGTAATTGTAGACATTTTGTACGATCATTTTTTGGCCAATAATTGGTCTGAATTCTCAGACATTCCGCTCGAACAATATTCCCAAGAGTTTTACGAATTGCTCAACGATAACTATGAAGTGCTGCCAAGTCGAATTCAAAAAATGATGCCGTATATGATCGCAGACAACTGGCTTTTGAGCTACGCATCGATCAAAGGGATAGGCAGAATACTGTATCAGATGAATCAGCGAACTAAAAATCGTTCGAAGATGAATTTTGCTATCTTAGAACTCGAAAAATATTACGAAGAATTTGAAGCCGAATTTCGCAGCTTTTTTAACGAACTACAACAACAATGCAAACAAAAACTAGCCACGCTCTAAAACTTTTACTTAGCTATACTTTCTTAAGCCTATTACTGTTTCTATCTGCTTGCCGAAATGCACCAGAACTCGTTGTAGACGAAGTAAAAACCCCAGTTCAAGGTCTTATTGCAGACAAGGCCATGGTGGTTTCTGCAAGAGCCGAAGCGTCTAAAATTGGTAAAGATATTCTCGCCAAAGGCGGAAACGCTTTTGATGCCATGATCGCTACAGAGATGGCCTTGGCAGTAACCTACCCTTATGCCGGAAACCTAGGCGGCGGTGGTTTTATGGTATTCCGTACTCAATACGGCGAAATTGGCGCATTAGATTATCGTGAGAAAGCACCAATGGCGGCTTTTAAGGATATGTATTTAGACGAAGATGGCAATGTGATTTCTGACAAAAGTAAAATTGGTGGCCTAGCTGTTGGGGTACCAGGAACCATTGCAGGGATATTTGCAGTACACGAAAAAATGGGTTCCATGCCTATGGAAGAATTGCTTCAGCCAGTGATCGACCTAGCACAAAGAGGTTATGTAGTCACTCAAAAACAGCAACATAGATTTCATAGCTACGGACCCTTATTTGATAGCATTAACAAACAAAAAACTTTGTACTCTAAAGCTTATTTGGCTGGCGACACGGTAAGAAATCCAGCTCTGGCTAGTACGCTTATGGCCATTCAGAAAAACGGTCGAAGTGAGTTTTACAAAGGTAAAACGGGTCAAACTATGGTTGACTTTCTTAAAGGTCATGATGGGATTATTACCATGGAAGATCTCGCCGCCTACGAGGCACAATGGAGAGAACCCGTTGTTTTTGATTATAAAGACTTGCGCATCATCTCGATGTCGCCTCCTTCGAGTGGCGGTGTGTGCTTGGCGCAGATTTTAAAAATGGTAGAGCCCTACGACCTAAAAGGATATGGGCACAATTCTACCAAAGCGATACAAGTAATTACAGAGGCAGAACGTCGTGCCTATGCAGATCGTAGCTTTTATTTAGGAGATCCAGACTTTGTAGATATTCCTATAGAGACCCTGATAAGCGACGAATATCTAAATGGCCGTATGGATGACTTTAGTTTTGATGTAGCCACAAAATCTGCCGATATGAGCTATGGCAGTCTTCCAGTGTACGAAAGTATGGAAACCACACACTATTCTATTGTGGATCAGTTTGGAAACGCAATCGCGGTAACAACAACCCTTAATGGAGCTTTTGGTTCTAAATTGTATAGCGAAGAGTTGGGCTTTTTCTTTAATAACGAAATGGACGACTTTAGCGCCAAACCCGGAGTACCTAACATGTTTGGCCTCATCGGTGCAGAGGCCAACTCCATTGCTCCACAGAAGAGGATGTTAAGCTCTATGACCCCTACCATTGTAGAAAAAGACGGGGAGTTTTGGATGAGTGTTGGCACGCCTGGTGGTTCTACAATAATAACATCTGTGCTGCAAACGGTTTTAAATGTGTACGAATACGATATGACCATGCAAGATGCGGTCAATGCGCCCAGGTTTCATCATCAATGGTTACCCGATATGATCATGTTTGAGCCTGATGTTTTTCCGTCAATCGTGTTAGACAGTCTAAAAGCACGTGGATATTCTATAAATCAAAGAAATTCTCCAGTAATAGGTAAAGTAGATGGCATTTTGGTACTACCTGATGGCCGATTAGAAGGCGGAGCAGACCGTCGAGGTGACGATACAGCCGATGGATTCTAAGGCATCAAAGAGAGAATTTTACTACAAATTGTAAGAAATTTAGTACGTTTTTAAGATATTTTTCTATTTTTGGAGTTGTTAACCCGTCTTTTTTACAGCAATAGGCGAGGTTAATTAATAGCTGGGGCTATAGTAATAGACTGTTTTTAAGACTATTACATTCAAAATTGCTTTAAAATAAATGCTTAACTAACCTCAATTTCTAGAGTAGGGTAGCTCGTATGCTATACTTTTTTAGGAGTAACTCAGGCTGGAGTTCTCGTTTATGCCTTTATGTGCAAACCTAGTAAGTGAAGTTATAAGTGAATGAAGAAGACTTTCTCTAAAGAAGTGCTTGGTTTAATCCCGCTAATTATTAGTGGGCTTCTGTGCATAGGTCTATTCTTCGCTCTCTGGAAGAAAGCTTCTACAGACCCAAGTTTTGTGCTTATCGTACAGTCTATCGCAGACAAACTCATCTACTTAAGCGTTATTTTGGCAGGTCTTATCATGGTGTATTTAGGAATGACAGTGGTCAATCTTAAAAACACCAAAACCGGCTTAAAAAGCGAGCTGAATGAGGTTACGCAAAAGATGCACAATTTTAGGTCTATCGTAGAGATTCTCTTGCGTTCTAAACTATGGTTATCTGGCCTTCCTTCTTATATAGACGAAGAGTTTTCTGGACTAACTTTCTTTGAAGTCAAGGAGTTTTATAAAGGCAATTCTAAGCTCGCCATCGAATTTTTACAGGAAAATCACAATTATCAAGACACCGAGAACCTGTACCTAGAAATGAAGTCGCTGTTATATACTTCTGCCAGAGACAAAAAAATTAGTGAAGAAATAAGAATGCCAGCGGTGTACGACAAACGTCTTATCGAAAAATGGTTGGAACACAAATGTGGATCTGGCTTGTGGTATTACTTTGGTTATAAATACAATATTTACAAAGAAGCGCTCGATTTAAACACTGTTTACGAGCGACATCAAGAGAAAATAATGAAACTCGCTTTGTCTATAGACAACGACACCTTCGAAGACTCGTCTTTTAACGAGGTGTTTTTATCTAAACTCGGTGAGTATGCCACCAACGAAATCCTTCCTAAGCTGTATCAATTACAGGAAGGTAGTGAACAAAAAGTTCCGAGTCTAGTTCGCTATTTGTATCTGATTTCTTTAAGTCTGATACTATTTGGCGTCCTATTACCCCTAGCTGTTAGCCTCTTCGCGCTCCCAGCAATGGCTAGCATTCTAGGGGTTTCTATAATTATCGCTGTGGTATTCTTTATCGCAACAGCATTCTTTCAATTTTTATCGAAGGCTTCTCAGGCATAATTTGTTAGTAATTGAGATAGATTTAACCATTTTTGATGCGACAAATCTGTACCTTTGCGAATTATGTCAAATCCGAACGAATTTATTGAAGTTTTAGGGGCTCGTGTTCACAATTTAAAGAACATAGACGTTCGTATTCCTCGTGAGCAATTGGTAGTTATTACGGGGCTCTCTGGTAGCGGTAAGTCTTCATTGGCTTTCGATACCATCTATGCAGAAGGACAGCGTCGCTATATAGAAACTTTCTCTGCCTATGCCCGTCAATTTTTAGGCGGATTAGAACGTCCAGATGTAGATAAAATCGATGGCCTTTCTCCAGTGATTGCCATCGAGCAAAAAACCACTAGCAAAAGCCCGCGTTCTACCGTTGGAACCATCACAGAAATCTACGATTTTTTACGTTTGCTTTATGCCAGGGCAAGTGATGCCTATAGCTATAATACCGGGCAAAAAATGGTGAGCTATAGCGACGAGCAAATCAAAGATTTGATCGTTCAAGAGTTTGCAGATAAAAAAATAAGCGTGTTGTCACCAGTGGTGCGCTCTCGTAAAGGGCATTATAGAGAATTGTTCGAACAAATTGGCAAACAAGGTTTTGTAAAAGTGCGCGTAGATGGAGAAATCATCGACCTGATCAAAGGAATGAAGGTAGATCGTTATAAAACTCATGACATAGAGATTGTGGTAGATCGCCTTAAAATCACGCCCGAGGTAGACAAAGACAATAGACTAAGTGAAACCATCAAGACCGCCATGTATCATGGTGACGATGTACTTATGGTTATAGAAAACGAAGAAGGCACGGTTCGTTTTTTTAGTAGAACTTTGATGTGCCCTACCAGCGGAATTTCGTATCCCAACCCAGAACCCAATAATTTTTCTTTTAATTCGCCTAAAGGAATGTGTCCTACTTGTAAAGGGCTAGGTCATTTATACGAAGTAAACGAAGGTAAAATTGTTCCGGACGGCAACATCTCTATCAAGCAAGGGGCATTGGCTCCTCATGGCCCCCAAAAACAGAATTGGGTTTTTAAGCAATTACAACTTATCGCAGAACGCTACGAATTTAGCCTAGGCGATTCCTATAAAGATATTCCGCAAGAAGCCAAAGACATTATCATGCGAGGCGGAAACGAAAAGTTTGAGGTGGCTTCTAAGACCTTAGGAATCACTCGCACTTACAAAATTGATTTCGAAGGCGTCGCAACCTTTATTAATCAAACCTATCACAACAACGATTCTGCGTCACTCCAACGTTGGGCCAAAGAATATATGGACCATATCAAATGTCCAGATTGCCAGGGAGCTCGATTGCGCAAAGAGTCGCTCTACTTTAAGGTGGCTAACAAAAACATTGCAGAGCTGGCTCAGATGGATGTAATCGAGTTGAGCCAATGGTTTGAACATGTCGAAGATAAGCTCAGCGAGAATCAGCTAAAAATTGGTTCTGAAGTAATTAAGGAGATTAAAAACAGACTTCAATTTTTAATCGACGTTGGCCTAACGTATTTGTCTTTAGATCGCAGCTCAAAGTCACTATCTGGAGGCGAGGCGCAACGTATTAGGCTAGCGACCCAAATCGGTTCACAACTTGTAGGCGTGCTTTACATTTTAGATGAACCCAGTATTGGGTTGCACCAAAGAGACAATGCAAAACTTATAGATTCGCTCATCAAGTTAAAGCATATTGGCAATTCTGTATTGGTAGTAGAACACGATAAAGACATGATTCAGCATGCAGATCATGTAATAGATATTGGTCCCGCAGCGGGTAAACACGGTGGCGAAATCGTTTCTAGTGGTTCGCCCACAGAGATTATCGATCACCCTACGTTAACGGCAGAATACCTTAAAGGCACTCGCAACATTGAGATTCCGGAGTTGCGTAGAGAAGGTAACGGTAAGAATTTAATACTCACCGGAGCACAAGGACACAATTTAAAAGATGTATCTGTTACGCTTCCGCTAGGAAAAATGATTGGAGTAACAGGAGTATCTGGTAGCGGTAAATCTACGCTTATCAACGAGACCCTCTACCCTATCTTAAATGCGCACTTCTTTAACGGAGTCAAAAAGCCACTGCCTTATAAAAAGGTGGCTGGATTAGAGCATATCGATAAAGTCATTGATATTAACCAAAGCCCAATTGGGCGAACTCCACGTTCTAACCCAGCGACGTATACGGGCGTATTTTCAGAAATTAGATCGCTATTTGCCAAAGTCCCAGAAGCGATGATTCGCGGGTATAAACCTGGTCGATTTAGTTTTAATGTGACCGGAGGTCGTTGCGAAACTTGCAAAGGAGGCGGGCTTAAGGTAATAGAGATGAACTTTTTACCAGATGTCTATGTAGAATGCGAGACTTGCCAAGGAAAGCGATTCAACAGAGAGACCTTAGAGATACGCTATAAGGGTAAGAGTATTTTTGATGTGCTCGAGATGACCATAAACGAAGCATGTGAGTTTTTTGAGCATATCCCAAAAATTTATAGAAAGCTCAAAACCATACGAGATGTTGGGCTAGGCTATATAACATTAGGGCAACAATCTACCACCCTTTCTGGTGGCGAAGCGCAACGTATAAAACTCGCTACAGAATTGTCTAAAAGAGATACAGGCAACACTTTTTACATTTTAGACGAACCCACGACAGGACTGCATTTTGAAGACATTCGCGTGCTTATGATTGTGCTTAACAAACTGGTAGACAAAGGCAATACCGTGCTTATCATTGAGCATAATCTAGACGTTATAAAGACGGTAGATTACATCATAGATGTTGGCCCAGAGGGCGGAAAAGGCGGCGGAACCATTGTAGCAAAGGGCACACCAGAAGAACTGGTAATGCATAAAAAAAGCTATACTGCAGAGTTCCTGAGAAAAGAATTAAATTAGTAATCAATTAATTTGGTATGAGATCAGCAAAAAATCCTAAAGGTTGGAACGAAGTAAAAACCAACGACTCTTGGGCGATTTTTAAAATAATGGGCGAATTTGTTCAGGGTTACGAAAAGATGAGCCTGATAGGCCCATGTGTTTCTATTTTTGGTTCGGCCAGAACCAAACCAGACCAAGAATATTACCAACTGGCCCAGCGCATTGCACATAAAATTACAGACCATGGCTACGGAATCATTACAGGCGGCGGTCCTGGAATTATGGAAGCAGGTAATAAAGGAGCGCATTTGGCGGGAGGCACCTCTGTTGGGCTTAACATTGATTTGCCTTTCGAACAACACGATAACGCCTATATTGATAGTGATAAAAGCATCGATTTTGATTACTTTTTTGTGCGAAAGGTGATGTTTGTAAAATACTCCCAGGGCTTTGTAGTAATGCCTGGAGGATTTGGCACCTTAGACGAATTGTTCGAAGCGATCACCCTTATTCAAACGCATAAAATTGACCGCTTCCCTATCATTTTGGTGGGCAGCAAGTTTTGGAGCGGACTCATGGACTGGATCAAAGCAACCTTGCTCGAGAAAAATGGCAACATAAGCCCAAAAGACATCGATTTAATTCAAATAGTAGACACAGAAGACGAAGTGTTAGAAATTTTGAACAGATTTTATTCTAAATTTAATTTAAGCCCGAATTTCTAAATCTTTATTAACCCCTAAAGTTCCCCTATTTAATGAGAGTATTACGCATACTTAGCATTCTATTGCTTGCTCAATATAGTTATGGGCAAACAGAAATAAAGATGTTGTTTTATAATTTGCTAGAGTTTCCGAGTGCTCCCCCGAGCAATCGAGTAGACCTGTTGGCAGAGGTTTTCGACTTTTACAGCCCAGATGTTTTTATGGTATGTGAACTCCAATCACTCTCAGGGAGCAATGCGATACTAGTAAATGCGCTCAATGTCGATGGCGACAATTACGAAGCGGCACCTTTTGTGTTTAACACTTCTGGTTCTAACGACTTACAGCAAATGCTCTATTTTAATACCGATACTTTTAAGCTGTTGAGTACAGAAATAATTCCTACACCAGTACGAGACATCAATCGCTATGAGCTTTTATTAAATAGTGTAGATCAAGCGACCAACCCTATTGTTTTTAACGTATATGTAGCACACTTAAAATCGAGTATGGGAAGTGATAATGTGGCACTTAGGTTTGAGATGGTAGATCGATTTACAGATCACCTAGAAACCATAGACCCCGAATCTTATGTGGTTTTTGCCGGGGACTTAAACTTTTATACCGGAGCAGAACTCGGTTATTTACAGCTCACGGCTTCGAGTAATCCAGTAATATTAAAAGACCCTCTTAACAGGAGCGGGAACTGGCACAACAACACAGATTACGAAGATCTGTTTTCGCAAAGTACGCGCACCAGCAGTGGCCCTTTTGGTGGTAGTGGTGCTGGTGGTGGCATGGACGACCGCTTTGATCACATCGTGATCTCAGAAAACTTTTTTGACGACACCCCTGTGCGTTATCTACCGGACTCTTACAAAACAATAGGCAACAATGGAAACTGCTTTAATAAAAGCGTAAATGATGCTAGTTGTAGTGGCGAATATTCTGCCGAACTAAGAAATTTGCTATACAATATAAGCGACCATTTGCCCATTGGCATCTCACTGGAAACCGATTTAGAATTGTTAAGCGGTACAGAATTTGTGGTTAACGAAATGATAGGTTTTCCGATCGGAAATGTGGTGGCAGATCGTCTGTTATTAAACCTTGACGGTTCTTTACCATCTAATACCATGATTCACATATATAATAGTTTGGGACAAAAAATCACTACACTTTCTACCAGCGATGCAACGCAACTTTCTTGGGATGCAAGTGGCCTATCTAGTGGTGTTTACTATCTTGCGCTCCAAAATATGCATTCTCAACCTGTTAAATTCATAAAGCAATAGTGCGAAATTTAATCGTTTTCATTTCGATTTTAGGGGCACTTTGCTGCTCGGAATTGTCTTTTGGACAATCGCATCAAATATTGTTAGATGCCACGGTGAATCCAAGTTCCAAGATCATTTCTATTCAGCAGGAAATCGTTTATTACAATTCTTCAGACGATGTGTTAGAAGAGATCATCTTACTGGATTGGGCCAACAGTTTTAGTGACAAAACCTCTGCCTTAGGCCAGCGTTTTGCAGAGAACTTTAACAGTGGTTTTCATTTCGAAAAAGACGAAGATCGCGGGCGAACCGAGCTAGAATCTGTGCAATTTAAAAATATAGGCACCGCAGCGTGGGAGCGTCCTGCAGTAGATTTAATCAAAGTGAAGCTTGACAGTCCTTTGGCACCTGGAATGAGCAAGACCATACAGTTGGTGTACTCGGTCAAAATTCCGTCAGATAAGTTTACACGCTTTGGATACGACAATCAAAACAACATTAGTCTTCGCTATTGGTTTATCGCACCTGCGGTTTACAAAAACGGATGGCAGGATTATTCCAATAAAAATCTAGACGATTTATTTATTGACCCACTTCATTTTGACATCAATCTAAAAGTTCCACCAAGTTACAATGTAGTAACAGATCTCACCTTGGTTTCTGAGCAAAATACAAGCCGTCTTAAAAACGTTGTATTAACAGGCGAAGACCGGAATCATGCAACCTTGTATCTTACCAAGCGCTACGATTTTGAATCGGTGCTCACAGATACCTTCGAGGTGGTTACCAACCTAGACGATAGTGACATTAGTCCTCCGATTAAGGCCTTAAATATTGACCGAATCGTTCATTTTTTAAGGGAATATGTGGGCGAATACCCTTTTGACAAAATGGTGATATCTGTGCAAGATTACAAACAGAGCCCAGTTTATGGTCTTAACCAATTACCAGATTTTGTTCGTCCTTTTCCCGATGGTTTTAAATACGACATCGAGCAGTTTAAAACAATCACAGCCAAATATTTAAAAGCAAGTTTGCGATTAGACCCCAGAAGAGATCATTGGCTCTATGGCGCCATACAAGTGTATCTAATGATGAAATACACAGATATGTTCTATCCCGATATGAAGATTATTGGGAGCTTGAGCAATCTCTGGATTATCAAATGGTCACATGTTTCTACCCTCGAGTTTAACGATCAGTATCCTTTGCTGTATATGAATATGGCCCGCAACAATCTAGAGCAGGCTTTAAGCAAATCACGGGATTCCTTGCTTAAGTTTAATAAGAACATCGCATCTAGTTACAAAGCCGGAATTGGCTTTCGTTATTTAGACGATTACTTGCAGAGCGATGCCGTAAGCCAAAGCATTAAGGAGTTTTACAAGGCAAAGCGACTTAAACCGAGCAGTTCAGAAGACTTTAAAAATACGCTCAAAAGCAAAACAACTTTACCCGTCGATTGGTTTTTTGATCAATACGTGGGTACGATTAAAAAGATAGATTTTACAATCCATAGAGTTAAAAAGATTGGAGACTCTCTGCAAGTAACCCTCAAGAACAAAAGAGATAATAGCATGCCCGTCTCTTTATATGGTCTCAATAAAGACGAGGTAGTATATAAAACATGGGTGACTAAAGTAGATAGTATTGCTACTGTGAAGATTCCAGCGAAAGATATTACAAAGCTTTCTGTAAATCATGAGAAAATAATCCCAGAGATTAATAACCGTAATAACGTTCAAAAAGTTGGTGGCTTGCTCAACAAGCCGCTACAATTTAGACTCTTCTTAGATGTTGAGGATCCAGATTATAATCAGGTGTTCTTTATGCCCGTATTCGATTATAACTTTTATGACGGCCTGTCTATTGGCCCTAAAATGTATAATAAAACAGTACTGCCTAAGCCTTGGTCTTATAAAATTGAACCCAAATTTGCGATTAAGTCTAAACAACTGGTCGGAAACGCCTCTTTGGTATACACTCAGAATGTAGAAAACAATAATTTGTTTGCCGTGCGTTACGGTTTTTCTGGAAGCACCAAATCGTATAACGAAGGTCTAAACTTTAGACGCTATACCCCTTTTTTAACTTTTGCGTTTAGAGATTATACAGACTTACGTAAAAACAAACGACAATTTATAAGCATTCGTAACATCAATGTAGACAGAGACGAAGATCCGCTGATTCCGTTAGAATCTCCTAATTATAGTGTGTTTAACCTTACCTACTCCTATCAAGATAATAACCTGATAGATTTTTACAAAGGAGTAATGAGCTATGAGATCTCTTCAAAGTTCTCTAAGATTTCTACTACGTTGGAATATCGCAAGTTATTTTTGAATAATCGACAACTCAATTTACGCTTCTTTGGTGGTTTGTTTCTATTCAATGACACCCGAGCAGACGACGACTTTTTTAGTTTTGCCTTAGACAGACCTACAGATTATTTGTTCGATTATAATTACTACGGTCGTAGCGAAAATGCCGGTGTTTTTAGTCAGCAGATTATTATCGCCGAAGGCGGATTTAAATCGCAATTACAACCAGCCTTTGCCAATAGTTGGATCACCACTGTAAATGCCAGCACCAATATTTGGAAATGGATTTATGCCTATGGCGATGTAGGTTTAGTACACAATTCTAATTTAGGCACCAAAGCAGTATACGACACTGGGGTAAGGCTAAGTCTTGTTGCAGACTATTTTGAATTATTCTTCCCGCTTTATTCCAACAATGGTTGGGAACCAGGACTCCCTAATTATGACCAGCGTATTCGTTTTATAGTTACTTTGAGCCCTTCTACTTTGTTCAAGTTATTCACTCGTGAGTGGTATTAAATTCTTGTTTTTAATTTTATCAAATCATTAGCCAAAATCTCGAATTTTGGCTTTTTTTGAAAAATTAATAATATATGAGGCAATTGACTGCTAATTCTTCAATATTTTGAGACTTTTAGGTATTGCAAATTTGGCCTATTTTGGTTACCTTTGAACGACCAAATAAGCCTTCATTTTATATGCAAGAAACATCGCCAAACAAAACAGAAATCACCTTTCAGGACTTTGCTTCAGAAGTACTAAACGATTACAAAATAGCCGTTACCTCTCGAGAGTGTAGCTTGCTAGGGCGTCGTGAAGTGCTCACTGGCAAAGCCAAATTTGGGATTTTTGGCGATGGTAAAGAAGTGCCGCAATTGGCTTGGGCCAAAGCCTTTAAAAATGGAGATTGGCGAAGCGGATATTATCGCGATCAAACCTTTATGATGGCTATTGGCCAGCTAACTATACAGCAGTTTTTTGCTGGCTTATATGCACATACAGACCTTTCTGCTGACCCGATGAGTGGCGGTCGCCAAATGGGTGGTCACTTTGGAACACATAGTCTTAACGAAGATGGCAGTTGGAAAGCCCTTACCTTACAAAAAAACAGTAGTCCAGATGTATCTCCAACGGCCAGCCAAATGCCACGACTTTTAGGATTGGCACAAGCCTCTAAAGTATTTAGAAACGTAAAAGAGCTTGCTTCACAAAATCAGTTTTCTATTAACGGTAATGAAGTTGCATGGGGAACCATAGGCAACGCTAGTACTAGCGAAGGCCATTTCTGGGAAACCATCAACGCTGGAGGTGTGCTACAAGTACCCATGGTTGTGAGCGTTTGGGACGACGAATACGGTATTTCTGTACATGCCAAGCACCAAACCACTAAAGAAAATATATCTGAAGTATTAAGCGGTTTCCAACGCACCGAAGACTCACCTGGTTATGAGATCGTTCGTGTAAAAGGTTGGGATTACGCTAATCTAGTTGCCGTCTACGAAGACGCAGGAGCACTTGCTAGAGAAGAGCACCAACCAGTGCTCATCCACGTACAGCAGTTAACACAACCACAAGGGCATTCTACATCTGGAAGTCACGAACGTTATAAAAGTGCGGAGCGCCTGGAATGGGAGCGCGAATTTGATTGCAACCTAAAGATGCGTCAGTGGATGATAGAAAACAATATCGCCACAGAAGAGGATCTTACCGAGCTAGAAAAAAGCTGCAAAAAAGAAGTTAGAGAGGCAAAAAAAGCTGCCTGGGAAGCCTACTTGGCTCCACATAAAAAAGAACAGAAAGAGTTGCTTAGTTTACTAGACGCCATTGCCAATGGTTCCGGTAACAAAGTTTTTATTCAGAAGATAACTGGAGAATTGGCTACAGAAAAAGAGCCACTACGTCGTGATATCCTGAGCACTGCTCGTAAAACCTTGCGGTATGTTGCAGGAGAATCGTCTGAGCATATCACCGCACTAAAAGCTTGGATAAACAGTTATTTTGACTTGGTTCAGCCTAAGTATAGTTCGCACCTTTATAACGAAACAGACAAGGCGGCGAGCACTATAAAAGAGGTAGCTCCTACCTTTGACCAAAATGCCGAACTTGTTGATGGCAGATTGATTTTAAGAGACAACTTTGATCAAATATTTAACAACAACCCAGAAGCTTTAGTTTTTGGAGAAGACAGCGGTACCATAGGGGACGTTAACCAAGGATTAGAAGGGCTTCAAGAAAAATACGGAGACCTTCGTATAGCAGATGCAGGTATTAGAGAAGCCACTATTTTAGGGCAAGGTATAGGTCTTGCCATGAGAGGTTTGCGGCCAATTGCAGAGATTCAATATTTAGATTATCTGTTGTATTGTATTCAACTTATGAGCGACGATTTGTCTACTGTTTTATACAGAACGAAGGGCAAACAAAAAGCTCCTTTAATCGTTCGTACACGAGGCCATCGCTTAGAAGGGATTTGGCACAGTGGCTCTCAAATGGGAGCGATTTTACATTTGCTTAGAGGCATGTATATCTTGGTGCCACGGGATATGACAAAAGCCGCTGGTTTTTACAACACTTTATTAGAAGGCGACGAACCAGGACTTATCATAGAATGTCTTAATGGGTATCGCCTAAAAGAAAAGATGCCTAGCAATCTTGCCCAAATGCGAACGCCTATTGGAGTGGTAGAAACTGTAAAAGAAGGGAGCGACATTACCTTGGTTTCTTATGGTTCAACGTTAAGAATCGTTCAAGAAGTAGCCAAGGAGTTAACCCAAGTTGGTATCGATGCAGAAGTTATAGACGTGCAATCGCTATTGCCATTAGACATAAACAAAGAAATGGTCAAGAGTGTAGCCAAAACCAATCGTCTACTGGTAATAGACGAAGATGTTCCCGGAGGAGCTTCTAGTTATATTCTAAACGAGATACTAGAAAATCAAGACGGGTGGCAACATTTAGATAGCAAGCCACAAACGCTAACGGCGCGAGCGCATCGTCCTGCTTACGGGACCGATGGGGATTATTTTTCTAAGCCTTCGGCAGAAGATATTTTTGAAAAAGTATACGCTATTTTTAACGAGGTAAACCCTACCGATTTCCCAGCATTACGATAAAGATTAATTTTTTGAAGGGAAAATTTCTTTTATTCAAAATAAATTCGATCTTTACCAAAGAAACAAACAAGAACATGCTTTTTACATATTCGGTAAATAATAATTTGAATAACAACGCAAAGCCGTAGTAAAAACTTGTCGCCATATATCACCCGTCAGGTTTTTAACCTAGACGGGTTTTTTTATGTCAAAAATTTATCCATTTAAAGCAAAACATTATGTGTGGAATCGTCGCAGCATTCGAACTCAAACAAGACGTTGAACAGTTAAGACCACAAATCTTAAATATGGCAAAATGCCTCAGGCACAGAGGGCCAGATTGGAGTGGTATTTATACTGCACCCAATGCGATTTTGGCACACGAAAGACTTGCGATAGTAGATCCAACCTCTGGAAAACAGCCAATCAAAAGCAAAGACGAATCTTTGATTCTTGCGGCCAATGGCGAAATTTACAACCATGGGCAATGGCGCGATCATTACAAAGACCAATACGAATTTACAACCCTCTCTGATTGCGAGGTCATTCTGGCGCTGTATCAAGACAAAGGAGCAGGCTTTTTAGACGACCTAAACGGAATCTTTGGTTTTGCGCTATACGATCAATCCAACGACAGCTATTTAATCGCTCGTGACCATATGGGAATCATCCCACTTTATATGGGATGGGACAAAAACGGCACCTTTTACGTCGCTTCAGAGTTAAAAGCCTTGGAAGGTGTTTGCACAAAAATAGAACTGTTTCCTCCTGGACACTATTTAAGTAGTGAAGACGGCAAACTTACACGTTGGTATTCGCGAGACTGGATGGATTACGACGCTGTTAAAGACAACCAAACTAGCATCACAGCGCTCCGAGATGCCTTAGACCAGGCGGTTCACAGACAACTCATGAGCGATGTGCCTTATGGAGTTTTACTTTCTGGCGGACTCGATTCCTCTATAACATCTGCCTTGGCCAAAAAATACGCAGACAAACGCATTGAGAGCGGCGATGCAGAAGCAGCTTGGTGGCCTCGATTGCATTCTTTTGCAATTGGCTTAGAAGGGTCTCCAGATTTAGCTGCCGCACAAAAGGTTGCAGTTCACTTAGACACCGTACACCACGAAATCAAGTTTACGATTCAAGAAGGACTTGACGCAATTCAAGATGTGATTTACCATTTAGAAACCTACGACATCACAACGGTAAGAGCCTCTACTCCCATGTACTTAATGGCGCGTGCGATTAAAGCCATGGGCATAAAAATGGTACTTTCTGGAGAAGGTGCCGACGAGATTTTTGGAGGCTATCTCTATTTTCATAAAGCCCCGAATGCTAAAGAATTTCACCAAGAAAACGTTAGAAAACTAGACAAGCTACATCAATACGACTGCCTCCGTGCCAACAAATCACTCGCAGCTTGGGGAATAGAAGGACGGGTTCCTTTTTTGGATAAAGAATTTATGGATGTCGCAATGCGACTTAACCCTAAAGACAAAATGATCAATGGAGAGCGCATGGAAAAATGGTTGCTCCGCAAGGCTTTCGAAGACCTTTTGCCAGAAAGCGTCACTTGGCGTCAAAAGGAACAATTTAGTGATGGGGTTGGATATAGTTGGATAGACACCCTTAAAGAAGTTGCAAACGACCAAGTGACAGACGAGCAGTTTAACAATGCTCAATATCGTTTTCCATTACAAACTCCTACCAGTAAAGAAGAGTTTTACTATCGCAGTATTTTTGAATCTCACTTTCCCAGCGACACGGCAGCACTGAGCGTGCCATCGGTCCCTTCTGTGGCCTGTAGCAGTCCTGTAGCTTTAGCTTGGGATGAGAGTTTTAAAAATCAAAATGACCCAAGCGGGAGAGCCGTTGCCAACGTACACGATAAAGCCTATTAGCTTATCCCGTTACGTGATACCCTCCGTCTACATGTCTAATTTCGCCTGTAATTCGAGAATCTGGTCTAAACAAATGAACCGCTTCTAAAGCCATGTCTCTAGGATGTGCATTCCCCAAGGGGCTCATTCTATGTGAGGTATCTACATCTTGTTGTGTAAGCGTCGCGGTTCCAGCTTTGCTGCCCATGTAAGGAGAGAATCGAATAACGTTTACACGTATCTGGTGTGATCTACCCAGCTCGTCTGCAAGCTCTACGCTAATGCGCTCTAAAGCCGCTTTTGCGATGCTCATGTTTCTGTATGGATGAAAAGTAACCTTTGCCGCTGCGATATAACTAATAGAACAAATCGAAGCTCCATGTTGCAATACTTTGTGCTTGAGCAAATAATGAGTAAGTCGTATAAGCGAATAGGCAGACACATCTAAGGTATCGCAAAACTCGGCCTTAGTAACCTCTAACAACGGCTTTACCTGTTTGTTTCTAATGGTTTTATCCATAGCGATGGCATGCAAAAATCCGTCGAGTTTTACGCCATCATTTGCCAACTTTTGCGCAAAAGAATCTACGTTTTCTTCTAGCGTTACATCTAGAATATCTACACGTGCATCTCCCAATTCTCGCCTTACAGAAGCTTTAAAGTCTTCGAAGTTTTTATTTAAAAATGCCTTAGCTCGATCTGATAAGGCTTCGTGAAATTCGCTCACCCCTAGACCTGTACAAATAACAGATCCGCCAGCCTTAATAATTTCTTTTGCCGTATACATGGCCAAGGAACCCGCATCTGCAATGCCTGTAATCAAAAATGTTTTGTCTTTTAAAATCATCGTGAAGTTTTTACCATTTATACAAAGCCGTACCCCAAGTCCAGCCAGCGCCCACAGCTGCAAAAAGCAAATATTCACCCGCTTGCATAGGGTTATCGTTTAAGGTTTCGTCTAATACAATAGGGATGGTTCCGCCAGAGGTATTGGCATAACGATCCATATTGGTTTGAACTTTAGAAAATGGCATTCCTATCTGCTCGGCAATAGATTGTAAGATTCTAATGCTTGGCTGATGCGGCAACATAAATTTTATGTCGTCTACGGCTACCTTGTTCTTATCTAATATTTGCTCAATACACTCGGGCACAACTTTAATAGCTGTATTAAACACCTCTGGCCCATTCATGCTAAAATAATGCTTGTTGTCTTTTATGGTCTGATCAGAAGTAGGCTCTGCCGAACCTCCTCCGTATACGGTAAAATGATCTTTACCACGACCGTCTGTATGTAATAGAAAGTCTATAAATCCTTTGTCTTTATCTGTGGCCGATAACAACACAGCTCCTGCCCCATCACCAAAAAACACCGAATCTCTTCGGTTCCAATCTGTGATGTTAGAGAATGTATCTGCACCAATGACCATCACATTTTGGTACATGCCAGATCGAATATATTGTACGGCAGTTGCCATGGCAAATAGTGCTCCAGAACAAACGGCAGAAATGTCAAATGCTACTGCATTTGTGGCTCCTAATTTTTCTTGCACAAAACATGCACAAGAAGGTGCTGGTCTATCGGGTGTTGCTGTAGCCAGAATAATTAGATCGAGTTGGGATGGGTCCAGACTTCCCTTTTTTAAGGCCTTATTTGCCGCCCGAAAAGCAAGATCACTTGTGGTCTCGCCTGTGCTTATTCGGCGTTCTTTTATGCCAAGGTTTTTATAAATCCAGGCATCGTTCGAGCCTACTTTTTCGAAATACTCATTAGGCACCACATTTTCTGGTGCATACGATCCCGTGCTTTTAATATACGCGTTAATCATACCAAAGATTTAGCCGATAAAAATGAGCAATAAAACGCATTAGAAAAACCAAAATCGCAAATAGTTGATATTCATTGAGATAAATTCAAAAAGTATATCAAATACTAACAATTCAATAATTAAGCCCCCTCATTTTTGACTCAAATTATTGAAAGTTCAAAAAGCGATTATTTACGAAATCGTTTTAGTAACCATTCAGTGAGATAAATCCGCATAAAAACAGGCTCAAAATGTCAATTAGGTTATAATAAATAGGAATTCGATTAGGATTTGCCTTTTTATGGCAACCATTTTTTATCGAAGTTAGGTTTGCGTTTTTCTAAAAAGGCATCGCGACCTTCTTTGGCTTCGTCTGTCATATAGGCCAAACGAGTAGCCTCTCCTGCAAATACTTGCTGCCCTACCATGCCGTCGTCTGTAAGGTTCATGGCAAACTTGAGCATTTTGATAGAAGTAGGCGATTTGCCCAATACTTCTTGGGCCCATTCAAAGGCCGTGTCTTCTAATTGGTCATGTGGAATGACGGCATTGACCATGCCCATTTCGTATGCTTCTTGCGCCGAATAATCTCTGCCTAAAAAGAATATTTCTCTTGCTTTTTTCTGGCCTACCATTTTTGCCAAATAAGCAGAACCGTAACCGCCATCGAAGCTAGTAACGTCTGCATCGGTTTGTTTAAAAATTGCATGCTCTTTGCTAGCCAAGGTCATATCACATACCACATGAAGGCTATGGCCACCTCCAACAGCCCAACCCGGAACAACAGCGATAACTGCCTTGGGCATAAATCGAATCAACCGTTGTACTTCTAGAATATTGAGTCTGTGGTACCCATCTTGCCCAACATAACCTTGATGTCCTCTAGCACGCTGGTCTCCACCACTACAAAAACTATACACTCCATCTTTGGGAGATGGGCCTTCTGCACTTAAGAGGACCACACCAATACTGGTATCTTCCTGAGCATCGTGAAATGCGTCCAAGAGTTCGCTAGTGGTATGAGGTCTAAAGGCGTTTCTAACTTCTGGGCGGTTAAAAGCGATTCGAGCCACACCATGACTCTTTTTATAGGTGATGTCTGTATATTCTTTTGCAGTTTTCCAGTCGGCTTTGTGCATAATCATTATTTTAGCGTAAAGATACTCTTTGTCTTCTAAACTTAGAAATGCCTATTATCATGAAAAATCTTCTCCTTACTGCACTTTTTGTTCTCGCGTTCACTTATACACAGGCACAAGAGGCCTACCAGTTTAGCACTCAAATCGACCTGGAAACCACTGGTGTGATAAGTCAAGGTGCTACAGGAACCTGTTGGAGTTTTTCTACCTCGTCATTTTTAGAATCAGAAATCATGCGCCTAACGGGTAAGACCATCGATTTGTCTGAAATGTATACCGTTAGAAACACCTACCCTATAAAAGCAGATAATTATGTGATGCGCCAAGGTAAGGCGCAGTTTAGCGAAGGTGGTCTAGCGCACGATGTAATTAATTCTGTAGCTAAGTACGGATTGGTTCCGCTAGATGTGTATACAGGTTTAGAAGAAGGTGTGGCTAGACACAATCATGCAGAAATGGTCGCAGTGTTAAGTGCGATGCTCAACACCTATATAGATAACCCAGGAAGAAAACTAAGCCCAAAATGGCGAGAAGCCGTTAGTGCTGTGTTAGATGTGTATATAGGTAGTAACCCAGAGCAGTTTGCATACGACGGCAAGCAGTACACCCCGAATAGCTTTTTGGCGATGACAGGTATAAAGCCCGAAGACTATGTAAGTATTACTTCTTTTGACCATGCTCCTTTTTATGAGTCATTTATTCTAAATATTCCAGACAATTTTTCGAATGGAAGTTTTTACAATGTTCCATTAGACGATTTTGTACAGGTTATAGACACCGCTTTAGAGAATGGTTTTACGGTAGAGCTTGACTGCGACGTGAGCGAGCGTAGCTTTTCTAGTAAAGATGGTGTTGCGGTTATTCCAAAAGACCCAGTGAATTTAAAAAAGGCCTTAACTGGTATTTATCCAGAACGTTTTATCAACCAAGAGTATCGTCAGCAGGAATTTGAAAACTACACCACCACAGACGATCACTTGATGCACATCACCGGCACCCTCACCGATCAGAACGGAACAAAATACTACAAAGTCAAGAACAGCTGGGGTTCTGACGAGAGTAGAAACGCCAACGGTGGATATGTTTACTTTAGTGAATCCTATATGCGATTAAAAGCTATTAGCGTGATGATTCATAAAGATGCACTGCCAAGAAAGGTAGCTAATCAATTGGGACTCTAGCACTTAGTGCCGTTAATCGATTTTTTTTACCGTTAATCTTTTTTAAGATTCTTTTAAAATTTAATTACTATGCAAGCATAATAGTTGGGCGTAATTTTACACCAAATTATTATGTATGAGAGTTGATAAGTCCTTGATTTATAAGTTTTGCGAAGCAGAATACAACCTGCCTTTTGCCGACATCTACTTTTTTGATGAGTTTGTGATATCACAGGCTCGCGAGGGCGTCACTTTTAGTAAAAGTGAGTTGATAAGTTTAATCGGCGCTATAACCAAACATTTTCCAGAAGAGACTTCTTTTGATTTTATTTCGAATCGTGTCAATGATTTTAGCATCGACCCGATTGATTTAAAATGGTTTTTAGGCACCTTTAAAAATATGCGTTCTTATAATGTGGCTTATTACGAGAGCCCTAGTAAAGCAAACATCACACTCGAAACGCTTTTCGTCCCAGTTCCTGTTTTTTCATATCCCCATTTGGTTTTAGTGCTAGAGGCGCTCTATTCTTCTAAAACGGCTGTTAATTTTGGAAATCCAAACCTTAACTAAGCCTTAGCTATTATGGCGTGATTTTTGCTTACTTTTAAGCACTAAATCGATTTGATTTGAAACATCGTATTGCCTTATTATTTTGTTTTTGCCTTTTTAGTTTTTCTATATATGGGCAAGACTTAGAGACGCGAACAATTCAAATTTTATCTATAGAAGCCGCACAAGAGGCTCAAATTAGTGCCTTTGACCTACCTTTCGAGTACTCAGGTTCTTATCCTTTAACTCCTTTAGATTTTAGTAAAAAAGACGACAATTTTTGGGAGCCTGTAGATATGACCATGGCGGTATCTCAATCGAATGACCGGCCAACACGAGAATACGACATTAAGGCCTTACAGGCAAAGACTTTTGGCTTTAGTGTTTCTGGAAATTACGGCGTTAAAGGCCCAACAACGACCAAAAACATTGCATATAAAGAAATGCAAGGCTTCGACTTTTTAGGGAGCTGCCCACCTGTGGGAGTCTGTTGGAGATGCGCACCTAGGCGATCTAGTCTTTTTTATCGGTAAGACTGATGCCGTCTTGGGCAATGGTTATTAACTTGCTTTTGTAAAGGCTTCCAATCGCTTTCTTAAAACTTTTTTTGCTCATCCCGAGCATGTCTTTTATAAGATCAGGATCGCTCTTATCGCTTAGCTCGATAAATCCTCCTGCCGATTCTAATTCGTCAAGAACATATTGGGCATTGGGCTCAATACTTCTATAGCCTTCTTCTTGCAGAATAATATCAACCTTATTGTCTTCTCTTATCTTTTTAACGTATCCTGGTAGAGAATCGCCTGTGCGAATGTCTTCGAAGATATTTTCAATATAGATCAAACCATTGTATTTACCATTGATAATCACATTGGCACCTCGCTCGGTTAAATGGGTAACCAATAAGTCTACCTTATCATATTTTTTTATGTCCAGGGTGGTATTGTCTAAATAACGCTGGGTTTTACTAGAGCCAACCAAACGATCGGTAAGCGTATCGATAAAGGCATAAACGATATACCAATTGCCCTGCTTCATAGGCCTTGCCTGCTCCTTAAATGGCACAAACAAGTCTTTTTCTATGCCCCATTCCATAAAGGCACCTTTATCTGTCACTTGACTACAACGCAAATAACCAAACTGACCTACGGTAATTTTGGCCTCTAAGGTGGTAGCAATTATGCGTTGTAAATTATCCTTATAAATAAAAACACGAATCTCGTCCCCTATTTGGTACGTTTCCGGCTTGTGTTTATGGGGTAATAGCACAACCTCCTCAGAGTCATCTCCCAAATATAGACCAGGGTCTGTCTCCCTTAAAATTGTAAGTGTATTATATTCACCTAGTTGCATCATGGTGGCAAAGGTACGATAATGCGTGGGCTTATTTATTCAGATCAAACTTGTTTTTTACGGTTCAAATTCCTTATTTTTAAGCACCGATGGAAAAAACAAAATCCCCACACTTTTCAGACGGTTCAAAGCTTTTGGATGTTTATGAATCAAGGCTTGGCACCCTCTATTTTTATCAACACTTAGTAATTGGAGAATTTCATGAAGGCGTAAACCTATCGTATCAAAATGCCTTTAATATTTTGCTTAAATCTTTAAAATATATTGGCACCCGCCCTATCGTTTACATAAGCAATCGAGTTAATTCTTACAGCGTACAACCTAACGATTATAAGTATTTGGAGAAGGTTCCAAACATAAAGGGTATAGCAATTGTGAGTAGTGATTCTTCTGGTACATCGAGCGCAATGCTAGAAGCCAAATTTGTGAATAAAAATTTTGCGTTGTTCTCGACTATACAAGAGGCACAAGCATGGGGAATGAACATCTTAGCACCCTACTTTACAAAATCAAAGTAATCTAATAAATAACGGTCATTCACATGACCAGGAGTTGTAATTTCGAGCAGTTTTGGTTTGCCATTGTCATGATAAAAATCCGATAAAACAGCATCTAAATCATTCATATCTGCGGCTTGTGCATATTCAAACCCATACATATTACAATAGTGCTGGGCGGTCAATCGATGTTTGGTTTCAAAATAGGTAGTAAAGGCTTTCGAGTTATTATTCCCTGGTAGAATTCTAAAAATACCACCGCCTTGATTATTGATTAAAACAATTCTAAAGTCATTCGGAAGATAGTTATTCCAAAGGGCGTTGCTGTCGTAAAAAAAGCTCAGGTCGCCAGTTAGCAAAACGGTAGGTTTCCCCGAACCAACGGCAGCGCCAACAGCCGTACTGCTACTCCCGTCTATTCCGCTAGTACCGCGGTTGCAAAAAACAGGTAATTTGGAATCGAGCTCAAACAACTGTGTATAGCGAATGGCAGCACTGTTACTTACCTGAAGCATTTTGCCTGCTGGTATTGCCTTAAGCACCGCCTGATAAGCCTTAAAATCGCAAAAGGGAAGATTTTTTAAATACGTTTTATGTGCCATGCGTCTTTTGTCGCGTATCTGTAACCAAAAATCTCGATAATCACTAGCATGTTCATTAGCGCTCATTGGCAGGCTTCCTAACCAATTGTTTGTGCTGCTTTTAAAGTGTCGTTCTAAACAAAAAAATGTATCGTATGCTCGTTTAGGACCCACGTGCCAATGCCTGGCAGGGGCAAAAGTGCGTAAGAAAGCTTTGATCTTTTTAGAAACGATCATTCCGCCTAAAGTGACCAATATATCAGGTTTTAAGGCCGCTAATTGTTCCTGATCCAGCGGCGCGATTAATTGATCGATTGCGTTTACAAGCTTGGGATGATGCACATTTGATGTGGTTTCTGTCATAATGAGCACCCGCTTGTCTTCTGTGAGTTTGTTTAAAAGATCCTGCGCTACTGCTTCTGGCGGAATTTCTCCCACTAGCACCAAAATCTTGTTTGCCGAATTCCAGTGCGTTAACTCGGTCTTAGAAAATGAATCAGAAGGAATTTCGCGGTTTGGAGCTGTTAATGACAAACTAACACCTATTTGATTTGTGGTTTTATAAAGCGGTTCAGAAAAAGGAAGGTTGATATGCACTGGACCGCTTTTTTCTATTGCTGTATTTAGGGCATCGTTTATCTTTTCTAGATTAAATGCACTATAGGCATCGCCTTCTTTGCAATTTGCTTCAAACAAAATGTGTTTACCATACACCCCTTCTTGCTGAATCGTTTGCCCATCGCCTATTTCTAACAATGCTTCGGGTCTGTCTGCAGATAAAACCACCAATGGATAATCGCTATAAAATGCTTCGGCAACGGCTGGGTAGTAATTTAACATAGCAGAGCCAGAAGTGCATACAACGGCTACTGGCTCCTTTAATTGCTGGGACAACCCTAAGGCAAAAAAGGCGGCACATCGTTCGTCTACTATACTATAACACTCAAAATATGGGTCACTCGTAAAACCAATAACCAATGGGGCATTTCTAGATCCTGGCGAAATAACTATGCGTTTTACCTTCTTGGCTTTACAGACAGCCACCAGTTGCCTAGACAACAATTTTGTAGATCCTACCAAAGGGTTTGCATCGCTCATTTAGGCTTGTTGTAATTTGGAATAGGGTAGCAATAATCTTTTCATGGTGAGCGATTTATGCGCGGTTTCTACCCACTCTTCAAGGGGCGCTGAATCTTCTGTAATTCCGCCTCCCACAAACACATTGGCGATATTATCTACCAGTTTTAAGCATCTAAGGTTTACAAAAAAACGAGCATTCAGTTCTGGCGAAAGTCGCCCTAAATATCCCGAATAAAACTCACGGTCATAGCCCTCGTTTTTTAAAATAAATCGTTTAGATATATCCTCTGGCATTCCGCAAATAGCAGGAGTTGGATGCAAGGCATTAATCACTCTTTCTAGTAATTCTTTCTTGTTTTTTAGGGTGCCAGAAATATCGTTACAAATATGCCATAAATTACCGGCTTGTTTATTCTTTGTTTTTGAAACCACAATCACTTTTACCAATGGCTGGAGCCCTTCGGTTATCGCTTGTGTTACAAAATACTGCTCATTAATCTCTTTTTGAGTCCAACTTGGGTTCATACCCTCCCTTACCTTTTGAGTCCCGGCCAAAGCCATTGTTTTAAAAGTGGTACCAGTAACATCGATGAGCGTTTCTGGAGTAGCGCCTATCCAAAATCCCAACTTAGGATGAAAAAAGCCATAGGTAAAAGCGTCTCTGTAAGCTTTAATAGTATCAAAAACGATATCCAATCCGTTTGTATCGTCTACTGGGATTTCTATTTTTCGGCTCAAGACTATCTTTTTTGCGGCACCGCTTTCAATTTTTTGAATGGCTTTTATTACCATTCTTTCGTATCCAGATTCTATAGGCGGAGACGTAGGAATTACCTCGTCAACCTGCTGCTCGTCAAAAAAGTGTTCGTCTACTTGACAAACCAATTCTTGCGCCACAGCATCGGGAATGAGCACCGTTGCCTTGCCCGATTGAAAGGGGCAAAAAACAAATCCTGAGCGTTTAAAACCCTTAGCCGAATGCAAACTCGTAGAGGGCTGCAGCAAGGCTATTAATTCGTTGCTTTCAGGCTCGTTATACACCACAAAAGGCAATTGTTGTTCGAAATGGGATTGGATGCTATCTTTAAATTCTTTGAGGGAGTTCATGTGGTCATTTATTTTGTAAAGCCAAGGTTGTAAGCTTTACCATAGAAATAAGATTGTCGTCTTTATCTGTTATTCGGATTTGCCAAAGCTGTGTTGTTCTACCGTTATGGATCACTTTGGCTTTTGCAAAAACAAAGCCTTCTCTAATACTCTTAACATGATTAGCAGAAATTTCTATTCCGCGAATCGCCATATTCTCTCTCCCCAAGAAAACAAATGCCCCAGCACTACCTACACTTTCTGCCAAGGCCACAGAAGCGCCACCATGCAAAACCCCATCTGGCTGATGCACTCGCGATGTAACGGGCATTTGCGCGATAATAGTGTCGTGTGTTAAATCTACAAACTCAATTTTTAAGGTTTCCATCAAGGTGTTTTGACAAATCTCATTACACCGTTTTAGAATTTCTTCCTTGTTATAGTTCATAGTTATCATTTTCTTTGTAAAGATACAAAACAACCCGTACATGCCCATTCAAGAACATCGCGTTAATTACCAGACTTCTAATAGTTTTTCTACCTTAAACGAACTTACCGATTCGACTAAAAATATTTGGTTTGTTTTTCATGGAATGGGTTATCTGAGTCGTTATTTTTTGAGATACTTTGGCCAGCTCGACCCAAGCGAGAATTTTATAATTGCTCCGCAGGCTCCAAGCAAATACTACCAAGGAACCGCTTTTAAACATGTAGGCGCTTCATGGCTCACAAAAGAGGAGACCAAGAATGAAACTGCAAATGTGTTATCCTACGTGCAGGCGGTAGCAGATCAGTTCAACCTTAACAACGACCCTAGATTGATAGTCATGGGTTATTCTCAAGGAGTTAGTATTGCGACACGATGGATGGCGTCTCAAAAAGTAGCTGCCAAAATGCTCCTGCTGCATTCTGGCGGAATTCCTGTAGAGTTGGTTCCGAAAGATTTTGAGTATCTGCCTAAACATATGCCTGTTGTCTATTTGTATGGAGACAACGACCAGTACATTACAGAAGCTAGAAAAACAGAACAAGCCTTAATCGGATCAAAATTATTTGGCGAACAGCTAGAAGTGGTTGTTTTTAAAGGGGTTCACGAGGTAAACACTCACTATTTGACCTCGATAAGTAAGAATTATCTGTAATAAATAGTGCGTTTCATCGATTATTTTTGCATTTTAACTTGTTGAATGCCTATATTTGGCTAACCAAGTACCCAAATCAACACCCGATACCAACATTGGTATTGTTAAAATGAAGACTAACCATGAAGAAGCTATTGATCCTTTTTGCATTTTTTGCAACGACCACAAGTCTATTTGCCGAGATTAGTACCACCCAAAAAAATGCCTTGGTAGATTTTTACTATGCAACTAATGGCGACTCTTGGAACACCAGTTGGGACTTAACCAGCGATGTAGCTAATTGGCACGGTGTTACAATTCAAGACAGTCAAGTAATTGGAATTAGCTTATTGTTTAATAACTTGACAGGAACCCTTCCTGCTTCGTTAAGTGATTTAACTTCTTTAAAAACATTAGAACTTTCGTTTAATAATATCGAAGGTTTTTTACCAGAGAGCTTGGGTAACTTGTCTCAATTAGAAATATTGGCGATTAACGGGAACTCTTTAAACGGTTCTTTACCAACTAGCCTAGGCCAGTTAAGTCAACTTAAACAAATGCATTTAAGTAGCAATAAACTGGAAGGTGGAATCCCTACCCAATTCGAAAGCCTTCAAGCCTTGGAGATACTTAATCTTTTTGATAATAACTTGAGCGGAAAAGTACCTGCATGCTTGGCTAAGTGTTCTAACTTAAAGCAAGTGTTGTTAGCAGAAAACGACCTTCAAACCGATGTAGAGTTTTCTATAATCGTATTGTCTGCTGGTTCTGAGCTTGATCTTAGACCAAAAAACACCAAAGCTGCTCCAATACTAGCAAATAGAAATTAAGCGCCACTATCCTCTAATAACAGGATTTAACGGCTATTCTTTTTTATCCATTACAACAAGGCGTATTTTTGTAAGTGCTTACATCTTAATTTAAGATTTGAGCCTTAAATTCTTGTTATGCGCTTATCATTCTTTTTAGTTTCCTGTGGTTTTATCCTTTTATTTTCGTGCCAAAACACCGCACCAGAAGACAAACCCCTTGCCAGCAAACCAATCATCACTTACAAATCAGAATTGCCTAAAACCACTAAAGACTATTGGTACAACGGAACTGCAGAGGTAAGTAGTTATGCTTTATCGCAAGCTCGTTATGGCGAACAACGTGAAGGCACGGCAGTGTTAGTGTATGTTACCGAGCCCTTTTCTAAAGAAAGCAACACTAAGGCAGACCAAAATAGCGATGCCAATGTATCGGTGCTTAAGCTCAATGCGACCAAAAAATTTAACACGGGTATTTATCCATACTCCATGATGACCAGTAGTTTTTATCCTATCGACGTGGGCGATCATAGTTTAAAAATCTCGAGTAGCTCACAAGAATGGTGCGGTCATACCTATATGGAGCTTACCAACCGAGCAGCTTTCGATATTGCGATCGATTCTTATTTTGAAGGAGAATCTAATCAGCTCACTCTAGATAAGTCATTTTTAGAAGACGATGTTTGGTCTATTATTAGGCTTAGGCCCGACCAATTACCTATGGGGGAATTCGAGATGATTCCTTCGTTTTTTTACTTGCGATTAAAGCATAAAAAAACAAAAGCCTACAAGGCAACGGCAAGCTTCGAGAGTAAAGATGCTAGCATTGAGTATTCGATCGCCTACCCCGAATTAGAAAGAACCTTGAGCATTGAATTTTCCAGCGACTTTCCTTATCAAATTTTAGGTTGGACAGAATCCTATTCCAGTGGATTTGGTTCTAATGCCAAGACGATGACCACCACGGCTCAAAAAATAAAAACCCTAAACACTCCATACTGGCAGCAAAACAGCAATCAATATTTGGCCTTAAGAGATTCTTTAGGGCTCAAATAGTATTGCTATGCGTAGTATTACAGAACAATTCACTTTAGAAAAAGGCGGTTATGGCATGTGCTATATCCGGCTAACCGATGCTCATTTCAAAGTTCTTTCGCAAGGCGGAAACAAAAGAATTACAATTAAGGTGGGACCTAGCGATAAGGTACATTTGGCCATGCGTCCTAAAACAAATTTGGGCCATCTTTTAACCGTTGGTACAAGAAGTTGTAAAAAGTTAGGCATTGCTGTTGGCGATACTTTTCAAGCGACAGTAGCCATCGACACCTCCGAATATCAGTTTGAATTTCCAGAAGTTTTTGGCGAAGTCTTGAGAACAGATCTTTTGGCCAACAAGGCATTCGAAAATCTCACCAAAGGAATGCAACGTAGTTTATTATCTTATATCTTAGCAGTAACATCAGAACAAAAACAAATTGAGCGGTCTTTAAAAATCGCAGACCTCTTGAGTCAAGGCATCACAAAAAGGAGCGAGATTCAGGAGTATCTTAAAAACAAAGCATGACAAACAACATTCAACTCGCCAATGATTTAAGCTGTTCGCGTATCGTACATGGCTATTGGCGCCTAAACGATTGGAAGATTTCTACCGAGCAAATCAAGCAACTTCTAGAGGAGGGTTTGTCCCTTGGGATTAGCACCATCGACCATGCAGACATCTATGGAGATTATGAATGTGAGGCCGTTTTTGGTAAGGCACTAAAAGGCAATACGAGTTTAAGAGATAAGCTACAACTCGTTAGCAAATGTGGAATTATGCTCTTGTCAGATAAATTTCCTAAACGCAGTGTAAAGCATTACAACTATTCGGCAGAGCATATAATAAATTCGGCAGAGCAATCTTGCGAAAACCTACAAACAGACAGACTTGATTTGCTGCTTTTGCATAGACCCTCCCCTTTTTACAACCCAGAAGAAGTTGCAAAAGCCTTTGACGCCTTAAAGATAGCTGGCGTAGTGCGCCATTTTGGGGTTTCAAATTTTACACCTCAGCAATTTAGCAGTTTGCAGAGCTATTGCGATATGCCTTTGGTGACAAATCAAATCGAAATTTCTGTGGGTTGCCTAGAACATTTTAACAATGGCAACATAGATTACTTGCTCGAAAAACGATTACACCCAATGGCTTGGTCACCACTTGGTGGGGGTGTCTTTTTTAAAGACGAGTATATGAGCTCTCCCGTGGTGCAAGCGGTTCATAAAGTGGCTTCGGAACTAGAGATAGACGATATTTCTCAAGTGATGTATGCTTGGCTTTTAAATCATCCCGTTGGAATTTTACCCATAGTAGGTAGCAGTAATATTCACAGAATCAAATCGGCGGTAGCCGCTTTAAATATAACCCTAACCCACGAACAGTGGTTTAAAATTTATGAGGCCTCACTGGGTCACGAAGTACCTTAATGGATTATAAAAAAATAAATAAAGATTCTTGGAACAAGCGAACCGCTCATCATTTTGATTCGGACTTTTACGGGGTAAAAGATTTTATCGAAGGTGGGACTTCGCTAATGAGCATAGAACTCGGTTTGCTAGGCGATTTGACCGGCAAAAAAGTATTGCATTTACAATGTCACTTTGGGCAAGACACTATTTCGCTAGAGCGCATGGGTGCTACAGTTACTGGCGTCGATTTATCTGATGCTGCCATAGAAAAAGCGCGCGAATTAGCGTTTAAAACCAAAAGTGATGCTCGATTTATTTGCTGTGACATTTACGACTTACCCGAGCATCTAAATGAGCAATTCGATCTGGTTTTTACTAGTTATGGCACCATAGGTTGGTTACCAGATATTAATCGTTGGGCGACCATTGTCTCCCAATTTACCAAGCCAAACGGCAATTTTGTAATGGCCGAATTTCATCCCGTGGTTTGGATGTTTGACGACGATTTTACACATGTTAAATACAATTACTTTAACGACGGCCCTATCGTAGAATCTCTCGAGGGCACCTATGCGCAAAAAGATGCAGACCTTACTGCAGATTATGTGACTTGGAACCATAGCATGTCATCTGTTTTACAAGCGCTTATAGACCAAGGCTTAACAATCAATGTCTTGCAGGAGTTTGACTACTCTCCCTATGATTGTTTTTCGCATACTGTAGCGTTTGAACCTAAAAAATTTCGCATAAAAAATATGGAAGACAAACTACCCATGGTGTATGCCTTTAAAGCCACAAAAGTAGATGCCTAAAGAATGTACCATATTTTGGTTCCGAAGAGATTTACGCCTAGAAGACAATGTGGGATTATACCATGCATTAGAAAGTGATTTTTCTGTATTACCTATTTTTATTTTCGATCCTAAAATACTCGAAGAACTGCCTCAAGACGACCCTAGAGTTGGTTTTATTTACAGCAGACTCGAAAAGATGCAAACAACGCTCAATGCTTATGACACTTCGATCGAAGTAAAGCATTCAGAGCCTTTGACCGCCTTTAAAGAGTTAAGTAAAGACTTTAAAATAAAGCATATAGTCACTAATCGCGACTATGAACCATATGCCAGGCAACGCGATTCAGAAATTAAAACATGGGCAGAAGAAAACGACATAACCTTTACTACCTACAAAGACCAGGTTATATTCGAAATTGACGAAGTGGTTAAACAAGATGGCCTGCCGTATACGGTATATACTCCTTATAAAAACAAATGGTTAGAAACATTTAATGCTAGTCCTGAAAAACCTGTTTCTAAACTAGATTTAAATAATTTTTTAAAGCACAGAGCAGCACTTCCTTCATTAGGTAATTTAGGTTTTAAAGAATCAGAAATTAAGGTGCCAGAAATAGATTTATCTGTGGTTAGCGACTATGCAAAAACCCGCGATTATCCTGCACAAGAAGGCACAAGTCATATAGGGCCACATCTTAGATTTGGTACTGTGGGCATTAGAAGTATCGTAGCAAAAGTAAAAGATAAAGAAGGCACTTATTTAAGTGAACTTATCTGGAGAGAGTTTTTTATGCAAATTCTGTATCACTATCCGAAGGTGATTTCTAACAATTTTAGAGCTAAATACGACGGAATACAATGGCGCAATAACAAAGAAGATTTTAAAAAATGGTGCCATGGCGAGACTGGCTATCCTATGGTAGATGCGGGTATGCGTGAGCTCAATCAAACAGGATACATGCACAATCGCGTGCGCATGGTTGTTGCGAGTTTCTTATGTAAACATTTGCTTATTGACTGGCAATGGGGCGAGGCTTATTTTGCAACCAAGCTCTTAGATTACGAACTGGCTGCAAACAATGGTAACTGGCAATGGGCGGCGGGAACTGGTTGCGACGCGGCTCCCTACTTTAGAATTTTTAATCCCACATCTCAGCTCGAAAAGTTTGACAAGCACAAAAAGTATATTCATAAATGGATTCCAGAATACGGTACAGACCAATACCCCAGCCCTATGGTAGACCACAAAGAAGCTAGAGAACGAGCGCTAGCGGCATATAAAAAAGGCATTGAAAACTAAATTACTATGAGCGACAATTATCATTTACGGTTTCCTATTGGTGAGTACACGCCGCCAATTACAATTACAAAAAATCAACGGGAGTTGTGGATTGACGAGATAGAGTCTTTTCCGAAAGCGATAAAAAACATTACGCAAAACTTAAACGAAGCCCAAACTTTGGCAACCTATAGACCAGGCGGATGGAACATACGCCAGTTGGTACATCATTGTGCAGACAGCCACTCTCAAGCATATACGCGGTTTAAATTAACGCTTAGCGAAACCAATCCCATCATAAAACCCTACGATGAGGCAGATTGGGCTACACATCCCGATGCAAACGACGCAACCTTAGCCCCTAGCTTACATCTTTTAGAAGGATTGCATTACCGCTGGTGTACTTTTATGCGTTCTTTAAGCAATACTGAATGGGAACGTAGTTTTGTTCATCCAGAGCACAATACCAGTTTTAGCCTCTTAGAAACCGTAGGCAATTATGCTTGGCACGGAAAACATCATTTGGCGCATATACAATTAGCGTTAGATTCTAATGAAGAAAAAAATAATCTATAACACCCTTAAGATAAATGCTATTGCGGCAGTGAGTCTGGTTTGTCTGGGCTATTGGATAGATACAGATCCGCCATACGATAACACATGGTTAACTGTGATGGAGTTTTGCCTTTTAACTTTAGGGGTATTTACCTTGCTATCGCTATTTTTCTTGAGCACCTATTATATTACGGCTTTACTCCTTAAAGAACCCAGAGGATAGCTTTTATTTTTGGCGGTTTTTTCTTTGACCGCTTATTTGTACCTTCCCAACTTTATAAGAGCTAACCACACTATGGACGCCAAATCCAAAGCAAAAAAATACTGGAAAACCAACCTTCGCTACCTAGCGATTCTTCTTTTTATATGGTTTGCTGTTTCTTTTGGAGCTGGCATTATTTTTAAAGACACCTTAGACCAATTTTATTTGGGCGGCTTCCCCTTAGGATTCTGGTTTGCCCAGCAAGGTTCGATTTATGTTTTTGTGGTGCTCATTTTTATATATATCTGGTTGATGAATCGACTGGATAAAAAATTTGGTTATAACGAATAAGCATTTTTATGTCGGTACAAGTCTGGACTTGGATATTGGTAGGAATTACGTTTGCGCTCTATTTTGGAATCGCTATATGGGCCAGGGCCAATTCGACTAAAGAGTTTTATGTTGCCAGTGGAGGCGTATCTCCCTTGGCCAATGGAATGGCCACGGCTGCCGATTGGATGAGCGCAGCCTCGTTTATTTCTATGGCAGGGCTCATCTCCTTTATGGGCTACGACGGCTCGGTGTATTTAATGGGCTGGACGGGAGGCTATGTATTGCTCGCCTTGTTATTGGCGCCGTATCTTAGAAAATTCGGAAAGTTTACAGTCCCCGATTTTATCGGAGACAGATATTATTCAAACACAGCGCGAACCGTAGCCGTGATCTGTGCCTTAATTGTTTCGTTTACTTATGTCGCAGGGCAGATGAGAGGTGTTGGAATCGTTTTTTCGCAATTCCTACAGGTAGACGTTACCATTGGCGTAATCATCGGAATGTTTGTGGTACTGGTTTTTGCCTTCTTAGGCGGAATGAAGGGCATTACCTATACACAAGTAGCGCAATATTGCGTGCTTATTTTTGCCTTTATGGTGCCTGCCTTTTTTATCTCTTTTAATATGACGGGGTCCCCGATTCCTCAAATAGGAATGGGCAGCCAATTAGAAGATGGCACCTATCTGCTTCAAAAATTAGACGATCTACATACCCAATTGGGTTTTAAAGAATATACAGACGGAAGCAAATCAAGATGGGATGTTTTTGCTATCACCTTGGCACTGATGGTAGGTACGGCCGGTTTGCCGCATGTAATTGTGAGATTCTTTACCGTTCCTAAAGTAAAAGATGCGCGTAAATCTGCGGGCTTGGCTTTGCTTTTTATTGCAATACTTTACACCACTGCGCCTGCAGTGGCAGTATTTGCACGTACCAATTTAATCGAAACCATAGATCAAAAACCGTATACCGAAGTTCCTAGCTGGTTTAAAAATTGGGAAGATGCTGGCCTTATTGCTTGGAGTGATAAAAACGACGATGGTAAAATTCAATACCTAAATGGTGATGCCCTCGAAGGAAAAAAGCCAGAATTTACAGAAGCTCGCGGCCTTCGTGGCGAACGCCTAATAACTAATCCAAGTCAAGAGAGCAACGAACTTTATGTAGACAGAGACATTATGGTATTGGCCAATCCAGAAATTGCCAACCTCCCTAATTGGGTGGTGGCATTGGTTGCCGCTGGTGGATTAGCTGCGGCTTTGAGTACAGCTGCAGGTCTCTTATTGGTAATTTCGACTTCGATCTCGCACGACCTTATCAAAAAGCAATACAGACCTAACATTAGTGATAAAGGAGAACTTATCGCTGCAAGAATCAGTATCGTATTTGCCGTAATCGTAGCAGGGATTTTTGGTATTTTTCCGCCAGGATTTGTCGCCGCAGTCGTCGCATTGGCCTTTGGTTTGGCAGCCGCTTCGTTTTTTCCGGCCATCGTGCTCGGTATTTTTGACAAACGAATGAACAAAGAAGGAGCGATTAGCGGAATGATCGTTGGCATCACTTTGATGCTTATATATATGTGGGTATACAAAACTGGGTTGATTTGGTTTTTTGAACCACTCCCCGCTTCTGAATGGTGGTTTGGAATTTCGCCCGAAGGCTTTGGGAGCATCGCTATGTTAGCAAACTTTGTGGTTTCTATCGTGGTTTCTAGGTTTACCCCTGCGCCTCCTCAATCTGTTTTAGACATTGTTGCATCGATAAGAATTCCTAACAAAGCTTCTGGTCCGCAGGAGCACTAACTGCAGTATTTTTTTTATTTTTAACGTTCCGCTTAGGCGCAACCATATCTTACACTACGTACGTACTATGAGTAATTACCATATTAAAAGTTTAGAAGAATATTTTCAAGTATATCGCAAGTCTATTCGCAAGCCAGAAGAGTTTTGGGAAGAAATTGCAGAAGAACATTTTTTATGGAGAAAGCGCTGGGATAACATACTAGAATGGGACTTTAGCAAACCCGAAGTGTCTTGGTTTAAAGGTGCTAAGCTCAACATTACAGAAAATTGTATCGACAGGCATTTGGCAATACGAGGTGACAAAACAGCCATTTTATTTGAGCCCAACAATCCTGACAATCCAGCCGAGCATATTACTTACAACGACTTGCATGAGCGCGTTTGTCGTTTTGCCAATGTGCTAAAAGACAAAGGCATTGGAAAAGGAGATCGTGTTTGTATTTATATGCCAATGATCCCAGAATTGGCAGTAGCTGTTTTGGCATGTGCCAGAATTGGTGCTATACATTCGGTGGTTTTTGCCGGATTTTCTTCTAAGGCACTTGCTACCAGAATAAATGACTGTGACTGTAAAATTGTGCTTACAGCAGATGGTTCTTATCGTGGTCAAAAAATCATAGACCTTAAGGGAATTGTAGATGTTGCTCTCGAAGATTGCCCAGGCGTTGCTCATGTTTTGGTCGCCAAAAGAACGGGTGAGGCCATTCAAATGAAAGAAGGAAGAGATTATTGGTTGGCGGCGTTACTTCAGGCTGCCAGTACAGTTTGTGAGCCAGAAATCATGGATGCAGAAGACCCTTTGTTCATTTTATATACATCGGGCTCAACAGGAATGCCCAAAGGAATGGTTCACACTTGTGGCGGTTATATGGTGTACACGGCCTATACTTTTAAAAACGTCTTTCAATACAAAGAAAACGATGTATACTGCTGTACCGCAGACATCGGCTGGATTACGGGACATAGTTATATTGTATACGGCCCACTTGCCAACGGTGCTACAACGGTTATGTTTGAAGGCGTGCCTAGTTATCCAGATTTTGGCCGTTTTTGGGAGATTGTTCAAAAGCACAAGGTAACCCAGTTTTATACCGCACCTACTGCGATACGAGCTTTGGCCAAAGAAGATTTAGACCTGGTAAGAAAACACGATTTGAGTTCGCTAAAAGTGTTGGGCACCGTGGGAGAGCCAATTAATGAAGAGGCTTGGCACTGGTATAACGAAAACGTAGGCGACCGTAAATGTCCTATAGTTGATACCTGGTGGCAAACAGAAACCGGCGGAGTTATGATCTCGCCTATTCCGTTTGTGACACCCACCAAGCCAACCTATGCTACCCTTCCAATGCCTGGAATTCAGGCTGCTTTGTTAGACGAACATGGTCAAGAGATAAAAGGCAACCAAGTGAGTGGCAGATTGTGTATAAGCTTTCCTTGGCCTTCGATGGCACGAACCATTTGGGGCAATCACCAGCGCTATAAAGACACTTACTTTACCGCTTTCGAGAATCGCTATTTTACAGGAGATGGAGCCCTTAGAGACGAGGTAGGATATTACAGAATCACTGGCCGTGTAGACGATGTGATAATCGTTTCTGGCCATAATTTAGGAACTGCGCCTATAGAAGATGCGATTAATGAGCATCCCGCTGTCGCGGAATCTGCCATAGTAGGCTTCCCGCATACTGTAAAAGGCAATGCATTATATGGGTTTGTAATACTTAAAAATGTAGGACAAGACCGAAGTCATGACAACTTAAGAAAAGAAATCAATCAACTTATTACAGAGCATATAGGGCCTATCGCCAAATTAGATAAGATTCAGTTTACCAGTGGTTTGCCTAAAACGCGCTCCGGAAAAATTATGCGTCGTATTTTACGCAAAATTGCCAATAACGAAACCGATCAACTCGGCGACACATCTACGCTTTTAAATCCAGAAGTTGTTCAAGAAATCATAGATCAAGCTATTTAAATAATGATTGTTTAGATAGCCGTATCTTTAAATATAATTCAACCAACCATGAAAACAACCAAACATGTACTCAGTTTACTGCTACTGATTCCGCTCTTAGCGATAGGTCAAAATAGAGAGATTCCGATAGATACTACGGTAGTAACAAACCACACTACCACCATTAATGGTAAACAAGTTAGATACCAAGCAACTACTGGTATGCAACCAGTATGGGACGATATGGGAGCTCCCATCGCTTCGCTTTTTTACACCTATTACAAACGCACAGATACCCCAAACGACGGCAGTCGCCCTTTGGTGATGTCTTTTAATGGTGGGCCTGGTTCTGCCTCGGTTTGGATGCATGTGGCTTACACAGGTCCGATGACTTTAAAGATTGACGAAGAAGGCTACCCAGTGCAGCCATATGGCGTACAAGACAACCCCTATTCTATTCTAGATGTTGCAGACATTGTCTTTATTAACCCAGCCAATACTGGGTATTCGCGAACGATTCCCGCAAGCGGAAAAGAGGTAGATAAATCCAAATTTTTTGGTATTAATGCAGATATAAAATATCTGGCAGAATGGCTTAACACCTTTGTATCGCGCAACAATCGTTGGCGTTCGCCTAAGTACATAATTGGCGAAAGTTATGGAGGGACTCGTGTAATGGGTCTTGCCAAAGAGCTACAAGATGCCCAATGGATGTACTTAAACGGTGTGATTATGGTTTCGCCAGCAGACTATTTGGTGTTTAACAGCGATGTGCCTGTGAGTTCTGCACTAAACCTACCCTACTATACAGCAGCAGCCTGGCATCATAAAGTGTTAGATCCCGCATTGCAGAGCAAAGATTTATTAGAGATTTTACCAGAGGCAGAGGCTTTTGCCATAGACGAACTCATGCCAGCTTTGGCCAAAGGCGGCTTTATTTCGGCTGGCGAAAAAGATGCTATTGCCACAAAAATGGCCTACTATTCTGGCTTGTCTAAAAAGTCGGTGCTCGATCAAAACCTTGATGTTCCCACAGGCTATTTCTGGAAGGACTTGCTTCGCGAGCGCAGTGGTTACACTATTGGCCGTTTAGATTCTCGTTACTTGGGCCTAGACAAAACCATCGCTGGAGAGCGTCCTGATTATAATTCAGAAATTAAATCTTGGCTGCATTCGTTTACGCCAGCTATTAACTATTATGTACGTGAGCATTTAAATTTTAAGACCGACATTAAGTACAATATGTTTGGGCCTGTACGCCCATGGGACAATCGCAACAATGACGTAAGAGACGAGTTACGTGAGGCCATGGCAGAAAACCCCTATCTAAACGTGTTGGTGCAATCTGGTTATTATGACGGAGCCACCACTTATTTTAATGCGAAATACACTATGTGGCAGGTGGACCCTAGCGGTCGTATGAAGGACCGATTCGATTTTAAAGGGTACAGATCTGGTCATATGATGTATTTAAGAAGACAAGATTTAGAAACCGCCAACAACGACCTTCGTGACTTTATAGTACGAACGCAGGCAAAAGGCAAGAGCGCTAAATACTAATGAACACAGACGATTCGGGCAGCGAGCCCCAACTATTCGAATATTCTGCAGCCGAAGAAAAACTCAATATTTGGTCGCATGCGATTGGCTTCTTATTAGCCTTAGCGGCTACTCCGCTATTAATTATTAGAGCGAGCTTAGACGGGGATGTCTGGCATATTGTGAGCTTTAGCATATTTGGAGTGAGTATGATGGTGCTGTATGCAGCCTCGACTTTATACCATAACGCGAAGGTTCCTAAGAACAGACATCGCTTGCGCATTTTTGATCACGCGGCCATTTATGTTTTAATCGCTGGTACTTATACTCCATTTACTTTGGTGGCTTTAAACGGTACTATTGGCTGGGTACTCTTTGGAATCACTTGGGGCCTGGCGCTTGCGGGGATAGTCCTCAAACTATTTTTCACGGGAAGATTTGACAAGCTTTCTACCGTATTATATGTCGCCATGGGTTGGTTGGTAATCGTTGCTATTAAACCCCTTTGGAATAGCCTAGATGCAGTAGGTTTATGGTGGCTTTTTGCTGGTGGAGCGTCGTATACCATTGGTGCAGTTTTATACAGTTTACCTCGCTTACGCTTTAACCATGCCATCTTTCACATATTTGTTTTAGGCGGAACAATCTGCCATTTTTTTGCGGTTTACAACCACCTTATACCCTAACGTATAGCTTGTTGCGATAATAAATTGCTAAAGGATTTTAAAAAAAAGTGATTGATTATTATGTCAAAATATTTTTAAATGTAACTTTGAGTATTAACACTTATTATTTTTAGTATGAAAAATGGAACCGTAAAGTTCTACATTGAATCCAAAGGCTATGGGTTCATAACAGATGACGATTCAAGTACAGATTACTTTGTACACATCTCTGGCTTAAATGACGAAATTAGAGAAGGAGACAAAGTAACTTTTGAATTACAAGAAGGAAAAAAAGGTATGAATGCAGTAAATGTTACTTTGGTTTCTTAATCTCAGTCTTACTTTTTTTTAAAGAAAACACCCGTCTCTTTTTGACGGGTTTTTTTATGCTCGAGTTACTGCCGTGAATGCACGGCTACTCGATTGCCTTCTGTATCTTCGAAAACACCCATATAGCCATGTTCTGGCGATATTTGAGTTTTTTCTTTTAACAGTTTCCCACCCGCAGCCGTTACTCTGGCAAGTTCGTTTTTACAATCGTCGCAATTCATATAGACCAAAGTACCATCGTGACTAGGTACATAACTGTCGTATTGCATGAGACTCCCTGTGGCTCCTAAGCTGGTTTCGTCTCCAGGAAAAAATGCCATCAAGGGGCCACCAATGTCTTGTATTTGCATTTTAACATCAAACACCTTTTCGTAGAAAGAAGCCGCGCGTTTTATGTCGTTGCACGGAATCTCAAACCAAGTTACTGTGGTATGTTTCATAGTACTTTGCTTTTTTATTCCTCTTCGCTCGAATCGCCTTCTAAAATTGTTTTTAACATACCCAGACCGTCTTCAAAATCTTTTCCAACCGTCTTATCCATATTAAAAAAGAGCATCATCACATTAAATGGAATTTTATTTACCCCACTAAAGCCCCAAGTTACTTTGGTACCACCATTGGCGTCGTCTACTTTTATATAAGCATCGCTTTGAGACTTCCATGGTTTAAAAAACCGAAGCTCGGTGTCTATTCGTTCGTTTGGAGTAATCGATTTGATTTCTTGTTCACCAGTGCCTACGTCCTTGTTTCCCTCCCATTTGCTTATAAATCCTACGGTGCCGTCGGTCCCTTCAAAAGACTGGGTCATATCAGGATCTTTGCTTTTCCACGGCGACCAATTATCTTGGTTTTTTACATATTGGAGATAATTAAAAACCTCATTTTTTGGTTTATCGATATGCATGTCCCTCGAAACGTGGTATGTTTTGGGTGCGACAAGCACAAGAATAATTAAGAGCGCGATAATTCCGCCCAGTATATATAACCAGATCATAATATTTGTTTAGTTGTTAATCTTCAATTTACGAATTTTCTTCTTCAAATCGCTCAATAATCGCATCTATGCTTTTAATGGTTTTACACATCCAGTCAAACTGCTTTTGTCTTATTTGGCTGGGAGATAGTTGCCAAGAGATCTCGCTTTGATGCAATCTGCTTACCACATTTTGTAAAATAATTGCTGCAGAAACAGAGATGTTTAGGCTCTCTGTAAATCCATACATGGGGATTTTTATCAAGGTATCTGCTTGCTTTAAAACATAAGGACTTAAGCCATCGCTTTCTTTCCCAAAAAAGAAGGCAGATTTTTTACTAATATCAAAGGCTTCTGGCGTAATTGCCTGCCCGTGAGGTGAAGTAGCGACAATACGATAGCCTTCTGATTTTAATCGGCTGACGCAATCTTGAACGGTATCGTACCTGTGCAGGTCTACCCATTTTTGTGCCCCCATCGCAATTTCTTTGTCGATTCGATTCCCTTGAATGTCTTCTACTACATGTACGTCTTGAATGCCAAAGACATCGCAGCTTCTAATCACTGCACTGGTATTATGAAGTTGGTAGACCCCTTCTGTGGCTACCGTAAAATGCTTGGTGCGCTTTTGTAAGACTTCTAAAAATAAGGCACGTCTGCGATCTGTTAAATAACCTTCTAAATACTCAAATAGGGCGTCATTAATCAAATTGAAGTAATTTTGATAAAAATAATAAATTCTAATATGAATATCGTCGTACTTACCGGAGCAGGAATGAGCGCAGAAAGCGGCCTTAAAACCTTTAGAGATGCTAACGGGCTTTGGGAAGGTCATGATGTGATGCAAGTAGCCTCTCCAGAGGGCTGGCGGGCAGACCCTGCCTTGGTCTTAGACTTTTACAATCAACGCAGGCGCCAATTGCTCGAGGTAAGCCCAAACAAAGGTCATTTGGCATTGGCCCACTTAGAACAACAACATACAGTACAAATCATAACTCAAAACGTAGACGACTTGCACGAACGCGCAGGCAGCAGCCAAGTCACTCATTTGCATGGCGAACTCTTTAAGGTGAGAAGCACAAAAAACGCTAGCGATATCAAAGAATGGAAATCGGACCTCAACCTTGGAGACAGTTGTTCTTTGGGAAGCCAATTACGGCCTCATATTGTATGGTTTGGAGAACAGGTCCCGTTGTTAGAAACCGCGGCCAGTAATGTAGCATTGGCAGAGGTGCTCATTATTGTGGGAACATCGATGCAAGTGTACCCTGCAGCCAACTTAATTCATTATGCACCTGCCGATTGCCCCGTCTATTTTATAGATCCAAATCCAGCGATTACGGCAACCTCGCGAATTACCGTACTGGCAAAAACGGCTACCGAGGGAATTCCTATTGTGGTCGATCGCCTAAGGCAAGCATAGCCCGGTATTGCTTTACCCAAGCATAAATAGCTTCCTTCTGCTCGTCGGTTAAACGGGCATCGCCATGAGTCCAAGTATATGAATCCAAAGGCATTTCGCCTTTTTCTAACATTTCTTGTACCTCTTCCATTTTATGGTCTTTTTTCTTCACACTATACGATTCCCACTCAGAAAAGTTTAAATCTCCCTTACCATGACGTATGTGGTCATCTAACCAATAACTCACTGGTGCGATCTCTGCATACCAAGGATAGCGTGTATTGTTACTATGGCAGTCGTAACATGCCACTTTTAAAATTGCTATCACCTCATCCGGTGGATTTGTTTCTGTGACAAAGGCTTTCATATATTCGCCTTCTGCGGTGTTTTTGTCTACTCTAAAAAACTGCATTACAACAAAACTGATCAATGCGAAAATCAAGAATCTTTTTACCCAAATCATAATTTAGTAGCTTTGATAGGAAAAGTACAAAAATTTGAAAAGAGCGATTCTAGAAGAAAAGTTAAATTATACCAAAGCCTATCGAAAAACACGATTAGAGGTTGCAAATTGGGTACTAAACAATCCTGATACTTTTTCTGATCTACTAGACTTTTGCTATGATTTAAAGAACGACATATCCTACAAAGCAAGCTGGATATTAGAGTTTGTGGTAAAAGACGACTTAAGCTTAGTGTATCCAGAAATCGATAGATACTGTAACCAATTAGAGCATATTACTAGAGATCAGTCATTGCGTCCCATGGCAAAGATTTGTGAAATGCTCACCACCGAATACTACATAAAACAATCTCCAGCGATAAAAAAAGTACTCACTCAAAAACACAAAGAGCAAATCACGGCCAATTGTTTTGATTGGCTTATAACCGATCAAAAAGTAGCCTGTAAGGCCTATTCAATATCTGCACTCTACCTTTTAGGAACCGAATTTGATTGGATTCATCCAGAACTCGAAACTATATTAAGAGAAGGATATAACAAACATACTGCGGCCTTTAAGGCTCGCGCCCGACACTTCTTGACCAAAATCGAAAAACGCAAAAAGCAAAAGCCACATAGGTGAGTATTAAAATGCGCAATTTTCTGAGTATCTTTGCCCTTTAAATTTTTACTATGAATTTGCACGCGCTCAAAGCAATTTCGCCTATAGACGGCCGTTATGCCAGTAAAACAAGCTCTCTTGTTCCCTTTTTTTCAGAAGAAGCTCTAATCAAGTACAGGGTTCAGGTCGAGGTAGAATATTTTATCGCGCTTTGCGAAATTCCCTTACCACAATTGACCAATTTTGACGCATCACAGTTCGATGCGCTACGCAATTTATATACAGCGTTTGGTTCAGAAGATGCGGCCAGAATCAAAGAGATAGAAGGAGTAACAAATCATGATGTAAAAGCTGTCGAATACTTTATCAAAGAGGAGTTTGACAAACTTGGACTACAGGAATATAAGGAGTTTATTCACTTCGGGCTTACCTCGCAAGACATAAACAATACAGCGATTCCGCTCTCGCTTAAAGAGGCGATGAACGAGGTATACGTACCTGCTTTTTTACAACTTAAAGAACAATTAAGCAACTATAGTACACAGTGGGCAGACATCCCAATGCTGGCTCGTACACATGGGCAGCCTGCGTCACCAACACGATTAGGAAAAGAAATAGACGTCTATGTGGTTCGCTTGGCCGAACAGTTCGATTTGTTAAACGATATTAAAAGTGCTGCCAAATTTGGAGGCGCTACCGGTAACTTTAATGCCCACAAAGTGGCGTATCCGCAGGTAGATTGGCGAGCCTTTGCACAAAGTTTTGTACAAGAAAAATTAGGCTTGCACCACTCCTTCCCTACCACGCAAATCGAGCATTACGACCACATGGCGGCTTTGTTTGATTGCCTAAAGCGTATCAATACTATCATTATAGATTTAGACAGAGACTTCTGGACTTATATCTCGATGGAATACTTTAAACAAAAAATTAAAAAGGGCGAAGTAGGTTCGTCTGCGATGCCTCATAAAGTAAACCCAATCGATTTTGAGAATTCAGAAGGAAACTTAGGCATTGCCAATGCAGTATTTGAGCATTTATCTGCCAAGCTACCTGTAAGTAGGTTACAGCGCGACTTAACAGACAGCACGGTGCTTAGAAACATCGGAGTACCTATGGCACATACCGTGATCGCCTTTGCAGCTACTAGTAAAGGTCTGGGTAAATTATTGCTTAATGAGGATAAGTTTAGAGCAGACCTCGAAGACAACTGGGCGGTAGTCGCAGAAGCCATTCAAACCATATTACGTCGTGAAGGTTATCCTAACCCATACGAAGCTTTAAAAGGGCTTACACGAACTAACGCAGCAATTACAAAAGATTCTATGGCCAACTTTATTAATGCCTTAGAAGTGTCCGAAGACATAAAAAAAGAAATGCTTGCCATCTCCCCTTCTAATTATACAGGAATCTAACAAGCATTGCTTATTTATTGTATAGAATAAACTAGTCTTCGATCTCGCTAATGATAGAATCGATCGCAGCTTCTACTTCTTTTTCTTCTTCTTCGTCCCAGCCTTCTTTGCCTTCCCAAGAATCGTCGTACTGTCTGTCATCGTCGTCGGCAAAAATTTGCCCAAATCCATTAAACTGTTCTAGGTCTAAATCGCCTCGCTCTACAGACTTCATCACATTAATCATCTTCTCTGGATCCATCTTGTCGCCTGTAAGCCTAAAAATAGCAAAGCCTTTGTCGTCGTCAGAAGCAAAAATTATAATCTCGTCTATCGCATCATACTCCCCTACATACTTTAATTGTGCTCCTTGAGTGGGAGAACCAAACTTCATTAGTGTTTTGTATTTCTCCTGATTAATAATGCTCTTAAGAATCTCTTTTTCTGCGGAATAGTCTGTCTTTAAACTGTCGCCACCTTTAATAGGGAAAGCCACTATGTTTAATTTTCTGACCGAGGCCAAAACCTCTTGCTGTTCCAGATTCAAAAAATCGCTATCCTGTTCGATCAAACTAGCAGGCAAGTCAAACTTTACAAATTTGTTGTCTTCTTGTTTGTCTACTAAATAGCGCTGTAAGGAAGGCTCCTTGTTGCAACTCAAAAGAGTTACAGCAAAGAGCGAAATCCATAATAAGTACGAGACTAGTTTCATTCTTAGTTTTTCTTATCGATGTTTTTAAGTTCTTCACTACCAGGCAATTTTAAATCCTTGGTAAGCTTAGAAATCTGATTTAAGTTTAAATCGCCTGTTAAGCTCATTATAACAGACATTTGTTTGCCATCGAGGTCTCCTGTGGCATGCATCAAGAGTTCGCTCACAAACCCATCACTCTGTCCTTCTTTCGAATAAAACTTAACCTTTTTGCCCTCGCTATTTACGCGCATTAATTCGGACAATTTTTTATTGGCAGCTAAGTATTTAGTTACGGTGCTGTTCATGGTGCTCATCGTGCTGGCATCTTCTGCAACAAAGACTCTAATGTTATCGATATTATCGATTAAGTCTTTGTAAGCCTGAGCTTCTGGATCGTTGGTATCGTATTCGATTCCGCGAATAAGCTCAAACATTTTTGCCGTGGCGACAAACGATGTTACTTTGGTATTGTCTTCAAATTGACTAAATACGTCTTGTGCAAAGCTGGTCCCAGTGATTGTCAAGGCCAACATTAAAGTTACTAACTGTTTCATTTTTTATACGTTTTTAATGAATATTATTATTTAAAAAATTGATCTGTGGCTTTTTCGAACTCCGTCAGGTAAACCATTTCCTCTATTCCGTTATTTAATTCTCCAGAAATCATTGCCATATGCTCTTTAAATTTCTCGTATTGAGCAATCGCAAGTTTTTCTTCTTCGGTATAACCATTATCAGTAGGAGACATAAAGTATGCCAATCCTAATGCTACTACAAGCATAGCGGCAATTCCATATTGCCATGGTTTTTGCCAAAAACCCGCCTTTTGTACTACTACAGGTTTGTTATAGGTTTCGGCCTCAAGGTTAGAGAACTCTCCAAACATGGCCTTATACGGCGCTAGCTCTGGTCCTACCTCTGTACTGGCAAAGTAATTGCGCAATTCGTTTTCTTGCGCTAAGGTGGTCGTTCCTTCTAAATAAGAATCTAAAAGGGTTTTAATTTTAACTGACTCCATAATTATATTGCTTTATTAATGCTTGTCTTATTGTTTTTCTCGCTCTGCTCAGGGCAACCCTGATAGCGGTCTCATTCATTTCTAATATTTGCGCGATCTCTTTAAACTCATAGTGCTCTACATCACGCAATTGCAACACTAGTTTTTGTTGTTCTGGAAGGGTTTCCATTAGCTTGAATACTATAGAAACACCGTCGTTAGCCTCTATTTGATCCTGCAAGCGTTCGCTTGAAGGGGCATAATTACTATGCACAATGGTCAAATGTCCTGCCTGTTTAGACTTTAATCTATCAAGACAATAGTTTTTTGTCATTGTCATCGCAAAGGCCTCGGGCTTTTTATAGCTCTCGATTCGGGCTCTACCTTTCCATAATTTTAAAAGAACTTCTTGTACGGCATCTTCTGCTTCATCATTAGACACCAGGATTCTTTTGGCCAGACGATACATCTTATCCTTAAAAGGGGCTATAATTTCTACGAAATCCTCTTGTGTCATTTTTGTTGGTTAACAGTTGTAATGTGCCGTTCTATAATTACGACGAACTAGGTAATATTTTGTTACAAAAAAAGTTTAATTTAGCACAAATAGGTCTATAAAGACAGTAATTCGCTCCAGAAAAGGTCTATTTTTACTATGATTCGGCATGATTTATGTGCCCATCTATAAAAAATTAATGATGAAGAAATTTGCTATAGGCCTTCTGGCGCTATCTCTAGTATTCGTTGGCGTTTCCTGTACAGAAGACCAAGACGATAATCCAAACAATGCTATCTCAATTAACGATTTTATTTGGAATGGCCTCAATGTTTTTTACCTATATAAAGACGATGTACCAGATTTGGCCAATGATCGCTTTGCGAACGAGCTAGAAAGAAGCGCTTATGTGAATGCTTTCGAATCTCCAGAATCTTTATTTGACAACCTATTATATCAGCCTGGAGTGGTAGATCGTTTTAGCTTTTTGGTAGACGATTATATCGAACTCGAGCAGTTGTTTGCAGGAGTGACTAAAAACAACGGAATGGAATATGGCCTTGTTTTTTATCCTGATAGCGAAGAAAACATCTTTGGATATGTACGTTATGTACTCCCAGGAACCGATGCCGAATCTAAAGGATTAACACGTGGTATTGTATTTAATACTGTAGATGGTGTACAGATTACCAATAGTAACTTTAGCAGCCTTTTTAGCGGCGACACCTATACTATTGGCCTTGCAACTTACGACGGCACAGACGTTACTCCTACAGGAGAAGAAATTACTTTAACGAAGGTAGAATATACAGAGAATCCAATTTTAGTGTCGCAAACGCTTACTGTAGAAGGGCAAAACATTGGTTATTTAATGTACAACGGCTTTACGGCTAATTTTGACGAAGAACTCAACGCAGCTTTTGCCGACTTCGTTTCGAGTGGTGTTACAGATTTAGTTTTGGACTTACGCTACAATCCTGGCGGATCTGTTTTTACCGCAGTTACCCTATCTAGTTTGATTACGGGTCAATTCACCGGTGAAATCTTTACCACCGAGCAATGGAACAGCGACAGACAAGCGCAATTTGAGGCCAACGACCCTGACAGATTGGTCAACTTATTTGTAAACGAAGCTCGTAACGGCGAAACCTTAAACAGTTTAGGACTCAATAGAGTTTATGTATTAACCACGCGCGGTTCTGCCTCTGCCAGTGAACTGGTTATAAACGGTCTCGATCCTTATGTAAACGTTATTCAAATAGGGAGCACAACGCGCGGCAAGTTTACAGCTTCTGCTACGCTCTACGATTCACCAGATTATGGCCGTAGTGGTGCCAACCCAGCCCATACCTATGCCATGCAACCTTTGATTTTAAAATCGGTTAACGCAAATGGAGTTACCGATTATTTTGACGGTCTAACCCCAGAAACAGAGCTAAGCGAAGATTATGCAAACTTGGGAGTTCTAGGTAATGTAAACGAACCGCTGCTCGCAGAAGCATTGTCGCAAATTACAGGCGCAGGTGCTCCTGCAGCTCCAAAATCTTTTAATCTTTTAAAAGAAGTATCGAGCAGAAAAGAAATGATTCCTCACTTTGACGAACTCATTTACGATTTACCCTTGCCCGATCTTCGAGCAAATAATCAATAAAAAAAGCCCCATTAATGGGGCTTTTTTTTGTTTACAAACTAATATTGGCTCCTAGACTATAATTTCGACCCAAGGTTTGGTATCTGTAAAGCTCTTCGTATTCTGTGTTAAACAGATTACTTACATCTAATGAAAGATGCAAGGCTTTATTAATTTTATATATGGCGTTAAGGCCCACCAAACTGTAACTTTCTAACGTGATGTTCTCTTGTTCAAAAGTAACAGGATTAAAGAAAGCATCTTCTCGATCACTCGTATAAGACATATTTAACCCTAATTGCCATTTGTTTGAAGGGGTATAACCCAAAGCAAAGTTTGCTTTATGTTCTGGCACGCGTAATGCAAAACGCATGTCTGTTTGAGTGTAGGTATAATTAACAGTCGTATTTAGTTTATCTTTTTTATAAGAGCCAGTAAATTCTACGCCCGATGCCATAAACTCTTCTGCAATATTTTGATATTGAAAAATAAATAAATCTGGATCTACGGTTACAAAATCGACAAAGTTTTGCTCGTTTCTGTTAAAGTACACCAGGCTAAAAGTGATATTATTGGCAATCGTAGCTTCTAGTCCAGCCTCGATCGTGGTGTTTTCCTCTGGAATTAACTCGCTGTTGCCGTAAAGCGGGTCGAATAACTGAAAAAGCGAAGGCGTGATATAAGCCGTACTATAACTCGCCATAAGTTTTGCAGCTACTTTGCCCCAGGTTCGTCTATAGGAAGGGTTCACCTGATAGACCAACGTATTGTCGTAATTGCTATGTGTATTTAACCTAGCTCCTGCATTTAGGTTTAATCCAAAATCTGTGATATAAACTAGGTTTATATAAGGGTCTAAAATCTGAAAGTTTACCTGAGACTCGTTTACGTCTTGGGCAAAGGTGTTAGCACCAAATGGAATCGAAAAACCATTAAAATCGCTGTCCAAATAATTTACTCCAGCCACAACATTGATTCGGTCTATAAAATTGTGATTGATGTATGCATCCAATCCAAAAGCCCTAGAATCGAACTTAGTCGGGAATCCTGAAGTTGTTTCTCTTCGGGTCCAATTGTACGAATCGTTAATAATGACGCTTCCTTTTTTATAAGAAAAAGAAGCCTGACCAGCGCTGTTTAGCACTTTAGAAGTGATCGTATTATTAGCATCGGTAAAGTCGAAGTTGTCAAACGAGGTTTTGTATTCTGTAGTAGTTAGACTCCGATTAATTTTGATGTTATTTTTAAAGGCATGCCCTAGGTTTACTCTCAATTGATAGAAATTAAAAGGATCTGCGTCAAGGGAAGGCTCGCCTTCTGGAGCTGCAATAGCACTAAGCCCATTAGCGTAGCGGTGATTAAACTGAACCCCGTATTGTGTATTGGATAGCTGCCCTCCCACTTGGACCGAATTAACAACACCTTGTCCATGTATACCACTATCTTCACTACCGTTATTAGTCCCGACACTGGTAAACACGTTGAGACCAATGGGCTTTTCGTAACCATTTTTTGTCGTGATACTAATCACAGCTGTTCCTGCATTGGCACCATACAATACACTTGAAGCTCCTTTTAAAATTTCTATTCGATCGATCGAATTGGTACTAATTAATCGCAAATCGAAGTCGTTAGCAATTTGTGAACCATCACTTTGAGCAACACCATCGATGAGCACAACAACTTGTCTGTTGCGACCCCCTCTTACTAAATAACCTAAGTTTTGTCCTTCGTTACTGCGGCTACCATTTAGCTCAAAGCCTACAACTTGATTTAAAAGTTGTGCTACGGTTTTCGTCTTTTGGCTGCTGAGTTGTTCTGCAGTGATTACTGTTAATGCTTTTCCGCTATTTTTTCGCTCAAGCGGAATTTTAGAATCGACTACGACAGTATCGAGTTGTGTTGTAGTGTTGTTTTGAGCCACTACAAAGCTCGAGGCACATAACAGTGCCAGCATAAATAAATTGGTTTTGCGCATTTTTTAAAATTTGCACGGAAACAAAGAATGAAGTATTCATTCAAAACTTTTATCCCGAAAGTTTAACATTGATTTTAAAAAGGCAGGTCTCCTGACTTACTAATGTGATTCGCCTTCCCGTTAAAATTGATAACAGTGGCAATAGAATAAATCACAATACGCCAAACGCGCATAGTTTACAGTTGCGGGAACAGTTCTTGATTTACACAAGATTCCCTTTTAAGCGCTTCTAATGAAATTAAAAGCACACCTTAATTAACCGTAAAAATAAGGGAATTTAAATCAAGGGCAAGATTGATTTTAAATAGTGTTATTTTTGAACATGCAAAAATTAGTTTATCTATTATTGACTGCGGTCTTACTAGTTGCTTGCAAGGAGCAAACCGCCGTCGATACTACTGTTGCAACTGCACAGAGCAAAACTGTGGTCACGCATGCCCAGGGGCTTAAAATAGAGCATTTTATAGGGTATAGTGTGATCGAAGTATCTACTCCATGGCCGGATGCAAAAAAACCATTTAGGTATGCCCTGATAAACGACACTACCATTGTAGACCGCAGCAATTTTGATGCTGTTATTCAAGTCCCTATTAAAACTGTTGTGGCAACCTCAACGACTCATATTCCGTCTTTAGAAATGCTGGGGGCAGAAGATAGGCTCGTGGGCTTCCCATTTACAAACTATGTTTCTTCTACTAAAACAAGGGCATTGATAGACGCTGGCAGTATTAAAGAGCTAGGTGGTTCTCAAGAAATTAATACAGAGGTTTTACTCGCTCTCGCGCCAGAACTGGTTATTGGATATGGCGTAGATGGCACAAATAAAAACTTATCCTTAATAGAAAAAGCAGGCATCCCAGTAATTTATAATGGTGACTGGATGGAGCAATCTCCATTAGGGAAAGCCGAATGGATAAAGTTTTTTGGCGCTTTGTTGGGCAAACAAAAAGAAGCAGATCAACTCTTCGATCAGATTGAAAGCGATTACAATCAGGTAAAAGAAATCGCCTCAAGAGCCAAAACAAAACCCACAGTGATTAGTGGCGCCATGTATAAAGATGTCTGGTATTTGCCGCAAGGTTCTAGTTGGGCAGCTGCTTTTATCCATGATGCCAATGGCGATTATCTGTATAAAGATACCACTGGTTCTGGCAGTCTCTCGCTCAGTTTAGAAACAGTGCTTACCAAAGCTCAAAACGCCGAATATTGGATAGGGCCTGGTCAGTTTAAATCGCTAGAGCAAATGACAGATGCCAATGCTGCTTACGCAGGAATTAATGCCTTTGCAAATAAAAAGGTGTTTAGTTTTACCAAAAATGTTGGGCCAACCGGTGGGGTCATTTATTACGAATTGGCCCCAAATAGACCCGATCTGGTTCTAAAGGATATCGTAAAGATGCTGCATCCAGATTTGTTACCAGAATACCAACTTCATTTTTTTAGCCCTTTAGATTAGTGAGATCAAAAATACATAATCAATTACTCTTGCTGCTTTTGGTAGCCACAGTGATTGTTTTTGTTATTAACCTGTCGCTAGGTTCTGTTGTGATTCCTTTTAAAGACACGCTCGCCTCACTTTTTGGTCAAGAAACTTCTCAAGCTTCTACTAATTTTATTGTGACGCAATACCGGTTACCCAAAGCCTTTATGGCCGTTATGGTTGGCGCTGGGCTGTCTGCGGCTGGTTTGCTCATGCAAACTTTATTTAGAAACCCATTGGCGGGTCCTTTTGTATTAGGAATCACGAGTGGTGCGAGTCTTGGGGTAGCCATTTTAATATTGGGAGCAGGTGCCATAGGTGGTGTTTTAAGCACCTATTTGACCAATCCTTACAGTATCGTAATCGCTTCTGGAATTGGGAGTTTTTTGGTTTTATTAGCCGTATTGGGCGTCACGAAAAAGTTAAAAGATACCATGGCGATTCTAATCATTGGATTGATGTTTGGGAGTGTTACGGGCGCCGTAGTGAGTGTTCTGGCATATTTTTCTCCAGCCCAAGAATTACAACAGTACATCTTTTGGTCTTTCGGAAGTTTAGGCGGCACCTCTTGGCAGGGAGTGATACTAGTTGCGCTTTGTTTTTTCGTTGGAATCGTACTTTGTATACGCGCGATTAAACCATTAAATGCCATGCTTTTAGGCGATGCATATGCACAGAGTTTAGGGCTTAACCTTACCAAGCACCGAATGGCAATCATTTTTGCAACCTGTGTGTTGGCAGGAAGTATTACTGCCTTTGCTGGCCCCATAGCTTTTATTGGGTTGGCTGTTCCTCATGTGGCCAGGCAACTGTTTTGGACCAACAATCATGCAATATTATTGCCTGCGGTATTACTTTGCGGAGCAATTGTAATGCTGATCTGTGACATCTTTGCCCAACTCCCAGGGAGCGAATTTACCTTACCCATCAATGCCGTCACTTCGCTATTTGGAGCACCTATCGTAATTTGGTTATTAATCAAAAAAGGGAAACTACTTTTTTAATGGCGACTACTGATTCAAATATCGTCCTTGGTACCAAACAACTCGCTATTGGGTATAAAACAAAAAAGCGCGAAACCTCCTTGCACGACAATATTAGTATTGAATTTGCCAAAGGTTCTTTAACCGCTGTGATTGGTGCGAATGGAGTAGGAAAGTCTACCCTTATAAGAACACTTACCAAAGCACAACCTGCACTTAACGGCGATATATTTTTAGGAGCTACAGACGCAAAATCTATCACGCATCAAGAATGGGCGACCAAAGTAAGTGTAGTGCATACCAAAGCGGCTATCTCTATGAATCTTACGGTTTTCGAATTGGTAAGCTTAGGAAGGCACCCGTATACCAATTGGATTGGTGCCTTAAGAGACGAGGATCAAACTATTATCGCTCATGCGATGACCGTTACAGATGTGCTACAATTTAGAGACCGCAAGTGCCATGAGCTTAGCGATGGCCAACTGCAACGGGTTTTAATTGCAAGGACCATTGCACAAGATACACCGGTTATTATTCTAGACGAGCCCACAACGCATTTAGACCTTCATCATAAAAGTTATATCCTTACACTGCTAAGGGAATTGACTAAAAAAGGCAAAACCATCATTTTTTCTACGCACGATATAGATCTCGTTATAGACCTTTGTGACAATTTGGTTGTTATGCTTAAAGACAGGCTCTTTTTTGATACCCCACAGGAGTTGATAGAGCAAGGGGTAATGAACAAACTCTTTGGTGAAGAACGCGTAATTTTTGATGCAAAAAACAGACGTTTTACGCTAAATAAATAAGTATCTTTAGCCTGCTATTCTAATTATGAGCGAAGTCTTATTATATACATTTTTGTTTCTGATTGTCCTGTTATTTGGGGCCTTCATAGGTAATCTAGTAGCGCGTCTTAAGTTAAAATCAGAGACAGGGAAGCTAGAAGAACGGGCACATCAGGCCGATTTGCAAGTAGAAAAATTACAAGAAAGGTTCGAAACTGCGATTCAGCAGCGAGAAGAAGTTAGAACCGAAAAAGAATTTTTAGGCAACGAACTAACCAAGCAAAATGCCGCCTATGACAATTTAAAAGAGCGTCATGAAGAGCAAAAAGACGAACTGCTTAAACTACAGGAAAAGTTCAGCAAAGAATTTGAGAATCTTGCCAATAAAATCTTTGAAGAAAGCTCTAAAAAAATGAGCGATAAGAACAAAGAAAACATCGAGCATATATTAAATCCGCTACAAGAAAAGATTAAAACTTTCGAGAAAAAAGTAGAAGACACCCATAAAGAAAGCATTGACAGGCATGCCATGCTGCGCCAACAAATCATCGGTTTAAAAGAGCTCAATGAACAAATGAGCAAAGAAGCGGTAAATCTTACCAAAGCCTTAAAAGGCGATAGCAAAATGCAAGGTAATTGGGGAGAGCTTGTTTTGGAGCGGGTGTTAGAAAAGTCGGGACTCGAAAAAGGGCGAGAATACCAAATGCAAACCAGCTTTACCACAGACGAAGGAAAGCGCGTGTTACCAGATGTGATTATCTTTTTACCAGACAAAAAGAAAATGGTGATTGACTCTAAAGTGAGTTTGGTCGCTTACGAACGTTTTGTAAACGAAGAAGATGAGGCGGAACGGCAATCGCATTTAAAAGAACATATCGCTTCTTTAAAGCGTCATGTTGACCAGTTGAGCGCCAAAAATTACGAAAAGCTTTATGAGATAGAGAGCCCAGATTTTGTATTGTTGTTTGTTCCAATCGAACCCGCGTTTGCCTTGGCCGCCAATAAAGAAACCAATCTTTACAATTGGGCCTTTGACAAAAACATCGTGATTGTAACCCCTACTACTCTGTTGGCTACGCTGCGTACTATCGATAGCATGTGGAACAATCAAAAACAGCAACAAAACGCCGTGGAGATTGCACGACAGGCAGGTGCCTTGTACGACCAGTTTGTAAATCTAACAGACGATTTAATCAAAGTGGGGAAACAATTGCAAACCGTAGGCGGAACCTACGAGTCGACCATGAAAAAACTTACCGGACGGGGTAATTTAATAGGCAAAGTAGAAAAGCTTAAAAAGCTAGGAATCAAACAATCCAAGCACATCGATCAAAAGTTGATACAGCGAGCTCAGGAAGAAGAAGAATAGTCCTAAAATACCCGACTCAAGTTAAAGCCAAAAAAGAAATCGCCATCACTCCAATCCCCTGCTCCTCTAATTATATAACCGTCTTCGAACATGGCTTGCGCATTGGTAAAATGCATCTGAAAAACATGTCCGCCGGTTTCTAAATCAAAGCCAATCGACAAAGGATTTTTAAAACTCGAATTGTCGTTTCTGTTTAAGTGAATTCCATAATCGACATTTACACTCCAGCGCTTGGTTAATTTATATCGACCTCCTACTCCTACGGCGAACTGATTGTTGTCTTCGTCAAAAGATTGCGCAACTCCTCCTGTAACCGCCGTACTACGAGTTGTTAGATTCTCATGAATAAATGTAGGCGCCACTAAGAGTGACAGCTTTTCTGAGAACTTTCTAGACACCAAAACTTGACTGGTGTACGTTACCCGATCACTAAAGTTTAAGTTATCGAACAAATCACTATCCAAAGCCGTATTGATGGTCACCAAATTATAACCCACAATAGTAAACGGGCTGCCTTCTGTTTGCTGCTGCAATAAGCGATACTTAGCATGTAGTCCATAAGTTTTTTGCAACGAGCTGCGCGCAACGCCAAGATTTAACCAATCGGTAAAACCATAAATAAATTTAATTTGAGTCACAGCTCCGTCCAATCCAAAAAAGTCGTCGATGCCATTTTTAACAGTTCCAAAACGGTGAGATACCACAAAGACCAAGTCTTTTTTACCTGCCAGTTTGGTCGATTCAAAATTGACAATCTTCAAGCCTTTAAAAGCTGCAGTTACTTCTTGGTTGGTGTCTGTTGCGTTTTCTAATTCATCCAATAAATCTTCTTGCCCATAGCTTTTTACAGCGACTAGAGCGATTAAAAAAACAAATATGTATAAAGTTTTCATGTTAATATGTTTGGTTAGTCTAAGGGAGTAGCTTGATCTATGGACACGATTTCGAACAATTCGTCGTAGCCAATGCATCTCCCTTTAATGGTTACTCTTTCGTTGAGATTAGGCAGTACTTGAGCGTTGGAATAACTCGCGTAAACCGCGTCGTCTAAGGTAATTCCACCTTCTTCTAAGGCCGTAACAAGTCCCGTGACAATCACGGTCTTATTGAGCAAGGCCTCTTTAGGTGATTCTAAATATAATTTATGGAGCCCTTTGGCATCACCTTTAAACACAGCCTCCTCCTTTTGAATATCACGATGATCTTGATACATATAATTGTATCCAGCAATTCCGGCAACGACCAATAATACTATAGCCACATATATGGTTCTTCTTTTCATGGCTATAATTTGTTTAAGGTATATTGCGCGTTTACCACTACGGTTTGTGCAATTTTATTCGCAACAACACTCGGAATCTCTATGTCGAAATCTTCTGGTTTTAGTTCAAAATTGGTTTCGACGATAAGAGCATCGCCGTCCAGCTTGATGCGAACAGGCACGTTGAGCTCATTCTCAACCCCGTGCATCTCTATAGTCCCTTTAAGGTTATAGCTTGTAAAATCACTTGTAAGGCTTTCACTATTGAAGTCTTCTAAAACCCCTTTCACTGTGGCTTTAGAATAGGTAGCAGATTCCATATAGTTCTCATTAAAGTGTTCCTCCATTAAGGCCACTTTAAATCTAAATCCGTTAACGAGTGCCAAGCTGGCAAAACTGCCTGTTTCTGTATTAAGAATGGCACTCACGTTAGCATGCGTTGCTTTTACCTCTTCGAAAGAAGCTACAGATGCTTCGAATGTGATAACGCCAGACTTGGTCGCTACTTTTTGAGCATAGTGGTTCCAGGACCCGCATAGTAACATGCAGATCAAAATAAAATATGATCGCTTCATAATGTTTAGTTTAGTTTTCTAACAAGCCGTCTTCGCTCCATCTAACCATAAGGTCAATGGTCTCTTGAGGAAGCCTGGGCCCACCAAGTGGCATGGCCCCGTCTGTCCCTTCTTCTCTGCTGATTCGATCTAAAAGCCCTCTGTTGAGCACTGCGTCTTTTACGGCTAAATAAGAAGCCAAAGACATAGGCGCTCCATTTTGAGGAGGATTAGAGTGGCAAGCGGTGCAGATATTGTCAAAGACAAATACTACGTCGTTATAAGTCACTTTTTCCTCTTCTTGCGCCACTTCTGGCACTATAGGTTCTAAATCGTCTTGTGTATTATTGACACAGGAAGTCTGTGTCACGATTGCCGTAGCAATTGCAACTAAATACGTTTTCATAATGTAACTGGGTATTAGTCCAGAATAACGCGCAATGAGCGCTTAGCGTCTCCTGACTGAACGGTTACAAAGTATACTCCGCTTTTAAACACTCCCATATAAACAGAAGTCTTTTTGTTATTTACTGGAGCATCCATTAAAAGCTTTCCAGAAATATCATATAGCTGAACCGAGTCGATAACTTCTACAGCATCTATATACAGAAAATCTTTCACCGGATTCGGGTAAAAGCTAAAAGCGATAGGATCTTGGTCATCTACACCTAAAGCAGCAACTTCGATCGTTCCTACCATACTTGGGTGAACACCACAGAAATAAGGGTTTGTTCCTTCTTCTGTAAACGTAAAACTAAAATCAGATCCAGAAGGTAAGATGCCACTGTCAAAAGTTTCTTGCGAACCAGCATCAGACGTGACCGAGTGAGGTGCTCCGTCTGTCCACATCCAGTTTACAGTATCTCCTACGTCGATATTAAGTGTTCCTGGAGAAGCTCCAACAAACCAATTAATGTTGTGTGTAGTTTGAGCGGTTAAGGTGATGGCAAACAATAAGAAAAATGCCAAAGTAAATTTTTTCATAAGATTTTTATTAAAAGTTTAGTTATAGTTATATCTATTAAACACCCAAGGGTAAATAATTCCTACCTATCGACAAAAATCAGTTAAAAATTACTTGCTCAAATACATCTTACGACGCGAATATAGCTCGTAAAACTGGTCGTCTTTTAAACTGTCTATAAACAAGATGCTCTCTCCAGTACTCTTCATCTCCGGCCCTAATTGCTTGTTCACATTCGGGAATTTATTAAAAGAGAATACTGGCTGCTTAATCGCATAGCCTTCAAGTTGTGGGTTAAAGTCAAAGTCCGACAACTTTTTATCGCCTATCATCACCTTGGTGGCATAATTTACATAAGGTTCGCCATATGCCTTGGCTATAAAAGGAACCGTACGCGAAGCTCTTGGGTTTGCTTCTATTATGTATACTTTGTCGTCTTTGATCGCAAACTGAATATTTATCAATCCAACGGTGTTAAGCGCTAAAGCTATCTTACGGGTGTGATCTTTTATTTGCTGCATCACAAACTCGCCTAAGTTAAATGGCGGAAGGGTTGCGTTAGAATCGCCAGAATGAATTCCGCAGGGCTCAATATGCTCCATAATACCAATGATGTACACATCGTCTCCATCGCAAATGGCGTCGGCTTCTGCTTCTATGGCTCCATCTAAGTAATGATCTAACAACAATTTATTATTCGGAATCTTTCTGAGCAGATCCACCACATGCTCCTCTAGATCCTTTTTGTTGATCACAATCTTCATTCCTTGCCCACCTAGCACATAAGAAGGTCTTACTAGTAAAGGAAAGTCTAACTCGTCTGCCAGCGCTAGGGCTTGGTCTGCAGATTCGGCTACACCAAATTCTGGGTATGGAATATTGTTTTCTTTAAGGAGTGTAGAAAAACTCCCACGATCTTCTGCCAAATCTAAAGACTGATAGCTAGTTCCCATCACTTTTATTCCGTATCGGTCTAGTTTTTCTGCGAGTTTAAGTGCTGTTTGCCCTCCCAGTTGAACAATCACCCCTTCTGGTTTTTCGTGACGAATTATATCATAAATATGTTCCCAGAAAACAGGCTCGAAATATAGTTTATCGGCCACATCAAAATCTGTAGAAACCGTTTCTGGATTACAGTTTATCATGATGGTCTCGTACCCTGCTTCTGCAGAGGCAAGCACTCCATGCACGCAGCAATAATCAAATTCTATTCCTTGCCCAATTCTGTTTGGACCAGAACCTAGTACAATGATTTTCTTTTTGTCTGTTACGACACTATCGTTTTCTGTAGTGAGATTTCCAGATGCGTCTTCAATTCGGTTCTCAAAGGTAGAATAGTAATATGGCGTTTGCGCCTGAAATTCGGCTGCACAGGTATCTACCAATTTATAAACTCGGCGCACATCAAGTTCTTCACGTTTGTTGTACACTTGACTCTCTAAGCAACCCAACATATGCGCAATTTGCCTGTCGCCGTAGCCTTTTTGTTTGGCCTCTAAGAGCAATTCTCTGTCTAAGGTGTCTATTGTAAAGTTGCTGATTTCTTTTTCTAGATGATACAGTTCTTCGTATTGCTTTAAGAACCACATATCGATTTTGGTAATCTCATGAATTCGATTCAACGGGATTCCCATCTGAATGGCATCGTAAATCACAAATACACGATCCCAACTGGCATAGGTAAGTTTAGAGATTATCTGATCGTAATCTTTATAACCCTTGCCATCTGCACCAAGGCCATTGCGCTTTATCTCTAAAGATTGTGCGGCTTTGTGTAAGGCTTCTTGAAATGAGCGCCCGATTCCCATCACCTCTCCAACGGCTTTCATTTGAAGGCCTAAAGTTCTGTCTGAACCTTCGAACTTGTCAAAGTTCCAACGAGGAATCTTAACAATCACATAATCTAAAGTTGGCTCAAAGAGTGCGCTTGTGGTTTTTGTAATTTGATTGTCTAATTCGTCTAAGTGATATCCTATTGCCAGCTTCGCAGCAATCTTAGCGATAGGATAACCTGTAGCTTTAGACGCCAATGCAGAGGATCGAGAAACCCTCGGGTTGATCTCGATGGCGATTATGTCTTCTTCTTCGTCTGGACTCACTGCAAACTGAACGTTACATCCGCCAGCAAAGTCGCCAATACTACGCATCATATGAATGGCCATGTCTCGCATTTTCTGGAAGGTTCTGTCAGACAAGGTCATCGCTGGAGCCACAGTAATAGAATCTCCCGTATGAATTCCCATCGGGTCCATATTTTCTATGGTACAAATGATCACTACATTATCGTTTTTATCGCGAAGTAATTCTAGCTCATATTCTTTCCAACCTATAAGGGCCTTGTCTATCATCACCTCGTGAATAGGCGATACCTCTAAGCCTCGATTGAGCATTTCGTCAAAGTCCTCAGCCTTGTAAACAAAAGAGGCACCAGCGCCTCCTAGCGTATACGAAGCTCGAATAACGAGCGGAAAACCAAACTCTTGAGCGATTTCTTTCCCTTTTAAAAACGACGTCGCCGTGGCCTGAGGAGCCATTCCAATACCGATTTTTTCCATGAGGTTTCTAAACTGCTCACGGTCTTCTGTAATGTTTATGGCATCGATGTCTACACCAATAATGTCTACATTAAAGTCTTGCCAAATACCCTTATCGTCTGCTTCTATACAAAGGTTTAAAGCAGTTTGCCCGCCCATGGTTGGTAGGACAGCATCGATTTGCGGATGCTCTTTTAATATCTGAACAATAGATTTTGTATTGAGGGGTAACAAATAAACATGATCGGCCATAGAGGGGTCCGTCATGATAGTTGCGGGATTGGAATTGATCAAAATGGTTTCGATTCCGTCTTCTCTTAAAGACCGTAAAGCCTGAGAACCTGAATAATCGAATTCACACGCTTGACCAATAATGATAGGCCCTGAGCCTATGATTAACACCGAATTTATTTGTTTATTTTTTGGCATGGATTTCCTAAAATTTTAAATCGAATAAAAGTACTATTTAGCAGACATAAAAAAAAGGTGTTGCTTTTAAAAACAACACCTTTTTATATACAGTTTATCAACATTTATTTTTTGTGACGTGGTTCAGTAGAAACAGATAATTTCTTACGGCCTTTAGCTCGTCTAGATGCTAACACCTTACGACCGTTAACCGAAGCCATACGTTCTCTAAAACCATGCTTGTTACGTCTCTTTCTCTTTGATGGCTGAAAAGTTCTTTTCATTACTACTTATCTTTTATGTACTACTGTTTATATTTTTTACAAACTCTTTCTTAGAGTTTACCTTTATAAAGGATTCTAAAAATCTTTTGCTCAGGCGGGTGCAAATATACAATCATTTTTTTCTTTCACAAACACTACTATTAAATAATTTCGGATTGTTTTTTATACCTTTGAAGCCCCTTAAAATTAAGACGCATCATGTTTAATAAATATATAAAATTAGTACTCGCTGTTGGAATCCTTGCTGTAGCAGGTTGGCAGTTCTACGAAGGCTTTGTAGGAAACGGAATCATGTTTATCTTCTTGGCCGCCATATTTGTATTCTTGTACTTTAAAAACGAAATTATTTTACTCGCCTTTTTTAGGCTCAGAAAGCAAGACTTTCCGGGTGCAAAAAAATGGTTAGATAAAATTAAGAATCCGGAGGCCGCTTTGGTGCGCAAACAACAAGGGTATTATAACTATTTAAATGGTTTAATGGTATCTCAAACCGATTTACGTGCTGCAGAAAAGTACTTTAAAAAGGCTATTTCTTTAGGCCTATCGATGAACACAGACCTTGCCATCGCAAAAATGAACCTAGCCGGTTTTGCCATGCAAAAAAATCGACGCATGGAAGCCCAGACCCTACTTACAGAAGCTAAAAAGCTGGACAAGCACAATATGCTAGCAGATCAAATCAAGATGATGCAACAGCAAATGAAAAAAGGCGGGCCTCAAAAAATGCAGTATACCAAAGGCGCTCGCAGACGCTAGTCTTTTTAAGTTTACCGACTCGTTTACACCACAGGACTTTTAACAGGTCTAAAGGGCTCACCTCATATTTTATCGATTAACGTAGGAAATATCCGACAAATTACATACATTGCCTTGATAAACAGAGAGTTTGCCTATGGTAAAAAAACTACTATTACTCTTTTTATTGGCATCTTCTAGCGCTTTTTCTCAACGAATTGCGCCCTATGACCTATTCTCTTATAACATAGAGCAGCATTTAAAATCGTACGTGCAAAAAGCCGATCTGGCCTATGAGTTTGCAGATTTTGAGCGAGGTGAGTTTTTATTCGACTCCCTGGTAAAAAATGTGGTGAACCGTAGCTATATGGACAATTTTAAAGCTAAAAAACTATCAGGACGTGAGGTTGAATTTTATGATTTCGAAAAGCCCATGTTTTTAATGACCTATGCCGCCTGGTGCACTCCTGGGGTTGGTGAAATCCCTGCCTTAAATAAAATGGCAGAAACCTATCACGACCAACTAGATATCGTGATCCTTTTTTGGAATTCAAAAAAACAGGCGAAAGCCGTGGCTAGCGAGTACAGTTCAAAAATAACGTTGCTATATATAGACGAGGTAGAAAATAAATCTTGTCATGCTATCTCTACACTCAAACACAGTTTGGGCTTTCCAACTTCTTTCTTTATCAAAGCAAACAAACAGATTGTAGACGTACGCCGCGGTGTTTTGCACCCTTACAACGAAGAATACGCTATCTCTTATGAGTTAAATCACGAGGCCTTTCTAAACGGCATCTCTTTACTTCTTACTTCAAAAGAAGAAGACGCCTCTACCCTAATTGGTCAGAATTAGAGGCTAATATCAATTAACACTGTAGTAACCAGCTTCTGGAATTTTTATGATGTATTCCTTTCCAGACGCGTTTTTAAGGTAGGTATCACGCAACCAAGGATTGTGGATTTTTAAAATCTTGTAATTGATATTATTTTCCTTAGCAAAATCGGCTAAATCTGTAATGGGATAATTCACTATTACATCCCTTGTAGGCACAGGAGCATATAAATCGTCTTCTGTAAAGGTAAAGCCGTATTGCTCTGGATTAGACATAATCTCTTTAAAAGCTAGAATCCTAAACACATAACGACTGGTTTCTGGGTTGAGTAGCAAATCGTAATAGCTCCCAAACTCCTTCTGGCGTTTTTGCTGCTTGCTCACGCCAGCATTTCCGCCATTATAAGCAGCGGCAGCAAGGGTCCAACTCCCAAAGCGTTCTTTCGATCTTTTTAAGTATTCCGCAGCCACTTTGGTTGCTTTTTCTAGGTTGTAGCGCTCGTCTACATAATCGTTTACCTCTAGGCCGTATTCGCGCGCTGTTCCCTTTAAAAAGTGCCATATACCTGCTGCTCCTGCAGGCGACCTGTTGTTTTCTAAGGCGCTTTCTGCCACAGCCAAATACTTAAAATCGTCTGGTAAGCCATATTTGGCGAGCATAGGTTCTATTAGTGGAAAGTAACTTCTCGCTCGCTTCATGACCAATAACCCATTAGATTGCCAATAGGTGTTAACCAACAGCTCTCTGTCCATGCGCTGACGAATATCTGGATCACTCAATGGTACTGCTTCTCCAGCAAAGTCCATAGATTCCGGCATTGGGATTGCGTATACCCTGTAATCGTTTTCAAAATCTTTTTGAGACTCGGCAGCCTTTGTGAGGTCCTTATCTTGAGGCTTTTCGTTATCGTCTGGATTTTGAACTGCGTTGATTAAAAATCCGCTTGCGGCAATGAGTAATACAAAGAGTAATAATTTTGGAACACGTATCATAATGCGAGGTATTTAAAGGGCTATAGACTAATTATAAGTTGCCTTAAAGATACTAAAATCATGACTTTTGCGGCATCAAAAAAACTAATCTTCTATTAATTTAACAATTGCCGCAGAAACCGCTTTAGCCTTATACAAAATCATGACATGTGTGCCGCCAGGGATGACTTCACAATCGGTTATGTATTTTATAGGAAAAACAAGGTCCCTATCGCCATGAATGTGCTTTACCACAGGGTCTGCGACAACACGAGACCAACACACCATATTCTCTATCGCCCAATCTAGATACGTCTTATCACGTACAGATAAATAGGTTTGGTACAATCCGAGTCGTTTTTTGGTACGAGGACCAATGGCGAGTTTTCTAAAGTCTTTTATACTCAGTGCCAAACTCGTGGGTATTAGTTTGTACAACAAACTCCTTCGAACCACACCAAAACGCCTTGGCAGCTCTTTTTTAGACTTTACGCTCGAGATAATAATGATTCGCCTTAACGATAAAAACTGCGCCATCTCTTGGGCTACCACTCCTCCAAACGAAACACCTATCAACACAACATTATCGTGAGTTATACCCGCCGCCATACGTTTGGCGTAGGCCACCAAAGGCTCCTTTTTTGTAGGTACTAACCATGGCAATACGTGTACTTGATAATCGGGCTCAGGCAGGCTTATATTTGAAAAAATTCCAACACCAGCGGCCATTCCTGGGACAAAATAAACATGGGTCGTAGTAGTGTTCATATAATGTTTAACGTTCTATTATTATAGATACCCAAAGTTTATTCGTAAATTAGCGCTGTAAAAATAGGAATATTTTAAGCGATTTAGCTGGCCTGTTTTGCTAAAATTATTTTGAATTGGCAGTCGATTTTTAAAAAGTTTCACAATAAGAAACATACTATTAAGTTAAACAAGGTGCCACTAATCCTCCCAAATACCTACTTTTTGCACATTTCAATTCTGAGGTAAACACTTAAGCAATCTCGGTCTTATTAGTAAGGTTAAAATTAAATGAAGAACAACATGATAGAAGATGTACAGATTAACGACAATGAGTTCTTGAGACAATTCGAACTCGCGGTTGGCGATAATATGGCCAGAATCGAATACTCTTTACAGGAACGCAAAATCTTCTTAACCAAGTACTTTATGCCAGACGAAATGGAAGATCAAGGCTTTAGAGATATCTTTATTAAAGCCGTTTTTCAAGAAGTCGAAGATCGCAATATTAGATTGGTTCCGACCAGTCCAGAAATTGCCTCTTTTATGCGTAAAAACAGACGAATTTACAAAGATTTACTACCTGTAGGAATCTCTATTTAAGAGCTTCTCTCATCGCTGCGTTTGCCATCACTTGTTGCATCTGGATAAAATCAAAACGCACCAAACCATCTTGGTCTATATCTTTTAATCTAACCTCGTGTAAGGTATTTACATAGTCGGGGTTCCATGGCATTTTTACCTTGACGTAGTTTGCCGTAAAGCCATGAATATAACCTTCTTTGTTCTCCCCTTCGAATAACACGGTTTGTATAGATCCCAATTGCGATTCATAAAAAGCACGACGTTTTTTAACAGACAAGCCTCGCAGCATCTTACTACGCTTACTTCTCACATTTTTTGGCACCACTCCTTGCATGCTTGCAGCTGGTGTATTATCGCGTTCTGAATAGGTGAAAACGTGCAAATACGAAATGTCTAGCTCGTTTAAAAACTCATAGGTTTCTAAGAAGAGATCGTCTGTCTCTCCAGGAAAACCTACGATAACATCTACTCCAATGCAGGCCTGCGGCATTAATTTTTTGATTTGTTCGACTCGGTCTACATACAATTCGCGCATATAACGACGTCGCATGAGTTTTAATAAGGCATTACTTCCTGTTTGCAACGGGATATGAAAATGCGGAACAAAGCTGTTAGAACCAGCCACAAACGATATAGTCTCATCTTTTAAGAGATTCGGCTCTATAGAACTTATGCGCAATCGATGAATTCCCGCTACCTGATCCAAAGCTTTAACTAAATCTAAAAAGGTATGTTCGTGCTTTTTGTTGCCAAACTCTCCTTTTCCGTAGTCACCAATGTTTACGCCTGTTAATACAATCTCTTTGATGCCTTGCTCAGAAATCGCCTTGGCGTTGTTGAGCACATTCTCTAACGCATCGCTGCGAGATATTCCCCGCGCTAGCGGAATCGTGCAATACGTACATTTATAATCGCAGCCATCTTGTACTTTTAAAAAGGCTCTGGTTCTATCTCCTACAGAATACGAACCCACATAAAAATCTGCCTCCTGGATTTCGCAAGAATGTACCTCGCCCAAGTCGTTCTTGGTTAAATCGTTAAGATAATCGGTGATTTTAAACTTTTCTGTGGCCCCTAACACCAAATCGACGCCATCTACGGCTGCCAATTGCTCTGGCTTAAGTTGAGCGTAACAACCCACCGCTACCAAAAAAGCCTCAGGGTTTGCCTTGAGGGCTTGCTTTACGATGGTTTTAAAGCGTTTGTCTGCATTCTCTGTAACAGAACATGTGTTAATAACATAAATATCTGCCACTTGATCAAAAGAAACACGCTCAAACCCTTCTGCCGTAAAAGAACGTGCAATCGTCGCAGTCTCAGAAAAATTGAGCTTGCAACCCAAGGTGTAAAAGGCTACTTTTTTAGTAAGATTATTTGTGGCGGTGTTCATAAAAACCAACGAGTCTTGTTATCTTTACCCTTAAGCGATGCTGCCTTAGAATAGGGCGCAAAAATACGAATAAAATTAAAGTAGTAATAGCTAATTTCTTGTTTTATAAAGAGCTAAAGACCTTGGGCTCAGGCCTTTTGTTGGCGCTCATTTTTATGAGTTGTACCAACGATCGCAATCAAGACAAAGATCATTTGGTATTTAGATACAACGAGCACAGTAACATCTCGTCTTTAGACCCAGCTTTTGCCAGAAATCCTGCCAATATTTGGCCAAGCAACCAGCTTTTTAATGGCTTGGTTCAGTTAGACGACTCATTGGTTGTTAGACCCGATATCGCTAAAAATTGGCGCTATATTGACAGCACTTGCACCTATTATTTTACCATTAGAAACGATGTGTTTTTTCATGAAGACAAAGCCTTCGAACCCCAAAAAACACGTAGCGTCGTAGCCAGTGATTTTGAATATAGCTTTAACAGACTAACAGACCCTAAGGTGGCCTCTCCTGGAAGTTGGGTAATGAATTCTGTAGAAATGGTTAAGGCAGAAAACGATACGGTTTTAAAGATTTTACTCAAAGAACCTTTCCCCGCCTTTACCGGTATGCTGGGCATGCGTTATTTTTCTGTGGTTCCAGAAGAAGCGGTGACTTTATACGGCACCAATTTTAGATCGCATCCTGTTGGAACTGGCCCCTTTGCTTTTAAACTCTGGGAAGAAAATGTAAAATTAGTGTTGCGCAAAAACCCTCTGTATTTTGAAGAAGACGCTCAGGGAAACAAACTGCCATATTTAGAAGCTGTTGCGATTACATTTTTACCAGACAAACAAAGCGAGTTTTTGCAGTTTGCACAGGGCAGGCTAGACTTTGTAAATAGTCTAGACAATTCGTATAAAGACGAAATACTCACCGCGCGAGGCGATTTGCGGGACAGTTATAAAGACGATGTATACTTGCTTAAAGGCCCCTTTTTAAATACCGAATACCTTGGCTTCTTTTTAGGAAACCCTAGCTCTAACGCTACTAATAAGTTACTACGGCAAGCCGTGAATTACGGTTTTGATCGTCAAAAAATGATTACCTATTTGCGCAATGGTGTTGGCATACCCGCGACAAGAGGATTTATTCCTGATGGACTGGTTGGGCAAACCACTTCTGGAGGTTTTGATTACAATCCAGAATTGGCTCTTAAGCTAATACAACAATACAAACAGCAAACCGGCGATTCGAATCCAGCGATTACCATAGGCACCAACAGCCAATATTTAGATTTGTGTGAATATATTCAGGGCGAGTTAGAAAAAGTAGGAATCGCCGTTCAAATAGATGTAATGCCGCCATCTACATTGCGCCAAATGAAGTCTTCTGGCGAACTCGACATCTTTAGAGCAAGCTGGATTGCAGACTATCCCGATGCAGAAAACTACCTTTCACTGTTTTACAGTCCTAACTTTACACCCAATGGCCCTAACTACACTCACTTTAAAAACAAGGTGTTTGACAGCCTCTACGTGGCCGCATTAAAAGTGTCAGAAATTGAGCAGCGCAAAGAATTGTATGCAAAAATGGATTCCATCGTGATTGGCGAAGCTCCTATCGTTCCGCTGTATTACGACATGGCCGTGCGATTTGTGAGCAAAGACGTAAGCGGGTTGGGTATTAACCCGCAGAATTTTTTGGTGTTAAAGCGGGTGAAAAAGAAAAAGAAATAAATGCCTTTAATTAAATACTAGTTGATTCAATAATTAAAAGAATTTAATTTATGGGGGCTCCTAGCCCCGCCCTACTTTAATATACCAAAAGTTGATAAATAAGGCAAAATCACCTGCTCCCGATTTATCAATCTAGTAATTAAACCGGCAACTTAATCCCGTCGCCACTTTTTAGTCTCCTCAAAAACATGCTCTAAGATAGCAGCATCTACCGCTGTAAAAGGTATTTTTCTTCTAGCCATTGCGGCCGTAGCGGTTTCGAAGGCTTTGTTGGTGCGATAGGTCGTTGTACCAGAACTCCCACCCCAACTAAAGCTAGGAATAAAATTTCTTGGGAAACCAGCTCCAAAAATATTGGCGCTCACTCCTACAACAGTACCTGTATTAAACATGGTGTTGATACCACATTTGCTATGATCGCCCATCATAAGACCACAAAACTGCAAGCCAGTTTTTGCGAATCCTTCTGTGTTATAATCCCAAAGACGTACAGGAGCGTAGTTATTCTTTAAGTTTGAATTATTGGTGTCTGCGCCAAAATTGCACCACTCACCTACTACCGAGTTTCCTAAAAAACCATCGTGACCTTTACTGCTGTATCCAAAAAACACCGAATTATTTACTTCACCACCCACTTTACAGTATGGCCCAACGGTGGTGCCGCTATAGATTTTGGCACCCATTTTAAGAGTAGCGTTCTCGCAAAGTGCAAAAGGCCCTCGTACCAAACAGGCTTCCATCACTTGGGCGTCTTTTCCTATATAGATTGGCCCATCGGTTGCATTTAAAGATCCGCTAATAACCGTAGCGCCTTCTTCTATAAAAATCTGTTTTGGATTGATCGCATGAACTGCTTCTGGTATTGGTTGCGAATCTCGATCGCTGGCTAGCAAGTCAAAGTCGCGGGCAATCGCCTCGCCATTTAGGGCAAAAATATCCCAAGTATTGGCGATACGCAGCACATCGTCATGATTGTACTGTATAACTTCACGACTGTCAAAATCTACTTCTTCGCCTTCTGCAGCTGCAAAAGCGACGGGTTCGTCTTTGTAAAAAATAGCTTGTTCTGGTTCTAAATTACGCACCATGGTTGCCAAATTTTGGGAAGGCAAAAAAGACCCATTGATCAAAATATTCTGTTCCAGTTCTACCATAGGGTATTTGTCTGTAAGATAATCTTCTGTAACAGTAGTCGTTGTAAATCCTAGATGCTTTTCCCACTTTTCGCGTATCGTTAATATACCTACGCGAATATCGGCCACAGGGCGGGTAAATGTAAAAGGCAATAGATTATCGCGAACGGCAGAATCAAAAAGGATATAGTTCATATGGCACTAATTTACGATTTCAAAGCTAACAAAAAAGCCCTCGATTTCTCGAAGGCTTTGTAAAAATATCATGTAGCGTAGCTTATTTCTTAAACTTCGCGTATTTGTTTTTAAACTTGTCGATTCTACCAGCAGTATCAATCAATTTAGATTTACCAGTGTAGAAAGGATGAGAGGTTCTAGAGATCTCCAACTTTACCAAAGGATATTCTTTACCATCTACCTCGATAGTCTCCTTGGTATTGGCTGTTGACTTGGTTAAAAACACATCGTCGTTAGACATGTCCTTAAAAGCGACAAATCTGTAATTTTCTGGGTGAATACCTTTTTTCATTTCGTTCTATTTAAACTTCACAATTTTGAGCTTGCAAATTTAATGATATTATAACAATACACAATAAATCTTTTTTATTTTTTCTGAAATAACTACAAGCCCCCAAATGTAACGATTTAGTATCTTTGTGTACTAACCAATCAAACTAAACACTTCTCTATATGGAAACACAAACACCTTCAGTGAAAAAAATTGCCATGACCTACGGGGTTCTATGGGGCCTCGGAACTATTATTTTAGGCGTTATTGGCTACGTAACTAACAACTATTTAGAACGCAGCTGGACCACATCTTTGATCGGAATCGCTATCATGATTGCCGCTATTGTATTTGGCCTTAAAGCCTTTAAAAAGGACTCTGGTGGCTATATGAGCTTTGGTGAAGGCCTTAAAACCGGTATGGCAATTACCTTAATTGCTGCACTTATCGGTGCTATTTGGACCTATCTTTTTGTTACGGTAATCGAGCCAGACTTTGTTACACAACTATTAGAGCGCACTCAAGAACAAATGTTAGAGCAAAACCCTGACATGACAGACGAGCAAATCGATGTTGCTATAGAAATGACCGAACGCTTTACACAGCCCTGGTTAATGAGTACTTTTAGCATCATAGGATCTTTGTTCTTTGGATTTATCACTTCGTTGATTTGTTCTGCGGTAATGAAAGTAAACAGACCAACGCACTAAACAACTTGAATGCAAGTATCTGTAGTAATTCCACTTCTTAACGAAGAAGAATCGATACAAGAATTATATGATTGGATTGTAGCCGTGCTGCAATCCAATCATTTTATGTACGAAATTATTTATATAGACGATGGGTCTACAGACGAATCTTGGAACAAAATTGCCGCGTTATCTGCAAAAGATTCAAACGTTAAGGCAATTAGGTTTTTAAAAAATTACGGCAAATCTCAAGCCTTACATGCAGGATTTAAAATGGCCCAAGGCGAGGTTATTATTACCATGGATGCAGATCTGCAAGACAATCCAGAAGAAATTCCAGAATTGGTAGCCATGATAAAAGAGCAAGAGTATGATCTTGTCTCTGGTTGGAAGAAAAAGCGATACGACAATACCTTTAGTAAAAACCTGCCGTCTAAGCTGTTTAATTTTGCCGCCAGAAAAACCTCTGGCGTAAAACTGCACGATTTTAACTGCGGACTAAAAGCCTACAAAAAAACGGTGGTTAAGAACATCGAGGTAACTGGCGAAATGCACCGATATATTCCCGTGTTGGCAAAAAATGCTGGGTTTGATCGTATAGGCGAAAAAGTGGTGCAACATCAGGCTCGTAAGTACGGAACTACGAAATTTGGCATGGAACGCTTTATAAACGGCTTTTTAGACCTTATTACCATTTGGTTCTTATCTAGGTTTGGGAAGCGTCCAATGCACTTTTTTGGAGCTATGGGAGCCTTATTACTCCTCATCGGATTCTTGTTTAGTCTCTATCTTGGAATCGACAAACTTTTTATTAATAAAACGGGGCGACTAATCACAGACCGACCACAGTTTTATATCGCTTTAACCGCCATGATTATGGGAACCCAGTTTTTTATGGCAGGATTTTTAGGCGAAATTGTATTGAGAAGTAAAAAGGACAGCAGTAGGTATTCTATAAGCGAAACCCTTAACGCCGAATAAGCGAAAAATGCCCACGTGCCACACGGCCGTCTGTGAGTTCTATGCGATACCAATAATCGCTTGACGGTAATGGATTACCACGATAAGTACCGTCCCATCCCGCATCGAAAAACCGCAACACTTTAATCATTTTACCATATCGATCGTAAATATAGGTAGTCGCATCTTGGAATTGCCTAGGGTTTACCAAATGCCATAAATCGTGATAGCCATCGCCGTTGGGCGTAAAATAATTGGGAGCTCCACCCACAAATACCTCTTCACTATACACCAAACAGCCTTCACTCCATATTTGAACGGTTCTGAGTCCAGGTAAGACTCCGTTTAATATTGGATCTGCTTGAATTGGGCCATGGTCTACAGAAAACCCAAAAGCATCTGGGTCTGTAACTTCTATGACGATTTGATTATTATCTTGAAAATCTAAAACGGTAATAAGCACCTCGTCTGGTGCAGGCAAAGCTATCACAGAAAAATTAAAAACCCCATCACAGCCTGTGCCATTAAAAACAGATACCGAATATTCTCCTGGTCCCGAAACCGTTATACTCGCTGTGGTTTCGCCTGTAGACCAACTATAAGAGAAAAAGTCGCCAGCCGAAAGGACGATTTCTGTATCGTCAGGGCACACATAAATCTCTTGATCTTCTGTCTGCGGGCTGTTTCGTATATCGGGTAAAATTCTACCAATCGTTACACAATCGTTGTCTGATTCGACCCTAAAGTATAGTTCTATCACAGAAAAAACACTAAACTCGGCAACGTCAATCAGCTCATTTAATTCGAAGAGCGCATCGTCTCGAGTAGGATAAAAGTAAATCTCTGTTCCAGGGTATGTTTCAAGCAAAGCGGCTTCTAAGTCGCTCAAATCAATGACAAATTCAAAGTCGGGATTGTCGCTTCTGTTACACGCAGGTAAGACCAAATCGCCGGCATAGGCCATAGGAGTCACAAACAACTGCACAGGTTCTATCGCAAAACAACGAGCGTTTTCAAAAATACGCGCGTAGATAATTTGCCCATCAAATTCATTGATGTATCCGATCTCTGTTAAGGGGTTTTCGTTATTGTTGGCGTCTGTTAAGGTCCTAAAGAAATTTGCCGTAAACCCTTCTGGATCGTCTAATAACAATGGAATTGCTTGCTCCAAATTAAAGGGAGTAATGCCATCGTCTACACCATCTATATCGCATTGGGTAAGCTGCACGCCAGCGTTGACATCAGGAATGTCGCCAATTTCTACAAATTCGATAAAACGCTGTGGTGCGCGGGTAGCAAAAGTCACATCAAAGGTGACCGTGAAAACGCCCGTCGTAGAAAAAACATGAGATGGATTGATTAGTGTTGATGTATTAGCAGCACCGCTTGCTGGATCGCCAAAGTCCCAAGACACACCAGTAACTACATCTTCAGAACTTATTGTAAACTGCGTGGCATCGCCAAAGCAAAAGAACTCTATGTCTACAATGCTTTCAAAAAATGATTGAATAAAAGGCGGCAATCCAAACTTAGTAGACCTGCCTCCCAACTCAACGCTATATAGCCTAAAATCACTGTCGAGCTCCGCAAAGTTTGGAGTTCTAATTACAGATAGATTACTATTGGGAATCGAATGATAAATCTTTTTATCGATGGCTATTTGAAGAGATCCAGCCAAATCACTTAAAAACGGATTGGGAATGTCTGCAATTTTAAACCGGGTACTGGCGATATCTGGTGCCTCGAGGTCGTATTGCAGGATATTGATATCTGTAGTTTGGTTGGCCACCACGTCTACCTCTTTTCCGCTTGCGTAAAGCTTAGACGAATCTGCAGAAAACTCGACACCATAAAATACCAAATCGTTGGCCAAAATATTTTGATTGCTCACTACACCAGTTTCGTTATCAAAATCGTAAAGACCTAAGATACCAGTATAGTTAGGAAGAAAAAAAGCATGCCCAATAGCAAGCTTGTTCCCATTAGGAGAAGATTTTATCGCCCCGCGAATATTTTCAAAATTGTCTATATCGGGCCCTATAGTCGTTACTACAGGCGATGGATCAAGCCCAGTGTCGTCTACAAAAAAGGCATAAAAACTATCTCTAAAATGAGTAACTACCCAAAAGTTATCGCCGTCGGCAGATCGCACTCCAGTTAATTTTTCGGAACCTTGAGGCAGCAAACTGGTGTTTTTTTCTATCACATCGCCACGGCCGCCATCGGCGTTCATGTCTACTACAGAATAATTTATTCCGTTTCCATTGCCTCCTGCCTGATAGGCTCTTGCCACATCTGCAGTGATAACATAATAAATATTCGATACGCCAGGCCTAGGAATAATAAGCGCCGATTGGGTGCTTGAGAAGCTCCCTAAAAGATCTTCGCCGTTGGGCATAAGCTCATGAAAACGATTCCAGACGCTACGGCCTTCTGTATAAAAAAGCAAGCTTCCATCGGGGCTGGAAATACTCTCACAACCCTCAATAGTGTTGAGTACTCCATCAAGCAACGGGACAGGTTCGCCAGAGTTAAAATCGAGGCCTGCGTTGCTTCCAAAATACCAATTAGCCGCTTCTCGTTGCGAGAAACAGAGAGCAGGTATTAAACATAAAAGCAAGAACAAAATTCTGTTCATAACAGCACTCATTTTTTTGTAAATATAGCCAATACGATGGCTATCGCCTATTGTTTATCAAATCTGATCTTACTCGAGACAGTACCTGTTCCAGAACCACCGTCCCATCCAAGATAGCCTTCTACAAGCCAAATCTCAAAAACAGAATCTTCTAAGGGGTCTATGGGTGCGTTTTGATTGCCAGGGCCAAGCAAGGGTTCGTTACCTCGTTCTGTGCAATTTTGATTATTCTTTTTTAATTGATTTTCCCAAAAAACAACCTCATCACAAGTCAAAGAGAATTTAAACTTTCTAGGCTGCCCATAGAACGGAGCATTTGGCGGAGCTGGTATCTGAAAATAACGCGTATTAATGTCTTCACCTTTGGTTATCTCGACCAGCTGTTCGGGCCCAAAAGTTGGCCCAAATGGCCCATCTTTTACACTTGTATATAAGTAAGTCCCGGTAAATAAATCTGGATCTAAGGGTTCTACTAAGTTGATTAGAAAACGATAGGGCGAACTAAAATAGGTTTCGAAGGCAATGATGCAGGGCGCACCGCTGCCAACGGTAAAAGATCGCCCATCGTTTAAAAATACATCGAATCGCATTACAAACTGATCCTTACATGCGATCTGTGCAACATTTATATTGGTTGCAGCGAGCAATTCTGCAAGCGTAAATTTTACATCTATCCGAGGCAACCCTACACTTCCGGTCACAAACTGGTCTTTGTTATAGGTCGTAAGCGCTACTTCTTGGGTACTAAAATCACCTACTTCTGTAGTGTTGTCTTTAAAACGAATGTATACTTCTACATATTCTAGCAAGGCCCCATCTTCAAAGTCCTGTTGTTCCATAGTAACGCTAAACTCACTCTCAAGGTTAGATACGTCCAGATCTGCCTGCTCAAACTCAATGGTACGAAGCCAGGAGCCGTAGGTAATTCCGTCAAAGACGCGATCGATGGCCTTTTCGTCGTCGCTACAACTAAATAAGACAAGGCATAAAATAAATGCAATTAGGCAATTCTTCATTTTGGATTGGTTTTACTCAAAGAAATGCCAATTATATATATAGGATGTTAAATCCGATAGATGTTTACTCTAGATTAATGCAATTAGCACGAATAAACCACGATTAAGGTTTTGCCAATGTAAGCGAGCAAACTCTCGTAATTATGTACCTTTGCCAATATTTTTATTTATGATTTACATCAGTCCCGAGATTCTCAAAAAAGTAAATAAATGGTTACAGGCTCCCATAGATGTGGCAACTCAAACCCGCATTAAAGAGTCAATTGCAAACGACCCCAAAGGCTTAGAAGATGCTTTTTATAAAGACCTAGAGTTTGGCACTGGTGGGATGCGCGGAATTATGGGTGATGGCGACAATCGCATTAACAAATACACCTTAGGGAAAAACACTCAGGGTTTATCGCAATATTTAAAGTCACAATTTGCAGAAGAGCAAATAAAAGTTGCTATTGCATACGACTGCAGGCATAATAGTAAAGAACTCGCTCTAGAAGTCGCTCAGGTGTTTTCTGCCAATGGTATAAAAGTATATCTGTTCTCAGACCTACGCCCTACTCCAGAACTTTCTTTTGCTGTCAAAGCTTTAAATTGTCACTGCGGAATTGTGCTCACGGCCTCTCACAACCCTCCTGCCTATAACGGCTATAAGGTATATTGGCAAGATGGAGGGCAATTGGTTCCGCCACAAGACAAAGAAATTATCGAGATTATTAATGGCTTGAATTATGCAGATATTGCCACCGAGCCCGACAATAATCTCATAGAATATATAGACACTCAGGTAGACGAAGCTTTTATTGAGGCTTCACTCGCGAACGGCAAAAAGCTTAGCGACGCAGGCTTAAGAAAAGACCTAAAAATAGTTTTTACCGCCTTGCATGGCACCTCTATCACCATGATTCCCGAAGTGTTAAAACGAGCAGGATATTCACAAGTACACATTGTGCCAGAACAGGCAGCTCCTGACGGCGACTTCCCTACTGTGGTTTCTCCTAATCCAGAAGAACCTGAGGCTTTGAGCATGGCCATTGACCAGGCCAACGTTTTAGGGGCAGACATTGTTATAGGTACAGACCCAGACTGTGACCGCTTGGGAATCGCAGTGCGTGATGCCAAGGGAAATATGACTATTTTGAATGGCAATCAAGCCATGGTGATTAAAACACATTATTTACTGCAGCATCAAAAAGAATCTTCTGGCATTGGGGCGCAACATTTTATAGCTTCAACGATAGTATCGACCCCTATGATGCAAAAACTTGCAGACGCCTATGGCTTAGAATGTAAAATTGGGTTGACAGGATTTAAGTGGATTGCCAAAATGGTAAAAGACTTTCCAGAGATGAAACTCATTGGTGGTGGCGAAGAAAGCTTTGGATTTATGGTTGGCGATTTTGTTCGTGATAAAGATGCCGTTACGGCCGCGCTATTGGCTTGCGAAATAGCAGCCCTACAAAAAGCACAAGGCAAGACCTTGTTAGACTACGCAGATACCTTATACCAAGAATACGGTATGTATTTAGAAGAATTGGTCTCCTTTGTAAAACCTGGAAAAGAAGGTGCTCAAGAGATTCAGCAAATGATGAAGACTCTTAGAGAAGAAAAATTGGAGCAAATTGATGGTGCTGCTGTGATCTTAAAAGAAGATTATTTATTGAGTGAGGCTACCGATTCAGACGGAAACATAAAACCGCTAGTCATGCCCACATCTAATGTGCTTATTTTTTATACAAACGATGGGTCGAAAGTTGCTGCCCGCCCAAGCGGAACAGAACCCAAAATTAAATTTTACATTAGTGTTAATCAGGCCTACGACAGCTCATACGACATAACCAAAGAGCAACTCGCACAAAAAATTGAGCGTATCGCCCGACAATTCAACTTACGTTAAGCATGCATTATTTTAAAAAAATTCTTCGGTTTGCAAAACCATACAAGACGTATGGTGTGCTTAACATCATCGCAAATATTTTTTATGCCATTTTTGCCGGGTTAAGCTTTATGGTATTAATGCCGTTGCTCAATGTACTCTTTGATAGCGAAACAGAGAAAATAACCACAGAGCCTACCCTACAAGGTTTTACAGATTTTGGAAAGTTTTTTAACGACTACTTAAACTTTAAAATAAATACCCTGGCTAATAACGATCCCTCGATGGCACTTGTTTATGTAATCGTGCTCATTGTTGTGGTCTTTTTATTTAAAAACTTGGCGAGTTATGCGGCGATGTATTTTATTACTTTTTTGCGTAACGGAGTGCTTAAAGATGTGCGTAACGAGTTATATCAAAAGACGGTAGATTTGCCGCTGTCTTATTTTTCTGAAAAGCGCAAAGGAGATATCATGGCACGATTAGGAACCGATGTACTAGAGATTCAGCATTCGTTCTTATCTATCTTAGAGCTCATAATTAGAGAACCCCTTACCATCATTGTGTCTATCTTGTTTATGCTTACCATAAGTGTAAAGCTCACCATTTTTGTGTTTGTGTTTATTCCAATCTCTGGCTTTATTATTTCGATTATTGGTAAGAGCCTTAAGCGTAAATCAGATCAAGTACAAAGAGAGCAAGGAACCTTTTTATCGTTGTTAGAAGAGACTTTAGGCGGCCTTAAAGTGATTAAAGGCTTTAATAATGAAGGCGCCTTTAACAGCAAATTTAAAGGGTCTACAAGTCGTTTTTATAAATATTCCAATAGTTTATTGAACAGAACCAATCTCGCCAAACCCACAAGCGAATTTTTAGGAATCGCAGTGATCGCGGTTTTATTATGGTTTGGAGGCCGCATGGTATTGGTAGAAGGTGTACTAGATGGCAAACGCTTTTTAACTTTTATGGGATTGGCCTATAATATATTGACGCCAGCCAAACAGATTAGCAAGGCCATGTATGGAGTTAGAAAAGGAAACGCCGCCGCCGAACGCGTTTTAGAAATTCTCGAAACACCCACCGATATTGTCGACAAGCCAGACGCTATAAATAAACAAGGTTTTGAAAACGAAATTAGCATCGAGAACATCTGGTTTACCTACGAAAAGGAAGCCGTTTTAAAAGATTTTTCTGTTAGGATTCCAAAAGGGCAAAATGTAGCGCTTGTGGGGCAAAGCGGTAGCGGAAAAAGTACCATCGCCAATTTGTTGCCTCGATTTTACGATGTAAATAAAGGAGCCATAAAAATAGACGGAGTAGACATTAAGGATATGACCAAACATTCCCTGCGGAATTTGCTAGGTTTGGTTACTCAAGATTCTATTTTATTTAACGACAGTATCAAAGAAAACATGAAAGTGGCAAATCCCGATGCTACAGACGATATGATCATTGAAGCATTAAAAATTGCCAATGCCTGGGAGTTTATCAAAGACATGCCAGAAACTATTCAAACAAACATTGGCGATAGCGGAAACAAATTAAGCGGGGGACAAAAGCAACGATTGAGTATAGCTAGAGCCGTTTTAAAGAATCCTCCCGTGATGATTTTAGACGAAGCCACCTCTGCCCTCGATACAGAATCAGAGCGTCTAGTACAACAGGCCTTAGAGAATATGATGCAAAACAGAACTTCGCTAGTGATTGCTCACAGGCTGTCTACTATTAAAAATGCGGATTTGATTGTGGTTCTATCTAAAGGCGAAATCGCAGAACAAGGCACACACGAAAGTCTATTGGCCAAAAAAGGGATTTACTACAATTTGGTCGAGATGCAATCTATGGACTCTTAGAAAGCAATAAAATAAAAAAGAGCAAACCATTGCTGATCTGCTCTTAAGTAGGTCTGTTGCTGTATTTGGGGCTCACAACAACAGGATGTTTTAATTAACAACGATGTAAATATAAATAGTTAGATTTTTATGTGCAAATAAAAATGGTATTTTATCGTGTATTATGTGCATTTAATCGATTTTAATTTAAATAAAACATATTTATTCCTACAAATTAATATAAAACCTAGAATCGTTCTCTCCAACAAATACAATCATAAAAAAAACGAGCAAACCCCCGCGGTATGCTCGTTTTCGTAAAATAACTAAAGTAGTTGGGGCTACTATTAGTGAACAGAAGAATGTTCATAAGAGCGAATGTACGAATATAATTCCTACAAAAAAATATATATTGCTTTTTATCGAGTTTTTTTAACATTTAATCGATAAAAAGAAGGTGATAGCCATAATTTAAAGATGGTGATTAAACCTTTTTTCGTATTTTCAGTCGTACTACAAAACCATTGTTTGATTTTAGAAGACTCTCTAATAACGGCATTAAAGTCCCCTGAAACCAAAGAAGCAGCCTTTAGATCGCTTGTGGATCAGTATAAGGAGCGGCTTTATTGGCATATTCGCAAAATGGTATATGCCCATGAAGACACAGACGATGTTTTACAAAACACCTTTATTAAAGTACATCGCAACATAGACTCATTTAAAGGCGACAGTAAATTATATACGTGGTTATATCGCATCGCTACAAACGAAGCGATTACATTCATTAACAAACGCTCCAAGCAAATGCAAGTGAGCAGTCAAGAAGTACAAGAACGCGCGGTACAAAACCTGCAAGCAGATGTATACTTCGAAGGAGATGAGATTCAGTATAAATTACAAAAGGCTATTGCGAGTCTTCCACAAAAACAACAGCAAGTGTTTAATCTTAAATATTTTGACGGCATGAAATACGAAGATATGTCTCAAGTTTTAGAGACTTCTGTGGGGGCCTTAAAGTCGTCTTATCATATCGCAGTAAAAAAAATAACCGCGCATGTATTAGGAGATTAAACCATTTATGTAAATTAAAGTCTAAATAACGTAGTGAACCTAGAAAACGAACATAACAAGCAACAACCCTTTGGAGTCCCATCTGATTATTTTGAAACTTTTCAAGATGCATTAGATGCGAGACTGGCAGAAGAGCGACTTCGTGAAGTCGTGAAAGGTCATGGTTTTGCTTTGCCGGAGACGTATTTTAAAGAATTCGAGTTTAGCTCAGAAGAACAGCTCGCTTCGAACGAAGTAAAAGTGTTCTCGCTGTTTAATACTAAAACCATAGCCACCGTCGCTGCCATTGCCGCATGCCTTGTGTTGGTATTTACGATTTTTAACAATAACCCAAGCAACCAAGAATTTGCGTTAGAAGACATAGAAACAACTACCTTAGACGAATACTTAGATAGCGATGCCATAACGTTTACAGACAGCGAACTTACGGCCTATCTAAACGAAGAGACTATTTCGTTAGAAGCGACTATCGAAGGTGATATTGCCAACGAAGCCTTAGAAGACTATATTCTAGACAATCTAGATGCCAACGATATTTACATTCAATACGAAGAATAATTGCAGCTTACCATGAAAAAACTATACATCTTATTGATTTGTGCCCTTTTTATGGGCCTTAGCAGTTATGCCCAACCCAATCGGGGGCAGCAGCAAGAGCGCATTAAGGCACTTAAAATAGCACATATTACGAACGCACTAGGCCTTACTCCCGAAGAGGCACAACAGTTTTGGCCCTTGTACAATGCTTACGAAGAAAAAGTAGAAAACATACGCAAAACAGAACGCACCGAAGGCCGTAAGGCTATGTCCGGAGGATTTGATGCAATGACAGATGCTCAAGCCAACGCCCTTTTAGATAAATTTATGGCCTTAAAACAGCAAGAAATTGATTTAAATAAAGACTTTGTGAATTCACTTAAAGGAGTCATTTCATCTAAAAAAATACTCAAGCTCAACCGCGCAGAAGAAGGGTTTAAGCGTCGTTTGTTGGACGAGATTAGAAACAGGCGCAAGAAAAATTAAAGTAATTAATGTTGATTGATTTGATTACCCTAGGGATGCTGTAAAAGGCATCCTTTTTTATTTAAACCGTAATTTATCGATCTTATTAAGTCCGCTAGCAAATGCGATGCTATCGTTTACAAATTCTATAGCATAATAGCCCTCACTAGACAAAGTAGCCCAAGTCAGGCCACCATCTGGCGAATGCGAGATACCTGTAGAACCTACTGCAACCAAGCCTTCTCCCCCACTATTGGGCACATACACCACACATGACTTATATCCAGGGCCGCTTCCGTCACTCAATAACTTCCAGCTTTTACCGCCATCGGTGGTGATTGCCTTGTTGCCTTTGTTGCTCGTTTTGTCGTCCCAATTGCCTCCAAAAACAATTCCGTTTTTTGCATCTCTAAATGCCACAGTATAGATTCCTGTCATAGCAGCTCCTTCGATTATTGGTGTATCTGTAGCGCTCCATGTTTTGCCCTTATCCGAGGTTTTAAATACACGCGCTTTTTTACCTCCACTTACTACCCAAGCCTCGTTTCCGATTACGGCAATATTAGTATTGCTCGCAGCAAAAAACGCTTCGCCTTCTTCTACCGCTGGCAAATCATCGCAGGGCGTTTTAGACCAGGAATCCCCGCCATCACGTGTAATCAACAGCGAAAAACAACCGTCGATAGGATCGCCAATAGCGAGTCCCTCTTGATCGTTCCAAAACTTCATGGCATCATAAAACACCTTTTCTCCTTCTTCTACATAAACCTCTTCTATATAGGTGGCTTCACTACCATTAACGCCTATTTTATATAACACACCAGGATTGGCAATGCTGAGCACAAAAACAGCTTCTTCTGTTTTTGCTATCGCTCTAAACGACAAGGCATTCTCTTGGTAACGTATGGTTGCCAATTTGGGCGTTTTGCCTTCTATAACACCTACTTTTCCTCCACTTCCGGCAAACCAAACGGTAGAATCGTTTACAGCAGTTATCGCTCGTATGCTTACACTATCGGCATACACATTATGAATAGAAACTGTATTAAATGGAACAAAATCTGTGTCGTCTGCACAGGAAAAAATTCCGCAAAGGGCAAAAAGAAGAAATAACTTTTTCAAGACATTTAAATTTAGAAGTATGCAAATATATAGGTTCTGTAACGATCTCGAATTAAATCAAATAATATTGCGAAGTCCTGATAAAATCACATAAAATAAAAGTATTTTTGCAGCAGATTTTACCCTATGAAATTCCACAGAAATCTCGTTTTTGCTACCATAGATTCACTCCATCAAATTTTTAATGAGGGAAAGCAAGCAGATAAAGTACTGCGAAACACCCTCAAGCGAGACAAGCGTTGGGGTTCGCGCGACCGTAGTTTTATCGCAGAAACCACCTACGACCTCGTAAGATGGAAGCGTTTATATGCAGAGATAGCTGGTGTAAAAGCTCCTTTCGATCGCCCAAATCTTTTTAGAATGTTTGCAGTATGGGCGACTCTTAAGGGGCATGCATTGCCAGATTGGCCTCAATTTGCAGATACTCCCACAAGACGTATCAAAGGGCAATTTGAAGCCTTATCTAGCCAAAGAGCTATAAGAGAATCTATTCCAGATTGGTTAGACCAATTGGGTCATAAAGAACTGGGTGAAGCTTGGGACAAAGAACTCAAAGCCTTAAACCAACAGGCGCAAGTTGTATTACGCGCAAACACTACCAAGACAAGTGTTGAGAAATTGCAAGATATTTTGCAAGACGAAGGGCATCCTACCAAAACGATAGACGGCGCTCCTAGCGCCTTGTTGCTTTTACAGCGAGCCAATGTTTTTACAACAGAGGCATTTAAAAATGGTTTGTTCGAAGTGCAAGACGCCTCTTCACAACGAGTTGCTGAGCTGCTAGATGTAGCGCCAGGAATGAGAGTGGTAGATGCTTGTGCTGGTGCAGGCGGTAAAACGCTTCACTTGGCTTGCTTGATGCAAAATAAAGGCCAGATTATCGCTACAGATATATACGAAAACAAACTAACCGAACTCAAACGCAGAGCACGCCGTGGTGGTTTACACAATATAGAAACCCGACATATAGACAGTACAAAGACTATTAAAAAATTGTACGGTAAGGCAGATCGCGTTTTAATCGATGCTCCTTGTAGTGGATTGGGTGTGCTCAAAAGGAATCCAGGCACCAAATGGAAGCTACAACCCGAGTTTTTAGAAGAAGTAAAACAAACCCAACAAAGTATACTACAGCAATATTCACGCATGGTGAACGAAAACGGCAAAATGATTTATGCAACTTGCTCAATTCTACCTAGCGAGAATCAAGAACAAATCGCTAAGTTCTTAAAAAGTGAGGCTGGGGAGTCTTTTAAAAAGTCAAAAGAAGTATCGATCAGTCCATCCAAATCGGGATTTGATGGATTTTATATATGTTTACTAGAGAAAAAATAACGTTTACATGAACCGTATTTTTACCATAATTGCCCTTTTTGTTGTTAGCCTATCACTAGCACAACAACCATACTATGACGATGTTAATTTGGAGCTTACAGGTACTGCTCTTTATGACGAATTACAGGATAAGATTTCTAACGCTAGCAGCACTTTTGATTATGCAGATGCACGTACGGCGCTGCTAACCACAGATAGCAACCCGAGTGATGGGTCCGAGGTATTATTAGTGTACGGCTATAACGATACAGACGGTAGTTGCACCACAGATCGTACTCGAGATAAAGGTAGCTTTGGTGGCTTACCCTGCGAATACAATCGCGAACATGTTTTTGCAAGATCTAATTCTGTTCCTTCAATGGGAGATGTTTCTAATTCGACGACTGGCATTGGTGCCGACCCTCACAATTTACGAGCTTCAGACCAGCAAATGAATGGCAATAAAGGGAATAGAAAATTTGCTTCAGGCTCTGGCAATGCAGGCCCTGTGGGCAGCAATTGGTTTCCAGGTACAGAATGGCGAGGCGATGTGGCTCGTATGATGATGTATATGTACACCCGTTACGGCAATCGTTGTTTGCCAACTCATAATGGTTCTGGAGCTTTACAGTCTGGCACTCAAATGCTACAGATTTATTTGCAATGGAATGCAGAAGACCCTCCAACACCTTACGAGGACCAGCGTAACGAATATTTAGAAAGCGTTTACGGCAACAGAAACCCGTTTATTGACAATCCAGTGCTGGCCACTATTATCTGGGGAGGCCCAATGGCAGAAGATCGTTGGGGACTGCTCGATGTAGCTTCGTTCGAAGCCTCTCAAGTGTTGGTATACCCAAACCCTAGTTTTGACCATAGTGTGACTATAAGCACCACAGCACCTGTTGATAGCGTAATAGTATACTCGTTAGATGGCAAAGAAATTCGTGTACAAAGCACCCAAAACGGTGGAACAATTCAGCTGGTTAATATTCCTAGCGGATTTTATTTTGTGCAATTACAGCAGGATAATTTAACCCTTACTAAGAAGGTGATTATTAGGTAAGTAATTCTCTAAAAATCACATTAGATATTTTACTTAAATCATTACCTTTGAGGGCATAATTTGGTACAACAATTATTGCCACCTATGATCCACTTCTTCGGGACTCCCACAGACCACGTTTTTGCAGTACAAACCTCTCACGACCTCAGCGCAGAAAATACCCAAAAGCTAGTATGGCTTTTTGGTAATCAGCCCAAAATAGCAGCAGCGCAATTAAACGAAACCTTTGTAGGCCCAAGAGCCGCCATGGTGAGTCCATGGAGCACCAATGCCGTAGAGATTACTCAAAATATGGGAATCGAAGGGATTATTAGAATCGAAGAATATACAAGCGTACCTGCTCATTTTGCAGATTTTGACCCCATGCTTAGCCAACGATTCGAAAGCTTGCATCAGGAGTTATACACGGTAGACATTACCCCTGAACCTATCAAACAAATAGACGATATCGAAGGATATAACCAATCAGAAGGGTTGGCACTTAATAGCGAAGAGGTTGCCTATTTAGAAGGTTTGTCTAAAAAGATAGGGCGTAAATTAACCGACAGCGAAGTGTTTGGTTTTTCGCAGGTAAACAGCGAGCATTGCAGGCATAAAATATTTAACGGCACCTTCGTAATCGATGGCGAGCAAATGCCGTCTTCTTTGTTTGCACTTATTAAAAAGACTTCTAAAGAACATCCTAACAGCATTGTAAGCGCTTATAAAGATAATGTTGCTTTTATCGATGGCCCAACGGTAGAACAGTTTGCACCAAAGCAGGCTCACGTGCCAGATTATTACGCAAAAAAAGATTTTGATTCGGTAATTTCTCTTAAGGCAGAAACGCATAATTTTCCTACCACTGTAGAACCTTTTAATGGGGCAGCAACAGGTAGTGGCGGCGAAATTAGAGATCGCCTTGCCGGCGGAAAAGGTTCTTTGCCATTGGCTGGCACAGCGGTTTATATGACTTCGTATTCTCGCCTAAACGACAACAGACCTTGGGAAAAAGCCTTCGAGGCACGTGATTGGCTCTACCAAACACCCATGGACATTTTGATAAAAGCATCCAATGGTGCTTCCGATTTTGGAAACAAATTTGGGCAACCCCTCATTGCTGGGTCTGTGCTTACCTTCGAACATAAAGAAGAAGCAAGAAAGTTAGGTTACGATAAAGTAATTATGCTTGCTGGTGGAATTGGCTACGGCAAAAAAGAACAAGCGATTAAAGACACTCCAAAAAAAGGAGACGAAATCGTCATACTAGGAGGAGAAAATTATCGCATCGGAATGGGAGGTGCAGCCGTGTCTTCTGCAGATACAGGGGAGTTTAGTTCTGGTATCGAGCTTAACGCGATTCAGCGTTCTAACCCAGAGATGCAAAAACGCGCCGCCAATGCCATACGGGGTATGGTAGAAAGCGAAGAAAATACCATTGTGTCTATTCACGATCATGGTGCAGGGGGTCATTTAAATTGCCTTTCGGAATTAGTAGAAGAAACCGGAGGACACATTAACTTAGATGCCTTGCCTATTGGCGACCCTACCCTTTCGGCCAAAGAAATAATTGGAAACGAATCTCAAGAAAGAATGGGACTGGTAATCTCTTCTGAGCATAGTGAACGATTACAGCAAATCGCAGACAGAGAACGATCTCCCATGTACAAAGTGGGCAAAGTGACGGGTGACGATCGCTTTTGTTTTGAAAGCGAAACGACCGGAGCCAAACCCATGGACTTCGATTTAGAAGATATGTTTGGCAGTTCTCCTAAAACCATCCTTACAGATTCCAACATAAATCGCAATTACGCAGCACCAAGTTATTCCAAAGAGCATTTAGAAACTTATCTAAAACAAGTATTACAACTGGAAGCAGTTGCTTGCAAAGATTGGCTTACCAACAAAGTAGACCGCTGTGTAACAGGCCGTGTGGCCAAACAACAATGCGCAGGGCCTTTGCAGTTACCGCTTAACAATTGCGGGGTGATGGCCTTAGATTACAACGGCACTCACGGAGTTGCTACCTCTATTGGGCATGCACCTGTGGCCGCTTTACTCGACCCGGCCCAAGGCTCAAAAATTGCTATCACAGAAGCACTTACCAATATTGTTTGGGCGCCACTAGAAGACGGTCTGACCAGCGTAAGTTTGTCTGCCAACTGGATGTGGCCCTGTAACAATCCGGGCGAAGATGCTCGATTGTATAAAGCCGTAGAAGCTACTTCTCAATTTGCGATCGATTTGGGAATTAATATCCCAACAGGAAAAGATTCCTTATCGATGAAGCAAAAATACAAAGACGACCAAGTGATTTCACCAGGAACTGTAATCATCTCTGCTGCTGGACATTGCGATGCCATTTCTCAAGTAGTAGAACCTGTTTTACAAAAAGATGGAGGCAGTATTTATTATGTTGATGTATCTCAAAGCGATCTTGCTTTGGGCGGTTCTGCCTTTTCGCAAATCGTCAATGCGATTGGAGGCGACATGCCTATGGTACAAGATGCGGGCTATGTAAAAAATGTATTCAATAGTATTCAAAAGTTAATTAGAGATGGGCAAATTCTTGCAGGTCATGATATCGCCTCTGGCGGACTCATCACTACGTTATTAGAACTCTGTTTTGCCGATGTAAATTTGGGTGCCAATTATGACCTTTCGGCACTTGGAAACGATATCGTAAAAGTGCTCTTTAACGAAAATCCTGGATTGGTCATTCAAGCCAATAATGATTCCGCAGTAGAACAAGCTTTACAAAATGCAGGAATCGAAGCGATTAAAATAGGTTCGGTTGGGACTACAGATAGCCTTACCATTCAACATCATGACACGCAATGGCAATTTAATATAACCGACTACCGTGATATCTGGTACGAAACTTCGTATTTACTCGACCAAAAACAAAGCGGAGCAGACAACGCCAAAGAGCGCTTTACCAATTATAAACAACAACCTTTAAGCTATACCTTCCCGAGTACTTTTAACGGGCAACTCCCAAAAGTAGATAACAACCACAGACCAAAAGCTGCTGTGATTAGAGAAAAAGGGAGTAATAGCGAACGTGAGATGGCCAATGCCATGTATTTAGCCGGATTTGACGTAAAGGATGTTCATATGACAGACCTAATCTCTGGACGCGAAACGCTAGAAGATATTCAGTTTATTGCGGCTGTAGGTGGGTTCTCTAACAGCGACGTTTTAGGAAGTGCCAAAGGATGGGCTGGCGCTTTTATGTATAACGAAAAAGCGAAGACAGCCTTAAAAAACTTCTTTGAAAGGCCAGACACGCTCTCTTTAGGAGTGTGTAATGGTTGCCAATTGTTTATCGAGTTGGGTGTGATTAATCCAGAACATCAGGACAAGCCCAAAATGCTGCATAACGATACGGGCAAATTTGAGTGTAGCTTTACTTCTGTAACCATTCAAGAGAACAACTCTGTTATGTTGGGCTCACTCGCAGGAAGCACTTTAGGAATTTGGGCTGCTCACGGGGAGGGTAAATTTAGCTTCCCGATGGCAGAAGAATCCTATAACATAGTTGGCAAGTATGGCTACGATGGTTTGCCTGCCAATCCTAACGGTTCAGACTTTAATACAGCCATGCTCTGCGATACAACAGGGAGGCATTTGGTAATGATGCCGCATTTAGAGCGTTCTACTTTCCCTTGGAATTGGGGCTACTATCCGTCTGATCGAGATGACAAAGTATCGCCATGGATACAAGGGTTTACCAACGCCTATGCTTGGATAAAAGAGCGAAATTAACGCCTTGAATAATAAATTTTAAAAGAGCAGCTTTTTAGGCTGCTCTTTTTTTTTAAGTTCTTATGGAATGCCACTCAAATTCCTTATTTTGCAAGACAGAACCAACTTTTTGACATGAACGAGATTAAGAGACTGTTTGATTTTCCGCACTACCAATTAGCAAATTACAATTTAGAGAAAGCCTTAAACACAAAATACGATGGGCAATGGGTTTCTACCTCATCACAAGAGTATGTAGATAAAGCCAATGTCATAAGTCGTGGTTTGTTGCGACTTGGGGTGCAGCCAAACGACAAAATTGCGATCATCTCTATGAACAATCGCACGGAGTGGAATATCTGCGATATCGGGATATTACAGACTGGAGCGCAAGATGTTCCTATTTATCCCACCATTTCTGAAGAAGATTACGCCTATGTACTCAACCATAGCGAATCTGTGTATTGTTTTGTGTCTTGTAGTGAAGTATTGGGTAAAATCGAAAAGATAAAAGAGCAGGTGCCGAGCTTAAAAGAAGTGTATTCTTTTGACACTTTAGGCTCTTGCAAAAACTGGCAAGAAGTCTTAGACTTAGGTCAAGATGACAGTAATCAGGCAGAAGTAGAGGCTCGAATGGCTGCTATAGGCGAAAACGATTTGGCTACACTAATCTATACTTCGGGTACTACAGGCCGCCCTAAGGGAGTAATGTTAACACATAAAAACATAGTGAGTAATGCGATTAATAGCGGGACTCGATTGCCTTTAAATTTAGGGCAAGCAAAAGCCTTGAGCTTTTTACCGGTGTGCCATATTTATGAGCGAATGATTATGTATATGTATCAGCATTCAGGTACTTCTATTTACTTTGCAGAGTCTTTAGAAACCATTAGCGACAACTTAAAGGAGATCAAACCACAGGTGATGACTGCGGTTCCGCGATTGTTAGAAAAAGTATACGATAAAATTTATGCCAAGGGAGCAGATCTCACTGGCATCAAGAAAAAACTATTCTTCTGGGCCGTAGAACTAGGACTCAAATACGAACCCTACAAACAAAACGGCTGGTGGTACGAGTTTAAACTCAAAATAGCCAACAAACTTATTTTTAGTAAATGGAGAGAAGCTTTGGGCGGAGAACTCTTAGCGATCGCCTCTGGTAGTGCAGCATTACAGCCACGGCTTGCAAGGGTTTTTAACGCAGCACAAATTCCAGTTTTTGAAGGCTATGGGCTTACAGAAACCTCCCCAGTGGTATCTGTAAACGACATGCGCAATGGTGGCTTTAGAATTGGCACTGTAGGCAAAATGCTACCAGATACCGAGGTTAAAATAGCAGCAGACGGAGAGATTCTTGTAAAAGGTCCGCAGGTGATGATCGGGTATTATAAAGACGCAGAAAAATCTGCAGAAGTACTTAAGGACGGATACTTTCATACAGGCGATATAGGCGAAGTTGATGCCGATGGTTTCTTGAAAATCACCGATCGTAAAAAAGAAATGTTTAAAACCTCTGGCGGAAAATATGTAGCACCACAGGTCATAGAGAATGTGATGAAGCAATCTCGCTTTATCGAGCAAATTATGGTCATTGGCGATGGCGAAAAAATGCCTGCTGCATTTATTCAACCTAACTTCGAGTTTATCGCAGACTGGAACGAACGCAAAGAAAAAGGCTTACCCAGCGATCCAGCAGAACTCATCAAGAGCCCGGTACTCATTAAGAGAATACAAAAAGAGGTAGATAAATTTAACGAGCGCTTTGGCAAATGGGAAAAAATTAAACTTTTCGAACTTACTCCGGAGGTTTGGAGTATTGACGCTGGTCACCTCACTCCTACCATGAAAATGCGCCGTAAGATCATCAAAGAAAAGTATATCGCACTATATAATAAGATTTACGGGCATACAGCCTAATTACAATTTTTTAACAAGCATTTGTAAGGCATTCTTTTAATCGAGAGAATGCCTTCTATTTTTTATATATTTATTATGCATGCATAATAAATTTTTTTATCTTTGGGAAATCAACTCAACTCCCATGAAAGAAAAAACCATCGATTATATGCTCCGCGCCACTTGGATGTCGGTTGCAAAAATGTATAACGAAGAAGCAGGAAAAAAGGGCAGCACCATGGCCACTGGTTTTGCGCTTATTAGCATAGACCCAGAAAATGGCACACCTTCTACAGCCCTCGGGCCCAAAATGGGTATGGAGGCAACTAGCCTGTCACGTACACTAAAAACGATGGAAGAAAAAGGCCTTATTGAGCGCAAGCCTAACCCTATGGACGGTAGAGGCGTGATTATTCACCTGACCGACTTTGGCAAAGAAATGCGAGACTATTCGAAGCAAGTGATTATCACCTTTGACGAAGCCGTAAGAGACAAAGTGTCTCAAGAGGATTTAGAAACTTTTAAATCGGTTTTAGGCACGATGATGGAATTGATTCAATCGAAGAAAATTTATAAAAAAGTAAAAATAGTATCATAAATGGGGAAACGTACCGTAAATAAAGTAGCAGTAATTGGTTCCGGAATTATGGGGAGCGGAATCGCTTGTCATTTTGCCAATATTGGAGTCGAAGTATTGTTGCTCGATATTGTTCCAAGAGAACTCAACGCAAAAGAACAGGCCAAAGGGCTTAGCTTAACAGATGCCGCTGTGCGGAATCGTTTGGTTAATGATTCGCTTACGGCAGCTATAAAGTCAAAGCCAGCACCGCTCTATCATAAAAACTTTGCCAGCAGGATTACCACAGGTAACCTAGAAGACGACATCGCTAAAGTGGGCGAAGTTGATTGGATTATAGAGGTGGTTGTAGAGCGACTCGATATTAAAAAACAGGTGTTCGAAAACCTTGAAAAGCACCGTAAACCAGGTACTCTTATTACATCGAACACTTCTGGTATTCCGATTAAATTTATGAGTGAAGGGCGTTCGGACGATTTTCAGGCGCACTTTTGCGGAACTCACTTTTTTAACCCGGCACGTTACTTAAAGTTGTTCGAAATTATTCCTGGCCCGAAGACGTCTCCAGAAGTTTTAGACTTTCTAAACGGTTACGGAGAGCAATATCTAGGTAAAACATCTGTAGTTGCCAAAGACACTCCTGCCTTTATAGGAAACCGAGTAGGTATCTTTAGTATTATGAGTTTGTTCCACACTGTAAAAGAGATGGGGCTTACCATAGAAGAGGTAGACAAACTTTCTGGACCTGTGATTGGAAGGCCCAAATCTGCAACCTTTAGAACTGTAGATGTGGTTGGTCTTGACACCTTGGTTCATGTTGCCAATGGTATTAAAGAGAATTGCCCAGACGACGAAAGAGCAGCCTTGTTCCAGCTTCCTGAGTTTATCAATTCCATGATGGAAAACAAATGGCTTGGAAGCAAATCTGGTCAAGGATTTTATAAAAAGGTTAAAAACGAAGACGGCAGTAGTCGTATCGATTCGTTAGATCTTGACACTTTAGAATACAGAGCTAAAAAGCGCGCCTCATTTGCAACGTTAGAATTGACCAAATCTATTGATGCGGTTATCGATAGGTTCCCTGTGCTGGTAAACGGTAAAGACAAAGCCGGTACTTTTTACAGAAAAACAATGGCGGCACTTTTTGCCTATGTGTCGCACAGAATTCCTGAGATCTCAGACGATATATATAAAATAGACGATGCGATGAAGGCTGGTTTTGGCTGGGAACATGGGCCTTTCCAGATTTGGGATGCCATCGGTGTACAAACAGGTTTAAAACTTGCCGCAGACGAAGGCCTCGAAGTAGCCGCATGGGTACAAGAAATGCTAGACGGCGGCACCGATAGCTTTTATAGCGTAAAAGAAGGTGCCACTTATTTTTATGATATTTCACAAAAGACAACGGCCAAAAAGCCTGGTCAAGATGCCTTTATCATTCTCGATAATATTCGAAAGAGCAACGAGGTGTTTAAAAACAGTGGTGTTGTTGTAGAAGATTTGGGTGATGGTATTTTGAATGTCGAGTTCCAGAGCAAAATGAACACCATTGGTGGCGACGTATTGGCTGGTCTAAATAAAGCCATCGATATGGCCGAAGCCGACTTTGCCGGGTTGGTTGTAGGAAACCAAGCGACAAACTTCTCGGTAGGTGCAAACATCGGAATGATCTTTATGATGGCCGTAGAACAAGAATACGATGAGCTTAATATGGCCATTAAGTATTTTCAGGACACTATGATGCGCATGCGTTATTCTTCTATTCCTACTATTGCAGCTCCTCACGGAATGACTCTTGGTGGCGGATGCGAACTCTCACTGCACGCAGATATGGTCGTTGCAGCCGCCGAAACCTATATTGGTTTGGTAGAGTTTGGTGTGGGTGTAATCCCTGGCGGTGGTGGTAGTAAAGAAATGACCCTTCGTGCCAGCGATACTTTTCACAAAAACGACGTAGAACTCAATGTATTACAAGAGTACTTTTTGACCATAGGAATGGCAAAAGTCGCGACCTCTGCTTACGAAGCATACGACTATGGAATACTCCAAAAAGGAAAAGACATCGTCGTGGTAAACAAAGACAGACAATTGGCAACGGCCAAGGCCTATGCGCGTCTGTTGGCAGATCGTGGATATACAAAACCTATAAAACGCAACGACATTAAGGTGTTAGGAAAACAAGCTTTAGGAATGTTCTTAGTTGGAACAGATTCTATGCAAGCTGGTAAATACATTAGTGAACACGATCAAAAAATCGCGAATAAATTGGCATATGTAATGGCAGGGGGAGATTTATCTGAACCTCAAAAAGTAAGCGAACAATATTTGCTTGATTTAGAAAGGGAAGCCTTTCTATCGTTGTGTACAGAACGTAAAACTTTGGAGCGCATAGAACATATGCTTAAAAAAGGAAAACCTTTAAGAAACTAGAACATGAACAAAACAGCATATATAGTAAAGGCTTATCGTACAGCCGTTGGGAAAGCACCTAGAGGCTTGTTCCGATTTAAGCGTCCAGACGAACTGGCTGCAGAGACCATTAGTTTTATGATGGAACAACTGCCTAATTTAGACAAAACTCGCATCGACGATGTGATGGTAGGTAACGCCATGCCAGAGGCAGAACAAGGTCTTAATATGGCTCGATTAATCTCTCTAATGGGATTAAAAGTAGAAGACGTTCCTGGAGTTACCGTAAACAGATACTGCGCTTCTGGAGTTGAGACGATCGCAATGGCCACAGCAAAAATACAGAGCGGAATGGCAGATTGTATTATCGCAGGTGGGGCAGAGAGTATGAGTTATATCCCGATGGGAGGTTATAAACCCACGCCAGATTACGCCTTGGCAAAAGAAGGTAAAGAAGATTATTATTGGGGAATGGGTTTAACCGCAGAGGCGGTTGCAAAACAGTTTGATGTCTCTAGAGAAGATCAAGACGAGTTTGCCTTTAATTCGCATCAAAAAGCGTTAAAAGCACAGAGCGAAGATCGCTTTAAAGATCAAATAGTTCCGATAGAAATAGAACACACTTTTGTCAATTCGGCAGGGAAAAAAGAAACCAAAAATTACAGTGTTGCCAAAGACGAAGGCCCAAGAGCAGATACCTCTAAGGAAGTATTGGCCAAGTTACGCCCAGTATTTGCAGCAGATGGGAGTGTTACTGCGGGTAACTCATCTCAAATGAGCGATGGGGCTGCATTCGTATTGGTAATGAGCGAAGAAATGGTAAAAGAACTCAACTTAGAACCTATCGCTCGTATGGTCAATTTTGCCGCTGCTGGTGTAGAACCAAGAATTATGGGAATTGGTCCTGTAAAAGCAATTCCAAAGGCATTAAAACAAGCTGGTTTAAAGCAGAATGACATCGAACTCATCGAGCTTAACGAAGCCTTTGCTTCGCAGTCACTGGCGGTAATGCGTGAGCTAGACTTAAATCAAGAAATCGTAAACGTTAACGGTGGAGCGATTGCATTAGGACATCCTTTAGGATGTACAGGAGCCAAGCTAAGTGTTCAGCTCTTTGACGAGATGCGCAAGCGCTCAATGGCTGGCAAATACGGAATGGTAACCATGTGTGTGGGAACTGGTCAAGGCGCAGCCGGGATATATGAATTTTTAAACTAACAAATTAGGCTACAGTATAAATATGGAATCAGTAGATAAGAAAGAAATCATTAGAGGAGGGCAATTTATCGTTCGCGAAACTGCTTGTGACGAGGTTTTTACCCCAGAAGATTTTAATGAAGAACAAAAAATGATGAAGGAATCGGTCACAGAATTTGTTGATCGAGAAATTTGGCCACATAAAGAACGTTTCGAGAAAAAAGATTACGCCCTCACAGAAGAGGTGATGCGTAAGGCGGGCGAACTGGGCTTTTTAGGAGTGGCAGTTCCTGAGTCTTACGAAGGTCTAGGAATGGGCTTTGTAAGCACTATGCTTGTTTGTGATTATATCTCTGGAGCTACAGGGTCTATTGCTACAGCTTTTGGAGCACACACAGGAATTGGCACCATGCCCATTACTTTGTACGGAACCGAAGAACAAAAAAAGAAATACGTACCAAAACTTGCCATGGGCGAGGTTTTTGGAGCTTATTGTCTTACAGAACCAGGTGCAGGTAGCGATGCCAACTCAGGTAAGACCAAGGCAGTTTTAAGTGAAGATGGTAAAAGCTACAAGATCAGTGGGCAAAAGATGTGGATTTCTAACGCAGGTTTTGCTAGTATTTTTATTGTGTTTGCCAGAATCGAAGACGACAAAAACATTACGGGTTTTATCGTTGAGTACGATAAAGAAAATCCTAACGGAATGACTTTTGGAGAAGAAGAACACAAATTAGGAATTCATGCCTCTTCTACCAGACAAGTATTCTTTAACGAGACGGTTGTGCCAGCAGAAAACATGCTATCTGAACGAGGTAACGGTTTTAAAATAGCCATGAACGCGCTTAACATTGGGCGAATCAAATTGGCCGCTGCTTGCTTGGATGCGCAGCGTCGTGTAATTACAAATGCTACTCAATATGCCAATGAGCGTATTCAATTTAAAACGCCTATTATAGAATTCGGCGCAATCCAGGCCAAAGTAGCAGAGATGGCAACGGCTTGTTATGTAGATGAATCTGCATGCTATAGAGCTGGTAAAGACATAGAAAACCGAATCAATATTCGATTAGAATCTGGCAATACACATCAAGAGGCTGAGCTCAAAGGAGTAGAAGAATTTGCCATTGAGTGTTCTATCTTAAAGGTGGCCGTTTCAGAAGATATTCAGGCTTGTACAGACGAAGGAATTCAGATTTATGGCGGCATGGGCTTTAGCGCAGACACCCCTATGGAGGCGGCTTGGCGCGATGCTCGTATCGCTAGAATTTACGAGGGAACCAATGAGATTAATCGAATGCTTGCCGTAGGCATGTTGGTTAAAAAAGCGATGAAGGGCCATGTAGATTTACTGGGTCCTGCCATGGCGGTGGCAGACGAGCTCACAGGGATTCCATCTTTTGAGACGCCTGACTATTCCGCAGTGATGAGCGAAGAAAAAGCGATGATTGCTAAGCTTAAAAAAGTGTTTTTAATGGTAGCAGGAAGCGCCGTCCAGAAGTTTGGACCAGACCTAGAGCAACACCAACAATTGCTTATGGCTGCTGCAGATATTTTAATTCAAATATATATGGCAGAATCGGCGATTTTAAGAACAGAAAAAAATGTAGCACGCCTTGGCGAAGAAGCACAGAAAGATCAAATCGCGATGTCGCAGCTTTACCTTTATAAGGCAGTCGATAAAATTAATAGCAGTGCCAAAGAAGGAATCATTAGTTTTGCAGAAGGCGACGAACAACGCATGATGCTTATGGGGCTTAAGCGCTTTACCAAGTATCAAAACCACCCTAATGTGGTGGCGTTGCGCAAGCAAATTGCAAAGACGGTATCTGCAAACAAAGGATATAGTTTCTAACAGTAACCATCAACGTATTGTTTAAGAAACTTGGCCACTTCTCAGGAAGTGGCTTTTTTTGTGGCCTTAGAAAAGTTCGGCAAACTTTTTGCTATCTTTATTCCAAACCATTTTTATGCGCACTTTTTGCTCCTTTTTGATGCTGTTGTTTGCAAGTGTAACAATCGCACAAACCAATTCCGAAGTCTTTATTGTTAACATCAATTTTACGCCCACAGGCATGCTAACCAGCGACCTCACCAATATATCCAATGATAGTGGCTACGACAATCAGCCTTCGTTTGCCAGTGACAATCATGTGCTCTTTGCAGGCAACAATAAAGGCCAAACAGATTTTTATCAATATCAAATTAAAGAGAACAAAAAAACATTGCTAGGCGGATTAAATAGCGGAGGTGAATATTCGCCTCAGGTGATTCCGGGACAAGAGGGAATTGCCGCCGTAAGACTTGACACTACTGGCTTACAGCGCTTGTATCGCTATGATTTGGATGCTAATACCTCTTCGACCTTAATCGATGATTTGGTCGTAGCCTATTATACTTTTTACGACGCAAACACCATTGTGGGATGTTATATCGAAGACGAAAACCTTAATCTTTTCGTGTTTAAAAAAGACGAGAACAAAAGCTATACGCTATTAAAAGATGTTGGGCGTTCGTTTTACAAAGTCCCAAATCAAGACTCAGTTAGTTATACCGTGCAGAACGAAGAAGGCAACCAAGATATTTATTTGTTGGATATGAAAACCTACGAGAGCTTTTTTGTTACTCAATTGCCTATAGGCGTGCAAGATTATGCCTGGCTAGACGAATCGAGAATAGTTATAGGAAGCAGAAACAGCCTTTTTATATACGATACCTTTGGAGACACTGGCTGGGAGAAAATGGCTCAACTAACTGCCCCTGGGCTGGACATGATTTCTAGAATTGCAGTAAGCCCTAATGGCAAAACCATAGCCTTGGCCGCATCGGGAAAGAGTAAATAATAATTGTTGTTACCCACTTCTTACTAAAACTTACTCCAGCACGCGTAGACGTATTGTACTTTTCTCAAAAAAGATAAAGATGCATACGATTTACATTGGACTTATGTTGTTTTTACTTGCCTGTGGTGGCAGCGACGACAATTATTACGGAGCTTCTGCTCAAGAAAACCCCGACCAAACCAATCTAGAGGCTATCCCCTGTGCGCAAGCCGATTACCCAAATTGGGAAGATTCTGATTACGTCTTGCCTTATCCCGTAGGGAGCGCTTATCAAGTAAATTTAAACCATTGTGGAGGTTCGTATCATTCAGAAGGGCAACCCGATCAATACGCCATTGACTTTGCTATGCCCATAGGAGAACTCATCACGGCAGCACGAGGTGGCACTGTGATTTATGTAGAACAAAGCGGCGCAGACGGTGGTTTTCCTAATAACTTAGTGGTTGTAAAACACAACGACAACACCTTTGCTCAGTATATGCATCTCACTCAAAACGGGGCTTTGGTGTCGGTGGGTCAAAATGTTGCGCAGGGCACTCAACTGGGTTATAGCGGTGCGACAGGCCTAGCTGGATATCCGCATTTGCATTTTGTAGTCACCCAAGAGGCATGGGAATATCCATATGTTTCTATTCCATATAATTTTAAAAATACAGCAGAAAACCCAAGGAGCCTTTTACAAGGAGAATCCTATCCTGCCCTCCCCTATTAATCCAAATAATTGAATCTTTTTAGCTACTTTTAAGGGAAATAATTCCCTCATGATTAAAAAGTTCTTTTTTGCCTTGTTTTTAATAGGCTTTAGCTGTTTTTCACAACAAGATGCCAGATTGTATGACATCATTGAAAATGTTTCCGCAGAGCGGATCAAAAACGATGTAAAAACCTTAGCAGATTTTGGCACACGTCATACGCTTAGCGATACGGTATCTAACACTCGTGGAATAGGTGCAGCAAGACGCTGGATTAAAGCTGAATTTGACAAAATTTCGAACGAATGTGGCGGTTGTCTCGATGTATTCTACCAGAAGGATTTAGTAAAAAAAGGAGATGGAAACCGCATCGTACACGATGTTTGGGTGGTTAATGTAGTGGCCATTCAGCGCGGCACAAAATACCCAAATCGCTATGTTATTATGAGTGGCGATATAGACTCTCGCGTGAGTGATCCTATAGATTTTACTTCTGATTCTCCTGGTGCAAACGACAACGCCAGTGGGATGGCAGGAACCATTGAAGCAGCGAGGGTACTATCAAAATATAAATTCGAAAACTCAGTAATTTATGTGGGTTTAAGTGGCGAAGAGCAAGGGCTTTATGGTGGAAAAGGCTTAGCTGCCCATGCCAAAGAAAAAGGCTGGGAGATTATCGGGATCTTAAACAATGATATGATTGGTAATATCAAAGGGGTAGATGGTGTGATAGACAACCGCACTTTTAGAATATTTAGCGAACCGGTTCCGCCTACAGAAACCGAACGCCAAAGGCGATCCAGACGATTTTATGGAGGCGAAGTAGACGGAATTTCGCGCCAATTAGCAAGATATGTGCACAAAACCACGAGCCTCTATATGCCAGAAATGAATCCAAAAATGATATATCGCTTAGACCGTTTTGGCCGTGGTGGGCATCATAGGCCGTTTAACGACGCAGGCTATCCAGGAATTAGAATTATGGAGGCTCATGAGAATTATACCCAACAACATCAAGACATTCGTGTAGAAGGCGGCATTGCGTATGGCGATACCTTTGAGCATGTAAACTTTCCTTATGCAAAAAAGCTTACTGCTGTAAATGCTATTAATTTGGCAAGCTTAGCTTGGGCACCTCCTTCTCCTAAAAATGTCGCCATAGGCGGAATTGTGGAGGCATCGGCAAAATTACAGTGGGACGCTGTAGACGGCGCCGTGGCCTATAGACTCTACTGGAGAGACACTACTTCTCCTACCTGGGATCATAATAGGTTAGTGGGCAATGTCACAGAAGCGACCCTCGATGGCATTGTTATTGACAATTACTTCTTTGGAGTCGCTGCAGTAGGTGCTAATGGGCACGAAAGTGTGGTGGTTTTTCCAAATAGTATAAAACGCTAAGTATTTATGAAGTATTTATTACTTGGGTTGTTTCTTGCAACAACAAACTCGTTCGGTCAACAATATTCTAAAGCGGACTCCATACGCGGAGGCATTACTAATGAACGCGTTTGGTGGGATGTGACGCATTACGATTTAGATGTGCAAGTAGATATAGATTCAAAATTTTTTAGAGGCACCAATACTATTGAGTACAACGTTTTGGTTCCGGCGCAAGTAATGCAGATCGATTTGCAAGCGCCTATGTCGTTAGATAAAGCGGTTCAAAACGGGCAAGAATTGGCTATATCGGCCAAAGGAATGTTTCATTACATACAATTACAAAAAGATCAAGTTAAAGGCAATACAGAAGAAATTACGCTCTATTTTTCTGGCAATCCCAAAGAAGCAATAAACGCTCCATGGGACGGTGGTGTGGTATGGTCTCAAGACAGCAATGGCAAGCCATTTATTGCCACTGCAAATCAAAGTATTGGTTCTAGTATTTGGTGGCCGTGTAAAGATCATCCGTACGACGAACCAAACAAAGGTGTAAACTTGAGTGTTACTACTCCAAAAGACTTAATGGATGTTTCTAACGGTAGGCTAACGGGTGTCGATAGTACGGCAACAACCAAGACTTGGCATTGGGAAGTAAAGAGCCCCATTAATCTATACGGAATAAATATTAACATAGGCGACTATGTACATTTTGGCGAAAAATATAAAGGCGAGAAAGGTCCTCTAACCATGGATTACTTTGTGCTTAGAGAAGATCTTGACAAAGCAAAAGAGCAGTTTAAACAAGCCCCTAAAATGATGCAGGCCTTTGAACATTGGTTTGGTCCCTACCCTTTTTACGAAGATGGGTTTAAGTTGGTGCAGGTGCCATATTTAGGCATGGAGCATCAAAGCAGTGTTACCTACGGTAACCAATATCAAAACGGATATTTAGGGCGAGATTTGTCTCAAAGTGGCTGGGGATTAAAATTTGACTTTATCATCATTCACGAAGCTGGGCATGAGTGGTTTGCCAACAACATCACCAATAAGGACGTAGCCGATATGTGGATTCATGAGGGCTTTACGGCGTATTCAGAAAATCTATATTTAGATTATCATTTTGGCAAAGAAGCTTCTGCAGCCTATGTGATTGGCACCAGACAAATTATTCAAAACGACAGGCCTATTATTGGCCCTTATGGCGTAGATGCCAATGGCAGTAATGATATGTATTACAAGGGCGCTAATATTCTACACACGCTCAGACAGCTGCTCGAAGACGACGAAAAATGGCGTTCTATCTTAAGAAAGATGAACTCTGAGTTTTATCATAAAACTGTATCTAGCAAAGATGTAGAAGACTTTTTAAGCCGCGAGACCAGAATAGACTTAACGGCCTTTTTTAACCAATACTTGCGTACTGCCACGATTCCTACTATAGAATATCTAGCAGAAGGAAACACTTTAAAATATAGATATGTAAATGTGGTAGACGACTTCGACATGCCAGTGATTGTTATGGTAAACGGTAACGAACATTGGATATTCCCGAATGCTGATTGGAAGCAGTATACCAGCGCTGAACCTATTGATTCGGTCGAGATTAAGAAAGACTTTTTAGTAGATTTTATTAAGAATTAGAGCGCATTATATTGATTCAAAAACCAGACAGACCCGAATTGTATTTTCCCAGAGATGTGGAATGGCGGGAATGGCTTAGTATTAACTACGACCAACATCCCAAAGGCATAAATTTGGTCATGTACAAGCTCGAAACCAAGATACCGAGCATGCGTTGGGAAGATGCCGTTAGAGTAGCACTCTGCTTTGGTTGGATAGATAGCACTGTAAAGAGTTTGGGAGCTGGTAAACGCATTCAATACTTTTGCCCACGCAACCCGAAGAGTACTTGGAGCGCTTTAAACAAACGCTACATAAAAGAGTTAGAGCCGCAAGGTTTAATACACGCCTCGGGCATTAAAATGATAAAACTCGCTAAGAAAACTGGTACATGGAGCGCCATGGACGATGTAGAGAATATGGTCATACCTGCCATCCTTCAGGCAGCATTTGATGCGAATCCATTAGCCTTCGACAATTATAATAATTTCGCACCTGGATACAGAAAAAGCTACCTAAGCTGGTTGCATCAAGCAAAGCGACCCGAGACCAAAGCGAAGCGAATTGCAGAGATAATCAGGCTATGTAACAGCAATATTAAAGGGCGATAATTTGTCTTAAATGCTTATATTTAAGGCTCGCATTCAACTAAACAATTTCTGATGAAACATATTTTTCTTTCCCTATGCCTGATAGCCTTTTCTATGACTATACAGGCTCAAGACGATGCCAAATGGGATGTTGCCAACCCAGGCGACGACTTTAATTATAACACACATTCTTTTAGTACTGACGAAGGTACCTGGATGAATTTGGACGTTAGCCCTGACGGAAAAACCATTGTATTTGATATGCTCGGCGATATTTATAGCATGCCAATTTCGGGCGGAAATGCAACCGTACTTAGAGCTGGAATTCCTTTCGAAGTGCAGCCCAGATTTAGCCCAGACGGAAAAAAAATATCTTTTACCAGCGATGCTGGAGGTGGGGATAATATTTGGGTTATGGATGCCAACGGTAGCAATCCAACCCAAATCACAAAAGAATCTTTTAGACTACTCAACAATAGCTATTGGATGCCCGATGGTTATTCTATAGTAGCGCGCAAACACTTTACCTCTGGGCGCTCGTTAGGTGCAGGTGAAATCTGGAAGTACCATATCACGGGAGGCAGTGGGATGCAACTCACCAAAAGAAAAAACGATCAGCAGGACGTAAACGAGCCTGTGGTTTCGCCAGATGGCAGGTATTTGTATTATAGTGAAGACGTATATCCTGGAGGGTTTTTTCAGTATAACAAAGACCCTAATAAACAAATCTACGTGATCAAAAGGTTAGATTTTGAGACCGGTAAAACCACTCAAATCACTGGAGGACCTGGTGGCGCTGCAAGACCTCAAATATCGAGAGATGGTAAAAAATTGGCCTTTGTAAAACGCATCAGAACCAAAACGGTCTTGGTGATTCACAATCTAGAAACAGGTCAAGAAGTGGTAGTATACGATCAATTAAATAAAGACCAACAAGAAGCTTGGGCCATTTTTGGAGTGTACCCTGGCTTTAGCTGGATGCCTAACAACCGTGACATCGTACTCTGGAAAGGTGGTAAAATAAACATGCTCAACACACAAACAAAGGCCCTTACCAACATTCCTTTTACAGTAAACGCAAATATTTCTATTGCAGAGACCGTACATTTTAATAATCCCATAGAAACAGATACCTTTACGCCAAAGGTGATTCGTCATGCAGTGACATCGCCAGATGGAAAAACTGTTGTTTTTCAGGCTCTGGGTTATATTTGGACCAAGAGTTTACCTAACGGCAAACCGAAGAGATTAACAACCGGCACCGATTTTGAATTCGAACCTTGCATCTCCCCAAACGGAAACACTGTTGTTTTCGTTTCCTGGAACGATCGAGAAAAAGGTGCCATTTTTTCTGTTCCCATCGCTGGCGGAACTCCAAAAAAATTAACCTCGCAAAAAAGTGTGTTCCGCACCCCATCTTATTCTCCTAACGGGCAACACTTAGTTTTTAGAAAAGAAAACGGCAACACAGACCAAGGTTTTACATTTACAAAACAGACTGGTATCTACAGCATGTCTAGCAATGGCGGAACCGCTACACTCCTTACCCAAGAGGGCGAATACCCTATGTATAATGCTACTGGAGATCGTATTTTTTATCAAACCGGTGGTACCTACTTTGGTAATAACACAAAGTCGCTTCACTCCATAAATACGTCGGGCTTTGATAAAAGAACCCATATTACCTCTAAATATGGCAATCGATTGGTTGTAAGCCCAGATAATAAATGGATCGCCTTTAGCAATTTGCATAAGGCCTATGTAGCGCCTTTTAATTCGGCGGCAGCCACAATGGATTTAGGACCAAACTCTAAAGTGGTACCTGTGACGCAAATAGCAAAAGACGCAGGAATCAATTTGCATTGGTCACCCGACAGTCAAAAAATAATGTGGACCTATGGTGATCAGTATTTTGTGAATCGCGTAGCAGAGCGATTTACCTTTTTACCTGGTTCGCCAGAAGAAGTTGGCGATATGACAGAGGCCGGAATCAAAATTGGTCTCACTGCAACTGTAGATAAACCCACAGATCGCATCTTGCTTACCAACGCCAGAATTATTACCATGGAAGGTGACCAAGTGATCGAAAATGGAGCGGTGCTTATCAATGGCAACAAAATAGAAGCCGTGGGTAATGCGTCTGACTTTAGCACCCCTAAGGGAGCTACAGTGTACGATCTTAAAGGAAAAACAATCATGCCTGGTTTGGTAGATGCACATGCCCATATCGGGGCATTTAGATATGGTCTTACCACCCAACAAAATTGGCAATTTATGGCCAATTTGGCCTTTGGTGTAACCACAGCACATGATCCCTCTGCCAACACCGAAACCGTATTTACGCTAGCAGAAATGGTTAAAAGCGGTCAATTGGTAGGCCCTAGAGTGTATTCTACTGGTTTTATTTTATACGGAGCCGATGGCGATTTTAAAGCCGTAATTAATAGTGTAGACGATGCCAGATCTGCCATTAGGCGCACAAAAGCCTTTGGAGCACAATCTGTTAAGAGCTATAACCAGCCACGAAGAGAACAACGCCAACAAGTGATGAAGGCTGCGCGTGAATTAGGTATAAATGTGGTTCCAGAAGGTGGATCTACTTTTTACCATAACCTTTCAATGATCATGGACGGCCATACGGGAGTAGAGCACAATATTCCTGTCGCACCCGTGTATAAAGATGTGTTAGAACTATGGAGCGCTAGCAACACAGGTTATACTCCTACTCATATTGTAAATTATTCGAGTATGAGCGGCGAATATTACTGGTACCAAACGACCAATGTATGGGAAAACGAAAAGCTGCTTACCTATGTACCTAAGCGCATTGTAGATTCAAGAGCGAGACATCGTACCATGATTCCTATGGAGGAATACACCAATGGTCATATCCTAAACTCTCAGGCTACAACAGCATTGGCCAACGCAGGCGTAAAAGTTAATATGGGAGCACATGGTCAATTACAAGGTATGGGTGCCCATTGGGAAACATGGATGCTCAAACAAGGTGGTATGACTAATATGCAAGCGCTTCAGGCGGCAACGATAAACGGCGCCAATTATATAGGTGCAGGCAACGATATTGGTTCTATCAAGGCAGGTAAGTTGGCAGATATCATCGTATTAGATAAAAACCCATTAGACGATATAAAAAATACAAACACCGTAAAATACACCATTGTTAACGGGCGTATGTATGATACAGCCACCATGAACGAGATGGGAAATGGCAATCGAGAGCGCATTCCTTTTTATTGGGAAGACGAAGCGGCAAATACAGCCTACCCTTGGCAACAAGAGAGTAATAGCTTTATGAGAGCGGGTTGTGGCTGTCATTTAGGGCATCAGTAAAAAATAGTTTTTGCAATATAAAAGAGCAATACTCAAATTCTGCTTAGACTTATTGGTTCTAAACCTATTTTTTTTGATATTGGTCGCTTCATTTTCGAGCATACACTGGGGAATTTTGTTTTTTGCTACTATCGGAAACTGGATTTGTTTTATTGGTTATTACGCTATTAAGAGGAACGAACTTGTACTGTATAAAAATCTAGGTTTTAACACGATCTCACTTTTGCTGTATTCGGCAGTTTTTATGGTGATTGCAGCCTTCCCTATCGGACTTGTTTTGCTTGGGCTAAAAGCATTGTTATGGCCTACTTAAATATAGATTCCATAACACATAGTTTTGGAAAAAACTCCGTTTTAAACGACGTTACATTTAATGGAAACCTTGGAGAAATCATTGGGATCTTTGGTCGAAACGGTGCTGGAAAATCTACCTTATTAAATCTGTTATTTAGACGTTTCAAAATTCAAAATGGGTCAATAACTATTAACAATAAGGACCTTGGGTCTATAAAATATCAGGATCAACTAGTTGGCTACCTTCCTCAATATCGAATTTTACCAAAAGAACATAAAGTGCGAGATGTAATCGCTATGACCTGTCCCAATGGCGAGATTCAAGATCGTATTTTTTACGCGCCTGGAATAAATGCTATTAGTAATCGATACGTTTACCAGTTGTCTCATGGTAATCTTAAATACCTAAGCGCCCTTTTAATATTGCATCAGCCGCACCCCATAATTTTACTTGACGAACCTTTTTCTATGGTAGACCCACTCATCAGAGAGCAATTTCGCAAGCTCTTAAAAAATAAAAAAAAGGACAAGCTTATCATTCTTACAGACCATTATTACAAAGATGTTTTCGAAATTAGCGATAAACGTTATGTACTGAACAAGGGATTTATGCAAGCCGTACAACACCTTGAAGACCTTAAAAAGCATGGATATATACCATAAAGTGCAGCTTTTATCTATAAACTGCACTTAGTCTAAAAACTTTTAGGGATTTAAAACTAATCTTGACCTAATTTGTATCTTTAAGTATTATTAATAAACTTTTAAACAATGATTAAAGCAAAATATCAAAGCGTTCTCGAATTGGGAGAGCAACTCAGCATTAAAGATGGTGACGTACGTGAAGAAGGCGGGCAACTTAAAGTCTGGGGAACTGCGAACACACCTTACGAAAAGAACCTAATCTGGGACGAAATTAAGCGTGTTGGCGGTGAAAGCCCAAACGACATTATGGCCGATATTAAAGTAGCAGACGACTCTGTTTACCACAGACATACTGTTGCCAGTGGCGAATCTTTGAGTAAAATTGCGAAGCATTATTTCAAAGATCCTATGAAGTACCAAGCGATCTTCGAAGCAAATACGCATATTTTAAAGAATCCAGATATGATTCATCCGGGACAAGAATTGATAATTCCAAACTTGTAATCCCATCAAATAGTGTTATTTTAAACTGCCTTTCGAGGCAGTTTTTTTTTGACCATGTTACAAGACATTAACGTACTGTTGCTCATTGGCCTCTTTTGCTTGGGAGCCACGGCATTTACATTCTCTACCATTAGTGGCGGCGGCGGTGCTATGATGCAGATTCCAATTTTAAATTTTTTAATCGGGACGGCACAAACAGCTCCGGTGCTCAATCTTGGAGCTTTTATAAGCAGACCATCACGAATCATCATTTTCTGGAAGCATATTCACTGGAAGATTTTCTGGTATTTTGTCCCAGCGGCCATTATTGGAGCCTTATTGGCTGCATGGTGGTTTTCTAAGGTGGAACTGTTTTGGGTGCAATTGTTAGTGGGAATCTTTTTGGTGAGTACTGTAGTACAGTACAGGTTTGGCTCAAAAGCCAAATCGTTCCCAGTACGCCTCTGGCATTTTATTCCACTGGGATTATTTGTATCTATTGTTGGAACCTTTACCGGTGGAATGGGGCCTGTCTTAAATCCTTTCTTTTTAAATGCAGGCATAGACAAAGAAGCTTTGGTTGGCACTAAAGCAGCGCAATCGTTTTTTCTGGGTCTTGCCCAAATAAGCGGCTATACAGCCTTTGGTCTTCTAGATAAAACGCTAATTACCTACGGAATCGCCTTGGGTTTGGGTGCAACCTTGGGCAATGTGATAGGCAAGCGATTGCTATCAAAAATGAGTTCAGAAAACTTTAGAAAATGGGTCATTGTAGTAATGGCACTTAGCGGAATAGTACTTATTATAAAGGCACTACAAAGCACCTTATAATCCACTGATATAGCTTCCGTATAAATCTTTAAAATGCAAGCCATCGCCCAAATTGTGACGGCTCAACTTTTTACTTTCGGACAAGGCCCAAAGCACAAATTCTTTATAAAAATCTTTATCTAAAGGATCTATGTCTGGCGTATAGGTTCTGAGTAAATCTTCTAAGGGTACTATTCGATTTAGCTCCTTATGGTACGCCTCATTGTTCAAACTATCTAAGAGTTCAAAACCGGGTTCTTCAAAAAACCAGGCAACCACATCGCCATACGGGTCTGGTGCATCTTGTTTTTCTAACTTTTGAATTCTTGGAAATTGTTTTTCGAAAGCGACCAACACCGCATCGGCAATAAGTTGAATCGCCACTTGGGCCGCTCCTTCTTGTTCGCCTTCGTATACCAGCTCTACTTTACCCGTAATCGCAGGAATGATTCCCATAAAATCACCCATACGCACCGTGGTTTCTTCCTCAGCATTTAAGAGTGCCCTGCGTTCTGCGGTACTCAATAGATTCTGAAAAGCCGTAATACTCAAACGGGCACTAACGCCGCTTTTTCTGTCTATAAACTCGCTTTCTCTTGCCTCAAAACTAATTTGCTCCAATATATCTTTTGCCAAGTTGGGAACATGCACATGTGCCTTCTCTGCCTGGGCATGCGCAGTTTCTTGGTGCGTGATGGTTTTGGCAATCTCTAAGGAATCTGGGTAGTGGGTTAAAATCTGCGACCCGATTCTATCTTTTAATGGCGTTACGATGCTGCCTCGATTGGTATAGTCTTCTGGATTGGCGGTAAAAACAAATTGCATATCCAAAGGCAAGCGTAGTTTAAAACCTCTAATCTGGATATCGCCTTCTTGTAAAATATTAAACAAGGCCACCTGAATTCTCGCCTGAAGATCTGGCAACTCGTTAATCACAAAAATACAGCGATTCGCTCTTGGAATCATTCCGTAATGAATCACACGATCGTCTGCATACGTGAGTTTTAAGTTAGCGGCTTTTATTGGGTCTACATCACCCACTAAATCTGCCACTGTCACATCTGGGGTTGCTAGTTTCTCTGCAAATCGGTCTTCTCTGTGCAACCATGCAATAGGCGTATCATCTCCTTTTTCTGCTATGAGCTCTAACGCATAACGAGAGATGGGTTTAAAAGGGTCGTCGTTTATTTCGCTGCCTGCAACGTAGGGAATATATTCGTCTAACAACGATACCATTTGCCTTGCCAAACGCGTTTTTGCTTGCCCTCTAAGGCCCAATAAATTAATATTATGTTTAGAGAGTATCGCACGCTCCAACTCAGGAATTACCGTAAACTCATACCCATGAATCCCAGAAAAAGTAGCCTCTTTGTTTTTGAGTTTTACAATCAGGTTATCGCGTAGTTCGTCTTTTATGCTTTTATAAGAATATCCTTCTTTTTTTAAGGCTCCTAAAGTCGTAGTGGTCGTAAAATCCATGCTCATTTATCCTTTTATTCTTTTTTTTCTGTTGCTTTCGTAATCGGTGAAAATCATTTCGCCCAACCCTTTAAGACCTGTATAAAACGCCTTGCCTTGATTTGCTGCTGTAAAATGATCTACAAACTGCATCAAGTAAGGATCTTGTGCTATCATAAAGGTAGTTATGGGTATGTGTAATTTTCTGGCTTGAGCCGCCATGCTATAGCACTTGCTAACTATATGCGGGTCTAAGCCATTGCTATTTTTATAATAACGACCGTCGGGGAGTTGTAAACAACTCGGTTTTCCATCGGTAATCATAAAAATTTGCTTGTTGGTGTTGCGTTTTCTGCGCAGCATATCCATCGCCAATTGCAATCCAGCAACCGTATTTGTATGGTACGGCCCTACTTGCAAATAAGGCAAGTCTTTAATAGCAATAGGCCACGCCTCGTTGCCAAAAACAAGTATATCTAAGGTATCTTTTGGGTATCGTGTCGTGATTAGTTCGGACAACGCCATAGCTACCTTCTTTGCTGGGGTAATGCGATCTTCGCCATAGAGAATCATACTGTGGCTAATATCTATCATAAGCACCGTGCTCATTTGAGCCTTAAACATGCTCTGCGCCACAACTAAGTCGTTTTCTGTAAGATTAAAACCGTCTAATCCATGATTGATTTGCGCATTTTTAACACTCTCGGTCATAGAGATTTTATCGAGCGAATCGCCAAACTGATAATTTCTAAACTCCCCTGAAAGCTCGTCTCCCCTACCTGTATGTTTGGTTTTATGATTCCCAGTCCCGCTGCGTTTTAATTTGCCAAAAATCTGATCCAGCGCCCGTTTTCTTATGGCCCGCTCGGTTTTTTCTGTAATGCTGGTACCGCCCTTCCCGTCTGGCTTAATCTCTTCACGTATATAGCCTTTCTTTTTTAAGTCTTCTACAAAATCGTCTAGGGTATATTCGGGAGTGGTGAGTTTATATTCTTCGTCTAATTGCTTTAACCAATCCATGGCTTCGTCAAAATCGCCAGAAGTATGGGTGATAAGTTCCTGAAAAACGTCGAGCAAGCGCTCAAAAGGAGTCACCTCTTTGGCCTTGTAATTTGTAAAAACAAATCCTGCTCTACCTTTCTTCTCTTCCATTGTATAAAAATACGACAATTGTGAAAGAGAAAATATGCCTTAACAAGCATTTAAGAAATGATTATAAACTTTAATAGTACCTTTATACTTTAGTAAACCAACCAACATGAAATACCAAATTCCTCTTTGCGTACCCACGCCTACACCTGTATTTGGTATCACTTCTCGATTCAACATTAAAATCAATTCAAAAAGATGAAAAAATTACTCGCAATAGCCGGGCTTTTTTGTTCCACTTTAGTATTTGGACAAGCCCTAGACATGGAGTTAGTTAAGAATATGGAGCCACGTAGCATTGGCCCTGGCGGAATGAGCGGTCGTGTTACCGCGATTGACGTTGTTTTAAGCAATACAGATATCATGTATGCCGGAACCGCTTCTGGAGGCTTATGGAAGTCTACGTCTGGTGGCACCAAATGGGACCCAATCTTCGAAGAAGAGCTCACTGCCTCTATAGGTGCCGTAGCGATTCAGCAGTCTAATCCTAGTGTTATATGGGTAGGGACTGGCGAAGGTAACCCAAGAAACAGCCTCAATGGTGGCTTTGGTGTATATAGATCTTTAGATGCTGGTAAAACATGGCAAGCTATGGGCCTAGAGGGCACACGCCATATTCACAGGATTATCGTTCACCCAACCAATCCAGATATCGTATATGTTGGTGCTATTGGATCTCCTTGGGGAATTCATCCAGAACGCGGTGTCTTTAAAACTACCGATGGTGGTAAAAGCTGGAACAAGATTCTTTTTGCCAATAATAAAACGGGGGTTGCAGATATGGTTATGGACCCTAGCAACCCAAATAAATTGATAGTAGCCATGTGGGAACACAAACGCGATCCTTGGTTTTTTAAATCAGGGGGCGAAGGTTCTGGGCTATTTATCACGCACGATGGCGGCGATACTTGGAGCGAAAAAACAGACGAAAACGGTCTCCCTGCGGGGGATTTGGGACGCATTGGAATTGCGATCGCACGCAACAAACCCAACGTGGTATATGCCTTGGTAGAAGCCAAAAAGAATGGTTTTTATAAAAGTACCGATGGCGGAGAAAATTGGAGTTTGGTGAGTGGCAAGCTCAACGAAATAGGGAATCGCCCATTTTACTATTCAGAGATTTATGTAGACCCACAAAACGAAAACCGAATCTTTACGGTGTTTACTTATGTGAATGTGAGTCAAGATGGTGGGAAGAGCTTTAAACAGCTAATGCCAGCTTACGGAGTGAGCAATGGAGTGCACCCTGATCACCATGCTTGGTGGATTCACCCAGAAGACGGAAGCTTTATGATAGATGGTAACGACGGAGGGCTTAACATAACCAGAGACGGTGGCGAAAGCTGGCGTTTTATTGGCAACATTCCTGTTGCGCAATTTTACCATATCAATGTAGATAACGAATTCCCTTATAATGTTTATGGCGGGATGCAAGACAATGGCTCTTGGAGAGGCCCTGCCTATGTGTGGCGAGCACAAGGAATTAGAAACAGCTATTGGCAAGAGATTTCTTTTGGCGACGGTTTTGATGTGGTTCCAGATCGTGACGACAGTCGTTATGGTTGGTCTATGAGTCAGCAAGGATTTGTGAGTCGATACGATTGGATGACCGGTAATAATTATTCGGTGCGCCCTACGCACCCTAACCCAGATGTACAGCTCAGGTTTAACTGGAATTCGGCAATTAATATAGACCCGTTTAGCAATAACACTATTTACTTTGGGTCTCAGTTTGTACATAAATCTAAAGACAAAGGGCTTACCTGGGAGATTATTTCTCCGGACCTTACAACCAACGATCCCGAAAAGCAAAAGCAAAGCGAAAGCGGCGGGCTTACCATGGATGCGACTGGAGCAGAAAATCATACAACGATACTCGTAATCGAACCAAGTCCTTTAGAGCAAAATATGCTTTGGGCGGGTACAGACGATGGGCGTGTGCATTTTACGCAAAACGGTGGTAGCACTTGGACCGATGTCTCAAACAATATAAAAGGCTTGCCAGCAGGCAGTTGGATTGTACAAATTAAAGCCTCTAATAAAGCAAAGGGAGAAGCCCTTTTGGTGGCCAACGATTATCGTCGTTTTAATTATGACGCCTATGTATATCGCACCAAAGACTACGGAAAAACTTGGTCGCGCATTGTAGATAACAACGACGTACAGAGCTACGCACTTAGCGTGGTAGAGGATATAGAAGAGTCCAATCTTCTATTTTTAGGAACAGACGATGGGCTTTATATTTCTATAGATGCCGGAAACAATTGGACCAAATGGACCAACGGATTCCCTACGGTTCCTGTTAAAGATTTGGTGATTCAGCCCAGAGAACATGATTTAGTCATTGGGACTTTTGGAAGAGCTGCATGGGTGTTAGACGATATTCGTCCGTTACGTGCTATGGCGGCAAATGCTAATGTAAAAACTGCCAAAGTAACCTTGTTTGATCCGCCAACAGGATATCAGGCGGCTTACCAGCAACCTACAGGCAGCCGTTTTGGTGGCGATGCTCTATACAACGGCGAAAACAGAGGCTTTGGAGCCAAGATTCGTTATTTTATTAACCCGCATAAAGACGACGCCAAGAAAGAAGATTCTAAAAAAGGCAAAACAAAAGACGCTGGCGATTCCGAAGAAGCAGAGAACAAAGTAAAGTGGGACTCGCTAACGCTCAAAGTTTATGACGGAGCTAGACTTATAAGAACCCTTAAACAAAAGGCTCCTAAAGATGCTGGATTGCATAGCTTTAACTGGTTTATGAGAGAAGCTGGTGGCGATCGTCCTTCGCGTACAATAAGAAAACGCCGTTCAGAACCAGGAGGCGTTGGTGTAAAACCAGGCAATTATCGTTTAGAACTTAGTTATGGTGACCAAACGAGTGGTTCGCAGATAACCGTTGCCTCAGACCCTCGTTTAGAGGTTTCTCAAAAAGCGATAAACGATGCGTATAACAACGGAAAAACCATTCAGACCATGATGCAGACTTCTGCAGACGCGGTAAAGCAGTTAGTAGAGAGCAAAACAATTGCGAACGATTATAAAAGCATGTTGACCAAGCTCGATAAAAAGGCTCATAAAGATGCCATCGACCAATCAAAAGACATGGTTAAGAAAATCGATTCGGTCATCGCTCTTTACCTAGGCAAAGTAGATAAAAGACAAGGGATTACCCGCAACCCAGAAGTTACTATCATGCAACGTATTGGAGTAGCACGACAGTATTCTGGCAGTCGCCCAAACGGTACTACAAGCACAGAAACAACCTTGTTATCTAATGCAAGAGCCGCACTTAGCGATGGCCTAAATGCGACCAATGCATTTTTTACAGAGCACTGGGCCGAGTATCGTACAACGATGGAAGCCTTGAACCTATCGGTCTTTAAGGAGACAGAATCCTTTAGTATAGACGATTAATTTTTATTGAATTCTATAAATGAGTTCGTATCCCATATTTAAACGAACAGGCCTAATTGCTGGGCCTGTTTTATTTAGTTTACTCCTTGCGTCTCCTTATGAGTTGCTCTCGCCAGAAGCAGATAAGGTGGTCGCTGTGGCCATATGGATGCTTGTTTGGTGGGTTTCTGAAGCGGTTTCTATTTCTGTCACCGCCTTGTTACCGCTTGTTTTATTCCCTTTAGTGGGTGTGATGGACATTAAGGAAGTATCACAAAGTTATGGGAGCTCTATTATCTTTTTATTCTTTGGCGGATTTGTGATGGCCTTAGCCCTAGAAAAGGTGCACCTGCACAAACGAATCGCCTTAAACATCATTAGGATCACAGGGACGAGTCCAAATAGAATTATCCTTGGATTTATGCTGGCCACTGCCCTCTTGAGTATGTGGATAAGCAATACGGCAAGCACCTTGGTGATGCTGCCAATTGGGTTATCTGTGATTCAGTTATTGATAGACGACGAAGATGGTTTTACCAAAAAAGATCGCAATTTTGCACTCAGTATTATGCTCGGAATCGCCTATGCTGCCAATGCTGGTGGGATTGCAACCATTATTGGTACACCGCCTAACTCTGTATTAATTGGCTTTTTAGAAAACGAATATCAAACAACCATCTCCTTTGTTTCGTGGATGGTAATGGGATTGCCTTTTTCTTTAATTATGCTCGGGTTGGTCTATTGGATTTTGGTCTATGTAGTGTTCCCTAACAGGCTTGGTAAGTTTGACGCTTCAAAAGAATTGATCGCGACAGAAATACAAAAGTTGGGGCCAATTTCGCATTTAGAAAAACGAGTGTTGTGGGTTTTTGCCATCGCCATACTGCTGTGGATATTTAGAAGTCTGCTCAACAAACATATTTCGTGGCTTAACATTAGTGACACCGAAATTAGCATGTATGCTGCTTTAGCCCTGTTTGCCATACCACACAGTTTAAAAAAAGGAGGCTTTATCTTAAATTGGAGCGACACGTCTCGCTTGGCCTGGGGTATTTTAATTCTTTTTGGCGGAGGGCTTGCATTGGCTTCTGGCTTATCGCAAACGGGGGTTATTGACGCCATCGCTGCGATGATTACCGGAATTGATGGCGTTAGCTTATTTGTGATTTCTGCCCTTATCATTACCGTAGTGTTGTTTATGACAGAAATGATGAGTAATGTGGCCTTGGTTGCTATTTTTGCTCCCGTTGTCGCAGGTATTGCCCTTGGCTTAAATATTCCCATGTTGCATTTACTAATCCCAGTGGCTATGGCTTCTAGCTGTGCCTTTATGCTGCCAATGGCGACCCCACCAAATGCCATTGTTTTTGCGAGTGGATATATAAAAATTAAAGACATGGTAAGAGCAGGAATTTTGCTCAATTTTTTTGCGATTTTATTATTACTACTTTTTTATTCGTTTGTAATTCCTTTGTTGTTTTAAGAAAAATTACAACGACTTGCTTTTGGAGCAGAAAGCACGTAAATTTAATTCCATATAGCAATCTAAAAAAAGACACATGAAATTATTAAAATATACATCCCTAATCGCAATTTTGGTGCTGTTTGCTTGTAAAAACGACGGCAAGGAAAAAGAAACAGAAGTTGTAGAAACCGAGATCGAGAAAGTAGTAGAAGACGTTACCGAGAATCAAGAAGTAGCATCGGTGACTATGCAATTATCTGCAAAGAGCGGCAGTGAAGTAAAAGGGACAGTCACCTTTACTCAAAAAGATGGCAACGTTACCATGGAGGCAAGCTTGACAGGGCTAAGCGAAGGAGAACATGCGATTCATATACACGAAAAAGCAGACTGTTCTAACGACGGAAAAGCCACTGGTGGGCATTGGAACCCAACGTTTAAACCACATGCCAAATGGGGTGCTAGTGAAGGATATCACAAAGGGGATATTGGTAATTTTACAGCCAATCCAGATGGAACTGCTACCATCACCTTTGACGCTGGAGACCAATGGTGTTTAGGCTGTGACGACGAGACTAAGAACATTATAGGCAAAGCGATTATTGTTCATCAAGGAGTAGACGACTTTACATCTCAACCGTCTGGTGCCGCTGGCGCAAGAGTGAGTTGCGGGGGAATAATTCAGTAATAAATACACTCAAAAAATAAAGAACTCTTGTGCATCGGCGCGAGAGTTTTTTTTGGCTACTTTTAAACTTCTAATTCGCATTCAATGAATCCATCGGCGACAGGCTGGATAGATAAATTTTTTCATCGCTTTACCAACGAAGAATTGGTAGCAGCTTTTGCTACTCATGACGATTTTTATCATGCCCTAAGAGTATCTGGATTTGTATATGGTCATGCAATCTCTGGTTTGATCGGCGAGCGACTAAGCGAACTAAAGCTTAGCAAGAATGAGTACAGCAAGGTTAACTTGCTGCATTCCTTTTATTTTATATATGCCAAATCTTATAAGAATACCCCTAGTATCGATCAGTTTCTCGATCATGTGCTAGCGTTTTATAACGAAATTGAGCGTGGAAAAATAAGCATGTTTCAGCGTTTATCCCTAGGTAAATCTGCTAGTAAAAATTTAGAGAAGATCATATCGTCTAGAATTCAAGAAAGCGATGCTACTATAAAAAAAGAAGGCGATTATGAGTTTTCTAATGTGTTATTGGCCACAGATGTATTAACCTATTTGGTATATGTAGAAGCCCCTGATCAGGCCAAGGACTTTTCTGATTCATTAGAAGAGGCCATTATTAAATATTGCTATAGCGCCTTACAGACTAAAAAACACAAGGACAAATACGATACCCTGCTCTTAGATTTATTTGAGTCCTCTGGCATCGTAAAACGAGCTGCGCTACCCTTGAGCGAGTTCTTGATACGACGCAAAGATAACATGGTGCAAAAGTACCTCTTAGACCTTTGTTGCATGGCGGTTAAAGATGACTTCGAGGTAGAACCCAACGAACTTCATTTTATTAACACGCTGGTCAAACAGCTGCAACTAGAAAAAGGCGAAGCACAAAAGGCCTTGGCTCTTTTAGACGAATTTGTGGTCGACAACAAGAACTCGGTTAATTTGTTTAATCAAGCACATCCTGTGCATCACTTTTATAAGCAAACGAGCAATACCGTGGAGCGTCTTATACTGCGGAACAAAAAACGCCTTTTAAAAGAAATTACAGAAAGTGGAGAACTACTTAAGTTGCTCGGGCAATCTACCTTGCGCGACTTAGACAACGAAGAAAAAGAAAAGGTAAAGGATCAATTGTTAGATATTTTTAAATCGATTCCTTCGCTTACCATCTTTTTACTTCCCGGCGGAACTTTGTTATTACCACTGTTTATCAAATTTATTCCAAAGCTATTACCCTCGGCATTTAACGAAAACGAAATTAAAGACTAAAAAAAAGCCACTCAATCGAGTGGCTTTTTAGTTTTATGTGAACGTGATTATTCTTTAATCACACGTTTTACAGTTTGACCTTGGTCTGTTGTAACCTGAACAAAATACATTCCTGTTGCTACATCGCCCATAGGTAATGTAATTTCTGCACTCGTGCTGTTTGTATTAAACACTTTGATCAAACGACCATTCATATCAAACAACTTAAGCCCATCGATCTCTACGTTTCCGCGGTTGCGTAACACCATATCGCCTTGTGTTGGGTTAGGATACAACGTAAATACATTGTTAAGCCCAACATCTGCCACAGAAAGTACCCCATCTACTGTTAAAGTAAAGGTACAGTCCACTGCGTTTCCAGCAGCATCTGTAGCGATTAAAGCAATTGTATATTCGCCAGGACCAACTTCTGTACCAGCTGCTGGATCTTGAGTTACCACCAATCCATCAGGACAGTTATCACTCACAGTTGCAGACCCTGCATAATCTGGAATCATATAAGGCTCACCATCTGTAATGGTAAAGAACTGGTCGTCTGGACAAGTCAACGAAGGATCTTCGTCTTCTGCAACAACCTGAGTCAATACTCTGTTAGAAAGACATCCTGCAAATCCGATTCCGATATTCTCGTTAGGCTCGCCGTATGTAGCGTCTAAACAATCTCCTGACCAGTCTAAAGCAGTATCGCTATCGCCAGTTCTTTGGAATGAATCGTTACATTCTGCCGTAAGATCTGCTCCAATTCCAACCCAGTCTAAATCTGCAGCTGTAATATTGAATCCAGAAATAGTCACATCAAATGTGGCGATTTGAGCTGCAGTAGCATTCCAGAAAGAAGAATCTACAACGTTTCCATCAGGATCAAGAATTAAAATCCAGCCAGTTTCACCAGCATCATTATCCCACCAGATATTACTACCCCAGTAGTTATCTCCTGTACTATCACTCCAAGCGATGGCTTCGTCTTCGTCCATAGCGCCTAACGTTTTAGTAACAGAGTTTACCGTATTAATATTTGTAAAAGGCTCTTCACTAACAGCTACAATATAACCTGAGTAATCTGCAGCAACACCAGCATTCATAATCTCTAAACGGTCTGGAGTTTCTAAGGTAACCTCAGAAATAACAAGCTTAGAAAGCTCGTCGTCTGGAGTTTCTTGTGCCCATAGGTCTTGAGAACCTGTTGGTGTGAACGTATAATCGTTTCCTTGGTGTAAGAAAGTACCCCCAAATTCTGAATCAAACCAACGAATCACATTGGCTCCATCGTTAGGTACGGCGCTTACCGTTACCTCATCACCTACACAGAAGTCTTCTGCTCCTGTAGTAGTTGGTTGATCTGGCACGTCTAATACTTCGATTTCGTCTGAGGCAGAAGATGCAACAGAACAAGCTCCGTCTGTAACTTCGTAAGAAATAGTATGCATTCCAACTCCAGCTGCCGATGGATCAAAACTATATGTAGCTCCATCGCCATTATCTGTTACACCAGGACCACTGTATACCCCACCAAATGGGCTACCGCCTCCTAAGCCTTCTAATACTTCTTCGCTAGCACAAACATCGTCTGGCGCAGAGAAAGTTGCTGATCCGCTAGGAGATTCAAAGTCTTCTGTTCCGTCAGTAGTACTGCCAGAAGAACCTTGGTCGGCATTAATACCTAAACCACGCTTAGCAAATGCATCCCAAAGAAGACACTCGTTTGCACCACCATAGATCGCTGCATCTGCAGCAAAGATAGCATCTCTACCATCTACAAATCCAGGACTACAAGGTTGTAACTTCATCGCTTCTGTAACTAAAGCCATGGCCATTACGTTACCAGCATCCGAAGAAGCATCTCCTGTAAAATTATAAATATTAGTATCAAACCCGTGCTCGTCGATCAACGCCCAAGTTACTTCCCATAGCGCAGTACACCATACAGAACCTACTCCATGAGGAATCGCAGAAGAGGAAATATAACTGTACGTCTGAGGGTTAATGTTAGTATCTGTACTGTAAGGGAACGGACGAATTCCGTCACCATCAGGGCCTTCGCCAATTAGCCATGTTCCAACCCCTCTAGAGTCAGATCCATCATCGCCAGGTTCGATGGTCATAATCGCACCATACCAGTCACTCCAGCCCTCTCCCATTTGCTCAGCATTACCCAAACATCCAGCAGCACCAGGGCCACCAGTTAAACGGTTAGAGATACCATGACCATATTCGTGTACTACCACCATATTGTCAAAATCTCCGTCACGGCTTCCGCACACATACATTTGCATTTGTGGGTTACCACCGTCTGGAGGTGTACCAAAGTTTGCATTACAGGTACCAGAGCCATCTTGAGCCTCGGCATTTACAGAGTCACTTCCTGCTCCACCTAAACCATACGTGTTTTCTTGAAAGTTTCCTCCTGGAGAATCAAATCCGTATACAAATAATACATCGTGAATAATGTTGTTCCAGTAAAATAAATTTGTGATGGCAGCAGCCTCAGACTGATCACCTCCACTATAAACTGGGTTAAATTCGAAACCAGTTCCGTAAAACTCTAGTCCAGATCCACCGTCAGGTTGATAACCAGCGTTGTCACCATCTTCGTAAGCGTTTACGTTATTACCACGAGTGGTCGTAAATTCTGCACCAGCGGCACCATTAGTATCGTGCCATCCAAAAGGCGAAGCGACGCCAAACGCAGGATCGTTCTCGATAGTTCGAGTACCATGTCCTGGAGTTTCTAATGGCATGGCAATTACTTCGTAACATTCTGAACACCCAAGTTCGTCTGCCGTTTTACCATAATTAGGCTGTGGCTGTAAATTAGTATTGTAATTGATTAAGTCTTCATGTAGACTGTGATCGTGCTCAAAATTACAACTAGACATCCAGTTTACACGATCTACAATTTGACCGGTTGCTGCGTCTACACGCACGCTCCACCAGTTTTGTGAAGCCAGTTCTAAAATAGAAAGATCCCATGACAACGCGAGTTGTCCGTTTTCTAATTTTTGATACGTTAGCGCAACAGGAATATCTCGCTGAGAAATTCCGCCGTCACTTAGTACAAGTGAATTGCTTCCATCCTTAGAAGAAGAAACCGTGCTCAACGTTTTGGTCATAGCATAGCCAAGTTGTGATGCAGCAGACTCTACAGCTTGAGAAGGAGTCAACGAAGGACTACTCATCGCGGCTTTAGTATTAGCATTGCTAACTAAATGATTATTTACTTTAATTACCTTTTGACTTGCATCAAAGTGCATAGAAGATTCTGTTCCTGTCACAGGAATCCCATTGACAGTCTGAGTAAAATACACGTGGGTAATTCCACTTACCTTACTAGTACTCTGACTAGTAATAACAAACTGCAAATCTTGCGAGTCTAAGTTGTGGTTTTCTTTTTGTTGGTTAAAATAGTTGGCGATGCTGCCATTAAAATCCTGTGCATGGGTCGCAACAGAACATAAGCAGCTTAGCACGAAGGCTAAAGCCAGGGTACAATTTTTCATAGGTTTTTTTTTAGATTAAGTGTTTGGTAACAATTAAAAACGCACTAAGATATTAAAAAAACCAATAAAGAGAGATAAAAAATAATAGGAAACTAATAAGGGTTAGTTTAAATAACACATCATTTTAGAGCTAGCAATTAACTGTTTAATAGCCCATTAGCTATTCTAACCATAACTTAAAATCTCGAACCCGTTCGCGAGCTACTATAACGTCTTGCTCTTTATACGACTTCATTTTTAGCTGTAATCTAGAATTAGTGTAGGAGATAATGTCGTCTATGCCCTGTATGTTTACATAAAACTTACGGTTGATTCTAAAAAAGACTTTTGGCGAAATTTCTTCTGCAAGTTGCTCTAACGTATGGTCTAACAAATAGTTGCGACCTTCGAAAGTATGCGCATAAGTACCTTTGTTTTCGCTATAAAAGCACTCAATCTCATCTATCGGAATCATGCGTAAATGCTGCCCGATCTTTACCGTGAATCGCTTTTTGTATTCTCGCTCTACGGGGTTATCGAGCAATTTTTTGATATCGCTAAAGGTTAGTTTAACTTCTTGATTGGATGTTTGATTGATCTCAAATTGAGCCATCGCTTGCTTAAGCTCGTCTTGATCGATGGGCTTTAATAAATAATCTATACTATTGAGCTTAAAAGCTTGCAGCGCATATTCGTCGTATGCCGTAGTAAAAATAATCGCGCTTTTGATTTGTACCTTATCAAAAATCTCGAAAGACAAACCGTCACTCAATTGAATATCTAAAAAGATTAAATCTGGGTGCTGGTTGTTCTCAAACCATTCTATGGCTTCTGCTACTGAGTGCAGCATGGTTTGAGCCTGCATTCCTTCTTTATCGAGCATGCGTTGCAGGCGTCTCGCAGAGGGTTTTTCGTCTTCTATGATAAGTACGTTCATCTAAACTGTTATTTTTTTATTGAGATTCCTTTTTTATAAATCTGCTCTATACTATTTAAGTTGGCTATATTGGTCATTGGACTCTCGCTCAATACGAGTAAATCTGCCTTAAACCCTTGTTTTAAATAACCCACTTTATCCAATCTAAAATAGACGGCTGGCAAAGAAGTCGCGGCTTTTAGCGCATCGATTACAGGAATTCCTGCCGCTACGAGTAAGGCCATTTCTTTGTGTAAATCTGTACCGTAATTTATATTGGCATTTGGCGGGTCTGTACCTGCCAATATAGGCACTCCGGCCTTGTATAAAGCTAATACTTGTTCGCTAATTAAATCGTCAGATAAATACTCACCCCCGCTTTTTCTAATAGTAGCTAAGGCCAAGTGACTGGTCAAGATCGTTGGTATTACAAAAAAATCTTTGCGAGAAGCGATGTTTATAAGCTCCTGATCTTTAATTTGTTGATCCCACCAGATATGCACTAGCCCACTTGCTCCATTTTTCTGTACCTCTAGCGCATCTGCCAAACGCGATACATGGACTACTACAGGCATATCGGCTGCCTTAGCAGCATTGATTAAAGCAGTTACAATATCGTGAGTTAATGTAGGTTTCCAAGGTTCTACGATAATTTTAAGATAACTCGCTCCTGCCTTAATTCTGTTAGCAACAAAATCGTTTGCTTCTGTTGGATTTGTCAGCGTCGGGGTAGGAAAACCATACTGCGTCCCATGACCGTTTGGAGCCGTAGCAGCAGGGCCAGCATAAAAGTAGCGGGCATTCTTAGAGGTTTCGTTATTTACAGCCATCATCGCCTGCATGGTTTCGACCCCGTGCATGTCTAAAAGATTCAAAACCCCCGCTTGTGCGGCTTCTTTTAGGTTGTCAGGATTAAAGGAATGCACATGACTGTTGGTTAGCGCTGGCATTATAAATTTGCCCTTGCAGTCTATGGATTCTCCTTGAGATGTAACTGTAACGCCCACTTGGGTAATCATTCCATCTACAATCACAATAGAACTATTTTCTAACACCTCTTCGCCTGTAAAAATGGTGGCATTGGTTAAGGTAAACGTCTGTGCAACAGACTGAATTCCAACAAAAAGAATAATAATAGTAAGTAAATGCTTCATGGTTAAAACTTCATTTGTTGTTCGTCATCGATATCTTCTTTCATGAATTTTTCGATTTTTCTTTCTTCCCATTTTTTAATAGAATTTATAGAAGGCCCAAAAACCCAAAGCCCATGAAAAAAGAGTCCAATACCCCAAAAGAAAGGCGTCGCAAAATAAGACCAGTGATAACTCGGAATATTAAACTCCCCGTCTTCGAAGATCTCTAGTTTAATAAACAACAAGACTATATTGATAATGACGTAAACAGTCAGGTGTGAGTAAAAACCTTTGATGTCGTCCACTCGTTTTTTGGCACGACCGAATTTAGAATTTTCGTATTGCTTTTTCATAATATTTAGATTTACTTCCAACGGTTGGAATAATCGGTTTCATTTTCTTCTTCGTTCATGAACTCCTTAATTTTTCTGTCTTCCCAGTCTTTATTAAACATTGGGCTCAGGCGAAAGGCTTTAATAGCTTGAAACAGCAGGCCTATCCCCCAACCAAATGCCGCCCATAAAAACCACATATAACCAAAGCCATTCGTGTAATAATTAATAGCCGCTAGTACAGGAATAATGATACAGAACCACATTAGGTTGGTATAGAATTTTTTAAGGTCTTCTACCCTTTCTTTGGCTCTTAAAAATTTTTGTTGATCTTTGATCGGATCCATGATGATGTTTGTTTAATACAAAGGTGCTATAGTTCACTAATTAATAAAAATCGATGGGCACCAATTGTAGTTCCTTTAGGATGAATTGTCGGTTTGACTAAAAATTGTCCTTATCCATAAATTCTTTCATCTTGCGACGCTCCCAATCACGTCCTAAAAACGGATTGTAGTTAAACACCTCTGAGGCGTGCCCTAATATTCCAATTCCCCATCCTAGAATAGGAAAAATCGCCCAAGGAAAGTCCGTAGATCTTAGATTGAGATAGATAAAAAATACCACAAATATTAAGTAAATCGCAAAGTGTACATAAAACCCTTTGATTTTTTCTACGCGCTCTTTGGCACGCTGATAGCGTTTGTTTTCTATAAAATTTTCTTGCGTATGCATAACTTTTGATTGACGAGTTAATAATGGAACTGCCACTGCAAAATTGCTGGTATCTTCTACGATAGTGACAGGTCTCTCTGTAAGTAATTTATAGCGCTGCTGAATATTCATGAGCCCAACCCCGCTACTTTTTTTAATCACTTGTTTTTTCTGAATGTTGTTCATCACAACCAGGTTACCATCTTGCTCCTCTATTTTTATGTGGAGCTTTTTAGATGGCGTAACCACATTGTGCTTTACAGCGTTTTCTAATAGCAATTGTAACGACAACGGCACTACTTTTGCCTCTGGATTAGAAACGGTTTCTGGCATTGTAAAAACAATCCCATCTTCGAATCGCATTTTGAGCAGCGACATATATAATTTGGCAAACTCCAACTCTTCTGTAACAGGTACCAAGTCTTTGTTCTTTTGCTCTAAAACATAACGATATACTTTAGAAAGGGCCGTCGTAAAACGCGTGGCCGCTTCTGGGTTTTCTTCGATTAGACTGGTGAGCACATTTAAACTGTTAAATAAAAAATGTGGGTCTAACTGATTCTTAAGTGCATCGAAGCGAGCTGTTGCAGAACCAGCGATCTTCTTTTGTTCTGTAACCTTAGTCTCTTGAGAATATTTGTAATAGTAAAATCCAAAAAAACTAGAGATTACGACCATCGAGATAATAAAAGCAACTATATAATAGCCAGGCTTTTCGTTATCAATGAAAGCCATGAAGTCGACACCCTCGAAGCCAATAATCATCACTATTCGTAAAAAGAAAATAGTGACCAAAGTTATTGCAATACATATCGCAATTGCCCTGAATAAGTGTTTTGATTCGAAAAAATTCCTCCCGTGTTTTGCGCGATAATAGTCGATAAAATAACCATTAACCATATACAGCACCACCGAATACATCTGATTGACGCCAAACTGATACATAAAAGAATTAAACGAAGTGATCCGGTAACCATTGAGGTAACCAATGACCGAAAGCACTATAAATATTACGATTCCTATCAGGAATGCTTTAATGATATCTTTTATGAATTTGTTCATCTTAATTATTACATGTTGATTCTATCACTTGCGATCCGTAACCTTTCCCATGTTTAGGGTAAAAAGTTTCTTTTTCAGGATATGAATCGTATAGTTTCAAAGCTTCTACCAGTCGCCCGCAAAAAGGCTCCATGGGTTTTCCAAAAAAGCGCGCAGATCCCATCTCCCATTCTATTTTTCCAAATGCCGCACGTGGGTTCTCGGGTTCTATAGTTAAGGCTTTCTCGTAAAGCTGCGCTACTTTGGCAGAATACTGCATGCCGTACTTTTGACCATCAAATATAATCCAAGATGTATACCACTGTGCCTCTACCACCATTAATTCTGGATTGTCTTTAGACAAGGCCATCGCGTCGTTTAGAAAATCTCTGGCCTTTGCCAATTGAGCCGTTAATTGGGCTTGATCTTTAATTTGAAAGCTCTCTAAAGTAGTAATTAGCGCCACATAATAGCTGGGCAACCAATTGTCTGTCTCTACCGTAGCGATGCGTTCAAAAATATTGGCCGCGTCTTGTGGTTTGCCTGCCTGCCAAGTTTCGAGGGCTTTTTGCATTCCTTTTTCGTAATTGCTCTGAGCCACCACAGTGTGAAAGCTAAACAATAAAAAACTAAAGATGATTAAACGGTTCATAGGGTATTAATTTAAGTAAAATTGAATCAAAACTAAGTGTGCTTTACATTTTAATAGGCATTAAGTTCTTTTTAAAAAATGCTTAAAAGATCAAAATGATTACAGTGAGTACAAGCGTTAGAATTACGGTTAACATGTCTTTTTTATTATGCTGTAAAGATGCCTCGTATAACATGGATTCTCAAATCTAAGCTACCCAACTGTTATTTAATGTGGCCCAACTGTAGCTTTATAAATTATCTAATTGATTATCTACGCCATCTTCGCTTAGGGTCCAAAAGAATCCCACAAAGAAAAATTGATCTGCAGCTGGCCTTAGGGCTCGTCTGTCAAACACTCCATTACTGTTTGGAGTGTTGGCATATTGATAGCCGTTAATATTATTAAAGCCAAGCGCATTGTTCACAGAAAAATAAAGGATTTTTTGAGGGTCTATTAAATACGCCCAATTGATGCTTAAACTGTTGTACGCTTTGGTTTGTTCTTGTAAAAAACCTGGCAGGTTCGGATTGGTGTAGGTTCTGCCGCTAGCAAATCCATAACTAAAACCTATTTGGCTCTTCCAATCTTGGATCCAATACTTAGCTACCACAGACAGATTATGCGAATTGGCAAACGGTGGCGTGGCCGCCTCAGGATAGTTTAAGTAAGAGCGCTCTGTGTCTAAATACGAATAGCTCACCCAGTAATCAAGGTTTTTAAAGCTATCGTTATCTCTCCAAAACAAATCGAAGCCCTGCGAAAAACCATCGCCTAGACTTCTAAAGTTAGAATCCGGAAAAGCAAAAGGAGTGTCGAAGGTAACAAGGTCGTTATACTGTTTTCTGTAAAGTTCTGCCCGCAGAATTCTGCCAGCTTTTACATACTGATAGTTTAAGATATAATGTTGGGTTTTCTGCGGATCAAGCGCCTCGTCAAATTTTAAATATTCGTTATTAGCCTGCTGATAAAAATCGCCATAAGCCAAAGACAATTGCCCTGCATTGCCCAATTTATAAGCCATTGACGCTCTTGGTGAGAACGTGAGCCTGTCGTTGCTTGGGGTGTATTCTGCTCTGGCACCAAGCTTCATGGCAAAGTCTCTAGAAAAGATTAAATCTGTCTCGCTAAACACAGCAGAGATGGGCTGGTTAAACTCAAAGTTAAAGCTGTTTGCGCCTTCTATAAAACGCTCGTCAAACGAGGTAATAAATTGCTCTGCTCCAAAGGCCCATTTAAACTTACTAGAATATCTTTTTCTAAGCTTAACTTTTATATGTGCCGAATTTTGACGGTCCTTTATCTTGCTTTCGTCTATACTAATATCGTCTTTAGCATAGGTAAAACTACTTCCTGTATTGAGCCTCCAACCATTACCTAGACGTTTGTAAAGACTTACATTTGAGTAAAAGTTTTTGTTTTTTAATGCAAAAGATAACCCTTCTGGTGCATTGATGTCTTCTTGCGTAAGACTAAAGTTAGAAGTGTCAAAAGCTGCATAAGCCTTAATAATTCCATCTTCTATATCGTGTCTGTAAACAGCCTCCCCACTAAAAACCTCGAAGGGGTCGTGCCAATCGTTCCTGTCCGGAAACAGAGCGATATAAGGCGCTAAATTTATATACATCGCATTGAGACTCAGCGAGCTTTTCTCCCATATTTTGGTGTGGCCAATTCCACCACCTACAGACATCACAGAAATATCGGTTTTTTCTTGATCTGGCTTGTCTATGGTATTTAATAATAATACACTGGAGAGGGCTTGTCCATATTCTGCCGAATAGCCTCCAGTAGAAAAAGTGATGCCATCAAACAAAAACGGTGAGTATCGCCCACGCGTTGGAATATTATTAGTTGTAGGTGAATACGGTGTAAAAACCCGAATGCCATCGATGAATATTTGAGTTTCACCAGCTTCTCCTCCACGTACGAATAGGCGCCCATCTTCTGCCACGGTTGTGGTTCCTGGCAAGGTTTGCAAGGCGCCTACAAAATCGCCTAAGGCGCTTGCCGTGGTTACTACGTCTAAAGGTTTTAAAACAGACACCTTGCTGTTGTCACTTGCTTCAAAGGTACCCGCAGAGAGCACCACGGTTTCTAGTGAGTTTACATCTTCTTGCAGCACCACTTTTATATTTTGCATCGTGCTCACGTCTTGAGAGACGCTATACGGTTCAAAAGAAACAAACGAAATTGTTAGTACTTGTACACCAGTCTCTTCTGTTTCGAAGGTAAAATTACCGTCCAAATCACTTGAAGCTCCATCGTAGGTGCCGTCTAAAAAGATATTGGCTCCTTCTATGGCAACTCCCTTAGCATCAGAAACAGTTCCAGATATTGTTTGTTGAGCGTATGTCGTCAAACCAAAAAAGGCGACAACAGTTATACAAACTAGCGATTTAATGAATGTCTTTATAGTCATTTATATATTTGATTGATTTGATACCACAAACCTATGGGATGCATCGAGCAGATAAAAAACAGAATTACTCAACTGTTGAGAAACGACGCTCAAATGAAAATTTATGTATCTTTAAAATAAACTAATCGCCATGAAAAAATCAATTCTGATAGTAGGTCTAATACTTGTTCACCATCTAGGATTTGGACAAGACACCTTCTCCATTGTAGCAGTAGATCCGGCTACAGGTGAGGTTGGTTCTGCAGGAGCTTCTTGCGTTGATGGGGCTGCCGCCTTTGGCGGAATCATAGATATTATAAGCGGAATTATTCCAGGCAAAGGAGGGGTTAATTCTCAGGCCTATGTTTGTATTCCCAATGGGAATTTGCAAAATGCGCTAGATCAAATGCAAGCAGGGGATTCGCCTTCAGAAATTATTGGTTATCTCCTTGCAAACGATGAGTTTCCGTGTTCTTCTTCGTTTAGCGACCCTTCATATAGGCAATATGGCATTGCAGATTTAGACGACGACAACAACCCTAGAACCGCAGGATGGAGCGGAGCCAATACCGATGATTATAAAGACGATATTCAAGAAGCGACTTTTAGTGTTCAAGGCAATATTTTGCTCAATGCAACCGTATTAGAAAACATGAGAGATAATTTTAATGCGACCACGGGTACGCTAGCAGATAAACTTATGGCGGCCATGCAAGGAGCTAACTTTGCAGGTGCAGACAGTCGTTGCTTAGATCGAGGCACCTCCTCTACCACTGCGTTTTTGCAGGTATATCGTGCAGACGATTTGCCTGGCAGTCCATATTTACGATTAAATATAGAAGAAATGCCCTTTGGCGAAGAGCCTATTGATTCTTTACAATCATTGTACGATCAGTTTTTATCTGTACCAGACTTACAGCGCTTAGCCTCAATGACCATTTCTCCCAATCCTGTAAAAGACGTTACCACGCTTACCTACGACCCTAGCATACGCATCGTTGATTTAAAGATTTACGATATAAACGGCAGACTGATGCACTCAGAAAATTCTTTTGTCGAAGGTACCAGTGCGCATCAAATACGAGTTTTAGATTATAAGTCAGGTGTATATTTCTTAGTCTTGGACACTAATTTTGGCGCAAAGACGATTCAATTTATAAAACAATAAAACCATAATGACCGATTCTCAAAAGGTTCTAAATTATATAGACAAACAGCCTCAATGGAGCGAAGCAATGCATCAACTGCGCGAAGTTTTGCTCAACACAGAAGCACTCGAAACGGTTAAATGGGGCATGCCAACGTATACGGTAAATGGTAAAAATGTGATTGGCCTAGCAGGGTTTAAAAACCATTTTGGCCTCTGGTTTTTTCAGGGTGTGTTTTTAAGCGATCCCAAGGGGTTATTGCGTAACGCACAAGAAGGCAAAACAAAAGCCATGAGGTCGTTGCATTTCTCAGATCCTTTACAGGTAGATTATAAGCTTGTAAAAGCCTATGCCCTAGAGGCCATTGAAAATCAAAAGTTAGGCAAAGAAGTAAAAGCAGACAGAACAAAAAAAGAACTATTGATTCCGCCAGTATTAGAAAAAGCATTTAAAGAACAACTAAGTCTAAAGACTGCTTTTTACGCACTTAGCCCTGGTAAGCAAAGAGAATATGCCACTCATATTGGTGAAGCCAAACGAGAAGCGACGCAGTTAGGCAGGCTCGAAAAAAGCACCGCCATGATTCTGAATGGAGTTGGTTTAAACGATAAATACAAAAATTGCTAATCCCTCTTTATGAAAAATAGCAATGAGGACTACTCTAAGCGACAACGTTACTTTTACTTTAGGCGTGCATTGTGGGTATTCTTGGCATGGGTTGGGATAAGCAATATTCTTTTCTTTTACGAATACTATACCCTGTCTAGCAATAATGTGTATAATTCGAGCTACGATTTTCTCTCCAACTTTATCGCAAACTTAATCATAGCTGTTACTGCGGGAATAATTGGAGGAACGATTACCATTAATTTAATGGAGAAAGCCCTTCGTCGCTATGCCTTTATAAAAGCCCTCTTTTTAATTTTTATCTTATATACGATCACCGCTGTTTTGATAAGCGCGATTGGCGTATTATACATAAAGAGCGAAGATCTTAATTTGCCCATGTTCCATTCAGAAGTAATAGAAGAATTGTTATTCTTCTTTGGGAGTTGGATGTTTATAAAAAACTATGTGGTTTGGCTTTTTATCGTAATCGTCACGCTTATTATATTAATGGTAAACGAAAAATATGGCCCTGGGGTTTTCCCAGATTACCTGATGGGAAAATACTTTATTCCAACAAAAGAGCGACGTATTTTTATGTTTGCCGACATTAAAAACGCCACTGGTATCGCAGAGGAGCTTGGCGAAAAGCGATATTTTAATTTCCTCAAAGACTTTTTTAAAGATATCGCGCCGGCCATTGTTCACACACATGGCGAAGTTTATCAGTATGTTGGAGACGAAGTGGTAATTTCTTGGAAGATGAAAAAAGGCCTTAAAAAAGCCAATGCCATACGTTGTTTTTACATTATGAATCAGTTGCTTGACAAACGCAAAGCACTCTATTTAAAAAGATATGGAGTGGCACCAGAATTTAAGGCTGGCCTGCATTGTGGCTCTGTAATGAGTGGCGAAATTGGCCAAATTAAGCGTGAAATTGCCTTTTCTGGCGATGTACTTAATACCACGGCAAGAATCCAAGCAGAATGCAATAGACTCGAAGTGTCGATTTTGGCCTCGCGTAAACTGGCGAACCTAATGGTTTCTTTGCCCAAAACGATCGAAGTCGTTGCTATTGGAGCGCATCCGCTTAAAGGAAAGTCAGAAGCGGTAGACCTTGTTACATTTAGGTACAATCATTGATACTAATACGATTTAAACATATATATCATGCAAACAGACAAATACACCAAAGTAGTTTTGACCATTATCGCCGTATGTCTTACCGTTAATACCGTGCAAAAACTAGATCTCATTCCAAGTGCCTATGCCAACGAAGCCAATGATGCTCTACCAGACATTGAAGCTCCGCGTTATGGATTGGTTCCCTTAAACCAAGATGGCTTAATAGACGTAAACATTAAAGACATTAGCACTTACGACGAGCTTAATGTAAATTTAAAAGGTGTTGATACCTACGAAAAAGTGCCTGTAACTATAAAAGGCGTAGACACTTCTGACGAGCTAGATGTAAACTTAGACGAACTTGGCGGAAGTTGGATATCTTCTGGCGGGCCGCTTAAAGTACAGATTCAGAATTAGTTACCTAAATAATACACATTAATCTTAGAAAGCTTGTAACAATACCACTCGCATTTCTACTTATTGTGTAGCTAACGATCAACCGATTGAATAAAGAACTGGAACATAGTTTTGTTAAGCAACTGGAGGAAAACCAGAATGTGGTACACAAAATTTGCAGATTATATACGCGTAGTCAAGACGCGCATAACGATCTGTTTCAGGAAATTACCATTCAGTTGTGGAAGGCCTTCCCTAAGTTTAGGGGAGATGCAAAGTTTAGCACTTGGATGTATAGAGTTGCCTTAAATACGGCAATTACCCTGTACAGAAAAAGCAAGCGCGGCGTAAAAACACAGGATTACGAAAGCATAAGTTTTAAGATTGCGTCTGATGTTTACGACGATACAATCGAAGAACAGCTCAAGTTGATGTACACCGCCGTGAAAGATTTAAACGATATAGACAAGGCTTTAGTTTTCTTGTATTTAGAAGATAAATCGTATCGCGAAATTTCTGAAACCATGGGTATATCCGAAGTTAACGCTCGGGTAAAAATGAACCGTATTAAAGAGAAACTACGTAAAATATTAAATCCGTAACCTTTATGGATCAATTAGAATTATTAAAAAAAGAATGGAAAGATAGGGAGCAGGAGTTTCCGGTACTTTCCTTTGATGAGATCTACAAGATGTTGCTCAAAAAGTCTTCGAGCGTCGTGAAATGGATCTTCATCATTAGCCTTATCGAAATCGCCTTTTGGATAGGTCTCAATTTTTTGGTGCCAGAATCGAGTAAACAGATTAATGAGCAGATGGGGCTTAACCGTTCTTTGTTAGTTATTAATAGTATTCATTATACCATATTTGCCTTTTTTATATTTCTCTTTTACAAAAATCATCAAGCGATTCAGGTGACCGATTCTGTAAAGGACCTTATGAAAAAGATTTTAAAAACCAGACGCACGGTTCGCTATTTTGTGTATTACAATATTGGAGCAGGCATTGTTTCTATGATTGCCGTAAACATCTACTATTATCAGCATAAAGAGAAGTTGTTCGAACTCATGAGCGAATCCTTTACCTCCACAGGGGCTCAGGTCACTTTAGACCAATTTACCACCATGTTTTTTGGTGCGCAGATTGTCGTGGGCATTTTGTTAATAGGTTTTGTTGCCCTAATCTACTATCTGGTATACGGGCTTATGCTGCGCAGATTAAAGCGCAATTACGTCGAACTTAAAAAAATGGAGTCTTAGGACTTTTTGTACTGGCGTTGTTTGTTGAGCTCTTCCTCTTTACGAAGCTCTTCTTCCGGAATTACTTTTAAGAGCGATGGATGCTGCTCTATGGCAAATTGTAAGGCTTCTACTATGTCTTCTACAGAATCGTTTTCGTAGTCAATCTCCATAGGAGGTTTGATGATCATAGATTGTAAAATTCCCCTCTTTTTAATTCGCAGCCCTTTTTTATCGAACGAGCGTCTAAAACCGTCAATCACAACGGGGACCACAATCGGTCTATTCTGTTTAATAATATGTGCAGTTCCTCTTCTTATTGGTTTCCAAGGTTTTGTCGTCCCCTGCGGAAAAGTAATCACCCAGCCATCGTCCAAAGCTATTTGAATGCTATTCACGTCGCTCATTTTAACCTGTCTGTTTACCTCTTTGCCTTCTGCCCTCCATGTACGTTCTATGCTTACAGAACCGGTGTAGGCCATAATTTTAGGCAACAAACCAGATTTCATGGTTTCTTTGGCTGCAACAAAATAAAAATTGAGTTTTGGCTTCCAGAGGTAACCAATATTTTTGATACTATCTGTTCGCCCGCTTAAACTCGCATTAAACACGTGAAACATCGCAACAACATCTGCAAAATAAGTTTGATGATTAGACACGAACAGCACATTGGTGTCTGGGAGGTCTTTAATAATCTCAGACCCTTCTATGTGTAATTCGTTAAATCCCTTAAACCTTTGATGTGTTAAGGCTCCTAAAATTCTTATTAGCCAGCGCTTTACAAATAATATGTGTCCAAAAGGATTCTCTTTAAAAAGTCCCATGTAGTTTTATAGTCGTTTTGCAGGGGTCAAATATACAAAAATGCACCTTACATAAGGCCTTTGACCAATGCCCTAACTTCGCTAAGCATCATAGCTGTGGCGCCCCATACCACATGTTCGTTTAATATATATGCGGGTACATCTATTTCTGTCGCATAAGAGGTGCTTAACTTTCTGGTAGATAGCACTGTATCGTCTAAAAAATGAGTTAAGTCAACTTCGACCAGTGCTTCTACTTCGCTTTCTTGAATCACAAATCGCGGCGTTGCTTTGGCTACACCCAAATAAGGATGCACAAAAAAGTTACTCGGCGGAATATAAATATCGGTGAGCTGTTTAAGTATCGTTATATGTTTTTGAGGCACACCAATTTCTTCTTCGGTTTCTCTAAGAGCCGTATGAGCCAGATCATTGTCTTCGGGCTCGCTTTTACCCCCAGGAAAACCAATCTGTGCCGAATGAACCCCTTTATAGGTTTTGCGTAAAATCAATGCCAGATGAGTCCGCTCATAACTATCCGGATAAAACAAGACCATCACCCCTGCTCTCTTTGCCGTATCTGATCCTTGTGCCTGAATCTTAAGTTCTTTTAGGCGTTCGATCGGAGCCATTTTTAACTGTTCTGCTTGACCTGGCAAGGGTAGATTCGCTATTTTTACAATTCTTTTATGAAACTCGTCAAAGTGCATTTATGAAACGAATGTTTTTATTTTATGGAGTGCTTTTTCTTCTTTTGAATTGTGAAGATAGTAAAAAACAACCTGCGACTACTGCCAAAGAATCGGTGGTAACCAAAAGTGATTCCACCGTAAAAAAGGCAAAAAAAACCATTGCAGAAAGAACCTATGCCTTACCCCTCTTAAACGAACACAACGCAGACAGTTTGCTTTTAGAATACGGCAAACAAAACCCCGAAACCAAGGCGGTAATCAACACGAGTTTTGGCGAAATTCACCTAGAGCTATTTAACGAAACTCCTGTGCATCGAGCCAATTTTGTGTATTTGGCCAAGCATGCCTATTACAACGATACTTTTTTTCATAGAGTCGTGCCTAATTTTATAATACAAGCAGGTAGTAGTGATAATGCATCTACCAATAAAAAGCGTGCGAAAATAGGCAAGTACAGACTCTCTGCCGAACTCAAATCGGGGCGCAAACATACTCGAGGCACCCTTTCTGGGGCCAAACATTACAGAGAAAATCCAGATAAGAAATCTGCGGCTTATGAGTTCTTTATCTTTTTAGGTCCAGACAAAAGCACAGGCCATTTAAACGGTAACTATACCATTTTTGGCAAGGTCACAAAAGGGATGGACGTAGTAGATACCATTGCGAATTTAGATTCCGACGAAGGAGAATGGCCGCTTAGCAATGTGTATATTTCTGTATCGGTTATAGAGTAAACCGCACTAGCTTTTAAAGCCTTTGAGTGTAGTAATTATAATCCTTTAAGACTACATCTATATACTGCTTGTCGTAAAACTCAGAAGCAGTACCAATAATACTCTCAACCTTTACTCTTAAGGCATTTAGAGTTTTAAAGTCTCCAGACTTTAAGGCGATTTGATAGGTTTCTTTGATGAGTCGTGCGTCTTTATCGGTTAACATGGTTACCGTGCTAAAAACGGGTTTGTAATCGTCTGCGATTTCTTCTAAGATGGTATTTGAAATTTTAACCCGCTGTTTTGTACTTATAACCACAGTGCCAGCAGCCGCGTCTCCCACCGATTGATTTTTGGTAGAAAATATAACAGAAAGCAAGCCTACGGCCGGAAAAAACCATAAATCGACCAGTCTAAGCATCCATTTAACTAAATAATTAGACCAATGCACGGGTGCTCCATCGACTCTAACAACCCGCGTTTTTACGATTATTTTACCCACGGTTCTCCCGTTAAAAATGATGTGCATTACCAAAGAATAAAACATCACAGGTAAGAATAACAAGGATCTAATTCCGTAGATAGTCCAATCGTCATCAAACACTTCACTCACCACAGAGGTCACAATATCAATGACATAGAGATATAAAAACAAGATGAACAAATCAATAGCCAAAGCCAAAATTCGTTCGCCAATACTAACGACTGTATAACCTAAATTTACGTTTTGAGTCGTGTTTATTTGCAAGTTTGCCATTTGCTAGCAAGTGTTTATCTTTAGTGAAAAATTTTTTAATGCGCGAAGCAGCATTCGTTAAGCAAAATAAGGAAAAATGGATTGCTTTTGAAAAAGCCATCACCTTAAAATCCAAAATAAATCCAGATACGCTTGCAGATCACTACATTCATCTCACGAATGATCTGGCTTATGCGCAAACGTACTATCCAGAAAGCAAGACCTTACTTTATCTTAACTCGCTTACATCACAAGCACACCAGCAAATCTACAAGAATAAAAAAGAGTCTAAAAACAGAGTGGTCTCTTTTTGGGTTCATGAGTTTCCGTTATTTTTTTATGGTTATCAGCGACAACTCTTTTATGCCTTTTTAATTTTTGTAGTCGCCATTGCCATTGGTGCCGTATCTGCGGCCAACGACGATTCGTTTGTAAGATTAATACTCGGAGACGGTTACGTAAACAAAACCATAAGCAATATTGAAAGCGGCGATCCTACGGCGGTGTACAAGAGCGGCGGCGAGTTTGGAACTTTTATCGCGATAACGGTTAACAACATTCGAGTGGCTATAATCGCCTTTGCGTTGGGTGTGATTACCTCTATTGGCACTGGTTTGGTATTGTTTAGCAATGGTGTAATGGTTGGCGCTTTTTTTATGTTTTTTTATACAAGAGATGTTTTTTGGGAAGCCTCAAAGAATATTTGGTTGCATGGCACCATAGAACTTTCTGTTATTGTCGTTGCTGGCTGCGCCGGAATTGTGATGGGCAACAGTATATTGTTCCCTAAAACTTTTAGCAGGCGACTGTCATTTGTAAAAGGCGCAAAAGACGGACTCAAAATTGTAATCAGTACGATTCCGTTTTTTATTATTGCCGGATTTATCGAGGGGTTTATTACCCGCTATAGCAATATGCCTATTTGGTTAGCGCTTAGCATCATAACTGCTTCATTAATCCTGATTGTTTATTATTATATTATTTATCCTATAAAACTGCACAAAACGTATGGGTCAGCCTAAAGTCGAACTCAGACAACGTATGGACCTTGGTCAGGTTCTCACAAACTTTTTTGAGTTTGTGAAGTTTAATTTAAAAGCCTACGCAAATGTCTTTTTGCGTTACAATGGCATCTTTATTCTCTTGCTCTTAGGAATTAGCTATATGCTGGTTTCTGGGTTTTTTGGTATGATGACTGCTTCACAGGCCTTTGGAGGGTCGCAACAAGAAAGCATGACCTCTGCTGCGGTTATAGGCCTTGGCGCAATTGCACTATTTATTGTGTTGGTATTGGTTATGGCTCTTAACCATAGTTTGTCTGCTGTGTATATGATTAGTTATGTAAATAACGAAGATCCTGACAAAGAAATTGACCCAAAACAAGTCTGGAAGAAAACCATGGCTTCTATGGGGAATATTGTAGTCTTTATACTTTTATTGATTGTGATTTATATAGGTTTTGGAATCATTAGTGTGATTCTTGCGATTATTCCATTTTTAGGTATTATCGCTCAATATGTGATTCAATTTGCAATGATTGGATGGATAGGAATCGCTTTTATGGTCATGCTTAACGAAGGCAGAGGAGTAGGCGATTCATTTGGAGAGGCTTGGAACCTTATGACCAAAAACTTTTGGAAATGTGTTGGGAACAACTTTATCCTTTGGCTTATTTCTATGGTTTTTGCCCTTTTTATACTTTCAGTCCCAGGTATCATCATTGGTTTCTGGACTTGGCATGCCGTCGATGTTGGAGACGAAGTGCTCACTTCTGTACTTTATAAGCTAATTTATACCATTATGCTTTGTGGCCTCTTGGTGTGCTCGGCCTTTATGCAGTCTTTAATACAGTTTGGAAATGGTGTGCTTTATTTTTCGCTAAACGAAGCAAAATATAACAAGCATTTACGTGCAAAAATCGAACAGATAGGAAGTGAATAAAGGCTACTTACTTGTATTGTTATTATGGTTAAGTCCGTTGTGTGCATGGTCTCAAGACGGATCTATTCCCGAGCCTGTACCCCAGCTTAGCACAGACAAAACAGAAGTAGTTACCAAGGAGTTTGATAAAGACCTTAGCCAGGAATATACCGGTGGTGATTTTGACTATGACCAGGTCCGAGGCGAATCCGAGAATTTTTTAAAACGCTTTGTAAACTGGTTTTTTAATACCCTAGAAGATCTTTTTGGCATCGAAGTAGATCCAGATCTATACGGCCTTGTAGAGACCCTGCTTTACATTATTCTAATCTCTGTTGGATTGTTTTTAATGGTAAGATTGTTAATGGGGCAACAAGCTACTTCTTTCTTTAGGGGAAAAAGCAGAGCGCTGGCACCTTTGACTGTTCAAGAAGAACAACTCGCACAAACAGATTTTGATGCCCTGATAAATGACGCCTTGTCGCAGAACGATTATAGACTTGCGGTTCGATATAAATACTTAAAAACCCTAAGACAATTGTCGTTAAAAAATATAATCGACTGGCATTTCGAAAAAACAAACAGCGATTATGTGCGTGAGATTAAAGCAGACGAAATCAAACAAGGGTTTAGTAAAGTATCATATTTATACGAATACATTTGGTATGGCGAATTTGCCATAGATGCAGATGGCTATCATAAAGCAGACAGTTCTTTTAACTCTTTTCTAAAAACCATAAAACGCCATGGATAAAAGAGCAAAAAGAATTTTAATGGCCTTTGGTGTAGCGATTCTATTGCTAATTGTAGTAGAAGTTGCAAGCCCGCAACCTGTAGATTGGAGACCCAATTACACGGCAACGGCAAAGACTCCTTTGGGTAGTTTTGTTATGTTTAACGAGCTAGATGGCCTGTTTGTTAATACGCCGATAGAAAGAGTTATTCGTGATCCATATGAGTTTTTAAAAAGCAAAGACACCACCGCTGGACAACTCTATGTATTTATTAACGACAGGCTGGCTTTAGATGAGCAACAGTTTAATGAGCTAAGCCAATTTGTGGCCATGGGTAATACAGCCTTTATGGCAGCAAATAGCTTCGGAAGCATTATCGCCGATTCGCTTAATGTTAGCACTTATGTTGATTATAGTGTAATGCAGCCAGAACTTACACCTCAATTGTACAGTCCAAGTTTAAAGATGGATTCTTTGGCGGTTTTTAATAAATCGTTGTATGCCGCTTCTTTTACCTCTGTAGATACCACAAACACGACGGCTTTGGGGTATTTTAAAGACGAGTATGATGAGATTCAGCACAATTATATTAAAGTCTCTCATGGCGAAGGTCACTTCTATTTTATGACAACCCCAGAGGCTTTCTCCAATTATTATTTGCTAAAAGAGCATCAAACGTATGCGGCCCATGTGTTATCTTACTTTAATCCAAAAAAGATATATTGGGACGAATACAAAAAATCTGGACGCATCGTAATCGATAGCAAGATGCGTTTCGTGCTCACGCAACCAGCCCTCAAATGGGCCTACTATGTTACCATTTTAGGCTTGATTTTATTTGTAATTTTTAAAGGGAAACGCGAACAGCGAATTATTGAACTCATAGAACCCCTTAAAAACGACACCAAAGACTTTACGGCGACCATAGGAGATTTACATTTTCAGTATAAAGATTATACCAATATTACAACCAAACGAATCACTTATTTTCTCGAGCGCGTGCGTTCGGAGCTCTTTATGAGTACAAACGAGTTGGACGCCAATTTTATTAAAAGGCTTTCGCTTAAAAGCGGAAACAATATAGAAGACACCAAAAACCTGATAGACTTAATCAATTCGTTGCGCAGCAAACCATTGCATAGCGAAGAGGATTTAATCAGGCTGAACAAACTATTACAAAATTTTACAATTCATTAAAATATGGAAGAGCAAGAACTACCTAAAGACCAACCAACGGGTGACAACAACCAAGGTGAGACTCCAAGTCAAAATCCAGAAACCCCAGCCAGCGATGGTCAAGAAATGGCCTTTACGGCGCGCATTGATTTATCGCATTTGCAACAAGCCGTTGCCGATATCAAATCACAGATAGCAAAAGTTATTGTGGGCCAGCACGAAATGGTAGAACTGCTCGTGATATCCATTTTGGCCAATGGGCATTCGTTAATAGAAGGAGTGCCAGGAGTAGCAAAAACAGTTACAGCCAAGCTTTTAGCCAAAACGATGGATGTTAAGTTTAGTCGTATTCAATTTACGCCAGATTTAATGCCGAGCGATATTTTAGGAACTTCCGTTTTTAACCTTAAATCGCAAGAATTTGAGTTTAAACCTGGGCCTATCTTTAGCAATATTGTGTTGATAGACGAGATAAATCGCGCCCCGGCCAAGACGCAGGCCGCGCTGTTTGAGGTAATGGCAGAGAGACAAATCACCATTGATGGTATCCAAAACGATATGCAGGCTCCTTTTTTGGTTTTTGCTACACAGAATCCCATCGAGCAAGAAGGCACATACGCCCTGCCAGAAGCCCAATTAGATCGATTTTTATTTAAGATCAACGTAGATTATCCAGAACTAGAAGACGAGGTTATCATCTTGCAAAATGAACACAGGCGTGAAGATGCAGACGCCTTGGCAGAAATTAAGGCGGTATTAGACGCGGCCAAAATCGCAGAATATCAAAACACAATCAAAAAAATAATTATTGAGGACCATTTAATACAATACATCGCCTCATTGGTAAATAGCACGCGCACCAATGCTAATCTGTATTTAGGGGCATCGCCAAGAGCTTCTATTGCCATTATGAATAGTGCCAAGGCAAAAGCCGCCATAGAAGGAAGAGACTTTGTAACGCCAGACGATATTAAAAAGGTGGCTATGCCAGTTCTTAGACATCGTGTGATTGTAACCCCAGAACGTGAGATGGAAGGATTCACTTCTGACAAAGTGGTGAGTCAAATTATAGAAACACTCGAAATTCCTAGATAGTGAAGTCGTTTATAAAGAGCTTATATTTTAACCCACTGTTTTTTGCAACCCTAATAGGCATCGTGCTATTGGCGGTAATCGCCTATATGGTGCCTTCTTTATTTGGGGTGGTTAAGTTGCTCTTTACGATCCTTGTTGGACTCACCATTTTTGACATCTTGCTTTTATATCGAAATAAAACCGGGGTGTTGGCAAAGAGAGAGGTGCCTGAGAAATTATCTAATGGCGATCAAAACCCCATCGGAATTACTCTTACCAATCGTTATTTATTTAAGGTTTATGTAAAGATTATTGACGAAATTCCGCAACAATGGCAAATACGTGATTTCGAAATCAAAACACATTTGACCCCTTCACAGGAGCGCAAATTTACCTACGATGTACGCCCTACAGAGCGCGGCGAATATCATTTTGGCCATGTGAATGTGTTCTCTAAAACGCTTTTAGGGCTAGTCTCTAGAAGACAGCAATACGACTACAATACGATGGTACCTAACTACCCTTCGTTCTTGCAACTAAAAAAGTATGAGTTTGTAGCTTTTACCAATAAACTTAAGTTGTTTGGTCTTAAAAAAATAAGGCGTATTGGTAATACCTTCGAATTTGAACAAATAAAAGAATACGTCATGGGCGACGACATTCGCAACCTAAATTGGAAGGCAACTGCCAAGCGAAATGAGCTAATGGTGAATCAATACCAAGACGAAAAATCGCAGCCTGTGTATTCGGTAATCGATACAGGCAGGGTGATGAAAATGCCCTTTAACGAGCTGAGTTTGCTAGATTACGCGATTAATTCCACCTTGGTGATATCCAATATCGTGCTCAGAAAACAAGACAAGGCTGGCATGTTTACTTTTTCTAAAAAAGTAGAAAACCAGATTGTTGCTAAGCAACGTAAATCGCAAATGAACCTTATACTTGAGAGCTTGTATAATATTCAAACAGATTTTGCTGAGAGTGATTTTTCTCGACTCTACGTCGATATTAAACGAAGAATTAATCAGCGTAGCTTATTGCTCTTGTACAGTAATTTTGAAACCCTAGATGCCTTACACAGGCAGTTACCCTATTTGCAGGCCATTGCAAAAACCCATTTGCTGGTAGTGATCTTTTTTGAGAACACCGAACTCAAAGAAATGATACAGCAACCCGCTCATACTACCCGAGAGATTTTTCAGAAAACCATAGCAGAAAAATTTATTTACGAAAAGAAGCTAATCGCCACTGAGCTCAAAAAACATGGGATACAAGCTATACTTACGGCTCCAGAGAACCTGACGGTTAACACCATCAATAAGTACCTCGAAATAAAAGCAAGAGGACTTTTATAACAGTTGAGGAGCTACAATCTACAGTTGAGTAAAACATGTTGGTAAGATTATAAAGTGTACTGCATATTTGTAGTGTAATTAATAATCACTTCTAAAAACACCAATATGAAAACTATCCTTATCACTTGCTTTATTATCGCAACAGCAATCTGCAATCAATTATTTGCTCAAGAAGCCCTCACAGAGGTTTCTGGAACAGAAATCGTAGTAACGGTGCCTGTACAATCTACAGACGGCAAAGTAATCTTTGGCTTATACAACAAAGAAAACTTTATGCAACAACCTCTTCAAGGTCTTATGGGTGAAATCAAAGACGGCCAAGCTCAAGTTACTTTTACCAATGTAACTCCTGGCGAATATGCCATCACTTTGTTTCACGACAAAAACGACGACAATCAAATGAATTTTGATGTAAACGGAATGCCACTAGAGAGCTATGGCGTATCTAACAACGTAATGAGCATGGGCCCACCACAATGGAGCGACGCTGTCTTTACAGTAGCCAATGAGCCTATTACATTAGAGATAAGAATGTAGCCAACTATAAATATATTCTCATAACGGCCGATGCTTCATCGGCCGTTTTTTTATCGATAAAAGTGAATAAAATCATAATTACTATAAATTTTATTTATCATTTATTATCTTTGATATAAAGCTTTTATTATGACTATTACCCAGCTAAAATACGTCCTCGCAGTTGCAGAACATCAAAACTTTACCAAGGCCGCTCAAAAGACATTTGTGACCCAACCTACATTGAGTATGCAAATTCAAAAGCTCGAAGATCAATTAGAGGTTTTGATTTTTGATCGCTCAAAAAAACCAATCGAACTCACAGAAATTGGAAAAAAAATCGTGAATCAGGCCAAGAACATTGTAGACGAGGCCAATCGTATTCAAGATATAGTAGATCAGCAAAAAGGATTTATAGGAGGCGAATTTAGACTCGGGATCATACCTACGGTCATGCCTACGCTCTTACCTATGTTTTTAAAGGCCTTTACCAATAAATATCCCAAAGTACATCTCAAGATAGAAGAGCTGAACACAGACGACATTATTCAAAAAATGGCCGATGGCCACTTAGATGCTGCCATTGCAGCTACCCCACTCAAGCTAGACTTTATTAAAGAAAGAGCGCTTTACTACGAGCCATTCGTTGGCTATGTACCAGAAACACATCGCTTGTTCCCTAAAAAGGCTATTGACGTAAAAGATCTTAATATCAACGATATTTTACTTTTAGAAGATGGGCATTGCTTTAGAGACGGGGTTATAAATCTGTGCAATGCCAGCAAAGGGAGTTATGAGGATTCTTTTCAGCTAGAAAGCGGAAGTTTTGAAACGCTGGTAAAACTATCGGACGAAGGCTTGGGAATGACCTTACTTCCCTACATGCATACCTTTGATTTACAAAAAGAGCAAAAAAAGAACCTGCACCATTTTAACGAACCAACTCCAGCAAGAGAAGTGAGCATTATATACCCAAAAAGCGAATTAAAGATTCAGATTATCGATGCTTTATACCAAGTCGTATCAGGTATTGTTAGAGGGGCCATCGCTTTTCAAGATGTAAAGATTATTAGTCCAATTACCAAATAGCACGCTATAAACTAAAAAAGGCTTCCAAATTGGAAGCCTTTTTTTATGCTTTTAGTAAAATTAAACACTCATTAAGTTCTGGTTTCTGTTGAATTAAAGAATTTATCCAAATTCTGAGCTCCTCAATCTCATGAGGTAATAACCGTTTTAGGGCTTTCTTTAACTCTTTGCAGAACAGTTGAGGATCAAAGCTAACTTTAGAAAGTACTGCTTTGGTGTAATCAAACATCGCTCTTGCCATAGTTTTTTAATTGTTAGATTAGGCTTAAAAAAGAGTAAATATTCGCTATAGGCTTTAAGGTTTAAGTTTCCTAAATATAGCAAAAATTTGGATTGCTTTTTAAATGCCATCAAAATTTAACATGGCTTTTTGTTAAAAAAACACCCTCGATTTATAAATTTTAAAAACTATTATCGCCGTCTAACAAATCACCTAAGCCCCCAAGTAAGCTACCCTCACCCTTGTCTTTTCCGCCACCGCGAGGCGCTGCAGCAAGCACTCTTCCTGCTAATCTGCTAAAAGGTAAAGATTGAATATAAACAGTCCCTGGACCCCTTAATTTTGCAAAGAATAATCCCTCGCCACCAAAAATGGTGTTTTTTATTCCGCCAACAAATTCGATATCATAATCTACCGTTTGATCAAACCCAACGATACAGCCTGTGTCTACCTTGAGTTCTTCTCCAGCGGCCAGCTCTCGTTTGTAGGTGGTTCCACCGGCATGAACAAAAGCCATTCCGTCTCCCTCTAGTTTTTGCATAATAAAGCCTTCGCCTCCAAAGAGACCACGCCCTAGTTTTTTAGAAAACTCGATACCTATCTCTACCCCTTTTGCTGCACATAAAAAGGCATCTTTTTGACAAACAAACTTTCCGCCCACGTTCGACAAGTCAATAGGAATGATTTTACCTGGATAAGGCGAGGCAAAACTCACTCGCTTTTTGCCATATTCTTCGTTATAGAACGCTGTCATAAATAGGCTCTCTCCTGTAAGCAAGCGTTTTCCAGCTCCAAATATCTTACCTAATACTCCTGTATCTTTTTTAGAGCCGTCTCCAAATATGGTTTCCATTTTAATTCCAGAATCCATCATCATAAAACTCCCGGCTTCTGCGATTACGCCCTCGTTAGGATCTAACTCGATCTCTACAAATTGCATTTCTTCGCCGTATATTTTATAATCAATTTCGTGTGCTTGCATAGTGTTTTATAGATTTTAATATATAGGTACTAAAATTTTAAAAACGTTACACAGGAAAAATTCTGAGTACTATCTACAGTGTAAATGTTTATTCGTTTAACTGTTTAAACGAATTTAAGTCGACTAGGGATTCAACGGTTAAACGAATCCACATCTCATCGCCAACAAAATTCACAGTTATAATATTACATGGTAATGAATGCAACCTTAATTTAGGCATTTGATTTTGCCTTCACCGTCCATTCAAAAGAAAACTCAGAGACGATGTCGCCAGCAGCATCTACCCCATTGGCATGCATCCAACAAGTTTGCCCTTCTCCTGTTTGTAAGGTTAAAGCGATGGCCTCCTGAATCTTTGCTCCATCTGTACATTCAAAAATGATTCGGCCTCTGGCCTTTTTAGAGAAGGTCGCTTTGTTATTTGCAACCAGCATAGATACCCTTGCATTGGAGGCTCTAATGTGACTCATGACTAAGGCACCTGTTGCGAGTTCTGCCGCCATGCCCTGCACTGCCCAAAACATACTCTTAAATGGGTTCTGATTGATCCATCTATGCTTCACAGAGGTAATACAATGCGTGTCAGAAAGACTTTTAGTACGTACCCCGCAAAAGTAGGCAGAAGGTAATTTGAAAAATAAAAAAGTATTGATTTTTGAGGCCGTAGTCTTCATGAACGTAGATTATATGGGCAAATATAGCGATTTAGCCAAGAAGTCTCCTGTTGCTTCAAATGTTAAAAATATGTTAATAATTAGTACTATGTGTAACAAAGTACTGGTTTTTAAACATATATTTGTATAAGAAAATAACTAGCAATGGAAACTAGCACATCAAAAAACGACAATTCATTAGGTATGGCCATACACTTGGCTACCTTCTTAAAGTACATATTTCCATTCGGAAATTTTATAGGCCCTATTATATTATGGACGGTTAATAAAGAGAAACCCTTTGTAGACCATCACGGTCGCGAAGCGGTTAATTTTCAGTTAAGCATGTTGCTCTACGGAATGGCCATCGGAATCATTTGCCTTCCGTTTGTATTGTATTATGCAGGCGACTTTGTTGCCCTGGTTGAACGACTAGATCATGCATTTGACTATGCTAGAGGATCAGACATCAGAAACTTAAGCGGATACATAACCGCCATCTTTATAGGAGCAATTATTTTGCTTTGCCTATTCATTTTTGAACTTTATGCAGTAATCACTGCAGCCACTCGCGCTAGTGCTGGAAAGGAGTATAAATATCCTTTGTCTATCCGATTTATTCAGACAGACGAAGTATCGACTCCTGAGCTAAGCTCCGAGCCCACAACCACAGAAACACCAGAAACAACAGAACAAGATAATTCATCACAACATGAGTAATTTAGTCAATATAATAATGGCCGCTATTCTTAATTTGTGTTCTCCTGCAGCAGAAGTTGCAGAAAAGAACATCGATGTAGCACCAATCGAAGTCATGATTGAACATCAATCAACAAATCAGACCATCGCACAGACGATCCGCTTCGATAGAGGAGAATGTTAATCCTCACAATCAAAAAACAGAACAGATGAAAATTGAGAACACAAAAGCACAAATGAGAAAAGGAGTACTCGAGTTTTGTATTCTCTCCATTCTAAAGGATGGAGAAGCGTACACCTCGGATATCCTGGAAACATTAAAAGATAATAAGATGCTTGTGGTAGAAGGAACCATATATCCCCTTCTAACGCGCCTTAAAAACGCTGGACTACTCTCCTATCGTTGGGAAGAGTCTACTAGTGGGCCACCACGCAAGTATTACGAACTCACAGAAACCGGAAGGTTGTTTTTAAAAGAATTAAACGCTACCTGGGACAATTTGCAACAGGCTGTAAATAAAGTAATTAGCGAAAAATCAAGAAAATGAACAAGACAGTAAATATAAATTTAGCAGGAAGTTTTTTCCATATAGACGAAGATGCCTTTGCCAAATTAACACGGTATCTGGAGGCTATAAAACGAAGTTTTTCTGATCCTCAGGGAAGAGACGAGATTATTCGTGACATCGAAGCTCGTATTGCTGAACTTTTCGACGAGAAAATCGAAAGCCACTCTCAGGTCATTTCTGTAAAAGAATTAGACGAGGTTATCGCTATTATGGGACAGCCAGAGGATTATATGGTAGACGAAGAGATCTTTGACGATGCTCCAAAAGCAAGTCGTAGTCGTTCTTACAGCAGCAATCATAAACAACTCTTTAGAGATATAGACAATAAATTTATCGCAGGTGTATCTGCAGGACTGGGTCATTACTTAGGTATAGACACCATCTGGGTACGTTTGCTTTGGATCTTATTGACGATCTTTTCTAGTGGTTTCTTTTTAGTAGTATACATCATATTTTGGGTGCTCGTGCCCAAGGCCGAATCGACTGCAGATAAAATTAGAATGCAGGGAGACGCGATCAATATCGAGAATATCGAAAAAAAGATTAGAGACGAATACGAACGCGTCGCCGACAAGGTAAAAGATGTCGATTTTGACGAAGTAACAGATAAAGTAACCAAAAAGACCAACGGCTTTTTTGAGACCTTGGGAAACATATTTCTAATGTTTTTTAAGGTATTCTTTAAGTTCATTGGTATTATTTTAATCATTGCCGCTTTAAGCACTTTGGTTAGTTTAATCGTCGGGCTGTTCTCCATTGGAACCATCGGTTTTTGGGAGACCAATTGGATGGACTATGTACATGCCGTGAACACTACAGGAGCACCGCTTTGGGTACTTTCATTATTGGTATTATTTGCCGTTGGAATTCCTTTCTTTGTGCTGTTTTTATTAGGGCTTAAGATTTTGATTCCTAATATTAAATCTATCGGCACACCGGCCAAGATAGTGTTGGGTGTGATATGGTTTGCCTCTATTATCATTTTAGGAATCCTGAGTATAAAACAAGGGACCCAAATAGCGAGCGAAGGCACGATTACTATTACAGAAGCCTTGCCTGTTCAGACAGGTGACACCATTAGGCTTAGTATGCTGTCTAACGAAACCTACGAATACCGCGCATATCGCGGTGGCGGTTTCGAAATAAAGCACGACGAAGATGGCAATAAGGTTATCTACAGCAACGACGTACGATTGATTGTACGCTCAACTTCTGAGGCCCAAGGTAGAATGGTGATAGAAAAGTCTGCCAACGCCTTAGAATATCAAGAAGCTCGCAACTTAGCACAAGGCATTGAATATGGATATCAAATCACAGATGGTGAGCTTAAGCTCAATGGCTATTTGGTCACTCCTTATGCAGAAAAATATCGCGATCAAGAAGTACAAATTGTAGTGTATCTACCTGTCGGAACTGTGCTTTACGCAAGTAACAATACGCGTAGTTTTCATAGCAATGACTCCTATTACGACGATATCCTAATTCGCGGAGACGAAGAAGAATATCTTGAAGTTCAACGTGGTAAGACTGTTTGTCTGACGTGTCCAGAAGAAGAAAAAACAGAAACACGCACTACGACTAAAAGATCTTATAGCGACGACTGGGACGACAATTCTAGCGACTGGAGCGACGACGAAGATTATAACAAACCTGACGACTGGAGTGAAAACCAGACACAACAACAGGAAAACAGTGAGCCAGCAATAGATTCATTGTCTCTGGATAATGCACCGACAGCGACTCCTGTAAACGATAGTATTCAACAATCAAATAACAACTAAACGTATAATTCAATGAAAACTTTAAAACTTTTATCTGCAGGAATTTTAGCGATGCTAATGACCTCTTGTGTATTCGAAGGAGACTGGGGGCAAACCCGCGGCAACGGCAACGTTGTTACAGAAACCAGAGATATTAACGAAGACTTTACCGGAGTACGCGGCTCTTCAGGCCTGGACGTATACTTAGAAAAAGGTAGCGAAAACAAGGTAGTGGTAGAAGCAGACGAAAACCTGCACGACCTGATCATTACAGAAGTGAACAATGGATTTTTAAAAATCAAAACACGGAGCGGTATCAGCAGAGCTAAAGCAAAGAAGGTATATGTTACCTATATAGAACTCGATGCTTTAGAGGCTAGTAGTGGCGCAGATGTGATTGCAAATTCTGTAGTAAGTGCAGAAAAATTAAGTCTTAGCAGCTCAAGTGGAGCAGATCTTGAAGTAGAGATAGACGCAAGAGAAGTTACGGCTAGCACTAGCAGTGGTGCCGACCTTAAAGTTTATGGCCGCGCCAAGTATTTTACGGCAGATGCCTCTAGCGGCAGCGACTTAAACGCCAAAGAACTGCGTGTTCAAAAATGCAGAGCAGAAGCGACAAGCGGTGCAGACATCACGGTAAACGTAAAAGACGATTTAGATGCAAAGGCGAGCAGTGGCGGTGATATTCGTTACTACGGAGACCCAACATCTGTAAACAAAAAAGACGGACACTCTGGCGGTATTCGCAAGATGTGATCCCAACCCAAAATGAGTGTTTTATAGCATAATAACATTCATTTTTTATACGTCGAAGTGAGCTACCTAGTTCGCTAGGTAGCTTTTTTTTAAGGCTTATAACAACTAACCAACCTCTTTGGCAATACGATTTAGGGGTTCATTCATCAATCAAACAATCATCATAGTTATGTACCGAGTATTAATCATACTGTGCCTGCTCATAGGTTCTAATCAAGCAATGCAGGCACAAGTTGCCAAAGATTCACCTTCACACCAATTAATCGTAAAAAACGATAGCATGCTCTTTGAGCGTAGTTTTAATAATTGCGAAATGGAGGTTTTAGAACAGCTCTTAAGCGAAGACCTTGAGTTTTACCACGACATAAGTGGCATCTTACTTACCAAGCGAGCTTTTATCGATAACTTTAAAAACGGTATATGCGGCAACTCTAGCTTTAAAGCTAGGCGCGAATTAATTAAGGGCTCTATCAAAGTATACGAACTCAAAGATAACAACAAGGTGTACGGCCTGATTCAGCAAGGAGAACATCGTTTTTACGAAAGTAACAACGCAGCTCCAGAAGTAGCAGGAAGTATCGCCAAATTTACCCATCTCTGGATTTTAGAAGACGATGGCGTCTATAGGCTAAAAAGAGCCTTGAGCTACGATCATAAAATGCCAACCAAAAAATAATCAACTACCCGACGGAGCTTGTGTTTTATTCTTTTTAGAGAGAGAGATAACTTAGTTTTTAGTTTTAGTTCCGTAAAAAAAGGGCTGCTTATTAAGCAGCCCTTTTTACATTTTTATGATTCTAGCATTAAACCGCTAGGGTCTCGCTCTCCACGGCGGCGAGGTATCGCTCGGCATCTAAGGCCGCCATGCATCCAGTACCAGCCGCAGTAATCGCTTGTCTGTATACATGATCTGCTGCATCTCCAGACACAAAGACACCAGGTACATTAGTACGCGAGCTTCCTGGTTCGTTAATGATATAACCAGTCTCGTCTAAGTTCAGATACTCTTTAAAGATATCTGTGTTTGGTTTATGACCAATCGCAACAAAAAAGCCTGTGGCATCTATGTCTTGGGTCTCTCCAGTTTGATTGTTTTTAACACGAACCCCAGTAACTACTTGACCATCGCCTAGTACCTCTTCTGTTTCTGTGTTATACAATATCTCAATATTCTCTGTGTTTTTAACGCGGGCTTGCATAATCTGCGATGCTCTAAACTCATCACGTCTTACCAGCATAGTAACCTTTTTACAAAGTTTAGATAAGTAATGTGCTTCTTCACAAGCCGAGTCTCCAGCTCCAACAATAACCACCTCTTGTCCGCGATAGAAGAAACCATCACAAACCGCGCAAGCAGATACTCCCCCACCCAATTCTAGATATTTTTGTTCAGAAGGAAGACCTAAGTACTTGGCAGAGGCTCCCGTCGAAATAATTATCGTATCGGCGTGAATCTCTGTAGTCTCATTTACCCAAGCCTTGTGCACCGGCCCAGTTAAGTCTACCTTGGTAACCCAACCATCTCGTACATCGGTACCAAAGCGTTTGGCTTGATCCATAAGCTGAATCATCATTTCTGGTCCTGTAACTCCGTCTGGATAACCCGGAAAATTCTCTACATCGTTGGTAGTAGTAAGCTGCCCACCTGGTTGCATTCCCTGATACAATACCGGAAACATATTTGCTCTAGCAGCATAGATCGCTGCCGTATAACCTGCTGGTCCCGAACCTATTATTAAGCATTTAACTCTTTCTATAGACGCCATATATTTGTTTCTAAATTATATGGGTAAAAGTAGTAAGAATAGTAGATTCCTTACACCAAAAGTTATCAAGAATCTCGATTTAATTGTTAGTAGTTTTTATTCTGGCTTTTTAGGAAAGAAACGACCCGTTAATTTGCGATACTGTTCGTAAGGCGCATATTTTTTAATAAGTAGTTTTTCTTCGTAATCAGATTTGTAATAAAACACCACTGCCATCAAAACAGTAATCACAATTTTTTCTAATGAACTGTTAAAAAGCGCAAAGCCAGTCATGGCAAGTAAAATTCCAGAATAGATTGGGTGTCTTATGTATTTATAGATGCCGTTTTGAATGAGTTCGGCATTTTCTTTGGGTGAAGGAAAAGGCGAAAGATTTTCATTTAAGTTTAAGATTCCAAAGAGAATTACGATAATACCTCCAGCTAACAAAACCAAACCCAAATAACCAATCCATTCAGGCAGATCGATGGGATAAAGGCTCCAACTAAAAAAATAGAGCACAAAAAGTCCAAACTGGACTAACACATATAAAAAGTCCTTTTTCACTAAGCAAAGTAGGTTAACTACGCCAAAATTAACTCATAATCTGAGTATTTGAAGGCGTCAAACATTTTTTTTGCAAATATACCTTTTGTCGATGTTTTTTGCAATTAATCGATAAAATTATAAGTTTAAGTAGCTGATTGAGTACAAATATATGCGTGTAACATCAAAGAATTTTTTAAAATGCCTGAGAACCAGTCAATTACTCATATCAATCATCATCATACTCACGCAGGTATTGCACCCCACCCATTCCATGCTTCTTTTTACTTTGTGCCCCGCCATATTCTGGATTACTCCCTCCAAACCTTTTGGTAAAACTACTGGTACTGCCCAGCACCTGTGCTTGTATTGCAGCTCGACCGTTGTGACTTCGGCTCATATCTAAAATCAAGATTGCAGACAATTCTCTTAAATCTTTTAAACAATCCCCGTCAATCGCGGGTAAGCCAATCACCATGGCGTTTGCATTTTCGTTGGTAAATAGCAAATATTTTAAGGCTTGATTCATTTGGGCCATACTCAAGCCACACCTTAGTGCCGATTTGTCAAGGTCTGCAGCCAAAACAGCATAGGTTCTCGGGCCGCCAGAACGCTGAACACCAGACCCATCTTCTGTGGGTCTTGTTGGGCTAACTCCAAAGTCTTTTCTCGCAGGAGTTGGAGTAAACTCATATAACTGACTACCCATTTTTAATAAGGTTGGATCTGGATTGGTTAAGGGTTTTCCACCTCGCATTTCTCGAATACTTGCGCGAGCTTGCTCAGCTGTAGAATAAGAAGAATGAGCCTTCACATTAGAAGTAGATGCAGTAGAAGCTCGATATAAATCGGCTTCATCTCCGCTACTCATATCCATTTCATCATCCGATTTATAAGTTCCTATTTTGGCTTGCTTTCCTGCTCCGGCCGGTGCAAGTTTAACCACTCCTGGGCTGCCCTTCACATCAACATAAACCTTGCCTTGATAGGTATAAGTCCCATCGTGGTTGTTTGTAAACTGAGTCTTTTTTAATTCCCCCTGAATAGTGAGCCAAATACCTTGAACCACCTGAGAAAATGCTGGACGATCTAACAGTGTTTCTTCCTGTTCCTTAGCTGTAGACTGCGCGGCCTTCGCCCCCATAATATCTGCTTCCTTTTCTAGTCCTGGATCGTCGTTTACGTCAATGTTCCCCTTTAATTGAACGGTTGGATTTACTCGACCTTGTTTTTGCTGTACCACATGCCACGCCTCGTGTGGTAAGTGTTTTTCTTGGCCAGGCCCTAAATGAATATTCGAACCTTGGGCATATGCATGTGCTCTTAATTGTGCTGGCTTATCAGAATTATAATGAACATTTACATCATCTAAAGCATACCCAGAGAGGTTTTCTAACCCAGTCTTAAGCGCATCAGGTAAACCCGTTTGATTTGTCTTACTATCTGCAGTATTACTAGAAGCATTAGTCTTAGTCGTCATCTCTGAGGTCGCTGCATCATTGGCCGACTTTGATTTTTGACTATCCATAAGTTGTAGCGTCCTATGGCTATCAGATTTTGGGCGATTGTCTTTTAGAGTCAACCCCGGTGATTCGTTTTTATCATTTGATGAAATACCCTCCTGCAAAGATTTTTCATCTCTGTTTGTGTTCCGTTTTCCTGCTTTTTTATAAGTCATAAACGTACCCCGTTTTTTAGGTTAACTGATACATTAAACCAAAAGTATTCAATAAAAATAAAAAGAAATATGCCAAAAAAATACCGTATTTGTACGTGAATATAAGCACTTGAGAGTAGTTTTCATACTGGAATAACAAATATCGAAGCCCTTTTACCTGAATCAATCCACTCAAAAAAGCAATCATTTTTTTGTAACTTTAAGTTGACCAATCCGTAAAATCATGACTACAAATAAAGCTTGTATTATCCCGACAATTCATTATAAAAATGCAAAATCTGCCATCGAATGGTTATGTGCAGCCTTCGGATTTGAAAAGCGCCTTGTAGTCCCGGGAGAAGACAATACGATTATACATGCTCAACTAACATATAGAAACTCGATGCTAATGGTAAGTTCCGAAAACGATAACGAGTACGGCAAATTGGTAAAAGCGCCCAACAGTTTGAACGGAATAAATACCCAAGCACCTTTTATTATTGTCGAAAAAATTGATGCCCATTATAAAAATGCTATTGCCAAAGGTGCAGAAGTACTTTTAGAGAATAAGGATCAAGCGTATGGTGGTCGAGGCTATACATGCAAAGATATTGAAGGCCATATTTGGAATTTTGGCTCTTATGATCCTTGGGAATAGCATAAGTAGAAAAGTCAGCATACAATAAGCCCTAAATTTCATGCGTGGTAAAAAACTCTTTGAAGAAATTATGCTTTACTTTGAAACCCCTAAACAGAGTCCCTAATTAATGCGCGCAACACCACCCGCCAATAACACAAAAAATACTGCTTTAACTGGCATAAAGCGCAGGGTTGTCTGGCGTTGGGTTAAAATGGCCATTGTTATAACCATTTTCTCGCTTCTTGTAAATCATTTGGCAACACGAGGTAGTTTTCCAGGTGGTGATTCGTATCGCTTCCCCATAGAAGGTTTTTTATCGACTATTCTTTTGTGTATTCTCGTTGGAATCATAGCAGATCTTAATTTTAAATTTTACAAGAAAAAGTACTTCTCTAAAAAAGTAGAAATTGTCACTATCGTGCGGTTTATGGCTTCTACACTGGGCTATATTACAGTCATGTATGTTCCTGTAAATATTATTTTAAATATGATCGCAGGCGGGAAGACCCTGTTATACTTTATGTTAATTGGTTTGCTCATTACTTTATTATTGAGTTTTATTCTTATAGCGCTATTGTATGCGCAAGACCTATACAATCTATACAAGCTATCCATAAAAGATGCCGAAATTACCATTGAGAGTGGCGCAAAAGTAACCAAGCTTACCTACCAAAACATTATGTGCTTTTACTCCCAAAATAAGATTGTGTACACGGTGCAGAACAATGGCACCACTCTTAGCACCGATTTTACCTTGAACGAGCTCGAACAAAAAATAAACGATCAATTGTTTTTTAGAGCCAATCGTAAAATTATCATTCACAAAGATGCGGTAGACCAAATCGAAAAGATAGAAAATGGCAAGCTGCTCATAAGGCTCAATGCTTCGATTCAAAACGACGCCATCGCTCAAATCACAATAAGTCGCTACAAGCGAAAAGAATTTATGGATTGGTTTCGATAAAAGAAGCCAAACACTACCGACTATTCAGTAATAAATATGCTACCATTGGGTAAAAACATTCCTATTTAAAGGGGGTTTCAGAGCTTTTGTTCATTAATTCGCTTAAAATTTATAAGCAAATAAAATGAACACATTCACCTTACGACAAGTATTAATTCCATTAATTACTACTGCAATTATCTGTTTTTTATGGTTTGGCCCTATCCGAATCAGCTATGTAGAAAACGTCATTATCTCCATTCTAATAATTATCGCAAATTATATAGAGTACGATAAAAAACCCTTTGCGGCACTCGGCTTTAAACGCGAAAATTTCACAACTAAAAACATTCTCGTACAGGCGCCTATAGTGGCGCTAGGGCTCTTTGCTTTTTATGTTTTTGTATTGGTCCCAGGAGTCACTTTGCTCACGGGAGTCCCTATAGATTATTCAAGCTTTGAGCAACTAAAGGGCAACCTCCCAGCCTGTTTAATTGCCTTAGTAGTCGTTTGGGCTACTGCCGGATTTGGAGAAGAAATTATCTTCCGCGGTTATTTTATGCGCCAATTCGTAAAATTCTTTGGAGAAAGCAAGGTGAGCATAGCGCTTAATATTGTCTTACTTGCCTGCTTTTTTGGCTTTATGCATAGCTACCAAGGAATCACCGGGCAACTCGTTGCTGGTACTGTAGGAGCGCTCTTAGCCTTACTCTTTTACCTACGCAAATACGATTTATGGTTTGTTATTATGGTGCATGGGTTCTTCGACACCATAGCGATAGTCTGTGTTTACTTTGGTTTGGTGTAGTGCTAATAATTGATAATTTAAAGGCTCATAACTATGTTGTGGGCCTTTTTTTTGGCGCTTCCCAAAGCGCTCTCAAAAGGGTTTTTCGACGCTTTGTGACCGCGCTTTCGCCAGTCGCTCTGCAAAAAGGCAGGAGCTCCACAATGGCTCTATCGCTAGCGCGGAAAGCCGAACATTTAGAAAATGTCCAGTGGACATTTTTAGCGGAGTGCATGGCCTGTCGCGTCAGAGAAAGAAGTAAATTTAAAATGTAATCGCCTTACACAACTCACCAAGGATTCATTTGCTGCGCAAATGATCCTCTGTTGGGGGTGTTGCTAATACGAAAAGCCCTCAAACCTTAAAAAAGCAACGCACCAAGGATTCATTTGCTATCGCAAATGATCCTCTGTTGGGAGTGTTGCTAATACGAAAAGCCCTCAAACCTTAAAAAAGCAACGCACCAAGGATTCATTTGCTATCGCAAATGATCCTCTGTTGGGGGTGTTGCTCAAGGAATTCCTCCTCAGACTTACGTCTGAGTGGCTTTTTAATTCGCGACACTTCTCAAGCGAGCTTGGAAGTTTTGCGAATTAAAAAATCCGACGCTCTCGCGTCGGATTTCCTTGGTCGGGATGAGAGGATTCGAACCTCCGATCTCTGGTCCCCCAGACCAGCACTTTAACCGGACTAAGCTACATCCCGAATTACCAAATCAAAATTGTAGATTTAGGTGTGCAAATATATTCTTTTTCTCGAATAATTATTATCTTCTGCCTTCATTTAAACGCCTATGAAAACTGCATTTAACATACTTCTTATCGGGTTGCTCTTTGTAAGCTGCAAACAAACCCAGAACGAAACCGAACTGGCAATAACTGCACCTTCTCGCTCCTATACAATAGAGCGTATTGTAGATAATTTAGGAAACCCATGGGGCATGACCTGGCTTCCTGATGGCAGCATGCTCATCACAGAAAAATCAGGTTCTTTAATTCATTTTAAGGATGGTAAAAAATTAGAAGTGAGCAACATTCCAGATATCTATAACAGAGGTCAAGGCGGCTTTTTAGATGTGACCTTACACCCAGATTATAAAAACAATGGCTGGATATATTTTACACACGCCTCCCAAGATGGCGGTGGCGATGGTGGGAACACCAAACTTATAAGAGCAAAGCTCGATGGCAGTGCACTCACCGATATAGAATCTTTATACAAAGCCATGCCAAATACAACCAAAGGACAGCACTTTGGGTCACGTATAGCGTTCGATAACGAAGGATTAGTATATTTTTCTGTGGGCGACCGAGGCAATCGCGATGTGAATCCGCAAGACATCACCCGAGATAATGGTAAAGTATATAGACTCAATGCAGACGGGAGCATCCCAAATGACAACCCATTTGTTGGTAAACCCAATGCAAAGGAAGCCATTTATAGCTATGGGCATCGCAATCCTCAAGGCATGGCCAAACACCCTAAAACCGGCGACATTTGGACGCACGAACATGGACCAAAAGGAGGGGACGAAGTAAACATTATTAAAAAAGGGGCTAACTATGGCTGGCCAGTGATTAGTTATGGAGTGAACTACAGCGGCACCAAATTCACAGATAAAACCAAACAGGCAGGTATGGAACAACCAATTCATTATTGGGTGCCTTCTATCGCTCCCTGCGGAATGGATTTTGTAACTGGTGGATTGTATCCCGACTGGGAGGGCCATTTGTTAGTAGGGTCATTAAAGTTTAACTATGTCGAGCTACTCAAACTCGATGGGAATAAGGTAATTGGTCGCGAAAAAATTGCAGAAGATGTTGGTCGAGTTCGCAATGTAAAAGTAGGACCAAATGGCTATATTTACATCGCTGTAGAGGGACAAGGCATTGTAAGGCTGGTTCCAAAAAAATAATTCAAATAATAAAATTCTCAAATTATATGTACAAAATTGTGTTAGTAGCCATTATGACCATTGGGTTAATCGGCTGTAATTCTGGCGATAAATCTGCCGATAAAAAAGACGAAGGAATCAAGATTGGTGGCCCAAAAACGAGTGCTTCTAAAGCAGACCTCAAAGCGAGTATGGAAAGAGGTACAGAGGTGTACAATTCTGTCTGTATGGTTTGCCATATGCCAACTGGCAAAGGGGTTGAGGGTACGTTTCCGCCACTTGCTGGCAGTGATTACTTAATTCAAAACAGAGAAGGAAGTATTCAATCTGTTAAATATGGCCAACAAGGCGAAATTGTAGTTAATGGCGTAACCTATAACGGGGTTATGGCACCATTAGGCCTAAGCGATAAAGAGGTGGCAGATGTACTTAATTATGTGATGAACAGTTGGGGAAACACTCAAGAAAAAATGGTAACAGAATCAGAGGTAGCGGCTGTTAAAAAATAGCTGGTTTAAGCCGCTTATAAAAAGGCGAAACTCCTTACCTTTGTTAAAACCCAATCTATGTTAATCATTGGTATTGCAGGCGGAACAGGAAGCGGTAAAACTACCGTTGTTAACCAGATTGTAGAAGAATCTCCATCAGGCCAGGTTGTTGTTATTACCCAAGACTCTTATTACAAAGACACAAGCGATCTCACCTATGATGAGCGGGTTGCAATTAACTTTGACCATCCTAATTCTATAGATTTTGATTTGCTAAAAGAGCATCTTATGATGCTTAGAAAAGGCAAATCCATCGAGCAACCCATTTATTCTTTTAAAGAACATAACCGCACAGGCGATACGGTTACTATAGAACCTCAAGGAGTTATTATCGTTGAAGGTATTTTGGTGTTGAGTCAGCCCGAGATTCGCGAACTCTTCGATATAAAAATTTATGTTCATACAGATAGCGACGAACGCCTTATACGAAGGCTCAAAAGAGATATCTGTGAGCGCGGAAGAGACTTGGACGAAGTATTGCATAGATATCAAACTACGCTCAAACCAATGCACGAGCAGTTTATTGAGCCTAGCAAGGAATATGCAGATATTATCATTCCTACCAATCGTTATAATACCGTTGCGGTAGATATTGTAAGAACTATAATCGATCAAAAACTCGCTTAGTTTTGAGTAAGATAAAGCAATTTTTAGGCAAAAAATGGGTGCGCACTTTAAGCAATAAATATGTGCTTATCTCTGCCATATTTTTGGCATGGATGCTATTATTAGACAGCAATAATTACTTTATTCATAAAGAGCTAAACGATGATATAGAAGAGCTCGAAAAGAACAAAAAATATTATCAAGAACAAATTTCAAACGATACCGAGTTTATCGAAAAAATGAAGGACTCTGCCGAACTCGAAAAATATGCGCGAGAACAATATTATTTAAAGCGAGAAAACGAAGACATTTTTATAATTACAGATAGTATAGCTCCAATCGATGACTAAAAAATTACTACATGAATTTGAGGGAGTTTCTGCCAAAGCCTGGAAGCAAAAGATTCAGGTAGATTTGGCGGGTGCAGACTACAATCAAACCTTGGTGACCAAGACCTTAGAAGGAATAGACATCAACCCGATTTATCATGCAGACTTAGCTCCAGAGATAAGCCCAATAAAAGGACAGCCAGACGAGTGGTTAATCACTCAGGCCGTGTTTGTAGATCAAGAGGTTGTGGCAAACAAACTCGTAAAGCAAGCCATAAATGGTGGTGCCAACTCGCTTTGGCTTAAGGCAAACGGTGTATTTGATTACGAAAAAGTTTTTAATGATATCACGCTTACGAATGTGGTGATATTTGCAGACTTCGCATTTTTGTCCGAGCTATTTTACACCAAGCTTGCTGCCTTTTTAGAAACCAAGAAAGCCCGCTTTCATGCTCGTATAGACCTATTGCATCAATTGGCAGTAAACGGTAATTGGTTTGAGAATTCAAAAACAGATCACCAACGTTTAGAAGCCGTATGTTTGGCGGCTAATAGAGCACAAAGCATACTCGGTGTAAATATGGCACATTATGCCAATGCTGGAGCCAACGCAGTACAGCAACTAGCCTACGGACTGGCTCATGCTAACGAATATTTGAATCATTTTGGTGAGCAAACCCAAAATATTGGCATCACTTTTACAGTAGCCTCTGGTTCTAATTATTTTATAGAAATCGCCAAGATTCGCGCCCTCAGAGTTCTTTATAAAGAACTCGCAGCGGTACATGGTAAAGATGAACAATGTACTATTCTTGCTTCACCTGGATTGCGTAACAAAACCATTTACGATTATAATGTAAATATGCTTCGCACCACTACAGAATGTATGAGTGCTGCGATTGGCGGAGCAGATGCCATTTGCAATGTACCCTATGATGTGGTGTTTCATAAAAGCAACGAATTTGGAGAGCGAATCTCTAGAAACCAGCTATTGGTCATGAAGCATGAGGCCTATATGAGCGCTACGACAAATCCTGCAGATGGAGCCTACTATATAGAAACCTTAACTCAACAACTCGCAAATAAAGCACTCGATCTTTTTAAAAGTATAGAAGACGCCGGTGGTTTTCTGGCTTCGCTTAGAGCAGGAACTATTCAGCGAAAGATTAAAGAGAATGCGGCACAAGAACAAAAAGCTTTTGACGATGGCACTTTACAACTCATAGGAACCAATTTGTTTGCTAACGAACAAGAAAAGCTAAGCGAAACCATAGCGCTGTTTCCCTTTGTAAAAAAGAAATCTCGAAAAACATTGATAGAACCCATAATTAGCAAAAGACTGAGCGAAACGTATGAAAAAACACGACTTGAAAATGAAAAGTAAGATTTACATATTTATGACTATTCTAGCCTTAAGTGTAACGAGCTGTGGCGACGATTTCCCTTACCAATACGCAGAACAACCTCCAAGGATTGATTGTGATCAAATGAATCAAGCCTTTCTTAACGAAGCTATGTATTCTTTTCAGGAAGATGTAGCAGTACATTACAACTTTAGAAATTACAGTCCCACAACACCTGTGTATTACCAATGGGGATTTGCCAGTTATGTATCTCATGGTTCTCATGGTACCGCTCCTTATAAAGAAATTGTGAGCGACCAAAGCATATTAATTCTAAAAGAGCTCGTTAAAGAAGAAGGTCTATTCACAAAAAAAGATGGGCAATTTGAACTTAATTACAAACACCCTGTTGCCGCCTGTCTGATCGATAAATTAAGCGACGAAACCATTAAGCAAACGATTCAAACCTTGGTTTCTGTAGACCAAATGCAGGCGCGATTACTAGACGAACCCTTGCGTAAAAACATAAAACGCCTTCTAGACGATAAGCATTTGGTTTTATTTATTGGTTTGTCTACGTATTATCCTCGCCTGATGAATTTAGGATATCATTTAAACAACGCCAGTGAGTAGAAAAGATGTTTCACATATAACCTTATTTGAGTCGCAGGAATCAAGCGAACAACTTTCCGGGACGTCGGAGCCTACAGCAGAAGGCATTTCTATAAAAAAAGCGTATGCTAAGAAAGACATTCAAGAGTTAGAGCATGTTAATTTTGTTGCGGGGATTGCACCAAATTTAAGAGGCCCTTATAGTACGATGTACGTGCGTCGCCCTTGGACCATTAGACAATATGCAGGCTTCTCTACAGCACAAGAAAGCAATGCTTTTTACAGACGTAATCTAGCGGCTGGTCAAAAAGGGCTTTCTGTCGCCTTCGACTTGGCCACACACCGCGGGTACGATTCTGACCACGAGCGAGTGGTTGGCGACGTAGGTAAAGCTGGTGTCGCCATAGACTCTGTAGAAGACATGAAAGTGCTCTTTGATCAAATTCCGTTGGACAAGATGAGTGTGTCTATGACTATGAATGGCGCCGTCCTGCCCATAATGGCGTTTTATATTGTGGCTGCACAAGAACAAGGAGTCGCACCAGCACAATTATCGGGCACGATTCAAAACGATATTCTAAAGGAGTTTATGGTTCGTAATACCTACATCTACCCTCCTACTCCTTCGATGAAAATTATCTCTGATATCTTCGAATATTCGGCGGCGAATATGCCAAAGTTTAATTCGATTTCGATTTCTGGATATCATATGCAAGAGGCTGGTGCCACTTGCGACATCGAGCTGGCTTATACGCTTGCAGATGGTTTAGAATACATTCGCACTGGCATTGCAGCAGGCATGGAAATCGACAGTTTTGCACCTCGATTATCCTTCTTTTGGGCGATTGGAATGAATCACTTTATGGAAATTGCAAAAATGAGGGCGGCAAGAATGCTTTGGGCAAAGCTCGTAAAGCAATTCAACCCAAAAAACCCAAAATCGTTGGCCTTGCGCACCCACAGTCAAACCAGTGGCTGGTCACTCACACAACAAGATCCGTTTAATAACGTAGCCAGAACCTGTATCGAAGCAGCTGCCGCAGCCTTTGGAGGCACACAGTCTTTGCACACCAACGCCTTGGACGAAGCCATTGCTTTGCCTACAGATTTTTCTGCAAGAATCGCACGAAATACACAATTGTATCTTCAAAAAGAAACAGGCATCACAAAAACGGTAGACCCTTGGGCGGGGAGTTATTATGTAGAATCACTTACAGATCAAATCATGCATAAAGCCTGGAATCTTATCCAAGAGGTAGAGTCTTTAGGCGGAATGACAAAGGCGATAGAAGCTGGTATACCTAAGCTACGCATAGAAGAGGCCGCCGCCAAAAAACAGGCCAGAATCGATAGTGGTCAGGATATCATTGTAGGGGTTAATAAATACGAACTGGAACAAGAAGACCCTTTGCATATACTTGATGTAGACAACCAAAAAGTAAGAGCAGCTCAGATTGATCAACTTAATCGAATCAAGGCGGAGCGTGATCAGCAAGCAGTAACAGACGCCTTGAACGAATTGACTCTCGCCGCAGAGACAGGTCACAAAAATTTGCTAGCTTTGGCTATAGAAGCTGCGCGGGCTAGAGCCACATTAGGCGAAATAAGTACTGCTTTAGAAAACACCTACGGCAGATACAAAGCACAAATTAAATCCTTTAGCGGAGTGTACAGTAAAGAGATAAAAAAAGATCCATCATTCGAAAAAGCCAAAGAACTCGCCAATAATTTTGCAGAGATCGAAGGACGTCGCCCTCGTATTATGATCGCAAAAATGGGACAAGATGGCCATGACAGAGGCGCCAAAGTAGTAGCCACTGGCTATGCCGATGTTGGATTTGATGTAGACATTGGGCCGCTTTTTCAGACCCCAGCAGAAGCCGCTAAGCAAGCCATAGAGAACGATGTACACATCTTGGGTGTATCATCTTTGGCCGCAGGTCACAAAACCTTGGTTCCGCAAGTAATAGAAGCTTTAAAAGGCTACGGCCGCGAAGACATAATGGTAATCGTAGGCGGTGTTATTCCAGTACAAGATTATCAGTTTTTATTTGATTCGGGAGCCGTTGCAGTGTACGGGCCCGGAACAAAAATTTCGCAAGCCGCTATTGAGATGTTAGAGATTTTAATAGAAACAGCATCTTAAATGCCAGACTACGATATTATTACTCCAAGACTTGGGTTGCGTAATTGGACTAAAAATGATGCTGTGGCATATCATGTCCTTTGCAATGACAGTGAGGTGATGCGGTATTTCCCGTTTTTACTGTCGATGAACCAAGTAAACGATTTTATTGTTCGCATGCAGCGTGGTTATTCTAAAAACGGATATTGCTATTTTGCAGCAGACCTAATCGAAACAGGGCAGTTTATTGGTTTTATTGGAATATCATATCAGGATTTTGAAAGTGATTACACCCCTAATGTAGATATTGGATGGCGATTAAGCAGAGAACATTGGAACAAGGGTCTAGCGACAGAAGGGGCCCAAGCTTGTTTAGATGCGGCAAAGGATAATTGGAACATCGATACCGTGTATTCGTTTGCTTCTTTGGCCAACGAAGGCTCCATTAGAGTGATGCAAAAAATAGGGATGAAACAGGTAGGTACCTTTGTTCATCCAAAAATAATAGACTACCCCGCGATAAGCGAATGTGTAGTATATAAAAACATTTAAATACAATTATGAATTATTCAGCAAAGATGATGCGCGACGATGCATTGAAAGGAAAAACAATTGTTGTTACCGGAGGTGGCAGTGGCCTTGGTAAATCTATGACCACCTACTTTTTGGAGCTTGGCGCCAATGTGGTTATCACCTCCAGAAATACAGAAAAATTAGAAGCTGTTAAGGCAGAGTTAGAAGCCCAAACAGGAGGAAAAGTGCTTACCGTAGGTTGTGATGTGAGACATTACGATCAGGTAGAAAATTTGGTAGCTAAATCTGTAGAAGCCTTCGGAACTGTAGACGTTTTACTTAACAACGCTGCAGGAAATTTTATTTCGCCTACAGAAAGGTTGTCTGCAAACGCCTTTGACACCATTATCGATATCGTTTTAAAAGGCACCAAAAACTGTACACTGGCATTTGGGAAACATTGGATCGATAAAAAAGAAGAAAACAAAACAGTTCTCAATATCGTAACAACGTATGCTTGGACGGGTTCTGCTTATGTGGTACCTAGTGCCAGCGCCAAGGCTGGTGTTTTGGCCATGACGCGTTCTTTGGCTGTAGAATGGGCAAAATATGGTATAAGATTTAACGCCATTGCTCCTGGCCCCTTCCCTACCAAAGGTGCATGGGATCGATTATTGCCAGGAGACCTTAAAGAGAAATTTGACCTGAGTAAAAAAGTGCCATTAAAACGTGTAGGAGACCATCAAGAACTGGCCAACTTAGCTGCTTATTTGGTTTCTGACTTTTCGCACTATCTCAACGGCGAAGTGGTTACCATTGATGGAGGTGAGTGGCTTAAAGGCGCTGGCCAGATGAATATACTTGAAGAAGTCCCCCAACAAATGTGGGATATGCTCGAAGCTATGATAAGGGCTAAGAAAAGTAAATAACACGAATAAACCCCGTGGGTGGTAAAATGTTTTACTATGATTCGCGCCAAGAAAAACAAATAACTGTATTTTAGCTACTCAGAACCAGAGATAATCAAAACTGCAATTCGTTAACAACTCCCTATTTCGAGCAAAATTTGTTTACTTCCTGTTAACAAAATAGGTTTTCTAAACGAGCAATTAGTTGTATTTTTAAAGCTTGAATATAAACCTACCTATGGGCAAAATAATTGCTATTGCTAATCAAAAAGGCGGCGTCGGGAAAACCACTACTTCTGTGAATCTGGCTGCCTGTTTGGGTGTTCTAGAGAAAAAAATATTATTAATAGATGCAGATCCTCAGGCAAATAGTACCTCTGGACTAGGTATTGACGTGGCCAGTGTACAAAAAGGAACCTATCAATTGCTAGAGCATACTGCTTCGTCTAAAGAGGTAATCATCCCAACCGATTCGCCAAATTTAGATTTGATTCCTGCCCATATCGACTTGGTCGCAATCGAAATCGAATTGGTAGATAAGGAGCAACGTGAGTACATGCTTAGAGAGGCTATTACGCATCTTAAAGAGGACTATGATTATATTATCATCGATTGTGCTCCCTCGCTCGGACTACTAACACTTAACGCCCTTACAGCCGCCGATTCTGTCATGATTCCTATACAATGTGAATATTTTGCCTTAGAAGGCTTGGGCAAACTGTTAAATACTATTAAAAGTGTACAAAAAATTCACAACGAATCGTTAGATATCGAAGGGCTTTTACTAACTATGTATGACCAACGTTTGCGCCTTTCTAACCAAGTGGTAGAAGAAGTAAGAAAACACTTTGACGAGATGGTTTTTAAAACTATTATTCAGCGTAATGTTAGATTGGGTGAAGCTCCGAGTTATGGCGAGAGTATTATAAGTTATGACGCAGGTAGTAAAGGTGCCAATAATTACTTAAGTTTGGCACAAGAACTTATCGAAAAAAACAAGGCATAGATGGCCAAAGCGACAAAAAAACAAGCATTAGGAAGAGGGTTGTCTGCACTTTTAAAAGACCCTCAAAATGATATACAAGCTGCCGGCGATAAGAACGCAGATAAGGTAGTGGGTAACATCGTAGAGCTCGACATAGAAAGCATCGATGTAAATCCTTTTCAGCCCCGTACCAGTTTTAACGAAGAACAGCTACGCGAACTTGCTTCTTCTATACGCGAGTTAGGAGTTATTCAGCCAATAACAGTGCGTAAAATGGGCTTTAACAGCTATCAATTGGTTTCTGGAGAACGTCGTTTTAGAGCTTCTAAGTTAATCGGGTTAAAAACTATACCGTCTTACATACGCATTGCCAACGACCAAGAATCCCTAGAGATGGCGTTGGTAGAAAACATTCAGCGTCAAGATTTAGATCCTATAGAAATTGCCTTATCGTATCAGCGTTTAATAGAAGAAATAGACCTTACTCAGGAAGAAATGAGCGACAGGGTGGGTAAAAAACGATCTACAATCGCCAACTATTTGCGGCTGTTAAAACTCGATCCTATTGTGCAAACCGGTATGCGTGATGGCTTTATAAGTATGGGACATGGTAGAGCCCTTATCAACATAGAAGATCAAGAACAACAACTTGAGATTTATTCTCAAATCATCAATAAAAATTTGTCGGTGCGCGAAACCGAAGCCTTGGTAAGAGGCCAAAAACCTACTAAAAATAAAGTCAAAAGTAGCTCTCAACCTAAATATGCAAAAACGTACCAAGAGCAGCTTGCAACTACCCTAGGGGCAAAAACTGCCATTCAAGTGAACAGCAAGGGTAAAGGCAAAATGGTAATCACTTTTGACAGCAAAGCCGAATTGGAGCGAATCTCTAAAAGAATACAAGGTGAAGGCTAATTTGCTATTGATTCTTTTTGTACTACTCTGCGGAACCTCTGTGACTACTGCGCAAGATTCATTAGTCGTTGTTACCGACACAGTTCGCAAACCCAAAAAGGAAAAGGTATTACTAGATTACGACCCACTGGCTCCCTCTAAAGCGGCTTTCTATTCGGCAGTATTGCCAGGTTTAGGGCAAGCTTACAACAGAAAATATTGGAAGATTCCTATCATTTATGCTGGAATTGCCACAGGAATTTATTTTTATACCCAACAAAACGACGAATACAATCGTTTTAGAGATGCTTATAAACGGCGACTTGCTGGGTTTATCGACGACGAATTTTATGGTGATCCAGAAACAGGCCCTTTAATTAGCAACGACAGACTAATTGACGCACAACGAAGGGCACAAAAAAACAAAGACATAAGTATTATTGTGTCTGTTGCTTTTTACTTAGTTAATATCATAGATGCCAATGTAGATGCGCATTTACGGCAATACAATGTAAACGACGATCTCTCTTTAGTCCCGGCCATTAATTTAGACCCAGTAACGACAACGGCCAGCTATGGTCTTAGCCTGCGCTATTCTATTTCTAATTAAAGAATCATGAAAATTGCGCTACTTGGGTACGGAAAAATGGGCAAAGCAATAGAACGTATTGCGTCAGAACAAGGGCATCAAATCGTAGTTGCTACCACAGATTCAGATCATTTGACAAGCTTTAATGGAGCCGATGTAGCAATCGACTTTTCGGTTCCTAGTGCAGCCTTTAAAAATTGTACATTAGCCATAGACGCAGGTGTTCCTGTGATTAGCGGCACTACAGGTTGGTTAGCCAATTATGACGAACTGGTAGCATATTGTGTTCAAAACGATGGAGCTTTTTTATACGCTTCTAACTTTAGTTTGGGCGTAAATATTTTTTTTGCCATTAACGAACAACTTGCAAAATTAATGGGCGATACCCAGTATACGGTTCAAATGCAAGAAATTCATCATACCCAAAAGCTCGATGCGCCTAGCGGAACCGCAATAACATTGGCACAAGAGATAATAGATAACACAAGTTATACTGAATGGAGTTTAGAGGCCAATAAAGAAAATAGCATTCATATTGAGGCCATACGAGAAGGCGATGTAAAAGGCACACACAACATTGCATACAGCTCGCCAGAAGATACCATTAGCATTAGCCATGAGGCGCATTCCAGAGATGGCTTTGCCAAAGGAGCCATTGCCGCGGCGGCTTGGATCATCGACAAAAAAGGAATATTTACAATGAAGGATGTGCTAAACATTCGTTAAACAAAAAATAGGTTGCTAAAATTTTTAAGTACTTAGCACTTTAATACGCTTAAATACATGACATTACAAGGACTCTTACTTTTTATACTTATTGTTCAGGCCGTACATTTTGCAGGAACCTGGAAGCTTTATATAAAAGCCGGAAGACAAGCCTGGGAAGCCGCTGTACCTGTTTATAATGCGGTGATTTTGATGAAGATTATAAATCGTCCTTGGTGGTATACGTTGTTGCTATTTGTGCCTATTGTTAACCTGATTATGTTTCCTGTAATTTGGGTAGAAACCTTAAGAAGCTTTGGCAAAAACAAATCTCATGACACCTTTTTGGGGATAGTTACCCTTGGCTTTTACATCTATTATATAAACTACATAGAAGACGTAAACTACGTAAAAGATCGCGACTTACATCCCAGAACCAATGCCGGAGAATGGGTTAGTTCTATTTTGTTTGCAGTCGTAGCGGCAACCTTAGTGCATACCTATGTGATGCAACCCTTTACGATTCCCACGTCTTCTTTAGAGAAAACGCTATTGGTAGGCGACTATCTTTTTGTGAGCAAGTTTCACTACGGCGCCAGAACACCAATGACACCTATCGCGCTGCCTATGGTACACGATACGATTCCGTTTGTAAAGAAGAAATCATACAATCCCGATTTAAAGTCGCCTTATACCAGGCTTCCAGGTTTTCAGAGTATTAAGCGTAACGACATTGTAGTGTTTAACTGGCCAGTAGACACGTTAAATGCGGTTGGAGCACCAAGATTGGTAGATGGGCTAAATCATTATAAACCCATCGATAAAAAAACCAACTACGTAAAACGTTGTGTTGGCTTACCTGGAGATTCACTATCTGTACGTGATGGCTATGTACATATAAATGGAACGCAAAATGTATTGCCAGATAGAGCCAAGTTACAATTTGGCTATTATGTGGGCTTCTCTCGATTTTTAACAGAGCGAGACCTCATTTATTTTAACGAGCGTTTCGATATCTCTGATGTAAATCAAATGGCGCAGGATAGGCCTATTTATTTGCTTCAGATGACCGATCAGGCGAAGGAAAAATTTCAAAATCACCCAGACGTTACAGATATAGTACCTTTAAAAGGCGAAGCTGGTGTTTGGGATCGAGGCACTTTCCCTTACAACCCAAGATACCCTTGGAACAACGATCACTTTGGGCCCATTTATATTCCGCAGAAGGGAGCTACCGTCGAGATTAATACCAAGACTATTTCGTTATACAAGCGGATTATTGAGGTATACGAAGGCAGTGAGTTTGGCGTAGACCAAACCATCACCGAATCGAGAAATCAAGTGTTGTTAAATGGGCAACCCATCACAGAATACACCTTTTTACAGGACTATTACTGGATGATGGGAGACAACAGAAACAACAGTGAAGACGCACGTACTTGGGGCTTTGTGCCGTATAATCATGTGATTGGCAAACCCGTTTTTGTTTGGATGAGTTGGGATGGTAAAGGCGATGGATTTGCTAACAAAGTACGTTGGGAGCGATTGTTTACCACCGTGGGCGGATCTGGCGAACCAGTGTCGTATTTTAAATTGTTTTTAGGACTTTTGGTGGCATGGTTTGTATTTGACTTCTTTAGAAAAAGACGCAAAAAAGCAAAAGCCTAAATTAAACACGGCATGGAATCTATTGTTGTTCATCCAGCCTATTACGCTAGTATAGAGACCATGGCTTGGGTAGCACAGGCCAAAGAAGTGTTTTTAGAAGTTTGTGATAATTACCAAAAACAAACCTATCGCAATCGCTGTAATATTGCTCATAGCAATGGACTGCTAACGCTTACAATTCCTATACGACATTCTAAAACTGGGGAGCGACAAAAAACGACTCAGGTAACGCCAGAAAGCAATTTTACTTGGCAACGTGATCATTGGCGTTCGATACAAACGGCATATAGAACTTCGCCTTATTTTGAATTTTACGAAGACGAATTTGCCCCACTTTATGACAATCCGCCAGAAAGTTTAATGCAACTTAATCTGACCATTTTTAATCTCTTGGTGGAATTATTAGGGATAGACTCAAAGATAGAACACACCGCTAGCTTCCAAATTGAACCTTCGCAAACAGATGCCAGATTTTTAATAAACTGCAAGCGAAACTCGCAAGTGTCTTTCACACCTTATCTGCAGGTTTTTGAGACTTCCCATGGGTTTTTAGAAAATTTGAGCGTGTTAGATTTACTTTTTAACGAAGGCCCAAATGCGATAACTTATTTAGAATCTTTCACACTGGTAGCGCCCCAATAGATAGTGCTTACTATGGGTCTGTGATCAGAAAAATTGCTTTTGAGCGATTTATGAGAATGAATCTCTAAGCCTTTTCCGGCAAAAATGTAATCAATTCTTAAAGGAAAATAATCTACTTTATAGGTAGTGCCTAAACCTGCGCCTTTAGCAACAAAGCTATCTTTGAACGATTTATTAATCTGTCGATAGATATACGAAAAAGCCGTGTTGTTTAAATCGCCGCCTAAAATTACGGGTAAATTCGACTTTGAAATATGCTCCAAAATGGCTTCGGCCTGTTGTTGTTGTTCTACAAAAGCCCCTTGAATTCTATCTTTAAAACTTTGGGTGTCTTTTTGTTCAAAATCTGCCACGCTAGACGATATTCTGTAGGACTGCAAATGCATATTGTATACTCTAAGTGTATCCTTACCAACAACTACATCTGCATAGATGGTGTTGTTAGACGTCCCTTTAAAATCAAAAGCCTTCTTATTTAAAAGGGGATATTTAGAAAAAATGGCATGTCCCATTTTGTGTTTAGGCTTAAAGTGAACATAACTATACGGATACGCTGCAAACTGTAATCCTTCTAGCTCATAGTACTCCTGAAAAAACAAAATATCGGGTTGCTGCTGGCTAATAAGAGCATTGATCTTTTGCTTTACCTCCTTATCTGGATCGGGCTCGTAGGCCTCAAACAGCCTTACATTATGAGACATTACTTTAATCTGTGCCGAATCCTTTGGCAAAGGATTGTCACCGCCAGGAAGCTGTAAAAATGCATTAAAATGATATATCCCAATAAACATCACTAAAGCAGAGAGCCACATGCGCCTCTTGATTCTTATGATCCAATAAATCAAGAATAAAATATTGAGCATCATCAACGGAGACACTGCCAAACTTATGCCCGCCAATAACGGAAAACTCTTTGGTGGAATATAAGGTGTTAAATAGGAGAGCATCGCGAGCAATGCCACAATTATATTTAATCCAAAAATCGTTTTATTAGAAAGCAGTTTGAGTTTGGCCATAGTTTACGGGGTATCGTTGCCTGCTTTAAACAAAAAATCCTTTTCTTTTTTACTCAAACTCTCGTAACCGCTTTTGCTGATTTTATCTAAAATTGCATCTATTTGCTGCTGACGCTCGTCTGTAGTTCTCTTTTTACCACTGCTTTGATAGGTTGTTTTGTTTTTGTGTACCTTTTTAAAAGGAGCTTTCTTTCTGGTGCTAAACATATTGCTCACGCTATCCATTAGACGATCAAACCATGCGCCTATGTCATTTCCTTTGGTTAGTTGTGTGGCGTATAGATACCCAAATAAGGCGCCGCCCATATGTGCGATGAGCCCTCCAGCGTTACCAGAAGCAGGAAGTGATATCAAGTCTTTAAGCACAAAGAACAATGCGATATGCCATAACTTTATGTTCCACTTAAAAATTCGCATTTCTGAGTTGGGCGAATAGGTCGCAATAAAAACCATAACAGCATAAACAGCTGCCGAGGCTCCTTGTAGTTTTCCGTTTATGCCTTCGTTTGTAAATGCCGGAAAAAGATTATAAGCCAGCATATAAAGCAAGCCTCCAGCGATTCCGCCTAAAAGAAAGATCGTGAGCAAACGCTTGCCTCTAAAAAGATTCTCAACGTAATTACCAAAGTAATACAGTATGAGCATATTCCAGAAAATATGCCAAAAACCGCTATGCAAAAAGATGTAGGTAACAATCGACCAAGGCTGTAAAATAAACGTAGAGAAATCGGTGGGGAGCACAAACCAAGACTTTGCGGTAGCCTCGGGAATATTCAAAATAAACGAGCCCAAATAGAACACTAAAAAGACCGCAATATTTATTACGATAATCTTAATAAGCACACTGGCCGATTTGTATTTATAGGCTAAACTATTACTCATGCTAATTCCAACGTTGTGGGTTATACCCAGTTTTCTTCCAAAAATAGGCCATTACAAAACCAAATACCGCTCCTCCTATATGAGCAAAATGTGCTATGCCAGTGGCCGCACCGGTAAATCCAAAGACGAGATCTAAGGTTAACAAAGCAGGCACAAAGTATTTTGCAGCGACAGGTACCGGTAAAAAGATGAGCATTAATTTTGCATTAGGAAAATACCAGGCAAAGGCCACCAAAATACCGTATACTGCACCCGAAGCACCTAACATTCGGCCATAAAAGGTATAAAACCAATCATAGGTTTCTATCAGACGTCCGTTTGCCAAGAGTCCATCTATATAATCTTGTGAAAAACCATCGGCAATCATTTGTTGCATGCCCGCCTGGATTTCGAAATAACTCACCGCCGAATTAAGCAATACAGCTCCTAATCCTGCCGAAAAATAAAAGAACAAAAACTTTCGTTGTCCCCAAATTTGCTCCATAGCACTACCAAACATCCAAAGCCCAATCATATTAAAGAGCAGATGCGTCAAGTTACCATGCATAAACATAGATGTAATGGGCTGCCAAAACTTAAAATCCGGATTGCCAAAGTAATGCAGATCAAAAAGCGGATGGGTCAATTCTGGTTTTACAGAAGACCCAATAAAAAACAGGATGTTTATAATAAGTAAAACCTTAACGGTCTCGGTTATTTTTGCCAAAGCTTAAAAATTTTTGTCTAAGTCCTCTAAAGAGAACGTTTTAAAAACAACTTTATTAGACGGAGAAAAAGCGGGTTCGTTACACGCAAAAAGTTCGTGAATAAGTTGCTTTTGCTCATCTTTCTTTAATATATGCCCCGTCTTAATCGCGAGGTTATGAGCCATCGATCTAGCCATTAGTTGGTGCATGCTGTTTTGCTCAGAAGGCACAAAACTTTGTAAGTCGGCTAGCAAATCGTCTATCAATTGTTCGATGGTTGTAGGCCCTACTTTTACGGGCAAAGCTTCAAAAAAGATCGCCTCCTCGCCTACTTTAGAAATCACAAAGCCCATTTGCTCCAAGGTTTCTCTCGATGTTAATAACAGGGCCAAATCTGGTTTACTAAGTCGCAATTCTAAAGGAAACAGCAATTGTTGGCTTATCCCATCGCCCGTTTTGGCATTGGCCAAAAACGTCTCGAATAGTACACGCTGATGCGCTCTATTTTGATGTACCAACAACAATCCGCTTTTTATGGGGCTTGCGATATATTTGGCCTGCAATTGAAAACAATTATCAAAAGAGGGCTGAGTCGGTTCTGTAAACAACATTTCGTTCGATTCAGGCGCCTCAAAAACCAAGGATTCTATTTGTGAATCTGCTAGCTCCTGTTCCTGTTTAAAGCCCGTGTATAAGCTTTCCCACTGCTGGGGCTTGGGTTTTTTAAATCCACCTCCGTAGTTTGTTTTAGACTCTTCTTTAAAAGGGTTAAAAGACGGATCAACCTCTATCGTTGGATTCTTAGGGGCTTTTTGTCTGTAGTCATAAGGAGTGTCTAAGGCCGAATCACGATTAAAATCTAGCACAGGTGCAATGCTAAACTGCCCCAGGCTATGTTTTACGGTAGCTCGAATCACAGCGTAAATGGCCTGCTCGTTCTCAAATTTTATTTCTGTCTTTGTGGGATGTATATTAATATCGATCGCTTCTGGAGCTATCGTTAAGTATAAAATATAGCCAGGATTTGATTTTTCTGCCAATAGCCCTTCGTAAGCAGAAAGTACCGCGTGATGCAAATAAGAGGATTTGATAAACCGGTCGTTCACAAAAAAGTACTGATCCCCTCTACTTTTCTTGGCAAATTCGGGCTTGAGTACAAACCCATCTACTTTAATCAGTTCGGTCTGCTCTGTAACAGGTACCAGTCGTTCTTTTGTTTTTGCGCCAAAGATTCCAATGATGCGTTGCTTTAAACTTGCCTTAGGCAAATTAAACAAGGCCGAATCGTTGTTATCTAAATCAAAGGCTATATCCGGGTGTGCCAATGCTACTCGATGAAACTGATCGATAATATGGCGTAGTTCTACATTGGTGCTTTTTAAAAAATTACGACGGGCAGGAATATTATAAAACAGATTCTTTACAGTTACTACAGTTCCAACATTGGTAACACAAGATTCTTGCGAAACTATTTTGCTGCCTTCAATTTTTACATGGGTGCCCAACTCATCGCCCTTTTGACGCGTTTTAAGTTCGACTTTTGCAATCGCAGCTATACTTGCCAGGGCCTCACCTCTAAACCCTTTGGTGTTTAAGGCAAATAAGTCTTGTGCTGTCGATATCTTAGAAGTTGCATGCCTGTCAAAGCAGGCAGTAGCATCTGCCTCAGACATCCCGACCCCATCATCAATAACTTGAATCAGGCGTTTGCCGGCATCTTTAATCACTAATTTAATGTGAGATGCTCCGGCGTCGACGGCATTTTCTAGCAGTTCTTTTACTACAGAAGCTGGGCGTTGCACTACTTCTCCAGCTGCGATTTGATTCGCAACATGATCGGGTAAAAGTTGAATGATATCTGCCATTAACGGGCCTTGCTAAAAATGGATAAATCAAAGTCGATCAACCATAAAAACAAGAATACCAAAATCGCCACTATATAAATAATAGTTCTGTTTAAGCCGCGATTAGAACGCGTTCTACTACTATTGCGAGCATCACGCCAATGGTTTCCAAAATCTACCGTGTTATAAGAGTCTCTAGATTTTTCGATTTTGGTTCCAAAGTCGTAAGGGTTTCCTTTTTCTTTGCCGTCATAATAGCGAGGCGTATAATTATATCGCTTGTTTTGTCTGGTGCGTTTTGAAAGATTGAGTTTCATGCCTACGATCGATTTGCTGCTCTCTTGCTTAACAAATTATTTATCTAAAAAAAGCGATAAAAAAATCAATTATGCAATCTCAAAACAGCTGTTAAATTTACTCAAAATAGCAGAGTTTAGGAAGTTATTTCCTGCATAAACAAAAACAAAAATAATGCCAGCTAATTAAAAGGTCGAATCTAAACGCAATTGTGCCATTTGAATAGCAGCTATGGCAGCCTCTGTACCTTTATTGCCATGGGCTCCCCCGCTTCTATCGATAGACTGCTGAATATTATTATCGGTTAGTACGCAAAAGATCACCGGAATCTTACCAAGTACATTTAAATCCTTAATGCCTTGAGAAACCGCTTCGCACACAAAATCAAAATGTTTGGTTTCGCCTTGAATCACAGATCCAACAGCGATAATCGCATCTAACATGTCGTAAGACTCTGCCATGCGTTTGCATCCGTAAATAAGCTCAAAACTACCAGGAACGTTCCACCTAACGATGTTATCGTTAATAGCCCCGCAGTCTTTAAGCGTGTCAAAAGCTCCTTGAAAAAGGTTTTCTGTAATGGAATCGTTCCACTCAGAAACAACAATCCCAAAGCGCATGTTCTTAGCGTTTGGGATTTTGTTTTTGTCGTAAGACGAAAGATTTTTATTTGCCGTAGCCATCCTTATTGCATTGCCTCTGCCATACCCATGTAAAGCTCGGCTTGAGTGGCTTCTGCCGAATTGGTATAGGAATCTTTAATTTGTTGTAAATATCCCATAGCCTCGCTAGCCTTGCCTAAGTCTAAAGCCATGCGAGCCGCCTTTAAAAGGTTTTGCGGAGTAGAAAACTCGTTGCTGGCCATCTTGGCAGCTTTTGCATAATACTCAAGAGCTTGCTCTTTTTGATCGAGAGCGTTAAAAGCATCACCGATGGCGGCTGTTGCTCTTGGTGCAATAATCGCATCGTCTCCTTTAAACGCGTCTAAATGATTGATCGCATTTTGGTATTCGCCTTTGTTTAAGTATGCAACTCCAGCGTAATATTGTGCCAAATTACCTGCATTGGTAGCACCGTACTTTTCGATAATTTCTAAAAATCCGTATTGACCACCGCCACCGTTAAGAGATAATGTATAAAGAGAATCTGCATTTTGTGCAGTAAGGGCTTGTTCCCAATAGGTCTGAGCCTGCGTCATCTCGTTAAGCGCTTTTTGCTCTTTTGGTTTCTGAATATATTCTTGATATCCTAAAAAGCCTAACACTATAATTGCGATAGCACCAATAACTCCTAAAATGATGTTCTGATTTTTAGCAACCCATGCTTCTGTTTTAGAAGCTCCTTGGTCCAACGTATTAAAAACCTCTGCGGTTGTAGAATCCTGTTCTATTTGCGCTTGCTTTTCTACTTTGGTTTTTGGCTTGTGCCCTCTTTTCTTGTACGTTGCCATAGTCTTGTTTAATTGAGGGGCAAAAATAAAATTTTTATTAGAATTTTAAAGAGAATTTATTCGTTATTTTTAGATAATTTGCAGTCTGTAAAAGTGTTGATTTTGCTCACTTTGAGCAATTTATGCCCATGTGGCTTTTGTAAAATTTAATGATTCTAACCTCTTTATCTTTAGTTAATTACAAAAACTTTGAAGGAATTCAGTTTGAATTCGATTCAAAAATAAATTGTTTTGTGGGTAATAATGGCGTTGGTAAAACCAATGTTCTTGATGCAATTTACCATTTGTCTTTTGGTAAAAGTTATTTTAATCCTGTCACAAGTCAGAACATACAGCACGGTAAAGACTTCTTTGTTCTAGATGCGGTTTACCTTAAAAAAGACAAGGCAGAAAAGGTGCTTGTAAGCGCAAAAAAGGGTCAAAAAAAGATTATTAAACGCAACGCAAAAGCTTACGATCGCCTTGCAGATCATATAGGATTTATTCCGCTAGTCATAATTTCGCCAGCAGATAGAGACCTCATCATAGAAGGGAGCGAAACTCGCCGTAAGTTTATCGATGGAGTGATTGCACAAAGTGATCAGGTCTATCTTAAAAATTTGATAGACTACAATCGTACGCTCAGCCAGCGCAATTCTCTTTTAAAATATTTTGCTCTTAACAGCACATTTAATCCGGATACCATAGCCATTTATAACGAACAACTCACAGAGCTTGGCACGCAAATACACCATAAACGCAATGAGTTTATCGAGGAGTTTACGCCCATTTTTTTAAAGCGCTATAAAACGATTAGTCGTGATAACGAAGCCGTCGCAGTTTCGTATAATAGCCAATTATCTACGGCTGATTTGGGTACTTTACTCAAGAACAACATACAGAAGGATCGCATCTTACAATACACCTCACAAGGGATACACAAAGACGATTTACAACTTACTATAGAAGGACATCCTATTAAGAAGTTTGGATCGCAGGGCCAGCAAAAATCGTTTTTAATCGCTTTAAAACTAGCGCAGTTTGATTTTGTAAAAAAACAAGCCTCAGAAGACCCGATTTTATTGCTCGACGATATTTTTGACAAACTAGACGAACAGCGTGTAGAACAGTTATTATCGTTGGTCGAACAAGAAGATTTTGGGCAGATCTTTTTAAGCGATACACACCCTGAGCGCACAGAAGAGGTGATCTCTAGGGTGCATCAATCCTATAAAATGTTTTCGTTATGAAGCAACTAGCACTTATCGGCTTACTGTTACTTTTGAGTTGTGCCAACCCAGACCCTCAGGCCCAACTAAATAATCTTTCTGGGTATTGGGAAATCACGCAGGTCGAATTCCCTGATGGCAGCAAAAAAGATTTTGACATAAGCACTACGATAGACTTTATTTCGATCGAAGATAGTTTGGGAATTAGAAAAAAACTTTCGCCCACCTTGAAAGGCACTTATTATACTTCAAGGTCACAGGAAAGCTTTACTTTTGGCGACTCAGAAGAAGGTCTTGTTTTGTACTATAAAACGCCATATGACAGCTGGCAAGAAACTGTGATTACTGCCAAAGACAGTGTGTTAGTTGTTCAAAACAAAGATGGCAATTTGTATAAATACAAACGATTCAACAGGCAGATAAATATAGAATAGTGGCTAAAAAGCGCAATAGAGAAGAACAACCCTTAGGAGCGATTCTAAAGAACATCATTCAATCTGGAAAACTAGAAAAAGGATTGGACAAAGTAGCTGTGCGCGATGCCTGGAACCAAATGATGGGGGTAGCTATAGCAAAATACACCACCTCTATTTATCTCGAACGAGATACACTACACGTAAATTTGAGTTCTTCTGTGCTAAGAGAAGAACTTAGCTATGGTAAACAAAAGATTATTGACATGCTTAACGAAGAATTGGGCAAACCGCTGGTCAAAAAAATAATCTTAAAATAAAAAAACCCGCTCAAGGCGGGTTTTATGTTTTTGGTATGGATGTTAATTAAAACATCTCTCTCCCTGCAAAATGAAAAGCGCCTTCTATAGCAGCATTCTCATCGCTATCACTACCGTGTACTGCGTTCTCTCCAATAGAGGCAGCATATAATTTACGGATCGTTCCTTCTGCAGCTTCTTCTGGATTAGTCGCTCCAATAAGCGTTCTAAAATCTGCAACGGCGTTCTCTTTTTCTAAGATTGCCGAAACGATAGGGCCGCGAGTCATATATTCTACTAATTCACCAAAGAACGGACGTTCTTTGTGGATTGCGTAAAACTCTTGGGCATCTGCCGTGGTCATTTGCGTAAGCTTCATGGCTACGATTCTAAAACCGGCAGCTGTTATTTTTTCAATGATTGCGCCAACGTTTCCTTTTTCTACGGAGTCTGGCTTTAACATGGTAAACGTTCTGTCTGTTCTCATGGGTGTTTCAAAAAATTTTTGCAAAAATATGGAATTACCTATTCAAAACCAGTAAAAATTAAATGTTTAATACTGTCGTAACATCATCTCGAAAAGGTGATCGTCTTTTCCTCTAAGCTCGAAGGTGACTTGCTTCTTTTCAAAATCGAGCTTTATCACACTAAAATTAAGCTCTTTTGTGCCTTCTCCAATTCGATACGGGTTAGGTTCAAAAGGAGTGCCAGGGAAGGTATGAGTTAGTCCACTAGAAGTAAGTTCTACTAAAGGATACGAAAGACCTGCATCTTTATTTAATTGTATTTCGCCATGATGTCTGTCTCCAGAAAGCATAAAAACATTAGGGGCTTTGGCCTCTTTGAGAGTTTCATACATTTTTGCCACTTCTCCTGGAAAATGATCCCATTTTTCGTACCCATGATCACCGCTTAAAAACTGTATGCTCGTTACAATAATGGTAAAATCATGGGAGTCATCTTGTAATTGTTCGGTAAGCCATTCCCATTGAGCAGCCCCTAAAACGGTGCCTTCGTGATCTTGTGGCCATGCTTTGTAACGACGGTCTGGATCAGAATCAGGGTTCATCGCTGTGCGAAAGCTTCTAGTATCTAACAATAAAACCTGAACACTACCTGCATCTGTGTTATATACTTTTTTATGATAAACGCCTACTTGATCACGAAGTGGGTCGTCTTCTTTGGCCTCTAAAAAATCCCAAAACAGATCTTGTGCTTGATTTTTTACAGCCCACTCTACTCCGCCATCGTTTAGGCCGTAATCGTGATCGTCCCAAGTACCAATAACAGCCGTCATTCCGCGAAGCTTTGTATAACCCTCATTAGCCTTTAATTTGTCGTAGTCTGCCTTCATCTTTTGCATATCGTCTGTATCTGCATAGATGTTGTCTCCACCCCAAATAAAAAGATCTGGTGCATGCCCGATTATTGGCTCCCATAAAGGTTGTTCTCTTTCTTGATCGTTACAACTCGCAAAGACAATGGTAAAATCGTTTTGCGGTTTTACATCGCTTATTTGAGTCTCTTGGTTAATACCTGCCTGTTTTTTAGACGAATCCTTGCATCCGAATAGGGTAATAGAGATAATAAGTAAGGTGATACGTAGTATTTTCATAGTGTTCTCTTAAGCGTTAATTATATGTAAAAGTAATCATAATCGGCGGGAGTCATATCACCAAATCATTAATAAATTGTATCTTCGCCGCGTATGGAAAACAGCCTATTTACCGAGTTACAGCAGCACTTAGCAACTCCTAAAAAAATTGTGGTCATCGGTCATAAAAACCCTGACGGAGACGCCCTTGGTTCGACGGCTGCCTTAGGTAGTTTTCTTAAAAAGTTAAATCACCAAGTAACCGTAATGGTGCCCAACGATTTTCCAGATTTTTTAAAGTGGATGCCTACTTCTGAGAGTATAGACGTTTACGACAAAAACCCAAAACGGGCAGAATTAAAAATTAAGGAAGCCGACTTTATCTTTACGCTAGACTTTAACGATTTGTCTCGTGTGGGAGCCATGCAATCGGCTTTTGAAGGCAGCAAGGCTACCTATGTGATGATCGATCATCATCAGGCTCCAGAAGACTATGCCAAATATGTTTATAGTGATGCGAGCATGGGTTCTACATCTGAGATGGTATATCACTTTATTGACCGTTTGGGTATGCTACGCTTGATAGATGCAGACATGGCAGCCAACCTTTATACCGGGATAATGACAGATTCTGGTTCGTTCAGGTTTCCCGCAACTACGAGCACCACGCATCGTGTCATTGCAGATTTAATAGACAAAGGCGCGCCAAATACTGCTATACATCAAAACGTATACGATACCAATTCGCCAGATCGTTTGAAACTTTTAGGAATCGCCTTAAAAAATTTGACAGTATTGCCAGAATACAATACGGCATATATTTCGCTTTCTCAATCAGAACTAGACTCTTGCAGTTTTAAAAAGGGAGATACAGAGGGCTTTGTTCAATATGCGCTTTCCATAAAAAACACACGACTTGCTGTTATCTTTATCGAAAGTAGAAAAGATCAAATTATTAAAATTTCGTTGCGAAGCAAAGGTGATTTATCTGTAAATCAAATGGCCCGTGATTATTTTCACGGAGGTGGGCATATTAACGCCGCTGGCGGAAAAAGCGATAAATCACTAGACGATACGATTACTGATTTTATTAGTATCTTGCCTCACTATAAAACCGCCCTAGTCGATGAATAAATTGATGGTTTTTACCCTGCTTTTGGCTGTTGTTTTGGTGAGTTGCAAAACTCCCGAGGCTAGACGTCCTATTACTGTTAGTTCGGGCAGCTTTATCAACGAATCTGTCGCTAGAAATCAAGAGAGAATCGCTCAAGAAATCGCGAGTATCGAGAACATTCTTAAAAAAGATACGACCAGTATATATACTGCAACGCAAAGCGGATTTTATGTTAGATACATTCAAAAAGACAGTCTTACAAGTGGGTTAAAGCCAAAATTTGGAGACCGCGTTGTATTTGATTACCAAATAAGCGACCTGAACGGCAACGTGATTTATAGCAAAGAAGAACTGAGTCCAAAAACATATGTGATGGATAAGCAAGAGCTTATTAGTGGACTTCGAGAAGCGTTAAAAATGATGCAAGTTGGAGAATCACTGGACCTCATCTTACCATCCTTTAAAGGTTATGGCTATTATGGCGACGAAAACAAAATTGGCGTGAATGTACCTTTACGCATATCTGTAACACTCACAAAACTAGAACCCACAATAATTAATTAAAACAAAAATCGATTACATGATGAAACGATTAACCTATTTTATATTGTTTGCAACCATTACCCTAATGGCCTGCGAAAGCCAGAACAAATACCCAGATCTTGGCGACGGCGTTTATGCCGAATTTATTACCAACAAAGGAACTTTTGTCGCAAAATTATACCACGACAAAGTGCCGTTGACCGTAGCGAATTTTGTTTCACTCGCAGAGGGAACAAACACTATGGTAGACTCGATTTATAAAGGAAAGCCTTTTTATAACGGCTTAACTTTTCATCGAGTTATGAAAGACTTTATGATTCAGGGAGGTGACCCACTTGCTACAGGAATGGGGTCTCCTGGATATCGCTTTCCAGACGAATTTGTAGACGACCTTATTCACGATCGTAAAGGCTTGCTATCTATGGCCAACGGAGGTCCAGATTCTAACGGGAGTCAATTTTTTGTAACCCTTGCTCCAACTCCATGGTTAGATAACAGACACAGTGTTTTTGGCGAGATTGTTATTGGACAAGACATTGTAGATGCCATTGGGGCGGTAGAGGTTGAGAAGCCAAGTAACAAGCCACTAGAAGAAGTAATTATGACCGAGGTTAACATCATTAACAAAGGCAATATCGAAGTGGCTAACATGAAAGATGCGCTTGTAACACATGCAGACAAACTAGCCCTAGCAAGAGAAGAGCTTAAAGGTTTTGCAGACGAGGCGATTGCCACATTAAACGGGCAATTGGCCAACGCAGACGAGCTTCCTTCTGGTTTAAAGATTGCTTACCTAAGCAAAGGCGAGGGTGCAGAACCTAAACTTAAAGAAACCGTAGTATTAGAATACGAAGGTTACTTTACAGACGGGTTTTTGTTTGACTCTAGTAATGTAGAGTTGACAGATAAGTTTAAAGTAACAAACGCAGATCGTAAGGCTCGCGGGCAGTATGGTTCTATGCAGGTACCGTTTGATCCAGAAGTTGGATTGGTAGCTGGTTTTAAAGAAGCCATGATGAACATGCGTGTTGGCGACGATGTAGTGATTTATATCCCATACCACCTAGGTTGGGGAGAGCAAGGCGGAAACGGTATTCCTCCTTCTACAGACGTAATCTTTAGACTAAAAATGGTAGACATACTACCTGCCAAATAGGCGATATAAGGTAACAAACAAAAAGCCCTGCAAATGCAGGGCTTTTTTTATGCTTTAGCTGGAATGTTTTTTAGTATCTCTAACACATACTGCCAATATTTTTTAACAGAAGAAATGCTGGCTCGTTCATCTGGCGAATGGGCTCCTTTAATCGTAGGCCCAAAAGAGATCATATCCATCTCGGGATAGTTGGTGCCTAAAATCCCACATTCCAGGCCGGCATGACAGGCCGCCACATGAGGTTTTTGATCGAACAGTTCGGTATAAAGCGATTCCATCACTTTTAAAATTGGACTCTGCATATTTGGCGCCCATCCTGGGTAATCGCCTCCATAGGTCACCTCTGCTCCCATCATCTCGAAAGCCGCTGTTAGCCCATTGGCCAAATCCCATTTACTGGATTCTACGCTTGACCGTGTCAAACAACCAATATGAGCCATGCCCTCTTTAACTAATACTCTGGCAATATTATTTGAGGTTTCGACCAAATCTGCAATCTCTGGACTCATTCGAAATACACCATTATGAGCTGAATAAATTGCCTGTAATAATGCCGTTTGAAAATCTTTAGGCAAAACCTGATCGATCTTACTATCTACAGCATTGAGTTGAATTTGTAAGGATGGTTCTAGACTTTCGTATTCTTTTTTAATGTTTGCGGTTATTGTTTCAAATTTAGATGTCATAGCGGCTACATCGCTCTCGGCAACTACAATTTGAGCTGTACTCTCACGAGGAATTGCATTGCGCAAACTACCGCCATCTATTGCATTTATCTGAATCATTTCGTTTAACGCGTACAAAATTCGATTCATCATTTTGTTTGCATTGCCCAATCCTTTTATAATGTCCATACCGCTATGGCCGCCTTGTAAGCCATTTACAGTAATACTAAATGCTTTGGAATCGGCTAGCGCGGGCACTTCGTTATACGTTGCCTTTGCAGTTACATCTACTCCTCCGGCACAACCTACGCCAATTTCGTCGTCTTCTTCGGTGTCCAGATTTAGTAAGATATCGCCATCTAGCATCCCTCCTTGTAACCCCATCGCTCCTGTCATTCCCGTCTCTTCGTCTATTGTAAACAAAGCCTCTATGGCAGGATGCACTATAGAATCGCTTTCGAGTATAGCCATAATCGTGGCCACCCCAAGACCGTTGTCTGCCCCAAGGGTTGTGCCTTTGGCTCGTACCCAATCTCCATCTACGAACATCTCGATTCCTTGCGTATCAAAGTCAAAATTGGTGTCATTATTTTTTTGATGCACCATATCTAAGTGCGATTGCATCACCACGGTTTTACGATTTTCCATTCCAGGACTCGCTGGCTTTTTTATAATCACATTGCCTACATGGTCTACAGTTGTTTCTAAACCTAGGTCTTGCCCAAATTTGGTCATAAACGCAATAACACGTTCTTCTTTTTTAGAGGCTCTAGGCACTGCATTGAGGTCTGCAAATCGATTCCAAATAGCTGTGGGTTGTAAACTTCGTATCGCTTGATTCATAGGAGTAATATTTGTGCTTACAAAAGTAACTAATATATGATGGTTGTAAAATTTCTAAATCAAAGAATTAGTTTGTAAGTTTGAAGAGTGCGTCGCAAAACCAAGCTCATTTTAGCCCTCTTGTTGGTCGTTCAGATCTTTGGTCTGCGCATACTGCGTGGGTTCCCTCAATTTGTTGAAACCTATTACAGCCTCGGAATTTTCCCGTTCATATCTAAAGTGAGCCGCTATGTATTTGGGTGGATCCCTTTTTCTGTAGGAGATATAATCTATTTAGGGCTCATATCGCTTGCGCTTCGCTGGTTGTATAAAAACGTAAGACGCCTTAAAACCAATCCCGCGTCGTTTTTTCTAGACATTGCGGCCACGCTTTCGTTAGCTTATCTACTATTTAACCTTGCCTGGGGCATCAATTATTATCGTATGCCATTGCATGAGACCTTGGATTTAGATAAGTCGTATACTGCAGAACAATTACTCACGCTTACCGATCAGCTCATAGAAAAATCGAATCAAATTCATCGCGAACTGGGTTACGCCGATTCTGTCAAAATCGAAATGCCATACACGCAGAAAGAGATTTTTAAACGCTCTACGGATGGGTATAAAGTTCTGAGTCAAAAGTTTCCTGCGCTAAATTATACACCAAAAAGTTTAAAAAAATCTGGACTTAGCCTGGGTCTTACCTATATGGGTTATAGTGGTTATTACAATCCACTTACGGGAGAAGCACAGGTTAACAACCTTATAAAATCGTACAAATTTCCCGTGGTTAGTTGTCACGAACAGGCGCATCAATTAGGTTATGCCGCAGAAAACGAAGCAAACTTTATCGCCGCCTTAGCGACCATACACAACCCCGATAAGTATATAAGCTATAGTGGTTATATTTTCTTATTGCGGTATTGTATTAACGAAGTTGCGCGAAGAGACATAGATACCTACCAAGAGCTGTTAACCAAGGTGAATCCTGGCATTTTAGAGAGTTATAAAGAGATGCGGGAATTTTGGCAGAGCTACAACAATCCCTTCGAAGACCTTTCTAAAATTTTCTGGGATAATTTTTTAAAAGCCAATAACCAATCAAAAGGCATAATGAGTTACAGCTATATGGTTGCCTTAGCGGTTAATTATTCAGAAAAAAACGAGCTTTAACCAATAAAACCGACCTGTTAAAAAAGTGTTATAATTAGTAAGTCCACCTTTGTGCTTAGTATCTTTAGACGATAAACCAACCATTTTTTAAAAAAGGACATTGCATTTATTTTGGAGTACGTTTTAAGTAAGCATAGTTCTACTACTTTTTAAAAAAGAAAACCACACATCATGAATAAATACCTTTTAGTATTTCTCTTGCTATTGATGGGCCCAACCCTGATGGCGCAAGATTATTACCCTGTTAATAATGGGGTAAAAGAAACTGCAAAGCCTTACACCAGCTTTACCAATGCAACCATTTATATTTCGCCTAAAGAAGTTGTTACTAATGCAACGCTTGTGATTAGAGATGGTAAAATTGTGAATGTTGGGAAAGGAGTAAGAATCCCTAACGGATCTGTAGTGATCGACCTTAAAGGAAAAACCATCTACCCTTCCTTTATAGACTTGTATACCACCTTTGGAGTTACCAAAGCTAAACGAGCTCAAGGCAACGGGAGATCGCCTCAATACAGCGCAACACGTGAAGGTTTTTATTGGAACGACCATATAATTCCAGACTTTAATGCCATTGACGCCTTTAAGTTTGATAGTAAAAAAGCTGCCGAATATAGAAAAGCAGGCTTTGGTGTGGTAAACGCAAATCGCCAAGACGGAATCGCTCAGGGAACAGGTATTTTGGTAAGTCTGCGCGAAAGCGGAGATGATTCTAATCGAATTCTAGATGCTGCATCTAGCGACCATTACTCTTTTAGTAAAAGTGTTGCTAGCCGTCAATCGTACCCAGGTTCTCTAATGGGATCGATGGCATTGCTGCGCCAGGTACACCATGATATGAGCTGGTATGCTGCAGGAGGTTCGTCTACCAAAGACAGAGCACTCGAGGCGATGTTAGCCAACAAAAACATGGTAAAAATATTTGACGCCGGCGATAAAGGAAACGATATTCGCGCCGATAAAATTGGCGATCAGTTTGGTATTCAATACGTAATCGTTGGAGGTGGCGACGAATACGAACGCATTCAAGATATTAAGGCAACCAATGCCACTTATATCTTGCCAATCAACTTCCCAGATGCTTACGATGTATCTAATCCTTATTTAACAGATTATATCTCGTTGGCAGATATGCGCAACTGGAACCAAGCTCCTAGCAATCCTAAGGCTATGGCAGACAATGGAATCCGTTTTGCTTTAACATCTCACGATTTAAAATCGCCTTCGGCCTTTAAAGGCAAGCTTATGAAAGCGATCTCTTATGGTTTAGACAAAACCAAAGCACTTGAGGCGTTAACGACAGTTCCAGCATCTGTATTAGGAAAGTCTGACGTATTAGGAAACTTACGTCAAGGATCACACGCCAACTTTTTAATTACTTCTGGCGATATTTTTGATAAGAGCACTACGCTTTACGAAAACTGGGTTGGAGGTCAAAAGAGTGTGATCAACGACATGAGTGTAAAAGATATTCGTGGCAGCTATAACTTAATGGCTGCAGGAAAATCGTACACGATGGAAGTGACTGGTGATCTTGCCAAACCCAAAGCAGAGATTACTCAAGGAGAGACTAAATTTCCCGCAAAGCTGACGTATAAAAACGGTTGGATAGTACTTAGTATGACAGACGATGCGACTAAAGAAGTAACTCGCATGACTGCGGTAGTTAGTGGAGCATCTAACAATATTTCTGGAAAATTAATTACGCCCTCCGGCTCTGAACAACAATTTAGCGCTACCAAAACTGCCGATGCCAAACAAGACAAGGCAAAATCCGCAGATAAGACAGATGCACCAGAACTCGTCGCAATGACCTATCCTAATATAGGGTATGGTTATAAATCGATTCCTAGAGCCAATAACATTCTCTTTAGGAATGCTACGGTATGGACAAGCGAGAATGACGGGGTATTAACAGAGACCGATGTATTGGTCAAAAACGGAAAAATCAGCGCGATTGGTAAAAACCTAAGTGCAAGCGGTGCTACCATAATTGATGCAACTGGCAAACATCTTACGGCAGGAATCATCGACGAACATTCTCATATTGCAGCGCTATCTATTAATGAAGGGGGACAAAACAGTTCCGCAGAAGTTACTATAGAAGATGTTGTAGACCCAGAGGATATAAATATTTATCGCAATCTAGCTGGAGGAGTCACCTCGATTCAAATCTTGCACGGTTCGGCAAATCCAGTTGGTGGGCGCTCTGCCATTATCAAACTCAAATGGGGAGAGAGTGCAGACAATATGATCTATAACAACTCGCCTAAGTTTATCAAATTCGCTTTAGGAGAAAACGTAAAGCAATCTAATTGGCAAAGTTTTAGTCGATTCCCACAAACACGTATGGGTGTTGAGCAATTATTTGTAGACTACTTTACAAGAGCCCAAGAATACGATCTAAAAAAGAAATCTGGACAAAATTTTAGATATGATGTAGAGATGGAAACTTTCTCTGAGATTTTAAAAGGAGAGCGTTTTATTAGCTGTCACTCTTATGTGCAAAGCGAAATTAATATGCTAATGAAAGTAGCAGAAAAGTTCAACTTTAGAGTAAACACCTTCACACATATTTTAGAAGGTTATAAAGTTGCAGACAAAATGGCCGAGCACGGCGTAGGTGGTTCAACATTTAGTGACTGGTGGGCTTATAAATTTGAGGTGAACGACGCTATCCCTTATAATGCAGCCATTATGGCCAATCAAGGTGTTACCGTTGCCATTAACAGTGACGATTCAGAAATGTCTAGACGTCTAAACCAAGAAGCTGCAAAAACAGTTAAATACGGTGGGATGAGCGAAGAAGAGGCCTGGAAGATGGTTACCATTAACCCAGCCAAACTCTTGCACTTAGACGACCGCGTAGGGAGTATTAAAGTGGGCAAAGATGCCGACTTGGTTTTATGGAACGACCATCCTTTATCTATTTATGCCAAAGCAGAAAAGACCTTTATAGAGGGGGCACTGTTCTTTGACCTAGAAAAAGACAAGCAAATGCGAGCGACCATAAAAGAAGAGCGCAACAAACTTGTTAAAATGATGATGGACGACAAAGGTGGCGCTGGCGGTAGTAAACGCCCACCAAGTGGTCGACCGAAACAGAATTTTACTTGTGAAACCCTTTAATTTAACAATCATGAAAAAGTATATCAATTTAAGTATCGTTTTCGTATTATTTATAGGGTTAACAGCTTTCGCTCAGCAAACGCCAGCACCCGAACAAAGCACCGCAATGTCTATCACCGGTGTTACCGCACATATTGGTGACGGTACTGTAATAAGCAATGCAACTATCGTTTTCGAAGATGGAAAAATTACCGCCTTAGGTGATGCCAGCACCCCTACCAAAGGGAATGTGGTAAATGCTTCTGGGCAACATATGTATCCTGGGCTTATCGCTCCTGCTAAATCTTTAGGATTGGTAGAGGTAAATGCCGTAAGAGCTAGTAACGATCAAGACGAGATTGGAGACATGATTCCACATATTCGTAGTTTGATTGCCTACAATGCCGAATCTAAAGTAGTAGAGTCTATGCGCCCCAATGGGGTATTAATGGCTCAAATTACGCCGCAGGGAGGAACCATTTCTGGAACCTCATCTATCGTACAGTTTGATGCTTGGAACTGGGAAGACGCAGCCGTTAAGGTAGATGATGCAATCCATATGAATTGGCCCAATAGTTTTAGAAGAGGCCGTTGGTGGTTGGGTGAACCTCGTGGTTTTAAACCCAACGATAATTATGCAAAAGACATAGACGAGATAAGAACCTTTATGGCCACCGCGAAGGCTTATGGCAGCGAAGGTAATCAATGGGAGCATAATTTGGCTTACGCTGCCTCTCAAGGTCTTTTTGACGGCAGCCAACAGTTATTCATTCGCGCCGATGGCGAAAAAGAAATGATTGACGCTGTAACATTTTGTAAAGAAATGGGCATCGCCAAAATGGTGATTGTAGGTGGCTATCAAGCCCATAAAATAACAGGCTTTTTAAAGCAGAATAATGTTCCTGTTTTGGTGGGACAACCACATGCCACGCCTTATATGGAAGATCATGATTATGATCACAATTACAAGCTGCCAAAATTGTTAATGGACGCTGGGCTAATGGTAGGGATTCAAAATGCTGGGATGTCTAACTTTCAGACGCGTAACTTTCCTTTTTATGCAGGACAGGTTGCTGGACAAGGACTAGATAAAGAAAAAGCCTTGCAATTAATTACAGGCAACAACGCCAAGATTTTAGGAATCGATGTAGATTATGGCACTCTGGCAGTAGGCAAAAGCGCTACTTTCTTTGTTTCGCAAGGCGATGCCTTAGACATGCGTACCAACTTGCTTACACATGCTTTTATAGATGGACGTAAGTTATCGTTAGAAACGCATCAAACCGAACTTTATAAGCGTTACAGCGACAAGTATAGTAAACAATAAACTCAAATATTATCCAGGGGAATGTGCAAGGCGCATTCCCCATTTTTATGACCTATGAAGAAGCTTTATATATTTATCGGAATCATTTTATTAGGAATCTCTAATCCTGCGCAAGCCCAAGTAGACGAAGACCAATTAGGTGCTTGGTATATTTATATCTGGAGCACTCAGTTTAATGAGTCACAGTGGGGCGTACAAGGAGATGTACAGTACAGAAATTGGGATGTCATTGGCGATTTAGAACAGTTATTGCTTCGCGGAGCTGCTACTTATAAGCCTAAAAACACCGATGTAAAATTAGCCCTGGGGTATGCCCACATTACAAGTGGAGTTTTTGGTGATAGCGACGATACGACTACAGAAAGCCGAATTTACCAAGAAGCAAACTTGCCACAAAAAGTAGGTGGTTTGCTGTCGTTTAATCATCGCTTTAGATACGAACAGCGCTTTGTAGAGGGGCAAGATTTTAGAACTCGCTTTCGCTATGGGCTTTTCTTAACAATTCCGCTTAGCGCAAAAACAGTAGAGGCAAAAAGTTGGTACCTTAATTTTTACGACGAGTTATTTATTAATGGCGAACGCAACATAGGCGATGGAAGGCGCGTACAAGTTTTTGACCGTAACCGATTGTATGGAGCTCTTGGCTACGCCGTAAAAAAGAATTTTAAGATTCAGGTTGGTGCCATGCGACAAACCACAAATAGCGTTGACAAGACTCAATTGCAATTTGGGGTGTTTCATAATTTTTAGTGTACCGATATGACCATTGTTAGTTTTTAAGACAAGCCAACCCGCTACTTTTGAGGCATGTCTAAAGCAACTACGATTCGTTTTTATCTCGCTTCTATTATTAGCTTAACCGCAGGTTTTAAAGGGCTAAGTCAAACCACAGATTTTCCGCTTGGCGGTTGGTACACCTATAATTGGAACACACAGTTTAAAGAAACTCCATGGGGTTTAGATGGCGAGGTACAGTACACAGGCTTCGAAGTTGTGGGCGATTTAGATTGGCTGCTGGTTCGCGCTGGTGTAACCTATCAACCCAAAGGGACCAATCTTAAATTTGCTGTAGGATATGGGCATGCGACTTTTGGCGTTTTTGGCCCTGCCAATAATAAAGTCACAGAAAATCGTACGTATCAACAGTTAAACATGCCACAAAAGTTTGGCAAGCGATTTTACTTCCTGCATCGTTTTAGGTATGAACAACGTTTTTTTAGAAATGATTTATATCGTTCCCGCTTGCGCTATGGGCTCTTCTTAAATATACCCTTAAACAATTCAGAATTTAATGCCAAAACCTGGTATCTTTCTTTATACGACGAGCTGTTCTTAAACGGAGAACGCCAACTAAACGATGGCCGAGTACTCTCCTATTTTGATCAGAACAGGATTTACGGTGCCGTTGGCTACGTTTTTAAAAAAGGATTGAGCGCCAGAGTAGGTTTTATGCGGCGCACAACAAACAGTGCAGATAACGCACAATTACAGGTAAGTGTGCATCATAAATTTTAGCAAGAAGGGCTATCACAACCCGATTCGCCTACAAACAAATCATCTAGTAAATTAATTATTGCGCCATCTGATTCTATTACCACCTCGCCACATTCGGCATCTGGGAATATTACAGAGGCTTCTTCTGTGGTTTCGTCAAATCCTTCGATGGGTTCCGATTTGCAAGAAAAAATAACAAATACGGCAAAAAGAAATACAAGCTACTTCATAGCGATGGTTTCTTAAAAGACTTGCTCCTTAAACAAAGATTGCGTCAAAAAATTTATCGCGGGGCAATAGTCGCGCCATCTGGCATCTTAAACATAGTCGCATCTAAGACCGTTTCTGTGGCGGTAACCTTATCAAAAGACACACTGTTTCTGGGCGTAGTTGGTTTGCCATCTTCTACGTTATACCACGTAAGTGTTTTAGGTAATAACAGGCCATTAACTTCTTGCCAATCGGCGTATTTTATATATCTAAAATTGTCTGATTTCTCGCCACTTCTAAAAGTAACCGTATACGCCAGCCAGGTCATTTTACCCGTTTCACGATCGGAATAAATAATGTATTCGTCATCTGGAGAATCTCCTATTCCATCGCCATAAGATATTTTGGCGCCACGATATCTTTTTCCTTCGACTTCTAACGGATCCATCAACTGCCCATAATTAATACCTGGGTCTGACACGATAAACGGCATGGCGTAAAAGTAAAAGTACAGATTATGATAAAAGCGAGCGTTTCCGCCGTAGGCGTCTGCTACTTTCTGGTCTAGCCAAACCTGGACTCCATCGTAACCAATAGTCCAGTCTTTATGTTCTATTATGGTTTGGCGAGAATTTAAATCGGTAGTAACAACTTCGTTACCAGATTCTTTGATCATTTCGAAACAGAGATTGTTCATTTTGCGCCATTGAGCTATTCCTCCATGAGCCTCGAAGAGAGGACCAATTGATTTAGGAAAAGCTTCGATCGTTGTATTCTCGACTATCTGAGTTGTCTCGGTAGTCTCTGACGATTCTTCTGGTGTTGTTTTTTGAGTTTGATTACAGGCAATTAAGAAAAAGCCTAGCGCAATGGTGAGTACGATTTTCATTTAGCGTTTATTTGATATTAAAGATATTAATAATCCCTCAAAAGCATTGAGGTATTCGTTGAGTTCTAGTAAATTTGCTATTCAGTCGTAACTAAGTGATACAAATTTCAAGCACACAAAACCCTCGCATTAAATCGCTTCTTTTACTCAAAGAAAAGAGCAGAGAGCGTAAAAAAACTGGCACTTTTGTCGTAGAAGGTGTGCGAGAAATCGAGCTAGCCATAAAAGGTGGTTATAAGCTTGATGCCCTTTTTATTTGCCCAGAACTCGCAGATCAGGCTTCCCTGCAAGTTGCAAACAAACTAGAAGTAAATCAAAAATTTGAACTCTCCGCAAACGTCTATAATAAAATCGCGCATCGAGGCAGTACAGAGGGATTGGTTGCAATTGCTAATAGTAAAGACCATTCTTTAGCTCAGCTCACTTTTGCAACAGACAAACCTCTTATCTTGGTGGCTGAGGCGCCCGAAAAACCTGGAAACATCGGCGCTCTTTTGCGCACGGCAGACGCCGCAGGAATCGATGCGGTGATAATCGCCAATCCAAAATCGGACCTATACAATCCTAATATTATTCGCTCTAGCGTAGGTTGTGTTTTTACTACGCAGATTGCGACCAGTACAAGCGAAGCCGCAATCGCATATTTAAAACAAAATTCGATAGCCATTTACAGCGCAGCCTTGCAAGATGCAACAGATTATCTTTTGGCAGATTATTCAATCGCCTCTGCATTGGTCGTAGGGACAGAAGCCCAAGGTCTTACAAATGAATGGCGTGAGCAAGCCACTAAAATTATTAGCATCCCGATGAAGGGACAAATCGATTCTATGAATGTTTCTGTAGCAGCAGGCATACTCGTGTTCGAAGCGAATAGACAACGAAGACCTTAACTATGGAGCCTACTACCCTATTTATAATTATCATAGGTATTTTGATCGCCAGCTTTGTGGTAGATAATATATTGGACTATCTAAACGCCAAGCGATTTGATGCTCCAGTACCAGCGCTTTTAAACGATGTGTACGATGCAGAGGCTTATCAAAAATCGCAGCGATATAAGGCTACCACGTATCGTTTTGCCATGCTGAGCCAGAGTGTCTCATTTATTGCGGTGTTGCTCTTTTTCTTTTTTGATGGATTTGCATTGGTAGACAATTGGGTAAGGCAATTTTCTGAGAACGACATTATTGTGGCTTTGCTTTTCTTTGGAATCATTATGTTGGCCAGCAGTGTGCTCTCTATGCCTTTTTCGTATTACAGAACCTTTGTTATCGAGGAGCAATTTGGTTTTAATAAAACGACGCGAGCTACCTTTTTTACAGACAAACTTAAAGGGGCGATTATGGCGGCTGTGATAGGCGGTGGTTTATTGGCGCTAATTATTTTTATTTATCAAAAAACCGGAGCCAACTTTTGGTGGTATGCCTGGATCGTCGTGACTGTATTCACGGTGTTTATGAACTTCTTTTACGCGCGACTCATCGTGCCAATATTCAACAAACAAACGGCCTTGCCCGAGGGCTCATTACGCGATAAAATAAGCCAATATGCCTCGAGTGTTGGGTTTACTTTATCTAAGATATTTGTGATTGATGGTTCTAAGCGAAGCACTCGTGCCAATGCCTATTTTTCCGGCTTTGGCGCAGAGAAAAGAATCACCCTGTACGACACCTTGATCGACGACTTAAGCGAAGAAGAAATCGTCGCAGTGTTGGCACACGAAGTGGGTCACTACAAACGAAATCACATTATAATCAATCTGATAATCAGTGTGATTCTTACGGGCTTTACACTATGGCTTTTTTCGTTATTCGTAAATAACCAAGTACTTTCGAGTGCGTTAGGTGTAGAGGTAGCATCTTTTCATATTGGTCTTATTACTTTCGGAATCTTATACACGCCAATCTCAGAAGTTACTGGCTTACTAATGAATTATCTCTCGCGCAAGTTCGAATATCAGGCAGACGATTATGCCGCTCAAACCTACCAAGGCGGGAAGCTTATTTCTGCTTTAAAGGCGTTGGCAAAAAACAACTTAAGCAACCTTACACCGCATCCGGCTTATGTAATTGCACACTACTCTCACCCGCCATTATACCTGCGTTTTAAAAACATCTTACAACAGGATTAGTTCACATTTAGGGTCAAATTAATGGCTTTGCCTATCGCTAATTTGGTCCGATTTTTGTCTTAAAAAACAGGAGACAATTATTGTTGGTGGTTAACAGGGTAAATTGTATTTTTAAATTATGACAGAGGAACTGCTGGAAGAAGAGAATAAGCTTATTGCTAAAGAATACAAGGAGCTATTGCGCATTAGTTATCAGACCTTAAGCAAGGACGATAAGAAACTAATCCGCGATGCTTTCGAAATCGCGGTCGATGCTCATAAGGATCAGCGTAGAAAGTCCGGCGAAGCCTATATTTTTCACCCAATTGCAGTTGCAAAAATCGTCGCTTCAGAGATAGGTTTAGATGCTACTTCTATCGCCGCAGCTTTGCTGCATGATGTGGTAGAAGACACCGAATATTCGTTGGCAGACATCGAACAAATGTTTGGTGAAACTGTTGCCAGAATTGTAGATGGACTCACAAAAATCTCCAGCCTAAAGTCGGACAAAGATGTATCGCTGCAGGCAGAGAACTTTAGAAAAATGTTACTCACCTTGCATGACGATGTGCGAGTGATTATTATCAAAATTGCAGACAGGCTGCACAATATGCAGACCATGGAAAGCATGCCTGCGCACAAGCAGTTAAAAATCGCATCAGAAACCTTATATATCTATGCACCTTTAGCACATAGAATAGGCTTGTATAATATAAAGACCGAACTAGAAGATTTAGGTTTAAAGTATACGGAGCCTGAAGTTTACAAGGACATTCTAAACAAAATAAAAGAGAGCAAAGAGGAGCAAGACAAGTACATTAAAGAATTTTCTCAGGTGATTAAAAAATCACTTAACGAAGAAAAAATCAAGTACGAGATTAAAGGGCGCCCAAAATCAATTTTTTCGATTCGGCGTAAGATGCTCAAGCAACGTGTCTCTTTTGACGAGGTGTACGATAAGTTTGCCGTTAGAATAATTTACGATTCAGACGAAGAAAACGAAAAGTTTGTCGCCTGGAAGATTTATTCGATTGTCACCGATCACTTTAGACCCAACCCAACCCGTTTGCGCGATTGGATTTCTTCTCCTAAATCTACAGGGTACGAAGCCTTACATATTACGGTTATGGGCCATAAAGGCCGATGGGTAGAGGTGCAGATTCGCTCACAACGCATGAACGAAATTGCAGAAAAAGGCTATGCCGCTCATTATAAATACAAAAACAAAGAACAAGAAGACCAAGGCTTAGACGGTTGGCTTAACAAATTGCAAGAAACCCTAGAGAATTCGGACGTGAATGCGGTCGATTTTGTGGCAGATTTTAAACTCAATCTATACGCCAAGGAGATCTTTGTATTTACTCCACAAGGAGATTTAAAGTCGTTGCCCAAAGGAGCTTCTCCCTTAGATTTTGCCTTTAGCATACACACAGAAGTTGGTATGCGTACGCGAGGTGCCAGAGTGAACGGCAAACTGGTTCCGCTTAGTTACGAACTAAAAAGCGGGGACCAAGTAGAGATATTGACTTCGGCCAAGCAAAAGCCTTCTAGTAACTGGTTAGACTATGTTGTAACTGGTAAAGCAAAAAGTAAAATCAAATCTTCTCTAAAAGAAGAGGTAAAGCAAATCGCTGCAGAAGGAAAGGTGATACTCGCCAGAAAACTAAAGAGCTTAAAGATTAACTTAGACGAGAAGTCTGTAAACCAATTGGTACAGTTTTTTAACCTTAAAACCAGTCTCGACTTATTCTATCGAGTGGGTTCTGGAGCCATAGACAACAAGATGCTCAAGGAGTTTGCCGCAAGTCGAAGCAACGCCTTGGTTAGCTTTTTTAAGAACAAAATAAGAAGAGGTGGCACTCAAGAAAACATAGACAAAGAAGAGATAAGCGTTAATTACGATCAGCTTGTTTTTGGTAAGGATGAGCAAAAGTTAGATTTTACGCTTGCTAATTGTTGCAACCCAATACCCGGTGATCAGGTGTTTGGCTTTACCACGGTAAACGATGGTATAAAGGTTCATAAAAAGAACTGCCCAAATGCGATTCAGCTGCAAAGCAATTATAGTTATAGAATTTTACCCGCCAAATGGATCGATTCCAGCGAAATTGACTTTACTGTAGATCTAGAAATTAGCGGAATTGATCATCTCGGACTTGTTAACGAAGTGACCAAAATTGTATCTGACAATATGCACATCAATATGCGCAACGTAAACTTTAGTAGTCATGATGGCGTCTTTTTAGGTAAAATAACGGTAGTAGTTAAAAACAAAACGATTCTCAATAACTTGGTGAATAACATTAAGAAAATAAACGGAATCGATAAAGTCTCAAGAGTATAAAAAGAGTAAATTTGCCCTTTACTTATGAACGCGAAAACGGCAAATAATAATCAGGCAATCGTAAAAAATGTTTTTACGGGCTTTTTAGAAGAAAAAGGTCACAGAAAAACACCCGAGCGCTACGCCATACTTCAAGAAATTTACGACAACGACGATCATTTTGATATAGAATCGCTATACATCAAAATGAAGAACAAAAAATATCGTGTTTCTCGTGCCACTTTGTACAATACTATAGAACTCCTTTTAGAATGTGGGTTGGTACGCAAGCATCAGTTTGGACAGAATCAAGCACATTACGAGAAGTCCTATTTTGACAGACAACACGATCACGTAATTTTGGACGATGGCGAGGTGATAGAGTTTTGCGACCCGCGTATTCAGAGTATTAAAAAAACCATAGAAGAAGTGTTCGATGTAGAAATCACAAAGCACTCCCTCTACTTTTACGGCAACAAAAAAAAACCAACTAAATAGCAGCACATGGCAGTAGATTTGCTACTCGGTCTTCAATGGGGAGACGAAGGAAAAGGTAAAATTGTAGATGTACTAACCAAAAATTACAACATTATAGCTCGCTTTCAAGGAGGCCCTAATGCTGGGCACACCCTAGAGTTTGATGGCATCAAGCACGTATTGCATACGATCCCGAGCGGGATTTTTCACGACGATGCGGTGAATGTTGTTGGAAACGGTGTTGTAATAGACCCCGTAATCTTTAAACGCGAGTTAGACAACCTAAAACAGTTCGATTTAGACATCAAAAAGACCTTGGTGATTTCTCGCAAAGCTCATTTGATTCTTCCTACGCACCGTTTGCTAGATGCCGCAAGCGAAGCTGCTAAAGGCAAAGCCAAAATTGGCTCTACACTAAAGGGAATAGGGCCTACATATATGGATAAAACCGGCAGAAACGGAATCCGTGTAGGCGATACAGAGCTAGACAATTGGCAAGAAAAATACCGTGCCTTAGCCAATAAGCACGAGGCCATGATTGCTTTTTACGATGTCGATATTCAGTACAATTTAAAAGAACTTGAGGCCGAATTTTTTGAAGCTGTTAAAGTACTTAAGACACTTACATTTATCGACAGCGAAGAGTATTTGCACCAGGCTCAAAAAGCTGGTAAAAAGATACTAGCAGAAGGCGCTCAAGGCTCTTTGCTCGATATAGATTTTGGAACCTATCCTTATGTAACTTCCTCTAATACCACAGCAGCTGGCGCATGTACAGGTTTAGGCGTGGCTCCTGGGAAAATTGGCGAAGTATTTGGAATTTTTAAAGCCTATGCTACCAGAGTGGGTAGTGGCCCCTTCCCTACCGAGTTGTTTGACGATTATGGCGAAACCATGGGACGTGTTGGGAATGAGTTTGGCGCGACAACTGGTCGCCCAAGACGTTGTGGCTGGTTAGATTTAGTGGCCCTTAGGTATGCGGTTCAGGTAAATGGTGTGACGCAACTCATGATGATGAAAGGCGACGTACTCAGTGGTTTTGACAAGCTTAAAGTTTGTACAGCCTACAATTATAAAGGCGAAACTATCGAGCACTTACCGTACAATATCGAACCTGAAAATATAACTCCTATCTATTCAGAAATGAAGGGTTGGAAAGAAGATCTTACAAAAATGCGTTCGGTAGATGAGTTTCCACAGGCATTGAATGCGTATATCGAATTCTTAGAAAAAGAGCTCGAAGTACCTATCAAAATTGTTTCTGTTGGGCCCGACCGTACGCAAACAATTCACCGTTAAGTCTTATTGTTAACGTGACTTTAGCAGTCTTTGTAGGCTATTTGCGTATTTTTGCCCAGATGATACGGGTTAAATCCTTTTTTTATACACTTTTTACACTGGCTGTACTTTTTGGCGGAAAAGCTTTAGCACAAGAAGACGAAGCTCCTCAAAAAGTAGATATCAAATCTGGATATCTAGAAAAGCGTCCCGATTTTCCTGACGCTGTTATTTATACTAAAGACCGTTCAGGGCAGGTATTTATTGTACACGAAGGCGTAGAGATGTGGTGTGATCAGGCCTTTGTATATCTTAAAGACAATTTTGTAAAAGCCTTCGGAAAAGTTAAGATTTCGCAAGGCGATACCGTGGTAATGAACTCTAAATATGCCGAATATAATGGCAACACTAAGTTTGCCTTTGCCACTGGCGATGTACTCTTAAAAGAACCCAAGACCACCCTTCGTACAGATACGCTGTACTTTGACCGAATAAAACAACAGGCTTTTTATCGCTCTGGCGGAACCGTAATCGATACAGCAAGTACCTTGACGAGTCGTATTGGGCGCTATTACGCCGAATCTAAAAAGTATCAGTTTTTATCTAGTGTTAAGATTGTAAACCCAGAGTATACAGTCAACTCCCAACAGCTGGACTTTTATTCAGAAACGGGAGGGGCTTATTTGTATGGACCATCTACCATCGTAAGTGAAACCAGCACCGTCTATTGCGAAAGAGGCTATTACGACACTCGGGGTGATACCGGTTATTTTGTAAAAAACAGTAAGATAGACTATGACACCCGCACGCTATACGGCGATAGCATATACTTTAATCGCAACGAGAGTTTTGCGAGTGCCACCAACAATATCAAGGTACTTGACACGATCAACAATACGGTTATTAGAGGGCATTATGCAGAGGTTTTTAGAGCCAAAGATTCACTCTTTATTACCAAAAGAGCCGTCGCAATCACCTTACGCGAAAACGATTCTGTGTATGTGCATGCAGATACCTTAAGAGTTACTGGCCCAGAAAACAAACGTATCATAAAAGGCTTTTACAGAGCTCGTATCTTTAAAAGCGATATGAGTGGTAAATGTGATTCTATTTATGTAAACGAATCTACCGGGCTTACCAAGCTTTTGAGAGACCCAGTGTTATGGAGTGGCGAAAACCAAATGACTGGTGACACGATTCACATTCTTACTAACACGCGTACAGAAAAGCTCGATACCTTAAAGGTGTTCGAAAACTCTTTCCTGGTTCAAAAAGATTCTGCAGGATATAATCAAGTGAGCGGTAGGCGACTCACTGGCCTTTTTACCGATAATGAGTTAGACACGGTAAACGTAGATCAAAATGCAGAAGTCGTTTTTTACTCACGCAACGACGAGCAAGAACTCATGGGTATTAACAACACGATCTCGAGTTCGATTCAAATAGATATGGTTGCGCAAGAGATAAACGGAATACGCTTTATTAATCGCGGTGATGGTAAGTTTTATCCCGTAGATCAATATCCTCCTAATAAGTTGCTACTGCCCGGCTTTAATTGGCGCGGCGACGAACGATTACTAACCGTAGACGATTTATTTAAAGGAAAGCCTTTTCCTAAGCTTCCAAAAATTAAGGGAATTCCTTTGCCTGACGAAGAAGAAGAGTTTTTTGAAGACGTCCCAGAAGACGAGCTAGAAATACCGGAGTACTCTAAGTTACAACCCAAAGATTTGCAAAATAATCCCGACGATCCCAAGCCTATGTCGAAAGATAAAACAACGGCCGAGAAAGAAAAGGAAAAATTCTTCCCAGGTAAAAAGAAAGACAAGAAGAACACAAAAGATAACGACTCTAAGGACAACTAAATGCGAGAAGCGTTTTTTGAATATCAGGCGCAAACCACTCCTCACCCATTGGCCATGCAGGTCGCGAAGGCAGAAGGCAGCTATATATATGACACTTCGGGTAACAAGTATTTAGATTTTGTAGCAGGCGTGTCTGCCTGTAGTTTGGGTCATAAGCATCCTGCTGTAATAACTGCTATTAAAGACCAACTAGACGCTTATTTGCACGTAATGGTCTATGGCGAATACGCACAAGAAGCACCCGTCACTTTGGCCAAAGAGTTGGCTGCTCTCTTACCCGAAAATCTTTCGTGTACCTACTTTACCAACAGTGGCACCGAGGCCATCGATGGTGCGATAAAACTTGCCCGTAGGGCAACCGGAAGGTCGCAACTTATTGCAGCCAAACAAGGCTATCATGGCAATACAATCGGCGCTTTGAGCATTATGGGTTTTGAAGAGCGTAAAGCCCCTTTTAGACCATTGATGCCAGATGTTGGATTTATCACATTTAACGATCAAAAAGAGCTTACACAAATCACAGAGCAAACGGCAGCAGTGGTATTAGAGACTATTCAAGGCGGAGCTGGGTTTATTTTACCAGCGGCTGGATATTTAGAAGCTGTTAGAGATCGATGTGACAAAGTTGGTGCTTTGCTCATATTAGACGAGATACAGCCAGGGATTGGGCGCACTGGCACTTGGTTTGGTTTTGAGCATTATAATTGTATTCCCGATATTCTTGTTACGGGCAAAGGCTTGGGTGGCGGTATGCCTATTGGAGCCTTTACGGCATCTAAAACAATGATGGCGACCCTGGCAGATCAACCTAAATTAGGGCATATAACCACCTTTGGTGGGCATCCTGTGATTGCCGCAGCGGCACTAGCGACCTTACGCACTATAAGAGATAGTGATTTGATCGAGCAAACCCTTGCAAAAGAGAAGCTGTTTAGAACGCATTTAAAACACCCACTAATCAAAGAGATAAGAGGCAAAGGTCTTATGCTGGCTCTCATGGTCGAATCTGGTGATTTGGCAAGCAAAATCATATTGGCATGTCAAGAAAAAGGACTCATACTGTTTTGGTTGCTGTTCGAGCCCAAAGCGATTAGAATAACTCCACCCCTCACAATTACAGAAGGCCAAATCATCGAAGGCTGTCAGGTCATTATGTCTGTACTCAATAAAATTCAAAAATAATTATACCACTAAAACCCTTATATAAAGATGGTTAACAGCCAATTTCGTGTTAATTAATTTGTTAACAAGATAATCGGCACAAGAATTGAACTCCCTTATACATTGCTACCTTTAATTTAGAAGAAACCGTTAAAACCCCGCTTATGCAATTAAGCCATAACGATGATAACAACTTCTCGCTAACGCGCTTTGAATCTATGCTAAAGACAAACAACGTTTTGTTCTTTGATGCAGAAGAATTCGACGAAATTATTCAGCATTATTTGGATAATGGAAAAATAGCGCTTGCCAAGAAAGCAGCCAAGCTTGGATTGGAGCAACACCCCACCTCTACTAGCCTAAAATTGTATCGTATAGAAATGTACATTTTTGAGAACAAACTCGACATAGCAGATGCTATGCTTGACGAGTTGTATTCAATAGAAAGCTCTAACGAAGAGATTTTGATTCAAAAGGCCAATGTCTTGTCTCGAAGAGATATGCACAAAAAAGCAATTGAGCTTTTAAAACAAGCCCTAGAATTTACAGAAGACAAGAGCGATGTGCTCTCTCTGATCGGGATGGAGTATCTGTTTTTAGAAGACTTCGAAAACGCCAAGTTGCATTTTATGCGTTGCCTGGAGGTAGACAACCAAGATTATTCGTCGCTTTATAATGTGATTTACTGTTTTGACTTTTTAGAACAACATACAGAGGCGATCGATTATTTAAATGATTTTTTAAATTCCAATCCATATTCGGAAGTAGGTTGGCACCAAGTAGGAAAACAATACTTTACCATTAAGGAGTATAAAAAAGCCCTCGCGGCCTACGACTTCGCTATTATAAGTGACGACACTTTTATAGGTGCTTATTTAGAAAAAGGTAAAGTACTCGAAAAGCTAAAACGCTATAATGAGGCCATCGCTTGCTATACCATCACACTAGAACTAGACGACCCAACATCGTTTGCCTTATTGCGTATAGGAAAGTGTCATGAGAAATTGGGCAATGACGAGTTTGCGCTTCAGTTTTATAACAAATGTATAGAAGAAGACGGCCTGTTAGATAAAGGCTGGATTGCCATTACCGACTTTTACACCCGAAGGAAAAACTATCAGAAAGCGCTTTATTATATTAACAAAGCCCTTAATATAGATAGTGAAAACGTATTGTACTGGAAGCGCTATGCCACAATTAATCGCAACTTAAATCTCTTCGAAGAAGCAGAACACGGCTATCGCCGAACTATCGAATTGGGCAATTATGAAATCGAGTCTTGGACCAATCGCACCGATATTTTGATTCACTTAGGCGAATACGAAGCGGCTATCAACAACTTGTATCAGGCAAGCGAATTTTATCCAGATGCCGTAGAACTCGAAATGCGTTTGGCAGGCTTACACTATTTAATTGGCGAAGACGATAAAGGACTTTTTCATTTAAACAATGGCCTTAGAAGCGATCATGAATATTCTATCATTATCGAGGAATTGTTTCCGTCTGTTTATCAAAAATTGGCGGTTCAAAAAATTATACGGGAATACGAAAAATCCTCTCGCTAATTTTGGCTACTTTTGAGGAACCTTGAGAAAAAACTATGTCCTCTCACTCTAAGCCTCGCTTAATCAGCACATTTTTTAAAGGAATCGCTATGGGAGCTGCCGACGTCGTTCCTGGCGTTTCTGGCGGAACTATCGCCTTTATAACCGGAATTTACGAAACCCTTATTACCACTATCGATTCGCTCGACTTTGGAATTTTTAAACACATTAAATCCAAAGGGTTTAAAAGTGCTTGGGCAGATTATAATTTGTCCTTTTTGGCGGTACTTTTATTAGGAATCGTCACTAGCATCGTTTCACTAGCGAAGCTAATCACCTATTTGCTCGAAAACCATCCCGTGTTGGTCTGGGCGTTCTTTTTTGGTCTTATTATCGCCAGTATTTTGTTTATCATAAAACAAATCAGCAAATGGAACCTTGCAGCAATTGTTGGTATGATCATAGCTACCGTTTTATCGTATTGGATTACCATTGTTCCGCCTTTAAGTGAAGGGCAACCGCTCTGGTTCTTATTTATCGCAGGATTTATCGCCATAATCGCAATGATTCTCCCTGGGCTTTCGGGAGCCTTTATTTTGTTACTACTTGGCGCCTACGAAATCGTGATTGGTTCGATCACAGGAGTTTTAGAAGGCATTACAGGTTCTGACTCGAGTATGCTAGGCACCTCTGCGTTGCAACTTCTGGTTTTTGCCATAGGTGCTGTTGCAGGATTAAAGACGTTTTCTAAAGCCCTGCGCTGGATGTTTGATCATTATAAAAACACCACTTTGGCAGTGCTCACTGGGTTTATGATAGGTGCCTTAAATAAGGTATGGCCCTGGAAAGAAGTGCTGAGCTATAGAACAAATCATAGTGGCGAGCAGGTTCCCTTATTAGAAAAAAGCATCCTTCCTGGGCAATTTGACGGAGATCCTAAGATTTTGCTAGCCATAGGGTGTGCCCTATTGGGCTGTTTTTTAATCCTTGGATTTGAATGGTACGCCAATCGTAAAAATCTATCCCAGTAATGCATTATCCACGCAGTTATAGCGATTCTCTTTGGCTTGTTTTAAAAGGGCTTGCTATGGGTGCGGCCAATAAGGTGCCAGGTGTCTCTGGCGGTGTGGTAGCCTTTGTTGCAGGTTTTTATGAAGAGTTTATTTATTCCTTGCAAAAGATCAATACAAAGGCCTTTAAACTGCTTATCAATGGGCGCTTTAAGAGTTTTTATCGCTATGTAAACGGCAAGTTTTTAGGGCTTTTAATATTGGGAATGCTCATTAGTTATTTTAGCATTTCTAAGTTATTAGATTACTGGATTACCCATTACGAACTCTATGTTTGGAGTGCTTTCTTTGGAATGATTATCGGTTCGATCTATTATATCTGTAAGGATTTTAACGAATGGAATCGGCGTAATATCACCCTGATTATTTGCGGAGTAATTGCTGGAATCGGCATTAGCTTTTTATCGCCTGCTAAGGAGAACGACCATTTGCTTTTTGTTTTCTTCTGCGGAATCATTGGGGTTTCCGGCATGACATTGCCTGGCTTATCGGGTTCCTTTATACTTATCCTATTTGGCAACTATGTATTGCTCCTGGTAGATTCTGTAAATGCCCTTTACGATACCATCGCCAATATTTTTAGCCTTGATTTTGAGTTTACCAGCGATCCCAAACGTATGCGTCTTTTGGCTGTACTTGCTAGTTTTGCCTTAGGAAGTTTGACGGGCTTGGTTACCTTGTCGCATTTATTAGGATATGTTTTAAAGCGTTTCCACCATGCGACTTATGCCGTAATTATTGGGTTTATCACAGGTTCGCTGGGTGTTGTATGGCCATGGAAAGAAAAGATTTACGAAATTGATTCCGCAGGTAAAATACTTCTGGATGCCAATGGTGACCAAATAATTAAGAACTATGTGAGGTATTGGCCATCAGAATTTTCTTTCCAAACTGGGGTAGCTATTTTCTATATACTTATTGGAGTAATTATTATCCTTGCACTTGCTTGGTACGGTAATAGAAACAAAAGGTAATGGCAACATACGGTTTAATAGGTAAAAACATTGAATATTCTTTTTCTAAAGAATTTTTTGCAAGAAAGTTTGAGCTCGAATCTTTAGCCCATCATTACAAAAATTTTGACCTTCCAGACATCGCGGCCGTCAAATCACTCCTATCTAATAACAAGTCGGTTTCTGGCTTTAATGTGACCATTCCCTACAAAGAAGAGGTACTATCGCTGCTAGATAAAGTCGATCGAGAAGCTAAAAAAATTGGTGCAGTTAACACTATCAAAGTCACTAACTCAGGGCAATTAATAGGGTATAATACAGATAATTATGGCTTTGCCAAAGCCCTTGTAGAACACTTTCCATTGTCGCAAAAGCAAGCGTTAATCTTAGGCACGGGCGGTGCTTCTAAAGCCATTGCTTATGTGTTAAAGGCTTTAGAGATTAAATTTAAGTTTGTTTCTAGAAACCCAGAAGAAGGCCAATTAGGTTACGAACAGCTAAGCAAGCGAATCATAGAAGAGCAGGGTCTTATTATAAACTGCACCCCTTTAGGCACGTATCCCGAGATAGATGAGAGCCCGAATATTCCATATCGCTATTTGACAGATAAACAATTGCTGTTTGATCTGGTATATAATCCAGAAGTATCGGAGTTTTTAAAAAGTGGAAAATGTCAAGGAAGCCGTATCACAAACGGAAAGCAGATGCTAGTGTTTCAGGCGCAAAAGTCTTGGAAAATCTGGAATTCATAGTTAATACCACGAAAGTCTTAACAATCGGTTAAACGCCTTGCAATTTGGCCATCTAGTTAGTATCTTAACACTTATTTAGTACGAACGCTAACATTGAAACAGATGTCCGACCCAACCCAAGATACTCCAAAGACAGACGCAGCCCAAGCAGAGGCTCCCGAAAATATTGAGCAAACTTCGCCCACCGAAGACCCAACTGCTAGTGCCGATTCCAACGTAGAAGCAGCAGAAACACCTCAAGCAGAAAGTGAGGCCACAGTGGTCGAGCAGCAGGAAGTCACCGCTGACGCAGTTGACGAAAAAACAGACGATCAAAACGATGCCACTCAAGACGAGGAGCAGGTAGAATCTAGCGATGATACCTCCCAAGAAGATGAATCCGAAGAAGAAGCAGAAGAAACGGTAGATTATTCTGCCTTAGAGATGAGCGCCTTGGTCGATGCCTTTAAAGAGTTACTTCAAAAAGGGAAGGTTCCTGCGATAAAACAAAAAGCAGAATCCATTAGAGAGGCCTTTAACGAAAAGTTTCAAGAAGAATTTACTACACAAAAAGAAGCCTTTCTAGCCGAGGGCGGAAACATCATAGACTTTCATTATTCTACACCTATCAAAAAGGCGTTTAACAACGTTTATTTTGACTATAAAGAAAAGCTAAATAATTACTATAAGAATCTTAAAAAAGACCTTCAGGCCAATTTAAGCAAGCGTTTAGAGCTTATCGAAGAGCTAAAAGGATTGTTGAGTCTAGAAGAAAACATAAACTCTACTTACAAGCATTTTAAAGATATACAAGATAGATGGCGAGAGGCGGGACCAATTCAGCGGGATAAATACAATACCGTTTGGAACACCTACCACCACCATGTAGAGAATTTTTACGATTTTTTACACCTCAACCGAGAGTTTAGGGATTTAGATTTTAAGCACAACTTAGATCAAAAATTAAAGATCATTGGTCGTGCCGAAGAACTTGCAGCGCAAGACAACATTCAAAAAGCATTTAGAGAATTGCAGATGCTTCATAAAATGTGGAAGGAAGAAATTGGCCCGGTAGCCAAAGAATTTAGAGACGAGGTATGGGAGAAGTTTAGCGCAGCGACCAAAATTATTCACGATCGTCGCCACGCTTTTCTAAAGGATCAAGAAAAATCGCTGGAAACCAATTATCTGCAAAAGCAAGAGATTGTCGCTGGTATTGTACAGTTATGTGCCAGCACCAAGCCTACACATCAAGGTTGGCAGCACGCTATTAAGAACGTACAAGAATTACGGAATCGCTTCTTTGAGGTTGGAAAAGTTCCGAGGTCTAAAAACCAGGAGATTTGGCAATCTTTTAAAGATGCCACCAAAGAGTTTAACAAACATAAAAACGAATATTATAAAAGCCAGAAAAAAGAACAGTATGCAAATTTGTCTTTAAAAAGAGACCTGGTACAAACAGCTAGAGACAATAAAGACTCAGATGATTTTGAAGTAACCACTCCCTTAATGAAGAAGATACAAGGCGATTGGAAAAAAATTGGCCATGTTCCTCGTAAAGAAAGTGATAAAATCTGGAAAGAATTTAAACAAGCCTGTAACCACTATTTTGACCGATTACATGCTACAAAAAATAAGGCCAACAAAGAAGAGCTCGAAGCTTTTGACAAAAAGAAAGCCTTCTTAGACGAGTTTTCGAGTGTAGAGCTCCCTAAAGAAACAGATAAAGCTGTCGATCTTCTCAAAGAAAAAATCGAAGCCTGGAAGTCTATTGGGCGTGTTCCTTATAACAAAAAGCAGATAGAAGGTCGCTTTAACAAAGAGTTAGACGCCATGTTTGGCAAACTCGATTTAGACAAACAAGAGATCGAACTCATTAAGTTCGAAAACAAGATGAATCAAATGCTATCGCAGAATGACGAACGCAAGATTCATAACGAGCGAGCATTTTTAAGCAAAAAAATTGACGAGGTTGTTCAAGAAATTAATCAGTTAGAGAACAACTTAGGGTTTTTTCAGCATCAGGATGATAAAAATCCACTGGTGCAAGACGTGCATAAAAACATCAAAAGGCATAAAGATGCCCTCGAAGTTTGGAAGGCTAAGCTTAAAAAATTAAAATCGATGCAATAAAGTGAACTGCCCACTTTGTCAAACTGTTGCAAATAAACCTTTCTTTAATAAAGATCAAAAGCTGTTTTATCGCTGTGGCACTTGTGATGGCATTTATCGTGACAAACACACCTATTTAGCTCCTAAAGATGAGCATAAGCGCTATGAGAATCACAATAATGATGTGACAGACATAGGTTATCAAAACTTTGTAATGCCATTGGTAGATCAAGTCGTCACTAATTTTGACGCCAACCACCACTTGGGGCTTGATTACGGCGCGGGTCCTGGACCGGTAATTACCAAACTACTTAAAGACAAAGGGTTTAGTCTTAAGCTCTATGACCCCTACTTTTGGCCAGATGCTACGGTATTCGATTTGTCTTATGACTTTATCGTTTGTTGCGAAGTAATCGAACATTTTAACAGTCCTGTGGTAGAATTTAAAAGACTAAGAAATTTACTTAGGCCAAAGGGACAGCTTATTTGTAAAACCTCGCTGTATAACGACCAAGTCAATTTTGAAACTTGGTATTATAAAAACGACCCAACCCATGTGTTTTTATACACGGCAGCGACACTCGATTGGATTGCTAAAAATATAGGATTCGAGAAAATGGAATTAAATGAAAAACTTATCGTGTTTGGGATTTAACTAACCTTGTTTTTTGGCTTCTTCCCAAAACACGTCCATCTCTTTTAAAGACATCTCAGACAAGTTTTTACCCAAGGCTTTGGCTTTGGCCTCTAGATAGACAAACCGCTTGCTAAACTTCTTATTGGTGCGTTCTAATGCACTTTCTGGGTCAACTTTTAAAAATCTGGCATAGTTAATCATAGAAAACAATACATCGCCAAACTCGGCCTCTATCTTATCACGATCGTTCATTTTTACCTCGTGAGATAGTTCTGCCAGCTCTTCTTGCAGTTTTTCGAACACCTGTTCTGGGGCTTCCCAATCAAAACCAACGCCCGACACCTTATCTTGTATACGATTTGCTTTTACCATGGCCGGTAACGATTTGGGGACTCCCTCTAAGACACTTGCCTTGCCTTCTTTTAATTTGAGTTGCTCCCAATTGCGTTTTACATCTTCTTGATCGTTTACCTGTACGTCGCCATAGATATGAGGGTGTCGCGAAATAAGTTTCTCACTTATGCTATTGGCTACCGCAGCGATGTCAAAATCTTGAGTCTCACTACCAATCTTTGAATAAAAGAAGATATGCAGCAACAAATCGCCCAATTCCTTTTTTACTTCTTGTAAATCGTTTTCTAGAATGGCGTCGCCCAACTCATAGGTTTCTTCTATGGTTAGAATGCGAAGCGACTCCATGGTCTGTTCTCTGTCCCAAGGGCAACCCTCGCGCAGTTCGTCCATGATGGTCAATAGCCTATCTAATGCCTTAAGCTGATTTTCTCTCGTATACATAGGGTAAAAATAGCCAATCCCTAGCTTGAGAAAACGGGAAGTTATGTAAAAGTATTAACAGTAAAGGTGGTTATTCTTCTTCTTGAGAAGCCTCATCACTCACAAAATTAGTGATGCCCTTTTTTTGTAGTAAGTTATACCACTGTACTACCTTTTTAATATCGCTCGGATATACTCGATCTTCGTCGTAATCTGGCAGCACATTAAAGAAGTATTCTTCTAACTGGTCTTTAGAACTCTTATGACTGATAGCTTCACCACCGTTCTCTTTGGTTTTGATTTTATCAAAAACCTCTGCCAGCGGAAGCTCTTCAGACATGGTATAAATTGCAATCTCAGAAAGTAGGCTTACGTTGTGCCTTGCACTTACACTCACTTTTTTACCGTCGATTAACGACTCGGCTAAAAAACCAGAACGCGTCTGAGTTTTAAGCTCGTACAAACCTGGTTTACCAGAAATAGAAAGAATTTTATCTAAACTCATTTTTAGAACTATAGTATTTTGGGCTGCAAATATGCAGGCTTTCGATTAGATATTCAAGTGTCTTAACGTTTCTTTTTTGCATTCGGAAATTTCATACGATAATCGATGCTTACTTTGCCCTTGGATATGTTGCTAAGTTTTCCTTTTATCAAACGTTTTTTAAGCGCAGATAGTTTGTCGGTAAACAAGATTCCTTCTATATGATCGTATTCATGCTGAATGATTCGAGCTACGATTCCCTCAAAAGTATCGGTATGCTTTTTAAAGTTCTCGTCGTAATACTCAATGGTTACAGTATCTTTTCTAAACACGTCTTCACGCACATCTGGAATGCTCAAACAACCTTCATTAAAGGCCCATTCTGTACCGGTCTCTTCTATAACCTGCGCGTTTATAAATACTTTTTTGAAAGTGCTCACAAAGGCACGTTCTTCTTCTGAGAGTTCCTCGTCGTCTTCGAAAGGGGTTGCATCTACAATAAAAAGTCGTATCGGTTTCGCGATTTGAGGTGCCGCTAAACCAATTCCGCTTGCGGCATACATAGTCTCAAACATATTATCGAGTAGGCTATCTAGCTCGGGATAATCTGTTGGTATTTCCTTTGCCTTTTTGCGTAAAACCGGATCGCCGTATGCAACTATAGGGTAAATCATGAACTGTAATTTTGTAAAAAATCTTGTAATATAATGGTCGCACTTATTTGATCGATCATCGCTTTATCTCGACGTTGTTTTTTCTTCATTCCGCCATCTATCATGGTCTGAAAAGCCATCTTACTCGTAAAACGCTCGTCTTGCCTTTTGAGCTCCATCGTTGGAAACGCTTCGTTAAACTCCGAGATAAACTCTTTGATGTTGGCCTCTACGTCCGAGGGTGTTCCGTCGTGACGTGTAGGCTCGCCTATCACGACCAAATCTACTTGCTCTTCTGTAAAATAACCAGTCAAAAATGATACCAAATCCTCCGTAGACACAGTGGTCAAACCCGAAGCAATAATCTGCATAGGATCTGTCACTGCAATACCGCAGCGTTTGGTTCCGTAATCTATGGCTAATAATCTTCCCATTCGGCTGCAAAAATACGGCTTTCGCAAATAGTAGGCTAAAATTGCTGTTGTATTCTTAAACCAGCTCATTATCTTTACAAAAAAAATTAAATGACACAGTTACAGCCTATAATCGAAGCCGCTTGGGAAAACAGGCAACTACTCACCGATACTACCACTATTAATGCCATTAGAGAAGTAATTGATTTGCTCGACCAAGGCGATTTGCGCTGTGCTTCTCCTAGCCCAGAAGGCTGGATTGTAAACGAATGGGTTAAAAAGGCTGTAGTGCTGTATTTCCCTATTCAAAAAATGGAAACTTTAGAGGCTGGTATTTTTGAATATCATGATAAAATTCCGCTTAAGCGCGGTTATCAAGAAAAGGGTATACGCGTAGTCCCACATGCAGTGGCCAGACATGGGGCTTATATCTCTAAAGGTGTGATTATGATGCCAAGTTATGTAAACATCGGCGCCTATGTAGACGAAGGTACCATGGTAGATACCTGGGCCACTGTAGGAAGCTGTGCTCAAATTGGCAAGAACGTACACCTTAGTGGTGGTGTTGGCATTGGCGGGGTATTAGAACCCCTACAAGCCGCTCCAGTAATAATAGAAGACAACGCCTTTATTGGGTCAAGAAGCATTGTTGTAGAAGGGGTTCGCGTAGAAAGCGAAGCTGTTCTGGGCGCTAATGTTGTGATTACTGCATCTACCAAAATCATTGACGTCACAGGCGACCAGCCCAAAGAATATAAAGGGATAGTTCCTGCAAGATCTGTGGTGATTCCAGGGAGTTATACCAAGGCCTTCCCTGCGGGGGAATTTCAAGTGTCGTGTGCCTTAATAATCGGGCAGCGTAAAGAAAGCACCAACAAAAAAACTTCGTTAAACGATGCTCTTAGAGAGTACGACGTAGCTGTATAAGATGAATATTTTAGTAATTCAACATAAGATGATTGGCGATGTGCTTACCACAAGCCTCCTCTTTGAATTACTTCGAGGCTTATATCCAGAAGCTACACTGCATTATTTGATAAATAAAAACACCCAAGCCGTAGTACAGGGCAATCCCTTTATAGATAAGCTTTGGTTGTTTACGTCAGAAATGAGCGATAATAAAGGGCTAAAGAAGAGTTTTCACAAAGAGATTATTGATGTTAGATTTGATTTGGTGATAGACGTTTATGCCAAGTTAGGCTCTGCGCTGCTCACCTATAAAATTAAACCCAAGCACAGTATTTCGTATCATAAATGGTATACAGAACTCGCTTATAAAAAAACTGTCTGGCCAAAATCGCATACCGAAAAGAACGAACGACTTGCCATTACAAATCGGGTTTTATTGCTAGAAAAATTAGGTCATACCGTCGATCAAATACCAGCACCTAAAATCTACCTTGAGGCATCAGAAATTGACAAGGCCAGAAAATTGTTGAGCGAAGCTAACCTTAATAACACTAAGCCTTTGTTTATGATTTCGCTTTTAGGCAGTGGTGACATCAAAACCTACCCCTTAGAATATATGGCCAAAGTTTTGGATAGCCTTGTGGCGCAATCCAATGCCAACCTATTATTAAACTACATTCCCAACCAGCGCCCAAGCGTAGATGCCCTTCTAGAACACTGTAACAGCAATACCAGAGCCAATATTTATGATCAAATTTATGGTAGTAGTCTGCGAGAATTTATGGCTCTCACTTCGCACTGCGACGCTTTAATTGGTAACGAAGGAGGTGCGGTAAACATTGCCAAAGCCCTAGACGTACCCACCTATTCAATCTATGCGCCATGGATTTTAAAATCTGCTTGGAATAGCTATGAGGCATCAGGAAATAATCGTTCGATACATCTGCAAGATATTCATCCAGAATTGTATTCTAAGCATCCCAAAAAGTATAAGAAACAAGCTGCAAGTTTATACAAACAACTCACCCCAGACTACGTAATTGCCGATTTAAAACAATTTCTATCGCAGCATCAGTTTTTGGTTTCTAAGCCGTAAGCTGTCTCGGTAAGATTTTGATCTTTGGTTTGTTTTCTAATGGCGAGATTTTTTTCGATCATTTCGGGTTTTACATAGCCTCGAGCATGATCTAAATGCACACAAATAGCAGTGTATCGCAATTGCTTGGCTTTGATTCCTTTATTAAATAAACGCTCTCCTAGCTCGCGATCTTCGCCTCCGTATTGCATGCGCTCATCAAAACCATTGGCTGCTACAATGTCGCTCTTCCAGCCAGAACTATTATGACCATTCCAGGTAGCTTCTGTGGGGGTGATCCAGTTAAGCAGCTTTTGGGTAAAGACAGATTTGGTGAGTTTATTATTTTTAAACGAACTCTTAAGACGGTTTTGTTTTAACCAAGCTACTTCAAAGCAACGGCCCGAATCAATATCATCTTTAGTGATCTGCTTAGAAATAGTCATGGGCAGTTTAAAATATCCGCCAGACAAAAAGTAGCCTGCTTCTCTAAAGTCTATATGGGTCTGTACAAAATCGCTTCGCGGAATACAATCGCCATCACTAAACAATAAATATTCACTTGACGAAGCCAAGATCGCTTTGTTTAAGATTTTGGTCTTTTGAAAACCATCGTCTGGATGCCACACATGCAACAGCTTAAAATCTACTTCGTTTTTTAAGCTTTCGATCAGGTTTTTAGTTTTTTCGTCTGATCCATCGTCTGCTACGATGAGCTCAAAATTTTTAAAAGTTTGACAGGCGTACCCCCAAACAACCTTCTGCAACCATGCTGGATGATTGTATGTGCTTATTATTACAGATATTTGAGGAGCTTGCATAGCGCAAAAATAGCTATTTTTAGGCTTTCAAGATTCATGACCAAACTAACGGCCTTATTAATTGTTTACAACGAAATTGATCACCTCCCTGCGGTAATCGATTCGGTTGGTTTTGCAGACGAGATTATCGCGGTAGATTCTTTTAGCACAGACGGCACGTATGAGGCGTTAAGTAAAGACCCTCGCGTACGAGTTGTACAACGACCCTTTGACCAGTATGCGGCACAACGCACCTATGCAATTTCACTGGCTCAGCACGATTGGATACTTTTTATCGATGCAGACGAACGAGTATCGGTTCCGCTACAAAAAGAAATAAAAACGACCTTGGCCTCGTCGCAGCCAAAAGCCGCCTATTATTTTTACCGTCAGTTTTATTTTAAAGAGAAACCTTTACGATTTAGCGGTTTGCAAACAGATAAAGTGTATCGCCTCTTTAATAAAAACATCGCTCGATATATTCCGCATAAAATAGTGCATGAAACATTAGAAGTTGCCGGCGAATCTGGGCTTTTAAAAAATAAGCTGGATCATTATTTCTATCATGATTACGACGATTATCGCAACCGAATGGTAGCCTATGGCAAGCTAAAAGGAAAAGAATTATTCGATCAGGAAAAATCGTTTAGCCTACTAAAACTCTGGTTTAAGCCTCTGTATAAATTCATTACACACTATATAATCAGACTCGGAATTTTGGACGGTCATAAAGGCTGGATTATTAGCAAACTCAATGCCTTGAGCGTAAAAGTGCGTTACAAAGAATTGCGCAGATTACAATCACTTTCGCCAGAATAGATACTTCTTTTTAAGCCTTACTTTTCTGTGATATTTAGTTTGAAATTTTTGAACCAAGCCCCACATTGGTGTAAATATTTGGTCGTAAGGCAAACCGACGATCTTGGCGTATTCGTCGCTCATCACAGCCACCATTTCTTCTTTAGGCGATAAGCGGGCAAAATTTGCAATGCGCTCCTCAATAGACAGCGTTTTAAAAGTCATTCGGTTTAGGTCTACTAGATAAAACGCATAACCTTCCTGTGTTTTTTTAATGAGCGTATTTCCGGGAGAATGATCTTTAAACAGCACTCCAGCCTCGTGTAATTTATAGGTAAAACGTGTAAAAGCTCGTAAGATGTTTTCGTGATCTGGATAGTCGGGCTCATGTACCAATTCACGATACGTTAGATCGCAATCCAAATGCTCGCTCACATAATAACTGTCCTTAAAACCTATGGCCGAACTGTTTTCTGCATACGCAATAGGAGTTGGTGTCCCAATACCCAAAGACAATAACTTTTGACCAAAGGTATACGAGCGTTCTGCCTTAGAAGATCGTACAAATTTATACGCAAAAGCGTTTATTAGGTTTGGGTTCTTAAAACGCTTAACGTTTACCTTGGTGCCGTTTAGCTCGAATAGTTTGATCACATTACGCTCGCCATCGCCAAATAATTCGCCCGTCGAATCAAAACCGCGCAGCATTGCTACGATCGCTTCGTAATGTTTGGCGTATTCTCCTTGTACAACTAACTTCATATTCTCACTAATGCAATTGCAAAAATACATTTAATAATTCGTTTGTAAAGTGCAAAAAAGATACCTTTAGTCCCTTAATAAACACCGCCGTTGTGAAGCGTGTATTCTTAGAAACACATAACTTAAAAAACGCCTTTACTGGTTTTGGGCAATTTAATCTGCACCTTCTTAGAGGGCTTAAACACTGTAATGACACAGAATTAAAATTTGTGGTTCACACACAGGATATCGCGACGCTTAAAAAAGAGTTCGGTAATTTTTTTGACTATAAATATTATTTAGGCTTACGCCGATACGATTGGGCTCAGATTAGATCGCGCTATGATCTTTGGCATTCGGTAAACCAAAACACCAAAGTAGAACCCAAGCGAGATTTGCCTTACGTACTTACGGTGCATGACGTTAATTTTATAGACGAAATCTCTTCAGACTTAGACCACCCTCGCAACCTAGCTTTTAAAGCAAAACTCGCCAGGGCCAATGCAATCACTTATATTTCTGAATACGCCAAAGCCTCTACTCATAACTCTTTCGAGGTGCCTAATGTGCCCGAGCATGTTATTTTAAACGGTAACCCTTCGGGGGAATTGCTCGATCTTGCCAATTACACACCCGAACATAATCCTACAGGGGATTACCTATTCTCATTGGGCGACTTCTGGCCTAGAAAGAACTTTCATCTGCTGGTAGAAATGCTTAGGCATTTACCCGACTATTCGTTGGTTTTGGCAGGAAATAACGAGCGCGCTTACGGCGAAAAGGTGAAAGAAACTATCACTGCATACGGCCTGGAAACTCGAGTGATTTTGGCGGGACGCATAAGCGAAAAAGAAAAACAATATCATTTACAACACTGCACTGCCTTTATGTTTCCTTCACTTCGCGAAGGCTTTGGGCTCCCTCCTATTGAGGCTATGAAATTTGGTACTCCCATCTTTTTGGCTCACAAAACCTCGTTGCCAGAAGTAGGCGGCGATGTGGCGTTTTATTGGCACGAATTAGCACCACAAAAAATGGCAGCGATTTTTAAAGAAGGAATGGAGCAATTCCACCAGAATAAAGAAGACTATAAAAACAGATTAAAAGAAAGAGCCGCCAGTTTTGATTGGAACAAAGCAGCTGCTCAATACATCGAGGTATATAAATCAATACTATGAACCAAGAAATCTCTAACGCCTTAGAAGTCTTAAAAAAAGGAGGCCTTATCGTTTATCCTACAGATACTATTTGGGGCATTGGCTGTGATGCCACAAACTATGAGGCGGTAGAGCGTGTTTATGCACTAAAAAAAAGAGCCGATTCCAAGGCGATGATTTGTTTGGTAAGTAATTTTAGAATGCTCGAACAATTCATTGAGGCCGTACCAGAAGTTGCCTTCGATATATTAAAATACAGCAGTAAACCCACTACAATCGTTTACGACAAACCCGTGCATGTGGCAACCAATCTAGTGGCAAAAGACGACACTTTGGCCGTGAGAGTTGTGAACGATCCGTTCTGCCAAAAACTGGTGAGTTATTTTAAAAAACCAATAGTATCTACCTCTGCCAATATTAGCGGAACACCAGCTCCAAATAGCTTTCAACAAATCCCTAAAGAGATTTTGGAGGGCGTAGACTATGTCGTAAATTTGCATCGCACAAAAAAATCTGCCAAAGCATCAAGCATTATCAAGCTTAGCGCCGACGGACAGGTTCGCGTGATTCGCCAATAAATGTCTAAACAACCCACATATAAAGAGGCTTTAGCCCATCCAATTTTTGCCACCCTCACTACTGCCTCTCAACAATTAGACGTAAAGAGTTATGTAATAGGAGGTTTTGTTAGAGATTATATTTTAGATCGTGGCACTCATAAAGACATCGATATCGTTGCGCTTGGCAGCGGAATCAAATTAGCCAAAAAAGTAGCGTCTTTGCTGCCTAACAGCCCTAAGGTATCTGTATTTAAAACCTACGGTACTGCGATGATAAAGGCAGACGATCTAGAATTAGAATTCGTTGGTGCTCGCAAGGAGAGTTATTCCGAGGATAGCCGCAATCCGGCCGTCGAAGGGGGCACGTTAACCGACGATCAAAACCGTCGAGATTTTACCATCAATGCATTAGCGCTAAGCCTGCAAGAAGAAAATTTTGGAACGTTGTTAGACCCTTTTAACGGGGTTCAAGATTTAGAAGACAAGCTCATTCGTACTCCCTTAGACCCAGATGTTACGTTCAAGGACGATCCTTTGCGCATGATGCGGGCCATTAGGTTTGCTACCCAATTACAATTCACGATTCATCCAGAAGCTATTGCAGCTATTACGGCTCATAATGATCGCATAAAAATTATTACCAATGAGCGCATCGTAGACGAGCTGCATAAAATTTTGGCCTCGCCCAGACCATCGATAGGGTTCGCATTGTTGCATAAAACAGGATTATTGGCGCACGTATTGCCAGAACTGCTCGCACTTCAAGGCATAGACGAGGTAGAAGGCCAAACCCATAAAGACAACTTTTGGCATACGCTTGAAGTGGTAGATAACATCGCGACCACTACAGACAACCTCTGGCTTAGATGGGCTGCGCTGCTACACGATATCGGGAAAGCCCCCACAAAAAAGTTTACAAAATCTAATGGTTGGACTTTTCATAACCACGAATTTATAGGCGCCAAAATGGTATACAAGCTGTTTAAAAGACTACGTATGCCGCTCAATGATAAGATGAAGTTTGTGCAAAAAATGGTCTATATGAGCTCCAGACCTATCGCACTTGCCAGCGATGTGACAGACAGCGCAGTGAGGCGGTTGGTTTTTGATGCGGGCGATTATGTAGACGATTTGATGACGCTTTGTGAAGCAGACATTACGACCAAAAACCCTAAAAAGTTTAAACGCTATCACGAGAACTTTAAAAAAGTACGTGAAAAAATTATCACCGTAGAAGAACAAGATCGTGTTCGTAATTTTCAGCCACCAGTGACCGGGCAAGAAATTATGGAGACTTTTAATATTGGTCCCTCGCGCGAAATTGGCATGATCAAGGAGGCGATCAAAGAAGCGATACTCGACGGAGTGATTCCGAATGAGCATGAGGCAGCCAAACAATTTATGCTTAAAAAAGCGGCAGAACTCAACCTAACCCCTAACCAATGAACATGTACAGAAAATCTGTTAAGGTAGCCTTAGTCCTGGTGTATTTAGTGATTGTCGCGGGTGCAATGGTGCGCATGACAGGCTCTGGAATGGGTTGCCCAGACTGGCCAAAGTGCTTTGGTTATTATATTCCGCCTACAGATATTCAAGAGTTAACCTGGGAAGAAGATCGAGAATTTAATAAAGGACAGGTAATTATAATAGAAGAAACGCTGCAAGTTGCAAAGTCGGACTTTACTACAGGCATTAGTTATAACGCAGACAACTGGGAAGCCTATACAGAACACGACTATGCCAAGTTTAATGTATGGCATACCTGGATCGAATATGTAAACAGACTTTTGGGCGCCCTTTCTGGATTGGCTATATTAATTATGGCCATCCTTTCTATATGGCAATGGAAGCGTCGTAAAAAGATTACGATAGTATCTATCTTGAGTGTCTTTTTAATAGGGTTTCAAGGATGGCTTGGGGCTGTAGTGGTGTATTCAGAACTAGCACCAATAAAGATTACAATTCATATGATCATGGCTTTGGTCATAGTAGCAGTACTGCTTTATTTGCTGTATTTGAGTCAAGAAAACTATACCAGACAAGAGACAGATTTACCTTTTAAAAGTGTGCTTGTATTGGCGCTCTTATTGAGTTTGATACAGATTATTTTAGGTACGCAAGTACGGCAATTTGTAGACGATGCCATAGCTCAAGTTGGTTACGAAAACAAGTCTGAATGGCTGGCCAACCCGACCCTATTATTTTACATACATCGGTCTTTTTCTGTCGCTGTGACCTTAGTCATGTTCTTTATATGGTACAGAAGTCGCCTCAAAAAATATCAGCTATGGGGCGTCACTCCCATGTTGGTTTTAGTATTGGCCGAGGCACTTACAGGGATTGCGATGTATTACTTTGACTTTCCGTTTTTATCACAACCCCTACACTTGGTTTTTGCGTCGCTTTTGTTCGGGGTACAATTCTATTTGATTTTACAAGTTTTTGTGCGTCAGAAACCCGTAGAATTATCGTAATTTTACGCCCCTTAATTAGGTACAAATGATTTACAGATTTAGGATAATTCTAGACGCCCAAGAAGATGTGTTTAGAGATGTAGAAATCGAAAAGACTTCTAGTTTAGAGGACTTTCACAACGCTGTGACTCAAGCTTTCGGCTTTGCTGGACAAGAGATGGCGAGTTTTTACATTAGTGATACCGAATGGACTCAAGGCGAAGAAATCGCATTGTTTGATATGAGCGAAGGCCCTGAGCCTACTCGCTTAATGGGTTCTACACTCTTAGAAGATGTGGTAGACGATACGCAAACACGACTCATTTATGTGTACGACTTTTTATCGATGTGGACTTTCTTGGTAGAACTGGCAGAAATCGCTGAACCAGAACTAGGCAGAATTTATCCTAACCTGATGTTTGCCCACGGCGAATTGCCAGAAGAAGCTCCAGAAAAAGAGTTTGTTGGCGAAACGTCGGGCGAAGATGCCATGGACGACTTAGATGCCGATATGGACGATTATTCGGACCTTGATTTTGACGAAAACTGGAACTAACCACAGTCTTTTTACTACATGATTAACTTATACAGTACACAAATTCGCTCGCTTTCTATTCATCGAGTAGGTAATAAAAGCAGAGCCGAAGGCTTATTTTTATCTTCAGAACCATATAAACTTACCGATGAGCTCAATCCGCTAATGCGTGAGTTCTTCTTTAAGCCTTTTAGAGAAAAAGAGGAGAACTATTTTAACTTTAGTCATGAGTCTGACTTAGAATTTCACGAGCTGTTTAATTTGGTTAGCAAAAGTTTTGAGAACCCTGAGGATATGCACGATATAGGCAAGGCGATTACAACGCATTTGTATAACCAATCCGAGCATCCTCATATTAAAAATGGAGAAGTATATGTGGCCTATCTCGAAAACCTGCAAATAGATAATCAGAAAGTAGATGGGATTGGGATCTTTAAATCGGAGCTCAAACAAGACTTTTTACAATTTAGCGAGACGCCAAACCAATTAGAAATGCACTTGCAACAGGGTATTAATCTAAACAAGCTCGACAAAGGCTGTCTTATTTTTAATGTAGCCAAAGAAGAGGGTTATAAGGTGTTGAGCGTAGATAGCAATCGCTACGACGCACGGTATTGGCTAGAGAGCTTTTTAGGAGTTGACGCCATGGAAGACGACAACTTTTACACCAAAAAATACTTGAGATTCTGTCAAGATTTTGCCAAAGATGTGGTCTTACCAGCAGAAGACAAACGCGAAGAAGTTTTATTTATGAATCGCGCGGTAAACCACTTTGCCAAGAACGACACTTTTGAGGAATCTTCTTTTTTGAACGAAGTGATAGACAATCCAAACCTGATCCCAGAATTTAAGCACTACAAGGCAGAAAAGGGGCAAAAGTATAGTGTAGAAGACCTATCCGAATTCCCGATTGCCAATACAGCAGTAACTGCAGCTCGCAAAAAAATTAAGAATGTTATTCAGTTGGATACCAACATTCAAATCAAGATGGATTTTATCAATCCAGAAAGTGCCGAACGCTTTGTAGAAAAAGGCTGGGACGAAGAACGTCAAATGTATTATTACCTGGTTTATTTTAACCAAGAACAGAAGTCTTAACAAGACCAATTTTGTACTATTTAGGCGAGTGTTGTAACAAAAATCTTACTCACTCGTCATATCTTCATATTCGCTAAACTCATTTTATGCAGCCAATCCTAACCATTTCCAATCTTACTAAAAAGTTTGGACCTCTGGTTGCCGTAGACGACCTTTCTTTTACCATAGAAAAGGGCAACGTATACGGAATCCTCGGGCCCAACGGTAGTGGGAAATCGACCACATTAGGCATCGTTCTTAATGTCGTAAACAAAACCGAAGGCAGTTTTCACTGGTTTGACGGTACTGGGACTACCCACGATGCCCTTAAAAAAGTAGGTGCCATTATTGAGCGCCCTAACTTTTACCCGTATATGACCGCTGCGCAGAATTTAGCACTGGTGGCAAAAATCAAAGGTGTTGGCATCGATAAAATAGATGAAAAACTAGACGTTGTAGGGCTCTTAGAAAGAAAGGATTCTAAGTTTAAAACCTTTTCACTAGGTATGAAGCAGCGATTGGCGATTGCCTCTGCCCTGCTTAACGATCCAGAGATATTAATTCTCGACGAACCTACCAACGGATTGGATCCGCAGGGAATTCATCAGATAAGACAAATCATAAAAACGATTGCCTCGGAGGGCACCACCATATTGTTGGCCTCTCACTTATTAGACGAGGTTGAGAAAGTATGTACCCATGTGGTCATATTGCGTAAAGGAAGAAGCCTTTATGTTGGAAGCGTAGAAGGCATGAATGCGAGTCACGGGTTCTTTACGCTGCAAAGTAAAGACATGGTTCGCCTAAAAGCTTTCTTAGAAGGCCATAGCGCTTTTGGAGCAATTAAAGAGCAAAACGACGAGTTGTTGGCCTACCTCAACGAGCCGCTTGAGGCCGAAGCGCTCAACAAAATTCTTTTTGAACAAAACATTGTTTTGTCTAAGCTATCTAAGCAAAAAGAAAGTCTCGAAGAACAATTCCTTGAACTCACTAAGAAACTCTAAGCCATGTTAAGACTCTTAAATATAGAATATCAAAAACTAAGACATAATAAGTCGGCGAGGGTAATTACCATGGTCTACTTTATACTCATTACGATGATTGCACTCATCGCATCGATTGAGTTTAACTTTGGTGATTTTAAATTCCGCGTTGCGGATCAGGGAATTTTTAACTTCCCGTTCATCTGGCACTTTAACACCTGGATGGCGGCTGTTTTAAAGCTGTTCCTCGCGATTGTAATCGTATCTATGATGGCCAACGAATACAGCCATCGTACCCTTAAGCAAAACCTTATTGACGGCTTGAGTAAAAAAGAGTTTATACTCTCAAAGTTTTTAACCGTGGTAGCGTATTCGCTCATCTCGACGGTTTTTATCTTTCTGGTTTCTTTAATTCTAGGTTTGATCTTCTCTGATTACACAGAGATAGGAATTATCTTTAGTGACCTCGAATATATATTCGCCTACTTTTTAAAGTTGGTCGCTTTTTTCTCTTTCTGTTTGTTCTTAGGAATTTTGGTCAAACGGTCTGCTTTTGCCTTAGGTTTCTTACTTATCTGGACCATTATCGAGAACGTGATATACGGTTTGCTTAAATGGGAATTTTTTAAAGGCACAGACATCGCAGAAAAGGTGACTCAATTTTTCCCTTTAGAATCTATGCAGAACCTCATTATTGAGCCGTTTACACGCTTTGGTGCTGTACAATCTGCGGCTTCGCAATTGGGGGAAGAATTTACCAAAGATTATGCAGTAACGCCCCTCAATATGCTTATAGCATCTGTCTGGGCATTCTTGTTTATTTACTGGTCCTTACAAATTCTAAAAAGACGAGATTTATAGTATCTTTAGGCTGTCTTTGCTATGAAGAGAGCCTATCTGATATGTATAATTTTACTCGGGACTTTGCCCTCATTTGGGCAAGGTGAGGCTGCTAATTGGTATTTTGGAAACAATGCCGGCCTAAACTTTAACACAGAGCCACCTACGGCCTTAACAGATGGGGCACTAGAGACTCTCGAAGGTTGTGCCACCATAAGTGATAGCTTTGGCAACTTGCTTTTTTATACCAACGGCACCTTAGTTTGGAATCGCGACCACCAAGTAATGCCTAACGGGACTGGGCTTTTAGGAGAAGATACCTCTACCCAATCTGCTATTATAGTTCCTAACCCAGACGACCCTTTGATTTATTACATTTTTACGGTAGATGGCCTTTTCCCTGGCGAAAACAATCCCGCCAACTTAAGAGGGCTTAATTTTTCTGCTGTCGATATGTCTTTAGATGGAGGGCTGGGCGATATTATTCCGACAGAGAAGAATATTAATTTGCTCCCTACCAATTCAGAAAAAATTACGGCAGTACGAAACGCAGATTGTGAGTCCATCTGGGTAATCACACATTTTATCGATCGGTTTTATGCTTATGATGTTACCGCGGCTGGAGTAAACCTCACACCTATCGAATCTATGGTAGACCCTGAGGTTCCGCTTATTGGTTATAGAGACAATGCATTGGGTTATTTAAAATCTAGCCCTGACGGAACCAAATTGGCCATTGCTCATGCAACCCTAAACGAAAACCCTGCAAGCGATGCAGGATCTCCTGGTAAATTTCTGGTATACGACTTTGATACTGCCACGGGTATTGTTACAGGAGGCATCGATCTGGACGTAAATGGTGGTTCGCCCTATGGGGTAGAATTTTCGCCAGATTCTAATTTGGTATATACCTGTGTGGGCGTGTACGGGGCAGATGGCTTTGATCACGGCGAGGTGTATCAATATGATCTTACCGCGACAGACCCGTCTAGCACTTTGGTGCAACTCACAACAAACGATAATAGCACAGGAGCCATGCAATTAGGAATCGATGGTAGAATTTATCGTGTGATTATTGAGCAAAGCTCTCTTGATGTGATAGAAAACCCTAACGTTGCTGGCGTGGGTGCCAACTATCAATTTGGAGCGGTTTCGCTAGGTGGCCGGACCGGAAATTTTGGCTTACCACCGTTTATTCAGTCCTTATTTTTAGACACTATAGATATTATTCAAAACGGAGAATCTACGACCACCTTAAATCTTTGCGAAGGCGAAGATTACTTACTTGTTGCTCCGGATTTGCCTGGCGCAACCTATGAATGGACCATGGACGGAGTGTTGTTAGTAGAAAGCGATTTTGACCTATTGGTTACGACGCCAGGGATGTATCGGGTAGAAGTAGACCCTATGAACGGTGAATGCCCATTGATTGGTAGAGCAAACGTCTTTATTAACCCCTTGCCCATCGCTTTCAATGCTTCCTTGGTACAATGTGATTTTGACGATACCAATGATGGCATCACGCGTTTTAATTTGACCCAAGCCTTAGACGATATCACCGGTGGTGATACAAGCTTTAACGTGAGCTTTCACTTTTCGTTTACTCAAGCTGATAACAATACCCTTCCTTTAGATGCTACTTCTTATACCAATGTGAGTAATCCGCAGACAATTTTTGCCAGAGTAGAAGATCAAAACGGCTGTGTAACCATCACAACCCTCGAATTAATCGTCTCTGCGTCTAAGACCAACGACGCACAATTGAGCAGTTGTGACGACAGCACAGAAGATGGCTTTACAGCATTTAGTCTGGACGACGCCTTACCGCAAATATTAGATGACCTTCCTACTGGTTTGGCTGTTTCTTTTTACGAAACAGTAGAAGATGCACTCGAAGAGGTAGCTGCCCTACCCTCTAGTTTTACAAACAACATCGCATATAGCCAAACTATTTATGCTCGAATCGAAAACGGAAACGACTGCTTTGGAATTAGCGAAGTGACACTTACGGTTTACCAACTTCCTAATATAGAAACAGAAGCGAGTTTGCTCTATTGTTTAAATACTTTTCCTGAAACCATTCAATTAGATGTAGGCGAAATTATAGACGATGATAGCCCCGTAGAATCTTATGCTTTCTTATGGTCTAACGGAGCCACTTCACCCTTTATAGACATTAATGAAGCTGGGGTTTACACCGTTATTATCACGAATCCTGAAGGCTGTTCAAAAACGCGTACCATCACTGTTTTGCCCTCAGAGCCTGCTCTTATTGGCGAAATCATAGTAACAGACCTGAGCGAAGACAATACTATTACTGTAGCGGTAAGCGGCACGGGTGATTACGAATTTGCATTGGATGATATCACAGGTCCGTATCAAGACTCCAATGTTTTTGAGGGTGTTGTAGCTGGAGTCCATATAGTGTATGTACGAGATAAAAATGGTTGTGGCATTAGTGAGCGAATAGTGTCTGTGTTAGGATTTCCTAGATACTTTAGCCCAAATGGCGATGGCATTCACGATTATTGGCAAGTTTTAGGAGTACGACAAGACTATGCTAGAATGACTCAAATTTATATTTACGACCGCTTTGGTAAAACACTCGCTGCCCTGGATCCGTTAGGGATTGGTTGGGATGGTCAATACAGAGGAAACCCAATGCCCTCAAGTGATTACTGGTTTTTGGCCATTTTTGAAGATGGTAGAACCGTTCGATCTCACTTTAGCCTAATACGTTAGTAATTGCTTTACATGTAAGGGTTTAGGCAATATTTGCTATCTTTAAAAAAGTCATTGTTGCTGTGATTAAAAGAACCTTACGTTTTCTTCTTGCTTTTTTGTGCTCTTTTGTGGCCTTTGGTCAGGACATAGAATTGTTTGAACAATTCAACGGGCGTTACGATTATTTGGCCATTGGGAATACCATGAATATTGTAGAAAATGCGCCTGCAAGTCCTTGCGAAATCTTGACAGCTTCTAGCGCCGACCTGTTCCTAGAAGCAGACCAAGAGATTCAAGCAGCCTTTTTATATTGGGCTGGATCAGGAATCGGAGATTTTGATATTTTACTCAACGATACACCCATTACTCCAGACAGGACTTTTGCAGATGCCTTAGACGAAACTAGACAGTTTTTTGCGGCCGTCACAGAGATTACCACCTTTGTTCGAGATAACGGGAATATAACGTATACCGTATCGGAGCTTGATCTTACAGACATTATTCCGGACTATTGCCCGACGGGAACTAATTTTGCAGGTTGGTCTATTATCGTGATCTACAAAGACGACGACCTACCGCTTAATCAAGTGAATATATACGAAGGACTACAAAGTGTGCCCACCACAATTAGCATAGAACTTGAAAGCCTAAATGTGTTAGACGATATTGGCGCAAAAATTGGTTTTTTAGCTTGGGAAGGCGATCAGGCACTTAGCGTTACAGAAACGCTTTCGATTAATGGTGATATCATAAGCAACCCACCGCTTAACCCAGCAGACAATGCCTTTAATAGTACCAATTCGTTTACTGGTTCTACAGAACTCTATAATATGGATATTGACTTCTATAACATAGAAGACAACATAGAACCAGGGGATACTTCTGCCCTTATAGAACTCACTTCTGGGCAAGATTTTGTGATGGTTAATAACATCATAACGGTATTAAACAGTCAATTACCGGATGCCACTATCGAACTGGATTTTGTGAGCGAACCTGAATGTGGGAGCAGAACCATAGCTGTAGATTTTACCGTCTACAACGTAAATAGTACCGATGTGTTACCAGCCAATACCCCAATTGCATTTTTTGCGAATTCTACCTTGGTGGGTACGGCCAGTACGCTCGAAGATATTCCTATCGAGGGTTCAGAAAGTCAAAGTATCACCCTTACGATTCCTGAATCGGTTCCTAACGAGTTTACCTTGAGAGCGTCTGCAGACAACACTGGAGCAGACGTAGGTGTGGTACGAGAGACCGATGAGTCAAATAATGACTACACCCAAGATATTAGATTGCTCAAATTGCCTGTTATAGATCCCCTCGAAAATATCGTGGTTTGTGAGGCAGAAGGAATAGAGGTTTTCGATCTAACCCTTGTAACCGCAGGTATAGACGAAAGTTATACCATTGGCTTTTATTTGTCTTTAGAAGACGCCCAAAACCAAACAGACCCTATCGATTCGCCGGAGGCCTATATAAATACATCCAATCCACAGACCATTTATGTACGGGTTTCAAATCCCGATTGTTTTATTGTGGCATCGTTTACCATAGAGATAATTATCTGCCCTTTACCAGACGCGACGATAGAGGTTCCTTTAGACCTTACAGCTTGCCAAGGGCGCTTATTTACTTTTCCGTTTACAATATTTAATACCCTCGGAACCGCAGCCCTACCAGCGGGTACCCCTATTGCATTTTATATAAACGAAGTGTTGGTTGGGCAGTCTACCTCCTCACAGACCATAGAAGTTGGAGGATCTTTATCACAAGAAATTAGCATTGGCTTACCAGAAGGACTCTCAAACCCCTTTAGTTTGCTCGCGGTTGTAGACGATGATGGCAGCGGGTTAGGTATCATTGAAGAACTCAATGAGTTTAATAATGTCTTTAAAACCGAAGTGAGTTTTGCTCAAATTCCGAGCCTACCTGAGTTGCCAAATCTGCTCGCTTGCGACAAAGGATTTGATGCCGCACCCTTCGATTTAACCCAACAAAATCCTTTGATTTCTAGTAATTCAGAAGATGTGATTAGTTATTATACGAGTGCCCAAGATGCGCAAGCGTTTATCAATGCGATACTCGATCCTACCGAATATGTAAATCAGACGAATCCGCAAGAGATATTTGTTCGTTTAGATACGCCATTATGTTTTGCTATCACCTCTTTTTTGATCTCTGTAGAGAATTGCCCTCCAGAAGTGCCAGAAGGATTTTCTCCAAATTCTGATGGTATTAACGATAGTTTCGAAATCGTGGGGCTGCTCGATATTTTCGAAAACCATAAACTGCTGATTTATAGCAGAAACGGAAACCTGATTTTTGAGGGAGATAATATCACCAGACATTGGCAAGGAATTCCGAATACTGGCTTTTTGGCTAAAGACAAAATTGTGCCTCCTGGGGTATACTATTATCTGCTTTATTTAAACGATCCCGAGTTTAATCCAATAGCGGGCTGGCTCTATTTGAATAGGTAATCACCCCTTCATATTTTAACAAATCCACCTAGATTTTGGGGCTTAATTATACCGTTATCCGTAAAAATAAAAGTTACGTCTAAGAATTAGGCAATTCTTTTATTTACATAAATAATTAACTTACATTTATATCATTAACTATAGTTAGGTATAAATTAATAGCCATTGCATATGAAAATCACTACGCTAAGGATGTTTAAATCCTTTATTGTTTTCTCTATTTTACTCCTGTCTTCTAACCAAATGTTTGGGCAGCTAGATGCCCAATTGTCGTTGGATGATGCGTTTGCTCGGGGTAACTTTTTAGAGATTGGAATAAATCAATCAGGAACCTTTGGAGTTCCGAATGCTCAATTTCCAGGAGCACCCTATCACCCTTCTCGTGAAACAGGCAACGATCTGTTCGGATTTATCGCAAATCCAATCATGGATGGATGGATAGATTACGATGGTGATTTCTTTACACCGGGTAGTCCAGAAGAAGGCTGGGGAATCGAATTTAACGGCGGAACCGTATACAACAACAACCTCGCAGGACCTAACCTTATACCAGGAGCTGTGAGTGGGGCCAATATTTTATCGGATCCTTGTTTTGGAGATTTTGCGCAGATAAATTGGAATGGTTTTGTAGACGGAATTGAAATTATTCGTGATATCTCTATCTCGAGAGATGGCTTGTTTATTCGTATGGAACAACGCATGACCAACCTTTCTGCAGATGTGATTACCGACTTATACTGGATGAACAACGTAGATCCAGATAACAACCAAACTATAAACGGTAGTTTTACTACCGATCAAGAATTATTAGAACAACCTAGTGGTGGCTTAGATATTTTAGGATTTGTTTGTGCCTCTCAAGGCCCTCTTGGCGGAACCGATGCCAATGGTTCTAGTGTTTGTTATTATGTACAAGACGTTAGATCGAGAGTAACCTTTGGTGGTTTTACCAACCGTGACCCGTCTGATATTTGGAACGGAGTTGGCTTCGAACAGACTGAAGGAGCTACCAATACTGCAGATGAGGCGATTTCTGTTGCCTTTTTCTTTGGAGATTTGGCACCAGGTGAATCTGTAAACTTTACGTACTTCTATGTATTTAGAGACTTTACTGGAGGTGGTGTAGACCCTACATTCATCTCATTAACACCTGTGAGTCCTTCTACTTGTGGCGGAACCGATGGTAGCATTGTGATCAGTGGTTTATTACCAAGTACAGACTACACTATTTCTTACGAAGACGACGGCGTACCTGTAGGCCCAATAATATTGCCTGCCGATGCTTCGGGAGTTATCATTCTATCTGGTTTAGATGCCGGTGTATATACAGACTTTACGCTTACAAACGATTCAGGTTGTTTCTTTACCAACGACGGACCCATCATCGTAGAAGATCCAGGAGCACCTGCTTTTGGAGTTTCTATTGTAGATTCATTGGTCTGTGATAACGATGGTAGTTTAATCTTAACGGGATTAGATCCTTCTACAGGCTTTAACTTGACGTATACACAAGACGGTGTGGTTATTGGCCCAACGGCTGTGTTATCAGATGCAGCAGGTGAGATTTTTATCACTGGCTTAGGAGAAGTTACCATTACAGACATCACACTCGAAATTGGCACCTGTACCTTTACAGATCCAGGCCCTTATACGTTAACATATCCAAATCCGACCTTGACTGTGACTACTGCAGATCCTGTCATGTGTGATTCGGATGGTTCGTTGACCATAGAAATTTTAAACCCTTCTACCGACTACGAAGTTACTTATACCGTAGACGGAGTTGTAGTAGGTCCTGTGACCATTACAACTGACGCTGCCGGAATCTTAATCATTCCAGGATTAGACGAAGGAACGTATACAGACATTACCCTTGTTTTAAATGAGTGTACCTATATCATACCAGGACCTTTTGAACTCAATAGACCTTCATTCGATGGCGTTGAGATAATTGGAACCGATCCATCAACTTGTGGCCCAACGGGTAGTGTTATTATAACAGGAGTATTGCCCGATACAACTTATACGTTATCGTATACGGTAGACGGTGTACCTGTTGGACCTATCGTAGTTACTTCTGATAGTTCTGGAAACATCATTATTTCTGGACTTGTAGCAGGAGTTTACGACAACGGAGTGTTAACTTTTAATGACTGTGTTTGGAATCAACCAGAACCTTTAACATTAACAAACCCACCAAACCCAACCTTTACGGTAGTTGCTGTGGATAGTGACATTTGTGGCCCTAACGGAAGTTTGATTCTTTCAGGCTTAGATCCAGATACCACCTACGAAGTTACCTATACGGTAGATGGTGTTGTGGTTGGTCCTATCACTGTTACTTCTGATGCTGCTGGTGTTATCACATTTAGCAGTCTAAATGGTGGTACTTATACAGACATCACTGTTGATTTAGGTGAATGTGTTACTGTAGACCCAGGGCCTTATGTGATTGATTTCCCGGCAGATCCTACTTTTACGGTAACCACTATTGATCCTACGACTTGTTCGGCAGATGGAACAATCATATTAGGAGGTTTGGTACCAGATACCGAATATCAAATAACTTATACCTATAACGGAACTGTAGTAGGACCGCTTACCTTGACCACAGATAGTGCAGGTAATATCACCATCACTGGCTTAGACCAAGGAACCTACACAGACTTTATAGCTGATTTAGGAGATTGTGCTGGTACAGTAGATGGACCATTTACAATCAATTATCCAGCAGATCCTAGCTTTACGGTTACTCCGGTAGACTCAGCGACTTGTACAGCAGATGGTAGTTTACAAATTTCTGGTTTAGATCCAAGTACAACCTATAATGTGACCTATACATACAATGGAACCGTTGTGGGGCCAGTTTCTGTAACAACAGATGCCTCTGGCAACATTATTTTTACAGGATTAGATCAAGGTGAATATACAGATGTTACTATAGAAGTTGGTGGCTGTGTTGGAGTAGATCCAGGACCATATACAATTTCGTATCCAGCCTTACCAGCCATTAACGATCCTGCACCTTACGAAGTATGTGCAGAAGAAGATGGATCTGGTATTTACGATCTTATGACTAGAGATTCAGAGATTACAGGAGCAGATGCTACTTTGGTAGTTAGCTACCACGAAACGGCAGCAGATGCCGAATCGGGTGATAACCCTTTAACCTCACCTTACACAAGTACATCTAATCCACAGACGATTTATGTGCGTGTGGTAGACCCTGCCACAGGATGCTATAGCGCAACAACACTGGAGTTAATCGCGCAATCGATACCAGCGTTAACAGCGCCAACTGCGGTTGAATCTTGTCCAGGATCTGGAAGTGTTGGCTTGACCAATCAGTTTGATTTAACATTGTTCGAGAGCGAATTAGGTATAGACCTAGCGGGTCTTACCGTAAGCTATCATACGTCTAGCGACGATGCTGACGATGGAACAAATGCCATAGCGAGCCCAAGCAGTTACACCAATACAGAAAGTCCACAGACCATTTATATTAGAGTGGCTTCTTCTGAAGGTTGTTTTGAAACTACCTCGACAGAGATTTCTGTGATACAGTGTGAGATTATAATCCCGCAGGGTATTTCACCTAATGGTGATGGTATGAACGACGCTTTTTCTATTAACGGTTTGGAGCTTCACCCTAATTATGTCTTAAACATTTTTGATAGACGTGGTTTACTAGTGTATTCAGGGAACGCAAGTTCGCAAGACTGGGATGGTAAGGCTACCGAGCAAAGCGGTAATTTGCTACCGGTAGGAACATACTTCTACACATTACAATTAAACGATGGACCAAACGATCCGTTTGCAAACGTCGATCAATTATATTCAGGCTATGTTTATTTGAATTATTAACGCATAGCAGTTAGATTTTAAAAGCCTCCAATTTAGATTGGAGGCTTTTTTTTATCGATAAAATGCAATTTTTTGTGTTGTAAAATTTAGTACATTCATAAAAAAATTAGCAATCATGAGACTCAATATTACCCGCGGCATTTTAGTGCTCGTTTTTATCTTCTCAGCCCTTACTGTACAAGGGCAGATCAGTACTCCGCCTGCCGAAAATTATGACGCTTACATCGCAGCTGTGTATACAAATTCAGGCAAAGATTTTATAAAGCCTGATTCGCGTCGCTATGCCTATTTTAAAGAATTATACCTGAACAGAATTCGGTTTGTAAAAAACGATGCAGAAAAGTTAAGTCAAGACAACAGCCTGCTTAAGTTATCTTCTGTGGCTTTGTACGACACCTATAATAAAGGTTTAATGAGAGACGCCACTTTCGATGCGAGCCGCTTCAATCCGTTTAAATACAACTTAGACTTTTACAGTGCGAACAAGCTCATCTATTGGATCGACAATTCGGACTATTTACTTGTGATTACGCCACAAGAGCGCAAATAACCTCTAGCAACCAATCATGAAAAATATAGCATTAATAATAGCTTTTTTGTGCGCTACGCCTTGGGCATTGGCACAGGATATAAATATGACAAACGGAACCTTTAACCAATGTTCTGGTACGTTTTACGACTCTGGTGGGCCCGGTGCCCCTTATGCCAATGGCGAGTCCTTTGTGCTTACTATCTGTGACGACGGATCTGGCGGAATTCTTCAACTGGATTTTTTGGCCTTTACCACAGAAACACCTAATGACGTCTTAACGATTTACGATGGAGCAGATACCACTGCACCAGTTATTGGCGATTATTCTGGGACGAATTCTCCAGGAATTGTTCGCCCATCTCCTTCTAATCCATCGGGTTGTCTCACGTTTGAATTTGTTTCTAACGAATTTTTTAGCAGTACTGGTTGGGAAGCCGTGATAAGCTGCTGCCAAGAAATCACTGCTTCTTTTGACGGTTCGACGCCACCAGCAGTTGGCGGAATCATCGAGGCCGATGTTGACGAGATAATCACTTTTAACGGAAGCGCCGTTTTTGCTGGTTCAGATGTTGGTGCAACTTATACTTGGGATTTTGGCGATGGAACTACAGACACGGGATTAACAGTTATGCATGCCTATACTTCTCCAGGTATCTATCCAGTTACTTTTGTGGCCACCGATGCCATGGGATGTGCCAATCAAAACAGGGTTGAATTAATCGCAGATGTAGAGTTCGACACAGCCATTGGGAATCCCTTTGTAGATGCTGGACCAGACGTAGAACTGGATTGTGCACTAGGAGAAGTATGCACAGACCTAACCGCAGACTTCTTAGAGATTGGTGAAACCACAACCTATGATGTAATCCCAATTCCTTTTGATCCTCCATTTTTATTTAACGGCTTGGCCAATTCGCTTAACCCAGATATCGATGATGCATGGTCTGACGTAGAAGGCTTGCCTTTTGATTTTTGCTTTTTTGGCAACACCGAAACTGAGTTTCAAGTGGGTTCTAATGGTGTTATTCGTTTTGACGTAGACCCAAGTGATACTGGCGCCGCATCGAACGATTGGTCTTTTATAGATGATTTACCTAATAACGTAGACGATGCCTTGGCCGAGGCTAACATCTTTACTCCGGGTCATGACATCGACCCTTCGGTCTCTGATTCAGAAGAAATTGGTTACGAAGTTTTAGGCGAGGCACCTAATAGAGTACTCGTGGTATCTTATTACGAAGTACCGATGTTTTCTGGTACTTGTAACGATTTATTAGCCACGCAAATGGCCGTGCTTTATGAAACCACCAATATCATAGACATTTACATTCTAAACAAACCAAGTTGCCCAACATGGAATAGCGGAAGCGCTGTTATCGGAATTCAGAATAACGAGGGTACAGAGGCATTTGTTCCGCCAGGAAGAAACACTTCTGATTCGCCATGGGAAACCGAATTTGAAGCTTGGAGATTTATTCCAAGAGGCCCAAGTGTGACCACCATTACTTGGTTAGACGAATCTGGGACTGTAGTAGGCGACACCGCCACAATTAATGTGTGCCCTGCTGGGAATGAAACCTATACGGCGCGTGTTGAGTATTTAAATTGTAATGGAGAAGTGGTGCGTGTAGAAGACACTGTAACGGTTTCTAGCAATGCGACTTTTAGCTTTGATTTAGGAGACGATATCACAACTTGCGAGCCGGGCCCTATAACTCTTGATGCTGATTCTGGAGTTGCAGACGTAACGTATCAGTGGTTTTTAGATGGCATGGCCATTCCTGGAGCCACCGACCCTACTTACGATGCTACAACTTCTGGCACTTATTCGTGCGAAGTCACAGACGGCGAATGTTTTGTTCAAGATACTATCGTACTTATGTTTTTCGAAGACCCAGTTGCCAATACTCCTACTGACTTAACGGTTTGTGACGACGACAATGACGGCTTCGCCGAATTTATGTTAACAGATGCCGATGCCGAGATTATCGCCGGGCAACCCGATACTTTTGTCAATTACTATTTGACTCTTGACGATGCCACTGCTGGAGATACCAGTTTGGCATTAGTGAGTCCTTATACCAATATTTCGAATCCGCAGACAATTTATGCAAGGATAGAAAATCTAGGTGGCTGCTTTGACACAGTCAGCTTTTTATTAACGGTTAACAACTCCCCAGTTTTAAATGATCCTATCGCGGTTTATGAATTGTGTGACGACGATACCGCCGATGGAATCACAACCTTTGATTTAACCAGTTGGTTGCCAGAGGTAAGTGACGAAACCGGTCTAACGTGCTTGTTTTATTTGACTGAGGCAGATGCCAATGCTGGGACCGATCCTATCGGCTCTCCTGGTGCCTTCGAAAACACAGCAAATCCGCAATTGATTTGGGTTCGTTGTGATAACGGTGATGGATGCTTTACTGTTGGATCGTTCGAACTAAACGTAAACGAAAACCCAAATATCGCTGCGCCAGATTCATTAGCAATATGTGACGATAACGCAGATGAGTTAGCAGAGTTTGACCTGACCGTTAGGTCGAGTCAAATACTAAATGGCCTACCCCCTAGTGATTATACCGTACAATTTTACGAAGATTTAGACCTTACGTTATTAATCGCAGACCCTACTGCATATACAAACCTTGCCAATCCGCAGTTGATTTATGTAGTGGTAACCAACAATGTAACAGGTTGTAGTAGCCTAGTTACTTTAGAACTGCAAGTACTAGATGGCCCGGTTATTAACGACCCAGACCCTTACGAACTATGTGACGACAACAATCCTGGAGACGGGATCGAAGCTTTTGATTTAACCAGTCGAGATACAGAAGTCACCGGAGGAGCTAGCGGTTTGCAAATTACTTATCATGAAAGTGAAGCCGATGCTCAAGCGGGTGCGAGTCCGCTGGCTAGTCCATACGAAAACACTTCTAATCCGCAAACGGTTTATGTACGAGCAGAAGACGAGACCACAGGATGTTATAGCACCACTACCCTAGAACTAATCGTACTGGCGCTACCTACGGCAACGCAACCAGCAGATGTAACGGCTTGTGGCGATAGCGACGGCAGCGCAAGCTTTGATCTAGGTCCAATTGCTTCTGAAGCAGCCAACGGCCAATCTGGAGTTACCGTTACCTTTCACGAAACAGAGGCCGACGCAGATGCAGGCGATAATGCACTGAGTTCGCCATATGCTAATAGTAGTAACCCTCAAGTATTATATATTAGAATTCAAGATGATGCAACGGGTTGTTATTCGCTAACAACCGTCACTTTATTGGTAGAATTTGTGCCCAATATGACACCACCAGCCAACGTAGAAGTATGTCCTGGTCCCGGTGCAATTGGTCTTACCAATGAATTTGATTTGAGTTCTTATAGCGATCAATTAGGTATTGATTTGACTGGCTTAACATTGAGCTATCATACCAGCAGTACCGATGCAGAAGATGGTGTTAACGCCATCGCAAATCCATCTAGTTATACCAATAGTTTGGCAGAAGAGACGGTGTATGTGCGTGCTACTAGCGCGGCGGGCTGTTTTAGCATTACATCGTTTGACCTTAGTGTGATACAATGTGAAATTGTAATTCCGCAAGGAATTTCTCCCAATGGTGATGGTATGAACGATACTTTCCATATTGAGGGAATAGAACTGCATCCTAATTTTGTTCTAAACATATTTGATCGTCGTGGTCTCTTGGTATATACTGGAAACGGAAGCACTCAAGAATGGGATGGCCGTGCCATAGAACAAAGTGGTTCGTTACTACCCGTTGGAACCTATTTTTATACCCTCCAACTCAATGATAATCAAAACGAAGCCGGAACACAGCAACTATATTCTGGTTATGTATATTTAAATTATTAGAATTTAGATTTTAGTGAAAAAGCCTGCGAATTATCGCGGGCTTTTTGCTTTTAAGGCGCTTCTTATACTGCGCTTTATTTTGTAATTTTGCCTGTTGAACTATTCCCGATGAAATTTAAATTAGTCTCTGATTTTACACCTACCGGCGATCAGCCTGAAGCCATCCAAAGTTTGGTTCAGGGGCTAAATGGCGACGAACGGTATCAAACACTTTTAGGGGTTACCGGAAGCGGTAAAACCTTTACGGTGGCCAATGTGATTCAGGAAGTGCAAAAGCCAACGCTGGTTCTAGCGCATAACAAAACGCTCGCAGCTCAACTATATACAGAGTTTAAGCAGTTCTTCCCAGAAAACGCCGTGGAATATTTTGTATCATACTACGACTATTACCAACCAGAGGCTTATATCCCTACAAGTGGAACTTATATAGAAAAAGATCTATCGATTAACGAAGAGATCGAAAAATTGCGATTGAGTGCCACTTCTTCGCTACTCTCGGGAAGGCGCGATGTAATCGTTGTTGCCTCGGTGTCTTGTTTATATGGTATTGGAAACCCTGTAGAGTTTAAAAAGAACGTGATCGAAATGCAGCAAGGCCAGATGATTTCACGTACTGCACTGTTGCATAAGTTGGTTCAGAGTTTGTATTCTCGCACCGAAGCCGAATTTAAACACGGGAGCTTTAGAATTAAAGGCGATACCTTAGATGTATATCCTAGTTATGCCGATTATGCCTTTAGGATTCACTTTTTTGGCGACGAAATAGAAGAAATCGAATCGTTTAATCCAGAGACCAATGCACATATAGAGCATTACGAGCAATTGAGGATTTATCCGGCCAATATGTTTGTGACCTCGCCCGATATTTTACAAAACGCAATTCATGGTATTCAGGATGATTTGGTAAAACAGGTTGATTATTTTAAAGAAATTGGCAAGCATTTAGAAGCAAAGCGCCTAGAAGAACGCACCAACTTCGACCTCGAGATGATTCGCGAATTAGGCTACTGCTCTGGGATTGAGAACTATTCACGATATTTAGATGGAAGAGATCCTGGTACACGCCCATTCTGCTTGTTAGACTATTTTCCAGACGATTATTTAATGGTAGTAGACGAGTCTCACGTATCGATTCCGCAGGTAAGTGCGATGTATGGTGGCGATAGATCAAGAAAGGAAAACTTGGTAGAATATGGCTTTAGACTGCCAGCTGCCATGGATAATAGACCCTTAAAGTTTGAAGAATTTGAGGCGTTGCAAAATCAGGTGATTTATGTAAGTGCCACTCCTGCAGATTACGAATTAGGACAATCAGAAGGTGTTTATGTAGAACAGATTATTCGTCCTACTGGGCTTTTAGATCCAGAAATAGAGATACGACCAAGCAAACATCAAATCGACGATTTAATCGAAGAGATTCAAATACGTGTAGAAAAAGATGAGCGCGTATTGGTCACTACCCTGACCAAACGAATGGCAGAGGAACTCACCAAATATTTAACGCGTATACAAATACGTTGTCGTTATATTCATAGTGATGTTGACACCTTAGAGCGTGTAGAAATTATGCAAGATTTGCGTCTTGGATTGTTTGATGTGTTGATTGGTGTAAACTTATTAAGAGAAGGATTAGATTTACCAGAAGTATCGCTAGTCGCTATCTTAGATGCAGACAAAGAAGGGTTTTTACGTTCCCAACGATCTCTTACGCAAACGGTGGGAAGAGCGGCAAGACACGTAAATGGTAAGGCGATTATGTATGCCGATAAGATTACCAACAGCATGCAGCTTACCATGGACGGAACAGACTACCGGAGAGCTAAGCAATTGGAATATAACCAGAAGAATAACATCACGCCTACGGCCATTATTAAATCGTTCGAAAACGCACTTACCAAAGCGAAAACAGACAGTTATACGCTAGCTACGGCTGCTGATTTAATCAAGGAAAACCCCGAAGAATACTTGAGTAAACCAGAACTGGAAAAACGGATTCGCGATACTCGAAAAGCAATGGAGAAAGCTGCCAAAGATTTAGATTTTATGATGGCTGCACAACTTCGTGACAAGATAAAAAAGCTACAAACAGAAATGGAAACCTTAACCTAATGGAGCATCACCCAGATTCTATAAGGCTTAATAAAGCATTGAGCGAGCAAGGATTTTGTTCTCGCCGTCAGGCCGATGTGCTTATCGAGCAAGGTCGAGTGACCATCAATGGAGAGATTGCCACCTTGGGTGACAGAGTGATGCCAGGCGACACTGTTTTAGTAGACGGCCAATCATCTCAAAAAAGAAATGCAGACGTTTTTATAGCTTTTAATAAACCTGTTGGAATAACCTGTACCACCGATAGAAAAATTGAAGGCAATATTATTGAATTCATCAATCATCCGGAGCGAATTTTTCACGTGGGACGCCTAGACAAACCCTCCGAAGGGCTTATCTTTTTAACCAATGATGGTGATATCGTAAACAAAATATTACGCGCTGGTAACCAGCACGAAAAAGAATATATCGTGACGGTGGATAGGGCGATTAATCAAGATTTTGTGAGACGTATGGGTAGTGGAATTCCTATTTTGGATACGATTACCAAAAAATGTGAAGTAGAGCAAATAAGCCGTTTTGTTTTTAGAATTGTACTGGTACAAGGCTTGAATCGTCAAATTAGGCGCATGTGCGAATATTTAGGATATCAAGTGACCGATCTTAGGCGTATTCGGATTATGAACATTACCCTCGATGGGATTCCAGTTGGACAGTGGCGTGATCTCACCAAAACCGAATTGGACGAAATCCGCTCCGCGGTTAAAACATCGAGTAAAGTATCTGCGGCTTCTACGGGAAGCTTGGGAAGGCGTCGTCGTGGCCCAAAAAAGTAACCGCGCCCCGATTGCGAAGGACACGGTTACATTCAACTAACTAACCAAATCTCTGTCTTGCGAAAGCAAGGTTTATGAAATTGCAATCGTTCTTTTGTGGTCTACTTTTGCCTCGGTATTTTTAGGAATAGCGATCGAAAGTACACCGTCCACATAGGTGGCATTAATATCGTCGTGCTTTACTTCTTCTGGTAGCGTAAAGCTTCTGGTAAAAGAACTGTATCCAAACTCTCTGCGTGTAAAACGCCCGTCTTTAACTTTGTCTTCGTTTTCTACGGTTTTTTGGGCAGATACGGTAAGAACATTTTCTTCTAAGTTTATGGTAAAGCTTTCTTTATTCATACCTGGTGCGGCAAGATCTACAACAAAACTATCTTCTAATTCCTTAATATTTACTGCTGGAATCGTAGTGCGACCCGCGTTAAAAACATCTAAGCGTTCGTCTGCGAATAATTCGTTGATAATAGACGGAAACACAAAGCGGTTATTTTTCTTTACTGAATTCATGATTTTACAATTTTAGGTTACTGTTTACCCTATTGCAAAACCAATACCATTACAATTTTTACGCCATTATGGCGCAAATTGTAATAAAATACATGTCTTTATGGCAGTTTAGTTATAGTAGGCTTGGAAGATTCTAACCAATTCTTCTGTAGGAATTAGCTTGTTTTCGTATTTATCCATTCTTTGAATCACCTGATCGATAACCTCCATTCGAATGCCCAATTTTAATCCAAAATTACGCAGCGCGATTACCTCTGAATCCTTTGTCTTCATGTCTACGTTCATCATTAAGATGAGCTTATGAAAGTGTGTGATTCGGCCAATTTCTGTAGTAATTGGCTTAGAATCAATAGGGTTATGAAACAAGTCGTGTACTCGCTCCCTATCGATTTCGAAGCGATTGGCTAAGGCCATAATAAAATTATACTCCTCATCTGATATATGATGATCTGCCTTTGCGATGGCGATCAAATCGCTTAGTAAACCAAGTTTTTCTTCTTCTGAATACATACCTAAAATTGAACGTTAAAAATAGGCATTATAAGCCAAAAAAAAAATCCCGGCCTATGAACCGGGATTTGTTACTAAACACCCTAAGTTTACGATAGCTGCTTTAGTCTAACAGGTAAGGTATACTCAGTTCCTTTAAGAACTTTTGCAGTTATCTTTTTGTAGTTAAGACGCGCCTTAATAAAAGACACTAACTGCTCATTGTCTGAATCAACAGACAATACAACTACTTCTCCCTCTTTGTTTACCATAAAAGAAACTTTTGCAAACTCTCCTTGGTCAAAGTCAAAATCTGGATTAGACAAAAACTTGCCCAATTCCGCTTCGATTGTAGTTGGAACTTTTTCTCCGGCAGGCGTAGTTCCTGCAAAACTTGTAGAGGCTACCAAAAAGGCAACGGCTGCTACTAATACACTTAATTTTCTCATAACTGTTCGATTTAATTGATGTACTAAAAAGACGCTCAGTTACTACCAAATGTTACAGCCTTGGCTTTGATTTAACGCTAGTTTAACGAAGATTAAAACTAATTAACACTCGATCTAAACCATAAAAAAAGCCCTGATTATCAATGATATCAGGGCTTCTCAAAGCAACATGTGTCGCCTAATAAAAATTTTAAATTATCTCAAAACCGCTTGCACTTTATCTGCAGCTTCTTGGAATTCTATAGCAGATTGTACGTCTAATCCACTATTGTCTATTAAATCTTTTGCGATGTCTGCATTGGTGCCTTGCAAACGTACAATAATCGGAACATTTATGGTTCCCATGTTTTTATATGCATCAACGATTCCCTGCGCCACTCGGTCACAACGAACGATTCCGCCAAAAATATTTACTAGGATAGCCTTTACATTAGGATCTTTCAAAATCAAATTAAAGGCGATTTCTACTCGCTCGGCATCTGCGGTACCACCTACATCTAAGAAGTTTGCAGGTTCTCCTCCGGCCTGTTTGATCAAATCCATAGTAGCCATGGCGAGACCCGCACCGTTTACCATACAACCTACGTTTCCGTCAAGGTCTACATAGTTTAAGCCTACTTCTTTGGCCTCAACCTCAACTGGGTTTTCTTCGCGTAAGTCACGCATGGCTTCGTAGTCTTTATGTCTAAACAACGCATTGTCGTCTAAGGTAACTTTCGCATCTACTGCGATCACTCTATCGTCGCTGGTTTTTAAAACCGGGTTGATTTCAAACAGCGAAGAATCAGACTTGGTATAAGCCGTATACAAGGCAAATACAAACTTTGTCATTTCTTTAAATGCTTTACCACTCAAGCCCAAGTTAAAGGCAATTCGGCGTGCCTGAAACGGCAACAACCCAGTATCAGGATCTACTTCTTCTGTAAAAATCAAATGTGGTGTTTCTTCTGCAACAGCCTCTATATCCATTCCGCCTTCTGGAGAATACATGATCATGTTACGACCTCTTGCACGATCTAATAAAACACTCATATAATACTCTTCTGGTTCTGAATCTCCAGGGTAGTACACATCTTCTGTAATCAACACTTGGTTAACCGTCTTACCCTCTGCCGTAGTTTGCGGTGTAACTAATTGCATTCCTAAAATTTGATCAGAAAGCGAACGCACTTCTTCCAAACTCTTTGCAAGCTTAACACCCCCACCTTTACCACGACCACCTGCGTGAATCTGCGCTTTGACAACATGCCAACCAGTGCCCGTTTCTTCGGTTAGTGCTTTGGCTGCAGCAACCGCTTCTTCTGGAGTTGAAGCAACTTTTCCGCGTTGGATTTGAACGCCAAAACTATTTAGAATTTCTTTTCCTTGATACTCGTGTAAATTCATCGTTTACCTGTCTAATATTTTGCTCGACAAATGTAGCAAATGTCTAGGTGATGGACTAAAATATTTTATGCATTTTGAAAGTTAGAATCAATTTACCGACTAATTTTGCTTTTCAATACCAAAGGTCATGACAAACGCACAATTAGAATCTATCGCACAGCAGTTCGGCACTCCTGTTTATGCTTACGATGCACAAAAAATAACGAATCAATACCAGCGCCTTACATCAGCCTTTAAAGATGTAAAAGCCCTTAAACTGTATTATGCAGTAAAGGCGCTAAATAACCTTTCGGTGCTGCGTTTATTTAAGAATCTAGGGGCTGGCTTAGATACGGTTTCTGAGCAAGAAGTACAGCTAGGATTACACGCTGGTTTCGAACCAAAGGATATAATTTTTACCCCTAATGGTGTAGCTATGCAAGAAATAGAACGCGTTGCGGCACTTGGGGTTCAAATCAATATCGACAACCTCTCTATTTTAGAACAATTTGGAACCGCTCACCCTAAAACTCCAGTATGCATTCGAATTAATCCGCATGTAATGGCTGGCGGAAACACCAACATTTCTGTGGGACATATCGATAGCAAATTCGGGATTTCGATTCATCAATTACCTCATGTGCTTAGAATCGTAGAAAACACCGGCATGCATATTAATGGTATCCATATACATACGGGAAGTGATATCCTCGATGTAGAAGTATTTTTATATGCGTCGGAGATTCTCTTCGAAACCGCCAAACAATTTACATCCTTAGACTTTATAGATTTTGGCAGTGGTTTTAAAGTGCCATACAAAGAAGGAGACATAGAAACCAACATAGAAGAATTTGGGCTAAAATTGAGCAATCGCTTTAACGAGTTCGCTAGAGAGTACGGCCGTGATTTAACACTGGCCTTTGAGCCAGGAAAATTTTTGGTCAGTGAAGCTGGTAAATTTCTCGCAAAAGTAAATGTGGTAAAACAAACCACTTCTACCGTATTTGCACAAATAGACAGTGGTTTTAATCATTTAATACGACCCATGTTATATGGGTCTCAGCACGAAATAACCAATATCTCTAATCCAGAGGGAAGACCCAGGTTCTATTCTGTGGTGGGTTATATCTGCGAGACCGATACTTTTGCCAACAACAGGCGTATTAGCGAAATACGAGAAGGTGATGTACTTGCTTTTAGCAATGCAGGGGCATATTGTTTTACTATGGCTAGCAACTACAATAGCAGATACAGACCTGCAGAGGTATTATTCAAAGATGGCAAAGCACATTTGATACGAAAGCAAGAGACTTTTGACGACCTGCTTCACAATCAGATTACAATTTCTGAATAGATTCTAAAACCTTGACTAGACGTTTTTTTTGAGAATCTTTTTCGCTCTCTGGAAGTCTATTATTTATTATCGCTATAAATAGACCTTTGTTTTGTGCGTCTATACTTTTTCGGGTTACCTCCATATATAAAGGCAGTTGCTTAAAGGGACAATTCCACAAGATGTCTACAAGAAGTGGCTCTATGCTTGTACGGTATTTTGCAACACAATTCAATTGGGCATAGATACGCACCCCATTGTCTATGGTAATGGTAGACCCGTTGGTAATTACCTTATTAACGGCTTCAACTTCGGAATAAATTTGTTGATGATTGAGCGTCGTAAGGGTACTTATTGCGATCATAGCGCCCCAAACCATCCGATTGTCTTTAGATTGTAATAGCGCTATAAAATCTGTAGTGTGAGCGGTAATCGCCTGTGGGTTTAAATAACCAATCTCATAAAGCACTTTAATACAATCATGTGCCACTTTTTTGTCTTGATGATGGAGCCCAGCAACCAATTCGTTTAAGGCGGCCGCATCGATTTGTTTGGCCAAACGCTTCGCTAGGGCAACATTAACAGCATTGCCTTTTTCTTCTTTAAAAGAAGACAGCTGGTATAAAATAGACATTTAGTCGTCCTTTCTAGTAAGCGCTATGGAGTTGTTTGGCGTAAATTCGGTTACCTTTTGTTCAGGGTTTCCTAGCGCCATCTTGATGTTATCATCGTCAATAAACTCTATCAAACCATACATACTGCTTGTAGATTCGGCTTCGTCTGCCGTGGCAAACTTGGTAATTGTGAGCGTGATTGCAATCGGAGTTGTGCTCTCGTCTATCACGTACTCCATTTTGCCCTTTTTACCATCGCTCTCAAATTCTTTTCCGCCCATAACTTGATTCCCGACCACAAAGGTGCAATAACCATCGTTGTCAAAAATGATACTCCCTATTTGATCTCCATCGTCTCCTTCCCAAGTACCAATAATGCTTTGAGCACTAAGTGTATGTGCTGCTAAAAAGAATAGTAAGGTTAAAACTGTATTGCGCATATAAATTATTTAAGGTGTTTGTTAAAAAATGTTATGGTTCGTTCCCAAGACAGCATCGCGGCTGGTTCGTCGTATCTGGGAGTTGTGTTGTTATGAAACCCGTGATTTACTCCCGGATAAAAATGAGCCGTGTACTCGATGTTATTGTCCTTTAAAATTTGTTCATAAGCAGGCCAGCCTTCGTTCACGCGTGTATCGAGTTCGGCGTATTGCAATAGCAAAGGCGCCTTGACCAAAGCGGCATCTTCTGCTATGGGTTGCCTGCCATAATAAGGCACTGCAGCAGCTAGATCTTTTACCTTTACCGCCATCATGTTAGAGATGTATCCACCAAAGCAAAAGCCAACAACACCTATCTTTCCAGAACAATCTGGATGGGTTTTTAAATAGTCGTAGGCGGCTATAAAGTCTTCTAGCATTTCTGCTCGATCTCGCTTGCGCTGCATGGTTCGGCCATCGTCGTCGTTGCCAGGATATCCACCAAGTGGCCATAGTGCGTCTGGAGCTAAACTTATAAAACCTTCGAGAGCCGCGCGCCTACCTACATCCTCAATATAAGGATTAAGCCCCCTGTTTTCGTGTACCACCACTATTCCGGGCAGCTTTCCAGTATGTTCTTTTGGTTTCGATAATAAGCCGCGAATTTCTCCTCCACCTTTTGGTGAATCATATAAGATATAGTCCGAATCCAGCTCTGGATCGTCTGGCGACACCATCAAGGTATCCCTGTAATTTGGGCTCATAAAGCTTAGTAATGAGCCAACTGTCACACTTCCAACGGCATAAAGTGATAGTCTTTCTATGAATCCGCGACGGTCAATCTTGTTGTGAGCGTAGTCGTCGTAGAGATCGAATACTTCCTGCGGAATATTTTCTTTTTTAATAGGTTCCATAACGCCAATACTTAATAATTGTAATTATTTAAAGGTACAAATTAATAAGTCAGCCTTGCATAAATCGAGCATTTATACCTATTGTTCGTGCCCAGTTTTGATTGTAGTTTTAATCCATCAAAAAAATGAATTATGGCTGCAAGTGTTAAAATTGTAAACAAATCGAGTACAAATTCAGACAAAATCTTTTGGATTTGCTTTGGAAAAACTGTCGACGGCAATGCAGGTATTTGGAGCTATTTAAGTTTTGACAGCAACGGTAATGCCTCGCTAAATCCTTTCACCGTAGGCCAAAATTGCGGCCCGCTGTTTAATACCTTAGATACTTTAGATATGTTTAAAGGGCTGCCAGAAATGTGGTCAGGTCAGTTTTTGTTCTGCTTGGGCAAAAAGCCAAAGGTGTTTAACATCGTAGATAATGGCAATCCCGCAGTTAACAATGGTATAGGAATTCAACCCCCAGACTTTAATCCGGGCGCTCCCGATGCCAAACGTAAATTTTGTACCGTCGAATTTACTAACAATACCACCTTGTATATCAATTCCACTTTAGTGGATCAGATTTGCGCCCCTATCTCACTTAGTATTACAAACAACAATAATAGTGATGTTGCTAAGAATGGAATTTTAAAATCAGGTGATAATAGTGCGACCATTTTTAAAGGCCTTAAAAATCTAGGCAACCCTTGGAAGAAACTTGTGGTGACAGCAAATGTGAACGGCAAGAAGACAGACATACGTGCTATAGGACCTCAACACGGTGTAGGCGCAGGATTAATTCCAACAAATTATTATGACACCTATATAAATGCCATCTGGAAGAACTACGCCAATACAGGGGCTAACACCTTAACTATTAATTGCCCAACTAAAGGAACCTTTGTCGGGCAAACAAATGTAACCAACAACACCTTTGTCTTTAAGCAGACCGGTAAAAGCGATGTCACAATCTCTAAACCAGGACCTAATTTGGCCAGTGATATCTTTGGTTGTGTAGGCACATTAAATGCTCCGAACAATACAGATTTAGGCGAAGTCGCTACCATTTTAGGTGCTGCCTTGAATAGATCGATTATAAAAACAAGTGGGTCAGACACCCAGCCCAATTGCAATGCTTCAAAATTTTACAGTACGGCAAATCAAGCCGCCAATATGTATAGTAAGGTGATGCACGACAATTATAAATCGGGAATTTATGCCTTTCCCTATGACGACGTTTGCACCACTAATAGCCCGTTGCTTGGAGTGACAAATCCAAAGCGCATTACCATTACTATAAATAAATAAGGAGCCTAATTAGTCCTTTGGGCGCGGACTGTTTATCTCGATCCAATAACCATCCGGATCTTTAACATAAACCTGTTTCACCCCATCTGGGCGAAGGCTTATGGTATTTGGTGTTCCTGCCCAATCTTGATATGGAATACCAGCATTTTGGATGCGCATTACAAAACTCTCAAAGTCAGCAGCAGTAACCGCAAAATGAGCCGCTTTGGTAGTTTCTATGTTGCCAGGCACTGTAGAGATCAAGTGAAGCTCTCTTCCCGAACCTAACGAAAACCATCGTATGCCCGCAACCTCGCCACGATTGTAAATTTCTGATAAGCCAAAGGTCTTCCCATAAAACGCAGCGCTAGCGTCTACATCTCTTACAGAGAGTGCGACATGCTCTAAAGTAAAAGGAGCCTCCTTTTCTAAGGCAGACAAGCTCTTATCCAGCTGCTCGTTTAACTCATCAAACTTTTGATTCCTCTCTATAATCGACAAAAAGCCATAAATAAAAATATCGACTTCTTCTTTGGAATTGCTTGCTACTGCTTGGTCATAAGTGCCAGAAATAATGCTTTTGGCAAAAACAGCTTCTTCCATTCCTTCTGCAAGCATATCGTCAAAAACCAATTTAAAATCGGGTTGGTTAAAATAGGCCTTTACTTTATCTAAATCGGTATCGTTATACTCTTGAGCGGCGACCAAGACTTTGAGGTCTTCCATCTGCTGAATCTCTTCTGGACTCTGTGCGTAGATTCCGAGACTATATAAAAACGTAAATAGTATTAAGGTTGCCTTCATAAAAATAATTTGATGTGAAGGTACAAAAGTGTGTTATATCTATATTATTACTTAAGCGCCTCGATTCGTTCTACAATAGCGGCTTTAAAATTGGTGTAAAAATTCTCGCTGCGCCGGTCTTTTTGTTCCTCCACCAAAATCAAGCATTTATCATAAAGTGATTTAGCCTTGGCAGCATTATCAAGATTCTCGTAGGTTTGCGCCAGATTAAAATACGTGACCACATCGTCGTTTCCGCGAGCGATAGACATCAGATACAAGTCTTTGGCAGGTTCGTAGCGCTCTTGGTCTCTAAAGTCGTCTGCTACATGTCGTATATAGCCAAAGCTGGGTTCATAGAAAAACCCAAAGTTCTTGGTTTTAGCTTTTTTAAAGATGGGATATTGATCTGCAATAGAGAGATATTCGTTAGCTGCCATGTCTTCAAAAACCTTTTTATCTGCGGAATAGACTCTAGATAAAGCGACCAGACCATTGTTAATAGAAGGGATCACACAGGTCCAATGCCCAGTGTTTTCGATTACCTCATGTTGCCACCAAAGCGTTGGATTGGGATATCTTTTAAAGATAGAATCCATTTGCTGTATCCCATACAACGACTCCTCTTCTCTATAACCCATATCGCCACTTGTTGCATATAAAAACTTCTTTATTTGAGGGCGTGTGCTGAGCACAGAATCTGCCTGTCTGGGTATCACTCCGCCTATGGCATCAAAAGAAGGGCTTATGCCAATATAGGCATCGAATAAATCGCGATACTCGTTAAAGATAGTGTTGCCAATATAAGCTCCACCCCAAGAATGACCAATCACAATGTTATGGCCATTAACTCGATACTTTTCTTTGATAAGCGGAAAAACCTCCTCTTTAAAATGCCTTGACAGCTCGTCGTTTTTAGGGTTAAAATCAAAGCCACGACTTTCTGAGACGATTCCAATAGTAATCATTGGGATTACCTGAGATTGATATACCAAATAATCGATATTCCCGCTGGCCATTTCCCAAAACTGATCCGACTGACTGTCTAGCACGTACACCGCAGAAAATTCCTGCTCAGGGTTTTCTAAATAGCGCTCAGGTATAAACACACGCACAGTGCGCGCTTCGCCAAATACTTTTGAATCGATGGTGTGTTCAAAATAGCGTTCTTCTTGTGCTTGGATAAAAGCTGTGTTAAAAACAATCAACACTAAAAAGAGAAAAGTGAGGTTTTTCATTACGTAAGAGATTAGTAAGTAGGAGTATAACGCAGATGATCGCCAAATATTTTTGCATAAAAAAAGGCTCCTTAAAAAGGAGCCTTTTGGTGTTTCACTGTAAATATTGTGTTACGCCAACTTAACGTTGATTGCGTTGATACCTTTTTTACCTTGTGTTGTTTCGAAAGTAACTTCGTCACCTTCGCGGATTTCGTCGATCAATCCAGAGATGTGTACAAAGTGTTCTGTTGTAGTTCCTGACTCGATAATAAATCCGAATCCTTTTGATTCGTTAAAGAATTTTACTGTGCCTGTATGCATTGTAATAAATTAAATTAATAAAGTGCAAAGCTAGGGCGTTAAACTCAATAAATGGGTTTATTTATGATTTATCTTAACAAAAACAGGTATAAACCCTTGCCAAGTGACTGATATTGGGGCTTCTAGCCTCATTTTTTTTAAGGCAACTTTCTTAGATGTTGTCAATTTTTAAGGATTACAGACACATTTGCGCTTTTGCAGCCTCGTATTGCTCCATCATTTCGGCAATTATCGTGGCTGCTGGCTTTATATCGTGAATGAGCCCAGAGATTTGACCTATCTCAAGTTCGCCTTCTTCTAAATCGCCTTCAAACATACCGCGCTTGGCACGAGCCCTACCCAACAACTCCTTGAGTTGTTCTACCGTTGGGCTTTGCTCGTAAAGGGCTGCTAAATCTTGGTAAAATTTATTCTTTATCAATCGCACGGGTGCTAACTCTTTTAACGTAAGAGTAGTATCGCCTTCTTTGGCTGCAACCACCACTTTTTTAAAGGCGATATGGGCAGACGATTCTTCACTAGCCACAAAACGGCTTCCAACTTGTACAGCATCTGCGCCCAATACCATCGCGGCTAGCATGCCTTGACCGTTAGCAATTCCGCCAGCGGCGATAAGCGGCACATTAAGCTGCTCCTTAACCATTGGTATCAATGTAAAGGTTGTAGTCTCTTCGCGGCCATTATGACCGCCTGCTTCAAAGCCTTCTGCAACGATCGCATCTACTCCAGCTTCTTGCGCTTTAAGGGCAAATTTTACACTACTAACCACATGCACTACGGTGATACCGTGCGCTTTTAAATGCGCTGTATACGTTTTAGGATTCCCTGCCGAGGTAAAAACAATGGGTACTTTCTCTTCTATAATTATTGCTATAATCTCTTCTATGTTTGGATATAACATAGGCACGTTCACCCCAAAGGGTTTGTCTGTGGCCTTTTTACATTTTAGAATATGCTCTCTTAAAACATCAGGATACATAGATCCGGCGCCTAATAATCCGAGCCCGCCAGCGTTGCTAACTGCAGAGGCCAAACGCCAACCGCTATTCCAAATCATGCCCGCCTGAATTATTGGGTAGGTAACATTAAATAGTTGTGTAATTCGATTATTCATAGACCGAAAAATACAAATAATCGGGCGAGGCAACAAACACAGGATTTTTCCCCAATTTGCTGTTTTCAAGCAATTTAAGACCTAAGAACAGTCGTAAAATTTTTAACTTGTAGCCTAGAGTTGTCAAATGATTTAGCACTTCCATTCGTTTTGATGACCACACCGTACTGCAACCAAATTTAAAAGTGATGTCTAAAGGCGAAGAAAAATCATCAGCAAAAGAAAAAAGAAGTTCCATTATTGATGCTGTGAGCGATTGGATAAAACTACTTGCTCTAATAGTTTTAGTGGCAGAAGCAGTGATTTTGGTCGCCATGTGGCAAACGCCCCATGATCATAGTATGTATCCTATTTACCCGTTTATTATGGTGTTTTTGCTGCTTATAGTGATCGTTGCAGTTATTTACGATCGCACTCAAGAGCGCAAATCAAAAATCGTATCTGTAAGCGTTGGCGAAAATGCTTTGGCAATAGATTCGGCGAAAACACGCGCGCCTCAAACCACGAGCGATAAGAATAGCTATTCGAATAGTCTGCTTAAATATTCTATTAATTTACCTAGCGGAAACGACTGGTCTGAGCCTAAAGAAATCGGTTATTTTGAATTTTACAATAGCATTTTAGTTCAGTCAGAATTAAAAAAGAAAGAGTTTAAACAAAACTTGAGAATCAATAACCCTTATGGCAAGATGCTCATAAACGCAAACATACTGCAGGTTTGCGATGGTGAGCCTGCGTTGATTGGCTTTGATCAGGAAAGTTCGACTGGGGCTGTTGAGCACCAAATTAAAGAATGGTTAGCGGTTTTAAAAGATGAAAATATGGAACTTCCTTCAGATGAAGCTATTCAAGAAAGGCGCAATAGACTGCTGCAAATGGAGGGCGATGGTGTGATTGCTTTTGGTGCAAAACTGAACGTAATGACCTATCATAAAAAAGATATCGACTTTGATTATATGTCTAAAGGGCTTACCAATCTTTTTTTAACAATGGCAATGAGCACTGCCGAGCCTATTGATTCACTCATGGCAAACGACGATACCATTTTATGGGTGACCAGAACCAAACTTATTAATGCATTGGTTAATGAAGAGCGCCATAGTTCGTTTTATATTTACAGATTGTATCAATTATTAGACGGTAATGGCTTAATTTACATGAATACCGCGCAGTGGTCGCCACAGTTAGAATCTTCTGTAGCCACTTGGGACAGTTTAAAAAATTCGTTTGAATCGTTTAAGATCAAGAAATAACGCCACTACCCAATAGCTCTTCTCCCTGATACCAAGCCACGAATTGGCCTTCTGTAATTGCAGATTGAGGAGCGTCAAAAATAACGTACGTCCCATGATGGGTTTGATGCAGCATCGCTTTTTGTAAGGGTTGGCGATAGCGAATTCGAGCCATCACCTCCATGGTTTGATCTGCCTCTAGAGCCAAATCGGTGCGCACCCAATGCACCTCTTCTTGCTTTACAAACAAACCTCGACGGTATAGGCCAGGATGATCTTTACCCTGCCCTGTATAAATCACATTGTTCTTTACATCGGTATCGATTACAAACAACGGCTCCTTGGTTCCGCCAACGGCGAGTCCTTTGCGCTGTCCTTTGGTAAAATAATGTGCTCCTTGATGTTTGCCCACCACCTGTCCATCTTCTGGGCAGTAACTATACTTTGCAGATAAACCTTCTAAACTATTATCACTAGTCGCTCCTACCAGTTCGTATTGATGTAATTGGGCCGGAACCTCTACGATTACTCCTTCTTTTGGCGCTAATTGCTGTTGTAAAAACTCTGGCAATCTTACTTTGCCAATAAAGCAAAGCCCTTGTGAATCTCGTTTTTCTGCAGTGATTAGATCTAATTTTTGGGCTATCTCGCGTACTTCTGATTTGAGCAATGCCCCCACAGGGAATAGCGTACGGGAAAGTTGCTCTTGTGACAGTTGGCATAAAAAGTATGATTGGTCTTTGGAGCCATCTTTGCCTGCCAAAAGCTGGTAGGTTTCTTTGCCATCTTTTTCTATGATCCCTTTTTGGCAATAATGACCTGTGGCCACAAAATCTGCATTTAGTTCTAAGGCGATTTTTAAGAAAACGTCGAATTTAATTTCGCGATTGCATAGTACGTCTGGGTTTGGTGTGCGTCCCATCTCGTATTCTCTAAACATATAGTCTACGATGCGTTCTTTATACTGCTCGCTTAAATCGATGGTCTGGAAAGGAATTCCCAACTTATTTGCTACCAACATAGCGTCGTTACTGTCTTCGAGCCATGGGCATTCGCTCGAAATAGTCACAGAATCGTCGTGCCAGTTTTTCATAAAAATACCAATAACCTCGTAGCCTTGCTGTTGCAACAGATAGGCTGCAACGCTAGAATCTACTCCTCCACTAAGACCAACGACTACGCGCTTCATCACTACTTTATTAGAGTGCAAAAATACAAAAAAAGAATTCGAAGAAAGTGGTTAATATCGTTTAGGAAACGTCTCTTCTTTGGTGAGTTTACCGTTTTTAAAATACTTCCATAAACCGTCTTTGGCGCCGCGTTTGTATTGGCCACTAATGATCAAGTCTCCTGTGGGCCCGTAATATTTAGCAGCACCGTGTAACTCGCCGTTTTCGTTGTTGAGTTCTTTGATAAGCACTCCCGCCGGGGAATAGTATAAATTGGCACCCTGCGGAATACCGTTATTATAAGTGAGTACTTCTGTTTTAGTGCCGTCGGGATAATAGGTTATTTTTTGTCCATCTAAAACTCCTTCTGAATAAGACTCCCGCGTCATTACTGTACTCCCATCCTTGTGGTAGTACAACCACTCGCCTATTCGCTCTCGACCATCCATCATTCCTTCAGACGACTTTTTACCGTTTTTAGCAAAATAAGTAAGTGTCGCTTTGGTAGAATTTTGTTCGAAAACCTTGATCAACGCAGGTTGGTCTTTGCAATCTTCACAGTAAAACGTAAAGGTGCCAACTTCTTTACCATGCTCAAAGGTGCCTTGGTATCTAAGTTGTTTGCTGCCTTCGTAGTATTTTTTCCAGACCCCATGACGATTACCACCTTCGTCGTAGCCATTGAGTTCGCCTTGAGCCATGGCGGTCGCAGAGGTCAACAGTAAAAGGAATAAAACAGAATTTACTAATCGCATTGGTTTTTGTTTTAGCTAGCTAACGCAAATTCGATACCAAAAATTATCGCTTCTTGGCATTTTTTTGTGCCTCGGCCTGTTCCATCATCTCCGACATTCGCTTCTGAAAGCGATTCTGTTTTTTAGGGTTCTTCTTCTTTTGTTCGATTTTGGCGTGAATCTTATCCTCGTCTATGATGTAATTTTTAATCACCAGCATGATTCCAATGGTAATCAAGTTAGATATAAAATAGTAAAGGGATAATCCACTTGCGTAATTGTTAAAGAACACCAACATAAACAATGGAGAAATATACATAATCACCTTCATGTTAGGCATACCAGGCTGTTGCGTCTGCATGGTTTGCCCCGTTGTCATCATCATATAAAAGAAAATGGCAACAGACGCCAAAATAGGGAACAAACTAATGTGGTCGCCATATAATGGGATTCTAGTGCCTAGCTCTATAACCGTGTCATAACTCGAGAGATCTTCTGCCCATAAAAAGCCTTTTTGACGAAGCTCAAAAGCAGAAGGGAAAAACTGGAACAAGGCATAAAACACAGGCAACTGTAACAATGCCGGAATACAACCTGCCATAGGGCTTGCACCTGCTTTGCGATACAAGGCCATGGTTTCTTGCTGACGCTTCATGGCGTTGTCCTTATGCTTTTCGTTAATCTCTGTAATCTCTGGACGCAGCACTTTCATCTTTGCCTGAGACAGATAAGACTTATAGGTAACTGGCGATAAAGCGATACGCACCAAAATGGTCATTACAATAATTGCGATTCCGTAAGGCAAAAAGCCAGATAAGAATCCAAAGAGAGGTATAAATAAATAGCGATTGATCCATCCAAAGATTCCCCACCCAAGCGGAACCACCTCATCTAAATTACGGTCGTATGCATTTAAGATTTTAAAATCGGATGGCCCGTAATACCAATCCATACTATAATCTAACTCGCCACCTTCAAAGGCTAAAGGCAATATCGTTTTAAACTTTTTGGTATAAACGGTATCGATGTCTTCGTCTTCTACCAAGTTTTCACTATAAAATAAGGCGTTGTCTATCTTTTTGTCTGACAATAAAATAGACGTAAAGAAATGCTGCTTATAAGCTACATAGGTAACTTCATCAGAGGCATCGTCGGTTTCGCTTTGCTGCCCCAAGTAGTCGTCTTTACCATCTTCGTATTCCCAAATAAGCTCTGTATAACGGTTTTCGTAAGAGATACTCTTAGCATGTCTGTACCCTTGTAATTCCCAGGTAAGCTTCGCTGGATTAGAGGTGTCTAAAACATTCTCTAAGCCATTAGTACGAACGCTAAAGTCCATCATATAATCGCCCGGTTTAAGCTCATAACGATATTCCAAATACTGATTGGCAGAAATCTTGAGCTTCATAGAAAGCACTTGATTGTCGCCATTTTTGGTCAAAGTTGGCTCGAAAGGCAAATCTTTAGAATGCAAGGTTCTGTTTTCTGACACAAATTCTAAATCGAGAATTGCATTGCCATCTTTGATTAGGTATACCGGGATAGAATCGTAAGTAACAAAGCTTTTAAGCAAAGCCTCTTCTAGATAGCCTCCGTAATTGCTAATTTTTAACGACACTAAATCATTTTCTAGCGTGGTGTATGACTCGGTAGCAGAAGGCAAGCTCAAGGCATAAGCAAATGCTCCCAATTTACCTTGTGCAGCGGCAACAGCGGTAGAATCCTGTGGATTTTCTATGGCAACAGGCTTGGGCGCTTCTTCGAGACTGATGGTCTCTTCTGCTTCCTTAGCTTCTTCTTTTTGTTTGTCGATCTGCTCTTGCTTGGCATTCTCGGCATCGATCTCTTCTTGCGTGGGAGCATTTTGATACAGCATCCACACTAAAATTCCACCGATCAGAATAAATCCGATGAGCGAATTAAGATCAAACTTTTTTTCTTCCATATATTTTCTATCTCCAGCAGAGTATTATTAACTCTGAATGATTTTTATGATTTGCTTTAGCCCTTAGTGCAACAACCTAGCCGAATTAGCCGATTATGCCATACTGACATCTTTTTTATTAGACGAATATTTCTGTGATGCTTTTACAAAAGCTACAAACAAAGGATGCGGACTCGCCACCGTACTTTTATATTCAGGATGATACTGAACCCCTACAAACCAAGGATGCGAAGGGAGCTCTACAATCTCTACCAAGCCAGTATCAGGATTGATACCTGTGGCTTTTAATCCCGCAGCTTCTAATTGGTCACGGTAATCGTTATTATATTCGTAACGGTGTCTGTGTCTTTCTAAAATAGTGCTTTGTTTATATACATCGCTCACAATGCTATCGGGCAATAAGTCGCACTTCCAGGCTCCTAAACGCATAGTACCACCTTTGTGAGTTACGATTTTTTGTGCCTCCATCAAATCGATTACGGGATCTGAAGTCTGCGAATTCATCTCTGCAGAATTAGCATCGCGCAGCCCTAAGACATTACGAGCAAACTCGATTACAGCCATTTGCATTCCTAAGCAAATTCCTAAAAACGGAATATTATGCTCTCTTGCATAACGCACAGCGTCTATTTTTCCTTCTATACCGCGCTCCCCAAATCCTGGTGCAACCAAAATTCCATCTAACTCAGCTATGGTATCGTTTATCACATCTTGATCGATAAACTCAGAATGAATAAAAACCACTTGTACTTTTACTTCGTTGGCAGCACCAGCATGTATAAACGATTCCAAGATAGATTTATAAGAATCTTGCAATTCAACATATTTACCAATAAGCCCAATTTTTACTTCGCTCTTTGGATTTTTATGACGCTTTAAAAAAGCATTCCATTGGCTAAGATCTGTTTTAGAATCTAGAGGTAAGTCTAATTTTTTTAGGGCCACGGTATCGAGGCCTTCGTCTAACATCATGTTAGGCACATCATAAATGGTAGAGGCGTCAATCGATTGAATCACCGAATCCGGATGCACATTACAAAACAAGGCTAGCTTGTTTTTAAGTTCTTGCGAAAGCTCATGTTCTGTGCGACATACCAAGATATCTGCTTGGATTCCGCTTTCCATGAGTGTTTTTACAGAGTGTTGTGTAGGCTTTGTTTTGAGTTCGCCTGCGGCGGATAAATAAGGGATTAGCGTTAAGTGAATCACCAGCGCATTGTGTTCGCCTAGTTGCCATTTGAGCTGTCTAACGGCCTCTATATATGGCAGCGACTCAATATCCCCAACGGTACCTCCAATTTCTGTGATTACGATATCGTATTGACCCGTGGCTCCCAAAAGCTGAACACGTTCCTTTATTTCGTTGGTAATATGTGGAATCACCTGGACGGTTTTACCTAAAAACTCGCCACGTCGCTCTTTTTCGATAACGCTCTGATAAATTCTTCCAGTAGTAACATTATTAGCTTGACTGGTAGAGACATTTAAAAAACGTTCGTAATGTCCAAGATCTAGATCTGTTTCTGCGCCATCGTCTGTGACATAACACTCCCCATGTTCGTATGGGTTTAGGGTACCTGGATCGATGTTTATATACGGATCTAACTTTTGAATAGTCACTCTAAAACCTCTGGATTGCAAGAGTTTAGCTAGCGAAGCCGCTATGATTCCTTTTCCTAAAGAAGATGAAACTCCGCCCGTAACGAAGATATACTTGGTTGCATCCATTGTGAAGTCCTAATGTGTTAGCTATACGGGGTGTAAAGGTAATATTTTATTCCTAACGTTTGACCCTTTTGATGGCTTTTAGCAAAAAAGAAAGTCAGAAGAAATTAATGTAACTTTGAAACACTAACCATTATGCATTATGATTAACATATTTACCGAAGGAGGCCTGTTCTTTATGGTCCCTATCACCGTCTTATTTATTATTACGTTTGGCCTTTGTATTAAATATTTAGTTAATAAATCATCCAGACGCAAAACCATTAAACTACTGCATGCAGCAGGGCTTTTGGCCTTTATCTGGGGTATTTTTGGGCTTGTCAACGGTTTTATTGTTGCCTTGGATCAGATAGAATTTATAGACGGAGTTACGTTAAATCAAGCTGCTGGTGAGTTAAAACGCAAATTTATTCCTCCGCTTATTGGCACGTTAACCTTTGTGATCGCTCGTACGGCAATTTTAATTTTTAAATGGTCTAGAAAAGAGTATAAACCGGCTTAAAACTTTCTGATTTGCCGTATTAAATCTTCGAGACCATTGCGTTTTATCTCGAACATCTCTTGCATCATATTGCCTAGTTTACCCTCCGGAAAACCTTTTTGTTTAAACCAGACGTAATAGGCCTCTGGAATATTGATCAAAGATTGACCTTTATATTTGCCAAAAGGCATTTTATAATTTGCGAGTTCTATTAATTTTTCTGGCTTGAGTTGCATTATTGATACGCGTCGTAATCCTTGAGCAAGGTAGCGATTTTTTGCTCCCATTGCGCTTCGGGTTGCTTTAAAACAGAATGATCTGTTTCAAAATCAAAGGTAGATTGCATGGCTCGTCGTTCTCTTTCTATCTGATCGTATAAAACGTCTAATTCGTCCTTTACTTCCGAGGTAAAACTAAAGTCATCAATTCGCTTGCGAAGCATTCTTGCGTGCAATTCAGAAATATCAAAATGCGTTTGTTCGTGACGCAATATGCTTTCATTCACGCGTTCTGGCACATACCAAGAGAGGTTCGGATAAAAGTAACTATGAACCGTATAAGTAAATTGGCTCGTGGCTTTTCCGTTGATTATTTTTACGCTGTAGCCAAAAGACAAACCCGAATTGGTACTCGCCACATACGAAGTTCCGTAGTTGGCCTCCCCTTTAAAGTCGTCCCAAGTTAGACGATAGTCTGCGCTCCAAGCTATTTTTTCGTCTTCGGGTACAGCAGAAAATGCCATAAGCCCTAAAAGACAAATCGAAATCCAAATCTTCATAAGATTGGAACGCAAAAAAAAACGATTTATTGAATAAGACACCAGCGAATTATAGCTCCCAGTGATACTGAATGTCTTTCTGAATGTCTGGATGCAAACTATGATGGACGGGACAAGTGTTTGCCGTGTTGGTCAATATAGCTCTCTCCTTTTTAGAATAATGGGCTGGTAAATAAAGTAGCACCATAATACCAGTAATTCTTCTGGGATTGCTCGCCATGGTCTTGGTCACCTCTGCATAACTGCCGTCTAAACTCCCCGCTAAGTCGCGTGCCTTTATGCCCATCATGGTAAGCATGCAATTGGCTAGGCCCGTAGCAACGGTATCTGTAGGCGAAAATGCTTCGCCTTTGCCATTGTTATCTGTGGGAGCATCTGTTATATAACTATTACCAGATTTTAGGTGGGTGTTTTCTGTACGGAGTTGCCCCGTGTAAACTACTTTAGATGTGCTCATATTATTCTACAACCTCCAGTAAGAGGTTTTCTGTATACTTCATTATGTAGGCAGCATTGTTGCTATAACGACCCCCACTGCGCACATAGAAAAATTTGTTTTCTTCGTATTCTGTTTCACCATCTACATCTAACGCTTTGTATAAAGAGTCGCCCATGGCCAATCGCAACAAGACATCGTAAGTCACGTCAAAGCCTCTTACTGCAAAACGATTGGGTAATACCCCGTATTTATTTTTATAGCTCGTTACAAAAGCCGAAGGGTTTTTATAATCATAACTCTTGCTCACCGAAGGATAGGTTAATTGCAACTTGCCCAATTTAACATTCTGCACATCTTCAAAGTCAAAGGCATCGTTTTTATCTAAGGTAAACAAGCGTACCTCTCGATCTATCGGTAAGCCATTGAGCAAACCAATTGCGTTGCTCACTAAAACAGGATTATCACTCGCAAGGACCACCCAATTTTTAGTCATACGGTCTATGTTTTTTTCTATATCGACTACGTATAAAAAGTTGCCTTCTCTAGGATTTAAAACCTTGGCGTTTGGAAACTCATTGATGAGTCGGGCCTTTTGTGTGGCATGCTTGGCATCTGCGATAATAATGATGTTGTTGTCTTCTTTGTTTCGCACCAAATAGTCGATCATACGATTCTCTAACAAGGTCTTTGTTGGAATTGTCTGAAAATAATTATTACCTCTGCCCGCTTCTTGATTACTCAAAGGAGACAAAACTGGCGTATCATAACGGTTCAATTCATTGCTCGCTCTGGAAACATTCTTTTGAAACAACGGCCCTATGACGGCGTCTACCTCTCTAAAGTTTTTACTAGATATAAGTTGACTCACCTTACTCTCTTTGCCCTCGGTATCCATAATGTCGAGATTCACAGAAATTCCTTTGTCTTTGGCAAAGTCGGCAGCCATCAAAACACCGCTATAAAAATCTAATGCTATTGCCAGCGTTCTGCTGCTTCTAATGAGGTCCTGATTTGCTTCGAGTGAATCGCGAGAGGCCTTAGACAAACTAAAGGGCAACATCACCACCACGTTCTTGGTTTCTGTATTGTTAATCTGATAGCTTAAATCTACAACGTTGGCACTTGTCGCCGCATTTTGACTCGAACTCGCTTTAGGCAGTTTTAATATCATCCCTTCTTTAAGGCCGTCTACCGCATAAGGGTTAAGTGCGATAACCTCGTCTTTAGTAACTCCAAACTTTACCTTTAGTCTAAAGAAGCCTTCTTTGGGTTTTACTTCGTAAAACTCAAACTGCTCATCTTCTATGGTGGTATTAGACACTACCTCTGTGTCAGGTACATTAAGCTCACTCCCAATTTGCAAAGGTTCGCCCATAGTAGGATTCATTTCTTGAAGCTGGGCTATCGTAATATTATATTTTCTTGCGATACCGTATTTGGTTTCCTTTGGCAGTACAATATGAATCTTATTTGTAGCCGTTGTAACTGTTGTAGAATCAATCGTAACCGTGCCATTATCTGACCCATTAGAGGTGGTAGTGGTGGTTACCTCAATATTCTTTAAGCCTAGCGGAATCATAATACGATCTCCTTTTCTTAGCGGTTCTGAATACAAACGTTTGTTATAGCGCTTAATATCGTCTACCGTGATATCGTATTTTTGTGCAATACTAAAGAGCGTTTCTTTACGACGCACCTTGTGTTGTTTAAAATCGATTACCTGCTGATTATAATTGGTGTCGGAATCGGCACTTGGTATAATTAAAATGGTATCGGTTTGTACCCCGTTACGGGCATCAGGATTGAGCCGGTATATCGCTTCGGTAGAAACTTCGTACTCGTTCGCTATGCTAAAAACGGTTTCGCCCTTTTTAACGGTATGGCTGCGGTAATTATTCTGAGCTGTAGTGCTTAAAAAGCTGCATAAAAAGATTACAACACAGATTGTTTTAAAATGCTTCATTATTCCCATTCGATCGTTGCTGGAGGTTTCGAACTAATATCGTACACTACTCTATTAACGCCTTTCACTTTATTTATTATATGATTTGAGGTTTCTTGCAAAAACTCATAAGGCAGATTTACCCAATCTGCGGTCATTCCATCGGTAGATTCTACAGCTCTCAAAACGACTGCTTTCTCATAGGTACGCTCGTCACCCATTACTCCTACTGAGTTAACCGGTAATAACATCGCGCCTGCTTGCCATACTTTATCGTACAAGTCCCACTTTTTGAGACCTTGAATAAAAATATAATCCACCTCTTGTAAGATACGAACTTTTTCATGAGTGATATCGCCCAAAATACGAATCGCCAGGCCTGGTCCCGGAAAAGGATGCCTGCCTAATAGCTCCGAATCGATGCCCATTTGAGCCCCAACTCTTCGTACTTCGTCTTTAAACAACATGCGCAAAGGTTCTACAATTTTTAGCTTCATAAAGTCTGGCAATCCGCCAACATTATGATGCGATTTTATGGTAACAGAAGGACCGTTTACAGACACACTCTCAATCACATCGGGATAAATCGTCCCCTGTGCTAACCAATCTACATCTGTTACTAAATGAGCCTCGTCATCAAATACTTCTATAAACACTCCACCAATGGCCTTGCGTTTTTTCTCTGGATCTGATTCTCCCTTCAGGGCATCCAAAAAGCGTGCCGAAGCATCTACCCCTTTTACGTTTAGGCCCATACCTTCGTATTGCTCCAATACGTTATCAAACTCATTTTTTCTGAGCAGCCCATTATTTACAAAGATGCAATACAGGTTTTTGCCAATGGCTTTATGTAATAATACCGCAGCTACTGTAGAATCGACTCCACCACTAAGTCCTAGCACAACTTTGTCGTTCCCTAATTTTTCTTTAAGATCTGCTACCGTTTGCTCAACAAAATGAGCCGGTGTCCAGTCTGGAGTTATTCCTGCGATTCCAACTAAGAAATTTTCTAATAACTGTTTACCATCTTTGGTGTGATATACTTCTGGATGAAACTGAATCGCATAGGTTTCTTCTCCATCAATTCGGTAAGCTGCATTTTTAACATCGTTGGTACTGGCCAACAAAATCGCTTTTTCTGGAAGAGAAGCAATGGTATCTGCATGACTCATCCAAACCTGAGTATCGGCTTCGATCCCTTTAAACAAATCGTCATGCCAATAAATATGACTCAATCTTGCACGGCCGTATTCTCTTGTATTAGAAGGAGCTACCTCGCCTCCATTAAAATGAGCTAAATACTGCGCTCCGTAACATACTCCTAGCAACGGGAGTTTGCCTTTAATCTTAGATAAGTCTGGATGCGGTGCGTCTTCTGCTCTAACAGAAAAAGGACTGCCCGATAGCACAACTGCTTTAAAACTAGAAATATCTTCTGGAACCGAATGGTAAGGATGGATTTCGCAATAAATATTGAGCTCTCTAACACGCCTTGCAATAAGCTGTGTATACTGCGACCCGAAATCAAGAATGAGTACGTTGTTTTGCATAGGCAAAAGTAAGATAATTAGTAAACCACAAAAAATGAAATGTCAAAAATTTACAAGGCCTTTTCGACCAAATTTAAGAAAGAACGATAACCGTAAAATTAGGCGATAAAGGATCTAACGATTTGCCTATAACGTCTATAATTTGCGTTCCATATTGCAAATAAAATTCGGCAAAATTAGTATTGCGCTCTTGCAGACTATTGCCTGGAAACAAGCCGTCTTGCAACAACCGCAGACGGTCTAAGTGATCTGCCATCTTTCGCTTTTGTGCTTTTTTGAGTCTTTTCTCTAAGTGATCTAAGCCGTTGATTTGTTTTTTTTCTTGGGCTGCTACCGCCCCTAAAAAGCTTGCGTCTGTTTCTTTGGCCACCTCATACAAGGTCTCAAATTGTTTTTTAAGATGCGCTCGCTGAGGGGTAAAATCTAGGTCGATCTCACTGAGTGTCGCCACTTTGTTATCGAGGAGCGCCTCCTGTTTTTTAAACAAGTCTTGGAGCGTAATGTCTAGTTTTTTGGCCTTCTGCAATTGCTTTTCGCTAACCAGCAAGGCCGAATTTCTGAGCAACAACATAGGAAACACAACTCCTACATCTTTAAAGTAATCTTTAAGCTGCAACCAATAGGCCAACTCGCCCCCACCGCCAACATAGCAGAGGTTTGGTAAAATTACCTCTTGGTACAGCGGCCTAAGAAGCGCATTGGGCGAAAATCGCTCAGGATGCGTATTTAGCTCGTCGATAAGCGCGTTGTAGGTAAAGGATTTCTTCGTATCGTTTACATAAAACTTCTCATCTTTTTTTATAATTCGCTCGCGTACACCATCGCGTAAATAAAATAAATTGATTTCTCTGGGATGCACTTGCTGTTTATATCCAGCTTGTACTAAGCGCTGGGTGGTTTGGGTAATCGTATTAAAAGATTTTTCCGAATCAAATTCCGCTTTAGCGAAAGGAGCAAACAACTGCTTTAGCGCGGCACTATCGCCATCGATAATCACCAACCCTTGATCGCCAAAAAGCTCGTTGGCTAAATAACGTGTAGCATCGGCCAGATTCTCGTGATGTACATAAGCATTTTTGAAAAGCGCTGTGAGTTCTTGGCCGTTATCTGTAGTGCCAAATTCTTGCTGAATCGTTTGCAGCACCTTCTGTAAGCCCTTGGTATTAAAACGTCCTACACCACCTTGCTGGTCGCTATTCCAACGTATTTTTTTACCCTCAAAATTAAAATAATTAATCTCGTCAAAGTCGTGATCTTCTGTAGCCATCCAATACACTGGCACAAAATGATTGCTGAGATAGGCTTGGTTGAGCTGTTTGCATAAATTGATTACAGAAACGATTTTATATAGAAAATATAAGGGCCCAGTAAACAGATTTAGCTGGTGACCCGTGGTAATTGTAAAAGTTTTAGATAGCGACAGCGCATCGATATTTTCTTGGGTAAGCTCACTAGTGTCAATGCCTTTATATTGTTCATTAAGGGCTGCTACCAGGGTCTCTCGATGGGCCGAAGAGCATACTTCTTGAGTCGATTTTTCTGCAATTTGAGCCTCAAAATTAGCCTGAGTCGGAAAACGATGATAAAACTTTTCAATGGCCGAATCTTGCTCTAAATAATCGCAAATAGTTTTAGAAAAATAACCCGTCTCAGAATAAGGGATTTTGTTGGTGGCCATAAAGGTGGTTGCTGTTAAAAGGTAAAAATACGAACTTCGCCATTAGTGATTCTAAAAGATTCGTTAATCTTAAGGTTGTAACCTGCAGAAAGGCCCTTTTTTTTGTAGCTTTAGCGACCAATCAAACAAGATTCAATGAGAAAATTACTCTTCGTTCTAAGCCTTGGCTTTGTTTTTAATTTAAATGCCCAAGTAAAATCCCCCGAACAGTTTTTGGGATATCCTATCGGAACACAGTTTACACGGCACGCCACTGTAGTAGACTATTTTGAGCATGTCGCAGCTAATAGTGATATGGTCACCTATCAAGATTACGGCAAGACCTACGAACGGCGACCGTTAACTTATGCGGTAATATCGACTCCTCAAAATTTGAGCAACTTAGAGAACATTCGTAAGGATAATCTAAAAAATATTGGTTTAGAAAACGGTACCGCTTCGCCAGAAACCGCTATTGTTTGGTTGAGCTATAACGTGCACGGAAACGAAGCCTCGAGTACCGAAGCAGCCATGCTCACTATTTACAAACTAATAACAGAAAAACGCGCTTGGTTAGAGAATACTGTGATTATTATGGATCCTTGTATTAACCCAGATGGACGAGATCGTTACGTAAACTGGTATAATCAGGTAAAGTCTACTCCTTATAATGCTGCGCCTCTTTCTACCGAACATAACGAACCTTGGCCTGGAGGACGTCCTAATCATTATTTGTTCGATTTAAATCGCGACTGGGCTTGGGCATCACAAATAGAATCGCAACATCGTTTAAAACTCTATAACACATGGATGCCTCATATTCATGTAGATTTTCACGAACAAGGATATAACGAACCTTATTATTTTGCGCCTGCGGCAGAACCATACCACGAGCTTATCACAGATTGGCAGCGCGATTTTCAGGTTCAAATAGGTAAAAACCACGCCAAATACTTTGACGCCAACGGCTGGTTGTATTTTACCAGAGAGCGCTTCGATTTATTATACCCAAGTTATGGAGACACCTACCCTACCTTTATGGGCGCTATTGGTATGACCTACGAACAAGCGGGCCATGCTAGAGCTGGATTGGGCGTAAACACAGACGAAGGCTATGAACTTACGCTAGTAGATCGCGTAATGCATCACACTACCACAGGCTTATCAACTGTAGAGATGGGCTCTAAAAATGCAGGTCGCCTAAACAGTGAGTTTAAAAAGTTTTTTAATACAAGAGGTTTAAAATATAAAAGCTATGTACTTAATGGCAATGCAGATAACGTAAAGCGTCTTGCTGCATTATTAGACAAACACGAAATAAAATATGGGTTTACCAATGCCAATTCGGTGAGTGGGTATGTATATTCTAAAAACGCCAATGGGAGTTTTAATGCCAAGGGTGCTATGGTAATAAGTACAGACCAACCCAAAGGGAATATGGTCAAAGCGCTTTTTGAACCAGATGCTTCGTTGTCTGAACCGCTCACCTATGATATTACTGCTTGGAATTTGGTACACGGTTATGGTCTAGACGGAGTTGCTTCTACCTCCTTGGTGAATGCTACTGCGACTGCAGAAAGCGGGTTTAGTACAAATGTTGTGGCCTCGAATACGGCAGGTTATCTGGCAAAATGGAATAGTTTAGACGATGCAGAATTTCTCTCGGAATTGCTTCAAAAAGACATTAGAGTCCGCTTTAGTGAAAAAGAATTGTCATTTAATGGGCAAAAATTTGATCGAGGCACCTTACTAATTACCAAAAGCGATAATAAAAACAAGTCTGGTTGGGATAGACAACTCGTCGAAATTGCCAATAAGCATCAACGAAATTTGACTGCATCTAGTACCAGTTTTGCCGATGTGATTACAGACTTTGGTTCTCCAGATATAAAACTGATAAATAAAATGCGAGTTGCCATGTTGCAAGGTGATGGTACTTCTTCGCTAAGCTACGGCGCCTTATGGCACTTTTTTGAACAGCAATTACAATACCCAATCACCGCGATCAATACAGACGACTTTAGCCCTAGAGCTTTAGACAATTATGATGTGCTTATCATGCCACAAGGCTGGTATGGCAGACAAGTTAATGGAGATGCCATAGATGGTCTCAAGCAATGGATTCGTTCTGGCGGAAAAGTAATCGCCGTAGGTAGAGCTGTACAAACCTTTAACGGAAAAGATGGTTTTGACTTGAGCCAAAACGATTCAGACAAAGAAGAAGATGCAGACCAAGACAATCTTGTAGCTTATAAAGATCGCGAACGCAGTAGGCTAAAGGATTTTATCACAGGTGCTATATATAAAGTAAAAATGGACAACTCACACCCAATGGCCTTCGGTTTTGACGAATCTTACTTTAGCTTAAAATTAGGTAGCAGTTCTTACAAATTTTTACAAAACGGTTATAACGTTGGCTATATTCAAGGCGAAGCAACGAGCGTAGCAGGGTTTTCTGGGGACGATGCCAAAAGTTCTTTAAGCAATTCACTTGTATTTGGAGAAGCCCGCATGGGGCGTGGGAGTGTAGTGTACATGGTAGACGATGTTATGTTTAGATCTTTCTGGGAACGTGGAAAGTTGTTATTAGTAAACAGCATCTTTTTTGTAAATAGCAATGCATTTACATTATAGTTCTGTTTGTCTTAAAAATACTAAAAGAGCCGCTTTTAGCGGCTCTTTTTTTTACTTCTTGCTTCCCTTTAATGACTGCCCACCTTGGTTGAGTGTCATGGTGGTAGCGACACCTTGGGCGTCTACTTCGAAGACTAAAGTTGCCTCCACTACTTTTAAAAAGAATTCGTGCGGAGCGCTCGGATAGATTTCAAAAGGGCCTTGACTCGTGGCTTGCGCTATTAGTTGAGCTTCTTCTTGCCACACCTTAATTTCAAAACCAGGTTGCAACTCGTAGGTTCCTACGTAATTTGCTAAGACCTCAACAGGCACATCGATCGCCTCTTTTTCCTTAGGTGCTTCGATCATAGCCTCCACGCCGGTGGCTTTGTTTATACGGTTTTGAAAGTGAGCAACGCGCTTGCCCTCTTTTACCGCAAACTTATATTTGGTAAAACTACCGTCAAAGTAAAACTCGTTTGCGCTTATCGGGTTTAGTTTTAAGGTTTCGCTGCCTTGGCGCTGGCTATACAAACTCCCATCTTTTAACGTGATAAATCGCACCACGTCTCCTTCAAACTTATAGGCTCCAACCCACTTCTCGAGTTGCGAGTTAGAGAGTGTTGTAGTGGCTTGATCTGGATACGGTTTCCCTATCGCGATGGCTCCTATTTGTACACTTACGTCTGTAGGCGAGTTGCCGTTAGAATTGGCGAGTACCGCCACATACACATCTTCGCTCGGAACATGCAATCCATACGTTGTATAACCAAAAATACCGCCGCCATGTTCAATACTCGGTGTATCGTTAATCTCGTCTACACTCCAACCATAACCATAATTTGTATTAGAACCATCGTTTAGCTTCGTATTTACAAATGCTTTTTGCAGGCGCTCACGCGGAATCAATTTGTTGTCGTTTAAGGCTTCTTGCCAAATGAGCAAATCGTCTACCGTGCTCATTAAAGAACCTGCAGCATAGGGCAAAGTCATACTTAAATAGTCTGCATTTTGCCATCCTGAATCTGTGGGTTGATAGCCAGAGGCGCGCTTCGGAATCAAACGAGACTTACTCCCATAAAAGGAATGTTTCATGCCTAACACATCAAAAATTTTGGTCTGAACAAAATCTTCGTACGACATCCCAGAAACTTGCTCGATAATTGCACCTAAAATAATATATCCTGAATTGTTATAACTCCATTGCTCCCCTGGAGCAAAATCCATGGGTTCGTTTTTAAAGACATCGATCAAAGTGAGCGGGTCCATATCTGTTCTAGCCTCTTTCATAAAGCTCTGCATGCCAGTATAACTCTTGATTCCGGAGGTATGATTTAGTAAATGATGTATGGTAATGGTGTTTCCAGCTGTGGGATAATCAGAAAAGAATTTTGTAACAGGATCCGTCACGTTTAATTTACCCTCTTCTTCGAGCATTAAAATTGCCACCGCCGTAAATTGTTTGGTCATAGAACCAATCTCCAAAACATTATCTGGCTTCATCGCGATCCCTAATTCTAAATTTGCCATCCCAAAGGCTTTTCGATAAATCACTTTGCCTTTTTTTGCAATAATGGCTGTGGCTCCTGGGCCATCTGCCGAATATTTTTCACTCAGCAAAGCATCTACTTGCTGTTCTAGGGATTGCGCTATACCTTGCAAAGGCAACAGTAAAAAGGCCAAAAGCATAAGGCCCGAAATTCGAATAATAGCACTATTTTTCATGTTGTTGGTGTTTGGTTATGACTAAAAAGTTAAGCCGATTAATTGAATGATACTTAACTAAGACGCACAATTCTTAAAAAATGTTACAACAAATTAAAATACCTTAGTAAAAAATACGTCATGAGAACACTAGCCATTCTACTATTAATCATCTTAACCTCTTGTAATCAAACGACCAAAACCAACGAGGCTCAAGAGACCGATTCTGGCCCCTTGCCTACAGAACCAAAGGAGGTGTATTTTCAAGCTATTTCACTTTTAGGCGATACGCTAGTGGCTGCAGCTCCAAGTGAAGCCTTGTTAGAAAAATTTGTGACCAAGCAAAAAAGCTATTTGGCAAATAAAGAATCTTTAGATGATTTGATATGGTACGGGCGGTTTATGGCCTATACTGGAGATTACAAAGGAGCGATAAATATTTATAGCGAAGGCCTATCTAAATGGCCAAACAACACGAGATTGTTGCGTCATCGAGGGCATCGTTACATCAGCATTAGAGAATTTGATAAGGCCATAGCAGATCTATCACTAGCGGCACAATTGATCGAAGGCAAGGAGAATAAAATCGAAGAAGATGGTATGCCCAATGCCCAAAATACCCCTGTGAGTAGTCAGCATGGTAACATCTATTACCATTTGGGATTAGCACATTATTTAAAAGGCGAAATGCCAGAGTCAGCAGATGCCTATATTCAGGCCTTGCTTACAGGTTCTAATCCAGACAATGTGGTGTCTGCCACGCATTGGTTGTATATGATTTTTAGGCGAATGGATAACACCAAAAAAGCCGAATCCATATTGCTTCCAATCTATACAGACATGCCTGTGATAGAAAACCATAGCTACCTTAATGCCTGTTTGCTATACAAAGAATTTTTGCCGTTAGAAGAAGTTTACAAGCCAGAAGACCCCGCAAATCCTAGCAATTCTGCCATAAAATATGCCGTGGGCAACTGGTATTTTTACAATGGAGATCTCGACAAAGCTCAAGAAATATATCGTTTAATTTTAGAAGGAGACGATTGGGCGTCGTTTGGATATATCGCCGCAGAAGCAGATATGGCTAGACTGAAGGAGGCTCTTTAGATCGATTCTTTTCTTGAATCCATTTGCTTAAATACTTGGTGCTCTGCAAGCTATGATGGCTTAGTAATTGCCCGACCGTATTTTGAATTCGCAATGGAGCTAAGTGCTCTATAGAATGATCTAACGCTTCGCGGAATTGATTCTTATGCGATTGCCAGCTAAAGTCAGATTTAAGTAAGTTTTGCCCTTTTGCAACAGCAGCTGCCCAATGGGTAGCCTCGCTATAAAGCAATCTTGCATCTTTAACCAGCAAGTCTTCTGTATTGCTGATAGTGCCACCAAACCTTTGAGAATCTGCGATTGCTTCTGCTCCAATGTCTGTGGTAACAACTGCAGATCCCGTTAACCAGGCATCAAATATCTTACGTTTTTGCCCTGCTCCAAATCGTAATGGCGCTAGCAATACTCGATGCTTAGAAATAGTCGTGATAAGATCTTTTACATAACCATGCACAAAAAAGCCCTGCTCGGGTTTATGCATTTGTAAAACAGATTCTGGCAAATAAGCTCCGTAAATATGCATCGAACTCCCAGAGATCGATTTTTTTAAGAGTGGCCAAATCTTATACAGATAATAAATTGCATCCACATTAGGAGCGTGCTTCCCATTACCCACAAAATAGAATCCTTGACGGTCTTCAAAGCTCGTGGTTTTTTTTAAGGCAGCGGTTTCTTTCACCAAAAACGGCAAATGGAATAGCAACTCTTTTGGAATGCCAAAGCTGTTTGTTAAAAGGTCAACTTCGAATTCAGAAATAAGCAAGCTCAAATCACAGCGATAGATAGCTGCGAGTTCTCTTTTTGCGATATCAGACAGTTCGGTCTTGGCAATTAATGCTTGGCTTTGGTGCTGTCTATGATTTCTTAAAAAATGTAAATCTTCTGTGTCTAATATTGTGAGTGCTTTTGGGCATGCTTTTGTAACGCGCCACCCAAATTGTTCTTGAGTCATAAAACGGTCAAAAACAACCACTTTTGGGTCGATTTTCGCTACAAAATCATCAAAACTGTCACAATTCAGCCTGATTTGAGTATACGGAATATCGAGCTCGGTTAAACTGGAATCTTGGACGGTATCTGCGGTACTACTAAATTGAATCTTATAATTGAGTTCTTTAAAAAGTTCTAGCAACTGAACCATTCTTACTCCTGCCCCTGTGCTTTGGGGTTCTGGTATTCCATGGCCAATAACGAGTACAGATCTACTTATCACTCCTTTAAAAATTCAATTTGCTCCAGTGGTATTTTTAAAGTCTTTACTTCTGACTTCTCTTTGATAGAATTTGTATAAGAGACATAAAGATATTGATTAAAAACAGCTACTTGCGGGAATCCGCTGGCTCTATCACTTGATAGTCCAAATAGGTTGGTATTTTTTATTGTTTTTTGCGATGCATCTTCAACATCTAAACGCACCCAAGTTTGTTCCATACCATCATCGCTCATAAATATTGTATAAGACCAACCTCGGGAATCGACTACGGTTGCCACGCGGCCAACGGCCGACATATAATTTAGTTCATACGGCATGCCGTAAGTCTTACCACTATCTTTAGATGTTGTCATCTTTACCAACGGATTGTCGTTTGCATTGGTAAACCAAGAAACCGCAGTAACACCACCTCCACTGCTAATCGAAGGCCCGTTTACAGGACAACCATTAATGTGCCAATCATCTTTATACACCACTTTAGGTTGGGTCCACAAACTATCTTTAAATTGAACTGAATAGATGTCGCGAATTTCGTCTGGAGAGCGGTCTCTATAGACTACCATCGGGCCATCTGGTGTTTGAGCTATCGAAGTCGCACAACAATCGCAAACTCGCTCATCTAACTGCCATTGCAAGCCCAAACTTGCATCGGCATTCACGATTCCTGCTCTAAGTGTCATTTGACGCAGCGAGTCTGGCACATGTACAGTGTTGCGACCATCTAACCAGCTCGCCATAAAACCACCTTTACCATATGGAATCACAGAAACAAAGCCGTGTTCACTCTTGGTAGTGTCTGTATGCAACTTTTTGCCTTCACTCCACTGCCCATTCAACGTATTATAAACCTTGTATTTAATATCGTAAGTGTAGGTGTCTGGTGCCGATTTTTGTAAATAATGAGCAAAGATGTTGCCATCATTAACGGCGATCGCAGGAAAGTCTGCCCAATTTACAAACCAATCTGTACCCGATGCGATTGTATTAGCTTTGGTCCAATTGGTACCGTCAAACTTGGCAAACTTAAGAGTGGCAAGCGAGTCTATTTGTTCTACCCAGCTCATATACAAGCCATCTTCTGCTGCAAAGAGTCTTGACATTGCAGCATAACCCTGAGATGGGTTTTCGAATTTAATTGGTGAACATTGTTGGTTAGATAACTGTTGGTCGGATGGCTGCTGGTTTTTACAGCTAATCAAAGACAGGGCTACAGATACTGTTATTAAAACTGCAAAACAATTATGTTTAAGCCAATGCTGCATAAAGATCAAAATCTGAGGCTTCTGTGATAACAACATCTACAAATTCGCCTGTTTTTAAGTACTGAGCTGTACCATCGAGCAGCACTTCGTTATCTACGTCCGGCGAATCAAATTCGGTACGCCCTATATAATGATTGCCCTCTTTGCGGTCGATAAGCACTCTAAATTGCTTTCCGATTTTCTGCTGGTTTAGTTCCCAAGAAATCTGAGACTGCAACTCCATAATTTGGTTGGCGCGGTCTTGCTTTACCTCTTCTGGCACATCGTCTTCTAGATTGTAGGCGTGTGTGTTTTCTTCGTGCGAATAGGTAAAACAGCCCAAACGCTCAAAGCGCATATCGGCTACCCATTGTTTTAGCTCTTGAAAATGAGCCTCTGTTTCGCCAGGATATCCCACGATAAGTGTAGTGCGAATCGCCATCTCTGGCACCATGGCTCTAAATTGCTTTAAGAGTGCATTGGTTTTTTCGAAAGTAGTACCCCGACGCATCGATTTGAGCAAATCTGTAGAAATATGCTGCAACGGAATATCTATATAATTGCACACTTTTGGTTCGCTTTTGATCACATCGAGCACATCGAGTGGGAATCCCGTTGGGAACGCATAATGCAAACGAATCCATTCGATGCCATCTACTTTTACAAGTGCATTGAGCAAATCTGCTAGGCGACGTTTTTTATATAAATCGAGCCCGTAATAGGTTAAATCTTGAGCGATTAGGATGAGTTCTTTTACACCATTTGCTGCAAGCTTTTCTGCCTCAATGACCAAATCTTCGATGGGCGTACTGCGGTGTTTTCCGCGCATAAGCGGAATCGCACAAAACGAACATGGTCTGTCGCAACCCTCAGCTATCTTTAAATAGGCATAGTTTTTAGGGGTAGTCGTTAGGCGTTCGCCTATGAGTTCGTGCTTATAATCTGCTCCTAGTGCTTTTAGCAGCCCAGGAAGTTCTGTAGTTCCAAAGTATTGGTCTACGTCTGGAATTTCTTTCTGGAGATCTGGTTTATAGCGTTCAGACAAACAGCCAGTCACAAAAACTTTATCTACAGTACCTTCTTCTTTTTGCTGAACATATTCCAATATGGTGTTCACGCTTTCTTCTTTTGCGTTGGCGATAAATCCGCAGGTATTAATCACTACGATATTGCCTTCTTGCTCATGCACCACCTCTTTATTGTTGGCACGAAGCTGACCCATAAGCACTTCTGAATCGTACACATTCTTAGAACAGCCAAGAGTGACAACGTTAATTTTGTTCTTTTTTAAAGATTTAGTACGCATCTATTACGGTTAAAACTTAGTTAGTAAAAGGTATTAATTCAATTATTAAAAATATTATTTCAATTGGTTGATGAGATAGATAAACTTTATTTAATTTCAGTATAACCTAACAAAATATTCACTTTTATGAAATCATTCATCACCCTAGTATTTTTGCTTTTCTCCTCGTCGAGCATTTTTTTCGCTCAAACAGATCCAGATCCTACTGACCCAACCAAAAGCATTCACGTTTGTGAAGCGTCTTGGTTTTTTTGGTTTGAATATGGTATGAATCAATGCGGCTATACAACCGCACAGGCTCGAGCATTTGCAAATTCAAAACGGCGCGAGTGTTATTTAACCATCAATCAGTAAGAGATTACTTAAAAAATGAATCTACAAATTCGACCTTGTCAAAAACTTGCAAGTCTTCAATTCCTTCTCCCACGCCTATGTATTTTACAGGCACTTGTAATTGATCGCTAATCCCTATCACAACTCCACCCTTGGCGGTTCCGTCAAGCTTGGTAACTGCCAAAGAAGTTACATCTGTGGCCGCGGTAAATTGTTTGGCTTGTTCGAAGGCATTTTGCCCGGTAGAACCATCTAATACCAACATTACCTCGTGTGGCGCTCCAGGAATCACCTTTTGCATCACTCGTTTTATTTTGGTAAGCTCATTCATGAGGTTTACTTTGTTGTGTAAACGACCCGCTGTGTCGATAATGACTACATCTGCATTGGTGGCTACGCCACTTTCTACTGTATCAAAAGCAACAGAAGCAGGATCGCTACCCATGCTTTGCTTTACGATGGGAACATCAACGCGATCTGCCCAAACCTGTAATTGGTCTATGGCGGCCGCTCTAAAGGTATCGGCTGCGCCTAACACCACAGACAAGCCTTGACTTTTAAACTGTGAAGCTAGCTTACCAATGGTGGTTGTTTTACCGACTCCATTTACCCCTACAACCATTATGACGTATGGCTTTTCTGTGTGATTATCTGATTCCTGCGCTGCTTCGTCTATTTCTGACAGCAATCCAGCGATCTCTTCTCTTAGAATTAGATTGAGTTCGTCTGTACCTACGTATTTATCCTTGGCAACTCTGGCCTCTATACGTTCTATAATTTTTAGCGTAGTATCTACACCCACATCAGAGCGTACCAAAACTTCTTCAAGCTCGTCTAAAACTTCGTCGTCTACCTTAGACTTACCCGCTACAGCCTTGCTTAATTTATCTAAAAAACTCGCTTTAGACTTTTCAAGCCCTTTGTCGAGTGATTCTTTTTTTTCTTTAGTAAATATCTTTTTAAAAAGACTCATGGTAATTGTTTAACAGGCCAATTTTGACCGAAAGCAAAGATACAAAAAACAAAAAGCCGTCTTTAAGATAAAGACGGCTTTTAAGTATCTATGAGATACTAATTATTTATTTAACCAATCGTTTACCTGATCAGGTGACATAATTGATTCTACAAAGGTATAAGCACCTGTTTTAGGTGACTTTACCATTTTTACCGCTTTCGATAAACGTTTTGATCCTGTCTGTAAAGATGCTACTGATTTCTTTGCCATGGTGCTACTGTTTTAAGCCGTTATAGACTAACTGCTTTATTACTTAATTTCTTTGTGAACAGTCATACGCTTTAAGATAGGGTTGAATTTTTTCAACTCGATTCTATCAGGCGTGTTCTTTTTGTTCTTTGTGGTAATATAACGAGAAGTTCCTGGTTTTCCAGACTCCTTATGCTCTGTACATTCTAAAATTACCTGTACTCTATTTCCTTTTTTAGCCATTGTCTAAAACTTAGGTAGTAAATTATTTATTTAAGAAACCTTTTGCACGAGCTTCTTTAAGCACTGCAGAAATTCCTAATCTATTGATATCCTTAAGCGCCGAAGTAGAAATCTTTAAGGTGATCCACTTGTCTTCTTCTGGAATATAAAAACGTTTTTTGATAAGATTTACATCAAATCTGCGTCTTGTTCTGTTCAATGCGTGAGAAACGTTGTTTCCTACCATTGCTCTCTTTCCCGTAAGCTCACAAACTCTTGACATTGTGCAATACTTTTATAGTTATTTTTAAACAGGCTGCAAATTTAAAGAATAAATCTATCCTGCGCAAAAGGATTCTTTAGTTTTTTAAAATTTCTTTTCGCAAGATTTCTAGCGCCTTATTGGTAGCCCGCTGAATTACTTTTTCGCGATTTTTCCCAAACTGATGTTCTTCTACGTGAACGCCCGCTGGGGAGGCGATACCAATATATACAGTTCCTACTTTCGCATCGCTATCGCCCAGAGCAGGGCCAGCATTACCTGTAGTACTAATTGCATAGTCTGTATGAAAGAGTTGTTTTACTTTGAGGGCCATCTCACCTGCAACTTGCTCGCTAACTACCGAGTACTGCTCGATAGTTTCTGCTGGAACACCCAACAAGGATACTTTCATTGGTGTGGCATAAGGGGTGACTCCTCCCCTAAAGAAGGCAGAAGAACCTGCGTTAGAAACGAAGGTTTGAGCGATTCTCCCTCCGGTACAACTTTCTGCTATACTCAAGGTCTGATTGCGCTCCGTTAAGATTCCTCCGATGGTTTGGGCCAAAGTCCCTTCTTCTTCGAAGCCTACAAAGATGTCTTGCAGTAAAGGCAAAACCGTATTGATCTGAGCTTCTACAGCATCAATTATCGTTTGCTTGTCTTCGCCTTTGGCAGATAAGCGTAAACGCACTCTGCCTAAACTCGGCAAGTAGGCAAGTTTTATAAACTCCGGCAAGGCTTCTTCCCATGCTTCTATCCTTTCGGCAATTTGGCTTTCGCCAGCGCCGTACGTAAGCAAGGTTTTATGATATATAAAAGGACGTTTGTACTTTTTCTGTAGCCTTGGCAACACTTGTTCTTCCATAAGTGCCTTCATTTCGTAAGGCACACCAGGCAATGAGATAAAAACAGTGTCGTTTTGTTCCATCCACATACCAGGAGCCGTACCAAAGCTATTGTTGAGCACCAAAGCCTTACTCGGGACTAAAGCCTGTGTAAGATTAGACGGTAGCGGTTTGCGCTTAACATAGTTGGCAAACAGATCGTGAATCTTATCTAATACCTCTTGGTTTTGAATTAATTCATCCTGAAAAAAGTCGCAAAAGGTTTGTTTGGTAATATCGTCTTTGGTAGGGCCTAGTCCGCCAGTGATAATCACGATTTGCGATCGATTGGCCGCGTTTTGCAAACTATCTAATATATGCTGGCGCTCGTCTTGAACAGAAGTGATCTGAAAAACGTGTACTCCAATATTGTTAAGGGCTGTTGCGATGTAGGCCGAATTGGTATCAACAATTTGTCCTATAAGAATCTCATCGCCGATGGTAATAATCTCTGCCTGCATTAGAGCTCAAAATCTTCTTTAAGTTGTGTAAAGACCAGTTTTAACACATTGACCAAATGCTCTAATTTGTCAGATACTGTAGACTTATCTTTAGAGGTACTGGTCCAGTCTTCGATAGCCTTGATTTCTTGCATAACATTAATACCAAACATTTCCATATTTGGTTTCATTTTATGCGCGAACTGATAGGCTAGTTCTTTGTTTTCTAGTGAAACGGCTTGTTGTAGGGCTTCTAAATCGGGAGGGATCTCATCGAGAAAAGCCTGAGCTACCACAGCCATAAAGTCAATATCGTCTCCAGCGACACTCTTTAAACTTTCGTAGGAATAGTGCTTGTTCATTTATTTTACTTTAATGTCGAAGGCCTGTTTTTCTCCCATAAAACCGACCAATCTATCGTTTGGTTGTACAGCTCCCACACCTGCGGGAGTGCCAGTAAATATAATGTCTCCAATCTTTAAAGTAAAATATTTAGAGACATATTCTATTAATTCGTCTATTTTCCAAAGCATAAACGAGGTGTTTCCAATTTGTACTTTTTCGTTATTTTTTTGTAGGAAGAAGTCCAAATTATTCAAATCAGGAAACTCGCTTTTTGGGTAAAAATTACCTACAACAGCAGCTCCATCAAAGGCTTTGGCCTTTTCCCAAGGCAATCCTTTTGCCTTTAATTGGGATTGCAAGTCTCGTGCCGTAAAATCAATGCCCAAGCCAATTTCTGAATAATACTTATGGGCAAACTTTTTATCGATATGCTTTCCAATTCTATCGATTTTTACCAGTATTTCTACCTCATGATGCACATCCTGAGAGAAATCTGGTATAAAAAAGGGCTGTTTTTTTAATAAAATAGACGTGTCTGGCTTTAAAAACACCACAGGATGTTCTGGGCGTTCGTTGGCCAATTCTTCTATATGTGCCGTATAATTACGACCAATACAAATAATCTTCATCTTTAAAAATTAGAGCAATTTATTATTAAATCGACTCAGTTTTATGCGTGTTAATACCTTTTTTGTATACAATGGAAAGTCGGCATTGAGTAGCCATCCAAAATATCCAGGCTCTTTGTCCATGATGTCTGTAACCTTTGCGCCTTTATGCTTTCCAAACATAAAAATCTCTTCTTGATTTTTGTCAAAGCCTATATAGCCAGCAAAGTCGGCAAAGGTTTTATGCGAACTAAAGCTTGCCAAACTGGCCACATCGCCCTCTAGATCGTCGTATTTTTCTAACTGCGACAACAACACCTCGTAGGTAGCATTAGTGTCTGCGGCCGCAGAATGGGCGTTTTCTAGCGTTTTATCGCAATAAAACTTATAAGCAGCTTCTAGCGTACGCTTCTCTTTTTTATGAAAAATAGTCTGTACATCTACAGAAAGTGATTTTTTAAGGTCAATATCGATGCCCGCTCTAAGCAATTCTTCTGCCAATAGCGGAATGTCAAAACGGTTGCTATTAAAGCCGCCTAAGTCTGAATCTTTGATGAGTGCCACCACTTTTGGAGCCAATTCTTTAAAAGTAGGCTCGTCTTTTACCATTTCGTCTGTTATGCCATGAATTTGAGACACCACATATGGAATTGGCATCTCGGGATTTACCCTCCAGGTATGACTTTCTTTGTTTCCGTTAGGGAATACTTTTAAGATAGAAATCTCTACAATTCTATCGGTTGCAATGTTGATTCCTGTAGTTTCGAGATCGAAAAAACAAATGGGTTTGGTGAGTTGTAATGGCATAGAAATTGTTTGTTACACAAAGGTACTTATTATTTAATTGTATTTTTAAATTGTGAATAGACTCCTACTGCTATTTTTTACTTTATTATTGCCGACTTCAATGGCCTTTAGTCAGCAAGAAGCGGTGACCATAGAATCTAAAACTCAAGGCAAACGCACCTTGCTTTTTGCACAGAATCATACCGATACCATCGTGAATATATTTTTAATGGTGAACGCCCAAGGATACAGACGAAGCGCAGACAAGCCTTTGCTTGCAGACATTCCGCCAGGCACCAAAAAACTAGTTATGACCCTAATCGCCATCGATCCCGCGACCGCTAGTTTTGATTATAATTTGATTATAAATACCAATCCCGACAACGACATTAATATAACAAGGGAAAAGTTTTTTGTAGAAGACATAGCCAAGTATGTTCAGGGTGACGTCGTATTATTTTCTACTGCGGACTGTGAAAAATGTGTATTGCTAGATAGTATGTTAACTGCCAAAAAGCAGGCCTTTAGGCATTTTGACATCAATCAAGACGACAAATTATATAATCAGTTTGTCCTTTACTTAGCAGAGACAGGAGCCCTTAAAGTAAACGATAGTATTCCGTTACCAGTCATTTGGAATAAAACACAGTGGTTACCCAGCGATATGCCCGCTAATGTGTTGGCAGAAATATTGGCGGAACAATAAATTAAATCTCCCTATTCGAGTCCCAAGCTTCTAAGTAATCGGCAACTTGCTTTACAAACTGCCCCCCTAGCGCTCCATTGACCACTCTATGGTCGTAGGAGTGCGACAAGAACATCTTATAGCGTATTCCTATAAAATCGCCTTCAGGGGTCTCTATGACCGCAGGAACTTTTCTAATAGCTCCCAAAGCAAGGATTCCAACCTGTGGCTGATTAATAATGGGAGTACCCATAATACTGCCAAAGGTTCCAACATTGGTTACCGTATAGGTTCCGTCTTGGATATCGTCTGGTTTAAGGCCATTGGTTCTGGCTCTTTTAGCCAAATCGTTTACCGCTTTGGTCATGCCTACCAAGTTGAGTTGATCTGCATTTTTAATTACAGGAACAATGAGGTTTCCATCGGCTAGCGCAGCGGCCATACCAAGATTGATATTACGTCGCTTAATAATGTTATCGCCATCTACGGCAATGTTCATCATTGGGAAGTCGCGCAAGGCTTTTGCCACAGCTTCCATAAAGATAGGCGTAAAGGTGATTTTTTCGCCTTCGCGTTTTTCGAAATCTGCCTTTACTTTATTACGCCAGTTCCAGATTTTGGTCACATCTACCTCTACAAAGGACTGTACGTGCGCAGATGTCTGAATACTCGCTGTCATATGATGGGCGATTAATTTGCCCATTCGTGTCATTTCTATAATCTCGTCTTCGCCATTTAAAGATACTGGAGCCGCTTTTGGCGCGCTTGCAGTACTTGTCGCAGCTTTTGTGGCTGTTTTAGGAGCAGACGACCTGCTTTTTAAATAGGCAAGAATATCGTTTTTGGTCACTCGGCCTTCTTTACCAGACCCTACCATCGCATCTAATTCGGATTGCGTTACGCCTTCTGTTTGTGCTATATTTTTTACCAGAGGAGAGTAAAAACGACCTTCAGAACTCGAAGCAATCGTTGGAGCGCTTACTTGCTCTTTCGCTACTTCTACAGTCTTCTCTACCGCCACTACTTCTGGCGCAACTTCTTTTGTAGTCTCGGGAGCAGCTGTCTGGGCTGGCGCAGAATCTACTGCAGCATCGCCATCGGTTTCTATAACCGCAATAACTTGCCCAACTTGAATAACATCGTCAACTTCGAAAAGTTTTTCGACCAACACTCCGTCTACTTCACTAGGAACTTCTGAGTCTACTTTGTCTGTTGCAATTTCGAGAACAGCCTCATCGGCCTCAATAGTATCGCCTACTTCTTTTAACCAGCTAGTCAAGGTTGCCTCTGCAACACTTTCTCCCATTTTTGGTAAGGTTAACTCAAACTTTGCCATATTCTTAAAAAGATGTCGTTATTGATGATTCAGATTGCAAAATTAATCAAAAATCCCAGCCTTTAGTAGATAGTTTTCAATAAAATTACCAGCGCAGCACTTCGCCCATTTGTGCGCTCGAATCGCTTCCTATTATAAAATTGCTGTTTCTAGGGTAAATTCTAAACCCATTACCGTTGTTTTTAAGCAGTTGCATGAGATCGATAATTTGATCTTCGGCTATGTATTGACTGTCAAAAATGAGAAGTTTTTGCGCGATACCTCCATCCATAGCCAGCGATTTTGACAACGAGCTAATGGGCAGTGAAATCACCTCTTCTAAACATTTTCTAAGCGCCATATTATCGCTCAACAACAAAGCCTGGTCTGTCTGTAACGCTATAGACCTATTGCTATTATCGCTTCCGCTCTTAAAAGCTTTTAATATAAAAACCGCTGTTTTTAAGAGGGGTTGCACCAGTGGGTTTTTAGCGTAATGTTTGGCGTAAAATATATGCAAGGCTCCATAAAATCTATCGTAATAGGCCTTGTTTTTAACCGTGCTTTCTCCTTTATAATGAACTATGGTCGTGGTTCCTTTATAGTAATTTTTGTATCCTGCTTTGATGAGTTTATACGACAAATCGATGTCTTCGCCGTACATAAAAAAATCTTCGTCTAAACCACCAACCTCGAGATAGCGCTCTTTGCGCATAAGCATAAATGCTCCTACCAAAATTTGTACCGAGCCATCGGAATCTTCTTGTAGCTCTGTGGCATAATAACCAGATTTTTTTAAGCCAATCAGTTTTTTAATACTCACTCCAATCGTGGGCACACAACGTTTGCTTTCTGGCAAAAAGTTGCCGCGACCATCTATCATCTTTACGCCTAAGGCACCCAAATCTTGTTTGGATTCTGCATACTTCAGCGCATCCTTAAAACAGTTAGCACCCACAACGGTGTCAGGGTTTAACAAACAGATATATTCGCCTTTGGCGGAAGCAATTCCAACGTTATTCCCGGCGCTAAAGCCGTTGTTTTCTGGGTTTTCTATAAGGGTAACGTTAGAAAAATTTTGCCTAACCATGGCCACAGAATCATCTGTAGATGCGTTATCGACCACGATAATCTCTGCGTTGATTCCGCTTACAGCCTGCTGCACGCTTTGCAAACAGAGCTGCAAAAAAGGAGCGACATTGTAATTGAGAATAATTACGGAGAGTTTCACTAATCTGAGTTTTTTAAAGAACTCTCAAACGGAATTCTATGCAAAATGCTTCTTCCCAAAGTAACCTCATCTGCATATTCTAGCTCGTCGCCAACAGAAATTCCTCGGGCTATGGTGGTCATGTTTACAGACAATGACTCCAGCTGTTTAAAAATATAAAAGTTGGTAGTATCCCCTTCCATGGTACTACTCATCGCAAAAATCACCTCTTTAATAACACCGGACTTTGCTTTTTCTACCAAAGAATCTATATAAAGATCACTGGGACCAATTCCGTCCATAGGAGAAATTTTACCTCCTAACACATGGTATTTACCGCGGAATTGACTGGTGTTTTCTATAGCCATCACATCGCGTATGTCTTCTACCACACAGACGATGGAATCGTTTCTATTTGGATTGCCGCAAATTTCGCAAAGTGGCGAATCCGATATATTATGACAATTAGAACAAAACTGAATGGTTTCTCTCAAGGCCAACAAACTTTGACTCAATCGTTGTGTCTGTCCTGTAGGTTGCTTGAGCAAATGCAGCACCAATCGCAGAGCGGTGCGCCGACCAATGCCTGGTAACATAGAGACTTCGTCTACAGCGTTTTCTAAAAGTTTTGAGGAAAATTCCATGGGCATAAATATAAAAAAAGCTTCAGGATATTAGATATCCTGAAGCCTTTATTATAACGCTAAGTTTAGGTTTAATTTACAATCAGCTTTTTTACAATCGTACTGCCTTCGCTTGAGAGTCTCACAAAATGTACTCCTGGCGATAACTTCGCAATATTTAAGTTGAACTGATTCTCGATAAACTGATCTTTTAAATTGATAAGCAAACGCCCGTTTACATCAAAGACCTGTAGATCTACCTCTGAACTCGATGGCCATTTTAAAGTAACCTCGTTCTTGGCAGGATTTGGATACAATTGCACCAACTGCTCAAAACTATTGTCGCCTACGCTCAATGGATTGTCATATACTGGAGATGACCAGGCACCACGACCATAAGTTCCGGCGTAGATTCTGTCGTTCACGTTGTTTATCTCTAATTCGTTTACAATTACATTTGGTAAGTTGGTATTGTAGATTTGCCAATCTGTAAAAGTATCGTCTATATAAAACAGGCCGTAGTTCATTCCTACATAAAGCCCATTCACAGAAGTATCGTCCCATACCACAGAGAGGGCTTCAAAATCTGGTAAATTCTTTTTATAGTTTAACCAGGTAGAACCGCCATCTAAAGTTACGTACACTCTAGCGCCTCCATATGAAGTTGCGATAGCCACTTTGTTTTCGTCATTAGGGTGAATCGCGATTGAATTAATATTTCCAGCAGTCCCACTCACACCAGGCCAAGTAGTAGCTCCGCCATCTGTAGTTTTGTACAAAGCAGCACCCCAACAGGCCCACATTACATCACTGTTGCTTGGCGCAATCTTCATCTCATCTAAACTGCTAGGGAAGGTCTGCGAAACGGCAGTATAACTTCCTCCAGAATTAATAGACTTATATACACGATTGTATCCTACATAAATAGTGTTGTCTACATTAGGATCTTGCTCAAAAGGAGTAACCCAGTTTCCAAAGCCCGGACCTGGCTCGTTTAAGAAAATAATACTCGCCCCACCGTTTATAGTACGATATAATTGTCCTTGCTGGGTGGTTCCGTACATCTCGTTCGAATTTAACTTATCTACAAAAGACTCCATACCATCTGCTCCTAACCAATCTCTCCATTCTCCTGCAGCCGTTAATACAGATGTACCATTGTCTTGAGCTCCACCTGTTATAATTACAGGATCGCTTTGAGCAATTCCAATTTTATAAAATTGACGTATCCCGAGTCCTGATGTTAAGTCTGTGTAGAAACTAGTGTTAATAGCTCCCAAAGGATTGTTGGCTACAAAAATTCCACCGTCCGAACCAACATAGAGCTTACCATTTACATATTCCATAATATCGATATCGGCATGACAGTATCCTACATTAAAGGTCGCTACTTCTCCCAAACTCCATCCAGAAGTACAGGTAAAACTAGTACCTGCATTGGTAGACCTCCATGCGAGAATACCCGCAATAAATACGTCGTCTGCATCTGCCGGGTTTACGGCAATATCCATATCTCTTGGAGCTTGTCCGCTAGAATCACTCGCAGATGTACTATAACCAAAATAATTGTTTCCTGCATGATTTACAGAAGTAAAGGTGGCACCTTCGTCATAAGATCTATAAAAACCACCAAAAATATTATTGTTGGCTTCTACTACGTATACTCTATCAGGATCGGCTGGTGTAACGCCAATCATTTTAGGTTGAAAAGCGAATCCCGCTAGCTGCGTAAAAGAAGCTCCTCCGTTAGTAGATTTATACATATTTAATCCGCTTGCGTATACAACATCGGTATCGCCCGGCTTAAACTCAATATCATAACCTCGAATCTCGGACGGAATAGCGTCAGACCAGGTTACTCCTCCGTTAGTAGATCTATAAATCCCTTGGTTCTGAACCGAAGCAAACATGATGTCTGTATTGTTAGGATTAATCAAAATCTTGTTTACCACAGAAGTTCCTCCCGCCGTTCCTAAGAGCGCCCATGTGGCACCAGAATCTGTAGACTTATAAATGCGACCGTTATTCGATCCTGCAAAATACGTACTAGAATCAGAAGGATCTAAAGCGATTGAATACACATAAAGATTAGAGAAGTAGTCCATTAACGGAGTCCAATTGGCACCACCATCTGTTGTGCGCCATACACCGCCTGTATTTGCTCCAACTACGATATGATCGTTATCGGCTGGGTCTACAACAAAACCAGTTATACGACCTACCCCAGGGTTCCAACCTTGGTAAGAATCCCAACTAGTAGGGCCTTCTTCTTCCCAATTGCCAGTTGTACCGCCTAAGCGAGCTTCTGTAGATTCGTTTAAATAGGCCTCAAAGCGAGCCAATTCATTTATATAAAATTCTGTAGATTTTAAACGTCCGTCGTCGCCTTGCATACGTAAGGCATTATATTCCCATCGTTTGAATTGCTTATAACCAGAGCCTTTGTCTGTGCCTACAATGGCAAAATGTGCCTCGGCATTTTCGATAATTTCTTGAACCGTAAAGGTTCCTTTTTCTATCATTTGAAGGTACTCTTGGGCATTGGTAGACCAGAGACCTATCATCATAACAGCTATGATAGTTAATAGGTTACGTTTTTTCATGGTTGATTGGTTTTAAGATTTCCAAAGATAAGAAATCAATTTGCGAATTGTTGTACATTTATAACAACTAAAAGCCTATGAACCCTACCCATATTTTGATTTTAATCGCAGGATACTTTGGCCTGTTGATGGTAATTTCTTTTTTAACCAACAAAGGAGGTAGTAATTCAGACTTTTTTAAAGCAGGCAATCGTTCGCCTTGGTATGTAGTGGCTTTTGGAATGATAGGTGCCACGCTGAGCGGGGTTACCTTTATTTCGGTACCTGGTTGGATAGAGGCCTCTGCTTTTAGTTACTTTCAAATGGTTCTGGGATATACCGTGGGTTATGCCGTAATTGGTCTTGTGCTCATGCCCTTATATTACCGACTAAACCTCACCTCTATTTATACCTATTTAGAAGGTAGATTTGGGGAAAAATCCTATAAAACAGGAGCTTCGTTCTTTCTATTAAGCCGCATCGTAGGCGCGAGTTTTAGGCTATATCTGGTATCGAATGTATTGCAAGAATTGGTTTTTAATCAGATGGACGTTCCTTTCTGGATAACCGTGAGCATCACTATTTTACTCATTTGGCTTTACACTTTTAAAAGCGGAATAAAAACCATCGTCTGGACAGATACCTTACAGACTTTATTTATGCTTATCGCAGTGGGAGTAGCGGTATGGATTATCTCTACAGACATGGGGCTTTCGTTTTCTGGAGTGATGAATCTAATCGCAGAAAGTGATTATTCGCAGATTTTCTTTTTTGACGATTGGAAAGACGATAAATACTTTTTTAATCGCTTTTTAAGCGGTGCATTTATCGCCATTGTAATGACGGGATTGGATCAAGACATGATGCAAAAAAACTTAACCTGTCGCAGTACCAAGGATGCCCAAAAAAATATGTTTTGGTTTACCATTGTTCTCACCGTGGTTAATTTTGTTTTTATGGCCTTAGGGCTCTTACTAACTGTTTATGCTGCCAACAATGGCATCGACGCGCATAAAGATCAGCTCTTCCCTATATTAGCCACCAATGCAGATCTTGGCTTTGGGATTGCCGCCTTTTTTATTCTCGGTCTAATCGCGGCAACCTATTCGAGCGCAGACAGTGCCTTGACTGCCTTAACTACCTCATTTAGTATCGACATTCTCGATATCGAAAAAAAGTACAGCCCCGAGCAGCAAATCAAAATTCGCAAAAAAGTACATATCGGAATTTCTATCGTATTGCTCATTGTGATTATCGCCTTTAAGTACTTAGTAGCAGACGAAAGTGTCATCGCCAAACTATTTACATGGACTGGTTATACCTATGGCCCGTTATTGGGATTATATGCGTTCGGACTATTCAGTAAATGGAAGGTAAAAGACAATTTGGTGCCCTATATCGCCATTGGTGCGCCCATACTAGGATATATTATAAGCGTACTCTCTTTAAAATATATTGGGCTAAACTGGGGATTCTTTATACTAATCCTAAACGGTTTACTCACCTATCTAGGCTTAGTACTGATTCGTTCCAAGTAACACCAAAGTGCAAGCCGCATCTGCCTCGATGTTATTCTTTTGTAGTAACTCGATAAATTCTGCGTTGTAGGTGCCTGGGTTAAAAATTACCCGCTTGGGTGATAAGGAAATCAAATAATCATAATACGCCCGCTGTCTTTCTGCATTAAGATATAAGGTAATTGTATCTATGTCGCTATGCGGAATCAATGATGTTTTAATTTCTATACCAGCAACAATCCCTTTTCGCAGTCCAAAAGCAACAACCTCTTGCTGGTTTTTTACCAAACTATGGATTACCATATTGGAATAACGTTCTGGTTTTAAGCTGGCTCCAAAGACCAATGTCTTTTTACGGTTCATTTGGTAAATATACTGTTATCCTTAAGGGTTGCAGCGACTAGCAACTTTGAATTTAACATAAAACAAAGTTAAAATTCAATTTTATTGTAACAAGCAAGTTTTTAGACCGTCTATCTAATAGGAATTCGTTCCTAACTTACTGCTACAATTTTTTACGTTGATGGTTAGTGTTAATTATTGCAGTAAGATTTTCAAGCCCGGGTCTCTAGAACCCGGGTTTGTTGTTAATAAATGTTAAAACGGCGATTTGTTGTAACAACTTTTGGCCTGAGCAGTCTTATTAGCAACCATCCGTTTCACATGGCTTTGCCAGTGTGAAAGAATCAACATCAATCAAACAATCGAAAAATGAAACAGTTAGTTTTACTGGCTTTGCTATGCCTTTGTGTGCCTTCTGGGCAAATTCTAGCAACAACATCACCTGATAATTTCTCCATCACTACAGATCCAGAAACCGAGAAAATCGGCACGATTAGCGGGGTTGTTTACGACAAAATTTTACAAGAACCGATTCCCTTTGTTACGGTTGCTATTAAAGATGCAACTGGAAACGTTATCACAGGTGGAATCACAGACGACGATGGAAAATTTAAAATTAAAGATATTCCAGAAGGAGTCGCAAAAATCACCATTCAATATATAGGTTATAAAACCTACAATTCAGAAGTTACTATTTCGCGCAGAAACAGAAGCTTCGATCTAGGACGCATCGAACTCGAAGAAGACGTAGAAGCATTAGGCGAAGTCACTGTAATTGCAGAACGTACCACGATCGAACAAAAATTAGATCGAAAAGTGATCAATGTTGGTAAGGACCTGACGACTGCTGGGCCTACGGCTTCTGATATTATGAACAATATTCCTTCTGTGAGTGTAGACCAACAGACCGGCGCTGTTGCCCTCAGAGGAAACCAAAACGTACAAGTGATGGTAGACGGGAAGCTGTCTAACGTACCAGCAGCACAATTGTTACGACAGATTCCCTCTACCTCAATTAAAAAGATTGAATTAATTACAAACCCTTCTGCTAAATACAATCCAGAAGGAATGAGCGGTATCATTAATATTGTGCTTCACAAAAATGTGACCATAGGCTTTAATGGCGATGTCAATGTGGGGTTAACCTATGAGAAGGAAGCCAAATTTAACAGTGGTCTTAACTTAAATTATCGCAACGGAAAGTTCAATTTTTATGGGAGTTACGGTGGTAATTACTCCAAAAACAGAAACTTTGGAAATGTGTTTAGACCGGCTGTAGATATCGATCAGAAGTTTAGATTTTTAGACGATAGCAGATCCAACTTATTTAAAGTTGGGGTCGATTTTTACCTCAACGACAAAAACACGCTATCTGTGTTTACCAATCAAAACTTATTTGACGGAAACACCACTGGAATTACTCGTATTCTTGATTTTAGCAGCGGGCAACGTGAGTTAATACAACGCCAGAATTTTGTGAGTATTAATGATAATAGGTCTTCGCAATACAATGTAGATTACAAACTTGACTTTGCAACAGATGGCCACAATATCGAACTCGAAGTAGATTATAATACCTTCGAGAACGACGAAGACGCCACCTTTAAATTTAGAGGGATGGCCACACAGCCTAATTACGAAGACTTTGTTGTTACAGAACGCGACCGTACCACGATCAATCTTGATTATGTGAATCCGTTAACGGAGAGTTCTAAACTAGAGCTTGGTGCACAAGCGCGTTTGTTCAATACGTTAATCGATTATAATTCTACTGGGCAATCACTCAACGCCAACGGAGACGTTATCCCAACACCTAGCACTGCCTTTGATTATAAAAGAGATATTTATTCGGCTTATGTAACGTATGGTAAAAACTTCGAAAAATGGAGTTATCAATTAGGAGCTCGCGTAGAATCGGTAGAAGTTAAAGCAGATACCAATAGTGTACGTGCTTTTAGCAACGACTATGTACAGGTGTATCCATCGGCATTTTTAACGTTCACTCCTACAGAAAAGAATCAGTATCAAGTGAGCTATAGCCGCCGTGTAGACAGACCTGGCATTGGGCAAGTTAACCCGATTAGAGAGTGGAGTACACCGCTAATCTCTTCGTTTGGTAATCCAAACCTAGAACCACAGTTTACCAATTCTATAGAGGCTAATTATACGCGTTCATTAGAAAAGGGTAGCATTACAGGTGGGGTGTTTTACCGTGTGATAGAGGACGAGATTAATCGTGCATTATTTATAGATCGAACCGATGTAAACAAAGTGATTTTAACGCACGACAACTTTAGTAACACAAGTGCCTACGGAATCGAGTTGTCGAGTAATTACCGCCCTTTTAAATGGTGGAATTTTAACGCGAGTTTTGACCTCTTTTCTCAAAAGCAAAAAGGTATCTCAGAAGTATTAGACAATACGGTAGATAACCCAACTGCTGCAGATATCATTTCGAGTACCATAGAGGTGACCAATACCGCTTGGAATCTTAGAATGATCAACAATTTTAAGGTGACTCAAAAATTGACCTTATCTGCCTTTGGAATGTATCGCGGTAAAAACAAAAATATTCAGTTTGAGGTAGACCCAATGGTCATGATAAACGTTGGAGCCCGTTATAGTTTATGGGACGGTCAAGGTACCTTTAGCCTTAATTATAATGATATTTTTAACAGCATGAAGTTTGGTTTTGTGGGTGAGCGACCTTACCGACAAGAAGGAGAATTTAACTGGGAAAGCAATACCATTTTTGCCGGTCTATCGTATCGTTTTGGAGGCGGAAAATACAGAGCCAAATCTAGAAAAAGACGCGATAGCGACGAGAAACAAGGCAGCGGAGGAATCTTCTAACTACCTGACAATGTTATTAAAACGTTAAACTCGGCCTTTAAATGAAACATTTGCACGGTGTTTGAGTCTATTATATAGCAACGCACATCAAAAGTGTAATTTATTTGAATTAGCCATTCACAGTAAACGTTGAAGCAAAGAAAAAGCCCTCCGCTAGGAGGGCTTTTCATTTATATGATTATAGCCTACCATCTAATGATGGCACTGCCCCAAGTAAAGCCACTACCAAAAGCGGCAAGCACTACTAAATCGCCCTCTTTTATCTTGCCCTGTTCCCAAGCCTCTGTAAGCGCAATTGGAATCGAAGCAGCTGTTGTATTGCCATATTTTTGAATGTTGTTAAACACCTGATCGTCACTGAGTCCAAACTTACGCTGAATAAATTGCGAAATTCTAAGATTTGCCTGATGCGGAATAAGCATGTTGATATCGCCAACCTCTAAGTTATTGGCGTCCAAACCTTCTTTAATGACTTCTGAAAAACGAACCACGGCATTTTTAAAAACGAATTGACCATTCATATATGGGTAATACGGAATGTCTTCTTGCGGATTCTCTTCGAGTATTTGTGGCACCCAATAACCTGTGCTTGGCCCTTGCAATGCAAGCTCATCTTTGTGCTTTCCTTCACTATGCAAGTGTGTAGATAAAATTCCATGACTGTCTGATTCACTGCGCGATACAACCGCTGCCCCTGCTCCATCACCAAAAATTACAGAAACGGATCGGCCGCGGGTAGTAAAGTCCAAACCTCCACTATGATTTTCGCTCCCGATTACCAAAACGTTTTTATACATACCCGTTTTTACAAACTGGTCTGCCGTAGAGAGCGCATACACAAATCCGCTGCATTGGTTGCGCACGTCTAAGGCTGGACACGTATGTATACCAAGCATGTCTTGCACTTGCACGCCACCACCAGGAAAATACATATCTGGGCTAAGGGTGGCAAAAATAATAAGGTCTATGTCGTTGGCCTCTATGCCAGCACGTTCTATGGCAATCTTAGAAGCTTTTACAGCCATGACGCTGGTTGTGTTGCCATCGCCTTTAATGATGTGCCTTCGCTCCTTGATTCCTGTACGTTCTTGGATCCAAGCATCGTTGGTATCCATACGTTCTGCGAGGTCGTCATTGGTAACTACATTTTCTGGAACATAATAGCCTAGTCCAGTAATTTTTGATCGAAACATAAATGCACAATTTAGCGAGACAATATAGCTATAATCAAGCATTGTTTCGTCATAATCGAAAGGTACATTTTGATTGTAAAGAAAGTTTTAACATCTACAATCGGTCATTTTTGATTACCTTTTTACAAACTTTTAACCATGCAAAAAATATATATTATCCTGTTTGTTTTGGCAGGAATTACGAGTAATTACGCCCAAGAAAAACTCACGTATCAACAACCACCTTCAGAGATATTAGACCTTGTAGAAGCCCCTTTGGCTCCCGCGGTTCAAATAGATAGCAAAGGTGATAATGTGGTATTGATCTATCGCAATGCATTTAAATCTATCGCAGAACTCTCCGAAAAAGAAATGAGACTTGGCGGATTGCGCATTAATCCCAAGACTAATATTGGAAGTCGCACCACCTTTTACAATAATTTAAAAGTTAAAAAAGCCACAGATAGCGATGCAAAACAAGTTACTGGATTGCCAGACAATCCGAGGCTCTCGGGTTTTAGATGGTCGCCAAACCAAAAGATGATCGCTTGCCTAAATACCACAACCACTGGCGTAGAAGTCTGGGTATTAGATATAGAAAAGGCCAAGGTGACCAAAATTACAGAGGCCAACGTCAATGCCAATATGGGCACTGCGATTAGCTGGTTTAACGACAACAAGGCTTTATTGGTTAAGACCTTGCCTAAAAATAAAAAAGGGTTAATCAACACGGCAGATGCGGTTCCAACGGGGCCAACAATTTCTGTAAGTGATGGCGAAAAAGCGCAAAATCGCACCTATCAAGATTTGCTTAAAAACCCTAACGACGAGCATAATTTTGAACAATTAGCACTGTCGGAATTGCGTAAGGTGACATTAAGTGGCGAAATCAGTAATTTTTTACCTGCTGCGATGTATCGCAGGGTAAGTTTTTCGCCAGATGGAAACTATATTTTAGTGAGTAAGATCAAAAAGCCATTTTCTTATATCGTAACATTGAATCGTTTTCCATATGACGAAACCGTATACAATCTAAGCGGAAACATGGTGGCAATGGTCAACGATGTGCCGCTAAATGAGGTGCAGCCCAAAGGGTTTATGGCAACTCGTATGGGAAAAAGAAGGCTCAATTGGCGAGCAGACAAACCAAACACTTTGTATTGGACAGAGGCACAAGACAAAGGAGACCCAGAAGTGCAAGTAGCGCATAGAGATGCAGTATACGAGCAAGCTGCTCCATTCACGGCAGCTCCTAGACTTGTTACCAAAACTATAAACCGCTTTAGCGGAATTAGCTGGGGGAACGACGAGGTAGCGGTGGCTTATGATTATTGGTGGAACACACGTAACACCAAATCGTATATTTTTAATCCGTCTGATGCTAGCAAAGAACCTGTAAAAATCGTAGATCGCAATTATCAAGATCGGTACAGCGATCCTGGAGAATTTGTGATGACTCGCAACGATATGGGTTGGAACACCTTAGAGATTATAGACAACCATCTTTATTTGATGGGCGATGGATTTTCTGAGAAAGGGCAATTCCCCTTTGTAGATAAAATGGACTTAAAATCGTTGCAAACTAGCCGAGTTTACGAATCCAGCTATACAGATAAATTAGAGAATCTATATTCGGCCATAGATATGAAAGAAGGTAAGATTTTGGTGCGCATTGAATCACAGACCGAATATCCCAATTATTACTTTAGAGACATCAGACAAAAAGATGCCACGACTCCGGTAACCTCTTTTGAGAATCCTTTTAAGAGCATTCAAGGGGTTCATAAAGAAGTAATCACCTATGCCCGCGAAGATGGCCTCGAACTAGAAGGAACACTCTACCTGCCTATTGGTTACAACAAAGCTAAAAAAGAGAAAATGCCTATGATTCTTTGGGCTTATCCTAGAGAGTTTAAAGACAAAAGCAGCGCTTCGCAAAGCACCACAAACCCCAACGAGTTTATTTATCCGTATTATGGGTCGCCCATTTATTGGGTAACACGTGGCTATGTGGTGTTAGACGACGCGGCCTTTCCGATAGTGGGTGAAGGAGACGAAGAACCCAACGACACCTTTAGATCGCAACTGGTAAGCAATGCACAGGCTGCCATTGATGCTGTAGACGAATTAGGTTATGTAGATAGAGAGCGTGTGGCAGTGGGCGGACACAGTTATGGTGCTTTTATGGTCGCCAATTTACTGAGTCACTCCAATTTGTTTGCTGCGGGTATTGCCCGGTCAGGTGCCTATAATAGAACACTCACACCATTTGGCTTCCAGAGCGAACAACGATCGTATTGGGATTCGCCAGAGACTTACTATACGATGTCTCCTTTTATGCACGCAGATAAAATGAAAACTCCTTTGCTTTTGGTACATGGCGAGGCAGACAACAACTCTGGAACCTATCCTTTGCAAAGCGAGCGTTATTTTAACGCCTTAAAAGGATTAGGGGCGACAGCCCGTTTGGTGATGTTACCCAAAGAAAGCCATGGTTATCGAGCCAAAGAAAGCATAATGCATTTGCTTTGGGAACAAGACAGCTGGTTAGAAACCTATGTAAAAAACAAAAAGAAAACCTTGAGCCCTCAAGAAGAAGGCGTAAAAGACTAATTACTTGCAATACTGCTCGCAAGCAGGGCTTTTGTGTACATTAATCAAGTTACACGAAAGCCCTGTAATTGTTTATGGTCACTTTAGACCCCAAGTCATTTAAAAGATTATAAAGACCAAAAAAGGTGCGGTTTATATACAAAAAGTGTTTAGACCCGCGGTTTCCGTTCATCTTTCTAAGCTCTTTATCGTTCGAATATTTTTCACTGAGCTCTGCGATTTTGCCGAAGAATGTAGGATCAGAAAAATCGAATTCCTCTGAATGAAAAGGTTGTGTGAAAAGACTCAACATCTCCTTAAACAAGGCTTTAAAATAAGCGATTTCTTTAGGTGAGTCGTCTTCTCGTAAAATTTCTAGTTCGTGCAGTTTTTCCATAAACAATGCGTCGTTACCTATAACTCCCGGTGTTGCCAGCTCGAAATAAGGCGTATAAAACTGCTCTGGCACTTTTTTAATGCAACCAAAGTCTATAGCAAACAATTGGCCTTCTTGGTCTACTAAAAAGTTACCTGGATGCGGATCTGCATGCACCGCTTTAAGCACGTGCATTTGGTACATATAAAAATCCCACAAGGTCTGCCCTATTTGGTCTGCCAAGGCTTTGTCTGTATTAACGGCAGCAAACTCAGAAAGGTGTAATCCTTGTACCCAATCCATAGTAATGATTCGCTCGCTCGACCAATCTGGATAATACGTTGGGAATCTTAAATTAGGAATGTGTTTACATGCCTCACTAATCTCGATACTCTGCGCAACTTCTAAAATATAGTCTGTTTCTTCTAGTAGTTTGCCTTCTATCTCTTTAAAATATTTTTCTGAATCTTTTCCTTTTAAATTGAACATTCTAGTAGCGACGGGCTTTACCAATGCCAAATCACTACTAATGCTATCTGCTACGCCAGGGTATTGAATCTTTACGGCGAGTTGCTTCCCATCTTTAGTAGCCTCGTGCACTTGCCCAATACTAGCCGCTGCGACAGAATCGGCATTGAAGGTTTCGAACAAGGCCTCTGGAGCCTCTCCAAAATAGCGTCTAAAAGTTTTGCGCACTAAAGGTGCAGACAAAGGTGGCACCTGAAACTGAGCCAAACTAAATTTTTCTACATAAGCTTTGGGCAATATGCTCTTTTCCATACTGAGCATTTGCGCGACTTTTAAGGCGCTCCCCTTGAGTTGTTTTAGACCATCGTAAATGTCTTCTGCATTGCTTTCGTTAAGCTTGTCTTTAGTAAGCTCTGGATTAACCATCTTCTCACCATAGTACTTTAGGTAGTTGGTGCCCACTTTTACACCTGTAGTCACGAGCTTGCTCGCCCGTTGAATCTTATTAGTAGGAATCTTATCGATTGTTTTCATCGCAACTGATTTAGGGATTGGTTTAGGCCATTTTTTCTTTCCACAAAAACTTGCCAAAATCTATTAGGCTCTCTAAGGGGGTGGTGTCAAAAACATCAAAAACAACACGTACCGACTTTTCGATGACCACGTCTGTTTTTTCGAATTCTGGCGAGCTATCTTCCATCCAATATTTAAGAATAAACAAGGTCTGAACCCAAGCTCCTTCGCTAAACACACTTACAGGATGCTTGGTAATTTTGAGCGACTTATTCTCGTTGTTGTGTTCTATAAGGTCTTTGGCAAATTCCTTGATGTGTTGTCTTAACCCTTTGAGCTCTTGTAAAGACTTCATGATGTTCTTTTTGTCTTCTAATGTGAAGAGCACATAACTTCTGTTTGCCGTGAGTAGTTCGAAAAAGGTATAGTAAAACGAAAGCATTTTTTCTTTGGCAGGTGAAGCCTCGTAGTCTTTACTTTTTTCTAAAAGCTGAATAGTGTGAGTAAAAAACTGCTGCCAAACTTGCTGTTTTAACGTATCAAAACTTCCAAAGTGAGCATAAAACTCAGGCTCTTGAATGTTTTGATGCTTGCAAAATTTATAAATCGATTTGGGCTCGTGTTCGTGCTCCAAAACATAGTCCATATATGTGGCGATAATGTCTTGTGCGGTGGTCTTTGTTGCTTCCATGCTATTGATTTTTAGATGCTTTACAAAGATACGAATCGTTTAATGTTTATCTTTTTTAATTAAACAATGTTTTGTTAAAGTTCTTTCAAAAATTTTGAACAATGACAAGCTGTCAGCCAAGTTAACAATGGTATCTATTTTGCTACTACTGCAGCGTAATTGAATCAAAATATACTATTATGAGTACAGGAAACATCAATGTATCTGTAGAGAACATTTTCCCACTTATCAAAAAATTCTTGTATAGCGATCACGAGATCTTTTTGCGAGAATTAATATCGAACGCGACAGATGCTACTTTAAAGCTTAAGCACCTTAGCAGCATAGGCGAAGCCAAAGTAGAATACGGCAATCCTATAATCGAAATCAAAGTTGACAAGGATAAAAAGAAACTGCATATCATAGACCAAGGTTTAGGTATGACAGCAGACGAGGTAGAAAAGTATATCAATCAAATCGCCTTTTCTGGAGCAGAAGAATTTATAGAAAAATACAAAGACAAAGACGGACAAGATGCCGGAATCATCGGGCATTTTGGTCTAGGTTTTTATTCTGCTTTTATGGTAGCAGACAAGGTTGAGATCAAAACCAAGTCACACAAAGACGAGCCAGCAGCGCATTGGACTTGCGACGGCTCCCCTAAATACACGCTCAAAGAAATCAAAAAGAAAACCCGTGGTACCGAGATTATCTTGCATATCGCAGACGATTCCACAGAGTTTTTAGAAGATAGCAGAATAAACGAACTGTTGGTTAAGTATAACAAGTTTATGCCTGTGCCGATTAAATTCGGAACCAAAACAGAGACGCTTCCTTTGCCAGAAGACGCGGCAGAAGATGCCAAACCCGAAACCAAGGAGGTAGATAATATTATAAACAATCCTAATCCTGCTTGGACCAGAACTCCATCGGAGCTCGAAGACAAAGACTATAGTTCTTTCTATCGCGAATTGTATCCAATGCAGTTTGAAGAACCGTTGTTTAATATTCACCTTAATGTAGATTATCCTTTTAACCTAACGGGAATTTTATATTTCCCTCGCTTGACTGGCGATCTCAATATGCAAAAGGATCGTATACAGTTGTATCAGAATCAGGTATTTGTAACCGATAATGTAGAAGGAATTGTCCCAGAATTCTTAACGATGCTTCGCGGGGTGATCGATTCGCCAGATATTCCTTTGAATGTATCGCGTAGCTATCTGCAAGCAGATGGAGCGGTTAAGAAAATCTCCAGCTATATCACACGTAAGGTTGCAGACAAATTAAAGTCGTTGTTTAAAAACAACCGCGAAGATTTTGAGGCCAAATGGAACGATATTAAAATCGTGATCGAATACGGAATGTTGAGCGAAGACAAGTTTTTTGACAAAGCCCAAGAATTTGCACTCTACCCTACTGTAGACAACACCTATTTGACCTTTGATGAATTAAAAGAAAAGATCAAAGACGCCCAGACAGATAAAGACGATAAGCTCGTGGTCTTATATGCCTCTAACAAAGATGAGCAGCACGCCTATGTACAGGCGGCCAAAGAGAAAGGTTACGAAGTATTATTGCTTGACTCTCCAATTGTGGCCCACTTGATTCAAAAGTTAGAAGCCACTCACGAGAACACTACGTTTGTAAGAGTAGATGGCGACCATATCGATAATCTTATCAAAAAAGAAGACACGGCTATCTCTAAGCTTTCTGATGAGCAAAAAGAATCCCTAAATGGCATCTTAACAGAAGTTATTCCAGCAGATAAATTTACGGTTCAATTAGAGGCTATGGACAGCACTGCCAATCCGTTTGTGATTACGCAACCAGAATTTATGCGTCGCATGAAAGAGATGCAACAATCTGGCGGCGGCGGTATGTTTGGTATGGGCAATATGCCAGAGATTTACAATTTGATTGTAAACACAAATCATGAACTTGTAGGTCAAATCTTAGAGACCAAAACCCAAAAGAAAAAAGAACGTTTGATCAACCAAGCCTTAGACTTGGCAAAACTCTCTCAAAACTTGCTTAAAGGCGAAGACCTGACCGAGTTTATCAAAAGGAGTTATGATATGATTAAATAGCTTTTTAGACACTATTATTAAAAGCCGCTCATAAAAAAAGCGGCTTTTTTTATTCGTATATTTAGCATACCAAACAAAACTTCCTAATAAAAAATGAAATTAGCAATTTTTATCCCCATGCTGTTTTTCACAGTATTGAGTTGCCAAGAAGCAACCGAGGAGAACAAAAAAACAACAGATTTGGCAACACTGGACCAACTCTTATCAGACTACCAAGAAGGTCGCTATGCGCTATACCCTTGGGAGGCAACTTTTGCAGGTGATTCGCGTTATAACGATCTTTTGCCTAACTTTTATTCGCAAGCCTTTTTAGATAAAGAAGAGACATTTTTCTCTGATATAAAAGCCAAACTCGGCAATATAGACGACAACGATCTGGACGAAAACCAGCTGCTTAGTAAAAAAGTATTGCTTTGGGAGGCCAACACACAACTAAGCGGACGTGATTTTCCTGGAGAATTACTTCCTATTGATCAGTTTAGCTCACCCTTGCTCATGTTTGCCCAGTTAGGGAGTGGAGCAAGTGCACAACCTTTTAATACTCCTAAAGATTATAGAGATTGGCTGTCACGTATGGACAGCTTTATTCCTATAGTCGATACAGCAATCGCTAACATGCATAAAGGTATTGCACAAGGGTATGTGCTACCCAAAACACTTACTCAAAAAGTGATTCCGCAAATTAATAGTCTTATTAGTGATTCTGCCGAACAGAACTTGTTTTACGGGCCTATTGGCAACATGCCAGAAGATTTTACCCCAGAAGAAAAAGATGAGTTCACTGCGGCATATACCAAAATGATAGAAGAGGGAATTGTTCCTAAAATGCAAGAACTCGCTACTTTTTTAACCGAAGTGTACTTGCCTGCTTCTCGTGAGACTTCTGGTATTGACCAAGTACCTGGTGGAAGCGAACATTACGAACACTTAATCAAGTTATTTACCACCACAGAAATGACCGCCAACGAAATACACGAGCTTGGTTTGAGCGAAGTGGCGCGCATACGATCAGAGATGGAACAGGTAAAAAAACAAGTTGGCTTTGAAGGAAGTTTACAGGAGTTTTTTGACCATGTTAGAACCCGCAAAGAGCTAATGCCCTTTACAGATCCACAGCAGGTAATCGATAACTTTAATGCAATTCACGATAAAATGAAGCCGCAAATCGCCATGCTTTTTGATAAAGTTCCAGATACCCCTTTCGAGGTACGCAGAACCGAATCCTTTAGAGAAGCATCTGCTAGCGCCGAATACAACCCAGGCTCTTTAGATGGCACTCGCCCAGGTATTTTTTATGTGCCAATTCCGGACGTGAATTCGTATAATACTCTGTCTGACGAAGACCTTTTTTTACACGAAGCGATTCCGGGGCATCACTTTCAGATTTCGTTGACACAAGAAAATGAGCAGTTACCCTCCTTTAGAAAAACCTTGTTTTATAGTGCTTACGGCGAAGGCTGGGCACTTTATACAGAGTCACTTGGGAAGGAACTAGGTTTGTACGACGATCCGTATCAATACTTTGGAATGCTGAGCGCAGAAATGCACAGAGCGATTCGTTTGGTGGTAGATACTGGCATTCATACCCAAGGTTGGTCTCGAGAAAAAGCCATACAATTTTCGTTGGACAACGAAGCCGAACCCGAAGCCAGTATTATTTCTGAAATCGAGCGATATATGGCGATTCCCGGGCAAGCTTTGTCTTATAAAATTGGGCAGTTAAAAATAAAAGAACTGCGGGCTCGAGCAGAGATGGAATTGGGCGAAGCCTTTGATATTAAAGAGTTTCACAATCGAATTTTAGAAAGCGGAAGCTTACCTCTGGCCCTTTTAGAAGAAAAGGTAGACAGTTGGATTAACTCTTTAAAACGCTAAGGCCATGAATTTTCCTTGGCATCAGTATTTATTGGCCGTGATATTTATCGCTGGCGGTGCAAATCACATTAGGATTCCTAAATTGTATAAAAAAGTAATGCCTCCTTATTTGCCCAGCCATGACTTCTTGGTAGGACTTACAGGAGTGCTCGAAATGGTAGCTGGGTTTATGCTCATCACGGCAAAAAGTCAGCAGATAGGAGCATACATCATAATTGTCTTACTCATTTTGTTTTTTACGGTTCATATTCACATGATCATGCAAAAAGAAGCTCGACTCAAATTGCCTTTATGGCTACTATGGCTTAGAATCCCTATACAATTTGGACTCATTTATTGGGCGAGTTTTTATATCTAATGGACTTGTTTTCTACTCGGTCAGAAGTTACACAGCTCAACTTAAAAGATGCCCAAGTTAGCTATTACCCTAACTTTTTGAGTTTGGTAGAAGCGCATAATCTTTACACCGAGTTACTCCAAAAAACACCTTGGCAACAGGATGATATCAAGGTTTTTGGAAAAGTGTATAAACAGCCCAGGCTTACCGCATTGTATGGATCTAACACCAAGCCATATTCGTATAGTGGTATTACGATGCATCCTATGCCCTTTACGCCTGCCCTGCTTTCTGTAAAGAAAAAAGCAGAAGCGCTTGCTGGAGTTTGTTTTACCACAGCCCTGCTCAACCACTATCGCGACGGGCAAGACAGCAATGGCTGGCATAGCGACGACGAACCCGAATTAGGTCAGAATCCTGTGATTGCCTCTGTAAGTCTGGGTGCAAAAAGACCTTTTAAATTAAGGCCAAAGGCGAATAAAGCCGCTACTCAAAAAATCTGGCTAGAACATGGAAGCTTATTGCTTATGGCAGGCAGCACACAGCATTATTGGCAACATCAGCTACCTAAGAGCACGGTTATAAAAGAGCCGCGCATAAATATAACTTTTAGGGTTATTGATTAACCAAAGATATCGTTGAGCAAAACCGCCAAGCGAATACCTCCTTTTTGTAGTTGCGATCGCACTGTGTCCATATAACGGTAGGCATAGTCATATTTTAAATTGGCGCCTACTTTGGTGTTTTCGTACACATCTTCGCAAAGCTCACGGCTTTCTGCCATCCAATCTAAAACAGTTCCGCCTTGAATCATCTTTAATTGAGCTTCGCTCAATCTCATTGCATTTTGGGCAAGCTCTGTATACGACATATTGTAATATTCGATAAGATTCTCGTCCCATACGCGATGCAAATTGGTGCCGTCATCGAACCATTGTACTTGAAAACGGTTGGCCCCAAGGTCATCTGCAATTCCAACATGCAAAGGCATATGCAAATCACCTAAAAAATGTACCAAGAGCTTTAAATAAAACGCTTTATCCTCTTTACTAGAAGTCTTGTCTTTTAACACTGCTACGCACTTTTGAATGGCAACGATTATATCGCCACGATCACTTTTTGGGCTTGTTTGATAATCTGCACCAAAAGGGTAATTTACATAGTGCCAAGGCCCAAATTCTCTGTACTTTGGGTCGCTCTTTATCTCGTCGCCATAGGTAGAAACAAGCGCTAGCGAAGCTCCATTTAATAGATCATCAATGGCTCTTTGGGCTTTCTTAGATAAGTATTGTGAAGCGATTTCGCCTGTGGCCCGATGTCCTGTTTTGCCCCAATCGGCGAGAATGGCTTGCGGACTCATAAATATTAAAAAGGCGAAAAGTGCTGTATATAAACGATTCATAAGGTGCTTTTGGTAAAGATAAGCATTCCCTCAAAAAAATAGTTTTAAATAATTGTAACATTTTGTTATATTTGATACTTATATAATATCATATTGATATCATTTTAAATACAACACCATGACAAACGAAAAAACACACAGTCCCATGAACGGTTATGTAATGCTCATAGTAACATTACTATTAATCTTTGGTGGGATCGCATTTTTAATTAGGATGCAGTCTCCTTTGGCAGTCTTAATGATTGTGGTTGGAATCTTTACGTTACCAGGGTATGTTTTAGTAAACCCAAACGGATCACGTGTTTTACTTCTCTTTGGTAAGTACATTGGCACCATAAAAAAGAACGGGCTTTTTTGGGTGAATCCATTTTATACCAAAAAGAAAATTTCACTAAGAGCAAGAAACTTTGATAGTGAGCGTCTTAAAGTAAACGACAAACTAGGGAATCCAGTGATTATTAGCACCATCTTGGTGTGGCGTGTGAGCGACACTCATAAAGCTGCTTTTGATGTAGACAACTACGAGCATTTTGTGAGAGTACAAACCGACGCTGCCGTTAGAAAATTAGCCAGTATGTATCCTTACGACAATTTTGCAGACGAAGGTCTAGACGAAGACATCACCTTACGTTCAAGCATGGACGAAGTAAACCAGGCCCTAGAAGCAGAGCTAACCGAGCGTTTGGCTATTGCCGGAATCGAAGTACTCGAGTCGCGCATTGGTTACTTGGCCTATGCCAACGAAATTGCGAGCGCAATGCTTAAGAGACAACAAGCTACTGCTATTGTAGCTGCCAGACACAAGATTGTAGAAGGCGCTGTGAGCATGGTAGAAATGGCACTAAACGAACTCAGTGCGAAACACGTTGTAGACCTTGACGATGAGCGCAAAGCTGCTATGGTTAGCAACCTTATGGTGATTCTTTGTGGAGACAAAGATGCCTCACCTATCGTAAATACAGGAACCTTAAATACATAATATGCGGGTATTTATAGAGAATCAAAAGTTTGACCAATGGTGGTTGCGACTCGTGCTAATAAGCGTCTTATTGTTAGCTATTGGGCCTATGCTCTTGCTCAATGATTGGCAAGATTTTGGACAAAACGAATTAGTAATTCTTTTGGTTTCTTTTGCAATTATAGGGGCTGTTTCGGTTTTTATTTTATTCGTTTTTACACTTAAATCCAAGATCGACGACCAAGGGGTACATGTTCACTTTTACCCCTTTAAGCGATCGCCTAGGCTTATCCCTTGGGATGAAATAACCAAAATATATACCAGAGAATATAGTCCGATATCTGAATACGGGGGTTGGGGCTATCGCGTTAAACTTTTTAAAGGCGCTGGGGCGGCCTATAACGTAAAAGGCAACATCGGAATTCAAATGGAATTAACCAATGGTAAAAAGATTCTTATCGGAACCCAAAAACAAACCGAGGCCGATTCCGTTATAAATTATTATACAAACAAATCCGATAGTTATGATTCGCTTTAGCCTCTATTTATTATTATTTATATGTTCTTATATCTGTTTTGGACAGACACCAAACTTTGAGTCAATCGACTTAAAAGTGAGTCCGCTAATAGAAGGAACCCTCCTGCGGCCTGCAGACCAAAGCCAAGTACCACTGGTAATTATCGTGCAAGGTTCTGGCCCAACAGATCGCAATGGCAACCAACCCATGATGGAGAACAACTCACTTAAAATGCTCGCAGAAGCACTTAAAGAACACGGAATCGCCAGCTACAGATACGACAAACGCATTGTTCCGATGATCAAAAACAGAACCTTAAACGAAGCCTCTTTATCTTTTGATGATTTTGTACAAGACGCCAGTGATGCCCTTAATTATTTTAAAAGAAGTGATGCCTTTTCAGGCTATTACTTAATCGGGCATAGCCAAGGAGGACTTATAGTTACTGTAGTGGCGCAAGAAGGGGTAGATGGCGTGATTTCTATCGCTGGTGCTGGTCAATCTATCGATGCAGTGATTGTAGATCAATTAGAACGACAGGCACCAGGTTTGGCAGAAAATGCGCAAGCCGCCTTTAACGATTTAAGAGAAACGGGCGAGGCAAAGAAATTTAGCCCAGGGTTGGTTTCTATTTTTAGACCACCAATTCAGCCGTTTATGCGCTCATGGATGCTGTATGATCCAAAAGCAGAGATAGCCAAGGTTACTGCTCCAGTTTTAATAATTAACGGCACCAAAGACCTTCAGGTAAACGAGGCCGAGGCCGCTATGCTTAAAGAAGCAAATCCAGCGGCTCAGCTAGAGATTATTGAAGGGATGAATCATATCTTAAAAAATATTGAAGGAAGCGATGCAGAAAACGGTCAATCGTATAACAACCCACAATTACCGCTGCATGCAGCGCTGATTGGCAAAATCGCAGCATTTATAAAAAACTAGGCATGTCTAAAAAGAAAGCATTCGCACTTAGAGTAAACGAAGAGATGCTCAAAGCCATCGAGAAATGGGCTGCAGACGAGTTTCGCAGTACCAACGGGCAAATCGAGTGGATGCTTAACGAGAGTCTAAAACAAGCGAAGAGACAACCTAAAAAGAAAAACTAATTTTGCTTAGTCCCTATTGGACTGCCAAAAAGAGGTGCGTATCTCTGTCTTGGCATCGTCATAAATTATAAAGTCATCCCAATAGATGGTAGGCCTAACACCCAGCTCGAGCATATGATCAATTTTGTCACCACCTGTATAGAGTTTTAGCAAATCTACATGGGTCATCCCATCGATGGCCCTGCCTTTTGCATCTGGATGATGCGTTCTGTTTTTGGCTCGAATAATGGTTCTTTTATTTACCTTAAGAATAAATCTACCCCTACGGGCATCGCCTTCTTTAAAATAGATATCCATATCTAACCATTCCCCCAAAGGAATATCGTACCAGTTGTTTGTTTTTTCCCAGTCTGCTTGCCATTTGCCGTTTTCTTTAAATTGGCCTTTTACCACAAAACGCAAGGTATTGCTGTTGCGATATTTTACAATGTCTAACTTTATTCTGTAAGGATAAGGCAGGTTGCTCCAACCTCCGTTATTCCAAAGTTCTGCGATGGTGTACCAACTGTTTTGATAGGCAGTATCGTTTTTAATCAATTGATAATTTTCTGGCAACATCATTTTGAAGCCATAATGCAATTTAGAAAAGCCGGTCTCTTTAATTCCTTTAGTGATGTCGACATTAATAAGTTGCGCTGCAATGCGACCCAATCTTGGCGAATTTTTATCACGCTTATCACTTGGATACGCCTTTCTAATTTCGAACTTTAAAACTTTATTAGTTCCCCTAGGAGCAAGCGGATCGTCTACAATAGTAGCCCTTCTTTGTCTTTTATTACCAGCTTGATAATATATCTGAAACAAATCAAAACTGCCAAAACCCTTAGCGTCTTCAAGGCTACGCTCCCAATCATTTAACACGCCACTGATTACTTCGCCACCCACGATGTCGTCTGCTTTTTTGCTGGTTCTAATCACTTTGGAATCGCCTTCAAAGCCCGAATAAAAATGCTGAGAATACCCAGAAAAAGGGAATATTCCAATGGCGGTTAAAAATAGAATAAAGTGTTTACAGCTAAGCTTCATGGGTAATAAGTGCTCTAAGTTAATTGAATAGATTGTAACTAAAAAACTCTTTCAAATTGTACTATATTGTGAATCCTATAAAATTCTTTTATGATTCTTTCACTACAAGAGACAATTACAGACACCACTCCCCTGATTACAAACGACAAAATAATCTTTGGCTTGCTCATGCTTTCCTTGGGCTTTGTCTTTTTAACCTCAACGAGTCAGTCTAAAAACTGGAAATACTTTTATAAGTACATTCCTGCACTTTTTATGGCGTATTTTATTCCATCACTCCTAACCACGACTGGTCTAATCGCTCCCGAATGGACAACCGTGCTAGAAGACGGAACTGCCGTAGAAGGCGAATCTGTTTTATATCATATGGCGAGTCGCTATTTACTGCCCGCAGCTTTGGTATTGATGACCTTGAGTATAGACCTAAAAGGAGTTTTTAATTTGGGCCCAAAAGCCCTTTGGATGTTCTTAGCAGGAACTGTTGGGATCATCATAGGAGGCCCGATTGCTGTGTTACTGGTAGGAACGATTTCGCCAGAAACCGTAGGTGGCGAAGGCGCAGACGCCGTATGGCGTGGGCTTTCGACCCTCGCAGGTAGTTGGATTGGTGGTGGCGCAAACCAAACAGCAATGCTAGAAGTTTACGGATACAATACAAAGCTGTATGGGCAAATGGTGTTTGTAGACATTCTGGTCGCAAATGTATGGATGGCTATTATTTTATTAGGAATTGGTAAGTCTTCAAAAATCGACAAATGGTTTAAGGCAGACACAACGGCTATAGAAGAACTCAAGAAAAAAATGTCTGATTTCTCGCTGCAGGTATCTCGTAATCCCTCCTTGGCAGATCTTATGATTTTGGGTGCTATTGCCTTTGCAACGGTTGGTCTGGCGCATTTAGGCGGCGATTTTATGGCTTCGCTTTTTGCAGGAATGGTCGATAATTTAGAAGGGCTTACCAAAAACGTATTTACCTTTTTGGGCTCCTCGTTTTTCTGGATGATTACCATTACCACTTTGATTGGAATTGCGCTTAGTTATACCAAAATTAGAACATACGAAGGCGCTGGCGCGAGTAAGTTTGGCAGTGTGTTTATTTACATACTGGTAGCCACCATCGGAATGAAGATGGACCTAACGCTTATATTTCAGAATACGGGCTTAATCGTTGTAGGATTTGTTTGGATGGCAATTCATGCAGGACTGCTCATTGGCGTGGCCAAGCTCATCAAAGCCCCTTATTTTTTCTTGGCGGTTGGGAGTCAGGCCAACGTAGGTGGAGCCGCTTCTGCCCCAATAGTAGCCTCTGCTTTTCATCCCTCATTGGCAACAGTTGGAGTACTCTTGGCAGTATTTGGCTATGCCATAGGGACTTTGGGCGCCGTTGCCTGTACTGTTTTGATGCAATTGGCAAGCGTCTCTTAAAAACCGTATAAATACTATATATTTGCCAGCATAAATTCTAAGAATTGTGAAGCATTTTTTTGCCCTTTTTATTATCGCTACGCTATTAATCGGTTGTAACTCTCAAGAGGACAACCTTATACTCTCTGGCTCTGTGAAAGGGCTTGTTAAAGGAACTTTATACCTAGAGCAATTACGAGACACCGTCCTAGTCGCAGTAGATTCTGTTGCGATCGATGGAGATTCAAATTTTTCGATGAGTCTTTATGTAAACGAACCCGAAGTGCATTATTTGTATGTGGCGATAGATGCTAGCGAACTTAACGACGAACGTTTGCCTATCTTTTTAGAGCCTGGAGAAATTCAGGTACATACCAAATTGCAAAATCTAATGTCTGAGGCACAGGTTACAGGCTCGCAAAATCATACTATCTGGAAGGAATATACTAAAAACATGTCTCGTTTTACTAATCAACGGTTAGAGCTTATTAGACAAACCATAGAAGCACAACAAGCACAAAACGATTCTCTGGCCATGGCACTCAGCAGAAAGCAGGATGCTGTGCTAAGAACCAAATATTTGGCTACGGTGAATTTTGCCAGAAACAACGCAGACAAAGCCATTGCGCCTTATTTATTACTTTCTGAAACGGTAAATTTAAACACTAAGTATTTGGATACGGTGTACAAAGTATTGGCCCCAGAAGTGCAGACCTCTGTGTACGGTAAACAATTAGCGGCGCTCATCAAAGAGCGGTCTTCGCTACAATAAAACGAATAGATTACTTAAGCTTCTCTAGCTTATCAAGCAAGGCATTGCCTTTGGCCTCAAGCTCTGCAGAGATGGCCTTAAAGTGCGCCTTTTTATTCTCTACATCTTTCTGGTTGACTTTGGCCGTAAGCTCATCGAACACATTGATAGCCTCATCGATAATTTTTTCTGCAGCTTTATTGTCTTTGGTCGGGTTGGTAAGTTCCCAAGCATAAACAGCTTCGATGATATCGCCTAATACAAAATTTAAGTCTTTTTTTAAATCTCTAACACTTGCCATGATTCCTTCTTTATTAGGGTGTAAAAGTACGTTAAGTTACTAAATTACGGAACATATACTTCTAAAAGTTGTGCGTCTTTTGCCTCGAGTAAAATATGCTGGTGATGTGCCGCGATTAAACAGGTTTGCCCTTTTTGTAAGGTCTGTCTGTTATCGTTAACCGTAATGGTAGCCTGCCCGTGAACACACATATATACCACAAACGAATCTATCTGTGACATATCTCGATTAAGCGTTCCCGCAAGCGGAATAAACTGCGTCGAAAAAAAAGCCGACTCGTACAATGTATTAACGTTATTGGCATCCTTAGAATAAGTGATTTTTTGGTCTTTTGGTGCCTTAAAGTTTAGTGTTTGAATCGCTAGGTCGTTATGCAACTCTCTAAAGCTACCATCTGCCTCTGGACGGTCCCAATCATATACTCGATAGGTAATATCAGAAGTTTGCTGAATCTCTGCCAACATCACTCCACCACAAATCGCATGGATGGTCCCTGGCGCTATAAAATAACTATCACCTTGGAACACCTCATCATGCTGCAACACTGAGGCCAATTGCTTATTCTCTAAAGCATTTAAATACTGTTCTTTGGTTAGGGGTCTATTAAAATCTACGATAAGCTGTGCTTTTGGATCTGCTTGCATCACATACCACATCTCTGTTTTGCCAAAGCAATCGTGTTGTTTTTTTGCAAAGCTATCGTCAGGATGCACTTGAACAGAAAGATCTTGAGCTGCGTCTATAAATTTAAATAACAACGGAAAAGCTCCCTCGTACTGCTTTAAAACACGCTCGCCTAATAAATAAGCACCATGTTGCTCGATTAACTGAGAAAGCAACGCACCCTTTAGTTCGCCATTACTAACAACAGAAACATTACCAGTAACGCCAGAGAGCTCCCAGCTTTCGCCTACATTAGACGCACTAGACTCTTTGCCGAGCACTTCGTTAAGTTTGGTACCACCCCATACCTTCTCCTTTAAGATAGGTGTAAATAAGAGCGGATAATCTGGTATAACTAGTCGAGTCATAATTAAAATTCTAATTTTATAAGCGCAAGATATCCAGAGTACGTTTCTTGACAGTAACTTTTCGACGAATCACAGCATTAGGCTCGATAAGTGTCGCTGTATGCTCGTTGAGCTCTTTTATTAATCGCTTTAGATGTAATTAAGCTACAACTTAGCAAAATGCTATTTAGTTAGCCAGAATAGGTTACAAAATTTCTTGGTGTCTCATAAAGCTTCACATCGAGCTCGAGTGAATTGTCAATTTTTGCCCTGAGTTTATTCCAAATAACAATAGCGATGTTTTCTGCTGTCGGAATCAATTCGGCAAATTCTGGCACCTCTACGTTCAAATTTTTATGATCAAAAGCCTCTTCTACTTCTGCTTTGATGATCGCTTTTAAAACGTCCAAACTAATCACAAACCCAGTTAGCGGGTCTACCTCTCCAGTTACTCCCACCTCAAGCTCATAATTATGACCATGAAAATTAGGATTACTACACTTGCCAAAAACGTGGGCATTCTTAGCATCATCCCAATCTTTTACATACAATCGATGGGCGGCATTAAAATGTGCTTTTCTGTAAACGGTTACTTTCATTGCTCTAAGTAATCACAAAATTTTTCAAAAATAATCTTAAACCATGCCGTGTATTGGTCGGGCTGTGTTGCGATATCTTTCTTTACATCGTCCAGTGACATCCACTTCCAAGCCGCTACCTCGTCTGGGTTAATTATTGGCTCTTGGTTATAGTTGCCTATTAAAATATGATCTAATTCGTGTTCGGTAAGACCATTGTCAAAAGGTGCTTTGTAAATAAACCAAGTGGCTTCTGTTAGGGCAGTACTAAAGCCCATCTCTTCTTGCAAACGGCGTTTGCCAGCTTCTATATTATTTTCTCCATCGCGTTGATGGCTACAACAAGTGTTGGTCCACAGACCAGGAGAATGATATTTGTCTAAAGCTCGTCTTTGCAGCATAAGCTCTTTTTTATCGTTAAAGATAAACACAGAAAAAGCTCTATGAAGCACTGCTTTTTGGTGTGCTTCTAACTTAGGCATTAAGCCAATTTGTCGATCTTGTTTATCTACTAAAACGACGAGTTCTTCGTTCATGCAATACTTTTTTACAAAAATACGAAATACTAGCCCAAGGGTAAAAACAAAAAAAAGGCAATCCGAAGATTGCCTTTAATGTGAGGTTTGCGGGGAAGACTACTAATTCTGAATGATAAACATAGAACGACGGTTTAATTGGTGTTGTTCTTCTGTACAGTCTACATCATTACTACAATTATTAACCAGCTGATATTCGCCATATCCTTTTGCTGTTAATCTATTTTTATCGATCCCCTTGTCGATAAGCCAACTCATAGTAGATTGGGCTCTGCGCTCAGATAATATCTCATTATAGCGGTCTGGTGCTCTAGAATCTGTATGCGATTCTATATGAATCACTAGCTCAGGATACTGACGCATTGCTGCCAATACCTTTGCCAATTCGACTGCCGCATCGGGTCGAATATTATAGCGGTCTAAATCAAAATAAATAGGCTGTAAATCTAAAATGCAACCTAGGTCGTCGCCACACGGATCGTCTGGCTCTAACGCGATAGGTGCGTTCATTTCGCCAGAAATGCCTGGCGTGTTTACGTTGATTTCTTTTGGAATATACCTGTCTTTTAGTGCTCTAATCTTATATTGAGAGTTACAATTGGCCACAAAAGAATAGGCCGCATCGCTTCCTACGCGTACCGGCTCGCCAATCTGATTGTTAGCGTCATCCATAAAAATAACCTCTGCTCCGGGTAAAAGCTCTCCAGTGCTTAAGTCGGTAACAACTCCATTGATGATCATTTCACACTCTTTAACCAAATAGATATCGTCGTTTACAAATCCGGCGTCACCGTCACGGTTTGAAGACAAATAGCCCATTTTTTTGCTTTCCTGAAAAATAAATCCAAAGTCGTCTTTTACACTATTTGCTGGTTCGCCCAGGTTGCTAATCGTTGTGGGTAAACCATTAGCATCTAAAGGAGACATATAAATATCTAAACCTCCAAGACCCGATTGCCCATCGGTAGAAAAATATAAATTGTTTGCTTCGCTAATAAAAGGAAAACTCTCTCTCGCTTCTGTGTTGATTTGCTCCAAATTGACCGGATCAGAATACGTTTCGTCGTCATTGATATTTACATACCAAATGTCGCTCTGCCCTTTGGTTCCTTCCATATCACTAGAAAAATAAAGCCTTTTGCCGTCGTTGCTCAAAGCAGGATGTGCAATTGAAAATTCGTCGCTATTAAATGGCAACTCCTGAATATTCGTCCAAAAAGTTTCTCCACTAAGCGTAGCTTTATAAATCTTTAAAAGAATCGATTTGTTTTTATCGCGTCCTTTCTTACCCTCAAAATAGTTATTACGAGTAAAGTACATGGTGCGCCCATCTTTGGTAACTACCGCAGAAGATTCGTGATATTTTGTATTCACATCGCCGTTGAGTCTTAAAATATTCTCTAAGTCTCCCGAGTCTGTGATATCTGCCACGTACAAATCAAGGAACGGTTGATTGTTCCACTCGTGTACCTTAAGTTTTCCGTCTAAAATCGTATCCGAAGCAGAGGCAAAAATTACTTTTTCGCCAAAGTAACCAGGCCCAAAATCTGAGTTGGTAGTATTTACAGCAACTTTACTAAGCTCGTATTCTTTTGCTCCAAATGCGATGTCTTTTAAATAGTCTGGGTTGCTGGTAAAATTTTGTGCGATATCGGTATCCCCACCAAGTTCTACAAAGCGAGCCATCATGGCATCAGACTCTTCATAATTTCCCATACTTTTGTAACATTGCGCCAGACGATAATAATCTTCTGGAACTGCATCTGCAGGGTAATCATCTACCAAACGTTTGTACCATTTGGCCGCGTCTACATATTCGGAGTTAAAGTAATAGGTGTTCCCCAATTTTTTATAAATCTCTGCAGAAACATACCCCTCTTGCACCACCTGTAAATACACTTTTTGAGCGTCTATATAAGCGTACTTCTCGTATTCTTTATCTGCCTTTTTTAATTGCGTTTTTTGCCCTAATACACTTGGCGTAGCTAAAAAAGCCATGGCCATAAGCAAGACAAAAAAATGTGAGGTTTTAAACATAATTTGCTCGTTTGATATTAAAAGAATCTTGGGGTTAAGATACGTTCTGGTTTATTAAAGATCTCGTAGCGCAACATAATTTCGTACGAGCCATCGTTGTATTGAGTTAAATCTGTAGTCTCACGATCGTAACCAAGACCAATAAACAACCCATCGCTAGCCTGAAAACCAACCATAGCACTTAAGGCAGCACTCCATCTGTAAGCCGCCCCTAAGGTAAACTTTTCGTTGATTAAGAAGTTGGCAGAAAGATCTACTTGTAAAGGAGATCCCGAAACCACTTTAGTAAGTACCGTTGGCTTAAACTTTACACTGTCGCTTACATCGAATACATATCCTGTAATAAAAAAGTAATGCAAACGCTCTGCAGCGATAGTCTGAGCAGATGTGCTCCCAATTTCGCTTTCATCAAAGTGCTTAGAATTTAAAAAGTTAGGCACCGATAGACCCGCATAAAACTTATCTGAGTAGTAATATACACCAGCCCCAATTTGTGGCTGAATCTTGTTGTCGATATTTTGCTCAAAAACGTCTCCACCATCAAATATATTGAGCTTTGTAAAGTCTACATTCAAAATGTCGAAACCAGCCTTTAAACCAAACGCCAACTTATAATTGTTAGATGTATTAATGGTGTACGAATAATCTACATTTATGTTAGACTCATTCGCTGGCCCTATTTCTTCGCTTACAATAGAAAGCCCAAGTCCCATGTTTTCTCCAGCACCTATAGGTGTGTTTACGGTAAAGGTTCCTGTTTTTGGCGCACCATCGAGTCCAACCCATTGTGAGCGGTAAAGCAGCCCGAAATCTAAAGATCCGCGCGATCCAGCATAGGCTGGGTTTACCACCTGGGTGTTGTACATATACTGAGTATACTGTGGGTCTTGCTGCGCATGCATTGTGCTGCTAAACCCTACCAGAAAGGCACCTAGTAATATGGCTATGAAATATTGTTTGATCATGGTATATGAATTTTATTCCCAGAAGGCTTCGTTTTAAAAGCCTTCTGGAAGTTTTCATTTTTATTTTCTGTTTCCGTTTATGTATAAGTAACCAGCATCTTTAAGGGCTTCTCCGCCACCTGTTCTACGCTGTAATATGTAGTAATAGGTTCCGGTTGGTAGCCTCTGGTCTTGCTTAATAGTTGCACGACCATTAGAGATTCCTCTAAATACATTGGTTCTTCCGTCCGAACCACCGTATCCATCGGTTTCGTATACCAATACACCCCAACGGTTAAATATCTGTATAGTATTGTCTGGGAAGTTTTCGATTCCTACAATTCTAAAGAAGTCGTTAAGACCATCACCATCTGGTGTGATACCGTTAAAGATTTCGAACTCGGCTCCTTCTACCTCTGGTAAAATAGTTACCGTCGGATCGTCAGGATCGCCATCGCCGTTATTATCTCTATCGGTTGGATCGTTAGGATCATCTGAATCGTCTTCTACGTCGTTTCCGTTTTGATCTGTACCACTAGCAATAGCTTGGTTCACTACTTCACCACGCTCTATATCATCTTCTGTGATTGCATACGTTGCAGTAAAGGTAGAATCGTCTACTTCGCCTGGTTCAAGATCGATAGGACCTCCTTCTACAACAACTCCTGGTAATGGATCGTCAATAGTGATTCCATAAACAGTTACGTTTCCTGTGTTAGTCACAACAAAGGTATAAGTGATAGTCTCGCCAGCTTGTGGTTGACCATCGTTATTCTCGTCGTTAAATACGCCTGACTTCTCGACAGAAATCGAGGCTTCTTGACACAGATTAGTTTCTGTAATGTCGTCTTCTAAATTAGAATCGTTATCAGACAAGTCACTTACCGTTGTTCCGTCTGGAGCTTCACCAAAGGCTTCTGCCTGGTTTAATACAAATCCAGCATTCACATCGTCAAGTGTAACAGTATAGGTAGCTGTAAAGCTTGCCTCGTCTGTTTGACCTGCTTCTAAAGTAATTGGTCCGCCAATAACTTCTACCATAGAATCGTCTATAGTAACATTGGTTAAGGTTACATTGCCTGTATTAGTCACAAAGAACTGGTAGGTAATAGTTTCACCTTCGTCGGTACAACCATCGCCGTTTTCGTCGTTAACAACTCCGATTTTTATTAGCGCGATGCTAGGAGACTGACACAAGTCTGTTACTGTAATATTGTCTGTTTCTAGACTTACAGGGTCAGAAAGGTCGCTCACGGTTCCTCCAGTTGGAGTCACACCTGTAGCTTCTGCCTGGTTCTCTTTAAATCCAGCATCTATATCAACCTGAGTGATTAAGTAGGTTGCAGTAAATGTTACTGCATCACTTTCCCCTGGTTCTAGCGAAGCTAATGGACCACCTATTACAGCCACATCTGGATCGATCACATTAATATTAGTAAGTGTTACGTTACCTGTGTTCACCACTGTGAATGTATATGTAATAGTCTCTTTAACGTTTGCACAACCATCGCCATCTAGATCGTTAAATACACCCTCTTTTAAGATAGCAATACTCGCATCCTGACACAATGGTGTAAAGGTTGGTTCGTCTGTATCTATAGAGGCTCCAGATTCGTCGCTTACTTCTGATCCGTCTGGAGCAAGAGCAGTTACGGTAGCTGTATTAGTCACCCCACCAGCGTCGATATCTGCCAATGTGATTGTATACGTTGCTTCGTATACCCAAACCTCGTCTACATCTAACTCACCATCACCATCGGTATCACCAGAGATTGGCCCTGTAACTACACCACCTACTAGTGGGTCGTTAACAACTACGCCTCCTAGTGAAACGTTTCCTTCGTTGGTAACCGTAAAGGTATAAACGATAGTCTCACCTTGATCTGCACAATCATCTCCATCGCCATCTACAAACAATCCAGTCTTAACGATTGCGATTGCCGGAGCTTGACAAAGTTCGGTTACTGTAGGATCGTCTTCTAACACACTCTCGTCGTCAGATAGATCTGTTACTGTCGAACCATCAGGTGCAATTGCTGCAACATCGGCTTGGTTAGTAACACCACCGGCATCTATATCGTCTTGAGTGATTACATAAGTCGCCTCATATATCCAAGTCTCATCTACGTCTAATTCTCCATCGCCGTCTGTATCGCCAGAGATTGGACCTGTTACAACACCACCTACTAGTGGGTCATTAACAACCACTCCGATAAGTGATACATTTCCTTCGTTAGTTACGGTAAACGTATAAACAATAGTCTCGCCTTCGTCTGAACAGTCATCACCATCACCATCTACGAACAATCCAGTCTTAACGATTGCGATTGCAGGGTCTTGACATAATTCTGTGAATGTAGGCTCATCTGTATCTGTAGTCAATCCTGAGTTATCGCTTACTAAAGTTCCGTCAGGAGCTTGACCTTCTACGTTTGCTTGGTTAGTTACTCCACCAGCATCGATATCATCTTGTGTGATAACATAGGTGGCTTCGTATACCCAAACTTCGTCTACATCAAGTTCACCATCACCATCGGTATCTCCAGAGATAGGTCCTGTAACAACACCTCCAACAAGTGGGTCTGTCACTACAATGTTATCTAGAGAAACATTTCCTTCGTTGGTAACCGTAAAGGTATATACGATAGTTTCGCCTTCGTCTGAACAGTCATCGCCATCACCATCTACAAACAATCCAGTCTTAACGATTGCGATTGCAGGGTCTTGACATAGTTCTGTGATTGTTGGCTCGTCGGTATCGATAGCCAATCCAGAATCGTCTGTAACGATTGTTCCGTCAGGAGCCTCACCAGCAACATCTGCTTGGTTAGTTACCCCACCGGCGTCTATATCGTCTTGAGTGATAACATAAGTCGCTTCGTATACCCAAACCTCGTCTACATCTAATTCTCCATCACCATCGGTATCACCAGAAACAGGTCCTGTAACAACACCTCCAAGTAAAGGATCGTTTACTACTATGTTTGCAAGAGAAACATTTCCTTGGTTAGTAACTGTGAATGTATAAACGATAGTCTCACCTTCGTCCGAACAGTCATCACCATCACCATCAACAAACAATCCTGTTTTAACGATTGCGATTGCAGGTTCTTGACATAATTCTGTGAAGGTTGGCTCATCGGCATCAACAGTCGCAGCAGAATCATCTGTTACGATGCTTCCATCAGGAGCCTCACCAGCAACATCTGCTTGGTTAGTCACGCCACCTGCGTCTATATCATCCTGAGTGATTGTATAAGTTGCCTCATAAACCCAAGCCTCATCTACATCAAGTTCGCCATCACCATCGGTGTCGCCAGAAATAGGTCCGGCAACTACACCACCAACTAATGGATCGTTCACTACAATATTCGCAAGTGATACGTTTCCTTGGTTTGTTACAGTGAAGGTGTACACAATTGTCTCACCCTCGTCCGAACAGTCATCGCCGTCACCATCTACAAACAATCCAGTTTTTACAATTGCGATTGCTGGTTCTTGACATAACGCTACTATTGTAGCTTCGTCTGTAGTAACAGTCAATCCTGAATTATCACTTACCAAAGTACCATCAGGAGCTTCTCCTTGTACGTTAGCCTGGTTGGTAACGCTACCTGCGTCTATATCATCTTGAGTAATTGTATAAGTTGCCTCATACACCCAAGTCTCGTCTACGTCTAATTCGCCATCACCGTCGGTGTCGCCAGAAACTGGTCCTGCAACTACACCACCTAATAAAGGATCGTTCACTACAATGTTTGCAAGAGAAACATTTCCTTCATTGGTTACGGTAAAGGTATACACGATAGTTTCGCCATCGTCTGCACAGTCATCACCATCGCCATCTACGAACAATCCTGTCTTAACGATTGCGATGTCTATATCTTGACATAATTCGATCACAGTAATATCGTTTTCTAATACACTGTCGTCATCAGATAAGTCACTTACCTCGTTTCCGTCTGCATCTTGGCCAGTAGCTGTTGCCTGGTTAGAAACGCTACCAGTATCGATGTCGTCAGAAGTAATCGTGTAAGAACCTGTATAAATCCAAGTTTCGTCTATATCTAACTCACCATCTCCGTCTGTGTCACCAGAATCAGGTCCAGCAATCACACCACCTAATAGAGGATCAGTAACTACTACATTCTCTAATGAAACGTTTCCTTGGTTGGTTACTGTAAAGGTGTAGTTAATAAACTCACCATCATCAGAACAACTATCGGCATCTGTATCTATATAATCGCCAACTTTTACAATGGCAATCGCAGGCTCTCTACATAATTCGGTAACCGTTGGATCATCTTCTAACGCACTGTTGTCGTCAGACATATCGCTTACTTCGTTATCATTTGTATCAAGTCCTGTTACCGTAGCTTGGTTAGAAACTTCCCCAGCATCGATATCATCTTGCGTGATAACATAAGTGGCTTCGTATACCCAAGTTTCAAGTGGGTCTAACTCACCATCACCATCTGTATCACCAGATAACGGTCCTGCAACATCACCACCTAATAACGGATCGTTTACAACAACGTTGCTAATAGAAACATTACCTGGATTGGTTACTGTAAAGGTATATACGATAGTCTCTCCATCATCTGAACAGTCATCGCCATCACCATCTACAAATACGCCAGTCTTAACGATTGCGATGGCTGGTCTTTGACATAATTCTACTACTGTCGCAGAATCTGTAAGTACCGTTGCTCCAGAATCGTCACTAACTATTGAATCGTCTGGTGCTGTTCCGCTTGCGGTGGCAGTATTAACAACCTCGCCAGCATCGATATCGTCTTGCGTAATCGTATACGTTCCTGTATACACCCAAGCTTCGTCTACGTCTAAAGCATTATCACCATCTGTATCTCCAGAATCTGGACCAGGAACCAAGCCACCTAATAACGGATCGTTCAATTCGATAGCCGTTAAGGTTACGTTTCCTTCGTTAGTGATGGTAAATGTATAGTCGATAGTTTCGTCAACATCTGTACAGTTATCGCCGTTCTCATCATTTAGCACTCCTACTTTCACAACTGCGATGTCTGGACTCTGCATGATAGTAGTTACCGTTGGGTCATCCGTTGGATCATCATTGGTAGTTCCGTCTCCATCTGGAGTCTCTACTGTCTCAGGGTCTATAATAGGATTACCATTAGTATCTGTTCCAGTATCAGAATCATCTTCTACCGAGTCCACTCCTCCGTCAGGAGAATCTCCAAGACCAATAGCGATGTTCTCTATGTATCCTAAGTCAATATCGTCTTGAGTAATTGTGTGTTCTGCAATAACTACTGCGGAATCACCTGGCTCAAGAATCGCGATTGGGTTACCGCTAATTATCACAGCGTTATCGTCTGTAATTTCGATATTAGTTAAAGTAGTGTTCCCTGTATTTGTAACTACAATTGCATAGGTAATCACGTCGTCAAGACCTCCAGCAGGAGATGTCTGATTCTTAATCACACTCATCGAGCTACTTTGCTCTAAGGTAGTTACCGTTGGATCGTCCGTTGGATCATCGTTGGTAGTTCCGTCTCCATCTGGAGTCTCTACCGTTTCAGGATCTGGGATTGGGTTACCAGCAGTGTCCGTTCCTGTATCAGAATCGTCTTCTACCGAGTCCACT
>JBDXAK010000005.1:0-1384832 GCA_039981375.1 Gilvibacter sp. | reverse complement strand
CCGTCTAATATCTCTGGGTTCTTAACCGTCAAATCAAAAACCACAATCCCATCGTCGTTGTCATCACAAGCCAATAAAGGCTCAGGATCTACAATCTGAGGCGTGTCCAATACAATCAATTGCAACTCTACGATCACGAAGCAATCTTCTACTAAAGGGGTTTCTACACGTGCATAAATCGTCTGTGTACCAAAAACTATATTGTTATAAGGGCTTGACAATGGCAACAACCCACTTGTGGCATTCGCCTCGGTTTCGTGATATGTGACTGTTAAGGTTGGGTCTCCACCCGTAATTTCTAAGGTAGCGTCTTCGAGATTGAATTCTCCAAAACCATCATTATCTGGGTCGCAATACTCCAAAGGTGTTGGAGTCATCGCAGCACTCGGGTTAACCACAATCAATTCTAACGGCTCTACTCCGTAGCAACCTGTAGAAGAATCGTCTACTCTAACATAGATAATCTGTGGATTCGTAACGTTGGTATATAGAGGCGGTAATGGTGGGGTTCCAGCCTCAGCATCTGCATTGGTTAAATAATACGCTACAGAATAAAACGGATTACCGTCAATTATCGCCAAGTTATTCACCGTTAGGTCAAATTCTGTAAAGCCATCTGCTACATCGTCTTCGCAAAGCGCATATGGTGTGGGTACTGTAAACAAAGGTCTTGCGATTACAAAAACTTCGAAAGTACCGAGTTGTACACATTCGTCTGCATCTTCTGTTCTTACATAGATCGTTTGCGGATTACTGCTATTTACAAAAGCCGTCGCAGGTGTAATTGGCGAAGTACCTGTAGCCGCATCGGTAGGGTCTTCGTAATACGAAATAATCAATCCAGTTGGATCGGGTACAACGATGTCGTCGTAAACCGTTAAATCAAATTCTGTAAAACCATCTGCTATTGGATCGTCGCACAGTTCGTATCGAGCAAATGCCCCAATGTCTGTAGACGGTAACACAATCAGTTCGAGCTCGGTCGTAGCAAAACAACCCGTCGTAGTAAATTCGATGCGGGCATATACCGTTTGAGGGTTACTCGTGTTCGCATAAGGACTCACCAAAGCGGTTGCAGGATCACCAACATTGGCCTCAGCCAATGTAAAATAATAAGACACTACAGTATCTGGCTGTCCTCCAATGATATCTGCATCTGCCAAGGTTAAATCAAACAGCGCAACATCGTCTGCATTGTTATCACAACGCTCAAGTGGCGTAGGCGGAAAAGCCGTTGGTGGCGGATTCACAATTAATTCTAAAGGGGTAGTATCGTGACAACCTGTGGTAGCACTCTCGATTCTCGCATAGATAATCTGCGGATTTGTAATATTGGTGTACAAGCTAGGCAAGGCCGGCATGGCCGCATCTGCGTCTGCTTCTGTAAGATAATATGTTATGGTAAGGTCAGGATCACCAGCAGAGATTTCGGCATCTTTTACCGTTAAATCAAACTCTGTAAAACCGTCTAAGACAGCATCGTCACATAGCTCTAATGGCGTTGGCACCGTGAATAAAGGCAACGGTAATACCAATAGATCAAATATTCCAATAGTAACACATCCGTCCGAATTAACTACTCTCACAAACATTCCTTGCGGATTGGAAGTGTTTGTATAAGCAGTTGCTGGTGTTATTGGAGATGTCCCCGTAGAGGCATCTGCTGCATTGTCGTAATAGGTAATATCAAGGCCTGTTGGGTCTGCCGCAATCTCAAAATCCCAAACTGTTAGATCAAAAACAGTAAAGCCATCGGCCACATCGTCGTCACAGAGTTCGTAGGTGGGCAAACCATTGGCTAAGATTACAATTAACTCTAGCTCTGTGGTGTCGAAACATCCGGTTATGGTATTTTCGATACGCGCATATACAGTCTGCGGACTTGTAACGTTGGTATATGGGCTTGCTAACGCAGTGGCAGGGTCTCCTACTTGCGCCTCGGCCAAGGTAAAATAATACGAAACAACAACATCTGTTTGTCCTCCAATAATCTCTGCATCTGCCTGAGTTAAATCAAACTCATCGATGCCGTCCATGTCTGTATCACACTCTTTGAGTGAAGTAGGTGGATTGGCAAAAGGTGTATCTAACACAAACAAATCGAAACTATCAATCACATAGCATCCTGTTGCAATTACCTCTATGCGTGTCCAAATAGTCTGCGGATTTGTTACGTTAGTGTACAGAATTGGCAAAGCTGGAGTACCAAAGTCGGCATCGGCCATAGTTAAATGATAGCTAACAAAAAGCAACGGGTCGTCGCCAGTCATTTCTGTTGTCTTAACAGACAAATCAAATTCTGTGGCATCGTCTAAAGTGCCATCGTAATCACATAATTCGTAGATGGTTGGCGGTGTAATAACTGGCAGTGGATTTACCACCAAGTCAAATTCTCCAACATTAATACAACCATCGGCGTTTTCTACTCTTGCATAAATGGTTTGGGTTGGCGTGCTCGTATTGGTATAAGAATCGGCAGGTGTAATCGCCGCCGTCCCTGCGTTAGCATCGGCAAGTGTTAAGTGATACGTAATCACATGACTTGCAGGATCTAGCGCGACATTCACATCCCAAGTTGTGAGATCGAAAGTAAAAAAGCCATCAAAATCGTCGTCGCATACCTCGAAATCGGCAATAGGAACAAAAATTTCTGGGGTATCAAACACCTCTAGAGTAAGTTCTACTATATCGAAACAACGCGTTACGTCGTTTTCTAAACGAGCATAAACAATCTGTGGATTGACAATATTTGTGTAAGGACTCGTAAGCGCCGTAACTAAACCACCAGCTTGTGCATCTGCTAGAGTTTCGTAATAATAAACGCTAACCCCTGTGGCTCCATCGATTATTTGAACATCTGCGTCTGTAAGTGTAAAATCTGCAAAGCCATCGTTAGGTAAGGCATCACAAATAGTTAGTGGGTCTGGTGCACCAGGAACTGGAGCTGGGTAGAATTCAATTAAAATCTGGTCTGCTACCGTACATCCAGAGGCAAAAATCACTTCTAGCTGATACAAGCCTGGATCAGAAATCATTATGGTGGTTGCGGTTTCGCCAGGTAAGGCGTCAAACATCATGGTAACATCGTTATACAAGTACCACTGATAAGTTGCACCTAGAGCTCCTCCTCCAGAAGTAACTGTAATGGTCTCGCCCTCGCAAGGTGCGGTGCCATCGGCTATGGTAATATCGTCACCTAAATTTACATCGATGTTAAAACTACCGGCTTCTATAAAAACCGCTGCATCGAAAAGCGTGTCCCCGTCATCTGCGATAACGAGTTTAATATCGTATGGTTCGCCTGGGGTAACCGTTCCCATTGCACTAAGTACAGCAGTTTGCCCATTAAAGTCTGTGGGAGAAGTTGTTTCGTCGTTAAATGGCAAAAAATTGTATTGCCCAAAGTACTCTTCGTTAATGGCAGGACATAATCCTGGAACATCTGGGTGAATGTTGGTAACCTCGATAGGAGTCGCGGTACCTGGTAGCACTGCCAAATTGGTTACAACCCCAGTTAACTGATTGGTTAAAATAAAAGCAAAAGCATCTGAATAGGTACATTCAAAGTTTTGATTGTATTCTTCTGAAGCCAGAATAAAGTCAAAACTAATGTCTGGAATAGACGGAACAAAGTCAAATTTTATAAAAGAAGCATTGTTTAAATCACCCAACGGCACTCCTAAAACGGCTGCAAGATCTGCATCGCCGGGCCATCCGCCTCCTCCGTCACTATTGATTACATCGTTTGGACCTTCTGCATTCACAGCTGCACCCGAGCTCAAAACCACCCCTTCTGCAAATGGAAATCCAGTTCCAACGGCGTTAAAATAACCGATTCCGTTATCGCTTCCAAAATCGATTCCGGTACCAGAGGTATAGTTAGAACTATCGGCGCAGGGGCTATCGATTAGAATATCTTCTACTAATTCTTGAATGGTGTAAGAGATGGTGTCTACGGTAATAAAGGGTGAAAGCGGAATTGTGGCTGGATCTACACAACTAATCGCTGCTTCCCAACCTGCTCCTACGACTACAAAGTTTGATTCAAAAACTACCGTTAAACAACCTGTAGTGGTACCAGGACTGGTGTAGACGGTTCCTGGGGTTATCCCTCCTGTGAAAGACCCGATAAGCGGTGCTGTGGTATCTGGCCCATCATAAATGGTCATTACATCTGCACCTGATTCTAATGCAAATACGGTAAAGTCCAGAGAAATTGCCATGCCGGCAACATCTGGACAAAAAGTGATGGTAAAATTTTCGTCGTTGGCATAAGCTCCAGCAGCGCCTCCAGTGTCGTAAAATGTACCGGTACAGGTGTTAAATGTACCGTCTTGCATTAGGATGGTTTGGCCAAAACTGTGGTGTACAACGCCTAAGAAAACTAGGAGTAGTATCTTTTTCATTAACAGAGTTTTAGCCAAATATATTGAATTACACCTTTATCTTTTCGTAATTTTGCCAAAATTTCGACATATGGCAAGTTATTCGGTCACAATTGAACCAACATCAAGGGATTCCATCGTAAAATTCGTAACAAATTCGTTTTTGACTCAGGCTCAGAGCTTTGAGTTTAATAATATCGATCAAACTGCGGCGAGTCCGCTAGCAAAAGAGCTGTTTTTTCTGCCCTTTGTAAAAACCGTCTTTATTTCGCAAAACTTTGTGGCAATAGAGCGCTTTAACCTTGTGACATGGCCAGATGTTCAGGACGAGGTGGCCCAGCAAATAGAAGATTATTTAAACGCTGGTAAGCCTGTGATTCAGGATCCAGAAACGCCTAAAAGTATTCCTGTCTCTGTGTATGCAGAGGTGACGCCTAATCCTTCTGTAATGAAGTTTGTCGCAAACAAGACATTGGTAAATGATATGTACGAGTTTAAGCAAGTTGGCGATACGCGCTTTGCACCTTTGGCAAGAGCGTTGTTTCAGTTTTCGTTTGTAAAAGAGGTGTTTATGAGCGAAAATTATATTTCTGTTACCAAACTCGATGGAATCGAATGGGAAGAAATAGCTGGCGAACTACGCGAATTCTTACGACTTTACATCACAGATGGCAAACGCATTTTGGACGACGAGATTTTAGAGCATTACCAAGGGCCTGCAACAACTAGCACCCCAAAAATTGCAAGTCCGCAGAGCGCCAAAACCTACGAGGGTATAAGCAAAGAAATTGTAGAAATACTGGACGAATACATCAAACCAGCCGTGGCTGGCGATGGTGGTAACATCGCTTTTGATTCTTATAACGAAGACACCAAAACGGTAAAGGTAATTTTGCAAGGAGCATGTAGTGGTTGTCCGTCTAGCACCGTTACCTTAAAAAATGGTATCGAAACCATGCTTAGAGAGATGCTACAAGGCAAAGTAGACTACGTTGAGGCTATAAACGGTTAAATTTTTCGATAAAAAGCAATTCTCTTTTATAATTGACGAGTGTCATCAAAATTGATAGCTCGTGGCTGTATCTTTATGTTTATTAATAAAAAAATAAACGCAAAATGGCAGTTTTAAAAGTAATCGAAGTTTTAGCGAATTCTAACAACAGTTGGGAAGACGCAACAAGAAACGCGGTAAAGCAAGCAGGAAAAAGTATCAAGAATATTAAATCGGTTTATGTGCAAGAGCAAAGTGCAATAGTAGATGGCGACGATGTATCCGAATTTAGAGTAAATGTTAAAATCACTTTCGAGGTAAAATAGCCTAGCAAAATACCGTAATTTGATGCGCCTTTAATTATGTTTAAAGGCGCATTTTTTATTGTAGAAATATGAGATTTTATATACCTGCCTTGTTCGTTTTAGTGATACTACAAGCGTGCAACGGTCAAAAAGAAAGCAACGTGGAACACGCCTTCACCAACGAACTCATTAACGAAACCAGCCCTTATTTGTTGCAACATGCCCACAATCCTGTGAATTGGAAAGCATGGAGTGACGAAACGCTGGCAGAGGCCGAACAAAAACAAAAACTCCTGCTGATAAGTGTGGGGTATGCTGCCTGTCATTGGTGTCATGTGATGGAGCGCGAATCGTTCGAAGATTCTACCGTAGCTGCTGTGATGAACGCCAATTTTATAAATGTAAAAGTAGATCGTGAAGAACGCCCCGATGTAGATCAGGTATATATGAATGCTATTCAGCTAATGAAAGGACGCGGTGGATGGCCTCTTAATATAATCGCCTTGCCTGACGGTCGCCCAATTTGGGGAGAGACCTATGTGCAAAAAGAGCAGTGGATAAAGGCTTTGCAGCAAATTCAAGATTTATATGAAGACAGCCCAGAAAAACTGGTTGATTATGCTGCGCGTTTAGAAGAAGGAATTAAATCTATCGACTTAGTAACAATTAATACAGGGCAAATTGACTTTTCTTCGCTTAATACAGATAGTATTGTAAACGATTGGTCTAGACGTTTTGACACGCGATTAGGCGGTACAGAGCAAGTACCTAAGTTTATGATGCCCAACAATTATCACTTTATGCTGCGCTATGCCTTTGAGAATAAGGACGAGGCCTTAATGAATTTTGTAAATACCACCTTGACCAATATCGCCTATGGTGGCGTATACGATCAAGTGGGTGGAGGGTTTGCCAGATATTCGACAGATGCTAAATGGCATATTCCTCATTTCGAAAAAATGCTGTACGATAATTCGCAGTTGGTAAGCCTTTATAGCGATGCATATAGTATTTCGCCTAATCCGCTTTACAAAGAAGTTGTGTACGAAACACTTGAATATATTCGGCAAGAAATGACCCATGAAACGGGTGCGTTTTATTCGTCGTTAGACGCAGACAGTAAAGGCCCAAATGGAGAGCTCGAAGAAGGTACCTATTACACCTATGACGAAAAAGAAATTGACTCCATAATGGGAGACGATGCTATTTTGTTTAAAGAGTATTACAATGTGAATAGTTATGGGAAATGGCAAGAAGAAGGAAGTTATGTGCTCATTCGAAAAAAAGACGATGCAACCATTTTGACCGAATTTGAAATGGATCAGGCTGCCTTAGATGCTAAGAAAAAAACATGGAAGAAGACGCTATTGGATTACAGAAACCAAAGACCTCGCCCAGGATTAGATGATAAGACACTTACTTCTTGGAACGGTTTGATGCTTAAAGGGTATGTAGATGCATACCGCGTCTTTAGAGAAGATACCTTTTTACAAGTGGCGATAAAAAATGCCGAATTTTTAAGAGACCACCAGATTTTAGAAGATGGCCGTTTATGGCATACTTATAAAGATGGTAAAAGCAGCATCAATGGCTATTTAGAAGACTATGCGGCGCTCGCTTCAGGGTATCTGAGTCTCTATGAGGTTAGCTTGGATCAGCAATGGTTAGATCTGGCATTAAAAACGACTCAATACGCCAGAGAACACTTTATGGATAAAGACTCGCGCTTGTATTATTTTACGTCTGATCAAGACAGCAAGTTGGTGAGTAGATCTCAAGAATATAGAGACAATGTGATTCCGTCGTCTAATTCGATCATGGCCAAAAATTTATTACAATTAGGACATTACTTCGACCTACCAGAATTTATAGAAGATTCACAAGCGATGCTCCATAACGTACAACCAGAAATAGCACAATACCCTAGTGGTTTTTCTAATTGGTTAGATTTGGCGCTTAACTATCAAGGAGATTATTACGAATTGGTCGTTGTTGGCGAAGGGGCGAAAGACAAAATTGCGAGCTTTAACAGCCAGTATATTCCAAATAAGTTAATTGCCGGGAGCATAGACTCTAACGATGCGCCGCTGCTTAAAAACAGATGGGTAGAAGGCGAAACCTTCATTTACGTTTGTGTGAATAATACCTGTAAATTACCGGTTACAGAGATTGAAAAAGCATTGCCGCTTATGGGCTATTAACCCATGCGAAAGCTCTTTAAGTAAAAGGGTTCAAAATAGGCGACATCTTCAAATGCTTTACGGTCAAATTTAGCTTGAGCCAAGCCACACAATTCCTTAGCAGAAGGCAAGCTAAAGGCCTCGAACTTCGCGTTGGGATGCTTACATATCTCTTTAAATTTTTCGTTGCTATTGCCTACAAACAGCACTGTCCCCTGCTCCAAGTATGCCGAATAACTCTCTGGAGTAAGCACCACAGGAGCCACATCGTTAAGTGCATTATATTCTGAATCAAAAACACGAGAATAGACTTCCATCCTGCGCGCGTCTAACATTGCGATTATCGTGCCTTGGCTTGTTTTTACTTGTCGTGCTAGGCTGCTCAAGGTATCTATAGCTATCAACGGAATATCTAATGAAAAACAAAGTCCTTTTGCCGCAGAGACCCCAATGCGCAGGCCTGTATAAGATCCCGGGCCCTGGCTCACAGCAATAGCGTCTAAATCTGAATATCCCAAACCTGCCTTTTGTAATACTTGGTCTAAATAAGGCTGAAGGCGTTCGCCATGTGAATACGAGGTATTAAAATCTTCTATTAAAACAGAAGCACTTCCGTCTATAGAAAGTGCTACTGAACAATTTGTAGTTGCGGTTTCTATGCAAAGAATCGCCGCCATATAAGTTGGTTTTATTCGGTGTCTTCTTCTTTGCCCTCGCCTTCTTCGGTATCTTCTTTAACCTTGTCGCCAGTCTTAAGTGTTTTGGTCACAATAGTATAAGGACCTGTGATAACCACGTCACCTGCTTCTAGGCCAGAAATAACCTCGATATTGGTGTCGTCTTGAATACCGGTTTCTACGACACGTAGTTTGGCTTCTCCCCCGTTATTTACAAATACACATTCAAACTTTTCGGCGTTAGCAGATTCTGTAGTACGCACTCGAGAGCGCTTTTTACCCGTAGTATCTGTTTTTACGACCACAGCACTAATCGGAACACCTATAGCCATTTCTTTTTTATTGGTAATGATGTCTACCGTAGCTGTCATTCCTGGGCGGAATGGCGAGAAATATTCTGGCTTTCCTTCTAATAAATCTTGGTATGAACTGTCTACGATTCTAACTTTTACCTTAAAGTTAGTCACCTGATCTGCTGTAAGCGTACTCTCTGCAGAATTGGCAATCTCTGTAACAATCCCTTTAAATTCTCTTTTTAAATAGGCATCTACCTCAACGATGGTTGAATCGCCTAGCGAAACCTTTACAATGTCGTTTTCGTTTACGTCTACCTCTACTTCCATGTCAGACAAATCGGCAACACGTAATATCTCTGTACCCGCCATTTGAGCGGTTCCTACTACACGCTCGCCAAGCTCGGCATCGAGCTTAGAGATGGTTCCATCCATAGGAGCATAAATCGTGGTTCGTCCTAAATTATCGCGAGACTGCTTTACATTGGCGGCCGCACTCTGCACATTATAATAGGCAGATTCCTTATTAGCCAATGCTACTTCGTATTCTTGTACAGATCTGTCCCATTCAGACTTAGAAATCACTCCTTTTTCGAAAAGATTTTTATTACGCTCGTAGTTTACTTTAGCGTTTTTAAGGCTTGCTTCTGATTGCGCTAAATTGGCTCTTACACTCTGGTAACTCGCCTGAGATTGACTCAATGAGGCCTGAATTAAATCTGGATTTACTCGTAAGAGCAAGTCTCCTTTTTTAACCTGTTGACCTTCTTTTACCAATAACTCGATGATTTCGCCCGATACCTCAGAAGAGATCATAACCTCTACTTCTGGCTGAATTTTACCAGTGGCAGCTACAGTCTCTACAATATCGATAGGTTCGATTTTGGTAATTTCTACTTTGGTTACATCGCCATCACCGCCAATAGCACCTTGCTTTTTCATTATCACAAGTACTGCGATAAGAGCTACTACTGCAACGATTAGGATGATTAGTGTTTTTTTACTCATGGGTTAGAATTTTAATTCGGTAGCCGGAACTCCAAAATACAGCTCTAGAACTTTCAATTTAAAAATATAATCGTACTTCGCACGATTCATTTCGATTTGTGCATTGTCAAAACGCAACTTAGACTGGCTAAAGTCAAAAGCATTTGTGATTCCAACGTCGTAACGATCTTTGGCGTACTGATAGGCTAATTCTTGTGATTCAAACGATTTTTGAGCAGCTTCATAAGACTTTTTTGCGCCTTTAGCGTCTACATAGGCTTGATATACGTTAGATTCTAAATCGAGTTTTGCTTGCTCAAGATTTAGATTGGTTCTGTCTACCTGAATTTTACTTCTCTTCACATTATTACGGGTCGCAAAGCCATTAAAAATTGGCACATTAAGTGAAAATCCATATCCAATACCATCATTTAAATACAACTGATCTTTAAATCCAGGTGCCCCGGGCACGGTGCTTTCTGCAAATCGTGTATTGTATCCAAAAAAGGCATTTATGGTAGGATAGTAAGCTCCTTTGGTGATCTGTAAATCTTTCTCTGCCAACATTAGATTTTGCTGGGCGATCTTTACCTCAGAACGATTTTCTTTTGCAGCATCAATGAGTTCTTCTACAGGTTTGTCTGCAATTTCTGCGTTAACGATATCGTAGGTCTCGTCTATAATATCAAAATTTTCGTAATCCTGAATGCGCAAAAGCTGTGCTAAGCTAATCAGTGAAATAGTCACAGTATTCTCTGCCACAGCAATGCTTTGCTTTTCGCCAGCGTCTGTCGCCTGAATCTCTAAAAGGTCTCCTCTTGGCAAAACGCCTCCATCTACCAACTGTTGTGTTCTGGCAATTTGCTCTTGTGTAACTTCGTTTTGGGCTATTACTGCTTCGAGATTTGCCTTGTTGAGCAGTACTTGTAAAAATCCGTTGGCCACAAACAACGAAATATCGTCCTTCATTTTATCCAGATTATACTGGGCTGCCAGTTTAGACATCTTGGCTCGTTCTACTTGCCTAAAGTTTCTAAGACCGTCAAAAACGGTATAGCCAACATTTATAGATCCAGAGGCAGATAAGAAGGTGGTGTTTTCTAATTGGTTTGTGGTCGGGTTTAAACTAAGCCCTGTGTTTTCTGATACGCTCGCATTACCATTAAGTGACGGCAAAAAATTGCCTAAGGCATCTAGACGCTCTATGTCTGTTGCCTCAAGGTTTAATTCACTTTGTAAAACCGAGATATTATTCTCTAGTGCATAGGTTACACACTCTGTTAAGGTCCATTTTTTTTGCTGGCCAAAACTGGCAAAACTAATGCTTAAGAATAAAAGTCCTATTACGATGTTCTTCATAGGTAAGATTGATTATTGAATATGTCTTATGAATTGACAAAGTGTTACACAAAAGTAATTAAATTACTGACCCCCAAAGTTTGCTGCGGGTTTTATTTGATTCCACACTTTGATTTTATCTGTTTCCGAAATGCCAGATTTTACCTCAACCTGGATTCCATCACTGATTCCGAGTTCGATTTCTCTGCGTTCAAATTTTTGGTCGCCAACTTCTATCTCTACAAAAGGAGTCTGCGTTTTAGGATCGTATTGCACCAAGGCTTCTTTGATAGACAATATGCTATCTGCCCTAGCCAAAATGATTGAGGCGTTGGCGCTCAAACCTGCACGAATAAAGGTGGTGTCTACCTTTTTTAGGGTTCCCTTTATTTCGAATTGAATCGCACCGTTTTCTGCCACACCTTTTGGGGCAATATAATCTAACACGGCGTCAAAAGTTGCGTCTTCTATAGCACCAACGGTAATCTCTAGCGGAAGATCTTCTGTGATCTTACCCACTTCGCTCTCGTCTACCTTGCCTTCAAAAATCATTTTTTCTACATCGGCAAGGGTAGCAATTGTAGTACCGTCGTTAAAGTTGTTGGCTTCTATTACCTGATTTCCTGTCTTAACAGGAACATCTAATACCATTCCGCTTACCGTTGCTCTAATCTCTGTGTTAGCAGAAGCGCCAAGACCAGAGGTTGTTCCTGTTTTGATGATATCGTAGTTCTGTCTTGCTGCGGTAACATTTACTTGTTCTTGCTTATAACGTTGCTGCGCTTGATTATATGTGATTTGAGCGTTGTCAAACTCATTGGCAGAGATTACTCCCTTAGCAAATAAATCTTGTTGTCTTTTAAATATGCTCTTGGCATTATCGAAAGCCAACTTTGCGGTTTCCATTTGAGTACGTGCTCCACGAATGTTGTTTTGCGCACTGTTTAGCGAAGACACATTGGGCACTACTTTTACTTTTGCAATTAAGTCTCCAGACTCGATCACGTCGCCAGCTTCTACAAAAATCTCGTCGATGATCCCCGAGATGTTTGGCTTGATAAGCACTTCTTCTTTAGGAACAATACTTCCTGTGGCAACGGTCTTTTTAACAATGGTCGCCGTTTTTGCTTGCTCGGTTTTATATACGATAGGATCTGCTTTATCTTTTACATAGATGTAGCGTATTCCTAAAACAAAGCCTATTAGAATAACGGCTAAAATGATGATGGTACCTCTTCTTTTCATGATAAAATCACTTTATTAATCTCGTGTTTTTTAATCTATTCTTAATGCGTCTACTGGTTTCATTTGAGTAGCCCTAGTCGCTGGAATCAATCCTGCCAATAATCCAGAAATAATCAAAATTGTTAGTGCGACTATAATCACCCCAATGTTTACACTAGGATTGGCAAAATTTTCTACTGGGCCTACTTGATCAAGTAAGGCGTTCATCCCCCAAATGACCGCTGCCGCAAAACTTATTCCTACCATTCCAGAAACTATGGTAAGCACTAATGATTCTTGTAATATTTGCGAGCGAACACTCCAAGGTGTAGCACCCAAGGCTCTTCTCACTCCTATCTCTTTGGTGCGTTCTTTTACAACGATTAGCATGATGTTACTTATCCCAATTACGCCAGACATTAAAACCAGCGCTCCAACAAAGTATCCTACAATGGTTAAAATATTAAACAAACCGGTTATGCGACCAAACTCTTCTGCCAAATCAAAATGACCTATCGCGCGAGCGTCTTCCGGATGTACTGTTCGCAATTCGCGCATTAGAGAAAGAATCCTTGGCTTAATAGAAGTTATGCTCACATTATCGTGTGCAGTAATGGCCATCCAACCCACATTGTCTGCTCTATTAAAAGCTTGAGAAAAGGTTGTAAATGGGATAAAAATCATATTGGCGTTTTCTTCGTCGTCGCCAGTGGTATTACTTGGTTTAAACGTACCGACGACCAAAAAATTGATTCCGTTAATCTTGATATAGCTCCCAATAGTTTCCTCATTAATATCGTATAAGGCCCTAATCACATCACGACCAATCACGGCTACCTTTCGTTTTTCTTGAATATCCCCATAACTCAAAAAGCGCCCCTCCATGATATCCATAGGTTGCTGATTGATAAACTCAGGATAGTCGCCATAAATATCGAAAGCTCCAGTTTTTTCGTTCCTAACTACATTGTTAGATCCTCTAAAACCACCCAATTGATTGCGGGGCGAAACATATTTTAATTCCGGAATGTCTTGTTTAAGGCGATCAACGTCGCTTAGCTTAAAGTTAAAAAAGCGTCCTTTAGGCAAACCTTTATAAGGCATAGAAGTCCCTTGAGACCACATAAAGATTGAGTTGGTAGCAAAATCGCCAAAATCTGCCTGTACTCCATTTTTAAGTCCGTTGGTAAGTGCCAAGAGTAAGACCAAAATAAAAATACCCCAAAATACACCAAAGGCCGTCAAAATAGTACGGAACCTATTGGCATTTAGCGCCTCTAATATTTCTATCCAACGATCTCTGTTAAACATGCTATTCGTCTCTTAGGGCTACAATGGGTTTTATATTGGCAGCGCGTCTGGCAGGAATATAACCTGCAAGAGTTCCTGCGACAATCAATACGATTACAGTAGTGATAGAGGTATTAAAATCTACTTGAGGGAATTTGATAAAATCACTATCGACCATGGGACTCACAATCTCTAACAGGGCAACTCCAGCGAACAAACCAACAAAACCTGCTATGGTCGTGATAAAGATGGCCTCTTGTAAGATCATTCCAATAATAGAACTCGGCAAAGCCCCAATGGCTTTTCTAATCCCGATTTCTTTAGTGCGTTCTTTTACTACGATAAGCATGATGTTGCTTACCCCTACAACGCCCGCGATGATGGTTCCGATTCCGATAAACCAAAACACCATTCTAATAGTGTCTATAAGACCGTAAATCTTTTTGGCCTCTTCTAAGGTGTTAAATACACGTACTGCACTTCTGTCGTCTGGGGCGACGCTATATTTTGATTTTAAATCTTGCTCTAAACCTTCTGACATAGCCATAGATAAGGCCACTGCATCGTCAAAGCTATCAGACATTTTCACTGTATAGGCGATTGAGCGCACTCGATCTCCCGCATTAAAAACTTGCTGGGCTGTAGTAATGGGTATAAAAATGCGATTTTCTTCGCGAGTGCCTCCTGGATCAGAAAATACGCCAACGACCAGAAAGCTAATTCCAAAAATCTTGATTTGCTTTCCTACCGCTTGTTCTCCTTTAAATAAGTCTTTCTGAATTTGATTGCCTATTACCGCTATCTTATTTTTGTGGTCTACGTCGCTGTTATTGATAAAACGACCCGAGACCAAATCTTCGTTTTCTATAAACTGCTGATCGGGATGCGACCCTTCCACCCTATAATTTCCAGATTCGTTTTGGAAGGTGACTTGCCCTCCCCAGATAGAATACAACGAGGTTTTGTATTCGATATCGTCTTCGTATTTATAGCTGGTTTCTTCAAAATCGCTGTTGCGCATTTGAATAAAGCGACCTGGATTAAGGCCTTTGTATTCTTTGGTAGTTCTTCCTGTCCATATCGCAATGCGATTGGTTGCATCTTGTTCGAATTCTGACTTAACTCCTTTTTCGATTCCGCTATTAAAGCCTAATAAAATCACAAGAATAAATATTCCCGAAGCGACAGATAGCCCTGTTAAAAAGGTACGTAACCGATTTTTGCTTATCGTTTCGAATATTTCTTGCCAGCGCTCTATATTAAACATTTGCTGCTTGTTTTGCTCTTACTTGTGGTACCGTATTATCGTCAATAATGATGCCGTCCTTAAGGTTAACGATACGTTTACACATATGGGCAATATCGTCTTCGTGAGTAACCACTAAAATGGTTTTACCTTCGTCGTTAATTCCTTGAATAAGCTCCATTACCTCGTAAGAAGTCGTGGTGTCCAATGCTCCTGTAGGCTCATCTGCAAGCAAAACTTTTGGGTCACTGGCCAAGGCTCTAGCGATCGCCACACGTTGTTTTTGCCCACCACTGAGTTCGCTAGGCAAATGAGTTGCCCAATCTGCCAACCCTACTTTGTCTAGGTAGTGCATGGCTTTTTCTGTGCGCAATTTTCTTTTTACACCTTGATAATACAGTGGCATGGCCACATTATCTAAGGCACTTTTGTAAGTGATAAGGTTAAAGGATTGAAAAATAAATCCTAAAAATTCGTTGCGGTATTTGGCTGCTATCTTTTCGTTTAGATCCTTAATAGGAACACCATCGAGATGATACGTGCCTTGATCTGCTTCGTCTAACATTCCTATAATGTTAAGCAGTGTAGATTTCCCTGAACCAGAAGAACCCATAATGGCGATCATTTCGCCTTCTGAGGCATCAAAATTAATTCCCTTCAAAACATGAAGAGAATTAGAACCCATATGATAGGATTTATGTAAGTCTTTTATTTGTATCATAACTCAAGTTTTGCACTTTAGGCAATTTGGGCAAATAACAATGATAGACTTTGGCGTTGATGGTTGCGTAAAAAGTCTTGTGTAATAGACTTCAAAATAACATTTTTGTTACACTACCTTATGCCAATTTGGTGTTAATTTTTGGCAACTTGGTCGCGTTTACGACTTCTGTAAATTACATAGCCTAAGGTGCCTATGATTAAATAAGGAATTACCATTAAATATTTAATGCCATTATTAACTCCTCGTGCGGCGCTCTGAGTTTCTTCGCTTTCCAATACCGCACGGCACATCGCACACTGTGCCTCTAGCGAGTCTGCCAGAAGCAGTGCAAAAATTAATATGAGTAAAGACTTAAGCTTCATATTACTGCGGATAATAAGGCGATATCATTAAATAGACTATCACCCCAGTGATAGCAACGTATAACCAAATTGGAAAGGTGATACGTGCTAATTTTTTATGCTTGTCGAATCGCTGGTTTAGTGCCCTTACAAAGGTTATTAAAACCAAGGGAATTACACCAATAGACAATACTATATGTGAAATTAAGATAAACAGATATACCGCCTTTAACCCTCCTTCGCCACCATAGGTCACGGAGTCTGAGGTCATGTGGTAGGCAACATACATCACCAAGAACAAGGCAGACAGCACAATAGCCGTCTTCATAAGACGCTCATGGGCGGTTCGGTTTCCCTTTTTTATCTGAACCACTGCAAGAATCAAGACGATGGCTGTGATTCCGTTTATCGTTGCATAAATTGGCGGTAAAAATCCTAGTCGTTCTACCCCAGGGATTCTCACTCTAAAAAGCACGGCCACGGCCACAGGGATTGCTATAGACAAAATCCATATCCAACGATTGTATTTAGAAGAACTTTCTTGACTCATTTAAAGCAGTTTTTTTATATCGTCTTTTAACATCTGAATCTGATCCTGTTCGAGGCCGTTATAATAAACGATCGGGTTTCCATGTTCGTCCAGCCTAGACCTTATGTTTCCTTGCTGATCTACCAGGGCAAAAAATCCTGAATGTTCGAACCCACCTTCTACCTCCTCATTTTGAGCAGCATATAGGTTAAAGCCATTGTTGGCCAAGGTATAGATATCTAATTTCTCGCCTGTGAGCATATGCCAATTGGGGTTTGTAACACCATAGCTTGTCGCATATTCCTTTAATACTTGCGGTGTGTCGTGCTCTGGGTCTATACTAAAAGAGGCAATTCCCAGGTTTGGATTGCCATAAAATTCGTCCTGAATTTGCACCATATTACGATTCATAATAGGGCAGATCGAAGGGCAAGTGGTAAAAAAGAATTCGGAGATGTAAACTTTGCCTTCGTAAGAAGCATTGCTAATAGTCTCGCCATTTTGATTGGTAAATGAGAAAGCAGGTACCGAGCCAATTGTTGCAAGATCTGGCTCAGAAACCGTACTCACAATCTTTGGTACTGCCCAAATTCCGAAGAGCAATACGATAAACGAAATTCCTATATAAGAATAGTTCTTTTTCATTATAAGTTCTTTCTTTTATACTTGTCGTTCTTTTTTAATGCACGGCGATACTCGGCCAAAATTACCTTGATGTCGTCGTTCATTTTATCGTCTAGAAGCGCTACGTTACTGGCGTCATAACCATATAATGTCTGTACATCTTCGTCGTCTGTTCTCCCGCGCAATTTTTTGTCTTTGTCCAGAATAAACATATAGTCCGACCCCAAGTCTTCTTGCAGGCTATAGGGCACGCTAAGGTCCAGATACAAAGCCTGAATCTGCTCTTTAGAAGCAAACACAAAGCTCCAATTATCTGTGTTTTCTATTTTTTCGAGTTCGCTAAGCAGCTTGGGCAATTCGGCTTCTGTTCCTTCTGGCAAAAGCATCACAAACTGTAAATCTTGAAACTTCGAATACGGCTTATAAATCTTATGTGCGAGATTAAATACATGCCCATAACGGGAATTAACGTCGCTTCCTAAAAAGCCTAAGACGGTAATATTATTGGCCAACTGAATCGCTTCGCCATTGGTATCGCTAACCTCGCTATTAAACTCCGTTACTGGTTCGGATAAAGTAGGTAGTAGTTTAAAATTGTGGTCGGCAGCAGCAAAAAACATATAAGCCACCAACGGAAGAATAAACAAAAACCCAAGTACTAATTTCTTTTGCATAAGCAATTTTTAATCACAAAAAGCCAACCTAAGAAGCCACCTTATTTGAGACTACAAAAATAAAAAAAAAGCCCCGCTAATGCGAGGCTTTATTGTTATTCAATTCTTAAAAATTGAATTTGATATGATTGGCTTTGTATACCTCGTATATATAGTCTCCTTCTAAGAGTACAATCAATACTAAGTAACAGATAAGGAATACTGCAGTCCACACTACCGCACGCCTCATGCCTTTGGTCTCGTCACGCATGTGCATGAAGTCCCATGTAATATAATAGGCTTTAAATATTGTGAGTATAATAAAGATCCAGTTAAGGAGCTTCATGGCTAGGAATCGGTTTTCTACCAAAAAGTCTGGCTTAGTAATCCCTAAGTATACTTCTATGATTGTCACAATAGACAATACTATAAATACGCCCCAAATCTTGGTAACATTAGATTTGAACTTTAATGCGCCTCTAAAAATTTCTAATTTATGTTCGTGTGCCATAACTAGCTATAATCGCTTTTTATTAAACCAGATAAAAGAAGGTAAATACAAATACCCAAACTAAATCTACAAAGTGCCAATAGAGTCCAACTTTCTCGACCATTTCGTAATGACCGCGTCGCTCATAGGTACCAATTATCACATTAAAGAATATGATAATATTAATAATTACCCCAGAGAAAACGTGAAATCCGTGAAACCCTGTGATAAAAAAGAAGAAGTCTGCAAATAGCGGAGTTCCGTATTCGTTATGTTTTAAGTTGGCGCCTTCTACGATTCCAACAGCGTCATTGTTTAACCGTGTTAAAGATTCCTCTCTAGATAAAATGGTCTTTTCGCCTTTTTCTGTTAAGTACTGTGTTCTTATTAGAAAATCTGGATTGGCAGCGAAACCTTCTTGAATGTCGGTGATGGTATATGTAGACAAAGTTGCCTCGTCTGTATCGTACCAAACACCATTGTCTCTAGTATGTGTTGCTCTTTGCGTAGAGCTTGCAGCAATTTCGCTAAGTGCAACTCGGTTGCCCTCGTTGTCTACAAATTGAAGAATACGCCCTCCTTTTGTCTCTACCGCGCCGTAATCACCTTTGATAAATGTCTTCCATTCCCAAGCTTGAGAGCCTACGAAAATAAGACCACCTATGATGGTAAGGAACATATAAAGAATCACTTTGTTCTTCTTCATATGATGTCCGGCATCTACCGCCAGTACCATAGTTACAGACGAGAAAATAAGTATAAACGTCATAAACGCTACATAATACATCGGGAAGTTTCCGTGTATAAATGGAACGTGTGTAAATACTTCGTCGGCAATTGGCCAAGCATCAATAAATTTAAATCTCGAAAAACCGTAAGCAGCAAGGAATCCAGAAAAGGTTAAGGCATCAGAAACGATGAAAAACCACATCATCATTTTGCCATAACTGGCTCTTAGCGGACGGTTTCCTCCGTCCCAGATTTTTCCTTCTGTAGCTGTTTGTTCAACAGTCGTATCCATAAAAAGCAGTTGATGTTATGATGGGCACAAAAATAAGCAAATTTCTTATCTAAAGAAATATAAAAAGAAAAACAAATACAACCATAAAAAGTCGACAAAATGCCAGAAAGTGGCAGCTAGTTCTATACCAAGGGTTTGACCCTGAGTGTATTTTAGTTTATAATGATTATAAATTACTACAGATAGAGCAATTAAGGCCGCAAAAATATGCGCCAAATGCACTACTGCAATTAGATAAACGTACGTATAACTTATGCTACTAGTTGCTCCCGTAAAATTATATCCAAAGTCTTTAATAATTTGGTCGAAGCCCATAAACTGCATCACACCAAAGACAACTCCTAAAATAAAAGTGATCCATAGCAAAGCCATTCCTTTCGAATTTTGCTCTTTTTTAACCGCCTTATAAGCTAAATACATAGTCACACTACTCAACACGATTACCAAGGTGCTATAATAAAAAGCAGTAGGCAATTCATAATTATTAAGCCAATCGTCACGCTCGCGACTTACCAAATAAGCACTGGTAAAGGCAGCAAAACCCATTACAAGACTCCCAATTCCGAACCATAGCATATGGCGTTTTGCTCTAAAGTATTGTCGTCTGTCTCTAAGTTGTTGTTCTGTCATTATCGTATGAATTTATCGGCCACGTAAATAATTTGTAAAAGTGTAATATAACTAACGCTTATGAGCATAAGCTTTCGGGCTGTTTTTGCATCTCTCTTTTTGTAAAGCGTAATAGCCCCGTACAAAAACCATATCCCTAAGAGCGCTATGAGTACAGTAGAAACCGGCGTGATATAAAAACTGCCTGTGAGACCAAAAGCTGGGATTAAAGAACACAATACCGTCCATAAGGAATATAAGACCACCTGGAGTGCTGTACCTTTATCTCGTTTGCCATTGGGAAGCATAAAAAATCCGCCTTTTTTATAATCGTCAAACAAAAACCAGCCAATCGCCCAAAAATGCGGGAATTGCCAAAAAAACTGAATCATGAACAACGTACCTGCCTCTATCCCAAAGTTATTGGTAGCTGCCACCCAACCCAACATAAACGGAATTGCCCCAGGGAATGCACCTACAAATACAGATAATGGTGTTTTTGTTTTAAGTGGCGTGTATAGGCTCACATACATAAAAATCGAAATCGCCCCAAACAAGGCCGTTTTTTGATTGATAATATATAATAGTGTTAGCCCTGCAATCGTAAAAACAGAGGCAATAATAAAAGCGGTTTGCACACTCATTCTACCAGAAGCGACGGGTCTGTTTTTGGTGCGATCCATTAGTGCGTCTAGATCACGCTCTATGATTTGGTTAAATGCATTCGAGGCGCCCACCATAAAATATCCTCCAAAAGCCAGCATCGTTAAGATACCTAAATCTATGCTAGGGGTGCCTAATAAGTAACCCGCTACAGACGAGAACACCACGCTTATAGACAACCGGACTTTGGTAATATCCAAAAAGTCCTTAAACAAGGAAGGGGTTGACTCTGAATGTGTTGAAGCCTTCAAATTACGCTTACTTTTAGGTTGTTTTTGCGGTTGCAAAGATACTCGTAAAATCCTATTAGAACAATCAAAGCAGGAACGAAATTGAATTTTTATCTAAGAGCTGAATCGGTTTTAATATCTTTATAAAAACGATACTTCCCATGAATCAAATACTTAGAAATTCTGTAGCCCTAATATGTTCATTTTTGGCAACTAGTTCTTTTCTGGCACAAACCGCAGCCGACGTCACGATAAAGGTAACCCCTGTAAATGGTGCTGTATATATGCTCGAAGGAGCTGGCGGAAACATTGGAGTGAGTATAGGCGAAGAAGGCGTCTTTGTGATAGACGACCAATTTGCCCCGCTCACCGAAAAGATTCTTGCGGCCATTAAAACGCTTAGCGATAAGCCTATCACTTATTTAGTAAACACCCATCATCATGGTGATCATACTGGTGGAAACGCAAATATGAATAAGGCAGGTGCTACTATCATTGCTCATGATAATGTACGGGACCGACTCTCAAAAGGTAAAGACCGTCAAGGCAATGCACTACCAGTCGAAAGTTTACCAGAGATTACCTTTAACGACAAGCTAAACTTTTATTTTAATGGTGAACAGATAGCTGTTTTTCACGTAGACAACGCCCATACCGATGGCGATGCACTACTTTATTTTACCGAGAGCAATGTATTGCATACAGGCGACACTTACTTTAACGCTCGTTATCCTTATGTCGATCTAAATTCGGGTGGTTCTATTCGAGGGTATATAGCAGCGTTTAAAAAGACTTTGATGGTAATAGACGACGAAACCAAAATTATACCTGGTCATGGTAGTCTATCTAATAAAGCCGAATACGAAGCATATTTAGGCATGCTCGAAGCTACAGCAACTGCAGTTCAGGCCGAGATTGACAATGGAATGTCGTTGGACGATGTTACTCAAAATAAGGCGCTCACTAAAAAATATGACGACATGGACTATGGCAACTTCTATATAAAAAGCGAAGTTTTTAGAACCATGCTATATAAGAGTTTGTCTAAAAAAGACTAGGCCTTAAAAGTCGTAATACCAATTAAAGATGTCGGTTCTAATACCAAAGTTTACCCAAGTTGAGTTAGAGGTAAATTCGGTGAGGGTATCGACTTCCGGTGTAAAGTCTCTAAAAATAACGCTTCCGTAAATCTTAAGATTTGTAAGAGGGTTTATGATATAACCCGCTTGCAACTCGCCAATAAATATATCTGTGGTATTCCCCTGTGCAACTTCATGACCTGTCTCAAAAGGTCTATCGACCTCATCGCGGTAAATGTTTCCACCATAGAAGAAAGTATCGTTCCCGTCGTTAAAATCGAAGCCACGTTTGCCAAAGGTGAGCTTGGCAAAGCCATATATTCTATTACGCTGGTAACGCGCTATTAGTATGGCCTCTCTAAAGTTTGCGCCCCATAAGTGAGCCATCGATTGATTGTTATGACCGTAATTGAGCACCACGGTGTTATGAGAATATGTAAAAGGTCGTACGCGATTGTACTCGCCTTGTAAATAAAGATTTTTAACCCCAAAGGCGTTATAATACTTGGCTCCTAACTGAAACCCTAATTTGTTCTTCCAGCTTTTGTCTCCTCCAAAAATATCACCAGAAGAAAACTCGTCGATGATTACTTGGGCATAGGCGTTAATGCGATCTGTAAATTTATATTTACCTGTGAGCCCAATAAGAGCGTTACCACCTCTTGAGCCGGTAGAAAACTCTATGGCTCGGTAAAAAATTACTGGGTTTAAATAATTTAAATCAAAACCGCGATCGTTGTCGTTTTCCCAGATTACAGATTCGAACAGTCCAATATTAAGGCGTTTGGTCACATTCAAACTTAAATAATGGTTGGCCATATATTTGGTTCTAAACGAACCGTCCAATGTAACCTCGGAGCGCACATCGCGAAGCGACATCCAAGTGTTGGTGTATTTAAGCTTCCAAAAGCTAGTGTTTAATTTAAGATAGGGATATGGGCTGGCATTATCGCTCAGAAGTAGCGAACGGTATCCATCACCAATAAAATTTTTACCATGCCCAAGCTGAATATTAAAATACTTGCCAGGCGCATAGCTAACATATCCTTCGGCCACGGGATAATCGTACGAATCTTCTTTAAAGGCCTCTGCTATGCCACGGGCTGGAATAATCGCCGGGTTTCCGCCATCTGGACGAATCGATTCCGCGTAGCGATTAAAATAACCTGCAAAACGACCTTGACTTTCGTACACAACCGCATAAAAGTTTAGATTTTTTCCGAGTCCACCCTGAAAAGACAGCAAGCGTGTGTTATTATAGGTGTCTACATCGTCGCCCTTACCTACTTGCAGATCGACACCTGGGTCTAAACTAAACCAATAATCTTCTCCTGTGAAGGTTACTAAATGTTCGTTCCAAAGTTTACGGCCCCACCACGAAGTCTTGTTTTTAAGCATGGGAGCATAATTGGCTTCAAAATCGAAATATTGATTGGTTTGATCATACACATAAGGCTTTTGTGCCGTATGATTGTTTAAACCAATTTTGTTGAGCGCTGGGTCAAAACTCGAATAGAGCTGATGCGACAACGGAATATTTAGCTGGCTTCTAAACTCCTGGTTGGTATAGCCTTTATTTTGAATCTCATCATACTCGTCGGTTCTGTCTTCTTGTTCTGAGGCAACCTCATTAATAGCGGTTACGCCTGTGTCGCTTTGATTTGCTGTAAGCGCTCCAGGAGCAACCAACGGAATCGCGATTGGCAAACTGAACTGCACATAGGTTGGTTTTGCGTTGTATGTTGCGGGCTCAACGGCAGGCATCGCAGCAAAAACACGGTACACCTCGTCTTTAAGCTCCTGATAAGCAGCATCAATATAAAATACTTCAAAGGCACCCTCTTTGGTCACCTCAAACAAAACGGCGACTTCACCCGTATAGTTTTGGCTGTTTACAATTTCTGGAACCTTAAAGTTGCTGTAAACAAAATCTTGTAGTGTATTGGTAAAACAAACGCGTAGTTGTTCGCCACTTTGGTTTTGACAATTAGGAAAAACCGGATAGGTTTCGAAGGCTGAGAGCTGTGTTTGTGCGACGATTGGAGAGACGCTAACGGTAAGCAAAAGGAGCAATAACAGACTTAGTTGCTTCATAAAAATTGTGGCTTTATGGGGTAAGAAAGATACGCTTTTTTATCTAACGATTGCCAAGAGAAAGCGAGGTACTACCCATCAATTATGCACAATTGATTGTTCAAAAACCGATCGTATATAAAACAAAAACCCACTTTTAAAGTGGGTTTTAAATTTAGTTTTGCACCTCAAATATAATCGGGATGCTAAAGTCTACCGGCACTTTCTGCGATCCTTGCATTCCCGGGGTTAAACTGGGAACCTTGCCGATTACTTTCTTTGCTTCTTGCACTAATTTAGAATTCTTGGCTTTTGCCTGAATGTTTACAATGTTACCATTGGCGTCGATTGTAAAAGTGCAAAAGATACGTTGTGTGCCCTTAAGATTTTCTCGAGCCGCTACATCGGTATCGAACCTTCTTCCAATAAACGAATGCAACTTTTTGGTAAGGCAGTCAATACTCTCTTGCCTGTCTGAAATGCCTTCGCAACCAGGAAAAATCGGAACCACCTGCACGTTAATCATCGTTCGCTTAACCGGAGGATCGGCTTTGGGGGTAGCTATCTTGATCTTGGCATTTGGATCGACCTTAATCACTGGCGGATCTGCTGTGATTTTGGTTTCGATGGTTGCCGTCGAATTTTTTACAACCACCACTTTGGTGATGTCTCTAATTGGCTTGGCAACTTTTGGCTTTGGTTTTTCTGCCTTGGCCATAGGCTTTTCGATTATAAAACTGTTAAAAGTGAATACGACATCGTCGGGTTGGGTCATTTTTGGGGGACCATAATTAACGGTCTCAAACTTGACGAGTTCGACGGCGAGTCCAACGGCGACTATACTCACGATTAATCCAATTTGAAAAAACAGGGTGGAGTTCCATTTGTAGCTCACCTGTTTTTTTTGGGCCATTTTAGTCAGTTGGTTAGTGTTTGAATTTTTGGTATCTGTCTTCATGACTACTGACTTTTTAGACAACTCATTTAAACGTATTTGGTCATTGCTTATATGAGTTGATTGTTAAACATATCTTAACAATACAAGAGTAGTGCCAAAAAAAAATCCCGCTACTGCTAGCGGGATTTTTAACAAAATAAATTTCTTATTAGTCCTGAACCTGGAATAAGATAGGTAGTGAATAAAGTACTCCTACTGCTTTTCCGCGCTGCTTACCAGGCGTCATTTTAGGAAGTGACTTTACAACTTCTACGGCTTCTTGCTCTAACCTAGGGTGTGGAGCACGTGCACGTACGTTTACGACGTTTCCGTTTCTGTCTATCTTAAACTGTACAGCGATACGTTGACGTCCCGAAAGACCCAACTCACTTGCCAATTCTGTATCAAACTTTTTGTTTACAAACTTGGCAATCTTATCAGACATACATTTTTTCTTGGCATTGTTTCCGCTTTCGCCTTCACAACCAGGATAAATTGGCACATTCTCGATTACCGCGAAAGGTACATCGGCAATTACCTCTTCTTCTACCTCTTCGATTTCTTCAATCTCGACGATTTCTTCGTTCTGATCTGTCTCTGTAGATTCGATTACAGTTTCTTCTACCTCTTCTTCGTCTTCTACCACGTCAATAACTTCTGGAGCTGGTGGCGGTGGCGGTGGTGGAGGTGGTTGATTTAAAATTTCTGTTACTGGCACTTCTTCTTCGAACTCATCGTCCATATCGAGTTGTCCAATATCAATATTACTTCTATCGTATGACTTGTATTCTATTGCTTGCCAAGCAAGTAATAGCATTACGATCATACCTATCTGAAAATACAGGGTACTTTTGCGGCCAACGTCGGCCTTTGGGTTTTTCTTGGGTTCCATACGATTTGAAATTTATATGATTGCTAAAATATAGAAATTCTCTTTTATATAAAAGGTATAGTTAGTTTTTAATAGTTAACCATTTATGATAACCATACCATGCAATAACAACACCCAGTATAACCCCTATTGTATTGGCGACTACGTCCCAAAAATCTGCGGTTCTGCTGGTTGTTGTTGTTAACTGTAATACCTCAACTATCGTACCATAAACCAAACTTGAGCTCACTAACACAACAAAATAAGGCTTCCAGAAATCAATTTTTCTAAAATAAAGCCATGTTAATCCCCATGCACAACCCAAAACCACATAGGCAAATAAGTGTGCGAGTTTGTCTTGATACTCCCACCAGAGTATTTCTGGCAAGCCTGATCGCTCCGATAGGGCTACTATCGTTATAAGTAAAGTATAAAGAAGAGAAAAAGAGAAAAGGGTCTTAGGCCCCAATAAGTTCTTTATATGCCGCATCGTCCAAGAGTTCACTAATCTCATCTTCGTTAGAAATGCGAATTTTTATCATCCAGCCTTCTCCGTATGGATCCGAATTAACATGCTCAGGTTCGCTCTCCAAGTTGTCGTTAAAGGCAATGATTTCGCCAGAAAGTGGCAAGAACAAATCAGAAACTGTTTTTACAGCTTCTACGGTACCAAATACTTCGTCTTTATCTAAAGTTTCGTCTAAGGTCTCGACTTCGACATACACGATATCTCCTAATTCGCCTTGGGCAAAATCGGTAATCCCAACGGTAGCAATATCGCCTTCGATGCTAATCCATTCGTGGTCTTTGGTGTATTTTAAGTTAGCCGGTATGTTCATTGTAATAAAATATTTAGGTTGAATTTAGTTTCCAAAGTTATATCTCAAGGTGATTCCACTTCTAATTGTTGTCTGAGGAAAGGCCGTCGAGATCGCATATTCAGAAAAAGTATGATCGTAATAGAATAGCGCCGTCAAGTTTTTGCTAAGCGCATAGTCTGCAGTAAACTGCAAACCATAAATAGTTTGTCCAGCAGTTACTTGATTGTTTTCGATATCTAAATAACGAATAATGGTTTTGTTATCTCTAACAGAGAAATCCATTTTAAAGTTAAGGTCACTCTTTAAAATTTTCTTCTTGCCACCAAAGTTGGTGCCAATACGTAAGTCTTTGATACGATATCCCAGACCGATTATATACTCCATCCCTTGAATCTCTGTAAGCAAGTTGTTTGCAAAGCTCAAAGACAAGGCGCGATCTTTACGAACCTCTGCGAGAATTTTGACCGAGTTCTTCATTTCGAAGTCAATTTTAACCAGCGGACTAAATTGTTCTGTAAGATTCACATTGGCCAGCAAGGTTTCGTTTTTAAAGTTCCCTGCTTGATCGGTCTCTGTAGGGTTGTTACTGTTGTAATCCAAGTTAGACTGGAACTGGTTTACGGTATATCCCGCTCGGTATCCATGCTGAATCGAGAAGCGCTTAAAGGTCTTTTTAAACCATGCGATACGCATTAAACCTGTGTATTTTAAATCCCAGTTAGGTAAGGGAACATCTCTAAAGATGCCTGTTTTTACGTTATCTGCACTTTGCCCTGAATAGGCAGATAAAAAGGACGGCAATAATACAGATTGATTGTTACGTCCAAAACCTACGGGGAATCCAGTTGCAGGGTCTCTAGGCACATCACTGGTACCATAAAACTCAGTTGCCAAACGATTGGCTACTATAAGCCTGTTGTTTCTAAAGTCTTCGAAAGTAGCACTAGAAGCTTCGTCGCTCGTGCTAAATGCCGTCTTAATAAGCAAGGTCGAGATATTAAAGTTTCCGAAGATATTTGGCGTAAGCGAGTTATACTCGAAATCACGCACGATATAGTTTTCTGCGTACGACTCAGACTGCTGTCTGTTTCCGTTTACGTCTATCTTTAAATCGGGTAAAAATTCTAAGGTTGCCTGATAATCAAACTGCGTATTCTTTGTAGCCGTATACTGCTGATTAAACTCTGGGAAAAGAGTTAACCAACCTTTTCGAGCCGCCAAGTCTCTTACATCTGCTTGCCCACCAAAGACAAATCCTGTAGTAGGCTTTAAGGTTCCAATAAAACCGATTGAGTTTTTATATCCTGGCAAGAATGTACCTCTGTTTTCTTGATAATTAAGTTGAATCCTTTTAATACCAGTCACAATACCAATAAGGGTATTTACAGCCTTGTCGCCGCCAGATAATCCGCTGTCCGAACTAAAGCCTCCTGCCCCTGGAGGGCCACCCGCTACAGCACTGTCGTCTTTACCGCCCGTTAGCGTGCCACCGCCAAAGGAGTCGTTTTGCCCCCCTTTACTATCGTCGTCAGAAGCCTTTGGAGCATCTTTCTTTTTAAGACCTAAATAGCGATATAGATTAGTCATATCTAGGGTAGAATTGATTCTGTGCGTGCTTGCATTCTGAATCGAATTCCCTAGATTATAATCTCTGGTACGCCCATCTGTTGTGGTAATAGTAATGTTGTTATACAAATCACTACCATCTTGCCACTGGTAATCTCCTGTATAGGAATAGGTAGCTCTTATAAATTCTAAGAACGGGAATTTATTAAATGGCAAATCGTAATTGAGTTGCAAAGACTGAAAGTGCCTGTTGGGTTCACCAATGTCAAAGAAGCCATCCCAAAGACCAATGGTATTGTCTACCAATCCACCGTCGTCTATATAGTTTGTTATGATATGATTCCTCGAAGAGTTAAAGTTAAATCTAAGCGACTTGGTTAGGTTATAATTTAAAGTGTATCCAAAGTCGAATAAATAATTGCGTTGGAACAATGTTGGTAGACCAATATTGCCAGGCAACAAATTGATTTCTCTAAACTTTTGCTCGTTATACTGTCTTGTAAAATTAGAATTTACGGCCAGTGAGGTTGGCAAATAGTTTACATTAAAGTCTTTTAAGAATCTCCAATATTTACCTCTAAAGAGCGAATCGTTCTTTTTAAAAGGTTCGTATGATTTTTGAGGGAAGTTAAAATTATAAGTTCCTCCCACGCGCACATTCTGACTCAAGGCTTCTTGCACCTCAAAGTCTCTGTGGTTTTCTTCGTTATAACTATAAGAGAATGTCAAGTTTTCTACATCATAAGGCATTGGAGTCTTGTCTGTAGTCCTGTCTTTACGCACCCCGATAAAGTTGATGCTCTCTCGTTTTGTATAGTCTGTAGACTGTTGCTGAATCGCATCTTTGGCATCTTCGTCTGTAGTATTATCCAATCGCGTTTCTAGCTCGATATCTAAGAATTCTGGATCGTACTTAGGTGTGATTAATTGCTCAGATCTTCCGTAGTTAAACGGCAATTGAATCGCCCATTTTTCTGGTAATAACTGCCCTAGATTAACATTGGTAACCAAGTCGTACTGCTCTACATCTTCTAAGCTACGCTCCAACGGTCCTTGCTCTAAAGAGCCAAAGCCGATGGTGCTCTTTTTACCTGTAGCACTAAAAGTAGCAAAATCGGCAAGGTTTGCGTCCATACTTGCAATGGCAGCCCATCCTCCGGCGTTATCAAGATCAGACAAACGCAATTCGTTAAACCAAACCTCTCCACAGATGTCGTTGCTCGATTGGTTTTTAAGACCTAGCATTAATGTTCTAATCGCTCCAAAACTCGGATTTCCTTTTATCCCAATTCGCATATCATTTTCCGGCCCAGAACCCCCATCACCTCCTAGTTCTGACTGATTAAAAAAGACTTCTTGTGTTGGGTCAAATCCAGCATCACCTAAAACCCTGGTCTTTACTTCTTGAAGCAATTCTAAAGGAAGGTTGATTCGGTTTTCTATAGGCCAAATGGCTTCTGCACTCGAGGTGCCAAAGCTAGTTGGGTTAAGCGGTATCTCAATCTGATAGTAGTTTTGAGAAAGGTCGTTACCCATTCTAATAAAGGCGACCATCTCTCCATCGTTTAGCGGTGTTTCTGTTGTGATCGATTCGGCATGAATAAACATCTCTAAGTTCTTGTATTGACGCATGTCAATATTAAAGTTCTTAAAGACCCCTCTAGCATCGTCGGGTTCTAAACCACATACTCGCATAGACAACGACTGTTCGTTTTGACGTACGTTGGTATTTTGATTTACCAATTGCTCTCGTTGCACTCCCGGAGGCAATACGTAAGGAATTGGCACTCTGTTCTCATTTTGTTCGATACTAACGGCCTCTGTTTCAAAAAGCGTATCATCTAGCGAATTGTCTTCGCCTGTTGCGTCAAGGGTTTCTGTGTAACGACGGTAGTCCCCTCTCACTAACTCTAAAGTTCCAAAACGCAGTACAGTTTCCTGTTCAAATTCAGACATAAACATTCGCATAAAACGAATCGATCTAAAGTCAGAAATACCATTGATAGATTGGTCAGGCTCACTAATCGGAATCTTAAACTGTACCCAGCGTACTGGAATGTCTTCGTTGTTTTCCATGGTCACAACGAGTTCTTTTACATCGGTAATATAGTCTTGCGACCCACCATTCGCACCCGTATTGTTTGCGACACTCATCCCTGGATAAATAGGGACTTCGTATTGAAAATAGCTATCTACGGTGTTCATGGTATTATCACGGTTGATGTCTTCTACATCAGGCTGTGTTGTATTCCCACGATCTGTGTTTGTCACCTCTACGGGAGAGTTTTGCTCTACCCCATTGTACATTTTGTAACGCTCCACGATACCACCCTCTGCTTGCACAAAGTATTGGTAGTTATCTCCCGATGGATCTGTTAATCCAGCAAAAGCAGGATAATTTATAGCCTCATCGGCATCGTTAATACCATCGTATCCAATATCTTGATTTAGGCGTTGTGCCCCCTCTGTGTCGAAGGTATAAATCAACGATTGCTGTGATGGAACTTTACCATATACTGTTGGAATTGTATTGGTATTACTACCGTCTGCGGGTAATCCGTTCTCATACTGCTTACGACCATCCTTAAGAATATCTTCTGAGATATTACCTAAGTTAAAAGAAACCTTACCACGGTCGGTTATACTCGGATCATGCACATAAGGGTCCATCACCCAAAACTGAATATATTCTACGTTGGTTCGCTCAAAATCTGTACTGGTCAATTGGCGAGTTATCCCTGCATAGCGACTCCCTGGATTAGGCAAGGTGTTTCCTCCAGCGGCTTCTGGGTTAAAGTTATAAGGCCCACGTTCAGAAGGGAAATAAGCCAAATCTAAAGAGAATAATGCTTGGGTCTGCCCTTGCACGATATCTACTTCTGGGAAGATTTCGTCTATAAACACTCTACGCGTGGCAAAGCTAGAAAGGTCTTCGTCTGTGATACCATCAGGGCGCTGGCTGCTGTAAAATAATGGGTCGATAGAATACCATGCCAAACGGGCACGGTTATAGTTATAGGCCAAATCTCCGTTAGGAAGTTCGCCACCAAAACCAACTGGAGTACTCGATAAAAACCAGGTTGTTGGAGTCTTCACATCCAACGCTGTTTGTGCTCCTTCGAAATCGTCTACATAGGTGGTTACCTCTCCATCAAAATCACTCACTTTTGGAGCTCCTGCAAATAGATACGCAAATTCTCCGCGAAGCGAAACATTAGAAGCTACATCGGTATCAATATTTGGCAACTTATTTACCAAGCGTGTTAAAAAGGGTACTTCTGTAGAAAAGTTAGCGTTTAATCCAACAATAGTATTGTTAATAGGCTCGTAGCTATAATTAGATTTTTGTGTGATTGGGCGCTCGTTCAAATTGAGGTAAGTAGCACCAATCATAAAGTTATCGTTAAACTTATGCTCTACATTTAAACCTGTAAAACGTCTTGTCTGTTGCCCAAAAATAGAGTTGTTCTCTGTGGTGATTTCGATCGGGGTATTAGAGTTAAGCAATGCTTGATCTAATATTTGCACACGCCCTAACTGATAGTTTACGGTATAGTCTACTCCTTCTACGAGAATTCGACCCCCTGCGCTCACGGTTACAGAACCCTGAGGCACATTAAAGCCGCCAATTGGGATACCATCTGCAGCAGACGATTTGTATTTACCCTTAAGCTGGAACTTGTTCTTTTCACTCGCATTTTGGGTCGCAAAAGTTTTGGTAGAGGTATAGAGTTCTCTAAATACGTATTTGTCCTGGTTGGCATTATACGTATCTGGCATGTCGTAATTTTCGGATCCTGGACTGGCACCTAATTTATCGAATAAGAATTCTCCAAATGGTTCGACCTTGGTAAAGATGATACGCCCGTTTTGCTGATCTACCGTAATATTGGGCACAAAATCAAAGAACCCATCTCCCCCCTGTTGTGGGTCGTTATTATAGTTTAATTGATCTAGTTCGAACACTTTAAGCAACACGGTGTTGTCTACATCTTCTGGCAGTGGTAACGCTGGAAAAGTAGGGCTGCCAATTGCTGGTGTAATATAGTTAAGTGGAGAAGCTTCTGTATAAAGAATGTTTAGTCTAAAATCTTCTCTTTCTAATTGGTAAGCACCAAGGGCATAGATGTTCTTCATCATCAAGTCCCAAACCGGTTGCTCAACATTGGTAATATTACTCTTAAGTAATTTAACCACTAAGTTTTGAGGCGAACCTTCTGCAAATACAAAATTATCGTCAATGCCGTCAACGTTCACATCGTTTCCGCCAGTGTTGTCTACGTCGGTTGCATCGTTAATTCCATCTCCGTCTGAATCGGTACCGTTATCATCGGTGCCGTCTCCGTTTACATCTACATCTGCAACGTTTGGAATACCATCGCCATCGTCGTCTGGATTAGAACCTGTAGAATTAACTCCGTCGTTAGAGAATTCACCTACTTGGTATACTTGCCCGTTAATAGTATATTGGAAAGCAACCGCCAATACTTCGTCGTTGCTCAATCGCTGATTAAGCGATACATAACCCAATTTAGGATGAAGTTCATATTCGTTGGGTTGTAATTTTCTAGCATTTTCTTGCTTGGCATAATCCAAACCTTCTCTAACAGGAACACCGCCAAAGCCACTTTCTACACTCGCTACATCACGAATAGCAGCTGTAAGCACAGATTGGCCAGCGCCTTCGATTCCGAAAGGGTTAAAATCGTTATTGCTGTTATCTGGGAAAGCGCCAATCGGAGCATTGATAAATCCTGCAGGAGGCGTTAATAACCCAATATTAGACGGGTCTGATTCTCCAATGTCTTGTAAAGCAACGATATTACGAACGTTGTCTGTGTTTTGTGTTCTATTGGTAATCCAAACCTCTGCTCTTGTAATTTGAATCTGAGTATTGATAAAAGGATACTGTTGCAGATTAGAATCGTAACGATCTCTAAAGTAATGTGATAAAAAGAAGTGACGATCCTCGTCGTAATCTGCGGCAAAGATGTCAAAGTCTGTCACAGTCGCACCACCTTCTGCTACTACGGTCCGTGTTTCTGACTTTTGCTCAGAGAAAACACCGGTAATGGTAGTTTTCCCAAATTGTAATTCGGTTTTAACCCCAAAGAGACTTTGCGCCCCTTGAATCAATGAGGTGTTTAATGGCATGCTCACGTTACCTACTTCAATTTTTCTAACGATATCGTCTTCTGTAGGTGTGTATTCTAATTTGATTTGATTCTGAAAATCAAAAGTAGATTCTGTATCATAATTTGCCGTTACCTGCAAACGTTTCCCCACTTTACCCAACAAACTTAAACTAATACGCTGGTCAAAGTCAAAGGTTAAATTGCTACGGTTACGCGGTGAAAAAGCCGGGTTATCTTGCTTGGTGTATAATAATCCAAGGTCCATTTCTACAGACCCCTGCGGAATTACCTCGATTGTGTTTCCGCCAAAGATGGTTTCAAAAAAGTTAGAATTCACATAGAAGTTAGGCAGTAAATTCTTTTGATCTTCTTCGGAACCTTCTTTTTTACCATCGGCCGCGTCGATCTTAGTCTTGAAATAATCACGCATGGCCTCTTTCAAGACTAAGTCGTGATATTCATCTGGTGTTAGAATAGTAGGATATGTAATATCAAAACTACCTACACGCTGGGTAAAAATGTAGCGATCGGTAATCGGGTCGTAGGTATAGCTGTCTTCTACACTGGGAGTGGGAAGTTCCATGCGTCCCATAACAAATCCCGTCTTGGTTGAGTCCGTCTCGGTTTCGTTGGTATCTTGAGCTGTCACGCTCAAAGTGCTTAAGATACTTAACAGGAAAATACAGCTTCTTAAAAGCCCTGCCTTACGGTAATGTTCCTTGTTCAATTGTTATAAGTTTTTTAGTGCTAGTTTGATGATTGATTCCACGCTGGCATTAGGGTCTTCTATGATTATCTTTTGACAAACCTTCTCGGTCTGTTTTCTGGAGAATCCTAAAGTCTCTAAAGCAGATAACGCTTCTTCTTTATTCGTATTGCTCGAAACTGCCGAAACATCGTCCATAGCATATACTTTCAAAATTTTATCTTTTAAATCCAAAATGACGCGCTGCGCTGTTTTAGCTCCAATTCCTTTTACAGATTGAATAACCGCAACATTGTTTGTCGCAATTGCGTCTTGCACCTGAGCAGGCGAAAGAGAAGACAACATGGTTCTTGCTGTACTGGCCCCAACTCCTGATACAGATATCAATAACTTAAAGATTTCACGCTCCGATGGCTCGTAAAACCCGTACAAAGTATGCGAATCTTCTTTAACTAGCAAGTAAGTAAAAAGTTTTACACTTTCAGATTCGGGGATGAGGGAAAATGTATGTAAAGAAATATTTACCTCGTATCCAACACCATTGCACTCGATAACAACGTGTGTGGGAGTCTTTTCAACTAGTCTGCCCTTTAAATGGGTGATCATTCGCTACGCTTGATAAAAGACCAAATATAGCATATTTATTTGCATTTGCTAGTCCCGATTAGGTTAAAATAAAGTGGGTTATTTACCCCTTTTTTTGGACGTTTCAGCGGATTTTAACCTTGTTTTTTCTTTCTCTCTTTTTTCCTTTTGCTGTGCATCGATTACTACTACAGCAACCATATTTACAATTTCTTCTACGCTTGCGCCCAATTGCAGGATATGGACTGGCTTTCGCATGCCTAGCATAATAGGACCAATCGAATCGGCATCGTCAAACTCTTTTAGTAGTTTGTAATTACTGTTAGCGGCAGCCAGATTTGGAAAAACCAAGGCGTTCACTTTTTTACCAGCCAATCTACTAAAGGGGAATTTACTCTGGAGCATTTCTCCATTTAGCGCAAAATCTGTTTGAATACCTCCATCTACCGCAAAATCCTGACTTATCTTATGCAGGATAGAAACTGCTTCGTTTACTTTGGTCGCAGACGGGTGTTTGGAAGATCCAAAGTTATCGTACGAAATCATGGCCATAGCAGGCTCTACACCAAACATACGCATCGTATAAGCGGTCATATGGGCAATCTTCGCAAGCTCGCTCGCCGAGGGATTTATATTGATAGCTGTATCACTCAAAAACAGAGGGCCGCGTTTGGTTAACATCAGGTTGGTAGTAGCAACACGATTCACTCCTTCAAAGGTGCCAACTGTTTCTATCATAGGTTTTAAAACAGATGCGTACGAGCGCGAATAACCAGAAATAAGGCCGTCGGCGTCTCCTTCGTTAACCATCATCGCCGCAAAATAATTGCGCTCTCGCATTAACTTCTCTGCATCATAAAGCGTCATACCGCTGCGTTGTCTAAGTTTCCAGAAGGTATCTGCATAGGCTTTTAAGCGCGGTAGCGTTTCGTCTGCTTTTGGATCGATAATCTCAATATCGTCTTCAAACTCGATCTCCAGCATTAGCTCGTGAATCACGTCTTTTCTCCCTAACAAAATAGGAATCGCTATGCCTTCGTCTGCCACAATTTGAGCGGCTTTTAGCACGTCGAGTTGGTCGGCTTCTGCAAAGACCACTTTTTTAGGATTGGTTCGAGCACGGTTTAATAATAAACGTACAATTTTGTTATCGCTGCCCATTCGTTCATGCAAATGATCTTCGTAGGCTTGCCAACTCTTAATCGGAGATGTTGCCACGCCACTTTCCATTGCTGCTCTCGCCACTGCTGGCGGAATAGCGGTAATCAATCTGGGATCGAAAGGCTTTGGAATGATATAATCATGTCCAAAATTAAGACGCGTTTCTCCATAGGCTATATTTACTTGTTCTGGAACGGGTTCTTTGGCCAATTCGGCCAGTGCCTTAACGGCGGCCATCTTCATGGCTTCATTAATTTTTGTTGCTCTAACATCTAAGGCACCTCTGAATATAAACGGAAAACCAAGCACGTTATTCACTTGATTAGGATGGTCGCTACGCCCGGTGGCCATTATGATATCATCTCTTGTTTTAATAGCCAGATTATAGGCAATTTCAGGATCTGGATTGGCCAGAGCAAAAACCACTGGATCTTTAGCCATGGTCTCGAGCATAGCTGGAGTTACAATATTGGCGATAGACAAGCCCACAAAAACATCTGCCTTATTGAGTGCCTCGTCTAAAGTGTCTATTTTTCGAGTTGTCGCAAATTCCTTTTTTTCTTTGGTTAGATTCTCACGATCTTTTCTAATAACGCCCTTAGAATCGAGCATCACAATGTTTTTTGGATTGGCACCACAAGCGATGTATAAACGAGAGCACGAAACCGCCGCAGCACCTGCTCCGCTTATTACAATCTTTACTTTATCGATCTTCTTTTTTGCGATTTCTAAGGCATTGAGTAAAGCCGCAGCCGAAATGATGGCCGTCCCATGCTGATCATCATGCATAATAGGAATATCGAGCTCTTCTTTTAAACGTGTCTCGATCTCAAAGGCTTCTGGAGCTTTAATATCTTCTAGATTAATTCCGCCAAAAGTAGGCGCGATATTTTTTACGGTCGCTATAAACTCTTCTACGTCTTGTGTGTTGATTTCAATATCGAACACATCAATTCCAGCAAAAATTTTAAATAGCAACCCTTTCCCTTCCATCACGGGTTTGGAGGCTTCTGGACCAATGTTCCCAAGACCAAGCACTGCGGTTCCGTTAGAGATTACCGCTACCAGATTTCCTTTGTTGGTATATTTATAGACGTCTGACGTTTTTTTGTCTATTTCTAAACAAGGCTCTGCCACACCTGGCGAATAGGCAAGAGATAAATCACGCTGGGTGCTGTACTTTTTTGTAGGCACAACTTCTATTTTACCCGGTTTTGGATATGCGTGATATCGTAAGGCTTCTCTTTTTTTAATTGGTTTGCTCATAGGCTAAAGTTAGTCGGCATCTAGGTTGCTCGAAGCTACAAAGGTAAGTTACTCGGGCGAAAGGCGAAATCTTAACTCAAAAAATCAGGTTGATTTTTTGCTGGAGTTCACAAAATTGATGTTGCGCATAAGCCCTGTGTATTTGGTTCGTTTTACCGCGCTTTTTTTAAACACCTCCTGAAACAACTCTTGGGTAAGTTCTTCCCATTGGTTTTTATCCATGTCGATCAATTGACTGTTGGGATCAAAAAGTGGTTCTTTGTGAGCTGCAGAAAAACGATTCCATGGGCACACATCTTGGCAAACGTCGCAACCAAATATCCAGTCGTCCATTTTACCCGAAAATTGGGACGGGATCTGATCCTTTAATTCTATAGTTAAATAAGAGATGCATTTACTCCCATCTACCACATAAGGAGCCACAATTGCTTGGGTAGGACAAGCATCGATGCAGGCAGTACAGTTGCCACAATGATCGGTAACTGGGCTATCGTGCTCTAGTTCGAGGTCTATGATTAATTCGGCAACAAAATAGAAGGAGCCTGCTTGTTTAGATAGCAAATTGCTATGCTTCCCAATCCAGCCTAAACCGCTTTTTGCTGCCCAGGCCTTGTCTAGCACTGGTGCCGAATCGACAAATGCTCGCCCATCTACTTCACCAATTTCTTGCCGAATAAATTCCAGAAGATGTTTTAGCTTGTCTTTGATTACAAAATGGTAATCGGTTCCGTAGGCATATTTAGAAATTTTATAACTCGAATTATTTTGAGCGGCTTCTGGATAATAATTGAGCAAGAGCGAAACCACACTTTTTGCACCTGGCACCAACAAGGTAGGATCCAATCGCTTGTCGAAGTGATTTTCCATATACTGCATACTTCCGTGCATTTGCTTGTTTAACCAAGCTTCTAAACGCGGTGCTTCTTCGTGTAAAAATTGTGCTTTACTAACCCCACAAGCCATAAATCCGAGGCGTTTTGCTTCTTGCTTTATCAATTTGGTATGTTGGGTAATGTTGCTCAAGTTCGAGGTATAAATTTAAGATGAACTGCTTTTGGTTTTAGCGTGATAAGAGGTAACAATTCAATACTATCTTGGGTAGTTTCTAACTCATATCGCGAGACAATATGCCCAATTGCCAACATCATTTCGTACATGGCGAAGCCCATCCCAATACACATTCTGGGGCCAGCGCCAAACGGAAAATAAATTCCAGAAGTTTGCTTGCGAGCATCTCCTAAAAACCGTTCTGGTATAAAGTCGTCTGGCTTGTCCCAATAGGCAGGGTTACGGTGTAGTTCGTAAAACGATACGCCTACCAAGGTGTCTGTTTTTATGTGATAACCTGCTAGCTGGTCATCTTCTAAATTTTCTCTATCTGTGATCCAAGCTGGCGGAAACAACCGCATGGATTCTTCTAAACAGGCCTTGGTGTACTCCATCTTAGGCAAGCGATCAGCGGGTTGGTCGTACTGTTTTTCTAAAGCCGTCACCTCTTCAAATATGGTATTGGCCGCCTTTGGGTGCTTGGCCAATAGATGCAGTGTAAATGATAACGCATTTGCCGTGGTTTCATGTCCAGCAACAAAAAGTATGGTGATTTCGTCTATTAATTGCCGCATAGACATTGGCTCACCAGTGTCTTCGTAACGCGTGGCCAATAACAGATCAAGTAAATCGTCGAATTGGTCGTCGCTATGTTTACGCTGCTCGATGATTTGTTGAATAATCTCACGGCTTTCATGTGCCAATTTTTTATGACGAGCAATTTGACCAGAGACTTTAAACCACCAGCCTTTGTGCGGCAATCGAACTTCTTTTACCAAAAAGTGTTGAATCTTTTCTATGATAAGCTGCAATCTGGTAAGGGTGACCTCTTCTATAGAAATATCAAACAATGAATTGGCCACTATCTTAAAAGCCAAATGATTCATAATCGGGTAAGCATCTACGGTAGCGTTTGTAGGTAGGGCAGAAAGTTCTTCTTTTATGGTTTGCTGCATGAGTCTAATCAGACCTTGCATTTTTTCTTTATGGAATGCCGGCTGAATCAATCGCCTTTGTTTAAGCCAAAAATCGCCGTTAATGGTCAACAATCCAAAGCCTAAGTATTTAGACAAATAATTGGTTTGAATATTAGACTTGTAATAGTTTTTATGCTGTTTTTTAAGAATGTGCTGTACTACCTCTTTATCCCTAGACAGAATCAGGTGTTTGGTTCTGCCTAATTTTACCGAAAAGCTATCGCCGTATTTATTAAAAAAGTCACGATGAAAGGGAATAGGATTTTTACGAATCGCCTCGGCATTTTTAAAAAACCGCAGCAGTGGCAATCGCGGTGGGTAGGTATATTTTGGCCTTGTAGCCATAGGTGTATTTGTTTAAAACAGACCGCCTTGTGTGCCTCCTTTGTCTTTTCCTAAGTGCTTGTATGCAGCCTCTGTCACCTCTCGTCCTCGTGGAGTTCGTATGATAAACCCCTGTTGAATTAAAAACGGTTCGTATACCTCTTCGATGGTTTCACTACTTTCTGAGACCGCCGTGGCAATTGTGGTGATTCCAACAGGGCCTCCTTTAAACTTATCGATCAAGGTTGCCAAAATCTTGTTGTCCATTTCGTCTAGTCCATGGGCATCTACATTTAAGGCAGACAATGCATATTTAGAAATTTCGATATCGATGGTGCCATTTCCTTTTATCTGAGCAAAATCTCGCACTCGTCTTAAAAGCGCATTGGCGATACGAGGTGTTCCACGACTTCGACCCGCAATTTCGATAGCTGCTTCCATGGTAATGGGCATTTTTAAAATAGTCGCGCTACGCTCGATAATGGTGGTGAGCAACTCGGTTTTATAATATTCTAAACGTGACGCAATCCCAAATCTGGCGCGCATGGGAGCGGTTAGCAAGCCCGAACGTGTGGTTGCACCTACCAAAGTAAAGGGATTCAGGTTAATTTGAACCGTTCGTGCGTTTGGCCCTGTCTCGATCATGATATCGATTTTATAATCTTCCATCGCAGAATACAAATACTCTTCTACCACAGGGCTTAATCTGTGTATTTCATCTATAAATAAAACGTCTCGCTCGTCTAGGTTGGTAAGCAATCCTGCCAAATCTCCAGGCTTGTCTAAAACAGGACCTGAGGTAACGGTAATGGCCACGTCAAGTTCGTTGGCAAGAATATGCGCCAAGGTGGTTTTACCCAATCCTGGAGGGCCATGAAAAAGCGTATGATCTAAGGCCTCGTCGCGCTGATTAGCCGCCTCAACAAAAATCATTAGGTTGTCTAAAACTTGTTGCTGTCCCGTAAAATCATCGAACGTAAGGGGCCGTAGTTTTTTTTCGACTTCCTGTTCTTCTGGAGTGAAGTGTTCTCCGTTTGGATCGAGATTTTCGTTCATATCACAAATATACAAACTAGCCCTTTGAGATTGCTTTTTGAGTGTTGTTTTTTATAAATCACAAAGGAACGTTAATGCCTCAAAGGCAAAGCCTTAATTTGTTAATTTAGTACTCGATATCTAACCACCATCAATGCGTAACTTTATTTTAATTAGTCTGGCCACCTTTTGGGGTCTTCTTAGTTTTGGACAAACCAATAGCGTTACCGTAAAATACATCTCAAATCCTATAGTTGTCGATGGAGTTTTAGACGAAGCCGAGTGGGCAGATGCTCAGCCCGCAACCGATTTTTGGCAATACTTCCCTACCGATAGTGTACGTGCACGTAATCAAACGACTATTAAATTTATGTTTGACGATCGTAAATTATATGTTGGAATTCGCGTAGAATCTACTGGCGGAAACGATTATATAGTACCGTCTTTACGTCGTGATTTTAGAGCAGGCGGCAGCGATAATGTAACCCTAATGTTTGATACGTTTAACGATGGGGCGAACGCCTTTTTCTTTGGAACCAATCCAGAAGGCGTATTAAGAGAAGCTTTGATTTCTGGAGGAGGCACCAATTTAAGAGGATTCAACACCAGTTGGGACACCAAATGGGTTGGAGAAACCGTCAAGCACGATGGCTATTATATATGCGAATGGGCGATACCTTTATCTGCTTTTAAGTTTCGAGAAGGAGAAACCCGTTGGCGTTTTAACAGCTATTCATTTGATACGCAAGACAACGAACGAAGTACCTGGACACAAATCCCGCAAAATCAGTTTATTTTTAATTTGGCCTATATGGGCGATATGATTTTTGAACGTCCATTGGGTAATTCAAAAAGTCCAATCTCTATTATTCCTTATGTAAATGGTTTGGCTGGAATCGACTACGAGAACGACGACGATTTTACCGAGTTTAAAGTGGGGGGTGATGCACGATTGACTCTTTGGAATAGTCTAAATCTAGATTTAACAATCAATCCAGATTTTTCGCAGGTAGAAGTAGATCAGCAAGTAACTAATCTTACACGCTTTGAAGTAAACCTGCCAGAAAGACGTCAATTTTTTATAGAGAACAGCGACCTTTTTGCCGACTTTGGAAACGCTCGTGATGCCAATCCGTTTTTCTCTAGACGTATCGGAATCGCACAAGATACCAGCGGAAACTCAATTCAGAATGACATCATCGCTGGGGTTAGGCTAAGTGGAAAACTCAACAACGACTTTCGTATTGGGATTCTTAACATGCAAACTGTCAGCGACGACAAAAACGAAATCGCGGCCAATAACAATACGGTGATTGCGTTACAGCACAAGCTTTTTAGCCGCTCTAACATTAGCGCTGTTTTTATTAACCGTCAAAACACCGGAGATAAAGACTTTGTAGCCCCAGATGAGGAATACAATCGAGTTGTTGGGTTAGATTATAACCTAGCCAATGTAGACAACAGTTGGAATGGCAAATTCTTTGCCCATAAGTCGTTTACCCCTGGAAGTGGAGATAAAGATTATTCGGCAGGGGCAAGACTTACCTATAGCATAAAAAATTGGCGGGCTAGAATGAGCGGCGTTTTTGTGGGCGACGATTTTAATTCTGACTTAGGGTTTATTCGCCGTACAGACATTTTTAAAGTAGATCCTCAATTAGAATATTTACTGTTTCCTAAAAAGGGAATCGTGAATCAGCATACCTTTAGTACGCTCCCAATTTTTATTTGGCGACCAGAACTCGACTTCGAACTGGCAGATTATATCATCATTTCTAGCTGGCGAGCCGAGCTTAAAAACACATCGAATTTAGGAGCTACCATTAGAAATAGATATACAAAACTCTTTGACGAATTTGACCCTTCCCTCGCAGATGGAGTCCCCTTACCTGCTGGCTCTGACTATACCTACTCAACCATAGAACTGGAATACAGATCAGACAATAGGCATAAATTTTTCTATAATGCACAATCTACTTATGGAGAGTTTTTTAATGGTTCTATTTTTACGCAGCAGCTTGATTTAAACTACAGATTACAACCTCATTTGTCATTGTCTGTAGAGGGACGATATGATAAAATCGATTTGCCAGAGCCTTATTCTGATAATGACATTTGGCTTATTAGCCCTCGGGTTGATGTGACTTTTAATAAATCGCTGTTTTGGGCCACCTTAATACAATACAATTCTAGATCTGGGAATGTAGGCATTAATTCCCGTTTGCAATGGCGTTTTGCTCCGCTGTCGGATTTGTTCTTGGTATACAACGACAATTATTATACAGAAGATGTATTTGCACCTCGCTTTAGGACCATCAATTTAAAAGTTACCTATTGGCTTTACCTGTAAAGACTTATACTTTTACAGACTTCCATTTTCCTTTTTTAAAGTAGATAATACCTATCACAGCGATTAAGATTTCTGCAAAGGTAATAGCCAATAATACTCCCAGCACATCCATCTCAAAAACGATGGCCGCCAAGTAGGCAAAAGGCAGCTGAAACACCCAAAAGCAAAAGAAATTTATTATGGTTGGGGTTTTGGTATCTCCTGCCCCATTAAATGCTTGAATGATTACCATTCCGTAGGCATAAAACACATAGCCCGCGGCAATCACTCGTAGGCTCAGAGCGCCGTTTTCTATCACTTCGGGATGATCGCTAAAGACCCGCATGATTGCCTCTGCAAAGAGCAAATAAAACACCGATACAAAAATCATAAAATAGGCATTGTACTTGCCAGTCTTCCAAACAGAAATCGCAGCACGATCTGGATTACCAGCTCCTAGGTTTTGACCAACGAGCGTCGCCGCGGCATTGCTCATTCCCCAAGATGGCATTAAAGTGAACATGAGTACACGAATTGCGATGGTGTATCCTGCCAGCACCTCGCTGCCAAACTCTGCCATGATGCGCATTAAAAATACCCAGCTAGAAGTACCAATCAAAAACTGACCGATTCCGCCTAGCGAAACCTTTACTAGCGCCCACATTAGTTTTGCGTTGATCACAAATTCTTTGAGTGCCACTTTTATTTTACTCCAACCATAAAAAAGAACCAACAGTTGAATAATTACAGCGCTACCACGACCAATAGTCGTTGCGATGGCTGCTCCTTGCACTCCAAATGCTGGAACAGGACCCCAACCAAAAATAAGAAGCGGGTCGAGCAATATGTTGAGTACATTAGAAAAGATCAATACTTTCATGGCAACAGATGCGTCACCAGCTCCTCTAAATATCGCATTGATAATATAGAGCAGCATGATGGTAGCGTTCCCGCCCAATAGTACTTGAGTGTACTTATAACCACTCTCAATTAAGTCTGGTTCACCGCCCATTAAGGCCAGCAGTTCTTTGGGAAAAAGAATCCCTAAAACACTTACCATCGAAGCCACGATGATACCTAAATAAATCGCTTGTACCGCTGTTTTAGAAGCGCCTTTTAAATCGCCTTCACCTGTTCGTCTCGCAACTATGGCTGTAACACCCATACTTAAACCTATAGCTATGGCATACACCAAAGTGAGCACAGATTCTGTGAGACCCACCGTTGCAATGGCGTTGGGCCCTAGGCTCGATACAAAATAGGCATCGACTAGAAAGAAAACTGATTCCATCATCATCTCGAGTACCATGGGTACCGAGAGCATAAAGATAGCCTTGCGGATACTACCGGTGGTAAACTCCTGCTGACGCCCAGAAACAGCTTGTTTAAAATATTCCCAATACGTAGAAAAGCTTCGTGACTTGGACATTAAGATTTGTTTGGTTAGTGCCCAAATATAATAAAAAACCCCTCCGTTAAAGGGAAGGGTTTTTTTAAAGCGGTACGTTGAGTTACGCTAATGATTCATTTCTTCTTCGTTGTCCTGAAGCGGAATATGTTGTGGTACGAAATCCTGACCTGGTATAACATAGTCAGATTCGTCTTTGTTTAATTTGCTATAGTCATAAGCCCAACGGTGTACGTGTGGGATTGGTCCATCCCAGTTACCGTGAATATGCCTAACCTCTGCAGTCCATTCTAAGGTGTTAGAGTTCCAAGGGTTTTTAGGTCCTTTTTTACCATAGAACATTGAATGTATAAAGTTATATAAGAACACCAACTGCGCCACTCCAGTGATCAATGCGAAGATGGTAATTACCACGTTTACGTCGCTTAGATCGTCAAAATAAGGGAAGGCTGAATTGGTATAATATCTACGAGGGAGTCCGGCCATTCCAATAAAGTGCATAGGGAAGAATACTCCGTAGGCACCTATGGCTGTGATCCAGAAATGTACATAACCTAAGTTTTTGTTCATCATCCTACCCTGGAACATCTTTGGGAACCAATGATAGACCCCTGCAAACAATCCATAAAGAGCAGATATACCCATTACCAAGTGAAAGTGAGCTACCACAAAGTAGGTGTCGTGTACGTTAATGTCTAGTGCACTATCTCCTAAGATAATTCCGGTAAGTCCTCCAGTGATAAAGGTAGAAACCAAACCAATAGAAAACAGCATCGCAGGGTTGAGCTGCAAATTACCTTTCCAGAGGGTGGTTATATAATTAAATGCTTTTACCGCAGATGGAATTGCAATAAGTAGTGTTGTAAAGGTAAATACCGAACCTAAGAACGGGTTCATCCCTGAGATAAACATGTGGTGACCCCATACAATGGTAGATAAAAATGCAATTGCCAGAATAGAAGCAACCATCGCGCGATACCCAAAAATTGGTTTTCGAGAGTTAGTCGCAATCACTTCAGAAGTGATTCCAAGGGCAGGAAGCAATACGATATATACTTCTGGGTGTCCTAAGAACCAGAACAAGTGTTCAAACAATACTGGCGAACCACCTTGGTTGTGAAGTACTTCTCCAGCGATATAAATATCTGATAAGAAGAACGACGTCCCAAAGCTACGATCCATGATCATCATTAGTGCCGCAGATAATAATACTGGGAACGATACCACCCCGATAATAGCCGTTACGAAGAACGCCCAAATGGTTAATGGTAAACGCGTCATAGACATTCCCTTGGTACGCAAGTTAATTACCGTTACTATATAGTTAAGCGATCCTAATAAGGACGAAGCGATAAAGATGGCCATAGATACCAACCATAGGGTCATACCCGCTCCAGAACCTGGAATTGCTTGTGGCAAGGCACTAAGTGGAGGATATACCGTCCAACCAGCAGATGCTGGTCCCGCCTCTACAAACAGCGACAATACCATTATTATACTCGATAAGAAAAACAGCCAGTAAGAGATCATGTTCAAGAATCCTGAGGCCATATCTCTTGCTCCGATCTGAAGAGGAATAAGTAAGTTACTAAAAGTACCACTCAGACCTGCTGTTAAAACAAAGAAAACCATGATGGTTCCGTGAATGGTAACCAGTGCCAAATAAACACTTGGGTCCATAACGCCACCGTCTCCCCATTTTCCTAAAAGAACTTCGTATATACCAAATTCTTTATCGGGCCAAGCCAATTGCAATCTAAATAATAAAGACATTGCAATACCAATGATTCCCATAAACAAACCTGTAATTAGGTATTGCTTAGATATCATCTTGTGATCCTGACTAAATATATATTTAGTGATGAAAGTTTCTTTGTGATGATGTCCGTGATCGTCGTGATCTACTGGGTGTTCGTATCCTTCTGCTGACATATCTAAATAGTTCTTTTTAGTTTTTCATAGTTGTGGCAAAGTTCTTCTGAGTAGCTAACCACTCTTCGAATTCCTCCTCGGTTTCTACAACAATCTTCATCTGCATATTGTAGTGTGTATTACCACAAATCTTATTACAAAGCAATAAATAATCAAACTCATAAAGCTCTAACTGCTCTTCGCCTTCGGCGGCAAGTTTGATGTTCTTTTGGTTTCTGATCTCATTGATATGAGCCACTTTGGCAACGATTTCGTCGTTGAGACGCATCTGATCCGTAGTGATGCTAGGCGTAAATGCAAACTGGGTTACCATTCCTGGAACACAGTTCATCTGTGCTCTAAAGTGTGGCATATAAGCCGAATGCAATACGTCTTGAGAACGCATCTTAAAAAGTACTTTTCTACCAACAGGTAGGTGTAATTCGCTTACGATGATGTCGTCTTGAGCATCTGGGTCGGCCTCGTCTACACCTAATTGGTTAACACCTTCGATCAAACGAACATTGGCATCACCTAAAGTGTTGTCCTCGCCAGCATAACGAGCTCTCCAATCAAACTGAAAAGCGTAAAGCTCTATCACCATTGGGTCTTCGTTTTCTGTATCTACGTTCATGATGTCTGACCAAGTGAATAGTCCGTAGATAATTAGACCGGCTAACACAATTACTGGTACAATCGTCCAGATAAATTCCAAACGGTCGTTATCTGCATAGAAAGTAGCGCGTTGTCCTTTCTTTCCAGCATACTTAAACGCGAAATAATGCAACAACCATTGCGTGATAATTCCAACGATAAAGATGATTATCATCGAAATCAACCATAGTTGATCTATTTCTACACCATGCTCAGAAGCGGCTTCTGGTAGCAATAAATCCCACCAGAGATAAAATGACATAAACGAAAGCACATAGATAAAGATTACAAATCCCAACATGAGGTAAGCGTTTACCTTGTTGTCTTTATCATTGGCTATTTGAGAATCCTCTGTGTCCTTAGGACGAGACATCATAAAGATCTTATTCATCTGCCAAACACTAACAGTGAAGAGGATAATTACTACTAAAGTTAAAAATACGGTCATCGTTATAGCTCTACTTTAAAACTCTTAATTATTAATAGTGAAAATGCTCACTCTCCTTCATAAATGGGTTGTTCTTAGCTTTTAATGGCGCTTTGGTAAGTGCATTAAATACTACATAAATAAACAATCCAAAGAAGAACAACATCGCTCCAATTTCTGGTAAACCAATGTACCATGATTCGCCTACAGTTGCTGGCATTACCATTACAAACACATCGATATAATGTCCTGCAAGAATTACAATACCTGCCATGATTACAAATAAGTTCACTCGCTTGTAATCGCTGTTCATCAAAATAAGTAATGGGAACACAAAGTTCATCGCTACCATTCCAAAGAAAAGAATATTATAGTCTTCTATACGCGTTACAAAATATGTAACCTCTTCTGGAATATTAGCGTACCAAATCAGCATAAATTGAGAGAACCATAGGTAGGTCCAGAATATACTAAAGGCAAACATCCACTTCGCCATATCATGAATATGACTGTCGTTTACGAATTCTAAATACCCATTAGATTTTAAGTACATAGTAACCATTCCAATTACTGTAAATGCACACACCATCATACCGGCAAATACATACCATCCAAATAAGGTAGAGAACCAGTGTGGGTCAAAACTCATAATCCAGTCCCAAGACATCATAGATTCAGTAACAATAAAGAATACTAAGAATGCAGCCGAGAACTTAAATAATTTTTTGAAATACGTTTGGTCGTTGGTCTCGTCTAATTTGATAGAGTACTTACGAGAAATCCAACGGTATAGGTTCCATCCTAGCATAAAGATTGCAGCTCTAGCCAAAAAGAATGGAATGTTTAAAAAGCCAGATTTACCAGCGATTAATTTGTCGTAATGATCGCTATCTGGGTTTACCAATTCTGGGTCCATCCAGTGAAAGATGTGATTCATCCCTACAGCAGAAGCGACTAATAATAAAAACAAAAGAAGCGTTCCAACAGGTAAATAGGCCGAAATTCCTTCCATCACTCTAAAGAGTGCAGGGGACCATCCAGCTTGTGCGGCATATTGTATTGCATAAAAGGCTGTGGTACCCAAGGCAATCATCATAAAGAAAAAACAAGCAATGTAAATCGCAGACCAAGGACGGTTTTGTAGCTGTCCAAGAACATGCTCATAATGAGCGTCGCCTCCGTGAGCATCGTCTCCATGACCTTCGCTAGCGGCAGCTTCGCCACCATGGCCATCGTCGTGGCCTTCGCTAGGTGCAGTGCTGGCATCATGACCGCCACCCCCGTGACCATCGTCATGGCTTGCCATCATTTCTTTAACCTCATCTACCGAACCAGGAACTGATAAAAACCCAGCTGATACCCCAATAGCACCAAGTACCATGCAGATAATCGCGAAAATTTTTAATTTTTTAGGTAGTGTATACATAGTTATTAGTATCTCTTTATTCTATTATTAATGCCCTTCGTTGTCTGAATCTTCTCCGTGGTCTCCTTCGTCATGTTCGCCGCTATCTACATCGTCTTCTCCATGATCTCCAGCTACATCTAGATCTGCTCCAGCCTCTACGACCGTTAACGGAGTTTCTCCTTTAAGTGCCGCTGTTAAGTTTTGTACGTGCATCGCAATTTGCCAACGCTCTAATTCGTTCGTTTGAGATGCGTAAGAACCCATCGAATTGAGACCAAACATTTGTACGTGGTAAGTTCCACCTTGCGTAATTTCTCTGTTGGCGTCTCCGTAACTAGGTATCCCTAAAAACTTATCCCGCTTCATTAAAATTCCTTGACCATCTCCTTTACTTCCGTGACATACGGCGCAGTAAATTTCGTATAGCTCTTTACCTGCATCAAGGTTCTCTTGAGTAACAGGCTCCGGATTTTTAAGTTCGGCTTTGGCTAAAAGCAATCCATCGTTGTTATTTTCGTATTCGTATGGCATCCAACCTCTAGGGATAGAACCTTCTGCTGGTAGCATGGCTTCCTGATTGTTAGGAAAAATACCATAGTCGCCATAGGTTTCGTAACCTACAGGCTCATACATATTAGGCATGAATTGGTAGTTAGGCTTGCTCTCGTCAAAACATGAGCTAAGTGACAAGGCAACTACAACAAAAACGGCACTGTATAATATACGCTTCATATGCTTAGTGATCTTCATCTTTTTCTACAATAGACAACTCGGTTGCACCAGTTCCAGATAAGAATCTTGACAATTCGTCTACGTCGTGATTCTCTACATCCACCTCCATTAAAAAGTGATCGTCTGTGGTTCTTACATCTGGATTCTCTGCTTTTTTAAATGGCCATAACTTACTTCTCATATAAAAAGTAATCACCATTAAGTGAGCTGCAAAAAATACAGTCATCTCGAACATGATAGGCACGAATGCCGGCATGTTTTCTATATAACTAAAGCTTGGCTTACCACCAATATCTTGTGGCCAATCTTGAATCATGATAAAATTCATCATCGTGATTGCCACCGCTAATCCTACACATCCATACATAAATGAGGTGATCGCGATACGGGTATCTGCGAGTCCCATAGCTTTATCGAGCCCGTGCACTGGAAAAGGAGTATACACCTCTCCTATATGATAATGAGCCTTACGGGTTTCTTTTACGGCATTCATTAGAATGTCGTCGTCGGTGTATATAGCATGAATTACTTTTGATGCCATCCTTAGTTGTTTTTAAGGTTATTAGCTTGACCAGCCCAATCGTCACGTTTTGCGCGACCTGGGAACTCGCCAGTAATGCTGTCTAATAAATCGTATTCTCTGTCGGTCATTCTACTTACTTGTTCGAAAGTGTAAATGCCTAACTGATGTAATTTCTCTTCCATTTTAGGACCAACCCCGCTAATGCGTTTTAAGTCGTCCTGAGTTTGAGTTGCTGGGTCGAAGCTACCTAAACTGGCCAGTAAATCTGCTCCTGCGTCGTCGCTAGATTCAACTTGTTTAGGAGCCTCATGGGCCACAGCTGCAGCACCAGACGGCATCTCATAATGAGGAGTGTCGTCGCCTTTTTCTGCGCGCAAACGTTTGTAATAGTCTCCCGATCCTTTCAGAATCGATTTCACCTCTGCCTGAGCAATTACCGGGAAGGTTCTTGCATATAATAGGAACAACACAAAGAAGAATCCAATGGTTCCGATAAAGATTCCTATATCTACAAATGTTGGTGAGAACATCGTCCAAGAAGAAGGTAAGTAATCACGGTGCAATGAAGTCACGATAATCACAAAACGCTCAAACCACATTCCGATGTTTACCACAATCGATATAAAGAAGGAGAACATAATGCTTCGCCTTAGTTTTGGGAACCACATAAACTGTGGTGAAAATACGTTACAGGTCATCATCGCCCAATACGCCCACCAATAAGGACCTGTTGCCCTATTAAGGAAAGCATATTGCTCGTACTCTACTCCAGAATACCAAGCGATAAACAATTCGGTGATATAAGCCACACCTACGATAGAACCTGTAATCATAATTACAATGTTCATTAGCTCTATATGCTGAATCGTGATGTAGTTCTCTAAGTTAGATACCTTTCTCATAATAATAAGAAGGGTATTTACCATAGCAAATCCTGAGAAGATCGCCCCAGCCACAAAGTAAGGTGGGAAGATCGTGGTATGCCATCCAGGAATAACCGAGGTAGCAAAGTCAAAAGATACAATGGTGTGTACAGAAAGTACTAGAGGAGTTGCCAAACCGGCTAATACCAATGATACTTCTTCAAAACGCTGCCAGTCTTTGGCACGTCCACTCCATCCAAAAGAAAGGATGCTGTACATCTTTTTTGTAAAAGGCGTAATCGCTCGATCGCGAATCATCGCGAAGTCAGGTAATAAACCAGTCCACCAGAATACCAATGATACCGATAAATACGTAGAGATCGCAAATACATCCCAAAGCAATGGCGAATTAAAGTTTACCCAAAGCGAACCAAACTGGTTTGGAATAGGCAATACCCAATATCCTAACCATGGACGACCCATGTGAATAATCGGGAATAATCCTGCCTGGATTACAGAAAAAATTGTCATCGCCTCTGCAGAACGGTTAATTGCCATTCTCCATTTTTGACGGAACAATAATAGTACTGCAGAAATCAGTGTTCCTGCGTGACCAATACCTACCCACCAAACGAAGTTGGTAATATCCCAGGCCCATCCAACAGTTTTGTTTAGACCCCAAGTACCAATTCCGGTAGAGATGGTATAAATAATACAACCAATTCCCCATAGAAAGGCAATTAGTGCAATCGAAAAGACGATCCACCATGATTTATTGGCTGTACCTTCTACCGGTGCTGCTACATCGACGGTTACGTCATGGTAGCTTTTGTTACCGGTTATTAAAGGTCTTCTAATAGGAGCTTCGTAATGCGACGCCATATCCTTTTTAAAAATTATTAGTTATAATACTATTATGTATTTCTCACCTTAGTCTGGTACATCACATTTGGTTCTGTACCTACTTCAGACAATAGGTGATACATTCTACTATCTTTCTTCTTTTTATAAATCTCACTGTCGTGATCATTGATATCTCCAAACGTAATGGCTCCAGCGCTACATGCATTAGAACATGCTGTTGCGAATTCGCCATCTTTAATCATACGGCCATCTCTCTTGGCATCTAAAATGGTTTTTTGTGTCATTTGAATACACATAGAACATTTTTCCATCACACCACGAGAACGTACAACCACATCTGGGTTTAATACCATACGACCTAGGTCGTTGTTCATGTTAAAGTCAAACTCGTCGTTTTGGTTGTATAAGAACCAGTTAAAACGACGTACTTTATAAGGACAGTTGTTGGCACAGTAACGTGTACCTACACAACGGTTATAAGCCATTTGGTTTTGACCTTGTCTACCATGCGACGTTGCAGCAACAGGACAAACCGTCTCACATGGAGCATGGTTACAATGCTGGCACATCACTGGCTGGAAGGCCACTTGAGGGTTTTCGTCTGGACTTTCTAACTCGCCAAACCCGCCCAAAGAACCTTGGTCACCCCAAAGTCCAGATAATTCGTCTTTTTTGGTAGCATCGGCAGCAAAAGTATCTTCAGAAGAATAATATCTGTCAATACGTAACCAATGCATATCACGGCTACGTCTTACTTCTGACTTACCTACAACAGGAACGTTGTTTTCTGCATGACATGCTATCACACAAGCTCCACAACCAGTACAACCGTTTAAGTCAATAGACATATTAAAGTGATGCCCAATGGAGCGGTCAAAAGATTCCCAAAGATCTGCATCTGGAGAACTTACCGCTATTTCTTGATGGTCTTTAGATACCTTTTTTATTGGATTCCATTCAGATGGAGATTCATTATTGTAGGTATTCAAGTCTGTTTCGCGAATAATATCACGACCCATCATTGTATGTTGTAACTGCACACAGGCAAATTCATGTGTTCCAGTTGCTTTACTAATTGTTACATTTTGTACGCTGGAGAAGCCATTGTATAAAGCATAGGCATTCACCCCAGTTTGCATTTCTGATTGCACCCCAGCAGTTTTACCATATCCCAGAGCCAAACCAACAGTTCCTTTCGCTTGTCCTGGCTGAATTATCACAGGTACATTAGAAACTGTAACGTCTCCCATGCTCACATTAGCATAGCTACCGTTTAATGCTCCATTAGCAACATTTTCGTTAGTGAGACCCATGGCAGCTGCATCGCTAGATGATACTGTTAAGTAGTTATCCCAAGAAGCTCTTGTGATCGGATCAGGCATTTCTTGCAACCAAGGGTTGTTTGCTTGCTGACCATCTCCCATCGCCGTCTTGGTATACAAATGCAATTCGTACCCTCCAGAACCTCCGTCTTGTGCTTCAGAAGAAGTAGATTCTTCTGCAGGAGTTGCGGTACTTGAATCTGTCATTTCGGCCATTGCAGAATCAGAACTAAAGACTCCGTCTTGAATGGCTTGGTTCCATGAGGTACTGCCAAGATTGGTTTCCCAATTCTCCTTTAAGTACTCATAGTATGTTTTATCGCTTTCTAATAAGGCGAGTAGTGTATCTTGAAAAGAACGCGTATCAAACAGAGGTCTAATCGTAGGTTGCATAAACCCAAAATGCCCTTTCTTTATTTGAACATCGCCCCAAGACTCTAAGTAATGTGGTGTTGCAGCAACAAACTTAGCTGCAGATGCGGTTGCATCTGGCTTCATGGCAAAGGCCAAACTAAATTGTAAGCTGTTATAGGCATCGGCAAATCCAGCGTCTGGGAATGAATACAAAGGATCTACACCAACGGTGATAAGTCCTTTTACAGTTCCAGACTTAACTCCAGCGATTACTTCCATCACCTGAGCAGCATCTCCTTGACGCGTCATTCTAGGCGCATCGGTATCCATCACTTCGCTGTTTGCGTTTAATTCTAACACTTGAGCTTGCGCTCCAACATCAGAAATTCCACAAACAACCACCCCTTTACTACCTGCTTCTTGCAACGCTTTTTTAGCGGCAGAAACAGCTTGCTGCTGTCTTTCTGTCAAACCAGAGGTACTACCTCCAGCAAGCGCACGTAAAATTGCTTTTTGATCTGCGTTGGTTGCTGGTACACGCGTATCGGCATTAGCACCTGTTAAAGTCATATTGGCTTCAAACTGAATGTGCTTAGACATTTTACCTTTCTTAGGCATACGTCCTGCGGAATAACCTGCATCGTACCCTCCACCTTGCCAGTCTCCTAAGAAATCGGCGCCGATAGATACGATAGTCTCTGCTTTAGAGAAGTCGTAATCTGCTAAGGCTCTAAAGCCAAATTTATTATTAAAGGCTTCTAAGGCCTCAGAAGAAGATACCGTATCATAAACTACGTGACGTACGTTAGGATACTTAGCAGTAAATTCTGCAATTAATTTTGAAGTTGTTGGGCTGGCAAAAGTCTGGGTTAATAAAACCACATCCTTTCCTGCCATAGCCACATCCATTTGCCCTTTAAGCGCATCGTCAAGATCGCTCCAGGTTGCTGTTTCGCCCATCATTATTGGGCCAGACAAACGCTGCGTATCATACATAGACAACACAGAGGCATGAACTCTTGCATTTACACTCCCATTATGGGCAGCCATGCTATTGTTCTCTACTTTGATAGGACGTCCTTCGCGCGTTTTAATAAGTACGTTAGCAAAGTCAAAACCATCTGCGATAGAAGTCGCATAGTAGTTTGCTACTCCAGGAACAATCTCGTCTGGTGCCACTACATAAGGAATCGATTTTATCACTGGGCCTTCACAGGCGGCCAAAGTGGCTGCCGCAGTCGAGAACCCAACAAATTTTAAGAAATCTCTACGTGATGTATTCGAACTCTCTAAGGTTTCCTTGTCACCTAAAAAGGTGTCGGTAGGAATTGGCTCAACGAATTCGTTTTGTTGTAGCGTCTCAAGAATCGAGCTGTTTTCGTTTAGCTCTTCAACACTTTTCCAGTATTTCTTGTTTGATGCCATATTGAAAATTGAATTTGCCTTAAGGTTATTTTAGTAGTGACATTTACCGCATTCCAAACCGCCCATTTGAGCCGCTGTAAGCTTGTCTACTCCATATTTTTTTGAGAGCTCTGCGTGAATTTTAGCATAATACTCATTGCTCTCGATATTTACGTTTGTTTCGCGGTGACAGTCAATACACCATCCCATAGTCAGCGGAGAAAATTGATACATAATCTCCATTTCTTCTACTGGACCGTGACATTTCTGGCACTCCACTCCTGCTACTGTTACGTGTTGAGAGTGATTAAAATAAGCGAAGTCTGGAAGATTGTGAATACGAACCCATTCTACAGGTTTAGTCTCTCCTGTATAGTTCTGATTGTCTTCGTCCCATCCAACTGCTTCGTATAATTTTTTGATTTCTTTAGTGTAGAAGTCTTTTGTATACCCTTTTTCTAGGTCTTCTTCACCTGTATATTCCGAGATGTTTTTGTGACAGTTCATACAAACATTCAAAGAAGGAATTCCTGAATGTTTTGATTTTCTGGCGGAACTGTGACAGTATTTACAATCGATTTCGTTTGCTCCTGCATGAATCTTATGCGAGTAGTGAATCGGTTGCACTGGCGCGTACCCTTGATCTACTCCAATTTGAGACATCCATCCGTAGGCAAAGTACCCACTAGCCAACAGTAAGAAGATAGCCGTGACAAATACCAAAAATTGATTCTGCGCAAAGGCCTTCCAAATCGGTAGGCGTTTTTCTTGTTCTTGATATTCTACTCCGTTTGCCTCGGCAATACGGCGCAATGTTTTGTTTACTAACAACAACATCACCAACAGCATAAGGAAAACTAAAGCAAGAATTCCTAAAATTACATTGTTAGAAACACCTCCTCCGGTATCACCTCCGGCAGTTCCGCCGCCAGCGGCAGAAACAACAGGCTCTGGTTTAGGCTGCTCTACATATCCTAAAATATTATCAATGTCTTCGTTAGACAGCGCCTCAAAAGTAGTCATCACACTACCGTTATACTCTTCGAAAATGGCTATCGCCGCAGCATCTCCAGACTTGACCATGTCACCACTGTTCTTCACCCAAGCGTAAATCCAGTCAACATCATGCTTAGATGATACGCCATGCAACGCTGGTCCTACGCTCTTTTTATATCGCTTGTGACAAGACGCACAATTGGCCTTAAACAATGCTTCGCCTTTTACAAGATCGGGGCCACCAGTTGGGGCAGCCTCTGCTACTTCTTGCGAAAAACTAATTGTAGAAAATGCTAACAGAAGGGTTAGCAATGAGAGTGATAATCTGTTGGTTAGATTTCGGTGTTTCACCTTTTTCATACTTCAGGTTGAATTATCGTCTTACATTAGGCCGAATCTCTTCTTTTTTGGTTAGTAAAAAAGGTGAGTTTTAGTGCCATAAATAACGGCACAAAAGTACGATATAAAGTCGATTCTGGAAATGTGAATAGTTCGTTAATTATTAATTTATAATTATTCTAAATAATAAAAACGGCACGCTTTTAGTTATTATCATTTACCTTTGACACTGTAAGTGATTAACACTATGAAAAATTTGATTAATACTCTGTTGATTTCTAGCGTCTTACTGCTAGCAACTACTTCTATTTCTTATGCACAACAAGGGCAGGTAAGCGTAAATCAAGACGCGATGATTCCGCAACTCTTAGAGCTTAAAAAGGATTTAGAAAAGCGAAATAAGCTGAGTGATGGCTTTACGATTCAAATTTTTTCTGGCGAAAGATCGAGAGCCAATGCAGTGATAAATAGGTATCGTTCGACCTTTGCAGCGTGGCCGGCCACTTTGGAGTATGAAACACCAAATTATAAAGTTTGGGTAGGGAATTATGCGTCACGCCTTGCCGCAGACAGAGCACTTTTAGAGATTCAAGCCAAGTTTCCCGCGGCGTTTATTTTTCAGCCAGAGAGAAAGAAGTAACTCTCAAACTTACATCCTTTCAGTTAAAATAATAGGTGTTCCGCTTCGCCGAAAGCTGAACCAAATGTTTAAATGCTTATTTGTTTAATCGTGTAATCAAACACGATGGGACTTAACTCATTTCGAAATCGGGGCTTCTTAGCCCCACCCAATTTTAATTTACTGTAATTTGTTAATTAAGGCAAATTCGAATTACCAAGATTTATGAATTTAATGCCCTGTTCTCAGCAGAAAATTGAATCTTCTTCTTTAAGATTGGATCAAGATCTAAGAATGTAAATCAAGATTAAACCACATCAATGTCGTTTGTTATTTAACCGAAAAAAGAAATTGTATCAAAAAAAAGCGACTCAAAATTGAGTCGTTTTTTTATAAACTATATGGTTGCTCTTACTTAAGAGTCTTTTTAACCGCTACTTCTTGGAAGGCTTCTAATATATCACCTTCTTTGATGTCGTTGTAATTCTTCACCTGAAGACCACAATCGTAACCTTTGGCGACTTCTTTTACATCGTCTTTAAAGCGTTTAAGCGAAGACAATTCGCCTGTATAAACAACAACTCCTTCACGAATCAATCGTACCCCAGAGTTTCTAAAGATTTTACCATTCGTTACCATACAACCCGCAATAGTTCCCACCTTCGAAATCTTAAAGGTCTCTCTAATTTCTGCCGTACCTGTGATCTCTTCTTTCATAACAGGAGATAACATTCCTTCCATCGCGTCTTTAAGATCATTAATGGCGTCATAGATTATCGAGTACATTCTAATATCGATTTCTTCTTTATCGGCGATCTGTCTGGCGTTGCCCATAGGGCGAACGTTAAACCCAATAATAATCGCGTCTGATGCAGAAGCTAACAACACATCACTTTCTGTAATGGCTCCAACTCCTTTATGAAGAATATTAACCTGAATCTCTTCTGTAGACAACTTCTGGAACGAATCAGTCAGGGCCTCTACAGAACCATCCACATCACCCTTAAGAATAATGTTAAGTTCTTTAAAGTCGCCAAGAGCGATTCTTCGACCAATCTCGTCTAAGGTAATATGACGCTGTGTTCTAACAGATTGCTCGCGCTGTAATTGAGTACGCTTGGTAGCAATAGCTTTTGCTTCGCGCTCGTCTTCGAATACGTTAAAGTTGTCACCCGCTTGAGGTGCTCCGTCTAATCCTAAAATAGACACTGGGGTTGATGGCCCAGCAAACTCTACGTCATGACCACGCTCATCTTGCATGGCTTTTACTTTACCGCTGTTTTGCCCAGCAAGCACATAATCCCCAATTTTTAAGGTACCTGCCTGAACTAAAATAGTAGATACATATCCACGTCCTTTGTCAAGGAAAGCTTCGATTACCGTACCGTTTGCTTTTTTATCTGGGTTTGCCTTAAGCTCTAGTAGTTCGGCTTCTAAAAGCACTTTTTCTAAAAGCTCTGTAACACCTTCACCTGTTTTGGCAGAGATATCATGAGATTGAATTTTTCCACCCCAATCTTCTACTAAAAGGTTCATGGCTGCAAGTCCTTCTTTAATCTTTTCTGGATTTGCTGTTGGCTTATCAATTTTGTTAATCGCAAATACAATCGGAACGCCCGCTGCTTGCGCATGCGAAATCGCTTCCTTGGTTTGCGGCATAATGTCGTCGTCTGCTGCAACCACAATAATCGCTAAATCGGTTACTTGTGTACCCCTTGCACGCATCGCGGTAAACGCTTCGTGACCAGGTGTATCTAAGAAGGCGATTTTTTGGCCGCTTTCTAAAGTAACTCCATAGGCTCCAATATGCTGTGTGATTCCTCCAGACTCTCCTGCGATCACATTCTCTTCACGAATATAATCTAGCAAGGATGTTTTACCGTGATCTACGTGACCCATCACCGTTACGATAGGCGCTCTATGCTGAAGATCTTCTGGAGCATCCTCCTCTTCTTGAATAGCCTCTTCGATATCGGCAGTGATAAATTCTACTTCAAACCCAAACTCGTCTGCAACAATAGATAAGGTCTCTGCGTCTAGACGTTGGTTCATGGTCACCATCATTCCCAACGACATACAAGCCGAGATCACATTGGTTACTGGAACATTCATCATAGTTGCGACCTCACTTACGGTCACAAATTCTGTAACGCGTAAAGTTTGGCTTTCTGCTTCTTGTTGTGCCAGATCTTCTTCTGTCTTAGCACGGTGAGAATCTCTTTTCTCTCTTCGATATTTGGCACCTTTACCCTTGTTAGATTTACCTTGCAGTTTTTCTAGGGTTTCGCGTACCTGCTTTTGCACTTCTTCTTCGCTAGGCTCTTCTTTTACAATAGGAGCTCTACGGCCTCCGCGCTGATTATGTCTGTTACCTCCACCAGAAGGTTCTTTACTTATACGACGACGCTTAGAACGCTTCTCGTTTTTTTCTTTTGGCTTTTCTTCCTTCTTCTTTTTCTCAGGCTTTTTAAACTGAGTCAAGTCAATTTTTTTACCGGTAAAATTAGGGCCGTCTAATTTTTGATACTGCGTTTTAACCTTTTCAGAAGAAGCTTCTGTTACTTCTTTTGGTGCTGTCGGAGCTGTTTCTTTTTCTGCTGGAGCTTCTTTGGCTGCTGGTGCTTCTTTGGCTACTGGCGGCTCGACTTCTTTTTGCTCTTTAGGAGCAGCTTCTTTGGCAGGTGTTTCTTTAGCCACTTCTTTTTTGGCAACTACCTTCTTAGGCGCTTCTTCTACAGGAGCTGCCTCTGGTTCTTTTTTATCGCCTTCAAGGTCGATTTTGCCAATTTGCTTAGGGCCGTCTAACTGTGCCTTGGCCTTAATGACCTTAGAATTTTCTTGACGGGTCTGCTTTTCTTCAAGCTCTTTTTCGCGTGCGATACGGAGTTCTTCCTTCTCTTTACGCTTCTCTTCTCCCACTTCTTTAGAGGCTACCTTCTTACTTTTGTCGGTTTGGAATTCGTCAAATAAGATTTGATATTCCTCTCCAGTAATTTTGGTAGTAGGGCGCGCTTCGACCTCGAATCCGTTGTCTTTTAAAAAGTCAACAGCTCGATCTAGCGAAATATTGAATTCGCGCAATACTTTACTTAACCTCATTGTTTTTGTTTCGGCCATAAAATGCTTCTCACTTTATTTTGGGAATCCGCAAGGTACAATTACTCCTCGAATTCCTCTTTTAATATATTGATAACTTCTACGATGGTCTCTTCTTCAAGATCAGTCATCTTAACCAAGTCTTGTACCTCTTTTTCAAGAATACTCTTGGCGGTATCTAAACCTATCTTACTGAATTCCTTGATGATCCAATCATCGATTTCGTCACTAAATTCTCTTAATTCGACATCTTCTTCCGCACCTTCTCTAAAGACATCAATCTCATAACCAGTTAATTGACCTGCCAAACGAATGTTATGACCTCCACGACCAATCGCTTTAGAAACCTCTTCTGGACGCAAGATTACCTCGGCGCGTTTGGTCTCCTCATCTATTTTAATCGAAGTGATTCGAGCAGGGCTCAAAGCTCTTGTAATAAATAGCTGAAGGTTATTGGTGTAATTGATTACATCGATATTTTCGTTTCCTAACTCACGAACGATTCCGTGAATACGAGATCCTTTCATTCCAACACAAGCCCCTACCGGGTCAATTCTGTCGTCGTAAGAATCAACGGCTACTTTTGCTTTTTCGCCAGGGATTCTAACTACTTTTTTCACGGTGATTAAACCGTCAAACACTTCTGGAATTTCTTGTTCAAACAACTTCTCTAAGAACAAAGGATTAGAACGCGACATGATAATCGCTGGTTTGTTTCCTTTGAGCTCTACACTCTCGATGATTCCGCGAACGTTTTCTCCTTTTCTAAAGAAATCCGATGGAATCTGTCTGTCTTTAGGCAAAATAATCTCGTTGCCTTCGTCGTCGAGCAAGATTACTGCTCTATGACGAATATGATGTACTTCTGCCGTATAAATCTCGCCTTCGAGCTCTTTAAATTGCTTGTAAATATTTGTATTATCATGCTCATGAATCTTAGAGATTAAATTCTGGCGCAAGGCCAAAATAGAACGTCTCCCAAGATCGATAAGCTTTACTTCTTCTGACACATCTTCGCCAACTTCAAAATCCGGTTCGATTTTTTGAGCTTCTGTTAGCGAGATTTCTTGATTCTCGTCTTCGACTTCGTCATCTGCAACAACGATACGATTCCTCCATATTTCTAAATCCCCCTTGTCTGGGTTGATAATTATATCGAAGTTGTCGTCGTCTCCGTACTTCTTCTTTAAGGCGCTTCTAAAAACATCTTCCAAAATTGCCATCAGGGTAACCCTGTCTATTAATTTGTCGTCTTTAAACTCCGAAAAAGATTCGATTAACGCGATATTCTCCATATCAAAATTTAATTAAAATTTATCATCACTTTTGCTTCTACTATGTTACTATAGTCAAGCGTTGCTTCCTTCTGAACCGTCACTTTACCCTTGCCTATTGGTTTGGGTTCTCTGGTCTTCCATTGTAAGGTACAGCTGGTATCGTTCGAGCTTGTGAGTTCGCCTTCGATGGTTTGCCCATCTTTGGTTTTAACCTTAAGCTTTCTCCCTGTGTTTTTTACAAACTGTCTTGGGATAGTTAGTGGTTCTGACACTCCCGCAGAAGTCACTTCTAGCGAAAAATCATGCTCTTCTCTGTCTAAGTTGTGTTCTACTCCTCGACTCACTGCGATGCAGTCTTTTACGCTCACTCCATTATCGCCATCTAAAACCACTTTTATGTGATTGTTTTCGCCTATCGACAAATCGATCAAAAATAAAGATGGCTCCTGAGCCAAAGCCTCTGTGACTAATTGGGTTACCTTTTGCTTGAACATAGTCTATAAAAAGAGGGGACTTTTCGTCCCCTCATAGTTACTGATCCCTATAATAACGGTGCAAATATAGGACATTTTTTTGATTTCTAAAATTCTGAAAGGCACGTTTTTATTTTGTAATTTAATAGTTTATAAATAACCACAACGATGCAAAAAATTCTTGTCCCCACCGATTTTTCTCTCCAAGCAGAATATGCTCTTAAAGTTGCGGCCAATTTGGCCAAAAAACACAATGGAGAAATCTACTTATTACATTTATTAGAAATGCCATTACACCTTGCCAATTCTGGGTCTAGTGAGCATCTGCCAGAATCGTTATTTTTTATCAAGCTCGCCGAAAAAAATTTTAAAGAAATCGCGTCAAAGCCTTATTTAAAGGATGTTACCGTGCATCAAGAGGTTGCATACGAAGAGATTTATGAAGGCATTCAGGCGGCTGTAAAGAACAACGAAATTGATTTGGTCGTGATGGGTTCTCATGGTGCCAGTGGTTTTAAAGAGATGTTTATAGGCAGTAACACAGAGAAAGTTGTGCGCACCTCTAAAATTCCGGTGCTGGTTATTAAAAACGATCACAATGGTTTTGAGATAAAGGATTTTGTTTTTGCCTTAGACTTTTCGGCAGAATGCAGAACAACTCTTACTAAGGCGCACAGTTTTGCAAAAAGTGTGGGGGCAACCTTACATTTATTATTTGTGAACACCGTGGCCGACTTTAAAACATCGAGCGAAGCTAACTCTATGATGCACAACTTTGTGAAAGGCATGGGGCTAGAAAATTACACCCTAAACATTCACAACGATCATACGGTAGAAAAGGGAATTTTAAACTTTGCCAAAGACAACAACGCCCAGCTTATCGGGATGAGCACACATGGCCGTAAAGGTTTAGCTCACTTTTTTAACGGCAGCATTAGCGAAGACTTGGTAAATCATGCGCAAAGACCCGTGATTACTTTTAAGATTTAATGCGCATCTATTCCTTTTTATGCAACTGGGCCGAATAGGTAGGGTGCATCAAGTTTTCTACGCTCAATATTTTGTCTAGTTCGGCCTCTGATAATAGTTCTTTTTCGAGAACTAACTCCCGTATTGATTTACCAGTCGCGACCGCTTCTTTGCCTATAATATCGCCCATATGATGCCCAATAAAAGGATTTAAATAGGTGATGATTCCAACAGAATTAAATACCATCTCCTGGGTATGCGCAGCATTGGCCGTAATACCATCTATACATTTTTCTGCCAGTGTGCTACAGGCGTTGCCTAAAAGCTCAATAGATTCAAACATACATTGAGCGATTACGGGTTCCATCACATTAAGTTGCAATTGGCCTCCCTCTGCCGCAAAAGAAATGGTTACATCATTCCCAATTATTTTAAAGCATACTTGATTGGCCACTTCTGGGATCACAGGGTTTACTTTGGCTGGCATAATAGAAGACCCAGCTTGCATCTCTGGCAAGTTTATTTCGTTCAATCCACAGCGTGGGCCCGACGATAAGAGTCGTAAATCGTTGCAAATTTTAGAGAGTTTTACCGCGGTTCGTTTTAATCCGCCAGAGATCATTACGTAGGCACCACAGTCCGAGGTCGCTTCTATAAGGTTTTCTGCCTTCACAAAATCGCCGCCCGTAAATTGTTTTAAAAAGCCAATCGCACAATCCGAAAAGTCCTCGGGTGCGTTCACACCAGTCCCAATAGCCGTTGCTCCCAAGTTTACCTCAAGAATTAAATTCCTGCATCGAGTTAAGCTCTTTGTCTCTTCTTTTAAGTTGGTAGCCCAGGCGCCAAACTCGTCACCCAAACTCATAGGCACGGCATCTTGTAATTGGGTTCTACCCATTTTTAGCACCTCTTTAAAGGCAACGGCCTTTGCGTCGAGGCTTTCGATTAACACATCTAGTTTTTCTAGAAGCAGATTGATATACAAATACAACGAAATCCTAAAAGCCGTAGGATACGCATCGTTGGTAGATTGCGACTTGTTTACGTGGTCGTTAGGGTTTAATATGTCATAGTCTCCTTTGGCATGGCCATTAAGGGTTAGACCCACATTGGCAATTACCTCGTTGGTGTTCATGTTTACAGAGGTGCCTGCTCCTCCCTGAAACACATCGGTAGGAAAATATTGAGCATAGACATCTAAATTTTGAAGAATTTCGTCACAAGCTTGCAAAATCATATCTGCCTTTTCTTGCGGAATAGTTCCAATTTTTTTGTTGGCAGCTGCACATGCCTTTTTAGTGATTACAAGGCTTTTAATAAAAAGTGGATACTCACTTATTTTCGATTTCGAAATTTTAAAATTCTGAATAGCTCGCCAAGTGTGCACTCCGTAGTACAGGGCATCGTCTAGTTGAATATCGCCTAACAAATCGGTTTCTGTTCTTGTTTTCATAAACAAATATTTGCCTAAAAATAGACAATTCTTAGGCGAAACAATTGACCATTATCATGAAGTAAACTGCGATATTTAAAAACGAAATTAGCTAACGACGGCCACCATCGTTCACCAAGCCTCCGTCAACACGCTGCAGGGAGGTTCTAATTCTGTTTAGCTGTCTGCTTCTGATTCGGTCTGCGTCGTTTGTGGTATCAGGCTTAGCCAACTCAAGCTGTTGCAGCGCTTTAAATTTCTGTGTCTCTTTTTGAGCTTGACGGTATTTTTTGAGTTTTTGAACATCTTTTGATGTAAACGCATCGACGTTTGTAAACGTATTGCTTCGTTTATTCTTAAAAATTACGTTTCCTAATTGCTTATAATAATTAGTCACAGCGTTGATTTGATCGGAATCTAGCTCAATTGGGTCGTCGGACTGGGCGCCGAGTACTGCCTTCATCACCTGTACATCTTGTATACGTATTTGACCAGAACCAAAGGCCTCGTCACAGTCTGGCATTTGCCAAGAATACGACCATCCCAAAGGAGCATCGATAACAGCAATGTCTCCCCCGCTCGCATCGGGCATCACAACGTCGTTTATTCCATCCATATTATAACTAATAGTGCCCACACTGCTCGCATAGGCATTGTTCACTTGATCAAAAAATTGTTCCGTTTGAATAAAGGTTGGGTTCCCGACCATTTCTGGATAGTCTTCTTTGAGTTCTAGCCAAGCATTTTGATACACGATTAAAGAAGAAGCATCTTTATCTTGCTGCGCTTTTACGCTCAATCTGGTTAAGGTCATTGCCGTTGCAGCTATTTCGAACTCGTTTTGGCCAAAGATGTAGCCTTCAAACAGCACAACCAAGGCCAAAAAAATTAGTTTTGTTTTCATAATATCGTTTGTTTAAAACGCATTTAATGCGCTATTTCTAATGCCGCTTCTAAGGAGTCTAGCGAAACTTCTGAAGATTCAAAAGGAGAATCAATTATGGGTAATTCTTCGTCTTGTTCTATCGAAAAGTCAGAGGATTCACCGTTTTCGGGATACACCACCTTAGCGCCTTGTTCAAAAATGATTGGAAAAGGCGGGAAATCGCTTTTGTTCCCTACGCAATACATAATAATAGTGCCCCCAACCAACAAGGCAATGATTCCCGGTGAGGCCGTAGCGACGCTGGCAGACCAAACCTTAGATTGTAAATCTAGATTGGTTTGTTTTTTAAGGCTATAAAATGCCACACCTAAACCCAAAAACATAATCGCAAAGCCAGAAAAGATTCCGACAGAATTTTTAATCATGCTCATATGCATATGATAGGTATGAATGCGATACACAGGCTCTTGTGCATTTATAAGCTCGATCTCGTAGGCGGTTCGTTTAAACCACTCGACGTTTTCGATTAAAAAATTACCAATCACAGCAAGTACAGCGATACAAGTAATGGATAAAAACCACGGAATAAAGCGCCCCCAAGTTGAATCTTCTAAGGCAGTATTCGAAGATACTTTTTGCATGTTTTGTGAATCGTTTGTCTCGTTCTCTTGTTCAGAGAATGGGTCTGTTTGTGTAGGCTCCATAGGTTCAACATAAAAAGGCAGAACAATCTTAAAAGACTGTTGCCAATTGGACCATGAAATTATATAAAACTTCTGGCGGAACTGTTAAAAGGTAGAGGGGTTTTTTCCTGTAATTGATTGTAAACTAGCAGTATAAAGCGAATAAATGCCACGCGAAATGCCATATGAAAACAGCTTTTAAGTAAAAAATATCTTGTAGAAGTACTCGTATATACTTATAAACCATACTGTATTCTGTAGATAATTAATTCGAGTACCTGTGCTGCAATGCGACTATCCCTTTCCGTGACCCAACCAATTCACAACCAATTGATCGAGAACAAAAACAACCACAATTATTAGCGCTACAACAGAAAACTTGATTAGCTTTTCCTTCATAGATGTTTTAGCAGTTGCATCAAAATAGGAAAGTGTTTTAATTACTGTTATTATTTTCTCTTTGTTAATCAACAGAATAGCCAACAACATAATAAGATATAAGGTTGCGCCCGCAAGCGCCCCGTATTTATCAAGAAAAAAGATGTCGAACACGATTACGTTTACCATAATCGGAATTAAAATTAAGGCACCTATGAGCTTGGTTCTATTAAAAAGTAGCATAGCCGCACCTATTGCTTCGGCAAGACCAATAAACAATATATAGCCATAAGATCGCCCCATAAAAACCCAAGCCAAATCAAAATCTGAGATCTGTGCAATGGGCATCGTGGCTATCTCTGGTGGTATTTCGTCCGAACTGTAGAATTGGCCACCAAATACTTTTGCTAGTCCATAAACCATCAGAAAAAAGAACACATAAAGCCTACAAACGATTTCGAATATCTCTTTATAATTAATGGTTTTCATAAACTTGCTTTTTGGGTAAAATAACAAAGGGTTATCTGGTAGTCGAATATCTTAAATGAGACGGCTTTTATGAGCTATCGGTTACAGAATAAAACCTTTTGATAATTTTGGAGAACTAAACAAGGAGTGAATCTGAAGATTTTGGGTAAACAAAGAGAAACGCAAAGTGCGCCTTTTTTCGTAGCGTCAATAATTAAGAATCTAATATTACGATTCCAACAAAATGAATGGAAACAGAAAGTGCGCTGTAAAAGCAATGTGCAGATTTATTTTTCGATAATAACATGGTAACGGTAAAATCAGCCAGCTTATTTTTTAATTATTGCTTTCGGTTATACAAAGGAAACAGAAAGTTTGAGGATTACAGCAAAAACATCTGCCATGGTATATAATAAGGCGGTAAGAAACTAGCATTAATAGTAGAGAGTAAAACTAGCTTTTGCTATTGCTAAATCGGATTCATACATATATTGAATTTAATTGAATGCATTATGTCCAGCAACAAGTCCTACATTTGAAATACTAATAAAGTGCGCATATTTGATTCCAACCTAATCATTTTTTCGTTTTCAGTCATATATATTCTTAAATGATATAATTACTAATACAAATCTTCATAGTAATAGCACTTATTACAAAAATTTCTTACAAACGATAAAAACATTAAATCAATCAAAATTCTTTCTTTCTTTCTACGAATTACTTTATTTTCGATTAGATAAGACAGAAAGTGTTTTATATCCTCTTTTTGTTGTTCCGTTAGGTTTTCTTTATTATTCCAATTAGATTCTATAAGTAAATCAAAATCTTCTGACATTTTATTGGAATCAAGATATTTATTTAAAAAAACTTCGTCTTTTAAAACACTATGATTGATCCATTGTATATGTTTAAGACCCCAATTTAAATAATTTTCAGACAACAAATCAACTATTTTTTTATCGTCAAAATCATCTATTTTTTCATCATCAAAATCATCACCTGATTTAACTTCCTTTAAAATTCTGTGTCGAGCTGTTTGACTTATATATGACTGTTCGTTAAAACTGCGCCAAACTACAAAAACCATAATTACAATCATTAGAAGAAACAAATATCCTAAATACCTAAATACTATATCAATCCATGGTTGTGAGTTTTTATCTTCTACTAATGAACTAAAAGAATTTACAATTTCAAATTCACCGTTAGTCCCTGAAATTGTTCCAAATGGTGTTATGGTTGGCGTCTGATCGTTAGATACAATAGATAATACTTTAACTGTAAATGATTGTTTTCTATCGATTGGTAGTTTTTTTATAAAGATTTTATTTAGCGAGTCTGATCTTATTGTAAGATGATCCAATAAAAACTTATTTGACGCATCAATTATTACAGGGTTTTCTGCAACATCACCGTTATTCAATGTGAAACCGAATTTTGATTCACTATAATAATCTGACTCTCGAATATTAGCACTCCCTAGATTACTTATTTTAATAGTAAGTATAACAAGTTTCTTTTCTTCATCCTTTAAATTCTGATTTTCATAAAGTACTTTGAGTTTACTTACATTTTGATTTATTGAAAAAACTTCTGTATTGGAGAGAATATCAAAAACTACTTTTGGCTCCTTATCTTGAATTGCCATATAATACCCAACGACACCTGCAATCAAGGAAACAACTATTCCTATAATCGCAAGGTAAATTTCTTTTTTTGAACTTTTTAAAGTTTTATTTAATTCCATTCACTAGAAATATTTATATCAAGTTATGTAAAATTAAGTATTTATAGAGCATCATTGAATGAGAGATGTTGACAATTTTAATAAATTTGACTTACTTTATTAGCATAATATCAAAGACGGTAAGTGGTGGCAACAGCAATACGGTGTAATCAATGCGGAAACAGAAAGTGCTCCAAAAATTGTAACTAAAATAAACTACAATTTTTAGAGCACAACTACCCACGGTCACGTGGGCCAATAAAAAAAGCCCTCAAGTTTTCACTTGAGGGCTTTTAGTTAAAAGTTGGCCCACTAGGGCTCGAACCTAGACTCTTCTGGACCAAAACCAGACGTGTTGCCAGTTACACCATGGGCCAATTCCATAATGAGTGCGCAAATTTAAGACAAACTTTTGCTTATACAAACAAAATGATTAAAAATTAGCTTCTTAAAATTACACTAAAATTTGGGGGTTTACGTTCTATCGTATCCCCTGATCCTTAATTTTTAATTACCTTCGCTCGAAGATAAAAAGTGACCATTTATGGAGGCATTCGATTTTAAAAAGTATAGCAAATATATGGGCTGGGGAGTTTTTTTGATTTCCCTTATTTGTTATATCCTCACTGCCGAACCTACAGCGAGTTTTTGGGATGCCGGCGAATATATTACAACTGCGTCTAATCTAGAAGTTGGGCATCCGCCAGGAGCGCCCTTGTATCAAATACTAGGGGCCTTCTTTTCTATCTTCGCCATGGAGCCTACCAACATCGCGTTTACGGTTAATTTAATGTCTGCTTTTTCGAGCGCTTTTACCATTGCATTTATGTTTTGGTCAATTAGCATGCTCCTAGAAAACATTCTCTTAAAAGACGAGAAAAAATCAAAATGGACGGCTGTTGTGGTCTTAGGGAGTGCCTTTGTAGGCGCTATGGGCTTTGCGTTTACAGATAGTTTTTGGTTTAACGCAGTAGAGGCAGAAGTATATGCCATGGCTACTTTTTTGCTCTCTATACTCTTCTATTGCGGCCTAAGATGGGAGCGAGAAATGAACGAACCTAGGGGCGATCGTTGGGTTATCTTAATTTCGCTTATCGTAGGGCTCTCGTTTGGAGTTCACTTTATGGGCTTGCTTACGATTCCTGCTATCGGGTTTTTATATTTCTTTAAAAAGACCCGTACTATCACTCTTAAAAACTTTTTGATAGCCAACGTGGTTGTGGTGGCTATTCTGCTTTTTATCTTTAAGCTACTCTTACCACTCACCATGAAGCTATTTAGTGGGTTTGAGATCTTCTTTGTAAACACTATTGGGCTTCCGTTTAATTCGGGAACCATTATAGCCGGTCTGGTATATATTGGCGCTTTCTATTATTTACTAAAATACACACGCAAAAAAAGTTGGGTACAGCTCAACACATTACTGCTTTGCATCCTCTTTATTTTTATAGGGTTTTCTAGCTGGTTAATGCTCCCAATTCGCGCCAACGCGGGAACCGTTATAAACGAGAACAACCCCAACAACGCCAGAGAAGTATTGGCTTACTATAACAGAGAGCAGTATCCAGAAACGCATTTATTCTATGGGCCTCAATTTACCGAGCTTTATGCTGGGTTAGACGAGCAAACTCCTTATGTAGACGACAAGCCCAAATATGAAAAGAATACACAAACGGGCAGATACGAAATTGTAAATCAATACAAAGATGCTAAGCAAAACACAGACGACGCGCACAAGGCGATGTTCCCTCGTATGTGGAGCATCGAACATAACATAAACTACATAAGTTATACAGACGGTCTCGACTTTAGAATCAAGCGTGAGTATCTGGGCGAAGAACAGCTCAAAGAAGAAGTTGCAAAATTTAGGCAGGCCTACGATTTAGGTTATGTAGATGCAGAACAATACCACAGTTTCTTGCAGAATTTTGGACAAACCTTAGACATAGAAAAGCCAAGCTTTGGCGACAACATAAGTTTTATGTTTAGCTACCAGTTTGGGTATATGTATTGGCGATATTTTGCTTGGAACTTTATAGGACGACAAGACGATGTACAAGGTCAAGGTACAGAACTGCACGGTAACTGGATAAGCGGAATTCCCTTTGTAGATTCCTGGAACATTGGCCCCCAAGATAATTTAGACAGCGATGCACTTACCAATCGTGGCAGAAACACATATTACTTCTTACCCCTAATTTTAGGAATCATTGGCTTGTTTTTTCATCTCAAGCGAGACCCTAAAAGCTTTTGGGTATTGTTGGTGTTCTTTTTATTCACAGGCTTGGCGCTCAAGGTCTATCTTAACGAACGCCCCTTCGAACCTAGAGAGCGAGATTATGCTCTGGTAGGGTCTTTTTATGTGTTTGCAATCTGGATCGGATTTGGAGTTTATGCCTTATTCGATTTGGCCAAAGATTATCTAAAACCAAAAGTCGTAGCTCCAGTTGTAATTGGACTTGCTACACTTATGGCGCCAGTACTGCTTATTTCTCAAAACTGGGACGACCACGATCGCTCCAATCGCTATACGGCCAACTCTATGGCGCGCATGTATTTAGATTCCTGTGACGAAAACTCCATACTCTTTACCATTGGTGATAACGATACTTTTGCCCTTTGGTATTTGCAAGGCATAGAAGAATACAGGCAAGATATTAGAGCATTAAACACCAGTTTGTTCCAAACGGATTGGTATATCGATAGCATGAAGAAGAAGGCGTACACCAGCGAGCCTATACCCTCGCAACTAACGCACGATAAATACAGAACCGGAACCAGAGACTTTGTGTTCTTCCAAGAAGTAACTAAAGATACTATGGACATTAACACCTGGCTCAATTGGATTGCCAGTGACGATCCTCGTACCATGATACCAATTCCGAGTGGGCACGAAATTAACACCTTCCCATCCAAACATATCAGAATTCCGGTAGACAAAGAAGCGGTGCTTAAAAACGGTATAGTTTCGCCAGAAGATGCAGATAAAATCGTTCCCTATATCGATATTGAATTAAATGGAGACGTGCTTTACAAGAATCGTTTACTCATGCTCGATATAATAGCCAATAACAATTGGGAGCGTCCTATTTACTTTACAGGTGGTAGCTTTGGAGACGACGATTATCTTTGGATGAAAGATTACCTGCAATTAGACGGTGTTACCTATAAATTGGTACCGATTAGAACACCTCTAGACCCTAAGAATCCTTTTGATATGGGTAGAATTGATAGTGATAAGATGTACGAAATTGTCAAAAATTGGGACTGGGGTAATAGTGGTAGTCCAGATATTTATCATGATCCCGAAACCCGCCGTAACGGAATTACTTATAGAAGCAATGTAGCGCGCTTGTCTCAACAGCTCATCGTAGAAAAGAAATTTGATAAAGCAGAAGAAATGCTAGACTTGGCAATGGAAAAAATGCCGGTTAAGTATTTCGAATACTATACACTTTTAGAACCATTTATAGATGGCTATTACGCTATCGATAAACCAAATAAAGCCAGAGCGGTATATGAAGAGACGGCCAAAAAGTACCAAGAAAAATTGGCCTATTACAGAGACTTGCCAAGCGATATGCAGTCTCGATTAATAGAAGAGATTCTTACAGATGCAGAGCGCTATCGCGGACTTGTCGATATCGTAATGAGGTACGATTCAGAGCAGTATGCTATGAAAGAAATCGATGCTTTTAATTCGTTTATTGGTTTGCTAGAAAATCTGTATCGCGAAGCTGGTATTTACGACGACGGAATTCAGTTGTTAAAAGATGAACCCACATCGAGCATCCCGATGGACACTATCTTCGAAGACAGTTTAGAATAATCTATTTGCAACCATGAAGAGTTACCCGATAAAAATACCGAATCTGGTAACACGCCTGCTCCCAAAAAGGCGCTGGCATTATGCTAGGCAAGAGAAATCTATTTACCTAACCTTTGACGATGGTCCGATCGAAGAGATTACCCCTTGGGTACTAGAGCAATTAGACACCTTCGATGCAAAAGCGACTTTTTTTGTAATAGGAGATAACGTAGACGAAAATCCCAAAATTGCACAAGACATCGTGGCTAAAGGGCATACGATTGGCAATCATACCCAGCAACATCTTAAAGGCACAGACTGTACGCTAGACGCCTATTTAAATCAGCTTAGCCGCTGCGATGCTGCTATCTCTAAAGCCTTAGAAATGGATACGATCCCATGGCGACTTTTTAGACCGCCTTATGGAAAATTGCGTCAATCTCAAGCGAAGTCTATTCTCAAAAAAGATTATCGTATTGTGATGTGGGATGTGCTTAGCGCAGATTTTGACCTTGGAGTCACTGCAGAACAATGTCTCACCAATGTGATTAATAACACACAAGAGGGTAGTATCGTAGTGTTTCACGATAGTCTAAAAGCACAAGAAAAATTGCGATTTGCATTGCCCAAAGTGTTGTCGCACTTTAGTGACTTAGGCTATGCTTTTAAATGTATTCCTTTACAAGACCGATAAGTGTATTGGCATCTTGCTCTCCGCTTTGCCGCCACTTCATCTCTCCTTTTTTGTAAATCATAAGCGTTGGTAACCCCTTTACCCTAAGGGCATCTGCGAGTTCTTTGTTTTTGTCAACGTCTATTTTTATCACTCGGGCCTTATCGCCCAAAGCTGCAGCTACATCTCTTAGAACAGGGTGCATGGCTGCAGAAGGTTCGTTCCAATCGGTATAAAAATCCAACAGCACGGGAACATCGGCTTCTATTAATTCTCCAAATTTGGACATATAACTATACTGTTTTTAGTAGGTAACAGTTGTACAAATATAGCATTTATGCCTAATTAAACGCTACTTGACCCTTTTTTGAGGGTTATGACCGATATTTCTGGCCAAATTCCAACCCTGCCAGGATACCCAATATACCCAAAGCCTCTGTTCACATTTAAGAAATCTGCCCCTTCTTTGTAAATACCAGCCCACTCTTTATAACGGTATTTTACAGGACTCCATTTGACCAGTCCAGGGATCTCAAAACCAAATTGCATTCCGTGCGTATGGCCGCTCAATGTAAGCTGAATCTTCTTTTTATGCGGAATTACTTCTTCTCGCCAATGGGAAGGATCGTGCGACATCAATATCTTAAATTCGCTATCGTCTAGGCCTGTTACTGCTTTATTGAGGTCTCCTGCCTTTTTAAATCGTCCTTTGCCCCAGTTTTCTACGCCAACTAGCGCAATTTTATCGTTACCTCTAGCGATGTGCGTGTGCTCGTTAAGTAGCAACTTCCACCCCATTTTGCCTTGCAGTTCTTTTAAATCGATTAGGTTTTGTTTTTTAAGCGCCTCATCGGACCAATTAAAATAATCACCATAATCGTGATTACCTAATACAGAATACACACCGTCTGATGCCTTTAAACTTGCAAAAACGTCTTTCCATGGTGCCATTTCAGAAGCCAGATCGTTTACGAGATCTCCTGTAAACAATATCAAATCGCTTTGCTGTTTGTTAACTAGATCTACTGCATAGTTTACCTTGTTAGCATTGGTAAAGCTACCACTATGTATATCGCTAATCTGAGTAATGGTATAGCCATCAAAGGCGTCGGGAAGGTCGTCAAAAGTAACCTCATAGCTAAGTACCTTATAATTGTATCGCCCTTTAAACATGCCATAAAGCAGAGAGCCAAATGGTAATGCCGCTAAGCCAAGTGCCATCATACTAATAAAACGCCTTCGTTCTGGCATATAAAAAGTCTGTTCTGCACTAAAAAATTTGGCATATAATCCCATCACTATTCTGTACAAATCTTCACCAAACAGAATCACGATTATGAGCAATAATTTGGGCATAAAAAGTGCGATAAACGACCCAAAACTATACATTCTAAAAGGGGTCATATTACGGCTGTCTCCCATGCCAGTAATACTCACAATAAAGGCGATAAGTACCGCTAAAGAGATCAAAAAGAAGCCTATATGAATCCATCGATTAGACGTAACTGTTTTGACCGCCTGAAAGGTATAGACATCTACCAAAACATACACGGCAACAAAAATGATCCAACCTATATTCATAAACTTCTCGTTAAAGTTGCAAAGATACTGGCTTTTTAGGCCGAACTGCGAGCCGTTAAAATTTTTTTAACGGTTTTTTTGGTATCTTTTCGGTCTATCTACACGCTATGAATAAAGTCTTTGTGTTTCTTATTTGCATTTGCTTCTTTCTTTCTTGCAAACAGCAAAAAAACAACCTCAATCCAGCTGTTAAAGACACCACCCTCACAAGTTATGTAAACCCTTTTATTGGCACAGGAGGCCATGGGCATACCTACCCTGGCGCTACGATGCCGTTTGGCATGGTTCAGTTAAGCCCTGATACACGCCTAGACGGATGGGATGGTTGCAGTGGCTATCATTATAGCGACTCCTATATTTACGGCTTTTCGCATACCCATCTTAGCGGTACTGGTGTAAGTGATTATGGCGACATTTTACTCATGCCTACTAATAAAGTAGTTTTTAACAATGGTGCCAATGGCAAGCCTGGTTATCGCGCTCATTTTAGTCATGACAACGAGACTGCGACTCCTGGATACTATTCCGTCTTATTAGACAGCACCAACATAAAAGTAGAATTAACAGTTACCGAGCGGGCAGGCATGCATCGCTATCAATTCCCCGAAGGGAAAGAGCAAGTAATAATGCTAGATCTCGAGCATAGAGATAAACTGCTAGATTATCAAATGAGAGCCATTTCTAAGACAGAGATTACAGGTTTTAGATTCTCAGATGCATGGGCAAAAGATCAACGGGTCTATTTTTATATCAAGTTTTCGAAACCATTTACCATTCCAGAGTTTTTTCATCGCGGAATGGACAGACGCAGTCGTATGGGAGCCTTCACTTTTGAGAATCCAACCAACGATCCAATCGAAGTTGTTGTAGGTATTTCTGCCGTAGATATTGATGGTGCAAAAAAGAACGCCGAGCAAGAGATTGGAGACCAAACCTTTGATCAGATCAAAGCCAATGCCCAACTAAACTGGGAAAAACAATTAGAAAAAGTTGTGGTAGAAAGTGATGACCACGACACCAAGGTAAATTTTTATACCAGTTTATATCATACCATGATTGCGCCTAATCTGTATCAAGATGTAGATGGCCGCTATCGCGGAATGGATTTGGAGGTGCATCAAACCACCGATTTTGATTATTATACCGTCTTCTCTCTTTGGGACACTTACAGAGCTGCTCACCCACTCTATACACTAATTGAACAAAAGCGCACCAACGATTTTATCAATACTTTTTTGGCCAAATACGACGAAGGTGGCGTGCTCCCCATATGGGATCTATCTGCCAACTATACAGGCTGTATGATTGGGTATCATGGAGTGCCAGTAATTGCAGATGCTTACCTAAAAGGAATTCGTGATTACGACGCCAATAAAGCCTTAGAGGCTATGGTGTATAGTGCAAACGAAGATCGCTTAGGATTAGAATCGTACAAAGAATTTGGATTCATTCCTATGGAAGAAGAAAGCGAATCGGTTTCTAAAACCCTAGAATACGCTTACGACGATTGGACCATTGCACAAATGGCTTATAATCTTGACGCTATGGAAGTGGCTCATCAATTTACCGAACGGGCACAGAATTATAAAAACCTTTTTAATAAGGAAACAGGGTTTTTTCAGGGGCGCTTTAGAAACACGTGGTTTTCGCCATTCGACCCTTATGAAGTCAACTTTAACTATACCGAGGCTAATGCTTGGCAATATAGCTTGTATGCTCCTCAAGACGTGACAGGAATGGCAAATCTTATGGGAGGATTCGACAAATTAGAGGCACACCTTGATGCACTTTTTACTGCCCAAGCAGAGACCTCTGGTCGCGATCAAGCAGACATTACAGGCTTGATTGGTCAATATGCGCACGGCAACGAGCCCAGCCATCATATGGCATATTTGTACAATTTTGTTGGGAAGCCCGCCAAAACTCAGGAGAAAGTACGAGAAATTGTTACCACCCTTTATTCCAACGCACCAGACGGAATTAGCGGCAACGAAGATTGTGGTCAAATGAGTGCTTGGTATGTGTTTAGTAGCTTGGGCTTTTACCCAGTGACTCCTGGGAGCAATCAATATATCATTGGAGCTCCTAACCTTAAAAAAGCCACTATAAATTTAGAAGATGGGAAGGCTTTTACGATAACCGCCAATAACCTAAGTACAGACAATATTTATATTCAAAATGTCGAATTAAACGGGAAGGCTTTGGGTCGTTCTTATATTTTTCACGACGAGGTAATAGCTGGCGGAAATCTTGTTTTTACGATGGGCGACATACCTTCTACTTGGGCTACAGCACGAGACGATTGGCCTAAAACACAAATAACAGAATCACAAATTACAGCAGCTCCGTACATCGCCAGCGGGAATGTTGCCTTTAAAGAAAACACTAGGGTTACACTCGAAGTTACAGATCCTGCGGCTCAAATTTATATGCAAATTAACAAGGAAGATTTTATACCTTATGCTGGGCCTTTTGAGCTCACAGAAAATGCAACCCTACATACCTACGCTCTTAAAAACGACGTAAAAAGCAGTGTGTTAAAAACTCAATTTTATAAAATTGATCCCAACAGAAGCATTGCGCTTAAAAGCGAATATGCCAATCAATATAATGCTGGAGGAAACGATGCCTTGATCGATGGCATTAGAGGCAGTAGCGACTTTAGAACCGGTGCTTGGCAAGGATACCAAGATACCGACGTAGAGGCCATTGTAGATTTAGGCCGAATTATGCCTATCGATAGTATAAATGTTAGCTTTTTACAGGACCAGCGAAGTTGGATCTTTTTCCCAACCCAAGTCGAGTGTTATGTTTCTACTACCCCTCATACCTTTTATAAATCACTGCCAACAAATTATTTTAATAGTGATAGAGACGAAGAGAGCAGTATTCAAACCGCAAAATTTAACATGAGCGGATACAGCGCTCGTTATATAAAAATTGTCGCCAAGAATCTTGGCGATTTACCAGAATGGCATCTTGGTGCACCATATAATGGCAAGGCCTGGATTTTTGTAGACGAAATAGACATTAAATAACATCACTAAAATATCTACCACCCATGAAAAGAAGAAAATTTATCAAAAATGCCTCTTTAGGCGGTGTAGCTGTAGGCTTTTCTGCAACAGCTCTCGCATGTGACAACACGAAAACGGAGCAAGATATCAAAGACGAAAATAACCTTCCTCCTACTTGGCCAATAGTGATTGCCACATGGAACGTAAACAGAGCTACACAAGCCACTTGGGATGCCTTGAACGATGGGACCTCTGTATTAGATGCAGTCGAAGCCGGCTGTAAAATTGAAGAGGCAGACCCAAAGGGACAATCTGTAGGGAAAGGTGGTTTGCCAGATAGAGACGGTAACGTGACCTTAGATGCCTGCATTATGGACCATAAAGGAAATTGTGGTTCGGTTGTGTATTTACAAAATATCACTCATGCCATTACAGTTGCCAAAAGTGTAATGCAAGACACTCCTCATGTAATGCTAGCAGGTAAAGGAGCAGAAGACTATGCCGTGTCCATAGGATTAGAAAGAGAGAATCTGCTCACCGAGGCTTCTAAAAAAGCATGGGAAAAATGGAAGGAAGAAGCCGAATATAAGCCTATTATTAATATAGAAAATCACGATACCATAGGCCTATTGGCTATAGACAAAGATGGCACTATTTCAGGAGGTTGTACCACGAGTGGGTTGGCCTATAAAATGGGAGGTCGTGTAGGAGATTCACCAATTATTGGGTCGGGCCTTTTTGTCGATAACGAAATCGGGGCTGCCGTTGCCACAGGAATGGGTGAAGAAGTGGTAAAAACTGTGGGAAGTTTTTTAATCGTAGAACTAATGCGACAAGGCATGAGTCCGCAGCAAGCTTGCGAAGAAGCCATCTCTCGAATTGTAAACAAACCAGGTAAAAACTATCAAGACTTTCAGGTTGGTTATGTTGCTGTGAATAAGAAGGGTGAAACAGGCTACTACGCTATTCATGATGGATTTTGGGCTACCATCTATGCTAATGACGAAAACAAAAACTATGCGTCAAAATTCTTTAATAAAAAATAGTCAAAATAGGATTTGAATTTCGTGTTTGGCAAAAACCAGTATTTTCCCCTGATTTTAATGAATCCAGTAAAAATCTACGGTTATCCCGTAGTTTTTTGTACTTTTGAGTTACATAAGTAGGTTGATGCCTTCGGGTTATCGATCAAATTTGGGGCGAAAAGCTGTCATCCGTGGCAGCTTTTCTATTTATATAGACGCTCTTATTCGTTATCTCGCTAAAAAAAACCTACGAATCCCTAAAGATTTTTATTATTAGTATTCAAGTTGTTTAGTTTGTGGGCCAAATTAATTGCCTCAAATGAAAATACCGACGACTGTTTTTTTAGTAGAAGACGAACCACTAATAACTGCAACCATAAAAGGTATCTTGCATAAATCTGGATATCTGGTTTTAGGAGAACAAGACAATGTTCCCGATGCATATAACGAAATCCTCAAGTTAAAACCAGAATTGGTTTTAATAGATATTCAACTTTACGGTAATCTTGATGGTGTAGATTTGGCATTATTATTAGACGAACAAAATGTTCCTTATTTCTATTTATCTTCTTTAGCAGACCCAATTACTTCAATCAGAATAAAAGACACCTCGCCTATTTCGTTTATTCATAAGCCTTTTACAGTCTCAGGTTTAAAAAACAAAATTCAGGAGGCTTGGAATAGCTATCTTCAAAGAGAATCTGCCTAAATAAAATTGCTAACAGCATATAAAAAATTTAAGTACCTTAATACTCGGTATGTAGCAACGATGATCAAATCCTTTTTAAGTAATTATCTCCTCTTTTTTATTACACTGTTTTCTTTAGAAGGCTATAGTCAGCAACTGGATTGTGATCAGGTATCGGCACAGCTCGAACTTATTAAAACTTACAAATCCAACCAAGTGCAAATGGATTCTATGCGAAGTTTTTCGGCTTCTATTTCGCGCAGTAATACACCGTTAGAACTCTTTAATTGCCTACATGCCTTACCTACAAGCGATCATATAAAATTAATTTACTTTCAAGATTATGCGCCTTTCCTAATGAGAAAAGGCGATTTGGAAAGCTCAAAAAAATTAAGAGAACAGGGCCTACAACTAGCACAACAATATGGCAATTTAGGGTTGGAGCACGACTATTTAGATACCATGACCAGCTACTATATTAATGTTAGTAAAGCAGACTCTGCAACATTATATATAAACAAGCAGTCTGCGATAGTAAATGCCAATCCTACTTCTTTTAATAATGTTGCCTGGATGATTTATCATCGGCGTGGTGAAATTGAGAATATACTCGGAAACATTCAAAAGCAAGGTGAATATTATGAGCTAGCATGGGAAGCCATGAAGAAAAATCCAGAAAGCGATAGCCAACGAGGCTTTTTGCTTTACCTAGTAATGGACTTTCATAGAACCAACAAAAACATTGAGCGGCAAGCCTATTTTACAGAACTTCTCTCTGAGCATTACAAAGAGAAACAGCTCAAAACTCCAAATTTACATTTGCCTATTAATTTTTTACTGCTCCAAAACGATTCACCAGAAGCCATCGAAAATTTAGAGCAAATAATAAAACAGAGCGATAGCCTTAATAATTTTAATGCCCTTTCTTTTTGCACCCAGGCATTATCGTCGGCCTTATTAAAAAACAACAAACCACTAGAGGCAATTCCATATTTAGAACGCACTATTTCTAAATTAGACTCGGCTAATTATATGTTTAGCCATACAGGTGAGCGCGATTTGCTGCAACAAGCCTATTTAATGGCTGGTAATTATGAGAAAGCCTATGATGTGCTGGCAGATCAAAAAAAGGTAGAAGACAGCCTGCGCAATTCAGAAGTACTAAGTAAAATCGCAGACTTTGAAGTAAAATACGATACTCAAGAAAAGCAACGGATTGTAGACCAACAAAAGGCACAGCAAAAAATACTTAGGATTGTTCTATTTTCTGGCTTGGCATTATTGCTACTGGTGAGTTTGTTTTTATACAAAATCAGGCAAAAGAACAAGATTTTAGCAAAGCAAAAACAGCTCCTAGAGGTCACTGTAGACGAAAAAAATGTATTGCTTAAAGAAACGCACCATCGTGTAAAAAATAGCTTCCAGATCGTTTCGTCCCTATTGTATTTGCAGTCGGAGGCCATAGAAGATAAAGAAGCTCAAATTGCGATTAAAGAGGCTCAAAACAGAGTGCGTTCTATGGTGCTGATTCATCAAAAGCTTTACAACAAAGACCAATTAGTAGGGATAAACACTCAAGAGTATTTTGACGATTTGGTAAAAGATATTTTCGAAAGCCACCAATTTGAGGCTACTCCAATTACATATAATACACAGATCGAGTCTATGATATTAGATGTAGAAACAATTACTCCTATCGGGCTTATCCTAAACGAACTCATCACCAATGTCTTAAAACACGCTTTCCCATCACCCAGTTTGAATGACAAAATGGAACTCAGATTTAATAAAAAAGGTGACAACCTCATATTAGAAATCGAAGACAATGGTATAGGTATGACAGACAATATTCAAGATTCGTCATTTGGCATTAAACTTATGAAAGCCTTGTCTAAAAAACTCAAAGCCTCTATACAATACCCTCCAACTCAAGCTAAGGGCACTTTGGTACAACTCGAAATTACTCGATTTACAACTCTTGACTAAAAAATCAGAGCCGTTCACTAAAATTATTCTCGCAACTCATCTTCAAAGGCTAGTTTAGACCTGTAATGCAAACCTACCTTTTTTTGCCTCCAAATAGACTGCTCCAAGTCTACCATTAAATTTTAAAAAGTTAAGAAAATGAAGTTACGCATAACAATAGTGTTTGTTTTTTCGAGCCTGCTTAGTTTGGCTCAAGTAGGAATAGGCACCACCAACCCAGAAGGGGCATTAGATATTACTTCTTCTAATATGGGTTTAGTAATACCTCGAGTACCTAACTTCGAAGTAGTTACAGATGGGGCCGGCAACCCAGCCGTCAATGGCACCATGGTGTACGATATTTTACGACAAAGCAATTGTTATAAAATTGCTGGCAATTGGGTTTGTACAGGATTTGACGAATCTGGCAATTTGGTTACCGAAGAACAAATACCTATTAATACAACCGATTGCACATATTTTAAAGCTAGTAATACAGGGACTAACGATGGAATTGGCTCTTTTACGGTCATGAGTGATGATGGAAATTATTTGGCCGTTACGACAGTCGAAGAAGATAGCAACGCAACTGGCATAAACGGTGACGGAAGCAACAATTCTGCCTCTAGGTCAGGTGCAGTATATGTGTTCGTACGCATTGGTGGAATCTGGAGTCAACAGGCCTATATAAAGGCCTCTAATGCAGAGGCCAATGACTTTTTTGGTACTCATATATCGTTAAGCAATGATGGCAGCAGACTTGCCGTAGGTGCATATAATGAAAGAAGTAATGCAACCGGTGTTGGTGGCGATCAAACCGATAACTCTATTAATGGGGCAGGCGCTGTTTATGTATTTTCCCGATCTGGGACTACTTGGGCACAAGAAGCCTATATAAAGGCGTCTAATACTGGAGAGGACTACGATAGATTTGGTACCTACGTATCGCTAAGTGATGACGGGAGTAGGCTGGCCGTGGGGGCTCTTGGCGAAGATAGTAACGCTACAGGTGTTGGTGGCGACCAAACCAACAATGCCGCAACAGATTCTGGTGCCGTTTATATGTTTTCGCGTAGTGGAACCACTTGGTCTCAAGAAGCCTATATAAAGGCATCAAATACCGAGGCTAATGATAATTTTGGTCTAACATTGTCTTTGAGTGGTGATGCCACCCGGCTTGTGGTAGGAACCGTCCTTGAAGACAGCAATGCGACTGGTATAAATGGCGACGAAACCAGCAATACATCCTCAAGTTCTGGGGCAGCTTATGTATTTTTAAGGAGCGGCACCACTTGGACGCAAGAAGCGTATATTAAAGCATCGAACACCGATGCCAACGATTATTTTGGCAAAAGTATCTCTTTAGATGCCGATGGCAATACCCTAGCAATAGGGGCCAACCAAGAAGACAGTGACGCGACAGGAATTGGTGGCGATCAAACCAATAACACCGGATATACTTCTGGGGCAGTATATCTTTTTACAAGAACGGGTACCACTTGGTCACAACAAGCCTATATTAAATCTGGTTCGAGTGATAATTTCGATCAATTTGGCAACAGTCTTGCGCTTAGCTCAGACGGCGATAAACTTATGGTAGGTGCTCCCACAGAAGATGGGTATGACAGTGGTTTAGGCGGTGATCCCACCAACAATGACTTGCAAGATGCTGGTGCGGCCTTTCTTTTTGAACGATCAGGGAGCACATGGTCGCAAACCGAATATTTTAAAGCTTGTAACCCCGATGTTGGCGATAACTTTGGTCAAGCTGTGGCGTTAAACGACAGCGCAACGCTGGTTGGCATAAGCGCGCATCGAGAAGATAGCAATGCAACTGGGGTAAATGGAAATATGTTAAGCAATAGCACTAGTAATTCTGGAGCCGTATACGTTTTTGACAACTGATTACTTTGAACGTATCATTTTATGATTTAGTTCTATAAAAAAGCCGCTGTGAGGAGCGGCTTTTTACATTCTAAAATTATTTAATCGGCAAAGCTTAACTCGCCACGTGCTTCTTGTTCTTTAAATTGTTTTACCAAGTCTAAAGCATCAGGAATCACATCGCTACAAAGTATTATTAGCGAGCCCTTTTTAGCATTCTTAACCGCATAGGTAATCGCTTCTTTCTCTGACGGAATTATCGTGGTCTTCTTTTTAGGATCCTTCATTTTAATTCCATCGTCGAGCATTTTAATAAGCTGCTCTTCTGTTTTTCCGCGCAAGCGTTTGTCTTGTCTAATTATAATCTCGTCAAACATCTCGGCCGCTATGCTTCCCATCTCGTTGTTGTCTTCTTCTCGTCTATCGCCTATTCCGGCTATGATTCCAACCTTAACTGTTGCATCAAGCTCGTCGGTAAACTTCTGAAGCGCTCGCATGCCAGCAGGGTTGTGTGCATAATCTAAGAGAATCTGGAAGTCGTTAAACTTAAAGAGATTCAACCTTCCAGGGGTTTGCGAAGCAGAAGGAATAAAGGTCTCTAAACCTGCTTTAATATCTTCGTTGCTTATACCTTGAACGTTTGCTGCCAGCACAGCTGCCAACACATTCTGAATCATAAACTTGGCTTTTCCGCCGTAGGTTAAAGGAATATTGGCCGCCTCCATTAGGCGCATCTTCCATTCGCCTCTGCAAATGGTCACAAAGCCGTTTTCGTATACCGCCGTGATACCATTTAAGCGTTGTAGCGCTTTGATTCTAGGGTTGTTTTCGTCCATAGAGAACAATGCCACATTGCAATCTACATTGCGACGCATATCGTATACCAGGTCGTCGTCTGCGTTTAGAATCGCATACCCATCTGGCAATACTGTCTCTGGCACAACCGCCTTAACTTTTGCCAATTGCTCTATAGTGTGAATACCTTTAAGGCCTAAATGGTCTGCCGCTACATTGGTCACCACAGCTACATCACATTTTTTAAATCCTAAGCCTGCGCGCAGCAAACCGCCACGGGCACATTCTAAGACGGCAAAGTTTACGGTTGGGTCTTTAAGTACGAATTCGGCACTTGCAGGGCCCGTGCAATCACCTGTCATTAATAATCTATTCTGAATATATACACCATCACTAGTGGTATAACCCACACGATATCCTTTCATTTTTGCGATATGAGCGATGAGTCGAGTAGTTGTAGTTTTACCGTTGGTTCCAGAAGTAGCAATAATAGGGATACGTCCAGTATCTCCTTTCTGCGGAAACAATTTGTCTATAACTGGAGCGGCAACGTTTCTTGGCAAGCCTTCTGTAGGTGCCAAGTGCATTCTAAAGCCTGGGCCCGCATTTACCTCTAAAACCGCCCCACCTGTTTCTGAAAGTGGTTTGGTAATGTCTGTGGTCATAATGTCAATTCCGCAAATATCGAGATCGATTATTTTAGAAATGCGCTCGGCCATAGAGACATTTGCTGGATGCACTATATCTGTCACATCTTGTGCAGTCCCTCCCGTGCTTAAGTTAGCCGTATCTTTTAAAATTAGGCGTTCGCCCGCAGGAAGCACTGCATCTAAACTATAGCCTGCGTCTTTAATAAGTTTTTGTGTTAATTCATTGGTTGTAATCTGCGTGAGCACTTTCTCATGCCCATAACCACGACGTGGGTCGCTGTTTACAATATCGATGAGTTCTTGTACAGTAGATTTTCCGTCACCCACTACGTGTGCAGGGGTTCTGATGGCAGCGGCCACCAGCGTATTATTAATAACCAAGAGTCTATAATCTTCTCCAGTGATAAATTTTTCTACAATTATGGCACCGCTTCGCGAACTGTCTTTTGCATGCCTGAATGCCACAAGGGCATCGTCGTAATTTTGAATATCAACGGTGATTCCGCGACCGTGATTGCCGTCGATAGGTTTAATCACGAGGGGGTAACCAACATAGTCACAGGCGTCTTCTAAACTGCGTTCACGCCTGATTATATCGCCACGTGGTACCTCAACTTCTGCCTGTTCTAATAAATATTTAGTGTCTTCTTTGTCGCAAGCGAGCTCTACTCCTATGCTACTTGTTTCACTAGTTACAGTCGCTTGAATTCTCTTTTGATTGGCTCCATAACCCAATTGGACCAACGAATATTTGTTAAGTCGAATCCAAGGAATACCGCGGCTCTGAGCCTCTGCCACAATAGAACCTGTACTTGGCCCTAATCGTTCGGCCTCGCGCAGCTCGCGCATTTCTTGAATATCGTCTGTTAGGTCGTAATCTTCTCCTGCAATTAATGCTTCGCAAATTCTAACGGCAGATTTGGCGGCAAAACGCCCAACCGATTCTTCCATATAGGCAAAAACCACATTATAAACTCCATGTTCGCCATATCCTCGAGTCCGGCCAAAACCTACATCCATCCCCGCAAGGGTCTGAATCTCTAAGGCGATATGCTCAATTATATGACCCATCCAGGTGCCTTCCTCTACCCTTTGAAAAAATCCACCAGCAGTTCCTACAGAACATCTATGTTCATACATTGTTGGGAACATCGCTTCTAATCGATCACTAAAACCATCGATCTTGTTAGAAGGAAGTTCTTCCATCTCTTCGAGGTCCAAAACCATCACAATTAATTTGTGGCGTCTAATAGACCAATAATTGGGGCCACGCATGGCGTTAATACTAATTATTTTCATGAACTGGCGTTTATGTTAGTGTTTGCGAAAGAATATAAATATATACATTTTCTAGTCAATTATTTACTTTATTTTTGCCAGATAAAACGAAGCGTACAGCAAGCAAATGACAAAGATTAAAGGCATATTGATTCCGATTGGTGGGAACGAAGACAAAGGGCATGACGAAGATGAGCGAAAGGGTCTGGATTTTATTAGTGAAGGAATCTTGTACCATGTGCTTGAGCAAGCTGGCGGTGTAGATTCAAAAGTGGTGGTGATTCCGACCGCGTCTAGCATTCCAGAAGAAGTTGGTCAAAATTACCTAGATGCCTTCGCGAAGTTAAAAGCGACCAACGTAAAAGTTTTAGACATAAGAACCCCTGAGGACGCAGAAAGCACAGCAGCTATAGAAGCACTAAGGGCCTGTAATTGTGTGATGTTTTCTGGCGGAAATCAATCGCGTATCACAGAAATTATTGGCGGAACACTCTTTCACGACATCATCTTAAATCGCTACAAAAATGAATCTCATTTTGTAATTGCAGGTACTAGCGCAGGTGCGATGGCCATGGCAAACGAAATGATTGCAGGTGGTAGCAGTACAGAAGCCTTTATTAAAGGGGCCGTTATTATGAGAAAAGGTTTAGGGCTTATTCCAGAACTCACTATAGACACTCATTTTATAAAAAGAGGGCGATTTGGCAGATTGGCAGAGGCCGTAGCAAAACACCCTTCTCTTTTAGGGATTGGACTAGCAGAAGACACGGGCTTGATTATCAAAAATTGCAACACTTTTGAGGTGATTGGCTCTGGAATGGTCATTATTTTTGACCCTCGTAAACTTAGACACAACAACGAAAAAATTCTTGCCGAAGGCACCCCAATGTCGCTCACTAATTTAAAAACTCATGTGTTGGCTAACGGTGATAAATTTAATATCAAAAAGAAGAAGATTAAAGTTTTGCCTTTACAAGAACCTTTTGTTTAATTACTCTTTGTAGATTTTAATTTGTTCTATTCCCAGACTTGACTTACAGGCGCGATACATCCCTTCTGTGTTAAATTCCATGACCATATTACCATGAGTGTCGACCCCGATTAAGCCGCCGTCTCCTTCTATTTTAAGCAGTCTGTCTTGCACTACCTGTGCAGCTGCTTCTTTTAACGAGAGCCCTTTGTATTCCATTAAACAAGAAACATCGTAGGCCACTACTCCACGAATAAAATACTCTCCACTACCCGTACAACTAATAGCACAGGTATTATTGTGAGCATAGGTTCCTGATCCAATCAATGGGCTATCGCCTACGCGCCCCCATTTTTTGTTAGTCATTCCGCCAGTAGAAGTCGCAGCAGCTATGTTGCCCATTGCGTCGCAGGCAACCGCGCCAACGGTTCCAAACTTGCCTTCTTTTTTCATACTGTGATCGAGCTCAAAATTATCGCTGTCTTTTATGTTCTGCCATTGCTGGTATCGATGCTCATCGTAAAAATATTCTGGAGCTTCTAAAGCATAATCTAATGATTTGGCAAAACGCATAGCCCCTTCTCCTGCTAAAAACACATGCTGACTTTTTTGCATCACATCTTTGGCCAAAACGATTGGGTTCTTAATACCTGTCACTAATGAAACCGCTCCTGCCTTTGTAGTTGCTCCATCCATAATGGCGGCGTCCATTTCGTGAGTGCCATCTGCCGTAAAAACGGCGCCTTTACCCGCGTTAAAAAGAGGCGAGTCTTCTAGCAAAGTAACCGCTTTGGTAACAGCATCTAGTGCCGAACCATTCTGAGACAAACAAGTATAACCAGCGTCTAATGCTGCTTGTAAGGCTGTTTTGTAGCGTTGTTCTAAGGCAGGCGTCATAAGCCCTTTTATTAACGTTCCGGCTCCACCGTGAATCACCATCGAAAATTTTTGCATGCGCTTTTTATTTAGAGTCGAAAATTACGAATTGCTATTCACTTAGCCTCAAGCAATATTTTAAAAAATACTTACCTTAGAAAAGTAAGGCCTTTTAATGTCAACCCAGGGTGTTTTGACTATTGTCATTAACTAAAGAAATTGACCCATTCACTAAAATTTAAATGGATTGTAGCAGATTTGGTTTAGTTTCATACTCAGATCAATGAATATAAAGTGAAAGCACTTAAAATTTATATAGTCGAAGACGAACCTCTAATAGCGGCCACCGTGCAATCTGCCTTGCGCAAATTGGGTTATCAAGTGGTGGGAGATAGTGACGAATACGACGAAGCTTTACGGCAAATAAAAACGCTCATGCCAGACATGGTGTTGGTAGACATTCAACTAGAAGGTGCAAAAGACGGGGTAGATTTGGCTAGCCAATTAGATGCCCTACATATTCCCTACTTATATCTTACCTCACAAACAGATCCCACAACTATAGATAGAGTAAAAGCCACGCAACCACTCGGTTATATAGTAAAACCTTTTACAGAGGCAGGATTGCGCAGTAATATCGAGCTAGCATGGCATAACTTTTCACTTACCAAAAACGAGTTTATTCTTATCAAAAGCGAAGGCCGAACCCATAAACTCAACCAGGCCAATATTTACTATCTTAAAGCCTTTGACAACTATTGTTATGTGGTAACCGATTCTAAAAAATACCTTGTGCCGCACACGCTTAAAAAAACAGCAGCAAAGTTTAATAATGGTAATTTTATTCAATCGCATAGATCGTACTGGGTGAATGTAAATCTAATCACCTCGCTCACCTCAGACCTCGTAGTACTCAATGAAGTTAGTGTTCCTCTTAGCGCATCTCGCAAGGAGGCAGTTTATAGTACCCTTGGATATTAAATTTTGAGCTGCGTGTTTTTATAAACGGATTATTCTTTATTCTAAAGCGTTCTTTTTACATTTGAAGGAATCAACAACTCGCTTTAAATGTCCGATCAAAAACGTCTTTTTTTAGTTGATGCATACGCATTAATCTTTAGAGGTTATTACGCTTTTATAAAAAACCCAAGAGTCAATTCTAAAGGAGAGAATACCTCTGCAATTTTAGGTTTTATGAACTCACTCCTGGATGTCATAAAACGAGAAAGACCGGATCATTTGGCCGTTTGTTTTGACAAAGGTGGTAGTGTAGCCAGAAACGAAATGTTTCCAGAATACAAAGCGAATCGAGACGAGACCCCAGAGCCAATTTCGTTTGCAGTTCCTTTTATTTACAGAATTTTAAAAGCCATGCATATTCCTATCATGGTTAAAGAAGGTTACGAGGCAGACGACGTGATTGGCACCCTTTCTAAACAGGCAGAAAAACAAGGGTATAAAACCTTTATGGTAACCCCAGATAAGGATTTTGCACAATTGGTTTCTGAAAATATTTTTATGTATAAACCCGTCTTTGGAGGGGGGTACGAAACCTGGGGCGTCCCAGAAGTAAAAGAAAAATTTGAAGTAGAAGACCCCTTACAAGTTATTGACTTTTTGGGCATGAAGGGCGATAGTGTCGATAACATTCCAGGGCTGCCAGGAGTTGGCGACAAAACCGCTAAAAAGTTTCTCAAAGAATACGGTTCTATGGAAGGGCTTTTAGCAAATACCGATCAGCTTAAAGGCAAAATGAAAGAAAAGGTAGAGGCCGCTAAAGAGCTTGGGCTTTTATCTAAAGAATTGGCGAGAATTATGCTGGATGTACCTGTCGAGTTTGACGAGCACGATTTTGAGCTTTCTGAGCCAGACATACAAGAAGTGCAAAGCATCTTTCAGGAGTTAGAGTTTAGAAGATTGACCGATAATTTTCTTAAAACATTTGCAGCCGATAAACCAGCGGCCACAGCTACAGAACAAAAGCCTTTTACTCCAAAAACAGATAGTGCACCCTCTGCTGGAGCTGGGCAATTCTCGCTTTTTGATTCAGGAGGTTCGGCACCGAGTACTACTGCGATTGATACCGGTCGAGCTACCAACAGCTCTACAGATCACTTTTACCAGAGCATCACTGGAGAAATGGCTACTATGCTATTTGTTAAAAACTTGATGCAACAACAAAGCGTTTGCTTCGATACAGAAACCACAGGGCTTAATCCCTTAGTGGCAGAACTCGTTGGTATTGCCTTCTCATGGGAAAAGGGCAAAGGTTTTTACGTTCCTTTTCCAGAAGAAAAAGAAGCTTGTAGCGCGTTATTAGAAAAGTTTAGACCCTTTTTCGAATCCGAAGAGATCGAAAAAATAGGGCAGAATTTAAAATACGATATAAAGGTTCTGGCCAAATACAATATGCCTGTCAAAGGCACTCTTTTTGATACCATGCTCGCCCATTATCTTATCAACCCAGATATGCGACATAACATGGACATTCTGGCCGAAACCTATTTAAATTATACGCCTATTTCTATTACCGAATTGATAGGTAAAAAAGGGAAGAATCAACTTTCTATGCGCGAGGTTCCGCTAGAAAAACAAACCGAATACGCCGTAGAAGATGCAGATATCACGCTACAATTAAAAGAGCATTTTACGAAAGAGCTCTCTGAAGCCAACACCCAAAAGCTATTTAAAGATATTGAACTGCCCTTGTTACGGGTTTTGGCCGCCATGGAACTAGAAGGCATTAATCTGGATCAGGATTTTTTAAAGAGTCTTGCTGGGCAATTGGCCACCGATATAGAGGCCCTCGAAAAATCTATTTACCAAGAAGCGGGTGAGACCTTTAATATTGCTTCGCCTAAACAATTGGGTGAGATTTTATTTGGCAAACTCAATTTGGTCGAAAAGCCTAAAAAAACAAAAACAGGACAATATTCAACAGCAGAAGATGTGCTGTCATATCTGGCAAAAGATCACAAAATAATTGCAGATGTTCTTGCTTTTAGAGGCTTGTCTAAACTTAAAAGCACCTATGTAGACGCACTACCTCAACAGGTAGAAGCCAGTACGGGTCGTGTGCATACAGATTATATGCAAACCGTTGCCGCCACAGGGCGTTTGAGTAGTAACAATCCTAATTTGCAGAATATTCCGATTCGAACCGAACGAGGGAGACAGGTCAGAAAAGCCTTTGTTCCGAGAGATAAAGATCACGTTTTGTTGGCAGCAGATTATTCGCAAATAGAACTGCGCATTATCGCCGCACTTAGCGAAGAAGACACCATGATAGAAGCCTTTAAAAAAGGAGAAGATATTCATGCCTCTACTGCCTCGAAGGTATTTAATATTCCTATCACAGAGGTTACTCGAGAAATGAGAGGCAATGCTAAAACGGTAAACTTTGGTATCATTTACGGGGTGTCTGCCTTTGGGTTGAGTAACCAAACAGACTTGAGTAGAACTGAAGCAAAAGAGCTAATCGAAACCTATTACGAAACCTACCCTAAGCTAAGATCTTATATGAGTGCGCAGGTAGATTTTGCCAGAGACAACGGCTATGTGCAAACGGTCTTAGGCCGTCGTAGATATTTGAAGGATATTAATAGCCGTAACGCTGTGGTGCGAGGAGCTGCAGAGCGCAACGCTATTAATGCCCCAATACAAGGGAGTGCAGCAGATATTATTAAGATTGCGATGATCAATATTTACGAGAAGCTAAATCAAGACAACTTAAAGAGTAAAATGCTTTTACAGGTTCATGACGAACTGGTTTTTGACGTACATACTTCTGAACTCGATGCCATGAAGACCCTTATTAAAACCGAAATGGAAAATGCCTATTCCTTAGCGGTTCCGCTAGATGTAGAAATTGGCATTGGCCAAAATTGGTTAGAGGCTCATTAATGTTATAAAGCACAGGCAATAAAGCCTTCGATGGCTTCTTCGTCTCCAGTTGCTACATTCAAGACTGTACCACTAAACTCGATTGAGGATTGTATTCCTGTATCTGTTACGTTAACGGTTCCTGTAAAGCCATAATAGGTGGCGCTAGAAACGCCACTGGTCGCTATGCTCAATATAAATTGAGCGGTTCCTGATTCGTTGGCATTATCGCCCATGGCAAAGGTTGCTGTTCTGCAAACCCCGCGATGGCTCACGGCAATAGTAAAGGATTCGCCACCACTGGTATAACCTCCTGCGTAAGTGCAAAAGAATTCGGCATCGCTTGTACTTTCTACATTACAGCCACCAGAGGCTTCGTTGGTTTCACCTAAAAAAGAAACAAAGTTGTCGTTTAATGGCCCTCCGTCGTCGCCGCTAGAATCGTCGCTACACGACCCTGTTTGTAAGAAAAAGAATAACGGAAATAATAAGATGTAAGATTTCATACTACTGTTGTTTGGATGTGTGATCGGTTAAAAATTATTGAATGTCAAATTAAAGGCTTGACAAAAATTTACAGTACGTGGCTCACCTTCTAAGCCTTCGGGTCGGGATGAGGTCCTTACGTTCACATTGGCATCTGCGACCACCTCGTCGTCTGATTGCCTTCTGACTTGGATCCTGATAGACTCTCCGTCTTCCACTAACACATTTAAAAAACCTGTATTTGGCGCAGTTAAATCAATAAACGCCTGAATGTCTCGGTATTCGACTACAAACGTCACTGCATAGCCAGGGAAGCAACCAGAAGTTCCGCGATTATTATTAAAGGTAACCAAGGCATTGGTTCTGTCGGGTTCTTCGTCTTCTGTTGCTTCTTCTTCTTCGCAACCACTAAGTGAGATGCATAAAAAGAGCAATAGCCCATACTTAAAAAGTCTCATAGCTTTTGGTTTAATGTGATATTTAAAAGTAATATCTAAACCCTATTGTTCATATACCTACTATTAGGTATACGTAACACCTTGTCCGAAGAGTACATTTACTCAACCAACCACAAGCCTTATTTACATCTTTTAAACAGAATATTAGTAACTTGTAAGTAACTGGGACTCTTGGGTAATAAGCTATATGAAAAACTTTCTTCTGGCATTTTTGTTTATAACGATGGGTGCCTTGGCACAAAGTCCTGTAATTGACAGTTTGCAAAAAGCCTACGATTTAAGTGCCAACAATGGCCAGAAAGCAATACTCGCATTACAAATCGCCCAACAGTACGAACGCCTTGACATTACCAAAGGAAAACAATTCGCCTTCGAGGCCTTGTCCCTTTCGCCAGGAGATTCACTGCGTACCGAGGTTCATAATCAGCTGGGACGTTTTTATTTTTTTACGGCCAAATTAGACTCGGCAGAATATCATTTTAAACAAACCCAAATGCTGTTAGATTCCATGCAGGAGTTTGATCGCATGGCGATGGTAAATATTTCGCTAGGAGCAATTCTGCTAAGAAAAGGAGAATACAGAGCGACCATAGAAACTCTTACCAGCGCCGCCGCACATTTTGAATCTACCCGAGACGATCTTAACGCAGCAAAATGTTACAGCAACATTGCCAGTGCCTTTGCCGAACTTGACGAATATCCAAAAGCCATTGAATACAGCGAGAAAGCGCTTGCTATTTTTAATAGTGAGAATCAAGTGCAGTATCAAATGATCACTTTGCCTAATCTAGCAACCCAATATTTTAAATTAGGCGACACCCTAAAAGCGATTGCCTATAATAACGACGCCGAGAGACTGGCGCTAGAAGTAGGCGATACCCGTTCGTTGTCTTTGATTTATAATAATTTGGGGAGCTTGTATTTAGATAAAGATCCTGCCAAAGCACGTGAATATTTAGAAAAAACATTAGCGCTCAAAAAAGAGCTCAACTTTTTATCTGGAATCGAAATTGCGCAAAGTAATCTTGGCTATTTACTGCTGAACCAAGGCAATTATGTAGGGGCCATTAGCTATTTAGAAGAAGCCTTGCCTAAAGTACAAGGGGTTCAAAAAGTGTTGGTCTATAATAATTTGGTAAAAGCGCATCAAGGCGCTGGCAATTTAAAAAGAGCACTAGATTATTCAGAAGCAGCAAAAGTGCTAAACGACAGTATTTTGGATGTAGATAACCAAAAGGCAATTTTTGATATTCAAGCTCAATACGAAACCGAAAAGAAGGAGAATCAAATACTACAACTCACCAACGATAACCTTCAGGCAAATTTTAAGAGAAAGCAAAACCGAAATCTACTTCTGGGTGCCCTAGGGGCTTTGATGCTTACCTTGATTCTCGCCTATTCGGCTATAAAAAACGTAAAGCGAAAAAGGATTATCGCCCAGCAGCAGCTCACTATTAAAAATCAAGAGTTTGATCAATTGGTAACCGAACAAGAGCTTAATGGGATTGACGCCATTCTCGATGCTCAGGAAAAGGAGCGCAACAAAATGGCTGCAGACCTACACGACAACCTAGGCAGTAAAATCGCGACGCTAAAATTGTATTTAGAAGGCCATTCAACCGCAGATAATTCGGGCGAATTTTACAATAAATTAAACGCCCTAACAGAAGAAACTTACAGCGAAGTGCGCAAAATGTCGCAAAACAAAAACTTTGGAGCTTATATTAACAAAGGGTTGGTGCCAAGCACTAAAAAAATTGCAGAACAGATTTCTTCCTCTAATAAAATTGACATCAAGGTGTTAGAAATTGACCTAAGCACGCGTATAGAAAACACCATAGAGATTCAGCTTTTTAGAATAATTCAGGAGTTGTTAACCAATATTATTAAACATGCCAACGCGACAGAGGCGACGATTCAATTTACACAACATGAAAATACCCTCAACCTAATTGTAGAAGACAATGGCCGCGGATTTGACGTCACTAAGGTTTATGACGGTTTAGGGCTGCAGAACATAAAAAAACGAACCAATCGCATCAATGCTTCGCTTGTAATAGATAGCAAACCAAGTCATGGTACGACCATTATTATAGACACGCCCATATGACCATTAGAATAGTCATAGCAGACGATCATCAGCTTTTTATTGATGGCATTAAATCCATTCTTAATAAAGAGATTGGGATCGAGATTGTAGGCGAAGCAAACAACGGCTTAGAGCTTGTAAAATGTATAGAAGCCACCAATCCAAACGTTGTATTAACAGACATTAGAATGCCTATTATGGATGGCGTTGCCGTGACCCGTACTTTAACTCAAGAACATCCAAACATCGCCGTGCTGGCGGTTAGCATGTACGATCAAAGTGTAGATGTAATCGAGATGTTAGAGGCAGGCGCAAAGGGTTATGTAACCAAAAATGTAGAGAAAAAAGAGCTGTTAGAAGCTATTCATACCTTATACAAAGGAGATAGTTATGTGAGTAAAAACCTGCCCGTCAATATAAATGAATGGCTACAGACCGCTCAAAAACCCCAGCAAGAACTGCTCACTCGCAGAGAAAAAGAAATCGTTAGGATGATTGCGCGAGGTCGCACCACTTTACAAATAGCAGAATCTTTAAACCTGAGCAAATACACGGTAGATACACACCGCAAAAACATTCATAAAAAGCTAGGCATTAAATCTAACACTGGATTGGTAAGTTATGCCCTAAAAAATCTAAGTTAATTTACGCTGGTATACCTATAAGTAGGTATATAAATACAGCGAGCTCCCAAGTATCTTTGGTTTATAACTAAACGATACATTATGAAAACTACACTAAAATCAACCAACATGCTAAGCAAGACACTCTTTTTTGGGCTTTGCATTAGTTTTTTGTTACCCGTTTCTTCTTATGCCGAACCAGTAGATGTCTTTGCCAAACGCAAGGTAGAAGTGAGTGTTTCTGAACAAGAAGCCAATATCTATGTAGATGGTAAGCTAATGGCTAAGGGAAGTCATACCGTAGCTGTGCCTTATAAGTCCTGTGTAAACGTTCGCGTAGAACTAATCGGCTACCTTAACTACGAAATTGACTTTTGCTACAAAAAGAACCTTTCTAAACCTCCCAAGTCTTACTTTATTAAGCTCCAGCGCGACGATGCCTACGACGCATCTGTACAAACAGATATCGCCAATGTTGATATCGAAATAAAGACCAATTTGGGCAAAGACCAAGCCTGGAAATTACTGAATCAGATTATCCTTAACTATTTAGACGTAATCGAAATTACAGACAAAGAAACTGGCTACATACGCACGGCATGGCAACTTAAAACCTTTAAGCAAAATACCATACGCACCAGAATTATTGCCAAGCAATCTTCTGACGACCCTCTGGCTTTTAAAATCAAACTCATAAGCGAAGAGTCTCGCAGGGCGCTCACCAGTGTTAAATCGGACGAGCTCTTTAGAGAATGGGATCGCGTACTTAGAAAATATAAGGATGTAATCTCAGAAGCCCAATCCAGGCTGTAGTGTAGTTTTTCGTTTAATTGCAGCTTGAATATTATGGGGCGGCCAGTGGCCGCCCCATATTTATTTAAAGCTCTTTACAACACAAAGCGATAGGTCGCTTTAATAAGGAACGTATTTTGAGGCTGTTTGCTCAATAATTGATTGTCTACAATATCGCCAAAACTGTTAGATGGGTCATCCAGACCGTCTAAGCCTTGTGACCAAACTAAAAAGATTTCTGAGCCTGGAATATACTCCCAGCGCACTACCAAATTCGATCTAAATTGTACAAAGGCAAAATCCGGATTCCCAAAACTATAGTCAGTATTGCCGTCTTGGTCTTCGTCTACCGAGTAGGCCCCATCGCTAAAGCTGATTTGATCGTTGTTATACCAAGTAACACGCTCGTTTAAGTCGGATGCAATTGGGTTGTTTACAAAATTAAATTCCGAATATTTAGCCCTAAAAATAAATGGCTGGCCATAATACTGAATCGTTAAATTAGGGTTGATATTATAATTAACACGCAAGGTTGTGGTAATGTTGTCGTTATCAATTTTCCCTAAAATATATCGCATGGTACCATTATAATCTGTTTGTGTCACATACTGTGTTTTGTTTGGGTTCTTCTCAAACTCAATATTTAAAGAAAGACTTAACGAATTAAGTGGTTGATAGCGTAATCTACCCACATATCTTCTGAATCTAAAGTTGTTTTGATTCGCATCGGAATGCACATAACCCAACGTACCACTCAACTTTTTACGTTGATCTGTACCAGAGAATACAAAAAAGAAGTTTTCGTCGCTAAAGCGCCATCTTGGGCCACCTCTTAAAAAAGTATTGGTAAATATTCTGGGTTTGTGAGCTGCTCCAAATTCGCTCCACCAGTTGTTGGTATAATTTACATTACCATTAACCTCGTATTGAATACGGTTGTAATTACCTTGAAAGTCGTAACTCGAAAACTGGTTAAAACCAACATTCGCACGGCGGTACCAGCTCGTAGGTTTGTTAAAAAAGCGACGCACATTCATATACTGTCGTATGTCGTCTGCCTGTCTTAAAAACCCAATGTCATTTAGCTCAAGTTCTGGAGATCTAAAGTTACCACCAAAATTATAACGCCAATCCCCACTTTGACGCCCTATCTCGAAGCGCCCTCCTGTACCAGTTAGTGAGGTTAAGGTGGGGTCTACCTCTACATGATCTGCGTCGACTCTCTGAAACAAATGTGTGAGCGAAGTTTGCGTTCGCAGTATAGATTCGACACTACCTCGCACCGTACTTAATACCGCACTGCCTTCTACATAATATTTTCTGTCTTGCCAATTGTGCTTAAAGTCGATTCCTCCCGAATAGGCCTGTGCATGTAAAAACTGCAAGGACTCTTCCATATTTCTGTTGGTAGCCGTAAATATTCCACCTATATATGAATTACGATTGTTAAAATCTTTCTGAACCCTTCCCACAAAATAATTGGTAAGCGGCTCTACTACTTCTTTGCGTTTTTCGCCAATCTCTTCTAAGGTGTTTAATACGTTCTGGTCTTCGTTAAGATCTATCTCTGCGAACTCTTTGGCAGTTACACTCTCTAAAACACCAATCGCCCAACCGTCTTTGGTTTTCCCGCTGAATTTTGCCGCACCTAAAATGGTAGTATTGGTGGGAAAATCTTCAAACTCGCCTTTGCTTCCATCTGCTGTGGTAAATCCTTGAGGGGTTCGCCCAATTCTTCTGGAGAAGAACAAATTGTCTGCGCCTCCCCCCACTCTAAAGTCGAATACGTTTTTGTTTTCTACAAAAAATGGCCTGCGCTCCTGAAAAAATATTTCGAAACCATCTAAGGCAATAGCGCCAGGATCTGCATCTACTTGTCCAAAATCTGGGTTGATCGTTAAATCTAAAGTAAGGTCGTTGGTTACCCCGATTTTTGCGTCTAACCCTCCAGTTAATTTGGTATCTGAACCATCTCTAAAAGGATTTCCTTGTTGTTCTTCGTATGTATCTAATTGTGCAACAGTATACGGCTGAATCTCTAACTGCTTTTGTGGCTTAATGCCTTTTATTCCGCGAAGCTCACCAAATTCGCTAACCCATCCGGGCGGATTTGCTGGCAATGGTTGCCAAAGCGACCGCTCCTCGTTGTTAAAATAACGACGTGTAGACTGTAATCCCCAAACCTGCTCATCTTGAGCACTAAAGCGCAACTGACTGAGTGGAATACGCATTTCTGCCGTCCATCCTTCTTCGTCTACATTGGTAGCTAAATACCAGATTGGATTCCAGCTGTCGTCAAAGTTTCCGTTATTAGAGATAAACTCGTCTCCTTTAACCCCACTAACAGAGGCCGTAAATGAAAAGCCTGTGCGGTCGTCTCCAAAACTATCTATATTGATTTCTACCCAATCGCCCGGAAAATCGTCTCGTCGCCCCATTCGTCTTTCTATGGTCGAAGGATCTGCTTGATAACATCGAAAGGCCACGTATAGATTCTTCTCATCGTAAACAATCTTCATTTTGGTTTGCTCGGTGGGAGGAGTGCCTACATCTGGTTCAAACTCTACATAATCTGTGGTCCATTCTACCAGCTCCCAGGCAGCCTCATCTATAAGGCCGTCTATTTTGGGTGACGTGGTTGTTCCGACAGAAGAAGTTGTATAAGAGCGTTTTTCGTAGGTGTTGTCTGTTTGTGCGTATGATTGTGTAAAATAGCAAAGCATTCCAGCTGCAAAGAGTGCCAGTTTTCTATACATAATTAGTTAGTTTAACTAAAGAGACTAACTTTTTATGAGACTGTGACAGTTTTTAGGAAATGTTTAGTATAAGTTTAACATCGAAGCCCTGCGTTTACAGGGCTTAAAAATTAAATCGTGATGCCTTGTAATTCAAATAAATAATAGTACATTTGCACCCCGATTTTGTCCAAAGAAGGAAAGTTTAATATTAAAAATATATAGTGTGGATACATTAAGTTACAAGACAGTTTCTGCCAATAAAGGCACCGTTTCTAAGGAATGGTTGCACGTAGATGCTGAAGGACAGACGCTTGGACGTTTGGCTTCTGAAGTGGCTAAGTTACTTCGCGGAAAGCACAAACCAAGCTTCACCCCGCACGTTGATTGTGGTGATAACGTTATCATTACAAACGCCGAAAAAATAGTTTTAACCGGTAATAAATGGGAACAGAAATCGTATATCCGTCATACGGGCTACCCAGGTGGGCAGCGTTCACTTACCGCGCAAGAGCTAAAAAGTAAAAACCCTGCTCGCGTTGTCGAGAAGGCAGTAAAAGGAATGTTACCTAAAAATAAATTAGGTGCAGAGCTTTTCAGAAATTTAAAGGTGTATGCTGGTGCCGAGCACGGGCAAGATGCACAGAAACCTAGAACAATAAATCTTAACAAGTAATGGAAGTTATTCACAAGATTGGTAGAAGAAAAACTGCTGTTGCTCGTGTGTACATGTCTCCTGGTAAAGGAAACATTACCGTTAATAAGAGATCGTTCGAAGATTACTTTTCGACCGACACTTTGCGTTATAAGGTGAAGCAACCATTTGCATTAACAGAGAACGAAGATGCCTTCGATCTTAAGATTAATGTTTTTGGAGGTGGAATCACTGGACAAGCAGAGGCGGTTCGTTTGGCAATCTCTAGAGCGCTTTGCGAATTAGACGAGGAAAACAGAGTGGCTCTTAAGCCAGAAGGATTATTGACTAGAGACCCTAGAATGGTTGAGCGCAAAAAATTCGGTCAGAAGAAAGCGCGTAAGAAATTCCAGTTCTCTAAACGTTAATTATCTGCATCAACAATGGTGTTGGTGCCTTCGTTCATTAATTATTGAATTAAAAAGCTGTTATTCTTTGCCTTTGGCAGAGAAGTTAGTTTAGCATCTAAACCACCCCAACGGGTGTGTTGCTATCTAAACAGAACGTAAACTAAAACAAAATGGCAAAAATTGAAGTAAAAGAATTACTCGATGCTGGGGTGCACTTTGGGCACCTAACAAGAAAGTGGAATCCAAACATGGCGCCTTACATTTATATGGAGCGCAACGGGATTCACATTATTAATCTCTACAAAACTGCTGCAAAAATCGACGAGGCCAACGAGGCCCTCAAAAAGATTGCAGCAAGTGGTCGCAAAGTACTTTTCGTAGCTACCAAAAAACAAGCTAAAGACATCGTTGCCGACAAAGCAAGCGCTGCCAACATGCCTTATATCACAGAAAGATGGCCTGGTGGAATGCTTACAAACTTTGTAACGATCAGAAAAGCGGTTAAGAAAATGACTGCTATCGATCGTATGAAGCAAGACGGAACTTTTGATTCGCTGTCTAAAAAGGAAAAACTGCAAGTAACTCGTCTTAGAGCAAAACTAGAAAAGAACTTAGGTTCTATTTCTGAAATGAGCAGACTTCCTGGCGCTTTGTTTATCGTAGATACAACAAGAGAGCATATCGCTGTTAAAGAAGCACAAAAATTGAACATCCCTATTTTTGCTATGGTAGATACCAATAGTGATCCTAGAGAAGTAGATTACGTGATTCCTTCTAACGACGATGCATCTAAGTCTATCGAAAAAATTGTAGGTCAGGTTTCTGGCGCGATTATCGAAGGTTTAGAAGAGCGCAAAGCTGCCAAAGAAGGCGACGCGGCTGCTCCTGCAGAGAAGAAAGAAGAAGCTGCTCCTAAGAAAGAGGCTGCTCCTGCTCCTGCTCCTGTTGCCCAAGAGGCTCCTGTTGTCGAAGAGGCTCCTGCTGTTGCAGAGACTGCTGCTTCTAAAGAAGAAGAATAAAACAATTTTTAGTTTTCAGGACTGATTTTGCCCGAAAAGCGTTCGGCCTGCAAACAATATCACTTAATTAAAATTATAAAGTAATGGCAAATATAACCGCCGCAGACGTTAACAAACTAAGAAAAGCCACAGGTGCTGGAATGATGGATTGCAAAAAAGCTTTGGTAGAAGCCGAAGGTGATTTTGACCAAGCCATTGAGATCTTACGTAAGAAGGGTCAGAAAGTAGCTGCAAAAAGAGCCGATAGAGATTCGAGCGAAGGAGCTGTGATTGCTAAAGTAAACGATGGCGCTTCTAAAGGTGTTATCATTTCACTTAACTGCGAAACAGACTTTGTTGCTAAGAATGACTCTTTTGTTGAGCTAGCACATACGTTGGCAGACTTAGCTTTAAACACTGCATCTAAGGATGAGTTTTTGGCTGCTTCTTTTAATGGAATGACAGTTCAAGAAAAATTAACTGAGCAAACAGGAGTTATTGGCGAAAAGATCGAGATTGGAGATTATAGAACTCTAGAAGCTCCCTTCGTAGGATCTTACATTCACGCTGGTAACAAAATCGCTGTTTTAACAGGTCTTTCTAACGCGCCAGAAGGTGCTGCTGTTGTTGCAAAGGATGTTGCTATGCAAGCTGCTGCAATGAACCCAGTTGCTCTTAACGAAAATGGTGTTGATCAAAGCATTATCGATAAAGAAATCGAAATCGCCAAAGATCAATTGCGTGCAGAAGGTAAGCCAGAAGCTATGTTAGATAATATCGCTAAAGGTAAGATCAAGCGTTTCTTTAAAGACAACACCTTGGTAAATCAAGACTTTATTAAAGACAACAAACAAAGCGTTGCCAACTACGTAAAGTCAATTGGTGAGGTAGAAGTTGTTTCTTTTGAGCGCGTAGCTTTAGGATAAACTTCAAGTACCCTATAAAACAAAAAAGCCTCACAATGTGAGGCTTTTTTTTGTACTGTAATTTGTTTGCTTAGAGGTCTGTTCTCACTACTCTAAGTGTTCCTATAGATGGAGATATTCCTCCAGTTGTCGCTATTGGAGGTGTATTTACCACAGTAATTGTCGCCGGAGGCGAAGTTGGATTGTTAGGACTTGTATAGGTTGTTCCGCTATCTGTACCTGCATCTAAAACATTTAAAGAAATAGACTCATCACTTACGAGCGTGTTAGCATCTAACACAATGCTAAACCCGTTTACACCAATAAACCAGTCTGGGCTTGGGCTTAATGAAGTAACAAAACTTATTTCTGTCTTTTCTGGTGTAACCGTTACATTCACAGATTGTGACTGGGTTGCCCCACCACCTGCTACCGCCTGAGTAACCAAAAAGTCTTGTTCGTCTTCGCCACCTTGAGAGTTTAAGAAAGTTACCAAGTCTGATCCATCGCCATCTTCTGCCAACAATTTTATTCCGTCAGAAGCCAACTGCCCTTTATTAAAGATAGTTTTTCCAGGTTCATGTACCGCTACAATCATCGCCGCAAATGTTGGGTTGGTAGGATAATCTGTTGGAAAAGCATCTGCGGTGAAGTTAGGAGTAAAGGTAATACGGTAGGTAGCCGTTATTGGCTCTACGCCTCCACCATCATCTGTAGTTGTTGTACCGCCGTCGTCGCTTGAGCAACCAGCTAAGGTTATAGATAATATAAATAAAAGTGAAAGGAACTTTTGCATAATTAATTTTTTCTAAAGATAGTAAATTTAGTAGCATTAGTATAAACGCCCACAAGAAGATAAAATTACTTTTTCTGTTTATATTTGCACAAATCTACACTACCCTATGAGCTATAAAAGAATCTTACTTAAACTTTCGGGCGAAGCCTTAATGGGCAAACGTCAATACGGTATAGACCCCGAGCGTTTAGACGATTATGCCAAAGAGATTAAAAAGATCTCTGATTTAGGTGTAGAAGTCGCTGTTGTAATTGGCGGCGGAAACATCTTTAGAGGTGTTGCTGGTGCTTCTGGCGGAATGGATCGTGTTCAAGGCGATCATATGGGCATGTTGGCCACGGTAATCAATGGACTTGCCTTGCAAAGCGCCTTAGAAGACAATGGTGTACCTACTCGATTACAAAGCGCTATTAAAATGAACGAAGTGGCAGAACCCTTTATTCGTCGCAAAGCAATGCGTCATCTAGAAAAAGGACGTGTTGTAATATTTGGTGGAGGAACAGGTAACCCATATTTCACCACAGATTCGGCAGCCGTGTTGCGCGCCATAGAAATAGGAGCAGATGTTATTTTAAAAGGAACCCGTGTAGATGGTATTTATACGTCGGATCCAGAAAAAGATGCTGCCGCGACTAAATACGATTTTATCACTTTTGACGATGTGATTAAAAAGGGTCTAAAAATTATGGACACTACAGCCTTTACATTGAGTCAAGAGAATGAACTCCCCATAATAGTGTTCGATATGAATACCCAAGGAAACCTGTATAAAGTGATTACAGGCGAAAATATTGGAACCAAAGTCAATATTTAAAAAGTTTTGGCTTAGTTTTTGTCAAATCTTTAGATATATTTAATCTTATGGAAGAAGAAATACAACTTATTATAGAATCGACCCGCGAAGGAATGCAAGGGGCGATTGCGCATTTAGAGAAAAAACTAATCAATATCCGAGCTGGAAAAGCAACTCCATCAATGGTTTCTAGCGTAATGGTAGATTATTACGGCTCTCAAACACCTCTTAACCAGGTAGCCAACGTAAATACACCCGATGGGATGACCATTACGATTCAGCCGTGGGAAAAAGCCTTGATTCCAGAAATAGAGAAAGGCATACAGATGGCCAATCTCGGTTTTAACCCAATGAACAACGGTGAGAGTGTTATTATTAATGTCCCACCGCTTACAGAAGAACGTCGTATGGAATTGGCCAAACAAGCTCGATCAGAAGCAGAAGAGGCAAAAATTGGTGTTCGGAATGATCGTAAAACGGCCAATAACGAAATCAAGAACTTAGATGTGTCAGACGACATGAAGAAGAATCTTGAAATCGATATACAAGAAATGACAGACAATTTCACCAAAAAAATTGAAAGCATTCTTGACGCAAAAGAAAAAGAAATCATGACGGTGTAACGTCTTAACTTTCACGACCCTTTTATGGGTCGTTTTTTTTTATCACATAATTGACAATTAGATTCTACCTCACCTGGCTTGTATTACTGCTTTCGATAAAAGGCATAGCGCAGCAACCCGCGGTAGTTGTTAACGATAGTGTATCTAAGCAAGAAAAACCCAATGCTTTTAAAACTGGGTTTTATCCACTCAGCTTTTTCGATTTTGACTTACGTTACTTGGTAAAGTATAATAATTACGAAGGAGTCCGTTTAGGTGCTGGAGGCGTAACAAACGACAAACTTTTAGAAAGCGTAAGCTTTGGAGGCTATGCTGCCTACGGTTTCAAAGATAAAGCTTGGAAGTACAGCGCCGGTATCGATATTAGGCTTAGTGAAGGTAAAAACGCCTGGATAGGCGGTTATTATATAAACGACATTGCCGAACTTGGCAGCTATTCGTATTTGACAGATGCTCGAGTTTATTCTGTATTCGAACCACGACTGGTCAACATCTCTCAGTTTTATAAGCACAGAACATACACGGTAAATTTTAGACAGGAGATCACCCCCAAAATTATTGGTGAGTATAAAATATCACGAAGCAACATAACACAAATCGAAAATTATCAATTTGTGACAGACACAGAAGTGCTCTCTAATTATGTGGTCGCAGAGGCTGGTGCCGCTTTTAGATTTAGTCCAAAATCTAAATTTATTACCAATCCCGATGGCGATATAGAATACTTTGACGGCTTTCCAAAAATTACCGCCCAGTTCACCCAAGGAATAAATTCGATATTGGATGGCGACTTTTTATACACCAAAATTGGGTTCAAGGCAGATTATTATATCAAGCGAACCAATCTAACAAGCACCAATATCTTATTCGAAGCCAATCTTGGTTTGGGAGATATTCCACTAACGCATTTGTTTCATGCTTTCCCTAATAGTCCTACTAAAGACGAGATTTTTCAGCGTTTTTCTGTAGCGGGTAGGCGTAGTTTCGAAACCATGTATTTTGGCGAATTTTTCTCAGACAAACTTATGACCATGCAAGTAAAGCATAGCCTACGGCGCTTTGAGTTGTCCAAACAATTTAAGCCCGAACTGGTTTTTGTAACCAGACATGCGCTTGGTAGTCTGGTAAGGAGAGACCGTCATTTGGGTTTAGATTTTAATACCCTCGAGCAAGGATATCACGAATCTGGTTTTGAACTCAACAAACTAATCTTTGGATTCGGCCTCAGTTTTGCCTATCGGTATGGACCATATCACCTACCAGATTTTGAAGATAATATCTCTGCCAAATTTACCTTTTATCTTAGTATTTAATTAACGTAGCCCGACCGATGGTTGCTCGTTATTTTAGTACCTTTGCGCCGTTTGCAATCGCACACTATTGGACAAATTATTTAGCATTGGTTTTTGGAGTGTTCTAGCTCGATTTATTCTGCGGAATAGATTGTTTATGCTATTGGTAATTGCTGTGATAACAGTTTTATTGGCTATGCAATGGAAGCATATGCGTTTTACCTATACAGAGGCAAATCTATTACCAGACGAGCATGAAGTAAATCAAGAGTACAACAGATTCTTAGAAACTTTTGGCGAAGAAGGCAACCTGATCGTAATCGGAGTTAAAGACACAGCCATTTTTTCACCTCAAAAGTTTTTGGCTTGGGATGCATTAGCAAAAGATATTGGCAGCTTTAACGAAGTAGACGTCACCCTTGCCGTTGGAGATTTAAAAGTTTTAAAAAAGAACGATGGCACCACCAGTTTTGACTTGGTTCCGTTTATAAAAGACTCCATTCCTACTGCAGACCAATTAAAGCGATACCGCTACGAATTACTCGAAAAACTCCCCTTTTATAAAGGACTACTCTACAGCCCCAACAAACAGTCGATACGATCTGGAATCTATTTAAAAAAGGAATTGGTAAACACACCAGCCAGGCGTGACTTTATTATCAATAAGTTAATTCCTAAAATAGAAGATTTTGAGAACAGCACCGGAATGAAGGTCTACACCTCTGGGATGCCCTATATAAGAACCCTTAATTCTCAAAACATTATTGACGAGATTGGGCTTTTTATCGGAGCTGCCCTATTGGTGACTTCGCTTATCTTCTTTTTCTTTTTTAGATCGTTTCGAGCCACTTTTATTTCTATTATCACCGTTATCATTGGGGTGATGTGGGCCTTTGGTTTTTTGGGTCTTTTACATTACGAAATCACAGTGCTCACAGCGCTTATTCCGCCATTGATTATTGTAATAGGAATCCCGAACTGTATCTTTTTAATCAATAAGTATCAGCAAGAAATAAAATCTCATGGTAATCAAGCCAAGTCATTACAACGAGTGATTACTAAAGTTGGGAATGCCACCTTAATGACCAACGTAACAACGGCTTCTGGTTTTGCCACTTTTATATTGACCAAGAGTCAGTTATTAAAGGAGTTTGGTATAGTGGCTTCTATAAACATCATCGCCATTTTTATTCTGAGTCTGTGTATTATTCCAATAGTGTACAGCTATATGGCCGTGCCCAAATACAAGCATTTAAAGCATCTTAACAAACAATGGATTAGCCGTTTTGTAAACTGGATGGAACACATGGTAAAGAACCACAGAGTGGCAATTTACGCGAGTTCTGTAATTTTATTAGTGGCGAGCATTATAGGAATTTATAACATTAAAATTTCTGGAAGTATCATAGAAGATATGCCCAAAAGTGCTGCGTTTTTTGAAGACATTCGTTTTTTCGAAAAAGAATACGATGGGCTCATGCCATTGGAGATCATGATAGATACCAAACGCCAGAAAGGTGTTATGAAGTTGGCGACCATTAAAAGGATGGATCAATTGCATCAAATAATTGATGAGATTCCAGAATTTTCTAGCGCTACATCTGTAGTAAACTTGGTCAAATATTCTAAGCAAGCCTATTACAATAACAATCCTGAATTCTATCAGATTCCTAATTCGCAGGAGCGCACTTTTATCATGTCGTACGCTAAGAACAGCGCAGATGGCAGTGATTTAATGCGTTCTTATGTAGACACTACGGGGCAATATGCGCGTATTACTACCTTTATAAAAGATACGCCAACTGAGCGTATGGAGCGCATAGAGCAAGACCTGCAAACAGAAATCGACAAGATTTTTCCTGCAGATCGCTATACCGTTTCTATGACAGGTAAAGCCTTGGTTTTTCAGAAAGGAACCAATTATTTGGTTAACAATCTCATCATTTCGCTATCGCTAGCCATTTTGCTAATCGCCATCTTCATGGCCTGGATGTTTAGATCGGTCAAGATGATTTTGGTTTCACTACTCCCCAATTTATTACCCTTGTTAATCACCGCTGGACTAATGGGTTATCTGGGAGTTCCTATAAAGCCTTCTACGATTCTTGTTTTTAGCATTGCCTTTGGAATATCTGTAGACGACACCATACATTTTCTGGCCAAATACCGACAAGAACTCATCGCAAATAAATGGCGAATTAAGCGGTCTGTTTATGCCGCACTCAAGGAGACTGGAGTGAGTATGTTCTATACTTCGATTGTATTGTTCTTTGGTTTTTCTGTGTTTATGATTTCTAGTTTTGGTGGAACCGTCGCCCTTGGCGGATTAGTATCTGCAACCTTGCTCTTTGCTATGCTTGCCAATTTGCTACTGCTACCCTCATTGCTTTTGTCTTTGGAACGCAGTATTGCAAACAAAGAAACCCTGCGTAAGCCGTCGCTTGAAATTCTTACCGAATACGATGACGAAGAATCTCTTAAAGATAAGTAGCGCTTGGGCTTGTTAAGTTTTTGGGTAAGGTCTATCTTTGCCCCTTATTAGCAAATTAGTGATGGAATACAAAGATGTAATTAGCTTATTAGATATGCCACCTTCGCACAACGAAGTGGCCGTTAGAGGATGGGTACGCGCTTTTAGAAGCAATCGTTTTATCGCCCTGAACGATGGGTCTACCATTAATAATTTGCAATGTGTGATCGACTTCCAAAATTTTGAAGAAGATTTGCTAAAAAGAATCACCGTAGGCGCTGCTATAGAGGTGAAAGGCGAGCTTGTTGCTAGTCAAGGGCAGGGTCAAAACGTAGAGGTTCAGGCGAGCGCAGTAACTATTTTAGGCGATGCCGACCCAGAAGAGGTAAAGCTCACCATTTTGTCACCTAAAAGACACAGCTTAGAAACCTTGCGCGAGCAAGCACATTTACGCGTGCGTACCAACACCTTTGGTGCTGTGATGCGCGTACGGTCTAAATTGTCTTTTGCCGTACATGAATATTTTCAGAAAAACGGTTATTACTATATGCATGCGCCTATTATTACAGGCAGTGATGCAGAAGGGGCTGGAGAGATGTTTCGTGTATCTACGCTAGATCCTAAAAACCCTCCACTTAACGAAGATGGAACCGTCGATTACAAAGAAGACTTCTTTGGCAAAGAAAGCAACCTTACCGTAAGTGGCCAGTTGGAGGCAGAGACCTATGCAATGGGACTTAGCAAAGTATATACTTTTGGACCAACCTTTAGAGCAGAAAACAGCAATACTTCACGCCACCTAGCCGAATTTTGGATGATCGAACCAGAGATCGCTTTTTGCGATTTGGACGGTAATATGGATTTGGCAGAAGACTTTATCAAGTATGTGATTAACTATGCCATAGAAAACTGCGCAGACGATTTGGCATTTTTAGAAAAGCGTCTTTTAGACGAAGAGAAAACAAAGCCCCAAGCAGAACGCAGTGAAATGTCTTTACTCGAAAAACTAAACTTCGTAGTAAGCAATAACTTTATGCGCGTAACCTACACAGAGGCGATCGACATATTGCGTAACAGCAAACCTAACAAAAAGAAAAAGTTTAAGTATCCTATCGATGGATGGGGCGCAGACCTTCAAAGTGAACACGAGCGTTTTTTGGTAGAAAAACACTTTAAATGCCCTGTGATTTTGTTCGATTATCCGGCAGATATCAAGGCCTTTTACATGCGCCTAAACGAAGACGGTAAAACCGTTCGTGCTATGGACGTACTCTTTCCGGGTATTGGCGAGATTGTTGGAGGGTCGCAACGTGAAGAACGTTACGATGTGCTCAAACAAAAGATTGCAGATATGGGAATAGACGAAAAAGAACTGTGGTGGTATTTAGAACTGCGTAAGTTTGGTACCGCAGAACACAGTGGCTTTGGATTAGGCTTCGAAAGACTTGTACAATTCGTCTCTGGTATGGGGAATATTCGAGATGTAATTCCTTATCCAAGGAGCCCAAAAAATGCAGAATTCTAGGATGACTGTCCTAACAAATTATTAAAACGATCTATAACCCTACTTTATAGGTCGTTTTTTTTTAAATTTATAGATAACCACTATTTATGCTTAAACAACAGCTCAATTTTAAACTTTCTCAGAAGTTGTCTCCACAACAGATTCAACTTATGAAGTTAATTCAATTGCCAACCCAAGCTTTTGAACAGAGAATTGCGCAAGAAATGCAAGAGAATCCTGCCTTAGACACAGGAAAAGAAGCTGCTGAATCGCAAGAAGACAACTTCGATAACGACGAGTACGAAAGCGATTCAGAAAGCATAGAAACAGAAATCAACATAGACGATTATTTGAGTGACGATGAGACTCCCTCTTATAAACTCTCTGCCAATAATTATAGCCAAGACGACGAAGACAAGCAAGTACCCTATGCATCGGGCACCTCATTTACACAGTTTTTAATGACGCAGTTGAGCACGTATCGCCTGGACGACGAAGAGGCAGAAATTGCCGAGTTTCTGGTAGGAAGTGTAGACGAAAGCGGTTACATACGCAGGCCCATCGTAGATATTATGGACGATTTGGCCTTTACCCAAAATGTGTACACCACAGAAGACAAAATCGCCAAAGTTTTAGAGTTGGTGCAAAATTTAGATCCAGCTGGTGTAGGAGCTCGTGACCTTAGAGAATGTTTGCTGTTGCAATTAGAGCGCAAATCACCAACGGCTGCGGTTCAGCTGGCTATAGACGTCATAGACGATGCCTTTGAGCACTTTAGCAAAAAACATTACAACAAACTGTTACAAAAGTTTGACATCACAGAGGATCAGCTACGCGGTGCCATTCAAGAAATTGAAGGCTTAAACCCTAAACCAGGAGGCACCTATTCTGCCAACACCAGAATTGTAGAGCACGTGGTACCAGACTTTGCAATTAGAATCGTTGAAGGCGAATTAGAACTGAGCCTAAACGGCCGAAATGCGCCAGAACTGCATGTATCAAAAGAATATTCAGACATGCTAAAAGGCTATAAAGCGTCTAAAGAAAAATCTAAGTCACAAAAAGATGCAGTTCTTTTTATAAAACAAAAGTTAGATGCTGCCAAGTGGTTTATCGATGCGATCAAACAGCGACAACAAACCTTGTTGGTTACTATGAATGCGATTATGCATTATCAGCAGGCATATTTTCTCTCCGGCGATGAGCGCAAACTTCGTCCGATGATTTTAAAAGATATTGCAGATACTATAGAGATGGATGTTTCTACGGTTTCTAGGGTTGCCAATAGTAAATATGTAGATACGCCTTACGGAACCAAGCTCATCAAAGAATTTTTCTCTGAATCTATGAAGAACGATCAGGGCGAAGATGTTTCTACTAGAGAGATCAAAAAGATTCTCGAAATTACCATAGGCGAAGAAGACAAAAAGAAACCATTAACAGACGATAAGTTGGCGAAGATCCTAAAAGAAAAGGGGTATCCCATCGCGAGACGTACTGTTGCCAAATACAGAGAACAATTAGATCTGCCTGTTGCGCGTTTACGTAAAGAAATATAATGAATGTCTTTCTGCGAATAGCGTCATATTTGTTTCATCCCTTGTTGATGCCACTACTTGGGACTTTTCTCTATTACTTTATTACGCCTCGATTTATAGAACCAGAGGTGATTCAACTTAAACTATTGGCCATAGTGATAATTACGTTATTAGTGCCCTTGGTTAGTTTTATGCTCTTAAAAAATCTGGGGCTTATCAACAGCATGTATTTAGAAGAGGTTCATGAACGAAAAGCACCGCTTATTATTCAGTGTTTGTTGCTGTTGTTGATTCTTAAAATGGTATTTAACCCATATGACTCCATCGAGTTATATTACTTCTTTGTTGGGATATTGTTTTCTACCATTAGCGCCTTTATCCTTACTATTTTTAAATTTAAAATAAGCCTTCATATGATGGCCGTCGCCGGGGTGACTTTTTTTATTGTAGCCCTTAGCGCACACTTTGGCAAAAACCTCATCATGATGTTGTCGTTTTTGTTTATCGTTAACGGATGGGTAGCTAGTTCGCGTTTAGAGGCTCGAGCACATACCCCAGCCGAGCTCATCGTTGGGTTTTTCCTGGGATTGGTTCCGCAGTTAGTGATGCTTAACTTCTGGTTATAGAAAGTAAAATAGAATGCCCAGATTTAGGGGTTTAAACCCTACCTCTTCTCCACCCAACGTATTACCATCAAACAATGGAGTGATTTGATATGCAGCAAAAAAGTTAATGGTATTGTAACCAAAAAGCAAAGTGGCTTGTGCCTGAAACTTATTAAAGGCTTCTATGTTGGTAGTTTTAACACGCTGCCCTTGCTCCACAAATGTAGCGCGATTAGAAACCGTGTAACTAAAGTTCACGCCTGCATGCACTCTATAAAAACGGTATTGAGAAGGTGAACTACTGCGCCATCTAAACTCTAAGGGCGCCTCTAAATGCACTGTACTAAAACGATTGCTATCAAAGTCTGCTTCGTCGCCCAAGACTGCAAATTGGGTACTCCCGTTTTGATCGTTCACAGACAAGGTGCTTCCGTAACGATTCAGCCCTAAACCACCGCCTATAGCGATCGCAATCGTGCGTGTTTTGTTGATAGGCATATCGCGCAAAAAACCCATTCTAACGCCTCCAGAAAAGCCTTGTATTCTTACGCCTTCTGGAACAGCTGTGAGTAAGTTATAGGTGAGTCCAAAGTAAAACTGGTCTTCGCGATAGAGTGAATCTACCACAGCTTCTGAATCTTCTGTCTCATCTTGAGCCCACAGGGGAAGGCTAATAAATAAAAATGCAAAGACAAATGATAAGCGATTCATAGTGTAATAACGATATAGGTTAAAGATACGTATACCGCAAAAAAAAACACCTCGCTAGGAGGTGTTTTTATATTTCAACTAAAAAAACTTAATTCATGTTTCTAAACACGTCACCTTTTTTAGTGGTGTAATTAATCTTAAGTGCATTCACTTGTCTTAATTCCTGTTTGATATCAGAAATCAATCCCATGTTGGTCTCTCCATCTACCTTAAGGGCAGTAGTCAAGAACGGCACTAATTCTTCTCGCTTGCTAGCGCGTTCGGCCTCGATAAAAGCTTTAATATCTTTTACATCGGCAAACTTGTCCCCTAGCTGGATTCGAGCTTCCTGTCCAAAAGTGCTCTGATATCTTTGACTGGGTTTTCCAGCATAGATATACATTACCAAGTCTTTTTTATCTAACTTCTCTACTTGGTCTGCACTTGGCAGGTTGTTCTGAATCTTTAGGGTATTTTGACGCATTACGGTAGCCACCATAAAGAAGAACAATAACATAAAAACGATATCCGGTAATGACGCTGTCGAAATAGCCGGTAGTTCGCCTCCTTTTTTCTTTTTAAACTTAGACATAATCTGTTTTAGTTTGGGTTAAACGTCTACTTTTTTGGTTCGGCTTCTGACAGCTTCTGAGGATACATAAGCTTAACACGCTCGATATTCTCTTTTAGCCTATCTCTATTACCGCTATAACTACTTCCGTCTTTGGCGAGCGCTTCCATTTCTGTAAACTTCATTCCAAAAAGACGCTCTGCCTCACGATTTCGCAGCTCATTATAAGCAGCCACGAGCTCATTCTGTACAGAGATATAAGCGTTATAACTGGTAAATCGGTCGTTCTGTAGTGAGATAATGGCTTTGTCTGGATTATCAGAAGAAGATGCGTCGCGCTTACCTTTACAGTAGTCACAAGCTTCCTCACCTTGTCCACCACCATTGTCTAAAAAGGCAACAGCTGCGGCTCTTAAATCTTTTAATTCCATTAAATCATCCTCCACTAAAAGCTGATCATTTCTATTTACCACTACGGTAAAAATGTTCTTCTGCTTAATAATTGGTGGATCTTCTACATCCTCAATAGGTGGCAGTTTACGGCTGATTCCGCTATCTGTCTCAATGGTAGTAGTTACCAGAAAGAAAATTAATAGCAAGAAAGCGATATCTGCCATAGATCCTGCATTCACTTCGGGTGCTGATCTCTTTGCCATACCTACTTATTTATTAGTTAGTTTCTTGACACCTGTCCAAGCCATTGCACCAATAGCAACAATGGTTAGAATGTAAAACATTCTGAGTCCAGTTCCTACTAGCTTAGAGCCACCTTCAGACAGAATTTTTCCGTCTTTCATTGGTGTTTCGACTCCAGTAGATAGTACATAAGCAATTAAGAATACTGCTAAGAATGCACCTATAGCCATCAAGGTCTTTTTAATATTTCCTGCGAAGATTCCTTTAAGCACGTATACCAATACTAATACTAGTATAACGGCAAGTACAACGTAGGCGATAAAAATATAAGGATCAACAACGCTAGACTGAACGTCTGCGCTGGCTTCGATTGCGTCGTTCCCGGTAAAGATAATTCTAGCGAGTAGAATCATCCCGATAACACCAAGGCCCAAGGCAACATATTTTAAAATTTTGTGTAAACCCATAATTTAGGATGGTGTTTTAATTATTTTTTGTTCTTATAATCTACTAACATATCTATTAAGGTAATAGATGCGTCTTCCATGCTGTTTACGATACTATCGATTTTCGCAATGATGTAGTTATAAAATATCTGTAATATAATAGCAACAATCAGACCAAATACCGTTGTTAAAAGTGCTACTTTAATACCACCAGCTACTAAAGATGGTTGCATATCTCCAGCTGCCTCGATCTTATCAAAGGCCTGAATCATACCAATTACCGTACCCATGAAACCAAGCATCGGTGCCAGTGCGATAAATAACGAAATCCAAGATACGTTCTTTTCTAACTGACCCATCTGAACACCACCGTAAGCTACAACAGCTTTTTCTGCTGCATCTACGCTTTCGTCTGCGCGATCAAGTCCTTGGTAATAAATAGAAGCAACTGGCCCTTTAGTATTACGACATACTTCTTTGGCAGCTTCTACTCCTCCGCTGTTTAACGCATCTTCTACACTCTCGGCCAAACGCTGAGTATTGGTAGTAGAAAGGTTAAGGAAGATGATTCTTTCGATGGCAATGGCCAAACCTAGAATCAAACACAATAGTACGATTCCCATAAATCCTGGGCCTCCTTCTATAAAACGTTTCTTTAATTCTTGGTGAAATCCTTCGCTCTCTTCGGCTGCGTCATCTGCATCCGTTGCATCTTGAATTGTTGTTGATGTTACCGAGGTAACGTTGGCAGTAGAGTTTGACGCTGTAGTTGCTGCGTTTGCACTAAATGTACCTACACTTACAATGGCGGCAATTGCCAAAATAGAAAATAATTTTTTCATTGCTATCGACTTAAAAGTTTGTTTTTAGTTAAAGGTTTAAAGATATAAAATTATTTATTTCTACAAAGGAATAAATCACTTAAGAAAGTACCGTAATCTTTGCGATTCCCGTAATTCGGGTAAATCTTTATCGGAACCCTTCCCCTAACTGTTTGATATATAGATTAAGGTAGGTTTTTATCGGTAAAGGGTGTTAAACCACCATGTAAGATCAAGTCAATAAAATACGTTGCTTTTTAGTCGGTACAACTCGCAGGTACTGTTTCTTCTGCCAAAAAATCTACACAAGTATCGCACATCAGGCTTCTAAAGAAACAAGCCACGCGATTTATTTTAAAGTTGAACCCTGCTTTGTCCATATAAATGCCATGGGTTCCGCCTGGCACTAAAGTAAAGTCGTTGCAAACGCCAGCCTGTGTTAGCCGCTTGTGCATTTCTCTAGAACCAAAACCAGTCATTAAACTGTTATCGATGGGTACCGTCATATCATTATCGCCGTGAAACGAAATTGTGGGTACCATCTCACCTTCCCATAACGCGAAAGGCATAATTGATCCCACATTATTAAAAACCCCTTGAATCGTTATATCGTTTACAGCCTCTAAAGGCCCTAAATTACCTTCAATAGGAGGCAGCACTTTGTTCCACTCCTCTTGATTGGCAAGAGCAACAAAATTAGACGTGATTGCCCCTGCACTGGTTCCACCTAAAAACACCAAGGAGGTGTCAATATTTAAGGCCTCGGCTTGTGTAATCATATAACGAAGAGCATTGTTGGCGTCTTGTTGGGCTCGATATACAGCGTTGGCTGCATCGGCCATATTTTGTGTGTCAAAACCTAGGCGATAGCTCATCGTTGCCGTGACAAAACCTCTTCTGGCAAACTCTTTACATTCATACGCCATTAATTCTTTAGTTCCTCTCTTAAAACCGCCTCCGTGGATGAGTAAAATAAATGGGCGCTTCTGCATACTATCTTCATCATTTTTAGGAAAGTAAAAATCCATAAACAGGTCTTGAGACTCGCCAGCAAAGTTTACCGAATTGCCATATTTGGCATTTATAATCGAATCTATTTGAGTGCTTTTAAAATACTCCGCATTGGTAAAGCGGTCGTCATCGGGACAATCCTGTGCACTGGTATTGATACTCGTTAATACGAGGCACAAAGCAATAACTGTTTTTAGAATTTTCATATGATTGTTTGGTTTTACAGTGCGTTAGTGTGCACTACTGAGTTTTGGCGGGCATTTAAAGATAGTTAAATCTGTATTAGGGATTTTATTTGCCTCTCACAGGGGTCATTGTTCGGCTTTGCAATTTCCATTTGCCATCTTCTTTAACAAATACACTCGAAAAACGCATTTTTCCAGGAATAGGCTGCCCCATTACAGTGCCTTTCATAACGAGCGTACCAATAATAACAGCACCATTCTTGATATATAGAACATCATCAGAAATTACTTCGAGGCTTGAGATGTTTAAATTCTCAACTCCTGCAATTACTTGCTCTTTGGTCTCTAAAGTCCCAATTCCTGTAATTAACACAAAATCGCCTTTGGCTGCTTGTGCAAAGGGCTTTGTGTTGTGGTTTAAGATATATTCTGTATAAATGTTTTTATTGAGTGCAACGAGTTCGTCTTCACTGGCAACACTTTGGGCGAGGCTTAGATTCGAAAATAGTATCAGTACTAATAATGTAAGGTTTTTCATGGGTTAGCGGTTGATGGTTTAATAAGGTAGTGATTCAGCTAAAGATAAGGAAAATTAGGGTTTAGACTTTTTTTTGCGCCCCTTGTAGTAGTCTCGCTTTAAGCTCGACACTACACGGCCGGGCTATTCGCGCTACACGGTAGCTTGCTACTATCCCTGGCGCATGAGGCGTTTTTAAGTCCTTTTATAAAGCCAATCGGTAACTTAAAGTAACCGGAGATTGTTCAATTCCGTCGTTAATATGGACTACTTTTGAAGGATAATCCAACGGGTTGTACTCGTATTCTACTGTTCTATAAACTGTTCCATTCCAAGAGAAAGTCACTGGATTATTGGTGTTTTTAAAGGAATTTATGAAAGGTACAGAACGCAATCTACCGTGAAGGTTGTTCTTAAGAGAAATAAGAAACCCACTAAATTCTACGCGATCATTTGGATAATACGAAGAATACGTAAGAAAACTATTCTTGTTATCAAAGGTGAATTCCCAAACATTCCCATCATCATCTGTGACTTTTGTCAAGTTACCAGCGGTATATTCGAAAGCAAATGAAAAAGTGTTTGTTGGAGTTTCTGTGGCTGTCCACTGGTAAAAGGTTAATCTATTTTCTGAATCAAATAACACGTTAACATCTGCTAATGTTATATCGCATTCATATGGACAGACATATGATTCATAGGCCATGGTAGTTTCAGAAGTAAAAGTGTGTATAGCAGATTCGGTCGACTCTATATAATCATCTACATCTCTTATTCGATGTACTTTTTCGTCTATATATTCGAATATAGTTCTGTATTGAAAACTTTCTTCATGTAAACTAGCTTTTTCGATCTTACCATCAGGTAGGTAATAATACGTAGTATCATAATTGAGTGCGGTGCCCGAATGTTCTGCAACGAAAGTTACCACTTGATAGTTTCCATTATACTGAAGCTTGTAATAGACTTCTTCAGATTTATTTAATCTTTCCAACAACAGTCGTGTGCCTGCCGCTGGCCAAGGTGTTTCAAACACTGTTAATGAGATCGTTTCACCAACGCTGTTAGTTGCCACTACTTTTACCTCGTATGTGGTATTAAACCTTAGATCGATCACCGCAAAGGTTGTCTCTCCCAGGTTTCTAACCACCTCTTCGTCGTTAAGAAAAACTGCATATAAAACCTCTCCGGTATTGTCTGTGGCCGCCGTACTCCAGGAAATGGTTGCCGAATCATACAAAATATCGCTAATGGTTATTTCGAAATCCGAAGGCAAATCCAATGATGGGTCTTCGTCTTCGACCTCTTCGTCATCTACTTCTTCGTCATCCGACTCATCTATCGTCTGTTCGTCAGGAAGCTCTGGCATACCGTCGTCCGACTTGCAACCAACAAACAACCCTATTCCAACAAAAAAGACGTAAAGAAGCAGTAATTTTTTAGTATTTCTCATGTTTACAACAAAAGACACAACAACATTTTATATAAATATATGCATAATGTTGGACTAGTGGCTAGTAAAGCAATTTTGTGAATGGTTGGATTTAGCAGGAATCATGCATTTCTCTTATTCCTTTTCAAATAGACAAACCAATACACAAACCCAACCAATACTGTTCCCCCTATTATGTTCCCAATCGTTCAATATCACGAATTAAACCTTCCAAAAAATCAATTGCATCCAAATGACCTTGGTAACCAGGACTACCTTCTCCTCCTAGTCCACCTCTTCTTAGTTCTATGGCTTCTCTCAATAAAGCGATTGCCCCTTCAGGATTCATATCTCTGAGATTTTGTTTAGCACGTGCTTCTAAATCATGCTCTGCAGCAGAACCTGTCCCATACTTGTTTTTTGTGCCATCCTGATCTGGTTTGTCTACCCAACGCCTAAGAAAACCAGTAAACCCTGCTCTAAAGGCTGCTCTATCTAGTCTATTTTGTCTGCTTCGCTCTCGCTGCGCTCTCTTTTTACCTGCGGTGTCTACTGTTTCCCATGTTGCAGAAGAACTAGACGAACCGCCACCACCAGCACTACTTGCTCCCGCTGCAGCCATTCCTGAAGGAGGTGGCGCCATGCTCTGTTTGCTTTTAGGTTTTCTATTTCTTCTTCTTTTCTTTTTTGTTTTAAGCGGTGCAGGCATTGCAGGTGCTTCTTCTTCGGAATCAGATTCTATGGGGGGCGGTGCAGACATTGCTGCAAGAGGTGCAGACATCGCCGCCGCCGGTGCTACAAGTACATCTTCTTCTGAATCTGTCTCTAACGGAGGAGGTGCGGGCATATCCGCAGAAGGCGCAGGCATAACCCCGCCTGGAGCTGCATCTGCAGCAGGTTCTGGGGCTTGGGCAAGACCGTTTTCTATCATTTGTTCTTGAGTATAACCCCAAAACTTTTCTGGAATATATCTTCTAGGATTAAAGCGGCCTAAGCTTTCCCATCCAACCGTCTGAACCACATTGGTATTGCTATCACCTTCTTTTAGTTTGGCCTGCACAATTGATTTAGTGCGTTTGTCTTCTAGATACACCCCAGAAGATGATCCGTTCTCTTTTGCTTTAGGTTTTGCTTTCGATTCCTTTTTAGACCGAGACGATAAATTGGCATATTCGCTCATGCATACTAATTTGAAATAGATTTCAAATTACCTATTAACGTTCATTAATTTGCAGGTAGTTCTACCCTTTTTTTTGGATCGTCTAAGTAGTCCTCTTTTTTCCTTTCAAATAGACAAACCAATACACGAAGCCAACCAGAACTGCTCCCCCAATAATATTGCCAATGGTCACTGGAATAAGGTTATCGACTAAAAAATTGCTCCAGGTTAGGTTTTGATACATTTCTGGGGTCGCGTTGATGCTCGCCCAAAATTGATCGTTCGCCGAACTCTTAATAAGCAGTGCTTTAGGAATAAAATACATATTGGCAATACTGTGCTCGAAGCCTGCTGCCACAAAAGCGGTTATTGGAAAAACGATTGCCAGAATTTTTCCGCCAGTTGTTTTGGCACTATAACAAAGCCAAACTGCCAGACAGACTAACACATTACAAAAGATTCCTAAAACGATGGCCTGCACAAATCCCAAAGAGCATTTGGCTTCTGCAATACTCAATGCTTTTGCCCCAATGCTTCCTGTTCCAGATGTGTACTGTAGCGAATACAGCATAAGAAGGGCAACAGATATGGATCCCACAAAATTGCCAAAGAAAACAATACTCCAGTTTCTAACAACTTGCATTGTTTTGATTCTTTTATTGGCCCAGGCCATTACTATAATGTTGTTTCCTGTAAACAGCTCTGCCCCACCAATGATTACAAGAATAAGCCCTAAACTAAAAGCAACACCCCCTATAAGTTTTGTAAAACTAGGCGACAGGGTAGTTTCTGCAGTGACCGTGGTCGCGAAGATGGCTCCAAAAGCAATAAAAGCCCCCGCCAAAATGGCCAAGACAAAAGTTTTATAAAAGCTTCTGTTCGCTTTTTTTACTCCCGCGTCTTCGGCTTTAATCGCCATTTCTTCTGGCATCAATGAATCCATAATGCTGTTTTGGTTGTGGTTAGATTAGTAATTTTAAAGCTAGTGAATTTTTGGGAAGGGGCACGAATCACTAAGATGGGTAATTTTTAAATCGAACAAATTGTTATACTTTTAAGATTAACCATAAATTTTGCACAGGTACTATCCCTGCAACACAATTTTTAGTGCATCAATCTTAAAACATTTAAAAATGAAAAAATTAATCAATACCCGCATCGCAATAGCTGTTTCACTAGTTTTTCTGTTGCTTTCTTCTTGTAAAGAAAATTCTCAAGAAACGGCTTCAGAAAAGGCAGTTGATCAAACGGTAGCACTTAACAAATGGTTCGACGACAAATACGAAGAGCAACTGCAAATGAGTCCTCTTGGGCTTACAATGCAGGGGAGAAAAGATCAGTACGACCAAATTGACGACCTGAGTAAAGAAGCCGAGGATAAACAATTGGCTTGGTATAAGGAAACTACCATCCAACTTGCAGAATTATTTGATTACGATAGTCTTAATGATCAAGACCAGACTTCGTATGATTTGTGGATGTACCAATACAAGATGCAAGAAGAAGGAGCTCAATATAGAGATATGAGTTATGCATTCGATCAAATGCGAGGCATGCATGCCATGTTCCCCACCTTTCTGATTAACTTTCATAAGGTAGACAGTCTCGCCGATATGAACGCCTATATTTCTAGGATTCAACAAACAGGGAGAGCCATGAATCAATTGATAAGCAGAGCAAAAGATCAAGCCGCTTTAGGTATTCTTCCTCCAAAATTTACCTTCGAAACGGTTATTACACAAACAAAGGCATTAATAGATGGCACCCCTTTGCTCAACGACATGAACAGAAAAATTGATGCACTTGTGGCATCCGAAGAGATAACAACGGAGCAGGCAGATGGGCTTAAAGAAGAATCGGCGACCGCGCTTAAAACTTATTTTACACCGGCATACAAGGATCTTTTAGCCTGGTTAGAAACCGAAATCGAAAATGCAGAAGATTCGCCAACGGGGGTGAGTCGTCATCCTAATGGCGAAAACTTTTACAATTACCAACTACAGGTTTTTACAACTTCAGATCTTACTGCTAACGAAGTTCATGAAATCGGCCTTAAAGAAGTAGCCAGAATCCAAAAAGAGATGCTCGCTATTAAAGACCAAGTAGGTTTTGAAGGAGATTTAAACGCCTTCTTTGATTTTGTTAATACAGATGAGCAGTTTTTCTTTCCCAATACAGACGAAGGGCGCCAAGCATACATAGATGAGTCTGCTAAATATCTAGCCGACTTAACTAAAAAATTGCCAGATTACTTCGGGATTCTCCCCAAAGCGCAATTAGATGTAAAGCGAGTTGAATCCTTTAGAGAGCAAGATGGCGCGCCGCAACACTATTATCCAGGGTCACCAGATGGTACTAGATCGGGTGTTTATTATGCACATCTGTCTGATATGAATGCGATGCCTAAAACTACCATGGAAGGAGTAGCCTATCATGAAGGTAATCCGGGGCATCATATGCAAATTTCTATTGCCCAAGAGTTAGAGTCTGTACCTAAGTTTAGAACACAAGCAGGGTTTAGTGTGTACAGTGAGGGTTGGGGATTATACTCAGAGACCTTGGCAAAAGAAATGGGTGGGTACCAAAACCCATATTACGACTTTGGCCGCTTGGTAAACGAAATATGGAGAGCCATTCGTTTGGTAGTCGATACTGGAATACACGCTAAGGGTTGGACAGAAGCCGACGCTATAAAGTACTTCCAAGAAAATTCTTCTATCGCAGAAGGAGCAATAATTGCCGAGGTGCAGCGCTATATGGTAATGCCAGGCCAAGCTACTTCTTATAAAATGGGAATGATTAAAATTCAGGAATTGCGACAAAATGCCGAAGACCAACTTGGAGACAAGTTTGATATTAGAGGCTTCCACGACACAATTCTGGGCGGCGGTGCTTTACCATTAAACTTATTAGAACGCAGAGTAAATGCTTGGATCGAGTCTCAAAAGGGAGAGGAAAAGTTGAAGCTGTAGGTATTAATCGTTAGGTTTAGAGGTAGTCGTTTTTGGTAAGCAAAACGTTGGTAGGCAATATAGGTTGTTGGTTATAGTGATGCCATTTTTATTGGCCTGATAACATTTCGCTACTGCAACTTAATTATTAAACGCTACAAATAAATAGTGAAGCCTGCTCCAAGTGTAAAACCATCGTTTTTAGTTTCGAAAGTAGATTGATCGGCTGTGGTTTTACTATGATTATAACTAATAATTGGCTCTAGTGACACCTGTTCTCCTAAGAAAATTGCGTATCCCACTCCTAATTGATATCTAAACAAATTGCTTTTTGTGTCGAATTCGTCACTATTGGTTTTAGAGGTCCCAAAACCTACAGATGCCTGACCAAAAAGACCGTTCACCAAATAGTATCTAGCAAATGGACCCACCGTTATCCCAGAGCTGTTACTGTTTGATTTAACTCCGTCAATTCCGGTGAATTCGTTATCTGTATAGCCAAAAGATGCCTCTATTCCTACAGCGAGTCTATCGATAACAAAGTACGCCACTTTTGGGCTTAGCCCTAAGCCAAACGCTTTATTTTTGGTTTGAAAGTTGTCTTGCACCGATGTAGAATTATTTATTGAGAAAGACACAGAACCGTCTACAATATAATGCCCTTTATCTGTGGGGTTGGTGGTGGTATTATCTTGTTGTGCCAAGGCAGGAATAATCGAGCTAACAAATACAACGGCAAAGAATAACTTTTTCATATCAGACATTTTAAGTTTGTCAGTAATCACCAATTAATATGCCATATTAAAGGTTTTGATACGTTTTAACATTCGAAAGGTGCTGGTTGTGTGAATGGTGGGGGTGGGTGGGTTGTTGGGTGTAGGCACCTTTAATCGTCCGACCAAACTCCAATTTTCTTGGATTTCGCTCGTTCTTCTGCTGCCATTAACTTTTCTAAGTATTTGTTATAAATAGAGTCCTCAATCAAGGTTTTTATTTTAGGCTCATTTGACATTGTCGAAACTTTGTATTTAGTTTTTTCCTCCTCACTATATTCATCCAAAGTTTTAAATCGGGTCATTGCATTGGCTCTCATTATGCCTGTTTCCACAAGATGAATGCCTAGGTTTTTATTCCCGTTAGTTATCCAACCGTAATACATGATTATAGGATTACCCTTTTTAGTTTTCATGTAAACATAAGATACTGGGGTGAAAACAGCCTCTGGGTTATTTTTTAACCATTCGGCAATTACAGGTTGATAACGTTCTTTTGGTCCCCAAATATCGTCATAGCCAACTATTCCATATTCCGTCTTCTGTCCATCATCATAAATATGTGATATTAACGATGTAAAATTCAGGTTTTTTGCCGGTATAGGGTCATAGTTTTGGGCACATATAATCGACGTGAATAAAAAAAATATAATTGTTAGTGCTTTCATTAGTGCTTGTTGCTAACGTCTCGGCTATGACTAGTACGGGAATAAAAGAGCACTTTTGTTTCCGTTTAAGCAATTAGCCGAATCTTTTTGTTTGTTTTTATCTTTTAATTTTAAAAGCCAAATCCAAAAGATTTGGCCGACGTTCTAAATATACCCAGACTTTGGATTAAGCACCAAAACCCGTATTAATTATAGCCAATGTTATGTGCTTTTATTGTTTCGTTTCGCTATATAAATATTTCGCGGCGGCGTCTCCCATTTTCCGATGGTCGTGGCCAACTTTTGGTATTATTACTAAATCCCAATCGAAATCAAGCCCCATCTCCTCGGCAATGGCTTTAGATTCCTTAAAAAAGTATTTCCCTCTTTCCAATCTATGGAATCCCTGTTTATTTGCACTTTTCGAATGTAGGAAAGTACCTCCTGTTTCATTTTCGTTATCGAGTTCGCCCAAAAAGACAATTAAGTTTTTCTTAAAAGCCCTTTTTAATGATTCTTGTTGGATTGGAGCATTCTTTAAGCCGAAAGGAAAACCGGTTTCAAATGACGGTAATGTATAGAAACTTGGATTGGAAGCTAAAATTTTGTCCGCCTTTGAGCTATTTTGAAATAGGGCAAGTCTGTGTAATATATGTCCTCCAGCCGAATGTCCAAAAACATCATATGATTTCTGCTTCGAGTTCAGAGCCTCTACAGATAAATCAAATAATCTGTCAAGATCATTGAAAATCCATTCGTTGGAATTTGGGTTGACATTGAAGCTAAATTTATCTTCATCTAGTCTTGCTATATTCGTGTTTTCAACATATTCTATGCAATTTTTCAAGTTTGTATCAGTTATCAAACCGCTTAAATGATAGTCCTCAAATCCATATTCACTCTCAGGGTACATAGGAGAAAGAATAAGGATGCTATACTTTTCTGATTCTTCTATCCACGCATCTCTATAACTGTCACCGTTTCTGCCAGCTCCCGGTATAACAATCAAAACTCTAGATGTTGGGATGAAATTCTTAGGCTTATGGTAAAATACTTTAATGGTTTTGTCTTTATTTCCGACTCCTCCTTCAATCAGAAATGTACCAGAACCGTCTTTAAATTTAATTTCATTCAGGACCATTTCCTTTGTGGCAATTAAATCACTTTTCTTTATTAGCTCCATTTGACAATGCGGACAGGTACCTGCCTCTGTAAATGTTAAATTATCACATTCTAAATCACATGGGGTGCACACATAATCACCTTTTTTAGTTTGACATGAAAATGAAGTCAGAAAAATTAGAAGTATAAAGGTTAGTAGGTTTCTCATTGATTTAATTGTGGTTAATTGCACATAACGTCTCTGTATACTGGTAACTTCCAAAAAGTTAATACTTTTTAAAGCTAGTGATTTTTTTTGGGAAGGGAGGGTGGTGGTTGGATGGGTTGTTGGGTGTAGTATTTATTTGTTGTTAAACTTTCTCACATCAATAAAACCAGTTCTAATTAATTCCTTGTCAATATGTTGAACTAAATTAGTAATGTTCTTTAGTGCATCATCAAAAATTTCATATTTCTTCGGCAACTGATTTTTCACTTTTAATTCTGGTGTGAAAAAGGAACCATATGTCGCAGCATATTTATTATCAACTATTCCTTTGGCATGAATAAATAAATGTCGCATTTCTAAATACATTAATGCTTTTCTTTTCATTTCTTTAGACATCATAATTTTAGTGTCACTCAAAATTCTTTCGAGTAGTTTAGGCGTACTTCTTAATTCTTCAATACTTCGAAAAACTCTGCTAACCATTTCATTATTAATATTTTCTGCTGTCCCTAAACGTAGGATTTCTGCAAAAGTCATTTGAAGGTTTTCTTTATCCTCATCTTTTTTGTTAACTACAGCTTTCTGTATTATAAAATAGGGCTTGCTTTTATACATTTCCAAAGTAACATTCTTCATATATTCAGTAAAGATTGCGAAGAGCTTGTTAATTGCAAATTCAATATTTTTCTTTTGAGTATGTCTGAAAATCGATGAATATTGTTTTACAGGATGATTAAGCTTTGAATACTTTTCATCTTTGACATTTAAACCTTTTGTTATTCGGTCATTTTTTTCTGGATGAGCTTTTAATTTTCTAATTGAGGTTACCAAAGATGCATCAATAAGTTGAATATGAGTTTGTAAAAAGTCTATTGAACCTCTAAATTGTTGAAGAGAAGTACTTTCGTTGAATTTAGGGATTTTCTTTGCCATTCAGTTTTGTTAATATTATGCCCAACGGTTCTGTATATGGCACGTAGCCATATTTTAATTCATATTATTCAGTCGAGACTGAGGTTTTTTCACAGGGGAGAGTTTAAAGTTAGCCAATTTTTGGCAATGGGCTATGCGCGTTGTTGGTTGTCGTTTTTAAACGTTTAATTCAACTTTATCAATTAAGGATAAAGTATTATCAATATATCTTCTCGGACTACCTGAAACATTAAATTGAAAATCTTTGATTTTATTTTTTAATTTTATAAAATCCGTATCTTTTTCTTTAAACCATAGTAAATTTAAATGAGAAATGACTCCACATTTAAGAGGTGTTCTTAATTCTGAAAGATTGTAATTACTTGAACTGTTTTCTTTATTTTCATTAAAATATTTTTCAATTGAATTGTGCATTACCAATCCAAAATAATTAACTTCCTCTTCAAGTAAGTAAGCGTCAATAATTGGTTGTCCGAAATATATTTGACTAGACTTATTTAAACTTATTTCTCCATACGCTAAAGCTCCTTTCATTGGTATGGATTTTTCAATTGCTTGAGCAAAAAGCCATTTTACTCCATGAGTAAATAAATCAAAGTCATCAACAGAGTCACTTTTTGAGAAAATTACAATTGAGTCTGAAAAGCTAACAGTATATAATTCGGAATTTATAAATCTCTCTGCACCTTTATCAGTCCAATTATCGATTCTATTTCGAAGTTTAGAAATTTCTGATAATAATTCATAAATATGAGAGTGTGAATTTCTCATTACAAGATCTTTGAAGCCCAATATATCAATAAAAGCTACAAAGCGTTTGTCAGTGGGAAGCCAATTCGTAGTTTTTTTCTTTTCCATTTAAATATTTACTAATTACACCCAACGTCTTTGTATACTGGTAACATCCAAAACGTCCAACAGACGTTTGACGCAAGCAGTAGCTTCCCGCAGGGCGCTATTGCTTATAGGTTTTGTTGTAGGCAGTTTTTAGAACTTAAATACTTCATCAAATAGTTTTTCTCCTATGAAGTCTGTACGGTCTATAATTTCGTCTTTAGTCCACTTCTTTTTGCCTTTGATCTTCTCATCGAGATAAATACTTGAAGCTTCATATATAGGGTATTTTTTGCTGAAATTCTTGTTTCCTAATTTCCCATTAAGACTTTCATCGATCAACAATAAATTTCCAACAGTTCCAATATGATCTTCATCAACAGAGGAAGACGGGTCATTCTCTGCATAAATATGCTCTATCGTCATTAGTTCATAATCCTTAGTTACTCCCGATTTGGTCTTTTTGGAGTAAAACGAATCATATTTACTCAAAATGTATTTAATCAGAGATTTTTCTTTGGTATAGTCCGAGCTATAGTACAGTTCAGAGAAGTTGGCAATGAACTCATCTTTAGAAGGGAGTTTATCTCGAAGCTTCACTTTTAATTCGTCTAAAGCTTTGGTTTTTTTATCTGATGGCGCTTGTTCAAGTTGTCTCGCATGATAAGCATACATCAATGAGATACCTCCAGAGGAACGCTGAGAAGTTACTGCGGTAAAAATAAAATGGAAGCATTCAATCGAATGAATAATATCTTTAACGCGCTTTAATTTTAAGTTGCCTTTTTCATATTCTCTCATTACGGAAATGAGCATAGGGATTTGTTGTTTAACCCTGAACAAGATTAGCCCTTCTAGGGAATTTCTTAAATCGCTTTCTTCTTTCGTCCATTTGCGATAGCCTTTGTCCAGGATGCCCCTGTATATAATGGATTCCGAAAGGATGTCATCAAGAAACTTCTTCGAGTTAGTTTTCTTGACTGTTTTCTTAAGTAGCTTAAATAGCTTTTTCTGAGTTGTGTATTCATATTTTGACAACCAGAAATGATGGAGAAAACTATCCATATTTAAATCGGCACTTGAGCCCTCAATTAAATCCCTTGATTGCGTCCATTTATCTTTTGAAATGTCAACATCTTTATTTTTTCTCGGAAGAAGTTTAGTGAGATGGTTCTTGACTAAATCAGAAACTCTTAGATCTTTTCCTCTGGTATTTAATGTTTCGAAAATTATGTATGCATCGTCTTCATTATCTAGGTCAATATATATAACCTTTAGAGCCAAAATCTTATTTCGTATCTCCTTAAGTCTGGAAACCTTGCTTGCCAATTTATCGTCCTCCGAAATGGTTGTATTCAAATCTATAGAATCCATTGCATCTCCGATTAGATCACGGATAATTTTGTATCCCTTTTTTATGTTTTCTTCTTCTTTTTTTAAGGTTTCGTCCGATACATCGGATTCTTCAAATTTTTGAATGTTCTCATGGAAGTACGGATAACTTGATTCTGTTTGAACAACATATCTATCGTCATCATTTAAATCCGTTCTCTCAATCATTCCTTGGGTACCCTTGGCTAGTTTATCTTCACCAATTTGTTTGAAAGCTTCTCTAATAGCACCCAATAACATTGTTATCGTAGTTAACCGTTGCTGTCCGTCAACCACTCCGTATGTGTCTTCATTTATTTTGTACACAACCATAGAGCCAATAAAATAATCCGAGCTGCTCTCGGCTATTGAATCATTCCAAAAATCTTCGATATGCTCTCGTTCCCAAGAGTATGGTCTTTGAAACCTTGGGATTTTATAGTAATTCGATTTCAAAACTGTTCGAATGTCTTTATCGATACTGGATATATTCATTTCGTTTAATTCGTTTTAATTGGCTACAACTCGTTATTTGGTCATTAACAGCAATCTTATCCTGAACAATCAAATGGATAACAACTGCCATTGAGTTTTAATAAAATTACCGGGGAGAGAACTAAATATACTAAAAGTTTTGGTGATTGGGTAAGGGGATTCACTCGCTTTGCATTTAGGATTCACTCCTCAATTCTTTCGGAGTGATCCCAGAGGGGGAGTCTTTGCAACAAACAGAACAAATCACTTCGTTCGCAAAGGGGATTCACTCGCGGAGCGAGTGATCCCAGAGGGGTGTTTTGCAATAGAAAACCAATTGCTGCGTCAAGGGATTCACCGCTCTCTTCTTTCGCAAGTAGTCCCGGACCGAGAGTTAAGAAATTGTCTAGCAGACAATTTTAGCGAATGCACCAATAGTTTCAAAAAGAGGTGCTTGAATATCCTTAGAGCGCTAATTGATAACTTAAAAAAATAGGGGGTTGCTCAACCCCTTCATCTGTTTGAATTATCTCAGTGGGATAATTCAATGAGTTATAAGTGTATTCAATCGTTCTATAGACTTCGCCATTGAATATAAACGTCAAAGGGTTATTATTGTTTGTAAAGGAGTTAATAAAGGGTACAAGTCTTAGTTTTTGATGGAGATTATTTTTTAATGAAAATAGAAAGCCACTATATTCTAAATAATCTTCTTGATAGTACGAAGAATAGGTAAGAAAACTATTCATTATGTCGAAAGTAAATTCCCAAACGTTAGCTGCCTGGTCTGTCACTTTTGTCAAGTTCCCATTAGTGTATTCAAAAAAGTAGAAAAAGGTGTCTGTAGGATCGTCAATGTTAGTCCATTCGTAATAGGTCAATCTATTTTCTGAATCAAACAATACATTTACCGTAGCCAGAATTGTTTCGCACATGTATGGACAGTTTAATAATTCATAATCCATGGTAGTTTCGGAAGTAACCGTGTGAGTAATCCATGACAGTGCATCACCTTCATTTCTATGATTTTTTATTTCAAAAATCTCTCCCTCGGTGTAGAAAAACCGAGAGTTATCCCAAAACCAAACCCCATCTAGTTCAATATTTCGTATGTTGCCGTCGTCATTATACTCATATTCAGATTCCAAATTAAAAAAAGGATTTACCTCTTCTGAATTCATCGCAATAATTTGATTGTTTTCATTATATTCAAATGTATAATACTCTACTTCAGAAGTCTGTAATTTTTCTAACAACAAAGCGCTCCCAACTGGATAAGGGGTTTCGAATTGGGAAATTTGTAGCGATTCGCCAAGACTGTTTTTGGCAGAAATTTTTAGGGTGTAGGAGGTATTGTAGGTAAGGTCATTTAAAGTATAGGTGGTCACTTCAAGATTGGCAGCCACCAAATCGTCATTCAAAAATACAGAATACAAAATCTCTCCTGTATTTTCTGTTGTGGCCGAACTCCAAGTTATCACAGCCGAATCATGTGTAATATCACCAATAATAATTTCAAAATCTGCTGGGAAATCTAATGCCGTCTCATCGTCATCAGAGCCAACAACCTGCTCGTCTGTATTATCTGGCATGCCGTCGTCAGACTTGCAACTATTAAACCCTGCCATAGTAATAACCAGGAATAAGACTAGCACTTTTTTAAATAAAAGTTCGTGAGAAAGATTTAAGGTCATTACAATCGTTTACATAAATATAATAAATTTCTGATAGGGAGATTCACCGCTCACTTTGTTCGCGGTGATCCCTAGTGGGGGGGGGGGTTGCAATAAAGTAAAAAAGAAGATCGCGACGAAACTGGCTTACTAAACCGCTTCGCAGTTATAATTTACTCGCTCCAAAAAATGCTTGAGCGAGCTTGGAGAGGATTCACTCGCGGAGCGAGTGATCCCGGACCGAGCGTAAAGAAATTGTCTAGCAGACAATTTTAGCGAAGGGGCCAGCTGGCGGGTTGGCGTACGATTGGAGTTAGGGGATTCACTCGCAGCAAAGCTGCTCGTGATCCCAGAAAGGAATCTTGCGCGACAACCAATTACCGCTAGCACTGCGTGCGACGCGGGAATTGCAAAAAAGAGGTAGAAAAAGTGCTCAAACAAGCTTGGACACTTTTTCTACCTCTTTTTTTTGTCGCAGAGAGGAAGGGATTCGAACCCTCGATACGCTTTTGGCGTATACACACTTTCCAGGCGTGCGCCTTCGACCACTCGGCCACCTCTCTAAATACTATGAAGTGAGTAAAACACCACTTCTCAGATGGGACGGCTAAAGAACAAAATTTTGATGACTTGTAAAAGTGTTTTGGTTGGTAAAGTTTACGAAAGTTCGCCACGGAGGCTGCGTTCGTAAGCGGCTTTAAATTCTTGGTGAGAGAGTTCTTGCCCTAATAGGTACATGAGTTTACACAGGGCAGCTTCTGTAGTCATATCGCGCCCAGAGATTACGCCTATTTTTTTAAGTCCTACACTAGTTGAGTAGTCGCCCATGGCAACGCTTCCGCCAGAGCATTGGGTTACGTTTATTACGGGTACTCCCCTGTCTACAAAGCCTTTTATGGCATCCAGAAACCATGGTTCGGTGGTGGCATTACCTGCGCCGTAAGTTTCTATCACCAGGCCTTTTAGGCCATCGGCGGCGAGTAACACATTAAAGATGCCTTGGGTGATGCCCGGAAACAATTTAATAAGCGCTATTCGCTGTTCCATCTGAGTGCGCACGATGAGTGGTTCGGTGGTGGTTTCGCGCCAAAGTTTAGAGCGGTCAAAATTTAGGTGCACGCCACTTTCTGCTATGGGCGGATAGTTAAGCGAGGCAAAAGCCTCAAAATGTTCGGCGTTTATTTTTGTAGTTCGATTGCCGCGATACAGCTTGTACTCAAAATAGAGACCTACTTCGCGTACCATAGGTTGGTCGCCATCGTAGGCAGCCGCGATTTGGATCGAGGTTATTAGATTTTCTTTGGCATCGGTACGCAAATCTCCGACGGGTAATTGAGAGCCTGTAAAAATCACTGGCTTTTGTAAGTTCTCTAACATAAAACTCATGGCAGCCGCCGTATAACTCATGGTGTCGCTGCCATGCAATACCACAAAACCGTCGCAACGTTCATAATTCTGGGCAATCATATTGGCGATGGTCACCCAATGCGAAGGATTCATATTTGAACTATCTATAGGCTCGTCAAAACTCAAGGTTTCTATCTCACAATCCAACAGTTGTAGCTCCGGAATATGCTCTAACAATTCGGTAAAATCAAAATTATGCAAGGCGCCCGTCTCAAAGTCGCGAATCATCCCAATGGTTCCGCCAGTGTATATAAGAAGTATGGTTGGTTTGTGATTCATGGTCGTAAAGCTATTAAATCCCGAACACTTCTTTAGAATTTGCGGTGGTTACTTTGGCAATTTCGCTTTCAGAAACTCCAAATAAATCGGCCAATTTTGCACTTACCAAACGCAAGTAACTGGCTTCATTGCGTTTTCCGCGATGTGGTGTTGGGGTTAAATAAGGAGCGTCTGTTTCTAATACTAGATGCGACATATCGATTTGATCGATAAATTTGTCGAGGCCTCCATTTTTAAAAGTCACCACGCCTCCTATGCCTAGCTTCATATTAAACCCGATGGCGCGCTTCGCTTGGGCTAAGTTGCCGGTAAAGCAGTGAAAAATTCCGCGTAAGCGATCGTCTCGTTCGCCTTCTAAAACTTCGAAGATTTCGTCAAAGGCTTCTCTGCAATGAATCACTATGGGCAGCTCATATTTTTTGGCTAGTCGAATCTGATGCACAAATGCTTCCTGCTGAATAGCCAAGGTGGTTTTGTCCCAATATAAATCGATGCCAATTTCGCCAACGGCATAAAAAGAACGCTCTGCAAAAAGTGCATCTACTATAGCCAACTCTTCTTTAAAATTTTCTTTTACAGAGGTTGGGTGCAGGCCCATCATTAAAAATACATTGTTGGGATAGGCAGCTTCTAAATCAAACATACGCTGGTTATATCCAGAATCAATCGCTGGAATAAAAAAGCGCGTTATACCAAGATCCATGGCCTTATTAATGATCTGATCGCGATCCTCGTCAAAGGCCTCGCTGTATAAATGGGTATGGGTGTCTGTAAAAATCATCGCCTGCAAAGCTAGTGACTTTTTATTACCCTATATTACCATACGCAGGTTTTACTTCAGAAAATCTTTTACATCTTGCCACTACTTCAAAACCTAATATTGCACTTTGTTTTTTAAAATAACCATAACTTAGCTATGCTTATTTTAAAAACCTTCAGGTTTTATTGTAGTTGCAAGCTTCATCACGAAGTTCTAAAGCAAAATCTGCGTAAAAAATACTATTTAGTGAAAAACCTCAGAGACCTCCTTACTCAAAAAGATTTTTTTAGAGTTCCCATGCAAACCACAAAGAGCAATCACTATAAGGTTACGGCCAATATTAATGGTAAAAACGGAAGTTTTATAATAGATACGGGAGCCTCGTCGAGTTGTGTAGACGAGCGATTTGCGCCTCACTTTAAACTTACTTTACAGCAAACAGAGATGCAAGCGACAGGTGCTGGCGCCAGCAATTTAGACATGCAGGTTTCTCAAGAAAATACCCTGAGATTTGGCGCATGGAAAAAATCTAATGTGCAAATTATCGTGATGGATTTGTCTCATGTAAACCTCGGTTTGACCGAGCTAGGCGAAGCTGCAGTACACGGAATCATCGGGGCTGATTTGCTCAAAAGTGCCCGCACCGTTATAGACTATGGACGCAATTGTATGTATGTAAAATAGTGCTATTTTTTTAGTACATTTATTCGGCACCCCAACGCTAAAAACATAACCTTTGAAACGTATTTTTAAGCACCTTCTTTTTTGTCTTTTCCCTATTGCTACGGTCTTCGCGCAAGAGCCTTGGCAGCCGTATATAGAACAATACGAAACCAGTGCCAGCACGCATGCACGGCTTACAGCACTGGATTCTATCTTATCGCTCACCTTCCATGCAGATCCGAGTTTGTTTATTCCGTACAGCAAAAAGTATATCGATTTAGCGCTCGGGGTCGAACGATATGAAGATGCAGCCAAGAAGGCGATGAACCTCTCCTTCCCGATTAACAATATTAACAAACCCGAAGTGGGAATCTCTTATATTGACAAGGTACTGCAGCATCAAGAAAAAATTCAGGATTCATTTTTGGTGGCTGGCTTGTACTTAAAACGTGGCGGCAGTTATTCTAGACTCGACTATGAGAAGGCTTTAGAAGATTATACCACGGCCATTGATAATTTTTCTCTTAACGATTCTATTTACAAGGCAGATGCTTACCTCTTTAGAGGACAAGTTTATGTGAATTTGGGCAATTTCGTTGCTGCTATCGACGATTACAACACGGCTTCTAATTACTTCGACCAGTTAAAAGATTATGAATATATGCTTTACGCCAAGCAAGGCGGAATCACGATCTTTAGTATGAACGGCTTTTACGACCAAGCCAAGCAACAACGCGAAGAGCTAATTGAAAGCCTAAAACAGCGCGATTTAAACCATTTTTTGTCTACCGAATATTACAATCAGGCCGTAGATGACCGTAAAATGAACTTTCATCAAAAGGCCTATGAAGCGCTTATCGAAGCTCAAAAATATTTGGACCCCGAAAAAGGATCCAATCAGATTTTCTTTGCAATTCATAGCTTGCTCACCTCCTATTATGTAGAAAACGGCAACATGGCAAAGGCCAAAGAACACCTTGATATCATAGAAGAAAGGCGAGCCGGAATAGACAGCGACCTTATTGTCGAATCGCATTATAACAGTGCGAAGTCTAGTTATTTATACTATTCGGGCAAAGCAACCGAAGCCTTGCCTTTTGCCATTAGTAAATTAGAGAATGCACAAACACTCGGCTTCGAAGAAGAACAATCTCATGCCCTTTTAGACCTTTCTCAAATTTACCAAGCACTTGGCGATACAGAAACAAGCCTAAGCTATTATAAAAGTTTTGTCGGTAAAAAAGATTCGTTATACAACAGGTCTAAAACCAATGCGTTATTATATTATCAAACCCTGTACGAAACAGAGAAACAAGAGCACGAAATAGAATCGCAAAATGCAAACATCGCGCTCTTAGAAAAAGACAATGAGAATTTTAAAAAGATGGTCATCTTTTTAGGAGTATCGATGATTTTGCTACTGGGTGTGATTTATTTAATCAAGGATCGCAAGAACCTAAAAACCAAACAGGAATTGCAAGAACGATTCAGTCAAGAACTCTTAACCCAACAAGAGACCGAGCGTAAGCGAATCTCTAAAGAATTGCACGACGGGCTTGGACAGCAATTACTGCTCATAAAAAACAACTTGGTGCTTAGCGAGAATACTACAGGTAAAGAAATGATGGACACTGCCATTGACGAGGTTCGATCTATCTCTAGAGCGCTGCACCCATTCCAATTGCAGGAGCTAGGTCTTACCAAAGCCATCGAGCATATGATCGCTCAAATAGACGAAAACTCTTCGCTTTTTATCACTTCGGAAGTAGATAATATCGACCATCTTTTTGATAAAGAGAACGAGGTAAACATATATCGAATCATTCAGGAAAGCTTTAACAACATCATAAAACATTCTGGTGCAGAAGCCAGTAAAATCAGCATTAAAAAGCAGGCAAGCTCTGTTTTTATCAGCATTAGAGACAATGGCAAAGGATTTATCTTTAGCGAAAAATACAAGGATTTAAAATCGCTTGGACTCAAAACCTTAAAAGAACGCACGCGTTTTTTAAAAGGTATCATGAAGGTAGATTCCAGCGAAAAGAACGGAACAGTTATTGAGTTTAACGTACCCTACGTATGAATAAAAGCTCACTACATATTATCACGGCAGACGATCATCCGCTTTTGTTAAAAGGGTTAAATGGCTATTTACGCGAGCAAAACTATTCGATTCCGCATAGTGCATCTGACGGGAAGCGAGCTTTTGAATTGATTGAGCGACACAATCCCGATATCGCGATTTTAGATATAGAAATGCCCGAATTAACGGGTCTAGAAGTGGCGACCAAGTGCAAGGAGTTGCAGCTGCCAACCAAGATCATTATCATTACCCTTCACAAAGAACCCGAGCTTTATTTAAAAGCAAAAGAGCTCAACATCTTTGGTTACATACTAAAAGAATTTGCGATAGAAGAGATCGTTACTTGCATCGAATCTGTCTCTCAAGGCATCCCATATTTTAGTCCTTCTATTACCAATTATATAAACAAAGATGCCATTAAAGACGACTTACTCGCCCCTCTCACACCTTCTGAGATTAAGATTTTAGGGCTTATTGCAAAAGATAAAACCAACAAAGAAATTGCAGACTTACTCTTTATTTCACACCGTACGGTAGAAAAACACCGCTCTAATATTATCCAAAAACTCAAGCTAGAACCCAAAACCAATAGTCTGCTTTTATGGGCAAAAGAACATCACGCCCGCCTCACCAAAAAATACGTATAAACACGTATTTACTTCCTTGCTAAATAATTAGATATTGTAGCAATTATTGAATTGCTTGTGAATACCGAAAAAAACAACATGGAACGATTAATTCCATTCAAAAAGAACAGAGTTCTTTTTATTATCATACTATTGTTAGCCTTCATAGTTTTGATTTTAAATGTCTTTGCTCTAATAGACTAAAGGCTCTTTTTAAAATCAAAAAAAGCCCTCCAGTTTGGAGGGCTTTTTTAATTGACATGAAAAAAATTAAAGGGTTATTCTTTTACCCATTTAATATGCTGAATCGCTCCCTGATTATCTTTTGCAGAGAGTATGTACATTCCTGCTTTTAGGTTAGAAACATTTATACTGTTGTTTATGCCTATAGCCTCTTGTTGCATTACTTTTTGCCCCAAAATAGTATATACCTCTATGGAGTTTAAAGGGCTTTGCGAAGTCAAATTAAGTGTGCTTTGTGTTGGATTTGGATACGCTTTAAGGGTCAAATTCTGATTGTCGTTAACCCCTAATGGATCGTCTCCAAAAACAATATTGTCAAAGTAAATAATGTTGTCAGACCCACGCGCCACAAAATCTGGAAAAACAACCAATTGGTCTATGCCAGTAGACGAGGGTTCGCCAATAATTCCTGTAAAGTCAAAAATCAACTCTTCCCATTGATCGACGAGCGTATTGGCTACTTTGATTTCGCCTGTAGATGCAGACGACGGTGTAACAAATTTTATACCCACATCGCTAATGGTTGTTTTATAAACCATAATCGAAACAAAAGCATTGTCTGCAGACAGTGTGAAAGTTCCTATATCGGATCCATGCATAGTCTCACAACCTGCAAAAGGAGCTCCGGTTTGAAGGGCCGTAAATTTTGCAACGGTTTGAGAGGTATTGATTCCAGTAGGGAATGGATTGGTAATAATTTCTAAGGGAGGATTGGTGTCGTTTTCGAATACCGTCCAAGTCCAATCGCCACCATTTCCTGTGGGTTCGAAATCGATAGGATTTACCTGAGCAAATAAACTTCCCGTAAAGAGCAAACAAAATATAAAGTAGTTGAGTTTCATAGATAGTACCATTTAGACCTCAAGGTACAGGTACTAAAATGGCTTAGACTATAATTCCTTTTACAAAACCTATACAGAACTATAATATTAATTAAAGCCTATACTTACAGGCTATGCCAAGTTTATAAACTAATAATTGGCTAATACAGACGGTAAATGTTGTGGTCTTGTATAGTTTTTTTGACCTACTCAATCCCTGTTTTGGTCGATTAGAACAAACAAAAAACCCAAGTTTGATTAAACTTGGGTTTTAATTTATTTGATTTGATTGTGCTTAAAGCTCTAATGCTTTTTTAACATCGTTATCCATTAGCAGTGCGATAGGATCTTCTAGTGCCTCTTTTACAGCTACCAAGAATCCAACAGATTCACGACCATCAATAATTCTGTGGTCGTAAGAAAGCGCCACGAACATAATAGGTCTAATCTCTACTTTACCATCTACAGCTACGGGGCGTTGAACGATATTATGCATGCCAAGAATTCCGCTTTGTGGCGGATTAATTATAGGAGTAGACAACATACTACCAAAAACACCTCCATTAGAAATAGTAAAGGTTCCGCCAGTCATTTCGTCAACAGTGATTTGACCATCTCTAGCTCTAATCGCTAAGCGCTTCACTTCTGATTCGACACCTCTAAAGCTCAAATTCTCTGCATTTCTAATTACAGGAACCATTAAACCTTTAGGCCCAGAAACGGCGATAGAAATATCTTTTTGATCGTATTTGATTTGATAATCGCCATCGATCATTGAGTTTACATCTGGGTACAGCTCTAAGGCTCTTACCACAGCCAAGGTAAAGAAAGACATAAAACCAAGACTCACTCCGTGCTTTGCTTTAAAGGTTTCTTTATACTCCTTGCGCAAAGCAAAAATCGGAGACATATCTACCTCGTTAAAAGTAGTTAGCATCGCCGTTTCGTTTTTGGCCGCAACCAAACGTTCGGCAACTTTTCTGCGCAGCATCGATAATTTTTTACGCTCACTGTTTCGTGAGCCATCGTCTGGCACAGAACCCATAGAAGGCACTGCTTTTACAGCGTCGTCTTTGGTGATTCTACCATCACGACCAGTCCCTTTTACCGCAGCAGCATCCATGCCTTTTTCGTCTAAAATCTTTTTGGCCGCTGGCGAAGGTGATCCCGTCGCATAGGTCGAGGCAGCAGCAGTTTCTTTCTTAGGAGCCTCTGTTGTAGCGGCAACTTCTTTACTCGCTGGAGCGCTAGACGAACCTTCTGGCTTCTTGGCATCGGTATCGATTAAACAAACCACAGCACCCACAGCAACAGCGTCGCCTTCTTCTGCCTTGAGCGTAATAATTCCGCTCGCTTCGGCAGGAAGCTCTAAGGTTGCCTTGTCGCTATCGACTTCTGCAATTGCCTGATCCTTCTCTACATAATCGCCATCTTCTACTAGCCATTGTGCAATCTCTACTTCTGTAATCGATTCCCCCGGTGAGGGTACTTTCATTTCTAACATAGCTTGTTTTTGTTCTAGTTAGTCTATTATTTTTGAGGTGCATTAAAAACACTCTCGATAACTTTTTTATGTCGTGCTTTAGATCGAGTACTGCTTCCAGCTGCCGGAGCACTGTACACATGTCTCGATGCTAAACGCAAGGTAACTTCGTTAAAATTCATAAGCATATAACCCCATGCGCCCATATTCTTAGGTTCTTCTTGAGCCCAAACATAGTCGTTTACATTAGGGTATTTACTAATAAGGTCTTTAAGTTGCTCTGTTGGCAGTGGGAACAATTGCTCTATACGCACCAAGGCCACATCTTCTCTTTCGTTTTCTTCGCGATACTTGAGTAAATCGTAATAAAATTTACCCGTACAGAATACCAATGAACTAAACTGGCTCTTATCTTCTTTTGGATCGTCTATCACTTCTTGAAAACTACCAGTCGCCAATTCTTCTTTGGTAGACACTACTTTTTCGTGTCTAAGCAAACTCTTAGGAGTGAATACGATGAGTGGTTTTCTAAAATTCCACTTCATTTGGCGTCGTAACAAATGGTAAAAGTTGGCAGGTGTGGTCACATCTGCTACTACCATATTATGCCTTGAACATAGCTGTAGGTATCGCTCCATACGTGCGCTACTGTGCTCCGAGCCTTGACCTTCGTACCCATGTGGCAATAACATTACCAAGCCATTTTGGGTTTTCCATTTGGCCTCAGCGGCCGAAATATATTGGTCTAGCATGATCTGAGCCCCGTTAGAGAAATCTCCAAACTGAGCTTCCCAAATGGTGAGCGTATTAGGAGCTGCCATGGCATAACCATAATCAAAGCCTACTACACCGTATTCAGATAACAACGAATTGTATATGTACATCTGCCCAGGAACACCTAAGCTATTATGCAGGTTTATTTCTTCTGCGTCGTCTTCTGTTTTTATTACAGCATGACGGTGTGAGAAAGTTCCGCGCTCAACATCTTGCCCAGAAATTCGAACGTTAAAGCCCTCATGCATCAAACTAGCATAAGCGAGCAATTCGCCCATGGCCCAATCTAACGTATTGGTTTCGAAATAACGCTTGTGGCGATCTTGTATGATACGCTCAATTTTACGAATAAACTTTTTGTCTTTTGGCAACCCAGTGATGCCCTGAGCCAAGGTATTTAATGCGGCTAAATCAAAACTAGTATCGGTCTTAGCCAGAATATCGTTTGCATCTGCAAGTTGGAAGCCTTCCCAGTCGTCTGCTAGTATATCGGTAATTTCTGTTTTGTCGTTTTTGCGTGAGGCTTCGAGATCTTCTTCTAGTTCTGCCTTATATTGTTTTTCGAGATTTTTTACATAATCTGCGTCAATCACGCCTTCGCTAATAAGACGTTCGGCATAAATATCTCTAGGGTTTTTATGCTTGGCGATTGATTTATAAAGCTTAGGCTGTGTAAACCTAGGTTCGTCGCCCTCGTTATGACCGTATTTTCTGTATCCAAGAATATCTACAAAAACGTCGCGACCAAATTTCATTCTAAACTCCAATGCAAAGGAGAAAGCATGCGCCACCGCCTCTACGTCGTCTGCATTTACATGCAGTACAGGTGAGAGCGTTACCTTACCTACATCGGTACAATAGGTAGACGATCTTGCGTCTAAATAATTGGTGGTAAAACCAACTTGGTTGTTGGCCACGATATGAATGGTTCCTCCAGTTTTATAGCCATCAAGCTGTGCCATCTGAACCACTTCGTATACCACACCTTGACCAGCAACAGCCGCATCTCCGTGAATTAGTACTGGTAGAATTGCTTGGTGGTTACCGTCTAGCTTATTGTCTAGTTTGGCTCGCGCAATCCCTTCTACAACAGCATTAACCGTTTCGAGGTGTGATGGGTTAGGTGCCAAATCCATACGCACTTTTTTACCCTTATCGGTCTCTCTAAAACTCGTCCAACCCATATGGTATTTTACATCGCCGTCAAAGAGCTCTTCTTCGTCATACTCCTTCGAGTCAAACTCACTAAAGATGTTCTCTGGCGATTTTCCAAAAATGTTGGTCAGTACGTTAAGTCTTCCGCGGTGGGCCATCCCAACCACAAACTGCTCGATTCCCATCTCTGCTCCTCGCTCGATAAGGGCATCTAAACCTGGGATAATCGCGTCTACTCCCTCTACAGAAAAGCGCTTTTGACCCACATATTTAGAATGTAAAAAAGACTCAAAAGAAATGGCCTCGTTTAACTTTTTAAGCAATTGCTTTTTTTCTTCGGCAGTATATTTTGGGCGATTGTCGTTCTCGTTTAACCAGCTCTGAATCCACTTGATTTCTTCTGGATTACGAATGTACATATACTCTACGCCTATCGCATCGCAATAGATGTTTTCTAAGTGATTAACGATATCTCGCAGGGTGGTTTTGCCCAAATTGAGAATATCACCAGCCTCAAAAACGGCGTCGAGATCTTCTTGTGAAAGGCCAAAGTTTTCTAAGGCCAATGTAGGTGTGTATTGACGTCTGGCCCTTACAGGGTTGGTTTCTGTGAATAAGTGTCCGCGTGTTCTGTAGCCATCGATGAGTTTTACAACTCTAAATTCTTTTAAGATCGACTCATGTGTTTCTAAATCGACCTCGATTCCTAATCCTTCGAGTGATCCGCTCTCAATTCCAAAGTCGAAGCCTTGAAAAAAAGCGCGCCATGAAGGTTCGATGGTATCTGGAGCCTGAAGATATTTATCGTAGAGTTCTGCCAGGTAGGTGGTATGAACTGCGTTTAAGAAAGAATATTTATCCATAGATAGGATGCTCGGTGGAACATTCGATAAAATCTGTACAAAAATACAACAAATCCCAAAACAAAACCCATAAAAAAATACCTCGATTTACACTACACAGTACGTTGCATTAATTCTGCTCCAAACTCTTGTAATGCCTGTTTTTTGTCTTGAGGTAAACCAACGGTTTCTAACTCGGTAAAAGCCATCTCTGTGTATCGCTTTATCTCTGTTTGAATAGCGGTTACAGCACCTGATTTTTTAAAGATCTCTTTTACTGCATCGATTTTTTTGCCAGGTTCCATCTTTATAGGTCGATACATTTGTTCGAGTTGTTGCTGCGCATTCTGATCAGAAGCTTCTAGAGCGGTGATGTATAAAAAGGTCTTTTTATTTGCTAGGATATCTCCTCCAACTTGTTTGCCAAAGGTTTCTGGATTGCCAAAAGCATCTAAGTAGTCGTCTTGCAATTGAAAAGCAATACCCAAGTATTTTCCAAAATTATAAATCCCATTACAACAATCTGCAGAAGCACCAGCGACCAAGGCACCCATCTTCATGGCTGCACCTAACAAAACCGCGGTTTTGTACTCGATCATTTTAATGTATTCAGACATAGAAACGTCTGACCTGGTTTCGAAGTCAATATCTAGCTGTTGCCCTTCACATACTTCTAAGGCAGTTTTACTAAAAAGCATGGCAAGGTTTCTAAACACCTCTGGCGGATAATGCTCAAAATACTGATACGCCAAAATTAACATGGCGTCTCCAGACAAAATTCCAGTGTTTAAGTCCCATTTGCTATGCACGGTTGGTTTTCCGCGACGCAAAGGAGCTTGATCCATAATGTCGTCGTGAATCAAAGAGAAGTTATGAAACACCTCTACGGCCACGGCCGCGTTCATAGCTTCATGATAATCGTGATCAAAAAAATCGCAGGTAATCAAGGTGAGAATTGGCCTAAGGCGCTTCCCTCCTAAAGACAAAATATATCGCACTGGTTCATAAAGACTATCTGGGCCTTTGTTGTTGGCGACTGTGTTAAGATGGGCCAAAAAAGCCTCTTGGTACTTGGAAACCAATTTCATTTGGCAAAAATAATCTAATTCTGAGTATCTATAATTCACAATAAATTAAAATTATCCTAAATATTAATTCATGGTCAAATGTTAAGAATTCATTAAAACCTTGGAAACTTTTTAGGTTTTTAAAGTTTCCGTTGTATTTTTGCAGCTATTATTTGCAATATTTATGAAGGAGTCAATAGTAGAAAAAGCGTCCGAAATGTTCTTAACCCTAGGGTTTAAGAGCGTTACTATGGACGATATTGCGCGAGAGATGGGTATCTCTAAAAAAACCATATATGTACATTATTCAAACAAAGCGAAGCTGGTAGATGCGGTATCTTTTTATTTGTTTGATAATATCTGTAGCGGCATCGATCATATTTGTGATTGTTCTGCAAATCCTATAGAAGAGCTTTATGACATTAAGATGTTCGTGATGAAGCACTTAAAGAAAGAGCAATCTTCACCTCAATATCAACTCAAAAAATATTATCCCGATACCTATAAAAAGTTACATGCACAGCAGTTTAAAAAAATGCATGAAACGGTTCAGGAGAGTTTACAAAAAGGAGTAGATACAGGGCTTTTTAGATCTAAACTTGATGTAGACTTTGTTGCCCGCCTTTACTTTAATGGAATGATTGGTATTAAAGACGACAGTATTTTTCCAAGTGAATTGTTTTCTAAAGAATATTTGTTAGAGAGTTTCTTGGAGTATCATCTGCGTGCCATCGTATCACCAAAAGGAATGACTATACTAAACAAATTTATAACCGCTTAATTATGATACAAAAACTTATACTTTGTATTACAACAGTCGCAGTCATGGCACAGGTGCCAGCATTTGCGCAACAATATTCGTTTACGCTAGAAGAAGCCGTAAGCTTTGCTATCGACAGCAATTATACAGCTCTAAACGCGAGACGAGACATCGCCATTGCTCTCAAACAAAAGTGGGAAACAACCGCGACTGGATTGCCGCAAATTAGCGGAACCATAGGCTACAATTACAACATCAAGCAACCTGTAACCTTAATTCCTGGCGAAATTGCTGGTGGTGATCCTGGCACATTTGTGCCTGTCACTTTTGGAACACAGCAAAATGCCAATGCGGTAGCTACGCTGAATCAATTGATTTTTGACGGCAGCTACCTAGTGGGCCTACAAGCGGCCAAAGCGTTTTTAGATTTCTCAGAAAACGCTGCAGAAAAAACCAATTTAGAGGTAAGAAAGGGTGTGATAAACGCTTATGGTAGTGTGCTGTTGGCGCAAGAATTAATCGCGATTTTCGAAAAAAACAAAGATGCGTTAGACAAGAATTTGTTCGAGACACGACAAATCTATGACAACGGCCTTACCGAAGAAGAAAGTGTAGAACAATTAGAAATTACATTGCTCGACATAGAAATTCAATTGAGTAATGCCAAACGCTCTCTGGCCATTGCAAAGCAAATGTTTAATGTTGCTTTAGGAATACAAGTAGAAAGTCAGGTGGTTTTTAAAGACGATTTAAATGTGCTTACTCAAGATAATATTTCGCTCACGCTTTTAGATTCGTCGTTAAATGTTGAGGATAACATCGATTATAAAATCGCTTATAACTTGACCGAGCAGCGCAGCCTAGAAATGAAGTTAGAAAAAAGTCGCGCATTACCTACCCTTAAAGCTTTTGTAAACTATGGCACACAAGCTAATAGTAACGATTTTACTTTTCTCAATGGAGACCAACGTTGGTTTCAGTCATCTGTACTTGGCGTAAATATGAACATTCCGCTCTTTAGCAGCGGGATGCGAAGTGCCGCCACACAGCGTCGCAAAATAGCATTAGAACAAGCAGAAACTCAGCTAGAAGAGACCATTCAAAATGTGACTCTCGAACTCAACACGGCTAAAAGCAACTATCAATTTGCGGTAGAAAAATTTGAGAATTCTAAAAAGAATCTCGCCCTCGCAGAACGAATCGAAGGCAAAAATCAAATAAAATTTACAGAAGGCCTGTCTACCAGTTTCGATTTAAGACAAGCCCAAACACAGCTATATACGGCCCAGCAACAATATTTTGAGGGCATGTTAGAAGTAATTAACTCAAAAGCTAATTTAGAAACTGTACTCAATATTCCAGACCTACGTGTTTCTAAGGACAGTATAAACGATTAAACCAATTTTGAAAAAACATTCGACCAAAATGAAATATATTCTAACCACATTACTCGCAGCTTTTGTGTTGGTTTCTTGCCAAGACGAAGCAACTAAATCTCTTGACGAAGTACTTAACTCTGGCGATTTAGAAGCCTTGCGAACTAAAAAAGAAGAGGTATTAAAAACCTACGATAGCGTTGCAAATATTTTGGGGCAATTAGACCTGGCCATCGCCAAAGAAGATACCTTAAAAAAGTTGCCATTGGTAACCACTTTTACGGTCAACGATACGTTGTTTGAACACTATATCGATATTCAAGGAAACGTAGAGACAGATCAAAATATTTTGATTTACCCAGAGTATCAAGGGACGCTTACTCGCCTATATGTAAAAGAAGGGCAACGTGTAAGCAAAGGGCAATTGTTGGCAAAAATAGACGACGGAGGTCTTTCAAGTCAAGTAGCTCAAATGGAAACACAGTATCAATTGGCCAAAACTACGTATGAGCGTCAACAGCGTTTATGGGATCAGAAAATCGGGAGCGAAATTCAGTACCTACAGGCTAAGTCTAATATGGAAGGGCTTAAAAATTCTGTAGACCAAATGAAGGCACAATTGGGCAGAACCAACGTGAGAGCTCCTTTTAGTGGAGAGATTGATCAGATTATCACAGAACAAGGTCAAGTGGTTTCGCCAGGCGCCATGGCCATTATGCGCATTGTTAATTTGAGTAATATGTACGTGAAGGCGTCTGTGCCAGAAAATTATCTTACAACTATCTCTAAAGGATCTGAGGTAAAAGTGACGCTTCCTGCTTTAAATATGCAAGTAGATGGTATGGTAAAAACGGTTGGTAACTACATAAATCCGAGTAACAGAACTTTTGATATTGAAATCGATATTCCTAATAAAGACAATAGTATTAAACCAAATCTTGTTGCCAAATTGGAGATTAACAATTATAGCAACGAGCAAGCACAATTGATTCCAACCAATGTAATTCAGGAGAATTCTAAAGGAGAGAAGTTTGTGTTTGTGGTATCGATTGCAGAAGGAGAAGAAGCAACAGTGAACCGCAAGCAGATAGAAACAGGCCTTAAGTTCGAAGGACAAATCGAAGTGTTAGAAGGGCTAGAAGATGGCGATATTATTGTAAGCGAAGGAGCCTTAACGCTTAAAGACGGATATAAAATCAAAATCAAGGAAACCAAATAATTGCATTATGGAGCAAAAGAAAAAGTACTTCGGCCTATCTAATTGGGCCATAGACAACAAAATGACAACTTTTGTGCTTGTCGCAATTGTATTGATTGGTGGGCTTGCTTCTTACATAAGCCTTCCCAGGGAATCGTTTCCAGAGATTATCGAGTCTAAAATTTATGTGAGTTCTGTCTTCCCTGGTAATGCTGCAGAAGATGTAGAAAAACTTATCACAAAGCCGCTCGAAGAAGAGATAAACGACATTACCGGTGTAACAAAAATCACTTCTAACTCTTTGCAAGATTACTCGATGATTAATATCGAGTTTGAAGAAACAATCACACCCGAGGAGGCAAAAATAAAGGTAAAAGACAAGCTGGATGCTGTAAAAGCACAGCAAGATTGGCCAACTATCGATGGTGGAGTTAAAGTAGAACCAAACGCCTTTGACTTAAATATTTCTGAGCTCACTCCTATCTCTCAAATCAATCTAAAAGGGGATTATACCAGCGAGCAATTAAAGGAATTTGCAGAAGATCTTCAAGATAGAATAGAGGATTTGCCCGAGATTAAAGAAGCTACCATACTTGGAGTACAAGACAAAGAAGTAGAGGTAGCGGTAGACGTGTATAAAATGGCGGCGGCCAATATTAGTCTTAATCAGGTAATTCAGGCTATTCAGAACGAAAACGTAACCATCTCTGGCGGAAACGTTATCGAAAACGGCCTTAGAAGAAACATTCGAGTAATCGGAGAGATAGATCAACCTACAGACCTCGAAAGCATCGTTGTAAAAGAAGATGGCGGGGTGGTTTTATTGCGCGATGTGGCCAATGTTAACTTTAGAGAAAAAGATAAAACTACGTATGCGCGCGAATATGGAGCACCGGTAGTAATGCTTAGTATTAAGAAAAAGAGTGGCGAAAACATGATTGTCGCTATGGATAAAATAAGAGTCATCATAGACGAGGCTAGTGGCACCTATCTGCCCTCAGATCTGGACGTTTCTATTACCAGCGACCAATCTACTCGTACAGAAGCCCAAGTAGCCGAACTAGAAAACAGCATCATCTTTGGGGTTATGCTCGTGGTAAGTGTTTTGATGTTCTTTTTAGGCTTTAGAAATGCTTTGTTCGTAGGAATCGCGATTCCTTTATCTATACTGTTATCGTTTTTAATCTTACCGATTGTAGGTGGCTTTATTGGCATTAGTATTACCCTAAACACCATGGTATTATTCGCCACGGTGATGGGCCTCGGAATGTTAGTAGACAACGGAATTGTAGTGGTAGAAAACGTATACCGACTCATGGACGAGGGTGTCCCCAGGTTAGAGGCAGCAAAACAAGGTGTGGGCGAAATCGCCTGGCCAATTATCGCCTCTACGGGTACTACCCTAGCGGCATTTTTACCGCTTGGTTTTTGGCCAGGGATTATGGGTAAATTCATGATCTACTTCCCGCTTACCTTAGCCACCGTGCTATTTTCATCCCTGTTTGTAGCCTTGGTTATTAACTCGATGCTCACCTCTGTTTTTATGAAAACAGAAGAAGGCGAAATCTCTAAAAAAGGGCTAATTCGCATTTCTGGAGCGCTGGTTATTTTTGGAGCCTTGCTTATAATATCTGGATTGACAGAAACACGTGTTATTTTTCAGATATTAGGTGTACTTGTATTGTTAACCGCGCTGGTGATGAGTTTTATAGGCTGGAAGAATCGCGCTAAAACAGCACTGCTCAAAAGAGGCCTTGCCCTCTTAGCAGTAGGTGTATTGTTTTCTATTATCGGGAACGTAGGTGGCCCAAGCATGTTTATCGGGTTTGGTAACCTCTTTATTTTTGCGGCCATCACCCTATGGTTCTTTAAATATGTGCTGGCTCCAGCTTCTAAAAAGTTTCAGTTTCAATGGATGCCTGCTCTAGAGCGTTGGTATAAAAAGTTTTTAGGCAATACGCTTAAAGGCAGTAACGCTTATAAGTATGTATTTGGCACCTTCGGACTGCTAATCTTGTCTTTTGTGGTGTTTGGCATCGCCCAGCCTAATGTTTTGTTCTTTCCAGAGAATCAACCTAATCAGGCAATCGTATATATCGAATACCCTGAAGGGACAGACATAGAAAAGACCAACGAAATCACAGCAGAGATCGAACAAAAAGTATTTGAGGTTGTAGATCAGTATAAATACACAGCAGATGGTGAGCCTTATAATTTTATGGCGGAATCGATTATTTCGCAGGTAGGAGAAGGTGCCGGAAATCCGAATACAGATGGGGCTTCTAGTAACGAGATGCCACACAAAGGAAAAGTAACTGTACTCTTTAGAGAGTTTAAATATCGCTACGATAAAGACGGTAACAAAATTAGCAGTGCCGATGTGCTTACAGAACTAAGAAAATCTGTAAAAGGCTACCCTGGGGTGAGCGTGATAATCGATAAAGATGCCAACGGACCTCCAGCTGGATATGCCATTAATCTAGAAGTTAAAGGAGAAGATTACGATCTTCTTTTACAAGAAGCCCAAGAAATGCAGGAATACATTAACGGGCTTGGGATTCAAGGAATCGAAGAGCTCAAATTAGATGTAAACCAGAACAAGCCAGAAATGGAAGTGTTTGTAGACCGCAAAAAGGCTGGCGAACTAGGCGTTAGTACGGCTCAGGTGGGCCGCGTTTTACGTAGTGCTATTTATGGATTTGACTCTTCTACTTATAAAGAAGGTGAAGACGATTACGACATTTTTGTTCGATTTGAAAACGAAAATCGTTACAACGAAAGTGCTTTATTTAATCAAAATATAACCTTTAGAGACAACAAAGGAAACCTAAAGAATATTCCAATTTCGTCTTTAGTTACTACTAAAAACATCGCGACTTTTAGCTCGATAAAAAGAAAGGACCTAAAACGGGTCATCACGGTTTATTCTAACGTTCTAGAAGGTTTTAATGCAACAGAAATCGTAGGAAAGCTCGAAGGGGCTTTGGCCTCTTTCCCACTTTCCAATGGCGTCGATTACGACTTTACGGGAGAACAAGAAGAACAGGCAAAAAACATGTCCTTTTTAGTAATGGCCTTAGGAATCGCCTTGGCGCTAATTCTGCTTATTATCGTGGCTCAGTTTAACTCGGTGTCTAAGCCAATTATCATTTTTGTTGCCATTATCCTGAGTTTTATCGGGGTATTATTTGGGCTGGTAATATTTCAGATGGACTTTGTGGTCATCATGACGATGATGGGTATTATTTCGCTAGCCGGAATTGTAGTAAACAATGCGATTGTACTTATCGACTATACACAGTTGCTCATAGATCGTAAAAAGCAGGAGGTAGGAATTGGTGACGAACAATTGCTGACTCGTGAACAATATCGCGAGGCAATAATCGCTGCCGGGCAAAACAGATTACGTCCTGTATTACTTACCGCTATTACAACGATTTTAGGTTTGATTCCGCTGGCAATAGGGCTAAATATTAACTTCTTTACGCTCTTTACCCAGTTTGATCCTCAGATTTATATAGGCGGTGACAACACCATTTTCTGGGGGCCTATGTCTTGGACCATAATTTTTGGACTTAGCTTTGCAACCTTTCTAACCTTAGTAATTGTACCCACGATGTTCTATTTATTAAATCGTGCAAAAATTAGATTTGCAGAAGACAAACAGCAAGCTCAAAGTTTAAAAGAAGCAGCTTAAAACAAAAAAAGGCCAAAGTCATTAAGATTTTGGCCTTTTTAAAATGAATATTATAAAGCTTAGAATTTAAAAGAAAGTCCTCCGTTGATTACGGTTCCTAAAAACCCAAACTGATTTACCTCCCAAGGATATCTAAAGCGCCCTCCAAGATCGGTTACAAAATCTCCTTTGGTATCGATTTCGTCAGGGTATACATCTAACAAGTTATTGGCCGAAGCAAAAATCGAAATCTTTTCAGAAAAGTTATAGCGAACGATTAAGTCCGTAATAATTTTACCTCCAAAGGTCTGGTCAAAGGCAGCATCGTCTGTTGGTAAAGGCCCATTCCCAAGGTCTGCGCCGTTTAGACCGTTATTAGAATGTTGCCATGTTACCTCACCAAAATAGGTGTTGTTTAGTGTAAAATTCCAACTGCCTATTTCATAATCCAGACCTAATAAAACTTTAGATTTAGGTCTCGCTGTTGTAATACGTGATTGCTCTTTACGATTAAATATCTCGTATCCGTTATCTGCCAGTAGCGTTGGTGTTTCTATCTGCCCATCTATATCTGTAGAATTAAAATTAGCCGCAAGTGTTGCATTTAGATTCCCATTACCTAAGGCTACATTAGAATAGGTAGCTACCAAGTCTACTCCCGTGGTATTGGTGTTTACAGCATTAACAAAAAACTTAAGACTTGTGATTTGATTGTCTTGCAATATTTGTTCTACTGGATTAATCGTGGTATCGTCTCCATCTGAACCAATTTCGCCAGTGAATAACACACGATCGTCTACCTTAACATTATAAAAATCTGCCGTAACGGTTAATTGCGGTGTTACTTTATAAGTGATTCCAGCAGAAATACTTGTCGAAGTCTCGGCAGATAATTGCGGAACTCCTAGCCCCTCTCTAATCACTGGATCTACATTATTAAAAGTACCCTGATTAGAAATGGTTCCACCAGAGACTAAAGTCTGAATATTACTCAAATAAATTTGATGTAAAGAAGGAGCTCTAAACCCTGTGCCATACGAAGCTCTTATGGCTCCTCGATTATCGCCTAATATATAGCGACCGTTCACCTTCCAAGATGTGTTATCTCCAAAATCACTAAAGTCCTCGTAGCGTATAGCGCCTCCTATAAGAAACTCTTCTGTTGGTTCCCATTCTAAATCACCATACACTCCGTAGTTATTTCTAAACGCAGTTACTCTATTACTGGGTTGTAAGCCAGGAAAAGATTGAACGCCATTGCCTACATAAGAGGCAGTTTCGCCTTCTACGGCTTTAAAGCGCTCTTCTCTTATTTCTGCTCCAAAAGCCACATTGATTTCTCCAAAATTTCTAGATACATCTAAATTGGCCAGTAAATTTTGAAACTGATATGCTCCAACATTAAAAGACGTTGGGCTATTGGCTCCTAAGGCGGGATTCAAACTGTTATTTACTTCGTAATCAACTGCGTTTCTGCCATATGTTCCACTAGCATCTACATCAAATCCGAACACTTTAAACTCAACTCCAACAGTATTGTTGTTATCTCTAACATTCGTTTCAAAAGTGGGCTGAAAACCGTTGTATGTGGTTCCTACATCGTGAAGCAAATTAAAAGGATCTGGCACCCAGTAAGGAGCACGGTAAAGGGCAAAACTTTTCCCTTCTCTAAACGTTAATCCGCCAAAGGCGTAAAGTTTACCGCTATTGTTTTTAAAAGGCAGCCCTACATTAAAAAAGGCATCCATCTTTTTAAGCTCAGGTTGCCCAACAGTCATGCCTAAATCTGGATTTGCTGCTAACCAACTTCCCCAATCAGGGTCGTCTGCCAAAACTCCAAATAGCACATCTTCTCCCGGAGTACCTGCCCTGTTTGTTTCTTCTTGCTGATAATATCCCAAGGTAATATTGGCAAATCCACCATTATCTCCTAGGCTCATACCTGTGTTTAAATCGACCCCAAGGTTAAAGCCGTCGCCTTCTGTAGTAACTCCAGTAGTTACATTTACAGTAGTGTACTCGACATCTTCTCTAAGCACCATATTGATTACCCCTGCTATAGCATCAGATCCATACTGAGCAGAAGCCCCATCTCTTAAAACCTCTATTCTTTGAATGGCCGCCGCTGGAATACTTTTTAGGTCTACCCCAACTTCTCCTTTACCTGGTGTATCATTAATATAAACCAAAGCACTTTGATTTTTACGTTTACCGTTTACCAAAACCAAGGTTCTACTGGGGCCCAATCCTCTTAAATCGGCTGGGTCAAAATGCGCTGTCGCATCAGAGATAGTTTGGTTGGTAGAGTTAAACGATGGCACCTTATAGGTAAGCATTTTATCTACCGTTGGTTGCCCAGTTTTTCTGAGTTCTTGAACCCCGATATTATCGATTGGTACGGGAGAGGTCAATACCGTCCTGGGTTTTGATCTGTTACCCACTATGACCACCTCGTTTAGCGATACTCCTTCTTGAAGTGATACCGTAATACTTTGTGCAGAAGTAACGGCTACCTCTTGCGTCTCTGATCCTAAAGACGAAATAACCAAGGTCGCGGGAAAGTTGTCAATGTTAAGTGAGAAGTTTCCATCAAAATCGGTAATTGTCCCTGTGGAGGTTCCTTTTACGACAACGTTAGCGCCAGAAATCGGGCTATTTGTGTCGTTATCTGTTACAGTCCCAGTAACCGTTCCTTGACCGAACATTGCGGCGGGAAGTACTAAGAAAAACAGAAAATAAATAATTGAATGTAGTTTTCTTATCATCATTTTTAAGTTTGGTTTGTAATTTGAAGTAACAACATTATTTGCAATTCAACAATTCATGGCCACTTATTTGCTGTAAACCGTAGAACAAGAGCGGTTTAACCATAAAATTGAGCGGTGTAATCCAGATTTTATTCTAAACTTTATTCCAATAGTTTTGGTTTGATTTAAGGCATAACTTAGTACATTTGCAGCGTAAAAATTAGACAGGAATGTACAGAAGCCATACCAACGGTGAATTAAGAGAATCCCATGTAGGTCAGGAAGTTACCTTGGCTGGATGGGTTCAAAAATCAAGAGACAAGGGATTTATTATTTGGGTCGATTTACGCGATCGATACGGGATTACCCAATTGGTCTTTGATTCGGAGCGTACAACAGAAACAATGATGGAACAAGCCCGAACTTTAGGACGTGAATTTGTGGTTCAAGTAACCGGTACTGTCATTGAACGCGAATCTAAAAACAGCGATATGCCTACGGGAGCTGTAGAGATTTTGGTTTCGCAGCTTACTATTCTTAACCAGGCACTAACGCCTCCTTTTACCATAGAAGACCAAACAGACGGTGGCGAAGATCTTCGCATGAAGTACCGCTATCTCGATATTAGAAGAAATCCTGTAAAAGAGAGTCTAATCTTGCGTCACAAAGTGACAATTGCCGTACGCAACTATCTTTCGAACCAAGACTTTGTAGAGGTCGAGACTCCATACTTAATCAAATCTACGCCAGAAGGAGCCCGTGATTTTGTGGTACCTAGCCGTATGAACCAAGGGCAGTTTTATGCTTTACCTCAATCCCCACAGACCTTTAAGCAATTGCTTATGGTAGGCGGAATGGATAAGTATTTTCAGATTGTTAAGTGCTTTAGAGATGAAGACCTACGCGCAGACAGACAACCAGAATTTACACAGATAGACTGTGAAATGGCCTTTGTAGAACAAGAAGACATCCTTAACACGTTTGAAGGCCTAACCCGTCATCTTTTAAAAGAATTAAACGGCGTTTCACTAGATGCTTTCCCTCGTATGACCTTTGACGATGCCATGCGCAAGTACGGAAACGACAAACCAGACATTCGTTTTGGGATGGAGTTTGGCGAGCTTAACGAAGTAGCTCAGCATAAAGACTTTAACGTATTTAACAATGCAGAATTGGTCGTTGGAATTGCCGTCCCTGGCGCCAACACTTTTACACGTAAAGAAATTGATAAACTCATCGATTGGGTTAGGCGACCACAAGTTGGCGCACTAGGAATGGTATATGCACGTTGCAACGAAGACGGCACTTACAAATCTTCTGTAGACAAGTTTTATGATCAAGAAGACTTGGCAAAATGGGCAGAGGTCACTGGTGCCAAGCCTGGAGATTTAATTTGCGTACTCTCTGGCGAAACCAACAAAGTAAGAGGGCAATTGAGCGCCCTAAGAATGGAGTTGGCAGAACGCCTTGGCCTTAGAGACCCAAAAGTTTTTGCTCCATTATGGGTTGTTGACTTCCCATTATTGGAATGGGACGAAGACACAGAGCGTTATCACGCGATGCACCATCCGTTTACATCTCCTAAACCAGAACAAATCGAACTGTTAAAGACAGACCCGGGAGCCGTAAAAGCCAATGCCTATGACTTGGTTTTAAACGGAAACGAAATTGGTGGTGGTTCTATTCGTATTCACGATAAGGCTACTCAAGCTATGATGTTCGACTATTTAGGGTTTACACCAGACGAGGCCAAGGAGCAATTTGGTTTCTTGATGAATGCCTTTGAATACGGGGCGCCCCCTCACGGTGGAATCGCCTTTGGACTAGATAGATTGGTAGCGATTATTGGAGGACAAGAAACCATTAGAGATTTTATTGCTTTTCCTAAAAACAACGCCGGTCGTGATATTATGATAGACGCACCTGCGCGTATAGACGCAGAACAACTTAGCGAACTGTCTCTTATTTTAGACTCACAAGAGTAAGTCTTTTAACCCTTTAGTTAGCCTATTATTGATGGTCCGCTTTTTACAATTTCTTTGTATTGTCGTGTTTGCAGGTATTGGCATAGGTTATTATCTTAAAGGAAGCGATCCAAAACTTGGCGACCTGATTATTGGGCTGTCTTTGGTAAGTGGTATGTTTTTGCTTATGCCGCTATTTATTTACCATAGATACAAAAACCGAGATGTAAAAGATTTTATGCTCAACAAAGAAAACATCGAGCGTATGCGCCGTTATCAGTACGGTGACGAAGAAGAATAGTCTTAGTTTAAATTGCGTTTTTCTACAAAGAATTGCTTAAGCAGCCCTCCAGCTTCTTGTGCCAAAATCCCGCCGGTCATTTTTGTTTTGGGATGTAATTTGGTTTCCATTGCGATGCAGCCTCTGGCCTCATCTCTGGCGCCGTATACGACTTTAGATATTTGACTCCAGTACAAGGCTCCAGCACACATTTGACAGGGTTCGATGGTAACATATAATGTACAATCGATTAAATACTTACCACCTATATAATTTGCGGCGGCAGTAATGGCCTGCATCTCTGCATGGGCCGTTACATCGTTTAAGGTTTCTGTTAAATTATGAGCCCTCGCGATTATCATATTGTTTGCCACAATAACTGCCCCAATAGGAATTTCTCCCTTGTCGTAGGCCGCTTGCGCTTCGACCAAGGCTTTTTTCATAAAATAGGTGTCGTCAAATGGAGTCGTCATAGTGCAAAAGTACAATTTCATTCTTGTACCTTTGCTATTGGATTTTAAGCAATTTAGCTCCTTGGCAAAACCTTTACTGTCACATATAAACACTCCCGAAGATCTGCGTGAACTCTCGCAAGATCAATTGCCTCTTGTGGCAACGGAGCTAAGAGAGTTTATCTTAGATGTTGTCGCTGCCAAAGCAGGGCATCTTGGAGCCAGTCTTGGTGTTGTAGAGCTAACCCTAGCTCTACACTATGTTTTTAATACCCCAGAAGATTTGCTCGTCTGGGACGTGGGGCATCAGGCCTACGGGCATAAAATCATTACGGGACGTCGAGATGTTTTCGAAACCAACCGTCAATTAGATGGTTTGAGTGGTTTCCCAAAAAGAGACGAAAGCCCTTTCGACACTTTTGGAGTTGGGCATAGTAGTACGGCAATCTCTGCAGCTTTAGGAATGGCACTTGCCGCCAAACTAAATGACAACACCCAAAGGCAGCATATTGCCGTTGTGGGCGATGCTTCTATCGCAAGCGGAATGGCATTCGAAGGTCTCAACCATGCAGGAGTTACAGACGCCAATTTGCTCATTGTTTTAAACGACAATGCCATTGGCATAGACCCAAGCGTAGGCGCCTTAAAAGAATATTTGTTAAAGGTTGCCGTTGGCACTAATTTAAGTCAAGACAATATTTTTGAAGCACTCAACTTTAATTATTCGGGGCCCATTGATGGGCATAATATCAATTCACTTTGTGACGAATTAGCCCGCCTAAAACAATTGCCAGGGCCTAAGGTATTACATGTGATTACCACAAAAGGCAAAGGGCTTAAACAAGCAGAATTAGATCAGGTACGATACCATGCGCCTGGAAAATTTGACAGGGAGACCGGTAATATTCCGCCTGTGGCGAATCAAGAAGATCAGCCAGAAAAGTTTCAGGATGTATTTGGTAAAACCATTCTGGATTTGGCTCATCAAAACTCAAAAATTATTGGAATCACTCCGGCAATGCCCACTGGGAGTTCCCTTAAATTTATGATGGAGGTATATCCAGAACGTGCGCTAGATGTAGGTATCGCAGAGCAGCATGCCGTCACGCTTGCAGCCGGGATGGCCACACAAGGGATGTTCGTGTATTGTAATATTTACTCCACCTTTTTACAAAGAGCCTATGACCAAGTAATACACGATGTTTGCTTACAGAATTTACCCGTTGTTTTTTGTTTAGATAGAGCGGGAATCGTAGGCGAAGATGGGCCAACCCACCACGGAATTTTTGATATTGCCTACCTGCGATGTATTCCAAATTTAACGGTCTATGCCCCAGCCAGTCTAAGGGATTTACAAAACATTTTGTTCACGGCTCAAAAGGGATTAAATGGCCCTATTGCCATTAGGTACCCACGGGGTCGAGGGTTTTCTACAAACGAATTAGGACCGTATCTAAGCATTGCGATGGGCAAGGGTAAGCAAGTCCGCCGTGGCGAAAACATTGCAATACTCACTATTGGTACCATGCGCCAAAACGCTCAAAAGGCGATCGATAGTTTGGATGCCAACATAGGCCTTTATGATATGCAATTTGTGAGTCCTCTAGACCAAGACCTCCTCAATAACATTTTGAGCTCTTACGAACATATTATCACCATAGAAGACGGTGTGATACAAGGCGGATTTGGGAGCGCGGTTTTAGAATATGCAAGTACCCACAACTATCATGGAAAAATACATCTTTTGGGAATCGACGGTCATTTTCCCGCTCATGGAACTATAGACCAACTACAGGAAATCGCAGGTTATTCTGCTTCTAAAATCGTTCAAAAAATATTGACTTTACTCGATCAAATTAGCTAATAAAAAAAGGAGGCCCAGATGGACCTCCTTTTAATCTTTTACTATGCTAGATTAGCGAATCACAAAACGCTTTGTGGTTTGGAGTTGACCGCTGTAAAGTTTAATAAAGTAAACGCCAGAAGTCATTCCTGTGAAGTTTAAGCTTACAGGGCTTCCTGCCTGAATCTGAATCGTTTGCTCGTTAAGCTTTTGACCCGTCATGCTATACACTTCTAGGCGAGTTTCGCCAAAACTCTTTGTAGCTTGTACGTTAATCTCTCCGTCAGAAACCGTTGGGAAAACCACAACATTATCCAATGGGTTTGATAACTCATCTATTCCAAGCGTCGAGAATTTGTTGGTAAACATTCCACGACCGTGGGTAGATGCCAAGATCATATTGTCAGATACACGAAGGTCTAAGTCCTTCACTACGATGTCAAGCATGCCATTGTCTGCTGGGAACCAGTCTGGGCTCGCCGCAGTGATATCGTCTGTAGACCAAATACCTAGTTCTGTCCCGATAATCACTTCTGTTGGAGCGATTGGGTTTTGAAGGAAGCATTTTACAGGTATGTCTGGCAAGTTACCTTGCTTGTTGTTCCAGGTGGCTCCGCCATCGAGCGTTTGCCAAACACTGTCTACGCCATAATTGTGAAAAGTCACATATATCTCGTCTTCTGTTTGCCCAAACTCTACATCAGACACACTACCCACAAAACCTGGGCCTGTAATTTCTGTCCAGATAGGCGTTGTATCGGCGTCATCTAGACGAATTAATTTACCCGTTGCTGTTCCAACAAACAGCTTAGTAGAACCTGCTGTGAAAGGAGAAACTTTAAAAGCCGTTGGCGCAGAATTATCTATCAATGCATTATCTAAATTAGTAGTAACCGCACTGGCAGGACCTAACACGTAACGCTTTATAAGTTCGTTACCTCCTGTTTGTCCATTGGCATACAAGATGTCTAGGTTTTTATCTAATTCGGCTTGATTGATAAAAACTCCTTCTCCAGAATCGATCTGATACCCAGTTGCCGTAGAGCCAACTACTGGATAATTAATAAAGATATGCGAATTCCCAGGGAATGATGTAATACCAAAAGTTCCGCCATCGTCTATCTCTGTAAAACCTCCATCACCACCTAAACGGTCAAAAAAGTTATTGGTTCCAGGCACTGCATTTTGAGCGAATAAGGTCCCGTTGTCTTGCGTACCTCCAGCCAAATCATCTCCTGTTGAATCGTCTGCATTAATAGCACCATAATAGAACTGCGTCACATTAAGGTTACGGTTAATCGCTGGAATTGCTCCAGGACTGCCGCTAGCTGCTGCCAAAGAGGTCGCATAAAACACACCTCCATCGGTTCCTGTTAAGGACTGATCTGGGAAGCCTGGTCTAAATACCATTTCGTGAATATCGGCATGTACTAATGGAACAGACAAACCAGCCAATGGCCCATTGTTAGACCATTTAGAAATTTGTGTCCAAGTTGTTCCGCCATTGATAGAGCGGTGCATATCGATTCCCCCAACGTACACTTTGTCGTCGTCTGTTGGATCTACCGCAAGCATTAAGTTGTAAAACGACTGCCCTCTAGTGTAATCATTTGCCGGAATCCCAGTATCAACGTCATTAGGTAAGTTGGTTGTTGTAAAAGTTGCCCACGCATCGTCTGTTTTAAAGATACGCACTGGGGTAGTCCCCGTTAAGCCTTGTGCAGCGGCATACATAACATTGGGGTCTGTACCAGAAACTGCAAGTTGAGTTCTGTTAGAAGCTGTTAAAGTGGCAGCCAAGCTCCAGCTTACACCATCTGTGGTTTTAAAAATTCTACCGCCTAAACCAGCATTGGTAAAGCCAGATCTGATTCCACCAAAGTACAGCGTATTATCTGCACTAATTTCGAAGTCGTTTGGAATCCCAAAATAAGTGTTTCCAAAAAATGTATATTCGAATACAGGTTGCTCAATTCTAGACCAAGCAATTCCACCATTGGTAGATCTATACAAGCCAGCATTTTGTAATCCCAGAACATTCTGTGGGCTACTAGAGCCACCGCCACTTGACCCTACGTATCCTGTAGATCCAATTCCAGCATAAAGGTGTGTAGTTCCACTTGGGGCTTCCCAAGCAATAATATCATTTACATAATACAATCCTGATTGCAAATCTATTCCACCAGCAGTCGTGTCTCCACCACCTGCAAGCGCAACATCCAATTTAAACCATGTTGTTCCGCCATTAAAAGATTTATAAATGCCATTCCCATTGGCAGCACCTTGCGTGTATTGTTCTCCAGTACCTAAGAACATTATTTGTGGATCATTTGGATCGTAAGTCATAGACGATACAGCAATATTACCAGGTACACCTACCACCAATTGCCAAGTATTACCAAGGTTGGTAACGTCGTCGTTATAGTATAATCCTCCACTAACGCCGCCTGCAAAGGCTGCTTTATTCGTTCCATCGTTCGGGTCAAACATAACCAAGCGCACACGACCACCAATATTAAAGGGGCCTCGCTCTTCCCAAGCATTGTCTGTAGCGCTCCCGGGAGAACGATCTGCTCCAAACTGGCCTACCAATCTGTCGTAGGTTTCGTAAGTACGACTTGGCACGGGATACCCTAAGGCAGGATCCATGGTAAGGTTAAACATCTGCTCATTATATGCATTGGGTGGTAACCCTAATTGCTTTCTGTCTTTTCTTTCTAAGCCCATAGTAGCATTCATTGGGCTGTTGTCTAAAAATTGTTGGTGTTTTGCTCTAAGAGCCTCTGCTTCTGTGTACGGATCTTCTACTTGAGAAGAATTTGTTACCGTTACGATTAATGCCAAAACTCCTAACAGAGCGGCACTAAAAAGGAGTAATTTCTTTTTCATGAGGGTGTATTTTTTATATTGTTTGTTTCTTCGCTGCCAAAAATCGGGTTAGTAAAGATACTACATGTAGTAAACAATTCAAATAGGATAAACCCTAACTCCCTAAGAGATGTGCCCTTGAAGTTGTTTAAATTCGTCCAATGCATTACCATCTGTTAAAGATGCAACATACGAACAACATAGCATAAGACGCTCATATAGGGAGCAATCGTCAAACGCGACCTGTGCTTTTAAAGAAGATAGCAGCAGGGAATCAAAGTTAGAAGCCTTTCCTTGCATATCCTGAACTATGGCCGTGGTATAAGCCTCGAGTAATGTTGCCAAGATAGAATAGCCTGCAATTTCTTTAGATATAACTTCTTTACTCTTATAAATTTTTTGGACACTTATCTGAATGATATCGTCTATCTGCGGAACAAATTTGCTCTTATCGAGTAGCGAAGTTTCGAATTGACCCGACAAAATTTTTGATTCATTTTCTACAAAAATCTTTACAGCTTGTGCAATCAAGGTGTTGATCGCCAAGGCGCGTAAATATGCCAATCGATCTTTGGTGGTTTGTAAGCCTGCATATTTTTTTGTCTGGATCGTATCACGCACCAAGTTTATAAGGTACTCCAGGGCCATCTCTTCTTCTATCAAGCCAAGATTAATGCCGTCTTCGAAATCGATTATAGTGTAGCAAATATCATCTGCTGCCTCTACCAAATATGCCAGTGGATGCCTGTAATAAGAATTGTTTTCTGTGTCTTTTGGCTCGAGACCTAGCTCTGTGGCCACTTCTTTAAAACAGGCTGTATCTGAATCGAAAACTCCAAACTTCTTATCGCAAATATGATCGCTAGGACGTTTGGGCAAAGATCCCTTGGGATACTTCATAAAAGCGCCCAAAGTCGCATAAGACAAACGCAATCCCCCTTCGATTCCAGGGCGATCTTCTGTTAAAATTCTAAAGCCATTAGCATTGCCTTCGTAATCGATTAAATCTTGAAACTGATTAGCTGTTAATTCACTTTTATACTGCAGACCACCTCCGCGAGAGAAGAACTCTCCAATGGCTTTTTCTCCAGAATGCCCAAAGGGTGGATTCCCAATATCGTGGGCCAAAGATGCAGCCGCCACAATGGCTCCAAAGTCGTTAAAAGTGTACCCATGGACTTTTTGTAAATGCGGGTGTTTGTCTAAAATGGCCTTGCCCGCCAGACGCCCCAAAGAACGACCCACAACACTCACCTCCAAACTGTGAGTAAGTCGCGTATGCACAAAATTGGTCTTAGAAAGTGGGATTACTTGTGTTTTGTCTTGCAAGCTTCTAAAGGCTTGCGAAAATATGATTCGATCAAAGTCTACCTCAAAACCTAAGCGGGTTTCGTCTTGCTCTGCCCTAAGGCGTTTATGGGTGTCGCCGTGTCGTTTTAAGGATAATAATTGTTCCCAGTTCATCAAGTAAATTTAGAGTCAGAAAGATACATTTTTGAATGTTAATTTAATGTAAGCTAAAAAGTAAATTTTAGAATTTTCCTAACATTAAACTTACAGAGCGTTAGCCCTTATATAAAACTTAGATAACCCAATCTTTACATGACAATAGTTTCTTTGTGACATGAATTTAAAACAACAAATGAGACTGTATTCTCCCCTTATTATATTGTTAATCGCTGGAATGGTAAATGCCCAAACTGGTTCTATCAATGGTTTGATAATCGACGTTGAATTCAATAACGAACCGCTGCCTTTTGCCAACGTAGTTATAAAAGGATCGTCGATAGGAACCACTTCTGATTTTGAAGGATTTTATACTATCGATAACCTACAACCAGGGTCTTACACTTTGGTCTTTAGTTTTGTTGGTTACGAAACTGTAGAAGTCTCGGAGGTTTTAATAGAAGCAGATAAAATCACCGCTATAAACCTACCGATGAAAGCTTCTTCTGCTTCATTGGATCAAATTGTGATTACTACGACCACCAAAAAAGAAAGCGAAGTTGCCTTGCTGCTGGAGCAACAGAAGGCCACAACCATAAAGGAAAGTATTGGAGCCCAAGAATTAGCACAAAAAGGGGTGGGTGATGCTGCGGGTGCTGTGTCAAAGATTTCTGGAATATCACGGCAAGAAGGCGGGAATAATGTATATGTGAGAGGTTTAGGTGATCGCTATTTAAACACGACCTACAACGGACTCTCACTCCCTTCTAATAATATCGAAAAAAAGAACATGGATCTAAGTTTGTTCTCTTCTGATATTATTCAAAATGTATCTGTGAGCAAGGCTTATGCCTCCCAATTGTATGGCGATTTTGCCGCAGGTAGTGTTAATATCCTGGCTAAAGAGTACAAAGGGCCATTTTTTGTTGACGTCCAATTAGGCACTGGAATCAACACAAGAGCAATTAGACAAAGCTTTGTACGCTCAGAAGGAACCAGTTACTTTGGCTATTACAATCGCTATGACAATAACCCCTTTGCAGTAGTACTTTCTCACGGGGTTGATCCAGATATGGTTGACAATAACATAGCCCTTAACGGAAGTATTTCTGGAGGAAAGTCTTTTACTTTTGGTCATAATTCTGATGCTCGGCTGAGTTTATTTATGACTGCATCATTCCAGAATGATTACGAATATAGAGAAGGCACTGCGGTAGATTTCACAACAGTAGAAAAAAAGCGCTTTCCAAAGGCGATCGAATATGAGTACGCTAGTACTACCTCTGCCATGGCCAATCTAATTCTAAAAATTAACAACGAACATCGCCTAAGCTATAATAGTCTATTCATAAATAATGCAAGCGACGAGGTTGGATATTTTGGGGTAGAGGGAGCAGGAACAAATCGAGATGCAATTTTGGACACCGACCAAGGGTTTTACCAGATGAACGTACAGTTTGAGCAAGATATGGTCTTTGTGAATCAGCTGTTAGGAACACATCAAGTAGCGAAAAATTTAAACCTTCAATGGGGGTTTGGATACAACAAGGTATATGCGCGTCAGCCAGATAGAAAAAGAATCAGTATTGAAAGATATAACTTGGCATTTGACAGTGACCCTAACACCAAACCCACGTTCTTTAATAATATTCCTTACGACAATCAGCGATATTTTCAAGCTATCGAAGACGACGAACTTAATTCTAAAATTATCTTAGAATATAAGGTGTCAGAAAAGTTAATTCTAAACTTAGGACACAACGGACGTAAAAAGCAACGTTTCTTTGAGAACATTCGTTACGGGTACGACTTTATTGAGCCAAATACTCCTGTTAACGATGTTTTTAATCTTAATAGCGTTTTTAACGTAGCAAATTTCGGTAACGTATATAATACCGAAGTTTTTAATTCCATCGATTCAGACCGAGGCATAGACAATACCAATTTTCCTGGACTGGCCGAGAACACTTATTCAGGAATACTTGAGATTCATGCTGGTTTTATAAATGCCCAATTCAAAGCAGGGGATAAATGGTTGTTTGTGCCGGGATTTAGAGCCGAATCTTTTAGTCAAAAAATCGAATACGATGTAATAAATCTGCCTCCAAATGAAGTGGGGCTTAGAGCATCCTATGAAAATTTCTTTTTGCCAAGTTTGAGTATACGGTATGCTCTTAACGAAGATTCGAATATTCGCTTTGCTTTTAGCCAAACGGTATCTAATCCTGAGTTTAAAGAAGTAGCTCCCTTCGTATATGAAGACGTTACGCAGCGCATAGGAGGTAATCCAGATTTACTCAATGATCCTTCTTTTTCTAAAATTTGGAATCTCGATCTTAAATATGAGTGGTTTTTGAGTAAAGGAGAGCTACTTTCTGTGGCAGTGTTCGGAAAACAAATAGAGAACCCGATAAATAAAGTAATTGCGAACGATGCTACTGGCACTCAACGCTACTTTAGAACAGGCGAAAAAGCTCGTGTTTTAGGAGGAGAAATCGAGCTTCGAAAAAACATATTAACCAACCAAAACGAAGACGTAGCGCTTTCTGTTGGTTTAAATGCCACTTATATGTGGACCGAGCAAGACCTTCAAAATTCTGAGGGACTCTTTAGTACCACTTTTAACCGAGATACAGACCATCTTCAAGGAGCTTCGCCTCTTATTTTAAATGCAGACGTGAGTTATAGCCGCTTATCATTCACTAAATACAAACCTGTGGCCAATCTAGTATTCTCTTATTTCTCTGATCGAATAGACGCCTTAGGTTCTGGACAATTAGGAAACATTATAGAAAAAGCTGTTCCAACCTTAGACTTTGTCTGGAAAAATCGTGTTGGTGAACATTGGGAGGTAAATGCCAGCGCTAAGAATTTACTCGATCCTAAGGTCGAAAGATTACGTGAAAACACATCTCAAGGTGATGTCACCTTGTCTAAATATCAGCGAGGGATAAACCTCGCTTTACAAGTAAAATTCAATTTTTAAAACAACTTATTTAATTTTAATAATCAAGATGAAAACTACTAAATTTTTAATGGGCTTAGCCGCAATAGCAGCGCTTTTTATGGCCTGCGAAGCAGACGACACTGCCGATATCATTATAAATGATAACTCGGTAGATAACAGCGTGATAAATAACGAGAATGGAGGTACATCGGACGATCCAACAACATCCACGAATACCGAAATTGGAGGGACAAAAACTTCTGATTTAACTTTAGAACTAGGCGAAACTTATGTACTAACCGAGGCACTTATCATGACAGAAGGTACCACCTTAACAATTCCTGCAGGAACGGTAATTAAGGCAGAAGCAGGTTCAGACGTATATATTGCTATTGCACAAGGTGCGACTATTTTGGCAGAAGGAACCTCTGCAGACCCCGTAGTATTAACCTCTAATGTGGCCACGCCAAACGCTGGTGATTGGGGAGGCTTAATTATCTTAGGAAAAGCGCCTATCAACTCTGTTGCCGGAGGAGACGCTACAAGTACGTCTGAGATTGGCGGCTTGCCTTATGGTGGAAGCGACGCCAGTGATAATTCTGGCGTAATAAGATACGTAAGAGTTGAATATTCTGGAGGGGCCGCCGATGCTTCGAGCGAAAACAATGGATTTTCTTTTTATGGAGTTGGTAACGCAACTACGGTAGAATTTATTCAGGCATACGAAGGAAAAGACGACGGAATTGAGTTTTTTGGTGGTACTGTAAACGCCAGCTATATTTCTGTTATTGGTGCACAGGACGATTCTGTCGATTGGACTGAAGGCTTTACAGGAACACTTACCGATATATATATAGAACATGGCATATCACATGATAAGGGTTTTGAATGTGATGGTTTTAATACAGACATTGGAAACAACTCCTCACCTATTTACTTTTCTGCACCTAAAGTAAACAACGTAACAATAGTTGGAAGAGGATCTGCAACTGGGAACGAAGCTTGGAGGCTTCGTGCAGGAACTCAAGGAATATTTACCAATGTACTAATTCAAGGGTTTGAAGAAGGTTTTGACCTAGATGGCGATACAGGAGATAGCCCGACAGGTCAAGGGGTAATTGACGGCACTTTAGCAGCAAATGATGTAACCTTTAACGATGTGGTATTAAAAATTAAAAACGACACCGATTACATATGGACCGACACAGACTTTTTAACTGGTGATGGCGCAGGAACTGGAACAGACTACCAGGGCTGGAAAATAGGCTGGACTCGCGACTAAATATTATTTTGACCCATATAAAAAGAGCTTCTCAATGAGAAGCTCTTTTTATATTGATAATGAAAATTTTTAATTGCTCATAATACCTAGATCTCTGTTCCAAGTGCTAACAGCTAATATCTTTGAATCTTTATAGGTAACTTCTTTTAAAACATCCCCAGTATAAAACAACCACGTGCCTTCTTTTCTCCCTTTATTATAATTAGCTACAGCAGTCTTTACACCTTCTGCATCATAACTAATCCACTCTCCTTGAAGAAGCCCATCTGTAGTATAAAAACCTGTTTGGGCTATAACCCCCGAATCATGATAAATCTTGGCCTCAATTAGGCTGGTATCTTCGTTTAACGTAAGAACTTTGTTTTCTTGGGCATATAAATTAATACTCATAGAAACCAATAAAAACGCGATAAAAAGCTTTTTCATAATATTTTTATTTGCTACTCAAAGCTAAAAATTTATTGATACAAACTAAACATTTTGGTAACATTAAATTTACATTGAATTGTTAAGTTATTGATATACAGCGTTTTGATAAAGTTTATTACTGCTGTCAACTTAATAATTCCTTAATCCTATGGTTACTGTTAAGTGCTAATAGTTCATGACATTTGAGGGGTATTACCATGTGTAATACAAGTTTCGATTAGAGATGCTATTAGTTTTTGTCGACTAGTTTCTTTTGAAACAATTGAGCTACCCTTTCTAGGGTAGCTTTTTTGTTAATAAGTTAACTGGGAATACCATTAAAGTTAAACATTAGTAAACATTCAGTTAACATTGAAGTTGGTTCTTTGTAGTGACAAATTCTAATAGTAAATTCATGAAACTAAAACTACTAGCAGTTATTGCAATTCTTGCCTTTATTGGGCAATCGCACTCACAAGAGATTTCTGACACAAAATTCGGGAAAGGTCTAATTAATTTTACAGCGAAGGATAGTTCGTTTAGCGTAAAATTTGCGCCTAGAATTCAGGTACGTACCAATGCTACCTGGGACCACGATGGCGATAATTACGGTTCTGCCGATTATAACTTTCTGGTAAGACGATCGCGTCTAAAATTTGATGGTTTCGCCTTTAGTCCTAAACTCAAATACAAATTTGAGCTTGGTCTATCTAACAGAGACATTTCTGGCGCTAACCAGTTTAACAGAAACACCCCGCGATACATTCTAGACGCGGTAATTATGTGGAACTTTTATGAGAACTTCGAACTCTGGGCTGGGCAAACCAAATTGCCTGGTAACGTCGAGCGTGTAGTATCTTCTGCCAATATGCAGTTAATAGATCGATCGCTATTAAACAGTAGGTTTAATATTGATCGCGACATGGGGATTCAGATTCGTCATAAAACCAAGTTGTCTGACAACTTCTTAATGCGTGAAAAGTTTGCGTTATCGCAAGGTGAAGGGCGAAATATCACAGAAGGTAACCTTGGTGGGTTACAATATACTGGGCGCGTAGAATTTTTGCCTCTTGGAACCTTTATCTCTAAAGGAGACTATTCTCAGGCCGATTTAAAAAGAGAGCCTACCCCCAAACTTATGGTAGGAGTTACCTACGATTACAACCAAGATGCTGTAAAGACACGAAGTAATTTAGGAAGCTATATGCTGTTAGACGATGGGTCTTTATACGAAACAGACATTACCACCTTATTTGTTGACGCCATGTTTAAATTTAATGGAATTTCTGCTATGGTAGAATATGCCAACAGAGATGCCGATGCTCCTGTGGCAGTAGAAGCAGATGGAACCGAAACTGGCGATATCGTGAGTGTGGGAAGTTCTTTAAACGCACAAGTAGGTTATTTATTTAAATCTAATTACGAAGTTGTAGGTCGTTTTACTACTGTAGATTTTGACGATATTACGGGTAGAGATATGCAAGAGCAGTATACTTTGGGAGTTTCTAAGTACATTGTAGGGCACAAACTCAAAGTTCAGTCCGATATTAGTTATACGACTGCAGCTGGAGATGCAGATAATATTATGTTTAGATTGGGGTTTGACCTTCATTTCTAATATCTTAGATAAAACAATTTGGTAACAATTATCTTATTAATAATTAGGACATTTACACTAGTTTAAAGATTTAATATCACATGGAAAATATTTATTTGTTTATGCTTGTCGCGTTGGTCATTCTGGCCATATTCGACATTATCGTTGGAGTAAGTAATGATGCCATTAACTTCTTGAATTCGGCGATAGGTTCTAAAGCTCTGTCTATTAAAACCATCATGATAGTCGCAAGTTTGGGTATTTTTATTGGGGCGGTTTATTCCAGTGGGCTTATGGAGGTGGCTCGTAAAGGTATCTTTGTCCCTGGAGAATTCTACTTTGACGAAATCATGGTCATATTCATGGCCGTTATGATAACAGATATTCTTTTGTTAGACTTCTTTAACACCCTGGGGCTGCCCACATCTACTACCGTTTCTATTGTATTTAACCTATTAGGAGCCGCCGTAGTGATGTCACTTATTAAGATTAGCGGAGTAGACTCTCAGACCATTTCAGACTTAGGAAACTACATAAACACGGCAAAAGCTTTAGAGATTATTTCTGGAATTTTGCTCTCTGTAGTTATCGCCTTCTCTGTTGGTGCTCTGGTCCAATGGATCTCGAGGTTTATTTTTACGTTTCAGTACGAGAAAAAAATGAAGAATTTTGGCGCTGTATTTGGCGGAATTGCTCTTACAGCCATCTTGTACTTTATCTTTATGAAAGGCCTAAAGGGCACGCCATATTACGGCGATATGAAAGGATATATCGAAGGCAACGAACTCATTATTATCGCGATTGGCTTTTTGATATTTACCCTGTTTTCTTATGCTTTTCAGAAAATTACCAAAAAGAGTATTCTGCTAATCGTAATCGCTGTCGGAACCTTTGGATTGGCCCTTGCTTTTTCTGGTAACGACTTGGTAAACTTTATTGGAGTGCCTATGGCGGCATACCACTCTTATGAAGCTTGGTCTGTCTCTGGGGTAGAAGCAACAGCTTTCTCTATGGAGGTGTTAGACAAAAAAGTGCCTGCAGAACCGCTACTGTTATTCATTGCGGGAGGTATTATGGTACTTACGCTTTGGTTCTCTAAAAAAGCCAAAACAGTTGCCGAAACAGAAATTAGTCTTTCAAGACAAGGAGAAACCCATGAGAAGTTTGAGCCTAACTGGCTTTCTAGAACCGTTGTTCGTGGTACTTCTTATATCTCGCAAGGGATGAGCTATATGATTCCAAAGGCAACTCAAGAAAGGATTACAGCAAGTTTTGCCAAGCCAGACGAAAAAATGCTCACCAAGGATCAAAGTATTGATGCGCCAGCTTTTGATATGATTAGAGCTTCTGTAAACCTAATGGTTGCAGGAGTGCTAATCTCTATTGCAACGGCTATGAAGCTTCCTTTATCTACTACCTACGTTACCTTTATGGTGGCCATGGGTACTTCGCTTGCAGATCGTGCTTGGGGTCGTGAGAGCGCAGTATATCGCGTAGCAGGAGTCCTTAACGTAATTGGTGGGTGGTTCTTTACAGCCTTGGCTGCCTTCGTAGCTGCTGGTGTGGTTGCTTTCTTAATTCACTGGAACAAAGAGGTAATGGTTCCTATCTTATTATTGCTAACTGCGATTCTTTTGATAAGAAATTACCTAGCACACAAGAAAAAGAGCAATTCGGTCATCGATCCTAAAAAGCTTAAGAAATCTGAGAGTAGTACTGTACAAGGTATTATTACAGAAAGTGCAGACAATATTACCAACGTGGTTTCTCGTGCAAATAAAATCTATACTGCCGTGTTACAAGGCTTGGCAAAAGAAGACCTTAAGGCTTTGAGTAAAAGTCGAAAAGGAGTAGATAAACTAGATAGTGAAATCGAAGAGCTGCGTGATAATATATTCTATCTCATCAAAAACTTAGATGAGACCAGTGTACGTGGTAGTAACTTCTATATTACTATTTTGGCCTATTTAACAGATGTGGCTCAGTCGTTAGACTTTATCTCTAAAAAGAGCTTTAAACACGTTAATAACGAGCATAAAAAACTTCGCTTTAGCCAGATCAAAGACCTGCAGCAAATCAACGAAATGCTAAGCAGATTGTTATCGGAGATCGAAGAGGTGTTTGCAAGTCGCAAATTTGAACGCATCAACTATGTGACTTCTCAAAAGCAAAGTATTATGGACGAACTAAATGCGAAAATTCAGAAGCAAATAGAACGCACCAGAACAGAAGAGTCAAGTCCAAAAAATACCACGTTGTATTTTAATGTCCTGTTAGAATCAAAAGATTTGGTAACAGGTATTATGAACTTGATGGAAGAGTATCAAACCAGTTACAAGAAAGAGTAAACTGGTAATAGCCAAAAAAAGCACCGTCTCTGTACGGTGCTTTTTTGTTTTTATATAATTAGGGTCTTACCTAGGCGGCCTTGCCGTTTTCTAATAATGAATCTTTTTCGCCATAGAGTAGTTCGGCCACACTGATAAGTTTTTCGATGATGTCGTTTACATTATCATTGTCGTTTACTAAAGAAGAAGCCATGTCTACGGTAATTAAATTATCACGAATCAAAGCGTCAATATCTTCGTTAGTAGAATGAATAGCCTCGTGGGCCTGTTCTTTTAATTTGAGTAGCTTCCTGTAATACTGCTCTTTGGTTTGCTCGTCTCCTTTTCTAAAGCGGTAAATCACCCGTAATACTTTTGCTATTTTCTTTCGGAATTTATCGTATTGTTTTTGAACATGGGCATTATCAGAAGCCAAATATTTAGACACATTCATTCCTAATTCTCTCGAATCCCGAACGATCTCTACCATTTGTCTGTTTGCTATTTTTATCTCTGATACATCGCTGTTTTGCTCTTGATTAAAACTCAAAGTACTCTGCCCACGTGTGGCATACGCGATTATCTCGCCATAAATCTTTTTGACCTTAGTGTAGTAAAGTTCACTAACGTCTGTATTTAAGTTGTCTTTAGATTCCTTAATAATTCTCTTTAGTTTTTCTTCTGACTTAATATCTTCCCTATGTATATTAAGGGCATGAGTAACGATTTCGAAAATCGTGTTTTTAAAGAGACGCTTAGACTCTTCTTTAAGCGAAGCGATTAAAGTTTCGGGGTATTTTGATACCGTTTTAGTTAAAAACTTAGGGGTTTCGATAGCAACAACTTCGGTTTCTTTTTCTGGCACGATTCTCTCTACGAATCGAGCTATGGGTTTTATAAACCAAATAAGCACGAAGGTGTTAAGAATATTAAATATCGTATGGAACAAAGAGATTCCAACTGGGATAGCAGCTGCTGTCAAATAAGGCGATTCAGACCCCCATTGAACCGCGACCCAAGACACCATTTTTAAAAATGGATAAAATAAAATCAAGACCCATATAACTCCTATTATATTAAATACAAGATGTGCCCTGGCCGTTCGTTTGGCATGAAAGTTTGCGACTATGGCGGCTAGATTAGCTGTAATGGTGGTGCCTATATTCTCTCCCAATACCATGGCTGCTGCAAGTTCGAAAGGAATCCAACCTTGGGCACACATAATCAAAGTCACCGCCATTGTTGCGCTCGACGATTGGATAATAACCGTGAGCAGTGTTCCTATAAACAAAAAGATAAGCACAGACCAAAAACCAAGATCTGTAAAGCTGGTTAAAAATTCCAGCATCTCTGGGTTCTCTTTGATGTTTGGCACTGCATCTTTTAAAAATTGCAGCCCGATAAAAAGTATAGAAAACCCAATGATAAAAATACCCCAGTTTTTTAAGGTCTCTTTTTTGGCAAAAGTAAAGGCCACACCCAATCCCACCAGCGGCAGGGCAATACTACTCATACTTACTTTAAAACCAAGAATGGTAATAAGCCAAGCGGTGATTGTCGTACCGATGTTGGCACCCATAATCACACTAATCGATTCGGTAAGAGTGAGCAAAGAAGCATTAGAAAAACTAACCACCATGAGGGTGGTCGCAGAAGAAGATTGTATTACAGAAGTTATAAAAAAGCCCGTGAAAACTCCCAAAAATCTGTTGGAGGTTAAACGGGCCAAAATACTTCTCATTTTGTCGCCAGCGAGGTCCATTAATGCATCACTCATTACTTTCATTCCAAAGAGGAATAGTCCCAAAGACCCCAATAATTGGAGCACATCGCCAAGCGTATAATTCATATCTAGTAGTTCTTGTCGTTATAAAAGTAACCCTTATCTTAGACAATTAAATGACAAATATCAGCTCTCATGAAATCCTTACTAGCATTTTTTATTCTTCTTACGCCCTTTTTTACAACCGCTCAGAAGCTTACTGGGGCTCAATTACTAGATAAAAGTATTGCTTATCATGACCCAGGGCAAAACTGGGAAAAGTTTAACGACACCCTCGTTGTAAACATGAAAATTCCAAACAATCCCGATCGATTAAGCACGATAAATATCAATTTGCCTTCGGATATGTTTTATGTAAAAGCTATAAACGACGGCAATATCACCGAGTACACTGTTAACCAAGGAAACTGTGAAGTTGTTTTTAATGGAACCAAAAATCCAGATGAGGCCACCCAACGAGAATTTGGTGTAAACTGCGAACGCGCCAATGTATACAAGGATTACTACACCTATCTATACGGTTTGCCCATGAAGTTAAAGGATCCTGGCGCCATAGTAGATCCCATTGTGCGATATGACAACTTTGATGGCAAAGATTATTTGATATTAAAAGTTACTTACGATCCAGCAGTTGGGAGTGACGTATGGTTCTTCTATTTTGACCCTGACACCTATGCTATGGAGATTTACCAATTTTATAAAGGCGATCCCGATGGCGAGGGCAAAGACACTGGTGAGTTTATTTTGCTTTCAGAGGAGTCTGTTATAAGTGGGATAAGGTTTCCTAAAAACAGAGCCTGGTATTATAACAAAGGTGCCAAATATCTGGGCACCGACTTTCTTCTTAATTAACACAGATGGGGCAAACTTCACATTTAAAAGAAATTGCCTCTGTATTTTTTAAGTTAGGGCTTTTCGCTTTTGGAGGCCCGGCAGCCCATATTGCCATGATGGAAGACGAGATCGTCTCTAAAAGAAAATGGATCACACGAGAACACTTTCTAGATTTGGTAGGTGCGACCAATCTAATTCCTGGGCCTAATAGCACAGAGATGACCATGCACTGTGGTCACGAACGCGGAGGCATAAAAGGGCTTTTTGTGGCTGGGTTTTGCTTTATCTTTCCAGCTGTTGTAATCACTGGAATCTTAGCCTGGGCCTATGTAAATTTTGGACAGCTTCCAGAAATTGCACCATTCGTAAAAGGAATTCAGCCCGCTGTGCTGGCAATCATAGCGACAGCGGTATTAAAGCTTGGTAAAAAAGCAATAAAAACCTGGGAACTCACTGTTTTAGGTCTGCTTGTATTGGTTGTTAGTTTGTTTGGTGTGAATGAGATTATTGCTCTTTTAGCTGGCGGAATCTTAGGAGGAATTTATTTCGCGATAAAAAACAAAACTGGAAAAATAAACGCTAGTTATCTTCTGCCTTTTACCAGTATCCCTGTATCCCTTTCTATTGGAAAAAGCCTTGGAACTCTTAAAATATTTTGGACGTTTTTAAAAGTAGGAAGCATTCTTTATGGTAGTGGCTATGTACTTTTTGCCTACCTCGATGCAGAACTTGTTACCACCGGAATTCTCTCTAGGCCAGCGCTTATTGAGGCCATCGGAATAGGCCAATTTACACCCGGACCCGTCTTGTCTACAGCTACCTTTATCGGGTATCAGATCGGAGGTTTTTGGGGAGCCGTTGCTGCAACCTTAGGTATCTTTTTACCCTCTTTTTTGTTTGTTTGGCTCCTAAATCCATTGGTCCCAAAAATGCGCAAGTCCAAAATATTACGCGGCTTTTTAGATAGTGTAAATGTAGCCGCTGTAGCTGTTATGCTTGCGGTGCTAATTGTTATGGGCAAAGAGACACTCATTGGGTGGAAGCCCATTGCCATCGCTTTGTTAAGTGCGTTGCTGTTATTTGGCCCTAAAAAAATATCGCCAATTTGGGTAATTATAATAGGCGCCTTTTGTGGCTATTTACTAGAAGTACTGCTCTAATGGCCAACGATCGTAGTATTGTTTATAGTCCATTATTAAAACAACGCTGTTATGTATAAAATGCACAATCATACCCAGCCAAAGGGTTTTATACTTGTGCCGTAAGTACCCTAAAACCACCCCAAACGGAAAAATCCAAATTATTGATAAGTACGATAAATGAATAAGAGCAAACAAAAAGGCCGTGGCCAAAATAGTGGTCTTTACATTGGCTACTCGCTGTAAATGATTGAACAAAAAACCTCTAAATGCAAGCTCTTCGAAAACTGGAGCCACTATGCAGATAAACAAAAATGCCCATAAAAAGGGCCGGTCGTAAAAGGCGTATTCGGCCATTATGAGCGGGTCTTCGTCAAAGAGCAACACATTGACCTTGCCTAAAACTAAAATCACCAAAAAGGCAGAAAGAACGGGAAAAACCAAGGAGAACAACAGGCCTTTCCAATCAACCAATTTAAAACCATATAAAGGTATGATGTTGCGCAAATCGGTTAGGCTAAAGCCAACGATGAGCAATACAAAGATAATTTCTAGTGTGAGCTCTGTACCAACTGTGATCACATCGGTTTCTAGATATACAACATAGCTGATTCCAAGAAAAAGCAAGGTAGCCGCATAAAAGGCAATCACCATGGTGATGCTACGCTTGTCTTCTAAAGAAGTTTCTGGCACTACAGACACGCCACAGCTCCCACAGAACTGATCTGCAGGCATCATGGGCTCTTTACACTGTGCGCAATACTTCATGCTTAGGCTGGCTTTTTGCGTAGCTCTAAAGCAGAATTAATTCCCTTGGCCAAAAAGGCGATAATAACCACTTTTATAATGATTCCTTTCGCCAAGGAGCTAGGATCTCCAATAGCGCCAAGACCTATTAGCGTTAAATAGACTAATAATCCCAAAATAAGTGCAATGAGTGGTTTTTTCTGAGACCAAAATCCTAATAATAAAAATATTACAAACACTACCGCTCCGGCGATCAGTTCGATCATATCGTCCTGTAAAAAGAAAATGACCAGGCTAGAAAGCATTTGCCAACCTCCCACAATAAAAAGGGTATTTCTTGCAGATTTAATGCGTTTTGGAGCCTCTTTCTGTTTGGATTTTAAAATTGCCTTCTCTGCAATAAACTTAGATTTTTCTTGTTCGGTACCGTTTTCGGGAAAGCCACAGTTTACACAAAACTTAGGTTTTCCCATAATAGGTTCTTCGCAGTTCGTACAGCGAGGATCCAGCGTTAGTTCTTCCATAAAGAGGGTTGGTTATTTAAACTAAGATACGCTTTTTACAAAAAAAGGAAGCTATCGTCGATAGCTTCCTGTTACTTATTAATGCAATACAATACAAGTATTAAGACCCACACATCAGGCAGTCTTCGTCGTTTTCTGCCTCCTTAGATTTAGATAACAAATCACGAAGTTCTGCCGCCGTAAGTGGCTTGTCAGAAGCTGCGCTCATGGCTGCAACCGGAGCTTTTTCTGCTTTTGGTTCTGTCGCTTCTTTTTTGTCGTTGTTAAGAGTAAACTTAATCGCATCGACCGCACTCTTGGTACGCAGGTAATACATTCCTGTTTTTAGACCGCTCTTCCATGCATAAAAGTGCATAGAGGTAAGCTTCGCCATGTTTGCGTTCTCCATAAAGAGGTTAAGCGATTGTGACTGATCGATAAAGTATCCTCTGTGGCGAGACATATCGATGATGTCTTTCATGCTTAGTTCCCAAACGGTTTTGTACAATTCTTTTAAGTCCTGCGGAATCACATCGATGTCCTGAATAGAACCATTGGCACGCATGATTTCTTGCTTTAAATCTTCGTTCCAAAGGTTTAGTTCTACCAAGTCTTCTAAAAGGTGCTTGTTTACAACGATAAACTCTCCAGACAATACACGTCTTGTATAAATGTTAGAAGTATATGGCTCAAAAGCTTCGTTGTTTCCAAGGATTTGAGAGGTAGAAGCAGTTGGCATAGGTGCTACCAATAGAGAGTTACGTACGCCATGCTTTTTGATGCTCTTACGCAATTTTCCCCAATCCCAACGACCGCTTAATTCTTCGTCTTTGATGTTCCAAAGGTTGTGCTGGAACAAGCCTTCGCTTATAGGAGAACCTTCGTAGGACTCGTACGCACCATCGGCTTTTGCTTCTTCCATAGAAGCTTCCATGGCAGCAAAATAAAGCGTTTCAAAGATTTCTTGGTTCAGTTTCTTGGCTTCTTCGCTAGTAAATGGCAAACGAAGTTTTATAAACGTATCTGCCAAACCTTGAATTCCTAATCCTACCGGACGGTGTCTAAAGTTTGAATTCTCTGCTTCTTTAACCGGATAGTAGTTGCGGTCAATTACGCAGTTTAAGTTTTTGGTTACACGCTTGGTAATACGGTGCAATTCTTTGTGATCAAACTCCCCGTTCTTTACAAACATCGGCAAGGCGATAGATGCTAAGTTACATACGGCAACTTCGTCTGCGCTGGTATACTCCATAATCTCTGTACAGAGGTTAGACGAGCGAATGGTTCCTAAGTTCTTTTGATTAGACTTACGGTTGGCCGCGTCTTTGTAAAGCATATAAGGGGTACCTGTCTCTATTTGAGATTCTAAGATTTTTTCCCAAAGCTCTCTTGCCTTAATCGTCTTACGACCTTTGTCATCTGCCTCGTACTTTTCGTACATAGCTTCAAACTCGTCGCCATGACAGTCAAAAAGACCAGGACATTCGTTAGGGCACATAAGGGTCCACATCGCATCATCTTGCACGCGCTTCATGAAAAGATCTGGAATCCACATGGCGTAAAACAAGTCGCGTGCACGCATTTCTTCTTTCCCGTGATTTTTCTTAAGGTCTAAGAAGTCAAAAATGTCTGCATGCCACGGTTCTACGTAAATGGCAAACGAACCTTTACGCTTCCCTCCTCCTTGGTCTACATAACGAGCTGTATCATTAAACACTCGTAGCATAGGGACGATACCGTTAGAAGTTCCGTTGGTTCCAGAAATATAAGAGCCTGTAGCTCTAATATTGTGAATAGAAAGACCAATTCCTCCTGCCGATTGTGAGATTTTTGCCGTTTGCTTTAATGTATCATAAATACCGTCAATACTGTCGTCTTTCATCGCTAAAAGAAAACAAGAAGACATTTGTGGTTTTGGAGTCCCCGAATTAAAAAGCGTTGGTGTGGCATGCGTAAAATATTTCTTACTCATGAGCTCATAGGTTTCCTTGGCCGCTTCTAAATCGTTCAAGTGAATTCCTAAAGACACACGCATAAGCATATGTTGTGGGCGCTCTGCAATTTGCCCATTCAATTTTAATAGATAAGAGCGCTCTAAAGTTTTAAAACCAAAGTAATCGTATCCAAAATCACGGTTGTAGATAATGGTAGAATCTAACTCATCTGCGTTTTTTTGAATGATATCGTATACCTCGTCACTAAGCAAAGGTGCTTTTTTACCTGTACGCGGGTTTACGTAGGTGTATAGGTCCGTCATTACCTCCGAAAAGGTCTTTTTGGTATTCTTGTGTAGGTTAGAAACAGAAATTCTCGCAGCCAATCGTGCATAGTCAGGGTGTGCGGTCGTGAGTGTCGCTGCAATCTCTGCAGCTAAAGTATCCAACTCGCTGGTAGTCACACCATCGTATAATCCTTCGATTACACGCATCGCTACTTTTACGGGATCGACTAATTCGTTTAATCCATAACACAGCTTGCGTACTCTTGCTGTGATCTTATCGAACATGATGGGCTCTTTGCGTCCGTCTCTTTTTACTACATTCATTTAAAACGTCTTTTGTTAGTTAGTCTAAAATTTTTATGCCAAAAGTAGGTTGGTATGCAAGGTTTAACTTGCATATATTCAGTTATTTAAAGATGTCACACGGCCTTGGGGAGCCGCCGTGGGCTATCTAGAAATCTGCGTCGAAACTAATTTTATTAGATTCCTTGTCTTTGTTGGTAACACCTGCCTTTTGGTACTCAGAAACACGCTTCTCAAAGAAGTTTGTTTTTCCTTGTAACGAAATCATATCCATGAAATCGAATGGATTGGTGGTGTTATACTCTTTTTCGCACTCCAGCTCCACTAATAATCTATCGGTTACGAATTCTAAGTATTGGGTCATGAGTTTAGAATTCATTCCGATCAAACTTGCAGGAAGTGATTCGGTAATAAATTCTCTCTCGATATTTAAGGCATCGACGATAATTTCGCGAATGCGCTCTTTAGGAACTTTATTTACTAAGTGGTGATTGTGCAAGTGAACCGCAAAATCACAGTGAACACCTTCGTCACGAGAAATCAACTCGTTAGAAAATGTAAGACCTGGCATAAGGCCTCTTTTCTTTAACCAGAAAATAGAACAGAATGCACCAGAAAAGAAAATACCTTCTACGGCTGCAAAGGCGATAAGGCGCTCTGCAAAGCTCGGGCTGTCTATCCACTTAAGAGCCCAATCTGCCTTTTTCTTAATGGCTGGAAAGTTTTCGATGGCGTTAAACAGCGTGTCTTTTTCTTTTTCGTCTTTAACGTAAGTGTCTATAAGTAGCGAATAGGTTTCTGAGTGAATGTTCTCCATCATGATCTGGAAACCATAAAAGAACTTCGCCTCTGAATATTGTACTTCGTTCACAAAATTCTCTGCCAAATTCTCGTTTACGATTCCGTCAGAAGCAGCAAAAAATGCCAAGATGTGCTTGATAAAATAACGTTCGTCATCGTTTAATTTAGAGGCCCAATCTGTTAGGTCTTGGTGCAGGTCAATTTCTTCGGCAGTCCAGAAACTGGCTTCCGATTTTTTGTACCAATCCCAAATATCATGGTGCTGAATTGGGAATATTACAAATCTGTCTTTGTTTTCTGCTAAAATTGGCTCTACTGCGCTCATCGTCCGTTGTTTTTTTAATTTATGCTAAATCTGTCGCTACTCGGGACTAACAAATATGGAAAATTTTAAATCTATTCTAGGATAAAAGTTAGCTTGGTTTTCAACAAAGTTTTTAACATTAAAAATTCTAATCTGTTCACATTGTTTTGTTAAAAATATTTATTATTTATTTGATTATCAATAACTTAACAATATAGTCTCGTGCTTATCAACAATTGCGCAGAAAGCCGTTGAAAACCAACTTGGCGTCGCATTTTCGCTGGCGTTTTGCGGTGTTGGGCAGTAAGATTGACCATGATAATTTAAACAGGAGTAGATTGTTCACAAAAGTCAAAAATCGAAATTTGAAACGCTAGCGAGCGTCAATTTTTGTAAAAAAAAGTGTGATGCGTCAAAAAAAAATCGCCTCAAACAAAATGTCTAAGACGATTCAGTAAGTTCTCGGATTTAATTATTCTAAATCTTCTACTTCTAAATATTTTATCGCCTTCCAGGTTTCGTCTAAATCCATATTGGTGCCTTTTCCTTTTAAGTAAAAACGCCCGGCGTGGAACTGTTCAATGGTACTATTGTTTCGATCCTTATAATATTCTTCTATCACTTTGATTCCATCGCGCTCAGACGATCTGCGAAGCTTGGTTTCTGACTCTTCTTCGAAGTCTTGAGTAAACATCAACTGAAAAGTTGCCGTCGTCGCATAACCCGTTGGGCCAGCCCCATCTAAGAGTTCCATTTTAAACTTTTTGGTCTTATCGTCGTTTTCGTAGGTAGCCTCGATAGAAGAGATTTGCATCATACTCATATGCCCAGCCTTATAACTGGTGCGCTTCATATCACCTATTTGATCTGGCAGCCATGCCTTGAGCACGTCATTAGAAAGAGGCTCCATCTCTTGCAGCTTTTTCATGTCGTCTTGAATATCCTGCATCTTATCTGCCGCTTTTTTGGCGTTTGATACATTTTGTTTTGCCTCTTTTACTTTTTTATTGACCGGATTGTCTACGCAGCCTACAAAAAGTAATAAAGCGCATAAATAGAGTAGCGCGTTTTTCATAATTGTAATTGTTAGTTATGGGAGTGCCCATTGATTAGTGTCACTAAGATAGTGATAACCAGCAAATTATTAACAAATCTCTATGAATCACGGGTGGCCGTACGCTCCAATTCGCCGTACCAATCTTCGCCAAATTTTCTTATAAGTGCTTCTTTTACAAATTTGTAAACAGGAACCTGCAGTTCTTTTCCTAGGCTGCAAGCATCGTCACAGATGGGCCAACGATGATAGTTTACCGCGGCAAACTCACTATAATCGGTAACTCGCACGGGATACAGATGACAAGAAATAGGTTTTTTAAAAGCGACCGCACCAGCATTGTAGGCGTCTTCTATTCCGCAGCTAGCAATTCCTTCGGGAGTAAAAGTCACATAGGCACATTCTGCCCCATCGACCAAAGGTGTTTCTAATTCGTCTTGTGGCGAGGTAACCCAAGTGCCTTGTTTGTCTATGGCCTGGATCCCTTCTTTGCGCAAAAAAGGTTTTACTTTAGGGTAAATCTCTTCTAGCGTTTTGGTTTCTTCTTGGGTTAAAGGGGCGCCAGCTTCGCCAGCGATACAGCATTCCCCCTTGCAAGCACCCAAGTTGCAAACAAACTCTTTTTCGATGAGATCTTGAGATACGATGGTTTTTCCTAACTGGATCATAGCGCAAAGATATTCTCTTTTAAATAAACCCACTTTATTGGTAATGATTCTATAATTTTGCAGCAATAAATCAAAGGGATGGATTTTTACCTAAAAGAAATACTAACTGCCACGATGATACTCTTCGCGGTAATCGATATTATTGGCAATATTCCAATAATTATATCGCTAAGAGAACGCGCTGGACATATTCACTCAGAAAAGGCATCGATTATTGCCGCAGTAGTGATGATTATCTTTTTGTTTTTAGGGGAAAGCATCTTAAAATTAATCGGGATTAATGTGAACGAATTTGCGGTAGCTGGTTCGTTTATCCTTTTCTTTATTGCTTTAGAGATGATTCTGGGTATTTCGCTCTTTAAAGACGACGGTCAAAGCCCCGAGATGGCGAGTATCTTCCCATTGGCATTCCCAATGCTTGCTGGGCCTGGAAGTCTAACAACCTTGCTTTCGCTTCGCGCGGAATTTAATACAGAGAACATCGTAGTGGCCGTTTTAATAAATATTACCATCATATATATAGTATTAAAGACATCTGCCAGATTGCAACGTGTTTTGGGCAAAAACGGAATACAAATATTGCGTAAGGTGTTTGGTGTTGTCTTATTAGCAATTGCCGTAAAGCTTTTTACATCTAATATTCAGGAGTTATTTAATTGATGAATTATGAAGATTTTAATTTACCTATTTATCGTTATTGCCTTAGTCTTAATTGGTTTTAACAGCACTAAAATAGATTGGAATAGCCCCTTTGCTGGCGACAGTATTATCGCCTTAATTCAGATTATGGCCTCACTTTGCGCCATTGTTCTTTTGCTTATTCTACTTTTTTCGAAGAAGATTAAAGAAAAGTATAGAAACAACAAATAAGCCTATTGCTCTACAGGGGTTAGTCTTGCGCGTTCTAAATCTATCACCTTTTGGATCATCGCGTCTTGCTCATTTTTGATTTGTTCTGCCGCTGTTGCACTATAAAGTTGTGCCGCCATGGCAGATTTGATATAGCGCTTTAAGGCGTCGCTATACGAGCTCAAATCTATTTCTGCCTGCTGTAAACGCGCATATTCTATAAACGAATTTGACAGCGAATCTGGCACCTCAAAAGAGGCAAAAAACTCGTTAAAAGAAATATCATCATAAAGATCACGGTTGTCTTCGAGATGTTCGAACACAAAGTAGTTCATATAGCCAGAAGCCATCACATACTCTAAGGTTTCGCTTTCGATACTGGTATCTTTACCTACAAATACGTCGGGGATGATTCCACCTCCACCGTACACAATTCTCCCGCCAGGGGTGACAAATTTTAGAGAGTCAGACACCTTTATACTGTCACCACTAATGAGTTCGCCATTGCGATAGCGGTTTTGGTATTCGTTATAATAATTGTCGTAACCGTTCTCATACGACCGCTGAATAGAGCGGCCCGTGGGCGTATAATATCTTGCTATGGTGAGGCGTACGGCGCTCCCATCGCCTAGAGACATTTCGCGTTGCACCAAGCCTTTACCAAACGATCTGCGACCAACGATCGTTCCGTGATCGTTATCCTGTAATGCTCCAGCTACAATTTCGCTGGCCGAGGCCGAATTCTCGTCAATAAGCACATAAACAATCCCATCTTCAAACTCACCTTTTCGGGTAGCCAAGGTTTGTTCTTTGTCGCCTTTTTTATTTTTTGTGACTAAAATGAGCTTGTCGTCTTCTAAAAATTGATCGACCACTTTTTGAGCAGCAGAAATGTATCCGCCAGGGTTTCCGCGCAAGTCGAGTACCAGGGTGGTCATATCTAAGGCGATTAAATCTTCTAAGGCCGATTTAAATTCAGAAGCCGTGGTCTCTGCAAAACGATTGATTTTAACGTAGCCAATGTTTTCGTCTAACATATAAGCCGCATCAACACTCACCAGAGGCACGTCGCGCCTGCGCACCTTTACCTCCATGAGCTCGTCTGTAGCTTTTCTATACACCCCAAGGGTTACCTTAGAATTTGCACTCCCTTTTAATAACGAGACTATGCTGTCTCGAGACATGTCAGATCCGTAGAGCTTCGTACCATTTGCAGTAACGATGCGATCTCCACCGCGAATACCTGCTTCGTAAGCCGGCCCGCCTACAATCGGATTAATTACCGCAATGCTATCGTTATACACATAAAAATTTACGCCGATTCCCACAAATTTACCGCGCATATCGTTGGCTGCATCTTCGTAAGAATCTACAGGTATATACACCGAATGCGGGTCTAGATTTTCTAAGATTCCGTTTACGGTCACATCTACAATGCTATCGGTATTAACAGAATCTACATATTCGTAGTCAATATAGTCGATAAGCCTATTGAGTTTGTCTTTTTTAGAATTGGTCGCAAAGATTTTTTCGCCCGAATCCTGAAAGTTGAGTTTGGCACCAATAATGGTTCCAAGCGCAATAGACACGCCAATAACTAATGGAATATATTTTTTTGTGGCGTTCATAATTCTACAGTCACTAAATCTTGTATATGCTCTAAGGCAACACCTGCTTTGGCCAAAAATCTGATGCCGCTGTCGTCTTTATAGGCCTCATGATACACCAAGCGAGTTACTCCAGCCTGATGAATCAGTTTGCTGCACTCCTTGCAAGGCGACATGGTAATATAGAGTGTGGCTCCTACACAACTCTGTGTAGACGAGGCAACTTTTAAAATAGCATTGGCCTCTGCATGCAACACATACCATTTGGTATAGCCAGCATCGTCTTCGCAATAATTTTCGAACCCAGTTGGGGTACCGTTATATCCGTCGGAGATGATCATTTTATCTTTTACAATAAGCGCGCCAACTTGACGCCGTCTGCAGTGTGATAATTTGCTCCATTCCATAGCCATTCTTAAATAGGCTACGTCGTATTTGAGTTGTTTTTTAGACATGCAAAAATCTAATTGATACTACCAATATAGGTATAAACACGAATATAATTGATGTATTGTACCCTGAGAAACTTCCCGCTGTTAAATGTTTTACAAAGTTTTGAATTAAGCATCTTAAAAGGGCCAAAGGTCTATCAATATTGGGATAAGAATAGCGATAGTTATTCCGCAAACAACATACACCCAAAGCCTGCTGGCCAATCGTAAAAATCGCGATAACAAAACACCCGCCAAAACAACGATGGCTACTATAACGATTTGGGCACTTTCTATTCCGATTGCAAATTGTAATAACGGCATGAGTGTGGCTTCGTCCATCGTTCTAAAAAAAGAAGCAAATCCAAGGCCGTGAATCAGCCCAAAAAAGAGCGTCCCTACATACAGCAGCCAAGAACTTCTTTTATATATCCCCTTGTAAGTGGTATAAAGCCTGTGTAACGCAGTGAGTAAAATGGTAACAGGAATTAAAAATTCGACTAGGGCCGTATTGTATTCAAAATAATTGAGTGCGGCATAGGCGAGCGAAGCCATATGACCAATGGTAAAAAGGGTTACAAGACCTAAAACTTTTTGCCAATCTTTTACAGAATATCCTACTACCAAGACCGCCAAAAACAACATATGATCAAAGCCATCAAAGTCGAGTACATGATTAAATCCGAGGGAAACATAGAACCAAAAATCTGTCATTCGAAGTAAGTTTACCCAAAATTAAGACGTTTTTCTTAACTTTAAATAAAAACCAGCTATGAAAAGATTTTTACTCCTTTTGACCTTATGGGCGATTCCCTTTATTTCACAAGCCCAAGTAGATTTTCTCTTTGAGAATGATTGGTTTTTAATAGAACTAAATATAGACGGGGTGAACATTCCCATCCCAGATAACGCAGAGGTTGCGTTAGTTCCTGCGGTATTCTCTGAAACCAGTGATCCTGATTATTTTGAGACTTCGGTTTGTAACTGGTTAACTGCAGATATACTTGCAGATTTTGAACAAATTACCTTTTCTAATATTGTAGTAAGCCTTATTGAATGCACCATCGCAGCAAATACAGGCTTTGAATTTGATTATTTTCCATTCTTTGCGGCGCACGACGATGCTGCATTTGACTACTCCATAAGTATAATTGACGGTCCCGAAACTGGAGATTATCTATTGCTTCATATTACTAATCCAGATGGAGACAATGCTACGTATACTAACAAATTTTTGAGCATTCCAGAATCTAATTTAAGTGCAATTAAGCTCTACCCCAACCCAACTTCTGATATCCTTAACTGGTCTAATCCAGAAAATAGATCGTTTAATGTTTCCGTCTATTCGGCACAGGGCAAGCTAGTTTTAAGCGAGGCTTCTGTTATAAATTCGATAGATGTTGCTATGCTGCCTTCTGGGCTCTATTTTTTAGAAATATCTGACGGCCTTAACCGAAGCCAATCAAAATTTATAAAGCGATGAAAAAATTACTAGTTTTAAGTCTTTTGGTATTGCCATCTGTTTGCACTGCGCAGGACGCCGATTTGTTCCAAACTTGGTATGTGAATGTTTTAACCAGTGAATCGTATGGTGTAATATTTTCTGATGACGTCGATCCTCCTATCGAACCGATATTAACAATTGGCTCAGGGTCTGGGGACACTGTGGTGATGAGTGGATTCACTGGCTGTAACGAGTTTGTTGCTACCTATATCTATCACTCCGATTTTGAAGAATTGCATTTTGTAGATTTAACTGTTGGAGATTTGGTTTGTGAAGACACCATTATGCAATGGGAAAATAATATGACCAACTTTTTTGTTACGGGAGCAGTATATCAGATTACAAACAATTCGAGTGGTCAGGTTCTAGTGCTGTCCAATTTTATTTTCGAAACACTTGGTGCCACAAATTATATACTCGATTCAAAAGAATTTGACCGCAAAGTATTGACTGTTCACCCAAACCCTACCAATGAAACACTCAATTGGATTAACCTTACAAACACGCCTATGCAAGTTCGCATCTATTCCACGCAAGGAAAACTTGTAATGAGTGAGGCATCTGTCATAAATTCAATAGAGGTTGCCGCGCTACCATCGGGGCTCTATTTTGTCGAATTGCAAGATGGAAACAAGCTCAGTCGAACTAAATTTATTAAGCGATGAAAAGATTTATCCTTATACTTATGAGCATGCTAGCCGGTAATTTATGGGCGCAGGATTCGGACCTTTTTCAGACTTGGTATATAGATCATATCCGAAGTGAATTGTTTGGGGCTATTCCTATTTTTTCTTCTGACGTTACTCCAGAGATAACCCCGACGATGACCTTTATAAGCGTTAGCGATTCAGAAATAATAGTTAATGGATTTAGCGGATGCAATAACTTTACCGTTACTTATACTTATCTACCAGATACGCCTCTAGACTTTTTAGAACCTATTGCTTTTGAAACCGAAAGCAACGTATGTTCGGACTCCATAATGCTCTGGGAATCGCAATGGTATACACTTCTTTATCCAAACACCGCTTTTTATTATGTTGTTACAGACACAACCGATGGGCAAAACTTAGAATTCGGAACACCACTTCATGATGCTATGGTTGGGCAAAATTATGGCTTAGCAACTCCAAGTTTTGAGGCATCGAGTCTTGAAGTATTTCCCAACCCAACCACAGAAACCCTCCGTTGGACCAATATCACAAACACTCCATTTACTGTACGCATCTATTCCACGCAAGGCAAGCTTGTCATGAGTGAGGTCAATGCGATAAATTCTATAGATGTTGCTTCGCTACCATCGGGGCTATATTTTGTTGAACTGCAAGATAGAAACAAGCTCAGTCGAACTAAATTTATTAAGCAGTAGTTAAAGTTTATGGCAGTTATCTTTATTGTAGTAAATTGAGCAAAATTTTTAAAATGAAAAGAAACGTTTTTCCCGCTCTATTTGCCTCCTTGCTATTGTTTGGTTTTTTGAGTTGCAGCAGCGACGACGACGCTGGCCCGCAAACACCACAAGAAGTAGTGGCCACCGTTTCTTTTTCAATTACCACAGATACCGCTGGTAAACCTGCCACCATTACCTATACAGATGCGGGTAGTAGCGAAGCGACACTCGCCAACGAAACCCTTCCTTGGACCGACAACTATACAGGCAACTTTAGCCCGGGTGAGACTATCGTGTTAAAGGCAGTGAGCACTGTTCCTGGCCAAATGACAGCTACCTTAACCATCAATGGAGAAGTTGTCGCTACCGCCACCGATGAAGACGAAATAAACCTGAGCGGAGTCGTTAATTAATATTCCTTTTTGTTTTAGAATTTACAGATGGCTATGGCCTAAAGATGCTTTTCATTCATATATGAATGAACGTTCATTTTATTTTGACATACAATCACAATTGACCTTGTCGTTTTAGCGAAAAAACCTCTGGTCGCCTAATGTAAGCAGCAAAAATCGTAGCCATCACAATAAGGATGGTAACTTCATAGGGCTTGCCTTTATACATATGAATAAACACAATCATGGTCATATACAACGACAAAATCGCAGCACCCCAAAGCATGGTTTTGTTAATTAAAAACATCACAGAAGCTCCAAGCAAAACAATGCCTGTAATAATCATCACAGCCGAACTGGCAATAATCTTGTCTGCGGAATCATGATGCAAAATCTTATCTAAACCATTTGGCACATAAAACAAACAGATCATTAAAGAAGGAAGATAAACGAGTATGGTTTTAAACGATGTTTTGAGTGTCATAAGTTTTGAGGTATCGTTTAAATTATGCGTTGTAGAATAGCGAGGATTACTTATCGAGTATATCATTTTTTAACGACCTCAACTCGGTATCGTCGTCTTGGAGGCCTTCAAACTGATCCTGATTCATCACGATTAAATCAATATCGGTCAAACCTGGAGGTCCAAAATTATTTTCGGTCACATATCTACCATTTTCTAATTCTAATATACCGCTCTGGTCTTGTAAGGGCTCTCCGTCTGCATACTTAAAATGCACATCTACAATGGTTTTGTTTCTAAACAACAATCGAGACGCAAGGCCACATCGCTGGGCAGTATCGAAGGACGAAGATTTATTTTTATCGTAATACTCCGTCAAATCAAACGAAGCATCTGGATAGTTAGGAATAAGAAAAACTTCTTTGTTGGCCAGCATCACCTGCGACTGAAACTCTTGCATATCATGCGCGTTTTCACGCTCATAATTAAACCGAATCTTTTTAATCTTCTTACCTATTAAATCTGCGAGTGTCATAAATAATTTAATTTAAAATCGTACACGATTCATTCTTTCTCATCCGCCTTTGGCGAAATCATGATGTGCGCACGGTGCGTTCCAGGGTTCATAATCCACGGATGATTTCTACCGATCGGTTCTTCTGGTAAGCCTGTAGATTCAGAAGTAGCAAAAGGCATATAAACCACATAGCGATATTGGGCTCCCGCTACTATATTAGTTTCGGGATCATACAATTCGCCAGCTCCAAAGTAAATATGCAAGGTAGCTCCCGGTTGGCCCATATCGAGGGTGCCCGCTTTAGCCTCTTCTTCACGGATGTCAAAGATTTCGCCTCCCGTTTTTCCTTGAGCCTTTAACTCACGCCCTCTGGCCATAAAAGGCTCTAAACTCTTGTGGTAACAAGCGGCGCTAAATCCGGGCTTGTTAAGGTCGTCTGCCAACACGATAAACTCGTTATCGCCTTCTTTAAGGGTCACAAATTCGCCAGCCAGATTATATCCTATTACTTTTGCACCCTCACGGCTTTCTGCGGGTGCTGCCATAAGTGCCGTAGCGACTAACGCTTCGTCCGAATCAATCGCGACTAGTTTTGTGTTGGTTTCGGCAGCTGCACTTTCTGTAAGATTTTCTGTTGTAGCAGCTTCTGCCGCTTCTGTTTTAGAAGCTTCCTTAGAATTACAAGAAATCAAAATTCCTGCAACAAAGAAGGTTGTTATAATGCGTTTCATATCTATTCGTTTTTCAAATTTGAGCTCGTTTTGTTTAAAGATACTATTTAAATGAATTCATGCTGCCATGATTTAGCAAAGCATAGCGTGTTTTTTTTAAGAAACTTATCCAGCATATTTTAAATAAATCAAATAATACAACAACGAACACATCACTATCGAAATAATGGCCAGTGCTACATAATTTGGTTCGTCCTCATTATTTTTTTTAGCCATTTTCTTTTAAATCAATAGGGATGAATTGCTTGGTTTCACGACTTTTTTCTGCCATAAAGCCCATAATATGGCTCTCAATAGAAGCGTCAATTGTAGAAGTTAATAAGCTCGCATCTTGTTTTTTTACAGCATTGACCCAATCGGTGGCCAAGGCCCAATCACCTCCGCCATGGCCGCTGTTTTTAAATTCACTTTTGGCATCGGCCACGTTCCATCTGGTCTCTTTGCCGGTCAAAAATTCGGTATGAATAAATTCAGACATATTTCCTACGATATCGCCATGCGAACCCATGACTCGGGTTCTGCGCCCGTGATATGAAGTAAATGCTTCCATAGAAAAATTGGCCGTTACCTCATCTTCAAATTCCATAGAGGTAACATAATGATCTGGCTGATCGTTTTCCATTTTGTACACACAACGGCCATAATTGGTCGTCTTGAGTTGTTCTAAGATAAAGTCGCCATGCGTCGATTTGTCTTCAGGAAAGTCAAAAACACCAGTCCAAGTTCTATCTCTATGATAAATCTTTAATGCAGAATAGGGACAAGTAGCCTCCACCGCACAACCATCGGTACATCTATTGGTACTGCCCTCTGGCGCGTTGTCTGCCTTAAACCATTTTAAACTGCCATACGCACTTATGCTTTTACAAGGCTTGCCAATCATCCAGCGCAAAATGTCTAAGTCATGACAGGATTTTGCCAGAATAATAGGCGTGGTTTGTTTAGAATTGTGCCAGTTGCCTCTTACATACGAATGCGACATATGAATATGCTGTATTGGCTCAAAATGCTGAATACTCACGAGTTCTCCTATCGCTCCAGACTGAATCATCTCGCGTAACTTAATAAAGTAAGGCGCATATCTAAGCACATGACAAACGGCCACAATACGACCTGTTTTATTTGCAAGTGCCAGGATATCTCTACACTCTTTTTCTGTAGGTGCGATGGGCTTTTCTAATAATACATCATATCCCATTGCTAACGCCTTCATGCAAGGTCCGTAATGCAAATCGTCTGGGGTAGTGATGATAATGGCATCTGCAAATTTTGGGCGTTCAAAAACATGTTCCCAGGTTACAAAGCGATGTTCGTCAGGGATGTTGTGCTTTTTTGCGTAGCGTTCGTTTCGTATAGGAATCGGTTCGGCAACGCCAATTATATCGAGTTCTTTTGGGAAGGCAACACCATAATTCCCATACACATTCCCTCTGGCTCCAGCTCCTAAGGTAATGGCGGTCACTGGCTTGTCTATATCGCTATTGCCAAGGTCTTTGGTTGGAATCGTTTTGGTATTGGCATCTGTATTGGCCAAACCAGCAAGAGGGCTCGCCATTAAAGAAGCACCCCCAAGTCCTGTAGCTAACTTTTTGATGGCTTTACGGCGGTCAATTTTTTTCATGATGGTGTTGGTTAGTTAAATAAAGATTTTACTGCAATGCATCCCACTCTTCTTGAGTGGCATTCGACTTCTGGTATTCCATTAAAGAAAGCCAACCTTTGTCGCCTTTTACAAATAGCATTTCGAAATGCACATACGATCTCGATGCTACCTCACCATCGCTGTTTAGGCTAGAAAATGCAAAAATTCCTGTCTCGTGCGCAGTGATATCGTTCCCAATGCGTTGTGACAATCTAAAATCGACATCTACATTAATCTTACCCGCTTTGGTATCGTCAAAAATAGACTTCCAAGATTCCATCGCTTGTGAAATAGACACAGAAATCTGTGTGGCTCCTCCTGCAAAAATTACAACTGCATCGTCGTGATATAGGGCTCTATACCCATCAAAATCTCCTTCTTTAACCGTCCGAGCCAGTTTTGCCCAATACTGGTCGAGTGCTCCCGTTCGGGTCGAATCTAGTTGAATTTTTGAGTAAAGCAGATCAATCTCAGAATTGTTAGCCACGGTTGGCGTCACCTCTATAAGTGATAGTAGTGCTAGAAGGCAGAGTAATTTTTTCATGGTTGCATTTTATCCTTTGAATAAATACCTAAAAGAAGGTTTCTTTAAAGATATGATTTTTATAGGATTAGCACATTAATTATCGCTTTCCAAAACCAACCGTAGATCGTTTTAAATATTAAATATTGAAGTCAAACCATTAGATGTCAATCTTCTGCTGAAACATAAGCACCACATCAGATATCCCAACCTCGCCAGCATCTTCGTCAGACTCGCTACTCTGCAAGGCGATTAAAATACGATTGGTTTCTCCTGGATTAAAAAGACTGCCGTTTAAGAGTTCGTGCCAGCTTATCCAATGATTTTGTTTATGTACCACGGTGCTAAAAGTCGTTTGATTGTTTATTCCAATAAAAATTTTACTGTCTCTAGCCGTATAAAGTTTAAACTGTAAGATAGGTCTTGCCTTGCTTGTACCTTTTACAAATGTTGAAGGCAGGGACACATCAAAATGTATGCTTTGGTTAGAGAAGCCATTAAGCGTTACTGCACTGTCTCTTAAGGTGATATAATCTGCGAGTGTTATTTGAGCCATTGTATCATGTTTTAGATGCCTAAATGTCAACAAATTAACGGTCTTGAACAACAGGTGTTTTCCTGTTTTTGTGTTGCTCACTGATCGATATAGTTTTTATGAGGTTGAAAGATATCTCTAGCACCAAGTCTCGAACGCTCGCAAAGTGTAAACCCGAATTATTTCAGCTTTGATATCACATATAAAACCGAACCACGCACTACTTTATAGGCGACAAAAGTGAGAATCATTAAAACGACGCCCACCAAGATGGGTAAAATTCCGCCAAAGGCGTACATCATTCCTATCACAAAACCCAATAGACATTCGGGCCAGTGAACACGAACGAAGAAGGCGATTACGACTGGCAACAAAATAAGATATTGTAGTATTTCTTCGAGCCTGAATTCCCAAAGTACAGAGAACAAGGTTCCGAGACAAAGGGCGAGTAAAAAGCGTCTTATGACCTTAGAATTTTCTTTTTTCGGGTTTTGCTCTGGCTCTTTGGCCTTGTTTTGTCGTCGCTCGATAAAAAACAGCATTACCCAAGTCAAGACCGGAATCGTTAACAGTCCCCACCAATTAGAGGCTCCGGGCATTTCTTGATCTGCCAATAGGTGATGCGTAATGACGCCACCATAAAAATACTCTCTAACAACGAACAAGGCAGTTACTAATAATGCCGCAATGGTAATTTGAACTTTGTAATCTACTATAGACTTCTGTTTCATGGCTAGTGGTTAAGTGACTATGAATCATTTCCCGAAAAGGAAAAGTAATGCTTAGTTGGACTGCCCTTTTTACAAATTGTTACATTATCTAATTAAAAGGTCTGGTAGACCTTTTAATTAAATACCCCTAGCTGTCTTCAATTGAGTATTCGCGTTTTTTCTGAGAAAAATAACACCAAACGCAATCAGTGTTAAGGAATAACCCACAACCAACCTAAAAGGAACTGGTATAATGTGCCATAGCATTAAAGTTGCTATTAGTAAAATGCCTATAGCCAATTTTTCTTTTTTAAAGAAATTAAAACTTAAGATGAGCAAGCCAAGATTAAACACTTTAGAGCTCGAGCCTATTGTAATAAACGGCTTCCAAATAGAAGGCACATTAGACACGTGGTTGGTAAATTCTGCACGTGCCGCCTCGTCTGGCATACTCCACCAAATAAAGTCTAATACGCACATGCCAATAATGCAGGTGATTCCTACCATAGTCAATGGGATTCCAACATAGCTAAATACCTTTTTAGGAAACGATATCACTTGGGGAATCAATAAGACTGCTCCCACCAACAAAAACCAATGCGCAAAATCTATGGGCTCTTGGCTGTACACAAACTCATTGCCTTGCGCCAGGATTATTTGACCGATTAAAAAAAAGATGAGCCCGATTAAAAAAAGGATTCTATTCGTCATATTGGTTGTTTTAAATATTTAACGATAAGTCTGTGAGGCGCTAGATGTGCTACACCCGAAGACTTTGTTATTTAAGAAATTCAAAAGTATCTACCATTTCGTAGTTTACGTCTCTGCGCATAAATTCTCTTAAAAACGCCGTATGACTTCCTCCCGATAAAATAAAGACCCGTTCTTCTTTTTTAAGTTTGAGCCTATTAATGTTTGAATAAATCCTCAGGTTGCGTTGATAATATTTGGCGGCTTCGTCTGCTCCTTCAAAACCTTCCTCGGTCCCAACATAGGTTAGAATGTCTGCGTTGACGGTGATTAGTAAATCCAAAAACTTTGGATGGTTCATTCTGGTGAGTTTTTCTTGCAGTGACAACCCCTCTTGCATAATATTCAATTCAGGAATTGCTTTAAAAGGATTCGACAATAAACCATTATGCGATACAGAATCGATGGCGTTGGTCATTTCAAAACCTATCGAATAGTTATAAGATAGCTTGTGGTCAATGCCATAAATTCGTTCGACCTTGGCTAGTCTTCCTACTTCGAAGGCAAGAAGTTCAACCTCATCTGGGTTTTTAAAGAGAGTCGTTGGTTCTTGCAGATACCTCGCGTAGTGGGCCTGCAAAGTATCGTTATAACTTGGTACGGCCTCAACAAGAATCACCGTTGGTTTAAAGGCCGCAAGTAACTTGGCGATTTGATGAATGGTATCTACATTTTTCTTGTCGTATTCGTCAAACTCGATTGATTTTGCATCGCTGGTATAGCCCATATGGAAGGTCGCAAAATTGAGCACCTTTATTTTATCCTGAGCTTCGGGCGTTTGATCTTCAATCTGGTCGGGTGTTTCTGTTGGAAGATTATTACAACTAATAAGTAACAAAACAGATAAGGCAGCGTAAAATAAATCTCGCATAGGTGTTGGTTTTTAAAATAGACAGCAACATTAAAGATTTGTTACAGCTTGAGTGATGGCCATGATTTTTGGTAGTTCAAAGTTTAAACTACAACCCGTTCTCTGCAAACGTCCTAGTAAAATCTCTCACCCGGACCGCATCATCAAGGCTGGTGCCTTCGTACTCTGCCCACATGATCAGGTCGCGCCAGTCTGTAAGCGCCAATTCTATTGCTTGCTCTAGCTTTTCAAAATTACCGTTGGCCACATACACGATTCCCCTGTGGATTCTCATACTAACTTCTGGCTCCCGCTTGGCGTAGGGTTCTAAAAGCTGCAACGCTTTTTTATAATCGGCGCCAAAGTCTTGTTGGAGTTTTTGATAGATGTCTTGTGGGAAGGTTGTTTTCATGTTATATCTATCGGATTGTAAATGTCAATGCAAACCATATATCGCCTTTATTTATGGCAATTATCGTATCGTTCTTTTGTTTTCGACCGTAATCTCAGAACCAGCTGCTAGCATTACAGAATGTGGTTTGCTTACATTCAAGAATTCGAATTCGCTCCCGTAAACCGCTCCAAAATCGACGTCAATTTCATAGGCAATTACGTCATAGGCCTGCCATTTTGGGTGCGTTACTTCGTATTCGTTCGATTTATACTGATTTACCTTGGCATACCCCCAATAATGCTCTGTTATAAATTCGGTTTCGCTCTTTGGGGTTATCTCGCAAGGCTTGTTACTTGCTTGAACGCTAAATGTGTTCCATTTGCCCTGCTTTTTCCATCTATATGCTATGGTTTTTTTATCGTTTTTATCTTCCCATAGGTGATCCATTGGCAGGGTTTCGTAGTTTTCGTGATACACCGTATTGGCAACAAAAGTCAAGGCCCATTTTGGAACTATTTCTTTAATAAATACAACACCTCTTTTCCATTCGCCGTTTTCGAAACGCCTCACATAAAATCGCAAATTAACTTCTTCAAAATTTACGTGACCCGGTATTTTAATGCCTAAAAGTTTGGTGTTTTTAAACATAAATCCTACCAAACTAACGTAACATTTGCCTTCCCATTCATCCAATTCTGTGCCTGCTGGCACATACTTTAAAAGCAGCGATGCATCGATAACATAATTTGCAATGGCTAGGTTTTTCCATTCTGCTTTAAGGAAGCTCATTTCGGTTGTTTTTTGTGCGTTGTATTATCGGATGTCTCGCAAAATACTTTCCTTTCGGCTAGTGCTGCTTAGTCTTCTCTAAATTATCTAAATATCGATGATACCTTCTGGCATTTCTATTATGCTCGGTTAAATCTTCTGCAAAAAGATGATACCCCGGCTTTTCTGGGTCTACACACATATAATAATACTTGTGTTCTTCTGAGTTTAAGACCGCATCTATACTTTTAATAGAAGCCATACTTATGGGCCCAGGAGGCAATCCTCTGTGTAAATAAGTGTTGTAGGGAGAATCAAAACGGGTGTGTTTATATAAAATCCTAGTGGCTTTAAAATCTCTGGTAGCAAACTTCGCTGTAGGGTCTGCATCTAGCTTCATGCCTATTTTAATTCGATTGAGATACAGCCCTGCTACCCGTTGTTTTTCTTCATTCTTTGATATTTCTCGCTCTACAATCGAGGCTAAGGTATAGACCTCTTGGGGTGTCATTCCTAGTTTTTTGGCTTTCGTCAACCTGTCGTTGCTATCCCAAAAACGCTGATGTTCTTTAATCATTCTTTCTAAAAACGCCTCGGCATCGGTATTCCAGTAAAACTCATAGGTGTTTGGAATAAACAAACTCATAAGAGTCTCTGTAGTGTATCCGTATTTCGCTATATAATTCTTGTCATAAAAAAGGGTGACCAATGCTGTAGAATCACTTTCAATAAATTGGGCTGCTTTGCCTGCAACATCTTCTAATAACCAACCGTGGGTGAGCACCAAATTTACGGGTTCTTGTACGCCTGCTCTAAGCCTTGTAATTAAGGCGCGATTATTCATAGATGGCGTGATTTTGTATCTGCCTGGTTTTATGCTATTATCGCCATAACTCATCATTTTTGCCACTTCACCAAAAGAAACCGTATCTATAATTTGATTGTTCTCATGCAGTAAATTAACCACCTCATTAAACGAGGCATTGGCCGGAATAATTACGATATTATTGTCTAACACACTCGGCACATTGGGAGACATGATTCTGGTGTATTTATAATAGCCAAAGGCTGCGGCTATTAAGGCGAGGATAAGTAGTATCAAAAGTATCTTTCTTCGCATTTGGTTTGCTTGTTGGGGGCTGGAGTTAGGGGTTTTTATCTATTCTTTTTCTTGCCCAATGACACCTTATAGTCGTCTACACGGCCTTTGATTTTTAGATTGAGATACTTTGTTTTTTTATCAGGATCTAATTCGACAATTTCGTCTTCTTGTTCGGGATTAATAATAGTGTCTTGCTTGCTGCCAAACAATTTTTTCCAAGCTGCTTTTCTCACAGACTTCCATGGAATACGTACATAATAATCTATATTTTGATCACTATCGTGAGTGCCCGTCAATTCCATATGGCCTAAGGTAGACTCGATGGTCATAGCGGGGATGCTAATTTTTCCTTTGTTTATATCTAAGGTATTCTGCAAGGTGTCAAACCGAATATTTTGCAGGTTTTTATCGCCCATATAATCGGAAAGAGCCAACATAGGGTCGTAATTTTTTAGTCTTCCGTCGAGTACTTTTACATCCATTTCTATGGTAGACTGATCCAGATCTGGCACCATATCTGGGTACACTCTAATCTTACCGGTAATTCTTGTGGTGAGTTTTCCTTGTAAGTTTTCTGAGACCAGATGGTCTTGTCCAAAATTCTCGAATTTAAAAAGCAGTTTATCCAAATCGACATTATTCATAACCAAATCTGGCTGCATATAAATATGCTCGGGATCGCTCCCATTAAAATAACCACTTAATCGAACGTTTCCGCCAGCGGCGTTCATCGTGAGCGTGTCTATATAAATATAATGATTGGGGGTTGTTCTTAAATCTGCCTTGATATTTTGAAGGTCAATTCTGTGATAAATAAAGTGGCCAATATCTGCCTTAAAACGCATATCGGTAAAAGGCAACTCATAAATATTAAAGGCAGTTGCGTGTGCTGCCACATCTTGGGTGGTAGCCCCAACCGCTTCTGCCGGTATTGGAGCGCTTAATTCAAAGTTAAAAAGCGCATCGTAGTCTATATAATTTGCCCTAACATTAAGATAATTATCGCGTTTTTTTATTTGCTGATTTTCGCCTAGATAATAGTTAAGATCAAAATTAAAATTGGTGGTTCCTATTTCGCCATGAAAGTCTTTGATTACGATATGATCGTCTTCATAATGAATGCTTCCTCTAAAGTCATGCAAACGCTGCGGATGCACTTCCATTTTTGTATCTAACTTATCCAAAGCGAGGTCTATAGAATGCAGTGTGGAGTCTCTATAGTGCATACTCGAGGTAAAATGCAGGGTCAAATTATCGAAGATTTCGTGCCTGTACTCCTTTGGCACATAGTTTTCTCCCTTATACGAAAACACATCTTCTAATCGTAACTTATCAGAGGCAAGGTTTATATCTAGGTCTACATCGCCGTTGAGTTCGGGTTGCATCCAAAAGGCATAATCGTGAATTAAGCCATCAAAATGAAAATCACTATCGTCTATGTAACCTGTAAAATCTACCACTTTTAAGTCTACGTCGTCTATGAGTACATCGGCATGAAAGTCGTGTAACTTATGCGGATAGTGTTTTAATTCTGCATACAAACTATCGATAAAAAACTCTCCCTTTGGCAAATACTCAGATTCTGTAAAGTCTTTGGCAGAAGCCTCAAAAGAAAGCCCCAAGCTCAGGTCTTTTATTTGTTCGTCAAACCCTGTTTGAACCGAATCTTGTACAGAAAAGGCCGTTAATTGCGCAATATCTAGGTAGTTTGAGGTAATGTCTAGGTGGGCCTTTACAGGGATGTTGGTATGATGCACAATAGCAGGAAGGTCTGATAGCGTCCCACTTATAGAGAGGTCTGATTCTCCCATTAATAATTTGAACTGATTAAGCGTAGCTTCCTTACCATTCATCACCAGGTTTACGTTTAATTGGTCTATTGGAATAGGCAGTTGTTTGGCGGCTAGGCTTACATTTTCTACTTTCAGTTCGGCGTAATACGCCTGGTTTAATTTCTGCAATGCCTTTTCTGGATTGTCAATATCGATGATATCGTGAAAATTCATTTTGAGCGAAACTTTTCCAGAGGCCATTTCTACCTGTTGCAGTTCAAAAAAGTCGGCAATAAATGCTAAGTTAAAGTTGGAGTTTATGCGCATATCAACTTCTGGAGAATCAAAATTCTTAACAAAAAGAGACCCTTCAAATTCTCCTCTTTCTAGAGAGGCTGTCATATCGGTAAGCGAAAACTCCATGGTACTGGCATCTCTATTTTCTCCATTGGTAAAATGCCCTTTAAAGCCCATATTATCTATCTTTTTGGCTCTGGCAGTGTTTTCTAAAAAGGCTTTTCCAGCGCCAAATTGGGCGGTAATAGATGGTCTGTTTCCCTTGTTGGCAGGGCCCTGAATACTCGCTTCAAAATAGATTTCGCCCGCATTTTTGTATTTCTCTAAAAAGGGAATTACATCGGCTGGTGCAAAGGCAATAAGCATGTCAAAATTGGGCTTGGTGCCCTTAATAGTTAAGTCTAGGTCTACATCGTTTTTAGTATCGATAGCGCCTTCTAATTCGAAATCGCCGTTTTCCATAACGATGCCCGAGGGCTCAATGTCTAGAATGCCCGTGTCTTCGTTAAATACCAGATCTGTATGAACTTCAAAATGCTTTTTACGAATAAAAGTGGTATCGCCGCTTTTTATCACATTTAGCTCAAAATCGGTATCTATATGCCCCGCAATAATGTTTTCTTTTCTGCTAAACCCTCCCTTTCCCGAGTATATAAATTTTTCGACATCGGTATCTGTGGCCTCATCTACTGTGTGAACATCTAGGTTTTTGAACCTTATTTTTTTAAGATGAATATTTGTAGAAGTAGAGTCTGTTCCCGTAGTACTCGCCAACGAATTTTGAATATTGGTGGTATTGTCTTCGTGAATAACGATGTTAAACACCCCTTCTTCTATGACCAAAGACTGGATATCGTAATTGCCCCGCACAATATCCCAAAGGTTAAAGCCCACGTAAATGTCTTTCACATCCATGATGATGGGCGCATCGTCTTGCTTGGTTTCGAAAACCCGAACATCGTACACTTTAATAGAAATGTCTGGAAAATTGCCCAAGAGCGTTAATTCACTGTCGCCCACCGTAATGAGACCCTTGTGTTCTTGGTTTAGTTTTGCGATCTCGCTTTTAATAATCCCAGATTGGTTGCTCTGTATATACAACAAGAGCCCACCTAATAATATTGCGGGCACAAGAATGAGTGCTAATAAAATCCGTTTGTAACGTTTTTTAATCTTCAAAGCTGTTGCATTTAGTGTAGGGAAGCTGTTGCGCTTTAAAAATAAGGATTTCGTTTTAAATGGGGGTGGTTGGGGTTGGGGAGATAATCGTTAAAAGCAAACAACGATTAAAATCAATTCAGAAATTAATGCGCGTTAAAAACAAATCCGCGTTTGGCCGATTCAATAAAAATAAACAACAATGAAATTAAAGCATAGGTCACAATCAGGCCTAGACCTATTTGAAAAGCCAAATAAGGTTTGTTATCAACTTGTTGTTCGGCAATGACGTTTTTGTTTGAGGTTAATTGAAAGATGGGTTTTCCGATAAATTTTTTCCAACCATCTTTGTAGACATACTCGATGTTATAATCTGTATCGTTTAATTTAAACGTATGCTGGGTAGTAAATAAATTCCATTTTTTGTTAATCACTTTGTCGTCTATAGAAAGGGTCTCGGTCCCGATCAGATTTCGTTCGATCAATACATGCTTGTTCTCGATTTTAAATTCTATAAGCTTCATTCTGTGATTTTAATGGTTTATTAATTCGACGTAGAATGGTGTGGTTTGTTACAGAAAAGTTTGGGGGTTTATCTTAAAGGTTTGCTCTGTACACTGTTGTGGGCAGTTAATTTTTGGGTATTCATCAGAAGCGACAATGGCTCTTAACTCATTAAAGTTGTTTTCGTTCGATTGTCCCAAATTGCATTGTTACTATTGGCTTGGTTCGGTTTTTTAAAGCTAGTGATTTTTTAACTGTTCCTTTAACTCATCAATCTTTCCCCCGAGCAATAGCTCGTAATACCCTCTTGCCTCTGCAAGGTGATTGAGCTGGATTTTATAAACTTCTTCTCCAAAAATGCCCGTAAGCGACAATTCTTTGTCAATTTCCAGCACAAATTCGTCTGTATCGTCTCCGTACACGCCTACCCAAAAAGCTCCGTGTTCGTCGTCCATTTTTGGCAAGTCCGTTAGGGCTTTATCTAAGTGGGCCGTGGTGACGTTTTCTATGTCGTGGCCGGCGGCGTATTGGAGGTAGGAGTTGAGGATTTTCATGGTGGGTTGGGGGATATGAGATGCTGAAATTTAAGGGAAAAATTGACTGTCCTCAAAATTTAGGACTTTAACCCTAAGATCTTTCTCATTATCAATAATCCTACTAATAGAGAATATTAATTTATTAAACTCTTCTTTTAAACCAATAGAATTATCATTCAAATCACTTCTTTTAAATATATGAATTCTTTGACACTTATCATTATCTAATATTTCCTTTAGTAATGTTTTGTCTGTTTGTCCCAATGAATGTCCTATTATTAATACATCATAATCTTCAAAGTGTTGTAGAGCTAGATCATAAATTTCGTTATACTTCTTGTCGTTTAAGTATTGAAATGTTTTGAAATACTTTAAATATTCATCTATCCCAGTTTCTTTAATTATACCATATTTAGAATGTTGATCATTGCCATACCCGAACACGATGTTATGAGAATCAAGGTTACCATGAATGTAATTGATCTTTACATGTTTGGACGGTTGAAAGTAGTTTTCTATTGAATTCGTGTAATTGAAGTTTAATACATACGCATACTCTAAATTATCGAACCACTCTGAACGAAAAAATGTATTTATAAGGTCATTACGCTCTGTTTCAATTGACCGCAAGTAATTAATAAGAATACTTTTTATTTCTTCTAAATCGCTGTTCAATGTTTTTATAACGACTTTCTTCTGCCTTAAAGTTGTGTACTTTTCTTCAATTGAAACTAACTCTGAAAAATATGCATTCTCAATGTCAAACCAATTCTCGTATTGGTCGTTAAATAGCTTGCCTAAAAAGGCGTTACTAATAATTTTTTTAATTTCTGATGAGAATTCTTTTAACGTGTCAGAAATACCAGAATCTAATTTTCTGACTTTATAAAAGATAATCCGATTAACAAAACTCCCTAATTCGTTGCCAGAATTATTCGTCATGTTATCGTTCAAATTCTTAATGAAATGCTCCCTTATTAATCCGCCTTCATATTTATGAATATTAGAATTAATAATAGCGGGTGTAAGGATATTTTCGATAATATAATTAGCAAAGTCATTATAAGAGGTCTTATAATTATGTGCTAAATCAAATCCGTTTCCAATAATTAATATTACATTTTTCGATTTGAAATTCATTTTGTTGGAAAGAAAAGAAGGTATTAGTTATATGCCTTGTTGGCAATAGTTACTTTTTTTTGTTCTTTATTGATTCCTTTAATTTGATCAATTTCGATGGAGCAACATAAATATATTCGATCATGGCATTAAGAAAGTCATCGATGATACTTACTTCAACATGATCAATTTCATATTCCGTTGCATGCGCTCCTTGATTTCTTAGAAATCTCAAAGTATCAGCTAAATCGGCTAATTGTTGTGGAATTTTACCAGTGCTCACGAGACTGTCAAGTTTATTTTTTAAACTTTTCCCTTTAGCTTTTTGATCTGAGCAAATTACTTCTAAAGTTCGACCTATTAACACAGCAAATGCTATTGGAGATACATTTTTTATTCTTTGAGCCTCTTTATATGTTTTTGATATCTCTAATGGTATTTCAGAACCAAAACTCTTTTTTATCGGATATGCCCGGAACATATCGTCAAAATTTCCATATGCATTATCCCATTCGTTTTCGAAGTACAGTGAAATGTCTTCACAAGTAGTACATTTTACTAAGTGATAGTGGGCCTCAATCTTTGAAATTTCACTTGGATCTTTAGTCGACCATAATATATCATGAGACTCTACTGTATGCAATAGTTCCTGAGTCACTTCATTCCCACAATGCCCACATACAACGACGTTTTTATTCTTCATTCTGTAATTATTCCAACAGTTTTATTACAAATATATTCCTGATTATCCCTATGATTTCATAGTGATAGTACAACCTTTGGATACTGTTATTGAATTATGTAATACTACCGGGGAGAGACCCTAAGATACTAAAAAGTTGGGGGTTTAGGTACGGGTTTCCTTAATTTGCTGATGAGATTACAAAATGGAAACTAATTTTTGGCTCAATCGGGATTTTCATCCTCCGAAGCCTTCGGCGTAAGAGGACCACAACAGCTAGCTTCGGGATTCTTTGATTCGCTACTGCGTTTACAAAATTTGAAATTCTGAGCTCAAAGTGCCCTCTAACTTTATTTTAGAATTATAGCAAGAATTGTATAGAGGGATTCAATCGCTTGCCCCGAAGCGAGCTACACTCTGCTTCGCGGGCACGATTGTTCCCTTCACGCTCCGCGAGAAATCTAAAAAAAAAGCCAGATTTCTCTGGCTTTTTATGTTGAACTTATTGGCTATTAATTAACGGTTTTTTGACTCTATCCAAACTTCACATAGTTCTGCTTTTTTGTTCAACCGTATATTAAGATATTGAAGATGTTTATTTGTCATCCCTAAAAAATAATACATAACAGTATCGATACGATTATTGCGGTCAAACCATTCTTTGCGCAATTTGAGCTGTTCAATCCGTTTTTCACGGGAAACTGGTTCGTCATTGTCAAATCGTAAACTATCAGGTAATTTAACATTCGTAGGTAATCGCTTACCCACCACATCTCGAAACGGTACGCCTAATAAAGCAACAATTGAGTCCTTCTTCATTCCGAAAGGCAAATTATTTTTTATTAAGTCGTCTACCATCTGCATCCTCGGGCCATTCACATCCATGAAATCACCACTAGATTTCCAAGTTGCACTATCAAATCTATCTTGAGCATGCAAGTACGAAATGGCGGTTAAAAAAAATGTAGCAACTAAGAAAAACTTTTTCATATTACTGTAAAATTACAAATTAGTCCAAACAAGTACTCCGTCAACTAAGTATTTTAACTCTCCTAGATAAACGGCCAATTGAATATCGGTCGCAATTTCTGCTTCATCTGTCGAACTAATGTAATTCTCTCGAACAGCAATAGCTCGTCCAATACCGTTATTAAAAAGGTCCATTGTAGATTCTATTCCTGTTTCTCCATACTCATGAGCATCGGTAAAGAGCTTGGTAATTACTTCGCCAAATTCTGCAGTGTCTAAAGCATTCCAAAAAGCATGCCGAAAGGCATCTGCCTTACCATTGCGTAAACCGTCAATTCCATCAGAGAACGTATCTGCGAGATTCTCAGCAGTGGACATGGCACGATTACTATTTCCGATATGTAGTAGAGCCTCTCGCTTGTACACTGCAAAGGCTAGTAATTCTGCCTTATTTGGGAAAAACTCATCCGGTGCTGCTGGATTGTCTGGTGGCATAATGAATGCCTCATGAGTTTGCATTAATTCAAAGTCATTCCACCACTCAAAAGGTAATCCGATATCGTCACCAGGATAATCTGTTTCTTCAAATACTTCGAGCAGGATATTGTTGTCCACTAAATAATTTAGAGTCTCTAAAGCAAAGGCTATATCATCCTCTGTGTTATATATAGCTAAATATTCAAGTAGTTGGTTCATTACATTCAAGTTTGCCGCATTGAGCTCAAACCAATCTGAGTGACTTGCATTAAGCGCGTAATCAAAATATTCTTGAAGTCCTATCCAATCAAAAAAGTCTAGATTTACCCCTGAACTGCCATTTTCGTTTATTTCATCTGCAGGATCGGGTAGACAACCGCAATCGGCGTCCCAACCAAATTCACAATCATTTTGAGCTGAACAGTCTTGGTCACAAGCATCAGGATTTCGAGTAGTGTCCTTAGAAAAAGACTTGTTGGTTACATCAATAATTACGGCAGTACCCGTACATAAGGGGGTGCCCCTTGGAAGATGCAAATCACAATGATCTCTATTGCAACAAATAATTGTCACGTAAACACCTACGTCACCTGTACCCGTCCCGCTATCGCCTGTGTCACCCGTATCACCTGTATCGCCGGTATCGCCTGAGTCTCCTGTACCGCCATTATCATCGGCACCGTCTATATCACATGGGTCCTCCAATTCTCTATTTGTCACGGAGCCATTATCATACGTTGTTTTGCCGATATACTCGCCATTTACATTGTAAACCAAAATGTCTCCAGTAAAGTTTTCTAAATAGAACTTAGAATTGGCTTTAACCCAATCCGTTGTGGTTCTAAATTTTAGAATATAACCGTAGAAGCCCCAAGAAGTCTGTTTCACAACATAGTTCATTACGGAGACTTCTGTATCGGTTGAATCCTTCTCTACGGTAAATGTGTAATTCGTGTTATCATACGAATTAGTGTTTGCGATAATCCCGTCAGTATTGATGGTCCCTAAAGTTAAATCTGGTTCGGTGCTTTTTTTAAACGAAGTATTGTCTAGTGTGAAGCTTAAACTTCCACCATTTTTACTTCGAATAAATTGCATGACTTCTGGTATTTCATCTGCAGAAACAATTTTTGTCGTGTTTGCTCTTAAGTTAATCTGTGAATCCAAATCTGTGTTTTGATCGTCTTTATTGCACGAAAACACAAAAAAGAAGCCCATTAACAGAGCTAAAAATTTTAAATATTTGGAGTGCCTCACACACCCCAAACGGACGGTTTGTAATAAATTCATTGATAAGTAATAAATAAGTTAAACGTAAGCCAATCAAAGAATTTGATGGCTTCTAAATAGGGGAGGCATCTAAATTAGTAATTCTTAGTTGTGCACAAAGAAATGTAAGTACAGATTTATGAATTTAGGGTGCAGTTTAATTCTGAATAACAAAATCCGCTGCTGGGATTCTTTGATTCGCTACTGCGTTTACAAAATTTGAAATTCTGAGCTCAAAGTACCCTCTAACTTTATTTGATAATTATAGCAAGAATTGTATAGAGGGATTCAATCGCTTGCCCCGAAGCGAGCTACGCTCTGCTTTGCGGGCACGATTGTTCCCATTACTGTGTAGGTTGATCCAAATTACAAACGGTACAATTTACATTTAAAGGTAATACACAATTTTCAGGGTCCAGTTCACTTCCTTCAAAACAACACTGGTTACGTGTGGTATCTATATATGAAATTCCACAGCAATCAAAACCAACCCTTGCTTTATAAGTTTGCGGGACCCCTTGTGCCGAATAACAAGTTACCTCCCTAGGTTCAAACAAACTGCCTAAAAAGAAACTCCCAATAAACAGGCCAACTGTAAAAGTTATCAAGGTCGGACCAATAAATCTTGTAATATATTCTTCAAATAAGCCTCTAGTCATGACTCAATATTTTTATAAATATAATATATAACAATCACGTTTTCAACAGGATAAACCTCCATTTTGTAAAAGGAAATTTCCTATATAGTTTATTAAAAATCTATATGCGGGCACTTGATTCCTTATGTTACCAAAAGCATTAGTAAGTACATCTTAAGCGCTCCTGATTGTCAATATTGACAAATAATACTTAAATTCTAAAACCGACAGCTTGTTTTGGTGTTTTCACCTATAGGAGTTCTTCAAGCTCTTAAGATTAAGTGAAGATAGTTTGTGTAGGAGGACACAACAGCATGCTTCGGGATTCTTTGATTCTCTACTTCGTTTACCAAGTGTCAGATTGTGAGCTCAAAGTCCCTTCAAAATCCGCTGGTGGGATTCTTTGATAATCGAACATGGGATGAGTGAACATTTTTGGACAATGGGATTCTTTCGCTCCGCGAAAGTTCCCTACAAGCTCAATTTAAAAATCACAAAAAAGAACGATTTTACTCTTTTATTATTTTTTTAGTGAGCCTACCTTGAGTTGTCATAATCGAAATAAAATAAACACCACTTTTTAGATCATTTAGATTGATGTCGAAGACACCTTTTTGAACTGTAACCTTTTTTAACAAAACTCCCAAAACCGAATAGAATTCAATTGTTCCGTCTAACTCGAGTTCTACAGTTAACACGTCATTTACTGGGTTTGGAAAAAAGGCCACGTTAGGAAAATCAATCTCCTGCCTGTTTAGGAACTCATCGTTTAGCTTAACCAAATAGCCGTCATAATCTCCATTGCTAGTTAAAAAGTATTCGTCGTCTCCAGGATCAAAATCTGCTGTTCCTCTATATCTTCCAGATAACAAAACTTCTGAATCTGCAGTCACAAAAACATCATTGCTAAAACCTACATCCTCTCCACGAAAAGATATTGCCCAGCCAAATCCCCCGCTCTCACTCAGTACCAATGCATAAACTTCCCACCCTCCAGCAGAAGTCAAAAAAAAGTCGTTACTGCTTGGGTCAAAATCTACAGTTCCTATAAAATATCCGGTAATAAAAATATTTTGATAACTATCAATTGCCATAGCTTCTACATGGTCTGTATTGGACCCGCCATATCCTTTAGCATAAACAAATTCTCCCAAACTATCGACTTTTAGTAAAAAAGCATCTGCAACGCCATTACTTGTCATAAAATAGCTGCTTGATCCAGGATCAAAATCTACATTGCCAACATATTCCCCAGTTATATAGATATTATTTAAGTCGTCTACAACCATATCCGCAGCATAAACACTTGTATCTTCGATAAGCGTTTTGACCCAGATTAACTCACCTAAATTGCTTAACTTTTGAATGAATAAATTTCTGCCACCAAACCCTGCATCAATAATTAGTTCGCCTTCGTTAGGATCAAAATCTACTTCTCCAATAAAATTACCTGTTAGCACAACATCATTTTCGGTATCGAGCTTTATAGAACGAATAGCACATGAATGACCTTCTAATATTTTGACCCAAACAAAATTGCCAGACGCATCTAGTTTTAATATATAACCACTTGTTCCCGGTCCCGAATCGGCTTCAAAAACGGTATCCCCAGGATCAAAATCAATAACGCCAACGAATGCACCAGCCGAGTAAATATTATTGAATTCATCTATTGTAATAGTAAAGTTTGAGCAACACCCTTCCTCCCATTGTTCAATTAACTTTAAATGTTTGGACCATAAAAATGCTCCACTAGAGTCTAATTTTAAAATAAAAAATTGTGGTGGTCCAGACGCATTCATTACATAGCTTCCAATGCCTGGGTCAAAATCTACGGCGCCTCTGAATACACCCGAAATGACAACATCGCCAGCCCCGTCTATAGATATTGCACTTGGGAAAACATTTACAATAGAAGACCCGCCAAGTTCATATGCCCACAAAAATTCTCCTTCTGCATTAACCTTTTGGATAAACATTTTATCCAAACCCGGAGTTCCTAAATTGTAAACTCCTGGTCCTGGATCAAAGTCTACAACTCCATCAAAAAATCCTACTGTATAAACATTTCCTTCGCTATCAACACTAATGGCAGCAGAAAAATCTTCTGAGGCCCCTCCTATCGAGTAGGCCCAATTAAATTCTTGAGCCGTCAAAGAACTGACTTGACAGCTAAGCAGAACTAACACAATATATTTGAAAAACACTTTGCAGTACATATTTACAAGTTAAGAAATAATATTATATACTATTATAAAAAGCCAAAGCCCTCGCTTTACTCCATAAATTATCGAATGACGTTTTGCTTACAAAACTAGATATCTAATAGACATCTAAATGAGGCACCCGCGGTAGCTGAAGGCCAATTTTTTGGCCCAATCGGGATTCTTTGATTGGCTACTGCGTTTGCCAAATTTGAAATTCTGAGCTCAAAGTCCCTTCAAAATCCGCTCCCAAGCCCTGAAGTGAGCAAAGCTCTACTTCTGTGGCGGGATTGTTCCCTTCACGCTCCGCGTGAAAGCTATTGGCGTAGCATAATTTTGAGAATCAAAATCAAAGGTCTGGTAGATCTTTGGCGGAGGCACCCGCGGTAGCGGTTGAATTACAACAAAATCCACTCTCGGGATTCTTTCACTCCGCGAAAGTTCCCTTCAAGCTCATTTTGAGAACCACAAAAGCAAACGCCGCGCTTATTTTCATAAAAAAAGCGAGCTCTTAAACTAAAATAACAACAAGATTCACTCTCGGGATTCCTTGGCTTTGCCAAGGTTCCCTTCAAGCTCATTTTGAGAAGCACAAAAGCAAACACTTCGCATTACTCACAAAAAAAAGCAAGCTCTTTTTTGTGAGCTTGCTCGAATTTGCACTCTTTTGTGCTTCATCTGTACCTTGGGCGGGAATCGAACCCGCACGTCCGAGGACACTGGATTTTGAATCCAGCGCGTCTACCAGTTCCGCCACCAAGGCAAGTGGACGGCAAAAATAAACAATTAATCCAATTGAGGTATAATATTTAGATTAAAAAATGGGAAGGCAAGGCTTAGTTTTTTTACATTTGTACACCACCAACTAAAACGCCATTTTCGATGTCTGGAATGATCCCTGAACCCAAGATTTTTGCTTGCAAGCAAAGCCAAGTACTAGCCGAGAGTATAGCACAACATTATAATATTCCGCTAGGGAATGTAATTACCTCAACCTACAGCGATGGCGAGTTTCAGCCGTCTTTCGAAGAGTCGGTTAGAGGAGCCAGAGTCTTTATTATCGGGTCTACCTTCCCTAATAGCGACCATTTAATGGAAATGCTCCTTATGCTGGACGCTGCCAAAAGATCTTCGGCCAGGCATATTACAGCCGTGCTCCCCTACTTTGGTTGGGCGCGTCAAGACCGTAAAGACAAACCTAGAGTACCTATCGCGGCAAAACTCGTAGCCAAAATGCTAGAAACCGCTGGAGCCACCCGTATTATCACTATGGATTTGCACGCAGATCAGATTCAAGGCTTTTTCGAAAAACCGGTAGATCACCTTTTTGCTTCTACCATCTTTTTGCCTTACCTAAAAGAACTCAACTTAGACAACCTAACCATCGCTTCGCCAGATATGGGAGGTTCTAAAAGAGCCTACGCCTATAGCAAGGCCATGACGAGCGATGTAGTAATCTGTTATAAGCAACGAGCCAAAGCAAATGTGATTTCGCATATGGAGCTTATCGGTAACGTAGAAGGTAAAAACGTTGTGTTGGTAGACGATATGGTAGACACTGCTGGTACGCTCACCAAAGCGGCAGATCTTATGATGGAACGCGGCGCCTTGAGCGTACGTGCTATTTGTACGCATCCGTTACTATCTGGTAACGCCTACGAACGCCTTGAGGGTTCTAAACTAGAAGAGCTTATCGTGACCGATTCTATTCCGCTTGCAAAGTCGTCTCCTAAGATTAGAGTGCTTAGTTGTGCGCCACTTTTTGCCCAGGTAATGGAGTCTGTTAATTCTAACAAATCGATTAGCTCAAAGTTTTTGATGTAACCCACTCATACTCATCGCTCAAATCCCTTTAAAAAAGAAGGGATTTGCTTTTTACAAACAAAAAAAAGTAAGATATTTGCAGCCCTCTAACACACAATGTGTTTAAAGGGATAAAAATTTAAAACAAAAATTTTCAAGTAAATGAAATCATTAACAATCAACGGATCTAAAAGAGAAAGCGTGGGCAAGGTAGCTACCAAGGCCTTACGTAATGCTGGAGAGGTTCCTTGCGTGATATACGGAGGAGACAACCCAGTTCATTTTTCGGCACCCGAATTGTCGTTTAAGAATTTGGTGTATACCCCAGACGTACACACTGTAATGATTAAACTAGCAGACGGGAGCGAAATTAACGCTGTATTACAGGACATTCAGTTTCACCCTGTAACAGACCGCATCTTACACATCGATTTTTACCAAATCTTTGACGACAAAGAAATCACGATGAACATTCCTGTTCGTATTTCTGGTGTTGCAAAAGGAGTACGTAACGGTGGTGTATTGCGTATCGTAACCAGAAAACTACGTATCAAGGCTTTACCAGCCAATCTTCCTGATTTTATCGAAGCAGATATCACAGAGATGCGTATTGGAAACAAAATGTATACTTCTAGTATAGAAACAGAAGATTTCGAAATTATGCACCCAGATAACACGGTTATCTGTCAGGTGAGAACTTCGCGTACTGCTGTAGAAGACGAAGAAGAAGACGAAGAAGAAGGAGAAGAAGGTGCAGAGGGTGCAGAAGGAGAAGCAGCTCCAGCAGCCGAAGGCGCAGCTACAGAAGCTCCTGCCGAAGAATAAATTCTCTTCGCATTCATATAAAAGAGTCCGCTTAATAGTTAATTTAAGCGGACTCTTTTTATTTTTACAAAAAAAAGCGTGTTCAACTTTTTTAAAAGACTTTTTGAAAGTGGCCCAAAAGAGCTACCTGCAGAGACAGATCCCATGAAAAAATATTTGATAGTTGGTTTAGGAAACATCGGTCCCAAATACGAGAACACACGTCATAATATTGGCTTTAAAATCGTTGAGGCTTTTGCCCAACAACAAGAAGCTACCTTCGAATCAGATAAGCTAGGAGCCATTGCCAGATGTAAAATAAAAGGCAGGTCTTTTACTTTATTAAAGCCTAGCACTTTTATGAACCTTTCCGGTAAGGCCGTGCGTTATTGGTTAGAAAAAGAAAAGATTCCGCTAGAAAATATACTCGTTATCACAGACGACTTAAACCTTCCCTTTGGGCAGCTGCGCATAAAAAAGAAAGGTTCAGACGGAGGCCACAACGGTTTAAAAGATATTCAAGCGACCCTAGGCACTACCCAATACAATCGGTTTAGATTTGGCATAAGCGACACCTTCTCTAAAGGGAGACAGGTAGATTATGTACTTGGAGAATGGAACGAGCAAGAGCTCGAAACGCTACGGGAACGTATCGACAAAGCCATCGAAGCCATTCCCTCCTTTGCCCTAGCCGGAATAGATCGCACCATGAATCAGTTTAATGGAAAATAAGAGCAGTATAAGCCATTTTGTATCCTCTAATAGCAAGCCTACTGTGGTTACTATTGGCACTTTTGATGGCGTCCATATTGGGCATACTTCTATCATAGACAAGCTGCTCAAAATTGGCAAGAAAACCGATTGCGAACCTGTGGTGCTCACGTTTTTTCCGCATCCGCGTATGGTACTGCAACCCGATGTGCCTATCAAGCTTATCAATACCATAGAAGAGCGTACTACCCTTTTAAAAACTTTGGGTGTAGCTCATGTGATTGTGCATCCTTTTACGCTGGCTTTTTCGCGTATAAGCGCCATGGAATTTGTGCGTGATATTTTGGTCGAAAAACTCGGCGCTAAACACGTGGTAATCGGTTACGATCATCGCTTTGGTCGCAATCGCAATGCCAACATAGACGATCTTAGAGAGTTTGGCAAAACCTATGGTTTTGAGGTACACGAGATCAGTGCCCAAGACATCAATGCGGTGACGGTAAGTTCGACAAAAATTAGAAGAGCCATAGAACAAGGCGATGTAAAAACCGCTAGCGACTACTTAGGCTATCACTTTAGCTTGAGCGGTACCGTTGTAAAAGGCAAAGGCATTGGCAAAGGATTAGGTTATGCCACGGCCAATTTAAAAGTAGAAGAGGCCTATAAAATCATTCCTAAAAAAGGGGTGTATGTGGTGCAAGCAATCCTTGACGGAAACATGCACCGCGGAATCATGAGCATAGGCACCAATCCCACCGTCGGTGGCACCGAGCAAACCATAGAGACCTTCTTTTTAGACTACCAAGGCGACCTTTATGATGAGCATCTGACCCTCCAGTTTTTGGCGTACATTCGTGACGAATTGCACTTTGACACCACCCAACAACTTACCACTGCCATAGCGCAAGACGAACAATTTGCCAGAGATTATGTGGGCTAAAATCGAGAAGCTTTTATTCACTCAAATAGACAATACAGGGTTAGTGCTCTTCAGGATCGCCTTTGGCCTGCTTATTACTATTGAAGCCTGGGGCGCCATCGCCACCGGTTGGGTGGCCCGCACTTTAGCGGAGCCCGAGTTTACTTTTAATTTTATCGGTTTCGAATTTTTACAACCACTTGTTGGGCCTTGGATGTTTTATTATTTCGCCTTAATGGGCTTTTTTGGGCTCTTAGTGATGCTTGGTTTTAAATACCGCTGGAGCATGTTAGGGTATGCCATCATGTGGACCTGTGTGTATCTTTTGCAAAAGTCGTCATACAACAATCACTATTATCTGCTTATGCTGTTGTGTTATATCATGGTGCTTTTACCCGCTCACCGCGGGCTCTCCTTAGATGTCGCAATCAATCCTAAAATAGCCACAACGGCCATGCCTCGTTGGTGTAGGCTCATTGTTATCCTGCAGATTTTAATCGTTTTTACCTACGCCGCAGTAGCAAAAATCTACCCCGACTGGTTAGATACCACCGTGCCGCGTTTGTTTATGCGAGGCAAGGCAGACTATTGGCTCATCGGCGACTTTTTACAACTGCCCTGGGTGCATTATTGCATCGCCTACTTCGGAATTTTATTCGACCTGCTTATCATACCTCTGTTTTTAAACAAAAAGACACGGCTACTAGCCTTTGGGATGTCGCTGTTTTTCCATTTGTTTAATTCGGTAGTGTTTCAGATAGGCATCTTTCCGTATATGTCTATCGCTTTTGCGCTCTTCTTTTTTAGTTCTCCTACCTTGGTAAAACGCTTTAGGCTTAAACGACCAATCTATTCCGCGGGAGCGATAAAAGCACCAAAAATGGCCAAGGTTTTTGTTGCCTTCGGAATTGTTTACTTTATCATTCAAATGGCATTGCCGCTTAGACATTGGGCCATCCCAGACGATGTGCTTTGGACAGAAGAAGGCCATCGCCTTAGCTGGCGTATGATGCTACGCACCAAATCTGGGCGAGTGATTTACTATGTAAAAGACAAAAACGATTCAACCGCCACAAAAAAGAACTATGGCTATCGTAATATGCTTACCAAAAAGCAATACCGCGCCTTTAGGAGCAAGCCAGATATGATTTGGCAGCTAGCGCAACGCATCAAAGCAAAAGAAGCTGCAGCAGGGCGTGACGTAGCGGTGTATGTGAGCGCTAAGCTCAAAGTAAATGCAGGTACGTATCAGCCATTTATCGAACCCGAGATAGACTTAGGAAGCACTCCATGGGAGCACTTTAAGCATAACGATTGGATCGAGCCCTCTGTTGTAGATTTTAGCAAGGCCAAAGAAAAAAAGAAAACAGACAACCCTACAGAAATCAATTAAGCAGGCGGGTAAGTTTCTAGTTTCCCGCTGTGATTAATGCCCGTGTTTGTTTAAATTTGCAGCCTAAAATTAGTTGATTCCATGTTAGAGGTAAGCCAAATCAGACAAAAAAAGAACGAGTACTCAGTCGCATTAACCAAGCGCGGCATCGATGCAAATTCACTTTTAGACCAAGTCTTGGCAGCAGACGAAGCCCGCAGAGGTTTTCAGGCGCAGTTAGACGAAACCCTAGCAGAATCTAACTCCCTTTCTAAGCAAATAGGAAAACTCTTTAAAAGCGGTAAAGCTAGCGAGGCCAACGAGCTTAAAGAAAAAACGACCCAACTAAAAGAAGACGCCAAAGCCTTGCAAGAAAAGCTAGGTGAGCAGGCAGACAAATTGCAAGAATTGCTTTTTACAATTCCTAATGTGCCCAACGAGTTGGTACCAGAAGGACAAAGCGAAGACGATAATGTCGAGGTCTTTGCAGAAGGCGATATCCCACAGCTGCCAGAAGGCGCTCTGCCTCATTGGGAGCTGGCTAAAAAATACAACCTGATCGATTTTGAGCTAGGCACCAAAATTACGGGAGCAGGTTTTCCTGTGTACATAGGAAAAGGCGCTCGTTTGCAGCGTGCCTTAATCGCTTACTTTTTAGACAAAAACACAGACGCTGGCTACACCGAATACCAAGTACCTCATTTGGTAAACGAAGCCTCAGGGATTGGCACGGGAAGCTTGCCAGACAAAGAAGGGCAAATGTACCATGTGACCGGAGATAATCTCTATTTGATTCCAACGGCAGAAGTCCCTGTGACCAATATCTTTAGAAACGATTTGCTTCAAGAAAGCCAATTGCCTATTAGCTGTACCAGTTATACCCCTTGTTTTAGACGCGAAGCGGGATCGTATGGAGCGCATGTGCGCGGACTTAATCGTTTGCATCAGTTTGACAAAGTCGAGATTGTACGTGTAGAGCACCCAGACAATTCGTATGCGGCTTTAGACGGGATGGTGGAGCATGTAAAAATTATTTTAAGAGAATTAAAATTACCCTACAGAATCTTGCGTTTGTGCGGTGGCGATCTAACCTTTGCTTCTGCCCTAACCTATGATTTTGAAGTGTTTTCTACCGCTCAAGACCGCTGGTTAGAAATCTCGTCTGTTTCTAACTTCGAGACTTTTCAGGCCAATAGAATGAAGCTACGTTTTAAAAACAGCGATGGTAAAAACCAATTGGCACATACTTTAAATGGCAGCGCGCTCGCACTCCCTAGAGTGTTGGCCGGAATTTTAGAAAACTACCAAACGGCAGACGGAATCAAAATTCCAGAGGTGTTAGTTCCTTATTGTGGCTTTGATACTATTTCTTAGGGCATTTACTTACGGCCTGATTTTTGGGATGATATTAAGAATTCAAATATTATCTTTACAAGATGCGTACCCTATGGTTACTTATTTGCCTATTTAGTGCCCAAATTACCTTTGGGCAAAGCGATGCCTTGGCCAAACGTTATTACGACGAAGGTTCTTACGACAAGTCCCTACGCATCTATCAGAGCATTTACGATAAAAATCCCAGACGCTTAGACATCTTTAGAGCACTCGTGGCCACGCATCAGCAGTTAGAGCAATACGATATAGCTGGGCAGCTTTTACAAGACAAGGTAACCGGGCCAGATAGTTCGCCTACCTTGCTCATTGAGCTTGGCTACAATTACGAGTTGCAAGGCATAGAAACCGAGGCTCAAAAATATTATAACCTGGCCTATCAAGGGGTCGACTTACGCCCCAATTATGCGCGTTTTATTGGCGATAATTTTGATAAATATGGTTTGTTAGAATGGGCGGTAAAATCCTATGAACGCGGGATGGAGCTTTCCCCAACTGCCGATTTTAATTTTCAGTTGGCGCGTATTTATGGCGAACTTGGAGAGTTCGAAAAAATGTTTAACAAGTATATTGATGCCTTGATTAAACGGCCCAATTACAACGGTTTTACCAAGCGAAATTTTGATCAGTACATCTCTGAGGAGGCCGACAACGAGGCCAATCAGATATTAAAAAAGCTTCTTATTAAAAGATCGCAGCAAGACCCAAAGCTTATTTATAACGAACTATTAAGTTGGCTTTTTGTGCAACAGGGCGAGTACAAAAAGGCCTTTGCACAAGAAAGAGCTATTTTTAAAAGAGATAATTCTTCCCTTGATCATATTATAGAATTGGCTGGTATTGTGACCGATGCCGAACAATACGAAATGGCCCTTGAAATTTACGAGTATGTGATTCAAATGAGTCAAATAGAAGAAGAGCAACTGCAGGCACACAGAAATCGCATGGCGATTTTGGTAAAAACAGAGCCGGATTCACAAAAGGTGCTCAACGCCTTTAACACGCTCTTTGAGACTTACGGTCTAGAGCCTAATACGCACACCCTACAGATAGATTACAATCATTACCTGGCTTTTTCTATGGGCAGGTCTGACGAGGCCATCGAAAACCTAAAAACACTTTTAAAGAAACGGTTTAATCGTTTTCAGGAGTCTCGCGTAAAAATGGAGCTGGCAGACATCTTGGTGTTTACAGAAAAATTTAATCAGGCGCTCATTTATTATTCGCAGATTCAGAAAAAGGTAGAGGGCAATGTAATTGCACAGCGAGCGCGATTTAAAGTGGCCAGAACCAGTTACTTTAAAGGAGATTTTAAATGGTCGCAGATTCAGTTAGATGTGCTTAAAAAATCTACTTCTCAGCTCATCGCCAACGACGCCATGGAATTGAGCCTTCTTATATCAGACAATTCCGTAGAAGATAGTACCCAAACCGCTTTAAAAAAATATGCCAAAGCAGACTTGCTTAGTGTTCAGCTTAAAAATGCCAAGGCGATAGCGCTATTGGATGGCATTTTAAACGATCACAAAGGAGAAGCCATAGAAGACGAAGCGCTGTTTAAACAAGCGCAGCTTTACGAAGCCACCGGCAATTATCCTGCAGCAGAAGCCAATTACTTAAAAATTATAGAGACTTTTAAAGAAGATATCTTGGCAGACGACGCCATTTATCATCTAGCCAGATTATATGATTTAAGGTTGGCCCAACCCGAAAAAGCACGGCTTTTTTATGAACAAATCGTCTTTGAGTTTTCGGACAGTATATATTTTGTAGACGCCAGAAAAAGATATCGTAACTTGCGTGGTGACGATATAAACTAACCCTTATGCGTGGCACCAAAAAAATTGACTGGCTCAACCACGGCCTCGAATTTGTGATGGTCGTTGTTGGTATTCTTATCGCTTTTCAGCTAAACACCTGTTCCGAAGAAAAGAAAAACGATGTAATCGTAAATCAGCATATTTCTAATGTGCTTAGCGAAAGTGCGTTTAACCTTAAAATGATTGACGATATCATTGTTCAAACAGAAGACTCTCAAAAAAATCTGAGCAAACTGCTACAATTAATCGCACAAGAAAAATCTTGGGATACCATTAATAACTTGACCTTACGACAACTTAACTATAGTGGGGTATACCTTAAAGACAATGCCTATAATTCTTTGATTCAATCTGGCGACATCCGACTGGTAAACGATTTTGAGCTTAAAAATGATATCATTAACCTCTACGAATATTACAAATGGACGCAGAGTTTTGATTTGATAAATGGCGAAGTCTTTGCCGGGTATTTTTTACCCTATGTAATGAACGAATTTGATATGTTCCAGCTTCAAACACAAGATGCGTCGATCTATACAGACCAGCGTTTTAAAAACGCCTTAGGTTCGATGAGCTATCAAATGAACGCGCGACTTGCAAAGTACAAAGAGACCAAAACCATTATCGAAACTTTTTTAAGGGCTCACCAAAAACAAACCGATGATAATCTATAACGTAACTATCAATATAGACGACCAAATTAAAACCTCTTGGTTAGATTGGATGCAACAAGAGCATATTCCAGAAATGCTGGCCACGGGTAAATTTACAAAGGCGCTGCTTAGCAAAGTCCTAGTAGAAGAAGAAATGGGAGGCGAAACCTATTCTGTACAATACACCGCCAAAAGCCGCAAACATTTAGAAGATTACTACACTCATAATGCCGAAGCTTTGCGAGGGCAAAGCAAAGCTTTTGAAGGCAAGTTTGTTGCCTTTAGAACAGAGCTCGAAATAATTAGTGAACACTAAAGATGGTATCACCAAAAAAACACTTAGGGCAACATTTTTTAACCGATTTAAACATCGCTCAAAAAATTGCTAATACCCTACAACAAGATTCTTACAATACCATCGTTGAGGTTGGCCCTGGTATGGGTGTGCTTACCAAATACCTGCTCGAAAGCGACAAAAAAGTAATTGCGATGGACATCGATACCGAGTCGATAGCCTATTTAAAAGCCAACTTCTTAAACGAAAACATAAGCATCGTAGAAGCCGATTTTTTAAAGGCGAATTTACCCGAAATCACGGGTAATGTTCCGTTTGCAGTGATTGGTAACTACCCCTACAACATCTCTACTCAAATCGTGTTTAGAACCTTAGCTTTAAGGCATTTGATTCCGGAATTTAGTGGGATGTTTCAGAAGGAAGTGGCCCGCCGTATTTGCCATAAGGAAGGCAGTAAAGCCTATGGAATCCTGTCTGTATTAACTCAAGCCTTTTATGAGGCCGAATATTTGTTTACAGTCCCGCCCGGGGTTTTTAATCCTCCTCCCAAAGTTGACAGTGGCGTGCTACGATTAACCCGTAAGGAAAATTATGAATTACCTTGTGATGAAGCCCTGTTCTTTCGGGTGGTAAAGACTAGTTTTAATCAGAGACGTAAGACCTTGCGTAACAGTTTAAAATCTTTTGATTTAAGCGATAAATTGAAAGAAGATAGTATCTTTGGGCTTCGCCCGGAACAATTATCCGTATCGAAATTTGTGGAACTCACTCAAAAACTAGAGAAGGATGGCATTTCAGATAACAGATGAGTTAGTCGAGAAAGTCGAACAATTTATTAGTCAGCAGAAAGATGCTGAGCTAACCGAATTGTTTGATGACTATCACTATGCTGATATCGCCGAATTTCTAGACGAACTCGACCTTGAGGAAGCAACTTACCTATTACGACTATTAGATAGCGAAACCACTTCTGACGCTCTTATGGAGCTAGACGAAGATGTGCGCGAAAGACTGCTCGATAACCTTTCTCCAAAAGAAATTGCAGAAGAGGTAATCGAGATGGATACCGACGATGCCGCAGACGTCGTGGCAGAGCTCGACGAAGAGATTCAGCAGGAAGTAATCGACAAAATTGACGACGAAAAGCATGCAGAAGAAATTAGAGAGCTTCTTAGTTACGAAGACGATAGTGCGGGTGGATTAATGGCAAAAGAACTTGTTCAGGTGAAAGAAACATGGACGGTTGCGGGCTGTGTGAGAGAAATGCGCAGGCAGGCACAAAATGTTACCAGGGTTCACTCGATTTATGTGACAGATAGAGTCGGAATGCTTATTGGGCGTTTGTCGCTAAAAGACCTTTTAACGGTAGACGAAAAAACTCGTATTTCTGAGATTTATATAGACAAGGTAGATTCTGTAAACGTAGACACAGATGGTGACGAGGTAGCTAGAATCATGCAAAAATACGACCTTGAAGCGATTCCAGTGGTAGACCACGAAGGTATCTTATTAGGGCGTATTACCATTGACGATATCGTAGATTATATAAAAGACGAAGCAGAAAAAGATTATCAATTAGCCGCAGGTATTACACAAGAAGTAGAGGCAGATGACTCCATTTTTGAACTCACTAAAGCGCGTTTACCTTGGCTGGTTTTAGGCCTTTTTGGTGGTTTAGCCAGTGTGTTTATACTGCAAGATTTTGAAAGCCTAATGGACGACCCACAGGTAAAAATGTTGTTCTTTTTTACGCCGCTTATCGCTGCGATGGCAGGAAACGTTGGGGTTCAATCGAGTGCGATTATCGTGCAAGGTTTGGCAAACGATATTGTAAAAGGAAGCTTGCTCAATAGGCTACTCAAAGAAGTTGGCTTAAGCCTTATTAACGGAATTGCTCTTGGTGCTTTGGTAATACTCTTTGGCTTTATAATGAACTACGAATTAATGTTTAGCCTTACCATTGCACTGTCTATGCTGAGCGTTATTATCATTGCAGCTCTTATTGGCACCTTTGTCCCTATTATACTCGACAAGCGAGGAATTGATCCGGCCATTGCGACCGGCCCTTTTATTACTACGAGTAACGATATCTTTGGAATCTTTTTGTTTTTCTATATCTCCAAGTTAATTCTGCAGTTTTGAGTGCGCCCCGATTTTCCTTACCCATCAAAGTAGGACCAGAAGCGATAGACGAGCGTGATCATGTAAACAATCTCACGTATTTATTATGGTGTCTTATGGCCGCAGAAGGTCATTGGAAGCAGGTAACGACGCCTCAATTACAAAACGATTTTATTTGGTATGTGCTGCATCATTCTATCGATTATAAGGCCTCGGCTTTTTTAGGCGAATCGTTAGTGGTAGAGACTTGGGTACAACAAATTACTGGAGCAAAATGCGAGCGGCATTATCAAATTATAAGGCCGTCTGACAAAGTAACCTTGGTAAGAGCAAAAACGGTTTGGTGTTTGCTCGACGCTAAAACAGTAAAGCCTGTTAAGATTCCTCAGAAAATTTGTATTTTATTTGAACAATAAACGACATGACTCCAATAAATATTACAAAAAAATTAGGTCTTTTTTCTGACCATTGGCATCCAAGACGAATCGCCATGGTAGACGACATGCAAGTAATTCTGGCCAAGATTAAAGGCGAATTCGTTTGGCATTCCCATGAGCATGAAGACGAACTATTTATGGTTCAAAAAGGCAGGTTAGAAATGCACTTTAGAGACCGCGTAGAAATTGTAAATGAAGGTGAGATTATCGTGGTTCCTAAAGGGGTAGAGCATTGCCCAAAAACCCAAGATGGAGAAGAAGTTCATTTATTATTATTCGAAAAACTAAGCACAAAACACACTGGAAAAGTAGCCCACGAAAAAACGCAAACTACATATCCAGAAATATAATTGCTGTGAACATACTGCACCTAGATAATAATCATCCGTTACTGCTAGAACAACTAGAAGCAGCTGGGTTTACAAATCATGTAGATTCCACCAGCGATTACGATCAAGTAATAGCAAAAATAGAAGCTTATCAGGGCATCGTGGTACGAAGTCGTATTCGCATTGATGCCGCGTTTTTAGACAAGGCTTCCAACTTACAATTTATCGCAAGAGTTGGTGCAGGGGTAGAAAGTATAGACACTCAAGCAGCGGCTCAAAAAGGTGTGCGCTTGTTTTCTGCACCCGAAGGAAACAGAAACGCAGTGGGAGAACATGCCTTAGGAATGCTATTGGCGCTCACCAATAATTTGATTCGAGCAAACGCAGCGGTAAAAAGTGGTCACTGGAACCGGGAGCAAAATCGCGGTATCGAGCTAGAAGGCAAGACGGTTGGTCTAATTGGCTACGGCAATATGGGTAAGGCCTTTGCCAAAAAACTGCAAGGCTTTGATTGTGAGGTGATTTGTTACGACATAATAGAAGGTGTGGGCGATCATAATGCAACGCAAGTTTCGCTTAAAACACTACAACAAAAGGCTCAGGTTTTGAGTTTGCACACGCCTTGGACTCCAATTACCAACAAAATGGTAGACGCAGCCTTTATCGATTCATTTACCAATCCCTTTTATTTTATCAATACGGCTCGCGGCAAAAACGTGGTCACTAAAGATTTGGTTGCAGCCTTGCAATCAGAACAAATACTCGGGGCTGGTCTCGATGTATTGGAATACGAAAAAAGCTCTTTTGAATCACTTTTCGAGAATGATAATACTCCAGAAGCCTTAACACAATTAATGCGCTTTGACAATGTGATTTTGAGTCCGCATATCGCTGGATGGACTATAGAAAGCAAGCGTAAATTGGCCCAGACCATCGTAGATAAAATAATCGAAAATTTTAAGCCATGACCAAAACCATCGTACGATTTGGGTTGCTTATTGTCGCTTTGTTTTGTTTGCTAGCTATTAGCAAATATTGGTGGATCTCTGGCGATCTTTCTGTAGAACTGATTCTGTCTATTTTGGCCTTGGTGTTTTTTTGGATAGGTGTTTGGATTTCGAAACAAAATGCCGTCAAACAACAGAACAATTCGATAGTACTAGATGCTTTAAAAGGAAAAGAAATTGGGCTTACCACGCGCGAATTAGAGGTGCTGTCTGCGATGTCTGCAGGAGCTTCTAACAAAGAGATTGGCGAGCAATTATTTGTGTCAGAAAGCACAGTGAAAACACATGTGTCTAATATTTTGGTAAAACTCAATGCCAAACGCAGAACGCAGGCAATTAGTCTTGCCAGAGAACTGCAACTACTCAAAAAATAAGCGATTCCACCATAAGTATGATTAATTTGGTACTTTAGTATGAGTCTCAAACTAGCCGCTAATGCTAGTTTTGAGAAAATTTAATCATATGAACAAAACAGTTTTAAAATTTGGATTGTACGCACTATTGTCTGGTGCTTTAGTGTTTTCTGCCGCCTTGCTTTTTGGAAAATCTTTCCCTAGCAGTATAGAAGTTGCTTTTGGGTATGCTACTATGATTATTGCGGTGTCTTTTGCTTATTTTGGTATTAAGGCATATCGTGATAAAGAAAACAACGGCACTATTACCTTTAAAAAGGCCTTAGGCATAGGCGTGCTTATTAGTGTTTTTGCTGGAGTTGGAATTGGCTTAATTGACGCGCTTTTCACCTCGATTATTTATCCAGATTTTGCAGTAGAATATGCGGCATCATTAAAGGAGCAAGGATACGAAGGTGAGCCTCCAATTTATTCGAGTGCTCAGATGGCACTGCTTATGTTTGTTACAGTCATGATTGTTGGAATTATAGTCTCTATAATTTCTGCCATGATTTTAAAAACTCCTCAAAAAAGTATAACTAATTAATACGAGATGAAAAACAGAGTAACAGGTTTAGGCGGATTCTTTTTTAAAACAAAAGATCCAGACGCTATTAAACAATGGTATAAAGAGCGCTTAGGGCTTAACACAGATGCCTACGGCTGCACATTTTGGTGGCAAGACGAACAAGGCAATAAATGCTCTACACAATGGAGCCCTTTTAAAGACGACACCAAGTACTTTGCCCCAAGTGAAAAGCAATTTATGATGAACTTTCGGGTAGAAAACTTGCACGAACTTCTTGCGGTTCTCAAAGAAGAAGGCGTTACAGTCGTTGGCGAAGTAGAAGAGTACGACTATGGCAAGTTTGGGTGGATCCTCGACCCAGAAGGAAACAAACTAGAACTCTGGGAGCCTATTGACGCCGCTTTTTTATAAAATTTACCTACCTTTAAATACCGTAAATTTTAACCAAAAGAAATGAGTGACGATAAAAATTTAGGCGACGATCTTAAAGAAGGTTTTGAGAATGCCGCCGACAAGGCAAAAGAAGCCGCCAGCGAAGCCAGCGATGCAGCAAAAGACGCAGCCAAGAATATTAAAGAGAGTTGGAACGAAGTGCAAACTTCTAAAGACAATAAAAAAGTGCTTGCCGGAATTTTGGCCATAGTAGTGGGCAGCTTAGGCATACACAAATTTATATTGGGATATACACAAGAAGGGGTAATCATGTTAGTGGCAACCTTAGCTTTAAGTATCTTTAGTTTTGGGTTGTTGAGTTGGCTTGTAGGAGTGTTCGCCATTGTAGAAGGAATCATCTATTTAACCAAAAGCGATAGCGAATTTTACGATACCTATCAGGCGAATAAGCGTCCCTGGTTATAAAAAATAATCGCCTTTTTAAGCAAAAGGCTTTTATTTTACAGTGTATTATCGTAATATTGCAATATATAAATTTAATTATGGGCGTATCTAAAAGACATATTCATTCGTTAAAGGCCAATCAACTAGCAGACTTGGCCAAGGTGCTATCGCATCCTGCCAGAATTTCTATCCTCAATTATATAGGAGATTGTGAAGGTTGCTTATGTAAAGATATCTCTGAAAAGATACGTTTGTCTCAACCCACTACTTCACAGCATTTGCAGGTAATCAAAAAATCTGGTTTGCTTAAGAGTTCGTTTGACGGCAAGAGCCAGTATTACACCATTAATAAATCTAGACTAACACTTTTAAAGGAGCTGTTTCAAGAGTTTTTCGAAACCGCCGAACGCAAGTGTTGCTAACAAATCAATTATATTATGAATACTAAAGAAGTTTTATCCCTTTTAGAAGCCAATAAGAATTGTGCTTTGTTATTCGAATATGCTCCAAATCAATTAGTAGGAGCCAATTATCATATCACAGAAGTGAAGCACGTAAAAATTGACGCCGTAGACTGCGGAGCCAACACAGATGCTTGGAACGAAACCATTATTCAGCTTTGGGAAAGCCCTAGTGAAATTGGCAAAACAGAATATATGACCGCTTTCAAAGCCCTGAGCATTCTTAACAAAGTGGGCTCGATGAGGCCTTACGATATGGACGCCGTAGTAAAGTTTGAATACAGCAATAGCCTGTTTCACACAGCCCAATTACATGTTGTTGGGGCTCAGGTTATCGAGAACAATTTGATTTTTAGATTGAGCGTAGAAGCAACAGACTGTAAGGCTAAAGACGAATGTGGAGTGCCCGAACCTGCTATGGCAGGAGAACAATCAAGTTGCTGTGACCCGACCAGCGGATGCTGTTAGCATGAAGATTAGGCCTCTTACAAAAGCCGATTATCCAGCAGTAGCTCAAATATATACAGACGGGCTAGCTACTGGGGTCGCTAGTTTTGAGACCAAAATACCGACTTGGTCTGAGTGGGATTCCAAATTTTTGCCAGTTTGCAGATTTGTTGCCACCATAGACGAAGTAGTAATCGGATGGTGTGCTCTTAGCGCTGTCTCAAAAAGAGACGTATATCGAGGCGTGGCAGAGGACACCATCTATTTGTCTGCTCAACATAGAGGCAAAGGCTGGGGTAAAACCTTGCTGAATCACCTGATTAAAGCCAGCGAAGCTGCCGGATTCTGGACGCTTCAAGCAGGAATATTTCCGCAGAACAAAGCCAGCATCTTACTGCATGAAAACTGTGGCTTTAGAAGAGTCGGTATTAGAAAACAGATCGCGCAACGCGATGGAATCTGGCATGACAACATCTTACTAGAACGAAGAACTAATCAATTCCAATCTATGAAAAACATTCTTGTACTCTGCACCGGTAATAGCTGCAGAAGCCAAATGGCTCACGGCTATTTAAAGCAAATCTTAAAAGGCAAAGCAGCCATTTATAGCGCCGGGATAGAAACCCACGGCCTTAACCCTGGAGCTGTCGCTACCATGGCTTTAGACGGGGTCGACTTGAGCACGCATACCTCTAATCATGTAGATGAGTATAAAAACATCGATTGGGATTTTATCATAACGGTATGCGATCATGCACACGAAAACTGCCCCTTTATAGCAGCGCCAAATGCCAAAAGATTACATCACAACTTTTACGATCCGTCAAAATTTGAAGGGTCCGAAAGCGATAAAAAAGTTGAATTTGCCAAAGCGAGAGATCAAATTAAAGCCTACTGCGAGGAGTTCGGTGCTCGTTATTTTTAACGATTGCCAACTACGGACCTGTATGGGATAAGCACTGTATTAACGGTCGAATCAGCTAGTATAGACCTGATTAGTTTATAATCTTTAAATCTTGAGTAGCGCGTTATCCATAGGTTTTTGGAAGCATTAAATTGCTGCATCAGCTCATAATCTCTAAAATGAGAAGAAATCTCGAGGCTCGGATAATCCATTATTACTTCGTTGATCATGTTTACTAGCGGCGATAATTCTTCCTTTGACATGCTGTGCAAACCAACGGGTAAATAATAACTACATCTAAATCCATCATCTAAAAACGGCTTTAACCCATCGGGGTTTTGAGACTCGATTAGCAACAACGATTTATCATAAGCAGAACTAGCGAGTAGGCTCGAAATTCTTTCGTGAATTAGACTGGCATTGGCGGGTTCTAGATTTTTGATATCTAACCAAAGTCCAATGTTTTTATCTGCATCTAGACTTTTTAAATAATGCTCAAAACTCAAATCGGTAGATTCCAAGGGCGGATGCCTAACATCCAAAATGCCATCTGTAAAAACCAGATCTAGTTCGACACCAATAAAGAATGGCGTAGACCAATTGAGCTTTGCCGTTGTGTTCACGCGATGCGCCCAAATCTTGTCATAATGTCCTAAAAATTCGACCTGATACGGGTTGTGTTTGTAGGCAAATGCCAGCAACACAAGAATAACGAACAGCTTGGCTATTTTTTTTATTCGCTTACCAGTTATCATAGTCAATCGTGTCTTGAATGATGCGTTTTTTTGGCTCAAAAGAAACGTTTAGCACACTTTTGGTGGCATCGTACCCAGTAAACTTAAACTGTAATAAGTCTGCATAAGTATGTTCGAAATCATCTAGCGAATATGGGCGACTTTCTACATCGATTACCTTGCTATACAGATGTATTTCTGGGTTTGGAGCCCATAAGACAAAAGGAACCTCGTACATGGGTCGTGTGGCCTTAAATTCATTATGCCCAATGGCCTGATGCTGGTCAAAAACATCGTCGCCGTGGTCAGAAAAATACAGCAGTACTTTTTCTCCTGAAATCTTGCGTAATTCTTCTATAAATTCCCTTAACAACCAGTCGTTATAACGAATGGCATTGTCGTATTGATTTATATAGCCCGATGCTGCGGCATCCTTATCTTTTCTTTGGCCCTTAAATATATCAAACTCTTTAGGGTAACGTTTGTCGTATCCCACATGAGTTCCCATCAAATGCACAAAAATCACTTTTTGATCACTACTATCCTGTAATATTTCTTTATAGGTAGGCAGTAAAACCTGATCGTGTGCAACGTCGTTATAAGCATTGCCGTTAAGAAAGAAGCGGCGATTTGCGCCAGAACCTATAATCGTTGGAATGCTTTCGAACACCCCCACTGCTCTTTGATTAGAAAGCCAATAGGTGTTATAGCCAGCCTGATTGGCGAGCTGAACGATAGAAACATTAGGGTCTACTTTGGGTTTCTCAAAGCTTTGAAGCGTCATTATTTTATCAAGGGCCGTTATGGTGTGTACATGCGGACTAATCACGCTGTCAAAAACCAGCAATTCCTGCTTAATTTCGTTTAGTTTAGGGTTGGTTTCACGATCATAACCATAGAGTTGCAAGTTTCTTCTTGTGGTAGATTCGCCAATTACAACTACAAAAGTGGCTTTATCCGAAGCATAACTCTTTACCTGAACATCTAGCCCCGTAGGCTGCGCCAATTGATCTTTTAAAAGCTCCTTGGTTTGTTTATAATCCTTAAAACTACTTACTACGGTATACGGTATGTTTTCGTCTGGAAACTTCCAGTGAATTCCAAAAATACTCCCTGCAATGATGCCTGCTATAAGGACGAATCTCACAAGTTGAATCAACCGATTTTGCTTGGTAATAGTGGTCAGGCTCAAACGACTATTTTTAAGCCATTTCGCCGCAAAATAAAAATAAAAAAGGGCCCCGATTACAAGTAAAACCGCGCGCCAGTCTAAATAATTGCTCAAAAAGTCTGATGCCTCAGAACCATTGGTTTCAAAAATCACGAACATAGCAGATACGCTCACTTTGGTCTGATACTCCCAATAAAAGGTGAGCTTAAAAAAGACGAAAAAATACAGAATTATAGCCGCCACTAAAGCGGTCCATTGACGCCACTTTTGGCTATTGATTAATAGAGAAACCCCAGCTAACGCTAGAGTAAAGAGGCCAAAGCCTATTAATTCTTTTAAGTAATCTTCGAGATATGGAATGGCCCAAAAACCCAATACAAAAAGCAATGCCCACGGAACAAACAACAGCAGCTTAAACCGTATAAATACCGGCAGCGTAATTCCTAAAAGATTCTCTACCCAATCGCGCATGCTGCTAAAGGTACATTAAGATTTTATTCTGACTAAATTAGTACCTTGATAAAAATTGTCGTCTTGTTAAGAGCAACACTATTATTACTCTGTGTTTTTTGTTTTGGTTGTAACCAAGACAAGGTATCAAAACCTTTGGTCGAATCAGCTGTGCAAAAAATTCAGCCAGATACAAAACTTCGTTTGGTGATACTTGGCACCTTACAAGACGGTGGATTACCACACTTAGGTTGCAAAAAATCTTGTTGTACTGAGCAAATAGCGAATCCTGACGCTTATAACATGGTAGTCTCGTTAGGAGTGATAGACCCAGAGGATCAATCCACCTATCTGTTTGAAGCTACTCCAGACTTATCAAGACAAGTTCATCTTTTAAACTCTCAGGCAGGACTGGCGCCAGAGGTGATGCCTTCGGGAGTTTTTGCGACGCACGCACATATTGGGCATTATACGGGATTGCAATATTTTGGCAAGGAAGCAAAAAATGCAAATCAAGTCCCTGTATATGCGATGCCCAGAATGCAAGAGTTTTTAAGCACCAATGGTCCCTGGAATCAATTGGTCGGGCTTAATAATATTAGCATAAAACCAATTGCAGACAAGCAAGTTGTGGTTTTAAGCGATTCGCTTAGGGTGGTTCCTTTTAGGGTGCCACACAGAGATGAATATTCAGAAACTGTTGGATTTAAAATTATCGGTCCAAAAAAATCGGTGCTTTTTATCCCAGACATCGATAAGTGGTCGCTCTGGGAAGAATCGATTATAGCACAAATCGCTCAAGTAGACTATGCCTTTTTAGACGGAACTTTTTATCATGGACAAGAAATAGGGACTCGAGACATTTCTCAGATTCCACATCCATTTATAGAAGAGAGTATCGCCCTGTTTAAAGACCTTCCCGATTCAGAAAAAGCTAAGATTCACTTCATTCATTTTAATCATACCAATCCGGTGTTAGACAATCAATCTGAGGCCTATCAAAATTGCGTTAATCAAGGCTTCAAAATCGCTAATGTGCTGGATGTCTTTAACCTATAGATGTAAAACCCCGTATTAATACCCTTACATAGGTTGGATTTGCCGCTTAAATTTAAGGTTTAATTCACCGCTATGAATCTGAAAGGTATTAGACCAATCACACAACTCGGTCAATCAAATCCAATTTATTCAGACGGCAGACCTTGTTTTGCTCCTGATGGTAAAACGGTTTTGTTCGAAAGAAGTATTATAAATAAAATGAACGCACAGCTCTTTAGCGTGCCTATCGATAATACTATTAAAAATGGGGAGTCTTGCTATTACTACAGTGACTCCTATCAATGCTTAAGAGCCGATTGGTCTTGGTCTAGCTCCCAACCAAACGCCATCGCATTCACCGCCATCGCCAATGGTACGAGCACTGTCATGCTACTAAAACCTGGAGGTACGCCCGATAGTGCAAAAGCCATCACAACCCCTGGATTTAAGGATGCAATCTTGTCTTATCCTGCTTGGTTTGCCAACGGCAAAAGTTTACTTCTTACCAATTATAGCAAATACGAACTGCTCAAATACGAGCTTTCTACCAACGATATCTGGACGCTCACTCCAGAGCTTTTTATGTCTGGAATGGGCACCGTTTCTCCTACTAATTCTAATTTGGTGGCCTTTGCAGGACAACCACGAAAACTAACTTACGATCAAAATATAAATCAGATTTGGATACAAGATGGTTTTAATGATCCCGAGTTATTTTCTTCAGACGAAAAAGGCGCTATTGGTCGGGCTCCATGGTTTAGCCCTGACGGAACCGTAATGGCATTCGAGGCCAAGGGAGACAACGGAATGATGCAGATATTTTTAAAACGCATCACAATTCCATATCAGAGCACAGATGCGGTTCAAGTGAGTACTGCTAAAATGTATGCCCAGCATGCCAAGTTTAGTCCTGATGGTAAAACCTTGGTCTGGGCGCAACAAACCAGCGAAAATTGTTCTCAAATATTTTGTGGTACTATCGAATACTAAATCAATCATATGAAAAATTACTATGCCATTGCCCTGGCGACTTTTTTAATTGGATCGTCATGTTCAGAAGAAATTGCGCAAGAAAAAGCCGATCCTATCGTATTTAGTTTTGCCTTTACGGGTTGTAATCGTGTTGGATTTGATGTGCATCAAAGCTCCAATCCTTCTACAGCAAATCATGTGGCTTTAGACAGTATTGTTTTAGACATGATAAACCAAGAAATAACCCCCGACCTATTTTTTAATCTAGGAGATATTGTTCGCGCAGAGCAAACCGACACCATCGATTTAGCCACTCAGTTAAACGCATGGGTGGGATTAGAAACAGTTAAAAAACTGGATTCATCTGGGATCAAAATGGTAGCAGTACCTGGCAATCACGAACTACTGCAATCCGTAGAAGGTCCTCCAAAAGTATATCATGAATATCCTTTAGAATATAGTACCGATGTGTTTTTAGAATATATGCAAGACCATTTGCCAAAAGGTCGCGACACAGCCCCTAATGCACTAAATTTAGACAACAGGCTCACGTTTTCCTTTATAAAAGATAGCATAGGATTTGTGGTAATTAACACCGACACGTATAACCCGCCAGCTACCGGTAAAACTTATGGCGAAGAAGGAAAATTCCCAATAAACTGGATAAACCAAAAAATTGTGGCACTTAATAAGGACCCAGGAGTAAAACATGTTTTTGCTTTAGGCCATCGCCCGTATTTTGTAAACGGACAAGTCCCTGCCGGAAATCACGACGGTCTGCCAAATGCCAAGAGTTTTTGGGATACGATGAGTGCAAACAATGTAGTCGCTTATTTGGCTGCACATAAACACGATTACCAACGGTATCAACCCAATAATGCAAAAACTACGCAGGTTACGGCAGGAAACGCTGGAAGTCCCAACGGAGCGGCTAGTTTCTTTGGCTATAGTTTAATCAATATTTACAAAAGCGGAAAAATACAGTTGATCTCTAGAGGATATTGTGTGCCAAACGACTATTTAAAACCCAATCTAGCGAGTCGCATGAAGGTGCGTGATTCCACCTTTTTAAAATGGACTGGAAACTCCAATCCTATTTCGCCTTATAGTGTGCCATGTAACGATTAGTTTATTCCTCTTCGGAACGTTGCCCATACTTTTTCTCAAGCTCGGCCTGAAACTCCTCCATAACAGGTTTTACGGTGCTTTCGGGTAAGTCGGCAATGCGAATATACATCAAGCCATCGACCGCATTATTAAAAAGAGGATCTACATTAAAGGCAACTACTTTTGCGTTCTGTTTGATGTACTTTTTGATAAGTACAGGCAGTCGCAGCTCGCCAGGTTCGACCTCGTCGATAAGTTTGTCAAACTTATTAAGGTCTGCCTCTGTTTCGTCAAAAATAAAGTCTTTGTCTGCATCCTTGAGCTTTACTTTATACTCCTTTTTAGGATTGATGTATTGCGCCACGTAGGGATCGTAATAATTTGACTTCATAAACTCGATCATAAGCGATTTAGAAAAGTCAGAAAACTTATTGCTTATGCTCACTCCCCCTATTAGATATCGATGCTCAGGAAAGCGCAAAGTTGTATGTACAATGCCTTTCCAAAGCAAAAAGAGTGGCATCGGTTTTTGCTGATACTGTTTTACAATAAAAGCCCTACCCATCTCTATAGACTTACTCATCATAGGGTACAATTCGGGTTCAAATCTAAAGAGATCTTGCAGGTAAAATCCATCGATTCCGTAGGCTTCAAAAATCTTAGATCCTAAGCCCATTCTATAAGCCCCGACCAGCGTTTTTTCGTTAGAATCCCACAAAAACATATGGTGATAATACCCGTCAAACTGATCCAAGTCTGTAGACTGATTGGTGCCTTCTCCTATGGCTCTAAAGGTGATCTCGCGCAAGCGACCAATTTCTTGTAAGATAGCAGGAATACTAGGAGCTGCAGCCAAAAAGACTTCGTAGTTTTTACTTTGCAACAAGCGCTTTTCGTCGGCTCTTAATTGGGCGATTTCTTCTTCTATAGCCTCTACCGATACAGGGCCAGCTATCTTTTTAGGTGGCTTCGGAATCTTTAAGGTTTTGGGAATAGAATCAATTAATTTTTTCTTTTCGTACGGATTCGCAAGCACATAGGTTTTTTTACGCAAGAACTCGGTAAAATCATCTAAAGATTGATGCTCAAGCTGGTCTTTTACAGAAATTGGGTTCCCGATTCTAACACGAATGGTGCGCTCTTTTTGAGTGAGTAGTTCTGACGGAAGCTTCGCGGTTCGTAAGGTGTCACTTAATTTGGCCAAACGGTAAAACAACTTGCTGTTTTTGGCATGAAAATAAATGGGCACCACAGGTACTTCGGCCTTTTTGACAAGTTTCATCGCGGCAACTTCCCATGGTTTGTCTACAACCAGCTTGTCGTCTTTGTAGGTAGATACTTCTCCAGCAGGAAAAATACCCAAAGGCATATCGTTTTTTAAATGCCCTAAAGCCGCTTTAAAACCTTGAATGCTCGAGCCAACGTCTTTGCGGTCTTCGAAAGGATTTACCGGCATCACATACGGTTTTAATGGCTCGATGCGATGCAACAAAAAGTTGGCAATAATCTTATAATCTGGTCGTACTTCTAAAAGCAATTTTAAAAGTAAAATACCATCGATTCCGCCAAGCGGATGATTAGATATTGTAATAAAAGAACCCGTTTTTGGAATACGTCTAAGGTCTTCTTCTGGGATTTCGAACTTTATCTCAAACTCCTCTAACAAGGACGATACAAACTCTACATCTTTTAGGTGCTTATGCTTGTCGTAAATTTTGTTCATCGTAGAGATCTTGAGTACTTTCATTAGTACCCAACCTATAAAAGTGCCAATAAACCCAAGTTTACTAACACCTATTGCACTGGCTACCTCTTTGGCTGTTACGAGTCCCATTTATACCTGCTAAAGCTAACAAATATAGCGATTCTAAGCTTGATTGATAACTATTTGAACGGTTTCTTGCGTCTCTTGTTTAAGCAAGACTTCTTGTCCTTTTGTGAGCTTGGCAATCTCCTGTGGCACAGAATGTCGCACCGTGTATAGGGTCACGTTTTCGTGATATTCTACCAAGAAATTCTCCCTGAGTTTTATAAGTAATTCTGGCAGCTTATTAAATTTGTTGTCTACGCATACAGAAAAACTAATGGCCGAATTTTGTATGAGTTCTACCTTCATTTTAAAACGATGCAACCACTTAAACACATCGCCAATGTGGTCTTCTACCATAAAAGAGAAGTCTAGGGAAGACAACGAGATTAGCACCTGATCTTTTTTAAGAATAAAGCAACTAATCATAGGCTCCAATGTTTTGCCCTTCCCCACACAGGTTCCTTTACCTTCGGGTTTTAGAAAAGACCGCACATAAAGCGGGATTTCTTTACGTTGCAAGGGCTGTAACGTCTTTGGATGAATCACAGAAGCTCCGTAAAATGCAAGCTCGATGGCTTCACGATAGGAGATTTGCTCTAGCAATGCGGTTTGTTCAAAATGCCTTGGATCTGCGTTGAGAACGCCAGGTACATCTTTCCAAATCGTGACGTCCTGTGCGTTTAAACAATATCCAAAAATAGCCGCTGTGTAATCGGAACCTTCCCTACCTAAAGTTGTAGTAAAGTTATGCGATGTTTCTGATCCTAAAAACCCTTGAGTAACGGTTAACTGCTCTGGGTCTACATATTTAGAAATGTTGGCTTGTGTTAGGTTCCAGTCTACTCGTGGGTCGCGATAATTGTCGTCTGTTTTAATACAGCGTCTAGCGTCTAACCAACTGTTTTTGTATCCTGCATCTGTAAGATATGCGCTTAAGATATGCGTAGAAAACAACTCCCCAAAACTCACAATTTGATCGTAAATAAATGGGCGCTCTTTAGATTTATTGGTTTTTATAAACCCTTTTAAATCTTCTAAGAGTCCTAAAAAAATACCATAGATAGGGTGTGTTTTTTGAGGAAACAATCCTTCGATTATATCGTAATGAAACGTATAGACAGCTGCCAGTTCGCTTTCGAGCGTACCCGAATCATTGCAATAGGCGTCTACAACGCGCTCCATTTGATTGGTCATTTTGCCCATTGCAGAGATAACAACAACCAGATTGTTGTACCCTGTATGATCTAGCACTTTGGCAACGTTTCTAATACTCTCTACATCCTTAACAGAGGCTCCACCAAACTTAAATACCCTCATTCGTTTAAAGTATTAAAGGTGGCGATCGTTTGCTCGTCGAGTTGAGCAATGTTCCAGTTTGTATAAATATTTGCGCCCTTTTGTTCGTAGAATTTAATAGCGCCTTTGTTCCAATCTAATACCACCCATCCAATTCTTTTTACCTTGTTTTCTTTTCCGAATTGCACTACGCGATTAAGCAAGGCTTCGCCTATTCCTTTACCGCGCATATCGGCAGAAACCACGAGGTCTTCTAGATGAAGGGCTTTTCCGTTCCAGGTAGAAAATTTAAAATATACCAAGGCCATCCCAATCACCTGGCCTTCGGCCTCGGCCACAAAACAATGGTATAACGGATTCTCTCCAAAGCCAAACTCCAATAAAGCAGCCTCGTTAATATTAACGGCATCGGGTTCTTTCTCAAAATCGGCTAGCTCTTGTATTAAGCCCAACATTGCGGTTACATCTTTAGCTTGAGCGGGTCTGATTAAATAGTCCATAAACGGTTTTAAAGCAACAAATATCGGGGCAATTTCTTAAAATTAACGATATTTGCGGCAAATTCTTGTTAATACTCCTATGGCAATTAGAAATCAAACGCTTGGTGAATTCATAATCGAAAATCAAAGTGAGTTTAGGTATTCATCTGGCGAGCTTTCTCGTTTGATTAATTCGATTCGATTGGCTGCAAAAGTAGTTAACCACGAAGTGAACAAAGCTGGACTCGTAGACATTTTGGGCGCTGCTGGCGATATGAATGCTCAGGGAGAAGATCAGCAAAAGCTAGACGTTTTTGCAAACGAAGCTTTTATTAAAACATTGACCAATCGCGAAATCGTCTGCGGAATCGCGAGCGAAGAAGAAGATCATTACGTTACTATAAAGGGGCGCAACCTTAAAAACGAGAACAAATATGTAGTACTTATCGATCCTCTGGATGGGTCTTCTAACATAGATGTAAATGTGTCTGTAGGTACTATTTTTTCTATCTATCGCCGTGTAACTCCAGAAGGAACTCCTGTAACTATTGACGACTTTCTGCAAGCTGGAAACAAGCAAGTTGCGGCAGGCTATATCATTTACGGAACCTCTACTATGATTGTTTATTCGACGGGTCACGGGGTTAACGGTTTTACGCTTAACCCAGCGATTGGCACCTATTATTTGTCGCATCCTAATATGCAATTCCCTAAAGACGGAACTATCTATTCGGTAAACGAAGGTAATTACGTCCATTTCCCACAAGGGGTAAAAGACTATATCAAATTCTGCCAAAAAGAAGAAGAAGATCGTCCCTATACCTCTCGATATATCGGGTCGTTGGTATCTGATTACCATCGCAACATGATCAAAGGCGGCATTTATATGTATCCTAGTACCTCTAAGAATCCTAACGGAAAACTCCGACTCCTCTACGAATGTAATCCAATGGCTTTTCTGGCTGAACAAGCCGGAGGAAAAGCCAGTGATGGTTTTACACGCATTTTAGATATCACTCCTACCGAACTACATCAAAGGGTTCCGTTCTTTTGCGGAAGCACGAACATGGTAGATCAGTTAGAGCGATGCATGCGTAATTAGAACAGTAAATAGATACTTTTAACAATTTTAGTACATTAGCCTAGAAGAACGTGAATTATGGCCAAGCAAAAACAACCAAAAAAAGAAGAACCTACTTTAGATCCAACCTCTAAAATAGAGGCGATTAAGCAGCTGATTTTTGGCGAAAACATTGAGCAGTACGACAGTGAATTTGATACGCTCAAAAAAGAAATTCAGCAAAAGAAAGAAGCCTTAGAGACTTATGTAGACCAAGTACGCGAAGAGCTTATGCAGTCTATCGATTCGTTGAGCACCGATGTGAATATTCGTATTACAGATTTAGAAGCAGCGGTCAATGACAAAACAGAAGCCCTTGATTCGGCCAAAGTAAACAAAACCGAATTGGGCGACTTACTAATTAAACTTGGGGAGAAAATTAGATCGTAAACCCTGACAAATGGTCGAAGAAAAGGAAAAACTTAGATTGCTAAGAGAAATCCTGTTAATCGACGACAGGCAGGTTGCCGATGCTATTAATCAGCGGTTAGAAAAGATTTCTGAGACCCTCGAAAAGCGGGAGAAACTTGCCAAAAAAATAGACCCAATCATCGATGGTCACTTTGACGAATTTGTCAAGGAAATCCCAACCACTTTGGGTCCCACCATCACTCAAACCCTTAAAGAAGAAGTAGAAAACTCTAAAGATTCGATCGTAGAGGCATTGTACCCAATTATGGGTAAAATGATCAAACGATATATTCAGAACGAGATTAAAATGCTTTCTGAGAACATCAATTCTAAGGTAAATAACACCTTCTCCATGAGTGTGTTAAAGCGTAAGTTTAAAGCGATATTCTCGGGTGTAAAAGAAGGTGATTTAATATTAAGCGAACTCGATAAACCGGTTATTAGCGAGGTCTTCGTCATTCAGAAAGGTTCTGGATTGCTTTTGGGCAATTACACCATTACAGAAACCTTAGATAAAGATATGCTCTCGGGCATGTTAACCGCGATTAAAAGTTTTGTAGAAGACGCTTTTTCGAGTGGTGAACAAAACTTAGAAGGAATCGAATACGAATTATATCAAATTTTGATACAAAACTTTCATTCTTATTATATAGCTATTGTTATTTCTGGAACAGCCTCTACTAGCTTCGAAAACGAGCTAGAAGACAAACTGTTAGACATCTCCCCACAGCTCACAGAATTAATACGAACAGCCTCTAGAGAAAACGTAGATATTTTCTTGGCAGATCAATTTGAAACAGAATCCTAAAAATTTTGGCACTTGTTTTGATTTAGGTAAAATAAATTTGGACATCCTCCTGTTTTAAGATACCTTTAATATTGACCATTTACGTATGACGCAACCAAAAAAAATAGTAATGCTCGGCCATTTTGGCGTGGGAAAAACCAGTTTAGTAAGGCGCTATGTTGACGCTGCTTTTGACGAAGACTACCTTGTGACCCTTGGGGTTCAGGTTAAAAAGAAAGACGTTACCGTAGATGATCAAAACGTATCACTTATTATTTGGGACGTAGAAGGAAACAGATCTGTTTCACAAACGCGCCAATCCTATTTAGTGGGATCAAGTGCTTTTGTGTACGTGATAGACCTTAGCAGGCCCGAAACTTTTGAATTTTTAAACGATAATCTAGAATTTATCACAAGTAACTACCCCGATGTTCCCATTCAAGTTTTTGGAAACAAAGTAGATCTAATCGACGACGATAATCTAGATGAGTACCTAGAAAAAAATAAGCTAACCAGCGCGTTAGTGACCTCCGCAAAAAATGGTCAAAATGTTGCCTTAGGCTTCGAGAACTTGGCAATCCAATTACTATAAGTTTAGTATATGAATGATGTAAAGGAAAAGCTTTTAGAAAAAAAGCTACAACTTATTGAAATTGACAACAACGGCAAAGTACTGTCAAGCGATTCCACCTTGTTTACAATCAAAAATGGGACTAATCTGGCAGATTTTAACCCATTCTTTGTAGCTATTGGAGACCAAGTCTCCTCTAAAAACAAGGCGGTTTATTATCCCTGTGTTAATTTACAGGACGGCAAAAAACAATGGCTGGTAGATATAGATGTTCTTTATAATAAAGACAGCATCACCATCGCAGTTTTTGACTTTACAGAGCACTACAAGCGTTCGCACCCTATTATTCAAGAGAAGAACGAAACCGCCATCGCCGCCGAACGTCTCAAATTCGAGAAACAATTGCTCGAAGAAAAAGAACGCTTAAAAAACACCTTTCTTGCCAAATTAAGCCACGAACTAAGGAATCCATTGAGTAATATGCTGGGATTTGTTGGGCTTTTAAGAGATTCCAAAACAAGCTACGAGCAGCAAGAAATGCTCAAAATTGTGGATAAAACCGGCAGACATTTAGAAGAACTTCTTAACGATTTATTAGACATATCTAAAATTAGCGAGGGAAATCTCGAGCTAAAAAAAGTGCCTTTTAAATTAGAAGATGTCGCGCTTCATCTCAAAGAGCTTTTTGCGCTTAAGTCTAGAAATCAAAGCGTAGTACTCACCATTAGCATAAAAGAGAATGTTCCGAAAGTAGTGATTGGTGATCCAACGCGACTGCGACAAATCTTGATAAACTTAATCGAAAATGCGTACAAATCTACGCGCAAAGGAAGTGTTGAGCTCACGATTTCGCTCAATTACAATAGAGCCAAAAAAGCCACTGTTAATTTTTGCGTAGAAGATACGGGCCACGGAATTGAAGAAACAGAGATTCCTAAAATATTTGAGAGTTACTATCAAATCGAGAGTCTTTTATCTCAAACTCAAGGAGAAGGATTGGGCCTTAAAATAGTGCATGACTTGGTGCTCTTACAAAACGGAAAAATCAAAGTCTCTAGCCAAGTTGGAGAGGGCTCGCGTTTTGATGTTGCCTTGCCATTCGATTTGCCTATCACCAAAGAGAAAAAAGGGGCTAAAAAAGCACCTATTCAAACCCAAAAACCTATACGGGTTTTGCTGGTCGACGATGCAGAGATTGATCAAATGCTCATCATGAAAATTTTGATCAAAGAAGGGTTTATCAAAATGGACCTCGCGATAAACGGGCAAATGGCTTGGCAGTTGCTGGAGCTTAAAGAATACGACGTACTCTTAGTAGATTTAGACCTTCCCGTGATGGATGGAATGACTTTTATTAAAAAAGTGCGCAATCAAAAGATGTATAAAAACCTCCCGATTGTGATTCTTACCGCGATCGCTACAAGCGACTACAAAGAGGCTGCAGCAAAGCTCAACGTAAACGAATACATTACCAAACCCTTTGATGCAAAGCATTTGGTCGAATCCCTTAGTGAAGCCGTAAAATAATTTATCTGTTTAAAAGGAATCTGTAGTCTTCAAAGTCTAGCCCACCACTAAAAATGGTAACAGACTTTTTGATTAGTTTAGTAGCAGATTCTTCGCTAAAACCTAGACCGATTGCATAGCGCTCTACAAGTTCGCGCTCTTCGGCTTCGATTTCGTGATCTACAAAGATCAACTTGAACAGATCAAACATACGTTCCAAACGCTTTTCTGCGGAATTAGGAGGATTGATCGGGTAGCCCGAAGGGTTTTTCATTATTTCTTTGTACTCAGAATCCAAGATTTCTAACTTTCTAGAAAACCTTTTAAGGAGCTTTTCTTCTGACTCACTTATGGAACCACTTACGGCCGCCAAAGTTACCAAAGAAGCGAAGTGGCCAAGATTTCTTGAGTGCTCACCGCTTTCGAATAGATCTGTAAAAGACATAGGTTAATTTTATGCTGCAAATATAAGAGATGTTATCTATTTTATTCATAGAATTCCCCTCATTTTTATTGAGATAATAGTTACTTTTAGTAAACCTAAACTCAAGACCCTCCTTTATGAATAAAGACAAGTTTTATGCTTTGGCAAATGCGATAGCATTTATAATTGTTGTGTACATCAACTACCTTTCAAATACTGGAGCCATTAATGGCCAAACGATTGGTGGTGTTTCTGATGCGTACACTACTTTATTTACCCCTGCTGGGTATGCCTTCGCCATTTGGGGTCTCATATATTTATTGTTATTAGGGTTCGTGATTTATGGGCTGGCTAAAGCCTTTGGGGCCAACACTAAAAACGAATTTTTACAAGCCATAGGCCCTTGGTTTATAATTTCTTGTGCCGCCAATATAGCTTGGATTTATTGCTGGTTATACGACCTAACTGCAGCATCTCTTGGCTGTATGTTTTTGATTTTGATATCGCTTTTAGTTATCGTTGTAAAGAATCGCATGGAACTATGGGATGCCCCATTTAAGGTTATATTATTTTTATGGTGGCCCTTCGTGATTTATAGCGGATGGATTACCGTAGCAAGTGTCGCGAACGTATCTACATATCTGCAAAAAATTGAATGGTCTGGTTGGGGTTTATCGGCTACAACTTGGACGATTGTGATGATCGTTATCGCTGGGTTGATAAATCTAATGGTCACTTGGAAGCGCAATATGAGAGAATTTGCTGCTGTTGGTGCCTGGGCTTTAATCGCGATTCAGGTAGCCAATAAAGACAGTAATACGCCAGTCGCCAATACTGCTTTGGCTATAGCTACAATTTTGATAGTGAGTATTGCGATACACGCATTCAAAAACAGAAAAACCTTACCATTTATCGGTGCCTTTTTTAAAACCTAAATTGCGTTAATTTCTTGCATAGCAAAGTACTCTTTGAGTATCTTTGCCCCCGATGAGCAAAACGCTGGTTTCCTCACTCCTATCAAAGTCTTCGTCCCTGCGAAAACTAGGGGATGCTATTACCCAAACTCAAAATCACACTACCTTTTCTGGTTTATCTGGCAGCGCTTACTCTATTGTACTCGCCCATTGTTTTAAAACCTCACAAAAGCCTTTTTTATGTGTTTTTAGCAATAAAGAAGACGCGGCCTATCACCTCAACGACTTGGAGCATTTGTTAGACCCTAACAACGTGTTGTTTTACCCTGGCAGTTACAGAAGACCTTATCAGATAGAAGAAACAGACAATGCCAACGTGCTTTTGCGATCGGAGGTTTTAAATAGGATTAATTCTCAAAAAAAGCCTGCCATAATCGTAAGCTATCCGGAAGCTCTATTTGAACAGGTAGTTACGCGCAAGGAGCTGGACAGGCACACCTTAAAGATAAGCGTAGGTGATTCGGTTGGGATCGATTTTGTAAACGAGGTCTTATTTTCTTACCAATTTAAGCGAGTCGATTTTGTGACCGAACCAGGGGAGTTTTCACTTAGAGGCGGTATTGTCGATGTCTTTTCTTTTTCGCACGACGAACCCTATCGGATCGAATTTTTTGGAGATGACGTAGATTCCATTAGGACTTTTGACGTAGCGACACAGCTCTCTATCGAGCAGGTAAAGCGCGTCGGAATTATTCCCAATATCGAAAACAAACAAATGGACGAGAAACGCGCAAGCTTTCTCGATTATATCGCCCAAAAAACGGTTGTTTTTGTCTCTAACAAAGAAATGCTTACAGACAGTCTAGATACCTTATTTGCCAAGGCAAAAGAAGTGTTTTCTCAAATAGATGGAGCGGTGCAGCAATTGGCGCCAGAAGATTTGTTTTGCGATGGTGGCCACATTCTAAATAAATTACAAGACTTTACCCTAGCCGAAAGACAGGTTCACAGCCCAGATATCACTTTTGAAACCAGTCCGCAACCCTCCTTTAACAAACAGTTCCCGCTTCTGATCGAACACCTTCAAGAAAAAAGTGATCAAGGGTTTATCAATTATATTTTGTGTGGCACGGCAGAACAAGCCAAACGCCTTAACGACATTTTAGAAGATGCCACAGAAGATGCTCAATACAAAACCTTGGTGTTTCCGCTGTATCAAGGATTTGTAGATAACCAACTTAAAGTGGTTTGTTATACAGACCATCAAATTTTTGAACGGTATCACAAGTTTACGCTTAAAAACGGCTATGCAAAAAAGCAAGCGATTACGCTCAAAGAACTCACCAATTTAGAAGTTGGCGATTATGTAACTCATATAGACCATGGCATTGGCAAGTTTGGAGGGCTTCAGAAAATAGAAGTCGAAGGCAAGTTTCAAGAAGCTATCAAGCTTATTTATGGGGATCGCGATATTTTGTATTTAAGCATTCATTCGCTGCATAAAATCTCTAAATACAACGGGAAAGATGGCACCGTGCCTAAATTGTACAAATTGGGCTCCAATGCCTGGAAGAAGCTTAAGCAAAAAACAAAAAAACGGGTTAAAGAAATCGCCTTCGATTTAATTCAGCTTTATGCAAAAAGGCGCATGCAAAAAGGGATTAGTTATGCGCCAGATTCTCACCTGCAGAACGAGTTGGAATCATCATTTATATATGAAGACACCCCCGACCAAACCAAGGCAACGGCAGATATTAAACGAGACATGGAAAGTGACCGCCCGATGGACCGATTGATTTGCGGCGATGTAGGATTCGGAAAGACAGAAATTGCGATTAGAGCAGCCTTTAAAGCGGTAGACAACGGCAAACAAGTGGCCGTTTTGGTGCCTACAACCATACTTGCTTTTCAGCATCATAAGAGTTTCTCAAAGCGACTCAAACGCATGCCGGTGCGTGTAGATTACCTCAACAGGTTTAGAACAGCAAAAGAACGCAGAACCGTAATCGAAGAACTCGCCAATGGTTCGCTAGATATAGTAATTGGCACCCATCAATTGGTTAATAAGGCAGTAAAATTTAAAGATTTAGGCTTGCTCATCATCGACGAAGAACAAAAGTTTGGAGTAGCCGTAAAAGACAAACTTAAAACGATTAAAGAAAACGTAGACACCCTCACGTTAACCGCCACCCCCATCCCACGGACGTTACAATTTAGCCTTATGGCAGCTCGTGACCTCTCCATTATTAATACTGCACCCCCCAACCGATATCCTATTGAGACACACGTGATTCGTTATTCAGAAGAGGCCATTAGAGATGCTTTTCAATACGAAATATCGCGTGGCGGCCAGGCATTTTTTGTACACAATCGCATCGAGAATATTCAAGAAGTAGCAGGAATGCTTCAGCGCTTGATTCCCAATGCCAAAATTGGTGTTGGTCATGGCCAAATGGATGGTAAAAAACTAGAGAAGTTGATGCTTGCCTTTATGAATGGCGAGTTCGATATTTTGGTTTCTACCACCATTATAGAAAATGGATTGGATGTACCAAACGCCAACACGATCTTTATAAATAATGCCAATAATTTTGGACTTTCAGATTTACACCAAATGCGTGGGCGCGTTGGCCGTAGCAACAAAAAAGCCTTTTGTTATTTAATCACGCCGCCTTATTCTGCGATGACCGACGAGGCTCGAAAACGAATTCAAGCCTTAGAACAATTTACCGCACTTGGTGGTGGATTCCACATTGCCATGAAAGATTTAGAAATTCGCGGGGCAGGCGATCTATTAGGCGGAGAGCAAAGTGGTTTTATTAACGAAATCGGCTTCGAAACCTATCAAAAAATATTAGCCGAAGCCATTGAAGAACTCAAAGAATCAGAATTTAAAGAGTTATACGCAGGCAGTTCCGACGAGAAAAAACCTTTCTTAAAAGAAACGGCGCTCGATACAGACTTCGAGCTTTTGTTTCCGAGTGATTATGTAAACAACATTAGCGAGCGTCTTAATTTATATAGAGAACTTGGCGAGCTCAAAAACGAAGAAGAGCTTAACCGTTTCGAAAAAGAACTCCTAGATCGCTTTGGACCGTTGCCAGAAGAAGTTAAGGACTTGCTAAGTAGCGTGCGCATAAAATGGATTGCACTTGCCTTAGGCCTCGAAAAGATTTTAATGAAAAACCACAAACTGGTCGGGTATTTTATTAGCGATCAAGATTCGCGGTTTTATCAAAGTCCGATTTTTGGCAACGTGATAGCATATGTTCAAAACAACCCTAAAAAAGTTACCCTAAAAGAAAAGCAAACCAGAAGTGGCCTTCGATTGTTGCTTAGTTTTGGCCATATCGAAGATGTAGATCAGGCGTTGTCTGCCTTGCGTCCGCTACTGGGTCAGAAATAATAAAAAGCATCTTTATAGTGCTCTAAATGCTGTTCTGCTTTGTTTTTAATAATGGCGATAATATCAAACCTAACTTCCATTTCTAGGGAATTGGCTTGAATATAATAATCTGCAGCCTTCACCATTAATGCAATTTTATTGGCGTTTACAAACTCCTGCGGATTTCCAAAAAAATTAGAATTACGTGTTTTAACCTCGACAATAATGAGCGTGCCTTCGTGCACAGCGATAATGTCTATCTCTGCTTTTTGATAGTAAAAATTATGCGCTAAGATTTTATAGCCTAGTTTTTCTAAATAGGCCAAAGCCAAGTGTTCTCCGAGTTTGCCTAGGTCATTGTGATAGCTCATGTGTTAATGTTACGCTGCGGGGAGTAACATTAAGAGTGGCAGTTCTGCCAACTATAAGTGGGCGATTGTCGTGAATATGCCCGGTGGGAAAGTCAAAACTTACCGGATAATCACAATCTTTAATGGCGTCCAAAATAATTTGGGTTGGGTTTTTACCAAACGGAATCGTGTTGTCGTGCATTTTGGTCATTCCACCTACAAGCAACCCCGCCAAATTATCTAACATTCCATTGCGTTTTATGTTTTGAATCATACGGTCTATATGATACAAATATTCGTCAAGATCTTCTATAAACAATATCTTTCCGGCCGTGTCTATGGCAGTATTTGAGCCGCATAAACTATATAAAATAGATAAATTACCTCCTACGATTTGACCTTTTGCCGTGCCTACTCTATTATTGGCATGCGCTTTCACCTCGTGCGTAATCTGGCCGCCAAATAATGCTTTTTTAAAGGCTTGCATCGCTAAATCTGAGCTACCCATAGAATACTTTAAGCCTGCCAAATCGATAGGCATGGTAGCATGCAAGCTCTCTATTTCGTTATTATGAAACATACAGTGCAGCGCTGTTACATCGCTGTAGCCAATGAGCCATTTTGGGTTTGCTTTAAACTTTTCTAGGTTTAAAGAGTCTAAAATTCTAACAGTGCCGTAGCCGCCTCTTGCACACCAGATCGCTTTGATCTCTGGAGTATCTAGCATATGTTGAAAATCTTGTGTGCGGGCGGTGTCGTCACCTGCATACTGATTGGATTGCAAATCGATTGTCTTCCCGATGACGGGAATAAGCTCCCAAGACTTGAGCAATTGGATGGCATTGTAAATTTTATCGGAATCAATGGCACGTGCCGTCGAGAGGATTCCCACGTGATCGCCTGGCTTTAAGTTGCTTGGTGTAACCATATAAAACGAATTTACGTCAAAACTGTAGAATTATTTCAATTTGACTAAAATTGATTTATGAATTTATAGAAATGATTAATTTTCAGTAACTTGTAAATAAAAATTAACCAAATCAATTGCCTATGGAAACGACTACCGTGTGCAATACGGCGCCAATTTCGCCTTATGTACCATCTGCCGATAATCTTTGGGATACTAAAAAAGTGGTGCACGCTTATAGGCGCATGACTTTTGGCGCGACTCAAGATCAGATTGATGCCGCTCTGGCGATGACTCCTAGCGACTTTGTTGACTTTATGGTTGATACAGCCGCTGCAATGGCTCCCACTACTGCTCCACCTTGGGGATATTGGGACATTAACGACTTTACCGACTACGATACAGAAAACCAAGGGTATATAGATGCTTGGCGCTTGCAAACAGGCAACGACTTGCTGCAAAATGGCTTGCGAGAACGTCTTACTTTTTTCTGGATGAATCACTTCGTTACCGAATTGGAGACTTATTATTACTCTCCATATATGTTTCAGTATTACAACATAAATCAGACCTATGCGCTTGGTAATTTTCAGGATTTCGTTAGAACCATAGGCACCTCTGGCGCCATGTTGTTTTATTTGAACGGATTCCAGAATACGGCCGGAACGCCAAACGAAAATTATGCGCGAGAGCTTTACGAACTCTTTACGCTTGGGCTAGACAACGATTATACAGAAACCGATATTGGTTTTACCGCTCAGGCCTTAACTGGTTGGAATCACTGGACCGCAGCTGGTGCACCTATCTATTTTGACGAAAGCACTTGGAATCCAGGAGCCAAAAACATTTTTGGTCAAACCGGCGCTTGGAAGTACGACGATGTAATAGACATTTTGTTTGCCCAAAGAGCTTCCCAAGTAGCCACTCATATCTGTCGTAAACTCTATAAATTTTTTGTGAGTCACGAAGTCTCGGAATTTGCAGAGACCGATATTATTGCAGCGATGGCAACCACCTTTATCGATAACAACTTCGAACTCGAACCCGTTTTAAAACAGTTGTTTAAAAGCGAGCACTTTTTTAACGAACTCGCACAAGGTGTTGTCGTAAAAAGCCCGTACGATTTCTTGTACAACTTTATCACCGAGGCTGCGATAACCTTTAACGACGAAGTGATTAATGCTTTGATTTATTACGCTGCAGTTTTAGGGCAAGAAATGTACGAGCCTGTAGATGTAGCAGGATGGCAACGAGACCATTCTTGGATTAGTAGCAGCTTTTTAACTGGACGCTGGCAGGTTATCGAATTGTATACCGCTTACATTTTGGCCAATTTCCCAGAAGATTTGCGAAATCTCGCGATTAATCTAAGTGGCGACAGTAACGACCCAGAATTTATTACCACGGTCATTGCAGATCGCCTAATGGGCAAAGAGTTTCATACGCTTTCTGATTACGACATCGCTATCGATGTTTTTAAAGGAGATATTCCGCAGGGATATTACGACGACGGTACCTGGAATCTATACTGGGATACCGCGCCCGCACAAGTTGCTGGTCTTTTAATTCACTTGGCCAAGGCCCCTGAGTTTCAACTAAAATAATCTGCTATGTGTGATAATCATTTACCAAAATCAAACTATAAGAAACTCCACCAGGAGTCTTCTCACGATAAAGAACATTCTCAATGGAGTAGACGCTCATTTATTCAAGCCTTAGGTTTGATGGGTGGCGGAACCATGATGTTTGGAAACACCAATTTGTCTGTATCTAAACCTTCGCCTTTGGCGTTGGCCTTAAACGAATCAGAAAACGACAATATCTTGGTTATTATTCGCCTTAAAGGCGGAAACGATGGGCTTAATACGATAGTCCCTATTTACGATTACGACACCTATGCTGGATTACGACCAAATATTAGGCTCACCGAGGGCTCCTTGTATAACCTAGACGCAGACTTTGGATTGCCTAGTTTTATGAGTCCTTTGCAGTCTGTTTGGGGCGATGGTGCCATGAAAGTGATACATGGAGTAGGGTATCCAGATCAAAACTTTTCGCATTTTGAATCGTCAGACATTTGGGCCAACACCGCTACGGTAGATCCAGATCCTACGGGATGGTGGGGTCGTTATTTTGAAGAGCTGTACCCAGATTATCTGGTGAATCCGCCAGAGATTCCACCAGCGATTCAGATCGGAAGTATCGGAAACCTCATCTTTGATGGTTATAATAATAATTATGCCTTTACGGTGGCCAATCCAGACCAGTTAAGCGCTATTGCAGAAACTGGAGTGGTACACGATGTGACCGATATTCCTCCCTGCTTTTATGGCGAACAGTTACAGTTTATTAGGGCGTCTACCAACACTACATTTAATTATGCTGGAGTGATAAATGAGGCCTACGAAGGTGCTACTAACGATGCTCCTTATGATGCTCGAGAACTCTCTCAGCAACTCGCTATTATTGCAAGAATGATCAAGGGAGGACTTGGCACTAAGGTGTACTTAGTAACCCTTGGCGGATTTGACACCCATGCAAATCAGTTAACATATCACAACCAGATCATGAACGACTTGTCTACGGCTGTCAAAAACTTTTACGACGATTTGGCCGTTGCAGGTTGGGACGATAAAGTGTTGTCTATGACTATCTCTGAGTTTGGACGCAGGCCTTTCGAAAACGGAAGCTTTGGAACCGATCACGGTGCTGCCTCTGCTATGATGCTCTTTGGAAGTGGCCTAGAAGGCAATGGATTTGTGGGAGAACACCCGAGTCTAACGGCGACAGATCCCTTAGGTAACCTAATATACAATCAGGATTTTAGGAACATTTATGCCACGATCATGATCGAATGGCTGTGTATAGATCCGGTCGTGGTAAATGCTGCCATGCTTAACGAAGATTACGAAACGGTACCTCTTGGTTTTGCTTGTAACAGTCTTGATGTCGATGAGTTTAGTGAAAGAACCCGCTTCGAGCATTTTGCGCTTTACAGGGACGACCGCACTTATATTAGTTTTAATATGCCGCTGTCTACTCATGTGACGGTTAAGCTTTATAATATTATTGGGCAAGAAGTAGCCGAACTCAAAAACGATGTACTGTTTATAGGTGAGCATGAGATTGACGTCAAAACGGCGGCCAATACTCGATTGCACACTGGGCAATATATTTACAGAATTTCGCTTGCAGGCGAACACTACAGTAAATCGATTATAATTAGATAGAAATCATTTAAAAATAGAAAGCCTCCCAATTGGGAGGCTTTTGTGTTTATAGGGTTTTTGATGGTATAAAATTGTCTATTTTTGTGCTTTAAAACGCATAGATGAACACCACTCCCAAACGCTATACAATCACAGCCGCCTTACCCTATACCAATGGCCCTCTCCATATAGGGCATTTGGCAGGCGTTTATATTCCTTCTGATATATACGCGCGTTTTCAACGCTTGCAAGGGCGAGATGTTGCTTTTGTTTGTGGGAGCGACGAGCATGGTGTGCCAATTACAATCAAAGCCAAAAAAGAAGGTATCACGCCACAACAAGTGGTAGATAGATACCACGAAATAATAAAAAAGTCGTTTGTAGACTTTGGGATTTCGTTCGATATTTATTCTAGAACCTCTGCCAAGATTCATCACGAAACAGCTTCTGAGTTTTTTAAAACACTCTACAAAAATGGCAAGTTTATAGAGCAGGTTACAGAACAATTATACGACGAAGAGGCCAATCAATTTCTCGCAGATCGGTTCGTAGTAGGTACCTGCCCCAAATGTGGTTTTGAAGAGAGTTATGGAGACCAATGTGAGAATTGTGGTACCAGTCACAACGCCACAGATTTGATCAATCCAAAATCTGCTATCACGGGAGCAGTTCCAACGGTAAAAGAAACAAAGCATTGGTTTTTACCTTTAGACCAATACGAACCTTGGCTAAAAGAATGGATCCTTGAATCGCATAAAAACGACTGGAAGCCTAACGTTTATGGGCAATGCAAATCTTGGATAACCGATGGACTTAAACCCCGAGCGGTCACAAGAGATTTAGATTGGGGAATCCCAGTTCCGGCTCCAGGTGGCGAAGGCAAAGTATTGTATGTTTGGTTTGATGCACCTATCGGATATATCTCTGCTACTAAGGAATGGGCGGCACAGCAAGGGAAAGATTGGGAGCCTTACTGGAAGGATCAAGACACCAAACTATTGCATTTTATCGGGAAGGACAATATTGTTTTTCACTGCATTATTTTCCCGAGCATGCTCAAGGCAGAAGGCAGTTATATAGTGCCAGACAATGTGCCTGCCAACGAGTTTTTAAACCTCGAGGGCAACAAGTTATCGACTTCTAAAAACTGGGCAGTTTGGCTGCACGAATACTTAGAGGAGTTTCCAGATATGCAAGACGTTTTACGTTATACCTTAACGGCCAATGCCCCAGAGAGCAAGGACAACGATTTTACCTGGAAGGACTTTCAGACACGTAATAACAGTGAGCTGGTGGCCATTTTCGGGAACTTTATTAACCGCGTAGCGGTACTCACCCATAAATATTACGACGGTGTGGTTCCACAGAGTGAAATAGACTATAAAGAACTCGAACAAATGCGAGAGTTCCCGGCACAAATCGGGAGCGCTATAGAACATTATAAATTTAGAGACGGCCTCTCGAAACTCATGAATTTAGCTCGTTTAGGAAATGGCTTTTTACAAGAGCAAGAACCTTGGAAGAAGATAAAGGAAGATCCTAAAACTGTAGAGAGCATCATGAATGCGGCCTTGCAAATTGCAGCCGCTTTGGCGGTACTTTCGGAACCCTTCTTACCACATACCTCTAAGAAATTAAAAACCATGCTAGGGCTTGCAGAGAGTGCTAATTGGGATCAAATCAGTGCTGGAGAATCTTTGTTGGCAGCTGGTCATACCATAAACCAATCGCAATTACTATTCTCTAAAATAGAAGACAAAGCAATTCAAGAGCAATTAGATAAACTAGAGGCGACAAAAACTCAAAATGCCACTCAAAACACAGCTGTTATGCCACAAAAAGACACCATAAGTTTTGAAGACTTTAGCGCGATGGACTTGCGCGTTGGAACAATACTTGAAGCAGAAAAGATGCCTAAGACCAAAAAACTAATGGTGCTTAAAGTAGATACTGGTATAGACGTTAGAACCATCGTATCTGGAATCGCAGAGAGTTTTGAAGCTGCAGACATCATTGGTAAGCAAGTGACGGTATTGGTCAATTTAGCACCTCGAGCCTTGCGTGGGGTAGAGAGTCAAGGCATGATTTTAATGACCGAAAACGATCAAGGCAAGCTCGTTTTTGTAAATCCCGACATTGCTCATATTGACAACGGTAACACCATTAATTAAATAAACCGATTTACCTAAGCAGCGTTTGAAAATCGCCTATCACCCTATTTACAAACATCCTTTGCCTTTGGGCCATCGATTTCCCATGCAAAAATACGAGTTGTTGCACAGGCAACTCATTCGCGAAGGCACATATGATGCAGCACATTTTTTTACTCCAGGCGAGCCCGATTTGGCAGCGATAAAGGCGGTGCACGACCCGCAATATGTGAACGATTTACTCAGCCTTAATATCCCAAAGCGCGAGGCACGAAAAATAGGTTTCCCGATGAGTAAAAAACTTGTGGAACGTGAGTTTACTATCGCCCAAGGAACTCTAGAAGCGGCTCATCACGCCTGTAAACACGGCATCTCTTTAAACATTGCTGGCGGCACTCACCACGCCTTTATCGCCAGCGGTGAAGCCTTTTGTTTACTAAATGATCAAGCCATCGCTGCGCGGAATTTGATTCAGAATACAAAAGCAAAAAAGATACTCATTGTAGACCTCGACGTGCATCAAGGCAACGGTACAGCTCAGATTTTTGCAAACGACTCTCAGGTATTTACCTTTTCTATGCATGGAGCCACCAATTATCCTTTTAGAAAAGAAACTTCTGACCTTGACATCGCATTGCCAAACGATACCAAAGACCAAGAATACCTCGAAATTTTGTCGAACACACTACCTGAACTCATCAAAGAACAAACTCCAGATTTTATGTTTTACCTAAGTGGAGTCGACATTCTCGCAACCGACAAACTTGGCAAACTCAGTTGTAGCCCTGAAGGTTGTAAAACAAGAGATCGCTTTGTGCTAGAAGCTGCCAAGGAACACAACATTCCTATTCAAATCAGTATGGGTGGTGGCTATTCGCCAGACATAAAAATGATCCTAGAGGCGCATGCCAATACATTTAGACTGGCGAGAGAAATTTTTGATTAGCCGCTTTTAACTATCAAAATACTTCTTTGGTTTCTATAACCGTTGTCGAAGTTAACGACCTATGCACTGGGCATTTAGAAGCAATTTGCAACAATCGCTTGCGTTGCTTTTCGTCTAAATTTCCAACGATCTTAATGCTTTTTTGCAAGTGATCTATTTGCCCAACAGCCTCGACATCTAGGTTTAAATCGTCTACATGCTTTTTAGAATAAGTCACATAGCAATACACTTCTTGCAAGTCCCAACTTTTTCGTTCTGCATATAATTTCAAGGTCATAACAGTACACGCTCCTAAGCTAGCACTGAGTAGTTCGTAAGGCGAAGGCCCTAGATCGTCTCCTCCAATCGAGGCAGGCTCGTCTGCTACAAAATTATGTTTGTCTGTATATACCTGAGAGGTAAAATTGTTCTCAAGATTAAGATGTACCAGCACTTGTTCTCCTTGGGTACTAAGATGTTCTTTTGGGGTTCTGGGAAAATACTTCCCTACCCATGTCCCAATCATGTCGGCAGCATATACCGCGTCTTCTTTTTTAGAGAGTAAGTGATCTGCCCCATCGAGCGAAACAAAACTCTTTGGATGAAAAGCAGCATGATAAAGTTTGGCTGCGTTATTAATTTCTACAATAAAATCTTGCGGCGAATGCATCACTAATAAAGGTATTTTAAGACCTTTTACTATCTCTAAGGTTTCCTTTTTTTGAAGATCTTCTATAAATTGCTTTTTGATTTTAAACGATCTGCCTCCTATATTGATTTCTGCCTCTCCTTCTTGCTGAATCGTTTCTATACCATCTTTAAAAAGATGGGTCACATGACTCGCCTCTGCTGGAGCTCCAATAGTGGCAATGGCTTTAACTTCTGGCATGTCTTGTGCTGCTGTCAATACTGCGGCTCCTCCCAAAGAGTGTCCTATTAACAACGACGGGGCTTTATAATGCTCTTTTAAATATGCAGAAACAACTAGCAAATCATTTACATTGCCAGAAAAATTAGTGTCGGCAAAATCTCCTTCACTCCTACCCAAACCGGTAAAATCAAAGCGCAGTACACCAAAGCCATGACCTGTAAGGGTCCTGCTAATATGGCGCACGACTCCTAGACTGCTGTTACAAGTAAAACAATGGGCAAAAATGGCAAAGTTATCGGCAGTGCCGTCTGCTGGTAATTCTAAGCGAGCAAACAACTCTTGCGAACCGTTAGGAATTTTTAATTGCACAGATTTCATAGTTTCTTATTTAAGTTTGTCTGAGTGAAGTTTACGGAGTTTGGTCAATTTTGGAGTGATTACAAAACTGCAATACCCATTAGAACTGTTTTGTCTATAATAATCCTGATGCTCTTTAGTAGCTTCATAGAATGGCTGGGCTGCACTAATTTCTGTCACAACGGGTTGCTCGTAATATTTTGCAACTTCGCTTACAACCTCGCGGGCTGTTTTTTCTTGCTCAGTATCCTGATAAAAAATAACAGAACGGTACTGTGTACCCACGTCTGCTCCCTGCCTGTTAAGGGTTGTAGGGTCGTGGGTCGTCATAAAAATAATCAGGATGTCTGCATAATTAATCACAGCTGAATCAAAATGGATTTGCACCACCTCGGCATGACCGGTTAAGCCCGAACATATTTCTCGATAGGTAGGATGCCCTGGTACAGTTCCGCCGCTATAGCCAGAAACCACACTATGCACGCCTTTTACTTCTTGAAAGACAGCTTCTACACACCAAAAGCAACCGCCACCAAGGGTGGCAATTTTAAGATTATTGTCCATAGAATTGGATTTTTCATGTATGCTTTTCTGGTTTAAGGTTTCCTTGGTCACAAAGATTTATGGCCTCTTTCCAGATTAGCATCATTATATAGTATTCATATTTAAAGTAGTTGAGTCGCAAAACCATAAGAAAACTATCACCTATTGTTAGCTGCTATTGAAGGTACTTTAAAAAAAATTCAAATAAATAAAACCAACCTTCTAATTAGTGCGTAAGTAAAAGCGTAATCAAAAAAATAAATAATGAAATATTCAAAAATTGTATTAGGTATCTGTGCGGTTGGCGCCATAATTACTGGGCTAGTCGCAGCAGATCACATAGAAGCTCCAGCAGTGGCGGGAGGCACTTCTGACATTACAGACATTTACGCCTTTCAAGGTGAAGACAGCAACAACGTAGTTTTAGTTGCCAACGTACAAGGCCTAATTAGCCCGGCAGAAACAGGTGATGCCCGCTTTGACGAAACCACCATGATTGAGTTTAATATTGACACCAATGGCGATAACATAGAAGATTTTGTGTTGCAGGCCATTCCTAGAGAAGGAGTCATGTACTTCTTCGGGCCCACCGCTCCTGCACAGACTGGAAGAAACAGCCAGATTTTGACAGATGCAACTCAGTCTTCTGTAAGCATTACACCTTATGGTTCGGAGCCCAATATTGGAACGAACGAAGGCATGTCTTTTTTTGCTGGACCTAGAGACGATCCCTTCTTTATGGATTTTGCGCAGTATTCTGCAATCATATCTGGAGGGGCATCGGGTTTTAACGACCCAGGTGCAGACACCTTTGCAGGCACCAACGTTCTTTCTGTGGTAGCAGAAATACCCAAGAGTAGTGTTGGAGGCACGGGCACAGTAAACGTATGGGTTACTTCTAATAGAAAACGATAATCAACTTTAATTATACAACGATGAAAACAAGACAATTTATATACGCATTATTCGCGCTATGCATGCTTTTGACTGCATGTAGCGAAGACGACAATTCGGTCCCAATGATGGACGACGACACCATGATGATGGACGACGATGGCGATGTCGCCATGGTAGATTTTAGTGGAACCTATAGACAGGAAGATCAGATGGGAAGACCCGCAATCAATACTGTTTTTGTAAGTAGCTCGAGTAAGGATCGGTTTAATCGAGCGATTCCGTCAAGGCAGTTTGATCTGTTTCAGCCAATGTTTCAGAATAACTTAGAGGCTCTTAGTCCAGCTTACGCTAACCCTGGCGATGCCAATGCCCTAGGTCTTGATTCGGCGGCTTTTACGGGCCTGTTAGCAACAGATGTTCTCAATCTTTCTTTAGACGGAACCACTACCTTTTTTGACGGGGTTAATGTGCTCACTGGCCGTACACTTGCAGACGATGTAATTACGGTGGAATTGCTTCTGATTTTTGGAGGCGAAGACTTTACAGAAAACCCAAACCTTTCTGACGACAATGTAGACGCCAACGATAAAGAGTTTTTGAGCTCTTTCCCATATTTGGCATCTCCTTGGTAATTATTTTAACTAAAGACAGATAAACATGCATAAGTACCTAATGCAATTGACCTTTGGAGCAGTAACTTTCTTACTGCTCCAAAGTTGTCAATTTAAAAACGACGCAATCGTTCGGGCAAAAGATTATGAATTGCCTTTAGAACAACAAGCACAACTCACTGTAAACGATAAGCAAAACATGGCTTTTTGGGATGCTAAACTCACCGAAAACCCAAACCAATTTCCTTATTTGGCCAAGCTTGCAACTGCTCACGATAGAGTGTTTGCAAAAACTAGTAATATAGAAGCCTTGTTTACCGCAGCCGATTTTTGGAAGCAAGCAAACGAAAAAACAAACTACCAAACCGCTAGTTATTTAAGAGCAGCGGCAAAAAATGCGATTACCCGGCATGAGTTTAAAACCGCCTATGATTTACTAAAGCTAGCAGAACAAAACGGCGAGAAACTCCAGGCAACACAATTGATGCTTTTTGATGCCAGTCTCGAACTTGGTTTGTACGACCAAGCTTTTAGTTACCTAGAAAAAACCAAAGATTTTACAGATGTAGACTACCTCATCCGATTGGCTAAATGGGAAGACACCCAAGGCAACTTAAACGCTACCATCATGCATATGAAGGGAATTTTAAAAATTGCAAAGGCCAATAAAAATAATGCTCTTAGGCTCTGGACGGTTACCAATTTGGGCGACTACTATGGCCATGCTGGCGACATCAAAAAATCGTACGACAGTTTTATTGACGCCCTTACAATAGACCCACAAAACAAATATGCAAAAAAAGGAATCGCCTATATCGCCTATGCAAACGACAAAAATGCTTCTGAAGCATTGCGGATTATGAAAACCATAACCAAAAATAATATGCAACCAGACGATCTTTTATTTATGGCAGAACTTGCCGAATATTCAGGTGATTCGGCACAAAAAGAAGTTTATTTAAAAGACTTCTCGAATCTACTTACAATAAAAAACTATGGAGCTTTATATAATATTCCGCAAGCAGTATTGTGGCTAGAACAAGGCGAATTTAAGAAGGCAATCGCCTTACTACAACACGAAGTAAGTCGTAGAGCGACTCCAGAAACCTACGGCGCATTGGCTGCCGGTTATTTGGCGAGTGGTGATATAAAGCAAGCTTACAGTATTATTAAAGAACATGTTCAAGGTAAAACTTTCGAACCTTCTCTTTTGCTTATCGAAGGTCAAATTTTAAACGCGCTGCAAACCGAAGAGGCTAGAGTAAAAGAAATTAAAAAAGAACTCTCAAGCGCGCTATACGAGCTTGGTCCTTTGGCCAAAATAGATATAGATGCCTTACACACTCAATAGTTGTTAGTTAGACTATTTTAGTTGATTAGTTGATTGATGTGCGCCCGCTATTATAGTGGGCGTTTTCATTGAACAATATCAAGGAGCGACGGTTCCCAATACATACAACTGCTCTAAGTTGGGCGATTCGCTTCCGCCAGTGGGTTCTAGTGTGATTCCGAAGGCTTGAGAAGCATTAGGGTTATCTACTTTAAACAGATTCAAATCCGCGGTAGCGGCATCTAAAACTCCCAAACTCGTTGGCGTTAGAGGTGATAATGTTAATGACCATAATTGGTATTGTTTACCTTCTGGAGGCGTGGGTAATCCGTTGGTGTCTACATAAAGTGTCTCTGTCGTTTGGTTCCAATATACTGCTGCAAAAGCCTCAGAGAAATTACCTTGACCTGGCAAGGCGATTTTTTGAACATCTTTATCCCGAAGTTCTTCTAAAATACTATTGGAAACATCGTAAGCCTCGACAAGATCTGTTAGTTCGGATTCTAATGTCTGCTGAACTTCTTGCGCATCGGTTAGGTCGGATTCTAATTGCGAATTCTGGTTAAACATATAAAACAGACCAACCACTGCGAGAACCGCTGCGGCCCAACCTGCATACATAGGCCATAAAGATCTTACTTTACTCGTGGCTGGAATTATTACAACAGCATCTTTGGATACACCCGGAGAAAGCGATGCGGTGAGCACTCTTACGGCCTGTTCAATATGCTGAATCTCTAGGGCAATCTGTGGATGTTTGTCACTCATTGCGGCGACTTCTCGATTTTCTTGCTCGCTCAGTGCGCCTGCAACGTACAGTTCTAAAATCCCAGATGCTATGTATTTTTCTATTTGATTCATAACTCAATTCCTAAAGCAGATCGTAAATCACCGATGCACTTTCTAATTTGTGTCTTTACAGTTCCTAATGGAATCTGCAAAGCTTCTGACGTTTCCTGCTGTGTATATCCTTTAAAAAACAAGGCGTCTATTAAATGTTGACAGCGTTCTTTTAGATGCGCGACATATTTTTTGATGCCTATTGCATCTGTTTGCCCTTCTAAAGAAACGCCACTACCTAATATATCTACGAAGTTGTCGGTACTAAGGTTTTGTTTTCCTTCTTTAAATGCCCTTGATCGCAAATGATCGATGGCTGTGTTTCTGGCAATGTTTATAAGCCAAGTAAAAAAACGGCCTTTAGAATCGTCGTATTGATTTGCTTTATTCCACACTTTTATAAACACATCTTGACAAAGTTCTTGGGCCACATCATGGTCTCGAACAATATTATAAATAATACCCAAAACCGATTCGGCATACATCGCATATAAGGTATTATACGCTTTTGTATCGCCCTTTTTAAAGTCGGTAATTAATCGGTTCAAATCCATAGCAGAATGAATACCAAATTACTAATAATACGATGATTTGCACTAAAAAATAGCTATAAATAGTTGACAGATACGAAAGTTCTCGAGATAGTGAGACCGTACAGACGTCAATTTGGCTTGTCTATAGCTAATCTAGAACACCAAACAGTCACAATTGAATATAAATCACTTATTTACAGATATTTATGTCGTGTACGGTCAATTGCAAAACGTACATAAAATCGTGAATATCGCACTCTTTTTTAATGTTTGTCTAGACTTTGTCCATACTGTTTTTTAGGCATTGATTGCTTGGCCTAATAGATTTGCTCTCGTTGAATCTAAAAATATCAAAAAAATGAAAACTCATGTTCAGAGCAATTTAAAAACATCAATTTTACTAGCAGCTAGTTTTATTTTTATTCTAGCGAGTTGCAGTAAAGAAGACGATGGTGGTGGAACCTCACCAGACGCCAATTTAATTAACGAATACCTTTTTGGTTTGTCGTACAACCCAGACGAACTATTAAACGTACAAGACACCGGCGGATTATCTAGCGAACGCACTCTTACCTTCGAAGACACAGACGTAGAGCTTCCAGAATCGGGTACAGTTCAATCTTGCGAAATACAAGATTATACCTTAGAATCTAACTTTGACGATGTAGCTATCTTAAGACCTACAAATGGTATTATCTATCCTGGTGCCTTGGTGGTAGGAAATCAAGGAATGTTAGACGGGGCACCTGACCCATTTGCCATTGGCCGAGCTCCTACACTGCTTAGAGTAGACTTGCCTGGTATAGGCGAAAACGGAAACATAACCGTAAACGATCCTTCGCAGAACACAGAAGTACAGTCTGCCTTAGATACCTCCTTAGAATGGTGGAACGACAACGCCTATCAAGAAGGTTATGTGAATGCTGCCAACTCTACCTATCAGGCGGCAACCTCCTATTCTTCTACACAATTAAGCATCGATATAGGTTTGAATGCCGAGTGGGCAACGGGATCTGTAGCCGCACAATTTGATTATACAACTAATACCGAACGACGCGTGGCAACGATTGCCTATAAACAAGTTTTTTATACGGTAACGATGAACACGCCTGCTTCGCCAGGTAGCGTTTTTGGCCCTAATGTAAGTCTGGAGCAAGTACAGGCGATTATGAATGCAGATAATCCACCTGCCTACGTGGCCTCTGTCTCTTATGGTAGAATCTTAATGGTGCGCATGGAAACCACCAATATGGATTCTTCTTTAAACTTAGAAGCGGTATTAGAATACGGGAGCGGGTTTAACAATGCAACTGGCGAACTAGCTGCATCGTACGACGAGGTGCTACAAAACTCTAGTATTAATATTGTAACCATTGGTGGAAATGCAGAAGTCGCTGCTAGTGCAGTCGATGCAGCCAGCATCGAATCTGGTCCAGGGGGATTAAACTATATTATCACTGGCGAAAACGCCATTTACAGTCGCACCAATCCGGGAGTCCCTATTGGGTATACTATTCGTTATTTAAAAGACAATAGCCTGGCCAAGATGGGTTACACCACAGATTACACTATTGAGCAATGTGGCAGTTATCCTTTTCAGCATGACGAGGTTACGGTAAATAACGATTCGTTTCACGACATTCGATTCCGCTTTAAATACAGAGGGCAAAACGTAAGTACAATTTACTACGGCCCTTGGACCAATGTAAACCAAGATGTGACCCTAAGCAGAACACCTCCCAGCGGTGGGCACGATCTAACGGTAGAAACCCAATGGCAATGCGGCGCAGGAAGTTGGAATACTATGCAAAATTTTGACATCGGTTATTTGTATTCAGAGCGATGCTATAAAGCTACTGGAGGAAACATCGTTTGTTCTCCATCTACCATAGCAACGGTTTCTTGTAACTAACTCCTTTTTCTCAGTTTATTTGATAAGTAGCCTTCACCTCAAGTTGTAGATTCAACAACTTGGTGTTGGCTGCTTTTTTGATTTGTAATGTTTGTGAGGTAAATGAGACCACTAATAGTATGCATACAGAATTTACCGAGTTTAGTACCAATGCCCAATTTTTGATTAGTGACCACACCGTCTTGGCCGCACATACGCAGCCCAAACAAATGGGATATTTTTCTTTTGTATGGGCAACAAAAAGTGAGACCAAACTCATTGTAGACAGCAGACCAGTCACTATTAAAGCCAATCAAATTCTGGCATTAACTCCTATTCAGTATGTAGAATTTTTGACAGGCGACGATTTAATTGTGTATAGGTTTAACAGAGATTTTTACTGTATTAAGGACCATGACCAAAGCGTTGGATGCGCGGGGCTACTCTTTTTTGGAAACGACAACCTGCCTGTAATTGAGCTCGATACACAGGCGCAGCATCAATTTGATCTCTTACACCAAGTGTTCTTAGAGGAGTTAAACCAAAAAGACACTATTCAGGCAGAAATGCTACGAGCTCTTATGGCGAGATTCATAATTAAAAGTACAAGACTACTCAAAAACAATGAAGCGCATAGCGCAGTGCCCAAATCCAAAACAGAACTTGTTAGGGCCTATAATGTGCTGGTAGAAACGCATTTTAAAGATCAACATAGCGTAGGATTTTATGCAGATATGCTGCATAAATCGCCAAAAACACTATCCAACTCATTCTCTAAATTTGGTAGAAGTCCTTTGCAAATTATACACGATCGAATTGTATTAGAAACCAAGCGGCTATTGCATTATTCGGACAAATCGGCAAAAGAAATCGCTTACGAAATAGGTTTTGAAGACGCTTCTCATCTTAGCAAGTTGTTTAAAAAAAACACAGGATATTCTCCCATCGAGTTTAGGCAACAACAAAAAATCGCTTAAAGCTGTTAGGGAAAAATATACCCGTTATAAGGAAATAACTTCATGGCGCAACATGAATCACAATCGCATCTTTGTACTATAATTAAAAACAAAGAACAATGCGAGTCCGATTTATATCCTTAATCAATAGTTTAAACTTTATAGGGCGTTCACGTCAACAATCAATAGTAGAATTATCCCCAGCAATATATTGCGAAAGCAAAAGCTTGCATGACTACTATTGTGACGCCGAGCGCCCATTTACAGATTCAAAATTCTTCTCAAAAAACAAATAGGGAAAAATATACCAATGTCAAGGAAGTATTAGCATTCTTACAGGCCTGGTAACACCCCATCTTTGTACTATCAAATAATTACTAATAATTCTTAAAAAGAAAACATAACTATGACAACATTTAATGTCCCTACGAAAGATCAAGTAAGCGAAAAAAACCAAGGTATTTTTGACACCTTAAAAGAGGCGGTAGGTTTTGTGCCTAATCTATTTGCAACCTATGCCTATAGCGAAAACGCTTTGCAAAACTACTTAACGCTGTCTAATGCCAAGACCTCCCTTAAGGCGAAAGAAAAAGAAGTAGTAAACCTTGCAGTGAGCCAAGTAAACAACTGTGATTACTGTTTAGCAGCACATACAGCCATCGGGCAAATGAACGGCTTTAACGGCGAGCAAATTTTAGAACTTAGGGCTGGACATGCCTCTTTTGACAATAAATTTGACGCTCTAGCGAAACTTGCCAAAAACTTGACAGAAAATCGCGGTAGCGCAGACGAGGCCGTATTAGAAAATTTCTTTAACGCAGGATACACCAAAGAAAACCTTGTAGATACCATAGTATTGGTAGGCGACAAAACAATTTCTAATTACTTGCATAAAACAACCAACGTACCTGTAGATTTCCCTGCAGCTCAACCCTTAGAAACCACTTTGGCCTAGTCAAGAATAAACTCAAAAAAACAAAAATTATGAAAAACGTAAAATCAATTATTGCAGCGCTAGCTATCGTTCTAGCCTTTGGATTCTCTGCCAATGCGCAAGAAACCATGCAAAAAGACAACATGACCAAGGGTGCTAAAGTTACGACGGTGCAACTAGAGCAAACCAAAGGTAAATTTACCCAACAAAATGTTTCGTTAGAAGCGGGCAACTATGTTTTTGCTGTATCTAACAACAATGCAGGCGTAGATGTAGGATTTGTTTTAGTGCCAGCTGGCAAGGACGTAAGCAACCCAGAAAATCATATTAAAAACGCTTATGTTTCACAGGTAGTTGCCAACGGAAAAACAGAAAAATCTGCTGTAGTAAGTTTGGCCAAAGGTGAATACGTATACTTTTGTCCGCTTAATAAAACCCCTCAATATAGCCTTACTGTGCAGTAAGGTAGTGTTTGATTTAATTGTAAAACCCCGACCAAAATGGTCGGGGTTTCTCTATTATATAGGCTTAGAGATTATTTATTTACCGTAAAGATCTCTTTAAGTTGCTCGATTGCTCCACCGTTTCCAGTAACAGTAATCTCACCAATCTTCTCGGCGATCTTTTCGATGTATTCCATCTCTTTAAGCTTAAACAACATTTCGTTGTCTTCCATAAGCTTAGCCGTGTTGAGCAAGCTTCTGGTAGAAGCTGTCTCTTCTCTTCGTGTAATCACATTGGCTTGTGCTTTCTTTTGAGCTACCAATACTTGATTCATGATTTCTTTCATATCACCGGTCAAAATAATATCACGAATACCTGTGCTCAAAACAGTTACACCCAATTTGTCTGCAACAGCCTTTGTGTCGTCAAAAACCATTTGCGCAATTTGAGCCTTGTTTTCTAAAAGCTCGTCCAAGTTATAACGTCCAACATAAGCACGGAGCGCTAACTGCATGGCAACATACAATTGCTTCTCGTAGTCTTTGTTGTCTAACATAGCTTTGATCACATCAATTACTTTATAGTTGGCATAGAAGTTAATACGAACCGTTGCCTTGTCTTTGGTCAACAATTCTTGCCCTGCCATTTCTAATTGCAATTGACGCATATCTACTTTAGAAATCTTGATAGTCTGGTCGTTTCTCCAGAAGCGGTATGTACCACCCTCCAAGACTTTTACAAACACGTCGTCTACCAAAAAAATCGCTTTCTCGTAGGCCGCAACCTCGAAGGTTCTAATGTATTTGCTCAAAGCATAATTGCTATACAAGGCGCTAGAAATCGCCTCTGTAATATAGATTTTGCTCATATCCACCGTGGTGAACGTAAAGTCAAGTAATCCATTCCAGTAGGCATAACGGCCAGCCGTTAATACTTGCATAAAACGCTTGTTTTTGAATGCCAACATCAATTGGTTGTCGCCAACCTCAACGACGCTAAGCATGCTTGCCAATTTAGCATCCTTTAAAAGGATTTCTAAGGCTACGGGTGCGTTAAATTCTTGGCTCAAGTCGTACATGTAGACTCTAGAACCAAAACGCAACCAATAGGTTCCTTTGGTCAATACTCGTTTGTATTCTCCTTTTTTAAAAACCAAACCGGCTTTACCTGTGTTAATTCGTACTCTTTTCATTTTTTTACTATTTAACTATTTAACTTCTACTTTTGATCCCTTCGGATCCATCTTAAGCAAGGCACCGGTGAGCCTTTCTTTAGAATTATCTTTAGCAGCTACGCTGCGTAATTTTTTTGATAAACAACCCGATTGGACCTCGTCACTTTTGGACCTTTCAAAGATGCTGGCAATGCGATGAATCGTTTGCGCAGGTCAGTTAAAGTGGTACAAATTCCGCCTTGGCGAAAAGAATAGCACTCTAAATCGTCACCCAAAGGAATCATACAAATGCTCGCATGATTTGTTAGGTCTTAAAAGATTAGAAGAGAGATTCTCGAAAAATCGATTCACTCCAAACCAATCCGGTTGTTCTTTTTATACAGATTAACAGTCTGTTGATCGTTTTTACAAGCGACCTTCTTGTTGATCATACCCTCGTATAATCCACTTAAAAATACCAGATCCCTACTCTGACGCGTCTACCACTTCCGCCATCCGTTATACACGGGCAGGATTCGAACCTGCACATTTTTATAAGTGCTCTACCCATTGAGCTACATAGTTTTCGAGACTACGACCGGAATCGAACCGGCGACACCTTATTTTGCTGGTCATTTTTTGGCAATAGACCAATAACCTCCGAGTCAAGCTGTATATGCCGCTCAAATACGCAAAGCGCATAAGGGCACACAAGCGTGTTATACAGAAACACTGCACAAGACTCGCTCGATGTGAAACAGACAGGGATCGAACCTGTATTTCCTGCTTTTCAAGCAGGCGCATAGACCAACTTTGCTACGGCTTCATTTGTTGAGGTATCAAGAATCGAACTTGAACTTCCGTGTTAAAAGCACGGTACGCTAGCATTACGTCATACCTCAGTTTTACTAAAATATTAGCAGTACCGACGGGACTCGAACCCGTACCCTCCTGGGCGACAACCAGGCGCTCTAGCCTTTGAACTACGGTACTTTGTGGGAATGTAGGTTTACAATCTCTTATTGGGGCTACAACTCCAGCGCATACCCTGATTAAATCACTCCTTCTCGCGAAGGAGTGATTTACTTTTTGTCTCCTTTCTTTTTGTTTTTATTAGACTTCTTTTTCTTCTTTTTAGACTTTTTCTTCTTTGGCATTTTACCTTTCACTCGTTCAATTTGAGCGTTAGCAAATCGCACAAAGTCACCATTTAGCGCTAATTTTTTAGCACATTTATAGGTCTTGATCGCAGCTTTTAACTCGCCTTTCTTCTCTAGAGTGATGCCCTTAAAGTAGATAAGCAATGGCTTGTCTGCAGCGTTTACCGTCATGGCAAAGTCTAAGAACTTTTGAGCCTCGTCGAGCATCTCGTTTTTGATAAGCGCATCTAAATAATGTGGGTATGCTTTTATCAAATTGATCTCACTCGCCAGTGCAGCCTCGTAGTAATCGATGGCGGTCTCTACCTCTTGTAATTGTTCGGCATATAACCTTCCCATCAAAAACAATGCGTGCGCGTTGTTTGGCTCATAAGACAAGGCATAATTTAATGCTTCGACGGCCTCCTGGAGGTCGTACGGATAGGCATCAATAGCCTTGTATAAATACATATTTGTTGTTTCCATTACGATTATAACTCATTACAAAAGGTGTTGCCTTTTGTGTTTTTACTATGCGTAACAGATTAAGAAGCCCTTAAATTTGGGCATAAAAAAATCCGAAACGCTTATGTGGGCTTCGGATTTTTCATAGAAGTAATTTTTATCTATAAATCGTCTCGAAGCGTCGATTGCATTTTAAAACTGGCTGTGTTAAACAGTCCTGGTTTTACTTTTGAATTGCTGTGATAACGCATCTTGTTATGATTTAAATTAATTGTTTTTATAGGCAACTATCCTGTGACAATTGCGGTGCAAAGATGAATGCTTTTTTTTAAATTCCAAAAATATTTTATAATTTATTTTATTGATTATCAAATAGTTATGTTCGAATTAGGCATGCCTTATCCTGTCCGCCATTTGCAGATTTTTTGCCCTAATTGCTAACTTGTTGTTAGCTTGAAACTTAGCGTTCAATAGGCCGATTTGATATGTGCGGGTTACAATCCCATGTGCTCATAAAAAAAATCATAAAAAAAGGCATCCAATTTCTTGGGCGCCTATATATTGAGTATAATTTGCTTTAAATTTTACATTCACATCAATACATAACGCCCCTAATCGATATAGCTAAATGCCATAAATCGATCTTGCACTGCCCATTTTGAGCAACCCAGTGGTGTGTTATGTAATATTCTGCTGAACATGCCGCAAAAATGTAGTTTTAATTTGAGTTGTGCAAAAATATTTTGCGATTCAATTAAATTGAGGGCTTCATGACTAATATCATGCCTAGGCCTATGCAAACCACAGACCTTTGTAATATTAAACAAATGAGCATGTATTCTAATCCTAAAATAACCAGTATTCAGGAGGCAGTCGGACAAGTTAAATCTGGAGACCGAGTGTTTTTTCAAGGCGCAGCCATGACCCCAAACGAACTCATCGATTCGCTTTGTGATCGATATTTAGAGCTGAACAATGTAGACATCATTCAGATTCATACAGAAGGCGAAGCCAAGTATATGCACGAACCCTATTGCAAGGCGTTTAAGCTATATAGTTGTTTTGTAGGAGCCAATGTGCGCAAGGGTGTAAATACCAATCAAGGCGATTATATCCCAATTTTTTTAAGCGAGATTCACTTGCTATTTAGGCGCAATATATTGCCATTAGATGTGGCATTTATTCAAGTATCGCCTCCAGATAAGCACGGGTATTGTTCTTTGGGAGTGTCTGTAGATATTACACTCCCAGCGATTCAAACGGCAAAAAAAGTAATTGCACTTATCAACCCTCAAGTGCCAAGAACTCACGGAGACGGGATTATTCATGTAAGCCGGATAGATTACGCTTGTGAGATAAACAGGCCTATTCACAGAGCAAATACCACAGAACCCTCTGCCATTGAGAGCAAAATTGGTAAAAATGTAGCCAGTCTTATCGACGATGGAGCCACCCTTCAAATGGGAATTGGAAATATTCCCAATGCTGTGTTGCACAATTTAAAAAGTCACAAGCGCCTAGGTATTCATACTGAGATGTTCTCTGACGGGCTTTTGCCACTCATCGAGCAAGGGGTGGTAACCGGAGAAGACAAAGAGGTTAAAACAGGTAAAATCGTGACCACTTTTGCGGTGGGTTCTCAAAAACTATATGATTTTATTGATGATAACCCCTTGGTTCACTTTAAAGAAGCTGGCTATACAAACGACAGTGCGATAATCAAGATGAACCCAAAAGTAACCGCGATTAATAGTGCTATCGAAATAGATTTGACTGGGCAGGTTTGTGCCGACACCATTGGGACTTATCAGTATTCTGGTGTTGGTGGCCAAATGGACTTTATTCGAGCAGCCTCGCTCTCAGAAGGCGGAAAACCAATTATCGCCATGCCGTCTGTCACCAAAAGTGGTACCTCTAAAATTGCTGGACAACTCATGGCCGGAGCTGGCGTGACCACGACGCGTGCTCACGTACATTATGTTGCCACCGAATATGGCGTGGTAGATCTCTTTGGCAAGAGCTTAAAACAGCGTGCAGCGGCTATGATCTCTATTGCGCATCCAGACCATCGAGAGGTGTTAGAAGAAGTAATGTATGCTCGCTTTTAATAAGTTTGTTTTTTTATTTTTTGTATTTTCATGATAGAACCAAAACGTATCTCCGTAAGGTGGATATCTATTGGAAACAAAAATTAACAAAAATGATTATTAAAAAGATAGTTTTCTTGATGCTCCTAATAGGTGCTTTTTCTTGTAAAAATGCTTCAGAAAATGTCCAAACTGCGAACCCCGAAATTGAGAAAAAAGAAAGTTCGGCCGATGAGGGAATGGAGACAGAAGGAATTTCGTCAGAAACTGTATCTGATTGGGACGGAAGCACAGAACAGAAGCTAACGGTCGATGCCTCTCTGCTTTTCCCTTTTGATATGGATTTATCGACTTTTGAAAAAGACCCTGAAAAAATAGGCTTGACTCAAGGTGATTGTTCGGGCACCTTCCAACGATACACAAAAAACGAAATCGAGATTAGTACAGACTCCTTTGATTGTGATGTTTATGGTTTTAACACCTATTCTTTTTTATTCAAGAATGGTGAACTGGTAAGTGCAAATCATAAAAGTGGTGAAAACCTTTCTACAAGTGAGACCGATTTTGCCGCACGTGTGCTCACAGAAAAAGTCTATGATTTTAGCGTAACACCCAATGTGAAATATATTCGATCTGACACCATTCAAGATTTCGAAACCACGATAATACAATCGGGCTTTACAAAGACTCCATTTGAAAATAGTCAAGAAGTTTACGCTCAATTAGTGGCTAAATATGCAGAAAATCAGGAAACAATTTGGGAACATGATGGCCCGTTAGTCTTAACAGAAGACAACTTAGGTTCTTTGCCTTTGAGCGGTGAAACAAATCTAAATGTTTACAAATTAAGAGAGGCTTTTGAGGGGCATGACGTTTCTGATAGAAAAGATGGAGAAAGTTCTGATTCATACTATTATTACTACAAAATTGGAGAAGATATATCACTTTCTACCGCAAACACAGAAAACGAAAATTTATCTCAGGTACGCATAGAAGGGAATTCTACTGTGCCAGACGTCTATGGAATTCAGGTAGGAATGTCTTATCACGAGCTTATAGATAAGCGCCCTAAAATGACTTTAACTACCCAACATTATCATGTTTATTTGATCGATGAAGGCTCAAATATTAAATACGAATTGTCTTTAGGAGAATATCAAGGACCTGATAAAGACAACTATACCATAGATGATATTCCCGGTACCAAAGTAATTGCGATTATTTGGGAATAGTTATACTTCTAAAGTGTAATGCCGAGTTTAATTATACGATGATTTAAATCTTTTTAGATAAAAGTTATTGGCTTTTAGCAACTCCTTTTTAAAACCGTTTTTTGGGGTAACTACAATACCCAATTGTAAGTGGTTTTCTGAAGGCGTGTTCTGAGGGGCCTCCAACAACCTAAGATGTACTTTGTTGGCTTGCTTATCGTATTTTAAGATCGCAAAACTATTTTCATTTAATGAAAAGTTCCTCAGGTTTTCTACAATATCTCCAAACGAACTAGCATTCGATAGTGCTTCTGCATCCGAGTTTTTTACCACAAAGCTATCATTCTTAAGTGCCGCAACTAAAGAATTTTCTTCTATAATGTCTAATATTGTGAACTCTTCGCGAGTTCTTAGATTTATTGCTTCTACTGTATGAATAAACCCAGGAACACCACAGCCTCCTTGACTGCTTTCAAATAACTCATAGTTATAATAATCTCCCACAAGAGATAATGGTAAATATTCTGTTTTTCTAAATGCAGGGCATTCCGCGGTTTGATCGACCAGTTTTGTTCTTATACTATCTCGATAGCTACTATAAACTAAATCGTTATTGATAAGTAGCGCGTCTTTGTAAAGCTTTAAATCGTTTCTTGTAAAAATTGGATCTGTGTCAATAAAGTCGGCGGCGGCTGTGAATAGTGCCGGATTGACCTTTGATGATTTGTCGTAGGCAAACTTTAGATTGTTTGCTAGTATGACTCTTGTTATGGTATCAAAGTCTTCATTCCCTGCGGAATCATACCCCTTAAATTTAACGTCTCGCCAGACCACATCTAATTGACCATCTTTATTAATATCTGCGATGTAGTTAGATTCATGAACCCCACGAGTGGCTACAATGCTCAAATCAAGATCATAATTAGAGATATCATGGCCATCTACCTCTTCGTCATTACCATTTTTGTACTCGAACAATAACTTAATTGTTGGGAAACCTTTGTCCTCGTCACTTGCCCTTACAATAAGCCCATTCATACGATCATTATAATCAAATCGATACAACGCATAAATATCACTTTCTCGCATCATCTCGAAAAAGTATGGGAACTTATTTAAATATAGCTCTGGAATTTTGTTGCCTTCAATTAGATGAATCTTATTTAGCGCATCCGGATTAATGTCCATGGGTAAAAAGAGGTTTCTAAAGTCTGCTGTTTCTTGAGCTGTATAAATTCCGCACTCCTGCGGGTCTTGTTGTACAATTTCGATTGCATCTATCCCAACTTCATTAACAAATTGGTCTTGTTTGCCGTTGTAGGTTTCCCAAATGATAATCTCTTTGTCTTCTGTGTAATTCTTTAACGTATACTCAAATTCTTTGTCCAAATCCCATTGTGCGACCAACGTAAGAATCAAATCATTATTAACCATGTTGGCAGCCTTAATGATATGCTGTTCGGCGCCGCCTCCATCGCCTTCTGTTAAATGATAACCGCTATCTTTTTTGACTATTTTGAAGGATCCATGATCCCAGCCCGCACAGGGTTCGTTTATATATTTTTTGTCACCATCTACGGTTAACCTAGTCCAGGTTTTAGCAAGCTTAGAAATGTCATAGACTTCTCCAATTTGCGAAGCAGAATTAAGAGATTTATCTTCAACCCCTGCCTCTTTTTCTGTTTCGTCGGTTGAATTGCCTTCGCTCGCTTGCTCTTTACAAGCATAAAAACAAAGCAATATTAAAAAGATGAGCAATGATTTTGGCTCTTTGATAATTAATTTCTTCATGTTCTACTTGGTTTGATCGTTCATAAAAGATCTAAGTAAAAATCTTTCTGTTCAGACTAAAGTCGTCTACAATATTTAAGGCCACTTCTACCTCTTGAGTGATCTCTTCTAATACTTCTATGGCCTCTTGTTTTGCTGTCGGAATAGAGAAAATCCCATCTTTGTTTTTTATTGCAATATGGATGGCGTTTTCTACAAAGGCCAGCATTATCGGCAGTTGTGCTTTTTCTTTAAACGCAACAATTTTTTCCATCATCGCTGTAGAAATGGCATAGCGTGCTTCTACCTGATCTGTGCTATACACCAAAAAATGATCTGTAAAACGCACATCCTCTAATTCTACCTTCTCCTGCTCATTTACATCCCAATGTTGTAGTCTACTTTCGATGCTTTTTGGCAACACAACGGTATAGCCATTTAACTTTTTGTTGAACTCACTAACCGCATACAAACCTCTAAAGTCGTTTAAATTTGCCTCTGGAGTACTGCTAGAAAAAATGTTCTTTAAGAGCCTTCGAGTATGGCCAGTGTAATAAAAAAGTATGTTGATATATGGAATGTAATTAATAAATGAGAGGGGTTTGTTGTATATGGAAACACCTATATCGTAGATTTCTGTTTTGATCAAGGCAGACTTTTTCTTAAGTGAGCCGTAAATTTTATAACTGGTTATTTGTTTCCCTTTCCAACCAAATATTTTGCTCAATTCAAACGTATGGTAGGTATCTGCAAATCGAGTCGATTGATATTCATAATTGGTATAAGCCACTTGCATGATGCGAGTTAAACTTGCTTCTTCAAGTTCTTGAAACTCTCGTAACTTTTTCGAATGTGGTTTGCTATAGAATGCGTTGATTAAATAGGACACTATTAAACTGCCGTAGAAGAATTTATAACCATGCTTAATGATTCCACCAGTTAAATACGAATACCACTTATTTGACTCAAAAGTTTGGGCATCAAAATTTGCCGCGAAAGACAAGGCGGCAACCGTGCTGTAAACCGCAAAAAAGATTCCAAGAACAATAATAATTATAATTAATAGGCCAGCGCCATGAACGAGTTTATTGAGCCTAATGACCTCTTTCCTGTCTTTTATTGCTTTCTCTAAAAGAGGTTTTAAATACGTGTTTTCCGAAAGAATTTTTGAAACATTCATGCGCTTAGTCCAAGATTTCTACTAAGTCAATGTTCTCTCTTTCGTTTTCTGGAGCCTCTAATATTGTACCAGCTTTATCACCCCTAATCGTTGCGACTACGTTGCCTGGAAACATCTGAATACTATTGTTGTATTTTGTAATTGCAGCGTTATAGGTTCTTCGCGCGGCAGAAATTTGTTCTTCTACGTCGGTAAGGTTATGCTGCAAATTTAAATACTGACCGTCTGCTTTTAAATCTGGATAATTCTCTACAACCATATGCAATCCAGACAACAAACTGGTTAGGGCATTAGAGACACCCATTTTTTCTGAAGCGCTATCGGCCGTGTCTAGTTTACTTCTTATTTGAGTAATCTCAGACAAGACCTCCTTTTCGTGAGCGGCATATTTATTGACCACAGCGACTAAGTTGGGTATTAAATCGAAGCGCTTTTTGAGATAAGCATCTATACTCCCAAAAGCCTCCTTGACTTTGTTTTTCTTTCCTATAATTTGATTATTGATTAAGATAAATCCTACTGCCAATAATGCCACAAAGCCAATTCCTATGTATCCCGCCATTTTAATCGATTAGATGTAAAAGTTATAAAAAATAAAACGAAGAGCGGCCAGAGCCGCTCTTTTAATCCTATTAATACCTTTACGATTTAGGCCCGAGCATCAACAGCTCATTACAAATTACCTCTGAGATATAACGGGTGTTACCCTCTTTGTCTTCGTAGGAACGATTGGTTAGTTTGCCCTGTACGGCAATTTCTTTGCCTTTGTTAATATAGTTCTCTACTACTTGTACCAAACCGCCTTGCACCACTACATTGTGCCATTGCGTGCGCTCTATTTTCTCTCCCTGCTTGTCTTTATAACTATCGTCGGTGGCCAGCGAAAATTTGGCCAATTTATTGCCGTTGTCAAAAGTTACAATTTCTGGGTCTTGTCCTAGGCGTCCTATAAGTTGTACCTGATTTCTAATTGCGTTCATGTTTTAAATTTTTAGTGAAACATATTGGTTACGAACCTCTTTGATTCGATAGGGCAAACATAGAACCAACTGTGGTCCAGAATCGGGAGCTAGGTGTTTACTTGTGTTTGTAAACGTTTGTAAATGATTAATTTTTAATATATTTAAATTCAATACTCCCTGTTCTTAATTAAAACAACTTCTCCTTGTTTCTCTAACAAGATTTAACCAAAATGCACGAAAAATATCAAAAAAATGTACTTCTGGGTTAATCAAGGGAAAACATATAAAGAGGAGAAAGAAGGAAGTTATTTATGGGCTCCGGTAAAAAATAGTTCTGGAGATACATTTTTCCATTGGAAAAATATGATCAAACTTAAACCCGGTGATATTGTATTTAACTATCGCAAAGGGTTTGTTTTAGGTTTTTGTGAGATCAAGTCCGATTATTTCTATTCACGTCAACCAGAAGAATTTAATGTTGATGTGCAATGGGAAGATAAGGGGTATATGATTTTGGCCGATTATGTATTATTCTCAAGTCCTTTAGATGTTAATACAGTGTTTAAAAAAGTGCAACAGTTCTTACCTAAAAAATATTCACCTCTAAACAATAGTGGCGATCTTTTAAAAGTAAAAGCCAATCAGGGTTATTTATATCAGATTAATGCTAAAATAGCCGAGGAATTATTCAATCTATCAAATATTCGTTTTGACCAAAACACTATGACTCGAGAAGAAGCAGAAGACTATTCTGCCCATAAAGAAACTTCAAAAGTAAGCCTTACCACATTGAGAGTGGGTCAAGCAGAATTTAGACAAAAACTTTTGCGTCGTTGGAACTATAAATGCGCTGTTAATGGTTCGTCTATAAAAGAAGTACTAATCGCATCACATATTGTCCCTTGGAGAGAAGCTACTAATAAGGAAAGAATGGACGTCGAAAATGGAATATTATTATCGCCAATTTATGATGCACTATTTGACAAATATTTAATTAGTTTTAATGAACAGGGGGGTATTGAAATATCACAAGAATTGCAGGAAAGTGAATATAGAAAACTAGGCATTACTGGATATGAGAAAATACGTGATTTAACGGATGAAAATAAAAAATATTTAAAAATTCATATGGCAAAACTGTATAAATTATGATAAAAGTTGCCTGTGGTATTATTAAGAACAGTGGTAAGTACTTTTTATGTAGAAGAGGTCCCAGTAAAACATTTAGCGGATTCTGGGAGTTTCCTGGTGGGAAAGTCGAAAATAATGAAACTCCTGAAGATGCTCTTAAAAGAGAATTAATCGAAGAACTAAATATGAAAGTAGAGATATTGAATTGTTTTACTACCGTAAATTATGATTATGATACATTTAAAATCGAACTAATCGCCTTTAGTTGTAATTACGTTGATTCTACAATTAATATGATTGATCATGACAGGGTTGAATGGCTAGATTTGGAGCAACTAAGTCTTAAAAAATTAACACCAGCTGATATTCCAATTGTTCGAAAGCTAAATTCGCTTAATAGATGAAGCCTTTTCAATTCTTATGAAGCACATGAGAATCTCTAAATTTTAGTAGATTAACGAAAAATGCTACTTCAAACTTGCTGTAATTTTTTTTAAAGAATTGAATTAATTGATTGGGTTTGAAGTTAGAAATGAACTTTTTCGCATATACCATATGTAACTAATAATAAACTAGTTAACTTGATATATTCTTTCGAATATTAAAACCGACTACTATGAAGACTCCATCGCATTTAAAAAAATTACGTCCACTCTCTCTTCTTATTTTTTTATTGATAATTTCTTCCTGCGGAAGTGAATCTGAAGACGGAGGTTTTTCTAAAGGCTATATCATACCTGAAACCGAAAGCTTTTCGGCTACCGTACGCCAAAATACCCAGGCTATTTCAAAAGGAATATTGACCTCTTTAGAATCGTACGACACAGCTTCGGGTACTTATGTTTTTTCTAAAAATGCCAATGAAATCGAAAACTTAAAACCTGGAACCGTAGTATTGTTTGAAACTCATTCCCTGCGCAAAATTAAAAGCGTTACTTCTGAAGGAGGTAAAATAATAATCCAATCAGAATTCGCCCGACTAACCGATTATTATAAAGACGCAAAGATTAGCTATAGTACACCCATTAATTGGGACAATAGTACCACCGCGACCACTAAAATGACTGTCGGACTGCCTGTTGCTACCATGGTAAAATCGGCGTCAGTAAATATGTCGGGGGCTCAACAAGGAGTTAGCGCCGAATATAAGCGAGAACTTAATGGGTGGAAGGTTAATTTTAAGCTTACCCCAGAAGCCGGAGATAAACTCAAAATAAATTTGAGCGCCAAGAAGGGGAATGTTTGCAGCATTGTTACTGAAGGTTATATTTCTTCTTTTACCAGCAATATGAATATCGAAATTAACAATAGCCAAACCAACGCTTTCTCTTACAGCAACGACGGAATCGAAGGAGAATTAGAAGTGAAGTTTTCGGCGGTAGGCTTAGGCAGCGAAATAGCCATCCTTCAAATTCCGGCGAAGATAGAAAGGACTATTTTAGTTAATGGTGTAATCCCAGTCACATTAAGGCTAAAGGCCAATCTTAAAATTCTTCCAGAAGTGGCGGTGGGTAGTAGCAGCCAAGTGAGTATGAAGCTTACCTACAATACTAATACTGGCTTCAATTTTGACGGCTCAAAATTGAACCCAATTGGAACGTTAACTGGAGACAATCCAGAACAAACTGGAGACAATAACACGGCGACCATGGCAATAGCTGGTATGGGTGTTGGGGTGGAGTTCCCAAGATTCGAAATTGGTATTTTTAACACCCTAGTCGTGCCATATATTGTTTTAGACACCAATTATTCTACATACCTGAGTACTGGTTTGGCAGGAGGTGCACCTCCTTGTCATTTGGCCAGATTAAAAACCAAGGCGAATGTAGGCGTTACCATGTCCCTTTTTGATGTTGTATCAATTAACAACGATTATAAACTTTTTGAAAAAGAGAAAAAGTGGACCTCTGAAGGCTCCCAATGTGGAGATTAGTTTGTTTTTCATTAACGCGAAGTATTAGCCTTGGTTGGGCGATTCTGTCATAGGACGGGCTGCAAACATAATGTTGTCAATGGGGCTATAAGTGCCCGTCGAATCTCTCAACGCTTAAAGTAAACCCGTATTTATACGCTTATTTTTTTGAATCTCGTCGCCTAAGTTTGGTTTGCAATTCTTGTGAGGCTCCCTTAACTCACTAACTAAACACTTGTAAAATCAAAAAATCATGATACGATTCAAACAAATCTGTTGTTTGCTATTTTTTACTCTTAGCCTTATAGCCTGTAAAGAAAACAAACAAGACAGTTACGACGACGTCACAGCAGACGACTCAAACGTTGATAAAGAATTAACCCTAGCAAGAACCTCCACAGATGCTATTTGTGTGGCTCCTGCTGAATGGTTCACAGGTCCTGTTCCAACCCCAGACCCTGGGTTTATTACTAGTGCATCGAACAACTGCGATTTTCACTTGCTCTCTTGGCAATACTTTTTGTGGTTAACAGAAGAGGTAGATGGGAAGCTTCGCTTTGAGACTATGTTTACAAACAAAGCGATTACGCCAGAATATCAAAACGATACGTATCATGTGCTTGATATTGTCGAACAAGCTCTTTCTAAGGGAATGCTTGTAGATCAAAACGGAAGAGCCGTTTATAGTAGCATTATCATCAACGATGTTTTTCAAAAATTTGTTTTAGAAAACAAGTTATATGATAGAGAAACCATGGAGGCGTTTGATCCTAATATAGGTTTTCCGCCTGGCTCCTTAACATTAAAAACCTCTTGGAAAATTGTACAAGAAGGAGAAGATACATCCAAATTATTCACGCAAAACTCAGACATCGAACTGTTAACGATGGTCAATGGCGAGCCTCGAATAGACAAAGACAATCCAACCATTCAGAAAGATGTAGAAGTTGCGTTGGTCGGGCTTCATGTGGCTTTTGTTCCAGATGGGCATGCAGAGTTTGTTTGGGCCACATTCGAATTTGACAACAATGCCCCAGACTTCCCTAAAGATGCTGGGCTTAACACTCCAATTTCTGCAGACGACTGGTTATTTTATACTGCTAATACCACCGCACAAGATGTAAATACAGACAACGCGGGCATTCTAGCATTTAAAGATCAGGCCGCTCAGACTTTAACGCCAATTACGCAAGTTGCTCGACAGTTTAAAAACGGAGGAGGCTCTGACACTAATCAATCTAACATTACCCAATTAAATGCTAGTGTAAAAGATTCACTAGACGTGGGCTCTATTTGGAGAAATTACTTTGAAGTAGGTGCCGTGTGGTTTAATGCTCCCGATTTATTAAAGCCTGACTGGAACCCGAATGTTGTCGATAGTATAGTTACCGGGTCTAAGATGCTTTCTAATGCGACCATAGAAACGTTTACCCAAAAAATCGTTTCAGAGAATCAATGCTTTAGCTGCCATAACACCAATGCCATGACCGATGTGCCCAGCGGAATTAACATGCTTGGCGGAAAAAACATAAACCTGAGCCATGTTCTGTTAAAGAACTATATCGAAGGCACAGAAGCTCCCCCATCTAACAACTAAAAACTACCTAGAAAATTAAGAAATCATGAAAACAAGTTTAAGAATACATCCAGCAATAGGATTTGCCAGAGTAGGCAACAGTAAAGACTATTATCTAGGTCCCGAAACAATGGCGGCTTCGCCCATAGCAGGCTCTGATCTTACTGGGGGTCTTCCCATCCAGAAAGGAACAGAAGATACGCCCATCACCAGTGCAGAAGTACGCGATTCCGAAGGAAAACTAAAAAGACAGGCTGCTCGTTTTAAGATTTATCAATACCCAACAGAAGGCGAAAAAATTACCTATCCTACTCCAGGAGGCGAAGAGGTTGTTATAGGCTCAATGGTAGATGGTAAAAAAGTGATCGATATAATTTGGACCGCACATTTGGGAAACAAAAAAGCCAATTGTTGGGAAATCGACGAAGATGCTAACGAAGGGATCGCCCTATATAAACCTCATAAAGTTACCTGTAAGGGCGACACTTTTGAAGCGAGTACGCCACCGTTGCGCAACCCAGATTATAAAGCATCTGAACCTCAAAATCCTTATAAAGTTAATCCGGCAGATCCAACAAGGCTCAAGGAACTAATTATTGATGCAGGACCTCGTACAATCAAGGCAAGTAACGGGAGTACGCCTATTGCATTTAACAATACTACTCAGGCTAGTTATTACGATACCACCAAATGTAGAATAAAACCTATACCGCAATACCCGATTCAGTTTCCTTTGGCAACAGGGACACCAACTAACGGTAGCGATCCAATTGATTATCTAGGCGAAATGCTTACAGAACCCAATGGTCGACTTTTAGTACTCGGAGGCCATGGGCTTGCCTGTGCATTTAATAATCAGGGTGAATTTGACCCCAACCAGCCGCTCTGTAAAGACGTAGACAACAACAATTGGATGGACGATACTTCTGACGGTCCTGTTACTGCTGTGTTAGTTTTTGATGATGGCATTCAACCAATTCCAGGAAGTGCTTGGGTTGTGGCCACGGACCCATCCTATGCGCCGCAAACACTCAATGTAGTGTCGCTTTGGGATGATGTTTATAATACCTGGTTAGAGAACTTTAATCTTCGTCCAGATATTTATAACGGCGGATATGTAGATAGTTATAAGCCGTATTTTGAAGACGACGTGTTCCCGACCCTTAATGCAGCGCATATGCAAATGTGGAACACCAATTTGCCAAGCAACGCAATAACAGCACATCAGAACATGAGAGGATTAACTCAAGAAAAGCCTCCCATTGATGTAATGCAATTTATTCGCAACCCGGATGGCTCTCAAAACGCCAATGGGGCTCCGCTAATGCCTTTGTCATTGGGAGATGCGGCTCAAAGTTTTTTAACCCTTTCTGAGCAGCAATATTCCTTTTTAGAAAAGTGGAATAATGGTGACGTTAGCGATACTCCTCCGATAAAATTAGGGCCAGGAGAGCAATTAGACAAAACTGTTTTGGTAAATTGTTTAGGAGGTAGGTTTAGCCCGGGAATAGATTTGACCTTTATAGTGCGAGATGTTAATTTATACAATAGCAATTGGAACGACCCTGCGGTAGGGCCATTCCGAATTAATGCAGCTAAATTGTCTTACGCTACAGCGCAGGCAGATCAACCATTTTTGGGGATTGGGTATACACCACTTGATCCATCACTTAAGGTAGAACCAGGTGATTTGTGCAAGTTTATGGCGGTGCCATGGCATACAGATTACAATTCTTGTGCGACGCATACACCAGCACCTAATCCGGCACATCCGCCCACTGGAGACCCGTCTATAGATCATCCAGTAACAGACACCAACGTGTTTACAGGAACCGTAAACACTACCTTATTCTGGTCGTGGCCGGCGCAACGCCCAGTGGCTGTATATACCTTCGAAGATTTAATGGCCAACACAGACCGTGGGCAATTACCCGAACAGCGCTTTTCTGTTAGAGGCGAAGGAACAGAAGCTCAGGCTCAATTGTCTTCTCCTGGTTGCCCAGTAACAGGTTATTGCAACCCTCCAGAGCCATCGTTTGATTCTAAAGCGATGAACGTAGGTAGATATCAAGACCGTCGTAACATTCTGACAAACTGGATGCGTATTGGGGTGATTATGCAAGGCCCAGCCATAGAAGGTTATCCGGATGACTTCGATAAAGACTATTATTTAGAGGTAGCCAGTTTGTTCGAGAAAGACCAAAGCAATAAAGTTATTTTCTGGCCTAATACCGTATCAGACAATGTGTTTCCGCCAGAAGATTAGTGGTTTTTGAAAAAAAGCGAAACACATAGAATTGTGATTATTGGTGCAGGACCCGCAGGGTGTTCCTGCGCCATTTCTTTGCTCAATGCGGGCGAACTTGATGTTTATATAATAGATAATTCTAAAGGTGGAAAATTTCATGTTGGAGAGAGTATTCCGCCTGATATGAATTTACTTTTAAGGCAATTAGGCATTTACGACTCATTTTTAAAAGAAGGTCACGAACCTTGCTACGGAAGCTGCTCTTATTGGGGAAGTCCAAATCGTGGATACAACGACAGTATGTTAAGCCCGTATGGTCATGGATGGCATTTGGATAGATCTAAATTTAATGAGTTTCTCTTAGAAGAAAGCATTAAAAAAGGGGCAAAAGTTATTAGCGATGCGACCTATTTGAGTTCACAAAAATTGGAGATCGGTTACCAAATTGAATATCAAAAAAAAGAAGGTGATAAAAACCATATAGATGCCCATTTTATAGTCGATGCTACAGGATCTAAAGGAGTATTTGCCACAGATCGTGGAAGTTATAAAATTGAAGGCGCTCCGCTTATCTGTGTTGGTCTACGATTTAAAAACAAAGGTCAAAGCGAAGTCTCAAAACTAACACATCTCGAATCTGTTAAGCATGGATGGTGGTATGCAGCGCGCATTCCAGGCAACTATATGCTGGTTACTTTTTACACCACCACCACTGTTGTAAAAGCGCTGGGGCTAAACAGCCTCAAAAACTTTTTCCATTTATTGGCCGAGGCACCCAATACTTTTAATTTACTTTCCCAAATGGAACCAGCAGATAAGAAGATACGAGGGTTTAATGCGTATTCTTTTAGACTCAATACCGTGAAGGGAACAGATTGGTTGGCCATAGGCGATACTGCGACTACCTACGATCCAGTAACATCACAAGGCATTACAAAAGCCACTACGCACGGGGCAAGAGCGGCAGAAATTATCAAGCATTATTTAGCAGGGAACAAAGAGGCGCTCGCACAATATGAAAAGGAGATAAAAGACCAATATGAATATTACCTTAGCTCGCGCAGTTATTTTTACAATTTAGAAAAAAGGTGGCCTAGGAGTTCGTTTTGGAACAGCATGCAGAAGTCAGAAGTAATACAAGCAGCGCAGTGAGGCTCAACAACTATCCCTCCCTTGACATTCAAATTTTCCTATCTTTATCCAAACCACTCACTATGCGTTGCATCCTTGCGCTTTGCGCCTTACTGTTTTCTCTAAGCTCTCACGCCCAAGATTATGTAGACATTCTAAATGTTTCTTATTCCGAAGGATTTAATGCCGACTATAGAGGATTCACCGGCCACACGAATGTAAGAAGCTTCGACGCACAATTTACGTATCCCGTTGTATTAAATAAAGACAATGCACTGATTACCGGGGCAGATTACTCGGTAACTTCATTAACATTCAAAAATGCCGATCGCCAGTCGAATCTACATTCTACAACCTTAAAAATTGGCTGGGCAAAGGTCTGGAACGAACGTTGGAGTAGTACGGTTGTATTTTTACCCAAAGTGGCCTCCGACTATAACGAAATTGATCGTGAGGACTTTTACTTTGGTGGATTTGGGGTGCTTAAATATCAGAAAAAAGAAAATTTATTATATCGTTTTGGGCTTTATGCAAGTACCGAGGCTTTTGGAGTAATCGCGACTCCAATAATTGGCTTGTATTATACCAGCCCCAATGACCTTTTGGAGATAGATCTTTCGCTTCCTATATCGGCTAACGTAAATTATATTATAGCTAAAAACTTAAAGTTAGGGGCAGATTATGTGGGCTTAGGTAGAAGTTATTCAGTGACAATTAACGATTTGAATACGACATACGTACAGCAAAATTCCTTGGATTTTTCTGCATATTTAGAGAAAGCATTTATAGAACAAAGTCTTTTATTACGATTAAAACTAGGATACTCAACAAACGATTACGAACGTTATTTTCTGGGAGATAAAATAGACTTGGCCTTGTCTGCCTTTCGTTTTGGAGACGACAGAATTAAAATAAATGAACATATAAGTAGTGCTCCATTTTTAAAAATCGAGGCTATTTACCGCTTTTATATAGAGAGCGATTCCGCAGAATAATTTATTTTTAGTCTGCTTCCCGCCTACTTTTTTTATGGAAAAACTTTGCTTGGAATGTGGCGAACGACTTATTGGACGTTCGGACAAAAAATACTGCGATGACGCTTGTCGCAACACCTTTAACAACCGTTACAATAAAGACTACAACAATTTAATGCGTAATACGCATAACGCCTTGCGTAAAAACTGGCGCATCTTAAACAAGCTTAATCCTTGTCAAAAAGCCAAAACACATCGTGACAAATTATTAAAAATGGGATTTGATTTTTCCCACATAACTTCGCTTTATACCACCAAAACAGGAACGGTTTATTATTTTATATACGATCAAGGTTATTTGCCACTAGAGAATGATTATTTTGCGTTGGTAAAACGCGATTAATGGGTATGCAACTTGCAATAGATGATTTTTCTGTGGCCATTCTTGTCCTTGGTGCCTTAGCTATTATTTTTTTATTAAACTACTATTTTAATGATGACCAGCGCATTAGACGCATTTTAAAAGCTCATAAAAAAAGAGCCGTCAACAGCATTCAAAATAAACAAACGGCACGTTTACATGGCCGGGCATTACATGTGAACCAGCCCTTGATTGCTCCGTTTAGCGGTCGCGAATGTATTTATTACCAAGTAATAATTCAGGAGAAGAGTAAAAACGGTTGGAGCACAGTGGTACGTGAAAGCAATTGGCAAGATTTTTTTATAAAATCAGACGACGAGATGGCTCTAATTAAGGCGCCAAAGCATAAAGGTGGGGTTCGATTATTTCTCGTAAAAGATCACGAACAGCATTCTGATTGGGGCAAAGCTGCGACAGATCGCTTAGAACAGTTTTTAAAAAAACACAACCGCTCTAGCAAGACGTTATTCAATTTATTGAGTCGCAGTTTACGTTACAAAGAAGGGATTGTAGCGCTTAACGAAAAAGTCACAGTAGTTGGTCAGGCACAATGGAAGTCGCTCTCAGACCCTATTGAGGGCTATTCTTATTCTAAAATTTTGACGCTTAGTTCGAGTGAAAAACAGAGATTAATAATTACAGACAATCCTAAACATCACCGCATTTAAGAGTTTTTATTTCCAGCTCTGCCCTTTGAGTTTTAATGCCGCTTTTAGTACATCTTTCTGGCTGATTTGCCCAACGAGTTTCCCTTCTTCTAGTATTGGAAAGCGTCTTCTTTTTGATTTAACAAACTTCTGAGCAGCATCAAAGACATTAAGGTTACCGTCTATGGTTTCTACATCTTTTACCATATGTTGTTCTACGGTAATATTATCCATGGGCTGGTTGTAGTAACGACTTTCAGAAATCTGCTTCATACAATCTCCCTCAGAGATGATCCCAACCAGTTCGTTTTTATCGTTAACCACTGGCCCACCAGAAATCTTATGTTTTATAAGAGAGTCCATTACTTCCATCACAGATTGATCAGGTCTAAATGTGATAAGATTGCGGGTCATATAATCTGCAACACGAATGTTCTCATCAGAACCCTTGGTAGGCTTAAGCCTTTTTCCCATATAATTTTTTATACCCATAACCTTTACATTTAGTTCTAAGATACAATATTTTAAACAGTTAACGAACCGTAAATTTTCGTCCTTACAATAAAAAATTATTGTCGTACTTTTAAAAATCAGTCGGTTTATTTGCCATTTAATTAGGTGGCCTTAGTCGTACGGTCAAACAAATACAACATATGAAAAAGTCTTCGGCAGTGGTATCATTGCTACTCATCCTCGGTCTTGTTTATTACAGTTTTTATAGTTTAATGCCGCAAAGTGGGACACCTCTCGATCTTGACGAAACGCAGTTTTCAACGGAGCGAGCCTTGGTACATCTTAAAGAAATTGCAGCCGAGCCACATTACGTTGGCTCAGACGCACATACCAAAGTGAGGCAATATATTATAAGTCAACTAGAAGCTATGGGCATAGAGACTCAAGTACAGGAAGGCTTCGATTTGGATACTCGCAGAGGCGCCTTGGTAAAACCTAAAAACATTCTAGCTCGCATAAAAGGCAGCGGCGAGGGTAAGGCCTTGCTGTTGTTGTCACATTACGACAGCGACCCATCCTCCTCGCATGGTGCTAGCGATGCAGGTTCTGGTGTGGTTACTATTTTAGAAAGTCTCAGGGCTTATATGGCTACTAATGCCAAGCCTGTAAACGACATCATAATTTGTATTACAGATTCAGAAGAACTTGGCCTTGATGGGGCAACCCTCTTTGTAAATGAGCATCCATGGGCAGAGGACGTGGGCCTTGTGCTCAATTTCGAAGCCAGAGGAAGTGGTGGTCCTTCTAATATGATTGTAGAGACCAACGGCGGAAACAAAAACTTAATTGAAGCCTTTGGTGAAGCCGATGTGAAGTATCCTGTGGCAAGTTCGCTTATGTACAGCATTTATAAAATGCTTCCGAACGATACCGATTCTACCGTCTTTAGAGAAGATGGCGACATCGATAGCTTCTTTTTTGCCTTTATTGACGACCATTATGATTATCACACTGTAAACGACAACTATGAGAACCTTGATCGTAATACCTTACAGCATCAGGGCAGTTATTTGTTGCCTTTGCTCACCCATTTTGCCGATGCAGATTTAACCAATTTAAAATCTGAGGTAGATTATGTGTATGTAAACCTACCATTGGTGAGGTTTGTGAGTTACCCTTTTTCATGGATTCTTCCTATGTTTTTACTGGCCTGCGTAGTATTTGGCTTTTTGCTCTTTTATGGTAAAAAACAAAAAATGCTCACAGGCATTGGCATAATTAGAGGAGGGCTCCCTTTTGTGTTAAGCCTGCTATTGTGCGGTTTATTGGGCTATTTTGGTTGGGAACTATTGCTGCAAATGTATCCGCAGTATGGCGAGATTCAGCATGGGTTTACCTATAACGGCCACTATTATATCATTGGCTTTGTGATGCTCTGCTTAGGGCTTACATTTTTGATGTACCAACGTTTTGCCAAAGAGATCTCTGCCCAAGATTTATGGGTAATCCCGATGATCGTATGGTTGCTAATTAATGTCGGTATTTATCTCAAACTACAAGGTGCCGCTTACTTTGTGATTCCTTTATTTTTCCAGCTTATTGCCTTTTGGTATTTGCTCAAATACAAAAAACCCAATCTTATATTTTTAACGCTCCTTGCGGCTCCCGCTATTTTTGTCTTTGCTCCTCTTATTCAATTCTTCCCGGTAGGACTTGGCCTAGAAATGCTGGTCGCTAGTTGTGTAGTAACAGTGCTGCTTTTTGGATTGCTCACCACGATATTTGGCAATTATCAAATTAAAAAGGCCTTGGGTTATTTAAGTTTTTTCTTTGCCTTTATCTTTTTATTAACCGCGCATCTTAAGAGTTCTTGGTCAGAAGATCGGCCCAAGCCCAATAGTTTGATGTATTATCAATATGGTACAGATGCTTATTGGATTACCTATGACGACATCTTAGACGATTGGACGACTCAATATCTTGGCGAAGCCCCAGAAGCAGCCGCCAAGTATATTAACAGTTCTGCAGGCAGTAAATATCAGACTGGCTACTCCTATGCTAATCCAACAGACTATAAGCAAATAAAAACAGCCAAAATTCGAATTGAGAATGATTCTACAGCCACAGATTCTTTGCAGTACACATTTACCATAGTGCCAGAAAGACGTGTAAACAGATTACAGCTCTATGGCGATAGTACTTTGGTGTTTAAAGAACTTGCTTTTAATGGTAAGGCTGTCCCAGCCGATTCTACTGGCTTGGTTTGGGAGCAACGGCGTAGTAAATTTTTAATGTCGTATCACATCTCTGATCGTGATTCGTTAGAAGTAAAAATGACGCTGGCCAACGACGTTGTGCCTAGTTTTTCTGTGTTGGAATACTCCTATGATTTGATGTCGCATCCTTCTTTTTCTGTGGCGGAAAGGCCTGCAGATATGATTCCTAAGCCGTTTGTAACTCAAAATGCAATTTTGACCAAAATGGATTTTGATCTAAGCGAAATTAAACTAGAAGCAGTCGATTCTACCCAGGTAGATTAATTGTCTGGAGCTTCTGCTGCGGCAATAGAGTCGAGTTTGGCACGCTGTTTTTCTAGTTCGGCTTGTTCGTCGTCTTTGCGCTGCCTGTCAATGGCATCTTTTAGGAGTTTCTCGTTAATCTGAATCTTTAAAAATCCCCAAGCCTCGTTCATACCTTCAAATCTGGTTTTGATTTTTTCTTTGCTTGGCCTAGCACTTTGAACGGCTTGTTCTAAAAGTTTGATACGTGTTTTTACAATAAGCAATCTAGATCGCACGGGTTGCACTAACAAGGTATCTGGAATCGTCTTTCCCAGAGAATCGCTAAAGGTAATAAGACGTTCCATGCGAGATCGCACATCTGCCATAGGCAAGCTGTTAACAGCAACCAACTCTGATTCTAAGTCGTCAAAAATTGACCAATCGTCTACAATAGGTTGTGCATTTACTATCAATGCTGGCAACTTTAAATTGGCTATTCCTAAAGTCTCTAAAGTATCGGTATCTTGAACCGTTGCATCTTCTGCTGTAGTCTCTGTGGTTTGAGTACAGCTTGTCGTTACAAGGCCTATTAAAAGCAGTAAAAGAAAGCTTTTAGAATTCAAGGTGTTATTTAATTTTGAGGGGTAAAGATACGATTTATGCCCTAAGTAAATGTTTATAAAATGGTAAACTAATGGCTGTTTTGCCTCCTATAAGTTGTCTATATTTGTGAACTATGATTTTAAAAACTAGAATCCTAATCATTGGTGCCTGTGGTCAAATAGGCTCCGAACTTACCAGTCAACTGCGCGCTCATTACGGAAACCACAAGGTAATTGCAGCCGATATCGTAGAACCCGACCCAGAATTTTTAGAACAAGGTCCTTTCGAGATTTTTGACGCCACAAGTTATAGCGAGATTGAAGACGCAGTGATACGCCACGAAATAACCGAGGTGTATTTAATGGCTGCCATGCTGAGTGCTACGGCAGAAAAATTCCCAGAAAAAGCTTGGAACCTCAACATGCGTTCTTTATTTAACGTATTAGATTTAGCCAAAGACGGTAAAATCGATAAAGTATTCTGGCCGTCGAGTATTGCGGTTTTTGGCCCTACTTCGCCCAAAGAAAATACACCTCAAACGACGGTGATGGAGCCTACCACTGTGTATGGAATAAGCAAACAAACTGGTGAACGTTGGTGCGAGTATTATCACAAGAAATTTGGAATAGACGTGCGAAGTATTCGTTACCCAGGGCTTATAAGTTATACCACTCCCCCTGGCGGTGGAACCACAGATTATGCCATAGATATATATCACAAAGCCATCAAGCATAACTCATACGTTTGCTTTTTAAAAGAAGATGCTCGTCTGCCCATGATGTACATGAACGACGCGATCAAAGCCACCATCGACATTATGCAGGCCCCGCCTGAGCGCATTAAAATTCGCAGTTCGTATAATTTGTCGGCCATGAGTTTTAGCCCATCAGAAGTGGCGGCTAGTATTAAAAAATATCGCCCAGATTTTGAGATTTCGTACGATCCAGACTTTAGACAAGAAATTGCAGATTCTTGGCCACATTCTATAGACGATTCTCATGCTCGCGAAGATTGGGGCTGGCAAGAAAGCGTCGATTTAGATCAGATGACTCAATTTATGTTAGAAGGGCTTTCAGAATAACGCTCTAGATTAAGCATCTTATTTTATCCCTATCTCGATCGTCTAAACCTCCAAAATAAAAGACCAAGGATGGCAATCACCAATAATACCCATGGCCATAAAGGTGTAGTGTTGTCTATAGCCAAAGGAAGATTGTCTCCGTTTAAAACGACGCCTGCCCAGTAATAAGGTGAGGCTAGGCTCGTGTTTTGATGCTTTTTTAAATAAGCCAGTTTTGCCTGTTGCAGTGCGCTGGCTTTAGGAGTCCCTTCAAAAGTGTTTTTATAAAAAGACGCAATCACCTCTTGGCTAGACTTTTCGTTTATTTCCCACAGCGTCGAGATTATATTTTTAGCGCCTGCGTTTTTAAAACTCCTGGCAATAGTAAAGGCTCCTTCTCCGATAAAATGTTCGCCTATTTGTGTTTTACAAGCGCTCAATACCACCAACTCTGTAGGTGCCGATTTAAAATACAATTCGTCTAAGCTCAAGGCCCGATCGTAGGTCGCGAGCCAAGGACCACGATCGTCAATTCCTCCATGAGAAGATACATGCACGATGGCAGCGTTGTTATATGAATTTATAAAATTAGACAAACTTGCCTGCGACTCCCTTAGCACATTTCCATCAAGCTCGTTGGCCAAAAAGGCACCGCCAAGGTCTTCTGTAAGCAAGGCAGGCAAATACGAATTCTCAAAAACCCCAGGCGCCAAACTCACAAAATCTTGCTCAAACGAAACCTGCCTCTCCACACTATTATGAGCGATTGAATTAGAAAACCTATACGCGATGCTAACGGCATTTAGCAAGTAATCCCTTTCTATATGTTTTGATTTTTGAAACGGAATTGCCTCAAATGGCAGGTTCTGCAAGAAGCCATCTGTTACGATAGCTAAATTTAGACTGGTCATACCAGACCTAAACTCCTTAAACGGAAACAACAATTGGTACAACTTACTTCCCTTGCCGTAAAAAGAATCTTGGTCCTCTAATGTGCTCATTGGGCTGTGGCAATGCTTATTAAAAGCATCTACATCTTGCTTTAATCCGTTCACATCAGAAATTGCCTTTAACTCACTACCATTTGGGGTAATATACATCACGAAGGCTTGGCTCTTGCCAACGATATAATTAAGTATTCGTTCGTTAGGCTTTAGGGAGTTTTCTACTTGAATCCTGCTAAGAATATTTACAGGTTCTTTTAAATAACTATAGGCTTTGTATTGGCTCGCAAGAGAATCAACAAAGTTCGTAAATAGGCCTTTGGCTGCAAACAGTCGTTTGCGAATAGAATCTCTACTTTGTACTGTTTGTTCGGTTTTATCTTGGTATGATAAAGCGAGTTTTAACCTGTTTATCTCGCTCTTTAAACTGAATTCTCTCTCTAAAATGTGTTTCGGAATTGCGCTAGAATTTTTTGCTTTTAATGATGCTATATTGTCTAATAGCAATAGTCCTTTGTTCTTCTCAATAAAATAAAAGGCCCGATCCAAATCGTTTTGTAAATAACTTACGGCAACAGCGTTGCTGTAAAACTCCCCTCCTTTTTTACGCCAAAACATCTTGGAAAGCGACTCTCGGCTCTCTGTGTAAAGTATATCTACAATGGCATCTGCCAAGTCAAAAGTTTGTTGGGCGGCTTCGAGAAAGTTCGTGTCCGGATTGTTGTTATAATAGGCCAACCAAGCATTGGCTTTGTCTATCAAATACCCTAATATGTCCTGTAAAAACGGGTTTAACTCCAGCGACACTATGGTAGGAAGTGACTTTAAATCTTGGCTAGTTTGCGCTCCCAATAAAGCCTGTATCGCTTGCTGATACTGCTCTAAAGCTGGCTCGAATTGTCCTTGAGCAAGATAGATATCGCCCATATTATTGTGTACCCCACTTATATAACGAGGATTCTGATACGCCAAGATCTTTGCAAACTCATACACCTTAAAAGCCTTATCAAATTGCTTGTTTCTGTTATAAAAAACCCCCAAACCATTATAACATAAAAAAGCCAGGTCTTTATCTTCTAATTGTGATGCGATCGCGAGCGCCTGGTTAAATAATCGTTCGGTATGTATTGGAGCTTCACTTTTTAAAGACTGCATTATAGCATTGTTTAAAAGCAATTTGGCAGTTTGACTTTCGCTAAGCGGAATTTGCTCCGTTAATTTTGTGAGGCGCCGCTGATTCTCTTCAAAATCGTCGTAATAACTCAAATCTTGCAATTCTGCTAGTGTTGCAGAAATGTTGATGTAGGTTTTTAAAAGGTTCTTATGCGATTGATTCTTGTCGAGCAAAACCACCGATTGATAGTAATTGTCAAGAGCACGACCCACATCGCCCAGACTGGAATAGATGTCCCCTTTTTCGCGATATGCGTTTCCGGCTCTTACCTCGAAAGTCTCGTAATTTTGGGTGACCAAATCATAAAATCGCAATGAAGTTGTGTAATCTGGGAAGGTGAGTTTTTTGTGAAAGAGCCCTAGGTTAAACGCATTACGACTAAACCAATCTGGATGCACGTCGCTCAAGTCCTGCAAAATGGCGTGCGCTCTCTGCCCATAGGCTATGGATTTTTGTTTTTGACTAGGCCAATGAGCCTTTGCTAGGTCGTAAAAAACAGTAGCCTGATCGAGGGAAGTGTACGATATTGAATCTTTAATTAAATCTCGAGCTAATTCAAGGCGTTGCTCCTTAGAAAGATCAAGTGACATAATCGAGTCAAAGGAGGCTCTTAGGGTGTTTTGACCCCATGCCGAGTAACTCAGTGCACAACAAATCACCAAGCTAGCTAGGGGAGTCCACTTGTGCAAAAACAACTTCATCATCTTAAAGATACTACTTGAGAAGAGGAGTACAAAACTCCTCTCCCCTTAGTTTAAATAATATTAAGCACCTAAACCTAACTATTCAAACTAGTAGTAAACATATGCGCTATATTTAATTAAAAACAAATTAGGATGCGGAATCGCCTGAGCCACCATCTGATCTACGTGTTGGGCGATTGTATAGCTTTCTTCGAAGGTAACACCTGCGTGCGCAGACATATATGCGTTCGCATACGAGGTGCCAGACACATTAATAAATTCGTTAGGATCTATATAAAATGGAATATCCTCGCCAGGCCCCGCAAGATCTACAGTTTGAATTCCATAATTAGAGAATTGGGCCAAATTGACTCCGCCAAAAGCACTCCCCAATGCTGCCGAAGCTATTAAATTCTCGTTAGGATAAACCGAAGGATAATGCGGAGTTTCGTCTGTATCTACAGTACTATTCCCGGCAGAGGTAGTAATGATAACCTCCTCGTTTGATTCATACATAAAGCGGCTAAAAATCTCGTAATCTTGCCAGTACCAACCAAAACTCATGTTGATTACATCTACATCTTTGTTGTTTAAAGCGTATTTAAATCCGCAGAGTATGTCAAAGTAATTTCCAGATCCATTGGCGTCGAACGCCTTAATTGGCAAAAGCTGAAAAGACACATTTTGATCTTTCAACACCTCGTAAATCAAACTGCTAATGATGGTTCCGTGGCCGTAATCGTCAAAAGGATCGTTGTCCTGATTTACAAAATCCCAACCGTAGTAATCGTTGTAACCGTTGGCATCACATTGGTCTGCGTTTTCTTGGTTATTATATAAGAAAGCATCGTCGAAACCAAAATAATTATAGTCAACACCCGTGTCTAAGACTGCGATGGTAACGTTGGTGTTGTCTGCGACCATTTTAGACATCGCAAAGGCCGAATCGGCCGCACCAAAAGGGGCGCTTAATTTTTGTCCTCCATGATCGAAAATAGGGTTAAAGTCTGCTCCTTCGAGGTCTGAATCTTCTTTGGCGGCAATCACTTTTTCTTCTAAATCCAAACCAGAAGCTCCTGTGCCTCTGTCAAAAATCCACATTTCTAGGGTTGGGTCTGCGCATGGGCATTGCTTGTAATTAGAGACCCCATAGGCATCACGCATGGCCTGTTTTTGCGCCTCGGTAAGGGTGCTGTCGTATTGAACCACCATTTGATTGGTCGTGCTAGCGAAGCCTCCTCCTTTGGTAGGAGCGACTTGAGTTTCTAATGCTTTTTGTGTAGATAGCTGTTCTTTTTGACAACCAGCTAAGGTTAAACAGCACAAGGCTGTTATAAAAACAATATTTTTCATCGGAATAGTTATTTAGGTTTAGGATTTTATAAACCCCGACACCTCTAAAGATGCCGGGGATTTTTAGTTATTTAAAATTAGTTGACTATTAACTTCTTTTGAATGGTTTCGTGAGCGGTTTTAAATTGAATAAAATATATTCCTTTTGGCAACACTCCCGTTGCATTCCAAGTAATTGTAGCGACTCCTTCTTTAAGAACTCTCTCGTTAAAGGACTTTATTAAGATACCATTAAAATTGTAAATTTCTATCTGTACGTTGGTATCGTAATTTGCATCAATGGTAAAAGTCATGTCTCCTTTTGTAGGATTAGGCGTTACCATTGCATTTGTTAGTGCAGCAGACTTACCATGTCCTCCTCCTTCATTAGGATAACACATTTGTCCAGATGCAGGTGACTCAGAACCGTCTGCACAAACAGCGGTAACTTGCCAAACAAAACATGCACTTGCGAGTCCTCCCGTTAGAGTTACACTATTGGTATCTACCGTAAACGGAATTATAGACACCTGAGCAGGACAGTCACAGAAAATAATCGGACCAGCTACAGGTGAGCTTACGATATATTCTACAGCGCCAGGTACTGGATCCCAAGAGAGGGTGGTGCCGCTTACCTGTAAATTGGTAGGTGCTGGCAACTCACTACAAGGAACGTCTTCACAATCATAGATAAACTCATAACTATAAGTACAAATATGACCTTCTGGATCTTGAACTGTAACAGTCACGGTATAAGAAACATCTACATATACTTGGAAGAAGTTCTCATATACCGGAATTGTGAGCCCCGTATCGTTATTCGTCACGGTTATTGTTTCCCAATTAGTGATTGGTTCTCCTGTTAAGACATCGATCACGAAGACCACTACAGTACCGATATCGCAAGGATCACAATCGTCTGCTGTATGACCGTCAGAAGTCGCAGCTCTCGAATCTGATTTGTAAAGCTGTAAGGCATTAAACATATCTTGATATTCGGTAGCTGGCAATAGCCTTTTGTTTTGTTCTAACTGTCGCTCTAAGGCAGCAACTACTTCGTCAGAAGGGCATTCGTCAAACTCGACCGTAATACCGCCTTCACAGCAATTCTCGACATATTCAATAAAATATTCACAGCCGTCTGGATAGGTTACCGTAACACTAACTGTTTGACCATCTGTTACACCATAACGCACATCTGATGTGCTGCTGTCGTCCCAAACAAAGGTATACCCATCGATAAGAAGTAGCGGTGTTCCATCGTCGTCTAAAACGCGCACTGGCCAGCTTTCTAACTCACAAACATTGTTAGAATCGCAAAGCTCCCAATATGGCTCTATGTAAGGTTCGTCGTCGCATTCTTCTTCGCAATCCGTAATCACCACTTCGACCTCGTACGTTTGTGTACATAATTCGCCAGTATCATTATATTCTACATCAAAAGAAACAGTTACCGTATAAGTTCCGTTAGAACCGTACGTATACGAATTACCTACTGGCAGTGTAGTAGTTACATCTGTACCGATAGTATCACCAAAATCCCAAGTAAACTCTGGAATAAGAGTAGCGCATCCATCGATTCCAAATCCTCCTAAAGCAAAGTCTACATCGCATCCAAAAATATTAAAAGCTTGTAATTCGCCTCCGTTTACACAATCACATCCATCGGGAGGACAATCTTGTTCGATGGTTACATCTATGGCGATGTTTACATCTTCTCCGCAGGTATCTTGCCCAGTGATATAGGCCGTAAATGAGGTCATATCTGGATCGGTCACACAAAAGAGACCTTCAAGATCTGTCAACACTAAATCGTCTGTATTATATACTGCGTTTTCTACATTGGTCGCAGCTACATTAATACAGGTCTGCCCACAAGGAATTGTATAAGAAAGAGTATCTGTTACATCTTCGCCATCTACTGTGACCTTAATATCTTCTGGAATACAGGGGTCTAATCTAATCAGCGAAAAGTTGTCTATTAAAGCGCGCATTGTTGGAGCGCGAGTAGCAGATGAGGTAGACGCTCCAGAGGCTGCAGACTTCATCATGCTTGATCCGTAGATTACGATTTGATCAAAATCGGCAGGAAGCTCAAAGGTGCCAGAATAGGTGGCCCAGTTAATGTTGTGGTCCTCTAAAACAAGTAGCGATACCATGTTCTCTATAGGCACGGCTAAGTTTGAATCGTCATCCCAATCGACGTTTTGAAGATCGTTGGCAAAGCCAACATTAATATAGACGGGATAGTCTTCAAAAATTGCCTCTCCACGCGTATATTGGAATGAAATAGAATAATTCCCTGCCTGAAAATTTCCTTCTTGAAAAATTCCACTATTAACAGCTATCATAGCGTGTTGATCGCCATGTGGCGCATAATAATACGCTCCATTGTAGAAGGTACATGAAGGGTCGCTGCTATCGAAAGCAGCCGGCACGTAGCGATAGTTTTGCCAATCGGCTACACAGCCTTCGTAAAATTCGTAATAAGTATCACAAAGCTCGCAACCTGTGTCCTCGAACGAAAAATTCTGAATGGCGTTTTGAGACCAAGAAGTCATACTCATGATCGCTAAAACGAATAAAAAAATACTTTTTTTCATAATTTCGAATTTGGTTAATTTCCTACTCTGTTTTAGGCTTTTCGGACTGCGCCTTTTAAATTCAATCATTTAGAAGAGGAGGCAATTGAAAGTTGTTACCCAGTATTTTTAAAAAAAATGTATCGATGGTCGAATATTTACAGGCAATCCCTTGATTTAAAACTAATTATTACGGTTTTCCCGTAGTTTTAGGTTTTGAAAGGTTAGGCATTTAAAGTAATTTAGGAGTGTTAAACTCCCGCTATTTTATGTACGATGCTTCTCAGTTTTCTCAAGGATTTCTTGATGGCGATCCTGTGGTTTTAGAAGTGTTATATAAGCGCGTGTTTCCTAATGTACTTTCTTATGTGCAGAGTCACGACGGCAGTAAAAAAGACGCAGAAGACATCTTTCAAAATGCGCTTTTGGTCGTGTTTGTAAAAATTAAAGAAGAAAAGACAAACATAAAAGCTATCGATAGCTACCTATTTACCGTTTGCAGAAACCTCTGGAGAAGAGAAGCTGCAAAAAATAGGGTAACAAACATAGAGAAGGTGACTCTATGGAGTAAAGAAATCGATTTGTCTGCCTTTTATTTAGAACAAGAACAATTTGATTTGTACCGTGAGAAGTTCGAGCTATTAACAGAACAATGCAAAGAACTGCTCGGTATGAGTTTTGCCAAAGTAGGATACGATGCCATTGTGAAGGCGTTTAACTACGCTTCTCAATTGGTAGCAAGACAGCGTGTTTTTAAATGCAAAAACCGACTTATCGAATTAATTAAAAAAGACCCCAGGTTTATAGATTTAAAACAAAAATGAAACCTACAGAACAACAATTACAAAAGGTTGATGCTTACATCAACAAGGAATTACCACAAGACCAGCGGCTAATTTTTGAGCAAGAAATGGCTTTAAACCCAGCCCTTGCAGAGTACGTGAGTATTGCTATTAGTGCCCATAAATTACTTAGTGATAGCGATTGGCCCGTCCAACAAAACCCTGATAGGCAAAAGGAAATCACGGCTTTATTTACAAATAAAGATGCACAAGATTTTGCCCAAAAAGCGTCACAATTTTTAGAACAAAAGCAAGCTGGTAAAAAGAGTCTAATCGGCTCTAGACGCTCCCTGTTGGCAATAGCAGCCGCGGCTGTTTTAGTAATTTTTGTATATGTTCAGTTTTTTACGACTCCAACTATGGAGCAACATTATACCAACATTGTAACCTGGGAAGAACTCCCAACCTTTGCGACTAAGAGCGACGGTACTTCGCAGGCTCTACTGGCGTTTGAGCAAAATTTTGCACAGGCCAATTATAAAACTGTAATTGGAGATGCGGCCAAACTACTTCAAATGAAAGATGCTCCGCAGGTAAATGTTTTATTATACCAAGGGGCTGCACAGTTAGAACTCGATCTATTCGATGAGGCATTGCAAACCTTTAAAAACATAACACAAACCAACACCCTAGATGCCCATAAAGGGTATTGGTATATCGCCATGGTATACTTAAAGCAAGGCGATAAGGTCAAAACCAAGGAGGCCTTAAATAAGGTGGTAGAAGACCAATCCAATTTTAATGCACATTTAGCACAAAAACTTTTGAAGCAGCTTTAAGGTTTAGAACGACTAACTGGGTTTGCCTTATCTTTATTCAAAATAGCCATATGCATACCCAAACAATTAAAGGGCTCTTAATCGCTACTTGCTTCATAATGGTCTTTGTGAGTTGTAGTAGTCCGACAGGCGAAGAAATCGTATTAAACTCCTTAGATTTTCACGGTGGATTAGACCGTTGGGAACAAATGGATCGTTTAACGTATACCAAACACACAATTCTCTATAATTCAGACGGAACCACAGAAATAGACATTACCGCGCAATACGAGCACCTTCTTTTACCCAGCGTATCGCATACCAAGATTTGGACACAAGCCGACTCAATTAATAGTTTTACCATCTCTGGTAATCAAGTCAAAGACCGTTCAAATTTTAAAGACTTAGAAAGCTATAACAAAGCAAAAACCGATATCGATGGCGCCTTCTACGTGATTCAGCAGCCCTATAAATTTTTAGAAGATAAAGACAAACTTGAGTATACAGGCCAGGACAAGCTCGACGACTCCACTAAAGTTAATATTGTAAAAATGCAATATTACAATGAAGATGGCAGTAAAGACAATACCTGGTGGCTTTACTTTAATAACACTACGAACCGTTTAGAGGGGTATATGGTGAGGCATGATAGCACCTATGCCTATATTAGAAACCATACCTACGAAGATAAAACAGGGCTATCCCTCTGCGAAACACGAACTAGTTATCGCGTAGACAGCCTGCGCAATATTCAATACGTGCGAGGAAGGTATCGCTACGATTTTAAATAAAAAAGAGAAGGCTTTTACCTGCTCTCTTCTATTACTAAGTTAGTATTTGATTACTGTTTAACCAGTCTAGCAGTTGTTGTTCCAAGTTCTGTTTGGAACTTTACCACATACACTCCAGCTTTCAATGTAGCGACATTAATCACTGGATTCTCTGCCTGAATGTTATTTAATGTAAGCACCGATTTGCCTAAAATATCAAATATTTCGATTCCGATTAGCGGCTCATTGGCGTTCCATTGTACTTGGAAGCTATCGTCTGCCGGATTAGGGAACATTACAAAAGGTGACTCAGAAAGATCGTTTACAGACAATGCGCAGAAATCATTTGGATCTTCTACGGTTACTGTGGCGGTACAAGTCGTAACCGACCCAGCATAATCTGTAACTGTAACTTCTACTGTATTAACACCAAGGTCATCACAATCTAAGGCTACTGGGTCAAGGACAACATCAAAGTCTATATACATTAAATCCTTAATTGCAGTTGTAAAACCATCCGAACCTGGGTTGGTAAGCGTAGTAGTGACCCCGGTTAATAAATCTGCTGAATAAATAATATCACAACCAAAGGTACAAGACACAATTGCCTTATCTGAGCCAACGTATTCAATACCTTGGGCCGTTACCGAGGTTCCTAAGATAATTACAGGAGTCACAGCAGCTGTTGTGATATCAATAGCTAGTACTTCTACAGGGCCAGTACCGTTAGTATGCAATAATCTGTCGTTGTCAAAATCGTAAGTCAATCCTATCCCTCCCAATGTGGTCGCTGCGCCACTAACATCTGAGAAAGCCAAAACTGTATCTGTAGTAAAATCATATAAGCCAATCTCACCAGACTTAAAGGCGATATATAGATTTCCGTTTGAATCAAAAGACAAATCTATAGGTTGTGTATCACCCAAAGGCGACGTTACACCTGCGATATAGACCGCAGTTCCGGTGGTAATGTCTAAGGTATATAATGATCTTACGAAGCCTAAATCGTTGTTTAGCATATACACTTGATTCTCGATAGGGTGATAATCTAGTCCATAAAACTGATCGGCCGATCCGGTAGATCCAGCTGCACCATCTAACACACTAATTGCATCTGTTAATGGATCGTAACTATACAAATGAATGTTAGTTGTGCCAGCAGCAAACGCATCCACAGCAAATAGATTATTAATAGGGGCGTCGCTAATATCACGCCCAGTTAATGGAACCGACAAATCTGCCTGAACTTCTATTGTGGCATCATTACAAGTAACGCTATATGTACCTCCTCCTAAATTTTGAAAATAATTTTGATTTGAATTGTCATCAGGGCTTAGGGTAAATGAAAGCGTTCCAATGACAACAATTGCCATAAGAAAAGAATAAATTTTTTGCATTGAGTAAATTGATTGGTTAAACGTAAGTTATTTTTTGTCAAACCTTTAAGTTAATCAAAGTTAAGTGATTTCATACTGACAACAATCATGAATGCACAGTTTGTCGGGAAAAAGAAACTCTTATCGGGATTACCTTGATAAGTGTAAAAGTTTACTTACTTTTTTTTATGTTTGATAAAAGCTATGAAAACCATCCCCTATTTTATCGTTGTTTTACTTTTAGTGGTAAGTTGCCAGGATAAACCTGTTGATTTGCAGCAAAGTAATGCTATTATTGAGCAGATTCATGCCAGGGAATACGGTACTCAGAGCGATTCAATCTATAGTGAATTAAAGAAAGCAGACCGACTCTTACATAGGTTTGACAAGCTCTCTGATTCGTTGCGCATAACAAATGACTACAAACTTGGAGATTATTTTAGCCAGCAAGGAAGATTGGATTCCTCTTCGCACTATTACTTTAGAGCAATCTCAAATATCGATGAGAAAATCAACCCATCTGATTCGATTCGAAGTCTCATATTTTACAATGCATGGGAATCCTTTAGCAGGCAGGCGAGGTTTGGCGATTGCATAGCAGTAGCAGATAAATTCTCCGAAGTTATTGCCTCCGATGATAATTACAATCAGTATTTGCTCAACTATTATTATACCTCTAGTTATTACAGAAGTAGAACGTATGATAAGGCAACTGAATACAATCAAATTCAGAAAAAATATATAGCAAAATTAAAAGACCCTCTTATAATGGCCACGGCCAAAATCGTAGATGCACAATTGGCTTACAAATATTTTAGAGACGGAAAAAGATCGTTTGCTATTTTAGATAGTCTCTTAGCTCAAGGTTCAACTTTAAACCACAATGTAAGAAGGCAGGTGTACGGGACTTACGGAGTCTACAAGTATTTTGATGGCGATTTTATGGCGGCCAAAAGCAATTACATCAATTGTGTTAATGAGACCAAACAAATGCCCCAGAACAATGAGAAAATTGCTCTTTTGGGTTCTAATTATGGCAACCTCGCCGAAGTTTGTATCGATCTTAAACAGTATGCAGCAGCCGATGCTTATTTAGACACCATATTTAGTTTGGAGCTAAACAAACTCAACAACAACACAAAGCGCAATTATCTTAAATACAAATTTAGAATCGCCTCTGAGACCGAAAAGTCGCCTAGAGAAATTGCCAATCTGGTAGATACAATCTCTATGTTCTTGGAACGTGATTATCAAAATAAGTATTCGGCTGAGCTGGTCGCACTTACCTCTGCCAACGAAAAAGAAAAGGAGCTATTGGCTCAACAGCAATTAGATCAAATAAACAATTTAAAGCTGCAAACAAGGTTCTTCTTGGCCTTAGGCTTTATTGTTTTGCTCACAGGGCTAGGGCTATTGTTTTACAGGCAACGCAAACTTAAATTTGAAAAAGCGGGCCTCCAGATGCAACAACGTTTGCTGCGCTCGCAAATGAATCCACACTTTACGTTTAATACACTATACGCGATTCAAAGACAAATAAAAGAAGCCCCAGAAAAGGCGCACGATTACTTGCTTAAATTCTCGAGATTGCTGCGATTAATTCTAGAAAATTCGATGCAGAATTATGTGCTTTTAGAAGACGAACTGGAATCTTTAAGGAAATATTTAGACCTGCAACTGTTACGATTTCCAGATAAGTTTACTTATAGCTTAGAACTGAACAATCTTGAGGAAGATGATCCGGTCTATATTCCGCCGATGTTGATTCAACCCTTCGTAGAAAACGCAATAGAACATGGCTTTTCTGGCATTGATTATCTCGGAGAACTTAAAATAGTCTTATCGATGGAAAACAAATATGTATCTTGTAACGTTATCGATAATGGTCTGGGCAAAATTGATACTTCTACGAAACAGAAAAAGTCTGCATCGACGCAACTTATTTCTGATTTTCTTTCTAAAGTAACAGGCAGCCCTGTATCCATCAATCATGTAAATCATCAACCGGGGAAATCTGGGACTCACGTGAGTTTCTTGATTCCTTTTAACAATAACACGCATGGTTAAAGCAGTCATCATAGACGACGAAGCGAGTATTCGTGAAGATGTTCATCAAAAGGTGAACACATACTTCGCGTCTCAAATCGACGTTGTCGCAAAAACAGGAAGTATAAAAGAATCCTTGCTAGCCATCGATTTGCATAAGCCAGATTTATTGTTTCTAGATATCGAGCTCGAAGATGGTGATGGTTTTGAGCTATTAACTCAAATTGCAAATAAGGATTTTGAAATAATCTTTATTACTGGTTACAACCAACACGCTATTAAAGCGATTAAAGTTGGCGCTTTAGATTATTTGCTTAAACCCATCGATGATCACGAATTTGTAGAAGCTGTTAAAAAAGCGATCGATCAAAATGCACAAACCCAAGCACTCGATAAAGCTATAGAAGTTTCTGCAGATCATTTTAAAGGCAATCAGAAAAAACGTGTAATTCTTCGCACCGCAGATACCGTATATGCGATTTATGAAAAAGATGTGCTGTATTGTCGTTCTGACGGTAATTACACCACTTTTTATACCAAACAAGGAGAACGGATTGTGGTTTCTAAACCGCTAAAAAAAATAGAAGAAATTTTAAGTGAAGACGCCTTTGTGCGTTGCCATCAATCGTATGTGGTAAACAGGATACATGTTACCAAATACAATAAACAAGGTGTGCTGATTATTCAGCCCGATATAAAAGTGCCTGTCTCTAGCAGACGTAAGGACTTTGCCTTAACAAGAATATTTAAATAAGATCTTGGCCATATAACGTAAAATGAATGTTTAATTAACAAAAAGAAAATTTATGAAAATTGTAAAATCCCTGATGATAATGGCACTCGCTGTGGTGTTGTTTTCATGTGAAAGAGAAGACGCAGATGCACTAGACGTCGAAGCGCAAAAAAGCGCAGTAGTTTTAAATTCGGATGTTGATGGTGACACAATGAGAGGTTCTGGTGACGACGACGAGCCAGAATTTGACGAATTTACAGAGACGCTCCCTTGGGTTTCTTTTATTACTGGTAAAGTGTTAAAGGAATATCCATCGTCCCGATCTGAGGTAAATTTAAAAATGGACCCGAACGGCGTAATAAAGTTAGATCAACTTCTAACAGCCGATGGAACTTTAAATGGGCTCTCATTTAACAAGAATTTTAAAACTGTACTTGAAATATTACTCTGCCAGCAAGTAGATTGCGGTAAACCAGAAGAAGAATTAGTAACCCCACCTAATGGTCCTTTTAACGGTGGCGGTGGCGGTGGCTTCGCTTCTGGCGGATCTATGGTTGTATCTAGTGAGCTTTCGCCTGTGGTAGAAGAAATGGCTGATGCTTTTATGGATTATATTATTAACCAAAACTGTATTGAGTTATACTTTCCGAAAGGCCAAATGATTTATTTTGGAGATTTCGAAATTACCTCTACTTCGCACCCGATGAACAATAGTGTGAAGAACGACGGATATAAGAGGTTATATACTCCTTTAATAACAGGAGAAAACTGTGAAGTAGAAATGGTTAATCTAACCTATGTAACCAATAATAAAAATATTATTGTTGCGAGACCTTACGCAATGGCCTCTCCTTCGGCCTCATGTATTTATACAAGTTACGGTGTTACTGACTTTACCCAATTCTTGGATTGGTAGTATAAAAACTTATTCAAAAACAAAACCCCGTCCTCGAGCGGGGTTTTTTTATGTCGCGTTGTAAACAATTCACAACCTAGTTAGAAGGCCTTTTTTGTAGCTTAAAAATGTACAAAAAAGGCCTCTTGTGGTCATTTTTGTCGTTTTCTCAAAGCGCTCTTCACAGGCTATACCTGGGCTTATGACCATTTAGATTACTATCCCTTTGGGATGCTAATGCCGAATAGGCATAATAATACTTCGGACTACCGATATGGCTTCCAGGGCCAGGAGATGGATAATGAGATTAAAGGAGAGGGGAATAGTCTGAATTATACGTTTAGAATGCATGATCCTAGAGTGGGGAGGTTTTTTGCTACGGATCCATTAGAACATAATTATCCATGGAATTCGCCTTATAGCTTTTCTGAGAACAATGTACTCGCATATAACGAATTAGAAGGAAAAGAGATCGGACCAACCAAACAAGAACGTGAAAGTTGGAGTGGAGGTGAAAAAGTCGCTATTGGTCTAATAGATGGAACCATCCTTTTCGTGAAATCAAATTATGATATTATAAAAAACCCACCTGAGACTCTTAAGCAATCAGCAGTTTTTGGTTGGAATTTAGGAGGTTATCTATTCAAGTCAGTTTTGGCGTATGTTTATTTTCCGACAAATCCCGAGATGCGTGAACATATGAAGAGTAAGCTCAGGGAAAATGAAGAGAGAGTTTGGGGGACTCCTTTATTTATGGACGGCTTTGACGAAGCTATTGAAGGTCAGATTATTTTGACCGTTGAAAAGGTTGTGAATGGTGACGCATATGATCGTACTGTAATTGCGACAGAAATAACTCTTGGGATTTTAACCGAGCGAGGATATACTAAAATCGGTAGATTAGTAGATATTTCACCAGACCCTCGCATCGCTAACAGTGAAGGGCTTGTCACCAATGGCTTTTCACTTCAGGGCAAGCTTAGTTGGCTAAGGAAAGTGGCTAGCCCAGATGAAATTCCTTTTGGATGTGAAACAGTGGCGAGAAAAATATCTAAAGAAATTGGTGGTCAATACTTAGAAATTACCCCAAAAATCGGTAACTTTTTAGGCAATTGGAAAGGCCAGGCAACTCAGTGGCGTCATCATGTAGCTGTTTTTAAAGATGGTAAAGTTTTTGATAAACTAACTGGAAAAAAAGGAATGGATCTAGAAGAATATATTAAGAATTTTGACTATGCAGAGGATTTACAGTTTAAAATAACCGACGAATTAGGACTTAAATAATGAACAAATAAAATGAACTCAAAATATTCTAAGGTGTTAGCTAAACTTGATTTATTAGAGAGAAGACCGCAACTATTACTGTATGGTGATTTAAGTTTGAATCGATATTTAGACTTATTAAACGGTTATCTCGAAGGTATTTCTGAAAACGAAATCGACGGTCTTAATCATCAGACTGGTTTTTCGATTTTTATGGATGCCAAATACAAGTGCAATTCTAGTCTTCATTGGCTAGGGATTGAAGATCACTCAAATAAGAAGAAAACTAAGGATGAACGCATAAATTTGATCTTAACTGATTTGAAAGAATACTTTACGAACCTTAAACATTGATCAGAATTATATTTAACCAAAAGACCATCCTATAGACAAGATGGTCTTTTTTTTGGTTATGTGAGAGGCACAAAATAGGGCCATATAACTGGTGGTTCTTTAAAATAAATAGTTGTTTAGTTTATTAAGCATTTTGCATGTGATACGATAATTAAGTAGTGAATCAAGAGTATTAGATATTTTTGAAATGAATTATTCAACGAATATTAGTAAATCAATATCGCTTATGCATTGTCATTTTCGAATTGACATTTCTTCACGTATACTTGATAAAACATTAATCAAGTGAAACTTTCAAACAACTTTATTAATTTATTTCAGCTCTTTATTCGCGACACAGAAACGGGTAAACGCCTTAAGAAAAATGGAGAGCGTATTAAAAAGGATTCTATCCAGAATTATAAATACGTTCTCCAAAATTTACAGGAGTTTGAAGAGAAAACAGGCTTTGAGCTTCGCATTTGCGATGCGAACAAACTCAATCAGCGAGAATATCTTACAGAGAAAAATTACTGGAAAAAATTCTACAAAAAGTATACAGACTTTCTTTATAAAAAAGGCTGCTATGACAACTATGTTGGCCAGAATATAAAAGTAATACGCACCTTTTTTAATTACTTAAAAAACGATAGGGATTTTGCCACTGGCGACTTTCAACGGTTGTTTTATGTTAGAAAAGAAGAGGTGGATATCTTGGTGCTATCACCTGAACAACTCAAATTCTTTATTCACAATAAAGAATTCGAAGAATCACTTTCTCCAGGCCTTAGACGTATTAAAGACATTTTTGTTTTTGGATGTACCACAGGGCTGCGTTACAGCGATATTTTTTTACTTACCAATAAGAATTTCGAACTGCAAGACGAACAATGGTATCTAAAGATCAAGTCTAAAAAAACAAAGACATACAGCTTTATCAAGTTACCAGATTATGCCGCCAAGATCTTTTTAAATCATCGACCGCGGTCGGTAAAAAAGCCAGTCTTTGTAGCCATATCACTCTTTAACTTTAATAAAAGTCTTAAAACGCTCGGAGAACGCGCCCAATTTACTCAACCAGTTAATTGGTCAAGAGAAGTTATGGGTCGCTCAAAAGACCTTAAAAGAGCTCAGAGCGCTACGGTTACACGTTTTTGTGATAAGATGAGTTCGCATATGATGCGTAGAACAGCCATTACTACTCTTTTAATACTAGGAATGCCCGAACATCTTGTGAGAAAGATCTCCGGGCATTCACATGGTTCTGCTTCTTTTAACCGTTATGTGCACTATGCACAATCATATATCGATAAAGAGATTGAGAAGGTGCATGAGCAGTTACGACTTAACTAGTACACAGAGATTTTCAATAAACTATTTCGATTTCATTATTTAATAGCTTCCCAAGGTACACAATTATTTTCTTTCCATTTAATGAGTGTCTCCAGTATAAAAATCGATTTTTCTCAAGATTCAATACAAAAGCAGTTTCGAGATTGAATTTGTCCAAATTCTCTACAAAACTATTGGCATTCATTCTTAAATATCCTGAATATTCTTGGTCGAAATCAAACACATGTCCGAAAAGCTTGTCAACAGTTTTGCAATTTGACATATGTTCAGAAATTGGAATTTTTAATATATCTAGATTTTTTAATAGCTCCTTTACATTTATAATTAGTGAAGGTTTAATCCTAAAAATGTCATTATCTATTTTTTGAGATACTAATAAAGAAATAACCCGATTAACATTAGTTATTGGATATTTTTCTAATTCAATTATTTTAATTAAACCATCGCCCAACATTGAGTGATAATGGTCATTCTTAGACTTAATAAAATTAGATCTCTTTAAAGTTGATATTTTGTTTTTTAAGTCATTCATAATTTTAATAATTAATCGAATTTTTTTGGAGAAATATAAAAATGTTTAACCTCATCTACTCGAGTGTATTTATTCTTCTGAAACCAAGCTGCAGCTTCATCGGCGGTTCTAAGTAATACATCTTTACCATTCTCGGCTGCCTTGCCTATATGATAATGTACATCACCATCTTTAACATGTTTTACTATAACTCGATATCCGTCTTTTGTTTTAAACAACTGAAATTTACCAACAAATGTTGGATTACTCGAATAAACGAACCCTGTCTTAGCATCCCATCCTTTTTTCAAGATATCATCAGTCACAGTCCATTGTCGAACTGGCCCCTGTGATCTTGGTAAATTTAGTCGAATTCTTTTGATAAATGCATAAGCTAAGCCTCTGGTTCTATAAAATAGGTTAGCTGCTTTGCCAGCCGCTGCCAATGACCTAAGTGTTTTCGGGCTCCCCTTGGGTCCTCCTACATACCATGGCATTTCAAAATAGGTAGGGTTAAGACCAGTTTTGCCTGTTAAATAGCCGTCCTGATCAACCTCAGCATACCATTCTCCAGATCCTGGACTGCCTCCTTCAGAATTTATTTTTCGCATACCAAATTGATGCCACCTAGCAGAAGGTAGAACTTGACCGTTCTCATAATCAAGTTGGGTTAATTCATAGTCTGAATCTAAGTACCAGCCTTCATCAGTATATTCAGTTCCCGCGTGCCAGTTCCACCATTTTTTAGGATTTCCTTTTGTTCTCATTCTTAAAGGGTTTCCAGCCTGGAACCTACCCTGTGTGCGTGCTTCTTTTCTTTCACCCTCTTTAGATCCTGGCTCTCCAGGTTCAAGCCCTTCTAATTCCACCATGTCAATTAATCGATTTCCACTAAATTGATAAGGTGAATAAAAAGGGTAGGTTCTTTCTAATGGATCAGTCGCAAAAAACCTCCCCACTCTAGGATCATGCATTCTAAACGTATAATTCAGACTATTCCCCTCTCCTTTGATTTCATTATCCATCTCTTGGCCCTGGAAGCCATACCTATAGTCAGAGGTGTTATTATGCCTATGCGGCATTAGCATCCCAAAGGGATAGTAATCATTATATGCCTTAATATCGGCTGTAAAGTGGTCCAAAGCACTACCCGAAAGATTCGGTATTTTCTTATCAGAAATCACGCTTAAAACGTTTCCTAAGTGATTAGAAAGCTCAAATCGCTTGTCTCCAACCTCTTTATCTAAGAGGTTTACAGCAGCCACAGGATTGTTGTTATCGTATACTACTTGTTCCTTGCTTTCAAGCCCTAAACGCGAGCTTCCGTAAATCTGATGCTCTATGAGTCTTATCACATCGCCATCAACTCCATCGGTCTCTAGGTAAACCGACAACGGATTACCCTGAGCATCTCTTACATAATACGTAGTTGTGAGAATCGGATTAGGGTTGTTTATTACCTGCTTGGCAATTCTATTGCCCAAACCGTCATATATAAAGGTTGTTACCTGAGTATTATCAGGGTTGGTTTCGTCCAATGGCAACTTTGTTACTTTTTCTACCTTTCCATCTACTCTCCAGTCTATGGTTAAGCCCTCAGTTCTGTCTATAATGAGTTGACCTATATCGTCATACACATAATTGTGTGTATCCTCATCGTTTACGTCATATGTGGTACCAAACTCTGTATTCAAAATTTCGTACTGATCTTTTAAATCCACTATAAAATCTACAGAAGATGCTCCGGTACCTGCATCGTCTCCCACTATGGTAAGTTGGTTATTCCCATTTTTATAGGCATAGTTTAACCCGTCCATTTGAAATGGATTGCCTCCATTTTCAAGGAAAACATCTCCCACACCTCTAGAAAGTGATGTTAGGTTACCATTATTGTCATATCGATATTTACCGTAATAGCTATTCTGAATAAGGCCAACCGCATCTCCTATCGTAGAAGAGCTATAATCATATATTCTATTGAGCTGATCGTACTTATAGCGATTGGATTGTGTTGGCAATACGGCAAAGTTATTCTCACGAATTGCTGTAACCATTTGCTTAATGTTCCCGTTATAGAGATCCAGTTGACTGTTCCATGTATCCAATGGGTTAGCACTGATTTGTAGCGCTTCGTATTCTGTTGGAACTGAGGCCGTATAATCTATATCGGTACCATTGTTGTAATAAGATAGTGAATACCCCATTGCGTCAAATGCTGTTCGCTGCGTTGCGATGTCTCCATCATTTCCGGGATCGAACATAGGCTTGCTTATGTCTTCGCCATTTACACTCTTAAGCCAACCTTGAAGCGTATACACATAATCCAGGCCTTGAACCTTTTTGTCTCCGATAAGTACCCGTGCTAATGGTCCATGATGATAATACTCATAAACAGCTTCTTTCTCCCAGACATATCCGCTTGCAGAAGTCTCGACACCTACGATTCTGTTGTCTGCGTCATACTCATATTTATGGATGAATTGATCATCTCTACCTGGCTGAATAGTAACCGTCTCCACGTTTCCGCTAATAAGATCATATTCATATACAATTCGCCTTACTTGCTGGTCAAAATCTAAGATTTCGGCATCTGTCCATTTAAAATAGTTTGCTATTTCTTTTACATTACCATGCACGTCGTAGTTATAAGCAATAACATTATGACTCTTAAATAAGGTAGGCGATGCGCCGTACACTTCGTCATGATATACAACTGCCGCGACTCTGTTTCTCAAATATTCATGGTTATACTCTGTTTCTAATAAATCTGCAGTAGTATAGCCGTTTTCGAGATCCAAAATGTCGTCGTAATAGGTCTGTGTAACCTGTTTTAATCCTGGAATAGGGGCCCCTCCACCAACAACTACAACAAATTCTTGTGGATATGTTTCGTCGTCAATATCATACTCAGTTCCTGTCGACGGATTATAAAGTCTCCCGTTATCGTTTATGGCCAAGTCTTCAATTGAATTGAACTCACCCGCTTCTTCGATTCTACCTAAGTCGTCGTATCTGGTGTAACTAAAGTTTTGACCAGGAACCGTGGTAGTGGTAGAAGTAACAGAAACAAGTTCTATATTTTCAATGATATGCCCTGCGGTATAAATACCTAAATCTATTCTCAAGTTTGTCCCTGGGCTAGATTCTGAGGTAGAGTGAATAATTGTACCGTTCTTATAGTAATTAATCGTTGTACCGTCTCTTTCTACCTTAAACTCATCCGAATAGTTCCAAGTACCCGAGGTCATGCCTGTACCTTGCTCAAATGTCTTGTAATCGCCATCAGAAGTAGCTGTAGGATTACTCGACAAAAGAATTACATAGTCCGAATCTGCCAGACCACTTCCTCCATTAGGAACATAGGTAAGCCCTATAAATGATTCGGCATATTGAGGAACAGTCGTGCTAAAAGAATGCGCAACATAACCATCTCCGGCAATCTGCTGAATAGACGCTGCATATACCCAGCCATCGCTGCGATTGCTGTTCATAACTTTGTGCCCATTATTACTCACAAAAACGCCTTTGCCCGTTTTATACGTAATCGGGTCCATAGGGACTTCTACCGTGGTAGTGGTCGTGTTACTCCCTTCTATTTGAATGGCATTTTGAGAAGCGATGATTCTGCCCAATTCATCATAAGCAAATCGTGTTTCTCTTCCATCTGGAGTTTTTTGCCATACCAATTGATTCAATGAATTGTATCTATACTGCGTCTCATATCCATGATTCGGAACCAAGAAGTCATTCTCTCCAGGCTGTCCATTGGCTCGATGTGCATTGATCGAATTATTTAGTACTTCGTTAGAGGCATCTAAACGCTGCACTCCTTCTGGTGCAATAGTTTGCGCCAAATTTCCTGCTTGATCATAGTAATACAAGGTATATTGATATTCTTTGTCGTAGTACTCCATATCAAGAGTTTCTACTACCGAACTCATCGCTGTGTTGATGTAATCCTCTATAAATTCTTGCACCAATTGATCGATATAATCATTATAAGAATCTTCGCTATATGTATCGGTAATAGTCTGAATCATCTGATCACAAGAATCGGTTTCCTCGACGTTAATCTCTCCTGGTGGCATAGGTGCCGGAGGGCAAACATCGTTGTTAACGAAGTAGTCTTCGTTAACAAATTCGTTCCAAGTATCTGGCTCTGGCTCAGTGTCTACATGAGCCTTGTAAGCAAGGATAACCGTGTTTATGTCTTCGTATCCGTAGTTAAGGAACGTATTACCAAACTCACCAATCGAAATAAACTGATCGTGATCTACACTGGTAATACCCAGTTGAAGTAAATATTCAAAATACGAGTCAACCAAATGACCAAAATTGAGATTACAGAATTCTTCATACGTATCTAATCCTGGTGGAATCGCATAACCATCTACACCAACACTCCCGTCATAGCCTTCTATATTAGCTTCAAAATATTCAAACTTATCTTGACAATTTATAGGTGCTACAGGTTGAGCAACGCAGTATTCGCAGACGCCGTCAACGATCACCTCGTTTGTTGGAGTCTCGTCATAGGCATCTTGTAAGAAGTCTTGCAAGGTTGTGCGCCAGCTAGTTGCTTGCATTTCGGCCTTTGTGAAGGCTATAAAATCAGAAGTATAAATTGAACCCGTCACACTGTAATCTGTTGCCGGTCCACCAATAATTTGTTCAACATATTCCTCACCGTTAAAAGAGACCCCAGTAGAGGTGTTTTTATAATTATTTACCTGAAAATCTTCACGAACAATAAAGAAGATTTTACCAGCTTTTTCTGCCAACAAATTTATGTAGGCAGCTTGCATTTGGGCTAAGTGGGTGTTGTTAAAAACATCATTAGAAAAAATAAAGATGTTAGCATCTACAGGAAGTGTAATGTTCGTGTCATCTTTTAGTCCATTAGCCATCTTGGTAAAGGCATTACTGTAGTTACTGTTTTGTATGGCCATTAATGCAGATCCAAACGGCGGACAAGTGCCTGGTGCTCCTGTACCACCAACTCGTAATCTAACTTCGTTAGAGCAATTTAAATAAGGATCAAACCATGGCGTAGTAGCAAAGTGCTCTCTTGCCGAACTTCTATAACCATTACTCGCATGATCGATAGTAGATATATATAGATCAGTGCCTAAATTATTATTCACAAATAACTGCGTACCAAAGCCATTATGAAGTTCCCCAGCCGATGTAAGCTTGTTCACGTTGTAACTTATGGCAAAATGTACAAATTCGTCGGTTTCACCTGGGCAACATGAATATGGTAATCCAGGTTTAAAACTTGCATAGACATCAATTAAAGTACCACTTGGGTCTTCGTAATAAAAGCTGAGGTCGTCATTCCCTGGGTCATGACTATCGTACACAAAATCTACGATACTAGCCATTGCACTACTTCCCAGCGAAACTCCACCTAACAACTCAAATGTCAAAATTGTAGGTGTCCCATCAAGACTATACGATTCTGTCCCCGCTGCATTTCTTGACCATGTCGTTAAGGTCGAACCATCCGGGTTAGGGTCATCTAAAAACTCTGGTAAAAATGAATCGTAGTATTCTGGGAACCCACTTAAATTCACAGGTGCAGTATTGTCTATCACTCCAGCATCTTTTAATGCAATTAATAGCGCAAGAAAATCTCTTTTAAATTTAGCCTGACGCGTACAGCCATATGGGCTATTAGGATCGCTTACCTGGTCGTCTAAGATTTCGCCAGAGCCACTTCCGTCTAGGCTACATTCGCCAATAGCGGCTACCGTTGAGCCTGTAAAAATAGCTTCTTCTATGGCGCCTCCAGACAGTAAAATTCTGGCCAAAAACTGGAACTCATAACGATCTGTCGCAGATACATAATTGTCAAAATACAATTGTTCTACACCTATAATATTCCAGTCCGAAGTAGACGACGGGTTGGAGAGTGAATAATTGCTCCAGCTATATCCAGTTGCGTTTATAACTATGGCAGACGCATCTGTATCGGTTAACGTTATTGTTAATTCACTACCACTAATGGCAGAAGTCATATCTATATTACTCGGAGGGCTGGTAGCATCGGCTCCAAGAGCATCGTAAAAGTCTGGGGTCAGGTATTGCGAATTGTAGGGCTGAGTTCCGGCTGTAGGGTTGGCCAATAGACCAGATCCAGACATCTGTGAGTAGTATCCCTTTAAGAATATATCTAAGTCAAACAATAGCGGGCAATGGCCTGTTTCGAGCCAATTAATAAAGTCGCTATCCCCAGCCATTTCACCAATGGCATCACCAGGATCTATAGCCGAATTATATTGATTATCAATCGGGATAAATCTTTTCTCTTTTTCGTCATAGGCTTCGGCCTCGGGTACATCACAAAACTGTGTTCCGCTTGTATGAGAAGATAAATAAGAATCAAACCCAGAAACCTCATCATATTCACTAAGCACAGATGTAATATTGTCTGAGGTGTCTTCTCCTATACAACCATTAAAACAGCCGTTTTCTAAGGCGTAGGTGTTCATAGACACATACTTAATACGCTCTTTTAAGCTCAAATAGTTGGTTACATAGTTTCTCCAAATTTGGTCGCGCTGTAGCGCAGTTGGAAGTGCGTTTATCGCACCGATAATACCTCCCGTAGCAGGTGGATTACAATCAGAAATTCCATTGCAAGTTGCCAAAGCAAAAGCATATTGGATCAAATTCATTGGACTTCCTGCAGAACTATCAAAATCTTCGTATTGGCCTCCGAGTTCTAATGCTTCTTCCATTAGATTCGATCGGTTATCCAACATCGTGTTATCGTTACCAGAGTTACCAGTATCTACGATATCATTAAAATAAGGGTCAACATCCATTAGTCTTAACGGATTGCTGTTTACCAGGTTTGCCTGTCCCGCACTAGATGCCATTTCCCATGTTGGAATAGCACTTATGTAACTATCAAATGCATCTGAATCCAACAATTCTGGTGGTACGACACCAGTTGCTTCTGGATCATACACATTCACTAAGGCCTCTACCTCACAAAATGCTTCGGCATAGGTTAAATAGCATCGTTCTGGGTGAAAATCTAATAGCGAATTTGCCCAGCTATCTTCCCAGTTGGCAATAAAGTCGGCAACGAGTATAAGATCTTGTGGCTCGACGAATTCGAATGTAGAACCATCTGAATTGGTTCCAGGTTGTACATTAGCAGGATTTGCTTGTGGAACATACCCACCTGCACCATCTGGTGTTACCACTATAATGGAAAGATTCCCATAGTCGTCTAAATAAGGTGTAGCAGGAGTTTTCCAGGTAAAGTTGCCTGTGGTCATGTTGACCACATCGTAAATCACATTGGTCTCGTTAAATACAGACAGAGGTTCTTCTACTAAGCCCGTTGTCTCGTTAATGGTGATATCGCCATATTGACCTAACGGACTCACGTCTTGCAGTAGCGTTTCTCTGCTGATTTCACAAGTGCTAATTCCAAAGCCACAGTTAGCATCGCAGGCCTCAATAAGTAATTCGTGCTCTCTGGCAAAGCGCACTACATAAGCATCAAATTCGGCCTCGTTAATGTCTTCTGTTCCATTTGCATCTGTGTCTTCGTCTACATAAGTACCTACAACCTCGCCAGCTACTTCTGAAAAGGTCATTTGAGTGTTTTGAAAAATAGCAAACATCGCATCGGCCACATAATCTAAATTGGTTCCAAAGGCTGTTTCACATTCGCCACATTCAATCACCACACAAGGATCAAATTCTATAGTAGGTGTAAATAGGCTAGGGTCGATATAACAATTCCCGGTTGGGTCTGTTAAATCTTCACGATACGAAAGGCTATACTCTGTGAGCGCCGCTTCGTTTATAGTAAGCTCTTTGGTTAAATTATACGTTCCTACTGGTAGCGGATCGGTTGAAAAACTTTCTGAATAGTCTACAGATCCAGCACTTGCAGAGCCCGCACCACCACCGCCAATTTCAATAGTATAAGGCTCGTTTGGGTTTAGTGTAATAAGATCCTCTCCACAATCATCCTCTAACATAAACTTTAAATCAAATACATAAGGATAACTAGGCGGATTACAAGCAGGATCAAAAAAGTCCTCTAACAACGCAGAATATGTAAAGTCTAATGTTTGACTGTTTGTGCTCACATTGACCGTTCTGCCCACTCTTAAACCATCTAAAAATGGCCCATAATTATCTGTTGAGAATCGTTGGTTATTATCGGCCTCGTCGTCTGGGTCGGAGTCTAAATCCTTGTTTAATACATCAACCGTCAAGTATTCATGATCTCCCGTTGAATTAGCTTCGTCTGTAAGACCTGCAAGATTTGTAGGAGCGTCACCAGACATAGCTGTTGCGATAGTTCTTCCTTGAGGGTCGATATAACTAATCGAAACTTGTCCGTTGGGGTCTACCACCATGTTCTTTTTATAATGCTGTACATTCCCCACACGGTAGCCAAACAAACGGTTTAATTCTTCTTGTGTTGGCACCGAATAGAAGTACTTCATTTCGTGATCAGTACCTAATTGATGCGCGGGACCAACGCCACTTTTACGTCTAACTCTACCTGTATTATCTGGAGTATACTCTATCTGAGAAAACGGGAAGTTTTTTGCATCGGCTACGAAGTCTTGGAAGGTTCCTGTGGCCGTTTTTGGTCCATAATATTCACTAGCACCAGAAGTGGTACTCATTCCTGCAACATCTACTTCACAATCGCTTAATGGATCGTCCCAATCAAAATCTGTATGGGTGTAAGGCACTCCTAAAGAAACCTGATTAAAATCAGGGTAGAATTTAATTACATTGTCTTGTGAAGCTGGCACAGGTAATGCTTCTATGGCTGGTCTCCCTTGGTTATCATAGATTACCTCTCCAACAATAGCATTATCATCGGTATTTACCTTGGTCACCGTTTGACGATTTCTTAATGTCCCGTCAAAATAGCTTACCACTGCTTTCTTTTTCCCATCTTCTGCAAACGAAGATTGGAACTGCCAGTTCATCTCATCCTCATGAGCGTCAACATCAATAGTATCTGGCCAATTACCTACAAAACTATGTGTCGCTCCATCGCTTGTCCAATCAGAATAGTACACTTGACTGGGGTGGTCTGGAATTCTACCTACACCACGAACTCTAAAAATAATATACCCCTGATTGTAAATATTTGGAATCTCATATTGCGAATCATTTGTAATGATTCTGGTGTTATTCAATTCAAAATCACGATCTGTAAAAGGAATTGCTCCAGCGGCTATCGGTGAGCCTATAGAGGTTCCATAATCATCGATCCAAGTGTATTCCAGTTCGTATTCAACGGCGCCAAAAATGTCATTCCAATCAATCTCATAACCAGCGTTCATAGCTCCTCCTCCACTGTCTGAAGAAGCAATTGCGCTTACAGTGATTCCTGTTGGAGCAGTGGTTCCTATGTCATAATACCGCTCAACAATTAGTTTACCCGAAACACTCACGTTGGTTGGAGTCCCAGTAATAGGAGTTCCGGTAGATAAATCTACCACCGCGATGCTATTAATCTTCACCTTTGCTCCATATGCACCAGTCACCACATGCGCAGCCTTATCGATAAAATTTCCTCCGTTATAGTTAGGATTATTTTCAATAACCAACGTATGATCGTAAATAGTACCATTGTCGCCGTTGCTATCACGAGGGATTATCTTTAAATCGATCGTGTATTGCAAATGCTCATAGGGCGGTTCGTCTGTATCAAAGAAAACATCCAAGTATACATTGGCATTTAGTGTCTCGTATGAAATCCCGCTAGGTGTAACGTGTTCTGGGTCCCAAATGTTCAGAACATTTCCATTTGTCGCGAACATATTGTCTATCACAACAGAATTAGAAGTTTCTGGATCAAGCTCCATAACTTGCCCATAAGATAGAGAACTGCAAAGCACAACAAGCCCTAAAATAAATAGGCGCAAACTGCTAGTAATGGTATATCGAATTGTTTTCATAGGAATAAGATTTTACTGGTACAACGAATAGGTTGCTAATTTTTTTGAAAGGCTCACTTGAGCTCCTTTTTGTATATAATCGGAGATTAAAAAGCGTTTAGAATCCTTCTTAGAAAATGGTATTTCTTTAAAGGAAACAGACACGATTCCATCAGAGGTTCGCGCTAGCGGATTTTGTCCTCCAGGCATTTGTTGCCCAGCGATAAGAAAAAGCTCCTGCTTTAAAATTTCGTATGTCTTTAGATTTACTGTTAAGGCCATTTTGCGATAGGGAACCATATTAGATTCTTTAAACAGCAACTCGAATCTTGCTATATCGCCCTTTTGAAAAACCTCGGCCGAGGTGAAATAGGCAGAGAGTTTAGATAGCTCTACTGGTGATGGGCGTTGCTCCATGTCCATTAGTCCATATAACACAGCCTTTTCGTCATGATTTATCTTTATGTAATCTGTATTGATAAAAACGGTCTCTGTATTGTGTATTTTAGAATAGTAATTACTACCATCTTTAATAATTAGACCTTCCATGGTCTCTACAGCCTTCTCACCTTGACTGGGCTCAAAATACTGGTACAATACTTCCATGGTATATTGATCGCTATTGGAATAGCGTGCTTCTACCTTGCTTAGAATCTCTGTGACGGCTTCTAATTCTTGCCCCCAACTAAAAGACGTAAAGCAAATTGTTATGACTAAAAATATCCTAGATAAAGTGCTCATTCGTTACTAACTTTAGAAGATTTAGAACGCGTTTCTTGAATCGTAAACACGCCGCGTGCGGTTTCTTTTTTGACTCGAATCAAACCACCTTCATGGTCGTATTCATAAATGGTTGCATAGTTGTTTTCGTCCAGTTCTGCCATTAGGCGTTGATTGACTGGGTCATAGACAAAAGACTTAAGGCTGCCGTTAAAAGGCAGTATGCGCACATCGTCAAAATAGGTCCCAACAGAGGCTGCCTGGAGTTTTATAAACAGGCCCTCGACGCCAGGGTTTATGGTAAATTCTCCAAAAATTCGTTGCCATCCATCTATGATTGGGCCGGTGGGTGTGAGGCTAAATGTTTCGTCTCCGCCTGTAGTGCTATACTCCGTTTCTACCTCGACAAATCCATCGTATTGATGTGTTTGCGCTATCACTTTATCCTTTACCCAGGCACTTAAAATATAGGTGCCAGGTTCTGGTGAAAATGAATCGTTTACAGGTATTTGGGCCCAAATATTGCCCGTCACAAATAAAATTATATAAAGTGCTTTTTTCATGATTCTTGGTTTTTTATTCGCAGACTCCTACGATTGTGTGAAAGTCAAAACACTCAGTTGCGCCACTGGTATACTCTACATATAAAGTATATGTGATCTCTGTATTCATTGGCAACCCAGGGTGACTACCACTATGAATTACATGAACGCTGTTAGGCGCTACGAGGCTTTTAGTTAAATGAGAATGGTCTCCGTTTGAGTCATTTAAATAGATATAATAGTCTGATACTGTACTAGTACTACCAGACAAAGTCATGACTACAGGTCCAACAGCACAATAATCCATAAAGCCGGCATCTGTACAAGTTGGCGGGTCTGGGTCGTCACAGTCCCCAGGTGCTTCGTATACAAAGTCATAGCCATCGTTTTTATAATCCACTACCAACTCTGTAGATTCGTTAGGCTCTACAAATAAGCTATAGCGCCCTGTATGAGATTCGGTGTCGACCAATATTGTAGAAGCATTGTCGTCATCGTAAAGACCAAAGTGTAAATCGTCGTTATTTTGGTCTGGGATATAACTGTAGTCCTCGAAGCCATCAAACCCTATTTGAGAGTATTCGGTATTCGAAGCCACTGCAGTAGGCAAATTGTAATTGTATCCATACTGGGCAGCAGAAAAGCGGCCCAAGGCATCTTCGTTCTCCAATTCGGCCCCGAAAGGACTGTATTGAGATACTTTACTAGCGGCCGTCCAATTATTATTAGACCACAACCAGTTTGTTTCTGTATCATTCAAAGAATAATAGGGTTTAAAGTCATCGAAAAAGCCTTCGAATCTTGGCGAAGATGTGCCGTTCTCATGAGAACGACGTCCCGTTAAATACGCAAACGATTCTTTGGCTCGCCAAACCCCTCTTACGTTATATAAATAAGGGTTATAACCATATTCCTTCTCGTCTAGATCTGCATAGGGCTGTGCACTGCCATAAGTGATAGCGTCAAAAATTTCGGCATGTCCGTCTGTTGTAAAAGGCAGGCCTTGCTCCCACTGTGCAGCCCAGGCTTCACTGTATCTAACTGCATTTGCGTTTACAATTCTTACCTTATCTACATTTCCTGCTCCTAGTTTAAAAGACTCTGGGTTTAGGTCTTGATCTAAGACGTCGTCTCCATTAATCGAAAAGGGGTTCAGCATACTTGTAACAGAAGCCATAGAAGCAACATGCTGATTTCTGAAACCTGACCGTACAATCGTAAAATCAAATATTGTCTCGTCGCAATCGTCATTAAAAAAGGACCCATCTTCTTTCATTAGCCACAGGTTTTCTGGGGCTAAATCCATTGCTGCTACCCAAGCTCGATGCGATGTTGTCCCATCAAACAGGCTCAATTCATCACCAGGATAGAAGTAATCTGTTAATATGCCTTCTTGGTCTAAGCGAATTGATTGCGTATTATAAGTACGGGTTAACGTTCCCGTAATTCCTAAATTTTGTGAGGCAAGATCCATCCCTTGATAAAACCAATGCGCCGGATAATTAAATGAATAGTAGCTATCGTTATACTCGTTCTTGGTCTTTGTTAATAAAACTTGGCCATTATGAGCATCCCATACCATGTTTTTGGTACTCACAGAAGCTCCTAAATCGTAAGCGATTTGTTCGGTCAAAATGGCTGTTTTGTGAATCACTTTTGTGGTCGAAGCCGTTCTGAGTTTGGTTTCGTGATAAGCATAGTTTGGAATAGGTAATGGCACCACGATGGGCACAATAAATATTACAAACCCAGCCGTGTTAAACGAGAATCCTTGAGTGGTAGACTCCGAATAATTTTCTCTAAAGTCGTTGTACACATCATAGGTAATTCCAGCTTGCGAATTAGTATCTAGTTTGCCTAGATTGTCTACTGTAGGAATCACGCTGGAAACCTCTCCATCACTAGATATATTGTACTTATACTCCGACCCAGAAATAGGACTTTCTTGACCTTCTGCATATATCCATTCGGCCTTTTTACGACCACTCATATCGTTGGTCTCTACCACAAATCCTTGTGAAAACGCCAAGTGATTTCTAACATTTATACTAAAGATACTGGCCAAAGGCCCTGGCGGATCAAAAATTGGATTGATTTCTGTAAAATCTGTTTTTGTCGGGAAATCTTGACTAGTGTAAAACTCATGAATCACTTTACCTGTGGCATGCTTTCCAACTACGAGCCCCCCATTTTCTCTTGCAATATTCTTAACTGTAACTTTTCCGTAACTAACATTGGCAGAAGGAAAGAAGGATTCACCAAATGGTTTTTCTGTATAGTTAAACTCTTTAGGCGAAACCAATTTGTCGATACCTGTAGTAGAATTGTCAAAGAAAGGTTCAACAAATGGATTTTCTTTACTCCCATTTGGTTCGAAAGAAGCAACTCCACTGGTAAGGCCATTATCTAAAGAATAATCATATTCCTGACCATAAAATTGCTGATACACTGGATTGTCTACATTTACCCCATCTTGGAACATTTGATCCCATTGATCGTGTAATTGTAATTTGGTGACTCGTAATCCCCCTCCAAATTTTTGAGCATTGGGGTTTTGTAGTCGAATCCACGACTTGTTTAAAACCGCTTCTTTTGCGCATTGTTTCTCTTGAAGTTTGGTATTAGGCCCTGTAAAAATTTCGAATACAGCTCCCAGGCTCGATACTAAATCTTGAACTATTGAAACAAAATTGGTATTGCTAGTATTCCCGCCTAAACTATAAACCACTCGATTTAACTGGCTTCGACCAAAGTACCAACCAGCCTTGGTTAATGGGTTCACATCATTATTACTATCAATCCAGCCCCCTTCGTTGTCTAGCATTAACAATGGTATTGCCACATAAGTTCCCGATGCGTCGTCTACTACGTTAAAATCGCTAGGGTCTACCGCAGTGCCGCCGTCAATCATAAAATAGCCAGACACATAATCGTATTGATAATTGCTGTTTTTTACCATATTGAGCAACGACCTAAAGTATATTGGCTTGTTAGCGTTTTGCCCTAAATAGTCTGTAAAAAAGTCTTCTTCTGTATAGGCAGGATCTTGTTCTTCTTTGATTTTTACGTACATAAAATTCATATGCTCACTACCTTGATATAATTCGTCTAAAGGAGTAGCAAGCGAAAAAGGATTATTATCGTCACCAAAACCATGAATTTTAAACATTTGCATCGCTCTACGATCCTGTACGTATTGATAATCGTCGGCTTCTGTTTCTATTTCCATTTTTCCGCCAGAAGGCATATCAATAGAGGTTAACATCCATGCCGCAGTATTCTCGTCTGCAAGGTCTTTGTCTTGTTCTACGAACGGAAATTCTGCATTGTTTAAAGGTGTTGTAAGGCCACATCCTGTAGCTTTGTTTTCTTTATAATTACCCCAGATATCTTGCCCTTTAATGTCATAGTCGGGATTGTTATCGATAGTACCATTACCATCAAGGTCTTTTTCGTAGTTAAAGACGTAAGGCGTAAAGCGCCCCATATTAGACCCTCTATAGGTAAAGAATACCTTCTTTAATGTTAACTTACCGCCTTGATTGGCAATCTCAACGGGTCCGTCTACACCACCGACGCTATTAGGAATGCCCTGACACAGTTCATAATCATAAATAAAATGAGCTGTTTTAATCGCCTGGGCAGCAATGTCGTCAGAATCCATTCCATCTATAGCGTCTTTAATAAGGTCAAACTCAGGCTTACTAAACAAAAAGATATTATCAATCTTCTTTTGGTAATCAGATCCTCCATCTGCTTCACGCCCATCTTTTCTATTAGACAATCTAAAATAGGCCACATGGGTTTTTGTTTCTATAGTGCGCACATATCGCAGTTCTTTATCACCGCGTAAGATGGTTGCTTTCTGATCTTTATTGTGCGATTTTAATCCTTCGTTATAGTTGGCTTTGCCAGACTCGTAAGGGGTTTTCCAATTATAAGAAGGGATATAATGTTCTGTTGGAACACTTGAAATTGCTCCATAGTTAAATCGTGTATACGACCCTAAATCGTCTTCAGAAGGGCCATCGTTGGTCAAATCCTCGTAATCCGGAGACAAAACAGAAGAAAGCAAGTATGAATGCGCATAAGCCGGTGTTGTGATTATGTTTTTATATTCATCACTGTTCCCAGAACCATTGACGTTCCCGTTGTTTGAGATCAACCCTGTTACACAGTCACCAGAAGCACCTGATGCATCAACAGTAATTTCTTTCTTCTCCCAGTTATATGCTGTATCACCAAATATATAATGCGACCCATCTGGCTTTAAAATTTTTACTCCCGCGGTATGATGTGCTTTTACATCAAGATTTCCAACTAAATCTCTTTCATTAAAAAGTCCTTGACTTTGCGCCAATTGTTGAGTTACATGAAAGATAGAAGTGTTTCTAGTCTCACGCTGGTCTCTTTTTATTTTACTATTAATAGTTGGATATGTATAGGTTGCAGCGCCAGAAGGCAAATAGTCCTTCACGCGATACGCAGATTCTAAGGTTCTATTGTATTGATCTCCTCCCAAAACCAAATCCATGGCTTTATTGCCATGTAATTCGTCTTCGAACATATTGGCCTGAACATCAACGTTCATCTCTCCAACTTGCTTAAAGTAAACTCCTTCGTAGTCTAATGAATTTGGATCCGTATCACTCTCGGTGAATTTGTTGAGCGCATAATTTCCATCTTCCCATCCGCCGGTATAGGCGTACGAATCAGAATGCTTTACATCTACTCCAACGTGAACATTCCAACCAATTCCAAATTCCACTCCCGCACTGGTTCCGTCGCCTAAATCAACCACACGATTGTCACTTAGGTAACTTACTTGCCCGCGATGTGGTCTAAACATTCCACCTAAACCTTGACCTTGAATACTATAGATGTCGTAGGTGTAATTAGAAATAGGAACAACGGTTGTATTTTTATTAAATGACTTGTCTTTTTCACGGGTAAAATCCATCACAGAATTGCCTTGGTCGGCAAATTCGGAGAAATTATATCCGTAGGCTGGTACAGTTTTGTCCTTTTCTTCACTTCTTATCTTTTGGTACGAACCATAGCCCATGACATGCCCTTGTACCTCTACTCCAACAACTTCGGTACCTACCGCGGCATTAAAAGAAAAGCTTCCATTAACATTTCCCGCGCGCTTAAAGGGTGTATAGTCGTTATTATTGTTAAAAGAAATTGAACCCGATGCACCTCCAGATAAAGAAGACATTTTATCTAATCGTAAAGTTCTCAAAGTGTTTCCTTTTAAACCCCATTGCGTACGATTTGCAGAAGTTGAAAGCGTTAAATTTTGAAACCCTTTCCGAGAATTAATACTAACTCCTACAGAACCAGAGATGTCTGTTGTTTGTAGTTTCTGGTTATTCGCCAGGCGTTGCGATATCTTTACCGAAGGCGAAACGGTAGCTCCATCTGCAGTAGAAGAAGATATATTTAAACCAACTTGTACATTATCACTAATTCCAAACGACACTCCGTAAGATGGGTGAAAAGTTATTCCTTCATAATTATTGTACTGCACACCCATTCCTAGGTTGAGTCCAATATTTCCAGGCAATCCAAATAACGAACCTTGGATTCCAAAATTTGATCCAACGGTACGATTCTCTTTCATATCATTTTCGTAGCGCATTCCATCTCCTCGAAAATCGTCAGGAATTCCACGCACCTGACGGCCTATTTGACCTATATTTAGATTCCATCCTAGACCTACCCATGACGCTTCATGATCCATGGTGACCCCAGAATTATAAGCGATGTTTATCGGGTATCCTCCCACATCCATTATGGGTAAATTGTAATTAAAATCCCCTGTACTCAAGGCCACCATATCGGATGTACCTATAGGAGTAAACGCATTAAACTCAGGCTGTGTAGGCCCACTCGTTATTGCATAAATTAACATTGGCTGTATTAGTGTAATAACCATCTGAATCGCCAGATATGAGGCGATTATTTTCGAAATGCGACTGGTTCTGATTTTCTGTATCATGAGTAAAATGATTTATAATTCTATTTGGTCTTCGTTAAAATCGAAGGAAAAGTTTCCGTTATTAAACATGCGGTCGTTATAGATGATCTTAATGGTTTCATTAGGATCAATTCCGCCAAAAAAGAGCATGACTCTTTTAAAAGGACTCACTTTAAAATGGCGTTCAAACAAAACCCCGCTACAAGCGATGGTGTCATTAGATGAGGTAACGGCCATAAAGTCGTTTTGTATTTTAGAAGACATATACACTACTGCGTCGTCGTAGCTAAGATTGTTGTACTCTCTTTCCAATAAATCTTTTCCTTTGATGTGTTCAAATTCGAATTCGATAATTCGTTCTGTGGCGTGAGCCGCTACAATGGAATCAAAGGCCTTGGTATCTTCTGTACCTTGGTTCTTAATTAAATAATACTCTATAGGCACCTCGGTGGCTCGGTATTGAATGTCGCTAGTGAAATTCATCACCTGCTTCGACTTCCATCCTCTTTCTTGAAATTCAAATAAGCGCTCTGCACTTGATGTTTCTGACCATTGCTTTTCCACTTCACTTTTGCAAGAGATAATGAGTAAGCTTAGCGCCACAAATAGAGTTGTGGTAATAAAATTTTTCGTATTCATAAGACAATTTTGATAGGTATGTTTGGTTGTCTATCTTTTGATATTACTTTAAAAGTAAGTGGCATTATCGAGCTATGTAAGAGACAATTTTGATATGTACGAAGGCATTTTATATTCGTATGGGTTTATTTCATATTCGATTTTTATTCATAATATTTTTAAAGTAAAATGGGGTTCCACATATCAAGAGAAACCCCATTTGCTAATTAAACCAACCAAACAATTGTAATGATAAAGCCTTCAAAATCATTTATTTAAATAGCCTCTTACAATCATAAGTCTTTAAAAACATTTTTGAATAAATCACTAGCACAATATATTTACCTACTTGCTAAAAAGAAATACAAACTGTAAAAGCGCCATGTTAAAATTCAAATGCGCCGTCTAGTTTTTGGCATATACCTTTGATTCGTTTCCGAATTGGATTTGAATAGAATCCCGATACACCTTTTTTATCAAAATCTCTTCAAACCGCTCCCCTTGGCGCAAGCGTTTTAGGCGATTGTCTATCTTTAAAAGAACCAAAGGAGCCGACTGATTGTTACTTTTAACAAACCCGAAATACGCAATATTTGGCCATATTGTTTTGGTATTTTTCGGGCTCGACTTCGGTCGATCCTTTGGTATGCTTTCAATCTTTTTACGAGGTTTGGTTCGTGCGTTCAAAAAGGGATCGCGATCTAAAGGTTGCAACACAAATTGATCTTTTGCTTTAGTTTTAACCGTGGTTTCTAACGCCATCTCTGTATTCTGCAAAGGAGTTTCTGCAATACTTTTGGGCCAAAAAAAGCTGTACCCCACAAAAGACCAGATAAGCGTTAATGCTACAATTAGTATTTTATTGATGCGCGATTTATTCATTGACAATAAATTTTCCGTTTAGGTTGTAACCGCCTACGTTGCCGGCCAAATCTTCTCCTCGTACTCGCCAAAAATAAGTGCCCGCTGTACTAAATGCCTGCGTGACAGAAGTGGTTTCTGTTTGCCCGTTAAAAACGACATTGGTAAAAGCATCGTCTGTTGCGATCTCGTATACACTAGTAACCGTAGACACCACAGCACCTGTATCGGTCGCAAAATTCCATGTAAACGCAATCGATTCATCCAGTTCAAATTCTTGCTCAAAAGCTGGGGTTAGTAAAGAAGGAACACTAGGTGCCACCGTATCTATACTAAAGGTTCTGCTGCTAACTATTGTCTGAGTTTCGTTATCTGTGTTTACCGCAATAACCTCCCATTCGTACACCGCATCTTCTGTTAAGACAGTGGCATCAAGACTCAAAGAGGTGTCTGTAAGTGGTTCTGATTCATAAATAATAGAAGCTCCGCTAGCGGTTATTTTTAATAAAATGAACTCGTAATGTGTTGCAAATTCAATGGCAGTCCAATTAAAAATTATAGGCGTACTATTGGTGTAAAAATCGTCCGAGGGGCTTAATAATTCAACACTTTGAGTGCTCAAATCGTTAGAGGCTTCTACGCTAAATTCTTGCGGAAAAGTAAAGGCCGTCTCATAAGCAAAGTTTTCTCCTTTTACTCGCCACATATAGTCGTCAGAAATCAATACCAAGGATAAAGGTGCGTTAGCTACTACCGAGTCTACCACAACCGTTCCTCCTTGATAGACTTGCACGTTGTACATGTCTGCGCCCTCTAAGGAATTCCAAATAAATTGGACGTTGTTCCCAACTATGGTATCACCATCTAAAGGGCTTACCAAATCGATGCGATCGTTGGTAATATCTTCTTCTAACACATCTTCGCAGGCTGTAAAACCTATAAAAAGTGAGAGAATCGTTAGGACTTTAATTCTTTTCGTACTGTCTAAAAAGCAATTGACTAAAGAGTTCATTCTTTCTGGTTTTATAATTCTTTTTTATATAAATGTTTACGTGAGCGATTCTAGAGAGTTCAAACTGAGTCTCTAAATCGTGCATGGTTTTAAGCAAATCGTTTATGCCACCTTGCAAGGTGACCGAGTTTGTGTAGACCGTAAAATATGGGTCCCTCACCTTGTGCATAGGATCAAAGGAGGTTACTTTTATTTGGTAAGGACGCCCAGCAACAAACTCCATAATGGCATTCTGAACCAAAATGGGATCGGTGGTGTTTTTACCAATGAGCCCATCGAGTTGTTGATTTTGAATAAGTGCCGTACTGAGTTCTTGGTTGAGTGTTTCTTGGTTTTCGATTTTTTCTTTGGCGGAATAGTACCCATTTACCGTGCTTATTGTGGGCCCAAAAGACCGTTTGTATGCAAACAAGCAAAGGAGTATTAATAGTCCTATGAGGGCATAAAATTGTTGTCTATATGTGAGTTTGGACGGCTTCAAATCTCGATCTTTAGTGTAAATTCGTACTGATTCCCAACAAGCGTAAAAGCGGTAAACTCTACTGTTTTAATCCACCCTAAATCCTTGAGTTGTTTTACCCAATCAGATGCGATTAAAGCTCCATCGCTTTGCCCAGAAATAAGCAGTTCGTTTTGTGCAAAAACAATGGCCTCGCCTTCTTTTATCTTTCGCTCAAGCGGAAATACCTCTGCTTGTGTTAGGCTTATTTGCTCGGGTACCGACGCTACAATTTCCCAAACATATTGACTTAAATACGTGCCGTTTTGTAGACCAGCCAACTGTACAATATTCTCCTTATTGGCAATATCTGCTTGCAGACCCGTTATTTGTGATTGCAGCTTGTTGTTAAGGCTCAACTGCGTCTGAATATTGGCGTTCTTTTGCGCATAAATGGCAGACAGCCCGTAACTCAGCGCGAGGCTCACAAATAAAAAAGCTACGGCCGCAATGGCAACTTTTTTGGTTAGTTGTTTAAAGGTGAATCGTTCTGCTAGGGTAGCCACCAATTCGTTATAATTAGAGAATTGTTGCCCCACTGTAAAATGATGCACCAGCCCCGAAAATGCCACCATAGTGTTAGCTTCAATCTTTTGATCTGCCACTGTGACGGCCTGTAACAAATGGTTAGTAGTAGCAAGGCGGGTTAAATCATAAGTCACAGGGTCGAACGTAAAGTGAGGGGTTTGTAACAAGCCATTAGCGCCCGTCAAGTTAGCAAGGTCTAACAAGCTCCAAGCTCCCAATAATAGATCTATAACCGCTATACCATGTTCATTAAAAGTATCGAGTAATTGATTTAGTGCAGGTTTTCTTGCAATCGCTACAAGCCTTGATTCCTCTATGGGTCTGCTATAAATAAAGAAGTCTTCTGGGTTACTGGTAAATAAAACTTCTTGCAAATAATTGGTCTTATTCACTGTTTTTTTTGCAATAACCGTGTCGCCAGTTACCGTTAGTAATACTGGATATTTTTTATCTAAGGACTGAATCAATTCATCGAATGAGTCAAAACTACTTTGCGCCAAAACGGTTAAAGAATTTGCTTTATACTCGGCAAAAATTACATAACAGACACAGGCCTCTCCCTCTAAATACAGCTGCACTGAGTAGCGCTTTTTCGAACGTTCTATGTTAGGAATCGACCTCATATTAATACACAATAGTTGGTTTAATAAACACATGTAACTTAGACTTAGACTTGGCCTTTCGTCTGCTGCTAAAAAACCATTTGATTACTGGTATACGCGACAAAAATGGAGTTCCAGAACCCGAATTTTCTCGCTCAACTTCGTCTAACCCGCCTAAAAGAATCATTTCATCATTACGAACTCTCACTAAGGATTCGAAAGTCTGAGTAGTTTTTCCAGGAGGTGCGTTTTCTGCCACGCGTCCTAAAAACGAACTCTTTTCTACACTAATCTGCAAGGTTACTTGTTCGTCTTTAGAGACGTTTGGTGTAATATTCACGCTTAAATTTGCCTCTGTCGACTTCCATTTACCCGAAGAAGTAAAACGATCTGCGTCGCCGCCCCTACCATTAATTAACTCGTTATTTAACTCAAAATACCAGCTGGTTTCGCCTATACTTACGCTGGCCTGATTGCCACTAAGAGTCGCAATTTTTGGTGTAGATTGCAGGTTTATTATCGAGTTGTTTTCTAAGGTCGATAAATTGGCATAGAAGTTTTTGGTCACCTTGCCCAAATTAAAAATGCCAAAGCCGTTAAAACTATCTATCAAGTTATTTATAGAACTCGCATTTAAGGTAACATTCGTGCTAGGGAATAGTGTTCCCGCCGTTTGCACATCTTGCCCTTCTTCGCCTAAAATTGCTTGTAGCCCTGTTTGAATATCGTACGACTTTTGATACTGAACAATTAATACCTCGATCTGTACCATAGGCACTATTTTGTCTATCTCACGCACATAGGTTTTAAGTTCGGTAATTCTGGGTTTCGAACCAGAAACTACAAAGCCATTGAGTTCTTTTACTTCGCGAACTTCTACCCCTTCTAATAAGTCTGCAGGCAGGGTGCTTATTAGCGCCTCGATAGTGCGGTTTTCTAGTTGAATCAGTTCCGAAACTCGAAGCCCTTCTGTGCTTTGCGCTCCGATAATATAAGCACCGTCATTTACTTTAAAAGTGTAGTCGGTTCCCTTAAAAATATGATTGAGCAAATCGTCAAAACTAATTTCAGAGACAATAAGAGTAGCCGTTTTATCCTCTGGGATGTCGTAAAAAAAGTAATCCAATGCCAATGCTTCTGCACTGCGAACAATAATGCTTTCCAAATCAGACTGGTACGCTTTAATCTTTAAATACCCATTGTCGTTTAATGACACCTCTAGAGTGCCGGTGCTGGCCTTTGAATTTCTGGCTGTACTGCCTCTTCCTTTGGCATTTGCCGCAACCTCTGCTTTTTTCTCGTTGTTTTTTTCTAAAAAGTAAAAGCCATTATCGTCTTGTGTGGCGATAAGTTGATTTGATTTGGCCATCATTTCTATCACCTGATCAAAGGGTCTGTTTACGATATAAGCAGACACCTTAAATGTTTTTACCTCTGGCGAAAGCACTATGTTTTTACCTGAAAGCTCGGTAATGCGTTGTGCAACTCTTGGCAAAGAATCGTTTTTAAGTTTTACAGATAAAAAATTGTTGTTGGCATTATAGGTCACGTCTATAGGCGGAATTTCCTTTTTTACTTCGACAACTGGCTCTGGTTGCTTTTGTTCGAAGGTGATAATGCCATTTACAAAACCCATTTCTAACTCATATTTTTGAGTCAGAAACAAAAAGACATCACTCACCAGCACATCGTAAAAGTTAGATCGCACTACCTGATTTAAATCGTCGTCTACACTCACATTTAGTTCGTGTTCTTGCGCTATAGCTCCAATAAGGTCGTATAGGGTCAATCCAGAAATATCGATGCGCATCTTCTCAAGAAGCCCAGGTTTTTCTTGGCTAATAAGCTCGAGTTGTGCCTCTATTTTTTCGAGTTCAGTATTTTGGCCTAGGGTCGTAAAACTCAGGAGGAAAAACAGGCTATATAAGAGTATTTTTTTCATCTTTTTAAGGATCAATCAATTAATAATGCATAGACTTCTGCCACAGAAGTTTTTCCGCTTCGGATTAGTTCTAAGGCCTTATGCGAAATTGGTTCGTACGAGCTGTCTGGATGTTTTGCAACGCCAGCGATGTCGTTTTGCTTTAATAGTTTTTTTACTTCTGCAGTAATCGGAATACATTCATAAACCGCAATGCGCCCTTTATAACCTGTATAATAACAGCTGTCGCAACCCACAGGCACAAAATGAGATTCCACCTGTGATAGTAAGCCGTGCCCCCGGCTTTCTTTTTCTAAGGGTTTTTGCTCCTTACAATCGGGACATAGCTTGCGTACCAGGCGTTGTGCAACAGAAATTTTTAATGTCTCTGACAGCAAGAAGGGTGGAATCCCCATATCGATCAGTCTAGAAAGAGTTCCTACCGCCGAATTCGTATGAATCGTAGACAAAACCAAATGCCCTGTAAGACTGGCTCTAATAGCCATCTGAGCGGTTTTTTCGTCTCTAATTTCGCCCAGCATAATTACATCCGGGTCTTGACGTAAAAAAGATTTGAGCGCTGCCGTAAACGTAAGACCAATGTCTTCTTTTAGTTGTACTTGATTAATGCCATCGAGGGTGTATTCGATAGGATCTTCTATGGTCACTATGTTACGATCAATCTTATTGAGTAGTTTTAAAGTAGCATACAATGTTGTGGTTTTTCCCGATCCTGTTGGCCCAGAAATCAAGATGATTCCTTTAGAAGCTTTGGCGGCTTCTAAATAATGAAGCTGTTCTGCGGCCTGCATTCCTAGGCTGTCCATAGACAAGTGGGAAGTGTCTTTGCCAAGCAATCGCATCACTACTTTTTCGCCATAAAGCGTGGGTAGTACCGAGACTCTAATGTCGAAAGCATCATACTGTATACGACCGTCTTGAGGTAATCTGCGCTCTGTAATATTGAGCCTCGCCTTAATTTTAATTTTGTTGATCAGTTCTGCATACTGCTCCTCTTTAACGGCATATCTTTCGACGAGTCGCCCATCCATTCTAAAGCGAATGCGCGCCTGTTTTTTATATATTTCAAAATGAATATCACTGCTGTCTGTCGCTTTGGCATCGTGAATCAAGTTTTCTAGAAAGTCATTACCCATCACAAAATCACTTTTGTTTTGGCCTGACTTAGACAAACGATAATATTTAGAAAGTGCTTGTTTTATTAAGCCTTCGGGAACTTGCTCCAAAATAACAGGAGCCCCAAAGAGCATGGCGAGTTCGTTATTAATTTGTTTATTATCGCCATCTATTGCATAACAGTGCAATGCACTTTTGGTTTGCTCTTTTGGAATAATTCCGTAGCGATGTGCCACCTCACTATGCACTAATTGCTGTGTGGCAGTATCGATTTGTATGTGCTCTAAAGTGTTCATAATTGAATGAGATATGCGTTAAAGAGGTTTAATCCATACAACCATTCTAGACCTTTTAAAACCAGCATATAACCAGATAATATCCCCGCAAGCGGAATGGCATTAGCGCTAATGAATCTTCGCAATACAAGCATTAAAACAAGGCTTATCACAAGACCGCTTATAAAAAACACCATATAACTATAGAAAGTAAAAAACGGCATGACGGCTAGAAAAAACAACACATCACCCAGACCAATATGAGCTACCAGAGGATTGGTAAAGCGCTTGGTCTTTAACCAAACATACACACACATTCCTCCCATAACTAAGGTTGTAAAGCCCAATGAAAAGAGCACTTGGTTCCAGTCTCTTTGTGCGATCATGGCATCAAAAACACCAAGACATATCAGCAGTACCAAAAACAAAACATGTATGGCTCTAGCTTTAAAATCCTGGTACGTGATTCCTAGCGTAGCGATGGCAAATGCGATATTTGATGCTGTGATAATCATTAGTCTTTTATTACTTCTTGAAGGTTTTTATTGTGGTCTATCTCCCAAGTATTGTACACCCCGTCACCATCAAAGTCCGATAGTGCTGTGGCTCTGGCTTTAAAAGAATTCGTTCCGGCCTCGACAATTTGAATGCTGTAGACCGCCTGCCCTCCTTGATCAATAGTGGCCTCTTGAGCAAATCCCAGCTCTTCAAAATCTGCGGTATAACGTGAAAAACGATAAAAATGACTCTTCTCTAAAGCGTGGACTTGGTTAAGCATGCTTTGGGCTTCTATAGCTTTGGCTTGTCCAATTACTGCGGTCTGGTCTGGCAATACCATTAAGATGAGTATCCCGATAATACAGAGTACAATAAGAATCTCTGTCATAGAATAGGCCGCCAGATAAGCGATCGACTTTTTCTTTTTGATTTGTTTTGCTTCTTTCATTTTGTTCTGATTTTGGGGTTACTGTCCCCCGATTACTTCGCTTAGATTAAACATAGGAGCATACATCGCAATCATAATGAGGCCAACGATGCTGCCTATAAAAACAATGAGCAATGGTTCGATAACCGAACCCATCATTTTGGTCTTGTGTTCTACTTCTGTATTGTATTGTTTGGCAAGTGTTTCGAACATGGTATCTAATTGATTCACTTGTTCTGCCACGCTTACCATCGATAAAATCTGATGGTCAAAAATTTTGTGCTTTTTCATGGATTGACTTAGCGATAACCCATGCATTAGATCGTCTTGAGCCGCGATGAGTGCTTTCTCTAATGGGTAAAAACCAACTATTTTTTGAGCCATTTCTATAGAGGCTACAATGGAGGTCTTGGCCAAAAGGAGCAAGGCCATCGCTTGGCAGAAACGAGTCAAATAAATTTCTCTTATTAGCTTCCCAAAAAAGGGTATTGCTAGTAAGAATCTTGCTTGCATCGCTCTAAAACGGAGGTTGTTTTTTACGGCTCTATAGCCCAAAACAATGACCGCTACAAGTAGTACAAATCCTAAAAAGATGAGATTAAATTTTTCTGAAAGGGCTATGACAAACTTTGTAAGCGGCGGTAGTTCTTTGTTAAACTGATTAAACACAGACCCAAAAAGAGGCACCACATAACTGAGCATAAAATAAAGGGTGAGCAAAGTGAGTCCTAGTACAAAGGCAGGATAGGTAAGCATAGATATAATCTGCTTTCGTAGCGCTACCTTTTTTTCGTAATATGCCTGTAAGGCGGTGAGCACCTCGGCAAGCTTTCTGGTTTCTTCTCCAATTTTTAAACTAAAAATCTCGTAGTCTGTAAAGGCCCCAGTGTCTTTGGCTGCTTGAAAAAACATTTTACCCGCAACCACATCTAATAATATGTGGTCGATTATTTCCTTGGTTTTTGCATTGCTTTGCTGCTCAGACAAAATTGTTAAGGCGGTTCTAAAGTCTACTTGCGCGGCAAGTAGCATAGCAAAATCTTTATAAAATTGTGTTTTGCGCTTGTTGTTAAACGCAGGCATCCAGTTAAAAGAGAAGTCTTTTTTAAGACGGGCTTTTTTACCTGTTTGTTGAGTCGATATTTTTGATAGCGAAATACTCATAACATCAATAAATGGTTTGAGGCATAGTATTCTTTAAAAAAATAGAGTCGTAAAGGCTGTCCAAACAATTGGGTCTCTACCCACAATTCTCTAAGCAAAATCCGCTCTTTTGGAGTCGTTGATTCTAAAGTGTTTGCCTCAATGTTATGCACCTTGATCGAGTCACTTACCGCTTCTTTTTGGCGGTACAAAAACCCATTTTCTATGTGATAATTAATCTGAGTCGTATCGTAATTAACAATCACAAATGAGTCATCCTGATGATAAACTACATAGCTTGCCATGGCCAAATCTTCTTCTAAATGTTGAGTAAACGCCAATAGTTCTAGATGCTCACCAGCACTTTTTGAATAACCACTAGCGCGTCCGCCTGCCATTGTCACACTAGTATATACCAAGGCGATTACGATGCTTAGCAAGGCCATTGCGATTATCATTTCGAACAACGTAAAAGCTGCAATTCTCATCTTTCTAGCGTATTAAAGGTTACTAGTTTAAAGTCGAGTGTGTCTGCCTCGTGAACGATTTGCAACAGTTGGTCGCTTAATGTTTGGCTTTCTATTCGAAGCGTATTAGCTCTGTTTGAATCAAACTCCCAATTGCTTTGCAACCCCGTCGAATCTGTATTATGAGCGATCGCAAGTTTTAACTCAGAATCCATCGTATAAAAATCGACCGGCGGCTGCACATTGGTCACTTTTACAAAAACACTCAGGCCAATCGACAAGCAAATCGAAATAATGGCGATTGCAATGACGGCTTCTAAGAGCGACGAGCCCGATATGTGCATCTTTGCTTTCATACCTTTTTTACAATTAAGGGGGCTCCGGTACCCAATTCTGGCAATTCAATCCCAAAGAACAATCCAGGATTATCAAGCTCTTTAAGTGTCACATCTTTTAAAAGATTGCTATAGCGTGTACTAGTGGTTTTATACAAAAGCGCCGAACTAAATACAGTGCCTTCTGCATTTCCGTAGAGCTCTAACACCCCATCACAATACAAAAGCCCTTTCACCGTCGCGTCTTTGTGTACGACCATCTCTTGCATGCGCTCATAAGCAAGGCCTTGGCCTGTCATGATTACTGCGCCAGAGATTAAAGATTGTTCGCCAATCTCTACTTTATTAAGCACTCCAGAGGTTCCTTGTACTACCAATACCGATGGGTATTCTAGCCGAACACCCTTGCCTGTTTCTATTTGCGAACTCGCAATAGCTTGTAGACTTCCTTTAAAGTCTTTTTCGAAAATCACTTTAGGTGCCATCACGATGATGTCTTCTAATATTGCCGATTTTTTTATGCGAATAGTGTCGTTAGATCGCACAACAATATTGCCCTTAAGTGTTACATTTTCTAGTGTATTACCTATTTCGAACACCACGGTAGACTCGTCAAAGCCCCTTACCAGTAAATCGTTTTCTAAAGCTGCAATAAATTCTTCTTGCCAATTAGCCGAGACTATCGTAGTCGGCAGGTCGTATGTAGGCAATACTTTTTGAGAGATTCGGTGGCTACCCAAGTGAGTCGTCTTCTGACTCGTCTGACCATTAACGGTTACTTTTTTGATCTTGCCAGTACTAGTAAAAATGGTTCCCTCAAGACGAGTGTTTCCAGAGATTTTAAGAGGCTCGTCGTTGTTTCTCACATATAATATCGGGTCGTTTTTTGCCTTGCTCCAACCCATTAAATAATGCTGACTTACAGCCTCTTGCGCATTTTTTATTTGTGCATTTACCACGGAGAGAAACCCCCATGGTTGTTTGCTCAGTAAAACCTCGTGCCCACTAGTGTCGTCTATAGAAAACTCCAATGGAGTATTAGAGAGTTCATTAAAATGTGCTTTGGCCAATGCTTGCGCAGAAAACCTTTGTCTGATTAACTCCGACCGCAATTGGTAATGATCTTCTATTTGAGTGTTTACAGAAAATAGCAAGACAAATCCGTAGCAGAGCAATGCCGTGATAAGTGCCATAAAAATGGCGTACGCTATGGAGGCTGCCTTAATCATCTTTGGCCTTAGTTTTTGTTGAATCCTTCTTTTTGCCAAATAAGCGTTGCAGAAAAGTCTTCTTTTTAGCCGTGTCTATTGCCGTAGAATCTTTTTGCCTTTTGGCGAAGATTTTCTTCCACAGCGAAACTTTACCAGCGATAGAATCTTCTCGTTTTTTTACAATGCTAGGCTGTTCTTTAAACACTCTGTCGCCCTGATACCAAGTAGTATCTTTGAGTTTATGATTGATCCATTTGCCTGTTTTATTATCGCGATTGTAACGCCCTGTAAGCAATAGTTCTCCTTCTGAATCGAACTCTTTATAGGCCCCCGACTTGCGTCCGTTTTGCCAATGCTCTTCTTTGTAATAATTCCCGTTAGAATGCCAAGACTTCCACAGACCTGTTTTAAGTCCATAATGGAATTGGCCTTTTTGTGCTAATTTTTTGGAGGCGTAAAACTTGGAATATTCGTCGTGTAAAACAGGGCCCCCAGCAGCTCCATAAGAAGCGTTTATTTCGCCTGCTCGGTACCAATAATACTGTCGCCCTCGTTCTGCGGTGCGATCCTTTGTGTAAATGTAAAAGTGAATATCGTACTGCTGGGTTCTAATCACCCGCTTTTGTAGATAATCGTTAGTAAACGATATACAGAGACATGCTGCAATGGCTATGGCCGTGTATATAAATACGCCTTGCTTATTCATGGTAATCAAAATTTTATGTAGATTTTGGAGCGAATTCCGCCAGAGGCGAACCTGTACTTTTCCTAAATCTTAACATAAAGGTATTTATCCCCTGAGGCTATCAAATAGTAAATTCATAAGCGTAGCCATTGAGTTAATAATAGTACCCACTCCTTTAAAATCGCCCTTAGGATTACTATTCTTTTAGGATGTTAATGCATCCCGCTTTTACGCTCCAAGAGAAGCCATAAATTGAGTATGTTTGTAAAAACCCTCTGACCCATGACCTATCAAACCACCCTTATTGTTGTAATGATTGTCTACATGATCCTGCTTATGGGATACGGCATTTATCAGGGGCGAAAAGTCAAAAATTCTAGCGATTTTGCCATAGCAGGACGCAAACTCCCAGGTTGGGTGGCCGCGCTGTCAGAAAGAGCTACAGGAGAATCTTCTTGGGCTTTATTAGGGCTGCCAGGTGCGGCATATGCCACAGGGCTAATGGAAGTTTGGACGGCTATTGGCTGTGTGTTTGGCATCATAGTCGCATGGGTGTTTTTAGCTCATAGACTGCGTAACCAAGCAGCTAAATACGAGGCCGATACCTTTATAGATTATATCGCAAAACGCCATGGCGATGCAGGCAAATGGATACGCGTGGTAGGCAGCACCATCATAGTGTTCTTCTTTTTCTTTTATGTTGGCGCACAGTTTTTAGGTGGGGGTAAAACCTTGAGTTCTATCTTCGGAATTGAACGCTATTGGGCGATGCTTTTGGTGGTGTTTTTGGTTATTCCGTATACCATTTATGGCGGATTTAGATCGGTTACCTATACCGATGTGATTCAAGCCATTCTCATGATCGTAACTCTGGTTGCCGCACCTATTGCCGGAATCCTATATATGAACGACTTGCCCGAAGGCAGTATTTATGCAACTTCTGTTTGGGAGGCATTAGAAAAAGCGGGGCCCTCTTATAATACCATGACGGGAGGAGCCATCATGCAAGAAGATTCGGCCCTGGCTGGCACTTTAAACTCGATGTTTTCTAAAGGTGGTGAAATCGTAAACGGCCTTGGTGCTGGAATCATTATCGCGGGAGCCTTTTCTTGGTTTTTTGGTTATTTGGGAGGGCAACCTCAACTCACTACACGTTTTATGGCCATTAAAGATGCAAAGCAAGCCAAAATTGCCCGCAACATAGGTGTGGTTTGGACGCTAATTGCCTATACAGGAGCTTTGTTTATTGGGTGGATGGGCATCGCTCTTTTTGGCCCCAGCGGTCTAGCAGATCAAGAAACAGTAATGCCTAAAGTGTTAACTACTTTATTTAATCCTGTCATTGCAGGAATCCTGATTACTGGAGTACTGGCTGCAGTAATTTCTACCGCCAACTCCTTGCTTATTCTCTCTGCGACTGAACTCTCAGAAAACATCGTAAAACCGCTCAAAAAAAGCAGTACTGCGGCTCAATCACTTTTTAGATCTAGAGTGCTTACCGCCATGCTTGCCATTATCGCCTTGGGCGTGGCCTATGTGCTGCCGAGCAAACTTATTTATAGCATAGTTGGTTATGTGTGGGCCGGTATTGGCTCTACTTTTTCTGTGGTGATATTGCTCACACTTTTTTGGAAGCGCTTTCACGGTAAAGCAGCCTTGCTTAGCATGATCGTAGGGCTCGTCTTTACCATCACATGGATAAGCACAGGAATGGATCAAGTAATCACGTCTAGATTGATGACGTTTGTTGTGGTCGGTCTTGTTGCCATTTTAAGTACACTGTTCATTAAGTCTAACACAAATAGCTAAGTTTAATTTTTCGTTTCTACGTTATTTTACACCCCGATAGAATAAAAATTGTGCACCAGGAATTCCTCTAACCACGACTTCGCGGTAATTACTGTTAATAATAGCATTGCGGCCGGTTCTTGCGGCTCTTAGTCTCGCTGTGTCGTTATTGGCAATAGCCCAATTGGGGAATCCTCTATTCCTATGGCCTTGGTAGGTTCTAGAATAACGCTCTCGCACATGAGCTGGGCTTGCGGGATTGTATGCGGGTAGTCCTTGTGGACTAACCCAGTGTGTTGCTCCTCCAGTGGGATCATTTGCCGAACGATTTCTATCATTTAATACTCTATTTGCAGCAGTTAAAGCGCTTGGGAAATGTTCGACAAAAGTCAACTTTTGACCCAATCTTCTAAAGCTTGCCCATCTTGTACTTAATCGTACATAACCCGAAAGAGACGCTCCGCGATTTGCAGCCACATTACCCCCATTCCTGTTTAACCAAGCGTATGCCACTGCCGCATGAGCATTCGGACCAAAAACACCAGCTTCGTTATAGATAATATTTGCTAACGTTAAAAAATCATCCCCCTGCGCTAAGTTTGCGATAAGTGTAGTGCGCATCGTGCTTCTAAAAGTTACTAGTAATCGCACCCTACTTATGAGTGTTGTTCTTAGCGAAGCGGCAATTCTAGTTCTAAGGCGAGCAACATAAGTGTTTATTTGTGTTTGAGACCAGGTATCAAATGTTCTAACCAGACTATTTGCATACCGCAATCGTCTGCGTTGAGACGAACTTAGAATCTCGGCCGGATTTGCTGTTAACAATCCCGTTGGCAATGGAGGAACACCCCGAGTGGGTGTTGGTGTAGGGGCAGGTGTACGGCCGGGTGCGGGAGTAGGGCTAGTTGTTGGTCGATTTCTCGAAGGAGCATGAAATCCAGGGATAACAAGAACTTGCCCGATTCTTATCCGAGACGTAGTTAAACCATTAGCTCTTCGAATGTTTGCTTCTGTTGTGCTATAAGTTCTCGCCAAGCCCCCTAGCGTATCTCCATTGACCACGGTATGTTCTCTAACTGGAATCCAAATTCTCTGTCCCAGTTGAATAGTCCCATTAGCAGGTATTGATCGGTTTGAAGCTCTTATCTGCGCTTCAGTTACGCCATATCTTGCAGACAAGCCACCTAAAGTATCTCTGCTAACCACTGTATGATCGTATTTTTGAATCATCCCTGAATCTTCCTGCTGAACCGTATGTGTTAACTCATGAGCGAGTAGTTTTTGCCCACTTTTACTTGAAGGGTCATATTGCCCTCGATTAAAATAAATATCATTGCCAGTTGTAAATGCTTTTGCCCCAAGATCTTGGCTAAGTTGTACGGCAGTCTCATCTGTATGAATGGATACATGGCTAAAGTCTGTCCCAAAAGAGCTGCTCATGGCAGCATTGGTGCCTTTATCCATAGCCTGTCCTCGCCCTTTGGATTGATTAATTTTTGATTCAATATTTGAGTTTGCAACGGGCACACTCCCAGCATCGGCAGTCTTTCGTTGAATCGCAATGGGCGCAAAAAACAAGGTATCTGCAGTAGGAGATTCTGCGCTCGAATCCTTATTAAAAAACTTAGCGCTCGTTCCGTTTTTAGACGAGGTATCGTTTTTACTAGCTGTACTTGCTGCCTTCAAAGTTCATGAATTAATCAAAAAAGATAATTCTCATTTACGAAGTTCACAAGAGGAAAATACCTGAATTAGAGCACAATATGGAAGAATAAACTAGCTACTACTTAGTAAAATTTAAGAAAAAGGATTTTTCTTTGACCGAAACCCAATAATAATGATGGCGATAACCCCAACGGTAATGTAGAGGTCTGCAAGGTTAAATATATAACGGTTAAACTCAAAAGAGCCTCCGCCTACAAATGGCATCCATTCGGGCCAAGTAGTATCGATCATCGGGAAGTACAGCATGTCTACCACATGCCCATCAAAAAACGAACTATAACCTCCTTCTGGGCCTAAAAATTGGGCCGTTTTTGTTGGCGTCGATTCAGAAAAAAGTACGCCGTAAAACAAACCATCTATCACATTGCCAATGGCTCCTGCGGTAATTAGTCCTAAACAGTAGACAATAGAGTTTTTGCTTACGCTACGGGCTGTTTTTATAGTATAATACATCAAGACACCGCCAGCCAACACTCTAAATACACTTAAGACAATTTTCCCTACACTGCCACCAAACTCCATCCCAAAAGCCATTCCGTAGTTTTCTGTAAACTTAATCTGAGCCCAGTCTAGTCCAAAAATAGGAAAGCCACCTCCTAGAGGGTAACTGGTTTTTACATAAAATTTTAAGGCTTGGTCTAAAACGAGAATTACCAAAATGAGTGCCACTACCCATTTAACTCTTTGACTATTGTTCATATACCTTTTGATAAGATCCGTGCAAATATAATGTCATTTTAAAAAATGTAACGGATTGACTTAAAGAATATTTTATTCGTCAAAATTCGATTGTACTTTAAAATATATAATTGTTGGTGTGTGAATTTAAGCTCACAATAAAACAAGATTAATTACGGTTAAACCACAAAATTATTATGTCTTATTTTCTATTTTCATGTCAATTCCATTAGTTATTAACAGAATTTTATATTCCATCTCGATTATATTAAATTACTATGCTTATTAACTATCCCCGTAAAACAATACACTAAAATGAAAAACACTAACTATTTAGCTCTTTGCCTCTTTATGGTATTGGGCTTAACAATGAATGCACAAGAAAATGCAGATTTTTTTGGTACGGTATCTTCTGTAGAATATGTATCGCCAATGTCTGAAAGGCCAGAAGATTTACTACCCTCCGACAATTCCGTAAAAGAAGCACGAGACAAGCGGTCAATGGCCAACGAAATTGTAATTGGTAAAGACACTCAAACGCAAAACGACTTTTACGTGCGCAACCGTAGTGAATACGAACAAAGTGTTCGTACAGCTCCGCCAAGTGTGGTATTTGACGCCTATGCATCTGGATCGCAACCAACAGATCCCTCTGTAGCCATTGGGCCCAACCATGTTTTTGTAGTATATAATACTGGTTTTGCCATTTACGATAAATCTGGAAACGTTCTACAAGGTCAAACGGCGCCAAATCCTGCAATTTTTCCTTCTGGAGGATGCTGTGATTTAACGGTATCGTACGACAATGCAGCAGATAGATGGGTGTTGAGCTTTTTAGGTTCTGGTGCTCAAGTAGCTGTATCTGACGGGCCTAACCCTTTAACCGCTGGATGGTATGTTTATACTATTTCTGCCATTTCTGACTATCAAAAATTATCAATCTGGAGTGATGGATACTATATCACAGAAAATACTGGTTCTTCTCAAAAAATTTGGGCTTTAGAGCGAAGCGCAATGCTTGCAGGAAGCCCTTCGGCTCAAATTGTAAGCTTTAGTTTGCCCGGAATTGTGACCAGTGGTTTTCATAGCCCTCAAGCTTTAAACGTAACAGATGATAATCTTCCTGCAAACGGCGGAGCAACTATTGTTTATATGCAAGACGATGCTTGGTCTGGGGTTTCTAACGATCACATTAAGTTATGGACAATAGATGTAAACTGGGCTAACCTAGGAAGTTCTACGGTGTCTGCTGCTTCAGAAATCGCAACTACTCCATTTATTGGAGTATTTGACAATGGGAGTTTCTCTAATTTAAGACAACCTGGCGGCGGAAGACCTATTAGAATTGATGCCTTGCAGGCAACAATAATGAACCAAGCACAATTTAGAAAGTTTGCGAGTCACAATTCTGCAGTATTCAATTTTGTTGTAGACGTAGATGCGAGTTCTGTAAAACAAGCTGGTGTAAGATGGTATGAGTTTCGCCAGAGCGGAGACAATCAACCTTGGTCGCTATATCAAGAGGGCACATATACTGCACCAGATAATAGACATGCATGGAATGCTAGTTTAGCAATGGATGGACAAGGTAACATTGGAATGGGTTACACTTCTATGACTAGTGAAAACTCATCAGGTGGAACCATTCAAGTAAGCTCTTATTATACAGGAAGATTTAGCGGCGATCCGTTAAATACTATGACTGCTATGGAAGGCCTTATCGCCAACGGTAATGCCAAAATTCCTGGCACTAGATACGGCGACTACAGTAAGATAGATGTAGACCCTTCAGACAATCAAACCTTCTGGTTTATTAACGAATATATGAATGGTAGCAGACGTGGTGTTGTAGGTGCTTTTCAGATTCAAGCAGGGCCGCCAGATACAGAGGCTCCGTCTAACCCAGCCAACTTAACTGCTAATGCAATTACGAGCTCAGGTGCGACTCTAGACTGGGATGCTTCTACAGACAACGTGGGTGTGACTCAATATAATGTGTCTATCGACGGTTCTGTAGTTGGAACTTCAAGTACCAACTCCTACGATGTAACGGGGCTCAGCCCCTTAACTAGTTATAATGCCTCGGTTACCGCGCAAGATGCTGCTGGTAATGTTTCGGGAAGCGCTTCTACTTCGTTTACAACTATAGATGGTGGAACCGGTAGTGGTGAGATTGCCGCCTATTACTTCGAAACAGGCTTAGATGGCTGGACCGATGGAGGTAATGACTGTGCTAGAGTAAATTCTTCGAATTCGTTCGAGGGCCTATTCTCAATTCGTTTAAGAGACGATTCTTCTACTTCTAATGCCACTTCGCCTAGTATAGACCTTTCTGGTAATAGTAATGTAACTATTGAGTTTCACACTTATGCCAATAGTATGGAATCTGGCGAAGACTTTTTTGTAGAATTTTTTGATGGCTCTTCATATCAAGTAATTGGTCAGTATGCCAGCGGAACAGACTTTAGTAATGGAAGTTTCTTTACAGATACTATTAACTTAAGTTCTAGCGCATATAGCTTTAATGCAAATAATAGAATCCGTTTTAGATCTAACGGTAATTCTAATAATGATCAGATTTATTTTGATGCAGTAATTGTAAATGGCGATGCATCCGGAGCACGTGCTGCCGAAGGTACTACCCGTTTACAATCGTATAATGATGCTGTATCAAATGCGATTAATTTATACCCTAATCCAGCTAGCACTATATTAAATATCGAAATTACGGATAGTAGTTTTGACGATATTATGGTGTTTTCTTCTACAGGAAGATTGCTAGAGACAATTAAGCCAGAAGCAAGCACTGGCAGCTATACAATAAACGTTTCTCAGTATGCAAGTGGAATGTACTTTGTGCGATTTGTACAAAATGGACAAGCTGTGACAAAGCGATTTATTAAACGCTAAAATTTCGTTTTTATCATAAAAAAAGCCACTTTAACGAGTGGCTTTTTTTGTTTAAATTCACTGACTTAGATATGTTAAGTTGCTCATAAGGTGAATCTCATTTTGGTACATTTTAACTATATTTAAAAAAATCAACTTGCTATGATGTATCGGACTATCCCTTTTCTGAGTGCCTTAGCATTTCTTTTTTTGAACCTTTCTTGCAAAACTGGAGACGATTTTGCGAGTGATGGAGTTACCACAGAAGTCAATCTGTCTGTAGGTTGTGAAGACGCTTATTACCCACCTTGGCAAATTTCTCCCTATGCTTTGCCTTATCCCGTTGGGAAGTCGTATTCGATTGGCCTTAGCAATTGCGGAGGCGGGACTCATTCAGAAGGCCAGCCAGACCAATTTGCCATTAATATCATTATGCCTATTGGCTCTACGGTTACAGCCTCTCGCCATGGAACCGTCATGTTTGTAGAAGAATCAGGTCTTAACTACGAAGACACCAACAATATGGTTATTGTAAGAGATGAGGACGGCTTCTTTATTCAATACCAGCATTTAGCTCCCGACGGCGCTTTGGTAGAAGTAGGTGACTTTGTAAGTTATGGACAACCCATTGCCCTGAGCGGGGCTTCTGGCCTCGCAAATTCTGCATATTTGCATTTGGTAGTTACCCGTTTTGGAGACTGGCGTTTTCCTTATCGCAGGTCGTACCCTATTACTTTCTTTAACACCAGCCCAAATCCTCACAGTCTTATTCAAGGCGAGACCTACGAGGCCTTGTCTTATTAGCTGCTAATTTTCGTAAGCTGTCTTATAAGTTCCTTAAATAAGAAAATAGGTTTTATAAATTAACTTGATGCCTGCAGCATTTTTTGAATGTGTAAATTTGATACACTTCAAAAAAATACAATCATGGATAATAACAAGCAACATAACATGAACGGAGATATCTCACAATGTCCCTTTATGAGTGGCGATATAAAGCAAAGCGCCGGTGGTGGAACTGCCAACCGCGATTGGTGGCCCAACTCTTTAAACCTTAGCGTACTGCGTCAAAATTCTAATTTGACAGATCCTATGGATCCAGATTTTGATTATGCCCAAGAATTTAAATCTTTAGATCTCGCTGCAGTAAAAGAAGACCTAACCAAACTAATGACCGACTCGCAAGAATGGTGGCCTGCAGATTACGGGCACTACGGTCCTATGTTTATTAGAATGGCATGGCACAGTGCAGGTACGTACAGATTAGGAGACGGTCGTGGTGGCGGAGGAACTGGTAACCAACGATTCGCTCCCTTAAACAGTTGGCCAGACAATGGCAACTTAGATAAAGCACGTTTGCTTTTATGGCCGATTAAGCAAAAATACGGTAGAAAATTATCTTGGGCAGACCTTATGATTTTAACGGGCAATGTAGCCTTAGAGTCTATGGGCTTTAAAACCTTTGGATTTGCCGGAGGTCGTGCAGACATCTGGGAGCCAGAAGCAGACATTTACTGGGGATCGGAAACCGAATGGTTAGGAAACGATAAAAGATTCGAACAAGAAAAACTTGAAGGACACTTAGGAGCCGCTCATATGGGGCTTATCTATGTTAATCCAGAAGGGCCTAATGGAAGTTCGGACCCCTTAGGATCTGCAAAATTAATGAAAGAGACTTTTGGCCGTATGGCCATGAACGACGAAGAAACCGTCGCCCTTACAGCAGGAGGTCATACTTTTGGAAAAGCACACGGAGCCGCAGATCCAAATACATATGTTGGAGCAGAACCAGCTGGAGCCTCGATAGAAGAAATGAGTACCGGTTGGAAGAATACCTATGGCACCGGAGTTTTAGACGACGCTATTACGAGTGGTTTAGAAGGAGCTTGGACTCCCAACCCAACCCAATGGGATCACGATTATTTTGATGTGCTCCTCAATTACGATTGGGAACTTACGACCAGTCCTGCTGGAGCAAGCCAATGGACGCCAACAGCTGCCTCTCAGGCCAGAATGGCACCTAGAGCAGGAGACGCCTCTAAGCAACAGGCACTTATGATGACCGACGCAGATATGGCCTTAAAACTAGATCCGGAATATCTTAAAATATCGGAGCGTTTTTATAAAGACCCAAAGGCTTTCGAAGATGCTTTTGCCAGAGCATGGTTTAAGCTCACGCACAGAGATATGGGACCCATTAGTAGATACCTAGGATCAGAAGTGCCAAGCGAAGAATTGATTTGGCAAGACCCAGTTCCAACGGTAAACTATACGCTAAGTAACGACGATATCGCTTCTCTTAAAAAGATGGTATTGGCGTCTGGGCTTAGCATTTCTGAATTAGTGGCAACGGCGTGGGGATCGGCATCGACTTTTAGAGGTTCCGATAACAGAGGTGGTGCAAACGGAGCACGAATTCGTTTAGCCCCACAAAAAAATTGGAACGTAAATAATCCAGACCAATTAGGTAAAGTTTTATCTGTTCTTGAAGGGATTCAAAATGAATTTAGCGGTACCATTTCTATGGCTGACTTAATTGTGTTGGCCGGAAGCGCTGCTGTAGAAGAAGCGGCAAGTAAAGCTGGACATACAGTAACGGTACCGTTTATGGGCGGAAGAGGAGATGCTTCACAAGAACAAACAGATGTTGAGTCTTTTACCTATTTAGAGCCTAGAGCAGATGGGTTTAGAAACTATTTAAAAGGGGGTCTCGAGGTTTCTGCAGAAGAATTGCTTGTTGATAGAGCAAATCTTTTAACACTTACGGCTCCAGAAATGACCGTACTATTAGGAGGGCTTAGAGTGTTAGGTGCCAATTACGACGGTTCAGACTTGGGTGTGTTTACAGACAACGCCGGAACACTCACCAACGACTTTTTTACCAACATTCTAGATTTCACTTATACTTGGAGCGCAACAGACAACAACGACAATGTCTTTGAGGGTCGTGACCGCAGAACAGGGCAAGTGGTATTTAAAGGTACAAGAGCAGATCTTATATTTGGATCTAATTCAGAATTAAGAGCTATCGCAGAAGTGTATGGCGCTTCTGATGCCAGCGAGAAATTTGTAAAAGATTTTGTGGCTGCTTGGACCAAAGTAATGAATCTAGACAGATTTGATTTGGCATAAGAATAGTTTGTCATTATAAAAGTAAAAGTCCCTCAATAGAGGGACTTTTCTATTTAATATATCATATGAAACTATGGGTTTTTCTTGCGTCGGAGCCACCAAATAATAATGATGATGATAATAATGATAATCACCCAACACCACCAAGGACAGTTAAACCACGGTTTACTATCTCCATCTGGCTGAGTTAAAAAACCTGCTACCTGCCCAAAAACAAAGGTTTGACCCCCTATGACTTCTTCTTGACCTGCATTATCTGCAACCTGGGTAAAATCGATAGCATATCCTTTACCAACTTCTTGGTTTTCGTCTGGAAAGTAAGCCATGTTTAGCAATCCAAAAGTCTTGGGATCTAACAACACATCATTTATAGTAGCGCCTTGTTCGAATACATCTATAGTGCCGTCGTTGTTTAGTTTGATTCCACGTCCTTTTGGTGGGTTTTCTTTAAAATAAGCCTCCATTTGGCCCACAGGAGTCACACGAATTCTTCCCCGCTCAAACAAGCCAATATTACCGTCTTGATCTAATAATCTAAATCTAAAACCAGCTCGCATTTGTAGGTCTGTCATGTTGCCTATCACTGCCTGTGCAGGAGCCATAGTTCCTGTAGCAAGATCGTATACCCCAATGTTCTTCCAAACGATATTGTTATTGTTACGCACGTTTCCGTTAATCGAAGTCGTTTCTGGAAAGGTCATGCCAAAGGGTGAAGTTCCGCTGGTGGTGATTCTGCTTAGCAGGCAAAAATGATTGGTATTAGTGCCAAAGGCTGTAGCATACAGCGCCGGATCTGGTGGGTTCCAAGCGAACTCTACAATGGTACTTGCTCCTGGAGCCACTACTGGAATCGTAAGGGTTCCGATCACATCTCCCATGAGCATTGTGTTGGGCCCAGGGTCAAAAAATACACCTCCGTTCCAGGGGTCTAACCAGCCTAGTCCAGCCCCTGCTTTTGCCCAATACAACGTTATTTGCTCTGTGCCTGTACTAGCCACTGTTCCTCTGTTATGAACCTCTACATATACATAGTTAGGATTCGATGTGCCTGTTCTGTATTCGGCATTTTCGTGCACATGTGCAAAGGCTAAGGTTGGGTCTTGTAGCTTTCGCACCCAAATATCTGGACTCTGATACATGCTACCTGGCAAGGGATTTGGTTCTGCACCTAAGTCATTTGTTAAATCTTTAGAATATAGATCTGCTACTGGAGGAATCCATTGATTCCATTCGGTTCCCCAACGATCAGATCCACTTACAGGAAGTTCGGCATACTGCTGAATGGTCCAAATAGAAAAATCATCTGGATCTATTGTCGTACTCGAATAATCACCCCAACGATTAGAAGTTGAAAACACTTTAAAGTATTTGGCCAAACCTGCTTTGAATTGAGTTGTCGCTTGCGTCACATTTAGGGGATCTGTATTTAAGCGAATCGAAAAGTTACTGCTGGCAAATTGACCCGCAGAAAAGCTCGAATAGCCTATTAACAAATCGTCGTAGGCGTTAACCCCTAATGTAGGGTAGGCAAAAAAGTTGGTGCCCGTTGCGTCTTGAATTTTTTCGTTTTGAAGCACCGCTCCAGTAGTAGGGTTTATCTCCCACCATTGTACACCAGATCGGGTAGGACTCGTCCCGGCTGGTAAAAATATAGTGTGAGTGGTCCAGAGTGATCCGTTTCTAAAAACTGCATTTTGAATTCGTCTGTCACCATTAGCAATTAAATTTGTGGAGCCAGATTGAGGTGCAAAATCGGCACCGCCTGCGGGAATTGCTGCCCAACCAGAGGTAGAGGTAGGAAAAAGTGACGTCATTGTATAAACTGGAGCCGCTGGGGTGCCAGTAATGGTATATAAGCGCAAGGCTCCTACCCCGCTATTCCAAGAAGTAACCATATACAGGGTCTCTTGAGTATTATCAAGGGTGATCGCAGGACAAATAGTAAATCCTTCGGTAGTGGGTCTGCTTAAAACAGTAGGAGTTGCGGTTCCGCCATAAGTCGCACCTTTATCAAAGATGTAATGGGCCGTACCAGCAAACGAATTGTCTGATATGGCAAACATATTACCCGTTACTACTATCCAGTTTTTATTAAACCCTATACTAGGATAATCAAACCAATTAGTATTAGTCGCATCTGTGAGGTATTGATACAGCGACCATGTCCCCGTTGGATCGTCAGTATCAGAAACTCCCAACATTAATGCAGATGTTGCTAGTCCTCCATTAGCAACTGCTGTAATGATCCATCGTTGCTCAAATGGGTCGTATAACACTTTAGGATCAAACATATTCGGTGAACCTCCAAGTGGAGAGAAAAAAGCGTTAAGAGTAACCGTGCTTAAATTTGCGCCTACTTTGGTTTGAATTCTAACCTGAGTATTTAAGGCTACCATTAAATGATTAGGTCCAACAGCCCCTCCAATGTCTGGTGGAATAGAAGCATTGTTATCTCCTAGACCTGGGAAATTGGGCAAATTGCTGTTTTTCTGTCGCACACTAAATACGGCCGAATCTCCTGATTTTGGTGGTGGCCGGTGTCTAATAATCGTTGCATCTTCAGGAATATCTAAATCGCCTGGTGGAATCTCTTCTAAGTTAGGCGCTTTTTTTACCTTTTGTAATGTGTCTGCTTTGTTTACCGCACTTTTTTCTATCTCTAGCATATTCACCTTAGCCGTTTTCACGGGGCGAACTTTATTTCCAGAAGTATCCTGCGCCAATCCTTCTAAAGACCAAACAAAGGCTAAAAGGATTGATAGAAATAGGCGAAATCGAAATGTTTTAACATATCTCATAAGTTCATTTTTTAAAAATGATTAATAGTTACTAAAAATTGTGGGAGTCGTAATTTTTGGATTCAAACATAATGCTTCAAAGAAGAAGCTATGATCACAACTAAGGTAGTAATTTATAACTTATTGATTATTAGGCTTTTTCACCTTTTTCGAGTAGGTCTTTCCCGCTATTTTCTATAGGCAAAACCCCTAGATTTTTGTGAAAGAAGCGGAGAGAAACAATTGTCTTATTACACAGTTATAAGCCTATTTTGGTTTAGTCTTTTTAACGCCAAATAACGGCTGCAAAGGTTTGATTTTTAAAATCAAGAAATGGTATATAAACCAGCTTAAACCAAAGGTTCCTATAACTAGGATAATCGCTTTTGGTATAAACCCCCAGTCTAGATCTTTAATATAAAATGCGATGGCGATAGTGATGGTTTGGTGCAATATATAAAAGGGATACACCGCTCTATTTGCATAGGTGACCGTTTTGCTTTTACGGTTTAAATATTTGGCACTATAGGCGAATAATACCAATATCCACGACCAAATATTAGTAACTTTTAATAAGGCTTCCGAAAAATGAACCACAATCCCATCTTCTAAAAACAGCCAAATAATTACTTGTGCCAAAAAGCAAATAACACCAAGCGTTAGCGCCTTGTGCTTTATTTTTTCTAATGCCTTCCAGAATGAGTCTCCTGAGGCGATGAGTAAAAACCCAAAAAAGAAAAACATGATGCTAATGCATATATTAAACCAATCTCCTACCAAGGCATGAGTGACCGGAAAAAACGGCTCTAAAAAAGCCTCGGCTAAGTAAAGAGGTGGCACAAAAAGATACAATCCGAAAGGTTTTTCTATAAGTCGTTTAACCCAAGAAACCAGTTTAGACGGGCCTTGTTTTAATCTTCTAAATACGGGGCCTAATGCCAGTGAAAAAATCAATAAGTACGGCAAAAACCAAAGGTGATGCCAGCTTATATCGCCTTCGGGATAAGGACCTACATTAAACATTTGAGCATAAAACTCAACATAACTACCAATAAATTGGCCGTTGGCGATACGCTCAAAATATACCTGCGGAGGCACTATTAATAGCATTCCAAAAATGAGCGGAATTCCAAGACGTAAAACCCGTTCCCAACTGTACTGTTTAAGGCTTCGTTTAGAAAATGCATAATACGTACCCATCCCAGAAATCACAAACAAAATGGGCAAGCGCCATTGATTTAAAAAGAGCATAGGCCACACCAGCCACTTATAAATAATATTGTTTTTTAAGTGAAATCCCCAAGGCACAAAAAACATGCCTACATGATATAGAATAAGCAAGGCAAATACAATTACACGCAGCCAATCAAGGTCGTAACGTCTTATAGAAGTTTCCATTGTTTTTAGATTTATGGCAAATATGAATCTTAAAGAGAAACGGCCATAATTTTAGACCTGTCGATGCGTCCAGAATTACAATTCTGGAGAATTTAGATGCTATTCTGTTACTTTTTGGGCCTTGATAAACGAAGAGGGGGCCGTTCCAGTGTGTTTTTTGAAGGCTGCATAAAATGCAGATTTAGACTTAAACCCAACCGAATTACCTATCGCTTCTATCGTTAAATGCTTAAAATCTGAATGGATGAGTCGTGATTCGGCGACATTTATACGTTTTGCATTTATGTAATCGCTAAAGTTCATCCCCGTTTTAGAATTGATCGTTTTAGAAATAAGATTGCCATTGGTTTGCATTTTTTTTGCCAATTGGCTTAGCGACATTTCTTGGTTCAGAAAGTAGTTGTACTCATCTAAAAAAGCTTCGATGCTCTCAAAGGAAATCGATTCCGAAGACATAGTCGCATATTTATCCTTAAACCAAGATTTTTCGAAAAAGCGGGAATCTGCTAAAAACACATATACAGTTATCAAGCTAATAACAGCCTGCACGATGCCGATATAATGATCGCCTCCATCATCGTCAAAGCGATAAAAAACAGCGAATACAAATATTAAAGTAAAGAACAGCATCACCAAGCCGTTTCTGGTAAACACATATCGCTTGGTGTTGGCTTGATTTGGCAAAGCTGCTATTCTGCTGCGTTCTTCCCAAATCAGCCGAAGGCCTAAAACACCATAAAACAAAAAACTAATTAAAATCATCCAATCAAAATGATCTTTGATAAACTGGTAACCATAACTAAAATCTTCTGGTACGGTAGCAAAATTTAATTGCTTATGATAGGCATCTAAATAGGCATTGAGTTTTACCGGCAAGGGCGCCACGTAATATGCAATCTGACTCAAGGCATATGCAATAGGCAAAATATAAAAGGGCAATTGTCTTTTAAAGGGTAGCTGCTTTTTACGAATCAAACAGTACACAAATAAATAGAACATCACTGGTATCATAAGTACGAATGGTTCTGTCGAATCATTCATAATTATCATATGCTTTATAAGGCCTGTATAGCACAAAAAAGTGTCTGTAAACACAATGGCCTGAAAAAGCATGGTCCATCCTAAAAAATAAATGGCCGAATTTTTTTTACCCCTTGCAAATATTGCAATAGCAAGCAATACAGACAAAGTGATCCCAAGAAGCATCGCGTAAGAAGCAAAATCGTGCCGCTCAGGAATTTGCTCCAGTATAGAGGTAACCTGCGTATTCATATGTGATAAAAAGGATATTAACTTAGATCAAACCAAGTTACAATATTTCTCTATTGAAACTTATGATACCCTTCCAGATTGGTAATTCCCCAGTTTTCTAATTCGGATTCACTCCAAAGTTCTGGAAAGAAAACACGGCGTTGGTATTTAGGGTGCATATACTTATGCCAGTCGCTTCCGCCTGTTGCCTCTGCATTGCCTTTGCCAGAATCTAGATACTTTGCGGCAGCATAATAATGATGCATTACCCAGCTAATATTTACCGTATGATCGTAATGACGCATGGCATTTATTAAATCTGTGTCTTGCTGATACGCATCGGGCAAGGCCTTAAACTTGGTCCACAGATTATACTCGTTATACTCCTTCATCCATGCTAAAAGCTCGTCTTTGTATTGGGTCTCAAAGTTTTTTATAAGCATGTTCTTTTTGCCTGTTTTATGATCTTTACCGGCAACCTGCCAATACATATTATTAAAGGCATGCTCAAAAGGAGTCTCTCGATTTATGGTTTTTCTGAATCTATAGTCAATTAAATTTATAAGCTCTGTTGAGGCGATCTCAATCTTGCGATACTGCACAGATTGAAACCCACTAGCTGGAGTGAGCGTGTCTCTAAACTTCATGTATTGCTCTACCTCCATGCCTTCTCCCATAATATCGAAAGAGCTAGACAGCATATCAAAATAACGACTAATTCGCATTAAGTGCATCACAAACTTACTAGGCTCGATGCCTTCTGTATGTGAGATTTGCTTCATCTCCCAAAGAATCATCTTAAAGAGTAACTCGTTGATTTGATGATACATTATAAACACCATCTCGTCTGGAAGTTGGGTGCGTTGTGTTTGCAGGCCTAAAAGCGCGTCAAGCTGAATAAAGTCCCAATACTTCATGGGCTCTGCATGCAAAAGGCCGGATAAATGTACATCAGGATCTTGGCCCATGGCCTCATATTTTTTATCTATGGCGGCTAATAATTGTTCTCTAGTCATTGTATTTGAATTGAATTGTTAAGCAATAGGTTTATTTAGTAGTCGGCGGTCAATCCATTGATTGACGAAGCAAAAACCTAGGCCTTAAGAAAAGGGAGACTTAATATTGAGATAGCAAAGTACCGTAACAGTTTTAAAAAACGATAAATTACTCGAAGACATGACTGACTATTTAATGTCACAAATCTAGAAAAAATGAAGCGCAATTTAATTCGAAGTGTATTATTTCTTGTTTGGGTCTGGGGTATGAAACGTGGTTATGGCTTTTAAACTTGCCATTAACTTAAGTGTTAAAGCTTTTGCTTCTGCGCTCAGTGAATCATTTTTACTAAGCTCACCTAAAATTTTAAGCAAGAGTCTTTTGCTTCTGTGTATTTCGTTCATCAAGGTTCTTTTATAGTTTGGGTTTTGATTCCAGGACCCAGATTTATTTCTAAACTTAATCGCGGTTTTTGAATTGTCCTTATCGGTAAAGGCCTCGCCCATTTTTTTATGAACAGCATCTTTAAACTTGAGGCCAAATGCTATATCTAACCCTAGCTTAATGGCCTGGTCCATTCCAGTAAAAGTAGGGACTGTTGTATCCTTACCATGCGGGCCATTGTCACGCTTTTCTTTTGTAAGCTTTAACCCTTCTTCTTTGTGTTTCTCAAGTTGTTTTACCTCTTTATCTATGGGTTGCCACCCTAAATAATTATGGTGCCTCACATTTGGATTGCCTTTCATTTTCTTAGCATAGCTTGACTCTTGCCCTGCCTGTCCCACCATTAAAACTGCTCTTGCTCCGTCAAGTTTTTTACTATTCAAAATCTTAGCTCCTTTAATAAAATACGCGAGAATAAACTTGAGCTGATTCTTTGATATCTCCTTCTTGAATTTAAACTCTGTATCTAAAATTTCTTGATAAGGATCTTTCTTAGGAGCGTCGTCTTCTGTAGTTTCTGGCTCTTTATCGGGTGTTTCCTTTTTGTCTTCTTTGTCTTCTTTGTCTTCTGGCGGACTTTCATCGCCGTGTACCTCATCATCAGATGGGCCAGGATTATCACAGCCTCCAGAATGTACACAATCATCTGAATCTGCCTGTATGTAGACAGACCCCGAGCTATCTGGAGTACTTTCTTTTGGCGAAAAAAAAGTGTTGGCAGCGTCTGAATTGTCCTTTTTTTGAATAAAAAGATAATGGTTGCTATTGCCGCTTTTATGTTGTGGATTGGCCACGAGGGTTTTCATGCTGCTTATTTTTGCAGGATGTTGTAAAAAAACAAGAACCTGCGATATAGGAGTGCAGTCGATATGCTTCGAATCAAAACGCGTTTAAAAGTAATTAAAATGAGGACAATTACTCATGGGGATTTTTCCCTAATCTTCTGTAAGACAGATAGTTTAAAAACAAAAAAACCGCGCTTAAAGCGCGGTTTTAATTAAATAAATCGGTAATTATTACTTAATAACAAGCTTTTTTGTCGCCATGGTATCTTCGTTAAACACGCGTACTAAATAGATTCCTCTAGATAGAGAACTAACATCTATGGTTTGTTCTGAATCAAAGGCATCAATTGGTAGATTGATTAAGCGTTTTCCGCTAAAGTCATATACCTCCACAGCCGTAATTCTGTTAATAGGATCCCAGCTTAAGGTAAAGTAGTCGTTGGCAGGATTAGGATACATTACAAATTGGTCCAACGTGACCTCATCGGTAGAAAGAATACAATTGTCGTCTGGATCTACAACAGTCACAACAGTTTCACAACTTGCCTGTCTGTTAAAAGGATCTGTTACGGTAACCACCACATCGTGAGGTCCTAAATCGTCACAACTAAAGTCGTTTGGTGTAATATCCACTTCGTAATCGATAAGCATCAATGACTTGATATTGTCTGTAAAACTTGGGTTTAAAATCATGTTTGGCACAAAAGTCACCAAATCTACCGTATAGATAGAAGAGCAGCCAAAAGTAGTAGAGGCTATCAACTTATCGTTCCCTACATATTCTATTGCCTGTGCTGTACCGCCACAGCCGTCGTCGGGCACTACAAAACTAAACAAGGCCTGTGGTACTCCTGTAGAGAGTGGAATCTCTGAGATAGTCGCCACGGTAGACCCTCTAGCATGAATCAAACGATCGTTATCAAAATCGTACGTGAGTCCAACACCACCTCCTGCTGTTTCTACAGTGGCAAAAGGAGACATTGTTCCTGAGGCAAGGCTATATCTATTGATCTCGCCAGAATTAAACACAAAATACAAAGCGCCGTTAGATCCAAAGGCCATGGCCTGCGGATTGGTGCTACCGCCATCAGAAACGATATCGCCAAGTTCTACTCGGTCTCCTGTTTCTACATCAAAAGTAAATAAGGCACGACCTCCACCTGTCGCACTCCCCATAAAATATACCGTCTGATCTCTTGGGTTAAAGTCAAAAGCAAATGCGCCTCCAGCACCAGTACTTTGTACATACGTATCGTCCCAAACAATATCGTCTGTGTCGCGCTCATAATCAAGTAAAAACACATTGTCTACACCACTGGCAAATGGGTCTAAAGCATAAAGCTGGTTCATTGGGAAATCTTCTACCAATACATCTGCTGCAGTTGCTGTAGCTATAAAATCTGGTTGTATAGCGATCTCTGCTTCTTGACAAGTAATCTCAAAAGGCGTAAAGTCGCCTACATACATCAAATCTTTAATGCTTCCGTTATATCCTGTTGGATTGGCCAAAACCGTAATGGCTTCGGTATTTAAGTCGATTGTATAAATAGTATCACACCCAAAGGTAGTCGAAGCGATAATTTTTCCGTTCCCTACATACTCCATTGCCTGAGCAGTTCCGCAGGTAGCAGCGGCAAAGGTAAATAGCGTACTTACCGTCCCAGAAGTATCAATTCCTCTTAAGGTAATAGCTGCACCACTCCCTGAGGCGTGCACCAACTGGCCGTTTTCAACATCAAAGGTTAGACCAACTCCTCCAGCAGATCCTGCTGTACCTCCAACGTCTGCAAAAGCTGTGGTGTCTCCAGATCCTAAGTCGTATGTGTTAATCTCACCACTTTGAAACGCAATATATAAGGTGCCGTCAGGGCCAAATGCCATAGACTGTGGTTGGGTATTACCCGTTGTAGAAACTGCTGTCGAGATTACACTCACCGTCTCGGTTTCTAAATCGAAAGTCGCTACAGAGCGTCCAGATCCCATATCGATCAAAAGGTAAATACCTGCATCTGCTGGGTTATAATCTAGAGCATGATGGGTGGAACCACCCGTCGATCCTAAATACGAAGGGTCGTATGTTAAATCATCTGTTTCTGGATCGTAAATATATAGACCAATATTATCTACACCTCCTGTAAAAGGAGCGTATGCAAATAAGGCGTTTTCTGGAATTTCGAAACCTCCCCCAAGGTCGATCATGTTCACAGTTTCTGTAGTAGACAATGCTCCTTTAACTGGGTTTTTGTCGTTGGCTTTTACTGCAAAAACAGTTAAGCAGAGTAAGGAAAACAAGTAAAGATTCTTCATAGAATTTGAATTAGTATTTCAATAAAAATATTTCTCGTGTAGGTAATTAATTGAGGCTAACTCAAATATAGCAAACAAAATTCAGTATTTAACAATAAACTAGTTATACAGCGAAGTAAGTCGATAAACGTGTGTGAGACAACACAATTGTTGTTAAAATTAGGCTACCAACCGTTGCGGTCAGGCGAAAATCGAGACTGAAAACTAAACAACGATCCTCCAGAAAACTGTATCTTAAAGTGAAAGTACATCTCTTTGTTTATGTACGGATAGGTTCTACTAGACAATACCCTCCTCACAGGTCTATAATAGGGTCTGCCCCAGGCGCTCACACGCTCAAAGGCCGTAGGCTGGCCTAGTTCGTCGGTTTTAAACTTAATGGTGAGAAAGTACTCTCCTAAATTGTAAATCTCATTGTCTTCTGATTCGTTTACCACTCTTTTAATCGCATCGCGAAGTTCTGATTGCAAGGCTCGATAATCTATGGGTGGTGCTTTAGATTTAACTTGTTTTTCTGTAGAAGTAGCGCTGCGAGTTTTAGAATTAAAGCAGTCTTGTTTTCTTAACATATCTAAAAAACCTGAATAATCGAGTTTAAAAATGTAAAGCTCTTGCCTATCGGCGTAGGTGCTAATGTTATTAGGTACTAACTCAAAATAGCCACTTTTAAAGACCCCATTTTCGTAGGTTTCTGTAAAGTATGGTTTATTCCGGTCTGTTCTTGCAACCCATATCCCCTCTCTAAGGCCGTTAACGATTTTTCCTTTTATGGGGTAAAAAACTGATTCTCCGGCAAGTCCCTTATACCCATAACCGTCATAAGTGCCATTTCCTTGGTCGATTTGAGTGTTGCCATCTGAATCGTTAAAGGTGATTAACTTTGGTATTTCGCTAGTGCGTTCCCACACGCTCTCCAATGACCCGTCTGGATAATAATACTCCCAACGACCTATGGGACGTTCTAATCGGTAGATACCGCGGGTCTTGATTTGTCCGTCGGGATAGTAATAAACAAACAATCCGTGCTTTGCTCCATTTAAATAACTTCCCGTAGCAATCACGGTCTGCGCTACATCTACATCCCTAAATTTTCCATGGAAGTTTCCTATCGAATCTAAACGAACTATTCGCGTATAATCGCTACATAGCTTTGGAACCAGAAAAAACGATTTATTAAAATATAGATGAACACTGTCTTTGGCAACCAAATCGATATACGATGTAGCCCCTTCCTGAGAAACCATAGGAAGCATGTTCAAAAAAACGATCAAGACTATTACATACCGCAAATCGATTCGAATTTAATAAAAGACGATGATTTATCGTCTCATGGTTTATTAAAATTAATAATATGCTACAAGTATTCTTTTTGATTCCAACCAATAGCGAAAGGCAATTGGCACTCACCCAAACTGCCGTAAGGTTCTCATAAAAGTCAAATCTTACTCCTAATTGTACATTTTAAATTTGCCCAATAATCGAAAAATCCCGCCAAAATAAAACCAATTAGTGATTAGCAACGTAGGTATGAGCGTTAAACAAACCTTGAATACTTGCGATTTGAAAACAATTTATTGCTATCTGATTTTGTTTTTATTACTTCTTGTCTCTAGTAATAGTACTGCACAAAGTCGTATTGGCGGGCTTGCTTTGCCCACTCCAGTATTTGATCTCGAAACTCAAAAGCCATTACAATTCAATGAAAAAACACATCTAATTCTTTTTGATGAAAACAATAATGCATTGGCGATAAATTCTGGGGCACTATCTATTGGCTTAAACATAATGTTTGAAGAAGAATTAGAACCGAAGTTTAGATTTATCGATCTCTTTGCTTATGACATTAGTTTTAATTATAACCTTGGGCGCTTTGACCTAATCATGGGTTTTGAAAACTTTCTCAATTTAGGGCAACGCGAGGCAGAAGTGATCCCAATACCAGAATTTAGCAACCAAATCGTATCTCAGATTACCTATGAACTTGACTCCCCGTATGCGCTAACCATAGGTTTTACTTTCACATTTTAAAAATGCCTTTTTAAATACTCTCGATGGCCGTAGTTATATGTGTAACGATTAGCCTGATTTAACCTCCAAACCCTTCATATAGATCTAAAAAAGAAGGCACAGACAAATTAAACACGTCTACCATAAAATGAGCCAAAATTACCCAGCGAAGACTCACTGTTTTTTTAAAGATAATCGCCCATAAAACCCCCATTATAAAAGTAGAAGCAAAGACCGTAACGCCTTGATTAAGCTCAGAGTTAACACCAAACACAACATGGTTGAGCGCAAAGACAAAACTAGTAAATAAGACGGCCTGCCATAGCTTCCAATGCGCGCTATGTTCTAGTAAGATTCCGCGCCAATAAAACTCTTCAATCCAAGGATTAACGAGCGCCAAAATCAACCATGGCGCCCAAATATGTATGGGTGCCAATAGTTGATAATGCATCATAAAAATAGGAATCGGGATGCAACCCGATAACAAGGCCAATAGTAAATAGAGCCGCTTTTTTTTAGGTGGTTTAAGCCATCGTGTTATCGCCGCTGTTCCGCCAGCCCACAGCACAACGACCATAAACAATACCCATTCGATAAGGATAATAGGAACAAAGGCCCATTTCCCAATCAAATCTCCTGCGATATAAGCTGTAGCAAAATTTATCGCGATTATCAAAAAAGGCGATAGTAATACAATAGTGCGTTTTTGTTTTAGTTCCATAAATAGGATCAGAATAATTGAAAACTAGCTTGCGCTTCTTGAATGTAGCGTTCGTCAGAATATTGTTCTAATGATTTTACCCCTTCATTAAGTGCATCGAGTGTTTCATAGCTTAAAATAACGTTGCTTTTTATTGGCAAAATTGGCATCCAAGTAATGGGTTTTATGTACGTAACATTTGGGTTGGCCTGAAGCTGTTTTAGCAAGGCGCCTTCGGGAACCACCGTTAAAGGAAACTGCATGGCATACTTTTGCGAAACCTCCTGTTCTGTAGGCAATTTGTCTGTAATGGCAGTATGTGCTAAAATGCTATACACATTAGAACCCCCACCTGCGTTGCACAAGCGTGTGATTCCAGAAACCCTTGGATTGATTTCCATTATCATGGGCTGGCCATTCACTATAATAAACTCAAATTCGGCAGCACCAGAAAGGCCCAACACATCTACGGCCTTAGACACCATTTGCACGATTTGCTTCTCGAGCATACTCCCTTTTTTATAAGGCGAAATTCGTGGTCTATAGGCAGGATGTTCTAAGATATTAATGCGGGTTTCTCCTTTATAAACAAGGGGTTGAAACAGTTTGTCACCCTTCCATGAGATGACTTCAAGACTTACTTCGGATCCTTCTACAAAGGGCTCTACAAACAATGCTTTGTCTCGATTTCTACTTATATAATTTTGATACGATTTTTGATCTTTAAGAATCCTAATGCCCATACCCGTGAAACTCTTTTTCTCTTTCACAATCACAGGAAAGTCAAAAGCCAACGAATACTCTTTGGCTTCTTTAGAAGTATCGATTAGATGCCCAGGAGTCACCGAAACGCCGTGATCTTTTAAAATTTGCTTTGTTAGCCATTTATCGTAGGTGGCCTCCATGGTAGCAGGATCATTCGCGATAATATTTACCCCAAGCTTACGCTGGTCGATATAGCTTTTAACCAAGCTGTCGCGCACGCCTTCGGGTTCTAAGAGGCTAATGGGCAGCACGGCTTTTATCTGCTCCTCTTCGATGATTTTAATTAAATCGTAAAAGCTAGGCTCTTTGATCTTTCTAACGTCGTACTGTTGCTGGTTCTCCCAGGTTGGAAGCCAATCGTCGTAACTCTGTGTATCGACAAAAATTGGCTTCCATCCGTGGGCCCTGCATGCAGCCCCAATCTGGGACTTGCCATCGGTTTCTATTACAAGTAATTTGCTCATATCTGTGGTTCTGGCTGAAGCACTTTGTCTTCTATTACATACTTAAGGGCATTCTCTGCCAAAAGCAAATTTTGCTTTACTTGCTCGTACGATCTTCCGGCAATCGTAACATAGGCCAGTCTATTGGTTCTTCCCTCTGGTGGTCTTGCAATGTGCTCACCTATACGTCCAAAAATGCGTTTGTTAATGACCCCCGGAATCGCACTCAGCTCTTTTTCGTCAAAGTAGATATCTGTTAACGTACCATCTTTTGGCGCCTGAATAAAGCGAATGCCTGCAAACTTATTACGGGTAGCGTTTAATTGAACAGGAATATCAACACCACTCATAAACACATAATGATATGGGTCGTAGCCCTTAGCTAGCGCCATTAACGACGGGATTGCATCACCGCCTAATCTAGAAGCGACTTCAATAATGGTCGGTCCTTTTTTAGAGAGTTTTGCTTCTAGATGAACCCCTCCATATTCTATTCCAAGAGCCTTTACAGCTTGTTTGGTTAAGGTGTATATCTCTTCTTGCAAACGTTCTGGCAAAGGTGCCGGATGTATGTGCATGATCTCATTAAAAAACGGCTCTTCTTCTGTAGTCTTTTCTGTGATCCCCATGATTTTTAATTTTCCCATGGTCACTATTCCCTCGACGCTTACCTCGGGACCATCTGCATATTCTTCTACCAGTAATTTGCTATGCTGTGTCTGTTTTATGCCTTGATTGGCTTGCATAAGTTCGTCGTAGATTTTATCTAAATTCACAAGGCTTTCAATTTTGATCACCCCTTCACTGGCCATGGCATCAAGTGGCTTGGCCACACAGGGTAATCCGATAGTGGTTACCGCTCTTACAAATTCTTGCAAGGATTCTACTTTGATAAAATGCGGTACTCTGCAGCCGTAACCATACAGCACTTCGCGCATAGCATGCTTGTTTCTAGTAAGCAATGCGGTTCGCTCAGAATTTCCTGCCAGCCCATATCGCGATGTAATGCTGGCAGCGAGTTCTACATACTCTTCGAAGAAATTAATAATTGCATCAAAGGGTTTTTTGGCATAAAAATCATCTAGAATAGCAAAGAGTTTCTCTTGATTATCTACAAACATATCCGAACTCGGGATGTAAATAACATCCTTTACATAAGGATAGTCTGCCAAATGAACTTTTTCGAAATTACCAGCGATGGTTACCTCCATATCGGCTCGTTTTATCACATCTAAAAGCGTGGTAAAAGTTTCTTCAAAATTTTTAAAGGGCAAGAGTGCGATTACATGTTTCATGACGTTGATATTTACGTTATACTTAATTTTTACTTAGACTGTTCTTCCCATTTAAAACTGCGTACGGCGACTAGACAGAAAATGATAAACAGCACTCCAAGTATGATATAGTTGTTTTTGTTTTCTAAAAATGTGGCGGAATAATTTGCGGTATTACGCATAGCATCTGCAAAATATGTGAGCGGATGCACTTGCGCTAGCCACTGCAACGACTTAGGTAAGGCTTCGATAGGAATAAAGATTCCGCATAAAAAGGAAGCTGGAAAATTAAGGAATCTAACAATGTTGTTCCCCGAATCTACCGTAGGTGCGAGATTTGCGATCGCCACACCTAAGACAATAAATAGTAGCCCACAACTCACCACGAGCACCCCTATTTGCAAGAAGTTTTCTGTAAAGGTATAATCAAATACCAGCCATGCAATAACGATGTAAAGCACTGCTTGCAAGAGCAAAAGCACCAAATAACTCAGGGTGAACCCCGCGAGAAATTCGTACTTTTTTAAAGGCGTAATTTTAAGTCTTTTGAGCACATCGGCTTGTCTAAAAAACAAGAGGGACAAGGCTCCAGTAAAGGCCAATCCCATTATTGAGAACATCAGTACTCCAGGGAAAATAAACTTAAAATAATCTACGTTCCTAGACTGAACCATCTCTGTATCGATGGTGATGTTGTTAAGCAAAGTCTGAGTGGCTCCGTTGGTTTTGAGCACTCCCATTTTAAGCCCAGGCTCTAACATTTTTAGCCAAAAATCCTTTCCAGAATTACCATACATAAGTATATGGGATCCTTCTTCTAAGGGCGCTGGTGCGGCATTCTTTAAAACATCGAACGATGGGTTTATCTTTACACCTGCCACCAAATCGCCATTAGTTATATCTTCTAAAAGCGACTCGGTTTCTTTATAAATTTTGACCTGAATGGTTGGCTCGTTCTCTAAAGCATAAATAAACTGTTGCGAAAACTCACTGTCAAGCGTATCGTAAATTCCTATGGTTCCAATTTCGTTAAACCTGTCAGAAACAAAAAGCCCTAGCATAACCATTAGAAAGGCATTAAAGAAAAAACTAAAAAACAGGTTTAGTTTATCCCGCATAAAAATCAGGACGAATACTCTGTATATTTCTTTGATATTCTTCATAATAACATCCCTTCTTTATCGATTTTGGTAGAGGTATACTTCATAAACACATCTTCTAAATTGGCCGATCTCACAGCAATATTATCTACTTCTTTGTCTTGTTGTTTTAACCACTCAAAAAAGCCATTTAAAGCAGCTCCTATATCGTAGGTATATATAAACAACTGATCTTCTATGTACTTAAACTTAAAGCGTGTCGCAAGATCGGCCTGTTGCTTAGATGTCAGGTCCTTAAGACCTTCTACCGTTATTGTTTTTTCGTTATCTAATTGTTTGATCAGATTTTCTGGCGAATCATTGGCCACCACTTTGTGATCGTAAATCATGATAATTTTATCGCAAAGCACTTCTGCTTCGTCCATATAATGTGTGGTAATCACAATGGTTACATTTTGACGTTTTAAATCGTCTATAATCTCCCATAACTTTTTTCTAGCGATTGGGTCTAATCCAGTGGTAGGCTCATCCAAAAACAAAATTTTTGGGTTGTTTAAAATTGCCAAACACAGGTTAAATCGCTGGTATTGTCCTCCAGATAAATGCTTTACTTTTTTGTTGGCAAATTCTGTGAGATCTACCTTATCTAGCAAACCTTTAGTATCGTTTTTAACACGATACAGCTTGGTAAACAGACGTAAAGTCTCCTTAAGCGTTAAATCTCCCATCAGGCTGGTTCGCTGCAACTGGATGCCAATTTCTTTTTGAATCTCTTTGTATTGGGTAGACACTAATTTGCCAAGGACTTTGATGTTCCCGGTCTGTATTTTACGCAGCCCTTCTATGCTTTCTAACAAGGTGGTTTTGCCAGCACCATTTGGGCCAACCAATCCAACAATGCTTCCTTGGTCCACTTCAAATGAAATGTCGTCTAAAACCAATGCGCCTCCGTAGCTTTTACTCAAATGAGCGACTTGTATAGCTGGTGTACTCATATCAATTGGCTTTAAGGTTTTGTTCTAATAAATTAATGGCTCGTACTTCTGAAATCTCAAGCTGAGTTAGCAATTGCATAAAGTCAGAATTGTCTTTCCAGAGCACCGAATTGCTCGGGTCTTTGATTAGAATGTTTAAAAACTTCTGAAACAATACCCACAACTGTCCCAACTCCTTATAGGCTTTGGCAGATTGATAGTAGCCATCGCCCTGAGTGTTTTCTGAGACATAGTTTAAAAACTTTGAATATTGCGTTCGAAAGCCACTTTTAGTAGCATGACCGTTGGTCACAGCCATCAAAAACAAACGGGCATTGTCTTGTATCTCTTGATCGGTAAAAATCGAACGCCAGCCTTTTACATTATTGGCAAAACGCCCAATAGCATCTATTCCTGAACGATGCGCTAAATGCTTTTCTGAATATTTATACACATTCACTACACGTTGAATCGCGAGTTTTGCACTTACCTCGTAGGGATAAATCGTTTCTGGAAAATAAAACTCATAATGCTTGTTAGAAGGATTGGTATCCCCCGTGTTTCTGCCCTCTTTTAATTTGTCAATAGACATTACTAAAGGATCAAACTGTGGGCTATCGTACAAGTATACTTCGTTTTTTGCCTTGTCGTACCCATACACTACTACCATATGCGACGGAATATAAGGCACGAATTCTGGCGGAGTACGCTTCATTAAACCCTCGCAATAGGTTGGATTAAGCAACACGGGAACCGGCATGCCACTGTCTAATAAGGTGAACATTCTGGACATGGCTTGGTCGCTGTCTACGAGCTCAAACTCTTCGCCATAGACTCCCGTGTTGCTCATTAAGGAATAGCACAATTGAGACGACAAAAACTCTATGCGATAATTTTTGTTCATCGGATTGTATCCATATGCAAAATGAAGTCCTGCTCCTAGGCCAACAATCTGAGCAGGATTGTAGTCTAAGCCTTTGTAGCGATATAGTCCGCTTAGGGCTGTGACCATACAAGATCCTCCAGGAATGTGGGAATAAGAATCGAGCAGTACGCTGCTATTTTGTTGTGTAGCTATCATTAGTCAACTAGGTTATTAAATGCGTTTAAAAGGCTTTTTTCTGATTCGAGAAGCAACTTGTACCAACAGTGCAATTCGCGCTCCGTTGGATTTGGCGTGAGTCTTCTGTAAAAACGACTCCAATCAGCAGCAGACAAATACAACATGTCTATCAGATGCGATAATGAGGTATTCCACATGGGCTGAATCTCTAATAAAGCTTTGGCATATTGCGTGCGACAACTGCATAAACAATTGCCTCGCTCCATCGAATCTCGCCACAACTTATAATGGCTAGCAGGGTCATAATATTCGGCATTTGGATGATTCAAACTTTGCTTTAAAAATTCGATCACCGCGTGGCCTGTGTGCAATTTGTCGTAGCTAGGTTCTAGATTGCGAGCCTGCTTAACAAAAGCACTTGCAAGTTTATTTTGTAATAATTCGTCTGTCATTTTGGTCTTAGAGGGAATCATTACAAACCACTCTGCGTTGATTCGCTGGCTCTCCTTCTCCTTCCAATAACTCAAGAACTCTTTTTTGCTTATTCGTCGCGTTTGGTCTTGAGAAAACCTCAGCGTGATTTCGCCCTGATCTGTTTCTTCTGGGGCAACATTATCAAGTATAGAATAGATAGGTTTGAGCACATCTGAGCTGCCTTCTTCTTCAAAAAGCACAGCATCTGATAGCTTGACCAATACATTTTTTTTATTTTTTAAGCGCTGTAATACCATATCGTATTGCTGCGCAGAATTACCTCGTACCGGAATAAAAAGACAGTTTGCATTTACAGAAAACTGCTCCAAGGCAAGCGGATGAATAAACGATACGTAGCCTCTTTCGATAGGTAAATATCCCTTAGAATCAGAGGTATTGAGCCCCATCCAAAGCGGATTGGCCAACAACAAACTCAAATGCGGATCTATAGAAACGCCATAGTCTTTGATTGCTTGAGAAATGCAATATCCCAAGTCGATTGTGGTTTTATTTTTCATGTTCTAAGGGTGTAAAAAAATTAGGGTGCTTCTCTTCGGCGGCCTTGATACTTTTTACAAAAAACTCTGGAGCCATTAATTTGAGCTCTAACTGCTTGTTGGTAATTAGTAATTTGACCCTCGTATTGGCAAATATTTTTTGCCGGTCTTTCGAACATCGCAGCACGTTTTCCATTTCGAAATAGGCAAACTTGCTGTAGTGCATATGACTGGAAACAATCACATTGTCTTCCCAGTTTACATGGTTTTTATATTTACATTGTATACTCTGAATAGGGTTATACATATCCAGCTCAAAAAGGTCTCTTCTCGTAATTCCGAGTATGTTTTCGACAAAATTAAAATTGGCTTCTTCTACCCAAGGCACATAGCGCGAATGATGCACAATGGCTAGTGCATCTACCTCACTAAATCTCGGTTTTATGAGCGTTTCGTTTAATTTTAATTGAGTCGTTTCCATAGGATTATTGAGTCTCAATCCAGGCGCCAAGGCGCTCAAATTGTTGCTTTTCTGCATGGATAATTTTTGTTTTGTAATCGGTTATAATTTGCTGCAAGGTATCTGGGTCGCTTTGCGCAATTCCCTTTATGGTCAATGGACTCCCCAGCGCTTTAATACAGCTGGCCCATAGTTTTGAGGTTTCTCTAAAATCGATAGCGATATCTTGTAAAGTCTTATCGTTAAACAATTGAGCTACCTCTGCCAAAAACGAACTGTAAAGGCGTCGGCCAAAGCCACCCCCGCTCAAATTGCGCTCTAATATTTTTAAAAAGTATACACTGCTTATCAGCTGGTGTTTGTCAGGGTTTTGATGCCATTGCTGCATCTGGTCAAAAAAGTCTTCGAGGCCCGTGAGCCCGTGATCATAATCGTTTTTAACTGCGTAAAAGCTTTTAACCACTTTATTGATGCAGTACATCAACGTTGGTTTGCTGTGCTGTGCTTGTATTCCTGGCTTAAAAATGGTGTAGTATTTACCATTGCATTTTTGATGCGGATCCATCGTAGCTCTGCCATGAATTTGGTCGTAAAACCACAGTTCTTTAAACACTTCAAAATCGTAGGTAAGTGGTTCTGAATAATCGGTCTCAAAAAAAGTGATTTTACCATCTTCTACGGCGGTAATAGACACATAATGAAAGCCGATGTTTGTTGGATGAATTGTAAAGTCTTCTGCCGTATTTCCTGCTCTTAAATGATTTAAAAACGGTCTATTGATCGCGGCATTTACAACCACTCCTTTTTGCAAATTGTCTTTAATTTTCTCTAAGATTTGAGCATCGTCTAGCTCCATCTCGCCCCGAATTAAGTAGGTGTCAAAAACAGATGCCAATCCCTCTAAGGTCTGGTCTGTTATTCCGACAAGAGTATAAAAAGGGATTCTGCTTTTTTCTGGATGACCATACACCAAAGACAAACAACCCGACAGCCCAAGGACCATTCCGTTAGAAAGCGCACAATCGTAAACCGCCAAATTATTGCGATAAGTGGTCATGCGACAATCAAAGCCAGGCATGTAGTTTTCCTTGTATTTTTGGGTTAGGTTCATGAATTAACCTTTAAAATTTGTTCTTGTTTTGAGTAGTCTACCATACTTAAATGGTAATGCGGAATCACGATGTCTTCCATCTCGTATAGATCACTGCAAAATTTATTAAACTCTTTGAGCGAAATCTTACCATTGGTAAAGTTTAGGTATTGATACAGCTCCTTAGGCTTGTTGTATTTTTTTATAAAATGAATCGCATTTTTAAGCATGGTATCCATTATTTTTTTGTGATCACGATCGTGATCTAAATGGTATAAGTAGTTGTAGCGGTTAAAAATCGCTTTTACTCCTTTTTTAAAGAAGCGATAACACAAATCGGCGTCTTCTGGCCCCCAGCCTTGAATCGCTGGGTCAAAATATCCAATGGTTTTAAAGTATTTTTTAGGAATACACAAATTACCCCCCGTGACTACCGCCCACCAAACAGCTGGCGAAAAGTCTTTGTATTGATCTTCGAAATGATATAGCTTTTTAATGCCATCAAAGAAGACCTGGCCAGACTGCAAATCGAGTAAATTCACATAGTCTAGCTTGCCCTGTAAAATGTCGAGCCACACCTTTTGCGTGTGCTTTTTATCTATGTTTAAGATATCGCCAACATGAACATGCTCCGGATGACGTTGCACAGAACACTGTAGGGTGGTGATGAAAGACGGATTAAAAATTACATCGTCGTCACAAAAAACTATATAGTCGCCATTGCTTTGGTCTACGCCATAATTTCTTGCACCAGTAAGCCCAGAATTAGGAATTTGGTGATAATAAAACTCGTAGTCTTTCTCAACAGCCAATACCTTTTCTAGCGTATTGTCTGTTGCTCCATCGATTACAAGTTGGACTTCAAAGAGTTCTTTTCCGCGTAGCGAATTAAGACTGGTCAAAACTGCATGAATCGACTCGGCTTTATTATAGGTACATATTACAATGCTAAAAGGTTTCATAAGCTAAACATTACTTTGTTACCATGAAGCAAATCGTGCTCCTCGTAAAGGGTATATGCCTCTGCCAATTGCTGGCGCACATCGATAGGATCTTTGGGCAAGGCTTTTAAGTCGCTCGCCCGACGTTTGCCTACAAACTCCATTATCTGGTTGTAATCTACCGAGGAGAGCTGTGAGGCATAGCAGTCAATACTGCGTTTTTTCTTGCGCTTAGCGTTGTAGTTCACCTTTAAAAATGAATTCATAAAAACGGGTCCCCATACCTCGTAAATAAGTACGAATTGTAAAAAGTTGAACCACCCTTTCATTTTTCCTTCGGTGATAATCGATAAGGCAACGCTCCCAACAACTTTATGATCTGGATGCATCTCTTTTTCGTTCGGAATAAAGACTGCATTTGGTCTAATTTTAAAAATTAAGTCCTGCAGTTGTTGTCCAAAATCTACCTGAAGTCTGTTTTTGTCTCGCAAGCCCAATTCTGGAAAATCAAAATAAATAAGCTCTTGGTATCCCAGTATTTTCTTTGCTCTTTGACTCTCTTTTATACGCTCCTTTGCCGTATAATCGTACTTCTTTGCGATTGACTTATCAGATTCTTGAGTAACAATTAGAACCGTTACCTGGGCTCCACTTCTCACGAAATGGTCTATTGCTGCACCGCATCCAATGACCTCATCGTCTGCATGAGGGGCGACAACAAGCACTTTCTTAACAGGCAATGACGCCACGTCTTTACACTCTTTTGCGTGTGGTTTTGTAAACAATTTTGACAATTGTCCCAGCAACATTTTGGTTCTAAATTCTTTGGTACTCATGGCCTGGCTGTTTTAGTTAGAGGTATATTTTCTAAAGATGAAAGAGGCACCGTTACCGCCAAATCCAAAGGAATTATTCATCACTGTTTCTAGCGGAATACCTTGTTCTGCCTCGGTTACTACCTTGTATTCAAAGCCTTCCATATGCTCTTCGAAGTTTAAACTCGGAGGCAAAAAGCCATTGTGCAAGGCCACCGTACAGATAATTGCTTCGATAGAGCCAGCTGCGCCAAGGGTGTGCCCCAGCATCGACTTAGAACTGCTAATTGGAATATCTTCTAACCCATCTTTAAACACTCGCTGAATTGCTTTTAACTCTGCATTATCGTTATGGCGTGTTCCCGTCCCGTGCATATTGATGTACTGGATTTTATCGGGTGTAATATTGGCTTCTTTTAATGCGCTGGTCATTGCAACCACCGCGCCTTCTCCATTCGGATGTGGTTGAGTAGCATGATAGGCATCGTTGGCTAACCCATAACCCGCAACTTCTGCATAGTGTTTTCCGCCGCGTTTTTTATTGTGACTCTCACTCTCCAAAATCAAACATCCAGAGCCCTCTCCAATCAACAAACCATCTCTGTTATTATCTAGTGGTTTAGGCTGTTTGGTAGACATCGCTCTAAGCGTATGAAAACCCATATAAGTAAGCTCAGACAAAGGGTCTACGGCTCCAACAATCACAACGTCTGCTAGGCCGTTTCTTATGGTGTCAACCGCTAAGGCCATTGCGTTTCCAGAAGCACTGCAAGCTGTAAGCGAAGACGAAAGCACTCCCGAAACATTATGTTCCATCGCGATTTCTGTCGCGAGCAACGTACCAGGAATATTCATAATAGATTCGTGATAATTGATCTCCATTTTTTCGTTGAGTGTAGAATCGTACACTTCGTTTTGATCATGTGAATGATTTTTAAACAACCAGTCTACAAATCCGCCATAACCTGTAAGCGAACTACCAATAGAAATAGACACTCGAGAGCGGTCTATATCTGAATCAAAAATTCCGGAATCTTCTATGGCCTGATCGATAGAAGGTTTTAAGATCATATTAGATCGCAAACCTGTAGTGGTCTGAATGTCGTCTTTATCCATGTCTTTAATAACACCGGCTTTGCTACTGCGATAGCCTTCGGTTTTAAATTCGGTAACTTCGTTAAACCCGAGTTTGGACTCCAATAGTGAGTCTTTTAGTTCGTCTATGTTTTTTCCGATAGGGCTATAAATTCCAAGCCCTGAAATGACAATTTTTTCCATGATGATTTCTGTTTTTCGTGTTAGTCCTTACAAAGGCTTAAATAATAATCGTTAGTCTCGACGCCCCAGTTTGGACTAAATTTGGTGTCCAAACTGGAAGTAGCGTAGAGTGTTTTTGCAGCAGAAAAATAAGGCTTGGCCTTGCTGGCTCCACCGCCCATAAAACCTGGTTTATGGTACATCTGTATTCCTTGAAGCAGGTTTGCTCTAGGGTTGTTTTTATATGCGTCTAAGGCATCTGCAATAGCACTCGAGGCTTTATTAAAAATCGAAAGCCTATTCATGGGTGCTATAAAAAATCTCGATTGATAGATATATGCCTGCAAAATTTCGTTTTCGCGATTGCCAGGATTGAGATCTTCTGCGATGTCTAAATATTGTTGTGCCTTATCTAACGAGGCATCGCGACCGTCTTTATCTTTATCAAAATAGGTCATTACCGTATTGGTATAGGCCGCATAATATTGTGGCAGCCACTTTTGTTTTTCGACACCCGCAATGAGTTCAAATTTGTTGGCCACGGCCTTAAAATCGGCCAGAACCTGCGCTTGGTCAAGGCCTGTTAGTGCCTTTTCCATTTCTTGCTGATAGCGATCTTGTCCTACAGCAGCACTGCTAATAATAAATAGGAATGAGAATAATAAGGTCGTTTTCATGATATTCATTTTTTTAATTAAATATTGTCTAATGAGATAAATAATGCCAGCAGATAAAAGCGATCGGCTTGTTGCCTCACTGGAATCAAATCAAAGTTGTTATTGGTGTTATTAAAGGCAGAGCGATACCCAAAAATGTTATCGTTGCCCAATACATTAGTGACAGATGCGTAAAGCGTTACCGGAATCTTAGTAAACCTAGATAGGTCATAAGAATAATTTAGACTCAAGTCGTTAAAGCTCTTGGTCAAATCACTTAAGTATAATCTGTCGGGTTTGTTGGGATCCACAAATGGACGCCCACTAGCATAGGTATAGCTAAAGCCTACATGACTTTTAATACTAGGGATCCACTGCTTGTAAACCACGCTTAAATTGTGCTTAGAGAAAAACCGCGGGGTTGCTGCAACAGGAAAATCCTGATACAATTTTTCTGTGTCTAAAAACGAATAGCTAACCCAAAAGTCCCCATGCTTTATAGACTGGCCATCGCGATAGAATACATCAAAACCCCGCGCAAATCCAGTACCGGTATTGCTATAATTAGCTGGACTCGGATCGTTTTGTATGTCGAATCGAATCAAATCGGAATAGTCTTTATAAAATCCTTCCACTCTAAAGACGCGATTGTCTTTTTTATACTGATAGTTTAGTATATAATGGGCAGCTAGTTCTGTGTCTAATTGATCTGTAAATTTTACATATTGATACTCTGGCACTTGACTAAAGATGCCGTAAGCAAACGAGAGTTGACTCGGTCTGTTTATTCTAACTGCAAACGAGGCACGAGGCAATAATTTAGTGGTGTTTAGCCCAGAAGAATACTCAGATCTAAGGCCCAAGCGCAAGGCGACTTTAGAAGAGACCCTGATGTTGGTTTCTGTGAAAGCCGTAAGTTGAAAATCGTTAAATTCTAATGCCCCCTGATTGCCATCTAGTGTGATATTTTCTCTGAATGATTTGTAAAACAAGTCTCCCCCATAGTCTAATTTAAAGGTCTTAGAGATTCGGGTTCTCAATGCTGTTTTAAGCTGACCTGCCACTATTTGATCGTCGATTTTAGTATTCTCTAATTCGATTTTAGAACGATCGTAATTGAAGGCGATACCCGTTCTAATTTTTGTTTTATCACTTAGCTCCTGACTATGACTATTTTTTAAAAACAGGTTGTTGTTTTTAAGGTCGATAAGCACATTGGGTTGGTCAAAACCGTTATAAGGGTAAAGAATGCTTGAAGTGTCGTCGTTAAAAGACAGCAATGTTTTATTTATGCCACCTTTTTTATTCTCTAAGGTAAAACTCCCTGTAGCGTATATGGTTTCTGGCGCTTTGTCCCATTGAGAGGTCTGCGGAACCACATTAAAGTACGGCCCTAGGTTAGAATAATCTACAGAAAAAACATAGCCAGCGTTCTTAAGTTTTTTGGCTCTAGAAACACCCAGTCCTAATGAATATAGGCTTATGTCTAGCTTGTCTTCTGCCGGGATTCCTTTACTATTTAGCAAAAGTACAGACGAGAGAGCTTGTCCAAATTCTGCAGAATAACCCCCTGTGCTAAACATGGTCCCTGAAAACAAAAGCGGCGAAAAACGAAGCCTTGTTGGGATGTCTTGGAGCCTGTTTAAATAGGGCGTCTCTACCTGCATGCCATCAATAAAGGTTCGCGCTTCGTAAGCCTCGCCTCCTCTCACAAAAAGTTGACCGGTTTCGCCCACGGTTTGAGTCCCCGGAAGGGTAGATAAAGCCCCGGCTATATCACCTCCAGCACTTGCTGTGGTTACAATATCCATCGGCTTTAAAACGGTCGCTTTTTTCTCGTCGCTGGCATCAAAAGTACCTGCTACGATAACAACCGTCTCAAGGGCGCCATCGTCTTGTTTTAGCGAAAAATTCAAATCGGTTTTATCGCCAGAAATGTCTATGGAATGCTCTATGGTTTCGAACCCTAAATACTGAATGACCAAAATCTGACTCCCCGTCGTTGTGGTGGTAAAATCGAATACTCCCTGCTCGTTAGTAGTAGCTCCATCATAGCTGTTTTTTACATACACATTTGCCCCAAAAAGCCCTTGAGAACCTTCTTCTAAAACGGTTCCTTGCAGGCGAGTTTGCCCATTGAGTAGTGATACACTTAGCACCCAAAGCGATATGATGGTGAATGCTTTCATACGGCTATTGATTCTTTATTTTGAGTTAATCGTTTGGCCGCTGTAATGACCTTTAAAAAGAATTGTTTGTCTTTACAAATGGCTTGAGTGGTTAAAACTCCGCTGAGTACGGCAGCATAAATTCCAGAGGTTGTTATGTCTGATCCCGTTAAGTAAAAATTATCAAGCGGGGTATAGCAATTAAAGTCTAGGTTTTTAAAACGCTCTGGTGTGTCTGGCAATCCAAAGATGTTTCCTTTAAATTGACCAGCAATGATTTTAGTGCTTATTGGAGTAAGAACATCCCAAGTAGAGACTAGCTCCCTAAGACCAGGGTATAGTCTTTCGACGTCGTTTAATAAGGTGTTTCCTATACGCTGTTTAAGTTCGTTATAGGCTTCATCTGTGCGATTGGCATTCCCCCAAGATTCAAATACAGAATAATCGATAAGGGCATTGATCTTCATGCTATGTTTTGCATCGACTTCTTTTTTTAACGATGGAAAAGAAATTGAGTACTGCGAAATTTCGCCATTGGCGAGCTTATTTTTATCACGATACAAAGCGTTGTGATCGTGAGAATCATACACCCAAGAAAGCGACTTGTCGGCGCCTATTTTTTCTGGATTATCTTGAAGCGTCGCAAATAGTTTTACAAAGCTTACCCCATGTTTTTTTAAAGATTTGAGCGATTCTAAATACGGTGCAGAAATGCCTTCGTCTAGTAAGCGCGCATAGGTGTTATAGGCGCCAATTCCTGAGACAAACTGATCTGCATACACCAAGGATTGCTCTCCAGTCCCCTTGTTTAAAACTTGCAAGGATTGCACATTTTGCTCATCGTGATTTACTCCAACCACTCTTGTGTTGCAAAGCACTTGGCCACCTTTAGATTGGATTCCATCGACGATAGAATCAATCATTTGAGTAGACCCTTTGCTGGGATAATACACGCCTTCTTTATGATTATTGACCAATAATGCATGTTTTAAAAACGCACTGGTCTCGGGTGGCAAGCCATAATCGGTCCAATGAGAACCAATAAAACTTATCAGTTTAGGGTCTTTAAAGCGTTGTTCTAAATAGTCTTCTGTGGTTAGCATGGCCATTTTGCCTACTTCGCTATCCAGAAACTCTTGTCGCTGGGTCTTGTTGTTATCTAATGACGACAAGGTGTAATTGCGATACCACTGTGTGATTTTGGCCACATCTTGGTAATAATCCTCAATCGCTTGTTGTTCTAGTGGGAAATGCTTTGTAAGCACCTCGATTTGCTTTTCTTGCCCAGCGTGAACCGTGTAGATTCCGTCAGGAAAATGAAACTTAATAAAAGCCTCTGGCAAGCGATCCCACTCGCTGTTTCCCTGTGTCATGAGGGTCATGAGTTTAGAAAACATGGTGGTGGGCTCTAATTCTCCCACTTGATGAATGCCAATTTCGAAAGGCACATTATCTTGATTATGGAAAGACTGTGACAAACCTCCAGGCTGCACATGCTGCTCAATAACTAAGACCTTTTTGTCATAGATATGAGAAAGAAAGCTGGCACATGCCAGAGATCCTATTCCAGATCCAATAATTGCTATGTCGTATGATGTAGAGGCCATTATTTGACTATTTTTTTATTTGATTTTATTCACATACCACAAAGGCAATGGCGTAATCGCTGTCATGCGAAATCGACACTTCGATGTTTGTTATGTTTTTTTGATTGATGATATCATTGACCAAACCATAGGTTATCATCGAAGGCTTACCAACAGCGTCTTTTACGACTTCTATCTCTGTAAGCCGGCTAATTCCTTTAGAAAAACCTACCCCAAGAGCCTTTAACAAAGCCTCTTTTGCAGCAAACTTCCCAGCGATAGACCTGATATTGGTCCCGCTTTCGTTTGGAGCAAGAATCATCTGCCTCCCCTGCAGTTGGTTCCTTTGGATGAATTGTTCCATTCTAGAAATTTTTATGATATCTGTACCTATGGTTATGGACATATGATTGAATTTAAAAGCGCCATAGAGCGACTATCTTTAGCTTAATTGTAACTGGCCCTCGATAAATTCGTTGATCGAATTAACCGACTGAAAAATGCCCATATCGTCGTCAGAGATTGTAATATCAAACTCGTTGTTAATGGCCACTGCCAGCTCTAAAGCATCTACCGAATCAAGGCCAAGCCCTTTTTCTTCTTCTGGTTCGAAGAGCATTACATCGTCCCCAATGCTCTGTGGATCATGTCTTAGGTTTAATCGATTTACGATCAAATCTTTGATTTTCTGTTTTCTGTTTTCTGTGTTCATCTTATTATGTATTGATTAATAATTACGCGATTAAAAGTCCTCCGTCGATCAGTAGCACTTGACCGGTCATATACCCAGCAGCGTCCGATAATAAAAAGAGGACAACAGACGATACTTCTTTAGAAGTTCCAAAGCGCTTAAGCGGAATTACCTCTTTATAGCCCTCGTCTTGTTTGGTGGCTTTTTCTAACATCCCCGTGGCTATAAACCCTGGGGCAATGGCGTTAACGCGTACGTTAAAATCGGCCATCTCTTTTGCAGAGACTTGTGTTAGAGAGTTTAAAGCTCCTTTGGTAGAGCTGTAAACAGATTGCCCTTTGAGCCCACCCATAGATGCGGCAGAACTCACGTTTACAATTGAGCCAAATTTTTGACCAATCATAACCAAAGACACATGCTTGAGCACTAAAAAATTGCCCAGCAAATTGATGTCTACGGCATTTTTATATTTCTCTAAAGATTGCATGGCTATAAAGCCACGTACCAAGATTCCAGCATTGTTTACCAGGCTATCGATTCGGCCAAAGCGTTCTTTAATAGCCTTGACCATCGCCTTAACCTCATCTTCTTGAGTGATGTTGGCTTGGTATGCGACGGTTTCTATCCCTTTGGCCTTTATGTCTGCCAAAAGCGCATCTGCTTTTTCTTTATTAGAATTGTAATGCAGCACCGGAACCGCTCCACAATCGGCCAGAGCGAGACAGATTTCTGCTCCAATTCCGCCAGTGGCGCCAGTGACTAATACTACTTTATCTTTTAAATCTATAATGGTGTTCATTCGTATGGTTTTACTTATTACACAGCGATAATCATACTAAAGCAGTTACCCCCAATGTGATAGCTGTTTACCATAACATGCTTTTTGTTTTGATCTGTTCCTTTGATTTTTTTGGCTTTTACATAGCCAGCCACAGCGGCAAATCCGTCTGACGCTCCAAAGGTTTCACCCAAGACTTGCTTTACGTAATGAACCTCTGGGGTATTCTCTGGCCACAATTGCTTTATGGCTTCTACTTCTGATTCTGTCTGGCGACTGTCTTCGCGGCTTAGTGATATAATGAGATCTATATTAGCACCAGCCACTTCGCTTCGAACCAGAGAGGTCTTCATGCTGTTTAAAATGGACTGCGGTGCGATATAGCCAAAATTGTCTATAGATTTTTCTTCGCGCTGCAGGTTGGAGTTAACGCCGTAACCACAAACCTCGAACAATACTTCTGCATTACGAGCTTTGGCAAATTCGGCATCTTCTACAAACATCATAACAGCCCCCTCTGACATTAGCGAAACGCTCGCCTGTTTTTTTAGGCCATTGCCGTTTACAATAGTGCGCGTATTATAGGCCGCTTCTACTTCTGGTGAAAGTTCTTCGAACCCTCCTGCCAAGATTGCTTTGGCCTTTTTTTGACGAATCACGTCAAACGCATAAGCGATTGGATTGTAACCCGAAACCGTCGTGTTGTATCCGCGACTTTTCATGAGTACCGTAATAGCCCCTGGAGCTGCATTGCCCACAGTGTATGGAAACAATAATGGGCTCGCAGAATCAAGCCCTAGCTCGAAGCCTGAGTTAATAAAATCTCGAGCACTTGCAATCGGACCATAGGCCGTACAAAAAATTCCACCTACATCGTTTATGGTAGACTCGTCTATTTCGATTTTTGCGTCTTCGAGACAAGTAATGGCAGACATCATCGTGATCTTTGTCAAGCGATCCATGCGTCTTTGATTTACTTTTTTGAACTGCCCCAGCTCTTCTTCTAATTTGGTGTCGTCTATATGCGAGGTTGCCACCTCACTAGATTGATCGTAATTTTTTGCAAAGTGGCTCAGATCGTTTCCGATAGGAGAACTCACTCCAATAGAGGTGATTACAACTTTAGATTTATTTGCGTTCATGACTAATTATTTTTCGAAATTATATGTGATAATGCCTTTGCCTACGAGCCTGTCGTCGACCTTAGCTTCTACCGATACTTTTACAAACTTGCCAAACAGGTTGAGCAGTTTGCTATGAATCGTTATGGTGTCTCCTGGAAGGATAAAATCAATAAACTTGAAGTTGTTAAGCTGTGCGATATAGCCTTTCTTGGAGTACTCTTCGTGTTCTGCAATCATGACGCCGCCCACCTGCGCACTGGCCTCAACCAATAACACCCCAGGGAAAACGGGATCGCCAGGAAAATGACCCACTAAATAAGGGTCTGTCATACTTACGTTTTTGATCCCAATAGCCATCTCTTTGTCTACCGCGACTATTTTATCTACAAATAAGAACGGATACCGTTGTGGTATTCTATTGGTGATTTGTTTGTGTGTTAATCCAGCCACTGTCTTAAGAATTATTTTTATTAGTTATTTAATTGTGTTGCCGTACATATTTATAAATCTGTACCAATTTGCTTGTTTGAGCTGCTGCTATTTTAGCTTTACCTATTATATTTATTGATAGATTAGGTATACATATTTTTGACTTCCAAATTGGAATGCAACTTGGCCAATCATGCTTTTTAATGTAGCGAGCCTTTTCTTGATGCAACACTACAAACCTATAGCATAGGGCTTGCTAACCTCTTGGAATAGGACATAAAAAAAGTAAGGCAGTGCCTTACTTTTTTAAATAAATATGTAGTGATTGCTTATACGAATCCCTTGTCTTTAGCTATCTGGATTAACTCTTTATCGTCTTCGCCAATCACATTAAAAATCTGTTTTAAATGACGCTTACGTTTTTCTATACCCGCTATAGACAAGGGTAATATTTCTGGAAGGTTTTTCATCTTGGTTCCTATAGACAGTTCGTATATAAGCTGGCGATCTATATTGTCTAATAAAAAGTCGTTAGACACTTCTTTACGCAGTAATTTGGTAACCGTTTTACTGTAATAGGGCGGATCTGTAAGCACCGTTTGAATCGCATCGACCAAATCTTCTGGAGTAATATCGTTTTTGATTAAAAAGCCATCGGGATCTATGCTTTTAAAAATGCTGTGAATCCTATAATTATCATTAAAAGTAGTAGACACCACGATTCTTGCCTTAGGCAATAACTGTCTTATTTTGAGCCCGAGATCTTCGCCAGACAAAATTTTTGCGTCGGTAGAAGGTGGCAATCGAATATCTAAAAACACATAATCCAATGGCTGTTTGTGTTCTGCGATGAGTTTAATTTTATCAAAGGCCATATCACAGTTATGAGCCACATCTATGGCAAAGCTCACACCTTCTTGAGTATTGCTTATTTTATTAAACGCGCTTTTATATGCTTCAGAAATCAACGGATGATCGTCAATAATTAGTACATGATATCTTTTTGGTTTCATAGGGGTATGTTATAAGGGCAGCCTAAGGGTAATTTTTGTGCCCGATTCTTTACTCGATTGTATGCTAAAAGTGCCGTTTAAATTGGTAACTCTTGACTGCATGTTTTTAAGGCCAATTCCTTTTTTATTCTTTTTTTTGTTAAACCCAACACCATTATCTGCAATCGTGACTACCAAAAATCTGTTCACAATCGCAAACTCAATGATCACTTTGGTGGCCTGTGCATATTTGATAGTATTCTGCAGGGCTTCTTGAATGATTCGATAAATATTAACCTTGTATAATTGGTCAATTTTATCCCAAGAAATGTGATCGCCTACATTGACCTCATATCTATAATTACCTATTTGGCTATTCGCCTTGAGCATCTTATTAATAAGGTTAATAAAACTAATCTCTGAGCTAACAACGTTGTTCTTTAAATCGTGCGAAATCGTACGCACCTCTTTTTCAATTTCTTGTAGTTCGTTTAAAAAAGCCTTGCGCTGGACCATGGTTTGCTGTTCGCCGGATACTTCTAAAAATCCTAAGCCAACGCGTGTCCCAAAGAGTTTACCCAATATGCCATCATGCAGCTCTTCTGATATTCTATTGCGTTCTCTTATTCTACCCTCTTCCATTTTTGCTTGTTGCTTTAATGTGAGTAGGTAGATACGCTCGTTTGCTTTTTGCCTCGCAGTTTGCATTTCTAGTTTCTGGTTCTGAACCCTTTGCATATTGGCGTAATACAATAGCGACATAATGGTGAGAATTGCCAGGCCAATAAATAATATGTTGTTTTTGTCTCTTGAGAGTTTTTTATTGGCCTCGATATATTCTCCCGTCTCGTAAGCAATGCGAGTAAATTTATTCTGAATCGAGCGTTCTGAATCGATCAAACTATCATTAAAAGCAATATAGGTGTCCAAATATTGCTTAGAATTAGCGGTGTCAAGATGTGATAATAACTGTAATGACGTGAGGTAATCTCTGTTGTTTTTTATTTCGTTAGCATATCGTTTTGCCAACAGGGCATAATCAATTGCCGCTTTGGTATCCTTTGCTATTTTATAATATTGGGCTAGATGCAAGGTATTAACGCTAATTCCAGATTTGTTTCCTAAACTGTGACGAATCGATAAGGCTTCATTGAGGCCTTTATTAACGCCTAGGGTGTCGCCAGAAAGTAAGTGTGCATAAGATTTGTTGTCTAAAAGTCTTGCAAATAACAATGCATTTCGCTGCTCTAAGTCTTTTGACTTTAGGGCCTCAGAAAACTCAGAAATCGCTCTTTGGTAATCTCCTTTGGCAGAATAGATTAACCCAAGATTATTGAGCGCTCCTTCTTTAAAAGTATCTCCTTTGCCTTCTATTTGGCTTCTATATCGCTGTGCCTCTTTGTGATACTCCAATGCCTTATCATAATTTTTTATATCTAAATTGAGCGTAGACAAATGATCGTACGAGGCATAGAGTGATTTATTTTTACCCAGAGATTTATACTTATCGATGGCTTGAACAATTAGCTGTTCACTGCCATAATAATCGCGAAAACGCCCTTTAATAAAAGACATCCCGTAGAGCATTTTTGCAGATAAAAAAGGTTTTTCTGCAGCTTCAAAAAACACATTGGCATTGTAATAATAGTAATAGGCACTATCGTAAACATGTTGGCTTTTAAAGAAGTTGGCATAATTCCAATAGGTATCGCCCATGGTAAATGAGTCTTTTACCTTTCTTGCGAGGGTATAGGCCTCTTGATTTATTCTCTTAAAACTGGCATAATCGTTAAGCTTTAAATACCTATATGCGATGGTGCTAAGCGATCTGGCCTTTAAGCTGTCTTCGCCAAGTTTCTGGTTTAGCGCGTAAGCCTTTGCCAAAGCCTCTTGCCTAAACCTCATCGAACTGTCACTAATCTTGGCTTGTTTTATGAACGTAGCGATACTGTCCCTTTGTAATACACTACTTATATCGCTCGTCCTATTAGGACTGCAACGGCCAAAGAAACATAAAAGCAAAAGAGAGAAAACAGCGGGGAAGAATGTTGAAATTGCTTTCAAAAAAATCGTTTTCTAAAATTAAAGTTATAAAAAAAGCCTTTAACATCGAGTTAAAGGCTTTGCTATTTTTAAATAATAGATTAATCGTTATCGTCTTTTTCGGTTTCGTCTACCGTATTTGAATCATCTCCAGTGGCTTGAACCACAGTCGTGTTATCTAATTGCTCTTCTAGATTTTGCGGAGTGCAAGAAATCATAGTTGAGAATAATGCTATAAGGATAATTGAGCTTCTTAAAATTTTCATGATGTATGGTTTTAGTATTTAACAATATTGCCTGTACGTTTTGTACAAACAGGAGTTAGTGCACTACTGAGTGGTGAATTGTTTGTTTTATCACCTTGAAGCTTCGAGAGCTAAAGTATATCCAAGTGGCATTCTGGCAAAGTTTTTTAGAGTGGTTTTAGTGACTTGATGGGTTCTGTGAGTGAAACACCTATTTTTGATAGGCAAACTAATTCATAGAAACACAGACATTTCTGGATAAGGAGGTATTGATCTGTTCTACATTCTCCATAAAGGTCTTGGTAAAAGGAATTTGATGGGCATGCTTTCTAATAATACAAAGGGCCTTTCCGTACTGAATACGAGATATATAGTCTATATTGATAATGTAGCTTTTATGTATTCGCATAAAGTTTTTAGGCAACACCTCTCCAAAGGTTTTGAGGGTTTTAAAAGCTCCAACTACCGATCCATCACTAAGGTGAAAATCTGTGGTATTGTTGTCTGCTTTTAAAAACAGAATCTCGTCTGTATTAAGGTAGTGGTAGTCTTTATACGACTTTAAGCAAATCACTTTACTCCCATCCGTCGGATGTTTTTTTTTGTACTTAAGAATGCATTTTCTAAGTGAGAGTTCGTTGGTAGGAGTGAGGATATAATCAAAAATATCCAGCTTAAAAACTTCGTATGCATGTGCCTTAGATTCAGATAACACCACAAAGGTTGGGTTGTTTTTGGCATACTGTTTAATCTCTCTTATCAATTCAAAGGCGTTGAGACCTTTAGCATCGATATTTATAAAGATTAGGTCTGGAGATGTTTTTAAAACGGTGTTTAGAGCTTCGTCAAAATCATGGGACACACCTATGTATCGCATGTCGATAAACTCGTCTATTACAGACTTTATCGATGCGACCGTTTGCGGGTCTTTTTCTATGACAAAATAATCTCTCAACACAAATAGATTTGCTTTAGTAAAGATATTTTGTAAAAACAAGTCGTGAGTATGGATAAGAATTACTTAAAATAAGGACAGCTCCTACTTTTTTGTAAATTGTTCTACTCCTGCATGTTATGGTTCAACAAATTAGATGTTTGTTGTCTATAGTATTAATCTTTCTAAACTAGCGGCCTGAATGGCCAAAATGTCTTGCGCCACAAAAAAGTAGCCAAGGTGTTATATATTTTGCAACACAACCCTAAAAGAATCACAAATAAAAACCCACGCTGAGATCACAACGTGGGTTTAGAAAAACTAAAAAACGGTTATGTTAGTTCACTATAACCTGTTTTACCACTGTTTCTGATTCGGTGCTGAACCTAACAAAATACACGCCTGGACTGAGTCTAGTGTTTGTCCAATCCAAACCACTGTTCTCATCAGAAACTGCTTCTAACTGTAGCAATTTAATCGAGGTTCCGTTAAAATCATACACTTCGATGCTAACGGGTGTGTCAATACTGGTTCGAACATTAAACGACATATCGCCAAAACTAGGATTGGGCGATACAAAAGCATCTAAAATCACTTTGCCGTCGATCAGTCCTTTTTTGCCTCCAATACATAAATAGTCAGAAGGCGAAGACTCCGAACCATCTGCACAAATCGCCGTGACTTGAATCACAAAACAACGCCCTGGAGCAATCATTGGTAAGGCAACATTGGTTTCTTCTGTATGAATCGGTACGATCGATACAGGAAAATCGCAACGACAATCCATAGGCCAGAACCTGGTCGATTCTACCACATATCCGATAGCGCCAGGAACAGGATCCCAACTAAGATTACCCTCTACCAATTGCAGGTTTTCTGGAGCACTTAGCTCGTTACAACATTCTACAATAGTAAAATCATGTTGCAGCGAAACCCAACCACAATCTGGGTCGTTAATCGCCAATTTTACAGAATACGTCTCACCGATTACGAACGTAACAGGGTTTTCTGGATCGTTTTCGAACAGCTCTGTGATATTAACCAAATCTGGTGAGCCAGGCATCCAGCCTGCACCAGAAATCCAATCGTAATCTCCAGCATCGTCTACTATCCATAAATCCATAAAGAAATTGTCTGTATCTAACGTGGCGCTACCATTTAAGAACACATCTTCGCCAGGGCAGAACTCTTTGCGTTCGTTTCCGTTTGCATCTTCGTAATGATAGGCTACAGAATTAGGTTCTACAATCGTGAAGTCATGTTGCAGCGATACCCAACCGCAATCTGGGTCGTTAATCGCCAGTTTTACAGAATAGGTTTCGCCTACTTGAAAAGTAACCGGGTTTTCTGGGTCGTTAGCAAACAGATCTGTAATATTTACAAAATCTGGAGAGCCAGACATCCAACCAGCACCAGAAATCCAGTCGTATTCGCCAGCACCATCTACAATCCATAAGTCCATAAAGAAGTTGTCTGTATCTAAGGTTGCGCTTCCGTTTACATATACATCTTCGCCTAGACAAAATTCGGTTTGGTCGTTACCATGCTTGTCTTCGTAATGATACGATACAGAGTCGGGCTCGGTAAAGGTGAATGTTTGAATCAGTTCGACCCAACCACAGTTAGGATGGTTAATGGCCAACTTTAAGGCATAGGTAATCCCAACTTGAAACTCTACAGGGTGTTCTGGATCGTTTTCGAAAAGCTCCGTGATGTTTACCAAATCTGGATCTCCAGAAATCCATCCTGCACCGGAAATCCAATCCAGTTCGCCACTGTCTTCTAAAATCCATAAGTCCATAAAATAATTAGAGACATCTATGGTTTCGCTACCGTCTACATATACATCCTGCCCTAGGCAAAACTCGTTGGTTTCGTTCCCGTCCTGATCTTCGAAATGATATACCAAATCTCCTTCACAACAATCTGTAATATTGCTCTCTATAAAGTCTGTATACGCCAAAACGTTGGTGTAAATTGACGGAAACTCACCCCTTGGGCAACCGCTCCAACTGCAGACTCCAATGAGCGTGGCACCTGCTCCCGAACCTAACACAGCTGGGCCGCCACTATCGCCCCATCCTAGACCAAGTCCTTCTTCGAAAAAAGAAATTCGAGTGTTGTCTACGTAATCGTCGTTGGGTGCGCAATCGTTGTCAGGATCGTCTAAAAGATCGTTAGCCAAATCGTTGTCGATAATAGGAATGTCTACCCCTCTAAGCAAATCTACAGAAGAAGATGGACTAAATTCTGTTGTTCCCCAACCACTAATAAATGCAGATTGACCAGGTGCGATTTCGTCGCCAGATGTATTGCCCGATGTCGCATATGGTATAGCCGTCACTGCATCGTTAAAAGTTAAAGGTTCTTTTAGTTTGATGAGTGCAATATCGTTGGTGTTTAAAATCCATAACCCTCCACCAGCACTTGTTGTTGGTGTATAATCGTTGTGAATAATAATTTGTTCGACTTCTATTCGCTGGCCCACGCCATTGTCTGTTTGATCTGTCGATCCAGCATGCACGATTACGTCGTCTGGATCTGTCCCATCGTCTACACAATGTGCTGCGGTAATAATCCATTCACAATCGATAATAGTACCACCGCAAGCATGCGATCCGTTAATCTCTAAAGACACCTGATAAGGCGCCTCGGTAATGTCTATGGCATCTCCGCCAAAGATTTTCTGGTCTTGGGCATAAGTTGTAAGGCATAACAACAACATCCCAATCGAAATAATGATTTGTCTCATAATAAAAAGATTTAGTTAGTCCTGCACAAGGCGAAGCGCACACAGATACGGCTGTTTTGTACAGGTTTGTATTATAGAGTCCACAAGTGAAGATTGTTACCCAGTAAAAGAGCTTTGAGTATTTATTAAAGCACAATTTTGATTGGCGTACAGAACATATTTGGGTTCTTTCTAACCTTAATTGGAGAAGTTTTTGGTTATTCTCATTCTTGAGGTTTAAATGCTACTGTTGATTTTACCTAGCTTTACGAATATTTATTGAACTCCCACACTTATGTCTTACCACCAGCTAAATATAAATTTTCGATTTTTAGTTTTTACATGTTTCAAACGAACCTTAAAAAACCCTGAAGCACTGACTGGATTGTGCCTTAAATTTGATCGCCAATTGCTATGACCATGTCTCTCAAATCCATTGTTGTTTTTATGTGCATAACGGCATTTTCGGCAACGCTACAGCCTTTCTGGCGCATTGATGATAAAAGGAAAAAGTGCAACAATCAATACCGGGCAATTATCGACTGGCGTATATCTAGTTCACTTAATATTTAACGAAGGGGCTATAACTAAGAAGGTAATAATCAAATAGATTCTAAGCGATAAGCAAAAAAGCCGTTCCTCTTAAGAGAAACGGCTTTAGCATTTAAATAGTTAAAAACAGAATAATTTATTATTTCTTAACCAGCTTATAACGCCCCATTTGTCCATTAACAGTCACGCTCATTACGTAAGTTCCTGCCGCAAGGGTAGATAAATTAATTTGAGATGTTATTGCATTAATTTTTTGAGTCATTACTTGTTGACCTAAAACATTATAAATAGCAATACGTTCAATATTATCTAAAGCACTTAAAGTAATGGTGCTTGTTGTTGGGTTTGGATAATAAGTAAACCCTTCGATAATATTATCGTCAACTCCTAAAGTGAATAAGAATTCAGTTTCATTTTCAATGAGGTTCAGCCATGATGCAAGATCCATATCTGCGCCGGCAAAACCATGATAATAACTGTTTCCTCCATTAGCTTCAACAATTGCCGCTTCATTGGCAGTAGTTGTCGCAACAAAACCCGCAAGTGCAACACCGCCTGCTGCCGGATTAAGCCTGTCGCCATTATCGTTACCAGCGTTATCGCCAATTATAGTAAGACCAGTTACTACATTTGGGGTCGTAAAAATCGGATCTGCCGCTTCCCATACAAATACGTCTAAAGGAAAGGTAAAGTCAATTGTATTATCGACACCAACAATTGCTTGTAGTGTAGGGTCTTGGTCTAAATCCCAATACTGCATAATCAATTTTCCACCTCCGGTAAGATAATCGCCTATGGCGGTTACTTCGGCAGGAGTGAGGTTATTGTTATTCACTTGAAGGATTACCAAATCCCAAGCTGTTGAAGAAATTAGTACATCTAAACCACCTGCTGCAGATTCATCATGAGTTACTGTAAAGCCAATACTTGTAAGCATAGGTTCTAGATCTACTCCTGCAAATGCATCTTGTACATAATCAAGTACTGTCGTGCCAGTGGGAACGCGTACGGTCGTATTGCTGCTCAACTCAAGGAGTCGTTCCATATCGACTGTGCTAGGCGCGCCGGGATTGGGATTATTAGATGTGTTAACTGTTGTTTGTGCATGTGCGTAAGAAGCTCCTAGTAAGAACATCGCACAAAAAATAAATGTAATTTTTTTCATCATAATTGTTTTAATTGCTCACTCTAAGGTAGAATAAATAAACATACCCGCAAAACAAGACCTGAGAGACAAAAGTCTATGTAGGTAAGATCCTGCTCAAAAAGTTTGCAATTATTCAGGTAAGAATTCAGTCGTCAAAATCGTCCAAGACCATACCATGACCAACACAGCACTCCTTCAAAGGGTTACTGGCGCATAAGTATGGTAAGCCCAAAATAATTAAAACTAAGATATCTAACCACAAATCATTCAACAAAAAAAGGGGGAAACCCCTGAGTCGATTTTCACGAATTCTTTGGGTGTGACATTGCCTGTGTAAAAGGTTACAGGAAAATATAAGTTAGATTCAAAGCCAACCCGCCATCGGTACCTTCGTCAAATGTCTACCAGACATTTGGTCTTTTCAAGACTGCACTGCGGTAATCACTAAAACAATCTACAGGACTGCTTTTAAACGTTCGCGAGCCCCTAGAAGGCTAATGTGCACAGCCTAATTTAAAACAGAAAACCCAATCTAGAAATAGATTGGGTTTTATTCTGCTCCTCCTCTTGGACTCGAACCAAGGACACCCTGATTAACAGTCAGGTGCTCTAACCAGCTGAGCTAAGGAGGAATTTTTGCTCTAAGCGGACGCAAATATAAATTTATTTTTTATCCACCACAAGCTAAATAATACTTTTTTACTTGCCTGTTATCGCTCTATAGATATCATTTCCGTTGGCAAATAAAACCAAGGCGATAAGCAAGAAGAAGCCAATCATTTGAGCATACTCCATAAACCTGTCATTTGGTTTGCGACCAGAAATCATTTCATATAGCAAAAACATCACGTGACCGCCATCTAATGCTGGGATTGGCAAGATGTTCATAAAGGCTAGAATAATAGAAATTAGCGCTGTGGTATACCAAAAGGCAACCCAGCTCCATTCGCCTGGGAATAAATTCCCGATGGCTCCAAAACCACCTAATTGTGTGGCGCCTTCTTTTGTAAACACATATTTAAACTGTGCTACATAATCGTAAAGGATGTTGTATCCAAATACGATTCCGCCACCAATACTCTCTCCAAAGCTGTACTTTTTTTGCTCGTAGAGATCGTCATACTCGTGACCTAAATTGTAAATTCCAATTTTACCATCTTCATTAGGTGTGATAGAAAGGGTCTGCAAATTGCCGTCTCGCTCTATCGTTACGGCAACTGGAGTACTTTTATACTGTTCGAATTGCTCGCTTAATTGATTATAGTGATTTGTTGGAACCTCTCCAATCTTTACAATTCTATCACCCGCGATGAGTCCTGCTTTGGTGGCAGCACCATCTGGTGTGACGGTATCTAGCACGGTTTGTCTAATCGGGTCAAAAGGTGTTCTAATCCCTGCCTTAAACATTGTCATCCCAATGTCTTCTGGTAAGGCAATGGTTTCGATTTCGCCTCCTGGATGTTGTACCGTTAGCGATGCTACATCGCGTAACAGTAAGTAGCGGTTTAAGTTTTTAAGGTTAATAAACTCCTTTTCGTTTAGTTGAAGCACCTTGTCGCCATCTTCAAATCCAAGCTCTTCAAACATAGCTGGCACGGCATATCCATTAGGTATATGTTCGTTGGTCACTACTTTTTCGCCTACGAAATAAAAGATTCCTATATAAATAAGTACCCCAACAATAATGTTTACCGTTACGCCACCTAACATAATAATAAGACGCTGCCAAGCTGGTTTAGATCTAAACTCCCAAGGTTGCGGCGGACCAGCCATTTGCTCTTTGTCCATGCTCTCATCTATCATTCCCGCTATTTTTACATAGCCTCCTAAGGGCAGCCAACCTATTCCGTAGACGGTTTCTCCAACTTTCTTTTTAAAAAGGGAAAACTTAACATCAAAAAATAAGTAAAACTTCTCGACGCGTGTTTTAAAAAGCTTCGCCGGAATAAAATGCCCTAACTCATGCAAAACAATCAACAAAGACAAGCTGAGTAATAACTGTATTGCTTTGACCATAAATGGACTCATACTGTTCAATTTTGCTTGCAAAAGTAACCTTTTATTGGCGGGAATAAAAAAGCAAGATGGTTATGCTCGATTTAGTATATAGATTTTAACGCAACCTTAGCAAAATTCACGTCAAACGTTGGCTAATAAGCGAGCCAACCTTACCTTTGCAAAAACCTTTTTTGTGCTACAGTTTTTTGCGAAGTATAAATTTTTTGGAATTGTGTTATTGGTACTCTCGGCTATTATAATTAGCGTGATGTATTCGGCATTAAAAGAAGATAAGCACCTTCAGATTTTTAATCCAAACCAAGTTGCAGACGATTTGGTAGACGAATCAATCCAGTTCAGTAAAAAATATCATACTATCGCAGATTTTGAACTCTACAATCAAAACGGCGATACCATTACCCAAGAAGATTATCCAGACATTTATGTGGCCGACTTCTTTTTTACCACCTGTGTAACCATTTGCCCAATAATGACCGAGCATATGGTTCAAATTCAAGAGGCGCTTAAAGACGAGCCTCGCGTAAAACTATTATCACACTCGGTAACACCCGAAATCGATTCGGTAGGGCAGCTCAAAAAATACGCCTTAAAGAAAGGCGTTAACGATACAACCTGGAATCTGGTAACTGGTCCTCGCAAGCAAATCTACGATCTGGCCAGAAAGTCCTATTTAGTGGTTAAGGAAACTCCAGACGAAGATCCCTATGGGATGATTCATACAGAAAACTTTGTACTGGTAGATTCTCAAAAACGGATTCGTGGCTTTTATGATGGTACCAAACCCGACGAAATTCTGCGTCTTTTGCAAGAGATAGAAATACTCAAAAAAGAACAATAGTCCCTTTTTAAGGCTTTAACTTTCTGAATTGAATTAGATATCTTATTTTTGTTGTTTAAAATCAATCTAAATAAGAAATTTGAGTACTATTGCCCATTTAGCGCGAGGTGAAAAAGGAATCATACAAGATTTTCCTATAGATTCTGTTCCCTTAAAATTATTAGAAATGGGTTGCCTTCCTGGTCTTGAGGTAGAATTAGTGCAATCGGCTCCGTTTAGGGATCCGCTTTATGTAAACATCAATGGCAGTCACGTAGCCATTCGATTAGAGACCGCTCAAAAAATCAACATCGAACGTATTTAAGTCCGTCATGGCCACACAGCTAAATGTTGCGCTTATAGGGAATCCGAATACAGGGAAAACTTCTGTATTTAACCAGCTTACTGGGCTAAATCAAAAGGTAGGTAACTACCCCGGAATTACGGTCGAAAAAAAGCAAGGAATCTGCAAATTAGAGCGCAACGTTAAGGCACATATACTCGATTTGCCAGGTACTTATAGCCTGAATGCATCCTCCTTAGACGAGAATGTGGTGATCGAGGTGCTACTCAACAAAAACGACAAAGACTTTCCAGATGTGGCTGTTGTAGTGGCAGACATCGAGAACCTTAAGCGTAATCTCTTGCTTTTTACGCAAATAAAAGACTTAGGCATTCCAACGATATTGGCCATAAATATGGCCGATCGCATGAAGCGTAAGGCTATAAGCCTAGACATTGCAGCCTTAGAGGCTCAACTCAATACTAAAATCGCTTTGATTAGCTCGCGTCGCAATACTGGCTTTGACGAGCTCAAACAACTAATCGCTAATTATCGTCAGCTTTCGGTAGAGCCATGTGTTAATTCGTCTGTTATTGCCCCCGAATATTTTGATCGTCTTAAAAAAGCCTTCCCCAATCAAGACCTATATAAACTCTGGTTGGTGATTACCCAAGATGTAAATTTTGGAAAGATAGAAAGAAACGCCGCAGACCTTACCGCAACTTTTAAAACCGAATCTAAAAGCACACTCAAGCGCTTGCAACAAAAAGAAACCATAAAGCGGTATCAATTTATTAACGAGGTACTCAAGCATACCTTAATTATTGACAAGGCAAACGCGACCGACCTTCGCTCTAAGTTTGATCGTGTATTGACCCATCATATCTGGGGTTATGTTATCTTTTTTGCCGTGCTATTGCTCATTTTTCAGGCCATATTTGATTGGTCTGTCTACCCGATGGAGTTTATTGACCAGAGCTTTTTAAGCCTAAGTGAAGTCACAAAAAACATGCTCCCATCTGGAGATTTTACCAATTTAATCGCAGAAGGAGTGATTCCTGGACTAGGCGGAATCGTGATTTTTATTCCGCAGATCGCCTTTTTGTTTTTGTTTATTTCGCTTTTAGAAGAAAGCGGGTACATGAGCCGTGTTGTATTTTTAATGGATCGGGTAATGCGCCGTTTTGGCCTAAGTGGCAAGAGTGTGGTACCTCTGGTTTCTGGTACTGCCTGTGCGATTCCAGCCATTATGGCTACTAGAAACATAGAAAATTGGAAGGAGCGACTCATCACTATTTTAGTGACTCCTTTTACAACTTGTTCTGCGAGGCTGCCCGTGTATTTGATTATTATATCGCTGGTGATCCCAGAACAACGAGTGCTCGGCATCTTTAGCTTGCAAGGTTTGACCCTTATGTTTTTATATATGCTGGGCTTTGCAGCTGCGCTGTTTTCTGCTTGGGTACTAAACAAAGTCTTGCGCATTCAAAGCAAGAGCTTTTTTGTGGTAGAAATGCCCAACTACAAATTGCCAATGCTTAAAAACGTTGGCATCACTGTAATTGAAAAAACAAAATCTTTTGTAGTTGGCGCTGGTAAAATAATTTTGGCGATCTCTGTTATTCTTTGGGTATTGGCCTCCTACGGACCTGGCGATTTTAAACATGCAGAAGATATTGTTGCGGTTCAAACGGTAGGCGAACAATTAACAGAACAAGAATTCGAAACCAGAGTCGCTTCATTTAAATTAGAGCATTCGTATATAGGAATTGCAGGTAAAGCCATCGAGCCAGCAGTAAGACCATTGGGCTACGATTGGAAGATTGGAATCGCTATTATTAGTTCTTTTGCAGCTAGAGAGGTATTTGTAGGTACGCTTGCAACAATCTATAGTGTAGGAAGCGAAGAAGAAGAAACCATTAAAAACCGTATGGCTGCAGAGGTCAATCCTGTTTTAGGAACGCCTCTTTTTAATTTCGCTAGCGGAATTTCGCTGTTGCTATTTTATGCTTTTGCGATGCAATGCATGAGTACCTTGGCAGTGGTAAGAAGAGAAACCAATAGTTGGAAGTGGCCCATGTGGCAGCTCTTTAGTATGACCGCAATTGCGTATATTGTAGCCTTAGTGACCTATCAAATCATTAAATAACCGTATGGGATTTCAAACAATTTTAGTCTTAATCGTTTTTTGTATCGCACTGGGATATTTGCTCAGAAAGTTTGTATGGGTGCCTATTTTTGAGTCTCGTAAAAGATCTATTGGCACTTTAGATGGCGGAAAAACCAAATGTGGCGACAAAGATTGTGCTTGTCACTAATTAGGGATCCAAAGCAACTCTAGACAGTATTCCCGATTTTCGAATTTCTCTGTAGATAACGGATAAGGCGACAAATTTGCCACCAACATTTGTCCGGTTTCGTTTTCGAATAACACAGGCATAATTCTAGGATGCATCGTTGCCGGTATCTTAAGCTCCACAGTTCGTGGATTGTTATCGCCAGACTCGATTAAATTTACCTTCACCATAGCCCAACCAGCCATCACACAGGTAACATCTTTAGGGCAACGGGAATCACTAATCACCTCTTCGAAGTGAATTTTATGGCCTTGATCTACCATATGTACCCCTTTCACGAGTTTGTATTCTACACTAAGGGAATCTTGTGCTTGCATGCCCATGGTTAAACTTACTAATAATACGGTTAGAAATGTTTTCATGTTTTAAAGTATGAAAAAATGATGCCAAACCTTAACCTCTAAACAAAAAGAAGTCTTTTTTAAGGTGTTCTATATGTTCTTCTTTGTTGGTAATAATATAATCTATGGCCTGATCTGTAAAGCGCTTGCCTTTTTCTGTAAGCGAAACCACGCTGTCCTCGATAGTAATCATGTTATTTTTAGTGGCCAATTCTAATACTGTCCGAGAACGAACCTTTTGCCAATTGATATGTTCGTTCAAATGGTTTATATGTCGCTCACTCACTTCTGAATGATTGTTTAAGTGCAATAAAAAGGTTAATAATGATACTTCTATACGTTGTTGTTTTTGGCGATACATTACGGCAATGAGGCCCTTGCTAGGCGCAAACAAATACACGCCCAAAAAGAGCAGCATCAAAACTGCGGTAATCGATCCCGCGATAGAGGCATCTAATATATGCGCTAGCCAATAGCCAGCTATGGCACTAAAAACACCAAATATTACAGAAAGCACCAGCATTTTTTTAAGATTGTTGGTGAGTAAATACGAGGTAGCCGCGGGGGTGATCATTAGAGCCACGACCAAAATAGCACCTACAGCGTCGAAGGCTCCGACTACAGTTACAGAAGAAACAGACATCAAACCATAGTGCAACACCACAGGACTAAACCCTAAGGCAGACGATAAGCCAACATCAAAGGTGCTTATCTTGAGTTCTTTAAAAAAGGCGATTAATAGTACGAGCGTTACGATTAGAATAATACCGATAACCCAAAGCGATTTAGGACCCATATCTACCCCAGCCCACGCAAATCGTTCAAAAGGAGCAAAGGCCAACTCTCCTAATAAAACCGCGTCTACATCCATATGTACATCGCTGGCATTTTTGGCGATCATAAGTACCCCTATGCTAAACATCGCCGGAAAAACAAGACCAATGGCCGTGTCTTCTTTTACCAAGCCTGTCTTTTGAATAAATTCTACCAAAACTACGGTAATTACGCCCGTTAAAGCCGCCAAAAATATGAGTAATGGTGACGATAAATCATGGGTTATAAAAAACCCAATTACAATCCCAGGTAAAATAGAATGACTAATCGCGTCGCTAATTAGCGCCATTTTTCTAAGCACCAAAAAGACCCCTGGAATAGCACAAGCGATGGCTACCAAACTCGCGATGAGTTGTATTTCTATTTGCGGCTGACTCATGTGTTTTTAGAATATAAATTTTGCGCCTCATTATAGCCCTTCGTGGTAATAGACCACATCGTTCCCTCTAAAACTACCCAGTCTTTGTCTACCAACTGTTGTAGGGTCGCTTTGGTAAACCCCTGAAAATTATTTAAAATCTTAATCGCATGCGGATGCGAGATTTGCTCATGATCCTTAGCGATATTGTACATAAAATAGAGCGTCTTTTTAAGCTCTAACTCTCTTCTGTTTCTGCGGAATCGAAGCTGTCTAAAAATAAGTCCTCGCCCTGGCGAGAACAAAAAAGAAAACAATACAAAAACCGCTGCGACCAATACGATTACTGGCCCCGTAGACAAATTGCGTTGTGTCGCACTTATGGCTGTTCCAAAAACGCCCGAAAAAGCTCCAAAAAAAGCAGCCAGACCAATCATCACACTCAACTTATTGGTCCATTGGCGAGCGGCAGCAGCCGGAGCCAATAGCATGGCACTCATTAAGACCACCCCTACAGTTTGCAAGCCAATTACAATCGCCAAGACGATAAAAAACGTAATTAAGTTGTCTATAAATCGAGTGTTGAATCCAAGGGTCTTTGTGTAGTCTGCATCAAAGAGCAGCAGTTTAAATTCCTTCCAAAATAGCAGTAAAATAAACAGCGAAATAGCGGTAATAATCACCATAATCCAAACATCTTGCACCACCAATGTCGCAGCCTGCCCAAAGAGGTATTTATCTAATCCGGCTTGATTTGCGTTTGGCTGTTTCTGAATATAAGTTAAAAGCAACATGCCGAGTCCAAAGAACAATGACAACACCAACCCTAATGCGGTATCCGATTTTAAGTGCGTTTTGGTTACTATCCCGCGTATCCAAAAAGCCCCTATAAGACCACTAACGAGGGCCCCAAGCAACAACACATTGCTATCTTTTACACCGGTTATTAAAAAAGCAAGGGCTATCCCTGGTAAGGCAGCATGCGAAATCGCATCGCCCAAAAGACTTTGCTTGCGCAGCACTGCGAAGCTCCCAAGCATCCCACAAATAGCGCCCAGCACTGCTGTGCCCAAGGTGATAGTCCGCAGGGTATAGTCGTTAAAGAGAAGTTCGAAATATTCGCCTAAACTCATTGCTGAATACTTACTTTATAATTGATTCCGTAGGTTTTGGTAAGGTTGTCGTCGTTAAAAATAGTAGAGACAGGACCTGTCGCAATTTTCTTTACATTTAAAAACGTTACCCAATCAAAATATTCGGGAACCGTTTGCAGATCGTGATGCACTACTATTACCGTTTTACCCGATTTACGCAGCTCTTTTAGTATTTGAATGATGGCCTTTTCTGTGGTGGCATCGACGCCCTGAAAAGGTTCGTCCATAAAATAGATCGAGGCGTTTTGCACCAAGGCTCTCGCCAAAAATATACGTTGTTGTTGCCCTCCAGAAAGTTGACTAATCTGCCTGTTTTTAAACGACAACATGCCCACTTTTTCGAGTGCTTCTAAGGCTGCCTTCTTTTGCTTTGCTCCAGGGCGTTTAATCCATCCCAAACTCCCATAGGTACCCATCATTACTACATCGAGGGCTGTGGTAGGGAAATCCCAATCTACGCTTCCCTTTTGCGGCACATAGGCAACCAATTGCCGCTGTTTTTGGTAGGGTTTACCATATATACTTATGCTTCCAGCTATGGGTTCTATAATGCCTAAAATAGCTTTGATTAGGGTAGATTTTCCCGCACCATTTGGGCCTACGATAGCCATAAGCACTCCCTCAGGGATCGCCAAGTCTATATCCCATAAAACGGGCTTGTAGTTATACGCTACAGTCAGATCATCTACACTAATGGCTATTTTTGGCTCCATTATTTTAAGGCGTTTACTATGGTTAAAACATTGGCTTTAAACATACCAATATATTCGGCTTCTGGAGTTCCTTCGCTGCCCAAGGCGTCCGAATATAGCGTACCTCCAATGCTCACTTCAAAATCTTTAGCAGCCACTGCAGCTTGCAAGGCCTCTATAGTTCGTTGCGGTACCGAGCTTTCAATAAACACAGCCTTTACTTGTTTCTCTATAATAAATTGAGCGATGCGCTGTACGTCTTGTACCCCAGCCTCTGTAGCTGTGCTTAGGCCCTGTAATCCTACCACTTGAAAACCAAAAGCCTGTCCAAAGTAGTTAAAAGCATCGTGGGCGGTAACCAATATTCTTTGTTCGGTCGGAAGCGTTTGGATAATCTCTTTTACCTCTATTTCTAAATTTTTTAACTCGGTTTGATACGACCTAAGATTCTGATCATAGTATGTCTTGCTCTCAGGGTCTAACTGCACTAAGTGCGCATGTAAGTCTTCGCTCAGCTGAGTCCAATAACTAATATCAAACCATATATGTGGATCATAATTAGAGGCAAAATACTCAGACCCTATGAGTTTATTTTTGTCTAAAGCCTCTGCCAAGGCAACTGTTTTTTTGTTTTGAGATTCCATTTGTTCAAAAATCTCTCCCATTTTACCTTCTAAGTGCAAGCCGTTATAAAGTATCAAATCCGCAGTAAACAATTTGGTCACATCGCCTTCGCTAGCTTTATATAAATGCGGATCTACTCCGCTGCCCATAAGCGCCTTTACCTGAATAGAATCGCCCCCGATTTGGCGGGCTAAATCTGCGATCATGGTCGTGGTAGCCACTACATTGGGTTTAGAGACGTCGTCTTTTTCGCTTTTACATGCAAAAAGAGTTAAGCCTATAATAAATATTAAAAAATATGTCTTCTTCATTTGTTAATTGTTCACATTCACGCGATAGCTAAAGCCAGCGCTTATTAAAATATTCTGATCTGCATTTACCGATCCACCAATCGTTGCATCTAATTGAAAATTAGGATTCAGCAAATAGGTAAAGCCCGCATCCCAATAATGATTAGACTCGCTATCTTCTGGTAAATCTCCATACAATTCGCCGTAGATTCCAAAGCCAGATCCTAAGCTATAACCATAGGCAAGCGTATAAACATATGCCGCCTCTGGAGAATCATCTCCCCATTGTGCTCCTAGATTGTAAGCAATACTAGAACGCTCGTTAAGCGTGTGGGCCATAGAAAATCTAAAATCTACGCCAGTGGTTTCTGGTCTAAAATCAGAACCTGCAGAAAGCGGTAAATACACATGCCCTAACAGTCCCAGTTCTGGCATCCAGCCGTTCTCTTTTGCAATCGCCACTTTTGCACCTAAAAGCAAAGGTTCAAAACCGCTTAAAACCCCAGGGGTTTCTACGCCGGCTACTTCTGTTGTCACTTCTGTAAAATTCCACCCAAGACGCAGTTCTAGGTTGTCTAAGATTCCGTAACGCAGCAAAGCCGTATTAAAAGTAGTGGCCTTGGTAGTTATTTGACCTGTTTCTTCTTCTGAATAAAAAGCACCTGTTTCTAATTGGAAAAACCCGGCAGGCATAGTATTTGGCGATTCTGTGGCATCAGGTCTATCTGTTATAAGATCTCCTAAATCTTGATTGTCTTGCCCAAAAGCAATACTTGTGCTCGCGAATAAAATCAGTGCTAATAAAAAACGAATCATAAATCTTAAATTAATTGATATATATATTGTTGGCGATTTCGCCCGATATAAACAGTTCTTTCCCAGCGATTTGAATCAGCATAGAACCGTCATATTCTTCTTTATCTAAAACGGTGATTTGACTCCCAATTCCAATTTTATGACGATTTAAATATTGCAAAAATTGATCGTCAGACTCTTTGACTCCAACGCAAACTCCTTTATCGTCGTCTGTTAAATCGGCTAATACCTTATTGTGATGCTCAGAAAAATTACCATCCTTATCTGGAATAGGGTCTCCGTGTGGGTCAAACTTAGGATCACCCAAAAAAGTATTGAGGCGATCTATTAATTGTTCCGATTGAATATGCTCTAATTGCTCGGCAATGGCGTGCACTTGATCCCAAGTAAATTGTAGTTTTTCTACTAAAAAGACTTCCCACAACCGATGCTTACGAATCACTTTTAAGGCGGCCAGCCGCCCTTCTTCGGTAAGATGCACACCCTGATACTTTACATAGGTTACCAAGGTTTTTTCTGATAGCTTCTTAATCATATCGGTCACAGAAGATGCCTTGGTTTCCATGCGGTCTGCTATAGCATTGGTACTCACAGCCTCACCAGTTTCGCCCTGCAAATGGTAAATAGCCTTTAAATAATTCTCTTCTGATAGACTGTACATACTGCAAAGATAGTAATTTTATAGTTGCAAAAAATATTTTTTAGATAAGACTAAAAAACTTATTAAATCACCCCGATTCCTACAAAAGTCAATTTTACACCTTCGTTTCTACCAATAATCCCTGATTTTGGTCTTCATAATTGCCTGAATTATACACGATTGTGGAATTTGAACGAATTTTCCTGCAAGTTGTCGGTTTTTTCCTACATTCTAAAATTACCATTATATATTGCCCCCGAATCAAATAACTATAACCTATGAAAATGTTTAGTTTGGGGCTATTTTTTTCTGCCCTTTTAATTATGACCAGTTGTTCTCAAGACCAGGCTCTTGAAGAGATTAACGAAACAGAAACCGCTAACTTAGAAGCTGCCAAACTCGGTATTGGAAGCTATGAAGTAGAAGCCAGCTTTTTACAAGCAGACAGTAAATCTGCAAAGTTTAATTGCGCCACTACTTCATTAGTAGAAGGCCTTCAAAGAGAAATGGGTGAAATTTTCATCTCGAGTGATAGCCGTAAACTATACATCACATTTAGAAGTGATTATGGCTTTATCATTGATGCGACCAACTTATATGTTGGATCTATGGAAGAATTGCCAACATACTCTTCTGGAAACCCAAGAGTAAGCGACTTCCCTTATAGAGAAGTTCATTCAGAAGGACCGACCTCGGTTACTTACACATTACCATTAGCAGATTTTGACCCTTGCTTTTATGTAGTGGCTCATGCAGTTCAAACTCGTTTGGATGTAACAGGAACTCCAATCTTATGTGTTAACACATGGGCAAAGGGAGCACCAATGGGTGGATCTTATAACGCTATGGTAGGTAACTTCTGTAAAACAGGATGTACCATGGAAGATGGCCCAATAGAAGTACGATAAACCTCAAATCAATTTTTTATAAAAAACCCCGACTGTTCAGTCGGGTTTTTGTTTTTTTAAAAATCTCGCTCTTTCTGCAACGATTCATAAGCCTCTTGTACTTTTCTAAACTTCTGTTCGGCGCCTTTTCTGTAAGCCGCGTCCATATGCTCTAATTTATCTGGATGATACTTCTTGGCCATGGTTCTGTAGGCCTTCTTAATGTCTGAGATTGTAGCGGTTTTATCTATTTCTAAGATTTTATAGGCAGCATCTGCACTATTAAAGAACATGGCCTTAATGCTCTCAAAATCACTGGCATTTACAGCCAAAAAACCTGCTATTCTTGCGATCTCGTCTACTTCTGATTTGTCTACATGGCCATCTGCATTAGCTACGCTGAATAGAAAGTGTAAAATCTGTAGCCTAGATTCGTATCGTGTACGTGAACGCAACAAACTGCAAATATTCTGCGCAGAAATGGTTCGGTTTTTAATCACATCGTTAAAGACCCGAAAGGTTGCATTGGCACGTTCTTTACCGTAGGATTGTACAAAATATTCTCGCACGTAATTGAGCTCTGTTTCGCTTACGTTTCCATCAGACCGAATCACTAGAGAAGCCAGCGATAACAAATTGAGCTCGAAGTCTGCCGGACTCACGCGATCTTTCTTTTGAGTGAACACGCGTTTGGTAGGTCCTTTAGATTTACCTCCGGCCATCTCGTCGATAAAACTACCAACGATAAAACCTAAAATGGCTCCTCCAAATTTATAAATGCTATACCCTATAACGGCTCCTATCCAACGAAACATAAACTACTGTAAACTATTAATAATAATTGCGACCAAAGATAGGCAATTCTGCAATCGAAAATCGCTTACGTCTATAATCAGACGCCTTAAAATTGGTTATCTTTGCAGGGAAAATGTTACAAAATAATTAAGGAATCTTATGTATCCACCAGAAATAGTTAACCCAATGAAGGAAGACCTGACAGTTGCAGGCTTCGCTCAACTCAATACAGCTCAAGAAGTAGAGGCTGCACTTGCTCACCAAGGAACGACCCTTGTCGTAGTTAATTCTGTTTGCGGCTGTGCCGCTGCCAACGCTCGTCCAGGAGCAAAAATGTCTTTACAAAACGACAAAAAGCCAAGTCAATTAGTGACGGTTTTTGCAGGTGTAGACACCGATGCAACAAACGCTGTTCGCTCGCAAATGGCTCCTTTTCCTCCAAGTTCGCCTTCTATGGGCTTGTTTAAAAATGGAGAGTTGGTGCACATGCTAGAGCGTCATCATATCGAAGGTCGTCCTGCGCAAATGATCGCAGAAAACTTAATGGATGCTTATAACGAATACTGCTAAATTCGTTTTATTATTCAAGTAAAAAACCACGCCCTATGGAGCGTGGTTTTTTTGTAATTTTATGCAATGGCCAAAATCATCTCTTATCCTTTAAGTGTACTGTATTACTTCTGCTTTGGGCTTACGCTGGTAGTTTTTCATCCCATCCAATGGGTAGCCTTTAATGTTTTTGGCTATAAAGCCCATAAAATTGTGGTAGACTGGTTGCAGTTTTGGCTCATAGTAGACACCCTAGTTCTCGGTACTCGACACTCGATAACCAGAACAGAAAAACTCCCTTCCAATGCGCCTATAATCATTGTGTCAAACCATCAAAGCCTTTACGACATTCCCCCGCTCATTTGGTACTTTAGAAAGCATCATGTAAAGTTTATTAGCAAAAAAGAATTGGGCAAAGGGATACCGTCGGTTTCGTATAATTTACGTCATGGAGGATCTGTTCTTATCGATCGCAAAAACCCTACTCAAGCAATTGCGGCCATTAAAGACTTTGGCAAATATATTAGTGATAATAACCGCGCTGCAGTCATTTTTCCTGAAGGCACTCGAAGTAAAACCGGCAAGCCTAAACAATGGCAAACCAAGGGACTGGTCACTTTGTTCGAAGAAATTCCAACGGCAATAGTGGTGCCTGTCACCATCAATAATTCGTGGAAGATGACTCGTTACGGCAACTTTCCGATGGGTTTGGGCAATCATCTTAAATATACCGTGCACCCTGGATTAAAAGTGAGTGACCATGAGCATTCGGCCCTGATAAAATTACTGGAAGAACAAATATCTAATGCCGTTATATGAGTCACCAACCCTTGATAAACGCTACGATTGACTATGTAAAAAAAGAACTAAGTAACGCCGAAGGCGGACACGATTGGTTTCATATAGAACGTGTGTTTAAAACGGCCCAGACCATTGGCGAACAAGAAAAGGCTAATCTTCTTGTGGTATCACTTGCCGCTTTATTGCACGATATAGCAGATTCTAAATTTCACGATGGAGACGAAGCCTTAGGGCCAAAAATGGCGAAGGCGTTTTTGCAAAATCAAAATGTCGATGCCACAACGATAGATCATGTAGTGGCCATCATCGAAAACATTTCTTTTAAAGGTGGGAAACAGGCATCAAAAATAGACAGCTTAGAGTTTAAAGTAGTACAAGACGCAGATAGGCTCGATGCCTTAGGAGCCATTGGTATTGCGCGATGCTTTAATTATGGCGGATTTAAAAACAGAGCCCTGTACGACCCTTCTATCGCACCAAATATGGACATGACCAAAGAAGAGTACAAACAATCCAAAGCGCCTACCATCAACCATTTTTATGAAAAACTCTTATTGCTAAAAGACCGCATGCATACCACCCACGGAAAAAAAATGGCCCAGAAAAGACATTTTTTTATGGAGTCTTATCTAGACCAATTCTATAACGAATGGGAGGGCAAGCACTAACGGTCTAAACTCGCTAGGGTCACCTTTTTTTGTTGCGCACTAACGTTAATCACATGAACCTCTTTGGTCTCTTTCTTGGTGCCAAAGTTTTTATAAACCGTATACTTTAAGTACGTTGGATTTATCTCCGATGCGTTTACCGCCAATGACTGTATATTAACTAACCAACCGCCCATTGGACTGTCGTCTATCTCAAACTCTTGAATGGCATAGCCTTGGGCAAGCTGCTGCTGCATTGTCTCGAAGTTGTCAAACTTGGTGTTTTTATAAGTAAAGTACTTTTTTGATGGGCTCACAAATTGCAAATCAAATTCTGCTAAGGGGTCGTTCCACTCAAATACCACTCGCACATCTTTTTTATAACTCACTTGCAAGAGCGAATTAGGCAAGTCTTTATAATATACTTTGTCTTTATGATTGGCGATTAAATGACGTAGTTCTGCCTCTGCAACTGCCTGGATTCCACTAAAGTTTACACCCTCGGTATTGTTAGCTAGAATACGTTTGTATAAGGCAAAAGCCTTGGTGTATTCGCCTGTCTCTTTGTAGATGTAAGCCAAGTCTCTAAAAGATTGAGCATCGTTGGGTGCTAGAATAGCCAACCTTTGATACACAGACTTAGCTCCTTCTAAATCGCCCAACGCCTCTAAACGATAGGCCAACGTTTTAAGTGCCTTGGTGTTTTTAGGTGCTACTTCTAAAATGTTCATGGCCACCGATGCCGAATACTCTTTAGACCAACGCTCAAAGTACTCAGAAGCATTAACATAAAATGATATTCCTTTTGAATCGGCACTTTGTTGTTGCTGCTTATAAAGCTTCTTGGCCTGATCAAAACTAGACGCCTGTCGTAGGCTTGCGATATAATTAGGTGCTGGCATAGCACTGGCCAATGGTAACTGCTCGTTGTAGTTATTGCCAGTCACAAGTGCTTTTTGCTCTTCTGCTTCTGGCTTATAGTCTCCTTGTGAAGCAGCATAGGTCTTCGTGCGAATAATGATAACGCCATTTCTTCCTAAGGTTCCGTACTTAACCGCGCCAGCTACACCAGGGATTACTGTAACACTGTATACGTTCTGAATGTCGATATACGGAATTATATTTCCTGGAGCATAAATTACATCGTCGACAACGGTTGCGCGTCCATTGTTAAGTGTAATAGAAGATCCCATATTGAAGTTGGCAATAGGCAATTGATAAAATAATTGCTCAAAAGAAGTATAGCCATTGTTAATGCTCTCTTCGTTAATTTGAGTTACTCGAAACCCGATACGGTTAAATTCTTTTTTACCATAGGCAGTCTCAAATTTTCGATCGCTTAAGAAAGTCTTTTTTTCTGATTTAAGATTTACCTGCTCCAACAATTCTCCATCTACCTCTAAGGCGATGTTCATATTGTTTTGAGCGGCTATCTCTTTAGGCAACGTGGTTAAGGATTCAATCTCTAAAGTTTGTCCTGGCATGGCATCGATAGAAAATTGGCCATTCACATCTGTGATAACTCTTTTGTAAGAACCCTTTACTCCAACTATAGCCCCTTGCACTGGGCCCTGAGCACTCGAAACTTTCCCAGTGATTCCGCGTTTAGCGACATTAGTCTTTGCAGAATTGGCTAAGGTCTCGTCGCTAATATCTTGGTTGTATGGGTTTAAATAAAGAATGTTATTATTCTCCATCAGGTTAAAAAAGCGATCAATGCGCATCTCTTTGGTGGCATAGCCTAGCGCCGTGATTTTAATAATGTCTTGTGCCCCTATTTGATCTTCTATAAACTCCAAATGGAAAGTGCCATCAGTTGCTGTGACCGTTCCTAAGTCTCTATCGACTACGTTCAAATTTACAAACTCTATAGGGTGTTGTGTGATTCCGTCTAGAACGTAGGCATTTACAGACACCACGTTCATTTGAGCCATTAATGGCAAACCGACAAATAATAATAAGAGAGAAATTATGTTTTTCATGATAATAGCATTTTACTAAATATAAGTATAAACCGCTAAAAATGAGTAAGCTTGGATAAAATCCGAATAAGATTAACCTTTTTTTATACTTTTTAGAGAGTTCTACAGCATTATTCTATCAAGGATTGCAAACTGTTCAATGTCGGAGAGTCGAATCGTTTTTACTTTTTTAGTTTCATTAGAAGCGCCAAAATTCTTGTAGATTGTATACTTCATCAAAATTGGATTTTCAATATACTCGCCTCCTAGATATTTAATATTGACCAACCACTCGCCCAATATAGACTCGTCTAGTTCAAATGACTCCAAAAAATATCCTTGCTTTACCCCTTGAAACATCCTGTTCTTATTCGTAAAACTATCAAGGGTCCAAGTGAAATACTTTTTTTGAGGATTTACAAATTGTAATTCAAATTGAGCACTTGGATCGTTCCATTCAAAAACAATCCGAACTTTTTGACTAAAAGAAACATCTAATAGACTATTGGGGATATCTTGGTATGATAATTTACTTTTATGAGTCTTTACCAGGCGCCTAAGGGCCAACTCAACATCTTTTTGAATCGCAGTAAAGGTTACACCTTTCGTTGTATTGATTAGCATTTCTTTGTACAGCTCATAAGCTTCTTCGATTAAACCGTTTTGCTCTAAACTTCTAGCATAGTCAAAATAACTCTGGGCCAAATCGGGATATCGCTCCCGCAATGATTTATATATTGTAAGCGCCTGTTTGTCATAACCTCGTTCTTCTAACAAATAGGCATATCCTTTTTGTGATTTTAAACTTTGTCTAGTCAACAGACCAACATTAGATAAAACAGCATACGAAATGTCAGGGTCCCACTCTCTAAAAAAATCTGATGCTGTGAGAAAAAACAAAATCTTCTGATTTTTGGGATACTTGCTTAACTCTTGATAGCGTCTGTAAGCCTCATCAAAATTGGCGGCCTTTTCCCATTGAACTAAATAATCGGGCTTCACATATTGATCGCTGATCATGGGCAAGTCTAAATTGAAATTATTCCCTTCTATCAAGGCAGAAGGTTTCTTTTGCGATGGTTTAGCCCAATCAAAGTTAGTGGCATTTGTAGTAATTACGATCGCGCCATAAGCCCCAAGCGAGCCATAACGATTAGTGCCTACAATAGATTTAATCGCCTCTACATTTGTAATTGTTTGAACGTCAAGTGGAGGTAATTCCCATTCTATATTGCGTTCTTGAATATAAATTCTATTATCAATTACTATAATTGGAACTGTACTCAAGGTTACCGACGAGCCTGAGTTTCTAGCAAAAACGTATCTTTTTTCGCTTCCTATCCCTATGACTAATACCCCGGGAATTTTTCTCATTAATTGGTCGAGCGTGGTATACTGCTCAGTAATGTCTTCTTGTTTTAAACCAGTAATAGCATAAGAAACTTGCTCCATTTTTTGTTTGCCATAAGGAGTATTTACCAGCTCTTGACTACTAACCGACTGTTTTAAAACAACCTCATCTAGCTGTTCACCTCGGGGGTTTAATCGAACATTGAGCTCTCCTTTATGTGTAACTCTAACCTGTTTAATATTAGTTCCTAAAAAACTAAAAGAAAGTATGTCTCCAGGGTCGGCTTCAATAATATAGTTGCCTTCAACATCGGTTTCAACCTCATTATAGGTGCCAATAACTCTAACCAACGCTCTTTGCAAAGGGAGGTTACCATCATGAACTTTACCGTAAACACCATTGGTTTTTAACAGCTTATTATCTTGAGCATAGACAACATTGTCGTCTATATAATAACGCATTGCGCGTAAAGCTTGTACTATCTCCATCTTATGCAAATCAATGTAATATCCATCGCTGTAATTGGATATCTGCTGTAAAACATTGTGTTTAGCCTTCGCGTGACTATTTACCGCAAAAACAGGCAAACTAAGTTTGTTTTCGAGGGTCGAAACAGCACTTAGTCCATCAGAAAAAACCAAAGCTAATTGAGCCTCATAATCGGTTTTAGTCAATACATTTGAAAAGTCACTGTCGCCGTCATACAGCGTTTTGCTCAAATAAGTCAGTAAAGATTCCGATCTGCCTTTTTTAATATCAAAACGTTGAATTTCTTGTTTGGCAGGCCAAAATTTAACTGCTTGCACTTCTACTTGTTCTAAGGTATTAAGATAACGCCTTAAAAGCTCTAACTCTTTCTGAATGTCCCTTCTTGAACCAGAAATAGAGGCATCCCAATAGAGTATAACCTTATTTGGCCCCTCTCGTTCTAGTGGTTTGTTATTTTTAGAACCCTTTGGGTAAGTGGCTTCTAAAACAAATGCCATAGAAGTTTTTTCGTGTCGCTTCCAAGTATCTTGACTCACATAGCGGGTATGAGATATCCCTGAATCTAAACTAGTCGAAACTGCAAATTCAATCTTATCTCCATAAATCTCTATAAGCTCAATGCTAATTACGATATCGCTATCTACAATAATATTATAAGGCGATAAGTCTATTCCTACCTTCCCTCGTTTTGTCTTAATAGTATAAAAAATGTTTTGCCCAAGAATATTACTGGTTGGATATCTATTTTTGTAATCATATACATTTAGCCTGATTAATAAACTATCTGATCGATTTTCGACCACATTAAAGTAAAAAGCCTCAAGTTGAGTTTGTGGCTTTCTAATACGTATACGGGTAGCGATTTCGCCTCCTAAGGCTTTCCCAGATTTCCAATACCCAAAACGTTCTGGATCAACGTTCATATTTCCAAGGGAGATTTTTCGTCTATCTTCTGGAATCAAAAGCACCTCTTCTAAATCGTAAACAGTAGGCGTCATATAAATTACATCAGAGGTTTTGAGTCTTTTGTACAGTTCGGCCAAGGTCATGTTTAGCGTTTCATAACCAATTGTAGAAAATTGTAATTTGCTTGCGAGACCAATTTCTAGTTCGTCAAAATCGAGTATAAAAAACCCTGTTTTAGAACTTACAGTTCCAACGCTTTTATCTACAAAGCCAATATTTGCAAATTCTATGGGTTTTTCTGTTTTAGCATCTATCACGAAAGCCTTGATTGTTACAGGAGATTGTCCATACGTATGAATACTAAATAGAAACAAGCCAAAAAGTAGTATACGTGATTTCATAATACGATAGTTAAACTTTCGTATGCTTAAATTAACTTATAAATTGCTAAAAAAGAGTAATTCCGATAAAAGTTAACACTTTGATTAAAACAATTTAAGTTGATTCTCTAAGGGGTTGCAAAAAAGGTCTGTACGAAGTTCGACCTTGGGCAGGTCCTTAAAATAACGCCTCTTGGCAAGGCCAATTAAGTCATTAATTTGCTTGGCGATAGGACCCTCGCCGCGCATTCTGGTTCCAAATCTGCTATCGTTAAGATTGCCTCCGTGGCATTCGGCTATTTGATTTAGAATCTTTTGAGCCTTGTCTGGCATAGTGGCCTCCAACCATTGCGTAAAAATTTCTGCCAATTGGCCGTTTAGCCTAACGATAGTGTAAGCGATACGTTTTGCACCAGCATCTGCGACGGCCTTAGATAAAGGTAAAATCTCATGACTTGTCAAAGATGGTATAATAGGCGCCATCATCACACTTACCGGAATTCCGGCTTTGGCCAGCGTCTCGACGGTTTGTAAACGCTTTTTAATCGTAGCAGTACGTGGTTCTAACAGGCGTCTGGTTTTTTCGCTTAGCGAAGTGATAGATATTACGACAGTAACCAAGTTCAACTTTGCCAATTCCGATAGGATATCTAGATCGCGAAGTATGAGTGAATTTTTGGTAATAATCCCTACTGGGTTTTTCCAGTCCAACATTATTTTAAGGCACTTTCGGGTTATTTCGGTTTTTCGCTCAATAGGCTGATAACAGTCTGTATTGCCAGAAAAAACAATGGGGCGAGGTTCCCAAGTTTTACTTTTGAGTTTTTTAACCAAAAGTTCTGGCGCATTCTTTTTAATCAAAATAGTCCGTTCAAAATCTAAACCCGCTCCATAGCCCCAATATTCGTGAGAATTGCGCGCATAACAGTACACACAACCGTGTTCGCACCCCTGATAGGGGTTGGCCGAGTATTCCATTCCAACATCTGGGCTATTTACTTTGTTTACAAAACTCTTAGGGTACACAGACACATATTTGGACAGATTAGACTCGACTGTCTCGTTTTCTAAGGCGCAAAAGTTTAAAAAGTCGTCTAGCCATTCGTGTGAATGGGCTTCAAATTTATTGGTAACACGGTGTTGTGCTCCACGGCCAGAAAGGTGAGATTGCATAGCGTAACTTAGATAGGGGTGAGCTACCAAAGTTAGAACTAATTTGGAAATATTCCAAAATATTGGATTTGTTCCAGTTTACTTGCCCGGAAAATCTGCCTTGCGTTTTTCTAAAAAGGCGGTAGTCCCTTCTTTAAAATCTGCTGTACCAAAGCATCTTCCAAACTCGGTGATCTCGGTGTCAAAACCATTCTCGCCATCTTCGTAATTAGAATTGATCGCGGTTATGGCAGCTCCAATAGCAACAGACGAATTACGCATAATCTTGCCTGCTATCTTTTCGCAACTTGGTAGTAGTTCTTCTTGAGTGGTAACATGATTCACCAAGCCATAGGAATGTGCTGTCGCCGCATCGATCATTCCGGCAGTCATAATGAGCTCCATTGCACGGCCTTTCCCAATGAGTTGTGGCAAGCGCTGTGTGCCTCCATAGCCAGGAATCACTCCTAACGATACTTCTGGCAACCCAAGTTTGGCATTGTCGCTGGCCAATCTAAAATGTGCCGCCATGGCAAGTTCGAGACCTCCGCCAAGTGCAAAACCGTTCACCGCAGCGATGACAGGAGTAGAGAGATTGGCAACAAAATCAAAAAGCAACGCCTGTCCTTTGGCGGCTAGTTGCTGCCCTTCGGCAACAGAAAAATCTGCAAATTCGCTTATGTCTGCACCTGCTACAAATGCTTTTTCTCCAGACCCAGTAACGATAATCACCTTGCAGCTATCGTCGTCATTTGCATCTTTAAAAGCATCGTGCAACTCTTGAATGGTGCTAGAGTTTAAGGCGTTCAATTTAGAAGGTCTATTCACCGTTATGGTGCAAATACCATCATTTAGATCAGAAAGTATGTTTTGGTAGTTCATCGTTAATCTTTATTAGTTTTGCTCTGCGGAATAGTTACGGTAAACATTGTTTTTTCACTTTGCTTAGATTCAAATGTAATGCTTCCGCCGTAGGTATCAACAATATTTTTAACCATAGCCAGTCCTAGGCCCATTCCACTTGTTTTGGTTGTAAATTTAGGTTCAAAAACCATGGGTTTGTTTTCTTCGCTTATTCCAGATCCGTTATCTGCGACTGTAATCACTACATTGTTTTGCTCTGTAAACACCTTGACTTCTATTCTTGGGTTTTCTGTACTCTGTAGCGCCTGAATGCTATTTTTTACAAGGTTGGTGATTACTCGTATTAGTTGGGTGCGATCAAACATCGCAATGATCTCTTTTTGACTTGGCTCAAAATGAATATAGTGCTCATTAAAAATATCGAGCGCAAGCTTGGTAATCTTGACTACGTTTAATGTTTCGTCCTGTTGGGCAGGCATTTCTGCATAGGTAGAAAATGCCGAAGCAATCGAGCTCATAGTATCTATCTGTTGAATAAGGGTGTTGCTATACTCTTTTACTTTTTCGCTGATTTTTGGATCGCTGGGATCAAATTTTCTGTCGAACGATTGCACAGACAATCGCATGGGTGTTAAAGGGTTTTTTATTTCGTGTGCTACTTGCTTGGCCATTTCGCGCCAAGCAGCCTCTCTCTCATTACTCGCTAGCATCGCAGCACTCACTTCCAGCTCGTCGATCATGCTGTTGTACGCGTTTACCAGCGAAGCAATCTCACTCCCCGGATCGTTTACTAAGATTTTTTTGTTGCGGATTCCGAGTGAGGTTTCGTTCATTTTTTCTATAATCGAATTAAGCGATTTGGTAATGTATTTAGATAAAAAATACGCCAAGCCAATCGCGACCAATAGCATGAGTAAGTAAATTTGAGCCAATCGCGTTAAAAACTCTTTGAGCTCACGAGTGATAAAGTCGTCTTCTTCTATATATGGCAAATTAAGAATCGCCAATGGCTTAAAATGTAGATCTGTGATGTACGAATATGACGACTGAAAATCTTGCCCGTCTAGACTGAGCTGCTCAATAAATTTTTTGTCTGGCGAAGCCTCTAGGCCAGATAATATTCTCGAAGGAATTTGTGCTCTGGTCGTGTCACGCATAAGAGAAGCTTTAGAAGACTTAAGCAAGCCTCCATCTAGATCGTAGATATACAGTTCTAGATTATGTATGTCTTTGATCTCATAAATCTTGGTCCTAAATATGAGCGGTATATTTTCTGTATCGACCGGATAGGTAGTGGTTTTTAGAACATAATTTATGTTTTCTCTAATAGCCGTCTCTTTTCGTTCTAATCGATCTCGGTGATACTCTACGGCCTCTTCACGATACTGATAAATAGAAACCGCAGCAATCAACACAGAAGCTCCAATGACCAGGAGTATCATGGAGAGAAAAATTCGCGTGCGCAGGCTTAACTTCACTTGTTTGCTTTTTTATGATGCAATACTAGTTGGTGCATCAAAGACCAGACCGTTTATTTATCTTTTTTGGTTCGATATCGTTTATAAATCTTGTAGCCCATCATAAGCAATACGGCGAAGGCTATTAATCCTACCGTGCCGTACACCATATCCAGACCGTTCTTTAAAATTACTAAAAAGACAATCGCGAACAGCAATAGGGTTGCACCTTCGTTAAAAATGCGCATAAAATTTGATGAATAGCGTATTTTGTCTGCCTGCAGGTCTTTAAAGATTAAGTGACATTTTATGTGATAGATTATAAGCACTATCACAAATCCTAACTTAAGTTGCATCCAACCGTCGGTAATGTAGAAAGGCCTTAGCACCAATAACCACACAGCAAACAGGATCGCTAACAACATAGAAGGCCACGTGATGATATACCACAAACGCTTGGTCATAATTTTAAACTGATCGCCTAAAATTGTACGATCTGGCTCTGGTTTTGTAGCTGCTTCTATTTGATATACAAACAGGCGTACAATATAAAAGAGCCCCGCAAACCAGGTGATTACAAAAATTAGATGCAGGGCTTTTATATAATTATATTCCATTAATCTTCTGGCTCAACAAATAAATAATTGAGTTTAAGCTCGTTAAACTGTGCGTTAAAATTGGCAATCTCTTGCGTTATCAACACATCAAACTTTTGCAGGTGGGTATCGATGGCCGCCACCAATTCATTTTTAACAGCAATATCTTGAGCCGTCGGCGGGAAGTCGTCCATGCCTACCAATGAGTTTAGGTGTGCTAATTTGTTTGTGAGTCGTATAGGAAAATTAAGAGGATCTTGCCCAGATCTGTTTTTGGTCTGATACAAGGCCTTCTCGATCTCACCAAACTGATCGCTTAATTCTTTGGCTTTATCGACCAGTGTTTTTACCTGCTCATTGTCTTTATATTGCTTCTGGAAAGCCCCCAATTGATCGTTAATCTTTCTAATTTTCTTAATCGACTTATGAGCTCTATCCACCGCTTCGTTTACATCTGTGATAAAGTTGTACTGGGTTTGCATGTCTGCCACGGTAGCCTCAGAATTCTTGTCTGGAAGAATCGTAAAGGGTTGACTTTGGCTCGCGCCATCTACGGTTAGTACTACTTTATACTCCCCAGGAACAGCCTTGGGTGCGTTGGTACTTGCCCACCAAAGAATCATTCCTTTTAGGCGTTCGGCACCTTCGCCTCGTGTGTTCCAATTAAATACATTGGCACCAGGTTCTACAGTGAGCTTGTTCTTTTTGTCCTTGGTACCATAACTCATTATGGTATCGTTAAGCGAATTCACATAACTCAATCTGATGTCTTTCTCTTCTGGATCTTTTACATAATAATAGGTAATCACTCCAGCAGGATGATTGGCTCCTGCGGTTTTACTCCCTGTACGGCCAGCCCCACCCATTCGGTAGGTGTCTTTAGGCTTAAAAAGCACGTTGTCGCCAGAAGCGCCAGCTGCTATTTGATGCACAAAGGTTAGGTCGTCAATGATCCATAGACTTCGCCCTTGAGTGGCAACGATTAGGTTGTTGTCTTTAAGTGCCAAATCGGTAATTGGAACAATAGGTAAATTAAGCTGAAACGACTGCCAGTTAGCTCCATCGTTTGTAGAGATATACATGCCTGTTTCTGTCCCTGCATACAAAATTCCTTTGCGATTTGGATCTTCTCTAAGCACTCTAGTAAAATGTTCGCTTGGTATACCATTGGTAATTTTAGTCCAAGTTTGCCCGTAGTTAGAAGTCTTGTACAAGTATGGTGCAAAGTCTCCTGTTTTATATTTGGTTCCTGCGATATAGCAAACCGCTGGATCAAAACGCGAAGGTTCGATGCTGTTAATCATCATCCAGTCTGGCATGCCTTTAGGAGTAACATTCTCCCAATTGGCTCCGCCGTCTTTAGAAACATGTACTAAGCCATCGTCAGATCCTGTCCAAAGCAAGCCTTGCGTCACCGTCGATTCCGCGGCAGCGAAAATAGTACAATAATACTCTACAGAAGTGTTGTCTTGAGTAATAGGGCCTCCAGAAGATTTGAGTTTTTCTGGGTCGTTTCGAGTCAAATCAGGACTAATGACATCCCAACTTTGACCTTCGTTAGTCGTTACGTGCACACGATTAGAAAAGGTATACATCTTATTGGGGTCATGTGGCGAAAAGATAATCGGGAAGTTCCACTGAAAGCGATACTTCATGTCTTCTGCGCCATGGCCCATGGGATTGTCTGGCCACACACTTATGCTTCGCACTGTTCCGGTTTTATGATTAAATCGCGTTAAAAATCCATCATAACTACCGCCGTAAACAATGTCGTTATCTTTTGGGTCGATAGCGATATGCGCACTTTCTCCACCTGCTGTAGATTCCCAATCGTCATCGTCTATAGAGAAGCCTTCTGTTCTATGAGGAATCCTAACGGTAGAATTGTCTTGTTGTGCCGCATAAATGCGATACGGAAAGGCATTATCTGTAGTCACCCTATAAAACTGAGAGGTGGGTTGATTGTGATACGTGCTCCAAGTCTCACCGCCATCGTAGGTGACTTGCGCACCCCCATCGTCGCCAATAATCATGCGTTTTGGATTTTCTGGTGCAATCCACAAATCATGATGATCGCCATGAGGCGCATTGTATGTGCTATAGGTTTTTCCGCCATCGGTACTTTTGTGATAGCGCACATTGAGTACGTAAACTACTTCTGGATCTTGCGAATCGGCATAAATTCTTGTGTAATACCAAGCTCTTTGACGCAATTTGCGTTCGCTATTGATGAGCCTCCAGGTCTCGCCACCATCTTCGCTGCGATAGACACCGCCTTTGTCTTTGTTTTCTACGATAGCCCAAACGCGGTCTGCATTTACAGGCGATACCGTTACTCCAATGATTCCTAAGGTGCCTGTAGGAAAGCCTTTATTGGTCGAGATTTCGGTCCAAGTCTCGCCACTATCGGTACTCTTCCAAAGGGCAGAACCATCGCCACCACTACTCAAACTATAGGGAGTGCGACGCACGTTCCAGGTCGAAGCATATAAAATTCTTGGGTTGCTAGGATCCATAATTAAATCGACCGCCCCGGCATCTTGATTTACAAAAAGGGTTTTACGCCAAGTTTTTCCGCCATCGGTACTTTTGTACACCCCGCGTTCTTGAGTGGGTTTGTAAATATTGCCCATTACTGCAGCAAAAACTATATTGTGATCTTTTGGATGAATGGCGATGCGCGGAATATGTCGCGATTTTTCGAGCCCCATTTGAGCCCAGGTTTTACCAGCATCTACAGATTTCCAGATTCCGTAGCCAGAAGACACATTACCTCGAACTGTTTTTTCTCCGCCTCCAACATAGATTACGTTGGGGTCGTCTGTGCTCACTTCGATCGCTCCAATAGAACCTCCAAAATAGCCATCAGAAATGTTTTCCCAAGTGCGCCCTCCGTCTAAAGTCTTCCAGATTCCGCCACCTGTGGCGCCAAAATAAAACAAATTGTCTTTACCAGGAACTCCGGTTACAGCAGCACTTCTGCCTCCTCTAAAAGGGCCCACTAACCTGTACTCTAAGGCGTCTAGATAATCTGTGTTTAACGATTGAGCAGCTGTGAATTGAGTCGTAAAAAGGGACAGTACGGCGCATACCAAGGTCGCCGCGATGGGTAATTTGAATCTCATGATTTTCGCTTGATTGGTTTGGTTAAAGATAACTCTTCAATCTCGCTTTGAAAAATCTATTGCTCCCAATTTTATGGGCCCAAATATCAACTCAATTTGTTTCTATTTCGATATGCTCAATGACGTGCTCGTCTTTAGGGATGTAAGGAATTTTATCCAAAATATGCTCCATAACCTCGACCCTAGCTTTGGTCTTTTTGTTGGCCTTAATGATAATCCATGGAGCTAATTTGGTATCTGTTTTTTTGAACATTTCTTTCTTATACCTGGTGTAGTCATCCCACAACTCCAAAGCCTTTCGGTCTACGGCGCTAAATTTCCATTTTTTTACCGGACTTGCAATTATCTCTTTGAAACGTTTTTCTTGCTCTTCTTTGGAGATCGAAAAGTAAAATTTAATAAGATGAATCCCTGACTCAATAATCATGCGCTCAAACTCATTTACCTGATTCATAAAGATGTTATATTCCTCTTCTGAACAAAAACCGTTTACGGGTTCGACCACCGCTCTATTATACCAACTTCTGTCAAAAAACACCATTTTCCCTTCCTTTGGAAGCCTATTAATATACCGCTGAAAATACCACTGGCCTTGCTCTTCTTGGGTTGGCTTTGGCAAGGCTACGACTTTAAATTCACGAGGGTTAAGGTGTTCTGTGACTCTGCGAATAGCGCCACCTTTACCCGCCGCGTCTCGGCCTTCAAAAATTATGACAACCTTTGCCTTGCTCTCCTCTGTCCAATGCTGGAGCTTGATCAATTCTTCTTGCAATGACTTGATTCTATTCTCTGATTTTACGTGCCTTAATATCTTAGAAAAGTTTATGTCTTCTCCGAGCAAAAATTGCTTAATTCCTTTTTTAGATCGTAAGCTCTTAAGTTCTTTAGGTGATATCTTAATCATACTATAGGTCTATTTGTGTTACACTTCTATGATACCGCTGAATTACATTAGGATCTGGAAACGTAGACACTCCAGATTCTCCTTTGTTATCGTATTTAAAACGAGACAACACATACCTAATACTTTCTAATCGGGCCTCTTTTTTGATGTTGGTCTTAACTATAATCCAAGGGCTAATAGAGGTATGGGTTTTGCTAAACATTTGCTCTTTATAATGAGTATACTCGTCCCAACGGTTTTGACCTTCTTGATCTACTGGGCTAAACTTCCATCGTTTGAGGGGATTCTCCAAACGCGCATTGAAACGTCTGAGCTGTTCATCTTTAGAAATAGAAAACCAGAATTTAATAACATCTACGCCGTCTTCGTACAACATATGCTCGAATTCGGGCACCTGCACCATAAATTTGTCATATTGCATCTCATTACAGAAGCCCATTACAGGTTCTACAACAGCTCGATTGTACCAACTGCGGTCAAAAAAAACGATTTCTCCAGGGTTTGGAAGCACTTTGATGTAACGTCTAAAATACCACTGCCCACTTTCTGTAGCAGTAGGCTTGGTCAAAGCCACTACGCGCATAGACCTAGGGTTTAAGTGTTCTATAAATCGTCGTATGGTGCTTCCCTTTCCTGCAGCATCGCGACCTTCGAAAATAATACACACTCTTTTTTTATGCTTCGCAACCCATTGCTGTAGGTTGACTAGTTCTGCTTGTAGTTTAAGCAGTTCTCTTTCGTATTGCAAGGTGTGTAATATTTCTCGCACTTTTTGAGGGTCTTCTTTCTCTTTGAGGATCTTAATAAAATCCTCTTTGTTCTTGCTGTTTTTAAAATCTTCAATTGTGAGCATAGGCTTTGAATAAAGCTAGTAAAGTTGGGGCGTACAAGCTATTTAAACTATGACCAACGTCATGTTTTTAAGACGGCTCTCGTTTTATAAATCGGTAGTCAAAATATATAAATCTAGCCCTTAAAGCCTTGTTTTTGAGTCCATAAGCCCATTACCTTAGTGCTCACACTGCAGCTCCAATATCTGCTTTTTACATATTCAATTTAATATCATACAAAATGACGTAGCTATAAAACATTCCGGGAAATCAGCCACAAGGTGGCTATTCTCAATTAACATCGCTAAACCTATTAAAAGGCTTAGCCCTTAGACGGCCCCTTTCGTCTTTTCACTAACACGAAACAAAAATCTCACATTATGAAACTTAAATTAACAATACTCATTCTTATTCTGTTCGGTTCAATTTCGAGCAACGCTATCGCACAAACAGAAAAATATCTTCAACAAAACATCGCGATAACAGACTTAGAATATATCGATCAAAATGATGGTTCATTTATTATAAAGCTTACGCTTACCGACTTTGGCGGCAAAAATCAACTTCCGCCTGGCTTCGCGCTAAATGGAGTTGTTTTTTCTGACGATGGTAAAAAAAACGACCCCAAAGCCGGCGATGGAATTTACTACTCACACGAACGAGGTGATTATAAAAAAATTAGCGGGAAAACACCTAAAAATAAAACGTTCATGGATGTTACCTTTAAGCATGGTTCTAAGCTTGGCAGAGGAACTGGCATTAGCTGCAAATTTAAAAAATGTGGCTGCCCTTGTCCCGGGGGAGTGACATGTCCTGTATGTATCTGGTGGGGCTGGTCTTGTTGGGAGGTTACAGAATGTGAAATTGGTATAGACATCGAAATTTTATTGCTTTAGTTTAAACTACGCAAGGCATTCGTCGCTTTAGAATGCCTTGCATTTAAATAAATAAGATGTTCAAATTATCTCTAAAAATTGTCCTGCTTTTTGTCTCGATCGTCGTTGTTCTATTGTCTAGTGGAATCGTGTTAAAAGGAATTGATACTATACTTTTGAAAAGAGCTATCCCCTTTGTTCTGATTATAGGGCTTGTTGCCATTATTTTATGGAGAAACTCTGTTTTTATAAGTCTAAAACCATTGGCAACAGTGCACAACAAAATAATTGTCATCCCTGCAATGGTCTTGCTTTTTGCCTATAGTGCGTGGGCATCAGATGGTTTTACTAGTCAGACCAATAGTTTGCCATTTGTGATAGGTTTGGTGGGGCTTATTTATCTCCAAACTTTTTGGGAAGAATTGATTTTTAGAGGAATTATACTCAACCACTATATGACAAAAGGGGTAAGTCTAATTAAGAGTCTCTTTTACTCGTCACTTATTTTTGCGCTGATTCATTTGATCAACCTTTGGAGTAATCCCTCGATAGAAAGCGTCATAAACCAGGTTTTGTTCTCTATAGTTATGGGTGTTTTTCTCGGCGCTTTTTTTCTATTGTGCAGAAACATTTACCTAGCGGGATTGGCACATACCTTGATCAACTTCCCATCGTATGCCAATAAATATCAAAATGATTCTTTTATCGTTCCAGAACAAGCAAATTCGATAGCAGAAAGCACGCCCCTTTCCGAAACCATCATGGGAACATTTTTATTGCTGTTAGTTTACAGTCCATTTCTATTAGTAGGCTTGGCTTTTCTTTATAAAGTAAAGAAAGACATCGCCAAAACCCCCTTGATTCTAATTAACGAATTCGCCTTCAAGCCATTTAGGTCAAAAGGCTAAAACACCTCACATATGAAAACTTTTCTCTTCACCCTCATGTTAGGGATTTTGAGCGGCATTGCCAATGCCCAAACTTCCGAAATCAAGATTGGCAGACATGGTGCTTGTAATTCTGGTAGAGGTATCTGCGGAATAGAAACACAGGCAACCTCAAAAACAAACAATGCTCAATTTATCAAAGATATCTACGGCAACATCATCTTGAGGCTTTATAAATCTAAATTAAGTCTGGAACAAATAGAAAGGCTCTTTGGCAAAAGTATTTCACAAGAATCGGACAACGAAATATTGCAAATAGAACAAGCCTTTGCCTTAGATTCAAAAACTAAAAACGCCATGCATGAAAGCACCGGAATCCTGCTAAATCTAATAGTCGCCTCTAATTTTGAGGCCTTGATTAGCGAACATTTTATAGATGTAATCCTAATAAAATCAAAATCATGAAAATCCTACTCTTTATGATGCTCTTTACCCTGAATCCTATCACCCTCAATGGGCTTGCTGCTCATAGCCCTGCCAAGAATCCAACGATTGATGTGGTCATTGAAGAGCTTGAGCAGCAACTCGCTAAGGCCCGACAACACTATGCTTTAGAATACAAAACCTTGTACTTAGCCCTGGCAAGTACAAGCCAGAATCTAAAAATAGCCCAGGACCCAAATCGATTGATGTCACTCTTGATTCAAAAAGAAGGGCTTAAAGATCAACTCGCTCTTTTGCAACAAAAAGAAATGACAAACATTAGTAAAATACGATACCTTAAAGGGCTCGAGATAATCAAGATTATTTACGAAAAAACGCTGGCCTTAGACCATCACCTTAGCTCGGTTTCTACCTTTAATGAGATAAGCAATATGTCTAACCCAAATTCGTACCCAGAATTTGCAAGCATTAGAAATATCTTAGCATCAAAGAACAATAAAAAGGTAGGCTTTAATCTATCGGGCATATTGGGAGAGAACATCTACACCTCTGTGATTCATTCTTTTGTTTCCATTTTTACCGCCAACGACAGTTCAAAATCAGAAAAAGAGGCCAGTATAAAAGAAGTCGAATGTATTCTAGATTTTACATTGCGTATGCATAACGACTTAAATACCATTTTCTTTGAAACCACTTTTTTACAACAGTCCAATCAAGGTGTAATAGAGTCACTCGACCAACTCTTTATAGATTATACTAAACCCATTCAATATCAAACTGCCTTAAAGGACTGCAGAGCAAGAGACGATTGGGATGCCATTAAGGCAAAGCTCGAGACCTATTTAGAAGAGCTGAATTTATTACTTACATCCCCAGAAAAGCAACAAAAAATTACAAGAATGCAAATAAATCTAGAGTTTCCAATAGATCGTTTGTTACAGTTTATTGATCAGTATAACAACTTTATAGACCAAGGGGAAAAGTTTTATCAAAAGTTCGCAATCATGCTTAATACATACAAAACAGAGACACATTGCTTGCCTAAAATTCCTGCAGAATTTTTAACCTTAAAGGAGAACATTGCTGTTACGATTCAAAAGTTTAATACGGCATACAAACCTGTAGAGATTAACGGCAGTAAACTAAAAGAAGTCCTATACGGAATTAACCAATTTGACTAAACTGGCGTTGTTGATTCGACGCTCAGAGGTTCGGTGTCTGGCAAGCCTTTTACCGCCTTGTTTAGGTAGAATCCAGTGACTAGGGTTGCCAGTACATCTGCGATAGGAAAAGCAATCCAAACTCCAAAAACTCCAAAATAAGCAGGAAGAATCAGGATAAGCGGAATCAAAAAGAACCCTTGTTTTGTAAGGCTGAGCAGCAATGCAGGGATTGCCTTACCAATGGCCTGAAAATATGAAGCTCCAATCAACTGAATGATGATAACAGGCGTTGCAGCAAATACCCAGCGCAAAGCATTAGGTGCGCGCGCCAGTATCTCGTTATTGTCTGCCATAATTTGGGCACTGCTATCTCCAGAATTACTCACAAATACAGAGACAAAACTTGTTGGGAAAATCATAATCACGGCAAAAATTAAAAGTGCCAAAGCTCCAGAATACATAATTGACATCTTGATGGACTCTTTTACACGACCGTACTTTTTTGCCCCATAATTAAATCCGGCGATGGGCAAAAACCCTTGATTTACCCCAATTACTGGGAACAACATAAACATGAGCATTCTGCTAATGATACCATAGGTTGCAACATCTAAGGCGTCGCCATACCTTATCAATACATTGTTCAGCAGTATAGTGAGTACAGCAATAACGCCTTGTCTGGCCAAGGTTACCGAACTAAGCGCGTTTATTTCGTTGACAATTTTTCTTTCTAAAAAGAACGACTTAATGTTGAGACGAAGCTCGCTTTTGGCTACAAAAAACCAAAAGATAAACCCAAAGCAAATAGCATAACTGATAAAGGTGGCCCAGGCCGCTCCTGCCATGCCCCAGCCAAATACTTTAATTAAAACATAGTCCATAAGAATGTTTCCTATGGCTGGCAACATCATGGCATACATGGCAAACTTTGGCTTCCCTTCTGCACGGATTACGTTGTTGCCCATCATACACATGGCAAGCATTACGATTCCGTACATCACAATATTGTAATAGGTTAACGCAAGCTCTTTAAACGATTCGTCTGCTCCAAAAAACCCGATTAAATAATCCTGAAAAATAAGTCCAAGAATGGCCAAAATTCCTGAAGTAGCAAAAGTTATACTGATTTGATTCCCAAAAACTTTCAATGCCTTGTTATGGTTGCCAGCGCCCAAAGCTCTCGATAAGACAGAGCTTCCGCCTACTCCAACGGCGAGACCAATGGCGGCAATAAAAAAGGTGACAGGGATCACAACCGTGATGGCACTTATGGCCATGGGGCCAATCCATCGCCCCACAAAAATGGTATCAACGATCATATTTAGCGACATGACCAAAATACCTATAGATGCCGGAACCGCCTGCTGCACAAGCAACGACGAGATTGGTTCGGATCCTAATTTTTCTGAATTGCGTTTAGCCATTTAAGCGATCGCTTTTTTTACATCTTTTATTTGCCAGGATTCTATCCAACTTGCGAGCAAATTGGCCCAGTCGTCTCTATCGTTAAGGCAAGGCACAACGGTAAATTGTTCGCCACCAACTTCATGGAATATCTCTTCTCCTTCCATGGCGATTTCTTCTAAGGTTTCTAAACAATCACTCACAAAAGCTGGCGTAACGATTGCCATGTTTTTGATTCCTTTTAGCCCCATATTTTCTATGGTACGATCTGTATAAGGTTGTAACCATGGGTCAAAACCCAAACGCGATTGAAAAGTTGTGCTATAAGTCCCCTCTTTCAGATTTAAGATTTTGGCTACTTGCTTGGTCGTCTCAAAACACTGATGCCTATAACAAAATTGATGTGCCTTAGATGGTGTATTACAACAATTTCCATCGATTTTGCAATGTGATTTGGTCACATCACTTTTGCGAATATGGCGTTCTGGCACTCCGTGGTAACTAAAAAGCACATGCTCATAATTAGACCCCTCGAGCCCTTCTTTAATACTCTGAGCTAGAATTTCTTGATACGCTTGCTCATGGTAAAATGCTGGCAAGCTCGTTATTTCTAAACCTGGAAAATGGGCATCTTTTAATTCGGCCACTTTAACATCGATAGTCTCGGTTGTTGCCATGGCAAACTGCGGATACAAAGGAACAACCAAGAGTTCTGTTACACCTTTTTCTACCAGTTCTTGCATGCCTTTTTGAATACTCAAGCTCCCATAACGCATGGCCAACCCTACTGGAATATTGAGCTGCTTTTTCACTTTAGCCTGTAAGCGTTGGGATAGTACGATGAGTGGTGATCCTTCTTCCCACCATATTTTTTTATAGGCTGCCGCCGACTTTTTAGGGCGTGTGTTAAGGATAATTCCTCGCACCAAAAGACTCCTAAAAACAAAGGGGACATCGATAACACGAGGGTCCATTAAAAATTCGTCCAGATACCTTTTAACGTCCTTAGGGTTGGTACTATCTGGCGATCCAAGATTAATAAGTAATACTCCTTTCATCTTTTAATTTCTCTTTTTTTAGCACTACAAAAATATTTCGCCCTTTAGGGCTTAGCAATTTATATAGTCACTTAAAATCAATGCTTCTATTAATTTAATTTATTGGCAAACTGCTCAAGTACTTTTTTGGGGTTGTCCCATATCGTTTTTTAAAGGCCGCGATAAAATGAGACGCTGTACTGTATCCCACTTTTAATCCTACTTCGTTCACATTAAACTTGCCGCTGGCCAAATATTCTCTGGCCACTTCCATTTTGTAGGAGAGCAAAAAGCTATATACCGAATCCCCATAAATTTGCTTAAACCCTTCTTTTAAACGATTGATTGGCAAAGCCACCTCATCTGCGAGTTCTTGAAGTGAAGGTGGTTCGGCCATTCTAGACACAATAATTTGTTTGGCGTTTTTTATTTTAGAAACATTGGCCTCATTTGCCAAAAATGGGCATTGCGCCACATCGCCTTCTAGCGGTTTGTTAAAATACAGGCTTAAAAGCTCGTATGTTTTTGCTTTAAAATATAGCGGCTTAATGGTTGGGTGCAAATTAAATTGTAACAGCTGATTTAGTGCTATTGCCATTGATGGGCTAATAACCGATTCCTGATAATATTTTTGTTGTTTGTTTTCTTGAGATAGAAAAGTGATATAGTTGGCCTCCTGCGAAAAAAACGAATGAAACTTTTTTATAGGTAATAAAATAGAGACCATCCAAGACGCTGGCTCTAAGTTGAGCTCAACAGGCAATTCCTTTAAAGGGTTGTACAACAACAAGGCCTTAGATTCTGTGATAGGCAATTGGTAATTCCCGTCATTAAAAACAAAATGCCCACTCCCTTTTACACAAAAATGAAACTGAATAAACTGCGTCGTTACATCTCTAAAATACAACTCATTAGTCTCCGAATTATTGGTATATCGCAGCACATAAAACCCATCTTCGATTCGGGTTTCGTCAGGAATCCTTTTAGCGACATTTTTTTGATTAGTCATCTGCAATAATTACTAAAATTTTAAAGCCAAGCGGCTTAAATATTTTGAACTATTAAGCTCAAGAAGCCCCAAAATTAATGGTTTGTTGTTTAGAATCGTTCTTTTTAAGCTAAAATTAACAGCCAGCGTTATTATAAATACCGCTCTCGTTATTTTTTGCATTTCGCTTATTTTATTTTTGCGCACCTAAGCTATGAAAGATCCCGTATCTATTTCTTCAAGTACTCCTGTTAACAACTGGTTTACAGTAGTTGGTTTAAATTATAAAAAAGCCGATGCTCAGCTCAGAGGCCTTTTTAGTCTTTCTGCTGCAGCTCAACAGGCCTTGCTAAAAGATGCCGCGAGTCAAGGAATAGGTTCATTGAGTATTTTATCTACCTGCAATCGCACCGAATTATATGGCATGGTTTCTTCGCCAGAGGTACTTATCGATTTAATTTGTCGTCATACCAAAGGTGAGAAGGCACAGTTTTTATCGGTGAGCTATACGCTGGTTAATAAAGAAGCTGTCACTCATCTATTTAATGTAGGAACTGGTCTAGATAGCCAAATCTTAGGCGATTTTGAGATTATAAGCCAGCTAAGAAACTCCTTTAGGATTTCTAAAAGCATCAAGTTGTTAGACCCCTTTATGGAACGCCTGATCAACGAAGTAATTCGCGCAAGCAAACGCATCAAAAACGAGACTCAAATATCGAGCGGTGCTACCTCTGTGAGTTTTGCTGCCGTGCAATACATTATGGCTCGTGTGCCTTATGTTAACAATAAAAATATCCTGCTTTTTGGGACCGGTAAAATTGGCAGAAACACTTGCGAGAACCTCATCAAGCATACTCAGAACGATCATATTGTTCTTATTAATCGCACCAAAGAAAAGGCACAAAAAGTTGCAGGGAAGTTTAATTTGGTAGTAAAGGATTATGCTAACATCGAGCAAGAAATTGCCAAAGCAGATATTTTAATCGTAGCTACTGGAGCGCAGAATCCAACCATTTCAAAATCGTTGCTTCACCTTAGCAAACCGCTACTCATTTTGGATTTATCGATTCCTAAAAATGTAGCAGACAATGTACAAGAAAACCCCTTGGTGCATTTAGTGCATTTAGATCAATTAAGCAGTATTACCGACCATACTTTATCGCAACGAGCGGCCCATATTCCAAAGGCGCAGAGCATCATTGAAAGCCTAAAAGAAGAGTTTTTTGCTTGGGCAGAAAAACGTAAACACGCTCCAACCATAAAGGCATTAAAAGATAAGTTGCTTTCACTTAAAGAGGCCGAACTTGCGTATCAGCGTAAAAAACTCACCGACTTTAACGAAGAACAAGCTACCATTATTAGCGACAGGATTATTCATAAAATCACCACTCAATTTGCCAATCATTTAAACGCCCATTCTGCAGATGCCGATAAGAGTCAGCAGCTCATAAAAAAAGTATTTGATTTAGACGAATCGACCACATGAAAAAGTTGATTAGAATAGGAACTCGAGAGAGCCAATTAGCGTTGTGGCAGGCTAATTTGGTCAAAGATTCTTTAGAAGAGTTAGGGCATACCTGCCAGTTAGTACTCATTAATTCTAAAGGAGATCAAGACACCAAAACCCCTCTTTACCAATTAGGAATTACCGGAATTTTTACCAAGACACTAGACATTGCGCTTCTAGACAATCGAATCGACATTGCCGTGCATTCTATGAAAGATGTGCCTACACTTTTACCTAAAGGAATCGTGAAAGCTGCGGTTTTAAAAAGAGGCAATCATAACGATGTGCTGGTATACAAAGATCTTTCTTTCCTGAACGGAACTGGGACTATTGCTACAGGAAGTCTTAGGAGAAAAGCGCAATGGCTTAACAAATACTCTTCACACGAAGTGGTAGGCTTAAGAGGAAACGTAAACACCCGATTAGAAAAGCTAGAGAAAAACCCTTGGGACGGAGCTATTTTTGCCAAAGCTGGTTTATCACGAATTGACAAACTTCCTAAACAAAGTTTAGAATTAGATTGGATGACTCCCGCACCCGCTCAAGGCGCTGTGATGGTGGTTTGCCGTAACCAGGAGCCTGAAATACTAGAAGCCCTTGCGCCCCTTAATCACCTTCCAACAGACATCTGTACTCAGATTGAACGAGATTTTTTAAGTGTGCTCGAAGGAGGTTGTAGTGCTCCAATTGGGGCATTCGCAACAGTTTTTAACGACACTGTCTCTTTAAAAGGCGAATTGCTTTCCTTAGATGGTTCGGCGAAAATTGAAGTAGAGAAAAGTGCTAGTTTAGGCAGCTTACAAGATTTGGGTATAACTGCGGCCAGCGAGATTTTAGACAATGGCGGAACTGCATTAATGAAGCTAATCAAAGATGCATTATGAAGCTTTTGTCTACCAAAATATTAAGCCATGAACAACAGCAACGAATTACATCGGCAGAGATAACACTTTGCATGTACGATGCCTTAACGATCGTGCCTAACTCGTTTGTGATTCCAAAGGAAGATTATGATGCGATTTTTACAAGCCAGAATGCCGCACAAGCCTATTTGAATAACGGAGGAGATTTAAAAGGTCGCGATGTCTTTTGTGTGGGAGAAAAAGCTGCTTTGTTACTTTCTCAAAATGGTCAAAAAGTCATAGAAATTGCTCCAAATTCGTTAGAATTGGGTGATAAAATAATAAAAAAGCATAAAAATCGACATTTTTTGTATTTTTCTGGAAACCTCAGAAGACCAGAATTACCACAATTATTAACGCAAAATAGGGTTTCGTTTACCGAACAAATTGCCTATCATACTCATATAAATTATTTTGAGCACGGTCGTGACTTCGATTCGATATTATTCTTTAGTCCAAGTGGTGTTTCAAGTTATTTTTTAAACGCTCAAACAAAGAATCCTGTGGCGGTTTGTATCGGGCAAACCACGGCGCAGGCTGCCAAAGAATTTACAACCAACATACAAGTAGCTATTCATAGCACCGTAGATGGTGTTATAGATGCTGCCTTAAAAACAAAGATTTCTATATGATCAAAAACGATTTATTCCTAAGAGCTTTAAAAGGCGAGACGGTATCTAGGCCCCCTGTTTGGATGATGCGGCAGGCAGGCAGGCATTTGCCAGAGTTTATGGAAATCAAAGATAAGTACGACTTCTTTACCCGTTGTCGCACCCCAGAATTGGCGAGCGAAATTACCGTGCAGCCTATTAGACGCTATGGAATGGACGCAGCTATATTGTTTTCGGACATTTTGGTAATTCCGCAGGCAATGAATATCGAAGTGCAAATGAAGCCCAATTTTGGGCCCTATCTACCCAATCCCGTTCGGGACCAAAAAGGCGTTGACGCGGCAATTGTACCAGATGTAAATGAAGCCTTGGGGTATGTTATGGATGCCATTAGCATGACCAAAGAAAAGCTAAATGACGAGATTCCGCTAATTGGTTTTGCGGGTTCTCCCTGGACTATACTCTGTTATACGGCACAAGGGCAAGGTTCTAAAACTTTTGACAAAGCCAAAGAACTATGTTTTACGCAACCAGAGGCGGCACATCAATTGCTTCAAAAAATAACCGACACGACGATTGCTTATTTAATTGAGAAAGTTAAGGCTGGAGTGAATGCGGTTCAGATTTTTGATTCATGGGGAGGAATGTTGTCTCCTGTAGACTATAACGAATTCTCGCTCTATTACATCAATCAAATTGTAACGGCCCTAAAAGATCATGCCCCTGTAATTGTCTTTGGTAAAGGATGTTGGTTCGCATTAAACGACATGGCAAAATCTGGAGCTTCTGCCTTAGGAGTAGATTGGACCTGTTCTGCTCGTAATGCCCGTTATTTATCTGGCGGAAACATAACGCTTCAAGGTAATTTTGACCCGTCACGCCTGCTTTCTCCTCCAGAGAAAATCAAAGAAATGGTGCATCAAATGATACGGGAATTTGGCAAAGATAAATACGTTGTAAATTTAGGTCACGGAATGTTACCTAATATCCCCGTAGAAAACGCGATGGCATTTGTAAACGCTGTTAAAAATTATAGAGAATAAACATGTTTTTAAGGTTACTAAGGCGATTGGACTTTACAAAATTATGGCAGCTCATGGGCTTTGCTATAAAACGTCCTATGGCCATGATTCAAACCTTTAAAGCGACTCGAGAATGCATGCGCATGTGTGATGCGGAGTATGGCCGCTCACACCATTTACACAATCGAGCCAATGCGGTACGCCATGCCCTTTGGAACTTTTTGATCGCGCAAAAAGTCACAGGATCTAAAGATAAAATTATGGCGGCTGTAGCATGGGCCGAAAAAATAACGAATTGGCACGAAGAGTTTTCTGTAAATATGACTACAGAAAAAGCCATGGACTTGCATAACAATAAAATTGGGCGCAACCTATTTGTAACATTGCCTACCAAAACGGCGACTTATGTGATGGGTTATTTACAAGAATTAGCGACCAAGGCGATACAAATTAATGCCCCAGAAGATATAACTGCTTCAGAAACACGATTGGTATTTATAAGCGAAGAACATGTTTAAAGATTTAGTTAGAGGTATTAAAACATACTCAGGAGTTTTTGAAATCATGAGCAAACTTGGTCTATGGAAATATTTCATTGTTCCTATGATTATTAGCGTCGTTACTGCGATTGCTATTGGTTTTTCTGCTTATGGCTTTAGCGACAACATCGGGCAATACATCGCAAAAATCTGGGTTTGGGAATGGGGGTCAGAAACCTTTAGAACCGTTAGTGACATCCTTGGCGGAATCATGATAGTAGCCTTAGGCCTTATCCTATATAAACACATTGTAATGGCCTTGAGTGCTCCCTTTATGAGTCCCGTGTCAGAAAAAATTGAAGCGCATTTGGTGGGCGAAAATTCGGAATACAGAAAAACAACTTTTGGTGCACAACTTTGGCGAGGAATACGAATAAACGTAAGAAACCTAAGCCTCGAACTGCTCTTTAGCATCCCAATTTTTATACTTGGCTTTTTTCCGGTGATTGGCTTGATTGCTCCCATCATTCTGTTTTTTATGCAAGCCTATTACGCAGGCTTTGGTAATATGGACTACACCTTAGAACGCCGTTTAAATTATAGCGAAAGTATTCGATTTGTTGGGCGTCGTAAAGGCCTAGCCATTGGCAATGGTGCCGTATTTATGGCGATGTTATTTATTCCGGTGATCGGCTTTATTATCGTACTACCCTTGTCTGTTACCGCGGCAAGTATTCAAACGATAGAAGTATTACATCCTCAATTAAAACAATGAGAACAAAATTTTATAACTACATACAATCCTTACAAGATAGCATTGTAAATGGATTAGAGGCCATAGACGGCCAAGCTACCTTTAAAGAAGATATTTGGCAACGTCCAGAAGGTGGAGGAGGCCGCACTCGCGTGATTCAAAACGGCGCAGTTTTCGAAAAAGGAGGCGTAAACATCTCTGGAGTTCACGGCAAGTTGCCTCAAAGTATGCAAGACTATTTTAAGGTTACCAATGCAGATTTTTTTGCCTGCGGACTAAGTCTGGTATTGCATCCTAAAAATCCTATGGTGCCCACGGTGCACGCAAATTGGCGCTATTTTGAACTCTATGACGACCAAGGCGAAGTGGTGACCCAGTGGTTTGGTGGCGGTCAAGATCTCACACCTTATTATTTGTTCGAACAAGACGCTGTTCATTTTCATCGTGTGTGCAAAGACGCTTGTGATGCGCACCATCCAGGTTTCTATGCCACCTATAAACAAAAATGTGACGATTACTTTTGGAACGCCCATCGTAACGAGGCTAGAGGTCTTGGCGGCTTGTTCTTTGACTACTGCAAACCAACCCAAGAATTCTCGCTAGAACAATGGTATGATTTTGTGACCAACGTTGGAGATTCGTTTTTAGAAGCCTACTTGCCAATAGTCGAAAAGAGGAAAGATATGCCATTCAGCAAAGCACAAAGAGATTGGCAAGAAATACGCAGAGGACGCTATGTAGAATTTAACCTCATTCACGACAAGGGCACCTTGTTTGGATTAAAAACCAACGGTCGAATCGAGAGTATACTCATGAGCTTGCCCCCGCATGTGCAGTGGCACTATGACTATGCGCCAGCATCGGGGTCTGAAGAAGAGAAATTATTGGCCGTACTTAAAGAACCCAAGCAATGGGTTCAGTTACAAGAACATTAGACCACAACCATGTATCCAATTATAAGAAACAGACGCCTTAGAACCACGCCCGCCTTGCGGAATTTGGTGCGTGAAACATCGATAACACCGCATGATTTTATCGTGCCGCTATTTGTTGTAGAAGGCCAGCAGGTAAAAGAAGAAATCGCCTCTATGCCTGGCTATTATCGCTATAGCTTAGACTTGCTAGCCAAAGAAGCCATAGGACTTTGGTCTATGGGCCTGCAGGCGGTACTCCTTTTTGTAAAAGTGCCTGACACTTTAAAGGACAACGATGGAACAGAAGCGTTAAACGATGATGGCTTGATGCAACGCGCGATTAAAACCATCAAAGACGCTACCCCAGAGATGGTTGTGATGACCGACGTTGCCTTAGACCCATATTCCAATTATGGCCACGACGGAATCGTTCAGGATGGCCAGATTTTAAACGACGAAACCAACGAAGTACTCGCACAAATGAGCGTGTCACATGCTGCAGCTGGCGCAGACATTGTTGCGCCTAGCGACATGATGGACGGACGAATTTTGAGTATTCGCGAAGCCCTAGAAGACGAAGGTTATTTGCATACTGGCATTATGAGTTATAGCGCCAAATATGCCTCAAGTCTTTACGGGCCTTTTAGAGATGCCTTAGATTCGGCGCCTGGATTTGGCGATAAAAAGACCTACCAAATGGATTTTGCCAATCGCTTCGAAGCTATTCGCGAAACACAAATGGACATAGACGAAGGTGCAGATATCGTAATGATAAAGCCTGGCTTGGCGTACTTGGATATCGTTAGAGAAATAAGAAACGAAGTAGACGTGCCCATTGCCGTCTATCAAGTGAGTGGCGAATATGCCATGATAAAAGCAGCAGCAGCCAAGGGATGGCTCGACCATGATGGGGTAATGATGGAGCAATTAATCGCCATCAAACGAGCCGGTGCCACCATGATTGCGAGTTATTTTGCGAAGGATGTGGTGCGATTGCTGTCATAATTTTGCGCTTGTTTGCATATCTAGTGCTTTGAATGCTAATTAATCGTTACTTTTAACGTACCGATTCTTAATGTCAACTCTTATACGTGACCTTACTCATAATTTACGCAGTAGTATCTATTGCCTTCTCGTTTCTCTGTTCGATTTTAGAAGCTGTGTTGCTTAGCATTACGCCTTCTTTTATCAACATAAAAAAAGCAGAAGGGAAAAAATACATCCATACTTTAGAAAGCTTTAAAAAGGATGTAGACAAACCGCTTATAGCAATTCTTACCCTTAACACGATCGCGCATACGGTAGGTGCCATCATGGTGGGGGTACAGGCAGAGAGTTTAGATTACGAACTCAATATTTTAGGCATCAATATGGTGGGAATTGTGTCTGGGGTAATGACCCTCTTAATCTTGGTTTTATCGGAGATTATTCCCAAGACCATAGGAGCAACCTATTGGAAGGCCTTAGCCAACTTTACCGCAAAAACCTTAACTGCGCTTATTTTTCCATTAAAATATACAGGCCTCTTATGGCTCTTACAGCTTACCACAAGACTAATCGGTAAGTCGGCGCATGTGAGTACCTTAAGTCGTGAAGAGTTTATTGCCATCACCCATGCTGCAGAAAAAGAAGGAGTGTTTGCCGAAAACGAATCTACCGTTATCAAAAATTTATTGGTCTTTAAATCGATTTTAGCCAAAGATGTGATGACCCCATGGGTGGTTGCTGTTACCGAAAGTGAAGACATCACCATCGCCGAATTCCACGAAAATCATAAAAATCTTAAGTTTTCGCGCATCCCAGTGTATAGTGAGAGCCAAAACAATCCGACAGGGTTTATTCTTAAAGATCACGTCTTAGAAGCCATTATTGATAAAAAAGGTCACGAAAAACTTTCGACGATTAGGAGAGAATTGCTCATAACAGACTTTCGCACGCCCATCCCCGATTTGTTCGAATTGTTTATTAGCAAACGAGCGCATTTATGCATCGCCATGGACGAGTTTGGCAATACCGTAGGGTTGGTTAGTATGGAAGACATCATAGAAACGCTACTGGGCCTAGAAATTATGGACGAAAGCGATAATGTGGCAGACATGCAACTATTGGCTCGCAAAAATTGGGAAGCCCGCGCCAAACGTTTAGGTATTGAAATTAGCGACTTACAAGATTTTAACGATATCGAATGATAGAAGTTGCCTACATACAAACTCCTTTTGGCACTGCCAGTATACATGGAGACGAGCATGGTTTACAGCGCTTTTTGGTAGAAGACGATACTACTCCAATCACCCAAGAGATTCCAGAGACGCTTCAAGAAGCAGCGAAGCAAGTCCAGCAATATTTTAATAAACAACGCACCTCTTTTGATCTAAAGCTGAATCCGCAGGGAACGGATTTTCAGAAACGAGTATGGACCCAATTGCTAAGCATCCCTTACGGAAAAACAACTACTTACCTTGAAATGGCTCAAAAATTAGGGGACCCTAAGTGCATCCGCGCAGCGGCTTCGGCCAATGGAAAAAATCCCTTATGGATAATCGTACCCTGCCACAGAGTGATTGGTAGCGATGGTTCGCTTACGGGTTATGCAGGAGGTTTATGGCGCAAGCAAAAACTCCTCGAGCACGAAGGAATGGCTGTACAGCAACGTTTATTCTAATTAAATTATGAGAAGGTTAAAGAAGTTTTTTAAAGGCCTCTTGGCAATTATTCTACTCTGTGTGGGCCTTCTTTATTTGTTTGACTACGACTATATTTTAAAAGGGGTTAGAGTGGTATATATGACAGGGCATACCACGGCTTTTATTGACGACTTTGTATATTTTGAAAACGATACGATTCAAAATTCTAATCAACCACAGCCATGGCCAAATCACAAAAGTTATAATCAGGCAACTCCCACAGACTTACTTACAGACTATAACAACAGTTACGGCACAATCGCTTTTTTGATTATTAAAAACGATAGCATTTGGTACGAAAATTACGGGGCGGAATATGGCACAGCATCTCAGACCAATTCGTTTTCTATGGCAAAAAGCATCACCGTTGCACTAATGGCCAAAGCCATAGACGATGGTTTTATTAAAAGTTTAGATCAGCCTATTAGTGATTTTTATGAGGGCTATAAGGGCGAATCGACTACCGTTGGCGACCTTGCCTCGATGGCCTCGGGCTTAGATTGGGACGAAAGCTACAAAAGCCCTTTTAGCGTAACGGCTCGCGCATATTACGACGATCACCTTTCCGAAACCATATTGAATCAACAGGTGGTAGATTCGACAGGGAAAAGATTTAAATACCTAAGCGGAAACACGCAATTACTCGGAATGATCGTACAGAAAGCCACTGGGCAGCCTCTGGCCGAATACCTATCGGAATCGTTCTGGAAACCCATGGGGATGCAGCACGACGCCTTATGGCAAGTTGACGATGCAGACAATCGTTTGGCCAAAACCTATTGCTGTATTGCGAGCAATGCCCGCGATTTTGCAAAATTTGGTAAGCTGTTTAAAAACAACGGGCGTTGGAATGGCACACAGTTATTAGACTCGAGTTTTGTGCAAAAAGCGACTCAGGCTCGTTTTGAAGGCGATCCTTACGGCTACGGTTTCTGGATAAGTGATCATTTAGGCAAGCACATTTTTGTGATGAGGGGTATTCTGGGTCAATATGTAATTGTGATTCCAGAAGACGACGTAATCATCGTGCGATTAGGACATGAACGTGGACAATTTATCGGGCAAGATTTTACAGATGATTTTTATATATATGTAGAAGAAGCCTACGCCATGTTAGCGGGTAATTAAAAGATTACTACTACTTTTAGCCTTCGCAAGAGTATCATTTCTTTTATGCTTAACAAACTCGCATTAGAAAACATTTTATTTCTAGACATAGAAACGGTTCCGCAAGAGCAGCATTTTGCTGATGTTTCTGCAGAAATGCAAGAATTATTTGCTCAGAAAACAGCCTATCAAAGGGGCGAGAACTATACGCCAGAAGAATTTTATCATCGCGCTGGGATTTGGGCAGAATTTGGGAAGATTATCTGTATCTCTGTGGGCCATTTTAGTTTTAAAGGGCCTAAAAAATTTAGAGTGCGTAGCTTTTATGGTTCAGAAGAGAAGATTCTCACCGAGTTTAGTCAGCTCCTTAATGGTCATTTTAATCAAGCACGCCATGTTCTCTGCGCTCATAACGGGAAAGAATTTGACTTTCCGTTTCTGGCTAGGCGCATGGTTATTCTCGGTCTAAAGATTCCTTTTAAACTACAACTCTTTGGCAAAAAGCCATGGGAGGTACCTCACTTAGACACTATGGAGCTTTGGAAGTTTGGCGATTATAAGCATTACACCTCGTTAAAACTTCTCACCCAAGTGCTGGGAATCCCTTCCCCCAAAGAAGATCTCAGCGGCGATCAGGTCATGGAAGTATATTACAATCAAAACGACTTAGACCGAATCATTCGCTATTGCGAAAAAGATACCATAGCTGTGGCGCAGGTGATTTTACGCTACCGCAACGAGCCTATTTTAGAAGAATCAGAAATATTGATTACATAAAAAAGCCCTTCTTGCGAAGGGCTTTTTAACTTGGTTAGTTGTTGCTAATTATTGTTTGATAAAGCGATCTGTAATAGTCTCTTCACCATCATTAATTTCTAGAACATATACACCAGATTGTAAGTTAGAAACATCGATAGCTTGTAGCAAGGTTCCTTGCTTCACTACTTGTCCTAATAAGTTTACAATACGGAATGTTTCTGTACCATTTTGATCCAACAATCTCACATTCAATTGAGACGATACCGGATTAGGATACATCATAAAGTCTCCTTCAAACTCTAGTTCGTCTTCAAGCTGGAAGCCATAAGGGTTACCTAAGTTGGTAATCGCACGGTTGTTACCCGCTATGATTCCAGCAGCTGCAGTATAGTTACCAGTAAACGTGATTTGATCGAAGTAAACCATATCGTTATTTGCACTGGCATCTACAACAAATCTAAACTGTGCGTTAGACGCAAAAGTGTAAGACCCGCTGCTAATAGTAAAGCTAGTCGTCCAGAAAGAGTTATTGGTAAAGTCGGTTCCGCTCGCGTAAGAAGCAACTGTCTGCCAGCTAGACCCGTCGTACATCTGTACCCAGAAGTCTTCACCAGTTTCCATACCTCTTGGCCAGAAATAGAACTCAACATCTATATTGTTATAACCACTAATGTCATGCACGCCAGAAGTCATTTTAGAAGAGTTAGAGTTGTCTCTAATTCTAATCGAACGGTTTCCTTCGTATGATCTGTAACCTGAATAACGATAGGCGTCAGAACCACCATCGACCCATCCATCCCATCCTGACTCAAAGTAGCCAGTTAAGAACTCAACAGGGTCTCCTCCGCCGCCACCTGTGGTAGTAACATCGAGTCCTGCAGATTGTGCAGAAGTGTTTCCAGCAGCATCATAAGCTGCCACGGTATACGTATATGTGGTAGCAGGTGTAAGACCGCTTACAACAGCGCCAGAAGTCGAAACAACACCAAGACTAACACCGTTTTCGAATACTTCGTACCCGTCTACAGCTACATTGTCTGTAGAATCGTTCCAGTCTAATGTAACGCTAGTATCTGTGATACCAGAAGCCGATAAGTTAATAGGAATAGAAGGGGCTTCGGTATCGGCACCTCCTCCAGATTCAATACAGAAGTCTGTAGCCTCCGAAGAGCCAAAAGAACCTCCGCTAAACATCACTCCAGCAGGGTTAGAAAGCGAGTAAGAACCTGATCCGTAAGCACAGCAAATTCCGTCTCCATAAGAATCGGTAATCGTAAATGTATAGGTATCGTCTGCTAATGTCCCGAAAGGAACATTCACTGTAGATCCATCAGGATTTGCAGTCGAATAAGACGCAGATGCAACGGTAGATCCGCCACTGTCTGTTAATGTCCATGCAGTTTCTTCTGGATAGTTATCAAAAGTAATCGTTAAAGTAACCTCGTTTTCTACACACTCTAATGGTGGCTCTACGCCTCCGTAAGGAAGGCCAATACCAACAGCATGCCATGCGTTTTCTACCGCTTGGTGCTCTGGGCTATCGGCTCCATAAAGATCGATTGCAGATTGAACCGCACCGTCTCTAGCGTCGCTATATTGAGAATTTACTCCTAAGTATACCGTTAGGTTACGGTATGCGATAGCAGAAGCCTTTTCCATTCCAATGGCAGATACACTATAAGCATCACCATTGTCGTTAGTGCCAGAACCTCCAACACTAAGAAGGTACCACCAGAAGTTCTGAACTCCTGAGTTGTAATGTACTCCACCATTGTCTCCAGATCCAGAATACCAATCGGTACCCAAGTATGTGTCTGGTTGTCCAAAGGCATTCGGGTTAGAGATAGAGCGAATCGCTCCACCAGAACCACCTGCACCAATTTCGTCTCCCATTAACCAGTCGTTAGAATTTTTGGCGAAGAACTCGATAGACTCTCCAAAAATATCAGAAAATGATTCGTTTAAGGCGCCAGATTCATAACTGTATACAAGGTTAGCAGAATATTCTGTTACCCCGTGACCAATTTCGTGACCAACAATATCTAAAGATACCAAAGGGCCATAGCTAACTCCATCACCGTCTCCATACGTCATACGCGAACCATCCCAGAAGGCATTCACATAGTTGTTAGAGTAACTTACGTATGAGTTAATAATAGCACCTGCATTGTTATAAGAGTTACGCCCATGCTTTTGTAAAAAGTACTTGTGCGTTTGCTCAGCACCATAATGTGCCTGTACACCCGTTGCAGTACTTCCTGGGAAAGAAGTATCAGCACTAGTAACGTCAGATGCAGCACTATAATTAGTACCGTTGTTCATATCATACGTTCTGATTCCGTTTCCGTCTGCAGCTTGTCTAAGTCTATAAGACCCGCTAAAGCTATCTGCGGTAAACGATACAGTTCCATCATATAAACTTACTCCAGTTGCTGGTGTATCTGCATGATGAATCTTTTTGTTTTCGAACAAGACCGCACCAGTCTGTGCATTTATATACACGTCTGCTCTATACACTGGACTAGCAGCATAAATGTCAAACTTATAGGCCAAAACCGGATTCTCGTTAATTTTGTCTAAAGCTGGAAACATCACAAGCTCGCCTTCTGGTCTCGAATAGCCAGAAAGAGCAGCTTCTTCTGTAAGCTCCCATAAATAAGTGTCTGCTCCAACAAAATTCTTAGCACTGTTTAATGCCGCCATTGCGTTGATCGCAGGTGTAATTGATGCGTCTTCGATCTTAAAGACGTTGTTTGACATAGAAACAACAAGACCGTTTTTTGCGTGAAGGACAGTTTGACCAAACTCTACTTTGTATCCCTTAAAGTACTGTTGGAATTTTTGGTGAACAAATCCTAAGGCATCTGAGTCGAGCGAGGTAGATAAGAATTCGTTGCCGTCGGCAAGTTTAAATTCTTCGTTAAATAACAGCTGAGGAGAAGCCATTGATTTTAACTGAGACTCATTAAATACCTTAATTTTTTTGATGGGTTTTGGCGTATCATCTTGGGCAAAACCAAAGAATGAAACCAACAGAAACCCGGCCGATAAAAGCATCGGCTTAAAGGTGTTTTTCTTCATTTCGTTGAAAAGTTTAAGTTAGTAATAATGTATTCGTTATTTACGAAGGCAGAAAGTAATAATATTTATTAAAGAAACGTTAATTTTTTATAAATAATCGACGAACACACTATTTGTATTGCATTTTGTCTAACAGATTTGCCATTAGTCGACACAAGTTGAGCCTAGAAAGGGATTGCGTGGGTAATTCCTACTTTTTTGCAATGATAATATAAGTAGTGCTAAACCAAGTTTTTTGATTCAAACAACTAGCGTATCTTTATGCCGCATGGACAAATCTCCTTTACTTTCTATCGCATCACTATCCCTTGGTTTTGGCAAAAAAAAAGCTGCCAGCGAGGTATTAAAAAACGTTTCACTCGAGCTTTATAAAAACGAAATCTTAGGACTCGTTGGCGAATCAGGATCGGGAAAATCTGTGACGTCTCTTGCTGTTATGGGTTTGTTGCCGGCAAAGACAACAATCATTTCAAATGGAGAGATTCTCTTTGATGGAAAAAACCTTTTAAAAGCCTCTCATCAAGAACTTTCTAATATAAGAGGAAACAAAATTGCCATGATTTTTCAGGAGCCCATGAGTGCTTTAAACCCTTCGATGAAGTGCGGGCATCAAGTGGCAGAAGTATTAATGCTTCATAAAAAAGTAAGCGCTAGTCGCGCTAAAAACCAGGTCATATCTTTGTTTGAGCAAGTCAAACTACCTAGACCAAAAGAACTCTACAAAAGTTATCCGCATGAACTAAGTGGCGGGCAATTGCAAAGGGTAATGATAGCGATGGCGATTGCATGCAAACCTAAATTACTCATTGCAGACGAGCCTACAACAGCCTTAGATGTTACGGTTCAACGAGAGATTATTGAGCTATTAAAAGAACTGCAGAAAGATACGGGCATGAGCATTCTGTTTATCTCTCACGATTTAACCTTAGTATCCGAACTTGCACACCGCGTTGCCGTACTTTACAAGGGCCAGCTCATAGAACAAGGCGAAACCGCGGCGATTTTTAAAAATCCAACTCACGAGTACACTAGAGCCCTATTGGCAGCAAGACCCTCGTTAAATATTCGAGTAAAAAGATTGGCCACGGTAAAAGATTTGCTGGAAGGTACGTATTCCGAACAAGAGATTACTCAAAACACACGTTCGCTTAACCATAAGAAGCTGTATACCAAAGCGCCACTTCTTCGCATCAATAATTTGCATAAAACCTATTGGAAAAGCGGTGGGTTGTTTGGTAAAAAACAAGCGGTACATGCGGTAAACGGCGTGAGTTTTAGTGTATTTGAAGGAGAAACGCTAGGATTAGTAGGGGAATCTGGCTGTGGTAAGAGCACCCTTGGAAAAACCATTATGAATATAGAGTTGGCCACTCAAGGAGAGATTTTATATAAAGGCAAAGACCTCACAAAACTTAACAAGGCTCAAACTGCAAGCATGCATAAAGAGATTCAAATAATTTTTCAGGATCCTTTTGCTTCGTTGCACCCAAGAATGACCATTGGCCAAGCAATTTCTGAACCTATTGCTGTGCATCACCCATCGAGCAATAAAGCCAAACGAAAACAAAAAGTATTAACACTTTTAGAGCAGGTCGGGCTTGAAGCAAGCTACTTTTATCGCTATCCGCACGAACTCTCTGGAGGGCAACGTCAACGAGTGGGAATCGCCCGAGCTATAGCCTTACAGCCTAAATTATTGATATGTGACGAGTCTGTTTCTGCCTTAGACATCTCTGTTCAGGCACAAGTACTCAATCTTTTAAACGACTTAAAAGACCAATATAACTTTACCTATATATTTATTTCGCACGATTTGGCGGTCGTAAAATATATGGCAGACCAACTTGTGGTTATGAACTCTGGTAGAATTGAAGAAGCTGGAGATGCAGACGAGATTTACGCCAATCCCAGAAAAGAATACACTCAAGCACTTATCGAAGCGATTCCGAAAGGGATAGAAAACCAGTAAAAAAAGAGCATAAAAAAGCCCGTTCTAACCTCACAAAGAACGGGCCAAACCTTTATCTGATCGTTGCGCAGATTCGGGGTTTATTATTTTACATTAACAAAAAAACTTTTTTTACTAAATACATCATACTCGCAATAAGTCTTACTGTATTTTTAATTACCAATAGCATAGTAGGTTATTTACTTGTAATTAGGGACTGCTAAGATGAAAGAAAAATACATTTCACAAGATAAAACGCACAATAATTAGATGAAATACACATTTTTTTAACATTTGTGTATTTTATATGTGTAATTTCTTACAATTATTGAGTTTTTTTAAACAACTCTAGTCAAGTTGCATTTCGGGAACATCGTCTGGAATTTGCAATTCTCCAGCGGTCGCTTCGCGGATTTGATCGACCGTTACACCGGGAGCTCGTTCGACCAATTTAAAGCCATTTGGTGTTACATCAAGTACCGCCAAATTGGTGACTACTTTTTTAACGCATTCAACTCCAGTGATTGGTAGCGAACATTTAGAGAGCAACTTAGAGGCTCCTGCGCGATTGGTATGCATCATAGCAACTATAATATTCTCTGCACTGGCTACAAGATCCATGGCGCCGCCCATACCTTTAACCATCTTTCCTGGTATTTTCCAGTTGGCGATGTCACCGTTTTGAGCTACTTCCATCGCGCCAAGAATCGTAAGATCTACATGCTTACCACGAATCATAGAAAAGCTCATAGCTGAATCAAAAAACGAAGCTCCTGGCAGCGTTGTTATAGTCTGCTTGCCTGCGTTGATCACATCTGGGTCTTCTTCTCCTTCGAAGGGGAAAGGTCCCATTCCTAAGACGCCGTTCTCACTTTGAAACTCTACATCTATATCGTTACGCACATAATTGGCAACCAATGTAGGTATTCCAATACCAAGGTTCACATAATAACCATCTTGTACTTCTTTGGCGATTCTTTTGGCGATGCCATTTTTGTCGAGTCCTATCATGAGCGTGGTCTTGTGGTACGTTGTTCAATACGTTTTTCAAACTTGGCACCTTTAAAAATGCGTTGTACAAATATTCCTGGGATGTGAATTTGATTAGGGTCTAACTGCCCAGCAGGAACGAGTTCTTCTACCTCAACGACCGTTATTTTTGCCGCTCCGCACATATTGGGATTAAAATTTCTGGCGGTTCCTTTAAAGATAAGATTGCCCACTTCGTCACCCTTCCAAGCCTTTATAAATCCAAAGTCTGCTTTAAACGCTGGCTCTAGTATGTGCATTTTCCCGTCAAAATCGCGAGCCTCCTTGCCAATAGCCACCTCGGTACCGTAACCTGCGGGCGTATAAAAGGCAGGGAATCCAGCCTGAGCTGCGCGACATTTTTCTGCAAGAGTTCCTTGCGGAATCAATTCTACATCTAATTCGCCACTAAGCATTTGACGTTCAAATTCTGCATTCTCTCCTACATAAGAAGAAATCATCTTTTTGATTTGCTTGCGTTGCAATAAAAGACCAAGCCCAAAATCATCTACGCCTGCGTTATTAGAGATGCAGGTTAAATCGTCAATGTCGAGAGTGGCCAAATACCCTATGGCGTTTTCTGGAATCCCACTTAGGCCAAAGCCACCAAACATAAAGGTCATTGAGGGCCCTACTCCTTGGCAAGCTTCTTGAACGTTGGCAACAGTCTTTTTTATCATATAATGCTATTAAAAATCGAATTCATTGGGGACCTCGTCTATGGGAGCATTCTCTTCTGCCCATTTTTCGCAGTTGGTTTCTATGCTCATATTACTGGGCTTTTTAAAGGAACCATCAGAGATTTCTAAATCTTCTTGGGCATAACATTTTCTCATGAAAATACCCCAAACCGGCAGTGCCATCGTAGCCCCTTGCCCGTAAGATGTAGATCCAAAATGTGTGGCGCGATCTTCTGCCCCAACCCAAACACCTGTAACCAGATTTGGCACCATGCCCATAAACCAACCATCACTGTTGTTTTGGGTAGTTCCTGTCTTACCAGCAATTGGATTCTTAAAATCGTAAGGATATCCTGTTACTGCATTTTTATAAACAGTACTAACGGTCGCCCAACTACCTCGCAAGCGACGCCCAGAACCAGCCTGAGTTACCCCTTCCATTAGGCTTACAGTCACATAAGCCGTTTCTTTACTCAATACGTCTTTGGCCTCAGGTACGGCCTGATCCAGTACTGTACCATTTTTATCTTCTATGCGAGATATTAAAATCGGCTTTATATAAACCCCTTCGTTGGCAAAGGTGCCATAGGCTCCAACCATTTCGTAAAGGGTTACATCTGGAGTTCCTAAGGCAATCGATGGAACTTCTAAAATATCTTCTGTGTCAACGCCCATACGACCCACCATATCTAGTACAGGTCTAGGGCCAACACGGTCTATCAAACGCGCTGTCACGGTATTAATCGATCTGGCTAGGGCTCCGCGCAGCGAAACCATTCCGCCATAATTACCGTCAGAATTTTTTGGGCTCCATTCTTTTAAATTATTATGCCTTCCTGCCATTATCGTATATGGAGTATTTGGCAGCGTGTCACAAGGAGACATATGCATCTGATCAATAGCCGTTGCATATACAAATGGCTTAAAGGTAGAGCCTATTTGGCGGCGTCCCGTCTTAACCATATCATACTTAAAGTGCTTGTAATTAATCCCGCCAACCCAGGCCTTTATCTCACCGGTCTGCGGTGTCATTGATAAGAGTGAGGCCTGAAAAAAGCGCTTGTAATATCGTATCGAATCCATTGGTGTCATAATGGTATCCTTGTCGCCGCCCCAGGCAAAAACCTTCATTTTGGTCTCTTTACTAAAAGAAGCAATGATTTCTTTTTCTGACTTTCCTGCATTCTTTAAAATACGCCAACGGTCAGAACGACGCATAGCAGAATTCATGATGCCGTCAATCTCGTCAGAGGTGATATCTCTAAAAGGCGCGGTCTTGTTTTTTAAGTTTTGCTTGTCAAACTCTTTTTGCAATTTGGCCAAGTGCATATCTACCGCTTCTTCTGCAAAACGCTGCATTCTGGAATCCACCGTTACATATACTTTTAACCCATCGCTGTCTATATCGTAAAATGTGCCATCTGCCTTAGGATTTGCCTTAGACCATTGTTTCATATAACCTCGCACATATTCACGTACGTAAGTTCCGATTCCTTCGTCGTGCCCTTGGGGAGTATAATTTATCGCCAGTGGCAATTCTTGTAGCGAATCCTTAACCTGCTCTGTGATATAATCGTATTTGGCCATTTGAGCCAATACCACGTTGCGACGATTGCGCACACCTTCTTCGTTTCGTTTCGGGTTGTATAAAGAAGAGTTTTTAAACATTCCAACCAACACTGCAGATTCAGACAAATCGAGTTCGTTTGGTGCTTTTCCGAAGTAAATATTTGACGCAGATTCGATCCCAATAGCCTGATTTAAAAAATCATAGGTATTAAAATACATGGTGATAATCTCCTCTTTGGTATAGCGTCGTTCTAATCGGGTGGCAATAATCCACTCTTTCGCTTTTTGTATGATTCGCTCAGGAACATTCTTTGCCACATCGTCGGTAAAGAAGAGTTTGGCTAACTGTTGTGTAATGGTACTCGCGCCACCACGCTGACCCAAAAACACCAAAGCTCTCAGGGTTCCTTTTCCGTCTATCCCTGAATGATCGTAAAAACGCACATCTTCTGTGGCGATCAAGGCATTTACTAAATGATCCGGAAGTTCTTCGAACAAGACAGGGGTTCTGTTCTCTTTATAAAACTTTCCTATGGTTTTGCCATCTGTAGAGATAATCTCTGTGGCCAAATTCTTTTCTGGGTTTTCTAAGGCTGTCTCATCTGGTAGGGCTCCAAACACACCCCAAGAGGCTAATAAAAATAACAATACCACTCCTAAAACTCCCGCCCCTACGAGCTTCCAAAACAAAAGAATAAACTTTCTGTTTCCTGTGTTTTTTTCTGTTTTTTTCTTTGCACCTGTTGCCATACCAATTACTCTTTTCCCGATTCTTCTATCCGTAATCCTACTTCTAAAATTCCTTGTAAGTCCTCAACGCCGCCAAGCTGCCCATTATTGCGCAGCGCATGAACTATACTTAGTTTATAATTTCCTCCTTCGAGAAAACGAACGCCTTCTTTATACCACAATTTACTCTCTTTTATACTACCAACACCTGTTCCCATCCAACTCCCGTCAGGGTTTGCCATGCGATATTCTAAGGTATCTGTGATTACTTTTCCTTGCGGAAACTCCATGGCCACTATTAAAAACAAATTGTTAAATGGATAATCGTTTGAATTGCGAACGGTTAAAAACAAATCGTAGTTAGTCACAGAATCCAATACGGGAAGTTGCACCTGTACTGTATCTTGTAGCTTCCAGCCATTAGAAAAGCTAGTGCTATTACTAAAAACAGCATTGTCGCTACAACTGCTCAGCAAGATTAATGCAAGAAGTATACCTACTGCTTTTCTCATTGTTTTTTTGCGTTTGGTCTGCGCCTGTTTTTATTTTTATAATTGCGTTTTTTCTTACGCCTTCTCTTGGGTTGATCAAATCTCGTTAAACTGTCTTGCCCAACTGCATCGTTAAATACATCTAATTTAGGAGCCTGGGATTCGACGATATATTCTTCGAGGCTGTCTACGGGTTTGTTCTCACGATTGAGTTTAACGATTTGGTTTACACGCTCAGAGGTAAGTTCGAACCAGTTCATCCATTCCCCTTCATAGGCATACCACAAACGGTCTTTAAAAATGTCGATCTTTTGACAAACCGCCGTTCCTTTTTTAGTTTTAAGTTTGGTATCTGCTTTAGGAAACCCTTCTAAGGCATCTAAATAAGTATCTAATTCGTAATTAAGACAACACTTTAATTTGCCGCATTGACCCGCCAATTTTTGTGGGTTAAGGGACAATTGTTGATACCTAGCCGCTGCTGTGTTTACGCTTCTAAAGTCGGTGAGCCAGGTAGAACAACAAAGTTCTCTCCCACAAGAACCAATACCGCCTAAACGGGCTGCTTCTTGCCTAAACCCTACCTGCTTCATTTCGATGCGTGTATTAAAGGTGCGGGCAAATTCTTTGATAAGCTGTCTAAAGTCTACGCGCTCTTCTGCCGTGTAATAAAAAATCGCTTTAGAGCCGTCTCCCTGAAACTCGATGTCTGAGATCTTCATTTGCAAGCCTAGCCTTATGGCTATTTCGCGTGATTCCTTTTGAATAGCTTCTTCGCGTCCTCTGGCCTTTTGCCAAATGTCTATATCGCGTTGGGTTGCTTTTCTGTAAATCTTAGGATGGCTCTCCAAGTCTCCCTGAATTTTTTTCTTTTTGATTTGAACTCGTACCAGTTCCCCCGTGAGGGTAACCATTCCAATATCATGGCCAGGACTAGCTTCTGTGGCGACTACATCGCCTATAGATAAACTAAGAGCTTCGGAATTATTGAAGTAGTTTTTACGGCCATTTTTAAACCGAACCTCAACGCCTTTAAAGGGTTTTAGGTCTCCTGGAAGCTCCATATTTGCTAACCAATCAAAGACCGTTAGCTTGTTGCAGCCATCAGAACCACAGGTTCCGTTATTTTTACACCCTCTAGGCACACCATCTTTAGAAGTGGCACAACTTGTACAGGCCATAGATTTTATATAATGAGCTCTTTTTATGACAAAAAAGAGACGAAGATTAGTACTGTTTTGAACTAAAAAGTAAAGATACCATTAATTCTAAGATTTGAGAAAAACGCTTTCTGATCACCAGCGGCCTTACTTTTTAAATTTGAGCTTAGGCGAACGGCCCTTTTTAAAAATCTTATTGCTGTTGTGTTTGCCAGCCCGAAGTTCTTTTTGCTTTTCATAAGGCAATTGAATCACTTCTTGACACTCTTGGCTACAACATTCTTGCATCTTTTTGGCACAGGCCTCGCATTGGATAAATAGCAAATGACAGGCTTCATTTGCACAATTTATATGCGTGTCGCAAGCCTCTCCACATTGGTGACATTGCGATATTACGTCTTCGCTAATACGCTCACCTCGACGGTGGTCAAACACAAAGTTTTTGCCCAAAAATTTGTTCTCCAAATCCTGATTTTTGACTTGTCGGGCGTATTCTATGATTCCGCCTTCTAACTGATACACTTGCTCAAAGCCCTTATGTTTGTAGTAAGCACTCGCTTTCTCGCAACGAATTCCGCCGGTACAATACATCACCAATTTTTTGTCTTTTTTGTGCTCTTTTAAATCGTCTTCGATAAGGTCTAAAGAATCTCTAAAGGTGTCTACATCTGGTGTAATGGCGCCTTTAAAATGACCAATCTCACTCTCGTAGTGGTTGCGCATATCCACCACAATTGCGTTAGGATCTTCTACCAACTCGTTAAACTTTTGAGCGTCTACGTGTACTCCTTTATTGGTGACATCAAAACTGCTGTCTCTTAGACCATCGGCCACAATTTTATGACGCACTTTTACTTTGAGTTTTAGAAACGACTTTAAATCTTGCTCGATGGCGATATTGAGTCGTACTCCTTCTAAAAAGTAGATCTCGTCTAAAAACGTTTTAAATTCTTCAAACCGCTTAGCCGGAAGCGAGAGCTGTGCATTAATACCTTCGTTAGCTACATAAATTCGGCCTAAAACCTGCAATTGGTCCCAAGCGATAAAAAGGTGGTTTCTAAAAAGTTCTGGATTGCCAATTTTGGCATACTGATAAAAAGAGAGGGTAAGACGGTCGTCGCCAGCTTTTTCTAACAAAGCGGCTCTCTCTTTTGCGCTTAATTTGTTGTACAGTTGCATGCTATACTTATTTTAAGGTAAAAGATGAATAAATAATACTCGGCAAAAGTACTCTTTTATAAATTTAGGCACAAAAAAAGCATCGATGTGGAATCTTCGATGCTTTTTTTCCGAACGGCTAATTCGTTAATACTTCGTGTTTTTCTTACTGACTTGCTAAAGCTAGCTGCCATATGCTCTGTAATTACGTACTGTAACCATGCCTCCACCAGAGCTTTTTCTGTCTTAACTATTTTATATTTTGAGGTATTTCATAGCTATAAATTTTCCCCTAATACACTAAAGACTATAAATTCATAAAAGGTTGCGTTTTTTGATTGAAATAACCCAAAAGAAATAGTAATTTAGCGAGGCATTTAAATTAAGATTTTACACCACTATGAGTTCCGAGAAAGACGCCAAATTAAAAGCCCTAAAATTAGCCTTAGATAAACTTGATAAAACCTACGGGAAAGGCACTGTCATGAAGATGGGAGACGCCGCCGTGCAAGAGATCGAAGCTATTTCTACAGGTTCTTTAGGTCTGGATTTAGCTTTAGGAGTAGGCGGTTTACCAAAGGGGCGTGTTGTAGAAATCTATGGCCCAGAATCTTCTGGTAAAACCACCCTGACTTTGCATGCTATTGCAGAGGCTCAAAAAGCAGGTGGAATCGCCGCTTTTATAGATGCAGAACACGCCTTTGATCGTTACTATGCAGAGAAGCTTGGCGTCGATATCGAGAACCTGATTATCTCGCAACCAGACAATGGAGAACAAGCGTTAGAAATCACAGATAACCTTATTCGTTCTGGAGCAATAGATATCATCGTAATAGATAGTGTGGCTGCACTTACTCCAAAAAGCGAAATCGAAGGCGAAATGGGAGATTCAAAAATGGGCTTGCATGCTCGTTTGATGTCTCAAGCGCTTAGAAAACTTACAGGATCTATTAGCAAAACCAATTGTACGGTTATCTTTATCAACCAGCTGCGCGAAAAAATTGGTGTTATGTTTGGCAACCCAGAAACCACTACGGGAGGGAATGCACTAAAATTCTATGCCTCGGTACGTATCGACATTAGACGATCTACTCAAATCAAAGACAGTCAGGGGAATGTTCTTGGTAACAAAACCCGTGTGAAAGTGGTTAAAAACAAAGTGGCTCCACCCTTTAAAACAGCCGAGTTTGACATCATGTATGGTACAGGTGTATCTAAGATGGGCGAAATCATCGATTTGGGTGTAGATTACGAAATCGTAAAGAAAAGTGGGTCATGGTTTAGCTATCAAGACACCAAACTTGGTCAAGGTCGTGATGCCGTTAAATCGTTGCTCTCAGACAATCCAGATTTAATGGACGAACTTGAAGCCAAAATCAAAGAAGCCATCGCGCTCGTCAATCAATAATTTTTTTTACATTATAACGCAACCTTTCGCCTAGGGCTACATCTAGTAGATGACCCCAGATTTACGGTTGCTAACTGGCAGAGGGCTCCGTATGGAGTGATTTGTTAGCAAATTTAGGTGTTAGTAATTTAAATCTTGGACAGCGAGTGGCCCTAGAACAGCTCATTAATAGATGTAAGCAACAAGATGCTAAGGCTCAGGAGGAATTGTATAAACTCTATGCTGGCAAATTGTTTTCGGTCTGTTTAAAATACTCCCGAAACTACGCCGATGCACAGGATAATTTACAAGATTCATTTCTGACCATTTTTAGGACCATCGTGCAGTTTAAGCATAAAGGTTCTTTTGAAGGTTGGATGAAGCGAGTTACTGTTAACACAGTTCTCCAAAAGTATAGAAAGCAACGTGTTTTTGATTTGGTTAAAGAAGAACAAATCGAGGCACATGACGAGCTGGTAGAAGACACCGATGTGTCGCTCGACTATTTATTAGGAATAGTCCAGGAGTTGCCAGATAGATATCGATTGGTGTTTAATCTGTACGTTTTAGACGGCTATTCGCATAACGAAATTGCCGAGATGCTGGAGATTTCGTCTGGTACATCAAAATCGAACCTTGCAAGAGCAAGAATGATATTAAAGAATAAAGTAATCGCCTATAAAAAAGATAGTAACGCAAATGGTTACTAGTGCAGCATGAGTGAAAAGAAGCATATAGACAGGCTTTTTCAGGAGAAGTTTAAAGACTTTGAGACGCAACCCCCTGCCTCGGTTTGGGAAGGGATTCGTTCTGAGTTGGCTACTCCTGCCAAAAAAGACCGTAAGGTGATTCCACTATGGTGGAGAGTTGCAGGTATAGCTGCAATGTTGGCCTTGCTATTTACTGCCATTACTTTTTGGGGACCAGAATCTTCTGCTGACCAACTGGTGGATTCAGATGCTGATCAAATCGAAAATACCACCGATACTAAAGACGAGTTTGTCAATTCAGACGCCGAGAACTCAAACATCAATAAAGATGCTGTTGCCAATCAAGACGCTACAACGGAGTCTAGCGATAGTAGCGACCAAAACAATAGTGATGCCCTCACCGTCGATGCTCAAAAAGAGTTGAGTGAAGGTGTGGCCAATAGTTCGCAAGAAAGCGTTCAAAACAAAAAGACCAATTATATCGTCAACAAAAATGTGGTCAACGACATGATCAAGACCAATTCAGACGAATTAATTAAAGATGCAACCAATCGCAACGATGCCGTTGTTACTAGCGATCAAGAATCAAATTCTAAAGACAATACTACTGTCGATTCAGAACAAAACACAGATAGTCAAGATGTCTTAATCAATAAAGAAGCTGTCACGGATGCATTCGAAAACCAAACAACCGATGCCGTTGGTGTAACAAATAATGATTCCAACAACGAGCTTAATAAGGACGCTGCTCAAGACAATAACAAAGAGGCAGATAGTGAAGATGTAGGCAAGATTGATATTAACGAATATATCGCCAATAAAGAACAAGAGGAGGCTATAGCACAAGAAGAGGCAGACCTCAAGGAGCAAGAGTTTGATGGAAAGCGATGGAGTGTAGCGCCACAAGTGGCACCTGTATTTTATGGTTCGCTGTCTGAGGGTTCTTCTATTAGTGAAGAATTTGCAGACAACGCTAAATCGTCTGACGCCAATTTAAGCTACGGAGTGCAGGTGAGTTATAACGTTAACGATCGCTTTTCGATTCGTTCGGGAGTGAACAAAGTAAACTTGAGCTATAACACAAACGATATAGAATTTGCGGTAACTCCTGGTGATGTATCGCTATCAGGCACAAAATTTGTTAACGGAAATATCGCGTATACTGTTGGCGACAAAGGCACGCTAGAAAATAGGTTAGCGGCAGCAGTTCCAACCACAGAAGATGCGGCTCCAGTAACCATCGACGCCTTTCAAGGACAGTTAAACCAACGATTGGAATATTGGGAGGTTCCTGTTGAGATGTCTTATGCACTCGTTAACAAGCGTTTTAGACTCAATCTTCTAGGCGGATTTAGCTCCTTGATTCTTCAAGACAATCAAGTTATTGCAAAAAGTGGGGCGCGTGAAGCTTCGCTTGGATCATCAGAAAACTTAAACTCTTTTAGCTTTACCACCAACATAGGCTTGGGGTTAAATTATAATATCACAGATCAGTTCCGTATTAGTATGGAACCGATGTTTAAATATCAACTCAATCCATATTCGGATGCTTCTGTAGACTTTAAACCCTATTATATGGGCGTCTATACTGGATTGAGCTTTAGGTTTTAGGTTAGTTTTTTAGTTGGTTAGGTTGGTTATTGCAGGCAATGCAATAATACCTTGAAGACTGCTCTGTAGAGGGCGGTCTTCTTTTTTATAAAGAAGGATTCTTAAGTTCGTTTAATATATCTTCTCTTACTGCCGAATTTAATTGCTTGGCTCCATCTGAATCGATCTGTGCTGTATCATGTATTGGCAGCAGTGTAACCCTCATTATGCCAGGGCTACCCGAAAAGAAGGTATAAGAAAATCGTTTTTTGTTGTCATGCAAAACCATAGGAGCCACAGGAATTCTATGACTAACGGCAAGCCTAAATGCGCCGTCCTTAAAACTATCAAGTATAATAGACTCGTCGTCTGGCACACCTCCTTCGGGAAAAATACAAACACTCACCCCTTTAGAAAGCCTTGCCTGAGCTTGTTTAAAAACTGCCTGTCGACTTTTTATGTTAGAGCGATCTACCAAAATGCAGGTTCGCTTATAAAAGAATCCAAATAACGGAATCTTGGCGAGTTCTTTTTTGCCCACAAATACAAATGGGTTTTTTACACAGTACAACATAAGCATGATGTCTGTCATAGATTGATGGTTAGCTACAAACATATAGCTATGCCCTTTTTTATATTGGGTTTTTGCGTGAATTTTAGGATTAAAGCCCATGCCATATAATATCAATGTGGCCCAAAATCTTGCGAGCCTAAAAAACAAAGGATACCAACTGTCCTTTAAAATGCTAATTATCAAAATGGGTAGCAATACGATAATAGGAACGAGCACCAAGAGGTAAAACCAAATTCGCCAAAGTAGGATAAGAATATTTGCAAAAAATCGCATCGGGTCAAAAATAGCGAAATCCCTAAAGCAAATGCGCTAAAAAAAGTAACTTTGTCAAAAATCCGAAAGGACACTCTATGGCACGAATTCTTACAGGTGTACAAAGTACCGGGACTCCACATTTGGGCAACTTATTAGGTGCAATTTTGCCAGCAATCGATATGGCAAAAGACGCGAAAAACGAATCTTTTTTATTTATCGCAGACCTGCATTCTCTTACCCAAATCAAAGACAAATCTGTTTTAAAAGATAATACGTACAAGACAGCAGCAGCTTGGCTTGCCTGCGGTCTTGATGTAGATAAGACGGTGTTTTACAGACAAAGTGATGTGCCACAAGTAACAGAATTATCGTGGTACTTGAGTTGCTTCTTCCCTTACCAACGCCTTACCTTGGCGCATTCATTTAAAGATAAAGCAGACCATCTTGAAGATGTAAATGCCGGTCTTTTTACCTACCCAATGCTAATGGCTGCAGATATATTGCTTTATGATGCCAATATCGTCCCAGTGGGTAAAGATCAACAACAGCATTTAGAAATGACACGCGATGTAGCCTCAAGATACAATGCAAAAATGGGAGAGGTCTTTGTGATTCCAGAGACTAAAGTACAAAAAGACACCATGTACATTCCAGGTACCGACGGTCAAAAAATGAGCAAGTCTTACGGTAATATTATTAATATTTTTCTCGCAGACAAGCCACTGAGAAAACAAATCATGGGGATTCAAACAGACAGTACTCCTTTAGAAGAACCCAAAGATCCCGACACTTGCAACGTTTTTGCCTTATATCAAATAATGGCGTCTAAGGCTCAAATTACTACTATGCGTCAAAACTATGAGCAGGGAGGTTACGGTTATGGCCATGCCAAACAAGCCTTGTTCGAGCTGATTTGTGAGCGCTTTAAAACAGAACGTGAGCAGTTTTGGTATTATATGGAAAACTTAGACCAAATTGATCAAGCCCTTGCCATAGGCGCCAAAAAAGCGGCCGTTGTAGCAAACGATGTTTTAGGACGTGTGCGCACTCAAAGCGGGTATTAAGAGGTCATAAACTGCTTTCCTGGCAACGGACGAATCAAATTTTTTAATTCTAAACTAAGCAAGCTCGAAGCGACTTCATGAGTAGGCATACTGGCTTGTACTGCTATCTCGTCTAAATGCATCCGTTCCTGATTTGCCAATACATCGTAAAGCTGCTGCTCTGTCTGGCTTAACGAAACGAACAACTCCGGTTGTTTTTTCTTGGGTTTCTCGCCCAGATCCCAGTTTAGCGCTTTGATCACATCTTGTGCATTGGTGAGCATTTGTGCTTTTTGATATTTTATCAAATCGTTGCAACCACGGCTTTGTTTGTCTAGGGTGCGTCCTGGGGCGGCAAACAAATCTCTGTTGTAAGAAAAGGCGATGTCTGCGGTCACTAGACTTCCTCCTTTTATGGCTGATTCGATTACGATAGTCGCTTTGCTCATGCCGGCAATGATACGGTTGCGCTGCAAAAAATGTACTTTTTGAAAAGGTTCGTTAGTCCAGATTTCGCTAAAAAAGCCTCCATTTTGTTCTATTTGATTTTTATAAACGGCATGAGGCGTAGGATGAATTGTATGCAGTCCATGCGCTAAACACGCAATCGTTTGTAGCCCGTTTTTTATCGCCGCCTTGTGGGCTGTAATATCTACACCAAAGGCAAGACCCGATACAATAATCGGGTTATAAGGCGCTAGCCCTCTTATAAGATCTTCGCAAAAGCCTTGGCCATATATCGTCATTTTTCTGGTCCCTACGATGCTTATGATTCGCTTGTTGCTAAGGTCAATATTGCCTCTATAAAAAAGCAGTAAAGGGCTATCAAAACAATGCGTCAATAAATGCGGATATTCTGCAGAATTAAACGCCGCAACCTTAATACTATATTGCTCCATGACCATTAGCTCTTGGTCTACTGCCTCAAAAAGCTCGGTAATATTTTGTTTCTGAATTAACCCAAGTAAGGGTTCTAAAGCAATTGAATCGTCTAATGTGCTATGGTCAAAAACATCTTGGGCAGACCCAAAATCAATGACCCATTGTTTTTTAAGACGATCTGTAATTTTTGGAATACGCTGCAAAGCCAGCATATGTCGTAATTCGTTGAGGTTCAAAACAGCCAGAAAGAGTTTTAGGCAGGAGAGTACTCAAAGATACGCAAAATTGCGTCAGCTGTTAATAACTATTGCCCCGTATTTAGGGCTCCCACAAAAAAAATGCTATTTTTGTTTCTATGCAGTTAGACGCGTATATACAAGAGTTATTATATCGTTACGAGTGTGTTATTTTGCCCGGATTCGGAGCTTTTTTAAGCCAGTATTCTCCTGCCGCAATCAACGCTCAAAGTGGCCAATTTGTGCCACCGTCTAAGCAAGTGATTTTTAATGCTCAATTGCAATCTAACGATGGGCTGCTTGCCAATCATATTGCACAAGTAGACGAGAGCTCGTATCAAGAAGCTTTACAAAAGATTAGAAAATACACTCGTTTCTTGTTCCACGAACTTGAAGAAGGAAAAAATGTGAGCATTGCCCAAGTCGGTGGTTTTAGTTTAGATCAAGCCCAAGCTCTGCAGTTTGAGCCTTCTAAACATATTAATTACAACACAGATTCCTTTGGATTAGAAGCGATTCAACCGGCTATGGTTGCGCGAGAAGTAGTAATAGAACAACCTGTAACAGAAGCAGACAAAACGCCTGTAATCGCATTGGCCAGTCAAGCAACTACTCGTCCGTATCTGCGATACGCAGCTATTGGATTGCTAGCTGTAGGACTAACCGGTTTTGGAGGTGTAAAGATTTACGAGAGCGGAGTAAAACAACATAATTTAGTTCAGAAGCAAGAGGCAGATTCCAGAATTGAGTCTCAAATTCAGGAAGCTACTTTTGTCATTGCAAACCCACTACCAAGTCTCGAGCTTGAGATTCCAACAGTAACTGGCAGATACCACATTATTGCTGGTGCCTTTAGAATGGAGGCCAACGCCCACAAAAAAATCGCTCAACTCCAAGAGCTAGGATTTAACGCCAGACTTATTGGCCAAAACAAATACGGACTCCACCAAGTAACCTATACAAGTCTAGAACAAAGAACCGATGCTCTTAGAGAGTTAAGACACATCAAATCAGCCTTTAATAAAGATGCTTGGCTCCTTGTAAAAACCGTAGACTAAGTAGCGGTTAATTCGTTTTATTATTTTCTTTCCCTTTTTATTTAGCATTACCTTTGCAAAAAGTTTTTGGATATGGAGCAAAAAACCCCTCAAGATTCCTGTACCATCATTACCGATTTAGTACTACCAAGTGAGACCAATCCTATTGGAAATATGTTTGGTGGCGAACTGCTCGCACGCATGGATCGTGCGGCTAGTATTGCCGCGCGCAGGCATAGTCGCAGAATCGTAGTGACGGCTTCTGTAAATCATGTAGCCTTTAACAAAATGATTCCGCTAGGTAGCGTGGTTACGGTAGAGGCCAAAGTCTCCAGAGCCTTTAAGAGCTCTATGGAAATTTATATGGACGTATGGATAGAGGACCGCGAAAGCGGGCTCCGTTCTATTGCCAACGAGGCCATTTATACTTTTGTAGCGGTAGACGAGATGGGGTCTCCAGTTGCGGTTCCGCAATTAGTGCCAGAAACCGAGCTCGAAAAACAGCGATACGAAGCAGCCCTTAGACGCAAACAGCTAAGCTTGGTATTGGCTGGAAAAATGCCTCCTTCTAAGGCCACCGAGCTCAAAGCTTTGTTTGATTAATCGATTTTTTAGGTAGGGTTTTGCCCAACAAACTTTTTATACTTCTTAGATTGCATTATCTTTAGGAACGTAAAACCCTGCCCTGCTATGAGTTGGGTTTTATTTTCATAACCATTTTAAAAACCAAACTCTATGGAAATCACTACCCTGCCTTCTTGGCATCGTAAAATCTCCCTGCTTATTTTATCGTTCTTTTTGATGGCTACCACCATGGTGGCTCAGAGCGATTATACTATTAACTATCAAGGACAGCTTGTAAACATCCCAGCAAACATCGATACGTTTTCTTGGGATCAAATGCCAGAATCTTCTGCTTGGGCAGATGGATATTTTGGTTGGTTGCAATTTGAACAGTCTCCTAACCAAGTAACACAAGATTACTTTAAAGACAATAAGCTCGAACTTATCGAGTACTTAGGCAAAGGCGCTTACCAGTTTTTTATGGCTGGTGATACCAATATCTCGCTATTAAGAAATTACGGTGTTCGCGGAATTACTTCTGTGCAAGGCACCTTTAAGCTGCAAGATCAGCTTGAATACTTAGAGATTCCAGACTATGCCCAGAGCGGCGACAATATTTTGGTAACGCTACAATTTTATAAAAATGTAGATGTTGCCTTTGTAATAAGTGATTTAGCTACCAAGCAAATTGCTGTAGCTCAGCAGTATCAAGGAGCCGATATTATCGACCTTATTATCCCCGACAACTGCCTAGAAGCTTTATCTAATTTGCCTTATGTACGTTGGGTAGAGTTGGTACCAGCTCCACCAGTTAAAGAAGATACACAAGGTAAGAGCCTACATCGCTCAAACGGTTTAGATACCCAAACGGGTTCTGGTTGGAATTATACTGGCGATGGCATTGGTGTAATCGTAAGAGATGATGGAGTTGTAGGCCCTCATATAGACTTTCAAGGACGTATCAATAACATTCCATCAGGTGCTTCTGGAACCCACGGAGATGGTGTTGCTGGCATCTTATCTGGTGCTGGTAATTTAAACCCACGCTATCGCGGAATGGCAGCTGGATCTACCATGCATGTTGTAAATTATGTTTCTAACTTTTTAGACAGTGCGACAACAACTCTGATTAATTCTGGTGATGCCTATATTACCAATTCTTCTTATGGAGATGGCTGTAATGCAGGATATACTTCTAACTCTAGAAATGTAGATTTACAAACAAATGCTTTACCAAGCGTTTTACATGTTTTTTCATGTGGAAACTCTGGAGGCTCCAATTGTGGATATGGCGCAGGTAGTGGATGGGGTAATATTACCGGAGGCCATAAACAAGGTAAAAACGTAATCGCTACGGCAAATGTATTTTTTGATGGATCCGATGTAGGCTCAAGTAGTCACGGTCCAGCCTATGACGGTAGAATCAAGCCAGATATCACCGCACACGGTCAAGGACATATCTCTACTGGTGCAAACAATGCCTATGTATCCTTCGGAGGAACTTCGGGTGCCTCTCCTGGAATCGCAGGTGTATCTGCCCAATTATACGAACTCTATGCCGACACACATGGTGGAACTATTCCGCAGTCTGCGCTAGTTAAAGCAGCCTTATTAAATACGGCAAACGATATTGGAAATGTAGGTCCAGACTTTCAGCATGGATGGGGTCTTGTAAATGGTCTTAGAGCTGGTAATTTACTTGCAGAAGATCGCTTTAGTTCTGACAATATTTCTACGGGAGAAACAAACAGTATTACCATTGATGTACCCGCTGGTACGAGCCAGGCACGTTTTATGTTGTATTGGAACGACCCTGCGGCTTCTTCTGGAGCTTCAACAGCTTTGGTGAACGATTTAGACTTGGTGGTTTCTGACCCTTCTAGTGCGTCGTTTTTGCCATGGTTGTTAGATCATACTCCAGATCCTGTAGCGCTAAATACACCTGCAGGTAATGGTGCAGATCACCTTAACAACATGGAACAAGTGTTGTTTAATGACCCTGCCGCTGGAACCTATACTATAGATGTAAGTGGTTTTGATGTGCCTTTTGGCCCTCAAGAATACTTTATTGTGTATGAATTGATTTCTGAACAACTTACCATGGTGTATCCAAACTTTGGTGAAAGTTTAGTGCCTGGCGAAACAGAAGTTATTCACTGGGATGCCGTGAACACCACAGATTCTTTTACATTAGAATATACCACAGACGACGGAGGCAGCTGGAATGCCATCACTACAGTTTCTGCTACGACGACCAATTATTCTTGGACGGTGCCTACAGAAATTACTGGCGAGGCTCGTGTTAGAATCACCAGTGGTGCTTTTAGCGACGAGAGCGATATGAACTTCTCTATTGCTAATTTGACTTCTGGGATCGAGATTCTTCAAGTTTGTGAGACAAGCGTTAATCTTACTTGGGACGAAGTAGCTGGCGCCGAATCGTACGATATTTACGTTTTAGGTGAGAAATATATGGAAGTTGTTGGCAATGCTACAACAAATGTAACCTCTGTGCCTATTGTAAGTGCAAGTAATCCGGTTTGGGTTGCAGTTGCCGCTAGAAATGATACCGAGGGATGGGTAGCTCGCAGAACCATTGCCGTAGAATCTCCAGAGGATGGTGTTTACAATTGTGAATTTGCAAATGATTTAGCGGTAGAAAGCGTTAACAACACCTCTGCAGATTTTGCTTTGGTTTGTGATGCCTCACCAGTAATCATTAGTGCTACCATCTTTAATCCTTCTATGAACGCTCATAGCGGCTTTCAGGTGAGTTATCAGTTAGATAGTGATACCCCTGTTAGTGAAACCTATGCAGGCACTATCGAACCAGGATTTTTTGCCGATTATGATTTCACTACACCGCTCAGTATTCCAGCAACAGGTAATTATACCTTAACGGTAACTGTTACCTTGGCTGCAGATGAAGACACTTCTAACGATAGTGAAACACTAGACTTCTATGCAGCACTAGATGCGACACCTCTTAATGCCTTCGAAGATTTTCAAACAACTGGCTTCCCATCAGAAGGGTGGTATATTCAAAATCCAGATGACGACATTACATGGCAATCAAACGGATTTATAATCGGAAGTGCTGGTGAATCGACACGTGTTGGATTAGTAAACAACTATAGTTACGAAGAAATTGGCGAAGAAGACGCTTTTGTGACCGAAGTGTTTGACTTAACGGGAGCCGCTGTTCCAGGTTTGGTTTTTGATTTGGCTAAAGCACAGCGCAATCCAACATTTGTAGATGCCTTACGCGTAGAAATATCGACCGATTGTGGCGATACCTATACCACTATTTATGATAAGACAGGATTAGAACTATCTACACTATCTGGTTATAGAGCTTTAGCCTGGGTACCATCTTCGGGAGACGATTGGCGTCAAGAAGAGATAGACTTATCTGCCTATATTGGTGATCAAGTACAGTTTAGATTCGTAAATGTTACGGGTAATGGTAACTATACATATCTCGATAACGTTAATGTACTTAACGACTATCTTGGTGTTACAGACCAAGCGCTCAATCAGCTAGTGATGTATCCTAACCCTGCTCAAGACGCAGTGACGGTAGCACTTAACCAATCAGGTTTTGAACAAGTAGATTTAAAGGTGACTAACAGTTTAGGTCAACAAGTGATTGTTCGCTCAAACATAACTCCTAATGGAAACAATGCCATTAGTTTTGATGTTTCTGGTTTACAAAGTGGAATCTACTTTGTAACCGTGCAAGTTGACGGCGCTAGTAGTACTAAAAAACTATCGATTAGATAAATCACAACGAGAAATTGTTGAATAAAAAAGAGGCCTGTGTGGGCCTCTTTTTTGTTACATTTTAAATACCCAATCGGCTGGATTGAGGCGTGTGGTATTTTTAAAAATAGAAAACTTTAAGGTGGTTTTACCCGTTGACGAATTCTTGGCAATGCTGCCCAATTCTTGTTTGGTTGTTACTTTGTCTCCCTTTCTAACCTGCACATTACTCAGATTGGTATAAACACTAATATAGCTACCATGTTGAATCATAATTGCCTTGTTCGCCCCTTTTAATTGCTGAATCTCTAAGACTGTACCATTAAAGACTGCTCGAGCTTTAGTACCATCGCTAGTGACAATATATACACCACTATTAAAAGTGGTTACGTTTGGCAATTGCGGATGACGTTGTTTCCCGAACCGTTTTGTGACTACGCCTGTAGAAACTGGCCAAGGTAATTTGCCTTTATTGCCAGTAAAACTCACTCCCAAGGCCTTGGCCTCTGCGGTAAGGGCAAAAGTGTTAGAAGAGGTACTGGTATTGCCCGTGTTGGTGTTAGAGGTAGCGATGGCCGCTCTAATCAAGGCGTCTATTTGTTTGTCGATAGCGTCGGCTTCGCGTTGTTTGCTTCTAATCTGTGAGGCGAATTTGGTCTCGTCTTTCTTTAAGGTGGCGATCAATTCTTGCTGTTGCGACTTCTCTTTGTTAAGCGCTAGTTTTGCCTTTTTGTTTTCTGCAACTAGCAATTGCTTTTGTTTTTTTTGTTCGACTAAATCTGCATTTAGCGTTTGTAATTCAAGTGTTTTAGATTGAATACTAAGGCCCTGTTCTTTTCTAAACTTGGCGTATTGATTCATGTACTCAACTCGCTTATAGGCTTGCAGAAAATCGCGTGACGACAATAAAAACATCAAACGACTTTTTTGAGACTTGCTCTTATAGCTCTTTACCACCATCTGAGCATAATCTTCTTTAAGCGTAACCAATTCCTGCCGCAAGGCGTCGATTTTACGAATGTTATTATTCACCTCTTTGGTCAATAAATTTGCCTGCTGATTGGTGATGCGTATGAGGTTTTCTTGAGCGCTTATACGTTGGTCTAAATCTTGAACCTCTGACAACACAGACTTCTCTTGCTTTTGGGTTTTAAACAACAGGGTGTTAATCTGCTTTATTTCTTGCAGAATATCTTGCCGCTTTTGCTCTAAGGCAGCACGCTCATTTTTTTGTGCAAAGATGTTGGAGCTCATCGCCACCATAAAGGCAAGCAATAGGAGCCCACGCTTTGAGGTAGCTATCTTACTTATTAATACGAATTTCATCCAAACCATTTGGTATACTAAACGGAAAACTTATCGGAACATTGAGGTCAATGTTTCTAAATTCCATCTCTATAGATGTAATATCCTGATTTTCAGAGGCTTTTATAACAACTTTTTTTGGAAAAACCTGCCCTTCAATCTTCTGATACTCCGGATAATACATTCTAAGCTGTCTGTTTTTGCTAGGTTGATCGATTCCTGCAGAGCCAATTTTATACGTGTCTGGGCGCATGGTCAAAAAATGTAAGAACAAGGGAATCTCGCGTACCGGGTTGAGCAAATACTCATTGTTTTTAACAGAAGAAGTATAATTGGTCTGTGTAAGCGAAAAAATAGACTGCCCTAGCAAAATGCTCTGCGCTTTGTCAAAATCGATATCGGTGCCCAGCCAATCACTGATCAAGGCAAAATCTCCATCAAAATAGGTGTTTCCTAAGCGTTCGTAATACTGTACTCTATCTGGTGTGATAAGCACTTTAGACAAGGTAATGCCAATCAGGGAGGCTTTTATCCAAATTGCTTTGTCTTTTTCCATTCTAAGACTTACCGTGATATTTTGAGAGGTCTTCTCATCTTCGTAGTCAACATTGACTCTCGCGGCAAGAGTATTAAAACTGGGATACTGCTCATTATGCGAACTAATCAGCTGTTTTACTCTTACAGAATTGGTCGCAGCAGTAGTGCCTTGTTCCAACTTTCTGGTTCCGCACGAAGTGCTTAAAAGCACAAACAGTACCATCAATATGGGAAGCTTAAAGCGCAATATGGGTCGATAGAGAGTTTTCATAGATTACTGCATCCCCAAATCTCGTGCCTTTTTTGCAAATTCGGCCGCTTTTTGAGAGTTATTTGTGGCTTGATACGCTTTGCTGAGCTGCTCATAAAAATCTTTTTCCATCTGTCGGTCGTCTATCACGTAGTCAATACCTTCTTCTAAAACGTCTATGGCGTCTTGTGATTGTGTAAGTCCGTTAAAGGCTACGCCGCGCAATAGGTATAACAGGGCTTGAGAGGGGTAAATATCTAAGCCTTCTTGGCTCAAAATTATGGCTTCGTCAAACTTGTTTAAATCGAGTTGTAAAAGCAAGGTGTTTTTAAGTAATTCAAAGTCGCTGGGGCTTTGTTTAGAGCCCATGGCATAAAACGTTAGCGCTTTCTCTTTTTGGCCTTTGCCTACAAAATAATCGCCCAACTGCTTATACACATCAGCGCTTCCGCCCTCTGTAGCAAACGAAGAAACCATTTCTATAAAAGTCTCTTCGTAACTGGGGTTGTCGTTAGAGAAACGCATAAAATCTGCCAGAACTTTCGTTTTACTGTCCGCGTCAATTTCGTCAGAAGAGAACACTATTTTCATAGATTCTATGGCCTGTTGTGCAGCTGCGTCTTCTAAATAAAACTTATACAAAGCCAAGTGTACCAGCTCAGAATCTGGGACCTGTCGCAATAATTCTTGCGCCGTCTCAAATGCTTTCTGGGAATCTCCGGCCTCGCTATGCACAAAAATCAGATTTAAATACTGCTTTTCGTCTTTAGGATTCTTTGCGATGAGACCTTCTAATCGCGCCACTTCGCCAGTGGAATCACCAGTTTGTCTAAATATTTGCTTACGCAGATTATCGCGATAAGCAGATCCTCCAAGGGCGTTGTCTAGTTCGTCTAAAATGGCAATGGCATTATCGTATTGCTGGGTGCGAACGTACAGATTGGCAAGGTCTTCTTTATAATCTTGGTCAAAAACAATAAGTTTTTTAACTACCTCAATCGCCTTATCGTATTCTCTGGTTTGGTAATAAACATCATAGAGGCTTACGATGATTTCTTTTCTGTTTTGGGCTAATTCCAAGGCTTTGTTAAACCACTCTTCTGCGACGCTATACTTTTTAAGTTCGAAATAATTTTTACCCATTTCGAAAAACACAACGGCTTCTTGCTCAGGATTACCTTTAGCAGCACGCCCTGCATTAGCTAGTGATTCTAAGGCTTTTTCGTAATTGAGAATTGCCTTTTGTTTTAAGGCTTCGAAGAAGTTTTCTTGAAAAGCATCGGTAACATCGCCAAGGTCATCGTCGGGTTCGGGGTCTTGTGCATAACTTTGAAAGTGTATTAAACACCCCAAAGCCAGTAAGGGAACCAAAATTTTTCGCCTCGACATTTTCATCCTTAAATCTTACTCCATTGTTGTGTAATCTCCTAAACTAACTTTAGTAAAATTACCGTCATAACGCACATGATTGCCTATCATCGCCTCTTCTAAAGTAGCGTTTTTAATACCGCTATGCGCTTGTATTATACTATTTTTAACGTTCGAATCGCTTATTTGAGTTCCTTCTCCAACACTCACATGGGGTCCAATACTTGAGTTCTCTATCACCACGCCTGGACCGATAAAACAGGGCTCAATTACTTCTGAATTAATAAGCTTGGCCGAATCACTTTGTAATTTTTCGCCCTCTGCCATTAAAAAGTCGAGCATAGTAGCGTTTGTTTTAACCGTGATTTCTTTGTTTCCGCAATCCATCCATTCATCTACAGTACCCGTTTTAAAGATTCTGCCTGCAGCCATCATTCGTTTAATTCCATCGTTGATTTGATACTCTCCCCCGTGAATTATCTGATTGTCTAAAACAAATTGCAATTCATCTCGTAACTGGGCAACGTCTTTAAAATAGTAGATTCCTATTACGGCTTGATCGCTTACAAATTCGGTGGGTTTTTCTACCAATTCTACAATTTCTTGAGCGTCGTTGAGCTTTACCACCCCATAGGCTTCGGGATTCGCTACTCTCTTGGTCCAAATCACACTGTCTGCCTCCTGATCTAACTCAAAATCTGCTCTGATTAAGGTATCTGCATAAGCAATTACCGCAGGGCCGCTTAAACTTGGCTCAGCGCTCATTATGGCGTGTCCTGTGCCCAAAGGTTTGTCTTGACGGTATATTGATCCCTTTGCGCCTAAAGATTCGGCTAAGGCCTTTAAACTGGCCTTTACGTCATCTCCAAAAAAGGCGGGGTCACCTATTACAAAAGCAACCTCTTCTATGGGCTGATTTATAACTTTGGCAATATCTCGTACCAATCGATGCACAATTGGCATCCCTGCAACAGGTACTAATGGTTTAGGAACAGTTAAGGTGTGAGGTCTAAGGCGCGATCCGCGACCTGCCATTGGGACAATTATCTTCATATTCATTATCCGCGTAAGCGGATATCTTGTTTATAGTTAAACTTTTACTTTACTCCAGTACTTCCAAACCCTCCCTCACCTCTTGCGGTTTCGGATAGTTGTTCTACTTGCAACCATTCGGCGCGTTCGTGTTTGGCAATGACCATTTGCGCAATGCGCTCTCCATCCTGTACTACGAAAGTATCGTTAGACAGGTTCACCAAAATCACGCCTACTTCTCCACGATAATCGGCATCGATGGTGCCTGGTGCATTCAGCACTGTGATGCCTTTCTTTGCTGCCAAGCCACTTCTTGGTCTTACCTGTGCCTCGGTTCCAACAGGAAGCTCCAAAAACAGCCCTGTGGGTACAATGGCTCTTTCTAAAGGTTTGAGAGAGATGGCCAAATCTATATTGGCTCTTAAATCCATTCCAGCAGAGGCTAACGTTTCGTAAGACGGTAGTTCATGCTTGGATTTGTTAATGAGTCGAATGGTCATTTAAACAAATTTAATTTTAAGTTGATTGCTAATATTTGGTGCCGTCATTGGCGCTGGGATAATTTTGTTGCTCTTTTTGAGCTACGCCATTAACCAAGGTGACATAGGTTTGACCATTATGAGTATATTCTAAAACAGCCTGCTCTCTGGTAAGCTCATAACCGTGTGTGCTACCAACATCCGGAACCGGATTTCCGTATTCGTCGGTGCCTTCGCCACTCATCACCATGTCTTGTTTTGCCTTATATGCGATGTAACCAAAGTAGGTGTCTTCACTTAACGGTTTAGTTACTAACGCCACTTTATGCGTTAAATAATACACAGAATCTATCGAGACTCCTTTTTGAATATTTTCTATAATAAAAGCCACGTTAATCCCCGAACCACCTTGCTGGGTGCCGGCCACCCACTTCTGAGCATACGAAAAGCCCACTGTAAAAGGAGGGTCTTCTTGAAACTTTTTATCACTACACTTAGACATACTAAGCGAAGATAAGGCCGCTATACCGATTACTATAATTTTTGTAAGTCTCATATTGTTGTTTTTATAGGTAGTTCAAAAGTCTTGCCATAAAGTTACAAAAAAGCCCCGCGAGTTGCGAGGCTAATATTATATGATAGTTTGTCCTTATCCGTTTAGGGCTTCTGCACCTCCTACAATTTCTAAAATCTCTGCAGTAATAGAAGCCTGACGCGCTTTGTTGTATTCTAAAGTCAATGCGTCTTTTAGTTCTCCTGCGTTGTCTGTTGCTTTGTGCATCGCAGTCATACGGGCTCCGTGCTCACTGGCAACAGAGTCGCGAATGGCTTTAAATAACTGTGTTTTTAAACTCTTCGGAATCAATTGTTCTACAATCTCTTCTTTAGAAGGTTCAAAAATATAGTCTACCGCTGCTGTACTTGCCTCGTCCTCAGACTTTTCTGCCGGCTTAATTGGCAAAAACTGTTCGTGCATCACGATTTGAGTCGCGGCATTCTTAAACTTGTTGTATACCAACACTATTTTGTCAAAAGCACCTTCTTCAAACTGAGCCATTAGCTTTTCCGCTATTTCTGCAGAATTAGCGAAAGTCAAATCGTCAAATATCGCGGTGTTTGATTCGATAACATTTTCTGTTTTAGAAAGAATATCGCCTCCTTTTTTCCCAATAGATAAAAACGAAACCTCTTTACCTGCGTACGCTTCACTTTGCGATGCTTTACATTCTTTTACAATATTAGAATTAAAGGCACCCGCCAACCCTCTGTTCGAGGTAATGGCAACAACCAACACTTTGTTCACTTCGCGTTGATCGGCAAATTTGCTTCCGCTGTCACCTTCTAGTGTTGCACTAAGATTTTGTAATAGTTCGGTAAGTTTATTAGCATACGGGCGCATTGCTGTAATGGCGTCCTGAGCCTTTTTTAACTTAGCCGCAGATACCATTTTCATGGCACTGGTAATTTGCATGGTACTAGATACCGATGCAATTCTATTACGTATTTCTTTTAAATTGGCCATACTTAATTAGTATTGAGTAATGAGTCTTGAGCACGGTTTAACACGACTCTCGACACTATAAACTTTACTTACGCCTTGTACTTTTTAGATAAATCGGCAGCAACTGCAGATAAGGTATCGATTACTTCGTCTGTTAATTTACCAGCCTTAAGTGTATCTAAAGTATCTCTGTGTTTAGCGTTCAAAAACTCTAAATAATCTCTTTCAAATTCTTTGATCTTCTCCACAGGAACATCTCTTAATAAGTTCTTAGAACCTGCATAGATAATCGCTACCTGGTCTTCTACCGTAAACGGATCATTTTGCGCTTGCTTTAAGATCTCTACGTTACGCTTTCCTTTTTCGATTACGTTAAGGGTTGCAGCATCAAGGTCAGATCCAAACTTAGCAAAGGCTTCTAGTTCACGGAACTGCGCCTGGTCAAGCTTAAGTGTACCTGCTACTTTCTTCATAGACTTGATCTGTGCCGAACCACCCACACGTGATACAGAAATACCTACGTTAATCGCAGGACGTACTCCAGAGTTAAATAAATCTGACTCCAAGAAAATCTGTCCGTCTGTAATAGAAATTACGTTGGTTGGGATATAAGCAGAAACGTCTCCCGCTTGCGTTTCGATAATAGGAAGGGCTGTTAACGAACCTCCTCCTTTTACAATGCTCTTTAAAGATTCTGGAAGGTCGTTCATTTCTTTAGCGATATCATCATCGGCAATCACCTTTGCAGAACGCTCTAATAATCTTGAGTGAAGGTAGAATACATCTCCAGGATATGCTTCACGTCCCGGTGGACGACGAAGCAATAAAGATACCTCACGGTAAGCAACCGCTTGTTTAGATAAATCATCATAAATAATCAATGCTGGACGACCAGTATCTCTAAAATATTCTCCGATAGAAGCTCCAGCAAAAGGTGCATATACCTGCATGGCAGCAGGATCTGATGCGTTTGCAGCTACAATAGTAGTATAGGCTAATGCTCCTTTGTCTTCTAATACTTTGGCAATGTTAGCAACCGTAGAAGCTTTTTGACCAATCGCAACATAAATACAATAAACAGGCTCACCTGCATCGTAAAATTCCTTTTGGTTAAGAATGGTATCAATACAAACGGTAGTCTTACCTGTTTGACGGTCACCAATTACAAGCTCACGTTGTCCACGACCTACAGGAATCATCGCATCGATAGATTTGATACCTGTTTGTAATGGCTCACTTACTGGCTGACGATAAATAACACCAGGAGCTTTACGCTCTAGAGGCATTTCGTAAGTTTTTCCAGCAATTGGACCCTTACCATCGATAGGTTGTCCCAAAGTGTTTACAACACGTCCAACAATTCCTTCTCCTACTTTGATAGAAGCAATTCGTTGTGTACGTTTTACAGTATCGCCTTCTTTAATTTCTTTTGAAGGGCCTAAAAGTACCACACCAACGTTGTCTTCTTCTAAGTTAAGTACGATTCCTTCTAAACCAGATTCGAACTCAACAAGCTCGCCATACTGAGTGTTAGACAATCCATACACACGGGCGATACCATCACCTACGGTAAGTACTGTTCCTACTTCGTCTAACGAAGCGCCTGCTTCGAATCCTGAAAGTTGCTTCTTTAAAATCGCCGAAACTTCGGCTGGATTAACTTGTGCCATATTACTTTAATATAGGGTTATCAAAACGCTTGTTCGCTTTGATCAAATTTTATAAACTATTACTAAATTCTTTTCTTAGGTTGCCAAATTGATTCGCGATGCTTGCATTGTATTGCAAATCTCCCGCTCTAAGGATAAATCCTCCAATGATGCTTTCGTCAACCTCGTTTTCTAATGTGATGTTTTCACTAGCTGTAAGTTCTTTGGCCTTGGCCAAAACCTTGGCTTCTACTTCTGGAGTCATCTTGGTAGCCGTAGTTACAGTTACTACTTTTAAGCCTTTAGACTCATTATAAAGCTGAACAAATCCACCAGCTACATCTCCTAAAGAACTGGTTCTGCCATTGGCAACCAAGATCTCAATTAGTGATTTTGTGGTTTCGTGACCCTTACCAAACAATTCCAATAAAACGGCCTGCTTGTCACTGGCACTAATTACTGGGCTCTGCAAAGCTACACGTAGCTCTTTGCTATCTGCTAAGGTTTTTTGCACACCTATCATATCTGCAAACACAGCCTCAGTACTATTGTCCTGTGCTGCTTGTTGCAATACTGCTTTGGCGTAACGTAATCCTACTTTACTAGCGTTCATTTATCTTAGTTTAAGGTAGCGTCACCTAATAGGTCTTCTACCAACTTAAGTTGCTTAGACTTATCAGACAATTCGCCTTTTACTACTTTCTCTGCAATGTCAACAGAAAGATTGGCAACCTGGCTTTTTAGCTCGGCTACGGCCGCTTTCTTTTCGCTTTCGATTGCCGCCTGAGCTTGCACGATCATTTTATCTGCAGCTTCTTTGGCTTCTTCTTTAGCGTCGTTAATCATTTTGTTCTTCATCTCACGAGCCTCTTTAAGCATTCCTTCACGCTCAATACGTGCTTCTTGCAAGATGCGCTCATTGTCTGCCGTTAGGTTCTGCATTTCTAGCTTTGCAGCTTCTGCAGACTCAAGGGCTTCTTTGATAGAACTCTCTCTGTCGTTAACCGACTTTAAAATGGGTTTCCAGGCATATTTAGACAGTATAAAAAACAGCACTCCAAATGCTATGGTCGTCCAAAATATCAATCCTATTGCTGGTGTTAACATAATGTAAGTTTAATTTGAATCAAGAAAAGGGTACAACCAACCGTTGCACCCTTCTCTAAAAGGTTTATCCTTTGATGAAAGCGATTACAATCGCAAAAAGTGCGATCGCCTCAACAAACGCCGCCATAATTAAGGCAAGTGCTTGAATCTTTCCGTACATCTCAGGTTGTCTTGCAACTGCGTCCATTGCAGATCCACCAATTCTACCAATACCGATACCGGCTCCGATAGCTGCTAAACCTGCTCCAACTGCTGCAATTGTTACTAATGATTCCATACTATATATTTAAATTAAACGTAAAAATTATTTTTAATGATGTTCGTGTTCTGCTGTTGCCATACCTATATATAAGGCAGACAGAATTGTAAAAATGTAGGCCTGAATTGCCACTACCAAAATTTCGATAAGGCTAATCATCACTACGAATACTATAGATACAGGAGCCGCAGCATATCCCGCTACATCTCCATACATGTTTTTAAATACAAAAATCAAACTAATCAAAGCCAAGACTACAATGTGTCCTGCCGTAATGTTGGCAAACAAACGAATAAAGAGCGAAATTGGTTTTGTAAACACTCCTATAAGTTCGATAGGCATTAAAAAGATCTTCATAGGAACTGGCACACCTGGCATCCAGAAAATGTGCTTCCAGTATTCTTTGTTACCGTTTAAATTGGTAATAAAGAAGGTAATTGTGGCCAAGGTAATAGTAAAGGCAATATTACCAGAAAGGTTGGCGCTAAATGGGAAGAAAGGAATCAACCCAAAAATGTTGTTCAACCATATAAAGAAAAAGATGGTTAGCAAGAATGGTAAAAAGCGCGCATATTTTTTCTCGCCGATGTTCGGAATCGCGATATCGTCTTTTACAAACATGATAAGCGGCTCTGTGAACTTTGCAATCCCTTTAGGTACGTTGTTTTCTGATTTTCTATAAGCTCTTGCAGAACCGATAAAAATGAGCAGCAATACTGTCATCGATAAAAACAGCGTAAATACGTTTTTAGTAATTGAGAAATCTAGCGGAGTAGCATTTGTTGGGTGTGCTTCTTCGTCCAAGCTAACAAAAGCGCCATCTGCATTTGCCGTTTCGCCAGCGTAATATATTTTTTCGTGGTACTTAACAAATTTCTGTCCACCCTTCTCTACTATATACGTGCCTTCGTCGTCGTGGTGAAATTCGCTAGACATAAAACTAACAAGACCGTTGTCTGTCCAAAGGATTACCGGAAGCGGAATAGAAACCGCGTGACCGTCCCAATCAAGAATATGAAAATCGTGCGTATCGCTTACGTGATGCAGGATCATCTCTGTTACATCTAACTCTTCTTCGTCCGAATTGTCGCTTTTAGAATCGGCGGCTTGTGCGCCAAAAGAAACCAGGATAAATAGACTTATAAAAAAGGTTCTAAAAAGATTACTTTGCATGGGTTCGATTCGTTAAAAATACCTCGCCTAAAATTCGGTGCAAATGTACTAATACTAAACGAACTTACAATCAAATAATGTAAAATATTTATGTCTTTTTAAGGAAGTCGAAGAGTATAAAAACTTCCAATATCAAAAATCCAAAATAAGGAATAAAAAAGTTAGCTACTTCTGCGGTTTCGTAGGCCGATTCCTGAACAAACAACGGCAGCAAAAACACAATCGCCAATACCATCTTTAATAAGGTATAGGCTAAGAAAATATAAAACAATTTATCGCTCTTTTTGGCGGCATAATGCATCACGATGGCAATGATTGCCCCTACCAAAACGGCATTAAAGGCATATATAGACCAAATCGGAATTAAAAAAATGGCCTCTGGCATTATCACAGAAAGAACATAATAATGCACTCCCATCCCCACCAATGCGATTGCGGCAACTTTTAAGTAAAGTCCTAACTGCTTGCTGTTCATTAGCTTAGTTTTTATTTTTAGATCCTTGAGTAACTTGCCGAATCACTACAAAAAGGGCAATACACACCGCTGCAAAACTGCAAATAATCGTGTAAAGCGAATCCTGATTTTGAGTGTACTCGTCTAATTTTACACCTCCGTAGGTGCCTAGCCCCACAATGACGATCATTTGAAAAGGAATGCCAGCATACTTAGCGTACTGGTTAATTCTGCTGTTCTGCTTTTGGTTTTTTGGTGCGTTGGGCGCGGTCAAATGGGTTGTTTTGAGGATTTTGACTTTCTAAAGAAATAGCCTTGTTGGTTTCGATGGGCTTTTTGTAATCTATGGGTTCGTTGTTCATCGCACAAGAAGCATTAAACGTCGCTCCTGGTTCAACGGCCAGTTTGGCTACGGTAACCTCTCCTTCTATATGAGCGGTCGCTCTAAGGGTTAGTGTACCGTTTATACGTAATTTGCCAGTAACACGACCTTCTATGTCTGCGTTATCACAAATTAGGTTTCCCGTTAATTCGCCCGTTTGGCCAATCACTACTTTACCTGGTGTTGCTATGGTTCCGTCTACTGAGCCCTCCACACGTATTCCGCCTTCGGCTTGAATATCACCAACGATTTTTGTGCCTTTGCTTATTTTGTTTTGCGATGTTCTGGTTTCTATCAATGAACTGCCTTTTTTGTCAGAAAACATACTATTTAATTTTGGGGATTGTCCTGGGGATTCACTTTCTTTTGCTCAATATAAGCATCCAAATTTTTATGTACCTGTACTATTTTATAGTTTTCTGTAGAAATACTAAAGAAAGGTGCTTTTACCTTATATCGTTTGTTGTCACGCAGTAATTCTCCAAAACCTAGGGCTCCTAATCGACTGTCTAATCCGTGAACCACTATCAAACGCCCCTCCGGATTGTAATAATCTTTAGAGACCTTCATTTGGCGATAATTTAAATAATTAATAGCCGAACTAATCGAATCATAAACCACTTGTGCCTGGGCCCCTTGAGAAGCTGTGAAGGAATACACCAATTTAAAACCAGTAGCGCTAGTATCTGCTACAAACTCTTTACTCGCTAAGCGCGGTATCGTAGTCGAATAAATAAACTGTGCTTTTTTGCCTTCTTCGCTATTGGGATAATTAAGCGACACAAAGTTGAGGGCTTTTTTATAAGCTTCGTGACCATCGCGACGGCCAATAGCTGTAGCTTTTAAAAGCTCAAACTTAGGAACAAATTCGTTCCCATTATAGGTTGTGATATATTGATCTGCCAAATCGATTACCTGCTGGTACTTAGAGTTTTCAAACATTGCGTACAGCTCATTATATTTAAACTGCGGACTCGATTCGTCTGCCGCCAATGCTGCATCTGGATTGTTTAAAATCTCTGCATATCGAGAATCGGCATAATTACTCGTTATATCGTTTTTGTATTTATTGGCGTTGGTCGCATCGCCTAATTCGTTGTAAATCTTATACAGATTATATTTAGAGGGAAGAACCAATCGTTCTTCTGGACTTTTGGTAAGCAAGGCTTCGAGCCTGTCTGCAGCCAATCCGTATTCTTTAAATTTTTCTTTGTAGATGAGTCCTAACTGGTAGTACGCAAAGTTGCGATCCGTCTTAAGGGTGTCTATTTGACCCGTTCGTGTGGGAATCATGTCTATATACGACTGAGGTTTATAACGAGGGTCGTCTGCAATGGCTAGACCTTCTACTACTTCTATGGCCTCATCGGTTCCGCCAGAAGTCAATTTGCTAGATCTTCTCCAGTTGTCTTCTAAAGGCCTATCGCCCCAACGTCTTTTAAATTCTTGCTTTCCAAAAGCAACGGTAGAACTGTTATAAAAGTAAAAAGACCCTGGTTTACCGGCGTCTTGATTGTCGCCTTCTGTAAAAAACTCGTTGTCTCTAAAGCCATCTTCTCCTTTGGCAGCCGCTATCGAATCTGCAATTGCTTTTTCTCTAAGCTTGTCTGTATACTCGGTAAAAAAGGCCAGACGCTGTGCATCGCTCATCGCAACCAACCTTAAAATACTATCGTTGTTAATCGCAACGTCTTCGTATAAAATAACGTCGTCTAGATTGTCACGCTTTTTAGAGATTCTTCTGTGTTCTATCGTATTTGGACGCATCTTGGTGAGCGTGCTATCAAAATAGGCTCCAGCAGTTTTGTATTCGGCGCGGTCAAAATAAATATCGCCCAAAGTCACATAATTTCTTGCCTGCAAGTAATCGTCTTGATTATTTGCCTGAATAGATTTGTTGTAATAAGCGATCGCAGTCTCGACACTATCGTTGTTTTGATGATATACCGCAATCTGATTGTAAATCTTATCTAAAAACGGTCGGTTCTCTCGATCTTCTTCTAAATCTGTAAGCAACTCTAAAAACGCTAGCTTATCGCCAGACTCATAATCAAAGTTTTTGGCCTTAGCGATATGTGCATTAATCATATACACACGTGGCGATTTTCTGTTTAAAGCAATCACCTCATCAAAAGCCATATTGGCACTGTCTTTATGATTTAGCGCGTTGTATAGCTGTCCTTCTATATATAAAAGACGCCCCATTTTAGGCTTGTCTTTGGCATAATCTGCGGCCATCTTAATATAAGGCAAGGCCCCATCTAGAGAATCTAGATTTATAAATGCTTGCCCCATCATGGCAGATGCCTCAGAAAAATCTTCGTCGTTAAGCTCGTCGTTTTTAATCATTCTGTTTAGGTCGTCAAGGGCTACTTGCTCGTTTCCTAAACGAATGTTAGACTTGGCCTTCCAGATTTTGGCTGTGTTGATTTTATCTCCTGTGGGATATTTTGAAAGTATATAGTTAAACGCTTCTAAGGCAGGAATAAATCGCTGGTCATAGTATCGGGCTTTCCCTAGTAGAATAAAGGCTTCGTCCATTTGAGGGTTTCGTTCCTTCCCATCTAGATACATGCTATTGCGCTGAATCGCTTTGGCAGCTTTTTCTTCTGCCGTTTCAAAGCTAGAGTTTTTAGACTGGCCTGGCAGGCTCACATCTTCTAAAATCTCGAGACGCTCTACGGGTAGTATCTCCCAGAAATTATCTCTGTAGCTGTCGGCCAATGCTTTTTGACCCTCGTCAAAGGCAACTTGCCCATTGTACAGTTTATTGTATTCGGCAGAAACCGCGTTTAAATTTCTATTTATAAAGGAATCTTTTTTAGTAGAACAGGCTGTAAAAAATATGCAGCATAAAAGAATTCCTATGGTAACCTTTAATCCCCTTTTCAAAATAGTTGCGTTTTATAAAAACAAAACTTAAAAACTACGGCTTTAGTATGCAGTTTTTTAAGCAGTGAGTAAAAATACGCTTCTTTTTCAAAAATCGGCTGTTATCCCTCTAAAAAATACCTAAACATGCTGGGTAAGGGTGTTTTAATTGCGGGATTTTGGTTGTATTTTTGCACAAAATTTTTCTATGCAATCATTTCAAAGCTTGACGGTACAAGATATAATTAGAGAAAACGCAAATGCAGTTTCTGTTATCTTCGAGCTACCTGATACTTTAAAAAACAGCTTTAGCTTTAAGGCTGGGCAGTACCTTACCCTTAAAAAAACCATCGACGGTAAAGAGGTGCGCAGGTCTTATTCTCTTTGTAGTACCCCAAGTTCTGGCCAATTAAAAGTGCTCATAAAAAAAGTGCCCGATGGTATTTTCTCCAGCTTTGCCAATGGCCAATTATCTGTGGGCGATTCCCTAGAAGTGCATCCGCCAGAAGGACGCTTTATTTTTGAGCCAAATGCGACCAAGACAACTAATTATGCTGCCTTTGCCGCTGGAAGCGGAATCACTCCCATCATTTCTATCATAAAAACTGGCCTAAAAGAACAGCCCGAATCAAAATTTTTACTGGTTTATGGTAACAAATCGGTGGCCGATGCGATTTTTATAGAAGAATTGATCGCCTTGCAGGGTGAATATTCAGATCGTTTTATGTTAGAGCTTGTTTTGAGCAGGCAAGAGCAAGAAAACGCCAGATTTGGACGTATCGATTCTTCGATAATCAACTATTTTATCGGCAACAAATATGCGAGCCTCTCTTTTGACGAATTTTACGTTTGTGGTCCTGGAGAAATGATCGACACAACTCAAGAAGCCTTAGTAAATAAAGGCGTTTCTAGCGATGTCATCCATTTTGAGCGATTCACGGCAGAGCCCGATTCAGCGACCGATTCAGCAGCGATTAAAGAGGGATTTGTTCAAATAAAATTTACGATAGACGACAGCGAACATACCATTACAGCCCCCATTAAAGAATCAGTATTGGATGTCGCAATAAAAAATGATTTAGACCCTCCGCATTCTTGCCAAGGCGGAATTTGTTCTTCGTGTATTGCAAGAATTACCAAAGGAACCGTCGAAATGCGTAAAAATCAAATCCTAACAGATAGCGAAGTAGAAGAAGGGCTTATTTTAACCTGTCAATCGCATGCCACTTCTCCAGAAATCGAGGTAGACTATGACGATGTCTAGAGCTTAGTCTAAATGAGACAATGTGCCTTTGATAATCAGGCCAAGTACGGCAGGATCTTGCGCTACTTGCAAGCTTACTCTTAAGCCAGTTAGCGCATTATAAACAAGATGTGAAATCGCAATCGGATCCTTAGATGCACCAAATTGACCTTGATTTTGAGCTTTCTTAAGTGCCATTTCTAGAGATTTTCTAACTTCCCATTGGCTTCCTTTAACGATGGCGGCAACTTCTGCATCTACACCGGCCAACTCTGTAGCAGCATTTACAATCATACATCCCTTTGGTCTAAATGCATCGGAATCTTGACTGATCACCATGCCAAAAAGGGCTTCGATGGTCTCTCGTATATCTTCTGAGGTCTCGATAAGATACAATTGCTTGCCAATAATTCTTTTTCTGTATTGATGTAAGGATTGCAGGTATAAACTATGTTTGTCTCCAAAGGTGTCGTATAAGCTAGAGCGACTTACACTCAAATGATTGACCAAATCTCTTGCCGAGGTTGCATGATATCCTTGCTGCCAGAATAATTGGACAGCGGCATCGAGTACCGAATCGACATTAAATTGTTTGGTTCTTGCCATGCGAGGTTAAAAAACAGTAAAAGCACCATTTTTAGGGCTAAATCAAAGGTAATATAATTTTGGAACAAATGTTCCATTAATTGCTAACTCTAGTAAAATTAGGGCTTCCCAAAAGATATTGCCTGCGCGTCTATCACCATAGTGATGGTGTTTTATTTTTTAAAAAAAATTGATTCCAGAATTTTCGTTCCAGAATAAAATCAATTGGAACAATCGTTCTAATAAATCATTAAGTGTCTTAAAATCAGATTATTGTAATAAATTTTGAGCTTTTTGAGCTACCTGCTCGGGCGAAATGCTTCGCATCACATCTTTATGGCTTTCTGGAAGCTTATTTCCATATACAGAGGTTGGAATTTCTGGATACATTTTAAGGTCTGGTAGCAGTTGGTTTTCTTCTGGCTGACCATGTGGTACAAAGCCTAAAAAAGGGTGTGTTGCACCCCAAAGGGTTAAGACTGGGATTCCAAATATTGCCGCTAGGTGTCCGTTGGCACTGTCCATAGAAATCATAAGATCCATATTAGAAATAAGCGCTAGTTCGCTGGCAAAATCCATCTTGCCAACGACCACTTCTGTATTTGGCAACCCTTTTGAGAGCTCCATTAAATGAGCTTTTTCTTTCTCACCGCCCCCAAATAAAAACAACTTAAAGCGATTGTCTGCGGTTAATTGTTCCATTACCTGTCTCATTAAATCCAAAGGATACATTTTGGCCTCATAAGCTGCGAATGGCGCAATGGCTATCGCTTTGCCTTTCCAGTCGCCCATAATTTGGGCCGCAGCCTCACGTAATGGTTTTTGAGACGCGCTCCCAATTGAAGACCAATTAATCGGGAATCCTGCAGCGGCGAAAGCTTTGGTATAACGTTCGGCAGTGGTTTCTAAGGGTTTCCACACCTTGTTTTTAGGTCTGGTGAGTGCTTTTTTCTGGGCTCGACCTTTGTCTATCACAGAAACCTTAACGCCCTGCATTCGTATAAAACTTCGTAGAATTTTGGTGCGAATAACATTATGAAGGTCTATAAATGCATCGAGTTGTTGGGCGGCTATAATTTTAGAGAGTTTTCTAAGTCCTAAAACACCTTTATGGGCATCATAAACATGAGCTTCTATAAAAGTCACATTCGAAAGATGCGCAAATAATGGTTTTACAAAGGGCTTAGAAACAACACTGATTTGCAGTTCGGGATATTGTTGGCTTAATGCACCGATTACCGGAACCGTCATGGCAACATCGCCCAATGCAGACAATCTAACAATTGCAATATGTTTTGCCGATGAGTTCACGATGCGGCCCGCTAGACTATTTGAGTTTTCTTAATACAGGATTGAGCTCGTCGTCGTTGTACATTTTCATTTGCTTATAAACCTTCATGTATTTGTCGCCGTTCTCAATATCTGCCAATAGCTGATCTATCGCAGTGCTTAGGTCTACTCGTTGCTCTAGCAATACCTGTAGTTTCTTGTTACAGGCCTCACGATGCGCCTGAGAAGCTTCTTCTCGTGTTGCTTCTTCGTGCATATGGTAAATCTTAAGGGCTAAAATTGACAGCCTATCAACTCCCCATGCTGGACTTTCTGTGTTTATTGTTGCGTTTGGCTTGGCCGAAACATGAGCATATTTGTCTAGAAAATAACCGTCGATATATTCTACCATATCGGTGCGATCTTGATTAGAGGCATCAATTTTGCGTTTGAGCGTCAAGGCAGCAACCGGGTCAATCTCTGGGTCTCTAATAATATCTTCGTAATGCCATTGCACCGTGTCAATCCAGCATTTACGATACAGTAAATGAGCGAGTAGGTCTTGGTCTTTATCATATTTGTTTTCGAAAGGTTGGTCTACGGTATCAACTACGTGATACTGTTTTATAACCTCTTGAAAAATTGGGTTTGCTTTGGTAGAAAACATAGACTTAATTTAAAGTGCAAAGATACATTAATTTACAGCATTACAGTAAGCAACACAGGACTTAACACCAATGCCCATAAAAGAACTTCTGTGATAATTCTGTGGGTGTTTTCCTGAATCACATTCCCTGCAACTACCGCAAGCGGAAATGATAAAAGTATCCATGACTCGGGTTGCGATTTTGGGCCAATAAAAGCCGCAGCTCCCACCAAAATTAGCATCAAGATGCAATAGAGTTGCACGCGTTTAAGTTTAAAAAGCATCTTACGCAGCTTATAGTAAAAAAGCAAGCCACACAAAAGCCCAAGTGAAAGATAAATCGAAGGTACAATTGCCAACCCATCGCTCGTCCATTGGCGAAAATCAAAATCTGGGTATGCGATTAATGAAGTAAACTGTGGAATAGTATCAAACCACAGTAAATACCCCGTAAAATAAAGCAATAAAACCACTGCAACACCAAAAAGTGGCAGCAACCAATACCTATAATCTCTTGACGAAAAATATAGAATAGCGGCAAACAAGGCCACAATATATACGGCAGACCAAAAATAAAATAGACTGGCAATGCTAAACCAAAAGGCGGCGTCAAAGATTTTTTTTATGCTTCTTTTTTGGCTTCTAAGACTAATACTGCGCCTTATCCCTAAAAAAAGTAATATCTGAGCAATGATTAAGGCAAAGAGCAAATTCCAAATGGGCAGCAGTGCGATTAAGCCTCCATATACCAGAACGATATAGGTGTTGGGCCGCGAGAGCGTGTTTTTTCTAACGATAAAGTCCAGTAAAAGAATGCTAAAGAATATTGCCGCAAAACCCGCCAATGCTTTCACCAAAAGATTAAAATCGAAGACCGTAGCAGGATCAAAACTCAACTGCAATACAAAAACCAAAAAAACATAGCCGCCTATCAAAAGATAGTTTAACGGTTTAGAAGTTGCGAAAATTCTTGTAAGCATTTGGTAATTTTGTACTTTTGCAGTGAAAATATAAAGATATGAGTTGGAAAGGTTTTTTTGAAGGTATTCAATCCTTTTTTGAAGAAGTAGCATTTGCTCCTTACAATATGTTGAGAGCGTGGGAATTAGAAAACTGGTGGGGTGCAAACATCATGAGTTGGCTATTCTTACTAGTAGGATTTGCAGCATTTTTTTACTGGATGAAGCAGCTCAAAATTTTTAACGACAACAACGAAGAAGACCGCAGCCAACAAGCGCATTCGTTTTTAGGCTAAGTCAAATCCAATATCTTCGCGATAATACATCGTATCAAACGAGATTTTTTCTATGTTTTGATACGATTTTTTTAGTGCCAACTGGTAGGTGTCGTCTAAAGAAGTAACCGCCAGCACGCGCCCACCATTACTAACTACTTGATTGTCTTTAAGCGCGGTCCCTGCATGGTACACTTGGGAGTCTGTAACGCTTTCGATGCCAGAAATGAGCTTTCCTTTTTCGTATTTTTCAGGATATCCGCCAGAAACCAACATCACTGTAGTGGCAGATTTTGGATTAATCGCAAGTGACTCCCTATCCAGTGTTTGGTTTCCTACAGCTTTAAAAAGAGCCACTAAATCTGAGTCTACTCTAGGAATTACCACCTCTGTTTCTGGATCGCCCATGCGCACATTGTATTCGATCACTTTGGGCTCATCTCCTACTTTTATCAAGCCGATAAAAATAAATCCTTTATAGGCGATTTGTTCTGTTGCGAGACCATTAACCGTTGGTAAAACAACTTGGTTAAGAATCTTGTCCATAAAGGCATCGTCTGCAAACGGAACTGGCGAAACGGCACCCATTCCTCCGGTATTTAGACCCGTATCTCCGTGCCCAATTCGTTTGTAATCCTTGGCAGTAGGTAAAACTTTAAAGTTTTTGCCATCTGTCAATACAAACACACTCAGCTCAATTCCGTCTAAAAACTCTTCGATTACTACCGTTGCGCTTGCTGCACCAAACTTGCTGTGGGCCAGCATATTTTCTAGTTCGGCCTTGGCCTCGTCAAGATCATTAATAATCAAAACTCCTTTGCCAGCTGCCAACCCATCTGCCTTAAGAACATAAGGAGGTGCTAACGTCTCTAAAAAGGTCTTGCCTTGCGCCAAGGTATCTGCGGTAAAACTGCTATAGGCCGCCGTTGGAATATTATGACGCATCATAAACTTCTTGGCATATTCTTTACTGCCTTCTAGTTTTGCTCCTTCTGCAGAAGGTCCTATTACCACTACATCTTTAAGCGTGTCATTTTGCTCAAAGTAATCGTAAATACCTTGTACTAATGGGTCTTCTGGCCCAACAACTACCATCGTAATATTATGGGCTAAAACGATCTTTTCGATCTCGTCAAAATCTGTTACAGCACAGGCAACATTAGTCGCTATTTGTGCTGTTCCAGCGTTTCCAGGGGCGACAAAAAGGCTGTCACATAAGGGACTTTGCGATATTTTTAAAGATAAAGCGTGTTCGCGACCGCCAGAACCAAGTACAAGAATGTTCATTTTTAAGGGAATTTTACCTAAGCAGCAAAAATAAATGTTTGTAAATTGACGTACTAATTTTTTGATTTGAATTTATTCAATCTTACCCTCAAACTCAAGGGTTTCCCTATCACAAAAGCAAAGGAAACCATGGTCAAAATTCAGGCATTGCCAGATGCCCAATTTGAGGCCTATGTGACTCGTCAGAGGGAAGAAATTCTGCAGTATCATCTACAAAATAACCCTTACTACTACCAATTGGCTGGCGCTCAACAAATAGACAGGTGGGCAGACGTACCAGTTTTGTATAAAAAAGACCTTCAACGCCCGATCAAAGAGCGGCTCTCTAAGGGTTTTACGACTAAAAACGTATATATAAACAAAACTTCTGGTTCGAGTGGCCACCCCTTTGTTTTTGCCAAAGACAAATTTGCCCATGCCATGACTTGGGCCCAAATATTTGACCGCTTTTCTTGGTATGATTTAAATTTTAATAAAAGCCTACAGGCGAGGTTTTACGGCATTCCGTTAGATAGAATTGGCTATGCAAAGGAGCGTTTAAAAGATGGCTTAAGCAAAAGGTATAGGTTCCCCATTTTTGATTTGCAAGAAGAAAAGCTTGAGAAAATTTTAAAGGTCTTTGCAATCAAGCCTTTTGTTTATATCAATGGTTATACCAGTTCGATAGTGCTATTCGCCAAGTTTATTAAAGAAAAAGGAATTGTCTTAACAGCCGTTTGCCCTAGTTTAAGAGCCTGTGTGGTTACCTCAGAAATGTTGTATGATATAGACAAAAAAATATTAGAACAGGCTTTTGGAGTGCCTATAATTAACGAATACGGAGCCTCCGAACTCGATTTAATCGCCTTTACACACCCCTCGGGGCAATTCCGACTCAATAGCGAGAGTCTATTCGTAGAAATCTTAGACGATAACAATCAAGCCGTGCCTAAGGGTCAGGAAGGGCGCATTGTTATTACTTCGTTGTATAACAAGGCACATCCCTTTATTAGATACGACATAGGCGATACAGGAGCCTTGCACCCATCCAGCACAATAAAAAATCCCGTCCTAAAAACGCTTGTTGGAAGAACCAACGATGTGGCCAATCTACCTAGTGGCAAAAAGGTGCCTGGGCTTACTTTTTATTATGTAACAAAGAGTATTATAGAAGACGATGGTGTGGTCAAAGAATTTGTGATTACTCAGACAAAACTAGATACCTTCGTGATTGCCTATGTATCTCAAAGGGCATTGAGCAACCCAGAAATAGAGCAAATCAAAAAAGCGCTTGAACAATATTTAGAGCCAGGGCTGCAACTTATTTTAGAACGAAAAGATGTTTTAACACGAAACGCTAGCGGCAAGCTTAAGCAATTCGAAAGTCACTTATGAGCAAAAAAGTACTCATTATAACCAACTATTATCCTCCAGAAATGGGAGCAGCTGCCAATCGCATACAAGAACTGGCTTTGCAGCTAAATAGTCTTGGCTGCGAGGTTACTATTTTGTGCCCATTGCCCAACTATCCCTTCGGAAAAATCTTTGACAATTATCCTAAAAAAGGCCCTTTTACAGAGACGATCAAAGGTATAAAAGCAATAAGACTAACGACTTACGCGACCAAATCTACCGAACGTGTAAAGCGCTTTAAGGGAATGTTTGCTTTTGCCAGAAGCGTATCTAGCTACCTTAAAAACAATGAGGTTCCGAGCAATATTATCGTACAATCTCCACCCTTATTGGTGTCCTATTTTTCGATTAGAAGCTTGGCTAAATCAGGGCAGGCCCCGATCTTGAATGTATCCGACCTATGGCCTATTGCAGGTGTAGAGTTAGGCGCATTAAAAAAAGGGGTGATGCACCGATACTTCTTACGAATGGAGCGCTACATTTATAGCAATGCCAAACTGATTTGCGGGCAATCTAACGAGATTCTAACGCATGTAAAAACGATTGTTCCTCAAGCAAAGACGCAGCTCTATCGTAACTTTCCTAGCCCCGAAGTCGCCCAAACTGTGATAAAACCCAAAGGAAGCGTGCGATTGATTTATGCAGGCTTGTTAGGTACTGCACAAGGGATTCTGGATTTGTGTGAGCACATACAATTGCCTATAAACTGGGAGTTAGACTTATACGGCGAAGGTACAGAAGCAGCTCAAGTTGTTCAATATCTAGAAACATCTTCAAAGCAAATCAACTATAAAGGCTCACTCACAAAAGAAGCCTTACACGAACTGCTCCCAACGTATCACTTGAGTTTGGTGCCTCTAAAAAAGCGCATCTATGGCTCCGTGCCATCTAAGATTTTTGAATTAGCTCATTTTGGTATGCCAATCATATATTTTGGTGATGGAGAAGCCGCGAGTTTAATCACCCAACACGGCCTAGGATGGGCAACGCAAAACTTTAGTTTTGATCAATTAAACAGCCTGCTTACAAAAATAGAGTCCGAAAGAGAAGCTTGGCCTACACCTAGAGAAATCATGAACACAGCACAACATGAGTTTGTGAGTAAGCGCCAAGTAGCAGAATTATATGGGCATTTAGATTAAGGGCGTTAATAGGCCTTTTCGTCTCCTTTGATGGCGTTATAAACCGTCTGAAACATGATCTTTAAGTCTAACAATAATGACCAATTTTCGAGGTAAAAAATATCGAATTTTACACGATTAATAATGTCGTCGTCGGTTTCTACTTCGCCTCGATAGCCCGTAACCTGGGCCAGTCCGGTAATACCAGGCTTAATAAAGTGGCGCACCATAAATTTGTCGATTCGCTCTGCATACATATGCGTATGGCTCACCATATGGGGTCTTGGTCCTACGACAGACATATCTCCTTTAAGCACATTAATAAATTGCGGGAGCTCGTCAATGCTGGTTTTTCTAATGATTTTTCCAACTCCTGTAATGCGCTCGTCCCCGCGTTTTACTTGATGTAAATGCGCTGTTGGATTTGGCCGCATTGACCTAAATTTATAACAGAAAAACTCCTGATAATCAAGCCCATTCCGTTTTTGTTTAAAGAACACTGGCCCTTTGGATTCTAACTTAATAATAATCCCTAATAAAGGGGTTAGCCAAGAGAGTACGCCAATGATAATAAAGATAGAAAGCAATATATCGAAGGCGCGTTTTATAAACTTATTAAAAGGGTCTTGTAAGGGGATTCGGCGCAGCGAAATTATGGGTAGTAGCCCATAATAATTGTACTCAAGACGCTTGGTATATATCTCTTTATTGTCTGGAATAAACTTTAAAATCTTGAGATTGTTATCTGCAAAATCTATCAATTTACTCATCTGTTCATCGTTGAGTTCTGCGATAGAAGAATAAATTTCGTCTATGTTATTTTCGCTTACAAAATCGAAAGCCTCGTCTATAGCGTCACCGTCGGCACCAGTAAAATCGAAGGTTTTAATGAGTTGGTACCCATATTCAGGATTGTCTACAAAAAACTTTCTAAGCTGGTCTGTCTTCTGATTAAGCCCCAAGATGATTACGGTTCTATAATTTCCACCTAAAAGCAATCGATACTTTTTAAGCAAATAATAAATAGCGAGTTTAAACCCGGTAATAATCAAAAATACCTTGGCAACGTACATGAGAACCTCCCATGGTGCTTGATTCATCTCGTTATAAACCCCAAAAAAGGCGAACACCATTAAAGAGAACAATATGGCTTGAGTTCCCAATAGAGACAAGATTTTTGTAACCTTGGTAAATCGATAAATCTCGTAAAAGTTAGATTTGATCGAAACAATAATCCAGGTAATCGTGATAAAAACAACGAAATTGATAAAAGCCGTCTTCTCTGTAAAAAAGAAGGATGCCAACCAATGGATTGTGACCAAATCTATCACATAAGAAATAGGTCTAATATATCCCGAATATCGGCCTCTTTTAAAAATCATAGCTTATCTGCGAATGTGTTTTGTAAAGTCCTTGTGTTCGCTTTTAGTAAGCTCTTCGGCAGACAGGTTTTTAAAATATTCATAGGTTTTCTTCATCCCTTCGGCTCGTGAAACCTGCGGCTCCCACCCCAAAATTTCTTTGGCCTTGCTAATGTCTGGTTGTCGCTGTAAGGGATCGTCTTTTGGCAAAGGCTTAAAAATTATTTTTTGATCTGAATCGGTAAGTTTTAAAATTTCCTTAGCGAAATCGAGAATTGTAATTTCATTGGGATTACCAATGTTTACAGGTAGTTCGTAGTCGCTCAACAGCAATTTGTAAAGCCCGTCTACCTGATCAGAAACATAACAAAAAGACCTGGTTTGTAAACCGTCGCCAAAAACAGTTAGGTCTTCCCCTCGCAAGGCTTGCCCAATAAAGGCCGGGATTACACGGCCATCGTTAAGTCGCATTCTAGGACCGTAGGTGTTAAAAATTCTAGCGATTCTGGTTTCTAATCCGTGAAAGCGATGATAAGCCATGGTAATAGACTCCTGAAAACGCTTGGCCTCGTCATAAACTCCTCTTGGTCCAATTGTATTAACGTTTCCGTAGTATTCTTCTGTTTGCGGGTGCACCAAAGGATCTCCATATACCTCGCTGGTAGATGCAATTAAAATTCTTGCATTTTTAGATTTGGCCAGTCCCAACAAATTGTGTGTCCCCAAAGAACCTACTTTTAAGGTCTGAATAGGAATCTTTAAATAGTCGATCGGACTTGCAGGAGAGGCAAAATGTAAGATGTAATCTACCGGCCCAGGAACATGCACAAAAGTGGTTACATCGTGATGATAAAACTCAAAATTTGAATCTTTAAACAGGTGCGCAATGTTTTTGAGATCTCCGGTAATAAGGTTATCCATCGCAACGACCTTATAGCCTTCGGCCAAAAATTTATCGCAAAGATGAGAGCCTAAAAATCCTGCAGCTCCAGTAATTAAAACACGTTTAGTCATTAACTAATTTCTTTTCGGCCAATGGAAATATAATGAAACCCTTCTAAGGCCATATCTTGGACGTCGTAAAGGTTTCTTCCATCGAATATCACTGGGGTTTTAAGGTTGTTTTTTAGGGTTGTTAGGTTTGGTGTTCTAAAAATACTCCATTCTGTATTAATAACCAAGGCATCTGCTTCCTCTGTGGCCTCATACATGCCGCTCGCAAACGTGACAGCGTCTCCTACTTTTGCTTTTACATTAGGCATAGCTTCTGGATCATAGGCAGTTATACTCGCGCCTCGCTCCAATAGTGCATCTATCATATACAACGATGCGGCCTCGCGAATATCGTCTGTTTCGGGTTTAAAGGCCAAGCCCCACATCGCGATCTTTTTACCTTTTAAATCGCCATTAAAGTAACGTTCCATTTTTGGAATAAGAGCTGTCTTTTGAGCATCGTTGACCTTGATTACCGCATCTAATATCTGAAAATTGTAGGCTGTGTCTTTCCCTGCTTTTTGTAAAGCTTTTACGTCCTTGGGAAAGCAAGATCCGCCGTAGCCAATTCCTGGAAATAAAAAGCGGTTGCCTATTCTAGAATCTGTGCCCATGCCCACGCGAACTTTGTCTACATCTGCACCTACACGTTCGCAATAATTTGCGACCTCATTCATAAATGTAATCTTAGTAGCCAAAAAAGCGTTAGAGGCATATTTGGTGAGTTCGGCAGACTTCTCGTCCATCACTATGATTGGATTGCCAGAACGTACAAAAGGGGCATATAATTTTTGCATTAAAGAGATTGCAGGAGCATTGCTGGCTCCAACCACGATGCGCTCGGGTTTCATAAAATCGTCTACAGCAAAGCCTTCTCGCAAAAATTCGGGGTTAGAAACCACATCAAAATCTGTCTTTGCGTTTTTTGCGATAGTAGCATGCACCAATTCGGCGGTTCCGACAGGAACCGTGCTCTTATCTACAATAACTTTATAGTCAGTAATGTATTTGCCAATGTTTTCTGCAACGTTAAGAACGTATGATAAATCGGCTGAACCGTCTTCGTCTTCTGGGGTTGGTAGAGCCAAAAAAACGATCTCACCATGATCTAATCCGTCATTTAATTCTGTGGTAAAAGTGAGCCTACCTGCTCTAATATTTCGTTCAAAAAGCACGTCGAGATGTGGCTCATAAATGGGAACTTCGCCAGCTCGCATGCGCGCAACTTTAGCACTATCGATGTCTACACAGACTACATCGTTGCCCGTTTCTGCCAAACAGGTTCCTGTTACTAAGCCAACATATCCGGTACCTACAACTGTTATTTTCAAAGGATTATTTTTTTAGTTCTCGCTTTTTTTAAAGCGTTCTTTTAAAACCAGCCAGATAAATTTAGAGTTCCCTACAAGATAGCGTTTCCACATTCGTTTAGGTTCTTGTAAAAATCTAAAAAACCATTCAAGGCCTGCTTTTTGCATCCAATTTGGCGCGCGTTTAGTCACTCCTGCAACTACGTCAAAACTACCCCCAACACCCATGATGAGATTAATATTGGCCAATTGCTCTTTGTTTTGATACAAAAAGTTTTCTTTTATGGGAGAAGATATGGCTACAAAGAGGATTTGAGCTCCGCTTTGCGCGATTTCTTTGGCGATTAACGGTTCTTGTTCTTTGGTAAAATAACCATCGCGATACCCTGCGATAATGCGCTCCCCGTATTGCTTTTGGTAAGAGGTTGCTACTGCTTTTACTACGGCCTCTTTGGCTCCTAGTAAATAAATACTATATTTTTTTTCGTTGGCTAAATCGACTAGATTATGCATTAGGTCTATGCCGGCAACTCGCTCTTGGAGCGGTTTATTCAAAAAACGGGATGCCCAGATTACTGCTTGTCCATCTGCATTAATCAAATCTGAATTATTCACGCTTTCGCGCAATTCGCGATTGGTTTGCATTTGCACAATCTTGCCAGCATTTACCGCCACATGATGGATTTGCTTCTTATTTTCAATAGCTTCTTGTACCAAAGACACCGTCTGATCCATATTGAGATTATGAATCTGCGTATTGAGCATGTGTATCTTCTTGGCGGTCATTTGTGCTAAAAGGGGCTTAATGGGGGCAAAAATACAAAATAGCAGCCAACTATAGGCCAAAAATAAAGGATGGTGCCATCGGCCTATTCTCACATGACTCCATCGAAGGCTATGGCGTCTGCATTTAGGCGTTTTGAATTTATCTTATTGGCGATTTTAAGAATTTGTTTTTTGTATTTTAAGTAGTCTTTGTTTAAATATTCGTGGTTGATTTGTCGGGCGTATAGTTGTTCTAACTCTTGAGGGGAGAGCTCTTCCTTTATTGGGGTCATATCATACACTTGAAACCTACAAACCTTTAAGCGCTCGAAACAATCCTGATTTTTCTCTAAAAATTGAGCCGTGAGTTTTAAATCTTCTGCTTTTTCGTCTCTATAACCGATAAACATGGTCGCCCGAAGACTGATTCCTGCTTTATAAACATCGTTTACAAATTGATCTAAACGCGCCACTGTTGTTCCCTTTTTCATATCGTCTAACAAACGCTGTGAAGCCGTTTCAAAACCAAAAGAGATACGTGTGAGCCCAGCTTGTTTAGCGTTTTTAAGCGTTTGATAGTCTAAGCCATTCTTTTTGCGATTGTCTACATGCACAGCGCAAAACCAAATTGGATTGTCAATTATTTTAGGAATACCCTCAATTAAACGTTCCCAAACCTGTACATTAGAATTAAGCTTAAGGTCTGTAAATGCGATAATATTGGTGCCCACTTGCTGGCTTAGCTCCTCTAAGTCATTCAATACTTTTTCACTGGATTGTGATCTGTAAGAGCGCCCATTGACCAATACAACATCGGTGCAAAAGTTGCATTTGCCCCAGCTGCAACCCCTGCCTGTCATATACGGAATAATCCTGTTCGGGTACTTATCCCATGGAAAGTCTGAATAATCTGGAACGGGCAATTGTTCTAGTTTTTTAAAAATATAATTATTCTGAACCTGCTTTTGCCCTTTAGAATACACTCCAGGATAACCATAAATATCGTTGCCTTTAAAATAATCTACCAGCAACTTGCCCAGATAATCGTCTATTTCGCTTCCTACCACGAAAGAAACCCCGTCTATGGCGGTGAATTGATTTACATGCTTTTGGTCGTTAAATGCAGGACCTCCAATTATTACAGGAATCCCTAACTGTTTTAAGTGAGCTGTAATTTGTTTACAAATGCTATAGTTTTCTGTGTAAGTAGAGATTAAAACAAGGTCTGTGCTAGGCCGAATGCTATCAGTTACAAACTTTGCGAGACGCCTCTTTTTTAAAAACCGCTCTTTGATAAAAGGAAATTTTTCTGCAGTTATAATAAGCTGGCGCACCAGCTTTGATTGACTAAATATGATGCGATTTCTGTAATAATCTATACCTGTCTCGACCTTTTCACGCTTGCGCGACTTTATACCATTACTCAACGGGCTAATTACGTTTAAATTAAACCCACAATCTCTAATATATCGCGCAACCAATCCCATCGAAATCGTCGGGTAATAGGAGAAGTTATTTAGATCGACTAGCGTGATATTCTTATCGGTCATAGTAATTCGTAAAATTTATTGCAACTCCTATAAAGAACGTTTAGGAGGAATCTAACATGCTTTTCTAAGGTACTAATAAAAACCGAATCGCACTTTCACTCGGTCTTTCATTAAATGTGTGAGTCTTGGTGCGAGATTATCGCTTCTCTTAAAATTGCTAAGTATAATGGGATGCTTGTATAGGTGAAGAAGTTGCCTGCTGTAAAAACAATGAGTCCGAGGCTAATAAAAAAGACCCAGTGGACTGGTTCGAGCTTAAAACTAAAAAACGCCCTTGTATAGGTTATTAAATAAACGATTCCGCCAATAATTCCCCAGAAAAAAAACAAATCGATAAAATCCATTTGCGACCTCAACGTGAAGTCACTAACACCCCCAAAAAGATAGTTTGCTACTCCCCAATTCTCTTGAACATAGGGCAAGGTTTGGTCTATAAATAGTTGATCACGATACGATAGCAATGCAGATAGAATCCCATCATTCTCTCTTATTTGGGCAAACTGAGGCACTTGATATAGAATAAAATACAAAGCGACAATCGAAAGGATTCCACCAATTACAAAGAGTGCTTTTTTATACTTGAAAGAGCTGCCCAAAACAACGACGATGGTAAACAAAACAACCCCTAAATACAGCGATTTAGTTCCCACAATAAAACAGCTTACCAGCACTATCCAAAAGCGCCACTTTTTAAACACCTCACCCCTGTAAGCAAAATAAAAATAGCCTAGAGCAGCAAAGTAAACGTAGGTGCTTGTAGAAGATGTGAGTAATACTCCGTTATATCCAAAACGGTCGCCTGTATAGGTTTTAAGCACATAGGGTTCGAAGAACAAACCCACGAGAAGGAGCGCAAAGTTTATCACCAAAAACCATTCAAACGCCAAAAAAAGTCGTTTCCTGCCCACCGCATTAGGTCGAAAACCAATCAGATAGGTAAAAAGAAAAATAGGGAATAAATAGCGGCTAAATGTCGTGAGATTATAATTAGAAAACATAGGCGTGACAAAGTATTGCCCCACACAAAACAGCACAAATAGCAAAATCAATTGCTTGATTCGAACGCTGTTCGATTTTAAATCGTATAAAATAGCCGCCGCAAAAAACACCAAAAAAATGGCCTTTACTATTTTTTGAACATCGGTCTGATGCCCTTGGTATTGGGTATACTTAGAAAAAAACTCAACCGAGACAAATACTAGCAACATCACCACTGGCACATAATTTTGTATGCGCGTCATTATCGTAGTGCTATGAGATGATTTTGCCTGCATGTTACATTGCCTTATACTCGTGTTGCTTATGGGTTTTGTCAATAAATTGCTTTAACTTTTGAATTGAATAAGGTGTAAACGCCTTTGGGTGACCAATAATAACAAAGTTGGCATCGTCGTCGCAATGCTTTTTATATTTCGCAAAAGCTTGCCCCAAGTAACTAGCTTTAAATCCATCCATACTAACCACACTATTAGAAAAGCGCGTGAGTAACCTAAAGATGTCATTGCCCTCTTTACTAATAGCAAAACCATCGCCATAAGGTTTATGTTTGGCGCTTCCAAAAAGTTTTATCCATACAAATCGCCAGAAAAATACAGGCGAAACACGGTGCGCACTAATAGGGATCTCAACGAAAGGTCCATCGTCGCTTTGTTGCGCTAAGTCTTCTGAGAATTTGTACTCCGTAGTAAAAGGAGCCACCGCCCTAAAGTCATATTGCTGCTGCGCAGATTGGTAATACCCTCCAGGGAATACAGTACTGTCTAAAAAAATGTTGTTTTTTGCCAAGGCAATTCCAATAGGCTCCCAAGGCTGAGCACTCCAGCCTCCCGCGCGATAGGCCGTGCTTGGCGACCCACTAATCTTGCCTAAAATATCGTTGTACCGAGTGACGATTTCGAGTACTTCTTGATCTGTAAAATCTGCTAGTTTGTATCGCGTAGTTTTAAAATCCCAATCTTGACCGTTATAAAAAGTATCTTCCCAATGCGGGTGCACATGCAGTTGAATACTGTGACCATTTTGGCTCATAGCGCGTATTTGACCACAAATCAAATCGTAATCTTTTTGCAAGCTAGGATGTTGGTCTTTTTGTCTTTCGAGCGCCATTAGATAGCCCGTATCTACAAAAAAGCCTAGTTTGATTTGAAGGGGGTCTACAATGCGTAAAAGTTGCTCTGTAGGTTCAATAATACACTTTTGAACCGATCCGCTTTTAGATCCAAAAAAGAGCTCGTAGTCTAGGGTGATAAAAATTTTCACTAAATGCGATACTTAAAAATGAGTTGCAAGGGCAAGGTAAGTAAATAATAAAGGATTTGGGTAGGGCGAGATTGCGATTTCTTCCATGCAAAGTCGGGTTTTAAACGAATGGTCTTTTGGGTTTTCATTCGGTTTCCAGCAATGATGTGCGGCATATCAAAAGGCTGTCCTTCTTTTAATTTGGAATGAACGTGGTCTAGATTAGTGCCAAAAAAGGCTCCCATTTTTTGCAAACTTCCCTGCGGATTCTCGACCAGTGACTCATACCTGAGTCTAAGCACTTTCTTCTTGCCCATAACCCCTTGAGCAATCAAACCAAATGAGTTAATCATGGTATAATAAAACAGTGTAGATATCGGGCTTTTAGAGGTTTGTACATTTTTACCAAACGAATGAATCAACCCGCGCACGTCTCTTACCATATACACGATTTTAATGTCGATTCCTGGCGTTTTTGCCAATTGCGCCCCTCTGCTAATATATTTGGCCGAATCGAGATAAAAAGGGCTGCTATGCGCCTCTTGAATGTGCTTAAAAAGCTGCTGCTGAAACGCTTGATACTTTCTGTTCGAAAACATAAGAGACCCGAGTATATTTCTGTGCTTTTCTACTTTTTTGTTCGCCTTATTAATCGCCTGCAGCTCTTCTGCGGAATAGGACGTTTGTAAACGTGCTAAAACGGGCTTCCAAAACACACAGTCGCTTAATTGTTGCCCACAAGAACATGGGTTTGAATCGAGCATATAGTCTAAAAACTGATGCATTTCGCCTAAAGTGACGATATGCTCAGAGTTTCCTAATAAGGTAGCTAGCAGCGTAGTGCCGCTACGACCCGCTCCCATCAAGTAGACTACTCTCACGGCTTTTGATTAAATGATTAAACAATACAAGGGCAATTACCAGGCTAAGGTACTTAACTCCCAAAGAGCGCTCTAATAAACTCTCGGTTAACATCGCAATTACTAAGGCAGATAAGAGAATTACATCCACCCAATTTTTATCTCGCACGCTTAGACGAAAAGCTAAGAGTAGCGCCAGAACAAAACAACTGGCTCCTACAATTCCGTAGGTGCTTAAAAATTCGACAAACTGGTTATGCGCATTATAGTTTTTCTCGTAGGCTATTGTTTCGCCCATCTCTAAATATGTTTGGGTGCGAAGTTTATTATCTGTTCCTGGGCCAGGGCCAAAAATGGGATGTTGCTTAAAAACCTGGAAGGAAGCTTCTAGCCTTGTAAATCTTTTGTCTTGAACCTGCTCGTTATCTGCCTTAAAGATGTAAAAAAGCTTGTCTTCTAAATAGGTCGAAGGGTGAAAAATTACTGCCGCCGTTAATCCAACAGCTACAGAGATGGCTGCAATTTGTAACCACTTCATTTTGCTTTTAATCACATAAATGGCAATTAAAACAAAGGCCACCAACAGCGCATTACGAGCCACCAATTGAAACAGCACAATCAAGAGTCCTAATACAATCCAGATTCGCCATTTGGGTTTTACAAGGTCAGAGAAAAATGTTTGTGCTATTAGCCAAATCACCAGCAATCCGATATAAGCAGGATGCGCATCAAAGGGTTGGGTAAAATTAAAATTCATATAACGCCAACGCAACAGATAACTAAGAGGTTGGTCTTTTTCTATCATGGTGGTAATCACTGGGTAATAGCAAATCAGAGTAAATAGTACAATCCCTGCTAGCGCCCCAACATATAAGGCCTTATAAATTTTCTTGTTGTTTGCTTGCAATCCAATAAGTACAAAAGCGAGTGGCAATACCAAAAGAGGAATTGAACGCACCAATTCTTTGGTCGCATTGTCAAACTCTCCGTAAAAAAGACCTAAAATCCGCGGTAAAATAAGCAAGAGCGGAATCCAGATTAAGAGCTTGAGTCGGGCCTTAGAAAACTTAGGCCTTTTAAAGACAAATAAGGCCAACCCCAAGGCCAAAAGTAAAATCATGACAATGGTGCTATACTGATCTTTAAAGGCTAACGAAGCTCCTAAAAGCAGCATAATAATCACTGTAGCGCGTTGGTGCCAATTTTCTCCTAATCGCGATAATATTTTCGAACTTCCCATAGAATCTTTTAGCGATTACCGATTTAAATTAGACGAATTATCACTTATTCCAATTGGAATAGCCTCTGGGAAAAAGTACTGCTCAGCATTGGGCTTAACTTTTAGGTCATCAAAATAAACTTGATGCAAATGACTGTCTGCCCAGTAACGATACTGGCCAAATTTTAAAAAAGGCAAAGCTTTGTTATGCATGTTTGCCCCGAACACTTTTTTGTCTTTTCCATCTAAATCTATTAAGCTTTTTTTATTTAACCATGCCTCCAGATAGCCATCGTTTTCATGACTCACCTTAAAATGTAAGTCAATTTGGTTCCAGGCGTCCGGTTCGATTCGAGAAGTACCCACTTTAGACCATTTTAAATTTTCAAATTCAGTTTCTGACTTCCCATTTAAACCATAAAACAAATCTACACGATAACCGTCTTTTGTGCTAACCAAATACAAAGCAATACTGGGTCTGTTAAAGGGTAAGTTCTTTCTATAATCATCCCAGGTTTCGTCCTCTTCGGGTTTTGAATGAAGCTGTAAAATCATAGATCTTCTACCTACATTCATCGAATCGACTGCATAGTCCGAAGGTACATTAAACTTAAGCCCCAGCCATACTTCGTGATTCTCAAAATAGGGTTCAAGCTGTAGACTCATCTCTGCTCTATGAGGCGCCTTTACCTTGATGGTCGAAAACAATTGCGAATTCAAAAAGGCGTTTTCACCGCTGTTTTCAAGCAAAAAATCCCCCGCAAGGGTTGTGTTTGACTCTTGAGAGAAAATGAGCTGGTCTGTAAATGGGAACTGATCAAAATTCTCTACCTGCCCGGTATAATGTGGCCTTAACAATGGGTCTTTTCTAAATTCATTTGCCAACAAATCGGCAAATAGACTATAGCCTCTTTGCGTCATATGAACACCATTAGAAACTAAATGATCTTGTTCGTCTTTTAACACATTAGCAAGGTCTAAAACCCTAACGTCGGCGTTTTTCAGGGTTCTTAGATACGTATTAAATGATTGATAAAAAGTATTTCTAGCGCGAGCATTTTTAGCCCTTTTTGACAGCATCGGTAAGGTGGTAAGGAAAATTTTTGCCTCTGCATTTTTGCCTTTAATAATCGAAAGCACCTTGTCGAGACTAGCTTTTACCTCGTCAATTGGATCTGAATAATCAAGAAGTCCCATAAAAAGCACATAATAATCACTCTTTTCAAAGTTGTTTGCAGCAAGAACCAATTGATGATGATTAAATATCTCGTATCCGCTAAAGGCGTAACCACTGTTATCAAAACTAGTTCCTAAAAATCTTAGTTTATTGCTAAACTGAATATCTAGATTCTTTCGTAAATCCTGAGCCCCTCTAAAGTGAATTCTGGTGTCGCCTATAGTACTTACCGAGACAATTCCCGAATCATTGGACTCGGCGCTTACCTTAAACAGAAGCCCCTTTTTCTCTCGAATATTTTTTTTAACGGGATGAGATAACCATTTAATATTATTCACAAAAACAATGCGATCGTCTTCTACTCTGAAGTACGAAAATTTAAAAGTTCTTAAGGGTTCGCCGTCCAATTTAATGCCATAAGTGCTACTTAAATCGAAGGTGTTGGTGAGTAATTCTCGCTGCTCATCAGAGAAATCTTTATCTCCTAATGGCGCCAGTTTAAGCATATAATCGGCCAGAATTTTTATCTGAAAGCTATCTATTAACACCGCTTTTTTTAGCAGCTGATTTGTATAATCGAGTTCCTGCGACTGCCCGTTAAAGCTTAAATAAGTTCTTTGGTATTGCGAAGGAAGGTCGGATAAGTCAATTTGCTCAAACTTGATATCCTTTTTGCAGGCCATTAAAGACCCAACAAACAAAACTAAAAAGAGTAGTCTTTGCGAATGGCCCATCATGGTTTCTAAGTCCTCGTTTTTAAAATTTTTGCTGGCACCCCACCTACTACAGCATAATCAGGCACATCTTTAGTAACAACAGCTCCAGCGGCAATTATCACATGATTCCCTACGGTCACTCCAGCTGTGATTATGACATTGGCGCCTATCCAGACATCGTTTCCGATATGTGTAGTTAAATAGTGCTTTCCTTGCTTCTGAATAGGAACATCAATACGTTCTGCTCTGTGGTTACGACTATAAATCTTCACATCTGGCCCCATAATCACATGGTCTCCCAGGGTCACATTTGCCTGTACCATACAACGAGTTCCCAACTCTGAATCATATCCTACACTGCTGTTAGGCGATATCTCGGCCCTATTTTTTACCACTAACTTTTTACCGCAGCTTTTTAAATAATTAGACACCAAAAACCGTCGCAAAGCAGGAAAAAACAACGCGTATGGGCGATAATCCTCTGGTGTGTTTTTTAAAAACACCAAGTAAATAAAGTATAAGAATTTTTTTAGCATCGGTATTCATTTAAAATTTTGGCGCATACGATATCCAAACGTAGCTCTGGGAACGACTCTCTGGCATGCCCAGACATGCTTAAGTAACGCTCTTCTGACAATTGGATTGTTTTCTCTAATAAGCTAAAAAGTTCGGCGGCGTTTTCTGTGGCAAACATAAATCCGTTTTGGCCTTCATTTACCTGTTCTTTAAACTGCGGAATATCGCTGGTTATTACTGGTGTCCCGCAATACATAGCTTCGATAGTAACCGTAGGGAATCCTTCAGATCTTGAAGGCAACACTAAGAATTTAGCCTGATTGTAAAGGCTTCTTAATTGCTCGTGAGATTGATCGATTTTGATAACAATATCGTAGCCCTGATCTATCAATGCTGCAAATTTTGGTTCGTATGCGGCTCCTTTTCCAACGATACAAAAGCGCGTTGTTTTAGGGAGCTTGCAAATTGTATCAAACAAGATATCGATTCCTTTTACATGAAAAAACGATCCGACAAAAATAAAGTCATATATTTTTTTGGCTTCTGCTTCTGGAAAAAACACGCGGTTGTCTACCCCTACTGGCAGCACCATAATGTTGGTAATATCAAGCTTTTTTTCGACCAGGCTTGCTACATGTTTGCCAACAGGTATAGCCAAATCTACTTTTTTGGCCATAGGCTTAAAGAGCCATTCATTGCGCTTTCTAAACTGTTTTATCACGTCTCCACCATGAAATGTAATAATCAATTTGGTTTTGGGGCGAAGCAGCTTATAAAACCAAACCATGGCAATAAGTGGTATAAAAAAGTGCAAATGCACCACCTTGTACTTTTTAAACAGATAGGGAATAAACCTAAAAAATAAAAGCAAGTATTTAACGATTGACATAAAGGCGCCAGTAATCGACCGCTCCATATAAAAGATGTCGATCTGTTCTTGACCCGCAGATTGCTTTAAAAGCTCTTCGTACTGGTTTTTTACAAAGATTCCCGAATATTTTTTTTGCGCACTAGGATAGGTATTACTAACGATGAGTATACGACGTTTTTTACCAGATACAGCCTCCTTATTATGTGGGTTCAAATCATTCTGCATTGCCATCGTTTATAAGAGGTTCTTCTTCTAATTCAGGCCGTTTTGTATAAATCTGAATAAACGCTAAAATGATAAAAATTACATAACCAGCAGTGGTGCGCAAAGCGATTCCGTTACTGAGTAAAGAGGTAAACAAATATCCAAAAATCACACTAGCAAATAGCAGTCGCAATCGTCCGGTATATAAAACTAGCGATGCGAGCAGGGCTAAAAATAACAACGCATAGGGCACGCCGTTCTCTACGATAAAGGTGAGCAAATCGTTATGCGAATTTTTGGCTTCGTACCACCAATCTTTTGTGGTGATGTAATCTGCACCTCGCCCCTTACCTACCAAATAATCTACCGCTGTATATTTCTGGAGCATCTCATACTTTTCTTCGTACATCGATACACGGCCCGAGGAGTATTTGTTTAAGTCAAAATTGGCCGCAAGGGTAAAAAACAGTACCGCAACGATGGGCACGATTAAGAGGGCTTTGGTTATGATTTTTTGAAAATCCTTGTGCATCACAAACAGAGTGGCAACAATAAAGGTTGCATAAAATACCAAGGCAGATCTTATCTCCCAGCCCCTGTACAAAAACATAAAGCTTACAGCAAAAAACAGCAATAAGGTTAAGTACTGTCGCTGCAGATAAATATAGTAGGCAATCCCTATAAACACGCCGGCCAACAAATAATTATGGGTGTGTAAACTCGCAAAATAAACAGGCAGCCAGTTTTTCCAATGGTTCCAGGTCGGGTCAAAAATCAATATCCCAACCATGGTCAAACCAAGAGCCCCCAAAACGATTATTCGGGTTACTTTCTTAATGTCAAAGTCGTGCTTTTTATGATGAATAATAAGGCACATATATAAAAACATGGGGGCAGAAAACTTAATGGTGTATTCGATCGATTCAATCAAAGAAACTCCGGTAACAATCGAAGTGATAATATTAAGCCCAAACATGAGAAAGATAATGCGTAAAGAGATTCTAAGCCCTCCTAAAAACCTATAGTTGAGCGCTAAATACAACACCAATAAAGGCAGGATAAGATATTCTAAAAAGCGTGTAAACCCAACTGGAATTCTAAGCGGATTAAACTTAACTGCATTAGGCGTTAAGTGCTGCTGCCACCAACCTAGCTCAACATTTAAGTAAGACAATGCAAGCTTTAAAATCAACAAGATAAATATGACCCTCAGGATCGCGCTATCTGTCTTAATCTTCATAGTAACTGCCGTGTTTAAGGACTAGATGCATTACTTTGGCAAAGGTTGCCAAATAAACTTATTTATATAATAAACTCCTACAAGTTTAGAAAAGACCATACTAAACGCTGTGGCAACCGCTACACCATTAATTCCGTATTTCTTTGCTAACATAATGTTGAGCGTTAAGTTTATTATGACGGTCACAATTAAAATGTTTTGCCAAATTCTTTGATGCCCTGTCATTTGAAACATCGACCCAACAGGACCAAAGATAGCATTTATGAGTTGTCCAAGACATAGAATGACCAGCGCCGTGCTCGCGACCAAAAACTCTGGTCCAAAAAGAGAGAGAATAAAATCTTTGAGCAAAATGAGGCCACAAACAATTAAAAGCGAAACAACGCCATTTATTTTTGTGCTAAAAAGCACCAATTTTTTAAACAAGGGCATGTTATTATCGTGATAACTAGCAGAGAGTTTCGGTGCCAAAATCGAATCAATCGCTATCATCGAGAAACTTACCACGGCAGCAATTTTTAAAACAACGCTATAAGTCCCTACGGTGGCGCTGTCTCTAAAAATACCTAGAATAATAGTATCGGACCACCCTAACAGCACTATCATAGAGGCCGATAGCAACATGGGGAGCGATGATTTTAAAAAAGGTTTTACTCGATAGTTGGATGCTCGCGTACGCGGAAAAAGCAACTTATAAATAAAGAATCCGCTAATTACTAATAGAACAAAAATAGCTGCTGTATGAGCAATAACGGGGTTTAAAGCGTTTTCAGAAAACACTAGATTGAGCAGTAATAAAAACAGTAAAGCAAAAATAAATCGGCCACCATTAAATAAAAAGGCAAAAAGATTATTGCGCCTTAAGCCTCTAAAAACCGCAGCGTTTATGAGCACGAAGGTGAAAAGCACTATACAAGGTGCCGTGATTTTTAAGAAGGGGGCAAGTCCTGGGTCGTTAAAGACAGCTGTACTTATAACATTTGCCAATAAAAACAACAACAGACCGAGTCCGCCAGAAATGGCAAAAAACAATGGGGTCACTTTAAAAAAGAGCCCGCGTGCGTCCTCAAAGTTTTTAGAAATCGCAAAGATTTTTACAAAATGAACGTCTACCCCTAAACGGCATAACAAAGAGCCTAAAATCATGGCAGAAAAACTCAGTGCGAGTCGTCCTTGTGTTTCTGCTCCAAATAGTTTGACAGTGAGATAAATAAACAGATAGCCAGCAATAAATCCCGAAATTCGAATCGCTAAAGCCGCAGCTCCTTTGGAAACGATTTCTTTATAGTCTGTATTTAATTTCTTCAAATAGTCTTCTGTTTTATCCTTGATTATTCAATCCAATACGAGACTCGTTTAGATTGCATGGTAAAGTCATCAAAATAGATGTGGCGCGCATGTATTTGCCCACTTGCTTGATAAAGACCAAATTTAAAATAATTCCCCACTGCATTGTACATGTTACGACCAAAAATTTTATCTCCCTCTATAAGTTTAGCGTTTTTATCTGGAGTAAAAAGCTCGCCATTTAATCTTGGTTCAGAGTATCCATGAGTCTCATACAGACTCCAGAAAACCGAATTGCTAAACGTATACCAAACATTCGCTTTTAATTCTTCTGTCCAGATTAGTCTTTTAGCTTCGTCTAAAGTTCCGGTGTCTAAGCCGTCTTTATAGTAAAGCTGGTATCCTTCTTCTGGCGAATACGAAATGGTTAACGCAATAGGGGGTTTGGTCTTGTCTTTTTTAGTTGCCCAAGTAAAGCCAGGGGCTGGCTCGTCGTGCCATTGATGAATTATAAACCATGCGTCCTTTTCTTGTTCTTTAAAAAACGCTTCGGGCAACATAAACTTAAACGCATACTTGTTTAAGTACCCCATAGAATCGTGTTGTTTTATTACAAATTCAGATCTGTTTCCTCCACTTACTCTATCTGTAGGTGTTACGGTTACTTTTAATACTTCGTTCTCGCTATTTAAAGGGTCTTTAACGATCATCGCCCGATCGCTTTTTGCTAATTGCAGTCCCCAAAACGAAGCTATTTTCTCGTCAAAACTATCTTTAAACTCAACAATCTCTTCGTTGGCTATTCTTGCTTTTTGTGGCATGTCTTTTTCTTTCTCACTAGACGAGTCACCACAGTTATAAAAAGCAAACATCAAACCCATTAAAGCGAAAAAAACAACCTTATTTAGCATCTCCTTTTCTGTTTTTAAATAGGGCCCATATTAGTACCAACGCTATTATTATACCGGCAAGCAGAAATATCAAATTAGTCTGTTTGTTTTGAGAAGTCAACGGCTCTTTAGTCATAAGCTCGAACAAGGGTACGTCATTTTCAAGCAAAAAAGATTTAATTTCTGGGAAAGAATGCATGTAAATTTGATCGTAATAATTACGCATCGAATGATTGGCACCCTGCACACCTCTTAACACAAATGTATCGCCATTTTTGGCCGCCATTTGACTAAATTTCTCTAAATCTTTAAACGCAATATATTTGTCGTCAATCCCAGAAAACACTAAAGAAGGAGGAATGTTTATTTGTGTATTGCTGTATACATTATAAGGCGAAAACCAAGTATAATCTTCTTGAATTCGATCAAAGGCATAGCCCTCACTGTCGTTTCTTAGCACTGGCGAAAAGGCAACGATAATATTCGGCCTGTAAGGCGATAGGTCTTTTAAGTCGCGTGAATTGCTCATCCCAGAGGCAAAAGCTAGGTGAGCCCCTGCAGAAGTCCCTATTGCGATTATTTGATTAGAATTAATGCGATGTTTTGCACTATTTAAACGAAGGTAAGCTATCGCATCTTGCACGTCTTCTAAGGCGTCGACTGGTGTGCTTCCATGGTTATTAAACGTTCTGTATTCTACGATAAAAACCGCTGCGCCTAAATCAGAAAAAGCTTGGCCTAAGTCTTTTAATTGACCCCAAGAAAAATTAAGCCACCCACCGCCAGAAAGCAAAATAATACAGGGACGATTCGTGACTATTTCGTTCTGACCTTTTAACTCTTTTAGCGACAGCGAGGTGTTTGCATCTATCGTTTTGTATTGTATATCGTTTAATTCTGCGAGTTGATTACTACGCTTAGATTGTTCTAGAGGTAGAGCATACCCACTCACCATAAATAAAAAGCCAACTGCCCAAAAACAACTAAGAATTCTTTTCATTTTTACGTGATTATTAGACATGTCAATCTATAAATCTAGTTTTAGCGCCTCGCCTTTTACTTCTATTGCCTTGCCTTTAGTGCCAGTATAAGGGCCATTATCGATGATTAAAAAACGCAACCTTTCTATAGCCTCTATACGGGTTGGAAAAGATATAACTTGTGTTTTGTTATAATCCTCAATCACCACAGATCTTGTATCGAATGATCTGCCTATTTCTTTAGTGCGAGCACTTAATTGATCTTCAAAGCCTTTTTTAGGAAACACCTGAATCACAAAACGATATTTCGCGTTTAATGTATCTGTTAGAATCGAATCAAAATCGGCAGTAAATAAGAGCTTATCGGCATACTTTTTAACTCCTAGTCTGTTTAATTTGATATCTAAATATAGATTTTGACCAGGCATCACTTCTTGCTCGCTGCCTCCTGTAACAAAACCCTCGTCAAAATCTTGAAACGCCTCTCGTTGATTCTGCCAATACGGGGTCGAAGAACGGTCTGGCAAGGAATAGTTTTGATCGATATATTCGCTTAAATAATTTGTCGCTTTCACACCGCCCCAGAGGTTTAGATGGTATTCGTCTATAAATTCGCCCAGCGAGAAACGAATTTTATCTTGGGTATTACTCATGTTTAAATACTTAAAGCCAAAAGATTCACTCACTTCTGATATTCGAGTATAGAGATACCCGTTATAACGCCAAGATTGTAGGTCAGGAGTTGTAATAAATAGCACCTCAAAATTGTGTTTTTCGGACAATGCTTTAAGGTGTTTAAATTGGTCTATATGCATCTGATTAAAGATGGCCTTTGTGCTGTCAGATTTAGGTGTAAATGAAAGTTGGTCTTTAAACTTTTTTCTAAGCTCTGGGCCAATAGAATCTCGTGCACCCGTATACCCCTTAAATTTGTACCTCCTGACCGCATTAATGGTCTTTTCGCTTTCAATATCAATATAATCTACTGTCGCCCAATCTTCGTGATTTCGATACACCTGAGAATAAACTCCTAAATATTCTTTAGGTTCAAAATATTGATTCACTTTCTGAAACTTTGCCCTCGAAAAATCACTGCTGTAGTCTAACAGTCTAAGGTGAAACCCCTTCTCGCGCTCCGATAATTGTGGCAGCGAACCTCTTGACAGTTCAATAATTACCAATTTAGGCTTGGTCTTTTTAAGAACCTTTTCTAACAACAACGTTGTAAAATCAAAGTTCATGGTGGCGGTGCCAATATTAAAACTAATCGTTTTGTTGTTTTTATCTAGCAATAAAGGATTAATGCTCGCATACATATGAGAACTCCCCATCAAAATTACATCTATGTTGGTCTCCTTTACAACCTTATCGAACTGTTGCGACGTAGTAACAAAGTCGTTTTTAGAGGCAAATACCTTTTCTAAGTAGAGAAACCCAGCAATTAAAATCGCTAAGAAAACCAAAACCCGTATGCCTAGTGTTGCCTTCATTAAAACTGAAAATAAATAAATTCAGAAACGTTGTCGTTACCGTAAATTCCGAATACAAAAATCGAAAGTATTATTACGGCATATAATACAGATCGCAGCACCCAAGGTGTTTTTTTGAGCACTTTTAAAGCTCCGTATCTTCTGTGTATCCAATCAAAAATAACCAATAGCACGATGAGTACTATCGACAATTTAAATTCGGTGAGGGCCAATCCAAGAGTTGCCAAGCTTTCTTGAATAGAAAAATCTGTCAAAACCCCCTTGGTTATTAAAAAACTATCTGCCATGGTGTTTGCTCGAAAGAAAATCCATGCGAGACACACAATTACAAAAGTGATTCCCCATTTGGCAAAACCAACTATGTGATACACCGCTTTTGATTCTTTGAGTAGGGCAGGTGTCGCCTTCTTGCTAAGTCTTTTTTCTATCACAATTACCAGCCCATGTATGGCCCCCCAAATAATAAAAGTTACCGCTGCGCCATGCCATAAACCACTAATCACGAAAACGGCAAATAGATTAAAATACATCCTTGGAGGCGATACTCTACTCCCGCCTAGCGGGATATATACATAGTCTCTAAACCAGGTAGATAATGAAATGTGCCAACGGCGCCAAAATTCGGTGATCGATTTACTAAAATACGGGCTCTTAAAGTTTTTCATTAAATCAAAGCCTATCATTCTCGAGATTCCGATTGCGATGTCGCTGTACCCAGAAAAGTCACAATATATTTGGAAGGCAAAAAACACAGTCGCGATGGCGTAATCCCCTCCGCCATAATCGGCTGGATTATTATACACTTGATTTACTAAAATGGCCAGCCTATCTGCTATGACCATTTTTTTGAATAAACCAAACAAAGCTAATAAAGCGCCACTTCTAAAAGATTTGTAATCAAAGTGATATATTTTATCAAATTGCGGCAATAAATGCGCCGCACGCTCTATGGGTCCTGCTACCAACTGCGGAAAAAATGCAACGAACGTAAAAAACGAAAGCACATTTTTTGTTGGTTCAATTTTTTGACGATAGATGTCGATGCTATAACTCAACGTTTGAAAAGTGTAAAAACTAATTCCTACAGGCAGAATAATATTTAATGCAAACGAATCGAGCTGGCCACCCAAAAAATTGAAAGAGTTTATAAAAGAATCAATAAAGAAGTTAGCATACTTAAAGTAGGCTAGCAACCCAAGATTCACCAACAAACTAATAAGCAAAAAGGATTTTTTAAGCGCCTTTGTTTTGGCCTTAAAAATTTGCCTTCCCATTGTAAAATCTACAATAGAGCTAAAAATAATCAAGAATAAAAAACGCCAATCCCACCAGCCATAAAACACATAACTAGAGGCGAGTAAAAAAGCATTTCTAAGGGTTAGCTTTTTATGAACAATCGCATAGACAGCCAGAAACAAAGGAAAGAATATGGCAAAGTCTATCGAGTTAAAAAGCATAAAGTTCTTTACATTTTAAAGCATTCCCACAAAATCCATTAAGACTTTTTCTTGATCTAGCAAGAGCGATTTAAACCCTTTATGGCCCACTAAAAATACGACAATGTCTGCTTTTTGAACAGCCTCTTTGGCAGCGGTGAGTTCTCTGCTATGGCCATTGTCTAAATTGGGCTCTACCTGAAGTACGTTATAGCCTTGGCTGATTAGGGTATCTGTAACATACAGGGCAGGCGACTCCCTTAAATCGTCAATATTGGGCTTAAAAGCGAGTCCCATGCAAGCGATGATAGGTTGTTTTTTATGGGCCGCCTCAAATCTCAGGGCCGCATTTTTTATTTTCTCGATAGCCCACTCGGTTTTATAGTTGTTTATCTCTCGAGCTTTTCTGATAATTTGACTTTGCTCGGGAAATTCAGAAACAATAAACCAAGGATCTACCGCAATGCAATGGCCTCCAACTCCCGTTCCAGGGCGTAAAATATTAACCCTTGGATGTTTGTTGGCCAATTCGATTAACTCCCACACATCGATGTCTGCTTCGTCGCAAATCATCGAAAGCTCATTGGCAAAAGCAATTTGGTTGTCTCTAGAAGCATTCTCTACCAACTTGACCATTTCTGCTGTTTTTGCATTTGTTGGGTGCAAGTCTCCTACTACAAAATGCTTGTAAAAAGCAATGGCTTTTTGGGTAGACTCTGGGCAAATTCCGCCTATGGCGCGGTCATTATGCTTGAGCTCATGCAATACATTTCCGGGTAAAACCCTTTCTGGGCAATAGGCAACATACAAATCTTCTTTAAGCTCTGGTCGTTCGCTCAGAATCAAATTTTGCATTTTACGAGTAGTGCCTACTGGAGAGGTAGACTCCAATATGACCAAAGCGCCCTTTTTAAGCGTTGGAATAATTTTTTGAGTGGCAGACATCACAAATGACAAGTCGGGCTCGTGATCGCCTTTAAATGGCGTAGGAACCGCAATTAAGTACACATCTGCCGATACGGGTTCTGTGGTAGCGGTTAAGTTTCCTTTTTTTACGACATGATGCACCAACCCATCTAAATCGGGTTCTACGATATGAATCTCTCCTCGATTAATGGTGTCGACCACACTTTGATGTATGTCTACCCCTGTTACCTGCAAGCCTCGGCTGGCAATTAATGCAGCGGTTGGAAGGCCAATATAGCCCAATCCCATCATTACAACCGTTGGTTTATCTGTCATTTTCTAACTGCTTCATAAATGTTACTATACGCTCACAAGCCTTGCCATCGCCATATGGATTATGTAGCGAACTCATTCTTTTATAAGCAGCGCTGTCGGTAATAAGCGTATTACAATGCGCTACAATTTTTTCTGAATCGGTGCCTAAAAGCAAGACCGTTCCTGCGTCTACTGCTTCCGGGCGTTCTGTGGTGGTTCTTGTGACCAACACTGGCTTGCCTAAACTCGGAGCCTCTTCTTGGATTCCGCCACTATCGGTGATGATAAGGTAGCATTTTTCCATCAACCAAATAAAGGCTGCATAAGCCAAAGGCTTAATCAATTTAATGTTATCAACACCTTGTAAAAGTTCGTGAACCGGTCCTTTTACATTAGGGTTGAGGTGCACAGGGTATACAATTTGCGTCTCAGGATGTGCATTGGCGATCTGTTTTAATGCGCTGCATATTTGCACTAATCCTTGCCCATGATTCTCTCTTCGATGCCCCGTTACAAGTATAATTTTTTTGTCAAAATCAAGCACTTCCTTTAGCATATCGACCTCCTCGTCTCTAAAGTCTGACTGATTCACCTTGTCAGTTCCGTATAAAAGCGCATCGATCACAGTGTTTCCTGTGATGGTTATGTGCGAACCAGCTACGTTTTCTGCTAACAAATTGTTTTGTGAAAGAATAGTAGGTGCAAAATGATAATCGGCGATTTTGCCTGTAAGGGTTCTGTTAAACTCTTCTGGAAAAGGATACTTGCGATCAAAGGTTCTCAAGCCAGCCTCCACATGACAAACCTTGGCCCCTGCATAAAATCCGGCAATTCCAACGGCCATCGAGGTAGTCGTATCACCATGAACATACACATAGTCGGGGTTAAACTCTTCTAAAACAGGTTTCATGCCTTCTAAAATAGCGGCGGTTAAGCTGTATAAATTTTGATTAGGTCGCATCAAGTCCAAGTCGTAATCCGGAACAATCTCGAAGAAAGTCAATACCTGATCGAGCATCTCACGGTGTTGTGCCGTTACACAAACTTTTACATCCCAGCCCGTTTGTTGGGCAAACTTGGTAACAAGAGGAGCCATTTTTATAGCCTCGGGGCGGGTACCAAATACAATCAAGTGTTTGCTCATAAATGATGGGTCATCAGTTGCTTTAAACTCTCTTTCCAATGCGGAACAGTCGTTCCAAAAACCTTAATGCACTTGTCTTTAGACAAAACGCTGTAAGCAGGTCGTGCTGCAAAAGTAGCATAATGATTGGTAGTGCCAAGGCTTGCCGCTTTAAAACTTGACGAAAAATCATATATAGCCTGAGCAAAGTCGTACCAAGTGGCTTCTCCCATATTGCTATAATGATACAAACCATAGGCCTCTGGTTTGTTTTTAATTAGAGATACTATAAACGCTGCCAAGTCGTGAGCATTCGTAGGAGTGCCTATTTGTTCGGTTGTAATGGTCAATTGGGTACCAGCCTTAAATTTGGCTACCATGCTGTTGTAAAAATTATGGCCAAATTCGCTGTACAACCACGAAGTGCGAATGATGTAGTAATCGGTCATAATAGCCTCTATGGCCTGCTCTCCTGCCAGTTTAGATGCGCCGTAAGCGTTAAGTGGTGAGGGCTGTGCATGCTCTGTATATGGCGTTTTTGTTTTTCCGTCAAAAACATAGTCGGTAGAAGGAAAGATGAGCACCGTATTATGCAATACGCACAGACTGGCAATGCCTTCGGTCGCAGTGGCATTGACTAACAGTGCGATGTCGGACTCAGATTCTGCTTGCTCTACATTGGTATAGGCCGCACAATTGATAAAATAGTCTGGATTTGTCTTTTGGAACAATCGTTCCAATGCCTTAAAGTCGGTGATGTCTAACTCGTCTTTGCCAAAGGTCAAGATATTGGCTCCTTCAAAATCGCGCAATGCCAATATCACGCATTGCCCCAATTGACCTCCCGATCCCGTAACAATAATGGTTGGTATATGGCTAGTATTTGGCATTTTTAAAGTCGGGTAGTTCTAAGTCTTTGTTAGAAACTACGAGTTGGTTAGCCTTAAGGTGCCAATCTAACCCTAGGGTTGCGTCGTCAAATCGGATTCCTTGTTCGGCATCTTTATGGTAATAATTGTCGCATTTATAAGCAAAAATAGATTGTTCGCTCAAGGTAACAAAACCGTGTGCAAACCCTCTTGGAACATACAGCTGCGTCATGGATTCCGCGTCGAGTTCAATAGAAAAATGCTCCCCAAAAGTAGCCGACTCTCTTCGCAGGTCTACTACAATGTCTAGCACTTTGCCTTGAATAACACGCACCAGTTTTGCTTGTGCGTAATCGCCAATTTGATAATGAAGCCCTCGCAGCACTCCAAAACTAGATTGCGATTGATTGTCTTGTACAAAACTAGTCGAGATTCCGGTGGTCTCTTTAAAGCGTTGCTCATGAAAAGTCTCGCAAAAAAACCCTCGCTCGTCTTTATACACGGCAGGGTTTATAATTAGGCAACCGTCTAATGTTGTTTTTAAAACTTTCACGATTAGGCCAATTGCATTAAGTGTTTTCCGTATCCGCTTTTTAGCAAAGGGGTTGCCAAAGCCTCAAGCTGTGCCTTGTTAATATAGCCCATTCTGTAGGCAGCTTCTTCTATGGCGCCTACTTTTAAACCTTGTCGCTTTTCGATTACTTCTACAAATTGGGCCGCCTCCATAAGCGATTCAAAAGTACCAGTATCTAACCAAGCGGTGCCTTTATCTAATATCGAAACATGCAATTGCCCCATTTTTAAATACGCATTGTTTACATCTGTGATTTCTAATTCGCCTCGCTCACTCGGACTTATTTCTTTGGCGATTTGCACGACGCGATTGTCATAAAAGTAAATACCAGGAACGGCATAATTAGATTTCGGAGCTGTGGGTTTTTCTTCTATCGATTGTGCTTTTCCCTGCTGGTCAAAGCTCACTACGCCATAGCGCTCGGGATCTTGCACATGGTAGGCGTAAATGATTCCGCCGTTAGGCGAACTGTTAGCCTGTAATAGTTCTTGCAAGCCCGAACCATAAAATATATTATCTCCTAAAATAAGCGCGACACTGTCTGACCCAATAAAATCGGCACCGATAATAAAGGCCTCTGCCAAACCATTTGGCTGTTCTTGAACGGCATATTCAAACCTGCAGCCCAAATTACTGCCATCGCCTAAAAGCTTTTTAAAAAGCGGCATGTCTTGAGGGGTAGAGATAATCAAAATCTCTTTAATTCCCGCATACATCAGTGTAGAGAGCGGGTAATATATCATAGGCTTGTCGTACACGGGCATTAGCTGCTTGCTAATGGCCAGCGTAAGCGGATGCAACCGAGTCCCAGAGCCTCCTGCTAAAACAATTCCCTTCATTATTGCAGTCTGTTTTTATGTTCTAGGTACCAAGATACGGTCTTTTTAATTCCCGATAAGAAGTCTTCTTTAGGTTTCCAGCCCAAGTCGTTACTAATTTTGCTCGCATCTATGGCATATCTAAAATCGTGACCTGGTCTGTCTGCCACAAAGCTGATTTGGTCGCTATAGCTCTTATTGTTTTTGGCGGGAAATTGAGTGTCGAGCACGCCACAAATATGTTTGGCAATGGTTAAATTGGCATATTCGTTGTTACCACCAATATTATAGGTTTCTCCCAAGGTGCCTTTGTTTAGGGCTAAATCGATTCCGCTGCAATGATCCATCACATACAGCCAGTCGCGCACGTTTGACCCGTCACCATAAATAGGAATATCTTCTCCGGCCAATGCCTTGCGAATAATCGTTGGTATAAGCTTCTCTTTATGCTGATGTGGCCCATAATTATTAGAACAATTGGTGGTTACCACCGGCATTCCATAGGTGTGAAAGTAACTGCGCACCAACATGTCGGATGAAGCTTTAGACGCACTATATGGGCTATTTGGCGCATACGGGGTTTGTTCTGTAAACAAGCCAGTATCTCCTAAGCTTCCATAAACTTCATCTGTAGATATATGTAAAAACCGATTGTTTTCTTGCCCCTCTTTAAACACAAAAGGCTTTTGCATCCAATGGTTGTAAGCAGCGCTAAGCAAGTTAAAAGTGCCCACAATATTGGTTTGCACAAAAGCCGCTGGGCTGTCTATAGAGTTGTCTACGTGAGATTCGGCAGCGAAATGGACTACACGATCAAAATCATAACGATCAAACAGTGAATCGACTAACTTGGCATCGCAAATATCGCCTTCTACAAAATGATAATTGTCGTGGTCTTGGGCAAAAGAAAGGTTGTCTAAGTTTGCGGCATAGGTGAGCTTATCGAGGTTTACAACCATCGAATCTGCTTTATCGAGCACTAATTTAATATAGTTAGACCCAATAAAGCCAGCTCCTCCTGTGACTAAAACTTTATGCATCTTCTGAATAGGCAATGGCTCTAAGTTCGCGATAAGCAAACAATACAAAAGCCGTCAACAAAAATCCACCTACCAACAATAACGGCAAAAAGATGTGCTTGCGATCTGTTATGCTTTGAGAGGCAGGAAAAATCTCTAAGGCAGTCATTGGCACTGCGATATCTGCCGTTTCTAGCAGCTCTTGTCGCACTAATCGATTTTCTTTTTCGATTTCTATTTTAGAACGAACCAATTGATCTAAATCGTCGTCTTTTTCTACAATATAGGCAGCGTTGCCTGTACGAGCCGTGGTAGCTGCGGTTCTTAAATCTGTTATAAGTTGATCGATCTGCTCAATAATCTTATTATTATTATTCAATTGATCTGTTAACATCAACACAGTCGCATCTTTATGTGACTTCATCGCCTCGTTGCTGTTCAAATAGGTCATTATTCCATTAAGCACTTCTTTTTTGGCCTTGGGCAACATCTCTACCTCCAGTACGTGGTATTTGTAAGCGGTATCGAAGGTTTGAGATAACTGAAAATCGTCGTCTCCTTCAAACTCTACATTCTTTAAAACAGATTCAAGGCTTCGGTTATCGTTATTCACATCAAAACGCGTTACAATATCCTGAATTCTTACCACAGGTGTTAAAGACACGCTTACCAGTTCTGGCTTATCCTTATCTAAGCCCAAAGAGGTTAAAAACTTGCGATCGCCTTGATCGATCTTCTTTTGTAGTAAGTCTATCGCATTGTATACATAGCTCGAGCCATCAAAATTAACTTGAACCAATATCTTAGCCGCTCTGTTTCTTTCTTGACTTTGCTGTAAAAAATAACCGGTACCCGCGCCAATTATGACAAGTAAAACCAGTATGTACCAGTACTTCACTAAAAAGTCGAAAGCGCTAAATAATGTTCGCAATACACTTTTAAACGAGCCTTTAATCGAACCTAATAAATAGTTCAAATCGATCTCGTCACTGCTGCGTTGTTGTTGGTTGCTCATAGTTAACTTAAAATTTGTTCTAATATTTTTTGCGTAATCAAGTATGTTGGACGCACTCCAGTTGTACCAAGGCCTCCCGAAGCCAATGTGCTTCCTGATTTTAACGGGTTATCCGAGGCATAATACGCATAGCGCACTTGCACTTTTGACGAAATACTGCCTCGTATTTTTGCCGCTGCCTGTATGGCTTTTTGGTAATGTGCTCCTTCCATCTCTAGCCCGATCACATTCCAGGTAGACTCGTAAAAAAACTGCAAAATATCCTTGTTTTGCAGCGAAGTGCCTAACACCGTAATCATAGCTCCGTTACAAACACTTACCCCTTCTTGGGCAAAATGTGATTTTTTTAAGCGATTCTTTATCGGGTAATTATCTGCCGTTCCCTCAAAAATATGAGCTTTCGGAATCATAATATCGCCTTTGTCGCCTTCTAATATGCCTGCCTTTCCCATAATCGAAATAGACGTAACGTCTAAAAAGTGCTTTTTACCCTTATCACAAATATAAGGTTTGAGCAATTCGTCCATGGTCTCATAGGCCTGTTCACCAAAGGCATAATCCATCACTAAAATAATAGGATGCTCCTTTTGTGATTGGGTTGCGTCTTCTGTGACATCTTGGTTTTGGCTCAATGGAGTGTCTATCACTGCAGTGTCAAAAATCTGCACATCGATATTGGTGCCGCTTTTGTCTTCTAAATACACCATCCCATTGGCTAATGCATATTTGGTGACCTTGCTTCTGAGAGCTTTGTTGCTGCTCTTACTCAGGGCTTCATACAGCTCGTTTTGAGACATTTTTTTTGCCTCTACAGTGAGTGCATTTGTGCTGTATAAAGTATTCATAACCGAGTGCATATTGGCACTGATAATATGTACCGGCCGCTCTAAAAGCTGTTTGTCAAACAATTCTTTTTTAATGTCGTTGGCCCAGCGCTCCCCATGAATATGATGTCCTAAACGTTCTCGTAATACAGGGCTAAACGTGATAAGCCTCGAAGCGATATCGCGATGCTCGTCAAGGGCGAGTCTCCCTAAATGATATATGATACTTATAAAGCGGTTGGGGTCTTCTTTACAAGAAAAGCTAGGAAAAATCTGGCTTACTTCTTCGAAGGTTCTGCCCAATATATTGGCCACATGAGTAATCGCAATCTCTTTGTCTTTTTGGGTGAGTTTGTTGCCTTTTTTAACCGCATCCTCTACTTTTTTCCAATCGCGAATTACAGTGTCTTCGTCATTTACCAGTACCCGTCGCATAATTTTATGCGATTCTATGTATAAAAAAGTAAGGTGGGTAAGAATATCGTAAATCTCTGATCTACCACGCGTTATCTCGATGTTCATCTGTTCTTCATCTATGCGATAACAGTTGCGACGTCGCTTGGCTGGCACTATGGGTTTAAAATGCGAATTGGCATACCCTTCGTTGCTCGTTAAGTTGATATAACTGCATTCTTCTATCCCGTAAGGAAGACGATCCATCACGTATAAAAGGCCATTAAGCTCTATTTTATCTTCTGCAATAGAACCGTAGATTTCTGGCCTAAGCGTAAGAAGAGATTCTCTTAGACTTTCTCCTGACACCCCCATGGGCTTATAAAACCCGCGATTAAACAAATGTCGCATGGTAATGTACATTCGTTCTATAGCGCCCGTACTCTCTTGGGCTCGTGTTCTTTCGTGACTCGTGTTTAGCACCCTAATAAATTTCGTTCAAAGATAGTTAATTAGGATTGCAAGCCTAATAAAGCATCTGCAATTATGCGGTCGTTGCCCAGTCTAGGCACCTTATTCTGGCCTCCTAATTTGCCTTGAGATTTCATATAATTTTTAAAACTGTCCTTCTGTAAAGAACTAATTTTTAACGGCCTAAGTATTTTTCCTTGGATAAGATCTTTATAATAGCTGTTCTGCTGTTGCATGCTGGCATCTAATAGCCTCTCGAGGCTAAAAATATCTTTTGGAATGCTATCAAACTCTACCAGCCATTCGTGGTATGGGAGTTCGCCTGGCGGCGGATTTGCCTGTGGCGCCACTGTAAATTCGTTTATAGTAATGCCCAACTCTTGACACGCTTCTTTCATGGCTTGGTCTACTTCTTTCCCAATGACATGCTCTCCAAAGGCAGAGATAAAGTGTTTAATTCTACCAGAAACCACAACTCTATAAGGCGATAAGCTCACAAACTGAACCGTATCTCCCAAATTATACCCCCAAAGACCCGCATTGGTAGATATTAGCATCACATAGTTCACACCAAGTGCCACCTCACCAATGGTAAGCCGTTCGTAGTTCTCGTTAAAAAAGGTGTCTGCTGCTACAAATTCATAAAAAATACCTGCGTTTAATAGCAATAACATGCCCTCTTCGTCTTGCGAATCCTGAAAGGCAAAAAAGCCCTCAGAGGCAGGATACAGCTCAATTCCATCTACTTTTTTGCCAATTAGCCCTTCGAATCGCGCTCTGTAGGGTTCAAAATTTACGCCGCCATAAATAAAAAGGTCAAAGTTTTTAAAAAGCTCGCCAATTTTCTTACCAGACCGCTCGGTTAGTCTTTCAAAATACATCTGCACCCACGAAGGAATCCCGCTTATCACAGTCATGTTTTGGTCTATGGTCTCGTCAACTATGGCCTCTACCTTTGTTTCCCAGTCATCTATGCAGTTGGTCTCCCAGCTGGGTAGCCTGTTTTTTTGAAGATACGATGGCACATAATGAGCGACAATTCCAGATAATCTGCCCACGCCAATATCATTTTTGGTGGTCATTTCTGGGCTCCCTTGTAAGAAAATCATCTTCCCGTCTACAAATTTGGCCCTGCCTGTTTGTGCGATATAACAAAGAATGGCATTGCGCGCCGCCTCTATGTGATAGGGCATCGATTGTTTTGTAAGCGGTATGTATTTAACCCCAGAAGTGGTTCCAGAAGTCTTGGCAAAATATAAGGGCTTTCCTGGCCATAAAATATTAGCTTCCCCTGCTACAACCCTTTCTATATAAGGCTTAAGGCCTTCATAATCTCTAACTGGAACGGCCATTCCAAACTGTGCTGGGGTTTTTATTTGATCAAAATTATGATCTTTTCCAAAAGCTGTATCCTTGGCTTGAGCAATAAGGTTCTCAAACACTTTTTGCTGCGTTTTTATAGGCGCTTTAGACCATCGCTCTATTTTGCGTTTTACAAGTTTTGCTAGAATTTTTGCCGCAGCCGACTTTAAAGACATCGTTGTTTAATCAAAATCTATGAATTGTTCTGGATTTATCGGGTAGCCATCACTCCAAAGCTCAAAATGCAGATGAGGCCCTGTAGATAATTCGCCAGTAGAACCAGTAATTGCAATTACTTCGCCTGATTTAACCAAGTCGCCCTGCTCCTTGTTGAGCGATGCATTATGCTTGTAAACAGAAATCAAGTCGTTAGGATGTTCAATGATAATCACATGCCCGGTTTCTGTCGTCCATTCTGCAAAAATTACAGTGCCATCTGCCACTGCCTTTACAGGGGAGTCTTTGGCGGCAACTACGTCTACCGCATAATGTTTTACCTGAGGGTCGTATCCCTCTGTAATGGTCCCGTTTACTGGCGGAAACAGCACAATATTCTTTTGATTGTCGTCTTCAAAAATATTGTATTTGTCTTCTTGAGCCACCTCCTGTCTTAGGAGCGAATCTGCTTTTGATGCATCTAGATTAACCTGCGAAATATCAAGTTTGGCAGCCTCTATTACCGAATCTCTATTAAATTCTACCGTTTTTACGTCACCAGACAAAACGCGGCGTATAGACGCCAAATACTGCTCGTTTAAAGCAACAACCTGTTGCAACGAGTCCGTTTTAAAGTTAAGATTGGTCGCTTCCTGCTTTAAAGCTGTAGAAGAATAGCCAGGAATATACTCTCTAAGTGGAGTGAACGCGATAAGTAAAATCGTAGCGCAAATCAAAGTCACCGCAAAAATACCAGAGAAGACAAACACATTTAAACGGTTAAGCTTAAACGAAAAACGTTCTTCAAAAGTATCGTCATTAAGTACCACTAAGCGGTATTTATGCAATAGCTTTTTAGATATTCTTTTGCGTTTGTTTTCCTTTTTATCCATCACTCCTTTGCGGCTTGTGCAAATATAATTAAACTCCGCACCTCTATGCTAAAGTTGGCATTAAAACGTTTTTTCTAACGAATTCTTGTTACATTTGTGTTATAATTTACTTAAGATGACTTTACTAAATATTCCTTTGGCCTTTGGAGCCTGGCAGATAGTTTTAATCGTAGTAGTTGTATTGCTTTTATTTGGCGGAAAAAAGATTCCAGAATTAATGCGCGGCCTAGGTAGCGGAATAAAGGAATTTAAAGATGCCTCTAAAGAAGAAGCAGAAGACACAGACAAAAAGATAGAAGAATAGTATATCTCTCACTATCGCATTATATAAAAAAATCCGCTCTAAGGCGGATTTTTTATTTTCATAACTGTGCTTTTAAAAGGTCACAGAATTAATTATTGCCTCTAGCTCAAATTGATAATCTCTTTTATCGATAGAAGGCGCAAAGGTAAATCCTTCTACGATTAAATAACGATTATTGGCCTCGTCTCTAATGGCATAATTACAAAATGGGCCAGCCATAAATAAGTTTTTTACCTCAAAAGTTCCCTTGGTTAAATAGGTAAATTTATTGTCGATAGTGGTTTCAAATAAATAAGGCGCGTAGGCTTCTTCAGTGATAAAACGGCCGCCTTCTGGCACCGTTACTTTGGCGCCACTAATCGAGTCTCGAATTTTAATGATATTCTGAATAACAGCGCTTGTATCGTTAAGCGCATCGAGGCCTACTTCGTACACGATTATGTTTACGCTTCCCGTGCGGGTGTCTTTTCTAATCCAGGTAAAATCCTTGTCCTCTTTGGCAAAACGATAGGCCGTTGGAATTTTCATGCTAATCCCAAAATTGTTCTTAAGCGGATCTACTTTTAACAATGATTTCTTTATTCTTCGCTGCTTTTCTTTGATCTCTGTTTTGTAAAAGGCCTCTGTAATTTTTTTAGCCTCCTCTGTAACCGCAGCAATTATCTCTTGATTTGTTTTACCAGTAACAAATACTCCTAATTGAGGCTTGGCATAAGGGTTTGTAGCATACTTTACTCCAGAAGAATCTTCTTTAGAAACGCTTAAAAAGATTCTGTTTTGCCTTGCAAAGCCAGAAAAAGCGGCGGGAGGAATCTGACTAATAGAATATAATGGTTCTTCTTGAGGTAGGCCGTCTACAGGAGCTGCAAAGATCTCTCTAATTTTTTCGCCTACTTCTCCGTTCCATAATTGGTTGGTAATCACAACTTGAAGGTTGTTAATATTGCCAGAAGAATCGGCAATTATTCTTTTTGCATTTCCGGAGTTGGTGCAAGAAGCCAGGGAAAACGCCAGTAAAAAGGCATAAACAAAATAACGCATAAATGTAAATTTATAGAACTAGCCCTTAGAAACCTTGAGCTTCATTCCTGGTTTTAAGTTGTTACTGCTAATATCATTCCAATTTTTAATATTCTGAACAGAAACTCCAGGAAATTTTTGGGCGATACTCCATAAAGAGTCTCCAGACTTTACGGTGTATACCTTGGCGCCATTTGTTGCAACGGTGGTTTTTGTCGCTTTAGACGGTGCTGCTCTGCCAGGGTTTTTAGGATAAATGGTTAGGCGTTGGCCTACGCGTAGTCGGTCGGACCGTAAGCCGTTCCAACGTTTAATAGAAGAAATACTCACTCCGTATTTATTGGCGATTTTACCTAAAAAGTCACCACTACGAACTCGGTATCTCACTTTGGCGTCTTGTTCAAAAAACTCGGGCAATGGCTTTTCACGACTGGCGATTTCTGATTCGGCATATTGATAAATCGCTGCTTCGTTTTCTACAAACTTGCCTACAGATTCTATAGGCAGTCTAAGCACATAATTCTCGTCTTTTATCACCGGAATAACACCTAATTTATACGAAGGATTCAAAAATTCAAGTTCGGTTTGCTCGATATTCAAAACTTGAGACACATGCTCGAGAGTAATCATCTTTTTAACCCTAATAGTGTCTGTAGTGATATATGGAACGATCGGTACAGTTGGTTTAAAACCATGCTCTTCTGCATACTCAAATAAATACATGGTCGCAAGGAACGAAGGCAGATAGCCAGCGGTCTCACGTGGTAAATTGGAACGAATGTTCCAGTAGTTAACATAGCCCCCAGAACGACGAATTGCCTTGTTTACATTACCTGGGCCAGAATTATATGCGGCCAAAGCGAGATCCCAATCGTCAAAGGTTTTATAGAGGCTTTTTAGATATAGAGAAGCGGCTCTTGTAGCCATAATTGGATCCGAACGTTCGTCAACATATGAATTGACTTCCAGGCCAAACATTTTTCCCGTCGCAAACATAAATTGCCATAACCCAGTAGCGCCAACCCTAGACTTAGCCCGTGGGTCTAATGCAGATTCTACGATAGCCAAATACTTTAGTTCGAGTGGTATGTTATGACGATCCAGTTCTTCTTCGAACATAGGAAAATAAAAAGCGCTCAGAGACATAAGCTTGCCCATGGAGCGTCTTCTGTTTTTTAAATAGTAGTTAATCACACTCTCCAACGATGGATTATATTCTACATTAAAAGGTGTTTTGGCGTTGAGCCTTTCTAATCGCTCTTTTAAAACTTCTGTTGGAACCTCTTTGTATTCATAGGGCAAATAGTCCAAATCTTCTACAGAAGCATACATCTCCTGAAACATTTGGTTGTTGTACAATTCGTTACGCCACAAACTATCTATTTGAGCGCTCTGCGGATTATCTTTCAAATTAAAAACGATAGAATCGCTCTCTACCGTAGCGATTGAGGTAGTTGGCAAATCGCCCGTAAGCTGTGTGGTTACTAAGGTGTCAATGGTTTTAATCGTGTCACGCTCAAGGGTAACTTGTGCCTGCGTAATGCCCATTGCCAAAAGCAAACAAGCGAGTAGGTATATCTGTTTGGTTCTCATAAGCCGCTGCAAAATAAGTATTCGTTGGCGCAATCCCAATTGTTTAACGTTTCTTTGCCGCTTTGCGTATGCGAATGTTCGTTAAAAGCTTTTCTATTAATCTAGAATTGCTTGTACCCCAGGTAACGTTTTTCCTTCGAGCATTTCGAGCATAGCACCTCCTCCGGTAGACACATAGCTCACCTTATCTGCAAAGCCAAATTGCTTCACAGCTGCTACAGAATCGCCGCCGCCTACTAGCGAAAAACAACCTTCTTTGGTCGCCTGCATAATGGCTTCGCCCAAGGCGATGGTTCCTTTTGCGAAGGGTTCCATTTCGAAAACGCCTAAAGGGCCGTTCCATAAAATTGTTTTAGACTGCAGTACGGTTTGTGCAACCTGAGCCTGTGTAGCTGGCCCTGCATCTAATCCCATCCAGCCTTCTGGAATCGCATCGATTGGTGTAATTTGAGTGTTGGCATCTGCAGCAAATGCGTCTGCGATAACCGCATCGGTTGGCAAATGCACCGTTACGTTTTTCTGTGCGCAGAGGTCTAGAATTTTTAAGGCGAGTTCTTGTTTATCGTCTTCGACCAATGAGTTTCCGATCTGTCCTCCTTGCGCCTTGATAAACGTAAAAGTCATTCCACCGCCGATTATCAAATGGTCTATTTTGTCTAGAATGTTTTCGATAATCGTGATTTTAGACGACACTTTTGCTCCTCCTAAAATAGCGGTTACAGGAGATTCGCCGTCACGCAAAACTTTGTTAACGCTTTCGATTTCTTTGGCCAATAAGTGCCCAAAGCATTTGTTATCTGGGAAAAATTGCGCAATAATCGCAGTAGAAGCATGAGCTCTGTGTGCAGTTCCGAATGCATCGTTTACATAAATATCGCCAAGGGTAGAAAGCTGTTGGGCAAAGTCTGGATCGCCAGCAGTTTCTTCTTTATGATAACGCAGGTTTTCGAGAAGTAAAATCTCTCCAGGCAGCAAATTGGCAGCCATTGCTTGCGCTTCTGGGCCACAGCAAAAGGGCGAAAACCTAACCTGAACTCCTAAAATGTCGCTAACAGTCGCCACAATATGCTTTAAAGAAAACTGTTCTTCTCGATTTTTTGGTCTGCCTAAATGGGACATCAAAATACAGGCGCCTCCATTTTCCAAAATATGAATAATGGAGGGTTTTGCTGCCACAATTCTGGTAGTGTCAGTAACCTCAAGGGCCTCGTTTAATGGCACATTAAAATCGACACGAATTAATGCTTTCTTGTTTTCGAAATTAAAATCTGATAAGGTCTTCAAAGGGTGCTAATTTTATTTAAAACTCTGTAAAACTAGCGCAAAGGTAATTGTTTTTAATATCCTAATTTTGGGTAATTCCTTTATATTTACCCCATGTTATTTTCTACCGTTTTAGGTCAAGAACATCTTAAAACTCACTTACAGCAAAGCGCTCAAAATGGCCGTGTGCCTCATGCGCAACTTTTTGTTGGGCCATTAGGGGTAGGATTGTTGTCTATGGCGCTGGCTTACAGTGAGTTACTATTAGAACCAGCTCCAAATTCTACCGGAAATAAAGTAGCACAATTGACCCATCCGGACTTACATTTTGTCTTCCCAGTAGCCACCACAGATAAGGTTAAAAAGCATCCTGTGTCGAGCAATTTTTTGGAGGCCTGGCGCAGTTTTGTGCACGATAATCCTTACGCAAGCCTGTTTGAATGGTATCAGCATTTAGGGATCGAAAACAAACAAGGTCGCATTGGTGTAGACGAGGCCCAGGATATGGTAAAGAAGCTATCTCTAAAAGCATATGCTGGTGAGTACAAGGTGATGATTGTATGGATGGCAGAAAAAATGAACACAGAATGTGCCAACAAAATTTTGAAGTTGGTAGAAGAGCCGCCAGATAAAACGGTACTGCTTTTACTCACAGAAAACGAAGAGCACATCTTGGGCACTATTAAGTCCCGTTGTCAGGTATTGCATTTTCCTTTTTTGTCTGTAGAAACCATCGCTCATGGCCTTATTAAAAACCACGATATCACTGAGGCTGTGGCAATGAATGTTGCAAAAAAGTCGGAAGGTGATTTTAATCAAGCGTTGCATTTGTTGCATCATGATGGTCAAGATATCGAATTCGAAAAATGGTTTTTGTATTGGGTCAGAACTGCTTTTAAGGCTAAAGGAAACAAAATGGCGATTAACGATTTGCTATCCTGGAGCGAAGAGGTGGCCAAAAGTGGGCGGGAAACACAGAAGAAATTTTTACGCTATTGCCTAGAATTATTCAGAGATGGAATGTTGGTTAGTTATGGAGCAGGAGAATTGGTTTTTTATCAACCCGAGGATCCTAATTTTAGTTTAGAAAAATTTGCTCCTTTTATACACGAAGGCAACATCTTCGAAATTACCAACGCCGTGCAAGATGCAATTTATCATATCGAACGCAACGGAAACTCAAAAATTATTCTGGCCGATCTAGCGATCGAACTCACGCGATATATCCACAAAAAGCCTGCATAAGAAAAATTGATGTTGAAATTTACTTTTGATAAGCGTTCTTTATTAAAATAAGGTCGTTTTTAGCCCTTCTAAGCGCACTTCTCTTTTTAAAGGTCTATAGGCAGGATTCTAGGGTCAAACCTTAATTAGCGTCCGTTAAAACTATTATTTAAGCTTTCTGAGCACATATATTTGAGACGAGTACTCTTTTGATCGCATTCCGGCAAGATTTGAGCGCAGCCCATTAATAAATCCATTGATTAACGGCGACCAAGAATTTTTATATCGCTCAGACAAAAGACTTACATAAAACGAATCAAAGTACATGGGTTTGATCGCCTCCATTTTATACTTTTCTCCAGCCAATCGATGAAGGCTTTCTTTAGAAAAATGATAAAGGTGTCTTGGAACATCATAAGCGGCCCAAATATTTTTATAGTGCTTTGCGTCCCAAGATTTAAAATTAGGCACGGCAATAATAAGCACTCCATCTTTTTCTAGTAGATCAAAATATTCGGCGATACGCGCCTCTGGATTTGGCAAATGTTCTAAGACATGCCATAGCGTAATTACAGAAAATATGTTGTTGCCGAGCTCTTCACTATTAGATAGTAATTCTATTTGTTTGCTTGCCGCTCGAGCAACTGCATCTGCATTTGTTTCTATTCCAGAAATGCTCCAACCTTTACTTTTGGCTAATTGTAAAAAGTCGCCAGTGCCGGCGCCAATATCCAAGAGTGTGTTTTTGCCTTTGGCATATTTTGTAACCAACGAAAGCTTGCGATTCAACGAACGCTTTTTTACAGTCTGATACAATTTATCTACAAGGGTTTTTGAAGCGTCAGTGTGAGATATGTAGGCATCACTTTTATAATATTTGCCAAGTTCTTCTTGCGAAGGAATTGGGCTTGTTACAAGCATGTCTTTTTGAGGGTTCCAGCAAAGGTCAAACTCTTTTTGAGTAACTAAATAATCTTTAGCGGTTAAGAAGATTTCTGACGTTTGGTTTTGAACTTTCATAGTATTGTTCCACGTGGAACATTAAAATTATCTACCCATATAAACCAACAAAACAGAAATGTCATTTGGAGACACTCCGCTAATTCTTGAGGCTTGTGATATACTCGTTGGGCGAATAGAATTTAGCTTTTCTCTCGCTTCATGAGAAAGCGATTTTAGTTTAAAATAATCGAAGTTTTCTGGAATGGTAATTCCCTCTAAGCGATTGAGTTTGTCTGCATTGTTTTTTTCTTTTTCTATATAGCCCGCATACTTAACTTGTATTTCTGTCTGTTCTAAAACCTCTGCGCCCAAATCGTTCTTTAATACGTATTCGCTCACCGAAGGAATCTCTCGCATATCTTCCATAGTGATATTGGGACGCGCAAATAGCTTAAACATTTTATCGCTTTGTTTTACAGCCGCTGAGTCCTTCTTTTGCAGAATAGGGTTTGCAATTTCTGGAGCTACGCTTGTTTGTTTTAGAAACGAAACAAACGAATCTGACTCCTGCTGTTTTTGCTCCATTACTCGAAGGCGCTCATCAGAAGCCAATCCGATTTTGTGAGCTTTAGGGGTGAGTCTAAAGTCTGCATTGTCCTGTCTCAGTAGTGTTCTGTATTCTGCTCTTGAGGTAAACATTCTATATGGCTCCTCGGTGCCTTTTGTAATTAAATCGTCTATTAAAACGCCTATATACGCCTCGTTTCGCTTTAAAATAAAAGGGTCTTTTTCGTGCACCTTTAGGTGTGCATTTATCCCCGCCATCAATCCTTGCGAGGCCGCTTCTTCGTATCCGGTCGTACCATTTATTTGCCCCGCAAAAAACAACCCGCTTACCAACTTTGTCTCAAGCGTATGCTTTAATTGTGTAGGCGGAAAGTAATCGTATTCGATGGCATAACCTGGTCTAAAAAACTTAACGTTTTCGAATCCAACGACAGAACGCAACGCTTTAAACTGAACCTCTTCTGGCAAGGATGTAGAAAACCCGTTTACGTAATATTCGACGGTGTTCCATCCTTCTGGTTCAACAAATAATTGATGACGGTCCTTGTCTGCAAACCTATGAATCTTATCTTCTATCGAGGGACAATAGCGTGGCCCAATACTTTTGATTCTGCCGTTAAACATTGGCGATCTATCAAAGCCTTCGCGTAACAAATCATGCACCTGCACACTAGTATATGTCATATGGCAAGAACGCTGATTTGTCAATGCTTTTATCTCTGGCAAATACGAAAACTTGCTCGGATTTACATCACCAGGTTGTTCGCTCATTTTAGTAAAATCTAGAGATCTTCCATCAACTCTTGGCGGTGTTCCAGTCTTCATTCGTCCGGCATCAAATCCAAGGTCTACCAAATCTTTCGTAATACCAACAGCGGCTCTTTCTCCTGCTCTTCCTCCACCAAACTGTTTATCCCCAATATGAATTAGGCCGTTAAGAAAGGTGCCATTTGTCAAGACAACCGCTTTTGCTTTTACCTCTATACCCAAACTGGTTTTAACACCAACAATACAGTCATTCTCTACAATCAGGCCAGAGACCATCTCCTGATAAAAATCTAGTTTGTTGGTTTGCTCTAAAAGGTTTCGCCATTCGGCGGCAAACATCATACGATCACTCTGCACTCTGGGGCTCCACATGGCAGGTCCCTTAGATTTGTTGAGCATCTTAAACTGAATCGCTGTTTTGTCAGAAACGATTCCGCTATAGCCTCCAATGGCATCGATTTCACGCACAATTTGTCCTTTGGCGATTCCACCCATAGCAGGATTGCATGACATCTGTGCAATATTCTGCAAATTCATGGTAATCAAGAGGGTTTTAGAGCCCATGTTGGCGGCAGCAGCCGCGGCCTCCGAACCCGCATGACCCGCTCCAACTACTATAACATCGTACTGATCAGCAAACATACTTTATTGTTCCACGTGGAACAGTCTTAAATTAATGAGTGCGCAAAGATACTAATAAATCTTGCGCACACAATATGCATTATAATAAACTAACTATCTGTTATTCAATTAGTTGTAAGGCTTCGTCTTCTGCTATTCGCATTTTTTGAGCCGCTTCTTCGTCCCCATCCTTCATGCCCATGCAATGTAACACTCCATGAATCATTACTCGACTGCATTCACGTTCAAAGGATTGGCCATACTTCTTGGCATTTTCTGTAACCCTGTCTACAGAAATCATAATTTCTGCAATAAGGGTCTTGCCCATCGAATAATCGAAGGTGATAATATCTGTGTACGTGTCGTGATCCAAAAACTCTTGATTGATTTTAAGCAGTTGTTCGTCGTCACAAAACACATAGCTAATATCGCCAACTTTAAAACCATTTTTTACAACCACTTTCTCAATCCAATCAGATGTCTTTTTAGGGTTGCTTAGGGCAAAAGATGTTTGACTACTAAACTCAATCATTTTGATTCTTAAAGTATTCCTGCACCTTCTTTTTATACTTAGATCGCATTGGGAGCGACTCTCTGTTTAAGATTTCTGTAGTATTAAACAGCTTCTTTATTTCGAGACTATTAGGTCCTAAGGGATTAGTAAACTGCGTTTTATTGGAGCGAGATTCACGTCGCTGTTCTTCACCTTGGTCAAAAGTGGCCTCATCCAGCTTGAGCATTTCGTACTTGAGTTCTGTCATTTTTTGGAGTGTTCTTTCATTAAACCCCTTATCTAGAAGCTCTTGCTCTATGTCTTCCATTTTTTTAAGTAGATCACCTCCAGAACCATTCAGCCCCTCCTCACTCATTTTATCTTGTAGTTGCTGTCTAAGCATTTGCTGCTCTTGGTAAATTCTATACAAATCACCATTGCTGTCTTCACTTTCGCCGTTTGATTCGCCCCCGCTGCCTTCAGAACTTCCATTAGAATCTCCTTCGCCATCACCATCTCCTTGTCCTTCGCCTTGGCCGTCTCCTTCACCTTCACCTTCGCCTTCGCCCTGACCTTCTCCTTCACCTTGGCCTTCGCCCTCACCTTCACCAGGTTTTTTGCCTTTTTTTCCCTTCATTCCCTCTTGCATTTGCTGGTTTAAGCTCTCTTGTTGTTTAATAATGTCGGGCAACTGAAACCCTTGACCTTGGCCTCCACTACCTTGGCCTGCGCCCATCATCATATTTTGCATATTCCCTAAGGCATTGCTTAGTAAGACCGCGAGATCGTTGGCGCCTGTAACGGTATACTGCTGACTCGTAATGCCCATCATCACACGGTTTTCTGCCAAACGCTCTAAAGATTTTTCTATGTTAAACTCTACATCTGTAAGGAGTTCATTTATTTCTCTGCCTATCATAGGCTGGCGTGAGGCGAGTGAAAATAAACTGTCGTCTATATGCTCAAAATGCTGCTTTAAGGTGTTCTGAACCTTTAATTTAGTAGAGAAACCCGGGCTATTATAATCGGTCTCTCTAAAGTCTTGCATAAGGTCTTCTTGCTCAAAGCTGAATACAACTAGATTGTCCAATATTTGACGCAGCATATCGAGGTCTTCCTCCATAGCTTCCATAGAAGAACCGCTCATTTGTTGCGACATTTGTGAGCCCATTTGCTTCATCTTTTCGCCAGCTTTCTTCTGATTCTCTCCCGCTTGTTGGGGTTGTTGTTGCTGTAATTTTTCTGTGGCTTTTTGCTGTTCTTGCTCTACCATCTTCTCGCCTGTCTTATCCTGCGGAATATCCATAGGCTCCTTAAGCTCTTCGTTTTCTTCGCGAAGTTCTTTGAGCTGTTCCTTAAGATCTTGGAAGGCCTTATTGAGCTCTTCTTGGGCTTCTTTGGTGTTTTCGTCTTCGGGAGCTTCGGCAAGTTTTTCTTGCTGTTCTCCTAATTTCTGAAGCTCATCTGCGATTTTTTCTGTCTTCTTGGTTACATAATATCGCTTGGTAAGCTCTAAGAGTTGCTCCAAATTACGCTCTTGGTTTTTATTGTTCTTCGCAAGTTTTTCGAGCTTTTCTGTAAGCTCCTCTTTCTTTATTTTTTCTTGAAGCTCTTCTAGTTCTTTAAGCAGTTCCTCGTTTTTGTCTAGGTCTTCTTGGGTTTCTTTAAGACGTTCTTGCAGTTGTTCCTTGTAGGGGTCGTCTTCTTCTTTTTCGAAGTTCTCGAGATTTTGCTCCATCTGCTTAGAGAAGTTCTTCATCATCTCTTCCTGCTGCTTTTGTCGCTTTATAAAGTTTTCGATCTTCTTTTTGTCGTTCCAATTAAGCGATGCTTTTTCTTTTTGAAGCTTAGAGAGCTCTTTAAGCAGTGCTTCGCGTTCCTTCAACTTTTCGAGCGACTCATCTAGACCTTCGATCGAATTTTGCTGCTGCTCTAATTGTTTTGACTCTTCTTCGTCATCGGTAAGCATTCTAAAGCTGTACACGCCAGACTTGCTGCTTTTAAAATTATGAATGGCGTCGTTATCGAACACCTCAAAATAATATTCATAGGCCACGCCTTTTTCTAAAGGAAGATCTGCCGGAAAGGCATAGGTGAATTGGTCAAAAACACCTTTGTTTAACACCAAAGGCTCTGCTGCTTTCTTTTCTTCTTCGCCAGAAGGATAATACACCAATTGCAGTTTTGAAAGCCCGTAATCGTCGCTTACACGCCCCAAAAAGTACGTGATTTGCGAGTCTGTAGAATCAACCTTGTTCTGCAATTCGATGCTAGGATAATTGTCTTTTACCACGTCGATTTTAAACGAAAGGTTTTCGTAATCTCTCAATGCTTCGTTAGAGGTGGTTATGGCATAGTCAAAATCGCTATACAGCCTTTTTTCCAAAGTAAAATCGGCTCCTTTTTTAGAAAACTCTAAGATGGTGTCCTTGAGTTTTATCGCTGCATCTAAAGTTTGTTTAGTGGTTAATTGCCACCCAACTTGAGTACCTTCGGGAATCGTTGCATTGCCAGTATTAGCGATTATCTCATCCTTCTTGCCTGTATAAGCAGGATAGTCCATAACCATTTGCATAGCCACCAAAGTAGGCACCTTTACTACGGTCAAATCATAAGGGCGAGAACGGACCGTGTTGGCTGTTAACGAAAACTGGATGTCTTCTGTGGGTTGCGCAAAAGTATACTCGAACAAGCCAGGGCCTACATTTTTTAAAAAGTAGGTTTGCTCGTTAAACTGTATCGACGGATTTTCTGGAACCACCTCGCCCACTGTTGCCACGCGAAGGGTAAAATTTTTAAACTCAATCGCCTCGAGACTCTCGTTTTCGATAAAAAAACTAAAAGGCGCTGGGGGTTCGTAGGCCGTGTCGTAGTTAACCACTCTTTCATAACTGCTACTAAAGAGGTCTTTGTCACCTACCAACGAACCAATAATAAATACCGCAAGCGGAATAGCCGCATACTTTAAATACTTCGCATTGGTCGCATAGTTTATGGCGTTTTTAAAAGGGATGGGTTCTAGCTGAGAAGCCTTTTGATCAATGCTGGCGGCTAATAGTTCTGATTCGCGGCTGTTTTGATTTAGCTGAATCACGTTCAGCAATTTATCGCTAACCTCCGGAAAGTGATTTCCAATAATTTTAGAAGCCGCTACCGAATCTATTCCTTGTTGCAATTTAAAGAGCTTTGCCAGCGGAAAAGCTATAAAGCGTATAAAGAGCGCTAGTTCTACCGCAACAAAAGCCCAGAAAAGCAATGTTCTGCCTGTGGTGTCAAGCCATAAAAAATGCTCTACTAAAAGGGTGATAAGCAAATACAGTACGCCTATGGCAAAAAATAATATGGCCCCCTTAATAAGGGAGTTGGTATAGTATTTTTTTATAAATTGTTCCAGCTTTTGCTGGATGATCAAAAACGTGCTCATAGGTTGTTTTCACTACCAAAGTAACCTCTAAATTACAATTTTATTCTTGAGAGTACGGGTATTTAACAAGGGTTTAAGTACTGCAAAAATTAGTCCAAATCAAAAAGTTAGATAATAAAACCTAAAAATGAGCTCCGATTTAAAATACTTAGCCTCCTATTCTATACCCGTTACAGTGTGTATCGGGCTTTTTTTAAGAGGGCCTTGGGCCTATTTAACTCCATTATTTGCCTTTGCCTTTGTCCCTTTTTTAGAAATTGTAATGCCACTGGATACCAACAATTTAAGCAAAGACCAGTTACAATCTAAGGCAGCAAATCGCTTCTTTAATATCTTATTATATATCAACCTACCTATAGTCTATGGGTTAATCGGTTACTTTCTTTGGAGCCTATCGAGCGCCAATAACACCACCTCAGAGCTTATAGGGCTTACTTTTTCTGTTGGAATTGCCTTGGGTTCTAATGGCATTAATGTAGCCCACGAGCTAGGGCATCGAACTCTTGCTTGGGAGCGGCTATTGGGCAAAATACTGCTTGCCCCAGCACTTTATATGCATTTCTATATAGAACACAATTATGGGCATCATTTACATGCAGCCACCAAAGAAGATCCTGCAAGCGCAAAATACAAACAGAGCCTATATTCGTTTTGGGTTACCTCTATCACCAGACAATATGCAAGTGCCTGGAAGATTCAAAATAGATTAAGAAAACAAGAGGGCTATGGTCTCTTGAATGCAAAAAACGATATGTTTTGGTATGTGGTTTTTCAATTAGGTTACTTGGCAACTGTTTATGTTTTGTTTGGGCCGCAAGGTCTATTAATTGCCGCCATAGTGGCGCTTGTGAGCATTTTGTTGCTAGAAGCCATCAACTATATAGAACACTATGGACTTAGCAGAGGGAAAACAAAAAGCGGGCGTTACGAGCGCGTGAGCGAAATCCATTCCTGGAACTCTAACCACGTGTTGGGCAGGGTAATGCTCTATGAGCTAACCCGTCATAGCGATCATCATTACAGGGCGTCAAAAAAGTATCAGTTATTAGATTGCCACGAATCCAGCCCACAAATGCCTTTTGGCTACCCTACATCTATGGTGCTGTCGCTGGTGCCTCCTTTGTGGTTTTCTATCATGAATAAACGTATTCCTTTAGAAATGCGTTCTTAGAATCGTATCTTTGCCGCCATAAATCATCGCTTAGAGTATGACACAAAAACCTCGTGTTCGTTTTGCACCAAGTCCCACAGGCCCATTACATATTGGAGGCGTGAGAACTGCTTTATTTAATTATTTATTTGCCAAAAAACTAGGTGGAACCTTTGTGCTTCGAATAGAAGATACAGATCAAACTCGTTATGTTCCTGGTGCAGAAGCTTATATTGTAGAGGCGCTTAATTGGCTTAATATTCCTTTTGACGAAGGTCCAACAAAAGACGGAGGTTTTGGCCCCTACCGCCAGAGCGAACGCAAGTCGCTATACAAGCAATATGCAGATGCCTTGATTGCTTCGGGTAATGCGTATTACGCATTTGACACTCCAGAAGAACTAGGCGAGCTTCGCAAACAATCAGAAGCCAAAGGCGACACATTTATTTATAATTGGCACAATAGAGAACAGCTTAACAATTCTCTTGGTAAGAGCGATATCGAGCTAAGAAGCATGCTTGATCAGGGTCTGCCATATGTGATTCGGTTTAAAACTCCCGCCAGCGAATTGTTGGCGTTACAAGATATTATTCGTGGCGAAGTAAAAGTAAACACCGCCACCTTAGACGACAAAGTACTATTTAAAAGCGATGGTATGCCCACCTATCATTTGGCCAATATTGTAGACGACCATTTGATGCAAATCACTCATGTAATACGAGGCGAAGAATGGTTGCCTTCCTTGGCGCTACATATATTACTTTACAGAGCCTTTGATTGGAAAGCTCCAGAGTTTGCTCATTTACCATTAATAATGAAGCCTGTCGGAAAAGGTAAACTTAGCAAGCGAGACGGAGACAAAATGGGCTTTCCAGTATTCCCATTAGAATGGAATCCTAAAGACGGTGAGTCGTCTTCTGGATATAGAGAAGAAGGTTATTTGCCTGAGGCTGTGGTAAACATGCTGGCATTTTTAGGCTGGAACCCAGGCACAGAACAAGAGCTATTCTCCTTAGAAGAATTGATCGCTGCCTTTGATTTAAGCCGAGTAAACAAGGCCGGCGCCAAGTTTGATCCAGAAAAAACCAAGTGGTTTCAGCATCAATACTTACAAACACAGCCAGACGATCAAATTGCCAAAGAGTTTGATGCAATACTGGCTCAAAAAGGAATTAAGTCTGCCATAAATACAGAGGTTGTGGTTACGATGCTTAAAGAGCGCGCCACTTTTGTTTCTGACCTATGGAACTTAGGGGATTTCTTTTACAAAGCGCCCGATTCTTATAACGAAAAAGCAACCAAAAAAGCCTTTAAAGAAAAGACTCCTGAGTTGCTAGGCACAACGTCTACGCTCATCGAGGGGGTTACAGATTTTTCGCCAAGCACCATATCTGATGCCGTTAAAGGCTGGATTACACAAAACGAAATTGGCTTTGGCGCTGTTATGATGCCACTAAGACTTGCCTTAGTTGGCGAGTTAAAAGGCCCAGATGTATTTGATATTATCGGGTTACTAGGTAAAGAAGAATCGCTAGAACGTATTCAAAAGGCGATTGCTTTTATGAAGGCTTAAAAGTAAACGATTCCGCGGAGCGATAAATAGGAAGTATTCCCAGAGAAGTCTGCGCTTTCTGTGTTGGCCTGTTGCAACTTGCTAAAGGTATTTGTAAACCCTCTAACATACATCAAGCTCACTCTAATTGGTTCGAATCCTGCGGTTAGCCCAACAACTCCTCTAAAATCTACCGTAGCAGTTTCGCGCAAGCTGTTAATAGATACATTATTATAGCCAGTAACAAAACGCAGTTCATCATTATCATCTTGCGGCTTAAACTTGCCTTGAATTGCAACGGCAGGCCCAGCCTCTATACTTAGGTGGTGTCTAAAAATGTTTAAGCTTCCCATAAATTGCAGCTGTACCGAAGATAACTTCATGGTGGTCATCTCTGTGTTTGCCGCGCCTGGGGTTATTCCGCCTATGACACCAGTCTCAATATCCATAGCGGCATCGAAGTAACTTAAGGCGTAAATAAAGTCTACTGTTTTGCTAAAAGAGCCTCGGGTCTCGAAACCAAAAGTAAGGCCCTGTCCAGATGTAAAATTTAGCTCATCAGATTCTATATTAGAAAATACAACCCCACCAGAAATACCAATTTTGTTGTAACTGTCTCCAGAACCCTGAGCAAACGATTGTAAAAAAAATAATGTGAAAACTGTAACAAATACTAGGTTTATGTGCCTCATAGAATACTAAGTAAGGTGCAAATGTAGGCTAATTTTTGTATCTTTTCTCTCTTATTTCTTTAACTAAAAACACAACACTATGGAATTTATTTATGCCATCCCAGTTGGCATTTTTTCACTGCTAATATTAATATCTGCGATCTTTATTGTAAAGCAACAAACCTCTGCGGTTGTAGAGCGATTTGGAAAGTTTTTATCGATTCGCAATTCTGGATTACAATTTAAAATTCCGCTTATCGATCGCATCGTGGGTAGAATAAATCTAAAGATTCAGCAGTTAGATGTACTGGTTGAGACCAAGACCAAAGACGACGTATTTGTACGATTAAAAATATCGGTTCAGTTTCAGGTAAGAAAAGATAATGTATACGATGCTTTTTATCGCTTAGAAAACCCACACGATCAGATAACTTCTTATGTGTTTGATGTAGTTAGGGCAGAAGTTCCTAAAATGAAGCTCGACGATGTATTTGAGCGCAAAGACGATATCGCTATTGCCGTAAAGCGCGAACTCAACGAGGCGATGATTAACTATGGGTACGACATCATTAAAACCTTAGTAACAGATATCGATCCTGATATTCAGGTGAAAAATGCCATGAACCGAATTAACGCTGCGGAGCGCGAAAAAGTTGCAGCAGAATACGAGGCAGAAGCCGAGCGTATCAAGATTGTAGCCAAGGCCCGTGCCGAAGCAGAAAGCAAGCGTTTGCAGGGTCAGGGTATTGCAGATCAACGTAGAGAGATTGCCCGTGGATTAGAAGAGTCTGTAGATGTTTTAAACAATGTAGGCATCAATTCGCAAGAGGCTTCGGCGCTAATTGTGGTAACTCAGCATTACGATACACTGCAGTCTATAGGAGAAGAAACCAATTCAAATCTTATCTTGCTGCCTAATTCGCCACAAGCCGGTAGCGATATGCTTAACAATATGATTGCGTCTTTTACAGCGAGTAATCAGATTGGTGAAGAGATGAAAAAGCAAAACGCTGCGCGAGGAATTGGCAATAAAAACTCAGACAAATCATGATAAAATATGTTTTAAGCTTGCTTTTATGTGTAACGGCAACAACCGGAATTAATGCACAAACCGAGCAAGAGCTCAAAGACTTGGCCATGGCTCAAGCCAAGATTACAAGCGACGCAACTGTGGCTGGAGATTTTAGTACTGTTTTAGATTATACGTTACCTACAGTCCTCGATATGATGGGCGGTAAAGATGGAGCCCTCGAAACCGTCACTACCGCTATGGACGGGATGAAGCAACAGGGCTTTGAAATCACAAAAAGCGAGGTGGTAGAAATGGTCGGTTTCGCAGAAGAAGAAGGCGAATATCGCTGCGTGATACAAAACAACGTAGTGCTAAATCATCCTGACTATACTATAAATTCTACCAGTTATATTTTTGGAGTTTACAATCCGGAGGCTTCCCAATGGTATTTTATCGAAGGCTCACAGCTCAAGAATGAAGCTTTGGCTCAAATGGTTATTCCTGGCTTTAAAACAGCTTTAGAGATTCCCGACGACGTGCGAGAAACTCAGCAACATTAATACAAAAGGCCTCTAAATAGAGGCCTTTTTTTATAGGTCATTGGCCAGATTAGACAGATAAGGGTGCTTATCTTCTTTGGCGCTCTGGATAAAATCTAGCATTTGCTCATTGCGCTCTAATCCACCTTCTAATAATACTTTTAAGCTTAAAAGGGTGGCGATTCTAGTCCCGGTCTTCTTGGCGGCTGTGCCAAATAAAGGAGCCAAGTCATCTAAAGAAACCCCTGTCGCCAACTCGCTAATTTTTTGAGCTGTAATAGCTTGTTTCTCTTCTGGATAGTTGGTAAACTTTTTACCCAATTGCTTGATTTGTTCAATAGCTGGTCGCTCTTGTCTTGGCTGATTGTTTTGCGCCTTTTGAGGTTGCTTAGGTTTTTGCTTTGCCCAAGTATCTCGTAGGCCAACCGTTTTATTAAAAACGAGTCTATCTGGCGAACTGTCAGGGTCTACGCAAAAATACCCCAAGCGCTGAAACTGAAAACGATCGCCTTCTTTGGCCTCTTTTAAAAAGGGTTCGCAATACGCGGTTAACACCTCTAAAGAGTTCGGGTTTACAAACTCCATAAAGTCTTTGTCTTTATGTGTATCTGGCGATTCGTCTACAAATAAACGGTCGTAGCTACGCACATCTGCCGTAAAGGCATGCCTCTTAGAAACCCAATGCAAGGTGCCTTTTACCCTACGCTTGCTGGCCTCGGTTCCGCTACCACTTAAACTATCTGGATCGTAACTACAATTTATTTGAGTGATGTTTCCATCTGCGTCTTTAACGACAGATTCTCCTTTAATAATGTAGGCGTTTTTTAACCTTACTTCTTTACCTAAAGTGAGTCTAAAAAACTTATTGCCGGCTTCTTCTTTAAAGTCTTCGCGCTCTATTAAAAGTTCTTTGCCAAAGGGTTGATCGTGGGAGCCAGAATTAGGGTCTTCTGGATTATTGTCGTTGTTAACCCACTCTACTTTGCCTTCAGGATAGTTTTCTATAACCAAGGTAATTGGGTCTAAAACCGCCATTACTCTGGTCGCTATTTTGTTTAAATCTTCGCGAACATTATATTCTAAATGACTTACATCTATTAGGTTTTCGCGTTTGGCTACACCAATGCTTTCTGCAAAATTACGAATAGACATTGGAGTATATCCGCGGCGACGCATCCCAGAAATAGTAGGCATTCTTGGGTCGTCCCAACCTGTCACAACTCCTTGTTCTACGAGCTTAGCCAGCTTTCTTTTACTCACGACCGTGTGGCTAATATTACGCCTTGCAAATTCTCGTTGTTTAGGGCGCAATAAAATAGGGTCGTGTATTTGGTCTAAAAACCAATCGTATAATTCGCGATGAGGTAAAAACTCTAACGTACAGAACGAATGAGACACTTGCTCGTAATAATCGCTTTCTCCATGCGCCCAATCATACATAGGGAAGATGCTCCAATCATGACCTGTTCTGTGATGATGTTTGTGTAAAACACGATACATCACTGGATCACGCATAAGCATATTGGGCGAACTCATGTCTATTTTTGCTCTTAGAACATGAGCGCCTTCTGGCACTTCGCCATGTTTCATTTTTTCGAACAAATCTAAATTCTCTTCTACACTACGGTCTCTAAAAGGACTGTGTACTCCTGGCGAAGTTGGGGTTCCTTTTTGCTCTGCTATCGCATCAGAACTCTGAGAATCTACATAAGCTTTTCCTGCCTTAATAAGGGTTGTGGTCCATTTATAAAGCTGCTCAAAATAGTCCGAAGCATAGCATTCTTTATCCCACTCATACCCTAACCATTCGATGTCTCTTTTAATAGCGTCTACAAATTCTTGCTCTTCTTTTGCTGGGTTGGTGTCGTCAAAGCGCAAGTTCACTGGTGCGTTATAACGCAGGCCTAATCCAAAGTTAAGGCAGATGGCAGAGGCGTGGCCCACGTGCAAATATCCATTAGGCTCAGGTGGGAATCTAAATCGAAGCTGTTCCTTAGAATAAGAGTCCTGTAGGTCGTCTTCTATGATATGCTCAATAAAATTAAGCGATTTGTCTGTGGTTCCCATTGGTTTTTTATGAGCTGCAAAGGTACCAAAAACCTAGAAAAATCTATCTTTGCCAAAACATTTTTTGTGGGAACCATTTGTTTAAAAGACGTTCGAGTTTATGCCCATCACGGCTGTCTAAGAGAAGAAGAATTGGTGGGTTCGGATTATTTAGTACAACTTAGTGTTCAGGCAGATCTTGAAGCATCTTGCCAGAGCGACAACCTGGACGAAACGGTAGACTATGTTGCGCTTAATAGTATTATCAAAGAAGAGATGGCTATTAGAGCCAAACTCCTAGAAACCGTCGCCAAAAGAATAAACGATAGAGTGCTAAGAGAACACGCCCTGGTAACCGCTGTTAGCGTGTCTGTGGCAAAGATGAATCCGCCTATTGGTGGTGACGTTCATTTGGTAGAAGTACAGCTTACAACAGAGCGCTAAAATCTTAAAATAGTAAGGCTGTTATCACTATTTTTTTTACATTTGCCCTCCTAATGGCATCGTGGCCGAGTGGCTAGGCACAGCTCTGCAAAAGCTTGTACAGCGGTTCGAATCCGCTCGATGCCTCAACAAAAACCCTAATCTCTTAGGGTTTTTTTTATGCGTCTGTATTTTGTTCTATTAGCGGAAACTGATCCTCTATTCCTTGTTGGAGCTTCTGACTAGGAAAAAATCCCTGATAAAGCAATAACAGTCCAAAAGCCACGATTAAGATACTAACCCATTTTTTGGTCTTAAAGATAAATCTGGGCGTGAGTTTGCTTTTGAGTTTTTTTGCAAGGGTAATTTTTGCAAGATCGGTGCAGAAAAAAACCACTAATACGGTCGATAAAAACAAGACAACACCTTGTTTAGTGGTCGTTAAAGCATTCGCCATAATTAGGGTTCCCATCCAACCAGCGAGCACACCAAAGTTTACAAAATTGAGTAAAAACCCCTTAAAAAATAAGCCGGTAAGATTCTTTTTTGCTTTTACAGAATAGTGTTCTCGTACAATCTTTACTAAGTTTTTTGAGGTTCTGATGTAGCTAATAACCCCGTAAATAATAAGGATGGCACCTCCAAATATGATAAGGTTTGGATCGTTACGTAGCTTTTCGAGAATTTTTTCTGTGCTATAATACACAAAAACAATAAAAAGTATGTCTGCAAAAAAAGCACCAAGGTTAAAGAAGAGTGCGGCCCTAAAGCCTTTACTAATGGCGGTTTCTATAAGGGTAAAAAATACTGGGCCTAAGGCAAAAGCCAATAAGAACCCATAAATTGCCGCATATGGTAAACCGTCAAACATATCCCATAAAAGTACAAATAATCCCTTTTATGAGTGAGTATCTATCGCTTAATTTATACGATACACACGACCTCCAACAACTGTCTTCTTTTTAAATTCGGGTGGATTGCCATAAACATAAACGTCTCCCCCAGCGGTGATTTTAATATCTGCCTTTTGAGTAGCGAAGATTTCTGCATCTCCACCAGCCGACACATTTATTTTTGTTGTATGACTTTCTAACTCTTTCCCATTAAAGACGCCGCCGGTGTTAACGCTAATATCGTTAAGGTGAACTGTTCCCTCAACTTCTATAATTCCCCCTGTTACTGCCTTTGTTTCTAAGGTGGTAGCGGCTAAAGTTAATTTGATTTTTCCGCCTTCTTGAGCCTTCAATTCTAAATCGTCTTGCGCTAGAGTTTCTGCCAACGTTATTCTTGCACCTTCATTAGCATCGATAGTTTTAACTCCTGTAAAATACACTTTAACAAAGGTGTCGCTGCCGTCAAAACGCCCGTCTAGTTCCATTCTAATTTTAAGTTTGCCATTGTCGTTCACAATCTTAATCTCGTCCACATTTCTTCCAGAAACAACGACACGATCCTCTGTGCTTTGAATCATTTCTACTTCGATTAGATCAAAAACTTTAATGGTATCAAACTCTCCAACAGATTTATTTACTTCGTTCTGCGAAAAAACTGAAAATGAAAAACTAAGGGCAATAAAAAGTAATATACGTCTCATAATAAAAGTAATTTCTAAAAAGACAGCTTAACTCACTAAATGTTACAGTGCGTTAGGGAAGTCGTTTTCTGATTTAAGCCCTAACAGTTTAAAATCTAATTGTCTTTTAATAAGATCTGCACTTTTAATGGTTACAAACACCTCGTCTCCAAGCTGATAAGTGTTCTTTGTAGATTCACCAACCACCGCATATTGAGACTGATCAAAAATATAATGATCGTCGTTTAAATCTCGAAGCGAAACCATTCCTTCGCACTTATTAGAAATCACTTCTACATAAATTCCCCATTCAGTTACGCCAGAGATTACACCTAAAAACACCTCGTCTTTATAACGACTCATGTATTTTACTTGCATATACTTAATACTATCTCGTTCTGCAGAAGCCGCTAAGTATTCCATCTGACTCGAATGCCCACACTTCGCTTCGTAAGCCTCTTGATTTGCAGAAGGTTTACCATCTAAATAGTCTTGTAAAAGACGGTGTACCATCACATCTGGATAACGTCTAATAGGCGATGTAAAGTGACTGTAAAAGTCAAAAGCCAAACCGTAATGACCAATATTATGAGTACTATATTCGGCTTTACTCATAGATCTAATCGCAAGTGTATCTACTAAATTTTGCTCTTTTTGACCCTGAACATCCTTTAATAATTTATTAAGTGAAGCGGTTGTTGTTTTCCGGTCTTTGGTATGAAGCTGGTACCCAAACTTACTAACGATTCCGCCAAGAGCCGCTAGTTTTTCGCTATTGGGTTCGTCGTGAATTCTATATACAAACGTTTTGGGTGGATTTCTTTTACCAATAAACGAAGCCACTCTTCTGTTGGCAAGTAGCATGAACTCTTCTATGAGTTTATTGGCATCTTTAGAGGTTTTAAAAAAGATACCTTCTGGCTCGTTCTTATCGTCAAGATTAAATTTAACCTCTACTTTATCGAACGAAATCGCGCCTTCTTGCATGCGTCGTTTTCTCATAATCTTTGCCAGGGCATCCATTACAGAAATCGCTTCTACCAAAGACACATCTATCGCATAAGCCCCTGTCTCTCTAATAGAAACTTCTTTTGGAACTGTCACGGCAGTATATTCTTTGGTTTGACCTTCCTCTATCACAACTTGTGCCTCTTCGTAAGCAAACCTGGCATCGCTATAAGTTACAGTTCGCCCAAACCATTCTTTGTGAACTTTAGCATTTTTATCTATCTCAAAAACCGCAGAAAAGGTATACTTTTCTTCATTTGGTCTTAGGGAACAGGCATGATTAGATAATACTTCTGGTAACATAGGCACCACGCGATCTACCAAATATACAGAGGTTGCACGTTCGTATGCCTCGTCATCTAATACCGTATTAGGTTTTAAATAATGCGATACGTCGGCAATATGAATCCCGATTTCATAATTACCGTTTTCTAAAATTTGAAAAGACAGCGCATCGTCAAAATCTTTGGCATCTTTAGGATCTATAGTAAAGGTTAGCACCTCCCGCATATCACGGCGCTTTTTTATTTCGCTGGCCGTTATTTTTGTATCTATATCGTCTGCATACTTCTCAACGATATCCGGAAACTCGTAGGGCAAACCATATTGCGCAAGTATGGCATGTATCTCTGTTTCGTGTTCGCCTGGAGGCCCAAAAGACTTTATGATTTTGCCAAAGGGAGATTCTGCGGTTTCTGGCCAGTCTTCTAATGCTACAAGCACTTTGTCTCCGTCTTTTGCTTTACCTATTTTACCTTTGGGTACAAAGATATCTACGCTCATTTTTGACACACTGGTATCTACAAATGCAAAGTTCTTTTGAATTTGAATAATACCCACAAACTCGGTGCGTTTTCGTTCTATTATCCTGGTAATTTCACCTTCTAAACGCCCGTTTTTTCTACGGTTAAAAATATAAACTTCTACCGTATCACCTTGTAAACCGCGATTTAGATTTTTACTAGATATGTATACGTCTTCTTCTAACCCTTCTACGATAACGTACCCTTTTCCGCGTGCGGTAACATCTAAGCTTCCTTCGTGGTAAAAACTTTTAGTAACGATCTTAAATTTTCCTCTTTCTACCTCTTGAATCTGCTCCTTTGCTTGTAGTTGACGTAATTTTTTTACGATTTGATTACGAGAACTCGGATCGTCCAGTCCTAATTTTGCAGCAATTTGTTTGTAGTTAAAGTTTCTTTTAGGCTCCTTTTTTAAGATCGCCAAGATACTTTGGGTTAAGTTGTGAATATTCTTAGACTTTTTACGTTTTTTCTTGCGGGCCATTTGCTGTTTTAAGATTGGTAAAAGTAACTTTATATTTACAATAAATCTGGCGCTATGGCCAAAGAATTAGTATCTTAACTAAAATATAATACATGGAGAACTTTGTCACCATAGCAATCTTTACCTACCCATCAGAATACTCTGTTTTAGAACATCTCTTACAACAAGCAGCGATTCCTTATGTTTTCGAAAACGAAACCATGATAAGCGTTTTACCCTTTCACTCTAATGCCTTTGGCGGAATTAGACTCAAAGTACATCCTGACTGCAGCGACCAAGCTAAAGAAATCATAGAAAATTTAGACAATTCCGCAGACCTTAAAATCATCTAAAAAAACGTTGTTAACAGTATATATTATAATTATTTCTTTTTTATAAAATTTAAAAAAAATAATGATGCTTATTATAGCTTGTTAATAGTGACAATAACTTTTTTAGGTTTCTTTTTGATTTGTTGCTTAACTGATTTTATCAGTTGTTATTAACAGAGTAAACCATCTAGATTTACTTGATTTTTAAGGAATTAGTTAATGTGATTAACAACGGTGAATAACTCATATTAATAACGTATTTTTAATAATTATTTACAATCTTTGATGTTCGCAAAAAGTAGTTTTAAGTCGATTTGTTTGTAACAACTTATAAGAAAATCACTTGTATTATTTAATTTTTTTTTCAACCCAGAATCACTTGCAATTACACAAATTTTTAGCGGTAAATTTTAAATCTAATTATAAACAGCTTTTACACAACTTGTCAATATCATGAAAATAGCCATAGGGAACGATCACGCAGGAACCGATTATAAAAATGCAATAATCACACATCTAGAAAACCAAGGAGTTGCTGTTACAAATGTGGGAACCGATAGCGACCAAAGTGTCGATTATCCAGATTTTATTCATCCGGTTGCCACAAAAGTGGCTCAAGGCGAAGTAGACTTTGGAATCATAATTTGTGGTAGTGGGAATGGGGCCGCCATGACGGCCAACAAACACCAAGAAATAAGAGCCGCCTTATGTTGGACCAAAGAAATTACAGAACTTGCTAGGCAACATAACGACGCAAACGTATTAAGTATTCCAGCTCGTTTTACTTCACAACATCAAGCCGTAGCTATGGTTCAAGCTTTTTTAGATACTCCTTTTGAGGGAGGCCGACACCAAAATCGAGTGCAAAAAATTGCCTGTGTTTAAAGCAGTTAGTTATGGGACATCACCATAGTCATGCACACGATTCCAAGGGTAAGAAGTTAGCAATATCTATCTTTTTAAACATTATTATTACCGTGGCCCAAGTAATTGGCGGGCTTATCTCTGGGAGTTTGGCACTGCTATCAGATGCGCTTCATAATTTTAGTGATGTACTTTCTTTAATAGTTAGTTATGTCGCAGACAGACTTACCAAGAAAGAGGCATCGGTACGAAAAACATTTGGCTATAAACGAGCAGAGATTATCGCAGCCTTTGTAAATGCGAGTACGCTTTTAATCGTGGCCGTGTTTTTGATTATCGAGGCGATAGAACGCTTTTTTGATCCGCAAGAAATAGAGAGCAACCTGGTAATCTGGTTGGCTGCCATAGCTATTGTCGCAAATGGATTGAGCGTTTTATTGCTTAAAAAAGAAGCCGAATCTAATATGAATATGCGCTCGGCCTATCTGCATTTATTGACAGATATGTCTGCCTCTGTAGCGGTTTTAATTGGTGGCTTGCTCATGAAGTATTATCAAGTTTGGTGGGTAGACAGTGTGCTCACTTTTTGTATAGCGGTGTATTTAATATATATGGGTTACGATTTGTTTAGACAGTCGTTAAAAGTACTTATGCTTTTCACTCCAGCCAATGTAGATATCGAACAAATAACAGCTCATGTAAATACAATTCCAGGAGTAAAGGCTATGCATCACATTCATGTTTGGCAACTTAACGAACAAGAAGTGCACCTAGAAGCACACTTAGATCTACACAACGACATCACGATTTCTGAATTTGACAAACTCTTAATTCAGATAGAAAAATACCTGCACGACGAGTACCATATTAATCATGTAAATATTCAACCAGAGTTTAATAAGCCCGATTCAAAAGATATTATTGTTCAAGACTAGTCTATGCAAACAGAGATAAAAAAATTTAATCAACTTACCACCGACGAGCTTTATGAGCTCTTGCAATTACGCTCCGAGGTTTTTGTAGTAGAACAAGACTGTGTGTATCAAGATGTCGATGGTAAAGATCAAAAGGCCTTGCATATAATCGGGAGAGTAAATGATAAAATTGTGGCATACACGCGTTGTTTTGCAAAAGGAGATTACTTTAACAAAGCGAGTATTGGCAGGGTAGTAGTAGATTTAAATCATCGCAAAGATGGCCTGGGCTATAAAATAATGGAAGAATCGATTACGGCCATATATAACCATTTTGGAGAGCAAGCTATTAAGGTTTCTGCCCAAACGTATTTGTCTTCGTTTTATAATTCTCTTGGCTTTATAAGCGAAGGAACCTCTTATTTAGAAGACGGAATTCCACACATCGCCATGGTAAAACCTTAAACATAGGTTTACGCATTTTCTAACTTTTAATGTTTTTTTAGCACCATTGCATTTGCAATCGCTGCAATTGAGTCTTATATTTATCAATTACTGTAAAAAACGTTTAACCACCACTTTAAAACTAACCGACTTTGAAACAATTTTTTGGATTTAATTTAAAGCACTTTAAAGGAGATCTTTTTGGCGGAATTACCGCAGGAATCGTCGCCCTCCCGTTAGCATTAGCATTTGGACTTCAATCTGGAATGGGAGCTGCTGCCGGACTCTACGGAGCAATTTTTATTAGTTTTTTGGCCGCACTTTTTGGAGGCACTAACACCCAAATTTCTGGACCAACCGCTCCAATGACAGCGGTGAGTATGGTGGTAATAGGTGGAATAGTTGCAGCTAACGACGGAAGCCTAGAAAAAGCACTTCCGTTTATTTTAATCGTATTCTTACTGGCGGGACTTTTCCAGATCGTCTTAGGACTCTTAAAAGTTGGCCAATATATACGGTTTATTCCCTATCCCGTGGTCTCAGGATTTATGACAGGGATTGGAGTGATCATTATCATCACACAACTATTGCCAATGATTGGGTATTACCCCAACGAGGATATTGAATTTGTAAATAAATTTAAGCCCTTAGCAGAAGAAGTGATGTTAGAAAAAATCTTAAAAGAAGAGGCGGCAGAAGAGATTTTGGTGCTGGAAGATTTTCAAGAAACAGTAAGCAGAGCGAGTAAAATTTCTGATGAAGAGATTATGCAAGAGGCACGCACCTTAGCCCAAACAGAGGCAAAAGGTATGGTTGGAGCCTTAAAACTTGTGGGCCGCGGTATTAAAAACATAAATTTTATAGACTTATTACTTGCCTTGGCAACCATTTTGATTATTTATGGGTTTAAACGCATTACAAAGGCAATACCAAGTACTTTAGTGGCGCTGTTAGTGGTCTCTGGGGTGGCCTACTTTTTTATACCCGACTACAGAACCATAGGGCTTATTCCTTCCGGTTTACCAAAACCAAATTTAGAGATGTTTAGCAACTTTAGCTTTGGGCAAATTAAGCCGTTTATTGTGAGCGCACTCTCGCTAGCAGCTTTAGGAGCCATTGATTCTTTGCTCACCTCTGTGGTGGCAGATAATAAGACCAAAACCAAACACAACCCCAATCAAGAGCTTATTGGCCAGGGAATTGGTAACTCTGTAGCTTCTATTTTTGGAGGTATTCCTGGTGCCGGAGCCACAATTCGTACGGTCGTAAACATAGACTCTGGTGGTAAAACCAAGCTTTCTGGAATGGTAGCAGGGGTGTTGCTGTTAATTGTTTTACTGTCACTAGGGCCTTTAGCCTCACAAATTCCTGCAGCCGTTTTGGCTGGGATTCTCATTACCGTTGGAATAGGAGTGATGGATTATAAAGGACTGCGTCATATTAGACAACTGCCAAATAGCGAAGTTTTTGTGATGATTTTAGTAATCGTCTTAACGGTGTTCATTGGTCTTATCGAGGCTGTTGCTATTGGCCTGGTATTGGCTTCTGTGCTGTTTATGAAAAAGATTTCTGACGTGGTAGATCACAGAACACATACCGCTCCATTGCAACAATTTTCACGTGAAATGCCATGGGTAGACGAAGGAGACGTGCTAGAAAGAATGGGCTCTCATGTGTATATAAAGCACTTAGATGGTCCACTGTTTTTTGGATTCGCTTCTCGTTTTCAAGATATGGTTAAAGCGATTCCAGACATCGATGTGGTTGTGATACGTATGGGCAAAGTGCCCTATGTAGATCAGTCGGGTCTTTATGCGATGGAAGACGCCATTTTAGATCTTCATGAGCAAGACATCAGGGTTGTATTTACAGACCTACACGGGCAGCCACTGGCGATGTTCGAGAACTTTGATATTGTTCCAGACTTAGTGCCTGAGCGCTATAATTTTCCAGATTTTAAAAGCTGCTACAATTGGTTAGAAGACTTTGTAGGTAAGGGAATTGACACTTTAGCGATAGAAGAAGAGGCCGAAGAATAGCAAAATTATCGCTGTTTTTTATACGTAAACGGAAGTAACAACTGGCTTTTAATCGAGGCGTCAGAAACATCTTTGACGGAGTCTATTCCGTAGACAATTTTGTCTTGGTCAATTTTTATAAAAGTGCCAAACATTCTATCCCAAATAGAAAACATGTTTCCGTAGTTGGTATCTGTTATAGGCATGGTATCGTGATGATGTATTTTATGCATATTGGGCGACACAAAAACCCAACTAATCGCCGTATCGACTTTGTCGCCTAGTTGAATGTTAGCGTGTGTAAAATAAGTAAAGAAGACGCTCAAAATTCTGTAAAACAAATAAAAAGAAATAGGCATTCCCATGAGTACCACTGCAAGTAACGCGAAGCTTTCCCTTAGAATAAAATCTAAAGGATGATGTCTGGTGCCTGTCGTGGCATCTACTTTAGTATCGCTGTGATGAATCAAATGCAAACGCCAAAAGACCGCAACCTTGTGCAACAATACATGCACCGTATATTGGGCGATCAAATCTAACACAAGAACGCTTAGCAAGAGCTCTAGCCATACTGGCGCTTCGAACAAGTGTAATAGCCCAAAGTCAGAGGTGCCCAGCCACACAAAAACACCGGCAGTCAAAATTCCGAAGGCGACATTGATCGCCATTACAAAGGCCAAAAAAACAAGATTAGTTCGCGCGTGCTTCCATTTATTATAGGCAAGATTCCGCAGGGCATAATGACCTTCTAAAAGCCAGAAAACAGCCAAAACAAGAAAGATCCAACCTGCTTTTTGCCAGACTGGCATCTGCTCAAAGAAGGTTAGAAACTGATCCATTTTACTTTAAAATTCTGTTGTAACGATTCGAGTCATTTAAAACCGCCAAGGCTTCTTTTATCTCTGGATTGTGCACCACTTGATACTCATACAATCCAGTCCGATAAAAATAACGCTTTAAAATCTCGTCTTTTAACAGCGAGCTAATTTCTGCTTTTTTGTCTAGCAATTCTTTTTGTTTTACAGAAGCTATTTGTTGCTGCAAGGTTTTATAAGCATTCGAGATGTCGTCTTGAAGCTCGTCTGCTTTTGCTTTGTTAAATGCTTTCTCGAAGGCTTTTTCTGTTTCTGTTTGATAGTCGAAGCCGTTTTTGTTTAAGTAATTAATAAAGCTTTGAAAGTCTGAATCAGAAAATGAAAAACTTGCCCAGTCGGCCAGATCATTTTTGTAATGATATTCGGTAGCATAATTAAAGATGGCGTTGTCTTTTAGGAGCGCCGTAGTGATCGGACTAAATTTAGCCGTCTCTAACTCGATGTCTGGTAATATTCCACCACCATCATAAACGGTACGGCCACCACGTGTTTTAAAAGCATTGTATTCATCTGGTTCGGCCCGAACAGGATCGCCATTCTCGTCGCGATTCCAATAATCTAAAGCCTGAATACAACGACCACTTGGCGTATAATATCTAGAAATTGTAATCTTAAGCTGCGTTCCGTAGGTTAGCTTTTTAGGTCGTTGCACCAGGCCTTTTCCAAAACTGCGAGCACCTACAACCACCCCGCGATCTAAGTCCTGAATGGCCCCAGAAACGATTTCGCTCGCAGAGGCACTTCGACCATTGACCAAAACAACCAACGGAATCTGAGTGTCTACAGGATCGTTACGGGTTTCATATGACTTGTTGTATTTTTTAATAACCGACTTAGTCGTAGTAATTACCTCGCCTTTATCTACGAATAAGTTTACCACATTAATCGCCTCGTTAAGCAAACCTCCAGGGTTACCTCTTAGGTCTAGAATAATATTCTGAGCACCTTCTTCTATAAGGTCTTCTAGGGCTTTTTTGGTTTCTAACGTGGTCTTACGATTAAATTTAGACAACACGATATAGCCTGTATTGCCATTTATTAATTTAGAAAAAGGAACCGCTTTTACAGCAATAGCCTCTCTGGTAAGCGAAGTGGTTTGTCTTTTTCCTTGACGTAAAAAAGTAATTTCTACGGTAGAACCAGGAGCGCCTTTAAGCAATTCGCCTGCGTCGTCTTCGAAATCTGCGAGCTTGATTTCACCTATTTGGATAATCTCGTCGCCCGCCTTGAGCCCTGCTTTGTCTGCGGGATAATCTTTGTAGGGCTCAACTATAATAATCTTTTTATCTATTGTGCGAGCCGCTGCTCCTATGCCTGTGTATTCGCCGGAGTTGTTAATCCTGGCATCTTCTACCTCTTGCTCGGTCCAATAAACTGTATACGGGTCTAGGTCGTCTAACATACCGGTTATAGCCTTGTCCATGAGTTCTGCAGGCGTGGTTTCGTCTACATAATTCATGTTGAGCTCTTTAAACAAAGTCGTAAAAATCTCTACTTGTTTGGCGATCTCAAAAAAATCGTTTTTAAAGGCTGTGGTAGTCAATAAGACCAGTACAGCAACTAACGGGAGGAGTATCTTTTTTATCTTATTCATGATGCAACTTTCTTTCTTCTTTTTAAATAACGTCTAATAAAAAACACAACGAGTCCTAAAATAAGGATAAACGGCCAGATGTAAAGCAATCCTAGAAAAAAGGAAGTGATGCCGTTCCAACCGCCTTTTATGGCGTTGCCCATTTTGGCTCCGTAGGATTGCGTGGCAATTGTCTCTACGTCGGTTTTATAAAATTCTAAATAAATGGTGCTTAAAGACACCTGGTTTTGCAAGTAATTTAAGCGCCCTTGCTTGGCTTCAATTTCTTCTCTAATAGAAGATAGCTCGCGTTCAATTTCGAGCATTTCTTTTACGTTTTTCGCTTTGCTTAGCAACTGTAAATAGCGATCTTCTAGCACCCGCTTAGCCTTTAAACGAGCTTGTAGGTCTACAAATTCTTCGCCTACGTCTTTACGCGAAATATCCTTTTTATCAAAATAAGCTACCCCAACCCCAATGCTGTCTACCAGGGCCTGAAAGTTTTGGGTGGGCACCCTAATGATTAACTGGCGATAGGCTTTCGAATACTGTTTACCCGAATTGTCGTTTTGTAAATACGCCTTGTTTTGATTCACTAAGGACAACACTCTTTTGTGGGTGGCTTCCAGGTCGCGGGTCTCAAATTGTATAGTGGCGGTTTTGATAATCTTTTTTTCGACAACCTCTGCCTCGGGCTTTGGAGGGATGTTGCGTTGATCACCATCATAGATCATTGCGGCATCTTCTAGAGCCTCTTCTTCAAAATAGCCATCCATATCGGCATTCGCATAATCCTTGCTTTCACTAACCAAATTGTCGTTACACGACAAAACGATTCCAAATAATAAAATTGCACTAATAATCTTCATAATGTTTTCCTTTTAAAAGTTTAACCATTGCTTCGTTAATTTGGCGGAAGTCTAAAGATTCTTTGGCGAGATAGATAAACAAGAGCGCAAACTTTGTACCGTTTTTTGAATCCAACAAGTGCTGATTACCCCTATAGGCTTCTCGCAGCTGTCTTTTGATTCGGTTTCTGTCTGTCGCATTTTTAAAATTACGCTTAGACACTGCAAACCCAGCTTGATTAAGCTGAGCCTCCTCTAGGGGTAAAAAAGTAACGCTCAGTGGAAAGCTCTTGGCGCGTTTGCCCTCTTCAAAAAGACGATCGATTAGCTTTTTACTCTTTAGGTGTGCTCGTCTAGGGTACTTGTAATTCATCAAGGAAAGGTAGTAATTAAAAAAGCACTAAAATCTTAATGTCTTCTAAAAACAAAAAGGCCTCACTCCGTTCGGAATGAGGCCCATTATAAGGCTTGTTTAACGAGCCCTATTCTTTTGTAAAGGTGTTGTTAGTAGGGTCTACATCTGCCATCAAGCCAGATGGATCGATCACTACTTTTTTAACCGTTTTTCCTTTTGATGTGTTAAAAGAATAGGTTGGATTGGTCCATGGCCAGTCTTCCAATTCTGTTTTTTTAACTCCCTCATAAGGATTGGTTTTTCCTGCACGCATCATTCTAAGCGGAATGTAAAAATACTCTTGGCTGTCATCTTCATAGGTTACCATAAGGTCTATAGGCATTGGCATTAAGCCAATACGTTCTAAAGTAATAGTACTTACATCTGCCTCTGTACTAGCGGCTACTTTATAGTCGATAGTATTTGTTGTCTGCGCAAAGTCCATCAAATACCAATCGAGCTCGGCACCGGATTCTTTTTCTGCAATGCGAATAAAATCGTTAGGTGTTGGGTGCTTAAACTTCCAAGTATCATAATAACGCTTGATGGTGCTTTTAAGCTTGTCTTGCCCTATCACATAGCCCAATTGAGCCATAAAAACAGCCCCTTTGCTGTAGGCTGCAATTCCGTAGGCCATGTTGAGATCGTAACGGTCTGCATGCGTACTCATAGGTTGCTCTTTTCCGCTTTTTGCTAAATAGGCATAGTTGCGATACGAACCCATAGTAGGATTATCGCTTGGCTGATCCATAACTTTAGCCATCGCAAATCCAGAAATATAACTGGTAAAACCTTCGTCCATCCATTCGTGCTTGGCCTCGTTAGTTGCCAATAAAAACTGGAACCAACTATGTGCCATTTCATGAGAGGTTACACCCACTAAGCTTCCAAACTTGCGCTCACCTGTGATTAGGGTACACATGGCATATTCCATACCACCGTCACCACCTTGTATTACAGAATATTGCTTGTAGGGATATGGCCCAATATGTTCGTTAAAGAACTCCATCAATGCTGCAGTTTTTGGCTGCAGATTTTTCCAGTTCTCGGCAATTTCGGGTTTGTTTTTGTAATAAAAGTTAAGCGTTACACCGTTTGGTCCTTGGTAGGTATCATGAACATACTCGGGATCTGCCGCCCATGTAAAATCATGAACATTAGGTGCCTTAAAACGCCATCCCTTTTTACCCTTTTTCACTCCGCTTTGCGGCTCAGGATAACCAGTTCCACCAACGATAAAATCTTTATCGATTAAAATAGTGACATCAAAATCACCCCAAACTCCATGAAATTCTCTTGCGATATATGGGTCGGCGTGCCAACCCTGAAAATCATATTCGGCCAGTTTAGGATACCATTGTGTCATAGAATAAGCAACCCCTTCTGCATTGTCTCGGCCTGAGCGTCTAATTTGCACAGGAACCTGAGCGTCCCACTCCATATCGAATTGAGTGCTAGCACCAGGCAAAATAGGCTTGTTTAAAGAAACCTCTAACACAGTTCCTTCAACTTTGTATTTGAGCTTTTTACCATCTTGAGTAAGCGCCGTTGGTTTAATGTATCCTGTCTCTTCTGGGCTTAATTTAGCGATCCTGTCTTTTACTCGAGAATCTGCATCTGCAATTGTTTGAGATCGCACGTCCATCTCACTCCCTGGCTGAAACGCATTAAAATACAAATGATAAAACACGCGATTTAATGTATCAGGTGAGTTGTTGGTATACACCAGCTTTTGAGTTCCCTTATAGGTGTGTTTTTCTACATCCATGTCTATTACCATGGTGTAATCTACCTTTTGTTGCCAATAGGCGTTGTTGTTTTGTGCCAAACTTGTGAACGAGATTACGCTCACAAATAGAAAGGCAATTAGGTTGTTAAAACGCATATTACATTTTTTCGGCCATCAAGATGGCGTTATACATATTTACCATTTTACCAGACTTCGAGATGCTACCAAAGTTTTGTGTATTGCTACTATCACCACCCAACATTACTTGCGAGGCAGAAGACAATCCGCTGTTCATCAAAATAGTTTTTACCTGACTTGCAGTCAAATTAGGATAGTATGATCTAAGTGTTGCCGCAACTCCAGCAACGGCTGGAGACGCCATAGAAGTTCCTTGTAAATACTCGTAGGTGTTTAATGGTGTTGTAGACCAAATTTTTACACCAGGAGCAAATACGTCTACACTAGAAACACCATAGTTAGAAAAATTAGCAACCATCTCTCCTCCGTATTCATAGTTAAGAGCGCCTACGGTTAAGAAGTTGTCTGCAATCTCTGCGTCTGTACCTTTTTGATCGTTCGGATATACTTGTATACCGTCTAAATCAAAAGCTTCGTTACCAGCTGCATTTACGATTAATACGTCTTTAGAAGCGGCGTATTTAATGGCATCCCAAACCCATTCTGGGTGTGGCGAATAATACTTACCAAAACTGGTGTTAATTACTTTAGCGCCGTTATCTGCGGCATAACGAATCGCCATAGCGATGTCTTTATCGTACTCATCTCCATCTGGTACTGCGCGCAGCACCATGATTTGCACATTGCCTGCAACCCCATTCATTCCTTTACCATTGTTGCGTACCGCAGCAATGATACCAGCAACGTGAGTTCCGTGACGTGCATCTTCTTTTTTAGGGTCTGGACCGTCTACATCGTTATTGCCATACGCCTTCCCATCCCAAACATCTGGATTGTCTTTTAATACTCCTCTAAAGTCTGCAGTCATATCAAAGTGAGATTCCAAACGCCCTTGAAAGTATTCGATTCCGTTTTCTAGTTCGGTTACAACTTCTGGTACCGTATCTGCAAAATTCAACATTTGCGAAAGTAACTGAATTTGCCCTTGAGTAGCAGCGTCTGGGTCTTTAATGGCATTCATGTCGGCAACAGAATAATCTTCTTTACCCAAGCGCTTGCTCATGGCTGCATGTGCTGGTCTAACTTGTTCAAGAATTTGAGTGTATTGATTAACTCCTCCTGTGGTTTGTTGATATTCGGCATCAAACTCAGCTTTAGCCTTTTTATAGATGGCGTAGTCTTCTCGATCTGCAGCACTAATTGAGGCTTCAGATTTTCCTTCGAATTTGTCGCCAAACTTTTTTAAGTAGCGTACATACTCCATGTTTTCTGCTACGATATCACCTAAGAAATTCCAACCGTGTATGTCGTCGATATACCCATTGCCATCATCGTCTTTTCCGTTGCCGGCAATTTCGCCTTTATTGGTCCAAATAATGCTCTTAAGATCCTCGTGCTCAATGTCGATTCCACTATCGATTACCGCCACGATTACTTTTTTACCCTTTTTCTTTGGGAGCAACTCTTTATAAGCTTTATCTACACTCATTCCCGGAATAGTGTCGTTTTTTAAATCGGCAAAGGTCCAAGTCTTAAGTTGGCTATCTGCTATAGGCGCCACTTTTAAAGGCAAGTTGTCTATGTTTTCTATTGGCGTAGAAACCAATGGGGCAGAACCTCCACAGGCCGCTAACAGTAACGACATAGTAATAACTGGAAAAATCAGTCTGTACATTTTCATGATATTATGAATTAAAAATAGTATTAAACGTATATGAATCTTTTACCCGAACTCCTCTGTCTGTTTGGGTAAGTGTAATAATCTCGTTGTTTGGATCGTGTTCTAAAAACAGATAAAAATCCTGTGCAGCAGCACGCTCCAAAAATGCAGCTTTCTCGTCTAGAGTAAGCAACGGCCTAGTATCGTATCCCATTACATATGGCAACGGTACATGTCCAGCGGTAGGCAATAAATCTGCCATAAAAACCAACGTCTTTCCTTGGTATGTAATATGCGGTATCATTTGCTTTTCGGTATGTCCGTCTGCAAAGAGTATTCCAAAACCTAGATCGGTGTCTGCTTTAAACGGAAGCGAGTCAGTCGCTACGAAGTTGAGCTGCCCGCTTTCTTCTAGCGGAATAATGTTCTCTGTTAAAAAAGAAGCCTTTTCTCTTGGGTTGGGTTTTGTGGCCCACTGCCAATGCTCTTGATTGGTCCAAAAACGCGCATTTTTAAACGCTGGCCGATAACCAGATTTATCGCTGTTAAACTCAACAGATCCGCCGCAATGATCAAAATGTAAGTGAGTCATAAAAACATCTGTGATCTCGTCTCTATGAAAGCCAGCCTTGGCCAAGGAAGCGTCCAAACTATGATCGCCCCAGAGGTAGTAATACCCAAAAAACTTTTCTGACTGCTTATTGCCCATTCCCGTATCGATCAAAATCAATCGGTCACCATCTTCGATGAGTAAACACCGAGCGGCCATATCGATCATATTGTTTGAATCTGCCGGATTGGTTCTAGACCATAAACTTTTAGGAACAACGCCAAACATGGCCCCGCCATCCAATTTAAAATTTCCAGCTTCGATGGGATAAATCTTCATGTAAAAAATTGGAGTTGCAAAATACTAAAACCCTTGATTGTTATTGCTTTCAAAGCCGATTAAATTTAACTGCTTTAACAAAAATTTGGCCTAATTAGATAAAAACACGGCCTTTTGGGCTATTGACTCACAGCAACTTGCGAAAGTCGCTTACCAAAGTCTAGCAAAGCCTTAAGCTCTTTTATACTCGCCAAGCGCGTTTTACTAAAAACCAAAAGACTGGTCCCATTAGACTCGATATGATAGTATGGATTACTTTCAAAAAAGTGTACCAATTCGTCTGTAAAGAAGGCTCTAATCGCTTCGTGATCTTCGCCCCTAAGGTAAAAGCGTTTAGAAAAATCAGGGTGATTGTCTAGATTGATATCTGTAAAGCCGGCTAAGGAATACACCCGTTGTAAGAGGGTTTCTCTGTCTAACGAAAAGATAGGAATCTCCCGCGATAGCCTTAAATGAAGCATACTTGCTCGGATTACTTCTTTTGCGATAAACTCTCCTTCTGAATAATGAACATCAAACATTTTAAAACTAGCATCCTCGCCCGTTAAGCTGTTGTAGATATAATCGATGGACTTGGTTTTAAAGAACAGAAAATCGCGTAAAAAAGCACAATCATGATTTTCGCCAGGCGTATAGCTTATATGATAATCCTTGGCCAATTCTTCTAGGGTGCGCTGGCGTCTGGTAAAGTTTTGCTGCATTATCTGCGGAATAGGTAACAGTTTTCTAAGCGCAAAAGGATGCTTAGAATCTGTGTCATGCAGCTCGAGGCCAATAACCTCAAAATGCCCACCTCTTTTGTCAAACAAATCTTGATAATCGTTAATGCTCTCCATTACGGTGTGATCTACAAATTCACACATCGAGAAATCCAAAATAACGTCTTGATCTTCTGGAATCGCATCTAGTTTTTGCTTGAGTTTATAAAAATTTAGAAAGGTGCAAAAGTGTTTTACACTAATAAAAAAGTTGCCCTCTTCTGCTTCTTCTTTAAACATAAGCACATTGGGCTTGAGTAAATTTCGAAAAAACAAACCCGGGTTTTTGGTAACAAAAAGGTGAATCACAAAGGTTATAAACACCCCGGCCAAAATTCCGGTGATGAGGTCTACGATTAAGGTCACGATTAAGGTCACGAAAAAGATTACCAACTGCTCACGGCCCACGTTAAAAATACGTTTAACGCTTTCAGGAGAGGCCAATTTATAACCGGTATATACCAAAATAGCCATCAATGCGGGCAAGGGAATTCGCTCTAATTGCGTGCTAAACAAGGCGATAAAAATCACCAAAAACAAGGCATGAAAAAAGTTAGACAAGCGGTTGGATCCACCATTATTTACGTTTACAGAACTACGCGCAATAACGGTAACCACGTTAAGTCCGCCTAAAAATCCACTGGCGACCGTAGCTACTCCAAGGGCTTTTAAATCACGATTTACATTGGCCCGTCTTTTTTGTGGGTCTAACTTATCTACCGCCTTAATACTTAATAAAGACTCTATACTGGCGACCAAAGTAAGGGCAATAACGTTCATCCAAAAGGCGGTACTCGAAAGCCCCGTAAATTGTAACGTAGGAATATCTTCAATAATCTTAGCGGGTTCTGGTATTCCTGAAAGCATATAATCTGCTGCGATAGGACTTGGCTGCTTCATAACCAGTTCGAAGAAATAGCTCACACCCACCCACAACAAAACAATCCACATAGGGGCAGGAATCAGTTGTACAATTTTACTACGCAGGCGTGCGTAAAACACCATGATTAATAAACTGCTAATTCCGGCGATAGCCGCAAATATAATTCCGCGGTCTACGTATGAGAAAAGACCGATTAAAGTTTTTGGAATGGCCAATAGATAGTCTATGCTCCCTGGCAAGGACAGCCTATTACCGAGCATGATATGAAATTGCTTACCCAAGATAATCAATCCAATCGCCGCAAGCATTCCTGCAATGGCCGAAGACGGAAAGAAATTGGCAATTTTACCCATTCGCAAAAAACCAAGCACTAACAAAAGCCCACCAGAAACAACGATGGCTACATAGGCAGTCTCTAACCCTAAAGTGCTAATGGCGACAAGCAAAACACCCACCAAGCCGTTTCCAGGCCCGGCGATAGTCACATGACTTCCTCCCAAAATAGAAACCATAATACCTCCGACTACAGCAGCGATGATTCCCGCGATGGGAGGCGCATCACTGGCCATAGCAAGCCCTAAGCCTAAGGGTAAAGCGATTAAACTCACCACAAAACCAGAAAAAATATTTTCTGGCAGCGTACGAAGTATGCTGGCTATAGAATTCTTTTTTGGCTTCATTGAATTATTAAAACATCTGTTGGGAGTTCGCTTAAAATATGCTCTATGTCATGCGGAAAAAATCGATCCCAAAACGAAAGCTCGCTGGGAGCATTCATTACGAGTAGATCTGCCCGAACCACCTGGGCGTAATGGCCAATGGAGTAACCGCGTGTTCCAAATATGGGTTGGCTATGAACCTCGATATCTGCGGTTAAGGACGTAGGTAAGTCTTCTACAATTTTTTTAATCCTTGAGCCTTCTCTAAGCCTCAGCCTATCTTTAATAATGTTGGCTTTTCTTAGTGAGACATGATCGTTCACCTGAACTGCAATTTCTTGTTGTCGAATTTCTTCTGCGATAGAAATTTTAGTGACTCCTAATTTTTGAGCTACATAAAACGAGGTGCTAATGGTTTGCTGGGTTTTTGGGTCTTCTAAGCCGTTTACAACAATATGCCTACAGGCAATTCTTTCTACCGAGGGATTGATTAAAAGCAGCACAGAGCAAGTGGCTTTGCGCGTTATTTTACGAGCGATAGAGCCCACATAGTAGCGCAGGAGTCCTTCGCGCTGGATGGCACCTAAAATTAGCAGATCTACTTTTTGTTTAGCAGCCACTTCCAGAATTACGGCAACAGGGTCACCAGAACGAAACTCTAAGTAATAAGGAGTAGACGATCCTTGACAGCCTTGCATGAGCCGGTCTATCTCTTCTCTTTTTTCTGGGGTTTCTTGGCCCACATGGATCAAAACCAAGGTAGCATCAAAATAGCCAGCGAGCCTTGATGCCTCGTAGATATTGGCTTTTAAATTTGGAGAAAAAGCCACTCCAATTCCTATGGTTTTAAAAGGCTGAACGTTCATGCACTTGTTTAGCTTAGAGCGAGGCTGAAGATAGCACTTTTTATAGAAGTTAAAACAGAACTCTTGCCAATATGGCGACAAATATTAAATCGGGCATAATTTACCGCCATAATCGCTGGATTCTTTATATTTTTAGAGACAAGATAAATCGTATGTTAGAACTCGCTGGAATAATTATTTTAGGAATCTTAGCCCAATGGGTGGCATGGAAATTTAAAATCCCTGCTATTTTACCTTTAATCTTAATCGGTCTTGCTGTAGGTCCTTTTGCTGCCGAATTTTATACGGCAGACGGCAGCAAATTAATAGAACCCATCTGGAACGGGCAAAAAGGATTGTTCCCCGGTAAGAGCCTCTTTTATTTTGTGTCGCTCGCCATTAGCATCATTCTGTTCGAAGGAGGCCTTACTTTAAAAATGAGCGAAGTAAAAAATGTGGGCCCCGTTATTACCAAGCTTATTACTCTAGGATCGATCACCACTTTTATTCTAGCAGCTGTGGCAGCACATTTTGTGTTTGACCTTTCGTGGGAGATTTCGTTTTTGTTTTCTGCTTTGATAATCGTGACAGGACCAACAGTGATTACGCCAATACTTAGAAACATCCCGCTCAGGAAAGACATATCTGCCGTGCTTAAATGGGAAGGGATTTTAATAGACCCTATTGGCGCATTGGTTGCAGTATTAGTCTTTGAATTTATTAGTGTTGGCGGAGGCGGCGAATTCACTAAAACGGCACTAATCGAGTTTGGAAAGATCATCCTCTTTGGGTCTACTTTTGGCTTTACGTTTGCCCACGCCATGAATTTTATTCTCAATAAAAACTGGGTGCCACATTATTTATTAAACGTATTCTCGTTGGCTACTGTTTTGGGTGTATTTGTTTTGTCTGATGCCTTTGCGCACGAATCCGGATTATTAGCAGTGGTGGTTATGGGAATGGTACTAGGGAACGCAAAAGCCGCTTATTTAAAAGAGCTTCTTTATTTTAAGGAATCACTTAGCGTACTATTAATTTCGATTCTCTTTATTCTGCTTGCAGCAAACATCAACATGGAAGATTTATTGCTCATCTATAATTGGCAGACCGCTATTTTATTTGCAATTATTGTGTTTGTTATAAGGCCGCTGGGCGTATTTTTAAGCACCTATAACTCTAAGCTTAACCTAAACGAAAAACTATTTATTAGCTGGGTAGGCCCTCGCGGAATCGTGGCTGCAGGTATTGCCTCTCTCTTTGGAATTAATTTAGCCAACAAAGGGGTGCCTGGAGCAGAATACATCACTCCATTGGTTTTTGTGATCGTTCTAGGAACCGTACTTCTCAATGCGACAACAGCTAGAATGTTTGCAAAAATTGTAGGGGTATTTTTAAAGCGCAGCGAAGGAATTATGATAGTAGGAGCAGGTCCCGTTTCTCGCCTTATTGGCAAGTACCTTGTCGAAAATGAGCGACAAGTAGTGCTGGTAGACACCAATGCTTCTAACCTTGCAAAGGCAGACGAAGAAGGAATAAACACTGTTAATTCTAACATTTATTCGGACTCTTTGTTAGATGATATTGAGCTGAGTGACATAGGTTATTTAATGGCCCTTACCGGCAATGCCGAAATCAACAAATACGCCATCAATAAGTTTAAAAAGCAATTTGGAGAAAACGGCGCCTTTAGACTCGTAAGCACCAAAGAAAAAAATGACCCATCGGTTGCGCCAAGTGAATGTCTTTTTTCGCAATTAGACGATTATCGATCATTAGAACAAACGGTTAGTTCTTTCCCCGAAATTCACGAAACGCCCATTAACGATCGCGAGCATTATGAGCAATTAATCGCTTTAACAAACAATCAAAAGGATAGTATTCCGTTGTTTATAAAGCACCCTAATAAAGAGCTGCAGATAATTGCTGGTCAAAGCGATAAGCTAGAAGAGGCTAAAGAAGATTGTATGCTGGTTTATTTAGGAAAAAAATTAGAGCAGCCGACCACGGCACAGATATCAGAACAATGACCAAAAGGCTAACCTTATTTTTTATTTTAGGCGTACTATTATTTTCTTGTAAGGGAGATGATAATGTCTCTTGTGTAACCTGTTCTAATGCCCAAACACTAGATTTTACCGTATGTAACGAAGCCGATGGCGACGCCTCTGTAAACGGCCAAGATACTGGCCAAAGCTACGATGTGTATATCGCAAACCTACAACAACAAGAAGGTACTAGTTGTAATTAATCGTTGAGTTTTAAAACGGCCATAAACGCTTCCTGCGGAATCTCAACGTTCCCAACCTGACGCATTCGTTTTTTGCCTTTCTTTTGCTTTTCGAGCAATTTACGCTTACGCGAAATATCTCCCCCATAACATTTGGCTGTTACATCTTTACGCAAGGCCTTAACGGTTTCTCGCGAAATAATTTTGGCCCCAATTGCCGCTTGAATAGGAATATCAAACTGCTGTCTCGGGATAAGCTGGCGAAGTTTTTCGCACATTTTCTTACCGATGTTATAAGCGTTGTCTTTGTGTAATAGGGCAGAGAGGGCGTCTACGATGTTTCCGTTTAAGAGCACATCTACTTTTACTAGTTGAGACTCACGCATGCCAATAGGCGCATAATCAAAAGAAGCATATCCCTTCGATACCGTTTTTAGTCTATCGTAAAAATCAAAGACGATTTCTGCCAAAGGCATATCGAAGCTAAGCTCTACGCGTTCGGTAGTTAAGTAAGTTTGATTGGTGATTTGCCCGCGCTTTTCTATACAAAGCGACATAACAGGCCCTACAAAATCAGACTTCGTGATAATGGTAGCCTTAATGTAAGGCTCTTCCATCCTGTTCAGCCTAGAAGGGTCGGGTAAATCGCTAGGGTTATTTACATGAATCACCGTATCTGGCTCTTTATTGGTATAGGCATGATACGATACGTTAGGAACCGTAGTAATCACGGTCATGTCGAATTCTCGCTCTAAGCGTTCCTGAATAATTTCTAAATGGAGCATCCCTAAGAAGCCACATCTAAACCCGAATCCAAGCGCCGCAGAACTCTCCGGAACAAATACCAGCGAGGCGTCGTTGAGCTGCAGTTTTTCCATAGAGGCGCGAAGTTCTTCGTAGTCCTCTGTGTCTACTGGATAAATACCAGCAAATACCATAGGCTTTACGTCTTCGAAGCCTTCGATCATATTGGTTGTGGGGTTTTTGGCATCTGTGATGGTATCGCCCACTTTTACTTCTTTAGCCTCTTTGATACCGGTAATTAGATAACCTACGTCACCCGTTCCAATCGATTTTTTTGGCGTTTGTTTTAAATGCAAGGTTCCAACCTCGTCGGCAAAATAGGTTTTGCCCGTTGCCATAAATTTGATTTGTTGACCCTTGGTGATTTGCCCGTTCAATACCCTAAAGTAGGTTTCTACACCTCTAAACGGATTGTATACCGAATCAAAAATTAACGCCTGTAGCGATTCGTCTTGATTTCCTTTTGGCGCAGGAACACGCTCGATTATCGCGGTGAGTATGTCTGTAATTCCGAGACCGGTTTTTGCACTGGCAGGAATCACTTCTTCTGGGTCGCAGCCCAATAAATCTACGATATCGTCTGTTACCTCTTCCGGATTTGCACTTGGCAAATCGACCTTATTGAGCACCGGAATTATCTCCAAATCGTTTTCTAAGGCCAAGTACAAGTTAGAGATTGTTTGTGCCTGAATACTCTGAGCTGCGTCTACGATTAAAAGGGCTCCCTCGCAAGCTGCGATCGATCTAGAAACTTCGTAAGAGAAGTCTACATGGCCAGGGGTGTCTATTAAATTTAGAATATAGTCTTCGCCTTCATGCGTATAATTCATCTGAATTGCATGACTTTTAATGGTGATTCCACGCTCGCGCTCCAAGTCCATATTATCGAGTAATTGAGCTTGAGATTCACGTTCGGTAACCGAGCCGGTGGCATCTAGTAATCTGTCGGCCAAGGTACTCTTGCCGTGATCGATGTGTGCAATGATGCAAAAATTTCGGATGTTCTTCATAGACATAATGTGCCCTGCATTTGGCTGCAAATATAGCGCAAAATCGGCGTTGGTTTTAGCTAATTCACCAAGAAACTGATTTTACGTAATTTTGCGCCAATGGTTAAGATAGGAGATATAGACGTAGGGACTTTCCCTTTATTGCTCGCGCCCATGGAAGATGTGAGTGATCCGCCTTTTAGAGCGCTGTGCAAAGAGCAAGGAGCAGATGTGGTGTACACCGAATTTATTTCTTCTGAAGGGCTTATACGCGATGCTGCTAAAAGCGTTATGAAGCTCGACATTTACGAAAAAGAGCGCCCTGTAGGTATTCAAATCTTTGGGGCCAACTTGGAATCGATGTTAAAATCGGTAGAAATCGTCGAGGCCTCCAAGCCAGATATTATTGACATTAACTTTGGATGTCCAGTTAAAAAAGTGGTTTCAAAGGGGGCTGGCGCAGGAATCTTAAAAGATATTGACCTGATGGTTTCGCTTACCAAAGCCATGGTTGAACATACCGATTTACCCATTACAGTAAAGACCAGATTAGGATGGGATGACGATTCGATTAAGATTGTTGAGGTGGCCGAGCGCCTTCAAGATGTAGGTATAAAAGCCATTGCGATTCATGGTCGTACCCGGGCACAAATGTATAAGGGGGATGCTAATTGGGGGCCTATCGCTCAGGTTAAAAACAACCCTCGAATGCATATCCCTGTATTTGGCAATGGCGATGTAAATACGCCAGAACGAGCCGTAGAAATGCGCGATAAATATGGACTAGATGGCGCCATGATTGGGCGAGCTAGTATAGGATATCCTTGGTTTTTTAGAGAGGTAAAACACTATTTTGAAACGGGCCAACACATGGCTCCACCCACTATGGCAGAGCGTGTAGAGGCCGCCAAGAGACATCTTCAAATGTCTATAGACTGGAAAGGCGAACGCTTGGGTGTTTTCGAAACACGCCGCCATTATACCAATTACTTTAAGGGAATTCCAGATTTTAAACAATACCGAATGCGCATGGTAACCAGCGACGATTCTGCAGATGTATTTAAAGTATTTGATGAAGTGGCCAACACCTTTGGCGATCATCAATTTGTTTAATTTGGTTTGAGTAAGTTTTTGGTCACTCGCCGCGAGGCGATTTGAGAAGCTATCACCCCTAAAGTAACTATCGTAACAAGCACAATAAGGCCATTCAGCAAGGTAGCAACTACAGGATAGGGAATTTCGCCAGCGATTTTTACCATGGCAAATTGTTGCTGTAAGAACACAATTAAATAACCTAATGCTAAACCAATAGCACCACTAATCGCGGTGAGTAAAAATCCTTGATAGAAAAACACACGACGAATATCAGGCAGAGGCAATCCCATACTTTGCAAAGTGAAGAGATTTTTCTTTTTATCTAGAATCATCATAATAATAGACCCGATTACGTTAAAAAGTGCGATGATCAAAACCAGCGTAAAAATTAAGTAAACCATAAAATTCTCTGAGTTGAGCATTTTATTAAGCGCATCGTTTTGTTCGATTCGATTTTTAACAAGCACTTTGCCGCCAAATAGCTTTGCAACTTGCTGGGCAACGAGGTCTTGGTCGGCATCTGGCGATAATTTGAGTTCTAAAGCAGAAATTTCGTTTGCTTCGTAGGCTAATAAATTTTGGGCCAGGCGCAAATCGGTAAAAACAAAGCGCTCGTCAAGCTCTTCGTTTACACTGTAAATTCCAGTGACTAAAACCCCTTTTTTGCTAAAGGCTTGTGTAGGGTCTAAGATTTGGTTGGTACCAGGTTTGGGCACATAAATCTCTAAGAGTTCGCTATAATCGTAAGGTCCCAGAGATAACTTGGCAGAGGTGCCTAACCCTATGACGGCCTCTGGAGCTTCTGGATTAAACCAATTGCTCACATAGAGAATGCTGTCTATGGCGACCACCTTACCAAAATTGGCGTCTACTCCTTTGATAGATGCAATGTGATTTTTGCCTTTAAAATTTAGATACACCTTTTCTTCTATCACTTTAGAGGCGGCTTTGACACCTTCGATACTGGCAAGGGCCTCCATAAAATCGGCATCGGTGCGAATAATTTTACCCGACTGCGGATACACCTTTAGGTCTGAATCAAAAATATTGGAGAATGAGAGACTAAACTCTCTCAGTCCTGTAAAGCCAGAAAGCACTATAAACAAAGCCATAGTACCCACAACCACACCTGCTGCAGCAATGCGTGTGATTATATTAATCGCGTTATTGCTGCTTTTACTTCGCAAATAACGCCTGGCGATATATAACGGAGTATTCACCCTTAGGTTTTTTTACGCTTGTCTAATAAGTCGGGATCTTTGAGCGGATCGTCTTCGCCTTTTATTGCTTTATCGATGGTATCGATATATTCTAAAGTATCGTCGTTAAAAAATAGAAGATCTGGCATTTTGCGCAGCTGATTTTTAACCAATTGCGCCATCTCGTATTTAATGGTCGCAGTTTTGGCCACGATTTCTTGCACTATAGCGCTCGCGTGTTGCGGCGGAAAAACGCTTAAATACACCTTGGCCACAGAGAGGTCTGCTGTAACATGTACTTTGGTTACAGACACCATAATATTTGCCTTACCCGCTTCGCGCAGAATTTTCTGAAACATGGTCGCTAGATCGTTTTGTAAGATTCCAGCGATTTTCTTTTGCCTATTGCTTTCGTTCATGGTGCAAAAGTAGCATATTTGGGTATTATTGTAGGTTTAATGTTAAAATTGCGCTAATGAAAAAAATAGAACACATCGGAATAGCCGTTAAGGATTTGGATGCAGCAAATGATTTGTATTCAAATCTTTTGGGTGTTGGTCATTATAAAGTAGAAGAAGTTGCAAGCGAAGGAGTGAGCACTTCTTTTTTTAAATGTGGCGAAAGTAAAATAGAATTACTCGCGGCCTTACACGAGGAGAGCCCTATCGCCAAGTTTATAGATAAAAGAGGCGAAGGGATACACCATATAGCCTTTTTGGTACAAGATATTGAGGCAGAAGTTGAGCGATTAGAAGGCCTTGGCTTTAGAGTGCTAAATAGCATTCCTAAAAAAGGAGCAGATAATAAGCTGGTTGTATTCTTGCACCCGAAGTCTGCTCATGGGGTTTTGGTAGAATTATGCCAAGAGATTATTTAATCGAATTATTTGTGCGCTATATAAACTAATTTTACATTTGCACACTGTTTCAGGGACCCATAGCTCAGCTGGTTAGAGCACCTGACTCATAATCAGGGGGTCGAAGGTTCGAGCCCTTCTGGGTCCACAAATGAAGTGCGTAAGAGCAGTTCAAAAATTGAAAACACTTGGAATAACAGGTGTTTTGGAGAAATTATTAATTGGCTTAATTTGAGCAATTTTGTTTGCTATTTTAAAAAAATTAGTACATTAGAACCCAAATATGCGACCCCAAATCGTTAAAATATTAGTCTTAGGACTTAGTTTGCTATTGCCTAATTTGGCATTTGCTCAAGATCCTCCTCCGCCTACAGGGCCACCCCCACCTGGGTTTCCCATAGATGCGAACATCATTGTATTAATAATTTTAGGTCTTGCCTACGGGGCATTTGTTGCATACAAAAGACGACGCCTTAGTTAGTCTTACCAAGCAATTTTTTGACGTATTTTCCTACAACATCGAACTCTAAGTTTACCCAATCCCCCTTTTTTAGTGTTTTAAAACCGGTATTTTCGTAGGTATATGGAATAATTGCCACACTAAAGCTATAATCTTTAGAATCTACCACCGTAAGACTTACTCCGTTTACAGTAATCGAGCCTTTTTCTATGGTCACATTGCCAAGTTCTGGATTATAATCAAAACTATAACGCCAACTACCTTCTTCTTGAGTCACTCCAGTGCATTGAGCGATTTGATCTACATGCCCTTGAACGATGTGTCCGTCTAATCGGGCACCAAGCTTCATCGCGCGTTCTAAATTTACCTGAGACCCACTGACCAAAGAGCCAATGTTAGATTTATCGAGGGTTTCTTTAATAGCTGTCACGGTGTAGTTTTGACCGTCGATTCCGACCACAGTAAGACAAACACCATTGTGTGCAACACTTTGATCGATTTGAAGCTCGTCTGTTATATTGCTTTTTATAGTGAGGTGAAGATTCTCGCTGTCTTTCTGGGTTTTTACGACCGTTGCAACTTCTTCTATTATCCCGGTAAACATAACTTTTATATCCTTAAATTTGTGCTACAAAAATACGAATTAAAGCGCTTCAAAAGCGCTAACTAAGTAGTTTAGGGTGAAAAGGACAGAACAGATTATAGTTGGTATTAGCATAGGCGATCTTAATGGTATAGGAAGCGAAATCGTTTTTAAAACCTTCGAAGACTCACGCATGCTAGAGTTTTGTACCCCAGTAATTTTTGCCTCGGTAAAAACGCTTTCGTATTGTAAGCGCCTTTTAGAAAGCCCAGTCAATTTACATGGAATCGATAGCTTAGATAAAATCGCTCACAAAAAGATAAACGTTTTTAATGTCTGGAAAGAAGGCGCCAAGGTAGACTTTGGAGTCCAGTCCCAAGAAGCGGGGAGCTATGCGATAAAAAGCCTTAAGGCGGCAGTGGCGGCATTAAAAGTCAATAAGATTGATGTCTTGGTCACGGCACCCATCAACAAGCAAAATATTCAGTCAGATGCGTTTAGTTTTCCAGGGCATACAGATTATTTAGCCCAAGAGCTCGAGGGCGATGCCATGATGCTCATGATTACAGATCATTTAAAAGTTGGTTTGCTCACAGACCACGTGCCCGTAAAAGATGTTGCACAAACGATTACACCAGAATTGATTTCGCAAAAAGTTAAAACGGTGCAACAAACACTCATCAGAGACTTTGGCATTAGAAAACCAAAAATCGCGCTTTTAGGCATTAATCCGCATACAGGAGATAATGGTGTAATTGGCGTCGAAGACGATACAGTGGTTAGACCTACCCTTGCAAAGCTGGCCGATCAAGGCACCATTGTGTATGGGCCTTATGCAGCAGATAGTTTTTTTGGGAGTAAGAATTATCAAAATTTTGATGCAATCATCGCGTCGTATCACGACCAAGGGCTAATCCCCTTTAAAACCCTGTCTTTTGGCAGCGGCGTTAACTATACTGCGGGCTTATCCGGCATTAGAACTTCTCCAGACCATGGAACAGCATACGATTTAGCAGGCAAAAATGAGGCTAATTTTGAATCGTTTAAGGAGGCGGTGTTTAAAGCCATCGCTATTTATAAAAAGCGGAGTGAGTACGATCAATTGATTAAAAACCCGCTTCAAAAAAGAGCAAAAAAAGTCCTTTCAAAAAAGAAAGAATCTAAACAGTAGTTTTAAATTATTTTTTATCTTTGCAGCCGTCTTTAAGCAAAGCGACTGTTAGTAAAAGAAGTGATTGTGAAGGAATTGAAACAGTACACGATCCCCTTTGTGGGACTAAAGCTAGGAACACATCGGTTCGATTTTGCGATAGACAATAAGTTCTTTGAACATTTTGAGTACGATGAGTTTAATGATGTTGCGATTGCGCTAAAGTTATCTTTAGAGAAGCAAAGCACCTTGTTAGATTTACAATTTGAATTTGATGGAACCGTAAACCTGCCCTGCGATGTTACTAACGAACCTTACGACCAACCGGTCTCTGGTAGTTTTAATTTGGTGGTAAAGTTTGGCCCTGAGTTTAACGATGAGCAAGAAGAATTATTGATTCTGCCGCATGGCTCTTACGAGGTTTCGATTGAGCAGTATGTATACGAGAGTATCGTATTATCCTTGCCAGCCAAACGAATTCATCCAGGTGTTATAGATGGCACCCTAGATTCAGAAGTACTTAAAAGGCTTGAAGCACTTAGCCCAAAGGGAGAAAACATTGAGAAAAAAGACCCTCAAACAGATCCAAGATGGGACGAATTAAAGAAGTTATTAACGGATAAACAATAAAGTAATGGCACATCCTAAAAGAAAAATCTCGAAAACAAGAAGAGATAAAAGAAGAACGCATTACAAAGCAACTGCGCCACAATTGGCAACAGACCCAACGACTGGCGAGACGCATTTATACCACAGAGCTCACTGGCACGAAGGTAAATTATATTACCGAGGCCAAGTTGTGATCGACGCTACAGAAGAAGTCGAAGCTTAGGGTTATAAAGTTTGAGAAAAAATCGCTCTCACATTCTATTTTATTTGGAATGTGAGAGTTTTTGTTTTTTATAGCCAAAAAAGCCTAAAATTGCTGCTTTTTTGACCCGTTTTGATTAAAAAACACTATTTTCACTTACTTTTTTACAAGGTTTAAACCTTTTTGTGAACAGAAGTAAATACTATGAGTAAAATCACAGCAGCCATTACCGCTGTAGGAGGATATGTGCCAGAGTATGTGTTGACCAACCAGATTTTGGAAACAATGGTCGATACCAACGACGAGTGGATTACCACTCGAACTGGAATTAAGGAGCGAAGAATTTTAAAGGAGAAAGGGAAAGGAACCTCGTTCTTGGCGATAAATGCCGCACAAGATCTTTTAGAGAAAAGCGGGACCGACCCTAAAGATATTGACATGATTATTTTGGCAACGGCCACGCCGGATATGCCAGTCGCAGCAACAGGCGTTTACGTAGCTACCCAAATAGGTGCCGTAAACGCTTTTTCATATGACCTAGTCGCTGCCTGCTCGAGTTTTTTATACGGGATGTCTACAGCGGCTCGATATATTGAATCAGGACGATATAAAAAAGTGCTCTTAATTGGAGCCGACAAGATGTCTTCTATTATCGATTACGAAGATCGTGCAACCTGTATCATCTTTGGCGATGGGGCAGGAGCCGTACTTTTTGAACCCAATGAAGAGGGCTATGGTTTGCAAGATGAGTATTTGCGATCGAGTGGAGACGGACGAGATCATTTAAAAATCGATGCTGGCGGATCTATACTACCCGCTTCTGCAGAGACAGTTGCCAATAAACAACACTTTGTGTTCCAGGACGGAAAAACGGTCTTTAAATTTGCAGTCTCTAATATGGCAGATGTGAGTGCAAGAATTATGGAACGCAACGGACTAACTGGCGATGATGTTGCCTGGTTGGTACCACACCAAGCCAATAAACGAATTATCGATGCGACTGCCAAGCGCATGAATCTTGACGATTCTAAGGTTATGATGACCATCGAGCGTTACGGAAATACTACATCTGGCACATTGCCACTGTGTTTGCATGATTACGAGAAACAACTAAAAAAAGGAGATAAGTTGGTTTTTGCCTCTTTTGGGGGCGGATTTACCTGGGGAGCTATTTATTTAACTTGGGCCTACGACTCTTAAATTACCACATATAAAACCTAACAACTAAAATAATACACATGGAATTAAAGGATATTCAGAACCTCATTAAATTCGTCTCTAAGTCGGGTGCAAGTGAGGTGAAAATAGAAGATGGGAGCTTTAAAATTACCATACGCACAGGCTCAGAATCGGGCAAGGGCGAAACCACTTATATTCAACAGTTACCAGCTGCAGCACCTGTAGCAGCCGCTCCTGTGGCCGCGGCAGCAGCACCAGCAGCTCCCGCGGCAGAACCCGCGGCAGAAGCCGAGGATTCAAAATATGTTACAATCAAGTCTCCTATTATCGGAACTTTTTATCGCAAGCCTTCACCAGACAAACCGATGTTTGTTGAGGTTGGGAATTCGATTAACACAGGAGACGTACTTTGTGTGATCGAAGCGATGAAGTTATTTAACGAAATCGAATCGGAGATCTCAGGAAAAATCGTCAAAATTTTAGTAGACGATGCATCGCCAGTTGAGTTTGATCAACCGTTATTCTTAGTAGATCCATCTTAAGGTCTAATTTCTTTGCAACAACCACCAACAACTGGTTGTAATAGAAAGGTAACATAGTAAACACTTGAGTATGTTTAAAAAAGTTTTAATAGCAAATCGCGGCGAAATTGCGCTTAGAGTAATTAGAACCTGTAAAGAAATGGGCATTAAAACGGTAGCAGTGTATTCTACCGCAGATGCCGAAAGTCTTCACGTTCGCTTTGCAGACGAGGCAGTTTGTATTGGTCCCGCACCTAGTTCTGAATCTTATTTAAAGATTTCTAATATTATTGCCGCTGCAGAAATCACCAATGCAGATGCCATTCATCCAGGATATGGATTCTTATCAGAAAACGCGAAGTTCTCTAAAATCTGCGATGAGCACGGAATAAAATTTATTGGTGCCTCTGCAGAGATGATCGATCGTATGGGAGATAAGGCTATGGCAAAATCAACGATGCTGGAAGCTGGTGTCCCTTGTGTTCCTGGCAGTGAAGGCGTGATCCCTGATTTTAAAACCTGCCTTAAGGTAGCCAAAGAAACTGGGTATCCTGTGATGCTTAAGGCTAGTGCTGGAGGTGGCGGAAAAGGTATGCGTGCCGTTTGGAAGGAAGAAGAGTTGCAAGACGCTTGGGATTCTGCGAGACAAGAAAGTAAGGCAGCCTTTGGTAATGACGATATGTATATGGAAAAGCTCATAGAGGAGCCTCGCCATATTGAGATTCAGATAGTTGGAGACAGTACGGGTCGCGCTTGTCATTTGAGTGAGCGTGATTGTTCTGTACAGAGACGTCATCAAAAATTGACAGAAGAAACGCCAAGTCCATTTATGACTAAAAAGTTAAGAGAGGACATGGGTAAAGCAGCGGTAAAAGCCGCAGAATATATTAAGTATGAGGGAGCCGGAACGGTAGAGTTTTTGGTAGACAAGCATCGCAACTTCTATTTTATGGAGATGAATACGCGTATTCAGGTAGAGCACCCTATTACAGAACAAGTGGTAGACCACGACTTGATTCGTGAGCAAATCATGGTAGCTGCAGGAATTCCAATTTCTGGCAAGCATTACTTACCGCAGCTTCATTCTATCGAGTGCCGAATCAACGCAGAAGATCCTTTTAACGACTTTAGACCTTCTCCAGGTCGCATTACTACGTTGCATGCTCCGGGAGGTCATGGAGTTAGGCTAGATACCCATGTATATGCAGGTTATGTGATTCCGCCTAATTACGATTCGATGATCGCCAAACTAATTACAACGGCTCAAACCAGAGAAGAAGCAATTAGCAAAATGAAGCGAGCGTTAGACGAATTCGTAATCGAAGGAATAAAAACTACAATTCCGTTTCACAGACAACTCATGGAGGATCCTGCCTATGTAAAAGGCGAGTATACTACGGCCTTTATGAACGACTTCGAAATGGATGATCAGTATAAAGAGTAAATCAAAGAACTCCAGCAATAGCTGGAGTTTTTTTATACCTTAGAATTTAAATCTTAGCGCATTGCCACTATCCTACTGGGAACATAAAACATGGTTAGCAAATATCGATTTCGCCGTAATCGGCAGTGGAATCGTTGGGCTAAGTTGCGCTTTAGAACTCCGCAAAAATCACCCAACCAAAAAGATTGTAATTTTTGAAAAAGGCATGTTGCCCGCTGGTGCAAGCACTAAAAATGCAGGGTTTGCTTGCTTTGGAAGCATGTCAGAAATACTAGATGACCTAGAGAGCCATTCGGAGCAAGAAGTATTGAATTTGGTCACAGACAGAGCTCACGGATTGGATTTGCTACGAGAAACTTTAGGGGATCAGGCATTAGGATTTAAACAATACGGAGGCTACGAGTTGTTTACAGATTCTCAAACCGAGATGTTTGATGCCTGTTGCGAGCGATTGCCAGAAGTAAACAATCTATTAGACTCGGTGTTTAGACGCCCTATATTTTCTAAAAGGCCTGATGCTTTTGGATTCAACGGTTGCAAAAACATGTTGCTGTTTAACGCCTTTGAAGGACAAATAGATACAGGAAAAATGATGCAAGGTTTGCTAAACAAAGTAAGACAAGCCAACATAATTATAATCAATGGCGCCTGTGTAGAAAATTTACAAGACACCGCGAATGGGGTTAATTTCACTTTAAACGAAACAATTCAGTGTAGCGCACGTGCCATGTTGGTTGCTACCAATGGGTTTTCTAAACAACTTTTAGAAGTAAAACTCGAGCCGGCTCGGGCACAAGTACTTATCACAAAACCGATAAAAGACCTGCGTATAAAAGGCACTTTCCATTTAGATAAAGGCTATTATTATTTTAGGAATATTGACGATCGAATCTTATTTGGCGGAGGTAGAAATTTAGATTTTAAAGCAGAAAAAACTACAAAGCAGGGGCTTACAGATTTGATTCAAAATAAGTTAGAAGAGGTTCTTACACATACTATTTTGCCTGATTTAGACGTTCACATAGAACGACGCTGGAGTGGGATTATGGGAATTGGCTCTAAAAAGAGACCTATAGTCAAACAAATTTCTGATCATATTTACTGTGGGGTGCGCCTAGGTGGAATGGGTGTAGCCATTGGCAGTAATACCGGGAGACAGCTGGCTAACCTCATCTAAAATGAAACGATTTATTCGATTTTTGGTAAAATCGGTACTCTGGTTTTTCCTGCTTTCCATTGTTTGGGTTATTGTGTACGGCTATGTAAATGTTCCGGCGACTCCGCTTATGGCGATACGTTATTTTGAAGAAGAAAACCCACCTCAAAAGCGACACGATTGGGTGCCTATCGAGAACATTTCTATCCATTTACAAAAGGCGGTGATTTGCGCAGAAGACCAAAGCTATGTGTCTCATAATGGTTTTGACATTGCAGCGATAAAAAAGGCAAGGGAAAACAACAAAGAAGGCAAAAAACTAAAAGGAGGGAGTACCATCTCACAGCAGACGGCAAAGAATATTTTTTTATGGCCACAACGTAGTTGGATTCGCAAAGGATTAGAAACCTATTTCACTTTTTTAATAGAAACCTTTTGGTCTAAAGAGCGTATTTTAGAAGTCTATTTGAATAGCATAGAATACGGCCCAGGAATTTATGGAGCAGAAGCTGCATCACAGTACTGGTTTGACACCTCTGCCAGCATGCTCACAGTAGACCAAGCAGCAGCACTAGCTTCGATTTTACCAAGCCCAAGAAAGTATTCGGCAAATCCTGCAACCCCCTATGTGGTTGGCCGTAAGCAATGGGTAAAACAACAAATGAAAAATTATGGCCCCTTGAGCCTTTCACAAGCCGCAAATGAAGACATATCCAAATATTAAAAAGCAGGCACTCAGGTTTTGCTCCCAATGGGCAAAACAGCGGCAACAGGCAATTCAGAAGAAAGAGACACATTTAAAAGAAGCTCTGTTAGGAGCGAGCAAAAGTTCGGCAGGAGATAAACACAACACAGAACGCGCGATGTTACAGTTAGAACGAGAGCAATTGGGCAATCAGCTGGCGGTGCTCGAACGCGATCTGGAGGTTATTGATCGAATTGATCCAGAGACCATAAATGATCGCATTCACTTAGGTAGCTTGGTTTATGCTCCTAACGCGATTTACTTTATTTGTGTATCTGCGGGCGTATTCAATGAAGATAATAGTCAGGTTGTTGCGATATCTAGCGCAGCACCTATTGCCAGAGCTATGATAGGAATGGCCTCAGGAGACTCCTTTACATGGCAAGGTAAGCAGTATCCTATTTTGGCGGTGTATTAGGTTATTCTTGAGTTGCATCGTAGACTTCTGTATCTAATGCCAAAGCCATTTGCTTGGCCACTTTAAAGGCATCGTCTATCGATTCTGTTATATAGGCTTCTATATGTTTGTTGCGTAAGTAGAACAAATTTAGCTTAAAGACTTCGTTGCTAGCAAGCGCCTGTGCTGTTAGAACTCGTGCCCTAGATTTTTGGGTAGTTCTAAAAACAGAGATATAGTCAATTTTTGGAATAGGCTTCCATTGCCCAAATTCGATGGCAAATACCCAATAGAGTTTTCTATATCTCTTGGTTTCTAAGTTGATTTCTATTCCTTCTCGCATTCCTAGTCTAATCGCTGGGCCCAACAAGATGAGACCATAAAGACCTTTGTCGAAAAACAGAAAAACTCCCATTAAAAATAGAACCAGAGAAAAAATGAGCCTTACTAACGATATAGGGGCGACATGCTTCATATTGCGTTGGGTTTAATAAAAAGTCTACTGTCTTTAGGAATCGCAGCCACATGATTTACGTAAATGGTTTTGTCTTTCCATTTGGCTTCGATCAAATAATGAGTCCCTTTAAAATAAGAACCGATTACGGTCGCCTGGATTTTGGTTTTAGTTGGCGAAACCTGCAGTTGATGCGGAAAAAGAAACACTTCTTTTTTAGACTTTGGATCTAACCGGAGCGTATTTATTTCGCCAAAGAATCCTGCATGAAAAGAGTTTTCGATACCATTGTAAAGCGCTTCTGGGGTTCCTAAAAATGAGAGGGTCGCGTCTTTAATAATCAAGATCTTATCTGCAAAACTCAATGCTTCGAAGGCATCGTGAGTTGCTGTAATACAACTTATTTTTGAATCTTTTAGATAGCTGTAAACACGTTTGCGTAAGGTCGATTTACGATGTTCGTCTATATGCGAAAAGGGTTCGTCTAACAAGATGAGCTCTGGCTCTTTGGCCAATGCTTTGGCAATTGCAATGCGTTGTTTTTGCCCACCGCTTAAGGTCTTAACCATAGTATTGGCCAAGCCAGAAAGCCCTACCAAGTCTAAAAGATCTTGTGCGCGTGCTATATCTGCATTAGCATCTAAACGCGGGAGATGCTCTCGTATATTATCCATGGCCGTAGTAAATGGCATCACATTGGCATCTTGTGCGACAAGCTTCATAAAAGGGGCGCCAGGCACTAGGCTTTTACTAGGCCCTAAAATGGGCGTGTCGTTCCATGAAATGTTTCCATCGTAGGCGTCAAAAAGGCCATAGATAAGATGAAGCAAGGTACTTTTACCACTACCGCTTTCGCCTAAAACAGCAAGATGTTCGCCAGGAGCTAGCTCGAATGAGAGTTGCTTTAAGATGGGGTTAGCAGGATCGTATCCAAAAGAATTGATAGAAACGTTGAGCATACAAAAAACCCCGAGCGAACTCGGGGTGAATATTAGCCTTTTATATTGTTGTTTACTTTTTCAGGTAAAACGCGATACCCCATATTATATAGTGTAAAGCCAAATATGTCTGTATAAAGTTCGATGGTTTTAGATACAGGTGTACCGGCACCATGACCAGCATCGGTTTCGATGCGAATCAAGGTTGGGTTCGATCCCGCTTGTTTGTCTTGTAGTTCGGCAGCAAACTTAAAACTATGAGCAGGTACAACACGGTCGTCGTGATCTCCTGTGGTTACCAAAGTGGCAGGATATTCTACCCCAGTTTTTACATTGTGTACAGGGCTGTATCCTTTTAAATATTCGAACATTTCTTTAGAATCATTTGCGGTTCCGTAGTCGTATGCCCATCCCGCACCTGCAGTAAAGGTGTGATAACGAAGCATGTCCATTACCCCTACAGCAGGCAAGGCTACCTTCATTAGGTCAGGACGCTGCGTCATGGTGGCACCTACAAGTAACCCGCCATTAGAGCCTCCTCGTATCGCAAGATAGTCGCTTGAGGTATATCCGTTGTCAATCAGGTATTCTGCCGCCGCGATAAAGTCGTCAAATACGTTTTGTTTTTGCATTTGTGTTCCCGCATCGTGCCACTCTTTTCCGTATTCGCCACCACCACGTAGATTTGGTACAGCATAGACGCCTCCTTGCTCCATCCAAACCGCATTAGAAATACTAAAGCCAGGAGTCAAACTAATATTGAATCCTCCATAACCATATAGAATAGTAGGATTTTTACCGTTTTTATCGAGCCCTTTTTTATAGGTGATGATCATAGGGACTTTAGTCCCATCTTTAGAAGAATAAAAGACTTGTTCGCTGGTATAGTTGTCCGAATTAAAATCGATTTTTGGCTTGCGATATACCGCGCTTATACCTTCTTTGGCATCGTAAGAATAGATACTACCAGGAGTGGTATAATTGGTAAAGCTATAATAGATAGTATTCTCTTCTTTTTTAGACCAGAATCCGCCAACACTACCAATTCCTGGCAATTCGACATCGCGCACTAAGCTACCATCGTAGTTATATTGCTTTACTTTAGACACTGCATCTACCATATATTCGGCAAAAATGTAGCCGGCACCGGTACTCGGGCTCAATACGTTTTCTGTTTCGGCAATTACATCTACCCAATTATCTACGGAAGGATTGGCCGCGTCTACTGTAACAATACGTTTATTTGGTGCGTTTTTATCTGTTACTAAAAATAATTTGGACCCTTGGTTGTCTATTAAATAAGTATCAGAATCTGGTTCCGGAACTATGGTAATGAGAGCACTATTGGGGTCTTCTAAATCTTTAATAAACAAGCGATTTCCAGAGGTAGAAACAGACGCAGAAATGGTCAAATACTTATTGTCTTCTGTGACACTACCACCTACATAACGATGTTTTTCTGCTTCGGTCCCTCCAAAAATAACCTCATCTGCACTTTGAGCGGTTCCTAATTTATGATAATATAATTTATGCTGATCGGTCATAGCAGAAAGCTCGCTTCCTTCTGGTTTGTCGTAACTGGAATAATAAAAGCCTTCGTTTTTAAACCATGATATGCCACTAAACTTTACATCGATGAGCGTGTCTTCAATAATTTCTTTGGATTCGGCATCCATAACAAGCACTTTACGCCAGTCACTTCCGCCTTCGGAAATACTATAGGCTGCTAATTTTCCATTTTTAGAAAAACTAAGACCACCTAAAGAAATGGTGCCGTCTTCTGTAAAGGTATTAGGGTCTAAAAACACTTCTGCCGTAGACGGATCGTCGCCTGTTTTATAACGATAAATCACATATTGATTTTGTAGGCCATCGTTTTTAGAAAAATAAGTATAATCGCCTTCTTTATAAGGAGCGGTCACTTTTTCGTAGTTCCATAAGGTAGATAAACGCTCCTTGAGCTCATCTCTAAATGGAATGGTATCTAGAAAAGCATTGGTCACTTCGTTTTGAGCCACTACCCAATCTTCTGTTTCTTTGCTTCGGTCATCTTCTAACCAGCGGTAAGGGTCAGGAACATCTTGACCAAAATAGGTGTCTACGGTATCTACTTTTTTGGTTTGGTGGTAGGTCACTACTATGGGATCTTCTTTAGGTTTTTGATCACAACTAATAAACATTACAACAAGCAACATCAGGCCTAAATTCTTCATTCGGAAGGTTTTAAATTAAGGTTTTAAAGGTAATAAAAACCTCGCTTCCAAAATGTTAAAGCAACGATGGAGTGCTATTAATTGATAAATAGTGGCGAATAAGACTTCCAGTACTTGCCTATTAGTACAATATTAAGAGCCGCGATAACCAAAGCGATGGCAATCCCAGGCAAATCTAAAAACAGATGAAACAGCACAATGTTGGCGCTTATTGGAGCCAGAAGCAAGAGTGCAAATGGCACCCATTTATTAAAGATTAGCATTAATCCAACAATTACTTCTAAAGCGCCTACTACCGGCAAGACATATCCAGTTGCGCCTAGTGAGGTCATAAAATCTCCTGCTTGGGTTGGTAATTCGGGCATTGGGATAAAGCCAAAAAACTTATTGAGTCCAAAAACCAGCAATACCAGTCCAAGGACGATTTTTAAAATTTTAGAAAAGGTGGAATTCATTTTTGTGGGTGGTTAGTGCGTTGTCACTAAAGATACCAAAAAATAAAAAACCCCAACCTTAAAAAGGCTGGGGTTATAAATTATAATAGAGAGGGATTATCTCTTAATAAATTGTTGATTCGTGATCGCATTGTTATTTGCAATACGCAAAATATAAGTTCCAGCAGCTAATGAAGCTACATTCACTCGATCGTTCTGAATCTTACCACTCATAACTCGTTTTCCATCTACAGTAAATACCGTATAAGCAGCGTCGTTTAAAGGACTCGTAGAAGTGATGTTAAGAATCTCTGTCGCAGGATTAGGGTAAATACTCAATTGCGTTAACACATTATCGTCTACCGCTAGCGGCATCCCTTCGTGAATTTCATAAATATTATCTGCAGGAAGATCTGTAAAAGTATCTACTATTCCAGAAGGCCATTTTACAGTTAGCGAGGTAATCACGTCGTTGCCGGCAAGGCCAACATGTGTATTAAGAGTACTTAAAAACCTAAAGCCTTCTCCACTACGCACATCTCTAATTTGAGTCCCAGAGGCTGTTGTAACCTCGATACGAGCTCCAATTCCGTTAATGTTGCTCACATCTCCAACAAGGTTTATGGTTACCCAGTGATTGTCGTTTCCGCCGTTATAGCGAACTACAGAGCTATTAAAAGCATCTATAAAGCCGTCTTTGTTTAGGTCTCCAAAGGCACCATTGCTACTAGAAAGCGCACTAAACTGAATCTCTGTAAACGTCATGTTTCCGTTCCCGTAAAGGATGGTACCGTTACTGGCGATGTCTAAGTTACCGTCGTTGTTAAAATCGTGAGTAGCGTTCTCGATTCCGGTAGCTGTCACAGAAGACACTCCAGATCCAGATGTTACGTTGGTAAAAGTTCCGTCTCCATTGTTACGCATAAGTTTGTGCGTACCACTACTAGCTCCTACAAATACATCCATATCACCGTCGTTGTCGTAGTCACCCCAAGCAGAAGACCAAGTTTGCATAGGGTCTGCAAGACCAGATGCAACGCCTACTTCTGTAAAAGATCCGTCGCCGTTGTTACGCCACATTTGGTTAGTACGACGTGCAGTTTCTCCACCACACTTCGCGATAAACATATCGATGTCGCCATCGTTATCGTAGTCGATCCAAACAGATCCGTAGTGACCTCCAGAAGGATAGTCACCTAAGCCTCCTTGGTTAAACGTAAGGTTACCAGACCCATCGTTAATGTAATATACGTTAGGCTCTACATCGTGACATACAAAGGCATCTAAATGACCGTCGTTGTTTATGTCAACAAAATTCGAACGCTGTGAGAATACAAACTCAGATCCAGAAACTTCTACGAAGCCGTTGCCAGTTCCGTCGGAGCGCATAAACGTAACTCCAGATCCTCCTCCGTATAATAAATCGGTAAAGCCATCTGCGTTATAATCTGCGGCAGCCAAACTCCAAGAAGGAGTATAATTAGCAGAAGTGGTCGAGATGTTTTTCGTAATAAAGCCACCTCCAGCTTGTTGCTGTAGGATATTTACATTAGATGTACTTATCGAAACGATATCATCTAAAAAGTCGCCGTTCATATCGACAACAGCTCTGTTGGTTCCAGAGGTCGAAACCGATACCCCAGAAAAGGTAACAGTAGAGACTCCGCCTTTTTGAATGGGCGCATACGGCACATTCATTTGTGCTTGCAGCCCGGCGGTAGCGCAAATAGCAAGCAAACTCAGCATAATTTTTTTCATAACTCTTTAATTATTTAATTGGTTTAGTCACACGTTTGAGTAAGCGAATTTATCCATTCTTGGATAAGCGCTATACCTTCTTCGTGATTTATGGTTCGGCCCAATAAGGGCATTCTATATTCTTCAGCAGTGCTGCTGATTCTAAAAAACAACACAGAATTGTCGGTATTGTTTGGATCTACAATTTTGGTAAATGGCGGAATTGGTGTCTCAGGGTCTACACACACGCCCATATTTTCTGGATCACCAGTTTCGTTAAAGGCAAAACGCATGGGCCTGTAATCACAATGCCTGTCGTCGCTATGACAATGAGCACAGTTAATATCTACATACGAGCGAGCCCTAAGATTTAACGGCTGTGAGCTATCGTAATAGTCTACCATGGTTTCTATATCTATAGGAACGTTATCGCTCAAGTAACCAAACTCCACTAGTTTTCTTAGTTGGTTCTCTGCCCCATCGGCATAGGGGTAATCTCCGTTTAAATTTTGAGGTTTTAAACCTATCGGAATCGAATTTACTTCTGATTTATGACAGGTAAAACAAGCCGATTCCGCAGGGATAGCATAATTGGCATATTTCTCTACGCCATCTTGCAGCCAGGTAACTTCTGTAAAAGAGCCATTCATATCTAAATATGCCTCTGTTTGGTCGTCGTTCCAGACGTATTCTGCAAAAATCCAACCCTCCTCATTTTTAATCATTAGGCGTGTTTCTATGATTCGAGTATCGTTGGCTGGCTGAACGTTGTCGTAGTAAAATGTTTTGATAAGAATTGTGCCCACAGGCATATCTAAAATAGAGTAGTCGTTTACGTAACTGGCCTCAACGCTTTCCGGCATCCAAATAAAACGCTTCTTTTTTGCGTAATCAGAAAACAAAGCACTTATGGGTTTGTATGGCATTACTCCAAATACGGGCTCTTGCTCACGCAGCGCCCCTTCAAAGAAATTATATTCCGACAGTGTATCGTAAGGAATGTTTGCCACGCTATAATTAACAGGACTTACTCCGTTTACTGTTATGGTTACAGTTGCGGTCGCACAGTTGGTTCCGCTTTGATCACAAATAGTGTAGGTAAAAGAGTCGCCTCCGTAAAACGAAGTATCGGGAGCGTAATGCACCAAATCGTCGCTAGGGTCTGCGGGTGTCCCAGCAGGATCTATAATTTGTGCGCTGCCGTGATCTCCATTTTGCACTGTTAAAGTTCCTTGTGTAGGAACGCCAGTGTCGTTAGCAAGTACATCTATCTCTAATGTAGCATCTTGTTGTAACTGACCAGAATCGGCATTGGCCTCAATAGCGACAGGCACATAGCCGTCATCATCGTTCGAACAAGAATTCAGAAAAACGAAGCAAAGCAAATAAATACCTAGAAGGGTATTTTTTTTCATAATTGGCACATTAGTCTCTAATACAACAGTTTAACAGAGATTTACCCTACCTGTTGAATCGATAAGAAATTGGTAGAAACCCGATTTAAAAATCAGAAATTCTTCGAATTTTTCTTAAAAATACTAATTATTTAATCAAACATGGGCTTATAAGCGTCCCAATGCTTGTAGATTAAATAGCCATTTATAAGCGCCACAACGAGTGCTGGTCCAATGTTCGGTAAATTTACAAAGGCATGAAAAAGCACCAAATTTATTGAGATTGGCACCAACATCACCAAGGCAAAAGGCACCCACTTTTTAATGATTAAAAGCACGCCAACGGCAACTTCTGTTAGGCCTACAAGGCTCATGATATAGCCGTTGCCTGCGTCTGTTTCGCCAGAATAACGAAGCGCTTCAAACAGATGCTGTGCTTCGGGATATCCTGTAAAGTCGAAGTCTTGTAAAAACCAAAAAAACTTGTTGAGTCCAAAAAGAAGGAGCATGAGCCCTAATCCTATGCGCAAAATAATGTGAAAGATTTTCATCGGTTCGATATTAGTTAGTATGCCACTTTAGACGAACCGCTTGGTGCCTGCTTACAAGAGCTTCGCATTTATAAGGTGCTCTGCTATTTGAATCGCATTTGTAGCAGCGCCTTTACGCAGGTTGTCGCTTACAATCCACAAGTGTAAACTGTTGGGCTGACTCAAATCTCTACGTATTCTGCCAACAAAAACAGCATCCTTATGCTGGGCATAAATAGGCATTGGGTAAGTATTGGTGTCTGGATTGTCTTGCACCACGATTCCTGAAGAATTGTGTAATAGTTGACGCACTTCACTTAAGTCAAAATCGTGTTCGAATCGTATGTTTACAGCTTCCGAATGCCCACCTTCTGTTGGAATTCGTACGGCTGTTGCCGTGATGGCAATCGAACGATCGTCTAATATTTTTTGCGGCTCACGGGTTAGTTTGAGCTCTTCTTTTGTATAGCCGTTAGACTCAAAATCGTCGCAATGTGGCAAGGCGTTTCTAAAAATGGGATATGGATAGGCCATTTCGCCTTTCTCTCCAGCAATTTCGTTTTCTAATTGCTTTACCGCTTTGCTTCCTGTACCAGAAACAGACTGATAAGTAGAGACCACAAGCCTTCTGGCAATATATTTTTTATGTAAGGGCGCTAATGCCATCACGAGTTGTATGGTAGAACAATTAGGATTGGCAATAATATAGTCGTCTTTTGTGAGTGTGGCTGCGTTAATCTCGGGCACTACGAGCTTTTTGTCTGGATCCATACGCCAAGCAGAAGAATTGTCTATAACCTTTGTACCCACCGCTGCAAATTTTGGAGCATATGCTAAAGAGGTATTTCCGCCAGCAGAAAATAGCGCCAGTTGCGGTTTTCTATCGATAGCTTGTTGCATGCTCACAATAGTATAATCCTTGCCCTTAAAAGTGATGGTTTTACCCACAGAGCGCTCAGAGGCAACTGGGATTAATTCCGAAATAGGAAAATTGCGTTCTTCTAATAGTTTGAGCATTACTTGCCCAACCATTCCGGTAGCTCCAACAACTGCGACACTGTACATTTACAAAGAGTTTAAGACTGCAAAAATAGTAGGATTAGAACAATTAATCTTACAATTATATAAAAAAGAACCGCCTCTGTTGGGAGGCGGTTTAGTTAGAATAAGTATGTAGCGGCTAGATTACTTTTTAAGCAAATCTCTAATTTCTGCTAATAATTCTTCTTGAGATGGTCCAGCTGGAGCTTCTTCGACTGCCTCTTCTTTCTTTTTTGATTTGTTGTATGCCTTCATCATCATAAAGAGAACGAAACCAACAATAATCAAATTAATGATAGTGTTTACCCATTTACCCCACATGATGGCGTTTTCTGGCGTTGCAACAGATCCATCTGCAGCTAATACAGCTTCGTCTAGAACAACTTTTAACTCTGCAAAGTCCATTCCTCCTGCAAAATGACCAATAATTGGCATCATCATATCAGAAACAAATGTATTTACGACAAGGCCTACAGCTCCTGCCAAGATAACAGCTACCGCGAATTCGATAACGTTACCTGTCATAATAAAATTCTTAAATTCTTTTAACATGCTAGTTGTAGTTTTTAGTTAATTACGGTTAAATATAAGCATATAGGCCATAATTTGTTAAAAATAGAGGCTCAAAAACGCCGTTATTTTCGAACAACGACACGTTTTATACGACTAGCGACCGCCGTAAGGAGTTCGTAAGAGATAGAACTGGCATTCTGAGCCAATTGATTGGCAGATTGATCTGGCCCGAAAATCAGCACAGAATCCCCCTCTTTACAGTCTATGTGAGAGACATCTACCATTAGCATATCCATGCAAATATTTCCTACCATAGGAGCTTTTTGACCCTTAATAGTGACCCAACCAATACCATTCCCATACTGACGCGAAATCCCATCTGCATGACCTAGCGGAATTGTGGCGATAGTCATAGTATTTTTTGCGATAAATGCCCGATTATATCCAACACTTTGCCCCCGTTTTACCTCGTGTTTTTGCGAGATTACAGAAAAAAGCGAAGCAACTGGCTTAAGTGCAGCGTCATATTCGGGTGCATTGCCATATCCATATAGCCCAATCCCAGAGCGTACCATATCGTAATGGGCCTCGGGAAAGTTTAAAATTCCTGAGGTGTTGGTCGCATGAATGATTGGTTTGTAGTCTAAAGTAGGTAATAGTTGGGCAAGGATGTTATTAAACCTTTCTAGCTGCGTTTTTGTGAAGTCCCGTTCTTTGGTGTCTTCGCTCGCCGCCAAATGTGTAAAAACAGATTTGACCTTAATTTCTAAGGTATCTTTAAGAAGATCAATGAGCTTTGTCACTTCTGAAGGAGCAAAACCCAAACGATTCAGACCTGTATTAAATTTAAGATGAATTGGGTAGTTTTCTATTCCAAGTGATTTGGCTTTACTTACAAACAACTCCAACATTCTAAAGCTGTAAATATTTGGTTCGAGGCATCTTTGGGTAAGTTCGTCAAAATTGGTTGGCTGCGGGTGTAATACCAAAATAGGCAATTGGATTCCAGCATCTCGTAAGGCCACCCCCTCACTGGTGTAGGCAACCGCTAGATAATCGACCTTTAATGCTGCTAAATGTTTGGCAATTATTACGGCATCACTGCCATAACCGGCAGCTTTTACAACCGCAAGCATTTTAGTATCAGCATTTAGCTTGCTTTTTAAATAGGCGTGATTGTGTGTGAGCGCGCTAAGATCTATTTGTAATGTAGACTCCTGATATCCGCTCATTTTTTAGGATTGGTAGCGGTTATCTCTTGAGGGTCTTTTACGTCCATCTTGCGTAATTTTTCGCGGAGTGTTGCCTTGTAATAAGCCGCCCTACTTAAGGGCTCGTATTCTTCTGTTTCGCCTATTAAAACCAGATCTTCACTCTGTGCTTTTCTAAAACTATATTGGGCCAAATTACCGGTTCTGGTACAAACAGCATGAACCTTAGTCACATACTCGGCGGTGGCCATTAGGGCGGGCATAGGCCCAAAAGGATTGCCTTTAAAATCCATGTCTAATCCAGCGACGATCACACGAATACCCCTGTTGGCAAGATCGTTGCACACCTTTACGATTTCGTCGTCAAAAAATTGAGCCTCGTCTATGCCTACAACATCGCAATTATCTGCCAGAATAGGGATATTGGCTGCCGCCGGAACGGGTGTAGATCGTATTTCGTTGCTGTCGTGAGAAACCACAAGATCGTCGTCGTAGCGTTTGTCTACGGCGGGTTTAAAGATTTCGACTCTTTGTTTGGCGAATTGGGCGCGCTTTAATCGGCGAATCAGTTCCTCGGTTTTACCCGAGAACATCGAACCGCAAATTACTTCGATCCATCCAAACTGTTCTTGTTGATTTACGGTATTTTCGAGAAACATTTTGTACTTTTCTAGACGAAAACGGTCATTTAACCGTTAGTAACTCTAAGTGGTGTAAAGGTATAAAAACCACATCATAAATAGCAGTAAAATTTTAAAGTTATGAATAAGAGCATCCTTGCAGAGCTAAGAACCTTAGCGCAAGAAATTCTTGACGATTCAGAAGGCAAAAGCGCAGCAACGCTTAAACAAAGAGCACTGGCTCTGTACGACCGTTTGGCTGTTTTGTCGCATTTAGAATCGGCCGTTGGTGAGCCCGAGTTACCCACAGAGCAGCAAGACAAATCCCTTGACTCAAAGAGTTATAGAGAACAAAACTGGTTTAGAGACCCAAAACCAGTAGAAAAATCTGAGCATCAGCAGGAGCTTACCGAGCCTTTAATAGAAAAAATTAAAGACATCGTAGCCCAAATGCCAGAAGAAACCACAGCCGTAGACGCCCTTTTAGAAGAAGTGATTCCGTCACAAAAAGCGGTAAAAAGCGACATGGAAGATATAGGGATGGACTTTGCCAATATGCCTGTTTTTGAACGAAAGATAGACGAAGCACTCGAACCAACTTTGGTGAGCCACGAAACCAAAGAAGAGCCCATTACAAAAAACGAAACCCAAGAAAAGCCTAAATCTTTAAACGACAGTATACAGCAACCGACACAGCTAGGACTCAACGATCGACTGGCTTTTATAAAACATTTATTTAACGAAAACCCAGACGAATTAGAACGAGTAATGACCCAACTCGATAGCTTAGGAGACTTTCAAAAAGCCAAGGATTATGTGGTGGGCAAGGTAAAACCAGCCTACAATTATTGGTTGGGTAAAGAAGAATACGTAGACCGTTTTCTGGCAGTTATAGAAAAGCGGTATTAAGCGATGCTTCCTTCTAAAATCATCTATTGGGCCAGCACAGTGCTTCTTTGTATGGTAATGTGTTATTCGGCGAGTATGTATTTTCTAGATACCGAAATGATACGAGGGTTTTTCACGAGCTTTAATTATCCGGAGTATTTGGTTATTCCGCTTGCGGTGGCTAAAATTTGCGGAATTGCAATGATTTTATGGCGAAAAAGCCGTTGGCTTACCGAATGGGCCTATGCTGGATTTTTCTTTGATATTGTTTTAGCGTTTTTTGCACATTATTTTGCTGGAGATTCAACCACTTTTACTTTACTTGCCATGATCTTTTTATTGACCTCCTACTTTTTTGGTAAAACAGTAAGACCTATCCATGGCTAAACTCTACATTGTTCCTACTCCCATCGGCAACCTTAAAGATATCACGTTGCGCGCCATTGATGTGCTGGGCGAGGTCGATTTGATTTTGGCAGAAGATACGCGCACTAGCGGCAAACTTTTAAAGCATTATGAGATATCAACCCAAATGCAGTCTCACCATATGCATAATGAGCATAAAACGGTAGACCGACTCGTTGAGCGTCTTAAAAACGGAGAATCTATTGCCCTAATTTCTGATGCCGGAACACCTGCCATTAGCGACCCAGGCTTTTTATTGGTGAGAGCAGCGGTCGCTGCAAACATCGAAGTCGATTGCTTGCCAGGCGCCACAGCACTTATTCCTGCCTTGGTCAATAGCGGTTTGCCCAACGATAAATTTATTTTTGAAGGCTTCTTGCCTGTTAAGAAAGGTCGTAAAACCCGTTTAGAATTGCTCGCTCAAGAAACGCGCACCATGGTTTTTTACGAATCGCCTCATAAACTCATTAAAACACTTAGCCATTTTGCCGAACATTTTGGCAATGACAGACGAGCAAGTGTATCTAGAGAGCTTACAAAACTGCACGAAGAGACACTTCGCGGAACGTTATCTGATTTGATTGCACATTTTGAGGCCAAGCCCCCTAAAGGGGAATTGGTACTAGTTGTGGCCGGAAAACCTTAAAGGTGCTTGCCTTTGTTCCAACCGTGTTTGCCTAAGTATTGGTCGCCACTTTCTACGGCGCCATCTTCTATAGAAGTTCCCATTGAATCGTTCCAACGATTTAAATAGCCAAAGAGCGAAATCACACCCAACATCTCTACAATTTCACCTTCGTTCCAATGCTCATACAAGCGATCTTTTATTTGCTGATCGACTCCATTAGGCACTTGAGATGCTACTAACGAAAAATCTAATGCGGCCCGCTCTGCTTCGCTAAAAGCAGGATGTGTTCTGTATTCCCAAATATTATCGAGCTGTTCTTGTTCTGCTCCATAACGTTCGGCAGCACGAATGGCATGCGCCTGGCAATAACGACAACCAGTGCTGTTACTACTCACCCAAGCAATCATTCGCTTTAGGGCAGAAGTAACTCGGCCTTCGTTGGCCATCACTGCTTTATTAAGGTTTATAAACGCCTTGCTAATGGCCGGACGCCGTTGCATGGTAAGCACACTGTTAGGGCAAAAACCAAGGGTTTCGTTAAAAAATTCTGCGAGTTGTTTTGTTTCTAAATCATGATCTGCAGAGAGAGGAGTTACTAAGGGCATAGCTTGTTAGTTTTATTGAACGAATTTACAAATTCTTGTAACCAAAGTCGATTTAAAAGTAACAGGCTTACATTATAGTCGTATTTTTACTTTAGATATTTTTAAGTCTCTTTTCAATCTCTACGTATCCATGCGCTGGAACCTACGCCCAATCCCACCCAAAGAGGAAGTAACTCAACTTGCAAATTCGCTTGGAATACCTACCACGATTGCGACTTTATTGGCTCAAAGAGGAATTGATTCTTTTGAGGCCGCCAAAGCATTTTACAGACCCAGTTTAGAGCAATTGCACGATCCTTTTTTAATGAAGGATATGGACTTGGCTGTGGCAAGAATCGAATCCGCCATAGCGCAGAATCAAAATATTTTGGTGTATGGAGATTACGATGTAGACGGCACCTCGAGTGTGGCATTAATGGCTTCTTATTTACAGAGCTATTATGCGAATGTTGGCACCTATATTCCAGATCGCTATAACGAAGGTTATGGAGTATCGATTGCTGGAATAGATTATGCGGCAGATAACGACTGCACTTTAATTATCGCCCTAGACTGCGGAGTAAAGGCGATTAAGCAAATCGCATATGCAAAAGAAAAGGGCATAGATTTTATAGTTTGTGATCATCACAGACCTGGAGCCGAGCTGCCTGACGCCATTGCCGTTTTAGACCCAAAACGGGACGATTGCGATTATCCCTATAAAGAACTTTGTGGTTGTGGTGTTGGTTTTAAATTAGTGCAAGGGTTACACCAGCAGCGGGACAAAGAATTTGACGAACTGCTCCCATGCTTAGATTTGGTCGCTACAGCTATTGGAGCAGATATCGTACCCATTACTGGCGAAAACAGGATTCTGGCATATTACGGAATGCAGGTAATTAATCAATTGCCTCGACCTGGGTTTCAAGCCATTTTAAACAGTCAAAAGAAAGAGGCGTTTACTATTACAGATGTTGTTTTTATTATCGCTCCGCGGATTAATGCCGCTGGCAGAATGAAGCACGGATTGCATGCCGTCAATTTATTAATGGAGCAAAACCTTGAAAACGCGACAGCCATTGCACAAGAAATTGAAACCTATAACCTAACTAGGCGAGAGGCAGACATGGCCATAACCCAAGAAGCATTGGCTATGATCGAATCGGATTTAGAACAGGACCGATTTACCACGGTGGTTTATGACGCTGAGTGGCACAAAGGGGTGATTGGCATTGTGGCTTCTAGACTTATAGAAACCTATTACCGTCCTACCATTGTCTTCACAAAATCTGGGGATGTGCTAGCGGCCTCGGCCCGCTCGGTGCGTGGGTTTGACGTATACCAAGCAATTGCAGCATGTAGTGAACACCTGATTCAATTTGGAGGGCATAAATATGCAGCAGGGCTCACCATAAAACCAGAAAACTACAAGTCTTTTAAAGATGCCTTCGAAGCAGAGGTTAAAAACACAATTAAATCTTCTATGCGAGTGCCAGAATTGCAAATCGATATGCAGCTCGATTTAAACGAAATCAATCCTAAATTTTATCGTTTACTCAGGCAGTTTGCGCCTTTTGGGCCCGGCAATATGACTCCTGTTTTTATGACCGAAGGGCTAAAAGATACTGGATGGGCCAAAGGTGTGGGTGAAAACGGGGCTCATCTAAAATTAACCGTAGAACAAGGTGGTTCAGAAAAAATTAATGCTATCGGGTTTGGTCTGGGAGATCGAATTGCGCACATAAAAGGCACAAATTTTAGCGCAGCTTTTACCGTAGACGAAAACACTTGGCAGGGAAGAACCAGCCTGCAGCTAAAAATAAAAGACCTTAAGCACTAGCATTTTTTGTATTTTTAAGTTTACAACCAAACAAAATGAAACAGATCATAATTATTTTACTGGTCGTGATTTTGGGCGTCATGGGGTTTAATATGTATTCTAAATACAAACGCTTTTCGCTTCAAGAATACGAATATAAAGTTCCAGAAGGGCTAGATGTGTCTAAGGCAGACAAGGGATTAGTGTACGACTATTATAGCGCGATAGAGGCGGTTAATGGTTATATTATCACTCAATGGAGCGCTAATAAGATAGATGTGCGCAACCCAAAAAACGATCGCGAATCGACTTTAGCCGCTGTGAATCAATATCGTGAAAAACTGGCCAAAGTAGCCTATTATGAGGCATTGATAAAGCAGCCAAAAATATCAAAGAATTCGAAGGGATTATCTAAAGAGGACTTTAAAAAACAACTCATAAGAAAGCAATTTTACGCCAATCCAGAAGCAAATGAGCTTACCATTGGGGATCAAAACGCTTTGGTATACGAGGTACAACGCATGTTAAATGCGCATGGCGATAGTCTTCAATTAGACGGGCTTTACAGAGCAGAAACGTTTAATGCTCTCTTAGAGTTTGAGCAAAGAAAAGGTTTGTTTGCAGATGGAAAACTAGACGCCATTACCCTTGAGTATTTATTAAACTAACTCTTTTAAAAATTTTGTAATAAGCGTAACAATCTCCTTTGGTTTCTCTTCTTGAATAAAGTGTTTTGCATCTAAAATATGCACCGAATCATCACCAACACTCAAAAACGCAGTAAACTCATCACGCTGAGGTTGGAGCTTTAAAAAAGAATCATTCTTACCCCAAATAATCTGAGCTGGTACATCTACTTTATCTGTGAATTTTGAGATAAGAGGTAGCTTATTACAGGTTTGAGTAAAAAAATAATACATCCCTTTGGTTTTACCTTCGAGCAATGGCTTTTTATAACCTTCTATGTCTTGCTTTGTGAGTGAGTTTTTATTTAAGCCACTTTTAAAAAGACCTTTGAGCATCATCGAGGTTGTGATTCCGTTGTGATAGGTCCACATAACGGCTTTGGCCAAAAAACCGCGCTTAAATCGCATTGGAGGTTTAAATCCAGCTTCGAATGCGATACAATTAAGAGCCGTTAATGACAGGATGCTTTTCGGGGAGAGCGCAAATAAAGGCCAAGTCCAAAGACCTCCAGCATCATGCATTACATGGTGCCACTGCGGAATGTTTAAAAAACTCATTAAGGCCAAAATTCTGCTGGCATGTTCTTGTTCGTGGTATACCTCATATAAATCTGGAGAAGCACTACTGCCATAACCCAACATATCGGGTACGATTACTCTAAAACCCTGCGAGGTCAAATCAGAAATCATATGGCGGTATAGCCATCCAGACGTAGGCACGCCGTGAAGCAACAAAATTACTGGGCCCGAGCCATGGTCTATAAAAGCGAGTGGCCCGTCTTTGGAATCAAAGAAGCGTTGTTGTGATCGATAGGTGGCGTAGTCTGTTTGTTCCAAATGCCTAGTTTTAAAACCTATTGTTTTAAATAGGTCTTTAGTTTTAATTCTTGTCCATCGAACTCTGCATAGGTATAGTGTGTAATCCAATCACCAAGATTAATATACTTGGCTTTATCGTTAAGATTGACGGTCATAGGTAAATGTCTGTGCCCAAAAACAAAGTAGTCGTAATGACCTTCTTCTAGCTTACGTTTACAATACTGAACTAGCCATTCTTTGTCTTCTCCTAAAAATTTTCTGTCTTCGTCTCCAGAGATAAGCTTGTTTTTTACAGACAGATATTGAGCAAAACGCATCCCAACATCTGGGTGCAATTGGCGATACAACCATTTAGAAAACGGATTGGTAAAAACCTTTTTCATACGTTTGTAACCCTTGTCGCCGGGGCCTTTTCCGTCTCCGTGACCTATTAAGAACTTTTTACCATTAAAGCTAAACTCTTTCACGTCGCGATACGTAGGGATGCCCAATTCGTCTTGAAAATATGAACGCATCCAAAGATCGTGATTGCCTACAAAGAAATGAATTGGAATGCCGGCATCAGATAATTCCGCCAGTTTGCCCAAAACCCTAACAAAGCCTTTTGGAACCACTTTTTTGTATTCAAACCAAAAGTCGAACAGATCGCCTAACAAAAAAACGGCCGCCGCATCTTGTTTGATGTTATCTAACCAAGCAACAAAGATGCGCTCCCTTTCACGACTCTGTTCATAGGTAGGAGCTCCCAAATGGTTGTCGCTAGAGAAGTATACTTTTTTACCTTCGGGTAGTTGCATAAAGTAAAGATAGTAAAAGCAAGTTGCTACTGATCACTGGCAAACCATTCGGCAAAGCTAGTGGCGGTTTCTTGCAATTTTAAGGAGTGAAGTAAAATGTTTTCTGGCAATCTCTTTTTGATTTTACTGGCAAAATCTATCACCATCATTTCACTGGTTGGCTGATAATCTACCAACAATACATTATGACCGCGGTCTCCTAGCTCTTTGGCTAGCTCGACATGTGGCGTATTTTTATTAAATACTGTAGCATGATCAAATACATTTACAATTTCTTCTTTCACGATTTTTTTAAGATCGCCAAAGTCTATCACCATCCCAAATTTTACATGGGAGTTATCTGAGATAGGGCTCCCTATTACAGTCACAGACAGTTTATAACTATGCCCATGTACATTGCGACATTTTCCATCGTAGCCATATAGTGCATGGCCAGTCTCAAAGGAGAATTCTTTTGTGATTCTAATTGTACTCATAAGAGCTATTTCTTTTTCCCTGCTGATTTATGAAACCGTCTGGTTTTGATTTTGTTATACAAAACAACAATCACCACAAACAAGCCTAAAAGGACAAACATTCCGCTGCCACCTAAAAAGTTAAGAATATCCATAGGTTCAAAATTCGCAGTAAAAGTAAGTCAAAATTACTAGACCTTTGGCCTCTTGTCTGCGAGGATTAAATACTTGCTTCTATATTTAAAAATAAGGGCAATGGCTCTAATAGCGATCCAAACCAAAAGTGCGATCCAAATTCCGTCAAGCCCCCAACCCATATAGTCGCTTGCGATAAGCACGGGTATAAAACCTAAAATGGTAGCCGATAGCAGCACGTTACGCAGGTATCGCATTTCGCCCAAACCTTTAAAAATAGCGTCTAAGGTAAAAGCCACAGCACTTAGTGGCATCGAAACAATTACATAAGTAAAAATGCCATAAAAAGCGGTAAGCACCAGTGGGTCTTTATTAAATAATAGCCCCAATTGTTTGCTTAAAAGCACACCTACTAACATTAGGCCGCCACTTACAATCATATTATAAATGGTAACCCGCCTCGTGAGGTGCCAAAGTTTGGTGTAATCCTTGGCTCCCAATAAGCGTCCGCCTAAAATGTTTCCTGCCGCGCCATACCCATCTAAGAAAAAGGCAGCAAAAAGCCATAAATTAATGGCGATGGTATGGGCTGCTATAGAGATGGTCCCTAAGCCGGTAGCAGTACGTATTGCGAGCAGCAGGGCCGTATTCAGGGCCACGGAGCGAATAATAAGATTTCCCCACATAACGGCCAATCGCTTTATTTGTGGGTGAATTTTAGGCGATACCTTAAACGAAACATCGGTAGTCACGCGTAATAAAATAGTGGCCAAAATCGCCATGAACATTTGTGCGATGAGGCTTGCCCAGGCTGCTCCTTTTATATTCATAGGGTCTATCCAACCCTCGATTCCGTAGACAAGGGCAAAGTCTAGTCCAATATTTAATGCAGCTCCAAGGCCAGCTACAATCATAGGCCAGAAGGTATTTTGATGCCCTCTAAACACCCCAAAGATGGCAATGGTATAAAGAGAAAGTGGGAAGCCCCAAACGCGAATATTGTAATAGTCGATGCTTAAGTCTAGAATGAGGCCTTTGGCTTCCAGTAGAATAAAGATTTCCCGAGCAAAAAAGTAGGTTCCAAAAAGGATTACCAAGCTGCTTAAAAAATTGAGCAGTACAGCTTGCGCTGGAAATGTTTTAAGTGTTTCAAGCTTCCCAGCGCCCAAACTCTGAGAAATAATAGCGCTTATGGCCGATCGTGATTGCCCCAACACCCAAATGAAAAATGAAATAAGCGAACCTACAATACCAACGGCTGCCAAGGATTCGGTGCCAAGAGACTGCATGTTTCCAACCACTGCTGCATCTGTAAGCGAAAGTACAGGCTCTGCAATACCAGCAATAATAGCGGGTAGTGCCAACTGCTGAATACGCCCAAAAGTGATGTTGATGCTGGTATCTTTTGTCATGAGGGATTTAACAGGAGTTCGTAGCAATAAAAGGGGTACTCGCTTTGCTTTGGAAAATAGATGTTGCTTAGTTGATTGTACCCTCGATTAATATAAAACCGCTGATTGCGCTTGTTTTGGCTAAAAGTATCGAGCCTTACTGCGTGAGCGCCATTGCTTCTTGCGAGGTCTTCTGCAAAATCCATCATGGCTCTAGCGATGCCTTTTTTTTGATGCTCAGGATGGACTCCTAAACGATGAATATAATAGTTGTGATCGTTCGGGGTACTCCATGCAATAGGCAGATATTCGGTGTCCATAAAAGTAGAAACGACGAAACAACCTACGATTGTATTTTGGGATTCGTAGAGGTAGAGTTCTTGCCTATCTATGTCATTTTCAAAGGCTTGAGCAGAGGGGTAATGTTCGTTCCATTGAAATATTTGCTGTGCGATCATATGTGCGGCACAGGCTCGAGTTAGGCTTAGAATTTGCCCTATTTCTTCTTTTTTTGCCAAACGAATCATTAATTCGATGTACTTTTGCACAAAGGTAAAGAAAGCGCTGTCTAAATGGCGTCTTACCCAAAATTAAATGTGATGAAACGAATTTTAGTTCCAGTTGGAAATGTAGAAAATGGGGTGACTAATTTGCGCTATGCCGTGCAATTTGCATCGCTTAGCGGAGCTACTGTTTATTTAGTAAATATTTACCGCGAGTTTTCTAAAGTAGCAGGACTTACGAAGGTAAACGAGCTAATTATCGAAGAGAGTGAAGCACAGCTAAAAAAAGTTGTAGATAGTGTAGACACCAAGGATGTTCAAGTAATTACCAGAGCGATTAAAGGTAATCCTTTTGAAGCCCTTAATAGAATCTCTAAACAATTAGACATCGATCTAATGATTGTATCTCCACAAAGCGTAGACAAGGCAGACGAAGTCTTTCTTGGCGGAGTAACAGGTAAAATTATTAAGCAAACCGAGATTCCTGTACTGGTGATTCCTAAAGAATACATCTTTAGAAAAATAGATGTGATTTTGATGGCCTTTAAGTCTGGACAGATAAAAGCCGATAGTATTTTGGATACCGTGGCTAGTTTTAAGCAACTATTCTCTGCCAAGCTAAATTTATTGCATGTTGTTACTCCAGACAACACAGACGAAGACCTCAAAATCGATGAGCGGTTAGAGACTCTTAAAGACAATTGTAAAGTCACAGAGAACGCCACTATTTTTCAAGGACTATTGGAGCATTTTCAATCGAATAACCCGGATATGTTGTGTGTGATACGTCGCAAACGCGGATTTTTTAAGAAAATCTGGGAGAAAAATCTTATTTACAAAAAAGAATTCCACACTAGTAAACCTTTATTGGTGCTTAGGGGCAAGGAATAAATTTTTATTATTATTTTTGGCATCACTTACTGGGGATGTAGCTCAGCTGGCTAGAGCGCTTGACTGGCAGTCAAGAGGTCGTGGGTTCGACTCCCATCTTCTCCACATCAAGCAGGAAATCCGCACGGAAGTGCGGATTTTTTAGTTTCTCTCGAGGCCGAAAGTTTACTTTCGAGCCGAGAAGGAGACTAAAAAAAGGAGCGCCGCTAGGCGTGAGTTATTTCATATTTGCAGTAGTGCGTGAATGTTGGGAGCTTTTAGTGTAGCAAAAAGACTCCCGAAAGCTCGCTTTCTTAAGCCCTAGTAAACAAAAAATATGAGCGCCGCTAGGCGTGAGTTATTTCATATTTGCAGTAGTGCGTGAATGTTGGGAACTTTTTGCGCAGCAAAAAGACTCCCTATTTAAAGCTTGCTTGCGATCACTTGGGAGCACAAAAAATCAAGCTCACTTTCAGTGAGCTTGATTTACTATTTGCAGGAGTGGAGTTTTTTGGGAGGACCACGAAGTGGCACTCCCAGCCACTATGCCGTTAACACCTTGCCAAATAACATTGCCCAAATGTTAATGTATTGTAATGAATTTTGAGAACTAAGACAGAGCGTATTATCTTGCATTGCAAATCTTGCTATGAATCTTAAGCACTTAATTCTCTGTTTGTCATTTTTTTTGACGGGTTTATTTAACCTTATGGCTCAGACGGGACAACCTATGCAGGTAACCGGCCAAATTACGTTTCAGAATAGTCCTGTGGGAGATGTAAATGTATTTATAAAGGGCACATCCAAGGGCACAAAATCTGATGATGCAGGGGAGTATAAGTTAGATGCTGTTGTAGGAGAAACCATTAAAATTAGCCACGTTGGCTTTAAAGAGGTTGAGATTCTTTTAGAAGACACTTCTAGTGTTTTAAATATTGCCTTAGATGATTTTGTTGAATCGCTAGATGAGGTAGTCATTACAGCAGAGGTGCCAGTCGATGAGCCTACAGATTTGGCAGAAGTGATGAACGTAAAGCTTTACACGCCGTTCGGGATTTTTAATCCCGCAAGTTCGCGCAGTGCAGTTCATTACTTAGGACCAAAGGAGCTTAAAATGATTGCCAATCCAGATATAGAACAGATGTTAAAGGGTCGCTACGCGGGATTCGGATCTCCTGGACTTTATATTGTTGATGACGTCGAGTGGAAAACCGCACCAGTGATTCCATATAGTGATATAGCCCATATGTATGTTACTAAAGGCTTTGTTATTATTAGAACGATTAATGCTCCAGAAATAATAGCCCAGAGACGAGCTAAGGTGATCGAACAGAATAAGAATCAAAATTACTACCAAAACGACGCCACCGCCTTAGGGACAGTCAATTCCACAAATCAGTTACGTGAATTGAAAGGCGTTATCACCTTTATGGATGCTCCAATTGCAGATGTAAACATTTCTGTTGTAGGCACGTCTAGAGGGACGCAAACAGACAACAGAGGGCGATATAAAATTGAAGTTAGCCCAGGAGAAACATTACAATTTAGCCATGTGTCGTTTAAAGAAATAGCGGTTTTAATAGAAGATGTCACTTATCAGCTTGATTTAGAAATGATTGCTATCGAAAATGAGCTAGACGAGGTAGTGATAACGGTTACAAATTCAAAAGGAGAAGTGCTTAAAAGAAGACAAAAAGCAGAGCAATCGTTTGATACCTCAAGAGGGAATTTTGACCCTAAAACGGCTGGCTATGCCGTGGGCTATGTAGATGGCGAAGAATTGAGCAATATGTATGGATCGCTTTCTGAAGCCCTAAAAGGTAAAATTTCTGGCTACCAAGTGGCCATTAATGGCAAGGCTTATATGCGCGGCAGCGGTTTTTCTGTGCAGCAAGATTATCCAGTGGCTTGGGAGGTTGATGGCGTATTTACAACCGACGAGCCTACCTATTTAGATCTTACACAAATTGAAGCTATTTATGCTTTAAAATCTTTAGCATCTACCAATAAATATGGTTCCCTGGCCGCCGGGGGCGTAATAGTTATTAAAACAAAGTATGGTGGCTTTGGCGATAAGAGCGCTCAGCAACGGGAGAGCCTTGAGAAGCTTCAGAACAAGGATTATTATGCCAATGACGCCCAATCTTTAGAAGGGAGCATCTTAGAGCCCAATCAATACGTAAAAACTCTGGAGAGCCTTAAAAACAAGCAAAATGCTGTTGCCTATTACAACGACAGTTTGCAAGCGACACTTACGAACTATGCTGATCACCTTTCTATTGCACAACATTTTGCTACATATTACAAAGACCCTAGTTTGGCAACAGATGTTTTAAATGCCCTTTCGAAGCGATTTGCTAAAAACCCTGAGATTCAGAAAGCTATTGGGTATCAGTTTCAGGCATTAGGACTAAAAAGAGAGGCCGTTGCTATTTATAAGAAGGTAGCGAGACTCCGCCCAGATTATGCCCAATCTTATCGTGATTTGGCCAATGCGCATTTAGAAAACAACCAGTTTGTGCAAGCCTGGCGACTTTATATGAGTTATATGCTTATGGGCAATCAGGCCGATAAAGAAGGGATAGGTAGGCAAATCTATTCAGAGATGGAATACATATTTTATAACCGAAACAACCAAGCTGCGATTAAAGAAAAATTTGTTCCATTGAGCGAAGACATTAATGAATTTCGCAAAGACGTTCGCTTGATTTTTGAATGGAATACTTCTGAGGCCGAATTTGATATTGAATTTGTGAATCCTGAGTTGCGTTCGTACGTATTTGAGCATTCTCTTGCCAAAAATCAGGAGCTCATTAAGGACGAAAAAACCAAGGGGTATTCGAGCAAAGAATTTTTTGTAGACGATTTAGGTGATGGCGAATGGTTGGTCAACTTTACGTATCGCGGAAATAAAAAACCAGAACCTACTTATGTAAAACTTACCATTTATTACAATTGGGGGAAGAGTTTTATGACGCAGGAAGTGCGCCTTTATAGGCTTAAAGATGAGCGAAACAAACTGCAATTGCTCAGGCTAAACAAGCAAGATTTGGAAGCAGCTAATTAGTAAATTTCTCGGGTTTTGGGTGTGTGCTTCTATGCATTTCCCTTTAAATCCTCAAACTTATCCATAGTACCTTTTACAATGTCTTTAGACTCAGCTGCAAGACCGATACTCGCGTCGCAGTCTGTATTTGGGCAATTAAATTTTTGGCCAGATAATAGTGCCATAGTATCTATAGAAATTGACGTTTGACAAACAGGACAGGGTATATTCGTGTTATTCATTGCTAAAGAGAATTAATTAGACGATTAAAGCTACAGCTTTTTTTGGATAGTTGAATCTAATGTGAGTTTCGCCCCAGCGATAAAGCGACATGCCTAAGCTCTTTGCGAAGCAAAAGCGAGAAGCGAAAGCGCGGTGCCGTTAGGCAGGGGCCATAAAAAAAGACAACACCTTCTGCATCACCAACTCCATATGAAGCGATAATGAGTCTTGCTGCCAAGGATGTTTTAGTCCAAAAACATGATCTGCATCTTGGACGATATAAAGTTCGCTTTTAGGATTCCAGCGGTGCAAGTTTTGAGCTTCGACAAGGGTTACCGAAGTATCTGCTTCGCCGTGTACAATTAGATGTGGAATTGTGATTGATTGGGATGCGGTTTTGATTGTAAGCTTTTGCTCGTTTGCGATAAAGTCTTGGAAAAACGAAAAGTTATGTGGTAGTTGTTGCTTGGTTCGGGTGTTCTCTACATGGGTTACGCCGCTTTTTTGCCATTGCTCAAAATGGGGAGTACCTTCTAAAAATCGGCTACGATAATCACAAACTCCTGCAAGCGAAACTACCTTTTTGATTCTTGGGTCCTGTGCCGCAGTTAATGTAACAATTCCACCGCCTCTGCTGTGTCCTAATAAATAGAGTTGCTCGGGATTGAGCTCTGTTTGGTATGGATTATTGGAGCTAAGCCAATTAATAACGGCTTGCAAATCGTCCATTTCTTTAGAATAGGTGTTGTTGGCAAACGCATCTAAGTCTGGAAAATCGATGGGATCTTCTAAAGTTCCACCGTTATGTGAGAAATTAAATTTCACGAAAAAGTAGCCTGCATTGGCAAACTGCTCTGCCATGATGGTCCAAGCACCCCAATCTTTAAAGCCTTTATAACCATGGCAAAACAATACGATGGGTTTGGGGGATTGGGATTGTTTAAAAAAAAGGTCTGTGACTATGGGTCTATGATGCAGGCCATCTAAGGCTAGGTTCTTAATTATTTTCATAAGACTTCTTTTTCTGTAAACGGAACTTGGGCATTGCAAATCTCTTCTATTAATTTGATTAGATATGATTCGAACGTATCTAGTAGCGATGCCGACACATTGTCGCCTTCCAAGGCTAACTCTCCAGCCAGAGAAACTCCCATAAAACCGTCACTCATGTTTTTAAACGAAATGATACCGGCTTGCTGGGCCACTACACCTTTATTTTTATGATATAACAAGGCGTAAGTGAGCACTTGAAAGCCTTTACCGAACTTGTATTCAGAAAAAAGCGAATCCCAGTCAGAGAGCTTTAAATCACTTTTAGTGACTCGTCCGGTTTTATAGTCGATGATTCGCAGTTGATTATCTAGCAAGTCTACCCTATCGATTACACCTCTTAGCGTAACGGGAAAAGGAAGCGAGGTATTATCCAGTTGCCAATCTAGCTCTTGTTCTAAACCAAGCAAGGTGATTTTGCGCCCTTTATTGAGCAAGTCTATATCTTGATGTATCGCCAGACGCACATATTGTTTGGCAACCTCAAAGATGATCCGATTGTGACCAATAAGATAATGTTTAGAAGAAAAAACCTTCTCACAACTTGTAGTGACCACTTTTGTTATTTGATCGAACAAGGCCTTTAATGAGGCGACTTCGAGGTCTTGATTTATAAAATTGCCATACAGTAACTCGATGCTTTCGTGTACTATGGTTCCGAGGGTATTATAAGCAATTGTTTCTTCTACCCCTTCTTCTGGCCTAATTTTAAGCAGGCGCTGTTTGTAAAAATCTATGGGGTTTCTAATGTACCCTGTTAAGGCAGACGGAGAAAAACCCTTGGTGGCGATTTCTTGTAATCGTTGCATAGCCATCTGGGTTTTGTGAACCACTATGGGCAAAATCTCTTTGTTTAAAAAAACGGGTTCGAGCGTAAAATGCTGTATTGTATGTTTAGGGAGAGCGTCGTTTTCTAGCTGTAGAATTAATCGGCTTTTTTCTTTGGCAGCAATTCCTTCCTGGCTATTGATATAAAGTAAATCTACATTCGTTGCACGATGCAACATGCGATAAAAATGATAGGTAAACACGGCATCTTTCTCAAAGTAAGAAGGCAGGTCAAAAGCTTTTTTTAGGTCGGATGTAATAAAAGATGGGCTCGATTTACCAGCTGGAATATCTCCTTCGTTTACAGAAGTCATGATGATTCGCTCAAAATCAAGAAGGCGGGTTTCTAGCACTCCCATTATTTGCAGACCTTTGTAAGCATCGCCATGAAAGTCTAAGCTCGCAGTTTTGAGCTGCTGTACAAACATAACTTTTAGAGCGTCCCCTGTTTGTAACTTAGGATATTGAGTTTGGATAACCTCTAAGCTCTCTACAATTTGAGACAATTTGGCCTTCGCACTAGAAATGACCAAGTCTTGAGATTTTTCTAAACTAAGCAATTGTGTTATGCGCTCTAAGAAGGCAGTTCCGGGAAGCTTCCAACTAGAGAATAATAATTGCAATATTTCGTGGTCGCTTTCATGGGCATACTGTTGTATTTGCTGAATCGTTAACTGAACACGATTATCTGCTGTGATTTTACTTAAAACAGAAGACGAAGAAGCGATGAGCCTTTTAGAAACAGGATGACTGAGCACTCTAAAAACATCTTTGTAGTACACGGTTTTACCCTCTAACACTAGGCTTGAAAGCATTAAATACCACTGCCCAAGCGGAATATTCTTAAACGGCATACCCATGGTCACATTTACTTGGGTTACATTGTCTGGCAACGAATTTAAAAGTGGGACCAGCAAAGCTTCGTTGGCCAAGACTACCGCAGTTTTAGATAATTCTTCGTGAGTTAGCTGTGACAAAAGCGTACCCACGTGTTTTACTTGCGATACCGCACTAGAAGACTCGATAACATTTAGCTTCTTGGTCTCTGGATAATGATTGGTAACAAAAAGTGGCTCTGCGTTTTGATAGGTTTTCCATTGTTTAAAGTAAGAGCGCATAAAATGCGACGCACTATGGTTGGAATTATTTATAAAGTGTGCTTCTGCGTCCCAATAGACCAAGGCTTGGTCTCTTTCGAGAAGTTCTTGAAAAAGGTGTTGTTCGGCATTGTTGAGTGCATTAAAACCAATAAAGGCGTGGAAGGTTTCTTGATGGGCATTAAAATAATGCTCAACCTGGCCTGCAGCTTCTCTGTATACCATTCCCTGATAACCAACTCCCTTGTTTATAAGATGCTCTGTAAATGCAGAGTAATAGCCGTATAGATGCGTCCAAAACGATAAATACTGAATCATGAGCGGAGTTTGCTCTGGTTGCATGATCCAGTGGTTCATGTCTTGGATGCTCTGTAAATAATTAAAAAACGCTTTAGGATCTACCAGATAACGATCTATTTCGTTAAAATCACCAAGTAAGGTAGGCGCCCAATTAATAAACGAATCAAAAGACTCTTTGGGTTCTTTAGGGAAAGTGTTTAGGTATACCTCGTATAGTTCGAAGAGCAATGGGGTATTATCAAGGATAGCCAAATCTGCTACCTGCTGAATAAAACCTTCGATGCTCAAGATTTCTGGCAAGAAGCATGCCTTTGAGGGATTTTTTGCAATGATCTCTTTAAGAAAATTTCCCGCTCTAATACTAGGTAGCACACAACGGAGCTTTGTATTATCTGGAACGGTTTGGGAAAGATGCTCCCAGGTTTCTTCTAAAAAAGATTGCATAGTATAAAAATAAAAAACGCCCTCGAGACCGAGGGCGTTTTCTAAATATTATTAGAATCTTCTACTTAGTTCTTAAGAGAAATTTCTACACGTCTGTTTTGTTGTCTACCAGCTTTGTTAGCGTTTGTAGCAATTGGACGAGACTCACCGTAACCTACAGAAGATAATCTTGAACCATCCATTCCGATAGTAGTCAAGTAATCTCTTACTGATGCTGCACGAGCGTCAGAAAGTTTTTGGTTTGTAGCGTCACTACCTTGGCTATCTGTGTGACCTTCGATAACGAATGAAGTAGTAGGATACTCCTTCATGATGTTAACGATGTTTTGTAGTGTAGAGTAAGACTCTTGTCTGATTGTAGACTTACCTAAGTCAAACAAGATAGTTTTAGAATACTCATTTAAAGTATTGATTACTTCTACAGTTACTTCTGGACAACCGTTGTTTGCAACAGTACCAGCAACGTCAGGACAGTTATCGTCTTTGTCTAGTACACCGTCGCCATCTCTATCTGCCCAAGGACATCCACCGTTAGCGGCAGGACCAGCCTCGTTAGGACAGTTATCGTCGCTATCTTTAATACCATCACCGTCTGCATCAGGACATCCGCCTAAAGACTTAAGACCAGCTACAGTAGGACAAGCATCGTTAGGATCTGCGATACCATCGCCGTCTGTATCAGGACAACCGTTAAATTCGGCAGGACCAGCTACATCAGGACAAGCGTCGTTACGATCTTCGATACCGTCACCGTCTGAATCAGGACATCCGTTAAACTCAGGAAGACCTGGAGTTTCTGGACACTCATCGTCTTTGTCGTAGATTCCGTCTCCGTCAGTGTCTTTTCCACCAAAAGTGAAAGTTGCACCAGCAGAATGTTGGAAATGCTTAATTCCGTAAACATCTTCGAATGCATGCTTGTAAGTAGACTGGAAGTTAAGACCGAAGTTTTCGCTTAACCAAAATCTCAATCCAAGAGAGGCGTTTGCAGTACCAAATCCGATATCGTCTACCCAAGTGTAACCACCACCAACACCTAAGTGTGGGTCAGCCCATCCACCAGGGCCACCGATTACGTCTCTTAAGCTGTATCCAATAGTACCATCTGCAGCGTAGTAAGACAAGTTGTCTACTCTAGCATCACCAATTTTCGTGATTGAGTTTACAGAACCAGATGCAGTTAAGGTAAATCCAGAACCTACATAACGTCCTACAGAAACTTTAGAGACAACAGGAAGGATATTCCAGTGGTCATTTACGTTAAAGAATTCAACTCCAAATCCAGCTTTAGTATTGGCTGGAGTTCTTCCAACGTCTTCATCGCCTACTGGAAAAGTGTCGACAGCATTGAACTCAACACTAATCGCCCACGGATTGTTTTCGTCTTGTGCATTCACAGTACTTAACCCAAGGACAAGCAAGGAAGCAACTAATAATCTGCTAAGATGTTTCATATTCAAAAATTTAATTTTTTAAGTGTTAATTGAAGCAAAAATATGTTGTTAAAATTTATTAACAAAAGCAAATCTACTAAATTTTTTGATAATCCAGTTTATTTGCCGTATAAATAAAGGGTTTAGGCGATTATATTTAACTTTTTACCCACTTTTTTGAAGGCTTCAATTGCTCGGTCTAAATGCTCCCTTTTATGAGCCGCAGAAAGTTGGACTCTAATTCGGGCTTTTTCTCGTGGTACAACAGGAAAAAAGAAGCCTATAACATAGATGCCTTCTTCGAGCAGCATATCTGCCATTTGTTGTGATAGTTTTGCGTCGTATAACATCACTGGCACAATCGCCGAATCTCCGTCTACGATATCAAATCCTGCAGCGATCATTTCTTTTTTAAAGTAAGCCGTATTGGCTTCGAGAGTATCGCGCAACGAGGTATCGTTAGACAACATTTCAAATACCTTAATAGATGCACCTACAATAGCAGGAGCCAAAGAATTAGAAAACAAATAAGGTCTAGAGCGTTGGCGCAGCATTTCGATTATTTCTTTTTTGCCAGTAGTATAACCACCCATAGCACCACCTAAAGCTTTGCCAAGAGTCCCTGTTATGATGTCTATTCTACCCATAACACCTTTTTCTTCTAAAGTGCCTCGGCCTGTTTGACCAATAAATCCTGTAGCATGACATTCGTCTATCATGACCATGGCATCATATTTATCTGCTAAATCGCAAATGGCATCTAAAGGAGCGACCAAACCATCCATAGAGAAAACGCCATCGGTCACAATTATTTTAAAGCGCGCTCCATTTTGATTGGCAGCGATGAGTTGAGCCTCTAAATCTGCCATGTCGTTATTATTATAGCGATATCGAGCCGCTTTACACAAACGCACTCCGTCTATAATAGAAGCGTGGTTGAGCGAATCAGAGATAATAGCGTCTTCTTTACCCAAAAGAGGTTCGAAAACACCTCCGTTGGCATCAAAGGCTGCAGCATACAATATGGTATCTTCTGTTCCGTAAAAGTCTGCGATTTTTTGCTCAAGCGTTTTATGTATGTCTTGAGTACCACAAATAAATCGTACAGAACTCATTCCAAAGCCATGTGTGTCCATGGTGTCTTTTGCCGCCTGAATCACTTCTGGGTGATCTGAAAGCCCTAAATAGTTGTTCGCACAAAAGTTAAGAACCGTCTCGCCAGTAGAGATGGTGATTTCTGCTCCTTGGGCAGAAGTAATGATGCGTTCCTTTTTAAAAAGGCCGCTGTCTTTTATTTCTTGTAGCTCTGTGTTAAGATGATCTTTTATACTGCCGTACATGCTATTGTTTTTTGCAAAGGTATTTAAATAGGTAAGGTTTTACCAACTGTCGATAAGGATATCTTCTTGATAATAGACCAGTATTTTTTTAACCTCTTTGAATCCTAAATCTCGCAAGCCTTTTTCGTAGGCGTTTAACTGGGTTCGGTAACTCGTGTCTGGCTGCCCAATTTTGTAGTCTATGATGGTTACTTGGTCGTTAGATTGAAAGTTGAGTCTGTCTGGGCGCAATATGTTGCCATCATTGTCAATGAGGTCGACCTCGTTTTTGGCGCGCACTCCTACCTTAAAATATTGTTGCAACTCAGGGTGGCTTATGATATTGTTTACCAACTCTTGGTCTTGATTAAGCACCTCTGCTTTAAACTTGCTTAGTGATCGTTGTTTTAAAAACAAGCCTTCTACATCGTCTTGAGTTATAATATGTGAAAGCCAATTATGGATTCTTATACCTCGTTCTTTGGCGACTATGCCTGCCGTTTTTGTCACATCTTGAGCAGCCACCAAGCTTAAGGCATGTGATTGTGTTGGGGTCGATAAAAACACAGCTTCTTTTATAGCGGTGACTTCACTATCACTGGCCTCCTGTACTTTTTGCAATGGGGCGCCAAAGCGATAGTCTAGCTGCGCCTCGTCCCAAAGCCCCATATGGTCTAAATAACTCACAAAAAGACTCGAAAAAGATTTTGCAGAGGGTTTCTCTTGCTTCCCAATAACATAAAGCTCGCCTATAGCCCGAGTCATGCTCACGTAAAGCACGTTTAGTTCGTCATAGAATGCTACTTGTTTTTGTCGATCTCGCACTTGTTTAATCGCCGCGCCAAAGTGATCCATTTTAGAAGAAGACCTGAGCAAGAAAGCATCGAAACCAGCATATTGATCGGGATTCAACGGAATCCAAAGATCATCTTTGTTAATGTTCTCAAAACTGGAATTGGCAAAAGGAAAAATAACCACTTCAAACTGCAATCCTTTAGACGAGTGAACCGTCATTATATTAACCGCATCGATCTGCTTGGTGAGCGGAATCCCTAAATCTTCCTTTTTTTGTTCCCAAAATTCTAAGAAACCAGTTAAGCTGGCGTCATTTTTTTGTTCGAAGCTATGTACGTGCTCTAAAAAGGATCTTAAAAAGGCATCGACGTTTTCTTGCAAATTAAACGCTTGAATTAAATATTCGACGGCCTCATAGAGTTCTTTACTTTCAAATGTGAGAAAATTAAAACTATAACCAGATTCATCCCATACGGCTTCTAACTGGCCACGACTCGCTGCCAGGCCATGTTTTAGATAATCATGTAATGGGATGGTGGCTTGGCTATGTTCGTGGAGAAATTGTAAAACTTGAAATCTCGCTTCTGCATCGTTAAAATTAACAAGCAATTGCAACATGCTCACTACAAACTGTACAAGCTCAGAATTGGCGACTAAGACACTATCTGTAGATTGCACTAAGAGGTCTTTTTGTTTGAGGTAATTGGCCATAAGTAGCGATTCTTCTTTGCGGCGTGTAAGAATACAAATGTCTTTAAGGGCGTAGCCCCGCGCCAGACAATCTTGCAGTATGGCTTCTACTTTTCGCGGAATCGATTCCTGAAGCTCGCTTTTTAAAGAATCTGTTACAAAAGAAAATTGCACATACCCGCCCTCTTTGGTTGTGGTTTTTTGAGCATTTCCGTCCTTATATAAAAGCTGATATGCCTCGTTGCTTAAAAATTGCGAGGCATAGCTAAAAAACTGATTGTTAAACAAAACAATCTCACTATGGCTCCTGTAATTGGTATCTAAGGTCTTAGGGGTGGGAGTTGTGCTAAAAGGGCTCTCGCCTTGATATAGTGAGATAAACTGTTCCGAAGCACCGCCTCGCCATCTGTAAATGGCCTGCTTGGCGTCACCTACTATCATTAAGCTCCCTGCGGAATCATCGCTGTATAACTGAGCCAAAGCGTTTTCTACCAAAGGCAACAAATTGGTCCATTGCATTTGAGAAGTATCCTGAAATTCGTCTATAAAAAAATGTCGATATCGATCTCCTAAGCGCTCATAAATAAATGGCGCCGGCTGATCTTTGATTTGCTCATTAATGCGCCGATTAAATTCTGTTATGGTTACTACATTAAGCTCTTCTTTTAAGGCTTCAAATTCTGAATTGATAGCTCTTAGTACAGAAAGCGGCACTAAACCTTGCAACAAAGCCTTGGTCAAACCATAGGCAAATAATGCCTCTTTAGATTCCAAAAAGAGCGCCTCTATCTCAGGTCGAATCTCGTCTATGAGGGCCTTTTTGTCTTCTGATTGGGTTTTGGTATAAAAAGCCGCTTCACTAATGTTAGCTCGCATGGCGGTATTCCAATTGATATCTAATCGCATGGCTTGGACCATTTCGAAATGTTTTGGAATGCTGGAGCGTGAGAAGTCTGTATACAGCAATCCTTGGGATTGAATACGTTGAAAAAATTGCGATGCCGCTTGCTTGATTGAGGTTTTTAACTGTGACTCTCGTTTTTCTAACGTTGTTTTTAACGCGTCCCATTCGTGGTCTTCTTTGGCCAATAACCGAGTCAGATTTTTAAAATGAGGCTCGCTAATTAAAAGGGTAGCCACATTGTTAAGCTCAAAAGTAACGTCCCAGCTTTTGTCTTGTTCTGTTTTGCTCAGCGCAAATGCAACAAGCGTATCTGTGACCGCTTGGTCTACTCCTGCTTTACTCACATATCTGTCTACCGCTTGAGACAATAGCAGTTTTACATCTAAGGTCACCTCAAAATTGGTGTTAAGACCTAGATCTTTGGCAAAGGTGCGAATCAATCGATGGTTAAATGAATCGATGGTTTCTACACTAAAAGCCGCGTAATTGTGTAAAAGAGCAACTAAAATCGATTGGGCCTTTTGTTTTAGCTGCGCATTGTTTTTGTTTAGAATACTGCAAAGTTCAATTTGCATGTAGGTGAGTTCTTGCCCTTCTGGATGAGCGGCAATCTCGATTAAGTTTTTTATAATCCTAGACTTCATCTCTGCCACTGCCTTGTTGGTAAAGGTAATCGCTAAGATGTGCTTAAAGCCGTCATTGCCCGGTGTGGTAAATATTTTGATCAAATACTCCTTGACCAGCGTAAAGGTTTTTCCGCTACCGGCAGACGCTGTATAAACAAGAAAAGAAGACGATTTGTTCAAGAAATTTGGCTTTTCAGAAAGATAAAAAAAGCCGCCTTACCAAGACAGCTTTTTTGTAGAAATTTGAAAGGACCGTTTTGCGAGACACTTATAAATCATAAGTCTTATTTATGATGCTATTAAAACGATGTACTGTATTGGTTTCCAATTGGACTCAGATATTTGTAAATTTGAACTTTAAGTAATTAATTAAAAAACTACAACTATGTCATTCCAATTACCTTCTTTGCCTTATGCACACGATGCATTAGAGCCACATATAGACACAAGAACCATGGAGATTCATCACGGAAAACACCATGCAGGATATACCAGTAAATTGAATGCCGCTATAGACGGAACCGATTTAGCGGGAAAATCTATAGAAGATATTTTAACCAATCTCGATATGAACAACGGCGGAGTTCGCAACAACGGAGGCGGTTACTTTAACCACGATCTTTTCTGGAAGGTGATGTCACCTAATGGAGGAGGAGCTCCTTCTGGAGCCTTGGCCGATGCCATAAACGATGCCTTTGGTAGCTTCGATGTCTTTAAAGAAAAGTTCTCTAGTGCCGCCGGAACAAGATTTGGTTCTGGATGGGCTTGGCTTTGTGTTCACCCAGGCGGAAAAGTAGACGTTTGTTCTACGCCTAATCAAGACAATCCATTAATGCCAGGAGTTGGTTGTGGCGGATACCCTATCATGGGAATCGATGTTTGGGAACACGCATATTACCTCAACTATCAAAATAGAAGACCCGATTATGTCGCAGCCTTTTTTAATGTGATCAACTGGGATGAGGTTTCTAAAAACTACGAGGCGCACAAATAATTTGCGTTTATAATAAACGAAAGCCGCTTCTTAACTTTAGGGTGAAAGAAGCGGCTTTTTTGATTTTAAAATGGACGTTTCGTTAGTCTGAATTTAGCGTTATCAAAAACCGCTCTATTTGTCTTCTGTGTCTTAAAATATGCATAATGGCATGCTCAAATAGCTGATCCACATCATAGCGTTGGCCCCATCTCATAAGCATCTTTTTTTCACAATCATACTCCTCGAGTACTAGGTTAGGGTAGTCTATAAACAATTGTTCGTTATAGGCAAACATTTGCTTTAGCGCAGTGATATAATCTGGAATATTGTCTAACGTTTTTTTGGGCATAAAATCAATAGTTTCGCCAGAGGACCTTCTTACCTGAATCGCATAATTATAACCTGCACTCACAACATGGGAGAGAATGGTTTGTATAGACATGCAATTAGGATCTTTGGTTTGTGCGTCTACAATAGCCACTAAATGCTCAGTACTCACTGTACTTAGGACGGCCTCTAGATCGTTTAAAGCTCTCTGGTATTCATCTAAAATGGCTCCAACTGCGCCGTTATTTCTGTATTGATGTATCTTTTTGTTCATGATATGGTTATCAAATTATCGAGATTTGAAATTAGCCAATTTCTCTTTGAAGTTTCTATTTTTTACGCAGGTTTAATGAATCGGTTCTAACACTGTCTTTGGGAACTGTGGATTCTTGTTGTTCGAGCATTTGATCGACTGTTAGTGTCTGTGAGTCATTCCAAGCCTTATAGGAGTGGTATGCTGCCAGTGGCACACCAATTAAATTAACCGTCACGTTAATAGTCACATACATACCAATGAAGCTGCCTAACAAGAGCAGCAATTTATTTTTATGTCGAACCAGCCAATTCATCATAAAGTATGTTTTGATAGTTTCTGCGTTAAATCTTTTTTTACGGCGGGCCAATCATTGTCTGTAATAGAAAACACCACCGAATCTCGATAGGTCCCGTTGTCATGAAGGCGGTGGTTTCTTAAAATACCATCTTGCTTTGCACCAATTCTGGTGATTGCAGCTCTAGAGGCTTGGTTATGCGCCGAGGTCATAAATTGAACGGCGATACAATTCATTTTTTCGAAGGCATGAGCCAACAATAACAGCTTACATTCTGTATTTACACCTGTGCGTTGATATGATTTTGCGTACCAAGTGTAGCCAATTTCTAAGCGCCTGTGTTGGGGCGTAGCCCCATAATATCGAGTGCATCCAATAATTTTGTTGTCTGCCTTATTTAATACTACGAAGGGATATTCTAGGCCTTTTTCTTTTTGCGCTAAAGCGGAATCGATATAGGCTTCTATAGATTTTTCACTAGGAACCGAGGTAAACCAAAGTTGCCATAATGCGCCGTCTGAGGCTGCCTTTAGCAAGCCATCTTTATGTGTTTTTTGTAAAGGAATAAGTCTAGCTAGATTTCCTTCAAGGGATATTTCTTTAAACCAGCCAGCCATTTTACTACTCGATTGTTGCCGTGTTAAAAACTTCAATTCCTCCCACGATAGGCAAGGTAACCGTAGTTTTATCTAAATCTATGGTAAGCTCGGTCCCAGGCTTGGGGTGTAGGGTAAAGTCTTTATCGCTCGAAAAAATCATAAACCCGATTTGTTGCCCTGCTTTAATGATTTGATCGTCTGGCATAAGCTCAAAGGTCACTTCGTAAAACTTACCCTTTTTTAAGGGTTTGCTCTCATAAATCGATTTATAGTTTTGCGGGTCTGCCCAGCCGCGGGTAATAATGTTGTCTGTAATTTTGGCATCTTTGGCTTCGTTCCAAGGTAGGGATACCATCCAAACAGAAAGATTGGCCGCTTCTTTACTGCTCGCCAACTTTATAGTTACTTTGGGAATACCAGAAATATGTACATCTTTGGTAAGCGTTGGTGTCACAAATAATAAACGATTCTGGGACTGAGCTGCCATGGCGAGCTCTTTGCCAGAGACATTAAAGTCGTCTACCAAAGTCTCTTTGCCCTGTTTTTTTTGTTTCGAAGTATTTAATCCGCCAGCATTTTTACCACCTGCAGTTAGATAAAGTTTTACATCTGTTGCATCTGGATTGGGATAATTTGCATAAGCCGTAGGCTCTGTACGCTTATCGTTCTCTCTAACAATCCAAGCTTTAGCATCGTTTTCTACTCCGTTCTCGACGCCATGTAAATAACGAGTAAACCAGCGGTTCATAATGGTCATTGGTGGAGGTCCGCCATGCCCGTTTTGATGATAAAAAATCTGAGTGGGCAGTCCCATTTCTTGGGCCTTTTCGTAAATTCTGTAGCTGTGTTCTGGCATCACATTCCAGTCGTTAAAACCATGAGACATTAGCAAAGCGGCCTTCATGGGGGCCATGTCGTTTATATAGTCTCGTCCTGCCCAAAAATCGTTATAATCTCCAGAAATTCTATCAAAGCCCTTCATCATTTCGTCGTCCCTCACTTTGGCATTGTTATAGGCTCTTTTAGATTCGTTTCCGCTATGAATAAAATCATACAACACATCGATGTCTTCTCCTAAATAACCTCCAGGATGCCTTACCAAACCATTAGAACGATAGTAGTGATAATACGAGGTGTTAGGCGCTATCGGAATAATGGCTTCTAAACCTTTTACGCCGGTAGTGGCTGCCGCAAGCGGAATAGTTCCGTTATACGACGTCCCTGTCATACCCACCTTACCGGTAGACCAGAATGCGGTTACGGTTTCGTTTCCGTCTGGAGAAGTATAGCCTTTTGCTCTTCCGCAGAGCCAATCAATTACGGCCTTAGGGGCTAAGGATTCATTATCACCTCCCACAGTTGGAGCTCCTTGCGAAAGACCTGTTCCAGGTGAAGATGAATGCACAACGATATATCCTCTAGGCACCCATGTTTTAATATGTGAATTAGAAATAATGGGTCGCTTTCCCATGCGCTTTACTTCGGGATGCACCCTCTTTTTAACTGGCATTTGACCCAGTTCGTGTTCTACATCCCAAAATAGACCGTCTACATTGGGCGCCACTCCAGCAAAATAAGGACTAGAAACATAAACAATGGGAAGCTTTAAGCTTCCTGATTCGGTTTGATAAGGTCTTGTAACGGCCACGTGCATTCTGTCTGGTTTGCCATCGCCATCGGTGTCAAACTCTGTTTCTACCCAAAGATCTTCTCGAATCCACTTTGAGGCATCTTCGAAGGCCGGTACTATTTGAGCCTCTCCGTCTTTAAAAATAGGGCCCGTTGTGGTAGTTTGAGCATTGACGGTTAGGATTGTGGCTATAAAAGCCGCGACAAAAAATAATGGAGTTAGGTGCTTTTTCATGGTTGCTGGTAAATTGCTAAAGAGTTGGTAAAATGCCTAATGCGGTTTAAAGTTAGCGATAAAAATACAAAGCCATTATTAATGAAAATCAAAGTCAACATCGATATCCCAATCGCCAAGGGTGTCAAAATCAAAAGAGGTGTCTAGCTCTTCGAATATGTCGTTTACCTCGAACAATAAATCTGAGTATAAAAGCTCTGAATCCAATAAAAAGTCGGCCCAGATCCAGTCGTCAAAACGACTGCTAGACACAGTGTTTATTTTTGTGACTTTTAACTTTTCGATTAGTTCGAACTTTAAATTTTTTAGAAAAAATATATTGCCTTGCAAAAGGGTGAGTACTTCTACAGCTTCTTTGGGGTCATGCTCAATCAAATCGGCAAGGGAGGCATCGAAAGAGTCTAAGAATCCTTTTAAATCAGCTCGTAAAGATTGTCCCGAGCGATTGATTCGCATTAGATTAGTCAGCCTAAAAAAAAAGTTTATACTAAAGAATTCGGGCAGCGCTAGGTCTTTTACAATGTGCTTTTTTAAAACATATTCAGAAGGAAATGCATCTATAATCTCTTGTAAAAGCTGCTTAAAATAAAAATAGCTTTCGTTGTCAATATGGTCTAGTATGTAGCATTCATAACGACTTGGCACATATTTAGTATAGTTTTTGCCACTTTCAATAACGATAAATTCGCGCTCATAAGGATCGTTGGGGTGCATCCTTTTAGATTTTCTCTTTATGACCACAACTTGTTTCAAAGCTAAATCGAATAAGGTAAGTTTAAGCAAGTCTATCTGGTCCGTTTTATTCGGGGATAGTAGCAATTGAGTTCCCGCAGGTTTAAGATCGGACAGCATGAATAAGGCCGCGTCATTTAGGATGTCCTTAGGGTCGAACGATTTTTGCGTTTGTAGCTTCAAGAGTTCTGTAGGGATGATTTTTGATTCTTAGAAAAATAATGAGCAAAAATCAAGATTAGAATGGTCAATGCAGCACCTTTTAACAATTGCGATACGATAAACATAAGACTCGGATATTCTGAATGAAATAAACTTGGCGCATAGTCGCGATGTAGACTGCTTACAAATATCACAAAACGTTCTAAATACCAGCCAATTCTAATCAACAATGCTACGATTAATATATAAAATGGCTTCGCAGCCAATTTCTTAATCAAAAGAGAAAAGGGCAAAATCAAAGAACAAAATGTCATAAGAAAATACAGCAGCCTATAAGGTCCTTTTGCACGATTTACAATAGCGTAACTATCTGGATTCGTCATTATTCCAAATAGAAAGTAGCAAAGAGCAACAGCTGCATATCCTATAATAATCCAACGAATTATCTCTAAAGCACTGGCAATTTTGTAGCGCCCTGGAACGATTTTTTTTAGAATGATTAAAAACAAAACAGCCCAAACTAGTGGGATCAAAACGTTTTGATCGATAAGGTTTAAAAAGGCATCCATTGCATGTATTAAACTGGCTCTAAATGTTGATGTGGCTCTTCGGGTAGGACAACTTCGATGGCATCTGCAACTTTTATGTCGCCACCTTCTAAAACAACACCCATAATCCCTGATTTTCTGATCAAATTACCATGGGCATCTTTGTCTAATACGGCATTCATTAGCCCTGGTTGAATTCCATTGATTTGGCTACAAGGATTGCGCAAACCAGTGACCTGTATTTGTGCCTCTCCGATTTTTAAAATAGTGTCTTTTGGCAGATCGAGCAGTGGAATCCCTCTTGTTGTTATATTCTCTCCCATCTCACCGTCCTTCACTGTAAAACCACGCTGTTCAAGCTCTTCGAAAAGCTCTGCATGAATTAAATGTACCTGTCTTAAATTGGGCTGATTTGGGTCTTTGGCTACACGGGATCTGTGCTTTACTGTGGTGCCCATATGTGCATCGCCTTGCACACCTAATCCTTGGAGCAGTGTTAACTGGTCGCAGTTGAATTTGTTAAAGGTATGACGGTCGCTTTTGCTGAGTGATTTTACGATACCATTTTCCATTCGAAATAATTAAAAGTTTTGATGTTACTTAATTTATCACGCCTACTCTTTTATTCTAGGCCCCACAGCTTCCCCTCCATTTTGCATAAGTGTTAGGCTTTCAACATCGCCAGCATCATTTTTATTAAAGACGAGCTGCGCCTCCACCACTTTAAGATAAAACACATTTTGGGCTTTAGGGAAAATCTCAAACACCCCTTGGCCTGTGGCGCTGGCCATCATTCGTTTGCCTTCTTGGAATACTGTAATGATAAATTCTGGCGAAATTTCATACCTCCCAAAGTAGCTTTCTAAAGTAGCTTGGTCTACAACCACTTCTTTGATGAGGTCACTCGTATCAATACCTAAATCTTTTAGAACGCTTATACCATGATCATTGCCCGGGTTGAGTTCTACAGACTTTTTGTAGTTTTCAATGGCTTCTTGTTTGAGTCCATTGGCAAGAAGAGCCTCGCCGTAACTGTCATAAACATTAGAAGAATAAGGGTAAGAGTCTACATTTATTTTAAACAAAGCCTGGGCAGCATCGACATTTTTCTCTCCCATATAGTAATACCCCAATTGGTTTAACTGCGGCTCAGTAAAATCGTAATTACTTGCTTCGCTATTTTTTAATTCGTGGTATACTGTCGCGATATTTTCATGACCGTTCTTGTCGATTAACTGTTTTAATTTATTTGCAATGGGTTTGGCTATATTACAGCCATTGCCCATGGTCACTTGATTCTTCCAATAGATCCAATCACAAAACACTTGACGATAAATATTGTGTCCGGCTCCGCCGTTAGTGACCATAATAAAGCCGTCGTTGGTGACAGGGTCTACCATTAAGTAAGCATGCCAGCCCGTGTTGGCGCCTCCATGTCCGCGCAGCACTACATCGGTTCCGTCAATGGCTAGTACTTGGTAACCAAGACCATACTCACCATCAGATGCTGGTGCAGCCTCCATCATTTCTTTTATGGTTGCAGCAGACAATATTTGCGGCCTTCTGCTTTTTAACCCATAGAGGCTCGCCATTGCAAATAGGGCAAAGTCGTCTATGGTTGTATGCAAGCCAGCGGCGGCTTGAGCTGTGAATAATTCGAAATCGATGATCTCGCCAAAGCGATTATGTTCTTTAGACGACGCAGCCATTATTTTTTGATCTATAGCATAACTACTGTTGCTCATCCCTAACGGATTAAGCACTTGTGACTGCATATAATCTTCAAAGCGTTGTCCGGTAACTTCTTCTACAATTAACTGCAGTATAGAGAATCCACCTCCAGAATACTTCCACTTAGTACCAGGCTCCATAATCATTTCTACACGCCCAGGACCGTTGTTTTTACCATTGAGGGATTCTTCTATGGTGGGTAATTGATCTTTAGGCGACCACCCTGGGTAGCCGTGTAGCGACAAACCAGCTGTATGGCTTAGCAATCTTCGAATGGTTACTTTATTTGCGTCAAATTCTGATTCTGGCAAATGCCAGCGCGTTAAATACTTCTCTGCAGGAGCATCGAGGTCTATTTTGCCTTCTTGAACCAGCTTCATCACACCCCAAGCCGCAACGGTTTTTGAGATAGACCCAATATTAAAACCAGTGGTGTTGGTTACTTTTTCTTTGGTTTCGCTGTTTGCTAATCCGTACCCTTTTTTAAGAATCACCTCGCCGTTTTCTATAATCGCGATGGCGGTACCTGGCACAATAAAGTCGTTTAACAACTCCGGAATACGCGTGTCTAATTGACTTACAAATTGCTTGATTTCGTTTGAATCTTTCTGGGCATTAGATGCAAAAGGTAGTAGGGAAATAAATAGTAATATGATTAGACGATTCATGCTGTTTGTTTTTTCTAGTTACGTTCTTTTTCTAATTGATTGACAAGACTATTCATCTCTTGCTCGCCATGAGCATAAATATCGTCTTTTTCTTGGCCGTTTTTAGTTAAAAACTCAATATCGTTCCGAAATTAGTAATCGTAGAGGGCTTCTGGTTGAATCACCTTGAAGGGACTAAGTCTTAAATAGCTAGATGTTTTTAGCACAATAACACGAAATCTAATTAATGCAAATCTTATTGCTCTCCATTAGGTAGCAGAGCGACTATAAAAGATAATTAATTTTAATTTCTTGAATCTAATTGCTGATTCCTAAGGCTGCTTCGAGGTATTTTAAACCTTCACCATTATTGGCATTTAAACTGCTATGAATAAACTGCATCATGGCTTTATAGGCATTAAAGTCGCCGTCGCGCGTTACATTTTGCGGAGCGGTGTCTGCCTCTGTATATATGCAACTAAAAGCATGAAGTGTTCCGGTAGAGCCCGCAGAGACGCCAAAGACTCCATTGCCCACGGTAGTCACCACATACTTTGTGTAAATTATAATTTTATCCTTCCCGTTTGCACTGGAATCTACGACCCAAGTCAACGGAGTATTGAGCAATGCACTGTCGTCAAATATTTTTAAGTTAGGAACATTCACACATACGCCCGTACAATTAAGGCCAGAGCAATCTTGATTTCCGTTACAAAGGCCTTTACCAAATAAATTAGCTAGATCTGTCCCGATTTTGACAGGATATCCTGATTGCGTGAAAGGCTTATCCATAACATTATCAAAGGCCACGATATTAAAGCCATTACCCAGGTTATTGTCTTGTAAATAACTCACCAATTGAGCCACTGCCGAATTATCTGCCGCACCCCCATCTGCGACACGTACCACCTTGTTATTGGCTAAGGTAGTAACGCTCATATCTTTGGCGCTTGTATGTTGTGCTCTATTACTCGCAAGCGAAAAGGTTAAGGCAAATTTATCTGCCAAATACGATTCTTCCCAACTACCAGTAACAGATTTGCTCGCGGCATACCCTGCGGCAGCGCTCGAAGCAGAAGCAGCAATCATCACCGGAACCTGACTTGTATGTATTGGATTTGCAAGGCTTGCACTTGCTATATCGGGATTGTCGTTTTTAGTTTCTGTATATCCCAGTTTTATTTGAGGCGAAAACCCTCCTTGTAAAGCAGAGAAAAATGCCGCCGTTTTCATACCCGAAGAACTCGGGATACTAGAAAAGGTAACAGGGGTCACATCTGCGATTTTCCCGTTACTACAAGAAGATCCGTGATGCCCGTTTAGCACTGGGGTGTGAGGCGCAAAACAAACTTGATAATATCGCTTACGTAAAAGATCTAAAATACCTTCCTGGTTTAAAACCACTTCGTTGGTAAGCAAGGTAGCCCCGAGTAGTAGTGGTTTGTCTTTGGCCCATGGCTGGTGCGCTCCTGAGAGCGTAGTGCTGCCTAAAGAGTAATCTTTGTAAACAACTTTTTCTATTCCTTCTGCCCAAGTAAGAGAATGAGTGTAATCTATCAGTACACAAGGAGTATAGGTTTCGCCGGAATCTAAATAACAAAGCGTAGCATCGTTAAAAAACTTCTCTTGTTTGCCTAACCAGCCAGAGATTCCCCAGTTGGTAATAGCATTGGGAGCTTCGATTTCTGATATAAATTTAGGCGAATACATGAGCATAGTGCTAAACCAACTCCCGCCTGAATTAGAAGAAACTGCCTTCACGTTGGTAAAAGCATCATTAAGAGATCTGTTCCCGTTTTGAAGCAAAGAGATTGTCCATGCCGAATGACCACTATGGGCACGCCAACCTCCACCGGCAAAAGCGACGCTCACATTGCTTGCGGCGGTTTCTACTTGATCCTCCGATTGATTATTGTTGCATCCCCCACACAGGGCTAAGAGAGCTACAAATAGAAATAGAAATTTGATTTTAGAAAACGCTTTCATAATAGTTTGTTTTTAACTTTTTAAATCTAACTATTCGCCAAAGGGAGTAAAAGCGTGTTTATACGGGTTTTGAAAAGTGCTTTTATAAGTAGCTTCTTGGGACAACGCAAAGTACCTCAAAACAGTTGCGCATATTAATGAATGAGCTTCATAACTTTTTCTGTGAGCCTATCGCATTGACTAAATCCAAACTCGAAAACATTTTCATTATTAGTCACTTCCAAGAGCTTGATTTTGAGCATTTCTTTAGAACGATGCAGGCGTATTTTTACGTTAGATACCGTCAAATCTAAAACCGAACTAATCTCTTTTAGGCTCATTTTTTCTACTTCCTTCATCACATAAACCGATTTGTATTTAATGTCTAAGGAGTCAATTGCGTTTTCTAACAATTGCTTTGTTTCAAACCGTATCATTTTGTCCTGCGGATTTAGTTGATTGTTATCTGGCACCTCTAGCAGAATGTCGCAATTAAAAGTATCTGAGTTTTTGCGTAAATCATAAAACTTCCCTTTTTCTTTTAGATGTGCTAATGACTCATTTATCCCGATTCGAATAAGCCATGTAGAAAAAGAAGATTCAAATTTAAACTGATACAGTTTTGTAAACGCCTTTAAATAGCTGTTTTGCATAATATCTTCTATTTCGGCCTCGGCCTTTAAATAGCTTCTAATAATGCGATACAACTTTTGATTATTTCTCCTTACCAGAATTTCATACAGTTCTTGTTCGCCATTAAGGATGCGCTTTATGACTTCTGCCTCTTTTAATTTATGACGGTTAGAATCGTGAATGTTTATAGCGCTCATTGTTTAGTTGTCTTTCCTGTTAGATAAGGAATCATAAAAAAAGGTACAAAAAAATGTATCCTTTTTTAAAATCGACCATCAAAAGGAGGTATAACGTATAAAAAGAGATAAATATGGATTCGAATGTGCAATTAGTAAAGAACCTATTAAAATATACTTTTGGCCTAGTTCCCATAGTGGCCGGATTAGACAAATTCACAAATATATTGGCAGATTGGAGCCAATATGTCTCGGCTGGATTGGCAGAGATGCTGCCCTTAGAAGCATCGACATTTATGGCAATTGTGGGTGTTATAGAAATTATGGCAGGAATTCTGGTATTAACAAAAACAAGAATAGGAGCCTATGTTGTTTCTGGTTGGTTGGCATTAATTGCTTTGACGTTACTTTTTAGTTGGAGCTATGTAGATGTTGCTGTACGCGATTTAGTGATGGCTATAGCTGCGTTTTCGTTGGCCAAATTATTCGAAAGCAATTCGGTTAAAGCCAAAAATTAAGGCAGAAATAATAAAAAACGACCCAAAAAGCCTTTGCGTAAACTGTAAAATACACAAAGGCTTTTTGGGTCACCCCGTTGAGATTTGCGCATATTGGTGAAACGAAATATTACAGAGTAATATCAAAGGTCTGGTAGACCTTTGGTTGAAGCACCCGCGATAGCGGTTTTTATTTTAAGTTATAGGGCTGTATTTAGAAGCAAACAATCGTTTTAATAATAAAAAACGACCCAAAAAGCCTTTGCGTAAACTGTAAAATACACAAAGGCTTTTTGGGTCACCCCGTTGAGATTTGCGCATAAAAAAAGGTAAACAAGCGTTTACCTTTTTTTGCCCCAAATCTACCATGAACTTAACCTACTTATGCTATGGTAAGCTCAAATATAAATGATTAAAATCCAGACTTTCTTAAATTTTAGATAAAAGAGGCAATAATATCGTTAAAATGCACAAAAATAGACCTTCCGCAGCCATTTTTCGTCAAAACACAGGCTGCTAATTGCAATATATGGGTTTTTATTGAGCAAAGTAAAGGTTAAACAAAACCTTGATAGGTGCTTGGCATACAGCTTTTTAATACAGATTAGATTTATATAATGTGGCTATTGTGCGCGTTTGATTATAAGCCTAATTTGCCCCATATGATTTGCCTGATGTTCCATTACATGATACCAAGCCCAATGGTTGTTCATCGAGCTGCCTTTTACACGAGAGGCAAACCAGTCGTCGTCCTTGGTTTTTAAAAGACGCTTGGTTTCTTCTCTTACTTCGTTCCAAATATCAAGGTAATAATCTATAGGTTTGTCTTTAAGGACATCACGTGCTCCTGCCCCTAGATTTAAAGCGGTTTCCCACTTTTTACGCTCTTCGCTGTTGTATCCGCGGTTTTCGAAGGTATATAACTGATAGTACTTTTCTGTAGCTGCCAAATGCAGAATCATCGCGCCCACGCGATTGGCGTCTTCGTCTAACAAAAAATCGGTGCCAGCTTGGTCTAAGTTTGCGACAGACCTCGTAACGCGGCTTTTTAAATCGTCTAGCATAGAAATCATAGCGCCAATTTGTGGCGAATAGCCTTTGGTGTTGTCAATAGTTTGCGCTTTACTTGGTAGTGTAAGGCTTACAAATAGAACGGCTAATAAGAGCAGCCTTTTGAAAGAAATTTGCATGGAATTGTTTTTTAGATAACCCCAAAATACGATTTATCACAAAGAGCATAATCTAAAGAAATCACAAAAAACTTTAGTCGGAGTCTGGCAAGGCATCAAACTCTCGCTTTTTATCTTCCATCCAGTTTTTCATCGCGTCCGAATCTGCCGATTGCATCAATTCCCTCATTTTGTTCATGGCCTCTAAGTGTGGGCCATCGTTTTTTTGAAACATCTCCATGCCATGTTTTTGGCTCATGGTCTTTATTTCTTCAAAAGTATGGGCACTAAACTCAAGGTCGCAGGCGCCACCCAATTGGTTGCAGGTCATTGTTTTCATTATCGTTTTTTTTAGTTGAATTTTAAAGATAGCTAATTATCTTTTGCCTTAAGCCCAGTAAAACGACTGTTTCACAATAGAACTATTTAATAAAAACACCACTCTGTAGCATCAGGACTCCTTTATCAAGATGCGTATAGAGATTAAACAATTTGGGCTTTGTAGATTCGCCCATAAGGACATTTAACCCAAGTTTAGGAGGGCCAGAGAGGCCAAGTTTTGCAATAAAGTCTTTAAAAAAAGCAATCCCAGCTGGGGTTTGATCTTGTTTATCAAGTTCAGAAAAACCTAAGCTTTTAACAAGCTCTTCCATTTGTAAATTAGAAACTAAAAAGCTGTGTTCTTCTTTGCCTGCCCAAGGCATTGGGTAACTTACCTTTTGTGTGCCGGTGCTAAAAATGTCATAATAAAGCAAATAACCATTAGGCTTTAATACCCTGTATATTTCTGAATAAAATGTGTCCTTATCCGGAATGTTCATTTGTACATGCTGTGTCCAGACCGCATCAAAAGATTCATCATCAAATGGTAAGCATGAGGCATCTCCCTGCACAAAATTCGTTTTGTTTTCTAGGCCAACAAGTTTAGAAAGAAGAGTGGCCGTTCTAACATAGGCATCACTTAAATCAATTCCAGTGGTAATACAGTTATACTCATCTGCCAAGAATCTGCAAGGCCCACCAAGACCGCAACCAACATCTAATACAGTCTTACCTTCCAAATTAGTAGTTCTAGCGAGCTCTCGAGATACTTGGGCTCCTCTTACATGAAACTCATCTACCCCAGAGAGGTCAGACCTTGTGACCTCGGTAAGATTGATGTTTTGATTTTTTAGTCGCTCGAGAATGTCTTCGTATAGACCTTCTTTTAAATAGTGATTTTTAAGGGCTTGATTTAACTCGCTCATTAATTTTTTGGTAAATATTCCTGCGGAATAGGGTTTGCTTCTGATTCTTGCATCCAATAGATATTAATAATCCACCATCGAGTACCATCGTTCATAAGCTGAATAGAATTGATGCCTCTCATAAATGGAACCGTATCTGCCTTGCTGTTAAAAGACTCATAGGTGCTAAACACTTGGGTGATGTTTCCAAAAGTGTTCACACTTCTGTGAATTTCTACTTCAAAAAAACCATTCTCTACCAACCAGTTGCCTGAGGAATTAATATAATCTTGGGGTGTCATAAAACGCGCCATATGCGTCCCCTCTTTATTTTTCCCGGTTGGAATTAATTTGGCATCTGGATGAAACAGATACCTAAAAAGATCCCAGTCTCGGGCTTCGCCCTTTTCTCCAGAAATCACGCCATAAAGCGTTTCAAGTGTCGCGTCTAAGGTGGCAACTTTACTCAGATTAGGCTCAGAGGTTTCTTGGGCAGATATTGTGCCCCAAATCAAATTGCAAGTAACGAGTGCTAAAATTATTTTTTTCATGCCTTTGCTGGAATTTAAACAATAAAGATAGTTGCTTTAGAGAATAGTAGATTAACATCTATTCTAATTCTTTATAAATAAATTAATTACAGTTACAATTCCGATAAGAAGGATAAGCAGTAAAGAAAGTTTTCTAAACCTAGACTGTGGAATCAACTTTAATATCTTTTTGCCGATCCATGTGCCTAAAAACCCAACCACAAATAAAAAAGGAACGTAAATAAGATCATGTTTATGAATATAGCCATTGCTATAATACACAAAGGTTCGAGAAAAATCGATCATAAAATCAATACTAGCAGAAGTCGCGATAAAAACACTTTTATCTAAGTTAAAAGCGGCCATGGTAAGACCTCTAATAGCTCCGCCAGTGCCCAATAATCCGGCGGAAGCGCCAGAAAAAGCACCGCCAATAACCGCATTTTTAACGGTAGGAGGAATAAATACTTTACTCTTTATTAAAAACAGTAGGCTAAATCCAATTAAGAATCCACCGAGAATAATTTCTAGATAATAACTTTGTAAATATTTAGATAAAATCCCGCCAATGATTACGAAAATAACAGAAGGGATTCCTATGCTCAATAATAGCTTTTTGTTGAGGCCCTTTTTGAAAAGAAAGATTTTACTCAGATTACTCGATAAGTGAAAAAGAGCCGTAAGACCTAATACAGAATAAAAATCAAAGTAGAAGTTTCCTAGCGGCACAAAAAATACCGAAGACCCAAACCCTCCGATGGTTCCAATAATCTCGGCAACCAATGCCAACAGAATAAAAATGTAGTTTAGGTCTTTCATATACAATACTCAAGAGTACATTCTATATTTCTAAAGATAACTATTTTCTTAGCTAAGAATCGAGCTAATTATGAGTAAATTAGTGATATAAAACAACGAGATGCAGTTCTTTGTTAGCGAAGATTCAGTAGTGAGAAAAATATGGGGAAAGAGCGATACTATCCTCTTCATTTTTGCAGGGGCTGCCGCCGAATTCGCTCTAAATAAAGCGGTAGATTGGCTATACTTTACAGGAAAGCTTCCTACGGACCCCTTAGGGCGTCTCTTTTCTACCGTACGTTATGCTCGCATGATTGTTTTTGCGCCACTCGACGATGCCAACCACGCCATTGCAACCATGACGCAAATTCATAAAGGCGTAGAGAACAAGCGAGGCGCACAGATTCCAGATTGGGCCTATCGAGATGTGCTCTTTATGCTCATTTACTATTCGATTGCTTCGTATCAATTGCTCGAGAAAAAACTAACTCAATCAGAAAAGCAAGAAGTATACGATGTCTTTTACAGAGTAGGAAAAGGCATGGGGTTAAAAGAGCTTCCAGAGAACTATGCCACTTGGCTATCGGCACGAGAGCAACACCTTCTGACCAATCTAGAAAAGAGCGATTTAACCGTTGATTTATTTAAACAGTACAGAAAGCACCTGAGCTTTGTACGGTATAAACTTCTTATAGAGGCACAAAAATTAGTGGTTCCAAAACATGTTATTAAGTTGATGGGGTTTTCAAACTATTCATTGCTTTCACCCGTAATTCCAATGTATAAACTAGGAAGACTGTGTAAGCTAGACGGGATCATCAAAGCAATTTTACTTCCGCCTAGTTACAAAAATCAAATTAAGGACTTAGATGTGGTCTAAAAGAGTCAAAAAAGTGTAAAAGAAATGTGAATCGGTTTAAAAAGTCGGCAAATTAGATGTTCTTTACAGCAACTATGAATAAAAGAAGGATTTATACAATTGCAACCTTAGGGGTATTCGTCTTTTTAATTTGGTTCTTTTTTGAGAAACAACAGCAAAAAAGCGAGTCGCCAGAATTGGTAAAAATCGCGTTGCGAGAGGTGGGCAACCAGATCTTATTAAAGCAGCTGGATTCTACTTCGCTAGTATTGCCAGTGGTAGCTAAAGAAGCGTCTATGTATGAGCTTTCTTTTGAGCGCCCCATTAGCTTTAGGCCCAACCATTTAGTCACGTATGTTTCTGAAAGCTTCGAGAAGGTAAAGCTAACAGACAGCTATCAGGTAGAAACGATCAATTGCGACGACCACGAGGTGGCTTATAGCTACCAAATGAGTCAAAACCAAGAAGAAACCCTAGTGCCATGTGCTGGGCGAGAGTTACCCGTGGGTTGTTATACAATCCAAGTTCGTTTTGCATCACAAGACGGATCGACCCTTGGTGGGCATTGGCTTTTGTACTTGTTGCTGTTTCTTTTGTTTATCGCTTTCGAGGCCTATTTTTATCTTAAAAAAGGCAATCAAAAAGAACCAGAAATCAATACCGATTTTGAGGCCATCGGGAGCTTTAAGTTTTATCCTGAGCAGAACAAACTTATCAAAGAAGCGGTTGAGATAGGGCTTTCTAAAAAAGAATGCGAACTGCTCGCCATTTTTATATCGCAACCCAACCAAGTGATTAAGCGAGACGAACTCACAAAACGAGTATGGGAAGACAACGGGGTTATAGTTGGCCGCAGTCTAGACACCTATGTTTCTAAGTTGCGTAAAAAATTAAGCGACGACGACCGTATTAAAATCACCAATGTACATGGAGTGGGGTATAAGCTTGAGGTGAAACGCTAACAAACCTTAAAGCGAATTATGAATCGCCTCTAATTCGGCCTTTAGGGCTATGTATGAATCCAATAAATCTGTACCTAAAGACTGGCGTTGCATCATTAAGTTTTCAAATTCTTGATCAAAAAGCATCTTAAAATTGTCTTGCTTGTAGACTTTAGAAAGCTGATCTGCTGGTGCGCCTTCCATACGCTTTAAAAGATTTGCGAAGTTGTAGTTTTTATTTAGATAAGGAATAAATCTATTATTGAGGTCTACGTTGGTGATTCGTTCGCGTTCTAAAATCATGTCGTACGATTTAATAAGCCTGTAAATAGATTGACTCACTTCTTCGGATTTGATCAAAGCAAAATCACCGTTTTCACGACCTTCAATCAAGGTGTTCATGTCTAAATTTAGATTAAAATCGTAAAGGTTAAACATGACCAAGCTGTCAATTCTAGCATCGTTATACACTTCTTGTTCAAGGCCGATTTGATTTAATAATCCTTCTGAATGACTGTAATACAGCTCATTTACTTCGACATGCCAATCTACAGTTTCTATATTTTTTTCAAGCTGAACCTTGAGTTTTTCTATAAATCGATCTGCGCGATCTCGCTCGGTACTTCGGTCGTTCATATTGTTTATCCAAAGGGCGATAAGAATCCCGATTACGACCAAAACAATTTCGCCTATAGCGTATTGCAAGTATTTGGTGTACTTGTTTTCTGCGATGAGTTGTTTGCGAACCCTACGTAGGTATCTAATCATAGAAGATAATAAGTGTAGGCTATCAACGGCTAAGAACTTGGGGAGTATTAAAGATAAGAATTTAGATCTAGTACGAAACTATTTTTTGGTCACGCTTATTAGCACTCCAAATTTGCGCCCAGATTGCAACCATCCTTCTTCTGGATATTGAACTTGCGACACCGCTCCATCAAGATATAAGGCATTTTTACAGCCCAAATTTTTAAAGAACAAGGCGAAATCATAAAAGTTTATAAAGCCTTTAGAAATTGCAAAAACAATGTTTCCGTCGGGTAAAATACCAACGCCGTTTCTTATGTTTAGGTTGGCAGAACCTTTATTAAAGGCAGGGTGAAACTTGCCATCGATAAGAAGCATTGGCCCAGATTGCGTGGCGTATTTTATGTTGGGATCGTCGGCAAAAGTTTCACTGGTACAGATCATCCCAGTGTTGTCGTTATATAAGGCAAATACTCCGTTTGGTTTTAGGTTAAAATTGCCTCCACCACTAGAAATGTTTATTTTTTTAAGCTCTTGATTGTTTTCTATATAAAGCCCTACCGGGGAATAATCTGGATGAAACATGCCGCCATTCATCGCAAAGATCAGTGCTTTGCCGTTAGCGTCAAAATAAGATTTAAGATTGCCTAAACTGCCAATTATCGAATCGTTGTCTGCCCTCCAATGCATGGTGATTTGCTCGGTTTGTACATCGACGATTTTATAAAGGACGCGATCTTCGAGCAGATCAGCATCTTGTGCCATTAGAGGCGAAAAGACACTAATAAGAGCAAATAGTAAAAGCAGTTTTTTAATTAACATTTGCTTAGCCTAAGACTTTTTACTTCCAGCCATGGCTCCAACGATACCGCCTACCACACCACCGGCAACAGCTCCGCCCATCACAGTAGCATTGTCTTGCCCCATTAACTTTAAAACTGCCACGACGGCTACCGCCACTACGATTGCCAAGAGAATAATTTTAGAAACGTTTTTTTTCATAATTGATATTATTCAAAACTAATATATATCCAAATCAAGCTAATCAATGCATACAGTACAGGAATCAGCCCGATAAAAATCCAAAACAAATGTTTTTTCCATTGTTTTTTGGTTTCTGAATACACGATAAACGGATGTAAAAACGACCAGCCAAAGGAGCCAAAAACCAACACATAAGAAAATAATTCTCCGGTGCTATAAAGCCATTGCGCCTTTGCGTCTTGAAAGGGTTCAATAACAAGTCCAATAATAATTCCTGAAAGGAAAAACCCACAGGTGGCTAGCGCCAAGTATTTTGGGTTCTGATAAATTTTATAAAACAATGCGATGGCTTTGTTCAATGGTTTGATAGCTAATGATTAGTACTCTAGAGAAACTTAAAGGTAGCCAAATATTTAAAATTATTGATTCTCTGTAAAGGCTTTAAATTGACGCATCCATTTTTCTACTTGTTTTCTAAACATTCCGGGGTATAAGACTGCAATTAATTTGGGCAACACCCAACTTATTCGTGTATAATGTACCAGGTAATCATAACGAGTTTGGGTCTCGTTAATTGCCACAAAGGTAGACTTCATGGTGTTGTCCATATGTTTATGATGATAATGCGCCTCAAAGAAATCGGGGAGTTTATTGCTAAGTACCGTCTCTGTAAGCACCATGTCTCTTTTGCCCTGCTTATAGTGCATTTTTGCTTTGGATCCATCCTGTAGTTCGGCTCCGCTAAGGAGCTCTTTGCGTTTAAAACCATCTTGGTATTCGGCTAGATTTTTTGGGTCTTCAAAAAGAGCGACAACAGTATGGCGTGGTTTATTAATGGTAATAGATCCTTCAATTTTCATAGCAAAACTTATTTTGGAGGCAGACTCATCACATACTCATAACTCTCGTTTAAATACGTGGCCAGCGTGTCTAGGTGGGCCCACATGCTCTCAGGAATAAGAACATAACCCTGCATTACCGCTCCGTAAGACATGTAAATAGAAGAGTTAAATTGTTCGATGTACTGTTTCTGAACCTCTTTAGAGAATCGGATGCCTATCTCTCCTGCTTTGTTAAAAAGTGAAAACATATAGCCATTGGCAGAGGTATATGGCATGGTCTTACCTTTACGCTCAAAACGGTCGCATTTGGCAACTAGTGCATCGTATGTTTTTAGTTTTTCTGCGTACATAATATTGCCACATCAAAATAGTTACTAGGCTGGAAAGGCGTGTAAGCTGTAACAATTTAAAGATAGCACAAATTGTCAAATATAAAATAAAACTACAACCGCGTAGTCTTACTTAAACTGGGCATCTAAAAAGCGATAGACCAAACCAAAATTTTCTAGAGGCGCAATATGCCCACCATTTAACACGATGTGCTCGTAAGGATGCGCAAAGCCATTATTCTCTAAACGACTTACAAGCTCGTTAGACATTGTTGTCGCAGGCCATTGATCGTCATTTTTACCAGAGAGTATTAAAATAGCACCGTTAATTTTTTCGACTGGAATTTGTGCGTCTTTGGCCGCTGCCTTGTCTTCTAACATCATGACATGGGCGGTATAAAGATCTCCTTTTAGAGCAGGCCCAAGAGTTTTGAGAGGTGCTGGCGTATAATTAACTTCCTGGTTGTTATACATCCAAGATGAAGTATTGGCATATATGGTTAGGGCAGGAAAGCTCACATGAGAAGTAGACATTGCAATCACCGCTTTAAACTGAGGATACCGACTCGCCAAATTAAGCACGAGCTCTCCGCCTTTAGACCCTCCCATCAAAGCGATTTTTGAGGCATCAATTTTAGGGTGTTTTGCTCGATTTAGAATCGTGTCGGCGATGGCGTTTAATGATATTCTATCCAAATTATTTTGAGTTCCTTTAGATTTAAAATAGCCAATAGCCAAAACCGAATAGCCTTTATTTAAGAGGCTGTCTCTTTTTTGTTTTAAATAGTGCCTGGTCCAATCGTTTCCGCCACCGCCACCGCCAAAGGCAACCACTAGCGGTTGATTCTCTCCGGTTCCTAGATAGAGTTTGGCTTCTACAATTCCGTGTTTGTCAGGCAATGACGGCACATGTGTGAATAAAAATGTAATCCCAATAATCAAAATGACTAATACGGTTACTATGATTTTTTTTGCTTTTTTGCTCATTGATAATGTATATGAGACAAAGGTAACGGGCGCTTTTTTAAATTCCTTTGACCTACATCAAGAAAGCATTTCTTTGCGCAGTCTACTAAGGGTTTCTGGGGTGATTCCAACATAAGAAGCAACCATACCCAAAGGAATTCGATGATGAATATGAGGGTAGGTGTCTAAAAAGTCTTGGTATTTCTCTTTTGCACTCGAAAACCTCACAGAGGCCAATCTGTCGAGCACATATCCAAAGGTTGCGCCCATGTCAAGTCTAGCGTAGCGCTCCATTTCTATAAAATTATCGAACAAAAATAACAGGTCTGTAACGTCAAGCTTCCACGCAGTGGTATTCTCTAGAGAATCGATATAATAAAAGTCTGGTTTTTGTTGCATAAAACTTCGAGGAGAATTCATCCATTCGTTTTCGCTACAGAAGTATTCAGAGATTTCTTTCCCGTCTTTTAAATAGTAAAGCCTTAAAATTCCGGACTCGATAAAATAGCTACTCCTGCACACTTGATTTGCATCTAATACCAGCTCCTTTTTATTAAACGACACGAGTTGCATGCGGTTGGCGAGCTGTTTTTTTAGATCGTCGGACAGCGGTTGATATTTTAAAATTGAAGCAAAAAGGGCATTCATGCAGCGCGTTATTTTTTAATTTGACCGAACCAAAGCCTTGAGAACCTGCCCAATATGCCAATTGCGCTTTACACCGTAAAAGTTTTCTGCACCAGGACCCAAAGCAAAATAAGGCACTACAGTAGCACTGTGTTCTTTGGTAGCCCAAATAACCTCCATATTAGGGTAGTTGCTATAATCTCCTAAAGCGGCCATGCCTCCGGTTTCGTGATCAGAAGTAAACAGAATCAAGGTATCGCCATGGTCTTTGGCATAGTTTTGTAAAAGTTTCAAAGTGCTTTGTAAAGAGGCTATTCCTTTTATCATTCTAGTAGTAGCATTTCGATGGGAAGAAGAGTCTAACTCTTCGCATTCTACCATGAGTACAAATGGTTGGTCATTGCCCGTTAGCTCATTCAAAGCGATTTGAGTAAGCTGGAGAAGCGATGGTTTAGAGTCAAGATCTTGAATGTGATCTTCCTTGTAGATAGCCGCCAAAGGCTGCGAATCGATTCCGCCTTGCGGAATAGCGAGTGATTCGTCTAATAGCGTAAATCGCTCTTCTAAAATTTGAATCGTAGTATCATAGTCAGGGTTGCCGTCCTCGCCAACATCTTCTAATTCTCCAAAGAGTATATCTAGATCGCTTGCAGCAAGTTGTCTTAAAATATCCTCCGAATTATCTCGAGACTCGGTGTGGGTAATAAAAGCTGCAGGCGTAGCATCCCATACATAAGAATCTGTCACTATGCCTGTTCTATAGCCATTATCGATGGCTTTTTCTAACAATGTCTCAAGCTTATTGCCGTCCTTATCCATGCCAATCATCTCAAAATAAGTGGGCGAACCTGTCGCCAAAGCGGTGGCAGAAGCTCCAGAATCTGTTAGTGGGCCGTAGGTGTTTCGGGCATCGTGCCAACCGCGCACCTCAAAAGCATCCCAAACAGAAGGCTGCTCATCTGTTTGCATAGACTGTTGCGCCAAAGACATATGGCCAAAGCCCATACCGTCTGCAATAACAACGATTATATTGGTAGGTTTCACTAAAGAATCATCTAGGGTAAGTGGAGCATATTCTTGCGTTGGCGTAAATTCGATCTTTTGAATAGAGCCACTAATCACCCTATAATTTAAAAAATAGAACAGCCCAAAAACAATCAGGCATAAGAGCCCAATAATGCTCAATATAGATTTGATTCTCTTTTTCATGCCGATTATTGTTCCACTACACGAACCGAAATAATCATCACATCAGAAAACGGCCTGTTTCTCTCGTCGACGGGAGTGGCTGCGATAGAATCGACCACTTCTAACCCTTTTAATACTTCGCCGTATACCGTATAGTTTTGATCTAAAAACGGAGCGCCTCCTATAGACTTATATACTTCTCTATGGTCCTGCGGAATTGTATAATGATCAAAATTATCGTAGGCTTTTGCCAAACTTTTAATGCTATCGTTTAAGGTTATCCAGAGCGCTCTGTTTTCTTCTTCTTGAGCCTTATCCATGGCATCTAAAAGTGGCTTAGATTCAGGTTTATTTTTAAAATAATGCTCTCCCAGCCATTCGTTAATGCGATTTTGAGACAGCTCTAACAAACTGTCGTTATATACTTTTCCTTGTACAATATAAAACTGCATCGCACTAGAGGCTCTTGCCAGATTACCATCACGTGCTGCGGCTAAGGCACCCTTTTTATGAAAAAGTGAGGGTCTAAATTCTGCATCGACCATATATTCCAAATCGCCGCTTCCTAGCGCAACCCCTGGCTTTGCGCCCTTGCTATCAGGATCGCCACCTTGTACCATAAATTGCTGCATTACGCGATGAAACAGCAAACTGTCAAAGGCTTTTTCTTGAGCTAGTTTTATAAAATTATCTCTATGTAAAGGGGTTTCGTCATAGAGTTCTAAAAGGATGGTGCCTTTGGTAGTTACCATCTCTATTTGTGTGGGTTTTGCTTCTTCTGTTTTAGAAGATTCTGTTTTAGAATTACAGCTCACAAGAGCGAGTATTGCAATTAGCACTAGGCTAATAGAAGGGAGATTTTTCATTATTTATACTTTGTTTGGCTTTTTTAAAGGTATGACAATTAATCAATTACCTAAAACCAAATTAATAACAAAGGCCAACAAAATTACAGATGTTGGCCTTTGAAAATATCAGATATTGAGCTCAACTATTCTCCTGGAACCGGAAAACCTCTATCTCTCATTAAGGCTTCGATTTTAGCATCGCGACCTCTAAAGAGTCGATAGGCTTCTGCTGGATCTATAGAATTCCGTGGAGCGAATAAATACTTTACCAGTTTGTCTGCCATTTCTTTATCGTAAAAACCTCCAGGAGCCTCTGCGAAGGCCTCAGAAGCATCTGCCGTTAGCACGTCTGCCCACATATATCCATAATAGGCCGTGGCGTATCCTTCACCAGAAAATACATGACCAAAGTGAGGCGTTCTATGACGCATAGGCAATTCTTTAGGCATTTTTAAAGCAGCCAAAGTCTCGCGTTCAAATTTATCTACGTCTAGATTGGTGGGGTCGGCCAAATGTAGCTTCATATCCATAAGAGCAGAGGCCAGGTATTCTGTTGTGCCAAAGCCTTGATTAAAGGTAGCCGCCTTTTTGATTTTTGTTACCAATTCTACTGGCATGGGCTCACCAGTTTTATTATGCACCAAATAGGTATTAATCACTTCGTCTGTAGACAACCAGCGTTCTAATAATTGCGATTGAAACTCTGTATAATCTCTTACCCCACCGTTGAGGGTTGGGTATTTTACGTTAGAAGAGAAAAAGTGTAAAGCATGTCCAAACTCGTGAAAGAAAGTAGTAGCATCGTCCCAAGACACAAGTAATGCCTCACCTGGGGCGGGCTTTACAAAGTTAGAATTGTTAGAAGCTAGCACGTTTTCTTTGCCGTCAAATGTGGTATGACTTCTATAGGTCGTGGCCCAAGCTCCAGAACGCTTTCCTTGGCGAGCATAGGGGTCTAAGTACCAAAGACCAATGTTCTCACCTGTGTCTTTGTCTGTTACTTCCCAAACTTTTACATCTTCGTGAAAAACAGGCACCGATCCTTCTGCTACCGGTGTAAAGTTGTAGTTAAACAATCTTCCAGCCACGTAGTGCATGGCGTCTGTTAATTTGTCTAACTGCAAATATTGCTTTACCTCGTCTGAGTTAAGGTCGTATTTAGCTTTGCGAACCTTTTCTGCATAATAGCGATAATCCCAAGGCTCGATAGTGATATTATCTCCGTTTTGATCTGCTACCGCTTGCATGTCTGTAACTTCTTCTGCTACACGACCAATTGCTGCTGGCCAAACGGCTTCCATAAGGGCCATTGCGTTTTCTGGAGTTTTTGCCATTCGGTCTTGCAAACGCCATTCGGCATAATTTTTAAATCCTAGTAATTCAACACGTTCGCGACGCAACTTTAAAATGTCTGCGATAAGTTGGTTGTTATCGTACTCGTCGCCATTGTCTCCTCTTGAATAATAATTTTCCCACACCTTCTTGCGCAGTTCGCGCTCTGTAGAATAGGTAAGAAAAGGGTCCATGCTAGACCTTGTGTTCACGATTGCATATTTGCCATCTTCTCCTTTATCTGTTGCAATTCTTGCTGCAGATTTAACAAATCCTTCTGCTAATCCTCCAAGTTGGTCTTTGGTTAAATAGGTCACATAATTTTCTTCGTCGTGCAATACGTTGTTAGAAAACTTTGTATACATGCTGGAGAGCTCTTTATTAATCGCCGCATATTTGGCTTTTTTGTCTGCGTCTAGTTCGGCACCGTTAATCGCAAATCCAGTATAGGTTAACTCTACAACACGCTGCTGATCGTCTGGCAAAGGGTTTTGTTGTGAGGCGTCGTATACCGCTTTTATACGTGAAAAGAGTTTTTCGTTCTGTGTAATCTTAGATTGAAACTCAGAAAATAGTGGGGCCAGTTCTGTTTGTATGGCTCTAAATTCGGGAGAAGACATGTTTGCGCTCAAGATTCCGTAGTAGGTAAAAGCTCTGTTAAGCGGTTCGCCGGCGCGCTCCATTTCTTCGATAGTGTTTTCGAAAGTTGGGGCATCTGTATTGTTTGCAATGGCATCAATCTCTGCTAGATTCAGGTCCATTCCTTTTAGCATGGCGTCTTTTACATCTTCGAGTTTAACTTTGTCAAAGGCCGGAACTCCACCGTAGGATCCCGTCCATTCTTGCAATAAAGCGTTGTCTAATTGCGCCATGGGCTCTTCTTTTTCTTGGTTGCAACTCACTAAAACCAAAGCGGCCAAAAATAGTAGTGCAAATTGTTTTTTAACTAAGGGTAGTTTCATTTTGATCGATATTAATTAAAAATTGCGCCGATGGTGAGTGGCTTTTGCCCTGAAGGGCAGGAACACAAAAGTAACAATTCTGCAGCAAAGAGTTAGGAGCCAGATTTGTGAGCCCTTCTTTTACAAGAGTCTAGAGCGTGTTTAGATAATCGTTTAATGACTGCTCCTTGGTTAGATTTAGCTTTTTCTTTAATCGATATTTTGAAGTGAGAACACTATCTGGCAAAACATTTAGCATGGAGGCGATTTCTTTTGTAGTAAGATTCATTCGAATAAACGAAGCCAGCCTGATTTCTTTTTCTGATATATCTGCCGAAATACTTTTTAAGACCCTATCAAAGTCGTTGTGTACTTGAGAAAAGTACGATTTAAAAACCTCCCAATCTTTGTCTTCTGCACTCTCTCTTTTGAGCAACATTACCAGACGTCTAAACTCTACTTTAAACAATTCTGGAGATTGCTTTATCTTGACCAAGTTGTCTTTAAGCTCTGTGATAAAGGTGCTCTTTTGAACCAAATGCAGCGTCTGGCTCGCCAGTTCTTTTTTCTTGAAAGCGATTTCTTGTTTTAGAATGGCCTCTTGTTTTTCGCGTGCGATTCGGTTTTTCTTTATGCGTTGTTTAAACCCAAAATAGAGCAATCCTAAAATGACCACCAAAGAGATTAAACCAATAGTGTACAGGGTTTTTGTGAGCTTGTCGTTTTTGGCTTTGGCGTTTAAACTCTCGATTTTTTCCTTTTGAAGCCGTATGGCGGCCTCCTTTTTTTCTGTATCGAAAATGATGCGCTGCTCTTCTATTATTTGAACTTTCTCTTTATTAATAATCGAGTCGTTTAACATCTTAAAGCCTTTATAATAGGCAAACGCATTTTTATTGTCGCCCAGCAATGCATATGCATCGCTTAGATGTTGGTTGCTTAGGCCCTGTATAGATAAGATTTCTTTTTCTTTGGAATATGCCAAGGCTGCTGTTGCATGTTCGATGGCATTTCTGGGTTGGTTTATGCTGTTGTATACCTTTGCCAGCTGATTTTGTGCGATTGCAACGCGTCTTTGAGCATTAGTGGTTTGGGCAATTACGATCGCCTTTTCTAGCGCATCAATGGCTTTTTGGGGTTGGTTTTGCTCAAAATATACCGCCCCGATATTAGTAAGCGAAGATGCTTCTACCCCTGGTATACTCGCCTCTTTAGATTTTATAATACTGGCATCAAAATACGACAGTGCCTCTGGGTATTGCGCTAGGCGTAAATGCTGCACCCCAAGATCATTTAAAGCCTGGGCTTGATAAAAGATGTCGTCGTAATCCTCATATATTTTAAGCGCTTTCTGATTATAACCAATGGCTTTTTGATAGTTTTCCATATTGTATTCTAGCGTAGCTAAATGGTTATAAGAATCTGCGATACGGATTGAATCACCCAGCTGTTCCATGAGTTTAAAACCTTTTAGCACATTGGTAAAGGCAACCGAATAATAGCCGCGATTTTGGTTGATAGTTCCTTTGAAATCATAGGCCAATGCAATGCCCATGCTATCTTTAAGAGCTATGGTGTTGGCTAAGTCTAAGTCGTTTATACTATCTGCCTTTTTAAGATTTCCCTGAGAGAATTCTAAAATAGAAAGCCCTCTGAACACTTGAGATTTATAAATACCGTTGTTGAGTTTTTCTGCTAATTGTAGGCTTTTATTATAGTAATATCGAGACGAATCAATCTGTTCTTGATTGCCGTAAACAATCCCAATTTGATATTGTGCCAAACATCTGCCAGAATCGTAATCGAGTTGATTAGAGAGTTGGAGCTGTGTAAAGGCGAACTCTTTAGCTTTTCCAGGATCGCGATACATATAGTAGTTTACAATATTGTTTGCCGTTTTTACCTTAAAGGTATCAAGCTCTTGTCGCTCGAAGGTGGTAAGCAAACTGTCTATATCTAATTTGTTTTGAGAGCTGCTATTTTGAAAAGCAAAAACAAATAGCACTAAAAAAAAGAAAACTTTAGTCTTCATAAAGGTGTTGGTTTGGTAACAGTAAAGATAAACAGAAACAATGGCGACACGCAAAAATAGAGCTGCCTCTATAATATGTTTGTCTAGAGCCAATCTAGAGTGGATTCAATTTGGGCCACAGACAAAAACACATAAGATATTGAAAATCAAATGCATAAAAAAAAATTAAAAATGTTCGGCTAGATGCTGTCTAGAGGTGAGTTAGAGCGATAAAGCAAGAGAAGTCTAGACTTTGTCTAGATAAATCAGTTCTTTTTATCTTTTAAATAGGCCTTAAATAAAGACGTTTGCTCTATGTAATTATCGTTTTTAGCCTTAACGGCCCAAGCATTCGCTTTTTCAATGGTAATCATCGCTGCTTGATGAGCTCCTGCCTGATCTTGAATTCTTGCCTTTAAAAGACCGTAACGAAAGTTTTCTGGGCTTTTAACCAAGGCTTCGTTAATGTAAGCCATAGCCTCCATTATACTCTTATTGTTATTCAAATAATACTGGGCTGCCTCGAAATAGGTCCTATGCGGAACCTCATCGGCATTGGTTAAAAAGCTCGCCATTTGTTGTGCAATCTTAGTGTCTACATCTACCTTAATAGGAATATTTATCTGCGTGTTTTCCCACAATAATTGCAATTGCACCGAATTGGTTGTTAACCAGGCGAACTGCAAAGTAAACGTTTCTGTATAATGATCTGTAGTAATTGGGGCCACTTCAAATCTAAAGAGATCGTCCTTAGAATTATAAGCGTCGCCGGCCAAGCTTCTAAGGGAGGTATTTCTATGAATAATTACAGTCCATTTTTCCTTAGACGGAATAGTATACAGTGCATAGGTTCCGGCATTTACCCAATTGCCAGCTATTTGTGCCGAATCGTTTATGGTGATTTTGGTAGAAGCGTTTGCGCCAGTGCGCCAAATTTTGTCGTAAGGAACCAAGGATCCAAAAATAGCTCTTCCCTTTGCAGAAGGCCTGGAGTATTCTAGACTCAATTGGGCAAGACCCACTTCTTGAGAAGCTTTGCTAAACGGGCTTAACGATGGGGTTTCTAACCTTTGACCAAAACATAAGGAGGTGGCTAGTAGAAGACTAATAAATACGATAGAATTTTTCATGACCTAACAGTAAATAGGATTATCAAATGGTTTAAAACGATAGAAAGCGTGCTATTAAAGATACCGCAATTAACCAAATTATACTCTATCGATCATAGACATCGTATTGAGAATACAATGGGCTATTATTAGGGACCATAAATTTCGGCCAAAGCATACATAAGCAATTCCCATAACAAGACTAATTAAGCCAACGGTTCTTGATCTTTCTGACAATGAATTTATTGATTATTCTAATTCTTTATCAAGCTGATTATACTCGTTTAATTGCTCAAAGTCGAGTTGCAAATCTTGTTCTATTTTGGCTTTAGTGGGGCGTTGTAAAATTAGATACACAATAAACAATACAGCGATAATCAAGTAAAATAGGTTGCCAAATTTAAAAAAGATCACAATCGCTAAAAGTGCTGGCCCCTCGATAAGGCCATACTTAATAATAGAGGCACCCTGGTACCCTACAAGCTTTTCTTTGAGAGTTTCTTTCTTTAACAGTTCCCTTTTTTGTTTGGCAAATAAAAACGCACTAATCACTATTGCTGTAATCCCAATTATCGGAACCACAAAAAACAGGATGTCGTCGGTTTTCATATAATCAAAATACTGATCTGGTGCGATAAAGTATGTTACTACCGCAAAGAAACTTGGGCCAGCTGTGAGCGCTAGGTGTAAGGTTCTTAGCGTTTTGTTGAAAATTCTAGGGGTGAGTTTAGTCATTTTTGTTTTTTAGTTGGGTCATTTTTAACTCGATAAAAAGTCTTTCGAAATCTTCTACGGTTAATGATTCAACATAGTCAACATCTTTTTGCTTTACACCACTACCAAAGATAGATGTGCTACCCATAACATGGTAGTCTCTTATGCTGTCTAAACGAATAAGCAGCTTGCCGTTTTCTTTATTTTTAATCGTTAGAATAGTGGTGATGTCTGCCCTATGCTCTGGAATATAAAAGCTCGAAAGGTACCTGTCGTTTTTAAGGCTCAAATAATAAAAATCTGCATGCTGTAGCTCTAGCAGGGTCATATTAACCTCCGTTTCATATCCAGATTTTAAGTTGAGCTCGCCCGGGGTGCTTGGTATACTTGTGGCGACAAATGCAAACCAGCATATGACATAAATTATGGGTCTAGGAACAAAAGCGAGTGAAGGTTTTTTAATGGTTTTTTTAATTCTATACCAATATGATAATGGCAGTATCAAAAGTGCCATGAGGTCTGAATAATCTACAACACGATCGATTCCAATTCCCATCGAATGAAAAGCGTCAAAGGCAAATTGAGAGTAACTACTCTTCCAGAAAACAAAGAACAATGCCGTGGCCCAGTAAACAGCCTTAATTCTATGTTTAAAAATCATACTTATAAAATAGGGAAAGGCAAACAGACCTGCGAAGTCTGATAGTTTTCCTGTAAAATAATTATGAAACTCAAACTTGAGGTAAAAGTCGTTGAGCATTAAAACCAAAACAGACAATAAGAAGAGCCTTCTGTAAATTAGATTTTGAGTTTTGGATTCTTTCATTCGTTGTGTATTGCGATTGAATCTTGTCGCAGAGGCATCAAGGTAAGAATATTATCGCTTATACAAACCACTGCCAAATGTTAAGAAAGGGAGCAATAATAATCGTTAATGACAAAAGAATAGCCAAATACAAACTAGGTTTTGATTCCTTTTTTGCCCATGCAATCATAGACAATGTTAGGCCAATAAAGCCTCCGATTATAAGATACATTTTGGGGTTAATAATGAACAAATCGCTAAGGTCATATAGCGCCTGGGTTTTGCCATTTGTAGCTTGATAATCTAAGTAGGTGTTGCGCTCAAAATAGACCAATACCAATAAACAGATATCGCAAATAATAATGGCCGCCCAGCTAAATGGTTGTTTTTTCATGGCACACAGAAAATAACTTTAAACGATGCTAATTATGAGCTGGATTAGATCCCAATCGCCACATTAAAACACCACAAGTCGCAAACATGAGTATAGAATAGGCCGCTGCCGGAACTGCCATTTCTATATTGTTTAAAATTGTGGTGGCTATTACGATTGCAAGAGTTCCGTTCTGAATACCACTTTCTATAGAAATTGAGATTGTATTTTTAAAATCTAACCCAAAAAGTCGCGCGCTCAGATACCCTAAGCCCATGGTTAATATATTGAGCAATAAGGCAACAATGCCTACAGATTTCATGGCATCGCCAATGGTGCTTAAATTGGCCGCGATGATTGCGATAAAAATGATTATAAAAATTACGGTCGATGCAATACGCATGGGTCGTTCCATACGATTAGCAAAGGCAGGTTTAAACTTGCGTATAATCATCCCGATAGAAATGGGAATCACTGTAATTACCAAAATTTGCAAAATGGTATCTAACACTGGGAGTTTTATGGCAACAGCGGTGTCACCACCAAAATGGGCAATAGCAAATGATAATATGAGCGGAATTGTAAGAATGGTAATAAAACTGGCAATCGCCGTTAAGGTCACAGACAAGGCAATGTTTCCGCGACACACCTGGGTTACCAGATTGCTTGTGGGCCCACCGGGGCAAGCCGCAATTATCATGATCCCAATGGCCAGTATTGGGTCTAGATTAAAAACAACTGCAAGCGCAAAACCAATCAATGGCAACAGAACAAGTTGGTTAATAAGGCCTATTAATACGGCTTTGGGATAGGTGAAGATTCGGGTAAAATCGGCCGGAACTAGCGTCATTCCCATCCCGAGCATTATTATTCCCAAGGAAAGTGGCAAGAATACTTGTGTTAAAAGTTCTGTCATAACTCGAATTTTTTTGGCAACCTAACTTAAAACTTCTTTTATGATTCCTTTTGCCCAAGAAGCGAAGTCTTCCCCTTTGTTAGCATTAGGAAAAGGCTCGTCGGGTACTGGAACGTTCAAAAATTCACAGAGCGGAGCCCAGCCATCTCTTGGATGGAATAATAGCAATCTGTTTTCTGGTATTTCTCTTTTAACATCAACGATGTGCTGGTTAAATTTACCAATGGCGTATTCCTTATCTTCAAATTTACCCTCAAAATATTTTTTCCAAAGAGATTTTTCGTTGAGTAAAATTACTTTGAACAGATTTCTAGCGGTTGAAGAAAATGGTAAAGACAGCAACATTTTAAGCTTTACGCCTATACCCGGATCAAAACTATAAATAGTCGAAAAAGCGCTGTTATACCACTTTTCTGGATCTCGTGTGGTTAAAACTATCTTAGAATCTGGAAAATAGTCTGCCAATTCTTTATAATACATCGAGGTAGGGAAATCTACTGCCGAGTTATAATTACTAAACAAGGTTCCCCAATCTGTTGGTTTTTCTTCGTAGGCATTTTTCCAGTGCTTCACGTCACTAGAGTTTCTAAACAATGCTTCCATATGATAACAATTGTCAAATCCAAGTTTTTCTAACGCAAGTTGGAGTGACTTTGTACCGGTTCTGCCGTAACCAGCGCCTATTACTTTTAATGACATAGTACATTAATTTGGACACCATCTAGATAGTGTGTTTTAGTTAGTCAATTTTAAAGGTAGGAAATTATTGTAATACCTACTCTTCTGGATGTGGTTGGAGGCCTAGCGTTTGAATAAGGTGTTTTATTGTTGACATGGGTTAGAGGGATGTTGCGTTTAGAAGTACTATTTAATAGTCGATTCGACAGCCGAGTCGCCCCATTGCGCAATAGCTTGGACTAGGGGGATTAGAGTTTTGCCAAAATCGGTTAAAGAATACTCTACCTTTAAAGGAGGTTTTGTGGTATAGACCTTTCTTTTGATCAAGCTATCTTCTTCTAGCGCTTTAAGTTGTAGGCTTAAGGTTCTTTCTGTCACGGTAGGCATTGTTTTGCGCAATTCGTTATAGCGCAAAGTTTTATTCATAAGATGAAAAAGGATTACGGTTTTCCATTTTCCACCGATTAATCCCATTGTTAAGCTGGTGCAACAAGGGTATTCTTTACCTCTAAAATTTATTGTTTTCGGTATTACTGCTTCCATAAATTGATACTATCCTATTTGACCGTTATTGCAAAGATAAATAACTATACTTAAGTTTGCAACTATAAATAGTATAGTAACAAAACACAAACAAATGAATACACCTAATATCGATAAAGAAGAAGTTTTAAATGCGTTTCAATTCAGACACGCTTGTAAAGAGTTTGACCCAACCAAAACAGTCTCTGATCAGGACATCAATTACATCCTACAAACGGCCCATTTATCGCCGAGTTCTTTTGGCTTTGAACCTTGGCATTTTGTTGTAATTCAAAATAAAGAGCTACGCGAATTATTAAAGCCAGTCGCATGGGGAGCGCCTCTAAAATTAGACACTGCGAGCCATTTTGTTTTAGGCCTTAGCATGAAGGCGCCTATGACAAATTGGGATGCCGATTACATAATGCACATGATGAAGGAAGTAAAACAATTTCCGGACGATGTCATAGAAGTGTATTCAAAGTTCTATAGGGAGTTTCAAGAATGCGATTTTGACTTAGACACCGATAAAAAGCTATTTGATTGGGCCTCTAAACAAACGTACATTGCACTGGCCAATATGATGACATCGGCGGCTTTAATTGGCGTTGATAGTTGTCCTATCGAAGGCTTTCACGAAGAAAAAACCGAAGCTCTATTAAAAGAAAAGTTTGAAATAGACACATCCAAATATGGCCTGTCATATATGGTTGCATTTGGATATAGAAAGGGCGAACCGGCACATGTAAAATCACGAAGAGATTTTAAAGATATTATAACCTGGAAAAAATAAGATGAAAACCATATTAATTACTGGTAGTACAGATGGCATTGGCAAGCTGGCGGCTAATAAATTGGCAAAAGACGGTTGTCAAATAATACTGCATGGAAGAAATCCCCAAAAGCTTGAGAAAACAATTTCTGAGGTTAAGCAACTTTCGAATAACGATAACATTCAGGGATATATTTCTGATTTTTCTAGTATTGAGAGTATCGATAAATTGATTCTGCAATTACAAAGAGACTATGCTAAAATTGATGTGCTTATAAATAATGCTGGGGTTTTTAAAAGTAGTATTCAATCTAATCAACAAGGCATAGATATACGATTCGCTGTAAATTATTTTGCACCTTATTATTTGACCAGCGGAGTACTACCTCTTCTTAAAAATAGTCTTTCGCCACGAGTTATTAATGTGAGTTCGGCTGCTCAAAGCGCTATTTCTTTAGAAGCTTTATTGGGCAAAATTAAACCAACAGTACAAGAAGCGTATGCTCAAAGTAAGCTCGCCTTGACCATGTGGAGTTTTGAGTTTGCAAAAGAACATCCCGAAATAATCACGATTGCTGTAAACCCAGGCTCTTTGCTAAATACAAAAATGGCCAATGAGGCCTATGGCCAACATTGGTCCCCAGCAACAAAGGGCTCGGATATCTTATACGAATTAAGCACCTCAGACGAGTACACAGGTATAACTGGCAAATATTTTGATAATGACAAGGGCGACCCAAAGGGTCATTTTTCAGAAGCGCATTCAGACGCCTACAATCAGGATAGAATTGATCAATTGATTTCTGCAACCAGACGTTATTTGGGTTAATCCTTCGATTCAAGGCAAAAAAAGCTGCAAAGCCTTACGGAAAAAACAAACAAAACAAAACCCTCGTTTTGTAAATTGAAAGATACAAAACGAGGGTTTTGTCTTACCCCTTCTCCAGAAATCGGGCTTTAGTTAAACGAGTGCACTAAAACAAAAACGACTCTAAAACCAATTTTAGTAAACTATAATCTACAAAAATTGGTTTTAGAGTCACCCCTTCTCCAGATGTTGGTTATTTAATTAAGAGAGTCACCTAAAAATGATACAATCCCAAAGCTCAATTTTGTAAACTATTAAACTACAAAATTGAGCTTTGGGATTACCCCTTCTCCAAAATTTGGGGTATAAAAAAAGGTGGAAAGATCCACCTTTTTTTGCCCCAAATCTACCATGAACTTAACCTACTTATGCTTATGGTGATACTAATATACAGCAACTTATACTAAAAATAATAAGTGTTTTCCTACTTTTAGATTAAGCCAACGCAAAATCCGATTAAAAACCGTCTGTTCGATTAAAAACCTCTTTTGTTAACAGATTTTAATAGGCTCTCTCTGGGTTGCCTTCAAAAAAGTGCACGTAGGCTTTGTTCACTACGCGATTGCCACCATCGGTTGGATAGTCTCCTGTAAAATACCAATCTCCAAGGTTTTTTGGACAGGCAATATGAAGGTTATCTACAGTCTGAAAAAGCACTTTTACCTTGGCTGTGAGTTTAGAATCTCCTACCACGATTTCTGCAATTTTATCAGATAGTTGTTGATCTGTAAAAGGGGCATACAGCTCCTTTACATAGTTGGTAACCTCACTGTCTTGCAATGAGAGTTGGTTTTTACATTTGTGATATATTTCTTCAACGATGCCTTCGTTCCCCGCATCTTTATGCAACGCTAGTGCTGCCTGAAAAGCCACTAGGTCTTCTAATCGAGCCATGTCTATTCCGTAGCAATCCGGATAACGAATCTGAGGTGCAGAAGACACGATTACAATCTGCTTTGGGTTTAGGCGATCCAGCATTTTTAGAATACTCTTTTTTAACGTTGTACCTCGTACAATACTATCGTCTATAATCACGAGGTTGTCTTCTGGTTTTACAACGCCATAAGTAACATCATAAACGTGGGCAACTAGATCGTCTCGCGAACTGTCTTCTGTGATAAACGTACGCAGCTTTACATCTTTAATAGCGATTTTTTCAGTTCTGATTTTATGCTGCTGAATCTCTTGCAAACGCTCCGGTGTAAGCGAGCCTTCTTCTGCCAATATGGCCTCGTTTTTTTGTTTGTTCAGCTCGTCTTGAGCTGCTTCTACCAATCCGTAGAAAGAGGTCTCTGCAGTGTTAGGTATAAAAGAAAATACCGTATTTACCGTGTCGTGATTGATTACTTTGAGCACTTCTGGCATAAGGAGCTCTCCTAACATCTTTCGCTCTTTATAAATCTCTGCATCACTACCACGCGAAAAATAAATGCGCTCAAATGAACAAGATTTTCGCTCCAGAGGCTCTAAAATTTGCTCGGTGCTAGTCGCGCCAGACTTACGCACGATAAGGGCTTTACCTGGATCGAGTTCTTGCACGGCATCAAAAGGAACATTAAACACGGTCTGAATCGCTGGTCGCTCAGAAGCTACCACAACTACTTCGTCGTCTTGATAATAATATGCAGGCCTAATTCCTGCAGGGTCTCTTAGCACAAAGGCATCTCCATGACCTAAAAGACCAGCCATGGCATAACCACCATCCCAGTCCCTTGCAGATCTTCTAAGCACCTTAGCGACATTTAAATGATCTACGATATAAGGTGATGCTTCTTCTTTGTTAAGTCCTTTTTGCTTGGCTTTTTTATAGAGTTTGCGTACCGCATCGTCTAAAAAGTGACCTATTTTTTCCATCACAGTAATGGTGTCGGCCTTTTCTTTAGGGTGCATTCCAAGCTTGATCAGATTTTGAAAAAGCTGGTTGGTATTGGTCATATTAAAGTTACCCGCGATAATAAGGTTACGATGCATCCAATTGTTTTGTCGTAAGAAGGGATGTACGTTTTCTACGCTGTTTTTACCAAAAGTGCCGTAGCGTACATGCCCTAAAAGGAGCTCACCTATATATGGAATGTTGTCTTTTTGTGCCTGAACGTCGTTGGCATATTCCGGATGGTCTTCTAACTCCTGATTAATGCGCTCGTTTATCTGCGAAAATATGTCTTGGATAGGCTGTGCAGCATGCGATCTAACTCTGCTTATGTAACGCTGGCCAGGAGTAACATCAAGTTTTATACTTGCAAAACCTGCACCGTCTTGCCCACGGTTGTGTTGTTTTTCCATCATGAGGTACATTTTGTTTACCCCATAAAATGCGCTACCGTACTTTTCTTTGTAATATTCCAACGGCTTAAGCAACCGTACCAGTGCAATTCCACATTCGTGTTTTAACGCGTCACTCATGACTTTTCTTTGTACTATTTAGTTAACAAAAAAACGCTCAGTTTTATCCGAGCGTTTGTGTTTATATATTAAAGCGTGTTAGTTTTTTAAATTCTTCTAAGCGCAGCAGAATTTCGTCCTTGGGCAAATCTTGCATGCGTTCTGTTCCAAATTTTTCTACACAAAACGAGGCTAAGCAGGAGCCATATATAATGGCTTGCTTCATTACCTCAAAACTAATTTCGTCTGCTTGTGCCAAATATCCTGCAAATCCTCCGGCAAATGTATCGCCCGCTCCTGTTGGGTCAAAAACCTCTTCTAGCGGAAGCGCTGGAGCAAAAAATATTTCTTTTTTATTAAAGAGCAAGGCTCCGTGCTCTCCTTTTTTAATAACGACATACTTTGGTCCCATCTGCTGAATCTTCTCTGCAGCTACCACCAGCGAATACTCGCCAGAAAGTTGTCTGGCCTCTTCGTCGTTAATAGTGATTACGTCTATCTTAGCAATTACTTTGAGCAAATCGTCCCAAGTATTGTCCATCCAAAAGTTCATGGTATCTAAAATCACCAATTCTGGGCGTTTGGTCATTTGTTCGATCACACCAAGCTGCACAAGCGGGTGTAGATTACCCAACATCACCACTTTGGCTTCTTTATAAGCTTCTGGCACCACAGGGTTAAAATCTGCCAAGGTATTGAGCTCGGTTACTAAGGTATCGCGCGAGTTCATGTCTAAATGATACTTACCGCTCCAAAAAAACGTCTTTCCGTCTGGAACAATTTCTACTCCGTCAAGGTTAAGGTTTTTAGCCCGCAAAATATCGAGATACGCATCTGGAAAATCTCCTCCTACAACAGAAACGAGGGCCGCATCGGTTTTAAACTGCGAGGCTGCAAGGCCAATGAATGTGGCTGCGCCACCAAGAATTTTATCGGTTTTCCCGAAGGGAGTTTCGATGGCGTCGAACGCGATGGTTCCAACAATTACCAATTTGTTCATAAAAGGGCCTTAATTGAAGTTGCAAATTTAGTCAATTTAATTCTAAAAAAAGCCATTGGTTTTATGCACCAATTAAGCGCTTCAGTTCTACCCCTTAGTGCCTATTAAAAAGACACAAAAGTAGATTTAATCAAGGCCTGTTTGTTACGGTTCACTATCTTAGCTAAAAATTTGAACTGTTATGAGACTTTTCGCTGTCATTTTATTTGCGTTATTCACATCGACATTACTAACTGCTCAAGTTGGAATTAATACCGATGTACCTTCTGCCGAACTCGATATAGTAACTACCAATACAGGAATTCCTGCTTTAGAACTAAATCCGCAATCGGCGCCTGTAGGAAATCAAACGGGTCAGTTAGCTGTAATTGGCGACAAGCTATTTCTTTATGATGCTACACGCGGTAAATGGCTTAGTGTTGAATCGACGCCGTTACAATTTGGTAGAAACGGTGATGTAGACAACGAAAGATTGCGTTTTGGAGGTGATGTTCGCGATAATAGTAGTGGCGCAAAAATGCCATTAAATGGAACCATTGTATATGTGGCCGTACAGACGGCAGGCGGTGTAGCCGATAAAGAATTTGACATTAAGATTAACGGAACCGATGTTGGCGATAGTGTTGACCCTACCTTAGATGGAAGGTTTGAATTGGTTGGCGGTTCTTTTAGCTATTCGGATTACAATATCAACTTTGATGCTGGTGACTTTATTAGCCTAGAAGTTAGAAACCCTGGCGGGGATGTAGAAGATCCTGCCGCCATCATCTGGGTCAAGTGGCGTCAGTAATAAGCTAGCTATTTTCTCCCAAAGTCTGCTGGGATTTCGCCCCAGGCCTTGGTTTCCCATTTTACCACTTTCGTACTATAACGGTTGTTATGCAGCCAAGCCTCGGCACGACGTATAAGCCCAAACAATTCCGCGTTAGCGGCGGTTTTCTTTAGTTTAGAATTGCATTTTTTACGAACCACCCATCCCATGGCTATACGTGAGTCTGTATACAGTATCCTATCGCTTTTGTGTTTTTTTAGATAGGCTAACCCATGTACTAAAGCTAAAAATTCGCCTACGTTATTGGTGCCTTGCTTAAAAGGGCCTTGCTTAAAGAGCTCTTTATGCGTTTGAGTATCTACGCCACGATATTCCATAGGCCCAGGATTTCCGCTGGAAGCAGCGTCTACGGCTATTGAATATAAATTAGGCTCGCCATAGGCAGCCTTTTCTTTTTCTGTAAGCTGGGTTTTCTTTTTACTGCCCTTGCCTTTGTAGTCTGCGTATTCTTTGCTGTAAGCGATGCGCGCTTCTTCTTTGGATTCGAAAGATTTATACTGAGCACCTGCTACACCTTTGATAACTTTTTGGCAGGCCTCCCAAGAATTGTAAATGCCTGTTTCTAGACCAAACCAAACCACATAATATTTTTGCTTTTTTTTGGCCATTATTTTTGCAGTAGAATTGATTCTATCACCCTAGGAAAATGCTTGTACTCCAAGCTCTGTACTTTTTGAGCAACTTCTTCTGGTGTATCGCTCTTGCGCAATCTTACTTTGGCCTGAAAAATAATGCCTCCCTCGTCGTAATGCTCGTTAACATAATGTATCGTAATACCAGAATAAGACTCCCCGTTAGATACCACAGCTTTGTGTACATTCATGCCATACATACCTTTTCCGCCATACTCTGGCAATAAGGCTGGGTGTATGTTTATAATTTGAGTAGGGTAGGCTTGCACCAAATAATCGGGCACTTTTAGTAAGAAACCAGCCAGTACGATGAGGTCTGGAGCTAATTCTCTTAGGTGATACCCCATTTTTTCGGGAGTTTTTAAGAAGTCAGAATCAAAGACAAACCCAGGTACGTTAAGGGCTTTACAGCGATCTAACACTTTGGCATCCTTCTTGTTAGTGAGCACTTGAACCACCGATGCTTGGCTCGATGACTTAAAATATTCAATAATGTTTTGGGCGTTGGTACCAGAACCTGAAGCAAAGATTACAATACGCTGGGTCATGGGCAAAAAGTTGGGGGTTAACGGAGTAAAAATTAGTATATTAAACAAAAGTAAGGCAAATGGGATTACTTCGACCAAAATTCTTTACATTGAGAACACATTTTAACCTATAAGTGTTGTTTTAAAGTAAAATATTTTATTTTTGCCACTTAATTAAAACCTAAAAAATAAACATTATGTCAGACATTGCATCAAGAGTTAAGGCGATTATCGTTGACAAACTAGGAGTAGACGAGAACGAAGTTGTAACAGAAGCTAGCTTCACTAACGACTTAGGAGCCGACTCATTGGATACTGTTGAACTCATTATGGAGTTCGAGAAAGAATTTGATATTCAAATTCCAGATGATCAAGCTGAGAACATTGCTACAGTTGGCCAAGCCATTTCATATATAGAAGAGGCAAAATAATATCCTTTCCATATGGAATTAAAGCGAGTAGTTGTAACAGGTCTGGGTGCTCTCACCCCAATTGGTAATAATGTTTCTCAATATTGGGAGGGATTAAGCCAAGGCAAGAGTGGATGCGCTCCAATCACCTATTTTGATACCGAAAAGTTCAAAACGAAATTCGCTTGTGAATTAAAGGATTATAATCCTCTAGATCATTTTGACAGGAAAGAAGCCCGAAAATTAGACCGATTTGCCCAGTATGCATTAGTCTCGTCAGACGAGGCCATTACAGACGCTAACATAGATTTAGATTCAATAGACAAATTTAGAGTTGGAGTGATTTGGGGCGCTGGTATTGGAGGCTTACAGACTTTTCAAGATGAAGTATTAAATTATGCAGAAGGGGATGGAACACCACGTTTCAACCCCTTCTTTATTCCCAAAATGATTGCAGATATTGCCCCTGGTAATATCTCTATCAAGCACGGTTTTATGGGACCCAATTACACGACGGTTTCTGCCTGTGCATCAAGTGCCAATGCCATGATCGATGCATTAAACTACATTCGATTAGGTCATTGCGATATTATTGTAACCGGTGGTAGTGAAGCCGCCGTTACGATTGCTGGTATGGGTGGCTTTAACGCCATGCATGCACTGTCTACTAGAAATGATAGTCCGCAAACAGCTTCTAGACCTTTTGACGCAACCCGTGATGGTTTTGTATTAGGTGAAGGAGCAGGGGCATTGATTCTAGAAGAATACGAACACGCCAAAGCACGTGGCGCAAAAATATATGCCGAAGTTGTTGGCGGTGGAATGTCTAGCGACGCACACCATATGACAGCGCCTCATCCAGAAGGAATAGGTGTAGAACGTGTAATGCATAATTGTCTTAACGACGCAGGGATGGATCCATCTCAAGTAGATGCGATTAATACGCACGGTACATCGACCCCATTGGGCGATACCGCCGAACTTAAGGCAATCTCAAAAGTATTTGGAGAACACACAACCAACATCAATATTAATTCGACTAAGTCTATGACGGGTCATTTGTTGGGTGCTGCAGGAGCAATAGAAGCGATTGCATCGATTCTTGCCATGCAACACAGCTTGGTGCCTCCTACGATTAATCATACGACAATAGACGAATCTATTGACCCTTCTTTAAACTTAACACTTAACCAATCGCAAAAGCGAGAAGTGAATGTGGCGATGAGTAATACGTTTGGTTTTGGAGGGCACAATGCTTGCTTATTGTTTAAAAAATTGGACGCCTAAAGTAGATGAGCTCCATTAGAAACATATTTAACTCCCGTGCTGAAAAGGACGGGATTTTTTTTGCCTCAGTAAAAAAAATACTCGGTTTTAAGCCTAACGACATTACTTTATACGAAGAGGCTTTTACCCATAGGTCTATGAATGAGACCAATACAGAGGGTGTAAAACAAAACTACGAGCGCCTCGAGTTTTTAGGCGATGCAATGCTAGGTGCAGTTATCGCCTCTCATCTGTTTAAAAAAGTACCTCACGGCAACGAAGGATATTTGACCAAGATGCGCTCCAAAGTAGTAAGTAGAGAGCATTTAAACGAGCTTGGTCGTGATCTTAATTTAATAGAACTTGTCAAGACAAATATCCCAGTACAAAACTTTAGCGGGAACATTCACGGCAATGTGTTCGAAGCCTTGGTAGGAGCAATATACCAAGACAAAGGCTACAAATATTGCGAGAAGTTTATTCATAAAAGAGTGATTAAACCTTATGTGGATATAGAAAAACTCGAAGGCAAAATTATTAGCTATAAAAGCTTGCTTATCGAATGGTGTCAGAAACACAAACACAGTTTTAAGTTTATGGTGTACGACGACACCGGGAATGATGCATTAAAGCATTTTGCTGTAAAACTTACCATAGATAATAAGACCATTGCTAAGGCCAGGGCAACTTCTAAGAAAAAGGCAGAAGAGCGTGCTGCCAAAAGAGCTTATTATAAAATGCAAACTCGAATAGAAGGCGAAGCGACCCAAGTTTAGTACCTTAGCGTATGGCTACGCACAAGCTACATTTAGACATTACAGAAGATTTAGATCCCTACGCTTTGTTGGCTATTCACTGTACCCAACCAGCCTATCATTTGGCATATATGCTAAATAAAAAACTGGGAATAAGTCTGGCCAGAATGCCCAAAGACTTGGAGGTCTTTGACCAAGGGGTCGAATTGAGTTTTCCCTTGTTCGAATTCTTGGATCAGGCCAGCGATAGGCAGATCAATTTGGTGGGTAATACCAGCAAGACAAAGCAGGAGCAAAACGAGCAAAATTCGGGAGATTTATTTGGTACGATTCCGCAAGAAGCGGTAAAAATTAATCATCTTTTACCCGAATTTAAACAGGCAGATTACTTTTTAAAGATAAGCTGGACGCACAATACTGGTAGCGAAAACGTTATCGTTTCAAGAATTAACGAAATTGCTCAGGTAATTACGGCGTATGTTGTAGATTTACCTTTGGTGAAATCTAAAGCCAACCTAATTTTTGAATAATGCCAACGCAAAAGAAGACCAAAATTGTGGCCACTTTGGGTCCAGCAACTTCTAAAAAAGAAGTTTTAAAAGAGATGATTCTGGAAGGAGTTAATGTGTTCCGAATCAATTTTTCGCATGCCAATTACGACGATGTTACTGCTAGAATTGCAATGATAAGAGAGCTTAATGACGAGCTCGATATCTCTACAGCAATTTTGGCCGACCTCCAAGGTCCAAAATTGCGCGTAGGCGTCATGAAAGAAGAGGTAGTTGTGCAGCCAGGCGATGTGATTTCGTTTTGTACTGGCAAAGAGTTTGAAGGCACTTCTAAGAAAGTGTACATGAACTATGATAATTTTCCGCAGGATGTAAAACCAGGAGAACGCGTGTTGTTAGACGATGGCAAACTTATGTTCGAAGTTGTCTCTACAGATGGTAAATCTCAAGTAAAGACCAAAGTGATACAAGGCGGGCCATTGCGTTCAAAAAAAGGCGTAAACCTCCCGAACACAAAAATATCACTACCTGCGCTTACAGATAAAGATAAAAAAGACGCAGTATTTGCAATTTCGCAAGAAGTAGATTGGATTGCGCTCTCTTTTGTGCGACATGCAGAAGATTGTAAAGAACTGCAAGCGATAATAAAAGAGCATAGCGACTATAAAATTCCGATTATTGCCAAGATCGAAAAACCAGAAGCTGTAGCCAACATAGAAAAGATCATCGCCTTTTGTGATGGATTAATGGTTGCCAGAGGTGATTTAGGTGTAGAGATTCCAGCAGAAGAGGTGCCGCTTATTCAAAAAGAATTAGTGGTAAAAGCCAAGAAAGCGCGTATACCAGTAATTATCGCTACCCAAATGATGGAAACCATGATTTCTTCGCTAACCCCTACCAGGGCAGAGGTAAACGACGTGGCAAACTCGATTATGGATGGTGCAGATGCAGTAATGCTCTCTGGCGAGACCTCTGTAGGGAAATATCCGGTAGATGTGATTAAGACCATGTCTAAAATTTGTAAAGGCGTAGAAGATTCGCCGCTTATACAAGTGCCTCAAGAACCACCACATATTAAAACCAATCGTTATATAACCAAAAGTATTTGTTATCATGCGGCCCTTATGGCCAACGAGATAGATGCTCGTGCCATATGTACACTTACCAATAGTGGATACACGGCTTTTCAGATTTCTGCTTGGCGTCCAGATGCGCATATTTTGGTGTTTACTTCTAACAAACGCATACTTTCTAGGCTTAATTTATTATGGGGCGTTAAGGCGTTTTACTACGATCGTTATGTGAGTACAGATGAGACTGTAGACGACGTGAACAAGATTGCTTGCAAAAAGAAATTTGTGCTCAAAGGCGACTATCTTATCAACCTTGCCGCCATGCCCATTATAGACAAAGGGATGGTAAATACATTAAGAGTTTCACAAGTAAAATAGTCGTAAAGAAAGACCAAAGTCAAACGTTACGACTATTAACGAACAGCTAGTAGTAGGTAGCTGCTTATTTATAAGCTAGCTTCTGCTCTATTTTTATTCCCTCCTTTACTTTAGTAATCGTAACATAGCGCGAACTCTTTGCCGACTCATATTTGTAGGCGAGTTCTGTGAACCCAACCTTATCACGGCTTATATGCAATGCATCAAACCAAGTGTCTGTTTCTTTTTTAGGACCTTTTACCATATCACTAACCTTTCCTTTAGGGTTCGGGAAAACAAATTCTCTCGGAATTTTAAAGGTTTGCTGAGCGATAAAATAGGCTTCGTGCCAGCTGGCATTAGGTAACACCAGAGTCTCTACATTCACTGGCTTAGAAGCAGTACCCTGCACAGTTTCTTTAAAAGTTACCTTTGGGAAGTCCTTTTTGAGCTCGGCGGCATACGCCTTTGCTAGCATATCGTCTTCTGGCGGAAAAAATCGCGACAAGTACCCGTTAAAAGCGTAGCCGGTTTTTCTGTTAAAGGAGACTTTGTCCATTCCTCCTTTTATGTGCTGCACCTTCATGGTGGCATTGGGCTCTTTTTCTAAGATTTGTAAACGCGAGCCATAGGGCATAATGGCCAGCTTCTCGGACTGCAAATTGCTGTATTCCCGAAGGCTCAACCCTGTACGGGCTGTAACATACAAATATGTTTCTGAAGGAATCGATTCGGCGGCATCTGTAAGAGATTCGCCAGCGTCAGACTCGGCGGTGAGCGCCAAGGTTTCGTTTAAAACGGCAGCGGTTTCTGGAGTTTCTTCTTGGGTTTTTTTGTTACAAGAAGATAATACTAAGGTGCTTGCAAAGGCAAGACTAACAATTTTTAAAGTGTTCATGTTTTTAAGTTTTAGCGTTAATAAATATTGTTATCGTAGCTTTCTCTTAAGGATGAACAGCAGTTTATTATTGGTAAGGATTGGAAGGGTTACTTGTATAACGAGCAACACTGATTTTAATTTTTCAAAGAATGTGCCTTTTGAACAAAATGAGCCATAAATAACAGATTTTTAACAAAAACAGACGCTTTTCGTTTCTTTTTTGGCAAAAATTGGCATTTTGAAAATTTCAATAAATTCCTAGAATTCAAATTTGAGTTGTTCGATGATAGGCTCAGGATCTTTCTCTTCTTTGGTCGTATTGTTTAGATTGGTCACAGAAATCCCGAGTAAACGTACCGACTCTTTTACTTTTTCTTGAAATAGTAACTCCTGAATTACTTCGAGTATCAATTCCGCCTTGGCGATATAATAAGGCATGGTTTTGCTGCGGGTTTGCGTACTAAAGTCGCTGTATTTAATTTTTAACGTGATGGTTTTACCAGCAATCTTACTTTTTTCTAAACGTCTTTCTATTTCGCTAGCGATATTCTCTAAGCGTTCTAGCATATAAACCTCAGAGGTGATGTTCTCGTTAAAAGTGCGTTCGGCAGCCATCGATTTTCTGGTGCGGTCAGACTTCACTTTACTTAAATGAATACCTCTTACGACATCGTAAAAATAGTGCCCACTCTTACCAAAGTTGTCTTGCAAAAATTCTAATGATTTGCTCTTTAAGTCGGCACCGGTAAAAATGCCCATTTGATACAGTTTTTCTGTGGTAACTTTTCCTACGCCGTAAAACTTTCTAACGTCTAGTTTTTCTAAAAAATCGATGACTTCTTCTGGCGGAATCGTTTTTTGCCCATTTGGTTTATTGATGTCGCTGGCAACTTTGGCCAAAAACTTATTGATCGAAATCCCAGCAGAGGCATTCAATCCTGTTTTATCTTTGATGCGCTGTCTAATCTCTTTAGCCATTAAAGTCGCACTCGGATTCCCTTTTTTATTTTGAGTTACATCTAGATAAGCCTCGTCCAATGACAGTGGTTCGACAAGGTCTGTAAATTCAAAAAACACCTTTCTAATAGTATGTGAAATTTCTGAATAGCGATCAAAACGAGGTGGCACAAAAATGAGTTCGGGGCAATTTTTTTTGGCGATTACACCACTCATGGCAGATCGCACTCCAAACTTACGAGCTTCGTAGCTCGCCGCGCTAACCACACCACGGGTTCCACCGCCACCTACCGCCAAGGGCTTTCCTACCAATTCGGGATTGTCTAACTGTTCTACAGAGGCATAAAAGGCATCCATATCTACATGAATTATTTTTCGAATTGGGAAGGTGAGCTCCATCCCATAAATTTATAATATCTTAGTCAATAATGGCCATTATATTAGCCTAAGATGATCGAAATTGAACGAAAGTTTTTAGTAAAAAACAAAGGGTTTAAAAAACAGGCCTACGATGCTACGCTCATCAAACAGGGCTTTTTAAATACACACCCCGAGCGCACCGTTAGAGTACGCGTTAAAGACGACCAAGGTTGGATTACCATCAAAGGTCTGTCTAACAACTCGGGGACCACACGCTCCGAATGGGAACACTTAATTGATGTAGAAGAAGCAAACGAGCTTTTAAAAATCTGCGAACCTGGTATTATAGAAAAGACGCGATACTTGGTCGCGGTGCAGTCACATCTTTTCGAAGTAGATGTTTTTGAAGGAGATAACGAGGGATTAATTGTGGCAGAGGTAGAACTACAAAGTGAAGACGAGGTCTTTGAGGCACCATCTTGGTTGGGTATAGAGGTGACAGGAGATATAAAGTATTACAATAGCAACCTTAGTTTGCATCCGTATAAAAATTGGAAAATATGAAAAGCTTAAAATTTTTAATAGCTAGCCTCGCGATGATAGTTGCATTCGTGAGCTGTAATGAGACTCCCTTAGAAAAACCAGTGCAAGAGCAAGAGGTTAAAGCAAAGGTTTCTCAGGCTATGATAATTGCCAAGTTAAAAGAACAGGGTTACGAAATCTTTGATTATGTAGACGAAGCCACTGGTGATACCGTAATAATGCAGCAATATTTTATGGCGTTTTTAAAAAGTGGCCCCAATCGAGATCAACCCAAAGAAGTAGCAGATAGTTTACAAGCATTACACATGGCTCATTTAGGAAGAATGTACGAAGAAGGATATGCAGATATCTCGGGACCTTTTGGAGACGATGGCGATATTAGAGGAGTTACAGTGTATAACGTGCCTACTTTAAAGATGGCAGATAGTCTTGCCAATTTGGATCCTATGGTAAAGGCTGGAAGACTGGTAATAGAAATGCATCCTTGGTGGGCAGCCAAAGGATTTGACCTGCGTTAATCTGCTATCGATTGTTTTATAATCGCAACTACCTGTGGGTCTGTTTCTGTAGCAGCTGAGGGAATCGCGGCGCTATGAACACTTCTAAAGTCATGGCCAACAAAGCGGGTGATATTATTGGGTCTAATTCTGCCGCCAGGCATGATTTCTATTTCGCTCCCATAGTTTTTTTGCCATTGAATTAAATGCGGTAACCCTTCTAAAGCGGTAGCTTTTCGGCCAGAAGTGAGTACTCTTGTAAATCCTAGATTGATTAATTCTTTAAAAGCAGTCTCTGGGTTGTGAAGCTCGTCAAAGGCTTTGTGAAAACTATAATCCATACCCTGAGCTGCTTTACTCATCTTGGTTATAGCGCTAATATCTAGGTTATTATCACTAGTTAAAGCACCAAAGACAACACCTTTCGCCCCTGCATTTTTGGCCTCGAGAATGTCGCCAAGCATGCGCTCTATCTCTTCGTCGGAATAACAAAAATTACCACCTCTGGCTCTTATTAAAACATGAGTTTCGATATCGAGTTCATTAATTACTTTAGAAATTAACGAGCTATTGGGAGTAATGCCGCCAATAGATAAATCATCACAAAGCTCTATGCGATCTGCCCCACCTTTTAATGCGGCTTGGGCACAATTAAAACTAGAAGCGCAAATTTCGAGTAGCATTAGTCGATGATGATTTCGTCAATAAAAGTCCAAGCCTTATTGCCCGCTCCTTGCGCGCCTTCTTGAATAACACCGTAATTTGGAACTCTTATTCTTAATTCTGAATAAACTTTGTTATTCATTATTAGTGTAACGGTATTTAGGGTTTTAGTTTTAGCACTTGTAAATCCAGCAGTACTAAGATACCCGTCAACAGAGACGCCTCCGATTTGTACTTCTTGTGGCGAATAAATCCATTGTCCTGGGGCATGATAAAATTGCATGCTTATCGAATCAACCTTAGTAGGCTTGTTAAAGCGCAAAATAATTTCTAAATCGTCTCCCCAAAAGCCTAACCATTGGTCGTCGCCATATCTGTTATCGCTGCCGTTAACGCCGTCGTTTAAAGCGTTAATTCCGCCAGTGCTATACGATGGATGAGGTGTTTTGTCTACGGTAATTTGTGCTTTGGTGCCTTTGTGCGGGACAATACGACTTGTAAAAGTGGGGCCAATAATCGAATCTGCTTGGATGACGTTTGCGGCAATAGTCGTTGGGGAATCAATATAAAAAGGTGCCGAATAATTAGTCTGCGGACCGCCGTTTAGTCGATACCCTATTTTCTTGCTGTCTAAGGTCGCCCGAAGACTATAAAACAAGGAGTCATTTTGTTTAACCACCTTGCCTTCGAGGTTATTTAAATGATTGGCATAATTAACTCCCATCACATCAAGTCTTTTCAAAAGCAGATCGAGTCTTGTCAAAAAATCAGAATAATCGACGTCTAAATCTTCTGTAGGCCCAGACCAAACCACCTCACTCATGGCCATAGTACGGGGGTAGGCCATGTATTGTAATTTTTCTTGTGTTGGAATATATTCGGTCCAAATGTTGCCTTGGGCACCGAGCACATATTTTTTAGATTCGTCGTCCATCTCTGGCGGAAAAGGCGAAAAACTATAGACTTTCTTTAGCGGTAAAAAACCCCCAATGGCAAGGGGTTCGTCTGGGGAGGTGTCTTGATAATAATCAAAATAGGCATGCGAAGTTGGCGTCAAAATAACATTGTGCCCTTCTTTTGCAGCTTGTACGGCACCTGCCGTCCCGCGCCAAGACATGACAGTGGCGTTAGGAGCTAATCCGCCTTCGAGTATCTCGTCCCAACCAATTATTTGCTTGCCTTTGCTGTTTAGATATTCTTCGATTTGAGAGATAAAATAACTTTGCAAGCCATGGGCATCTTCCAAATTTTCTTGCGCAATTAATTTTTGGCAATGGTCACAACTGTTCCAACGTGTCTTAGGAGCCTCGTCGCCTCCTATATGAATATACTCTCCTGGGAACAATGGAATAACCTCGTCTAAAACGTCTTTTAAAAATTGAAATGTCTCAGGTTTCGGACAGTATATATCTTCAAAAACACCCCATTTTTGAGCGACCTTAATGGGCTGGCCAGTACAGCCTAAATTTGGATACGCGCTAATCGCGGCCTGTGCGTGCCCAGGCATTTCTATCTCTGGGACTACCGTGATATTGAGCGAAGCCGCATAAGCCACAACCTCTTTAATTTCTTCTTGAGTATAATAACCACCATATTTTTTACCGTCAAAAATTTGCGGTGTATCGCTGTAATGGCCCACCAAGGTTTGGTCGCGATAGGCAGCATGGGTTTGTAATTTTGGATACTTTTTGATTTCGATACGCCAGCCTTGATCTTCGGTAAGATGCCAGTGGAATCGATTCATTTTAAGCATGGCAAGTATGTCTATATATGATTTGACAGCGGCTACATCAAAAAAATGCCGGGCTACGTCTAAGTGCATGCCTCGGTACTCAAATTTTGGCGCATCGGTTATGCGTAGCGAAGGAATAGTAAAAGGCGTGAGAGTTAACGAACTTATACGTTCCGCCGTGACAGGCAGTAATTGTCTCAAACTTTGCACTCCGTAAAAAGCACCAGCCGCATCACTTGCCTGTATGAGAATCAATTCTTGGTTTATTTCTAGCACGTAACCTTCACTTGGAATCTGTTCTTTATATAAGATTTGAATCGTTGCATTTTGTTTTTCAGAAACCTCAATCTCCATATTCGCCTTGGCCAAATAAGGGATTAAAAACTCTTGAGCCAAAAGACCAATCGAATCTGCATAAAGGGTTTCTGATGTATCCCAAGTAAAGCTGCCCTCTAAGAGCGCAATAGAATCTGGCTTTGGAATAATATGTGCTTGTGGGTTAACAATTTGTGAATTTGATTCGCTTTGAAAACTACAAAGGAATCCAATCGAGATAAATAGGAGTAATAGTTTATTCAAGGTGTGTGGCTTAGTGACAACTAAAATACAAAATTAGCCAGCACCATTATTGAATTGTAATCTGTCGTTTGAGCTCATTGCCGTCCTGATCCATAGCAGAAAGCACATAAGTTCCCGGAGATGGTAGGAGTGCCAGTTCGTGAAACTCTTCGGTAGCACCAATAAAAGTATGATCTAGATACCAGTACACTTTGGCATCTGGATCTTGATGCGCTACTTTAAAAACAACCTCACTTGCTTTTCCGTCAAAATCTTTTCCAACGATAATATGCTCATTTCTAGTGGGAAAAATAAATTCCATTGGGCTAATTTCACGATAGTCACAGCCTGCCATAAAGGGAGGCATTGGTTTGTACTCGGGATGCTTAGAAGCATAATAATGCGCCCAGAATGGCGGTAAGCTAAACCAGTTTTGTGCCACCATTTGTGTTGGTTCTAAACAAGAAGTGTTCACTCTAAACCGCTTGGTTCGATCTAAAAATATGCCTTCGTGATATGGGCATTGAGCGGTTCGTAAGCCAGTGGTTATTACATATTCATTTTTGGTTTGATCACAGTATGGGCCAGCTTGGTGTCCGCTTTGTAAGCAAAGGCGTGCCTCTTGGAGTTCGTCAAAAGGCGTCGCAAACCATTCGTGCGTTGGCAAATTGGTGAGCACATCAAATAAAATAGGAGCAGCTGCCTGAATTCCTGTTAATCCTGGCCGGCCTTCGCCGTCTGCGTTGCCTACCCAAATGCCAATGGCATATTTTGGCGTGACACCCACAGCCCAAGCATCTTTAAATCCATAACTGGTTCCGGTTTTCCAAGCGATGGGTTGTGCATTTTCGAAATGACTCCAGTTTTCCTGACCAAAAGGACGATTTACCTTTTGCATGGCCGTAAAGGTGTGATAAATACTAGCTGCGGAATACACCTCGGGATATTTTAAAGGGTCTTTTTCTGGAGTTTGATTTGTTGTCGTATATCTGGCTTTGTCAAATGCTCCTTCTTTATATTCAGAAGAGCTAGTTGTATAAAAATTGAGCACTTGGGCCATACTGGCATAGGCATTTGTGATCTCCCACAAACTACTTTCTGCACCTCCTAAAATTAAAGATAAGCCATAGTGGTTTGCTGGCTGTTTAATGGCACTAAGCCCCGCTGATTTAAGATTGTTATAAAATGGCTGTAAGCCATAATCCTCGAGCATTCTTACCGCAGGAATATTAAGCGACCTAGACAAAGCCTCAGATGCAGGCAATGCCCCGTTAAAACTGTTGTCAAAATTAGCAGGAGAATAACCATTAATCGAAGTTGGGATATCGGGCACCAACATATCTGGCAACAATCGCCCACTGTCTAGCATATTAGCGTATAAAAAAGGCTTTAAAATACTCCCAGTACTTCTGGGACTCTGCACTACGTCTACAAAACTTTGGTCTTTTTTCGTAGTTGGAGAATTGCCTACATAGCTCAGTACAGATTGGTTTTCTACATCGAGAATTAACACTGCAATATTATGAATCTGATTTTCTTTTAAACTCGAATAATGTGCCGCCACAAGTTGGTTTACCCTTGCTTGCAAATGATAATCAATAGAGGTTACCAAGCGTTGTCCTGCATGATTCTTTTTTATGAGCTCTGTAAAATGCGGCGCGATTTCTGGCAATGGTTTGGGCTTGCTAGGCAGCGGTTCTAAAAGCGAAAGTTCGTAGGTTGTTTGGTCTATGATACCTTGCAAGTGCAGCTTTTTTAAAAGAGCGTCGCGTTTTGTTTTTAATCGCTGCTGATTCCGTCCTGGAAAGATTAAGGCCGGAGCATTTGGCAATACGGCCAAGGCAGCCGTTTGCCCCCAACTGAGCTGATGCGATGGCAGGCCAAAGTAACGCCAAGCGGCGGTTTCGAGGCCCACAACGTTTCCTCCAAAAGGAGCGTAGGAGGCATAAAAATTTAAAATCTCCTTTTTAGAATAGCCAGCTTCTAAGCGAGTGGCCTGAAAAAGTTCTATGAGCTTTTCGCTATAGTTTCGCTTTTTATTTTTTCTAGACAGACGAATAACTTGCTGTGTTAGAGTACTGCCACCTCGTCTGGTATCTGTGGTTAGATTGTTCCACACGGCCTTAGTCATCGATACAGGATTAAAGCCAGGATGCGAATAAAAATAGGCATCTTCAAACTGTACAATACACTGTTCAAACTTATAGGGCACCGAATCTTGAGCCGGAAACCTCCACTGCCCATCGCTTGCAATTCTAGCTCCTATCAAATCTCCGTTGGTCGATTCTACCACGGTTGAGGTTGGGTCGTTAAAGAGTACACTTGGCAAACAAAAGACCCAAAAAACCAATAGGATTCCTAAGGCAATCCATCTTTTGGGATGTCGTTTAAAATATTTTGTTATGTTGCTTGCCAAATGCATAGCTATTTATTTCTCGACTTGAATCCATTGCCCTTTGTTACGTGCCGAATAGGAAGCATCGTACATGGCCTCTACTTGAGAGCCTGGCAAATAATAGGTTCCTAAAAACGAAGCATTCAATTTTACCGTGAAAGACACAGACTTGCGCGCTCTAAGGTCAAAGTAAAAGTTCACGCGATCGTCGCGAATATCTGTATAGCGGGCTTTTGAAACATTTCCGGTTCCGCTAGCAGAAAAACTCGTGTTGATTATCTCCCATCCACTCGGGAATATTTGCGTTAGTGCCAAATCAAACAAATGATCGTTAGAGGTATTGGTGACCGTGATATTGGCTACTAAATCACTTCCTTGCCGCAGCGAAGAAACATCTATTTTATCGCCATTCGAATCTCTAAACTGGGTAGTGACCGCCATATTGTTAGAAGCAGAGAGCTCGTTGCCTAAAGGCAATTTACCTTGTTGTACCAAAGCTACATAAAGCACATTGTCTTCTTTATTAGAAAGGGTAATGCTATTGTTGCCAATTGTGATAGGCACATCTCGCTGAACGATACTCTTATTAGCCTGAATGCTTTGAGTTTTACCGTTCTGGGTTACGTCTATCAAGATGCCGCTTCCGCCATTATTTTTGACCATTTGTGCCATGGCTAATAAACTATACGAAGTTTCCTGCGTGTTAAGCCATCTATTAGAAGACAATTCTTTGGCGACAGATTCTGCCATCGAACGCATTTTAGGGTCCTTTAATATGGTCATGGTTTCTAAGGCCATCGCCTTATTTCTCAGTGGCGTGCCATAGCTATATCGATAGTAGCCATTTGCATCAAAATTAATCGTAGCAGTGGCTGCAATTTGCTTGGCTACGCTTTCGTTTCCGCTTAGGGCATATGCCGCAGCTAGACGCCATTTAGCATCGTTGTTAAGCGTGTTAGCATTACGAAGCCTGTTCATCGCTGCCATTTCTGGCTGCCCGGCAAGAGCCAAAGTATACAAACGATAGGCTTGTTGTAAGGTCGAATTATACGAAGTACTGTTGGTACGATATGCACGAGCAGTTTTTTGTTGATATCGTATCCAATTCGACATAAATGATACAGGGAGCGCATGTCCGTTTTGCTTTGCAGCAACCATAAAATGGCCCGCATAGGTAGTGCCCCAGTCATTTACAGAAGATTCCCCAGGCCAGTAAGAAAGCCCGCCTTCTGGAGTCTGGAAAGAGCTTATTTTTGCAATCGCCGCTTTAAGATTCTTTGTTATTTTTTGTTTTTGATTTGTGGTAAGATCGATCACATCTGCCAAAAATAACTGCGGAAATACACTGGATGTTGTTTGTTCTATACAGCCGTGAGGATAACGAATTAAGTACTCTAGGCGCCTTTTAATATTTATCTGCGGAATCGTAGACACCTCGATGGCAGCAGCGTTAGAGCCAGCTACTCCAAAAGTGTCGAACGATATTTCTTTGGTCCCATTCCCATCTATGGTATACATGCTTGTATTTTGGGTCATGGGATTAGGATTAAACACATCTATCTCCAGTGAATACTTCGCAGAATGGCTTCCAGAACTTGCCAACACTTCTATGGTTTGAAACTGGTTGGTAGGCAACACTTCAAACTCAAAATTTACGATTTGCTCGCCCATGCCAGAAAACGATACCGTCTTTTTGGTGCCGTTTATCGGTTTTAGCGCATCACCTACATTTAGGTTAATATTGGCCGATTTTACTTGATCGCTCATCGAAAATACAGTCACTGGGATCGTGAGCTTTTCCCCTGGAGAAAGTTTACGCGGAACAGAAGCCAATACCATTAATGGAGTTCTTACTTTCACCACCTTATCTGTACTGCCATAAGCCTGATCGGTCGCGTTTCCGGCTATTACCATGGCTTTAACCGAGCCGATATAATTGGGCATACTAAGCGTGTGAGTAGCGGTTTCGTTTGCGTCTAATTTAAATGGGCCTAAATATGTTACAACAGGTTTAAAGCGATCTGCTTTTCTGTTTTTTGCACCTGCGGCTGCTCCACCACCACCAATGGCATAGATATTATCTACACTGCTAGAATAAGCCCCCATAACATAATCGTATACATCAAAGGTTTTTACCCCAAGCGCCTGACGCTGGTAAAATGCCGAATGTATTTTAGGCGTGCCATAACGAGTTAAGTCCAGCAGACCTTCGTCTACGACTGCGATGGTATAGGTCATGGCTTTTTTGTCTTGTTCGGACACTGTAATGGTGTAATCAGATTCGGGCTTGAGCTCGTCTGGCATTACAATCTTAGGATGCAATATGGTTTCTGGGTTAGATACCAATAGCGGAATCACCCCGTACAATCGCATGGGCCTATCGTTTACAGTTTGCTCATGAGGTTGCAAAAGCGAAATGTGAACATATACATTGGGCGCCATCAATTCGGTGATTGGTATGCTCACCTTTGTCTCGTTAGCGGTAGTCGCCACCCACTTTTTACTAATCACTTCTGCTCCGTTTTCTATGCTAAGCAAGGCTTGTCCTCCTTCACTGCTCGGGAAGCTTATCTGTGCCTCTTGACCCACCTCATAAGATTCTTTGTCTGCGTTAAAAAGCAACATTTTTGCGCTTTCGGAATCACTACCCACTTGCCTGCTCCACCAGTTTCTGTAGAAATAAGCGACGCGCCCTGTGGCATGACCAGAGTTTGGATCGATTACACGAATTAAATATCTGCCACCATCGTCTTCTGGAATATTAACATCAAAACTAGCTTTCCCGTTGGCGGCTGTGGTGATTTTAAAATCTTTAACGGGTCTGTGTACCGTTGTGTTTTCGTAGCGCGATAAATTATCACGGCCTCGGTTCCACCACCAGCGCCAAGAAATCTCGAATATTTTAACCTCTAATTCTCGATTGCCGCTAGGCTTGCCTTGTGCATCTACGCTCACGACATCAAAACTCGTGTTTTCGTCTGTATAATAGGAACCATACTTTCTAGCTTCTGGCGATTGTAAACCAACAAAATGAGCATAGGGAGCTAGATTCTTGCTAAATACATCAATAGAAAAGTCGCCTCCTCCTTCGTACACCTTGGTCAAAAAGCTGGCCTGCAACATGCCTGGGGCCTTTTTACCCACATTAAGGCTCTCGGTAAAATCAAGATTTCCTTCTTCGTTTAGCTGACCCTCTAACAAGGCTATTTCTGTACTCTCAAAATCACGAACTGGATCTGTAAAATTGTAGTTAGAAAATTTGTCAAAAGGAGCGCTTGCCATGCTTAAGGTAGCCTTCATGTCTACTTTTAAGTTTCTAGCTGGGGCTCCGTGCAGCCATGTGCTCATTATAGCACCAGAAATAGGTGCGCTAGCGTCTAAGATTGGGTCTTGAAAATCTAATTGTATTTTTAATCTATTGGGTTTAATCGTCGCAACTTGCAGTGCTTTAGAGAAGCTGGCTCCTCCAACTTTTACAGTCGCGTTCCAAGATCCTGTAGGCGATTCCGGAGAGGTTAATAAGGGGAAATAGTAAAACCCGTCCTTGCCATTTGTGGCCACATTTCGCTGTACCAACTTGCCTCTGGCATCTTTGAGTTCTAGTTTTACAGGATGATCTTTTGGTAAAGGATTTCCTTCGTCGTTTAATACAAAAGTAAGGTGAATACTATCTCCTGGCCTATGAACACCTCGCTCTGTATACATAAAACCTTTAAGCCCTTTTTGCAAACTAGCCCCGGCCACGTCAAATTTGCTCACACTCAATGCGTGTCCGTCTGCGAGTTTTACATAGGCGTAGTTGTTTCCTTTTTGAGCTACAGCAAAGGCAATAGTTTTGTCTGAATCGAAGAGGGTCATACCGTCGCCCTCTGTGGTAACTTTCCCTATAAGTTGCTGCTGATAGTTATACAGTGAAATGGCCACACTAGCCTCTGGCTTTGCAGTAATAAGATTACTCGCGGCAAAATGATACGATTGGTTTTCGCCCTTTTTTACGATGAGTCCAAGATTAGAGGCCAAGACATTGGTGGTTGCGACACGGTCAGGGTTGTAATAGGCGGCATGACAAGGATTGTCTTGTTCGCGCCAGTTATAGGTATAGCTTCTCCAGTTATAAAGCTCGTTGTCCCAGTAGCGCTGCTCACGTAAGTCTTCTTCGTCTGAATCTATTTCGTTAGACGCCTGACTATAATCTTCTTCATAGTAATCGTCTTCGTAATATTCTTCTTCAAACTCGCCTTCTGAATCGCTGGCGTTCTCGTCACAATCGTATACGCTATACGAAGGTTTAAAGCTAAACTCAACACGATAAAGGGATCCGGGTCTAGCGGTGAATAAGTCTGTTAAATCTAAACCATGGGCTCTCCAAGAGCCAGCATCACTCATAGCGCTTAGTTGTAGGTCTATCGTTTTTTTGGCGATGCGCCGCCCAACGCGCTTTAGTTCGTAGGCATAGCGGTCATTGATCTCTGATTCTTGCAAAAACTGCAACATATTAGATTCAAAAACTTCGATAATTCTAACATCTACCTTAGACAGATTTACAGTTTCAAAATAAATAGGATTCGAATCTGAATCTGGCAATATGGTCCCTTTAGAAATCAGCTTTACATCTGGTTTAAGCTGTTCAAAAGAAATCGATTCGTATACGGCGCGCTTTAGGCCAAATCCATCTGTGCTTTTTAGGCCTTCAAAAATAGCAAGGTCACTACTGCCTATTAGATTTCCTGAAGGATATACATACAGCATGTTACCATCTACCTGAAAGCTCAAATCTTCTGCCTCTGTTAGGGTTACAAGCCCAGCAAAATTTTGATTTGGCGCCAATGGGTCAGAAAAATTAATCGCTATAGAAGACTCAGGTGTTCGCGAGGTGTTAATAGCGATTACCTTAAAATTATTACGCCCAGGAATGGTAAAATCTTGCTTTCCTTTGTGGTCGGACCCAATTTCGTCGCCGTCCCAAGTAATATTAATGGTTTGGTCGTCGTCACTACGAGAAATGCTGTCAATTTTAAAGTGAAAGTAGTTGGCTTTTTCGTCTTGAGCATCCCATTTAACGGCGAGGTTCACGTCGCTCTGCATTGCGCTAATCAAGCTTTGAGCGTCTTGACTGCTTATGAGATCTGCACTTTGTATGCTACCCTGCAAAAACTGATACGATTTATCATAGGATTGAAGTTCTCCAATGGTCACTTTAAAGTTTGGGGTGATGGTTTTAAAACTAAAGCTGTATTCTTTCAAGTCTTTTGGCAGATTGTCTATGAGTTTGCCAAGAGCTAATGTGACGGTATATTGAGTGTCTGGTTTGAGGGATTCTTTAGGCACAAAAACGAGATTTTTTGCATCTTCTATAACCAATTCGCCAGCAACCTTCGGGCTGATTTTTAAAATATTTGAAGGAATCTCTTGAGTGAGTTCGTACTGAGTCAAGGGGCTTACAAGCCTAACATTTATGGGACTAGCTACAGACACTATTCCGCTAGTATGCGTAGCGATATAATCTTTATACAGATAAATTGAGTCCGTTTTGGGATCGGACTTTTTGTTGCATCCAACAACAAGAAATAATAAGAGAAGGGCACAGGAGCGAATCAAAAGCTTCATAAGGCGATGGTTTAGTAAATAAAAATACAAAGAAATTACCCCATTATTGAGGATATCTTTCTAAGGCGAGGGTAAGGAGCCCTTAGATAAAACATCGGTCGAGTATAAAACCTAGCGATGTTTATGCGCTAATTTTTCTGGGAAGATATACCTACAACGTCCTTGGCGTTGTATTTGTTTTACCAGGATTCTAGTATTGGCAATAGTTTAACAATTAGTCATTTTTATAAATACCAATGACCAATTCACCTTGAGCATTCATATGGGCACGGTACATGCCTGCGGTGTTAAATTCCATGGCGATGTTTCCTTTATTATCTATGGCTACTATCCCACCATCACCACCTAAGGCAGGTACTTTCTTTTGAATCACCTCACTGGCAGCTTCTTGCAGACTGAGCCCTTTGTATTCCATTAAAGCAGAAATATCGTGGGCCACCATGGCGCGAATAAAAAATTCACCCCACCCCGTGCTAGAGACTGCACAAGTTGCGTTGTTGGCGTAGGTTCCTGCTCCAATAATGGGAGCATCACCGATTCGATTCCAACGTTTGTTAGTCATCCCTCCGGTAGAAGTGCCCGCAGCCAAATTTCCGTTTTTGTCTAAGGCTGCACAGCCTACGGTTCCAAATTTTGAATCTTTGATAAAAGGATCTACAAAGCTCACTTTCTCGTCGTGGTCTAGTTGTGTTTTTTCTCTGTCTTTAATACGCTGTAAGGATTCGAATCTTCGTTTTGTATAGAAGTAAGAAGGGTCTACTAACTCAAAGCCTTGCGACTGTGCAAATACTTCTGCACCTTTACCGCTGAGCATAACGTGGTCTGACTTATCCATTACGGCCACCGCCAAATCTATTGGATTTTTTATGTGAGTTACTCCAGATACGGCTCCCGCATTTAAGGTGGCTCCGTCCATTACAGAAGCATCGAGCTCGTTGGTTTCTTCGTGCGTAAAAACCGCTCCTTTTCCTGCATTAAACAAAGGAGAATCTTCTAGAATGTTTATCGTTTTTGTGACGGCTTCCATAGCATCGCCACCATTATCTAAGATGGCATGACCCACCATAATGGCTTCTTTTAGTTTGGCGCGATAGGCCGCTTCTAAAGAATCTGTCATGTTTTCTTTTAAAATAGTACCAGCTCCGCCATGAATAACAATGCCAAAACCTTGGTCTTGGGATTCGGCATTCTCGCTTTTTGTGTCGTCTAATTCGTTGTTTTTTTGCTCATTACAGGCAAAAATCAAGGAGAATATTAAAAAAAGTGAAAAAATTTTCTTCATGACGATTCTAATTGTTTAGTGCTACTAAGATACAGGAAAAACCCTTTTTTTACAGGGATTGACGTGATTTATTGTTTTTAAGAAAATCCTACAATGATATTCAAAAACATCGATGAAATACACATAAAACAGATTAAGTGTAGTATTCTATAATATTTTTTCTATATTTGAGCCAGCATCATGCCCCAAATTTGATGCCCCCCGTTATGAACCTACTTAGAACCAGCCTACTGGCTGTGGTGCTATGCTTTGCTATGGCATCATGCTCAAAGGACGACCCCACAGAGGCCTTAGAGACCAACTACACCATTGATTTAAGCCTGGCCAATAAAACCGATTGGCAAATGGCCACCGAGATTTTGCAGCTTGTGAATGACCACAGAGCGAGTCTACAGCTAGCGCCTATTCAAATGGATAGACGATTAGCAACAGCACATGCCGTAAGTCATTCCGAACATATGATCGCCATGGACGAATTAAGCCATGATGGTTATGCGCAACGATCGCAAGCGTTAATTCAGAATGGAGCGATAAGCGTTGGCGAAAATGTGGCCCTAGGCTATATTACAGCCGAGGCCGTTGTAAACGCTTGGTTGCACAGCCCTGCACACAAACAAGTAATCGAAGGCGATTATTCGCATTCTGGTTTTGGCATTGTACAGGACTTTAGAGGAACCTATTACTTTACACATCTGTTCTATTTGGAATAAGATTACGCACGTTTTTATTATTACGCTATTAGCCGTATTTTTATCGAAGCATCAATAAAAATACGGCTATGGCTATTGCTCCTCCTTTTAATTTAAACAAGTGGATAGAAGACAATCGGGATCTTTTAAAACCACCCGTTGGCAATAAAAACTTATACGTAGACGCAGCCGATTATATCGTGATGATCGTGGCGGGTCCTAATGCTCGAAAAGACTATCACTATAACGAAACAGAAGAGTTGTTCTATCAGCTCGAAGGGAATATCGAGGTTACTATTCAAGAAGATGGAAAGCCACGCACCTTACAATTGGGCCCTGGTGATATGTACTTGCATCCACCTAAAACGCCACATTCTCCGGTAAGACACGAAGGATCGATAGGGTTGGTAATTGAACGTAAAAGGGCAGGACAAGGGTATACAGACGGTCTGTTATGGTTTTGCGACAATTGCAATAATAAATTGTACGATGTTTATTTTGAACTAAACGATATCGAAAAAGATTTTCTCCCACACTTTAAGGAGTTTTACAATTCTCTAGAACTCAGAACTTGTTCTAATTGCGGAACCGTGATGGAATCAGACGACCGTTTTACGGCCGATTAACTCTCTGTAAAATATTTCTAATTGTTGCTGCGAATCCCTAACTTCGCGCCACAATATTATTACACAACAAATTCTAAATAAATGGCAGCAACTGCAACCGCTTTTGGCATAGAAGAAGCCTTAGCACAACTGGGAATATCAGATACTAACTTAGGAACTTCGACAGGATCGGATTGGTTTTCTAACGGACCAGAAATCGAATCGCATTCTCCTGTAGATGGAAAATTGATAGGGAAAGTTAAAACCACCACTCGAGAAGATTACGATAAAGTTATGACGGCAGCAACCAGCGCGTTTTTAACTTGGAGAGATGTACCAGCTCCGCAACGCGGAGAAATTGTTCGTCAATTTGGAAACAAACTAAGAGACTTAAAAGAGCCTTTAGGAAAATTAGTGTCTTACGAAATGGGTAAATCTTTGCAAGAAGGTTATGGCGAAGTTCAAGAGATGATCGATATCTGTGACTTTGCGGTAGGATTATCTAGACAACTAAACGGCCAAACGATTCCTTCGGAACGACCTGGGCATGTCATGAGAGAACAATGGCACCCAATAGGTGTTGTTGGAATCATTTCTGCCTTTAACTTTCCAGTAGCTGTTTGGGCATGGAATACAGCCTTGGCTTGGATATGTGGCGATGTTTGTGTTTGGAAGCCATCAGAAAAAGCGCCTTTATGTTCGGTAGCCTGTCAAAATATTATTGCAGATATATTAAAAGAAAATAATTTGCCAGAAGGCATTTCTTGTATCATTAACGGAGACTACAAAGTTGGCGAAATGATGACCACCGATCATAGAATTCCTCTAGTATCGGCAACAGGATCTACTAGAATGGGACGCATTGTTGGTAAAACAGTGGCAGAGCGTTTTGGTAAGTCTTTATTAGAACTTGGCGGAAACAATGCTATTATTATTACCCCTACTGCAGATTTAAAAGTGGTTGTTCCTGGCGCTGTTTTTGGTGCGGTTGGGACGTGTGGGCAACGCTGTACATCGACTCGAAGATTGATCATTCATGAATCTGTGTACGATAAAGTAAAAGACGCAATTGTAGGTGCTTATGAGCAACTTACTATCGGGAATCCGTTAGACGAAAAGAATCATATTGGTCCTTTAATTGACCATGATGCCGTAAATACATATTTGGCTGCGATAGAAAAAGCAAAAGCCGAAGGCGGAAACGTGCTAGTTGACGGAGGTGTTTTAGAAGGCGAAGGATACGAAAGCGGTTGCTATGTAAAACCGGCAATTATCGAAGCCGAAAATCACTTTGAAATCGTGCAGCACGAAACCTTTGCTCCAGTTTTATATTTGATGAAATATTCAGGGGGAGTAGAAAACGCCATTAACAAACAAAATGGTGTTGCTCAAGGATTATCGTCTGCAATCATGACAAACGATATGAAAGAGGCAGAGAAGTTTTTGTCTTATGCCGGATCTGACTGTGGAATCGCCAACGTAAACATCGGTACTTCTGGTGCAGAAATTGGTGGTGCCTTTGGAGGTGAGAAAGAAACAGGTGGTGGCCGTGAGTCAGGATCTGATGCTTGGAAGGTGTATATGCGAAGACAAACCAATACGGTTAATTATTCGGACGAATTGCCACTAGCGCAAGGGATTAAGTTCGATTTATAATAGGATAAATAATTTCCATGTTTTTAAAAACCACCTTTTAAAGGTGGTTTTTTTATGATTATATTTAGGGAGTAAACCAAACAATTTATTTATGGCAAACAGTAAAGGAAATAAGTATCCACTATGGACAATTACCCCAGATGGAGTAGTTAATGCTATTGATGCAATGGGCAAGGCAACCAAAATGTCTGAACCAAATTTTGCGACAGATATTGGTATCAGTGATGACGGCACAGTCTGGATCACTTCTACGCAACCCGATGCAGATGGTGGCGGGCAAAAGATTTATTATTCTGACGGTGATAGTAATTGGAACGAGATTAACACAGCTGCACCTGGAGGGTTTGTTATCGCTGGAGCTGGCAAAGATGGTTGTGTTTATTTAACTAACCAGTACGATCTTTACGCCATAGATACAAAGGCTACCTCTAAAAATGATGCTTTGAAATTAGACGCTAATGTATTCGACATTAATTGTGGAGGAGGCTACTTCTGGGCACTAAAACCAGCCAAAGAAGGAGAGGCAGCCGTGCTGCAGTTTTGTAAAGCAACAACACCGTTAAAATGGCAAGTTTTTGAAGGAAACCTTATGCCCTCAAGTATTTCTGTTACTGCTTCGGGTACTTGTTTTGCGTTATTAGACGATCTTCCTTTTGAATTTGACTTAGACGGAAAAACAAAAAAGCAAGTCATTCCTGGCTCTACTCAAACCGCGATCCAGATCTCTTATAAAAACTATTCTAATGTGATTATGGCTTTAGAGCCAACTATTAAAGGGAATCAACTCATGATTTATACCGCTTCTCCAACGGTAAATCCTTTTTATAACAAGTTGGATGGGTTATTTGCTAGCGGCATCGCCACTACGTATTATGTGCCAGAATAGTTTAATTGCGCCCAGACTCATCTGGATATAAAGAATAAAGAGGCTCACTTTGCCAATATGCTTTGGATTCTGTATTCATTACGGTAAGAGGCCCTTTAAAGGCGGCACCAGTGTCTATATTCCAAACATTGGCTCGTTGCAATGGGAGTGTCGAATTTAATTTGGTTGTCGGAGTATGGCCAATATAAATTTCTTCGAATAGGGCCAGACGTTTGGGATAGTTTAGGCTGCCTTTTTGAATGGCGGAATCCATGGCGCAAACCATTTCCCAAAGGGTGCGATCCCAATACACTAAGTTAGGATAATATTCGTGGGCCGGACCGTGTTGATTGGTAAAGCCGGCATGTACATAGAGCTTGTTGTCTTGGTCGATGTAATAATTCTGTAAGCCATGTAAAAAGGCTAGATGCTCTTGTTTGTCTTTGGCAGATTTAGAAGTGTAATTTTGCATTGTAGTAGCACCGCCACTGGCCAGCCACATAGGGTTTGCGTCATTGTTTTCTAAATATTTTTGAAGCAATTCGTCGTGATTGCCTTTTAAGAAAATGCAAGGCTGCCTCTTTGCAAAAGCGATCAAAAAGTCTATGGTCGCTGCGGCATCGCTCCAGCCATCTACATAATCGCCTAAAAATATAAACTGATCGTCTTTAGTAAAGGGTACTTTATCGAGTACATTTTTAAGACCCAATAATCCTCCGTGGATATCTCCGACTACATACTGGCTCATTGATTTGCGTAATCTACCGCGAGTACGATGGCAACTACGGCCGCAATTATAAAGAATACCAAGAAGAAAATCTTCCAGAATGAATAAGGGCGTTGTCCTGCCAAAGTTCCCGATTGTCCGTTCACAAAAAAGTTATAACGCTTTCCTTTAAATTGATAAGCACTAATATATACTGGCAACAGTATGTGTTTAAAAGTCTGTTCGGTGAGCGATACGTCTATACTAGAAACCCGTTGCGTGTCTCCTCCAATATCGCGACAAGCCCATCGATGGGCAATTCTTTCTGCTTCTTTCTCAGAGGCTAAATGGCCATCTTTTAGGGGGATGGTGTATTTTTCGGTTACAAATCCTGCCAAATATCCACTGTCAAAAGGTGCGAGTGCGCTTAGGTTCCATTTGGCAACAGACTTTGGAATCACGCCCGATCGCTGTTTTGAAGCGGTGACCAGGGTGTCGTCTACAAAGCCGTTAATGTTTCCGCTTGCGGGTGTCCATCGGGTACGTCGCTCCTGTCGCATTCGGGTAACCGTTTTACCATTGACCGTGGTCGTATAAGGAACAGATACATAATAATAATCACCTCTTTGACCAGAGTATCGCGCAAACAACTGTGCATCAAAGGTCCAATATGGAACATACAATCCCTTGGTGTTTTTAGGGTCTAAAGCAGCTTTTTTGAGCTTATTGGGTGCAAACCATAGTTTGTTAACCCATTTTTTAAAAATCTGATGCGATTTGTCTTTATCTATCTGAAAAGGCACAATCGCTCCAGGCAATATCCAAGCTTCTTTTTGCTGATCTTCTATGATAAGCGGCATGCTACAATACACACAATGCAACGATTTGTAATTTTCTTCTATATGCTGATTTGCTCCACAGTTTTTACACTGTAGCATGGTAATCATTTCGCTGTGTGAGAGCGAGCCTAGTTCTTCTAAATAAGGCCTGAGTTCTAGCTCTTTAAATTCGTCTTGATCTGCTGGAATTTGCTCGTCATGACCACAATATTCGCACTGAAGCTCTGTGGTGCCAGGGGCATATAACAGTTCTGCCCCACAATTGATGCAGGCCTTTTTAAGTTCGGAAACTTTAGGCTTTGTTTGGTCCATAATGCCTGGGCAGAACTATTTATTCTTCTATTAAGATGGTAATGGTGGAGGGGTGTTTCCGCCTAAAAATGCTTTGAGTTCTTCTACATCTTTTATGGCAGTCCAACCGCTCATTCCTTGCTTCCAAACCAAGCTATCCTTGTTTACCGTTCTATTAGCAAATAATGCGCCGAGTTGTTCAAAACTCACAGGGCCAGCCTGTACGCCGTTTGCAGCGTAATAATATTGAACTGCTACAGGTAATGGCGGCGGCACAGCTCCTACAGGAGCTGCGGCAGGCGCTGCAGTACCCATCTGTGGTTGCATCATGCCTCCCATTTGTTGTGCGAGCACAAAGCCCATTCCCATGCCCATGCCAGCGCCAGCAGTTCCGCCCTCTTGGGCGGCAGCCGCCTCGATAGCTTTGGCGGTTTTAAACTTGGTAAGCTTGTCTAAATCTAACTTATCAATACGACTGTATTCAAAAATTTCTTTCTTAAGGTCTTCTGGCATCGAGACATTCTCGATAAAGAACTTTGACAATTCTATCCCAACGCTATTAAACTCTGGCTGCATTACGTCTTTACAAGTCTCAGACAGTTCAGAAGTATTGGCAGCATATAGTTCTATAGGCAAGTTGGCTTCTCCGACTGTATCGGTAAATCGAGTGGCAATCAAGCTTTTTAAATGCTCGTTAATCTCGAAGTTAGTAAAGTTATTATCTGTCCCAACGATGTCTACGATAAATTTTCCGGCGTCGTTAATTCTAAAGGCATAGGTCCCGAAGGCTCTAATTTCTACTAGTCCAAAACGCTCGTCGTTAAGTGTAATAGGGTTTTTTGTACCCCATTTTTCGTCTGTAAAAAGATGGGTGTTTACAAAATAAACCTCTGCCTTAAAAGGACTATTAAAACCGTACTTCCAACCTTTAAGTGTGGCAAGAATCGGCAAATTTTCTGTGTTTAAGGTATAAGTGCCTGGCTCAAAAACGTCTGCCAGTTGGCCTTCGTTTATAAAGACAGCAGTTTGCCCTTCGCGTACTATAAGTTGTGCGCCATTTTTAATTTCGTTTTGGTATCGCTCAAAACGATGGCAAATGGTATCATCGGTATAGTCAAGCCATTCGATGATGTCAATAAATTCGTTCGTCAGTTTTTCTTTTATTTTGTCGAAAATCCCCATGTGTGTGATGTTAAGTGTTGTGTTTAAAGATAATAATATTCGGCCTAAAAATATGAAGTTTTTGAGGCGTCCGTTAGATTAGTGTAAAAATCGAACTTTTGTTACAGCGAAAGCCTATAGCGTATTTTAGTTTGACTATTAATTATACTTAATCTTTCGCAAGATTCGATTGGCTTCCTGATATCGGTCGTATAAATCGGCATCGCGAGCTTTTAAATAGGGCTTGGCTTCTTGAAGTTTATCGACGGCTTCAGAAAAATCGTTTACCGCACAAATCAAATAGGTGCCGGGCAGATTAATAAGGTCTTTTTCTTCGTTATTATTGAGCGGAATAGCCTTCTTTAATTTTTCTAGCAGGGCATTGTTGGCGTTAAAAATATGGTGCAAATTCTTTTTGTTGAATTGCGGCGGATCAAACAAAAGATTGGTGTTAATATTATAAGAACCGTTTTCGTTAAATTCGATGAGCACCTCCTCTAGCGGATAGTACTTATAGTTATTATTAAGCCCTAACTGCACATATTCTACAATTTTAAAATAATCGCCGTTATAATCAATGGTCACCTCATCTAAGGCCGAATAGAACAAACGTACCTGCTCGTTAATGAGCTCGATGTCTACCCGAGAATAATAAGTTTCGCCTTTGACTTGTTTGGTGTGACCCGCCCAACAGAGCACAAATTGTTCTTTAAATACTTTATAGTGTGATTTTAAATCGCCGTGCCTGTGATTAATAAAATCAATGACGCCGTCTAAGGTGAGTTCGATGCTGTTTTTTGCATGCTGTTCTATAGCCGCAACAATCTTAGAGTTGTTGTCTTTAAGTGCAATGTCAAAAACCTGTGGTTTAGATATACTGCCTTCTCTAAAAAACACGGTGCCACCCCAATACTTCCAAATATTCTTGCGAAGCGCTGTGATTTTATTGATTGGTCTTATGGTTACTAAGCCTACTACCCTGTCGTCTGGCAAATGCGGAAAATTCACATTCTCGTACATGATTAGCGGAGGATTCTCTAAATAGGCATTGATTAAATTCTGAATTTTAGAATCGTCAAAAAAGGGCACGCCTTTAATCTCGTTTTTTTCGTCTTCGACCCCAATGATGATGTACGAATTATTAGCTGGATTGCTGTTGCTTAGCGCACAAATATGCTTTAAAAACTTGGCCTTTCCTTCTTTAGAGCCTATGTCAATCTTTCGCTTTTTGTCATAAAAACTGCTCTCGTCGTTATGTGCGAGCAAATTTTTGACAAGCAAGCGTTTATTAATCATTTACTGTTGATTGTTTTTATTAATAACAACGCTCGAAGCTTGATCTAAACACAATACAGTTAAATCGGCAATATTTACATGCGGCGGTCTCGACAAGGCAAACCAGATTACCTCGGCAATATCTTCTGGATAGAGCGGGGTATAGCCTTGATAAACTTTCTCTGCTCTGTCTGAATCTCCTTTAAATCGCACTTCACTAAACTCTGTTTGAACCAAGCCAGGATTTACGGCTCCTACTTTAATGCCGGTTCCGTTTAGATCTAGTCGCATGCCTTGATTGATAGCATCTACAGCATGTTTGCTCGCACAGTACACGTTTCCTTTAGGATACACTTCTTTTCCTGCGGTAGAACCAATATTGATAATATGCCCTTTTTCACGCGCTAACATTTGGGGTAAAATAGCTTGAGATACATAGAGTAACCCTTTTACGTTAATGTCCATCATCGCATCCCAATCGTCGCTATTGCCTTCTTGAATAAAATCTAAACCATGAGCGTTTCCAGCATTATTTATTAAGATGTCTATGGTATTAAATGCTTCGGGTAAGCTGCTAATCGCTTCAATTATAGCTGATTTGCTCCTAACATCGAAGGTGAGGGCTACTACGTCTGTCAAAACAGATAGTTCCTCTTTTAACGCATCGAGTCGTTCTTTTCTTCTGCCGCATAGCACCAGTCTGATATTTTTTGTGGCCAATAATCGAGCTGTGGCCTTTCCAATTCCAGAAGAGGCACCTGTTATAAAAGCTGTTTTTTTCATAGCGATATTTGTATCAAAAATCAAAAGCAAAAAAGGCAAATTTTAAACCTAAATTGCACGTATTGAAAATAGCTAAAATCAAATGTTAAATTCGCACCAAACACCCTGTAATTTCAAGTAATTTTTAACCAATTGTTAACAAGACTTTTAAGATAAAATGGTCAATTTGCGTACACTTTAAAAACCATCAACCAACCCGCTTAGAAATAACGCTTATGGAAGAGACAGTTGCCACATTAGATATTGGCGCTTTGAATGAAAAAATCGAAAAAGAAAGTGCGTTTGTAGATCTGCTTACCCGCGAAATGAACAAAGTAATCGTAGGGCAAAAACACATGATCGAACGCCTGCTTATTGGCCTTTTAGGTCAAGGGCATATATTACTTGAAGGTGTACCTGGATTGGCTAAGACACTTGCCATTAACACCCTGTCTAAGGCTGTTCACGGCGACTTTAGCCGTATTCAGTTTACGCCAGATTTATTGCCAGCCGATGTAATCGGTACCATGATTTACAACATTAAAGAGAACGATTTCACCATAAAAAAAGGGCCTATTTTTGCCAATTTCGTTTTGGCAGATGAGATCAATCGTGCCCCAGCAAAGGTGCAGTCTGCGTTGCTAGAAGCCATGCAAGAAAAGCAGGTTACTATTGGCGACGAGACCTTTATTTTGGAGCGCCCGTTTTTGGTAATGGCTACTCAAAACCCAATCGAACAAGAGGGTACATATCCGCTTCCCGAAGCGCAGGTAGACCGATTTATGTTAAAAACTGTAATCAAATATCCGCAGCAGGCAGAAGAGCAACTCATCATTAGGCAAAACCTTAAAGGCGATTTCGAACAGGTGAACGCTGTGGTTACCTTGGAGCAAATTCAAAAAGCGCAGGCAGCGGTTAGAGAAGTGTACATGGACGAAAAAATCGAGAAGTATATACTCGATATCGTTTTTGCTACACGTACACCAGCCAATTACGGTTTAGAAGACCTCGCTCCGCTTATCGGGTTTGGTGCTTCTCCTCGTGGATCGATTAATTTGGCGATGGCTTCTAAATGCTATGCCTTTATCAAACGCAGAGGATATGTAATTCCAGAAGATGTGAGAGCCGTAGTGCACGATGTGCTGCGTCACAGAATCGGAATTACCTATGAGGCCGAGGCAGAAAACGTGTCCTCTGAAGACATTATAAACAAGATTGTGAATCAAATCGAAGTGCCTTAGCAGGCTACAAAAAGCCGAATGATCGGCAACTATTTGTAACCAACCTGAGCAAAAGGCAGTATCATGGATACCAAAGAACTTCTTAAAAAAGTACGCAAAATCGAAATCAAAACGCGGCGCTTAAGCGACCATGTTTTTGGTGGCGAGTACCATTCTGCGTTTAAAGGTCGCGGAATGACTTTTAGTGAAGTACGGCAGTATCAATACGGAGACGATGTGCGTAACATCGATTGGAACGTTACGGCTCGTTATAACGAACCTTTTGTAAAAGTGTTCGAAGAAGAGCGCGAACTCACCCTGATGCTCATGGTAGACATTAGCGGCTCAGAGCTCTTTGGAACCACCAATCAATTCAAAAACGAAATTGTAACAGAAATTGCGGCAACCCTTGCATTTAGTGCGATGCAAAACAACGACAAGGTAGGATTGGTGCTCTTTACAGATCAGGTAGAACTATTTATTCCGCCTAAAAAAGGAAAGTCGCATGTATTAAGAATCATCAGAGAGTTGTTAGAATTCACACCTAACGGTAGTGGAACCGACATCTCAAATGCTCTTAAGTACGTGACTAATGTGATGAAGAAGAAGGCTATTGTTTTTGTGCTTTCAGATTTTATGGCAAGCGACTACAAAGACACGCTTCGAATCGTAAGCGGCAAACACGATGTAACCGGCATAAGAGTGTATGACCCTAAAGAAGAACAGATTCCTAATTTGGGCATGGTGCAAATGCAAGATCAAGAAACAGGAGATTCTGTGCTGGTAAACACGGGCAGTAAAAAGGTGCGCCGTAATTATCACAATTATTATCGTGAGTGTGTAGATTATTACGAAGAATCTTTTCTAAAAAGCGGCAGCGGGACCATCTCTTGCCGAGTTGACCAAAGTTATGTAAAAAAGTTGCTAGGATATTTTAAAAGACGCCATTAAAGAAAAATGCAAAAGGGCATAAAACACATATCAAAGTATAGCAAATGGGGCGCGATATTCGGGCTCTTTTTTGCCGTGGTGTTTACTGGTAAATTGCAGGCACAGGTAAAGGCACAGGTAGATTCGACCCGAATAAAAATAGGTCAAGAAATTACCTATTCGATGCAAATTGAGGTAGACACTACAGATTTTGTAAGCTTTCCAGAGGGCCAGACTTTCTTACCTCTAGAAGTTATTGAGAGTTACCCCATAGACACGACTTTTACTCAAGGCAAAAACACGCTTTTAAAACGTTATGGGCTCACCCAATTTGATTCGGGTAGTTATATGATACCACAACAACGAGTGTTGGTAAATGATAAGGCTTTTCTAACAGATTCTTTATTGGTTGAGGTCAATAATATTGCTGTAGATACGACTGTTCAAAAAATGTTCGATATCCGTCCAGGGATTGAGGTGCCCAAGCCACCCGGAAGATATGGTTGGCTCTTGGCAGTATTAATTGGCGGACTTATTGGCGGTGCCGTTGCATATTGGTATTCTAAACGAAAGAAAGCCATAGAAGAAGCCAACAAACAATTGCCACCTTACGAAGAGGCCATCACGGCGCTCCAGGAGTTGGACGATGCAAAACTGCTTACGCAAGATAAAACCAAGGCATATTATTCTACCCTTACAGAAATCGTTAAGCGTTATTTAGATCGAGAGGTAGATTCGACTGCCCTAGAGAGTACTTCGCAGGAATTAATCGATCGTTTACAACTGCACAAAGATGCAGGTCATTTTGATTTTTCGAGAGAAACGCTTCATAAGTTAGATTCTATTTTACGTCGAGCCGACTTGGTCAAGTTTGCTAAGATGCAGCAAGAAATGGGACAGGCCAGAGCAGACAGAAAAGACATAGAAGGAATAATTAATACTACCAAAGAAATTATTCCTGAGCCTACAGAAGAAGAGCTGTTGGCCACCAAAGAATATCAAGAGATGATGGCTCGCCAACAGCAAAGAAAACGTCTTACAATGATAGGAGTTATCATTGTCGGCGCACTTATTCTAAGCAGTTTTGTGTACGGTTTAACCTATGGGTTTGACGAACTAAGCGATCAGGTATTTGGTAACGAAATGCGGGATTTAGCGGAGTCTGATTGGGTACGCAGTGAGTACGGAATGCCAGCGGTTATTATAGAAACGCCCGATGTGCTTGTAAGAACACCAGTCCAACTTGCAGATTCCTTAAGCTTTGCGATTAAAAACATGGATGTGTTCTCCTTTGGCGAAAACACCAAAGCACCCTTACAAGTTGTTGTGAGCACTACACAATTTACTCGCCCTGTCGAAGCAGATTTGGATGCAGGTCTAAACGGAGTTCTTTCTTCTATCGAAGAGCGTGGCGCTTCTAATTTAATTGTAAAAAGAGACGACTTCGAGACAGATCAAGGCATTAAAGGCTTGAGAGCTTACGGGCAGTTTAAGCCGGCTCCAGAAAACAGAAGAAGTGCAGACTTAGTCAATTACGAGATCTTGTATTTTGCTCAAGAGCAAGGAGTTCAGCAAATAATGATCGTTTATGAGGAAGACGAACGCTTTGCGTCGCAAATCCTCAGAAGAATAAAAGAATCTGTAGAACTAGAAATCCCTAAGAACTGATGTTTAGCAATTTTGAATTTGTGAACCCATCGTTTTTCTGGCTGTTATTGCTACTGCCAGCAGTTGGATTTTGGTATTATTTAAAGCGCAATGAGCAAACGGCTTCTTTAAAAATATCGAACACCAAAGGATTTTTACGTTCTGGTAACTGGCTAGCGAAGTTGCGCCCATTGTTGTTCGTTTTAAGACTTTTGGCTTTGGCCTTGTTAATTACGGCCTTGGCTAGACCTCGTACATTTAGTGAAAACACTAAAACCAAAACCACCAAAGGGATAGACATTGTAATGTCTATTGATGTGTCTGCAAGTATGTTGGCCAAAGATTTAAAACCCAACCGTCTTGAGGCACTTAAAAAAGTTGCCGCCCGATTTATTTTGGCGCGTCCTAACGACAGGATTGGCTTGGTAGAATACGCAGGAGAGAGTTATACCAAAACACCATTGACCAGCGATAAAGACATTGTTTTGGCTTCTTTAAACAGTATTGCATACAATACGCTAATAGAGGGCGGAACTGCCATTGGGATGGGACTTGGAACCGCGGTGAATCGTCTTAAAGATAGTCGTGCAAAGAGCAAGGTTATTATTTTGCTTACCGATGGCGTAAACAATACGGGCTCTGTAGATCCTAAAATTGCCAGTGAATTGGCTTCTCAATTTGGCATTAAAGTGTATACCATTGGTTTAGGAACCAACGGCATGGCCTTATCGCCTATCGGGATTCGACCTAACAATACTTTTCAATACGGAAACGTACAAGTAGAGATAGACGAGGTGCTATTAAAGGAAATCGCCAGTGTTACAGACGGAAAATATTTTCGGGCGACCAGCAATACAAAATTGATCGAAATCTATGACGAGATTAACAAATTGGAGCGCACCGATATAGAAGAATTTAAATTTACAACCTATAACGAACTGTTTAGAAACTTTGCCTTATTTGGTTTTGGCTTGTTGTTTTTAGAGGTGTTGCTCAGGTTCACCCTTTTTAGAAGTTTTGTGTAATGGTACAGTGGGAAGAACAAATATATTTTTATCTCTTCGGAATCATTCCGATAGTTGTGCTATTGTACTTTGCTGTGATACTATGGCGCAAGCGTGTACAGTCTCGTTTTGCCACTAAAGAACTTCTTGGGCGCTTGACCCCTACTAGATCTGTGTTTAAAGGAGCGCTAAAACTAATCGTTTTGTGTTTGGCTTTTGCTTGTTTGACCCTTGCCATCGTGAATCCAAAAATCGGAACAAAACTCGAAACGATAAAACGCGAAGGGGTAGATGTTGTTTTTGCATTAGATGTTTCTAAAAGCATGCTGGCAGAAGACATCGCGCCAAATCGCTTAGACAAGTCTAAGCAATTGGTTACTCAAATCGTGAATTCGCTTTCTGGCGATCGCGTTGGAATAATCGGTTATGCAGGGAGTGCTTTTCCGCAGTTACCTATTACCACAGACTTTGCTGCAGCAAAAATGTTTTTAAGCAGTATGAATACCGATATGGTTTCGTCTCAAGGGACTGCTATTAGCGAAGCTATTACCATGGCTCAAACTTATTTTGACGACGAAGAACAAACCAATCGCGTTTTGTTTATCGTATCGGACGGCGAAGATCACGAAGGGCAGGCACTTGCGATTGCAAAACAAGCCGCAGATAACGGCATCAGAATTTTTACCATTGGCGTAGGAACAGAAGGAGATCAAAATTGGATTCCCATAAAACGCAACGGAGAGTTGATTCGTTATAAACGGGATCAAAGTGGCGAACGTGTGGTGACCAACAGAATTGAAGAAACATTAAAAGACATTGCAGATGCGGCAAATGGCTCTTATATAGACGGGAATAACACCAAAAAGGTACTCGAAGAAGTAACGGCATTGCTCAATGGAATGGACAAATCTACCTTTGAGGCCAAACAGTTTGCCGACTTTAAAGACCAGTTTCAATGGTTTATTGCTGCTGCTATTTTATTACTCATATTAGATGTTTTATTTTTAGACAGAAGAACCCATTGGCTCATTGGCTTAAACCTATTTAACGAGAAAGAAGAATGAAGAGAGCGGTTTTAATTTTTATCATGTTGGTTAGTGTAGTTTCGATTGCACAGAAAAAAACAGAAGAAGTTGTAAAGCAAGCAGAACTACTTACAAGTCAGGCTGCGGTTGCTATGGCCAATGACGAGTTTGTTGAAGGCGAAGCCAAATATCGCAAAGCCATAGCAAGAAGCCCCGAAAAGGTAACAGGAAAGTATAATTTAGGGAACGCTTATTATAAAGAAAACAAAAATGGCGAAGCCATGAAACGCTATTTGCAGGCAGTAGAAGTAGCCAATTCAAAAAGCGATAAGCACCGCGCTTTTCATAATTTGGGAAATACATTTATGAACGATAAAATGTATAAAGAGGCGGTAGAAGCCTATAAAAATGCCCTTAGGAACAATCCAACAGACGACGAAACCCGTTATAATTTGGCGCTAGCAAAAGAGATGCTAGAAAAAGAGAACCAGAACAACGGAGGCGGCGAAGACGACAAAGAAGAAGACGAGAAAGACAAAAAAGAAGAGGACCAAGAAGAAGATAAAAAAGAGGGCGACCAAGGCGAGGACGAAAAAGATAAGGGCGAAGAAGAAGAAAAAGAGAAAGAAGGCGATCAAAAAGAAGAACAAGGCGATCCCGACAAGCCAAAAGAGCAAGAACAGGAACAAAAGAAGCCTCAACAAGGTCAGCTTTCTCCACAGCAAATAAAAAGTTTATTGGAGGCCATGAACAACGAAGAGCAGAAGGTTCAGGAAAAGGTAAATGCCAAAAAAGAAAAAGGAGCCAAAACCAAAACTGGTAAAGATTGGTAGTATGAAGAGAATATTGCAAACAACGATTGTTTTCTTGTGCCTTGGGTTTGTAACTCAGGTAAGTGCACAGGTTACTTTTGTGGCAAAACTCAGCAAATCGAGCTTGGGAGTGAACGAGCGTCTTCGTGTTGACTTCGAAATGAATCGAGACGGCGACAATTTTAATCCGCCATCTTTTGACGGGTTTAGAGTTGTGGGTGGCCCTAATCAATCGGTTAGCAATAGTTGGATCAATGGCAAAAAATCCTACTCCAAAACCTTTAGTTATTTTCTGGCACCCACAGGGCGTGGTAATTTTACGATAGGTCAGGCAACCATCGAAGTAGATGGAGCCTTATATAAAACACTGCCTGTAAAAGTTGAGATAACCGCTGCCATAGACAAGCCTAACGATGGTAGTGACGCAGGTGCTGCTGCCAGAGAAAATGTTCATTTGGTCGCAGATGTATCTAAATCTAATCCGTATTTAAACGAAGCCATTACGATAGTTTACAAACTGTACGTTTCTAAAGATGTGAGTGTTACCCGGCAATGGCGAGAAATTGACAATCCAAAATATGCCGATTTTTGGAGTCAAACCATAGAGAACAGACAACAAAAAGTGTATGAAGGCAAGTATAAGGGGAAAGATTATCGCTACGTAATTTTAAAAAGGACTATTTTATATCCTCAAAAAACAGGCGAACTTAAAATAGAGCCATATGTACTCGATGTTCCGGTAGATGTGTTGAGCAATAAACGCGACATCTTCGGAAGAAGACTTACCACGACGGTGAATCAAACCGTAGCTGCAGGCAATATTACACTTGACGTAAAACCTTTGCCAGAAGAAGGAAGACCAGCCGATTTTTCTGGAGCTGTTGGAGATTTTGATTTTAAAGTAACCACCTCTCGCGAAGTGCTTGATGCCAATCAGGACTTCGAACTCAACGTAAAAGTATCGGGTAATGGAAACCTCAAGCTGTTTGATTTACCAGAAGTTACTTTGCCAAGTTCGCTAGAGGTATATGAACCAAAGAGAGTCGATAACGTAAAAACCGACTTAAGCGGAATGCAGGGATCCATCGGTCAAAAGTATACCGTGGTTCCGCAGTTTAAGGGCAACTATCCTATTAAGGCGATTCGGTTTACATATTTTGATTTGGCTACGGAGAGCTACAAAACCATCAGTTCTCGACCTACGGTGATTAGCGTAGAGAACGGCCCAGTCTCAGAAGATGCAGAAAGCGAAACCGTATCAGAAAACGGAACCGTAAAGAAAACAGTTGTTTTGGCTAACGACCAGTTTAAATATTTAAAACTCAATCCCGATTTAGTCAAAATTGACAATCCACCATTTTTTAAATCTACCCTTTATTGGTCGCTTTTGGGAGGACCTTTATTACTATTGCCTCTTTTTGTAATTATTGGCCGTAAACGCAGAGAGCAAATGCAAGATGTCGTGGGTAATAGAAAGCGCAAGGCAGACAAGCTTGCCAAAAAGTATTTGTCTGAGGCCAAAAAGAATCTAAAAGATCAGGAGTCATTTTATGAGGCATTAGAGAGAGCATTGCATAATTATTTAAAAGCCAAGCTGCAAATCGAAACCACAGAAATGGACAAAACTACCATAGAACAAATGCTTTTAGATCGAGGCGGTAGCGAAGAGATTGTGGGCGATTATATCGGCCTTTTAAAAAGTTGCGAATTTGCGCGATATGCGATGTTGGCCAGTGAGTCTATGCAAGACGACTATCAAAAAGCCGCTAAGGCCATAAATAACCTAGACAAACAATTATAAGATGAAGAAGTTGCTTTTTATCGCCTTGTTGAGTTTGCCTCTGGTTGGAATGGCCCAGGTAACCGACCTATTTAATAAAGGGAAAGAACTTTATAAAGCTGAATCCTACGAGCAAGCCATCGAGGCTTGGAAGACCGTAATAGACAAAGGGCAGCATTCGGCTTCTCTCTATTACAATATTGGGAATGCTTATTATAAACTAAACCAAGTCGCGCCTAGCATATATTATTACGAAAAAGCACTACAGTTAAATCCAGACGACTCAGAAGTGCTTAACAATATCGCATTTGCACGTAATATGCGTGTCGATATTATCGAGCCATTGCCTAAGACGGTGTTTGCAAAATGGTATCAAAAAATCGCTGGAATTACCGATTATGATGGTTGGGCCTTAGGCTCCGTAATTTTTATGATATTGTTGGTTGTGGCATTTACAGGCTATTATTTTTCTGGCGCATCGCTTAAAAAGCGCTTCTTTTTTGTGGGCGGATTGGTAATGATAGCATTGATGCTAGGATCGGTTGCCATGGCCTATAGTACCTATAACGACGAGCAAGCCAAGCGTTTTGGGATTATTTTTGAAGAAGCGATAGACGTAAAAAGTGAACCTACTCCTAGTGGCGAATTTGCTTTTGAATTACATGAAGGGACCAAGGTTAGTATCGTAGATCAAGACCAAGATTGGTTACTTATTAGACTCATCGATGGTAAAGAAGGCTGGGTGCCAAGTGAGGTCCTACGCGAGCTTTAAAACTATTCGATATCCATATCGGCTTTGGTCTCATTTATAATCACCTTGGCGTCGTCAATAAGATCTGGTAGAATAATTGGAGCTATCGACTCGATAGGTTCGTAAAGCACAGAGGCTTCTTTTTTCTCTTCGGAAAAAATCCAACCACTCACTCCCCAATCGTTAAGCCACATGAGGGCTACACTCAAAATAAAAGCCACTTTGAGTCCACCAAAGGCGGCGCCAAGCAATTTGTTAATGATTCCTAAACCAGCAAAATCGGCAATTTTTGCCAACATTTTTCCAGCCATTGCAATAACAACCACTATTATGGTAAAGGTAGCTGCAAAGGCCACGAGATTTACATATTTTGGTTCCCAACTAACGTTGTCTGAGAGGAGATCGCCAATAATATGCGAAAAATAAATAGCGCCAAAAACCCCAGCAATAAGACCAACTAAGGACGCTACTTCTACAAAAATTCCTTTTTTAAACCCTTTGTAAATGCCTAAAACAAGGACGATACCCAGTGCAATATCGAGTCCACTCATCTGTGATAATTTTGGTAAATATACAAATAGAACGCTTGGCTTTGTATCTTTGTTGTTCAGTACAAAAAATGGCTAGAGATCAAGAACTTAAAGAACGCTGGGACACAGTTGTCACTACGCTTAGCAAACGCTTCGCAGACGGAGACACCTTAGACTTAGACGCGATTATTTATTTAATCGGGTTGCAAGAGTTTGGCTCGTTTGACCGAAAGTTTAAAAAAGACGAAAAACTAGATTTGATGCATATCGCTATTTGCAGGTTGCTAGAACCCTATGGCTATTATGCATTCGATTATCAAGACGAGCAAGGCTGGCCACATTATAAAGTGGTAAGCCCTTTGCCTAGCCTAAAAGCAGGCGAACAATCTGTGCTTATGAAAGAAGCCATTGTACAGTATTTTCTGGAGAAAGAGGTGATTGAATAGTGCAGGATTATTAATACATTTGCGGTCTGATAAAAGCGAAAGGCAATGTTAGAAGAAATTCAGAAACATTTAGAGAAAGTTAAGGAGTTTACCGCCACCAAGGCAGATGAGGTAGAGGCCTTTAGAATCGAATATCTTGGTAAAAAAGGGAAGCTAAAAGAATTTTATGCAGCCTTTAAAGAGGTGCCTGGAGAACTTAAAAAAGAGTTTGGACAGACTATCAATGCCCTTAAAGCTGCTGCAGAAGAAAAGGTAAACGAACTCAAAGAAGCCTTGGATTCTGACGACGACTCAAATACCGTTAGCCACGATATTACAAGGCCCGGAGCTCCTATCCCATTAGGTTCGCGCCACCCGATTTCTATTGTAAAAAACCAGATTATCGATATCTTTTCTCGTATTGGTTTTAACGTATCAGAGGGGCCAGAGATGGAAGACGATTGGCATAATTTTACCGCCTTGAATCTTCCAGAATATCACCCGGCTCGCGATATGCAAGACACCTTTTTTATTCAGACGGATCCAGATATTTTACTGCGCACGCATACCTCTTCTGTGCAAGTGAGATATATGGAAAACAACAAGCCGCCGATTCGTACGATTTCGCCGGGAAGAGTGTATCGCAATGAGGCAATTTCTGCGCGTTCGCACTGTTTTTTTCATCAGGTAGAAGGCTTGTACATCGATACCGATGTCTCTTTTGCAGACCTCAAGCAAACCTTGCAATACTTTACCACCGAGCTATTTGGTAAGTCAAAAATTAGACTTCGCCCGTCGTATTTTCCTTTTACAGAACCTAGTGCAGAGGTAGATGTATATTGGGGCTTAGAGACAGAGACCGATTATAAAATGACCAAAGGAACTGGCTGGTTAGAGATTATGGGCTGTGGGATGGTAGATCCTAACGTACTTAAAAACTGCGGTATCGACCCAGAGGTTTATTCGGGTTTTGCCTTTGGTATGGGGATAGACAGAATCGCGCTTTTATTGCATCAGATATCAGACATTCGTCTCTTTAGTGAGAACGATATTCGTTTTTTGGAGCAGTTTAAATCTTCTTTTTAGTCGATGCGTAAAGACATTGAGATTCCAAAAGTGACCGATGTACATATTGTTGCCATCAAAGAGTGGGACAAGGAGTTTTTATCTCAGAATTGGTTTGTGTATTTGGTCAACAATACTTCAAAAACCTTAAGCACCGTCTTAGTGATTTCTCGCGGAGCTGATTCCGACAGAAAAACCTCTACACTGCGCCATGGTTTGGGCGATGTGGCACCTTTTAGCGCTGCCAAAATAGAGCTTTTACCAGACGAAGTTTTGGGCTTCACTAACGAATACCTACTTACTTTTTTTAACTATAAAGGTTTGTTACACGATAAAAACTTTGTGTTTGAAGCCTTTGAGGTGAGCGCCGAAAATCTTGAAACAGTACCGATTTTAGACCAAGCTGGAATTATTGCGAAATAGGTTAATTCTGTGTTAGCTCTTATAGCAAAAGCTACTCCGAAGAGTAGCTTCTTTAAGGGGCTCTAATATAATCACCCCAACTAAAATACAGCTACAAAGTGGACCAAGCGTAGCTGTACAGCCCAAACTTAACGTTTAATGAGTCGGTGTAAAAGCATACCATAATCGGTATGAATTCGTACAAAGTATACTGCAGATTCTATCCCCGATACATCGTATGATTCTTGTCCTCGGAATGATTTTACCAAGCGTCCATGTAGGTCTACAATTTCGACCTTATTAACTGTGGCTGTCACCGAATTTATACGAAAGATGCCATACGTTGGATTTGGCGCTATCGAAATTGCCGAATCATTATATTGGTTTTGACCCAACACAGAAGTTTTGAATTTTAGCACAAAGCGATCGTTAAAGGTGCCGTCTTCTGATTCGAAGGTATAGTCTGTGTCTTTTAGATTTACTTCTTTACCAGCAAATTTGTCTTCTAAAATAACAGCTAGATCTTCGTCAATGGTAAATGCGTCTAGGTTGTCTAGCGAAATAGTATATTCAGACGAGAATAATACTTGAGTTCTGAATCCAAGTGAAATTTCGACCTCTATATTAAAGGCTTCTGTTCCTTGAATAGCCAATTCTGATCCGTCTTCTAATACAGAATAAAGCGATACTGGGGTTGCCAATCGCTGCGCGTCGTAAAAAGGCTCAAAACCTGGGCCAGCGCCTTCTGTGAATGCAACTAGGGTTTGACTGCCGTGTCCATAATCGGCATTAGAAACCGTTAACCAAATACGGTCTTTTTTAATAAGACCAGTAGGAGCTTTAAATGCGCTGTTGTTTCCGGTAACACGCATGTCGTTGTTAAAAACTGCGGTTCCGTTAGTCATGGCTTTGATACCAAAACCTTCTCCCGAAGAAATATATTGATCGGGAACTTCACCTCCATTAGCGGCAGCAACACCACCAGATCCTGGAGTATACATAGAGATATCACCCATATCATAATTGGCTGGGTTATAACCTGGATAGCTGTCAGATGGGCCGTTAAGATGCTCCCAAAAGTATATGGTACCTATCATTGTGTTGTTGGCAGAAATAAATTTGTTGGCATCAATGGCAGATGGGTAAGGGTTGGCAAGTATGTTTGGGCTATCGTTTTGATCGTCCCCAAAAATTACGTCGAAGTTAATAACACCATTGTTTAGTGTTCCTCCATTATACGATGGCGCATCGTAAAAGGTATATACATAATCTTGGTCATCTGGGACCACAGGTGTTTCTTGTGGCATTACAAGAAATCCTTGTCCAGGATTAAGTAATCCAGAATAATGTTGCCAGTTGTCTCCGTCGTCATCGGCAAAATTTGTGGCCAATGGATCAAAAGCTGCAACCTCGGCGTTGGGAGTAAAGTTTGCGGTGATATGCTGGCGTACTTGCAAAGCATCTTCGAAAACAGAACTTTCTCGATTTTGAATGGTCATAGGGCTTCCTGCTATTACAAAACCGCGATTGTCAAGACCTTCAATTTTCTTTGATACGTATATTTCTCCCGAGTTTATTACTTGAGCCTCGTCGTTAATTTGAACCAAACTTCCTCCTACATCTACAAATAAAACGCCAGGATTGCTTCCACCTGCGGCAGATTGTACCTCAATATCGTTTACCACTGTAATAGTCTGGTCTATTGTTATAATTATAGCACCATCTGTATTAATGGTTAAGCTACATGCAGACCAGCCTGAGCTGTCTGAAGTTCCAACTAAATAGTTGTTGGTAATCACAACATTTTTAGTAGCGTCAGGCAAACCATTGTCCCAAGAAGAGCCATCCCAAGTAGTTGTTATTTGACAGGTCGATGGAGCGGCATCACTGCAATCAAAACTGTCGTTAAGTATCTGAACACCAGGAAAATTTGTGCAATCAGGAAACCCTGGAGTCGCTGGACCGCAGGCTGTAAAAAATTGGTCTAGAAATATATCGCCATCCTCAAAACATACGTCGGGATCTAAAAAATTACCGTCTACATCTGTAAATAACTGCATCTTAACACGAAACAACAAGGTGGGTGTGCTTGTAACATTATTTTCTGTGATTGTTCCTGAGCTCAGGCCTTGTTGAAACGAAAAAGACAGACGTTGGTCTGTATTATCATTAAGAATGAAGTCTTTGTAGGCCGGAAATCCAAAAGTCTGACCTAAAATGCTTCCTGCGGGAAATAATACTTCTACCCTTGAATTGTCGACTAGGTTGTCTTGAAAAGCATCATTATTATACGTAAAATAAACCTGACCTGACCCTAGTTTAAAATCGGAGGTAGAAACAATAAAGATATCTGCTTCGTAAAAACTATCGAGACCTTCGCTAGTAACCTCGGCATTTTGAAAGCTAAGGGTAATATCTTGAGCCAGCGAAGGAATCGACAACAGCACCAGAAGCAAAACTAACCGGACTTTTAAATAATTTAATGTTGTTTTCATAGTTCTATGTGTAAAATTGATTTGGGGTATTATTGAATTCTTTTTTATATACATGGTCCTCTTTATTAAAAATGTGTTGTCCAGCGATGTTGCAAAGGGCTACAAATGACACGTAATTGTTACAACTATCGCTGGATCTCTCTCACAACAAGATTAGAATTGCTCTCCTTTACCCAAGTTTGGATTTAGAAGAATATTTATATCTGAGTTTTGTATTTGTGCATTCATATCTAGATCAGCGGGAGAATATCCAGCACCACCTAAAAGTGGAATGATAGCATTTAAGTCTGAATTTTGTACCTGTGAGTTTCCGTCAAAATCACCCGATATTAGGCAATAGATTCCACTACTCAATTGCACGGTTGCATTGGCTCCACCGGTATAGGCTGCTTCTGACGTTGTAAAATCATAGGACGGTGTTGTGCCATCTGCCAATATTATTGTGTTAGAAGACATTACACCTAGGTGATTGCGATGCTGTACTACTAAATAGTAAGTGCCAGCGGCAGCGGTAAATAGTATTTCGGGCTGTCCGTCGCTATCTACGATGTCTCCATCACGTTGTATAAGTGCAGACCTACCATCTACAACAATACTGTTGTCTGATTGGTCTCGTAATTCTAACCAAACCCAATCAATAATATCGTCGTTTGCTGTACCTGTACCTCCGTTTCCGCCGTTGGCGAACATTAACGAATCGACGCTAAAGCCGTCGGCATAAGGGCTTATATTTGGAAGTACGCCAGAGGTTCTTAATCCATCTCGCATAAGGTTGGGTTCTCCATCTATGGGATCGGTTCCTGCTCCTTGTAAAAAGGCCTTTACTTGAAGTTCTAACCCTTCTTGAACAGTAACAGTAAAACTACAGGTCGTTTCGTTTCCGCAGGCATCGGTTAGGGTAAAAGTATTTACAGTATCTCCTACAGGAAACAATTGTCCAGATGCAATTCCTTCGGTAAGGGTAACGGTAATATCACTACAGTCTGTGGCTGTTGGTTCTGCAAAGATAACTTCGACTCCTGCAGCCCCTGGTGCAACAATTGCCACTATATCTTCTGGGCAAAAGGTGAGTGCTGGGCCCGACGTATCTGTAATCGAAATAATTTGGTCGCAGGTACTCACATTGCCAGAAGTGTCTGTAGCTTTCCAGGTGCGTGTTATTGTTTGTGCAACACCACAATCAGAAGTAACAACATCGATAAAAGTAATCGTAGTGTCGGTTATATCTTCTGCGGTGGCCATTCCTGTAATGGCGGGTGAAGTGTCTATTGCGACTAGTTCTGAATCTACATAACTAATGTTTAGACTCCATGATTGAACATTCCCAAAATCAATTCCAGCGTTGTCAGAGACATTTAATATCCATTCTCCGTTTATATCGGAGCCGTTGGTTATTAAGGTTTGAATAAAATCGGCGAAGCCGGTTGGACCATCGTTTTCTGAATAGAAGGAGCAAAAGCCATCATCTCGACAGGCCACACTGCCATTTGGAATACCTGATCCTATGAAACGAGAACTAATATCCGAATCATCGGTAAAAGTAATAGGATATTGGTCGTTTAAATCACTATCTGAGCCATTGGAAGAAGGAATCAAGGATATTGATTCTCCTGTCGGTGCAAATAAATTTATTCTAAGGTCGCCTATCCAAGTGTGATTCATTGCGATGGTCACGGTCATGTTCGATGGACTGTTAACTGGGTCCCAGCCCGAAAAGATTAAGGGGATATCGATTCCAACAGCATCGTCGTCTGGAATATCGATAGACGGGTTAACTGTTTCTATAAGAGTAATCGTAGTTGGATCTATACAATCTATAGCAATATCGCTAGGGCAAATAAGTTCTGGTGCGATTGTATCTTTTATTATAGCAACATCGTTCCCATCTCCAGCTGAATAACTAATAAAGTAAACATCGGTCGTACCCGAAATTGGGACTAAACTTCCTTCAGGAAAACCATTAAATATGCCAGAGACTGGATCGGCACCATCGTTGTCTATCAATACCAACTCTTCGTTTCCAGAATTGAAGGTAATTGTACCCGTAGGAACAAATTCTGCATCTGTGAGTGTTACGGTTCCAGTCACTATTAAATAATCAAAAGCGCTGTCAGTATTTAAAAAAGGGGCAAAAATACCAGAAGAAATTTCTAGATTATCGGTGTAAATACTGTAGGTTTCAATGCCACCACCAGGTGTTATTGCTGCACTATCTTCGACAATTACTGGCCCTCCGGACAGCTTGCCAATACCCGTAAGTAGTCCATTTGAGCCAGTGATTCGGGCTTCGTTTAGAATGACATTATTCGTATCACCAATATATATTTCACGTGTAGCATTTAAGTATCCAAAAGTTACACTTACCCCTGGGCCTCCGAATGGCAATTGAACATCTCCCAAAAAGTTTGTTATGGTTCCCAATACTCCGTTGTATTGCAAACGCCCGTCTAGATTTATAGTGTCGCCGTTAAAGCTTATTGTTCCACCATTATGGTTAATAATTGTAGGTCCAGTAGTAGAATTGGAAGTTATAGTAACATTACCAGTAAACAGCCCAGGAAAGCCGCCATTTTTTGTGATGTCAGTATCTTCGGTAAGGAAAATTTCTGGAGCAGCTATGGTAAATTGATCTACAATCAAGTTACCAACGGTAAGATCATCTATATTTACTACACCCAGTAAAGACACCGTAGTACCTGGTTGGGTTTGTATTGAATTTATATCGTTGTCTCTTCCTAAAGAAACAGTAGAGGCTCCACCCTGGTCGTGATGTACCGTGAGCTGATTCGTAGTGACAGCTCCACCAGTTTGAGTGATGTTTGTGCCAAATTGCAGATATAAGTCTGAATTGGCTGCAGTTAAAAGACTCCCGGTGATTGTAATTGCCGACTCGGCCGAAATATAATTACTTACATTATTCGTGCTTGCTTCAAGAAGGAACAATTCTAAGTCGGAAGAGGCTATAAAATTTGTTACTTGTCCCGCACGCAATATTACAGGACCGCTAAAAATATGATTGCCCCTGTTCATATTAATTACCGAGCTGGCATTTAAACTGGTATTTGAGGTTATTGTAATTGGCGCACTAGGACTTTGATCGTATATATTGGTGGCATTATTAACTATTAATTGTGTAGCCGTGATTTCACCTAATATAATATCGCTGCCTGTTGTTGCCGAAATGCTTAAATTGGATTCTAGTTGAATCGCTCCCGCTTGATTTAGTTCTCCAATACTAGCTAATTGTATAGAATTACTAGTTCCAGTTAGGGTTAAATCGGTTGCAAATGTGGCGCTATTATTACCCCCGCCCCCAAGAAAATTAATTCCGTTTGTAATACTGGATATAGGTACAGTGATGGTGGTTGCATCTATATGGTTAACCCCAATAGCCTGAACGGGATTTGCTAGATTACTGATTGTTAAAGTAGTACCGTCGCTAGAAAAAGTTATTTGATCGTCGGAGTCTACTTCGTTGTCGTTTATGGTTAGCCTGCCACCAGAAAGTATAACAATAGTATTAATATTGAGCGCCTCAACCGTAATATCGAAGGAACAGGTGGCAGTATTGCCAAAAGCATCTGTGGCTTCGAACACATTGGTAGTGGTACCAAACGGGAATATCTCACCAGAAGCTATTCCAGAAATTTGATTAAAAATAGGCTCGGATAACTCTAATATAAAATAACGAGCAGTTCCGTTATTAACGTCATTCCATCTACCTCCACCATTCATTACGGTATAGTCTTCTCCTGCGCCCGCATCGTTAGGCTCAATCGTTGCCCAGTTGGTGTATGTAGAAGTGGCATCACTATCATGCCAAACAAACGTTTCTTCGACGGCAATATCGTTAAAACCAATAAGCAGGTTATTAGTGATGCCTAAATCGTTGGCACCTTGCCGTATCATGTCGTTGTGATCTGCGTCTTGAATGGTGGCTAAATGCCCCCCTAAAGATTCTGCAACATTATAAGCTTCGCTTGGTACCATAATGGTTTGTGATAAATAATAGCTTTTACCATCTCGAACACCTATAAAGGAAAACCCATCTGGTGCTGCAATTGAACAGTCCTCGTAAACGGGATTATTATAGGTAACAGGGTCCGGGAATAATGCATCTCTAAATACCGTTAAATCATCTGGACAGGTTAAAACCGGGTCTTGTCCGTCGGTTATTAAAACAGAAGTCGAACAAGAAGCGTTTTGACCAGAAGAATCTTGAATGGTAAGGTTAACAGTTACATATCCTATGTCGTCACATGTAAAGACTGATGGATTAATACTACGAATTAACACCGTTTCTCCGTCCGAAGCTCCGCTACCACCGCTCATTTGACTAAAGGTAATAGTGCGAGTACCGTCTGCTCCTAGCGCAAAACTTCTATTTTCTCGGCAAACTACATACGGGGATTGATCTCTAAAATTTACATTAAATCTAAAATCGGTCCCGGGAACTGAGCTCCAAACCACACTGGCGGCATTTACTCTATATAAATCACCATCTGAATACGGGTTAGTATTGTCAAAATCGAAGGTAATGAGATCAGATTCGTCTAAAACAAAGGCGAAGGCATATTTTTGTCCAGCAACAATATTTAACGTGCCAGGTATTTCTATTACGCTCTTTGTAGATGTTGGCGTACCCGCACCTATAAAGGTATAGTCAAATTGCGTAAGTATTGTACTTGAAAGGGGAGCTGCCCCTTGAAGTATATAAATTTGTGCATCAAAGTTAGAGGCACTTGAATTCCAAACACTAAAACTGTCAAGGATACCGTCGCAATCTGCCTCAAAAGTTTGATAGTAGGCATAATGATCGGTTGCAGGCGGGACGGTGTTTGTAGCGTTTTGAATTATATTATCTGGAGTTCCACAAGTTTGTGCCCAACAATGCGTTGCACAAAGCAGTAGTAAGATAATGGGGTAAATGGTCCGTTTCATAATGTAGGATTTATAGGTGCAATGTAGTAGCAGCGCCAAGTTTGTGAAATACGACCAAGTACCCATTATGTAAGTACTAGTACGTAAATAATAAACCCTTAACACATGATTTGGTGCCAAAGGGCCTATTATGAAGACATCCGGGTGGGAATAATTTCGCTTAAGCGATCTAAGATTTTGTCTGAGGTGATCACAATATATTTAGAGGTAATCCAAGGCGGAAGCATTATATTTTGATCTGGTGACGTAACAATAATAAACTTAGTTTTTATTCCTTTTTGCGAGGCCATTAGAATAATGTCTTGCGCAGACAACACAGGAAGGCTCGCTTCTATTATTAAAACTTCGACGGCGCTAGAGACTAGAAGCCCTAAAGTTCTGATGCCCTCGGTAAAAATGCTGTCTATAAAAATTCCTTGCTCGTACAATTGGCCAGCCAGTTTATCGGAAACACTTTTGTCACTATGAGCTAGGGCAACGTAATAACTGTTTTTAGAAGATTTCATACCCCGCTAAATTATGTTTAGCAGGGGGATGCAACAATAAGAGTTGGCACGCATCTTATAAGGGGTATTACTTATAAGTCGAGTATTGTTTTTTTATTCACTAGGCTCCAGTTAGTGAGTACATTAGTGCCTTTTTCTAGATCGAGTTTATCAATTATATTGCTTCTGTGTTTTTCGATGGTCCTTACCGAAACTTTGAGTTTTTCTGCCATTTCTAAATTCGATTTTTGTTGAGCAATCAACTTCAAAATCACCAATTCGGATGCGGATAAAAGAGATAGTTTTTTAATTTCCTGAGAGGCAAATTCTAGCGCATCAGATGTAAATGACTTGCTAAAATAGGTGTCGCCACTTACTACGGCCTGTAAACAGCGTTCAATTTCGAAAAACGAATCTTCTTTGAGTAAGTAACCATGAATTTGTAGGGTTTTTGCCTGTACCACATAGTCTGTTTCTTTATGAAAAGACAACATGATAAATTTGGTGTCGACTCCTTTTTCGATGGCCATTTTGGCAACTTCAAAGCCCGTAAGCATGGGCATGTCTATATCGAGTAAAGCCACTTCAGGGTTTTTCTTTAAAATTAACTCTAAGGCCCTCATGCCATTGTCGGCCTTGCCAATAATACGATACCCATGATCTTCAAGTTCTTTGTGAAGCCCGCCCAAGAGCATCGGGTGGTCGTCTGCAATAATTATATTAAAATCTTTTTTCATAGCATTACTATTTGGGGATTAATAAACTGAGTTGTGTTCCCGAACTCGCCGAACTAACAATATTGAGCACACCATTGATAATACGAGATCTTTCTCGCAGGGTTTTCATGCCTAAGCTGGTCGAGTTGTTTAATTTTTCGATAACGTCAAATCCTTGGCCATTGTCATTTATTTCTAAAAGGATAGAATCTTTGGATTCGTTGAGCTTAACTTCGATTGCATTAGCCTTGGCGTGCTTTAGACTATTCGAAATCGCTTCTTGAATAATCCGGTACAAATGCAATTGATTTTCTGCAGACAAATAAGCTTCTACAGAGTCTATGTCGTGTGTAAAAAAAGAGTCACTGTGGGCATCAAATTCGTCAATAAGCCTTATGATAGCCGCGTTTAACCCAAGACGCGTTAGAATTGAGGGATGCAGGCCTCTTGCGACAGATCTTAATTCGGTAAGGCTTTCTTTTGCAAGGGTATCGACTTCTTTAGTTTCGTAAAGTTTTAATTTTTTTGCTAATAGCATCATTTTTTGACCCACCCCATCGTGTAATTCTCTCGATAGTCGAATCCGCTCTTTTTCTTGAGCTTTTATAAGGTTTTGAGCATACTCAGCTTGCATTTTGCTCTTTTGTTCATCGTATTTTCGTATTCTCCTAAAATAGAAATAGCCAAAAACGGTAATGGCTAGCAGGATTCCCATTGCTCCAGCCCAATAGATTTTGGTCGATTTTGCCTTAAGATCTAAGGCTAAATTTTGTTTTTCGATGGCATTAAGAGCCTTTTCTTTTTCGAGTAAATTTTTTGCGTTGCGAAGCCCTATTTTATGCAGCAGATAGGCATCTTGCAAGAGCTGCTCCGATTGATTTGCAGTTAGGCTGTCTTTTAATGTAAAATTTGCTTTCTCTAATTCGCTGGCCCATTGCGAATTACCAATGGCATTTGCATACTGTTGTTTGATCTTAAGCAAAAGTAATTTAGATGCGAAATATTCTTTAGGGCTTGCTTTATAATCTTTGAGACCTTTAAAATGATTTTCTACTTCGGTAAGAATACGTTGTGCGCTTTTGTGATTGCCTAAGATTATTTCTGTTTGTGCATACTGCAATCCTGCACGCAACCATCGTTCACGCCATAAATATCCTTTTCTATTATTAGAATAATGTTCATAATTTTCCTTAAAGAGCGCTTTTGCTTCTATATATTTTTTTTGCTCCATGTAAACCAGGGCAATATTGTCGTTAATGCTCCAATTTAAGGTAAGTGTGCCATCAAATACAGACATTGGATGCCCTTTACGTTTGTTAAAATAATAAAGCGCCGAATCGTATTTTTTGAGATTTAGATAGTAGTGATAGCCCAAGTCGTTAAAACTCCCTAGTCCTGCAAAGCTGGTATGCATAGTGGCGTTTGCCTTAATCACTTGCTTTATAGCCCATGTAACGCTGTCGTGCTTTTTTAATTCTAAGTAGTTATGTACCAAATGGTTGTAAAAAAAGCGCACATCTAAATTCGTTGGATATTCCAGAGCTAAATCGGCTCCTTTTTTAGATAATATAATAGCTTCATCAAACAAGCGCGATTCACCTAAACGCAGGGCAAAATCGTCATAGAACTTGAGTTTAAGACTATCGTCTACCTGTTCTATAAGCTCCAAACCTTTGTAGTAGCGAATAAAAATATCTTCTAGGGTAAAAGGGGATTGTTCACCTATGTCTTGCAAAGATCTTACATGTAAAAGGATCTCGTCATTAAAGTAGCTATTTAGATCTTCTTCTGTCGCATTAGGTTTCGTTTGTGCATGTGCTATTGAGATTAAACCAATTTTAATCAATATCAAGAAACAAAAAGCCAATGTATATTTCATGCATTCTTTATTGTATCTTAAAGATACGGCATTCTACTTGGTTGTTTTTTTGCAGGCTATTTTTCATGCTGATTTGTTTGGAATCACCATTGTTAATTGAGTACCGGTTCCCAAGTCGCTCTCCAAATGCAATTTAGCTCCCAGAATTTTAGCACGCTCAAAGAGTGTCCTCATCCCTAAGGTATTAAAATCCCTAATTTTTTGTTGCACATCAAATCCAATACCATTATCGGCAATAAGCAAATGAGTCCCTGTACTTTGTTGATTGAGTTCTAAATATATGGTAGATGCCTTTGCGTGTTTTAAACTATTGGAGATGGTCTCTTGAATAATGCGATACAAATGCAGCTGGTCATCGGCAGATAAGGAATCAGGTTGTGCGTCTATATCGTGCGTAAAAAAAGAATCACTGGTAGCATCAAATTCTTCAATCAATCGAATGATGGCAGCGTTTAAACCTAAACGAATAAGTATTGAAGGGTGCAACCCTCTTGCAACAGCTCGTAATTCGGATAGACTATCGGTGGCCAGGGAAGTTATTTCGGGGTCGTTTGTAGCACTGACTTTTTTAGTGAGCAGTATCATTTTTTGGCCTACACCGTCATGAAGTTCTCGCGAGATGCGGTGTCGTTCTTCTTCTTGATTTTTAATCAAGTTTCTAGAGAACAAACGGTGTAAATGTTGCTTACGACGAGAAAATTGTTTGGTGCGCGCTAAATACGCAATCACAAAAAGAGCTAATAAACCAATACTAACAAAAATTATCCACCAGGTTTTGATTCTATTTTTGGCATCTAGTATTGCTATTTCTGAATATTGACTGGCAATTTTGGCCTCTTGTTTTTCTGTTTCATAAAGCGTTTGATAGTAAGTTAACGCTTGAGATTGTTTGTCTCCGGTTATCGAATCTTGAATGAGGTGATAGGCTTTAAAATGAATCAATGCATTTTTTGCATCACCTTTTTGCTCATAAATTTGGGATAGCAAACGATGAGACTGCAATAAGTTTGTGTAAACTTGTGATCTTTTTTGTATTTCGTAGTTTTCGTAAGCCGCACTAATGGCGTTATCGAATTCTCCTTGTTTTAATTTTAAGATCGCTTCGGCCTGCTTAAAATCCCCCAAATTGTAACCAGTCATGTATCGCTCAGGGTCTTTTATTAATTCTGAATAAAGAACTTGTGCCTTTAAAAGACTATCACTTTGCGCGTATACTTTAATTAAGGATACCTTAAGATTTGGCTCGTATTGATCGTATAGATCGGTATTCTTTACAAAAGAAAGGGAGCTTTTTATGCTCTCAATCTGTGCGACTCTATCTTCTTTTATACCTAAATCGATTGCCTCGTTGGCAAGTGCGGCCAATAGACCGGGCAAATAGTTAGCTTTTTTGGCCATGAGGATAACCGCGTCACGTTCCTTTTTTGCCTCTTGGTAAAAGCCTCCCATGCTGTAAAGATCTGCTCGTGAGCTCCTGGTATTAATGATTCTAATTGTGTCTCCACTTAGGCGATAAATACTCTCAACCTCCTGTAATAGGGCCGAAGCCTCGGCCAATTTCCCTTTTTTAGAAAACGCGTCGGCAGTATATTTTTTGCTAATTCCAAATAAGAGAGTGTCCTTGGCTGCTAATGCGTATTGAGAGGCTAATTGATATTGTTTAATGGCGGTTTCTACTTGTCCCGAGAAGTAATATCCATCACCACCGTTAAGGTAAAAGCGAGACATTAAGGCCTTGTTTGTGATGGGAAGATTTCTGTTTTTAAAGGATTCGAAGTAGCGCGTAGCTTCTTCTGGTTTTCTTTGCCGATTACTTAAAGACCACACCAGTCGTGCGGCTTGTCGCGTCGCTAGATCGAACGAATCTAGTGCAATCGCATAGTCTACCGTAATTTTAACAATCGAATCGTATTGTAAGTCTGGTCGATCTCGAGTTAAATCACACAGACTATCCAAAAGTTTTAGTTTTTGGGTAGAATCGACTAAGACTAATTTTGCCTTTAAACTGGTTACCTTATGCTCTAATTGTTGACTTTGTGAAAGCCCAAAAAAGCAACTGAGCATAAGAAAAGGCGTAATAGCCGCTTTAGTTTTGAGACAATTAATATATGGGACAAACAATTTTTTTGAATTTCGACGCTAACGTAAAATTATTCTAATCTCACAAACCAGCCATAACCCTTACTACGTATTTTCTACGTAGTACTACGTAGAAAATTTGGACTTCATTTTCATTTTTGAAATGCAATCAATAAAGTAACGAAAAATTACGTGAGCTTGTCCGACAGTTTTTTAAACACTTTTTTAGGACTTTTTCCTTGATACAAAACGGCATGAACCGCGTTAATGATAGGGGTTTTGGCCTTGTTTTCACCTTTGGCCTCGTTGAGCTCATAAGCGCTTTTGGCGGCGTAATAACCTTCTGCCACCATGTTCATTTCCATCATGGCACTTTTTACGGTGTAGCCTTTGCCTATCATATTACCAAACATGCGATTCCTACTAAAGGTAGAATAACCCGTCACCAACAAATCGCCTAAATAGGCAGAGCCATTTATGTCGCGCTTCATTTTATGGACCTTTTTAACATAGCGCTTCATCTCACGAATGGCATTACTCATCAATACCGATTGAAAATTATCGCCATAACCTAAACCATGACAAATACCAGCAGCCAAAGCGTAAATGTTTTTGAGCATAGCCGCATATTCGGTGCCCATAATATCGTCGCTAATGTTACATTTTATGTACTTGCTGCTTAGTTTATCTGCAACCCATTCTGCCTTTTGGGTGTCTGCGCAGGCAATGGTTAGATAAGACAAGCGTTCTAAGGCCACTTCCTCTGCGTGACATGGGCCTGTAATAACACCGATATTCTCAAATGGGATATCATAATGGGTAAAAAAGTGATCGCCAACAATCAAACTGCTTTCCGGGACAATTCCTTTAATGGCAGAAAAGATGATTTTGTCTTTTATCGATTCGGTTTTTTTGGCGAGTTCGCCTTCTAAAAACGCAGATGGAATCACAAAAATTAAGTAATCGCCATAGCGAATCATCTCGTCTATATTATCACTAAGTACTAGCTTATCGGTGTCAAACTCTACCGAGCTTAAATAATTGGGGTTGTTTGATTCTTTTTTAAGGTGTTCTATGGCATAGGTCGAGCGCATATACCAACCAATTTTATCTACATTTTCGCAAAGCATTTTTACAATGGCGGTAGCCATACTCCCTCCTCCAAAAACGGCAATCTTAGGGGAATTTCCCATAGTTTGATTTTATTAACTTCAAAAATACGTAATTTTTTATGGCTGTAAATTGCTGTAAATCAGTGAATTATATTTTTGGCATGTGTTTTGGTTTATCATTAGTGAACCAAAAATTTTCAATTATGAAAACGCTAAAGCTACTTTCGGGAATTGCCATTATGGCCCTTGTGTTAACTTCTTGTTCTACAGAAGTTATAGTTGTAGAAGATCATGTAGATGATGTACCGCATGTAAATTTATCGACGGTGCTTAACTCACATGAGTTATGGTATGTAGATATTGACCGCAGTTACGGCAATGGCGACATTCCGTTTTTGCAGAAGGCGTTTACTATTTCGTTTAACAACGGAACCCTTTTTGCCAATAACAATTTGGTAGGTATTGGGAGCCAAGGGAACGGATACGGGATTGATGTTGGTTTTTATGACACTTTTGAAATCGATTACGAACTAGACATTAGTCACGACTTAGACGGGTTTTATACCTTCGAGGTAACGCCCTTAAGTTATAACGAAATTGAACTTTACTATCGTCCTGGCAATATCACTTATATCTTGGTGGGGTACGATCGCGCCACTTTTGACTACGACAGATTGTTTTACGACAACATCCATTACTTTATGCAGGAGTATGTCGCATGGGAGAAAGTATTTACCAGTGATTATGGAGCGATCAACGAGTTTGATTACGAAAACTTCTTACAGTTTATTCCGGGAGGAGGTTATGATAACTTTAGGAGTTCACAGGACCAGAATGGCACAGATATTGATTTATTATTTTGGGATTATGTAGGCATTTATAACGTAGACGATGTGTCTGGAAATGATTACCTAAAAAGATTAACATTAAGTTATGACTACCTAGGCAATGAATTCTTCGAATTGAGCGTTATTAATGACAATACAATAGAATTGTATCACCCAGATTCGGGAACTCTTTACCGATTTAAAGGCAGAGGATACATTCAATATAAAAGAGCAGAAACTAAGCGCGAGAGCAAAACAACCATTGCCAAGCAGCTTAAAAAGATAGAAAAAGTATAAAGATTTTTTGGTTGGTTATTTAGTTGGAAACCGTTCCATCAAAAGTTAATAGAAGTGTTAATTTTTAGGAGCGGTTTCCTTTTTTTAGACTACTAACTTGCGTGTTCTTTTTCACGACGTTTAATATCATATCTCTATTATCGATATTATGAACCCTCGTTGACAGGCTAGATACTTTCTGCATAAAATAGAGTGAATAAGCTCCAGCCTAATCGATTGTTATATTTGATTTATAAATCGGGAGAATTAATCTTTGACCTTTTTGCCAATTTCCAGTAAATTAAAATAGGGCGGGGCTAAATACCCCCAATAAATAAACCCAAATCTTTGTTATTGGTTCCAATGACCAGCAATACTAATTATGCTAAGTCTTATGTATTTTGCAACGCCATTCGACTACTTATAAAAATTCATCTCGTCTAAGTAGGTCCAGACGGCATGAGGCAGCATGGGCTTGATGTTCTTGCCCTCTTTTATCGCTTTGCGGATAAACGTAGACGACAGCTCCATAATTGGGGCGTCTACCTTGTGGATTCTCGACAGCTCTTTAAACTTAGGTTCTTTGCCTTCACTTATGCGCGGGTACACATAGATGTCGTGTCGTTCTAAGATTGTCTCGTAGTTCTTCCATTTATGAAAGCTCCCTAAGTTGTCTTCGCCCATGATTAAAGCAAATGCATGATCGGGATATTTTTCTTCTAAATAGGCCAAGGTCTTTACGGTATAATTAGGTTGCTCTAAACCAAATTCAATGTCGCTTGCCTTTAACTTGGGATACTCTTCTAATGCTATTCGCACCATTGTTAGCCTATGGTGATCGTCTAGTAAAGTGCTCTTTTTTTTATGTGGATTATGCGGCGTCACTACCATCCAGATTTGGTCTAGATCGCTGTATTCTGCCATAAAATTGGCAATGGTCAAGTGTCCAATATGAATCGGGTTAAAGGTGCCAAAGTATAATCCTATTTTTTTGCCCTTAGCCATTGCTTTGGTTTATATAGCCCTTAACAAGGTGCACCGCCTCTTCTAAGGCGGTTTCTAAATCGTCGTTTTTAATCACATAATCAAATTGAGGAGCCGTAGCCAGCTCGACAGATGCCTTTGCGATACGCATATTGATTTTATCGTCGTCCTCTGTTTTGCGCTTTTTAAGTCTGATTTTAAGCTCGTCTATACTTGGGGGTTTTACAAATACGGCCAATGTTTGGTCGGGAAATTTGCGTTTTAACCTAAGGCCACCCGCGACGTCTATATCAAAAATAACATGTTTGCCCAATGCCCAGATGCGGTCAACTTCTGTCTTTAACGTACCATAAAAATTATCGCGATACACTTCTTCCCATTCTAAAAAGTCGTCCTTTTTAATATGAGATTTAAATTCTTCCAACGATATAAAGTAATAGTCGTTGCCATTTACTTCTTGCCCACGAGGAGCTCTAGAGGTAGCAGAAATCGAAAAAGCCAAATTGAGCTCTGGCTGCTGCAGTAGATGCCTCACAATCGTTGTTTTGCCGCTCCCAGAAGGCGCAGAAAACACGATTAGTTTGCCATTAAAATTAGTGCGATCCATTAAAGAATATTAAGGCTTTGTTCTTTAATTTTTTCTAATTCGTCCTTCATTTTTACAACCATTTGCTGCATCGGAGCATAATTAGACTTAGATCCGATCGTATTGATCTCTCTCCCCATTTCTTGCGAAATAAAACCTAACTTTTTACCCTGTGACTGTTTAGATTCCATGGTTTCTTTAAAGTAAGCCAAATGACTTTTAAGCCTTACGACTTCTTCTGTGATGTCGTATTTTTCTAGGTAATAAATAAGCTCTTGTTCGAATCGATTCTCGTCTACCTGCTCTTTTAATTCGCTCACTGCCTTGAGCAATCGAGCTTTAACAGCAGCTACACGTTCGGGGTCGATTTTTATAACGGCCTCCAAATGATCTGTGATTAATGCAAGTCGTTTGGTCAAATCTACTTCGAGGTCTGCCCCTTCACTGGATCTATAATTGTTTATTTCTTCTATGGCGGAATCGATAGCTTCTAAGATGGTCGCAAATTCTTCGGGATCGATTTCTTCGCGTTCGGTCTTAAGAGCGTCAGGCATTCTTACAGCCATTTTTAAAAGTTCTGTGGAATCGCCTTCACTAATTTCACTAAGTTGGCGCATATATTCCTTGACCACGGCTTGATTCACAGTTGAAGAAGTTTCTTCGCCAGTGATCTCTACATATATACTAAAGTCTACCTTCCCTCGTACCAAGGCGCGCGATACTTTGCTTCGCATCGCGAGCTCTTTGGCTCTATAAAAAGATGGAATCCGCGCGTTAAGGTCTAGATTTTTGCTATTCAGCGACTTGAGCTCAACGGTAATTTTTTTATTCGGCAGTTGAGAAATTGTTTTCCCATAACCGGTCATAGATTGAATCATACCTTGGTTTTATCGATGCCAAAGGTAGTAAAAATAGCTGGTTACTTAGGGTTTCCTTCTTTGTCGAAGTTTGTGTTTAGATGCGATTCTGTCATAAAGAAAGTAGACAGTACCAAAAGCGTGTGAATACTAATAGTTACCAATAAATTTTGATCAGAAAACAGCAAATACCCAACAAATGGAAGGGCGAAAGCGGCCAAACAAACCTTGAGCATATAACTTCTAGAAAAGTCGTTAGCTGCCTTCCAAATGGTAGGGTTGGCTTGCGATCGCGGGGTACGATACCCATAGAGTGAATTGATTTCTTTAGGAGGGTTTTTATAAAAAACAACAGCTATTACTGCCAATAATAGGCAATAGCCTATTGCCAAATACAATTGATTATCTGCGCTCATTTAGAAAGGTTAAGGTGCTTTGTTCGTTGTAATAGGCAGCTTGGCGCGATATAAACGCTACATGACCGCCATGGTCTGGGGATTCTAAATATATATTAGAGGACTGTTCTGCGATATTAGAAGGAAAACAATTAGGCGACAAAAAGGAGTCGTTTTTAGCATTGAGAATGAGCACGGGGTGTGCGATTTTCTCTAAATAAAACAAACTGCTCGACTTGGCATAATAATCATAGGCGTCTTCAAACCCATGTGCTGGCGCGGTATATGCATTGTCAAAATCTAAAAGGCTGTTTATTTGAGAGAGAGTAATTGCACCCTGCATCTCTGGAAAACGTCGCCATTTGTCTTTTAGTTTCTTTTTTAGATCCAGCAAGAATTTGGTACGATATAGCCAATTTTGCGATTCAGAAAGGCGAGCTAGCGATCCTTTTAAGTCTAAGGGGGCAGAGACCGCAACGCCTTTGCTTACAGACGAAACCAAGGTTCTGCCTTCGCCCAAGTACTTGAGCAAAAGGTTGCCTCCCAAGCTAAATCCTACCAATGCTATCTCCTTAAATTGCTTCATGCCATCTATATAACGCACAATTGCATCCAAATCGTCTGTGATTCCAGCGTTGTAAGATTTATAGTTCAAATTAGGCATGCCACTACAGCCCCTAAAGTTTACGGCAACCACATTCCAACCGTGGCTAGAGAGATAATGAGCGCAACCTCTCATATAGGTACGATTAGAATTGCCTTCAAGCCCGTGAAGCATCACAGCGATGCGATTAGAAGGTGCGTTAGCCATGAGCCAATCTAAGTCTACAAAGTCGTTGTCTGGAGTTGTAAATCGCTCTCTAGTATACCTCACAGACGGAGCACGTCTTAGCTTAGCCGAATAAACCGTGGCGACATGTCTATTTAAAAAAAGGGAAGGTGCTTTGTATGTGCTTTCGATTAATGGCATAAAGTTATGACGGGATATGGGTCTAAATTAGCCAATTAATTCTACAAGAAAGAGCCCATAGAAAAATCTAAATACTATGCGCGCATAATAAATTTGTTGTAATTTTACCAAAAATTATTTTCATGTATCTAAAAGAATTCGAAGCACGCTGGAGCGATATCGATGCCAACAGACATTTGGCAAATAGCGCATATATAAATTTTATGAGCCATACTCGAATGAGTTTTTTAATCGAACATGGAATCGATCAACGAGTAATGGCCAAATACAATATTGGTCCTGTGATTTTTCATGAGCATGTTTATTATTTTAAAGAAGTGTTTCAAGGAGCCAAAATCAGAGTGAGTTTTGAGCTTGGTGGCGTAAGCGAAGACGGCACTTTTTTTAAGTTTATACACAACTTTTACGATCACAAAGGGCGCAATCTTGCCTATTGTGAAATGCAGGGTGCCTGGCTTAATTTAGGCACTAGAAAACTATCGCCATTGCCCGAATCGTTGATTCCTATGATGGACAAGGCGCCTAAAACGGCAGACTATAAAATTCTTACTAAAGAAGATATGCGCAATACCAAAGTGGTACCGCGCAATTTAGAAGCGTAAATGTGTTATTCTTGGTCGTAGAAAAATTGCTCTTTTACAATTTTTCCGTTTTCTACTCTAAACACGCCAATTTCTGAAGACTGCGAACGCTGCCCACTGGGTTTGTGCGTAGTATCCATGTCAAAGCGAATGCTAAACCAATTATTGGCAACCGTAGGCGCACTGGCCTTGGTGCTATGTACTTCGAAGTTTTCGTTCCACCATTCGCCTTTTTTGGCAACGGCTTCCATGCCCTCTGCGGGAGGAAATTCGTTAGAAGATTCTATGCTTACTATGTTTGGGCTGTAGAGTTCTTTATAACAACGCTCTTCGTCTCCTGCGTTGTACCAAGCCACAAGATTGTTGGCTATTTCATTTGTTTCCATAATATTTCATTTTTAATTGCCATTTAAAGATACGAATCGTTTTCTGGCAAGGTATTAATGCTTCGTTAATTTATACGGCCGCTTCCTTTAGGAGCACGACTTGACAGATACACTCCGGTAAAAATTAAGACTGTAGCACCTACAATAAGACCTGTAAGTGCATCGGCGCCAGCCAAAATGGCAAACAACGTAGCTAAGACAGGCTGTAAGTAAATAAAAGCCCCTATGGTAGACGGGCTTAGTATTTTTAAAGCGTACACATTGAGCAAATAGGTCATAAATGTAGTGGCAACTACCACAAAGCTCAGCTTCCAGATGGAGTCAAAACTTAAATGTGCCCAATCTACGGCAGAAAATTCGTTCCAACCTATGGGCAAATTCATAAAAACGGCAAACAAAAAGAACCACTTCATTAACGTGATTGAGCTGTACCGAGCCACCAAAGGTTTTACGATAATTAGGTATACCGAATAACTAGCAGCATTAATGATAAAGAGCATATTTCCTAGCGGAATATTAGGTGCATTGGGTTGGGTTTTGGCTCCAAATAATATCAAAACCAAAGCGCCTCCCAAGCCAATACCTATCCCGATGGCTTTGAGCCAGGTGATGCGTTCTTTTAAAAATACTGCAGAGAGCACCAAAAGCAACACAGGTGCTAAGGTGATCACCACCGAACTATTAATAGGTGTAGATAAGCTCAGGCCTTTAAAAAACATGAGCATATTTATCACCATGCCAAAGGCGGCACAAGCAACAAATCTGGGCCAGTCTTTAGCCTTAATTTTTTCTGAAGGAAAGAACAAGCTAACTATCCAAAACAAGACGGCAGCTCCTGTAACTCTTAAGACGATAAAGCCGTAGGGTTCAATAATAGTTGGCATAAGCCCTTTGGCAATAGTATGATTAATACCATAAATGGTACTCGCAGCTGTTGCAGCAAGTAAGGCTAGCCAACGTTTAGAAATCATAGACTAGCTTTGGCGGCGGCCACTGTTTTTTTACTACTTCCAACAAAAATTTGACCTTCGTTTACGATCACAGGACGTTGTAAAAATGTGTAGTGTTCTAAAAGTAATTCGCGGTAAATGGCTTCTGTAAGTACTTCGTTATTTAATCCGCGTTCGCGATATAATTTGGCGCGACGGCTAAAAAGTGCTTCGTAGCTGCCAGTGAGATTTTTCATTGCCTCTAATTGAGCCACGGTTAAAGGGTGGTTCCTAATGTCCTGAAGCTCGAACTCCGGACCAGGATTGAGCTCGTTTAGGATGCGTTTGCAGGTATTGCAGTTGGTAAGATGAAATATTCGTTTCATGTCACTATTTTAAATAAGGTTTAATTTGATCCCAGGTAAAGCTAAGTGTAACAGGGCCGTCTGCGTAGCTAGATATATCGTATACCTGATAAATTACCTCAAAGCCATCCTGAGAAAAGCCATAGGTTTCTGAGAGGTAAAATTCGTCCTCGTCAAACCAAAATCCTGTGCTATTAATGTTTTCACTAATGGGGATTTCGTTTTGTTTTCTAAACTCCATCTCGGCAAATTTTGTAAAAGCGGCTTCGTCTTTTACGATTTCGTCTAATAAAAGCTGCGCCCCTGTCTGGGCATCTAAGACCAAATATTCTTGCCCACTATAACCGTGAGCACCTCCTGTATAGGTATAAAAATCAGTCTCAAAACTTATGTATTGATCGTCGCTAAAGGCTACAAAATTTTGAATATCTAGCTCATACATCTCTACCGCTTGCGGGAAATCGCCCATATAATCCTGAAAATTGATCACAAAACTGTCTACCGCTTCGTTTACAGTTACCGCATACTCATCTGGCATTACGGCACTGCTAATTATGGCTGCCACAAACTTTTCATTCTCTTTATTTATAGCATCGGCGAGAGGGTGCGTTGGGTTAAGTGCCTCAAAATCTACAGTAATTTCGGGGCATTTTTTATTGTTGCAAGCGGTTATATCGTTTGAAGCGATGGTTTGCCGAGCAAATTCTAAAGTGGGTTCGCTAGCGCAATTAAAAAGAAACAAACTTGTAATACAAAGGACAAAATAACGACCCATTATCGGTGATTTATTTTAAGTCCTTAAAGGTAGCTAACTATGTTTTAAAGACCGAAATAAACCACTATTTTTGTGATAATTAATCGATTGGTAAAACTTAAAACCGTATTCCATTGAAATTCAACACCAAAACAATCCACGGAGGGCAACACGATATAGATCCAGCGTATGGCTCTGTAATGCCTCCCATTTATCAAACAAGTACGTATTCTCAAACCACACCAGGAGGCCATAAAGGATTTGAATATTCCAGATCTGGCAATCCAACCAGAGCGGCTTTAGAACGTTCTTTTGCAAGTATAGAAAACGGTAATTACGGATTGGCTTTTGCCTCGGGGTTGGCGGCTATTGACGCTATTGTTAAGTTGTTAAAGCCTGGTGATGAGGTGGTTTCTACCAACGATCTTTATGGCGGAACTTACCGCTTGTTTACCAAGATTTTCGAAGATTTTGGCATTAAGTTTCATTTTATCGGCATGGAGAATGCAGATAAGGTGGCAAACTATGTAAATGCTAACACCAAACTAATTTGGGTGGAGACGCCAACAAACCCAATGCTTAACATCATCGATATCGCAGCTATCTCTCAAGTGGCCAAAAACAACGATGTACTATTGGCTGTCGATAACACTTTTGCTACTCCTTACTTACAAACACCTTTAGATTTGGGCGCCGATATCGTAATGCATTCGGCAACAAAATATATGGGCGGTCATAGCGATGTAGTGATGGGTGCCTTGGTGGTAAAAGACAAAGAGTTGGCAGATCGCTTGTATTTTATTCAGAATGCGAGTGGTGCCGTATGTGGGCCTCAAGATAGTTTTTTAGTGCTGCGCGGAATCAAAACCTTGCACGTAAGAGTGCAGCGTCATTGTGAGAACGGGGCGGCTGTAGCCAATTACTTAAAAGATCATCCAGCTATCGATAAGGTGTATTGGCCAGGTTTTAGTGATCATCCAAATCACGAGGTTGCAAAAGCTCAAATGAAAGACTTTGGCGGAATGCTCTCTTTTACGACCAAGGCCGATTCTTACGAAGGTGCTGTAAAAGTGGTCGAAAAAATGAAGGTATTTACCCTGGCGGAATCGCTCGGAGGAGTCGAATCGCTAGCAGGTCATCCAGCAAGTATGACACATGCCTCTATTCCTAAAGAAGAGCGCGAAAAAACAGGCGTAAAAGATTCTTTAATTAGATTGAGTGTTGGGATAGAAGATATAGACGATCTAATCGCCGATTTAGAGCAAGCCTTAGCTTAGTCTAAATAATAGATATATCCTGCTTGTACCCAGTAAATCCAGTCGTTAAACTTATCTGCTTTATACAGTTCGTCGTTCGGGTTGAGTCCATCTACCCAGTTAGATAGGTAATAATGCCAACGCGATTCGACCACGAAGTCGCTCAAAGGAGATAATCTCACACGAGCACCAACACCCCAAACAATAGACCAGGTGTTGTCCGATTGGTCGTTAACACCCCCGATAAATGGGTCAAAGGTGTTTTCTGGTGATAATCCTATGATGCCAGGCTGACTCGATGTGGTTTGCGGATCAAAGGTTACATAATGAGCCCCCAAACTTACATAAGGTGCGACTCTGTAAGCTCCAGCGATATAATCCCGAATACTGAGCGGAAAATATTCTAAACTGGATCCAATCTCAAAAACTTTTCCGCGACCTTCCATATCACGCAGGTCACGCCCCTCGTCGGAGTCTTTATTGGCTTCTTCACCAAAGTGGTTGAGTTTGGTAATATGAAAATCTAATTCGGTTCTTACTTTAAAGTGATCACTAAAATAAGTGTCACGGGCATAACAGTTACAATCGGCACGATACGCAAAGTTGATATAATGCACTAAAGCGAAGCCAACTCCCATATTACCTTTGTTGGTATCGAAGTTGTTTCGCAGACCATAATCTGACTGAAAAGCCACAGGACCCGTTAGCAATCCAACTTCGTGAGAGAAGCCTAATTGCCCGAATACAGTAGTTTGTCCGAATAAAAATAAGACGAAGACCAAGAATGCATATCTGGTTTTCATGGTATTACGGATTTGATTTGAGACTCAACAAATATATAAAAACATATCTAACATCGAAATTTAAGGCCACTAAACTGCTATTTATGTTTAAAAACCGCCTTGGATATTGGCATAAAAGCTATCTTTGCCCAAGTTTTCGAAAACGATTTAGTTCTGTAAGGAAGTTGGGTCGTTTTCGTGCTAAGAGTAAGGGTTCGCCCTAACTTTAGAATCATTTAATTAAAACGGCATTATTGCGCTAAATTGTATAAACGGTTGTCTTTAGAAAAAACGAATACTAAAGACTCACTAATGAATCGTAACAGATGAAAGAAAGTATCAAGAATTTTATCGACCAGGTGGCTCAGCAAAACCCAAACGAACCAGAGTTTTTGCAAGCGGTTACCGAAGTGGCAGAAACTGTAATTCCATTTATCGAAGAAAACGAAAAGTACCAGAATGCCATGCTTTTAGAACGCATGGTAGAACCAGAACGTACTGTTTTGTTTAGAGTTCCATGGACAGACGACCAAGGAAACATTCAGGTAAATAAAGGATATCGTGTAGAATACAATTCGGCGATTGGTCCCTATAAAGGAGGGTTACGTTTTCACCCATCGGTTAACTTGAGCATACTTAAATTCTTAGGCTTTGAGCAAACCTTTAAAAACAGCCTCACCACATTGCCAATGGGCGGTGGAAAAGGAGGGTCTAACTTTAACCCTAAAGGAAAAAGCGACGCAGAAGTGATGCGTTTTTGCCAGAGTTTTATGACCGAATTATCACGTCATATCGGGCCAAATACAGATGTTCCTGCAGGAGATATCGGTGTTGGGGGTCGCGAAATAGGCTATATGTTTGGCCAATACAAGCGTTTAAGAAACGAATTTACAGGGGTTTTAACCGGAAAAGGCCTTAGCTATGGCGGGTCGTTAATTCGTCCAGAAGCGACGGGTTACGGAAACGTTTATTTTGCTCAAAATATGTTGGCCACAAAGGGCGAAAGCTTTAAAGGCAAGAGTGTTTTGGTTTCAGGATCTGGAAACGTTGCTCAATTCGCAACGCAAAAAGCAACAGAACTTGGCGCAAAGGTGGTTACTATGTCTGATTCTGGCGGGTATATTTATGATGCCGACGGAATCGATAGCGAAAAACTATCTTTTGTAATGAACCTTAAAAATGTAAAACGCGGTCGCATTAGCGAATACGTGAACCAATATCCATCTGCAAAATACTTTAAAGGCGAGCGCCCATGGAGTGTTGATGCAGACATCGCCTTACCTTGTGCTACTCAAAACGAATTGAACAAAGAAGAAGCCGATACACTTATAGGCAATGGAGTAATCTGTATAAGTGAAGGAGCGAATATGCCTTGTACACCAGATGCGGTTGAAGCTTTCTTAAATGCAAAAATTTTATTCGCACCAGGAAAAGCTTCTAATGCCGGAGGTGTTGCCACTTCTGGTTTAGAAATGTCTCAAAACTCATTGCGATATAACTGGACTGCCAAAGAAGTAGACGAAAAACTACATGCCATTATGAACGATATTCACGAGGCTTGTGTTACTTACGGAAAAGACGGAGACGGCTTTGTAGACTATGTAAAAGGAGCCAACGTTGCTGGTTTTGTAAAAGTTGCAGATGCGATGCTCGCTCAAGGGGTCGTTTAAATCTTGCACATTTCACATTATGAGGCCATTCAAATTATTCGTTTGAATGGCCTCTTTGCTTACAATAAATCCTATTTTAGCGTGTTATTTAAAACAAACTCTTGCGCTATGCGATTGCTATTCACAGCAGTACTTTTATGGCTATGCCAGCCCATTTTAGGGCAATCCTTTGAAGATTCATGGGTAGGCTATTTTTCGTATAACAATATTGTCGACCTCTCAGAAGGTCCAGATGAGATTTATGCTGGGGCGCAAAACGCCTTTTTTGAATACGATTTAACCACAGAGGAGCTCACGACAACATCTTCGATTCAAGGGCTATCCGGCGAAGATATTTCGACCATTTATTATAGCGAAGCCTTTGGGCTCACTTTATTGGGTTATGACAACGGACTCATAGAAGTAGTTGGGGACGACGGTAGCATACTCACGGTAGTAGACATACTAGATAAACCAACGATTCCACCAGACGAAAAGAGAATCAATCATTTTTTTGAGTTCGAAGATCAGGTATATATTAGTTCTGACTTCGGAATTTCTGAATTTGACCTTGCATTGCTAGAGTTTGGTGACACGTTTTTTATTGGTCCTGCAGGAACTCGTCTAAGAATCACACAGCTTACCGTTCACGAAGGGTTTATTTATGCAACTTCTGCAGACGGGCTTAAGCAAGCGGTTCAAGCTAACGACAATCTTATCGATTTTGAACAATGGTCAACGGTAATTGGGGCTGCAAGTAGAGGCGTTGTTAGTTTTGGAGGCAATTTGTATGTCGCTCGATTTGGAGGAAACATCTCTGTTTTTGATGGCACAAGCTCTACTACCTTAGAGACCTTAGCTGCAGATGGCGGTATTTTAGACCTGAGAGCTAATGGACAGTATTTGGTCGCTACCACTGGATCAGAAATTCATATTTACGATGCAGATTTTGTAAAAGTTGCCCTAATAGACGCTATAGATGGTTTTGAGTTAGACTTTAGAGTCGCAACCGCCAGAGAAAATGTGGCTTATATAGGAACCAGAAACTACGGGGTCTTGGCTGTTCCTTTTGGAACTGCCATGGCGACGCAAATTTTACCCGATGGCCCCCTTAAAAATAGTTCGTTTGCTATTGACGCTGCACCAGGACAATTATGGACGGTCTTTGGAGATATAACCGTATCGTTTAACCCCTTCCCACTGAGTCGTTTTGGGGTGAGTCATTTGGTTAACGACGCTTGGGCTAACTATACCTACGAAGAAGTTTTTGAGGCCAACGACCTAGTAAATGTTACTATTAATCCTGCAGATACTTCTCAAGTTTATATGAGTTCTTATAATAGAGGTTTGCTAAGTATTAACGCCGGAACCCCAACGACATTGTTAAACGATTCTAATTCGGCCTTAGAGAGCTCTGTGGCAGATGCAAGTGATGTGCGTATATACGGATCAGACTTTGATCGTGAAGGTAACCTATGGTTTGTGCAATCTAGAGTAAACGATGGTCTCAAAAGATTGAGCGGTACGAGTATTACCTCTGTGAATCTGGATCCGGTTTTACCCGATGGCGATCTGGCACTTACAGAACTCAAAATAAGCCGTGAGGGATTTGTCTTTTTTGGGACTGCGCAAAATGGTGTGATTGGATACAACCCTAGCTCAGGTGCTCTTAATAGAATGGCAGAAGGTGTAGGCAGTGGGAATTTACCTTTTAACGACGTTAGAGCGCTTTCGTTTGATAACAACAATCGCCTTTGGATAGGAACCACCCAAGGCCTGCGTGTTTATTTTAATGTGGGCGGATTCTTCGAAGACGGTGCCAATATAGATTCTAATCAGATTATAATACTAGAAGATGGAGTGCCGCAAGAATTGCTTTTTGATCAGCCCATAACAGACATCAAAACCGACGGATCAAACAATAAATGGGTGGCAACGGCTACCTCTGGAGTCTTTTATTTTTCGGCCAACGGCCAAGAGACCTTGCTACGATTTACCAAAGAAAATTCGCCTTTACCATCTAACAACGTACAAGATATTGCCATCGATTCGCAGAGCGGAAGAGTGTATTTTGCCACGGTAAATGGATTGGTTGCCTTTAATGGCACCGCTACCGCACCAAGAGATAATTTAGAAGGCCTATATGCCTTCCCTAACCCAGTAAGGCCAGAATATTCGGGACCCGTAACTATTGATGGTCTAACGGCAGATGCCAATGTAAAAATTACCGATCTCGAAGGCAATCTGGTATACGAAGAGCAATCAGAAGGGGGTAGTATTCAATGGGACACTACGGCTTTTGGTAAGTATAAAGTACGATCAGGCGTATATTTTATATTGGCAACTACAGAAGATGGTCTTGAGACAAAGGTGGGCAAAATCATGATTGTTCGTTAATGCAAGTCACTACTCCTGCCCTCGTAATATCTACCCTTAAATATGCAGAAGCAGACCTTATCGCACGTTGCTTTACCCGCGAGTCGGGCTTAAAATCGTATATGCTAAGGGGCATATTAAAGTCTAAAAAGGGGAAACTTAAAAAGGCCCTCTTTTTACCCTTAAGCCTATTAGAGCTGCAGGCCCAACATAAAGACAAAGGCACTTTAGAATACTTAAAAGAAGCGAGAGTATTGCACCCTTACAAGAGCTTACACTCTCATATAGCCAAACAAGCCTTGGTGATGTTCTTAAGCGAAATCTTGCAAATGGCCATTCAAGAAGAAGAGCAAAATAAAGGCTTATACGACTATTTGGAAGCCTCGTTTTTATGGCTCGATCAAAACGACGACTTCGCCAATTTTCATATATTATTTTTATTACAACTAAGCGGTCATTTGGGCTTTTATCCAGACACCCACGACCTTTCTCAGGAATGTTTTCACCTAGAAGAAGGCGTGTTTATGCAAACTCGTATAGATCCGCTTTGTGTTTGTGGCGAAGTAATAGATCATTTTAAACAGTTTTTCGGTATAGATTTTGATGCAATGAACCTTGTTAAATTGACCAAACAACAGCGTTTAAGCGTTCTAAGTTTGCTTTTGCAATATTATCAATTACATTTGCAAAACTATAAGGAACCTAAGTCACTTTCTGTATTAAATCAACTGTTTTCGTAAGATGCGAGCCTACTTATTAGCGATATTTTTACTGTGTTTAGGTGCGCCATCTTTGGCACAAAAAATACAGGTGGTTAGTCAGACAGATGGGCAACCCATTTTTGGGGTAGCGATCTATAATACCAGCAAGGCTACCTCTACAATTACTGACTTAGATGGCTTTGCACCTCTAGATGCTTTTACAGAAATCGAGCCCATTGTTTTCTCTCATATCTCGCATCAAACAACGACGCTCACCAAGGGGCAAATTAGAGCACAGAACAATACGGTGCGCTTGGTGGTAGATGCAGACCAATTAGAGACTGTAGTACTATCTGTTTCTCGTTTTGCTCAAGACAAACGAGACTTAGCACAAAAAGTGCTTAGTGTTACTCAAAACGAAATTTTACTAACCAACCCACAGACCTCTGCAGACTTGTTAGAAAGCAGTGGATCTGTGTATGTTCAAAAGAGTCAGTTGGGTGGAGGAAGCCCTATGATTCGTGGCTTTAGTACTAATCGTGTATTAATCGCGGTAGATGGGGTTCGCTTTAACAATGCCATTTTTAGAGCTGGGAATGTACAAAATGTGATTTCGATCGATCCTTTTACCATCTCTAGAACAGAGGTTATTTTAGGTCCGGGCTCTGTTGTTTATGGAAGCGATGCCGTAGGAGGAGTCATGAACTTTTACACCCAAAAACCAGCCTTTTCGTTTGTAGATGGGTATTCGTTTTCGGGTAATGTATTTGCCAGATATGCCACTGCCAATAACGAAAAAACGGGTCATTTAGACTTTAATATTGGCCTTAAAGAATGGGCTTTTTTAACTTCTGTAACGGTTAGTGATTTTGAAGATTTAACCATGGGTAGCCATGGCCCAGACGATTATTTGCGTCCAGATTATGCGCAGCGAATAGCAGGCGAAGACGTAATCACAACAAATACAGACCCAGAAAAGCAAATAGGTACAGGATATAGTCAGATCAATTTTATGCAAAAGGTACGCTATAGTCCAAATAAAAAGTGGGATTTTGATTTGGGCTTGTTTTATACCAAAACTGGAGACGTACCGCGTTATGATAGGTTAATTCGTCGGAGCAATGGTGATTTGCGTTCTGCAGAATGGTATTATGGCCCACAGCAGTGGCTTTCTGCCAATTTTGAATTAGAAAATAGTAGCGATACTTGGTACGACGACCTTACATTTATCGCAGGCTTCCAGCAGTTTAAAGAAAGTCGTCACGATAGAGATTTTGGCGATACCACACTTTTCGAAACCTTCGAAAAGGTAAATGCTATAACGGGGAATCTAAATTTTTCTAAGGTCTTAGGCAGTACCAACTTATTTTACGGTTTAGAGTATGTTTATAATAAGGTAAGATCTCGTGGGCAACAATTAGACATCACAACCGGTGCGATTACTCCAGATGCCTCTCGCTATCCAGACGGGTCTACTTGGCAATCTGTGGCGGCTTATGGCTCGCATCAGTGGAAAGTCACAGACCAGTTCACCCTTCAGTCTGGGCTTCGATATTCGCATGTATTGCTTGATGCAACCTTCGACGATGCTTTTTTTGACTTCCCTTTTAGCGAAGCAAACATTAACACAGGGGCTTTAACTGGGTCTTTGGGATTGGCTTGGAATCCAAACAAATCCATTGGCTGGAAGGCCAATTTTTCTACGGCATTTAGAGCGCCTAATATAGACGACGTTGGTAAGATTTTTGATTCAGAACCTGGATCTGTCGTGGTGCCTAACCCAGATCTAAAACCAGAATATGCCTACACGGGCGAGCTGGGAGTAACCTTTAATTTTGAAAATGTTGTCACCTTAGATGTGGCTTCGTTTTACACCGTACTCGACGATGCCTTGGTACGACGTGACTTTAATCTTAACGGAGAAACCACCATCGACTTCCAGGGAGAACCCAGTAATGTACAGGCTATTCAAAATGCTGGTTCTGCTAGGGTATATGGCTTAGAAGCAGGCTTGAACATAAACTTTTGCGAAGCATTGAGTCTTAGATCGCAGTTTAATATTACAGAAGGTCTTACCAAAGAAGAAGACGGGAGCGAAGTGCCTATTAGGCATGCGGCACCACCTTTTGGCAATACCCGTTTGTTGTTCAAAAGCAAAAAGTTACAGCTTAATGCAACGCTCGATTATAACGGGCAGTTCGACTTTCAAGACTTGGCGCCTAGTCAGCAAAACAACGCCTTTTTATATGCTACCGATGCCAATGGTAATCCGTTTTCGCCTTCTTGGTACACCTTGAATTTTGGTGGACAGTACAAGCTGAGTGATTCTATTTTACTTACGGCAAATCTCGACAACATAACAGACCAGAGGTATAGGACTTATTCTTCTGGAATTACAGCTCCAGGCAGGAATTTGGTTTTAGCAGCGCGTTATTCTTTTTAGATAAGTCTTTCGTTCTTTTTATAAGAAGAATTGGATACAAAGGCCAATCACTCGGTGATTAGATTATAGTATCTTCGTACTCATGAATTTAAAAGCCATAATCTTCGATATGGACGGCGTTATTGTCGATACAGAACCCTTGCATGGCAAAGCCTACAGGCAAATGTTTGATGAGGTTGGGATAGATGTAAGCGATGCTTTGTATCGATCATTTACGGGGCAAAGCACAAACAACATTAGCAAGCGCTTGGTGTCGCATTTTGACTTAACTATTCCGCCAGAAGAGCTCACTCGTGTAAAGCGTAAATACTTTAACGAACTCTTTGATAACGACCCAGATTTAACGCTAATAGATGGTTTCTATGAACGCTTGCAAGAATATCATGCAGCCGATTTGCCCATTGTAGTGGCTTCGTCTGCTTCTATGGAGAACATCAACAGAGTTTTTAATCGCTTTGAACTCAATCCTTTTTTTAAAGCAAAATTTAGTGGCGCCGATGTACCAAAGTCTAAACCCCATCCAGAGCTCTTTTTAAAAGCCGCTGCAGCCACAGGTTATAGTACGAACGAGTGTATGGTGATTGAGGATTCTACCAACGGTGTAAAAGCAGCGCACGCTGCCGGCATCTTTTGTGTGGGTTTTAATAGCGTGCATTCTAAAGACCAAGATTATAGTCTTGCCAATGTGGTAATTGAAGATTTTAAAGAGATTTCGCTTGCAAATTTAAGTAGACTCATGACCTAAGGTCCCTGAGTGATTGCGCAGCAATTGTATCGAAGGGCCGAAATTAAAACTGCTTTTTTGATTGCCGAAGACAAATAGTATCGAAGGGTCCTTATATCACTCTACAACCTTAAAAGCCTGTATCGCAGCATTAGGCTCAATAATGGGCAAGCCATTCCAAAAGTTAGGATCGTAGGCAGACAGGTAACTCGCTTTGTATGATTTGTTTTGTGTGGCTTGATTGTAGTCGCTTTGCGAAATATCTTGAGAATCAAAAACCACAAGCTCGTATTTATTGAGCGTCGAAACTTTAACGTTAATGTCCATAGACAGTTCGTTTTGCTTACGACGGCCTTTTACGTTTTTGTTTTTTTCTATCACCTTTAAGGGGCGATCTACGCCTACAATTTCGCCGTCTTCAAGCTCTAAATAGCGCGGGCTATAACTGCCGTTTTGATCTTTAGAAAAAAGCATTTTACCGCGCAGTACATTGCGTCTGTAAGTGATTCCAAGCAAGCCAAACTTCTGAATAGGCCGCACATTGGTGTATTCCAATCGCATAATGGCATAGTCGTCTGTGTTTACATACATAGTGCCCCTAAAGTCCTTTTTACCCTTAGGCTCAAAGTGAATCACATATACCGCGGCCTCGTCGATAAACGAATAGTCGTCCATCTCAAAACGATAGCGATTAGACTTGCTTAAAAAATCTAGTTCGGAATCTTCAATAAAGAACAATTGGTTGTATACATCAGAGATGCGGGAGACCGTTTGGTCATGAAAATTTTGATCGTCGGTATCTTCTATTTTAACGACCTTTTCTTGCTCCTCTGCTTGCGCATTGGCCACAGAATCTAACTGTACTTTGGTGCCAAAAATTCCCGATTTAATTTTTAAGTACGAATCTCGCTTCACGTTATCTTTAAAGATACGCTCGAGTTTTTCTGTAAGCCCGTCTACAGAAATATCTTTGCTTTTGTCGTAGAGTTCGGCGCCTTTGTCTAAGTGTAATTTATGGTTGTAATAGTCGCCATAAAAGTCGCCAACAGATTCTCTGTAATAGGCAGATTGCTTGGCGATAGAACCTGTAATCTGGTTCATTAAGGCCTGGTTGAGTTCTGGAATACTTGACTCCTTTACCTTAAAATCTACCTGCTGCATATCGCTAAAGTCACTTTGCCTAAAAAAGATTTTCTTTTTGGTCATGGGTGCTTTGTAATTAGCATCCATATTGTTTTTTACGCGCTCGATTATTTCCTTTGGGTCTAGATTTTCTGAACTCAAAAACACCTGCCCTAACTCAAAGGTTTTGGCGGTAAGTGCAACAGTAACATCGGTTTGTTCGCCTACCCATAGCCCAACTTTTTCGTATCCCATAGACGAGATAAAAATAGAATCTTTAAGCCTCGCTATCGCGGAATCTGTAAGAGTAAAAACACCTTCTTCGTTGGTAATCGTACCGCTGTATTGGCCTGTTTGCACTGTCGCAAACGGAATCGGTGCTCCCGATTTTTTATCGACTACAGTGGCTTGAAAGTCTTGCCCAAAAGCCCCTGAGCCAAATAATAAAATGATAACGATAGTGAGTACGATTGTTGTATTGTTCATCCTGATGGTTTTTACATCTCTAATTGTAAGACGCAGGTTTATGGGTAAAGGTTGTCTGGGTTGTTTTAAAAAGACGATTGTGGCTGGGTTTTGTTACTTTTTTATTTAGAACTTAAATGGACTTATATTAGAAGAACGTTAAAGTGCTACTGTGTAAAAACCAATTCTGCAATATATGGAACAGACAAAACTCCTAATAAAGGGACTTAGTAATATAGATCTACTCACTTTGAAGGCACAATTAGACGATCTCGATGTAGAAGCAAAAACACAAAGCGATTCCGCAGATAAACAGCACAGGCAAACCATACAATACGCCTTTGACCCTCAAACGGTGGTGATCGCTATTTCTATAAGTCAATTGCTCATTACCGTACTGCGACATTGGATTAAATCAGGCAAAAAAAAGCGGGGCAAGGGTGCCGAATTTAAAATAGAATACCCAGACGGGACTGTTGTTACCATTACAAAAAACCAAAAAATTAAGTCAAGCGCAGACGACACCCTATCCGGCGCGAGCGACATATTAGATGATTTGCAAGAGGTATTAAAAAACAGCATGTCTTGATTACTACAAGAAGGCACAGTGAAAGTGATTCTAGTTGGGCAGACGTGTTTTCTAACCTAACATATATTAAAAACTTAGACAGCCAGAGTCTGACCAATATTTTTTTGGGCGGAAACGTTCCTGGAGAACTGTTTTTTCCCTTTGTACACGAGGCAACGCATCATTGGACGTATTTTTCTGGGGTAGGCTCTTGTATGCATTTGCTTTTGTTGCGAGCCTATTTTAAAGCCAATGAGTCGATGAGCGAAGGCGCTATTCCTAATGCACCGCTATCGAATGATACTGCTAACCAAGTGCTGTCTGATTATTTGCGGTTTGACGCACTCAACAAGTTTTATGAGCCACTGTCTGAGGGTCTGGCTTTGTTTGCCGAATATGATTCGTATGCTACAGCCACCGAGGCGATTCCCATGCAGTTAATACGATCTTGCTATATGTTTTCTGGCAAGAATTATGCGAACGCAAAAATTTCGCTTCAAGAGCGGGAGAACATCTATAATACCTATTTAGTAAATAAGCGAGTTTTAAGCGAGCAGGCAAAGGAGCGAAAAATTGATTTATATACCTCCTCTTTTGATCTTAATAAATCGCCCTATTTTATTGGGTATTCACTTTTAAAAACGCTGCAATATGCTCTGGTAACAGTTAGTAACAAGTTCTTTGACCCTAATGTGTTTATGTATTTTATTAGAGAACATTTTTTTAATGATCCAACACTAATCACACTTGTTTTAGAAGATTCCATTAAAAACGATGACATAGCAGAAATCATTGCAGGGCAGTTTAAAAAACGGTTGCTCGAAGTTTTTGATGTGACGGCAGCGTATGCCGAAGCTTTCGAAGACAAGATTACCAATACAAGGTCTAACACGATGACGGGCCCCACGGTATTAGACTATACCACTAACGTTGCTATCGCTAGAATGAACGAGGAGTTGGGCAACCTTTACATGAGTCAAGACCGCTTAAAATTGCAAGAATTTAATATGCGCTCTTATTTACGAGTCACGCAATTGGCTTGCTATATTCGAGTAGATAAAGAGGCTATTAAAATAGAAGCACGAATTCCTAAAGAACAGCAACATAAGATAAGCAAAAGCCTAATGGAGAGCGGTTTTTACACAGAACGGGGCGAGTTTGTAGATATTATTATTGCTCGTATGCCCAACCAAAATGGCTATGACAATTATACTGGACCAGCGACCTTTCAAAAATATGTTTCGTTATTGTTTCCTAGCAAAGAAGTGAGTGTTTTTACCACAGGAACTACGGTACATTTTAGCCAGTTTAGCTATGAATTTGATGCGGCAGAAAGAAACAATATTCTCGATTATTTTAATACTGAATCTATTGATTCTAACGAAATTATCGCACAGCTAGATGGTTTTTTTAAACGATGTTCGCCAGAAATATTGAGGCTAAAAGACGAACTGGATACCGTATTGTTAGAAGTTAAAAAGCTATACGGGTATTTGGTTATTAGTAACGATAGTCAAGATTTTGCCATCTCTGATCGAAACATTGGGTTGCTAGAAAATGCAGGGCTATGGGATTTATTTGGGTTGGAGCTGCCACATGGAGAACGAGAAGAGATGATAGCCTTATTGGCAAAACTCAGTTTGTGTTCTTCTGCTAAAGTCACCCAGATAGAAGAATTGCTAAAGTTTGACGATGTTACCCAAGAAGGAATAGAAAAGCTTAAGGCGCTGCTAAAAAAATTAGAGCTACCCTGGCTTATGCTTTTTGATGATCGAGCGTATGTGATGGGGATCTAGCCTTAATTATAGGTATAAACCCTTAGTCATTCAAAAGAATATTTGGCTACTTTAAACACCTTAAAGTTTTAAGAGATGAAAGCGATAAAACAAGTCTTAAAAAAGTACCCGAATGCAGCAATGCTAATTGGCAACGGGCCAAACCTGTCTGCCGGCATTATGCCGTCTTGGAGCGATTTATTGGTTGCCGCTGGAGACCAACGTATTAGGTTCCCTTATGACGAACTCACCAATACAGAAATCTACGATTTGGTAGAGCTGTATGCCAAACCAACTACCGATGTAAAGAAGCGGGTCATTGACCAACTAAAGCTTAGAAAAACAGACGATTTGAGTGTGCACAAACGCCTTATGAATTTGGCACAAGAGAACGACAGCCCTGTGCTTACTACCAATTTTGATGCAGGTTTTGAGACTTCTATCGATGCGGGAATGAAGCGCATTAATAGCCAAGGCTTTACACGATACTACCCTTGGAAAAACTACTATTCTATTGACGAACTCGTAAAACCCTGCGGCGGCTTTGGCATCTGGAAGGTACATGGCGATGTAAAATATAAAGACAGCATCAGGTTGGGCCTGACCGATTATATGGGCAGCTCTGAGCGGGCTCGCGATTTAATTTCTAAAGGCGCAGGACGTTTGGGCAATACCCATCGCACCAATCCTTGGAACGGGCACGAAACCTGGCTGGATATCTGGTTTAGTAAACCCATAATAATCTTTGGGTTGGGTTATGGCAAAGACGAAGTCTTTCTGCGTTGGCTGCTTATAGAACGCCGTCGCTTTTTTAATAAAACCGGCCGTGACATGGATGTGACTTACATAGATGTAAAGGGCGCAACACCCAATGCCCCTGTTTATAATTTAATGAAGAATCTGGGGGTTACGCTTAAGCTTGTAAAGGGGTTTGATGAGATTTATGGCTAGGTCCTGTTAAATTACCGCTTAGTGGGTATGTTTTGAGCTTATCGAAATAATACCTTTAAAATAAATAAAACCAAACAAGATGATAAAGCACTTTCTAGTAATATTTTTTGTGTTATTTCAATTTAGTATGTTCGGGCAAACGGAGAGAGTTTGCACTACTTGCGGCCCAGAAGGGCAAGCAGATAACAGAACATTTATTCCAGTATCACAGCGCACAGATACGCCATATAATGGCGTTGTAAAGCTCAATGTGAAACGTTGGATTGGTGGCGCCTATGGGACAGCCTCGGCCATTGCAAAAGACATGCTCATTACAGCAAACCACAATGTGATGTGGGATCCGTTTTTAAGGTATCTGACCTTTACAGTTGGCGACCAAGACTATTTTCTGCGCAAGAGTGATTATAAAGTTTATCACTATCATCAAGGGCTCATTCATAAAAAGACAAAGGACATCGCGATTATTAAAATCACCAATCCTACTAAGTTCTTACCAGAAAATACCACCTATTTTGCGCCTTCTCTTACTCCTGCAAACGACCAAGAGTATTCTTATACCATGGTAGGTTGTCCATGTGACAAACAAGGAGAATTTATGAGCAAATCGGCTACACAAGAAGGCGTGCGGCAAGATTTAGACTCTCGATTTTTGGTTTACCCAAACCTTTACACTTGTACTGGTGACAGTGGTGCGGCTCTTTGGTACGAAAATAATGGAGCTTACAATCTGGTAAGTATCCATCACGGTAAGCGCAGCTTTGCTGGTTTAACAGGATCTAAAAATGCGGGGATTAAAATCACCCAAGATGTGCTCAATTGGATTGAGGGGTTGAGGTAAATAATAGGTTGCTATAAATCCTGACCATTTATAAAGTTTACAATAGTTAACTTCTGTTGTTCTGTACATATATTGTAACTCTTTTGTTACTGATTCGTCTTTAAGGTGTTTAAGCAAACCATCTATGACTTCTAAACGACTCGACCTTTTTGCAGCCATGGCCTTAACGGCCTCTGCCATCTTTTATATTTTGGGACTTGTATACCCAATAATCTTTTCTAAAACGGCCATCTTTGGTTTTACCTTAGAAGAAGAGTACATGCGCCTAACCGATAGCATTCGTTACTTCTGGGAGCAGGACGATGTCTTTCTGGCCATGGTCATTTTGATTTTTACCATTGTGTTCCCGATCATTAAATACTTAGATCTTAGCATTCGCCTTATCGCTCCCAACCTCTTGCCTAAAAAGTTGGTCACTATTCTCAAAGACTTAGATAAATGGTCTATGCTCGATGTGTTTTTAGTGGCGTTGCTTATTCTTAATTTTAAGTTTGATACTAGTATGGTCAAGATGGAGTTGGAGGTGGGGACTACGTTTATTGCAGTGAGTGTGGTGTTAAGGATGGTAGCGAGCTATTTAATTAGCAAGACGCATCGTACTCATTTAGTTTAGGTTTGCCGCTTCGCGGGTACCTACACCAAAAGTCCACTGGACTTTTGATTTTGCCAAGCAAAATGATTTTTCGGTAATTTTGGGCGTTGCCCTACGGGCCGGGCTATCCGCTATATCTGCGAGACAAGCTCGCAGGATGTCGCTGCAATCGCTAACGCGGAAGGTCACTGAGTGTTTTTCGCAAAGCGAAAAAAGTTTCGAAGTGCCGCTGAACTTCAAAATTCTGTTTCAATATTTATATTCATACTTTTTCCCATCGCGGCAATTGCCGAACACAAAATGTCTGGTAGACATTTGTAGTGAGGTAGCCGCGTAGCGGAACCTCTTGTGCAGCACTAATGAGAATATTCTTTGCCGTCCTTTTTTGCATCGCCCAAAAAAGGACCAAAAAGCTCTAGTCTCATCCGAAATCACCTTTAGCTCTTCGAGCTAAACCCCTCGGCCTTTCTGAGCCTCATGTCCTGCTTGCTTTTGCTCCTTTCTTCGAAGTCGCAAAAGCGCCACAGCATCCGACATGAGGCATCGTACCGAACAGCCCTCGGTGGTGATGCTACTTCGACATGAAACGTGAGAAGGAAAAAGCGTTTTGACAGAATGACAAATATCAGTTGTGATATTTAGAAAAAAGGTATCTTTAAGTTCGTACCCCCTGTTATTCAATTAATCCTAGTACCGCAACCACTATGAAGCTTTTTAGCATAAAAAAAGAGGCACTTGATCCTATTTCGCCTAATCCTTTTAAACTCGAAAAGGACATTCAGAGTTTGATTGAGAATAATGTAACACAGCTTTTCGATTTACAATTTGTGAAGTCGGAGCTAAAAGTGCAAAATTTTAGATTTGACACCCTTTGTTTTGACCCTGAGAGTAAGTCGTTTGTGATTATTGAATACAAAAAGGGGTCGAGTTATTCGGTTATAGATCAGGGCTATACTTATTTGTCGTTGTTGTTAAATAATAAATCCGATTTTATTTTAGAATACAACGAAGTTACTGGTCAGAAGCTACGTCGAGATGAGGTAGATTGGAAGTACTCAAAAATCATTTTTATCTCTCCTAAGTTCTCTACATATCAACGCAACTCTGTTAACTTTAAAAACGTGCCTTTTGAGCTTTGGGAAGTTACCCGCTTTAAAAACAACATACTAGGACTCAACCAACTTAGCACCGATTCGGAGGTAGACATAAATGCTACTTTTGATCAATCGGACTCTAAAACGGCATTAAGTCAAGTCTCTAAAGAGGTCATAAAAATTGACGAGAACTACCATTTAAATAAAGCAAAAAATCGCCCCGAATGGGTAATTGAACTCTACTACGAACTCAAACGAAGAATTCTCGATTTAGGAGATTCTGTAGAGGTTAAGTTTAAAAAACAAACCATAGGCTTTAAAGACCGCCGATGGTTTGCCGATTTAATTATTTATAACAAAGGGGTTGTTATTATGATTAACATGAAGAAAGGCTCTTTGGAAGACTTAAAAAATTTGGCCGAAGATGTAAGTGAAAAAGGGCACTGGGGGAATGGTGATTATAAAATTACGCTTAATTCTGATAAAAATTTTGAATATGTTCTTCACTTAATTTATCAAAGCTATCTGAATCAAAAGGACTAAATTTTTATACAAGTATCAGTATTTGTGATTTCTCCTTTTAAATTACCCCAGATTGTTTTAATTGAAATTTTCAAATCGGCAGTAATAACTTTTATAAAACAGGGTCATTCGAGTTGAATTAATTAATTTAGAAAACTAGTTGCTCTCCGAACTAAATTCTATAGAATGTCGACAAAGTTTTTTACTAATAGAAATAATAACAACTTAATAAACAAATTCAAAGGTGTATTTGAGAACCAATCAATACATAGCTTTGATGCACTTGTAGGGTATTTTAGAGCATCTGGATATTTCAAAATTAGACCTTTACTCGATGATGTTCCTAAAATAAGAATTTTAGTAGGAATTAATGTAGATGAACTAATAGCAGAAGCAAAGAAAAAAGGTCAGCATTATTTAGAAAATACTAATCATACAAAAGATGAGTATATAAATTTTGTTTCCAAAGACATTTCAGAAGCAAATTATAGTGAAGATGTTGAAAAAGGGATAATACAATTTATAGAAGATATAATCACTAAAAAAGTGGTGATTAAGGCACACGGTCAAAGAAATCTTCACGCTAAAGTATATATTTTTAGACCTAACCCTTTCAATGAGCATACCAATGGTAGTGTAATTACAGGTTCTTCAAATTTAACAGGAAATGGTTTAGGCACTACAGATTCCTCCAATTACGAATTTAATGTATTACTAAAAGATTATGAAGATGTTGTATTTGCATCAAAGGAATTTGAAGAACTTTGGGAAGAGTCTACAGAATTATTACCTGTGGACATTAAAGGCTTGAAAAAGAAAACCTATTTAAATGATGATGTAACACCTTACCAATTATATATCAAAATGCTTATTGAGTATTTTGGAGATGCTGTTATAAGAGATAAAATATCAAGTAAAGATTTACCAATAGGATATAATAATTTACAATATCAATCAGATGCAGTAGTTGAAGGATTTGATAAATTAATGAAGCATAATGGTTTTATTCTTGCAGACGTTGTGGGATTAGGAAAAACAGTTGTTGCTTCGAGAATTATAAAGAGGTATATCGATAAAAATGGCGGTAGAACAAGAGTTTTAGTAGTTTATCCAAATGCTTTAGAGGCTAACTGGAAAAATACTATTAAAGATTTTGGTATTACAAACTTTGTTCAGTTTGTTACCAATGGTAGTTTGCATAAAATTATAGATGGCGATAATATTAATTATTACAATCCAGAGGAGTACGACTTAATAGTTGTTGATGAATCTCATAAGTTTAGGTCAGCAGGTTCAAATATGTACGGCTTATTAGAATTGATTTGTAAAACACCTCGAGTTACTGTTGGGAATGATATAAATAGAAAGAAAAAGGTAATGCTAATATCAGCTACACCATTAAACAATAGACCAGATGATATAGCAAACCAAGTATATTTATTTCAGGACTCTCGTAAATCTACTATTGAAGGTGTCCCTAATTTACAATCATTTTTCGCACCTAAAATTGAAGCATATAAAAAGTTATATCAAGTAAAAGACCATAAAGAATTAGTTCAGAAAGTAAAAGATATATATTTACCTATTCGAGATAAAATTTTTACCGAATTAGTAATACGCAGAACAAGAGCAGATATACAAAATATAAAACGTTACAAAGAAGACGTTGATGCTCAAGGAATGTCCTTTCCTGATATTATGCCACCTCAAAAAGTAGAATACGCTTTTAATGAAAACTTAAATAACCTCTTCTACGAAACTGTATTTAACTTAATTGATGGTGTTGGTTATTTTCGTTATCGGGCTATTGAGTTTATTAATGAAGAATATTTAGATATATATGATAATGCAACATTAATATCAAGACAATTGGCTATGATAATGAAAACCCAAATGGTGAAACGTTTGGAGAGTAGCTTTTTTGCATTTAAAAAATCTTTAAAAAGATTTCACGCATCCAATCAACGAATGATTGAAATGTTTGAAAACGATAAGATATTTGTTGCACCAGATTTAGATTTAAATAAATATTATGATGAAGGAAAGGAAGATGAGATTGAGGATAAAATAAACGAGTTAAACGAACAGTCACCTAACAATGCTATTTATAAAGCTGAAGATTTTTCACCTGAATTTTTAGAAGGATTAAAAAGAGACCAAGAGATTATTGATGAACTATTTAATAAATGGGAATCTGTTGATGAAGACCCAAAAATTAAGAAGTTTATTAATGACTTAAAACCTATCTTTTTAGGTGAAGGTAATCTTGAAAAAAAATTAGTCATATTTTCAGAATCTAAAGAAACCGTAAAGTATTTAGCAGATGAATTAGAAAAAATAGGTAGAACAGATGTAATGGCGATTAGTGCATCTAACGTTAAAAAGCGTTTCAACACTATTCGTAAAAACTTTGATGCTAATTATCCCGAAAAAAAGGAAAATGATTTTAATATCATTATAACTACAGAAGTATTAGCAGAAGGTATCAACTTACATCGTAGCAATGTAGTTCTTAACTATGATATTCCTTGGAATGCGACTCGACTAATGCAACGAATAGGTCGTGTTAATCGTATTGGCACAAAAGCAGATGAAATACTTGTTTTCAACTTTTACCCTACAGCACAATCCAATGCCTTGATTAAGTTAAATGAAAAGGCATTAAAGAAATTACAAGGGTTTCATTCAGCATTTGGTGAAGACAGTAAAATATATTCAGAACAAGAAGAGATTATAAATAACACGTTAGGAGATTTACAACCAAAAGAAGAGATTGACGAACGTTTACAATATTTGGAGATAGTAAGAGAATTATATATAGATAACACAAGGGAATATATACGTCTTAAAGAATTACCTGTTAAAAGTAGAGTTGGTAGGTTGGCTAAAATAAAAAATGAAATTGCACAAGATGTAATTGGTCAAACTATAGAAAACGCAACTCTTTGCTATTTACGCAATAAAATGAAAGAGAGTTTTTATGTGTGTAATGAAACCCAATGTGTTGAAATTACATTTATACAGGCAGTTAAGTTATTTGAGGCATTTAAAAATGAGAAATCGACTAAACTTGTAGACAATCATTTTGATGCTGTTAACAAAGCAATAACGCATTTTAAAACAGTTTATAATGAAATGTTTAGTATTGAAGAATATGATACATCTAATCTATCTGTCCAAGAGCGTAATTCTGTAATGTTCCTAAAAGCAATTATTGATTTAAAAAGGTCATTCCCTAATGAAGTTTCAGATGAATTTGAAGATTTACTAAATACCTCTCTTAAAATCATTTATATGGGTGTATTCAGAAAATTCAGAAACGATATAGCCACATTAGCAAGACGACAAAAGAAACGTAAAATGCCATTACCAAAAATTATTGCAGAATTAAATGCACTAATGAATAAGTATCCAATAAAGCAAATTGCAAGAATGGATGCACTACGTTGGGCAGAAGAAAAAGAAAATACAAGACAATTTGAAGACCCTAAAATAGTCTTAACAGAGACCTTTGCATAAAAATGAATAGAAATAGGCTAAAAAAAATATTACAAAGTAATTACAAGAGAGCATCTTGGATTAATACGCTTCAATTTCTTTCAGGGAATAAAAGCCTATTAACGGTATCATTAGAGCCACAGCAAATAAATCTTACTACTAAAAAAGCAAAACATATAGTTAGAAACCTATATCAATTAGGGACATTAAAAACTACCGATGGTATTGAGCTTCCTATTTTTGAAATAGAGTTACAAGACAATATTAAAATAGAATATAACAAAGTAGGTGTAAATCAATTAATCAAAGCGTATATTTTAAAAGATGCTGGTAAAGGAGCTATTGCTACATATTTTTATGAGAGTGAGAGACCTAAAGAATGGCGTTTTTCATTTATTAGTAAGTTTGGTGGTAGTGAATTTTTTGACGAGGTAGACGATGTTGAAACCAATCCCAAAAAATACACTTACATTTTTGGAACACCAGAAGAACATCGAACTGCCTTAGAACGCTTATATAATTTAGAACAATCTAACTTTAGGTTAGAGGATTTTTTTGAAGCCTTTAACGTAGAGCCTGTATCAAATAATTTCTTTAAAGAATATAAAAACTTTTATTTAGATTTTGTAAATCATTTATCTTCTAATGTAGAATGTAGAAAAGTCTTCGAGATAGAAAAAACTGAAGATTTAGCAAAAGACATCCGCAACTTTGTTAAGCGTTTATTGGGTCGTATCGTATTTCTTTATTTTTTACAAAAAAAACGTTGGTTAGGAGCAACCAATATTAATTATGAAGATGGAGACACCAATTTTTTACTACACCTCTTTGAAGCCGATAAAGAGAATTTTTACGCAAATTGGTTAAGTAAATTATTTTTCAGTGCTTTAAATACACCGGACGGACCAAATGATGGTTTTAAGTTACTAAACGGGAGTAATGTTTGTATTCCATTTTTAAATGGAGGTTTGTTTGAAGAACACCAAGAGCCTAAAACTCATAGAACTTTAAAATTCCCAGGCTTCTTATTTGAAGAACTCTTTACTTTTTTTAACGGATATAACTTTACTATATACGAGAATAGTCCTGAAGACCATACTGTTGCAGTTGACCCAGAGATGTTAGGGAATATATTTGAAAATTTACTTGAAGATAATAATGATAAAGGAACTTTCTATACCCCAAAGGAGATTGTTCATTATATGACACAAGAGAGTTTAATAGAATACCTCAATACGCATTTAAAAAATATAGACAAAGAACAAATCGATAACTTGGTAAAGAATCAAGTCTTAGGTGATATTTCTCGTAGTGATTTAAAAATTGTTGAAACACTTATAGATGAGGTTAAAATATGTGACCCTGCAATTGGTTCTGGTGCATTCCCAATGGGTTTACTACAAGAAATTTTTAGTTTAAAAGCGTTTATTCATTATGAATTAGGGTATGAGCCTTGGAGTCCTGCAATAATAAAAAAGGATATTATACAAAACTCTATTTACGGAGTTGATCTAGAAGAAGGAGCAGTAGACATTGCTCGTTTGCGGTTTTGGTTATCGTTGGTGGTTGATGAGGATAAGCCTAAACCATTACCAAACTTGGATTATAAAATAATGCAAGGTAATAGTGTTGTAGAAAGCTATAAGGGTATTGATTTAAGTAATGTTTCAAGAGGGAATAATGTTAAGATTGCTGAATTAGACAGAGATTTATTTGGTAATATTAAAGATGAACAAATGAATCTAACTTTTGATAAAGCAGGTATTGCCGAAAGCATAGAGGAAAAAACAAATAAATATTTTACAGCATCTGTTGATGAAAAACCAATACTAAAAAAAGAAATTAATGATTTAGTTATTGATTTTATTGAGTACAATATTGAATTACGGCAAAATCAAATTGAGAGGTTTATATCACAAATAGAAACAGAAAACAAAGACGAGTCTAGAAGAACTAAAACTCAAACAAAAAAATATAATGAATGGGTTTCTTTAAGAGATGACTTAATTGAACATAAATCTGAATTAAAAGAAATACAAGATAAAGACGAAAAGCCCTTTTTTCTATGGCATTTATTCTTTGCAGACGCTTTTAAAGATGGTGGTTTTGATATAATAATTGGTAATCCACCATATATTAAAGAGTATACTAATAAAAGTGCTTTTGATGAGTTTAGAAACACCAAATACTATCAAGGTAAAATGGATTTATGGTATGGGTTTGCTTGCAAAGGTCTTGATTGGTTAAAGGAAGGCGGTGTAGAATGTTTTATTGCTCAAAGCAATTGGGTAACAAGTGCTGGAGCTTCTATATTGAGAAATGAGATACTTACTCGTTCTGAAATAAAAACGTTTGTAGATTTTGGAGATTATAAAGTATTTCAATCAGCAGGTATACAAACTATGATTTACTTGTTACAGAAAACTGAAAATGTTCCAAATGAATATGATGTGTTTTATGGTGCTTTAAATAATTTTAAAATTGATAAAAATCAACTTGCTGAATTTTTAAATAACAAAAAACTAAAAAGCAACTATTTTGAAAAATATACCCAGTCATTTAATCCTGAAAAATTCCATAGTACCTATATTAACTTTTATACACCTTTAACAAAGAAAATATTACAGTCAATTGAGAGTATTGGTTCTATAAAATTAGAAGAAAAAAACATTGCTCAAGGCATTGTACCTAATCCTGATATAATTAACAAAAGGAACATAAAAAAAATACCTAAAGATAAAATTGTTAATTACTCTATCGAGGTCAATGATGGTGTATTTATAGTTGATGATGAGTTTTATAAGAATACACCTTTGAATGAAAGGAAGTATTTACACAAAGTTTATGAACCAGTTGATTTAAAACGATATGGTAAAATTGAAAGTAATAATTACATAATTTATATTACCAAAAAGAATTATCAAGATGATGCACCTTATATTATTTCTCATTTAGAAAGATATAGAGAAGTAATGGATAGTAGAAGGGAAAACTTAAATGGGAGATTAGATTTTTTTCACTTACACTGGCCACGAGAAGAAGACTTTTTTAATAGTGGTGATAAAGTTTTATCCGTTAGAAAATGTGAGAAACCTTTATTCCACTATACAAGTTCTGAAGCCTATGTAATGATGGCAGTAAATATAATTAAATCAGATACAGTTGATTTAAAATATTTAACAACTTTTTTGAACTCTAAATTAGTAGCTTTTTGGTTGAGATATGAAGGTAAAATGCAAGGTAACATCTATCAAGTTGATAAAGAACCATTGGTAAACATACCTATCCATAAACCTAAATCATACAGTCCTTTTATTGAGCTGTTTGATGTTGTTCATTTTATCTGTTCAGAGAAAGAAGCTATTGTAGATAATATTGATAATAGTCAATTAGCTACTTTTTTTGAAAGTGTAATTGATGGTTGTTTTTACGATATTTATTTCAGAGATGAGTTAAGCAATAGTAGTTTAGTAATTACTGAGAATGTATTAAATGTATTAAAGGTTGCAGGTCTATCTCAAGAATATGAAAAGGAAAAGTTAGATGATATGGCTTCACGTATTAGAGTATTGTATAATAGTATGAAAATAGGTATAGTACAGCAGAGAATGAGAATGTATACTGTAAAAAGCCCAAACACATTAAAGCCTATTATTGAAAGTTAATGAGTTCTATTAATGAATTAAAAATAAAAAACTTTAAGGCTTTTAATGAGGAGAGTGTAATTTCATTAGGAGGTAAACATTTATTGCTTTATGGTGAAAATGGTAGTGGTAAAAGTTCTATTTATTGGTCTTTATATACATTACTGCAAAGCACTACAAAAAGTGAAGATGAGATAGAAAAATATTTTGATAGGTCTAATAATGAAAACCTACTAAACGTATTTTCAAATAATGATGAAGCACATATCAGCGTATCAGCTTTAGATGAAATAAGTACTTATCATAAAATTGATAGGGCTGGTTACACTATAGAAGGAACGTCTGCAAGAGCGTTCAGTTATTTAGAAGCACTTAATAATTCAAGTGATTTTATAGCACATAGACTTTTAATTAATTTTTACAATTTTAGAAACTCTAAAGAGATAAACCTTTGGGAAGTATTTGTAAGAGATATTTTTCCTTTTATAACTACTACGTATAACAGTAGGACTTATACCCTTTCTCAACTATTTAAGGATATTATGGAAACATTGCCTTACTACAACTTTAATCTTTCTCGTCAAACTTTCAAAGTAAGACAATCTAATCATCATCAAAGAATTGCAACAAACAATAAAATTAATGCTCTAAATCAAGCATTAAATACAGAGCTTACTATAATTAATGGTTTAGTAAATACTTTTTATACAGATAATTTTAAAGAAAATTACGAAGAGAATATAGAAATAAGTCTTCACTACTCAACAGAATTGTTATTTGGCGATATAGTACAGAAAGAAAAAAGAGGCGTTATAGCTTACTTATTCCCTTCTAAAAAGCATATAAAACTCAACGATCCTTTTATAAAGTTAAATATTAGAAATCAAAAGGAAGATGGTAGTTGGCAGGATATATTGCGTCCTCAATCTTATTTTAACGAAGCCAAATTAACACAAATAGCATTAAGTATTAGATTCGCATTAACCGAGCAAAGAATGGGAGCATTTGATGGTCAATTCCTTGCATTAGATGACTTGCTAGTTAGTTTAGATATGAGTAATCGTGATAAAGTGTTAGATATAATACTTGGTAAGTTTGCTCAACATTACAAAATATATCTGTTTACTCACGAAAAATCATTTTTTGATTTCTGTTTATATAAAATAAAACAATACAGTCAGAAATCTAACTGGAATATTCAGGAAATATATGAACCGCCTATAAAGGGTGAAAAACCTATAATAGTTGATTCTGATTTCTCAAATTTTGACAAGGCAGAAAAATATTTTAAAGCTAAAGACTATATAGCAACATCATTGTATTTAAGAAAAGAGTTTGAAAAAGTTGTTAAAGAAAGGCTCCCCAAGGAATACACTGTAACAGTTGATGGTGAATTTCATAATCTTGCTCATTACTGGAAATTATTTAGAGAACATTATAAGGCTTTGTCTTTGGATATGGATACAGTTGCCCCTAATATGAACAATGATTTTGAACAATCAAAAGCATTTATACTCAATAAACAAGCACATCATAATTTATCAGAACCTGTATATAATATTGAACTAAAAAAAGTTTTTACTCTTTTAAATGAATTAAAAAGACAGTTCCCAATTCCAGAAACAGTTTTATTATTAAGTAAAGGGATGAGATTACAATTTGTACATCCTTCTCAAAATTATTCTATACAATTTGAGCTTTTAAATGATTTAAGATTAGATAAAATTGGTACAAATTCTAATTTAAATATTCCTCGTTGTAGAATACTTACTTGGCAATACAACAATACACCTTTTTGGGATTTTAGAAGGAGTCAACAAATAGCTTCAACCACTACTATTGAACACAGGTTAAACGCTATTAGAGACAATCATACAGCTAACATAAATGTACCTCTTGGCATTACTAATGAGGTGTTTTTATCAAACACATTAGTAATAGGTGGTGTTTGGTCACTAAAAGAAATACTCGATAAGTCTAATACTTCATTATGAGTACCTTAAAAAATTACGCAGACATCGCTCATAAAATTCTAAATTCAGAGACACAATACCTGTCTAACAAAGACATTATTTCATCATTATTTAAGGGTGAAATAACTAATGATTTTGAAAGTGTCGTAAAGAATAGAATTACAATTATAGATAGTTATTACTCAACTCAAATGAGTAAACGCCTTTATGGTATTGATGAATTAGCGACTACAATTGCCAATTACCCAGATGACGTTTTAAAAAATGAAACAACTAAATTTCTAAATAACCCGAATAAAAATTGTATTGTAAACTCACTGTTTATAAAAGAATATGGTATTGATAAATCTGGGAAGCCTTTTGGTAAATCAATCTCTTTAATATCTAAATACCTCTTTTTTTTAAATAATGGTGATTTTCCTATTTATGATAGTTTGGCAATTGATTCATATAAACTACTGAAAAAGAATAGTTTTATAAGAACAAAAATTGCAATAAACGAGGATAATTACTTCGATTATATTAAGCATCTTAATTCGGTCACTAATATCAACGATTATGAAAAGTTAGATAACCTACTTTGGTTAATAGGTAAATTATCAAAAGGTAGCTTTTCATTTTTAATGAATAAAAGTAAGTATCAAGGTTTAATAAAGGATTTAAGTGTAAAATTAAAGTCTGTTAATAGTAAACAAAAGGACAACCTAATTCGTCAACATATCAAAGTAATATATCAAACTTCAGATTTGTTTACTGATAATCAAAAGACCTTTTTTGAATTTGTTTTTAGTTTAAGTTGATAGAGCCCTTTTTTTGCGGTATTTCATTCCAAGAGTCCACTGACCTCTTTTCCTTCAGTAATCTTTGGAGGAGCAAAGAAAATGGCGAGAAGGATTGTTTTTATTAATTAGCGCAAAAGGGCTATTGCAAATAGCCCTTTTGCAGATAATTCCGTAAATTCGCTGCCTCAATTAAAGTGCAATATAAATGAGCGCAAAATTTGCCGAATACAAAGGCCTAAAGCTACCAGAGCTTGCAAGCGAAGTGTTAGAATTTTGGAAAGAAAACCAAATATTCGAGCAGAGCATTTCCTCGCGTGAGGGAGCCACGCCTTATGTGTTTTTTGAAGGACCTCCATCGGCCAATGGCCTACCGGGGATTCATCATGTGATGGCACGCGCTATTAAAGACATTTTTTGTCGCTACAAAACACAAAAAGGCTTTCAGGTAAAACGTAAAGCGGGTTGGGATACCCATGGTTTACCAATTGAGTTGGGGGTAGAGAAAGAGCTGGGTATTACCAAAGAAGACATTGGCAAAAAAATCTCTGTTGAGGAGTACAACGCTGCCTGTAAAAAGGCCGTGATGCGCTATACAGACGTCTGGAACGACCTTACCGAGCGCATTGGCTATTGGGTAGACATGAGCGACCCTTATGTAACCTACGAGCCCAAGTATATGGAGACGGTTTGGTGGCTTCTAAAAAACATTTACAACAAAGATTTACTCTATAAAGGCTATACGATTCAGCCGTATTCGCCTAAGGCGGGTACAGGGCTTAGTTCTCACGAATTAAATCAGCCTGGCACCTATCAAGATGTTACTGATACTACGGTAGTGGCACAGTTTAAGGCTATTACAGAGTCGCTTCCGGAGGCGCTGCAACAGTACGATAATTTGCACTTTTTGGCATGGACCACAACGCCTTGGACGCTGCCAAGTAACACCGCTTTAACGGTGGGGCCTAAGATTGACTATTCGGTGGTGAGCACTTTTAACCAATACACGTTTGAGCCTATCAATGTGATTTTGGCCAGTAAGCTGGTGGGCTATCAGTTTGGCGGCAAATATGAGCAAATAGAAGACAAGGCTGAATTGACTAATTATGAGGCAGGTGCTAAAAAGATTCCTTTTTATGTGGCAACCACAGTAAAAGGATCAGACTTATTAGAGTCTCGTTACGAACAACTTTTACCATTTGCCACGCCCGATGCAGGAGCAGACAATGCTTTTAGAGTGATTGGTGGCGATTTTGTGACCACAGAAGACGGGACAGGTATTGTACACACAGCCCCTACTTTTGGAGCAGACGATGCCAAGGTAGCCAAAGAGGCGAGCCCGGAGGTTCCGCCTATGTTGGTTATAGACGACAATGGTAATTTAGTGCCACTGGTAGACTTGCAAGGCCGTTTTAGACCAGAAATGGGCGACTTAGCTGGTAAGTACGTAAAAAACGAATACTACGCAGATGGCGAAGCTCCAGACAAAAGCGTAGATGTAGAGCTGGCGATTCAGCTTAAAACAGAAAACAAAGCCTTTAAGGTAGAAAAGTATGTGCACAGTTATCCCAACTGCTGGCGCACCGATAAGCCTATTTTATATTATCCGTTAGACTCTTGGTTTATAAAAGCCACCGAGTTTAAGGATCGTATGCATGAATTAAATCAGACCATTAACTGGAAGCCCAAGGCTACAGGCGAAGGTCGTTTTGGAAACTGGCTCTCTAACGCCAACGACTGGAACCTTTCTCGATCGCGTTATTGGGGTATCCCATTACCAATCTGGCGTACAGAAGACGGTAAAGAAGAAATCATTATTGGTTCGGTAGAAGAGCTTAAGGCCCAAATGGCAAAAGCCGTCGACGCTGGCCTAATGGAGCGCGATATTTATGCAGACTTTGTGGTTGGCGACATGAGCGATGCCAATTACGAAAGCATAGATTTACACAAAAACATTGTAGACCAAATCACCTTGATAAGCCCTTCTGGCCAACCCATGAAGCGCGAGGCAGATTTGATTGACGTTTGGTTTGATTCTGGTTCTATGCCTTATGCACAATGGCATTACCCGTTCGAGAACAAACAAAAAGTAGAAGATACTTGGCGCAAAGCCGACTTTATCGCAGAAGGCGTAGACCAAACACGAGGTTGGTTTTATACCCTACATGCGATTGCAACCATGACCTTTGACGATATCGCTTATAAAAATGTGGTGTCTAACGGTTTGGTGCTAGATAAAAACGGTCAAAAAATGTCTAAAAGTAAAGGCAATGCGACCGATCCTTTTACCACCCTAGACCAATATGGCCCAGATGCCACACGTTGGTATATGATTCGCAATGCCAACCCTTGGGATAACCTTAAATTTGACATAGACGGAATTGGGGAGGTGCGTAATAAGTTCTTCGGAACCTTATACAATACCTATAACTTTTTTGCACTTTATGCCAATCTGGACGGTTTTACTTATAGCGAACCAGATACGCCTTTGGCAGACCGCCCAGAAATAGACCGTTGGATTCTTTCAGAACTTAACACTTTAATCGCTACGGTAGACGAGGCTTACGCCGATTACGAACCCACCAAAGCTGCTCGGGCCATCTCTAATTTTGTACAAGAGAATCTGAGCAACTGGTACGTACGCCTTTGCAGACGCCGCTTCTGGAAGGGTTCTTATGGGCCAGACAAAGTAGCTGCCTATCAAACCTTGTTTACTTGCTTGCTTAGAGTGAGTCAGCTATCGGCGCCTATCGCTCCGTTTTTTATGGACCGTTTGTACCGCGATTTAAATACAGTTTGCAAGTCAGAAAAAGGAGCATCGGTGCATTTGAGCGACTTCCCAAAAAGCGATTCAGCATGGATAGATGCCGCCTTAGAGCACAGAATGCAGAAGGCGCAGACAATATCTTCGCTAGTATTATCGTTACGCAAAAAGGAGATGATTAAAGTGCGTCAACCTTTGCAGCGAATCATGATTCCTGTAATGAGCAAAGCAGACCGCGACGAGATCGAGCTTATCGCAGATTTAATCAAATCAGAAGTTAACGTAAAAGAGATCCAACTCTTGGACGATGCCTCAGGGATTTTAGTCAAACAAATCAAGCCAAACTTTAAGGTTTTAGGCCCAAGATTTGGAAAAGACATGAAACTTGTAGCGGCAGCGGTTAATCAGTTTGATCAAAACGACATTCAGGCCCTAGAGCAGACTGGTGAAATATCAGTTGTAATTAACGAAAAAAATGTTACATTAGGCCTTGCCGAAGTCGAAATTAGCTCACAAGACATCGAAGGCTGGTTGGTTGCCAACAGTGGTTCGCTCACCGTTGCCCTTGATGTAAGCATGACGCCCGAGCTAAAGAACGAAGGCATTGCTCGCGAACTTGTAAACCGAATTCAGAACCAACGTAAGGAATCTGGTTTAGATGTGACCGACAGAGTGAGCGTTACCTTGCAAGAGGAGACACAACTGCAAGAAGCAGTGGCTCAAAATTTAGAATATATTAAAATTGAAACATTAACAGAGGAATTAGCTTTTGCCCCCAGCATTCAAGAAGGAACGCCAATCGAATTTGACGATATTTCCTCTAAGTTGATTATTAAAAAGTACTAAGATGGCACAAGAAACCAAACACAGATATAGCGATGCAGAACTCGAAGAGTTTCGCGCACTAATACAAGAAAAGATAGACAAGGCTAAAGAGCAATTGGCTCTTATAGAAAGCGCCTTTAAAAACGATTCCAATAACGGAACAGACGATACTTCGCCTACTTTTAAGGCATTTGACGAAGGCTCACAAGTAATGAGTAAAGAAGCCAACTCTCAGTTAGCGATTCGTCAGGAGAAGTTTATTCGTGATCTTAAAAACGCCTTGATTCGTATCGAAAACAAGTCCTACGGAATTTGCCGAGTGACCAATAAGCTCATCAATCCGGAACGGCTTAAATTGGTACCGCATGCTACCTTAAGCATCGAGGCCAAAAACATGCAAAAATAAATTCGGCGCCCTTTTTTAAGGGCGTTTTTTTATGCGATCTAGTTTCTTTCTTCTAATATTTTTCTTCTGCGGAATCACCTTGGCGCAAAAACGAGTGCTCAAACAATGGGATGCTTCGGCCTTAGAATCACTGCATTTTATTGCAGATGTGGCCTCAAGCGTACATATATTGGCCACAGATACAGAGCAACTTACCGTGAGCGCCACTATGGAGGGCGAATATGCCAATTCGCTGTTTGCAGGCGTAATCAGAGAGTCCAACGGGCAATGGACCTTGGTCACTTCTTTTGAATCTTTTAGTGTGTCGCCTAACGATAAGCTGGCTGCACATAAAGTAAAAGCGATTGAGCTCATCATCGAAATTCCAAAAGACAAAGAAGTCTCGATAGAAGCCAATGACGCTTCTCTTTTGGCAGAGGGCTCTTTTAAAGGGCTAAAAGCATCTCTGGTAAACGGCAATTGCCAATTGCTAAGCTATAAAGGCAATGCAAATCTAGAAGTTCACAATGGCGATACGGTGGTTTTTGCTACTCAGGGCGTTGCAGGGGACGCTATTTCTGCACAAGGAAACACCACCAACGAGCTTCCTACAACGGGAGTTTATCTAATAAAAGTCAGGGCACAAAAAGGCGATATCTCGCTTTTTAAGATTGAGTAAACCTTTAAAAAGAATAGATATTTTTAGGAGTGATACAAAAGTCCAGCGGCACATCTTGAGTAGTCGCTTTGATGGCGGCTTCTGGTTCAAAATACGACAGCCCTACTTTGATAACATCTTTATCGCATTGCGTCAGAAAACGATCGTAAAAGCCTTTACCATAACCTATGCGATTCCCAGCTTTATCATAGGCTAACAACGGAACAAATATCACCTCAAGCTGCTTTGGCGCGATCACAATACCAGCCTTGGGCTCTACGATGCCCCACTTATTTTCGATAAGTTCTGTATTGTCTTCTAGCAAATAATGAGTCAACGTTTGGGCTTCAAAATCGCTTTTAGAAAGCACTACGCTTTTATCTTTTCCTTGCAGAATATGGAGCAAGTATTCTGTATTGATTTCGCATAAGCGGTGAATAGGCAAAAAAATATGATAAAACTGCTTATCCCAAATAGCCAGTTTTAATGCTTGATTGGCAATGGCTAGACTCAGGTCTTCTAAATGCTCAGGAGTGTGTTGCGCTCTTTTGGATTTGTAGTGTTTGCGCAAGTAGGCTTTGTCCATTTATCTCGCTTTTACAGACAAATGAAAAAGCGCATCGCCTTGATACACAATGGGCGATTCGTTTACATTAATCACATAACCAGGAATGTTGGCACGAATCCAATAATGAACTTTGCCATAAGGATCTGTAATATGCCCTAATACATCGCCGGCGGCCACTTTTTGCCCAGCCTTTACAGACGGCTTAAACATACCAGAAGCAGACGCTCTAAGCCAACGACTGGCTGTTATCACAACAGACCTCTTTTTAGGCGAAGTGGTTTTAAATTTTGAATTGAGCATGCCTAAATGTTCTAATACTCTTTTGGAACCGTTTACACCTGTGTTGCTCACAACGGTGTCTATACTGTTTGATTTTCCGCCTTCGAAAAGCAAGAGCGGAATCCCGTTTTTTTGGCAATAACTCCTAAAAGACTTTTTGATGTTTTTAGAATGCAGTATAAAAGGCGCATTAAATACCTGTGCCAGTTTGTTGTTTAGTTTGTCGTCTGCCGTAACTCGTATATGCGGAATATTAAATCGGCTTGAGCCGCCCGTATGAAAGTCCATACAATAGTCTACATACGGCATGATGTCTTTGGCCAATTGATAGGCAAATTGCGAAGCCAGAGACCCTTTACGACTTCCTGGGAACACTCTGTTGAGGTCTCGCCCGTCTGGGAATTCTCTCGACTTCTGAATAAACCCAAAAACATTTACGATAGGAATACAGATAATCGTCCCGATTTTAGGTTTGTTAATGCCTTTTGCGATAAGCTGCCTAACCACTTCGATTCCGTTTACCTCGTCCCCATGAATTCCGGCGGTAAAAAGTACCGTGGGGCCCTCAAATTTTGAGCGTTCAACGATTATGGGTACCTCGATTTGGGTATGGGTATGCAGCTTGGCCGAGCCAAGATTTATCTCTGTCGATTCGCCAGGAGCGATGCATACGCCACAAAGGGTAAGGTCTTTTGCTTTGACTTTGGCCATTACTTTTTATTTCTTTCTATATAACCGATTATACTGCGTGCCACATTTTTACCAGTGGTGGTTTCTATGCCTTCTAATCCTGGGGTCGAATTTACTTCTAACACCAAGGGCCCTCTTTCTGATTGCAAAATATCTACCCCACAAGCCCCTAGTTTGAGCACTTTGGCCGCTCTTCTGGCCAAAGATTCTTCTTGATACGAAAGGGTAATATTGGTACTACTGCCACCGCGATGCAGATTAGACCTAAAGTCGTCTGCTTTGCTTTGACGTTTCATGGCAGCCACGATTACACCGTCTACCACGATCACACGAAGGTCTGTGCCGCGGGCTTCTGCAATATATTCTTGTAAAAGGTAGCGTGAGCCTAAACCGTTAAGCGTCTCTAAGGTGGCCAAGGCATTTTGCCTTGATTCACTTAAGATGACTCCTTGCCCGTGGGTGCCTTTGAGCAGTTTGATAATGATGGGATAATCGCTAAATTCTTCTAATAAAGCGTCTGGGTCTTTTAAGTTTCCTAAAACCGTCTTTGGGACTGCGAGTTCTGCCTTAGACAATAATTGAAAGCTCGTCCATTTATCGCGTGAGGTAATAATGGCCTCAGAAGACACGGTGCTAAAAACGCCCATAGCTTCGAATTGGCGTACCACAGAAGATCCAAAATAAGTATTTGAGGCACCAATTCTAGGAATGATAGCATGCAAATCATTAACGAGTTCGCCTTTGTAAACCACTCGTGGCTTGCCTTGGTCTATCATTAATTTGCAATACACGGGGTCGATTACTTCTACCTCGTGATTGCGGGCTTGGGCAGCTCGAATTAAACTTTGGGTAGAATACAATTGCTCCCCTCTAGATAAAATGGCTATGTTCATTGCGCATTTTTGCTGTCCTAAGATAACAAAATTAGTCATGATTCTGCATAAAGGCTTACAAGGAGAGAACAACAAAAATCAATTCAAAAAAAAGCCTGCTAGATTCCCTTAAAAAACATGCCTTACTTATCTTTGAGGGATGAGTGCACCTACTTTACAGCTACAGCTTTCTACGATACCGGCGAGTCCTGGGGTGTATCAGTATTACGATTCCGAAGAAAAATTGCTCTATGTAGGCAAGGCCAAAAATTTAAAAAAACGAGTTTCTTCTTACTTTAATAAAAACCACGATAACGGGCGAACGCGACTCTTGGTCAAAAAAATAGTGACCATAAAACACATCGTGGTGGCTACAGAGACAGACGCACTGTTGCTAGAAAACAACCTGATTAAAAAGTACCAACCCCGCTACAATGTGCTTTTAAAGGACGACAAAACCTATCCTTGGATTTGCATCAAAAACGAGCGTTTTCCTAGGGTTTTTAGTACGCGAAGGCTCATAAAAGATGGTTCTGAATACTTTGGCCCATATACGAGCATGCGCACGGTGAGTACCTTGATGGAACTTATTCGTGGTTTGTATCCGCTGCGCAATTGCACCTACGATTTGGCACAAAAAAAGATAGACGACGGTAAATACAAGGTCTGTTTGGAATTTCATTTGGGGAATTGTCTTGGGCCTTGTGAGGGCAAATATTCAGAAGAAAATTACCAAGAAAACATCGCGCATATCAGACAGATATTAAAAGGAAACTTTAAAGATTCGCTCTCGCGATTTAAAAATCAGATGAAGGCTCATGCCGCTGCCATGGAGTTTGAAGACGCCCAGCGTATTAAAGAAAAAGTAGAGGTGTTAGAAAACTATCAAGCCAAGAGCACCATTATCAATCCAAAGATTAGCAATGTAGATGTGTTTAGCATCGTGAGTGACGAGAGCTATGGCTACGTAAATTATTTACAGATTTCTTACGGATCCATCATTCGTTCGCATACATTAGAGCTTAAGAAAAAACTCGACGAGACAGACGAGCAATTGTTGAGCTTGGCTATCGTAGAGATACGCCAGCGGTTTCATTCGATTTGCAAAGAGGTTTACGTTCCGTTTAAAATAGATTTAGGCGACGATATTAAGGTGCATGTACCTAAACAAGGCGATAAAAAGAAAATTTTAGACCTCTCGCTTCGCAATGCCAAGTATTATAGAATGGAGCGCTTTAAGCAGGCCAAGATTGTAGATCCTAAACGGCACGAAAACCGCATTATGGATCAGATGAAGAAGGACCTGCGCCTTTCTAAAGAGCCGCGTCATATAGAGTGTTTTGACAATTCTAACATACAAGGAACACATCCCGTCGCCGCTTGTGTGGTCTTTAGAAATGGCAAGCCTTACAAAAAAGACTATCGCAAATACAACATAAAAACCGTAGAAGGCCCAGACGATTTCGCCTCTATGGAAGAGGTGGTTTACCGTCGGTATAAGCGTTTGTTAGACGAAAAGAAGTCGTTGCCGCAACTTATTATTATCGATGGCGGAAAAGGACAGTTGTCTTCTGCTTTAAAAAGTTTGGATGCCCTCGATTTACGAGGTAAAATCGCCATCGTGGGAATCGCTAAAAGGCTAGAAGAATTGTATTTTCCAGAAGACCCGATTCCGCTTTATTTAGACAAAAAGTCTGAGACCCTAAAGATAATTCAGCAGTTGAGAAACGAGGCGCATCGCTTTGGGATCACTTTTCACAGAGACAAGCGAAGCAAAACCGCTTTAGAAACAGAGCTAGCCTTTATAGAAGGCATAGGCGAAAAAACTGTGGTCACTTTATTAAAGCATTTTAAGAGCACAAAACGGGTGGCAAAAGCGAGCGAACAAGAGCTTAACGAGGTGGTTGGCCTGCACAAAGCTCGACTGATTAAAAGTCATTTTAAAAAGCAGAAAAAGTGAAACAAGTCGTCATTGCGATACTCTGGATAGTCGTTGGGATTTTCTCTGCGCAACAGGCCGTGGCTCAAAATGACGAGGGGAAAGAGCTTAAGGTTGGCCTGGTTTTAAGCGGTGGAGGCGCAAAAGGATTGGCGCATATAGGGGCGCTTAAAGTTATAGAAGAGGCTGGGGTTAGAATCGATTATATAGGCGGCACTAGTATGGGAGCTATCATTGGGGCCTTGTATGCCTCTGGTTATTCAGCTACGCAATTGGATTCGATTTTTAGAACCGTAGATTTTGAAGTTTTAATTCAGGACGAACTGCCTAGAAAAGCCAAAACTTTTTACGAAAAAAACGATAGCGAAAAGTACGCAATTACACTGCCTTTTGATTCATTTAAGATCGCCGTTCCCTCGGCGCTTTCTAAGGGTCAAAATACGTATAACTTATTATCGCAACTCACTGAGCATGTAGGCGAGATTCAAGATTTTTCTGAGTTGCCCATTCCGTTTTTTTGCATGGCGACCAATGTAGAGAAAGGCACTCAAGTGTTGCTCGAACAAGGCTATTTGCCAAGAGCAATTACCGCAAGTGGGGCTTTGCCCTCCCTGTTTAGTCCAGTACAAATAGACGGCCAACTGCTTATAGATGGGGGCGTTTTAAACAATTACCCCGTAGACGAGATGCGGGCCAAAGGCGTTGACATTATTATTGGGGTAGACGTGCAAGACGACTTAAAGTCTCGCGAAGATTTATCGTCTGCCATCGATATTTTGGTACAGCTAAACAATTTTAGGTCTATCGAAGCGATGAAGGGGAAGCGCGAAAAAACCGATGTGTATATAGACCCTGTCATCGAGGGGTTTTCTGTGGTTTCTTTTGATCAAGGCAACGAAATAATCGAGGCAGGAATCAATGCTTCTCGTAAACAATATGCGGCATTACTAAACATCGTAAACATGCAGCAGCGGCCCATGAGAACTTTTAAAGTTCCTAAAAAGAAAAACGATAGCTTGTTGTTAGATCAAGTAAACATCTCGGGTCTCGATAAGTATTCGCGTTCTTATATTTTAGGAAAGCTAAAGATTAAAACACCTTACTCGAGTACCTATACGCGCTTTAACCAAGGAGTGAACAATTTGATGGCCACAAGAAACTTTCAATCTATCGATTATTCGTTTTCGACGCGATCTGATACAGCAAAAACGCTCAATCTTCGGGTGATAGAAAACCCCTCTCGTACCCTGTTAAGATTGGGAGTGCATTACGACGATTTATTCCGCTCTGCGGCGCTAATTAATGTGACCAGAAAGCGATTGCTCACCAACAACGATGTGGCTTCGCTAGATCTTATCGTGGGCGATAACCTGCGCTACAACTTCGATTATTATATAGACAAAGGCTACTATTGGAGTATTGGAGCGCGGTCTAACTTCTATAATTTTACGCAAGATGTGAGTAAAGAAGTGTTTTTAAACGACGATTTTGATCAAACCAACTTAAACGAGATACGTATAGACTTTACCGAGTTTACCAATCAGGTTTATGCGCAAACGGTGTTGGGTAATTCCTTTAATTTTGGCGTAGGTGGTGAGCACAAAAAGATTATTCAGTTTAGCGAGACTATAGGAATTGACCCCTCGACCAATCGAATTTATTTCGAAGATTCAGACTATTTAGGCGTCTTTGGCTTTTTAACCCTAGACACCAGAGACAATGTGTTTTACCCTAACAGTGGGCTCTATTTTCATGGAGACTTTAAACTGTACCTACAAGGGAACGGCGTGGTAAATGACTTTAACGAGTTTTCTATTGCCAAGGCTGCCGTGCAAACCAGCTTTAGTCTGGGCAAACATACCATTACAGTGGGTACAGAAGGAGGCTTTAAAATTGGCGATAAATCGACGCGATCTTTCGACTTTTTTATTGGAGGATATGGTTTTGCCCAAAGAGGAAACATCGTGCCATTTTATGGCTATAACGCCTTGTCGCTTCGCGGAAACACCTATTTAAAAGCAGACCTAAACATAGACTACGAAATCTTTGCAAAAAACCATTTGTTTGGTCAAATAAACATTGCCAATGTAGGCGACGATTTGTTTTCGCGTCAAATGTGGATTGACGGCATCGATTTTTCTGGCTTTGCTTTTGGGTATGGGCTAGACACTTTTCTTGGACCCATAGAGTTGGTTTATTCACATTCGCCCGATAACGGCAACAACGAATGGTATGTGAGTTTAGGCTATAGGTTTTAGTGATTTTTTGACTTGTTTACGCCCAGATTTTACGATATTTGTGATATGACTATGGCACATTTACATTTAGCAATTGTAAGGCTTGGGATGCTTATAAAGCGCAATCCTGAATAGCGACTATTATTTTAAGAGTTCTCCCACTACAATTTTGTAACTTTAATAAAAAAATAGATGCCACTTTATCATTCCTTAGGAAAAATACCACATAAAAGACATACCCAGTTTAGAAAACCGGACGGAACCCTCTATAGCGAACAGCTTTTTGGAACCATCGGTTTTGATGGGATGTATAGTAATTTATATCACGAACATCGCCCAACTCAGGTAAAAGAAATAAAACGGCAGTACAGCGTAGCCCCAGAGATTGCAAGCCATAACAATATGAAGTCGTACAGACTTCACGGGTTTAACGTCGCGCCTAAAAACGATTACCTAGAAAGCAGAGAAATTGTGCTTACCAATTCGGATTGCAACATTATTCTAGCGGCACCAAGAAAGAGTCAGACAGACTATTTTTATAAAAATACAGACGCAGACGAGCTAATTTTTATTCATAAAGGATCGGGAAAATTGCGCACCCTGATGGGCAATCTCGATTTTGAGTATGGTGATTATTTGCTCGTACCTCGCGGAATCATTTATCAGATGGAGTTTAACGACCAAGACAATCGTCTTTTTATCGTAGAATCTCGCAGCCCGATTTATACGCCAAAGCGCTATCGCAATTGGTTTGGACAACTCTTAGAGCATTCGCCTTTTTGCGAACGTGATATTCGCAGGCCTATGGAGTTAGAAACCCATGACGAAGAAGGCGACTTTTTGATCAAAGTTAAAAAGCAAGACGACATTTTTGATATGGTGTATGCCACGCATCCGTTTGATGTGGTGGGTTATGACGGGCACAACTACCCTTATGCGTTTTCGATTCACGATTTCGAACCGATTACCGGGAGAATACATCAGCCGCCTCCGGTGCATCAAACCTTTGAGACCGATACTTTTGTGGTATGCTCTTTTTGCCCACGCTTGTACGATTATCATCCAGATAGCATTCCAGCGCCTTATAATCATAGCAATATAGACAGCGATGAGGTGTTGTATTATGTAGATGGCGACTTTATGAGCCGTAACGACATTGGCCCTGGCCATATTTCGTTGCATCCTGCGGGGATTCCGCACGGGCCGCACCCAGGAGCGACAGAACGCAGTATCGGGCAAGTTAAAACAGACGAACTGGCCGTGATGGTAGATACTTTTAAACCATTAAAATTAACCAAGGCTGCCATGAAAATTGCAGACGAAGATTACTTCACATCATGGTTATAGTAGAAAAAAATCATCACTTACAATCTAACATGCTTGCCATGTGGTAATTTTTGAATCGACCCAAGAGATTCAGAAATAATTCATTTAAAAAAAATACGATGGCACGAGAAATAAAAAATTTAAAAGACTTACAAAACACCGAATACGGTCTTAAAAAACTATTCGAAGAAGCAGAAGATTTTCTGCCGCTTTTAGGAACCGACTATGTAGAGTTTTACGTAGGGAATGCAAAACAAGCCGCACATTATTATAAATCGGCGTTTGGTTTTCAATCTATGGCCTACGCAGGGCTAGAGACGGGCATGACCGATAGGGTATCTTATGTGCTCAAGCAAGACAAGATACGCTTGGTGCTTACCACGCCTTTAAATAAGGGAGGCGAGTTAAACCGTCATATAGACGAGCATGGGGACGCTGTAAAAGTGATCGCTTTATGGGTAGACGATGCCACATCGGCCTTTGAAGAAACCACAAAAAGAGGAGCAAAACCATATTTGGAGCCAACTCGCGAAGAAGACGAGCATGGGCATATTATCAAATCTGGAATCTATACCTATGGCGAAACCGTTCACTTGTTTATAGAACGCAAAAATTACGAAGGGCTCTTTTTGCCAGGCTATCAAAAATGGGAATCACATTATAACCCTGAGCCTGTAGGCCTTAAGTTTATAGACCATATGGTAGGAAACGTAGGTTGGGGCGAAATGAACAAATGGTGCGAGTTTTATGGTAAAGTAATGGGCTTTGCTCAGATCATTTCGTTTGCAGACGACGATATCTCTACAGACTTTACCGCTCTTATGAGTAAGGTGATGAGCAACGGTAATGGTCGAATTAAATTCCCGATTAACGAACCAGCAGAGGGTAAAAAGAAGTCTCAGATAGAAGAATATCTTGACTTTTACAACGGAGCTGGAGTACAGCATTTGGCCTTAGCGACAGACGATATTGTGGCGACAGTGTCTGCCATGAGAGATCGCGGGGTCGAATTTTTATATGTTCCAGAAACTTATTACGACGACGTTTTAGAACGTGTAGGTGAGATAGACGAAGACATCGAGGTGCTCAAAAAACACGGAATTTTAATAGACAGAGACGAAGAAGGTTATTTGTTGCAGCTTTTTACAAACAATATTTTGGATCGCCCAACGATGTTTATAGAGATTATTCAACGCAAAGGAGCTCAATCATTTGGAGTGGGTAATTTTAAAGCATTATTCGAGGCAATTGAGCGTCAACAGGCAAAAAGAGGAACCCTCTAAAGGCATGATTTAACAAGGGATTAATACGAATCCATCAAATTAATTGCATCTTTGGAACAGATATTGCAAAATGTCTAGTATACAAAATTGCTAAAGGAATGAAACGACTTTTAATAATAGCCTTGATTTTGGCGTCTGCACAAGCAATTGGGCAGTCGCAAAAAGCCTATGGAGATGGCGAGTGGTTTAAGTTTAGAATCCACTACGGACTCATCACAGCGGGCTATGCCACCCTAGAAGTAGACCAAACTACGCTAGAAGGGAAGCAGGTATATCATATTATTGGCGAAGGCAAAACCACAGGGGTTTCTCGCTTGTTTTTTAGGGTAGAAGACTATTATCAGTCCTACGTAGACATCGATCGCGACATTCCGTATCGATTTATTAGAAAAATAGACGAAGGCGGTCATACCAAAGACATTCAAATTGACTTTGATCACGATACCAATAAGGCTTTGGTTTTTAACAAAAAGCACAATACCAAGCAAACACTTGACTTCCCAAAAGAAGCTCAAGATATGGTTTCTGCCTTTTATTATTTACGGAATCGCTTGGACGTGCGCACCTTAAAAGAGGGCGATGTGACAGAGATGAACATGTTTTTTGACAAGGAAACCTATAAGTTTAGGCTCAAATTTTTAGAGCGTGAAGTAATCAAAACCAAATTTGGCGAAGTGCCCTGTTTGGTCTTTAGGCCCTATGTACAAGCGGGGCGTGTATTTAAAGAAAAAGAAAGTCTTACCGTATGGGTTTCTGACGACGAGAATCGTATGCCTATTCGCATTAAAGCGAGTTTGGCAGTAGGTTCGCTCAAAGCCGACTTAATCGAGTTTAAAGGACTTAAACACTCTTTTAAAATACACATAGATTAAATGTTTTAGATGGATAAAAAACTAACTGACCAACTTAGTAAACTAGAACAAAAATTTAAAAACTCTGGTCAGGACATGGGCTCCTATTTAGACGGATTGCTCTACGACAAATACTTGACTTATTGGGATTATATTCATCTAGACACTTTATTGAGTCTACAGATTCCGAGGACCTACTTTCCAGACGAAGAGATTTTTATTGGATACCATCAAATCACCGAACTTTACTTTAAGCTTATCATTCACGAGCTTAAACAAATCATAGACGACAAGCTTCAAACCGCTCAGTTTTTTACACAAAAAGTGGCACGTGTAAATCGATATTTCAGAATTTTAATCGATTCGTTTGACGTGATGATACGCGGTATGGAGCGGGACCAGTTCTTAAAGTTTAGAATGTCTTTGTTGCCAGCGAGTGGTTTTCAGTCTGCGCAATATAGAATGATAGAATTTTACGCGACCCCCATGGAGCATTTGATTCATCCAGAAGTAAGAGGAGATTACGATGCAACTTTTGGCATAGAAGAAATGTACGAGCAAATCTACTGGAAGCGTGGGGCCACCGATCGTGAAACAGGCGACAAGACACTTACATTAAAACAGTTTGAGTTTAGATATACGCCTCGTTTTATCAGAATTATGAAGGAAGTAGAGGGCAATACATTGTATCATAAATACCTCGCATTGCCAGAAAACGAAAAAAATAATGAGGCTCTTATAAAAGAACTCAGACAATTTGACGTTAATGCCAATGTGAATTGGTTGCTTATGCACATGGGAGCGGCCTTTAGATATTTACATAAAGAAGGTGCTACGGTTTTGGCAACGGGAGGCACCAATTGGAAAAAATTTTTACCACCGAGTTTTCAGAAAATCCATTATTTTCCTAATCTTTGGAGCGACGAAGAAAAAGCAGAATGGGGAAAACAATGGGTTACTCACGCCTTTAACAGCGAAAAAGCAAAATGATCTTAAAAAAGATAGGCTTCTTGGGTATTGGTTTGGCCATCTTGGCTGGTTGCGAATCTAACAAAGAGGAGATTACAGAACAACAAGTTTTAGAAGTCCCAAAAATAGTAGAGGAGTACGGCTTTGTACTTAACGATTTTGAGGTAGTACGCGACACCATTCGTTCTGGAGATACCTTCGGAAACATTCTTAACGACAATCATGTAGCACCATCGAAGATATTCTCTGTAGTAGGCGAAATCAAAGACAGCCTAGATGTACGGAGAATGAAAACGGGGCGACCTTATTTGCTGCTTAACGCAAAAGACAGCCTCGGCGCTACCCAAATATTTATCTACGAGCAAAACAGAGTAGATTATACGGTGGTCGATATGCGTGATAGTATTGCCGCGGCATACACAAGACGCAAACCCATAACCTTTGTAGAAAAAACGGCATCTGGCGTGATTACCAGTTCGCTTTCACAAACCATGAGCGATCAAGGGCTAGGGGCAAATATGACCGAACGTTTGGCAAATATTTATGCCTGGACGGTTAACTTCTTTCATCTGCAAAATGGTGACAACTTTAAGGTAGTGTATACGGAGCGATTTATAAACGATTCGATTCCTGCAGGAATCGACGAGATTAAGGCGGCTTATTTTGAACACCGAGGGCGTCCTATTTATGCCTTTAGCTTTATAGAAAGCGATTCTTTAAATGTAGCCGACTATTATGACGAAGAGGCCAACAATTTGCGACGTGCTTTTTTAAAGTCTCCTATTAAGTTCAACTACAGAATTTCTAGCAAATACAATTTAAAACGCCGTATTAAATATTATGGCTATAAGGTGCGAGCCCACAAAGGAACCGACTTCGCCGCGAGCATTGGCACACCAATCTTAGCTACAGCAGACGGAACCGTGACCAAATCAGAACGCAGAGGTGGTAACGGTAACTATGTAAAAATCAAGCACAATACCGTGTACGAAACCCAGTATTTGCATATGAAAAAACGCAATGTGCGCGTAGGTGATTATGTGCGTCAAGGCGATGTGATTGGTTGGGTTGGAATGACGGGCAATACAGGTGGCCCGCATGTTTGTTATCGATTTTGGAAAAACAACGAGCAAGTAGACCCTTTCTTACAAGATTTGCCCGCATCTAAGCCTTTAATAGAGTCAAGAAGACCTGCTTATTTTGATTTTATTGCCCCTTTAAAAGACCAGCTAGACTGCCTCGGCCTTTAATTCGTTTTTTTTCTGTTAATAAAATGTTCAAAATCAGGACGGTAGATAACCTTCTCATCGACGATTTCTCGTATCTTATTTGTTGATAAACGTTACTAATTTAACGTTAAAATAATCTTAATACTACAAAGGCTTTTTATACTTTTGTACCAATCAAAATTAACTGTTTTATGAGAAAAATTACTTTCTATTTTACTGTAGCATTACTCTTTATTGGCGCAGCTGCTTCTGCGCAGGGGGTTACTACAGCCGGGATCAACGGACGAATCGTTGATGCCAATTCCGAACCCTTGCTAGGGGCCAATGTCGTGGCGGTTAATGCCAACACGGGAGCGACCTATGGCGCAATTACCGACTTTGACGGGTATTACCGCATCTCAAACATGAGAGCTGGTGGCCCATACACTGTGACAATTTCATATGTTGGTTATGAAGACAACGTTAGAACGGGTGTCTTCTTACAACTAGGTAACTCACAGAAGATTAGTGTTAACTTGGCCGAATCGGCTAGTGCGTTAGACGAAGTTTTGATTATCGCACAGCGTAACAACGTATTTGACAGTAACAAAACAGGTACAGAGACCACTATCACCTCGCGTGATATCTCTACGTTACCTGCTGTTTCGCGTTCGATTGCCGACTTTGCTCGTGTAACACCTCAAGCCCAATTAACAGAAGGAAACGATGGGTTTTCTATCTCTTTAGCGGGTCAAAACAACCGTTACAATGCTATCTATATTGATGGTGCTGTAAACAACGATGTATTTGGTCTGGCTGGATCGGGTACCAACGGAGGACAAACTGGAGTAAATCCTTTCTCTGTAGATGCCATCGAGACATTCCAAATTAACATCGCACCTTTCGACGTACGTCAATCAGGTTTCTCGGGTGGTTCTATCAACGCAATTACGCGTTCTGGTACCAACCAGATTCAAGGTTCTGCGTATTCGTTTTTTAGAAACGAATCTTTTGCAGGAAAAACACCTCCTTCTTTAGTAGGCGACGGCGAGTCTCGCGAAAAGCTTGACGAGTTTAGCGCTCTTACTTACGGGGTACGTGTGGGTGGACCACTTATCAAAGACAAATTATTCTTCTTTGTAAACTATGAGCGTCAAGACGAAGAAACGCCTCAGCCATTTAACTTTAGCAACTACGAAGGTCGTTCTTCTTTAGACGACATTAATGGCTTGGTAAGCTTTTTACAGTCTCAGTATGGTTACGATCCAGGGATCTTTAATGCCAACACTAGAACGCTGGAAAGTGATAAGTTAACTGCTAAGTTAGACTTTAACATGGACGATCGTAACAAATTTGTATTGCGTCACAGTTATGTAAAAGGAGACAATTTAGAAGCTAGAAACTCTGGTGTTAATAACATCGGGTTTATTAACGGATCAGAAGCCTTTATTACTACAACCAACTCAACCGCTTTAGAGTGGAGTTATAGTGGAGACAAGGTAGCCAACAACTTAGTTATTGGTTATACTTCTGTACGTGACGATAGAGATCCTGCTGGTTCTCCGTTCCCAACGGTAGATATTCAGGATGGAAACGGATTCATCTCTTTTGGATCTGAGCCATTCTCTACTGCCAACTTATTGAACCAAGATGTATTGACCATTAACAACAACTTCGAGATCTATGCTGGGCGTAACACAATTACGTTAGGTGTTAACTTCGAATATGCAAAAACCAAAAACTTGTTCTTTGCATTTAACTATGGTGACTATACGTTCGAAGATCAGTTTGACGACAACGGACTATTGCTTTCTAGTGGTTTAAACCAATTCTTAACAGGACAAAATGCAGATGTGTATCAGCACGGGTATTCATTGTTAGGAAACGGAGTAACGGGTGACGAGTCTGCAGGTGCATCAGAATTTTCTACAGTTCAGATTGCTGCTTATGCGCAAAACGAATACCAATTCTCAGATAGCTTTAAAGCTACTTTTGGTTTACGTGTAGATGTTCCTTACTGGGAAGATGGCATCGTAAACAGCAAGTTTAGAAACCGTACTATTCCGCTTTTAGAAGCGGCTGGTAAAGACCTTCAAGGTGCAAGACCAAGTAAAGGAATACTTCCTCTACCTCACTTTGCTCCTCGCTTAGGATTTAACTGGGATGTAAATGACGATAACAGCACTCAAATACGTGGTGGACTAGGGGTATTTACTTCTAGACTTCCTTTAGTATGGCCTGGTGGAACGTATAATAACAACGGTGTAACTGGTGGATTCAACTTTGAGTTTAATCAGCCATTTGAGGCCGATGTTAACAACCAATTCGAATCTCCAGCTCCAGGTTCTGGTAGTGTAGGTGGTAACGTAGATTTGATTGCAAGAGAGTTTAAATTACCTCAGGTAATGAAATACAACATTGCGGTAGATCAAAAACTACCTTGGTGGGGCTTAATCGCCACTGCAGATTTCTTGTATACAGATGTGTTATCAGACATCTATTACGAGAACTTAAACCTTAAATCGCCAAACGGACGATTGAATGGTGCAGATAACCGCCCAACGTACGATCGTAGAGACGAGATCGATCCTACTTATGGTAGAATCATCTTGGCTTCTAACACGCACGAAGGGTATTCTTATAACGCATCGTTTACGTTAAGAAAGCCATTCCAGAATGGATTCCAAGGACAAATCTCTTATTCTTATGGAGATTCGTTTAAGGTTTTTGACGGAACTTCTTCTCAAAACAGTTCTCAGTGGAGAAACATACAAACTGTTAACGGTAAAAACTCTTTCTTAGAAGACTCAAGATCTGACTTCTCATTAGGAAGCCGTTTCTCTGGTAATGCTTCTTACGAAATAAGCTGGAGCGAGAATGTGAAAACAACTTTTGGTGTATTCTATGAAGGTGTTCAAGGAAGCCCATTTAGCTATACTTACAGAGAAGGTCGTGATTTATTAAATGACGACTCTCGTGACAATGCATTAATCTATGTACCTGCAAGACAGTCAGACATTACGTTTGCAGATCAGTCAGGTAGCGGTGGATTAACGCCACAACAACAGTGGGATGCGCTTAACGCGTTTATCGCTGGTGATGAGTACTTAAACTCTAGACGTGGAGATTATGCAGAACGCAACGGAGATCGTGGCCCTTGGAGTCATGTAATCGATCTTAAAGTATTGCAAGACTTCTCTATTAAATTAGGGAACAACGAGCATACTTTCCAAGCGTCGTTAGACATCTTTAACTTTACCAACCTTCTTAACAAGGACTGGGGTAAGCGCAAGTTTGTACCTGGTAACATTGGTTTGTTAACGACAGTTTCTGGAGGTCCAGACCCTGTATTCTCATTTGACCCAGACCAATGGGCAGATGGTGTATCTCAGATAGACGACTTTGGATTACAGTCTTCTAGATGGCAAATGCAACTAGGTTTACGTTATTTATTTAACTAATCATATAAAAGGAATCATTCCTTAGTATATATAAACCCCGAGGTAATTTTTACTTCGGGGTTTTTTTATGAAAAACGCTTACCTTTACTCTTATAACAACCAACTATGGAAACCATTCAATTTTTACATTCTTATTGGGCCTATTTAGTGGTCTTAATTGTTTTTCTGGCCACTTTTAACGCCTTGGTAGGCTTCTTTACAAAAAGAGAGTATGCAGCTAAGGATTTTAGAATAAGCCTCTTTGCGCTCATCGTAACGCATTTACAGTTACTGCTTGGGCTCATCTTGTTCTTTGTATCTCCTTTGGGCTTACAATCTATCAATAACAATGGTATGAGCACGGTAATGAAAGATTCTGTGCTGCGCCTTAACGCCATAGAACACCCTACCGTAATGATCTTAGTTGTGATCTTAATTACCATAGGGTATTCTAAACACAAAAAGAAGTTGGTGTCGCAGCCTAAGTTTAAGACGCTTGCGATATTTTATACGATTGCACTTGTGCTACTATTGAGTAGGATTCCGTGGGGGCAGTGGTTTGATTAGTCTTTTTTAAGTTTAGTTTTTTGGGCGTTACACCTGCATTCGCAGGCGTCGGCAAAGGAGAAGTTGTCGGCGACAGATACTATGTGATTACATCTTAACAAACCGTTCTCTCGACCTATATCCATCGCTAGTAGACAATTCTAAGTAATAACTACCTGCGGCGAGTACAGACACATCAATAACTTCAGAAAATTCATGTGAAAGTACTTTTTGTCCAAGTAGATTATATATAGCGAAATGTTTAAAGATTTTCGTTGAATTAATGCGTAAAATATCCGCTGCCGGGTTTGGGTAAACTGAAAAAGCGAATTCATTATCTGGTATAGCAAGAATGCGCATATTTTCGAATAATTTAACCGAATTATTCCCGTATGCAACAGAAACTATATCTAGATCCCCATCGGCGTCAACATCGACCAATTCTGCGTCGTACACCAACGACTCTGAGTTAGTTATCTCAATTGGGTCACTATAATTTCCTGAGCCATCTAAATTCTTGAACCACACAATGCTTGCGTCGTTTCTAATGGTTGCGAGGATGTCGATTAAACCATCGCCATCAATATCGCCTAAACTCAAGCGACGGGGATAGTCTAAATTTTCTCCTATTATGGTTAATGGACCAAGATTAAACATACCATCTATGTTTTCTGCCCAAGTTATCTGATCGGAGTCTGTGCTGGCAAAGATGACGTCAAGATCGGTATCCCCATCTATATCTGTTAGTTTAAAATCACTGGTAGACCCTATCCCGGACAACAAATCTTCGCGTTCACCATAAATCAATGAATCATCAGTCTGGCGGGCCATCCAAAATATGCCTCCGAATATCATACCTACAAAATCTTTTTGACCGTCTAGGTCTATATCCAAATACTCTAAATTTATACAATAGCCCACGTCTTCTACCAGAGGGTCTGCAATGGTTGCAAAATTTGCACTGCCATCGTTAAGCTGAGCATACATTTTGAACTGAAAATCATTGAAAATTACGAAGTCAATATTTCCATCATCGTTTAAATCATTCAAAAAATGATTTTTAGTTGTAAACTCGTCAGAAGTTGCCAGAACACTACCTAAAACAAATTCACCTGTCGTAGGTACTTGCAGGAACGAAGCGACCACACCATAAGTAAGCCCTGGAAAATGAGCCACCGCATCTACAAGACCATCAGAATTAATGTCTTCAAAATGGATTTGATCTGTGAATACACAACAAGAAGAAAACCAGTCATCCCCATCTATCATCACCACAGGATCTTCGAAACTCCATGATGGAGCGTCGTATTTTATTAAATAGTATTTATTGGTTCCACTTTCGCTTACAACTAAGTCAAAATCGCCATCGTTTTCAATATCAACAAGATTTAACCTGTCTGGATTATCAAAGTCATCTGATATAAGAACTTCTTCAAATTGTCCAAAAGCAGTAGCTGTGCAAAACACTAAGCAATATAAATAAGTAGCAAGCTTTTTCATCTCTAGCAACTCTGTTAAGAGTAAAAGTAAAACACAATTACAATAAGAGGTCTATTAAAGTAATGAAAACTGAGCTTAATTTTAGGGTAAAAGAGTAAGTTTATAGTATTACTCTTTATTTAAGTATACGTTTTATTATAACTTAATTAACCTCTTTAATAAGATAAATATACACCGGAAAGTGATCACTATACCCGCCCGTATACGAGCCATTAGAGAAGCTTCTATACGGATACCCCTTATAACGCCCTCTAGGGTTCGCTAGGTACGGCTTGTTATAAATACCAGCTTGGTAATAACGGTAGCTGCTGTAGTCTTTATCTAAAAGCGCATCGGAGACAATGATTTGGTCAAAAAGATTCCAACCATCGCGCCAAGCGAGGGTTCCCAAACCTTTTTTAAACATGGCTTCCATAGGGTTGTAAAGCTCCTTGAGCGATACGTCTTCGCGATCTGCTTTGGCTTTAAGCACTTCTTTTACGCTTTCGTTAGTAGGGTCGTCGTTAAGGTCGCCCATGGTGATAATCTTAGCGTAAGGATCGTCTGTATGCAACGAATCGATAATTTGCTTGTTAAGCTTGGCTGCTTTAATTCTTTTAGAACGACTTCTGGCTTCGCCTCCGCTTCGTGAGGGCCAGTGATTTACGATAATGTGTACCATCTCGCCATCGAGCATTCCACTTACGAGTAATTGGTCTCTGGTATAAACACGCTTAGATGGGTCGTTGTCGTCGTAAATAAGCAATTCCTTATTGGTGTAATTGGTAGGCGTAAAAACCCCCTTTTGGTACAACAACGCTACATCGATACCACGTCTATCTGGCGAATCAAACTGCACAATTCCGTAGTCGTAAGAAAGCAATGCCTCTTGGTTGACCAAGTCTTCTAATACTTTTCTGTTTTCGATTTCTGCCACTCCTAAAAGTGCAGGGGCTTTGCCAGTTACTTCTTTACCAATTTCTGATATGACCTGCGCCATATTTTTAAGCTTGCTCTGGTAGATATCTTCCGTCCAGTGGTCTTTACCGTCTGGTGTTCTATCGTCGTCAAAAGTGATGGGGTCGTTCTCTGTATCGAAGAGGTTTTCTACGTTGTAAAAAGCAACAGTATTTACTTTATAAGTCTTCTTATTTTGTGAAAAACTCACGGCAAAAAAACATGTGAAAAGGACTAAAAGACAGTATTTTAAGCGCATTGGTATTTTTAATATTAAGGTTGTGTAAAGCACTAAACAAAACTCGAGCCAAAAGTAATTATTTAGTCTAAAAAATGTAGCTTTGCACGCGATTATTAATCATAAATTAAATCAACACTAGACAGCATGAAAAATTTCTTTGCTACCTTATTTCTGGCATTGTTGAGTGTTTCTGCCGCTTTTACGCAGAATTCGACCGTGATGGGAAGAGTTGTTGATACCAATTCGAGCGAACCTTTAGAGGGAGTACAGGTTAGAATTACCGGAAGTTCTTACGCCGCAGAAACAGGTGTAGAAGGAACTTTTGAGTTGTCTAATGATAATCTTCCGCAAGGCGAACAAGTGTTGTTGGTATCAAAAACAGGGTATTTAACACAGCAGCTACCTATTACAATCCAAGCTGGCAGAACCGTAAACATCGATCCTATTCTACTGGAGATCGATCTTACAGAAGTAGAGGCCCAAATTGGATTCATTAGCTTGTCAGACAATCAACTGGACGAAGAAAACGCAACTTCGTTTAATATCTCTGGATTGCTACAAGCCTCAAACGATGTGTTTTTAAACGCAGCTGCATTCGACTTTAGTGCAACTTTCTTTAGACCAAGAGGCTTAGACAATGCTAACGGGAAAGTCCTTATTAACGGAATCGAAATGAACAAACAGTTCAACGGGCGTCCGCAATGGGGTAACTGGGGAGGTCTTAATGATGCACAGCGCAACCGCGAATTCTCAATGGGCGTAAAAGCAAACGACTACACCTTTGGAGATTTGGCAGGTACTACAAATATTGTAATGCGAGCTTCGCAATATCGCCAAGGCGGACGCGTGAGCTATGCCATGGCTAACCGTTCTTATACAGGGCGCGTAATGGCGAGTTATAATAGCGGTCTTAACCAAAATGGTTGGGCCTATTCTATTTTGGCCTCACGCCGATTTGGTAACGAGGGCTACATCGATGGCACCTTGTATGACGCCAATTCGTTTTTTGCCTCTGTAGAGAAAAAGATAAACGACCAGCACAGCCTTAACTTTACTGCTTTTTATACGCCAAACCGTAGAGGTAGATCGGCGCCAATTACGCAAGAAGCGAAAGACTTAAAGGGTCGCAAGTACAATCCTAACTGGGGATACCAAGATGGGGAGATTCGCAATTCACGAATCCGCGAGGTAGAAGAACCTGTGATTATGTTAAACCACTATTGGAACATAAACGACAAGACTACCTTAAACACCAACATTGGGTATCAGTTTGGTAAAATTGCCAATACGCGTATAGACAACGGCGGAACTCGCCTTGTAACACTTAATGGGCAAGAAGCTTATTTAGGTGGTGCCAGAAACCCGAGTCCTGATTATTACCAAAGGCTCCCAAGTTTCTTCTTGCAAGACCAGAATCCAACGGCTTACGATTACCAACAAGCTTTTCAGGCACAGCAAGAATTTTTAAACGATGGGCAGTATGATTGGAACGCGCTATATACAGCCAACCAAATTCAGGCCAATACAGGAGGAAACTCTATCTACATCGTACAAGAAGATCGCATAGACGATACGCAGATTACGGCCAACACCATCTTTAGCACTTTGCTAACAGACAATATCACCTTAAACGCGGCGCTTAACTATCGCACTTTAACCAGTGAGAATTTTGCAGCGGTAAGAGACTTACTTGGCGGAACCGGCTACCTCGATGTAGACTTCTTCGCAGAAGACGATGTAAATACCATCGTAGGCGATTTGGCACAGAGTGATTTGCGCAACCGTAACCGTATCGTTACAGAAGGCGATCGCTACAAATACAACTACGAGCTTAATGCAGATGTTATAAACGGTTTTGCTCAGGCACAGTTTAAGTATAACACTGTAGACTTTTACTTGGCTGCCAATGTAGGTAAGACATCGTATCAGCGCACCGGACTTTTCGAAAACGGAAACTTTCCTGGAGCTCGTTCTTTTGGAGATTCAGAAAAGTTAGACTTTACTACCTACGGAATTAAAGGAGGCGCTACTTATAAGGTTACAGGACGTCATTTAATCGACCTGAATGCAACTTACTTTACCAAGGCACCAACGCTCAGAAATTCTTTTAGTAATGCGCGTCAAAACAACGATGTGATTACTGGGCTAACAGAAGAGACTGTAAACTCGATAGACCTTAGTTATATCTATCGCTCTCCAATCGTGAAGGCTAGATTAACAGGTTTCTATACAGGCTTTAGTGACGGTACAGACCTTAGTTTTTACTTTACAGAAGATCTTTCTGGCTTTGGAATTGACGAAGGTTCGGCTTTTGTACAAGAAGTGCTTACAGGTATCGAAAGACGCCACATGGGCGCAGAACTCGGAATCGAGGCTCAAGTAACAGCGACAGTAAAACTAAAGGCTGCCGCTTCTGTAGGGCAATATACCTATACCAACAATCCTAACTTGTACTTAACAAGTGACGATTTTGACGAGGTAATTACCTTTGGGGATGGTACGACTAAGCTTGATACGTATCATGTAGCTGGAGGACCAGAGCGAGCATATCAGATTGGCCTAGAATACCGCGATCCAGATTTCTGGTGGGTAGGGGTTACAACCAACTATTTTTCTAACGCCTATGTAGATGCTGCTGCGATTACAAGATCTGATAACTTCACATTAGATTACGACGGGCTTACGTTTAACGACTACGACCCAGAAGTTGCCAGAGGCTTATTACAGCAAGAACAATTAGACGATTACTTTCTAGTAAATGTAGTGGGAGGTAAGTCATGGAGAATCAACGATTATTTTGTTGGCTTTTTTGCCACCATAAATAATGTGTTAGACCAGGAGTACACCACGGGTGGATTTGAGCAATCACGTAACTCAAACTACCGCAGTGTACTAGAAGACCAATCTAGAGACAACGGCCCAATCTTTGGCAATCGTTACTTCTTTGGAAACGGTACTACTTATTACCTAAATTTTTACCTACGATTTTAATAGCATTTAATGATTTATAATATAGAGATGAAAGCAAATAAATTATATAAACTAATGGCACTACTGCTAGTTTTGGCAGTGGGCTTCTCTTGTGTAGAAGACGACGAGTTTGACACACCAGACACCTCGGTAGAAGAACCTACCATTAACGGAACCGTAATCGACGTAGACGCCGTGTTGGGCATCTTGGCTCAGGCAGAACTTGACGGCGATTCAGACTTTACTTTCGAACAAGACAGCGATAATGTAATGGTTGGATACGTTGTATCTAGCGACGAAGGCGGAAACTTCTTCGAAGAATTAATTATTCAAGATGCTGCTGCTAACCCAACGGCTGGGATCAAATTATTGATCGACGTAAACCCTTTGTTTACCAAATACGAAATAGGTCGTAAGATCTATGTAAACTTAGCTGGACTTACCGTTGCAACTACTAACGGAGTTGCCGGTCTTGGTATTGGTGGCGGAGACTTTATCGAAAAGATTCCTGCTCCACAAGAAGATGCTGTTATTATTCGTTCTGCAGAAGTAGCAGAAGTCACTCCTTTAGAGGTGGCGGTTGCCGACTTATCTGATGCCTACGAGAATCTTTTTGTTCGTTTGTCTGACGTACAGTTTAACAGAAACGACGTTTTGGGCGAAAACCCATTGACTTTCGCAGCAGAAGATGGCGATGAGTTTGACGGGGAACGCTTTTTAGAGGCCTGTGCTGGTGGTGGTGTAATTGTTAGCACTTCTACCTTTGCAGACTTTAAAGGATTAACGCTTCCTGTAGGACGCGGAACCTTAGACGGAATCCTTTCTAGAGACTTCTTTGACGATTTTAACGTAATAAACCTAAACGAGCCAGGCGATATTGACTTTGGCGACGAGTCAACTCGTTGTGACCCAGACTTTACTGCCTGTACGACTCCTTCTGGTGGCGGAACCGCTTTCTTTAGTGAAAACTTTGAGGGCATCTCTGATCTATCTGAATTGGTTACTGCTGGATGGACGCTACAAAATACCTCTGGTGGATCTACCGAATGGGTGTTGGGTAACTTCTCTGGAAACCAATATGCGCAGATCACAGCCTTTAGTTCTGGCGAAGAAAACATCGAGTCTTGGTTAATCACTCCTGGTATCGACATGGATGCACAAACCGCAGAAGAGTTAATCTTCGAGGTGCAAGCTAACTTTGATAATGGGACTGTTTTAGCCGTATTGTTCTCTGAGAACTTTACTGGCGATGCTGCAGCTGCAGATTGGAACTTACTAGATGCTACTATCCCAGTAGGTCCTTCAAGCGACTTTGGAAACTTCGAAACTGTAGGTCCAGTAAACATTTCTTGTTTAGAAGGCACCATCCACATCGGTTTCCTTTACACAGGATCTGAATCTGGACAGAGTACACGTTATCACGTAGATGATGTAGAAATTACTGGAATGTAAGATTCTAGTTTAATAGTATTTAAAAACCCACCTTTTTAGGTGGGTTTTTTGGTTATGGCGTTTCCCTCGCTACGCGAGCGTCGCGCTTTCGGCAGTCGCTTTTGGTGCTTTACACCAAAGAGCTTCGACAATGCCTTTATCGCTAACGCGAATACTGCACTCAAAACATCTACTAGATGTTTTTCGTTCTGTAATGTCCTTTTTTGCATTGCCCAAAAAAGGACGTAAAAGGAAAGTATTTACATGTTGCTGCAAATGAGGTTCCGCTTCGCGGCTACCTCACAAAAAATGTCTGCCAGACATTTTACGTTCGGCAATTTGGGCAATGCAAAAAAGTATGAAAGAGAATTATAGAAATAGAATTTTGAGATTTAACAGCCCTTCGATACATTTTTGACTTCGTCAAAAACACTCAGGGACCTCCGCGTTAAGGACTGAACGAGCTGTTGGAGCTCGTGGCGAAGTCACAGCGACTAGTGAAGGCCTGACGCCAGCTTACGCTGGCGGAACGCCACAAAAAAAGCCCTTCTAATTAAAGAAGGGCTCCGCTTGGTTGGTTAGTTATTGACTTTTTCTAGCAATAACCGGTACTAACGTTCAATGATAATAAAATCTGAACGTCTGTTTTGTTGATGCTGAGCCTCGGTACAGCTTCCGCCACAAGCAACGAGAGGTTGCGACTCACCTTTACCTTCGGCGCTCAGTCTGCTAGCATCAATTCCTTTAGAAATTACATACTGCATGGTAGACTTCGCTCTGCGGTCAGACAGCTTCATATTATAGTTGTCTCCAGCACGGTTGTCTGTATGACTCTCAATTTTAATTACCATCGTTGGGTATTTCTTCATTATTTGTACAAGCTTGTCAAGCTCAAAAGCGGCCTGAGGCTTAATGTTAGACTTATCTAAGTCAAAGTAAATTGGGTTTAATACCACACGATCTTCTACGATAATTTCTTCGATTGGGTTCATTCCAACAGTCACGGCAAGTGGCCCAGCTGTTGATGAGCTTGCGCTCGCTGTTCCGCTTTCGTAGCCTTCTTTTTGAGCCGTTAGGCCATATACCTCATCACAAACACCCATAAAGACAACTTGTCCTGAGCTGTTGCTCATCTCAGTGCCTAATTTGTTGCGTTGTGCATCGTATATATCTACTTGTGCTCCAGAGATGGCATCACCCGTGGTGTTATCGATAACCGTTGCAACGATTTCTACATCACAGCTCGGGATTTCGTTCACCATATAAATATCGTCACTTCCTTTTCCGCCTTGACGGTCAGAAGACACAAATCCAGTCATGGTCGATTCATCTATAGAAAAGGCAAAATCGTCACCACTCGAATTCACAGGCATAGCAAGATTGGTTACTTCGCCATCGGCGTAGCTAAATACATCTAAACCTCCAAGGCCTAAATGCCCATCACTCGAAAAGAATAGTGCTCCAGAGTCTGCAATAAACGGGAATACTTCTTTTCCTTCTGTGTTTACAGCACTCATGTTTTGAGGCGTTCCAAAGCTACCGTTAGCAGCTACAGAAACCGAATAGATATCTGAGCTTCCTACACCTCCTGGGCGATCAGAAACAAAGTATAAGGTCTTTCCGTCCTTACTAAGGGTTGGATGTCCTGTTGAATAATTCTTGTCGTTAAAAGGAACCGGTTTTACGTCTGCCCATTTTCCGTTTACTAATTGAGCGGTATAAATACTCAATTGGTTTACACCTTCTTCATCTTTAGAATATTTTCCTTTGTAATAGTTGTTACGGTCAAAGTAAATGCGGTTTCCGTCTGCAGAAAAAGCAACCGTTCCTTCGTGATACTTGGTGTTAACATCGCCAGGAATCAGTTCTGCAGAACCGATTACCTCGTCTGTTTTTGTAGCCGAGTAAATATCTAAATACGGCTGATCGTTCCAACCATAACTACGACGCGACTTATTTCGAGCAGAAGAAAAGTAAAAAGTGTTTCCGTTCATCGTCCCGCCAAACTCAGAATATTCCGAATTGATATCGCCAGCATTGGCAACCGTATATCTAGGAGAATTGTCTAAAAGCGCTGGCATATAGTTTGGGTTTGCCATAAAATCTTTCGCTCTAGAGTCTCTAGGTTTCATATTGGCAAACTGCTGCATTGCATTGCCGGCCTCCATAAACTTGCCATTGGCTCTAAGCGCTTGGGCATAGTTGTAAACGCTTTCGGCATCTACTCCTTTTTGGTCTACAACACGCTTATAATACTTAGCAGCGTTCTCTGTGTCGTTTATATTATAGTAGGCTGTTGCAAGACGTTCGTATACGTACGAGTCTGCTTTACCTCTTTTTATAAGTTTTTCGTAATCTTCGATAGCATCGGTGTACTCTAATCGGTCAAAATGCTTATCTGCAGCTTTGGTGTCTTTATTTTGAGCGGTAACTGTTGACATGCTCACCGCGATAAAGAATAAGATAGCGTATATTTTTTTCATGTTCTTTTTACTCTTTGGATTAGAAATATCTAGGTGAACGAAGCACACGCTTCTTTAAGAATATATCGAAGGTTAATACAACTTCGTGCGAAGCGCTGGTCACAACATCTAAGTCGGACACTACGCTGTCGTAGGCATAACCAATTCTTATGTTTGGAGTTGCTTGAAAACCTACCAGACCACTAAAAGAGTCGTCTAGTCTGTACGAAGCACCCAATTCAAACTTTTCCCAGAAGAGGGCGTTTAAGTTGGCGTCAAAAGATAACGGAGCATCAAACGCACCCTTTACCAAAAAGTGTGGTTTTAGCTTTACGTTCTCAGATATATCAAACACATATCCTGTTGCGGCAAAAAAGTGATTCGTCTCAGAACCATACTTAAGACCATTCTCGTCTAAGTGAACCGAGTTTAACAAATTGGGCACCGATAACGACAAGTAAAACTTATCGGTATAGAAAAATGCACCCGCCCCAATATTAGGATAGGTATTATTTATGTCTTGCGAAAAGAAAGGATCGCCAGGGTCTGTAAGTTGTAAGCTGGTAAGGCCTACATCGTGAAAGGTAGCTCCTGCTTTTAACCCCAAGGCCAATTTTGCACTAGCGCTTACTTGCAAGGTGTAAGAGAAGTCTACATAAACGTTGGTTTCACTTACCGGACCTAGTTCGTCTTTAATTGCAGATAAACCTAAACCTGTTTTATCGCCTAAGGGCGAATGACCAGAAAATGTGAATGTTTCTGGAGCCCCGTCAAACCCAGACCACTGCTTGCGATACAAGGCCGTTAACGACAAGGATTCTTTAGATCCAGCATAGGCCGGATTTATCACATTCATATTATACATGTATTGGGTATACTGCGGATCCTGCTGAGCAGACGCATCATGCAACCCAATTACACAGAATACGATAAGAAGCGTGTAAAGTTTTTTCATGTGTTTTTTTTTGTTACTGCAATTTTTATTTAACCCGCGAAGCTCAACACAGTTAATCCCCCTAGCTGCTATCGGATTTGATTTTTCAGGATTACTAATTTAATTAAAATAATGATAGAATGCGCCGTTGTGCGCAATAATAGATAAGTCGCAAAATTTATCGACCAAAGTGGTCGAAGATTCCTAAATTTTATGAATTGCCAAGGTAGCAAAGACGGGAAAATGGTCGCTAAAACCTCCTAAATGTTTTGTGCCCGCAAAGGTTCTAAAGGGGTTTCCTTTAAATCTGCCGCTGTATTCTTTAATAAAAGGGGGGTCAAAAATATCTGCTTTTTCAAACTTTAAACCCGAATTATTGTCCTCTAAAAGCGACCTGCTTACAATAATCTGATCAAACAAAAACCACTGTTTGTTCCAAGTACTGCTCCCGCGTGTGTAGGTGAGTAATTCTGTCATAGGATTATAGAGTTCTGGAATGACCAAATGCCCCTTTACACTGGTGCTCTCTGGATTGTCGTTTAAATCGCCCATTACAACGATGTTGGCTGTGGGATCATCGGCCAATATTTGCTCTACAACTTCTAGGTTCCTTTTGGCCGTGGCAATGCGCTTATATTCGGTGATGTCTGCTCCGTCACGACGCGAGGGCCAATGGTTAACCAAAATATGAACTAAGGCACCTTGCAAAAAGCCAGTAACCTGTAGTATATCGCGCGTATAATCTCTACGACCGTCAAAATTTTCGATAAGCACTGTATGCGTTGTGCTGTTCACAGGCTCAAAATAAGCGTCTCTATACAATAAGGCTGTATCGATTCCGCGCTCGTCAGGCGCATTAAAATGCACATATCGATAGCCCAGATCTTTTAGGTGTTTAGAGCCGATCAAATCGCGAATCACTTTTTTGTTCTCTACCTCTGCAACGCCAATAATGGCAGGGGGTTTCCCAATTTTATCGGCGCCAATTCTGGCGATTACATAACCCAGTTTTTTAAGTTTTTTTCTGTACTTACGCTCGTTCCAGCGTTTTTTGCCTTTTGGGGTAAAGTCGTCGTCTAAAGTATCTGGGTCGTCTATAGTGTCAAAAAGGTTTTCCAGGTTGTAAAAGGCAATGTTGTGCTGTTCGTGGGCCATAAATCATTTTAAGATTTTCCAAAATACAAAATATAGCAGCAATGCCATTACTGCTTTAAGCAATATATTTTATGGCGGAATCAATTGGTGATTGGTAACCGCTGGTTTTATACCTTTGTATATATTTTAGTACATGCTAGAGAACAAAGAAATAGAATACGAAAACACCATCCTGATCGGGATTCTTAACAAAGAACAGGACGCCCAAAAGTCTAAGGAATACCTAGACGAACTGGAGTTTTTGGCTTATACGGCTGGAGGCCAGGTAAGGCGTCGTTTTGTGCAGCGCATGCAGGTTCCTAACCCGAAAACCTTTATTGGGAGTGGTAAAATGGAAGAGGTGCACGAGTTTGTTAAAGAAAATGACATTAGTACGGTAATTTTTGATGACGAGCTAACTCCTGCCCAGCAAAACAACATCGAAAAGCTGCTTAAGTGCAAAATCATGGATCGCACAGGATTAATTCTAGACATCTTTGCACAGCGCGCACAAACCAGTTATGCCAGAACACAAGTAGAACTGGCGCAATACGAATATTTACTTCCTAGACTGACAGGGCTGTGGACTCACTTAGAGCGTCAGCGAGGGGGAATTGGAATGAGAGGTCCTGGAGAAACAGAAATCGAGACCGATAGACGAATCGTACGCGACCGCATCGCCTTGCTCAAGAAGAAGCTCAAAAGTATCGATAAGCAAATGGCAACCCAACGCGGAAATCGCGGAGCGCTTATTCGTGTAGCACTTGTTGGCTATACCAACGTAGGCAAGTCGACCCTGATGAATGTGATAAGCAAGTCTGATGTATTTGCAGAAAACAAGCTCTTTGCAACCCTCGATACGACGGTTCGCAAAGTGGTGATTGGCAACCTGCCATTTTTGTTAAGCGATACCGTAGGATTTATACGCAAGTTGCCTACCCAATTGGTAGAATCTTTTAAAAGTACCTTAGACGAAGTCCGCGAAGCGGATATGCTTTTGCATGTGGTAGATATTTCGCATCCAAATTTTGAAGAGCATATAGAATCGGTGCATAATATTTTAGGCGAAATCGATACACGAGAAAAACCAACTTTGATGGTTTTTAATAAAATTGATGCTTATCAACCAGAAATACTAGAAGAAGACGATTTGGTAACAGAGCGTAGCTCGCAGCATTATTCACTGGAAGAATGGGAACAAACCTGGATGGCCAAAGCAAACGGCGATGCCATCTTTATTTCTGCTCTTAATAAAGAGAATATGGAAGCCTTTAGAAAAACCGTTTACGAAAAGGTAAGAGCGTTGCATATAAAACGCTTTCCTTATAATAACTTTTTATATCCAGATTATATAGAAACGCAAACCGAAGAATAAAAAAAGCCGCTCTAAAGCGGCTTTTTTTATAGTATATGCGATAGTTTAGAAACTATAATTAATACCTAGTAACCAATAACTTTGAACGTCATTGTCTATCGAGTCAAAGGTTGGCGTAGGATCTCCCACCGTTAGATTAGAAATCGCATTAGCCAATGCTTCTTGCTTGTTTCCGCGAAGGCCTAGTTCAAATCCAACACCAATTCCTTTCCATACAGTATAGCCCAAACTGTTTACCCAAGTCCAGTTAGATAAATTGCTTGAGTCGTAGCTCTGAAAAGCAGATAGATTAGATTTAAAGTTAAGTTTTCCAAAAGATCTGGTATAGTCTACCAAGATTTTAGCTCCTAATGACGAATCGAACACCACGTCATTGTCAGAGAACACAAAGTTGTAGTTAAGAGGATGTACCACAACGATTAGGTTTTCGATTGGGGTCCAAGTAGCACCAACACCTAAATCTAAATAACCAGGATCGTTAAAGTTGTTTAGCAACGTTGTTCTGTATTCGGCAAGACCAGAAATTGCTAAGTTTTTTGCTACATTTCTACCATAAAGAGAGCTGATGTTAAATACATCTGTTGCCTCTTGAAAGCTATCGTCGTCTGTAGGATCGCTTTCGTCATCAAATTTAATCCAAGATAGATTAACGTTAAGAGAGTTTCTCCAGAAGAACTTCTCTTCTTTTAGGTTGGCAAACCCATTAAATGTTACCCCGATGTTTCCAGAAGAAACGTTTGGAGTTCCTTGAGAGTACCAATTATCAAATTGCGAAAGATTAAAACCTACAGTTCCAAAGGCACCATATTTCCATCCAGGAAGTGCATCAATTTTTGCCTGAATAGCGTCAACTCTTCCTTGAATAGCAGCAATAGAATCTTTTTTAGGTCCCATTTGCGATTTAAGCTCTTCTTCTGTTTCTTGGGCAAACCCAATCATTGGTGCAACAAGAAATACAAAAAGTAAAGTCAATTTTTTCATCTGTTCTTTTTTAAAGTCTTTAAGCCGAAATAAATCGGTGTTTATTAATTATTGGCAAAGATATACCAACAACAGATTTTGACGTTTAATAATGTCAAAAAAAAGAAGATTTTGATGAAAGGACGTAATTTATCGACGTTTGACTACCTTCTTTTATAAAGAGGCACAGCAGAGCAGGCTTCTCCGTACATCACACTCTTTGCAACCGTCATAATTTTTTGAGTGAGTTGTACATAAGCGTTGTCCGGAATTTCTTTGTCAGAACAACCTTTTATTATCACAGGAACATCTGTGTATTGGCTCACATCTAGGTTCGATATAAGAGAGGTTATAATGGCTTTTTCTAAGTCGGCAGTATCGCCCACATGGGTCAAAAGGGCATAGGGCTGCAAATAGGTAGCGATAAGCATATAAGCCCAACCTGGTATAATCGCATCAGAGCTACAGCCTAAGGCCACAAAGCAATCTTTGTATTGCGACCAATCGTAAGCAGCGAGATGTGCTCGAAACTCTTTTTCGCGCAGCACGAATCCTTCATATAACCATGGACTAATGTCGAGCAGTTTTCGCTCTTGGTCAGGGTAGAGCTCTTCTAAGTCTAAGGTGACTAAGACACTGTTGGCGACTCTATTTACGATTTGATCTTTCATGAGTGCTTAGAGCATGCCGAGTTCAAGCTTGGCTTCTTCACTCATCAAGTCTTGGTTCCAAGGAGGGTCAAAAGTAATTTCTACCTCTGCATCGGCTACCATTTTGAGCGACTTCACCTTGTCTTCTACCTCTTTCGGAAGCGTTTCTGCCACCGGGCAATTAGGAGTGGTAAGGGTCATTAATATCTTTACCTCGCTGTCTTCGTTTACAAAAACATCGTAGATGAGCCCAAGTTCGTAAATATCTACAGGGATCTCGGGATCGTAAATGGTCTTTAAGACGCCTACAATTTTTTCGCCAAGGTTGGCGGTATCTATGGTTTCTGAAGTACTCATTGAGCAGCTTTTATTTGAGTTTGAAATGCCATTGCAAACAATTTTATTTGTTTTACCATGGCGACTAATCCATTGGCTCGGTTAGGAGACAAATGTTCTTTTAGGCCTATTTGGTCGATAAAATCTGTATTGGCTTGCAATATTTGTTCTGGCGGTTGATTAGAAAACACTCGAATCAAAACCGCGATAATACCTTTGGTAATGATAGCGTCGCTATCTGCCGAATAGACTACGTTGTCGTTCTCTAGTTTGGCGTGCAACCACACTCTAGATTGACAACCTTTAATTATAAAATCGTCTGTTTTGTATTGCGGGTCAATGAGCGGTAAAGATTTGCCTAATTCTATCATATATTCATAGCGCTGCATCCAGTCGTCAAACAGGGCAAATTCGTCTATGATTTCTTCTTGAATTTGGGCAATCGTCATCTTATTTGCTTAAAGTGAGCAACACGGTCTTGTCTTGGAGCAACTCTATTTGATCTCCCTTTATGCGATATTTGTTCACCGCTTGTAAGGCCTGCATAAAATCTTTTTCCATCTGCATTTTGCCTTCACAATACATTTTGGTCATTCCCATAGCAGAAAAACTCATGGTTTCGCCTTCGGCGGAATAGCTTCCAAAAATCTTGTTACAACTAGAAGACCCACCCACAGCAGCCGTTTCTGGATCGAATTTAAGAGTCATACTACTGCCGCTAACGTTTTCTGAACCCATAGCGGTTACATTATAAATACCAGCCAGTTCGGTCATCGCTTCTTGTTTAGTTAAATTTTTTGAACCATTACAACTAAGGCCAAAAAGTAACATACATATTGCAAAAATCTTCATATCCTAAGGTTTTAGGTTAACATTAATTGAGCTCGTTTTATTCCTGATACCAAGATATCAATTTCTTCTTTGGTATTATAAAAGCAAAACGATGCCCTAACGGTCCCCGGAATTTTATAAAAGTCCATGATAGGTTGAGCACAATGATGCCCAGTACGCACCGCTATCCCTAATTTGTCAAGAATGGTGCCAATGTCGTAAGGATGTATCTCGCCTACGTTAAAAGAAATCACAGAAGTTTTGTGCTCACTTGTGCCGTAAATGGTTAATCCCTCTATGGTTTTAAGCGCCTCTGTAGCATATTCGAGCAGTTGATTTTCGTAACTAGCGATGGCCTCAAAGCCAATGCTGTTCAAATAATCTATCGCCACACCAAAGGCAATTCCTCCAGCGATATTTGGCGTTCCGGCCTCAAATTTATGAGGTAAATCTGCATAGGTTGTCTTCTCAAAAGTAACCTCTTTGATCATCTCTCCGCCGCCCTGATAGGGTGGGAGTTTATCGAGCCATTCTTCTTTACCGTATAAGATTCCAACGCCAGTTGGTCCACACATTTTATGCGCAGAAGTCACATAAAAGTCTACATCTAAGGTTTTTAAATCGGTTTTTAAATGTTGGCAGGCCTGTGCTCCATCAATAAGTACAGCGGCACCATGGTCGTGCGCCAATCCTATGATATGCTCAATTGGGTTTATCGTTCCAAGGGCATTAGAGATGTGGTTAACAAAAACCAACTTCGTTTTGTCGCTTAAAAGGTCCTTGTAGGCTGTCATATCTAAGGTTCCATCAAGCTTCATAGGAATTACCCTTAAGACAGCCCCCGTTTGCTCGCAAAGCATTTGCCAAGGCACGATATTAGAATGGTGTTCTAAGGCAGAAACGATCACTTCGTCCCCTTTTTGTAACAAGCTAGAGAAACCGTGAGACACCATATTGATGCCATGGGTGGTACCCGAAGTAAAGATGACTTCGTGAGATTTTGCAATACCAAAGTGCTTTTGAATGGTCTTGCGAGCATGTTCGTAGGCATCTGTGGCTTCTTGAGACAAGCTGTGCACCCCACGATGAATATTAGCGTTGTAGTTAGAATAATAATCTACGATCGAATCGATTACCACTTTGGGCTTTTGCGAAGTGGCCGCGTTGTCAAAATAAACCAATGGTTGCCCATTGACTTCTCGTTTTAAAATAGGAAAGTCTTCGCGAATGCGAGCTACATCAAACGATATTTGACTGGGTTGATTCATTGGCGTTTTTTGAGTCTAAGCGATTAGAGATCAAATCCTAAGTGTACCCCAATTTTATTAGCGATCAATTTATTAATACGCTTTTTTAATTCGGGAATCTTCACGCTTTCTAACACATTATTGGCAAAGGCATACATAAGTAGGGCCTTGGCTTCTTTCTCTCCAATTCCGCGTGAGCGCAAGTAAAACAAAGCATCTTCGTCTAGTTGCCCAATGGTACATCCATGCGAACATTTAACGTCGTCTGCAAATATCTCGAGCTGAGGTTTTGCATTTATCGTCGCTTTATCGTCTATTAAAATGTTGTTGTTCTGCTGAAAAGCATTGATTTTTTGAGCGATCTTATCAACGATTACTTTTCCGTTAAACACACCAATGGCTTTCTCGTCAAACAGGCCTTTATAGTCCTGATGACTCTCACAATTAGGTGCTTTATGATGCACAAGAGTACTGTGATCTACATGTTGTTTTTTCTCGATGATCGTGATTCCCTTTAGGGTAGAATCACAATGAGATCCTTGCTGATAAAAGTTAAGATTGTTACGCACTAATTTCCCGCCAAAAGAAAAGGTATGCACGCGGGTGTTGCTATCCCTTTCTTGCTTGATGTAGGTATTATCAATCAGTGTGGCATCAAGCGTATCGTTCTGCACTTTGTAATAATCGATATAAGCGCGTTTTTCGCAGAAGATCTCTGTTACCGAATTGGTAAAAACAGGATTCTCTGTCAAGCTCTGGTGTCTTTCAATGATTTGAACATGCGCATTTTCGCCTACAACGATTAAGTTTCTTGGCTGTAATAAAAGCGAAGTTTCGTTCCCTGTAGCGAAGTAGATTATCTCGATGGGTTTTTCTACTTCTTTGTGCGCCGGAATATTTATATAAGCACCTTCTTTCGCAAAGGCAGTATTGAGCGAAGTCAAACTGTCTTTTTCTATAGCTTTATTAAAGTAAGTTTCTATTACCGCTCTATATTTAGGCTTACTGAGCGCTGCAGACATCAAACAAACATCTAATCCATCATGCGAAGTTTCAGATAAAAAGGAGCTGTAAACGCCATCGATAAAAACAACTTTGTAGGTGTCTATATCGTGCAGAAAGTACTTTTTAACATCCTTAAATTCTAAGGCGTTGGTCTGGGTAGGAAAGACGCTATAATCCTCTTTTATAAGAGAAGCCAAGGGAGTATACTTCCAGGCCTCGTTCTTACGAGTCGGAAAACCAGAGAGTTCAAATTCTTTTATGGCAGACTTACGCATCTCGTGAATCAAGTCGTCTTGATCGAGATCGTCTTCATAAGCCATATAAGACGAGACTAATTTTTCTTTTAAAGCACTCATGCCTAAACCGTTTTTACTTCTTCTTTAATCCAGTCGTAGCCCTTTTCTTCTAGCTTTTTGGCTAGTTCTTTGTCGCCCGACTTTACAATTTTTCCTCCCATAAGTACGTGTACTTTATCTGGAACGATATAATCTAATAAGCGTTGGTAATGCGTAATGACTAAAACCGCGTTGTCTTCGTTGCGAAGTTTGTTTACACCATTGGCAACAATACGCAATGCATCGATATCTAAGCCTGAATCGGTTTCATCTAAAATGGCCAATTTGGGCTCTAACATGGCCAGCTGAAAGATTTCGTTTCGTTTTTTCTCACCACCCGAAAAACCTTCGTTAAGCGATCTAGATAAAAACTTACGATCAATCTCTAAGAGCTCTGCCTTTTCACGAATTTTCTTAAGCATCTCGTTAGCCGGCATGTCTTCCATTCCTTTGGCCTTGCGAGTCTCGTTAATGGCTGTTTTTACGAAGTTTGTCACAGACACTCCAGGGATTTCTACAGGGTATTGAAAACTTAAAAACACACCTTTATGAGCGCGTTCTTCGGGGGCTAATTCGCTAATGTCTTCTCCTTCTAGCTCCAGAGTACCCTGCGTCATTTCGTATTCGTCTTTTCCTGCAATCACAGAGGCCAAGGTGCTTTTACCAGAACCGTTAGGGCCCATAATCGCGTGAATCTCTCCTGCTTTAATCTCAAGGTTGATTCCGTTTAGAATGTCCTTGTCTTCGACTTTTGCGTATAAATCTTTTATCTCTAACATCGCTTGTTAATTGCTTTCTTCGATTTTAATATCTGGGGCAACCGCTGATGGGCTCACCGCAATAATTTTTTTGATAGTCAATATAGAATCCCAACCTTCTGTATTTACAGGTTTTGGGGCTACAACGGCTTCTATGGTAACGGGTACCATATCATGCTCACTCTCTTGAGAAGCAGTGATTTTCTGAGCCAATTCTTTTGCCATATCGTCGTAAGTAACCGCATACATCTCTTCGTTTACTTCTAATACGGCCGCTTTATCTGTAGCTAAAAAGTTTCCTTGGTAGGTTTTGGTAGCGGCTTGCTCGTCGCTACAACTTAAAATACTTAGGGCTAATGCGCCAAATAACAATAGTTTCTTCATCGTTTAACCAACTGAGCCTTCAAGGCTGATTTCTAATAATTTTTGTGCTTCCACGGCAAATTCCATGGGCAGCTTATTGAGTACTTCTTTACTAAAACCATTTACGATTAATGCAATGGCTTTTTCTGTATCGATACCGCGTTGATTGCAATAAAAAAGCTGATCCTCTCCAATTTTACTGGTGGTCGCCTCATGCTCAATTTTCGCGGTTTTGTTTTTTGCTTCTATGTAAGGGAAGGTGTGCGCGCCGCATTGGTTGCCCATTAAGAGCGAATCACATTGCGAAAAATTACGAGCATTCTTTGCTCTCGAATTTATTTGCACCAAACCTCTATAACTGTTTTGTGATTTTCCGGCAGAGATTCCTTTAGAGATAATTGTGCTTTTGGTGTTCTTCCCTAGATGAATCATCTTGGTACCTGTGTCTGCCTGCTGATAATTATTAGTGACCGCAATCGAATAAAATTCGCCCACAGAATTATCTCCTTTTAAAATACATGAGGGATACTTCCAAGTCACAGCAGAACCAGTTTCAACCTGCGTCCAAGATATTTTTGAGCCTTTTTCGCATAAACCTCGCTTGGTCACAAAATTGTAAACCCCACCTTCGCCTTCTTTGTTTCCAGGATACCAGTTTTGTACGGTGCTGTACTTAATCTCTGCATCGTCTAGAGCGATAAGCTCTACAACGGCGGCATGTAATTGGTTCTCGTCACGCGATGGCGCTGTACATCCTTCTAGGTAACTAACATAACTACCCTCATCTGCGATCACCAAGGTGCGCTCAAATTGACCTGTACCTCCTTCGTTAATTCTAAAATAGGTAGAGAGTTCCATTGGGCAACGAACCCCTTTCGGGATATAACAGAAAGAACCATCTGTAAATACAGCAGAGTTAAGCGCTGCATAAAAATTGTCTGTTTTAGGAACGATGGTTCCCATATATTTTTTGACCAATTCTGGATGCTCTTGAATCGCTTCAGAAATAGGCATAAAGATAATTCCCTTTTCGGCAAGGGTGTCTTTAAAAGTGGTCGCTACAGAAACCGAGTCGACTACAATATCGACGGCTACATTCTGTAATTTTTTTTGCTCATCAACAGAAATCCCAAGCTTTCTGTACATCTCTAGCAATTCGGGATCTACATCGTCTAATGACTTATTTGGGTCTGCTTCTTTTGGAGCGGAATAATAACTTATCTCCTGAAAATCTGGCTTTGCATATTTCACATTCGCCCATTCAGGTTCTTCCATGCTTTCCCAAACTCTAAAAGCTTCTAAACGCCAGTCGGTCATCCATTGTGGCTCGTTTTTCTTTTTAGAAATGGCGCGCACAACATCTTCGTTAAGGCCTTTAGGAAAAGTATCGGACTCAATATCTGTATAGAAACCATATTCGTATTCTTTGGTTTCTAATTCTTTCTTAAGATCGTCTTCTGTAAACTTATTCATGCTATTAAGCTATTAAAGCGAAAAACTCTCGCCGCAACCGCAAGTGCGATTAGCGTTAGGGTTATTAAAAACAAAACCTTTCCCATTTAGGCCACCGCTATATTCCAGTGTGGTTCCTACTAGGTATAGAAAGCTCTTTTTGTCGACCACGATTTTTACGGCATTGTCTTCAAACATCTTGTCGGTTTCTTGCAAAGCATCGTCAAACTTAAGTTCGTAAGACAAGCCAGAGCAGCCACCGCTTTTTACACCAACTCTAACGTAATCTTTATTTACGTCAAAGCCCTCTTCGCTCATCAACTGAGCAATTCTGGATTTTGCCACTTCGCTTACTTGTATCATTCTAAATAGATTGATTCTAAATTATTTGCAAATATAAGGCAAAACTCCCAGTATATAACCGTTAACGAATTATTAAAAAGTATAGGAGAATAGGGTTTCTCAATAGAAAACAACGTTTTTCTAAAACTCAGAAAATCGAGTATCAAACAGAAAATTGTCGTCGGTGAGGGTCTTTAAAAAGGCAATTATTTTGGCTTGCTCATCTGCCGTAAGCGGAATCCCAAGACTGCCATCGGCTTGTCTAAAAATTGGGTCTAAGGTTGGAGAATCTTCCATTCCGTTGGTATAATATTCTAAAACATCTTCTAACGTCGCGATACGCCCATCGTGCATATAGGGGAAAGTCACTTCTATATTGCGCAAGCTAGGCACTTTAAATTTTTGACGATCGTCTGCATTCCCTGTCACGCGTTCTCTGCCAATGTCGTTATACTGCGGATCCATAGCCAAGCCATTATTGCGATAGGTTTGGTCTGTAAAGAGAATCCCGCCATGACAACTCGCACAATTGGTTTCGAAAAGCGCCATGCCTTCCTGTTCGACAGCGGTTAGGGTAGTGCCGTCGTTTCTGTCAAATCGGTCAAATTTAGTATCGGCAGAAATCATCATCACCATAAATTGTGACAAGGCTTTTAAGATATTATCAGGGTCAATCTCACCATTATCAAAAGCTTCACCAAACAAGGCCACGTATTCGGGGTCTGCCTGTAACTTAGCGATTATGCTTGCAAAGGTTTCGTTCATTTCTACCTCTGCCGTGATAGGGATAATAGGCTGTGCATCTAGGTGAACTGCGGCCCCATCCCAGGTAAATTCATCCATAAACGCCATATTATGTAATGGCTGCGCGTTGCGCTTTCCTAATTGGCCATCTACGCCATGACTCACTATATGTGTATGATGTGTAAAGGCAAATGATTGTATATGGCAAAAACCACAAGATACCACGCCGTCAGAGGCAAGTCTGCCGTCATAAAACAATTTTTTACCCAAGATGAATCCTTTTTCTGTAGGTGGATTATTGGATAACTCGTAGGTTGGATCTGGAAAATTAGAAGGGATTACAACCTCTAAAAGTTGGTTTTCTGTAGTGGCTTCTTCTTCTGTCGGAATATCTTCATAGGGCTCGTTATTGCCACAGGCAACTAATAAAACAAGCGATATTAAAACTCCAACTATTCTCATTAATTTGTACTAAAACCAGTGCTTACGTTGTTAGCAATAATAGGCGCGTATACAGGATCTACCTGAATGTCGCTTTTTTCTTCTAGCGAAAACGGGACTAATCCAGCATCGAATATTTGCGCTACGTTAAAGCTAATGTTTACTTCGCTAGTATTGTCGTTTACAGAGATATCTTGCCCTAAATCTAAGGTGATTTCTTTATAATTGTCTAAGGTAGCACCGTGACTCCCTACATGTATTAAAAAAGGAGCATCTTTCACTACTTCGCCACTAAAAGTCCCTTCAAACTTGATAAACTTATATCCTGCAGACCAGCTCCAAAGCATGCCTGTTTCTTCTGCCGTGGGAATAAAATTGTTAACTCCGTTTAGCGGATAGTTAGATTGGTCTACGCCAAACCCAAAACGTATTTGACTGTATTTACGCCCCTCAACTTCGGGGAGCGAAACCGTTAAAGAAGATTCGTTTTCTGCATTAACCACAAAATAACTAGATTCTTGTGGGTAGCTAAACTCTACTCCGTTGGGCGCGATAAACACGATATTACTAATAATGTATTTTAACTCGCTCACGCTATAAGTCTCTCCAGAGCCATTGGTATAAAAACTGCTGTTTAATTCTAATGGGGAGCTTCCTACTTTATTAGAAAACACAAAATTGACCGTTCCAGGCGATGCAGGGTCGGCATCGTTATTACAGCTCGTCATGCCGCACGCGATGGCCACTATGAGCAAAAACTTTTTCATATGTACTATTTTAATTTTACTATCAAGGCATCTTGTGCGCCTTTATTAATCACAATATCGCCATCGGCGCTTTCTGTGTCGCCAACCGCCAATACGGTCTGATCGTTAAGCACGATCACATCGCTTAATACATCAATCAAACTTCCACCAACACTCAGCTCCCAAATCAGGCTGCCATTAGCGGTTGTACCAATAATCCAGCCATCATTTTGACCGTAATTATTGCTTACTTGATTATTATCGCTTCGTGTAGAACCCGCGATTACTAAACTGGTATCGTCAAAAACTTTAATGGCTCTTGCCGAATCAAAAAGGGTGCCGCCAAATGATTTCTCCCAGAGCATATTGCCCGAGTCATCCATAGCTACTGCCCAAAAATCGGCGTTGCCAATTGGGTTGCTTACATCGCCGTCTGTGCTTCTGCTATCGCCGACAAGCACAAAGTTGCCATTTGCCAATTGCGTCATTCCATAAGAAATGTCAATCTGAGACCCTCCAAAGGATTTTTCCCAAAGCAAGTCGCCAGCATCGTTTATGCGTACCGCCCAAAAGTCATAGCTACCGTTGGGATCAGAAATGTCGAAGTCGTCGCTTTCTGACGAACCACTCATTAAAAAACCACCATCGCTGGTCTGAATAACATCATAACTGCGATCATTATTGGTGCCACCAAAATAGCGTCGCCATATAAGATTGCCGGTTGCATCTAACCGAAGCCCCCAAAACTCACCAACGCCATGCTTATAAGTTGATTTACTAGAAGGAGCACTAGCAAAACCATCGTTGCCTTGACCACCACTAGCCGTAATATCTAAAAAGCCGGTTACAAAATAACCCCCATCAGTGGTTTGAATCAGGGCACTTGCCTGATCGCTACCTGCAAATCCAAAACTCTGCTCCCATTGCAAGTTGCCTGAGGCATCGAGTTTTACAATCCAGTAGTCTTGAAAGCCTTCGTTTGCAGAGGCATCGCCATCATCACTGCGACTAAAGCCAGTAACCGCAAGCCCACCATCTTGAGTGTTTATAATATCTGCACCGCGATCGTCTGCCGAACCTCCAAAGGTTTTGCTCCAAAGTAAGCTGCCATCTGGAGCCATCTTAAAGACCCAAAAGTCGCTATCTGTAGCCGTTTTATCTGTGATGTCGCCATCTGTGCTTTGCGTAAAACCCACCACGGCATAGCCGCCATCTGGGGTTTGAACACTGGCAGAGGCAACATCTTGCCCCGAGCCGCCATAGGTTTGAGCCCAATCCAGTTCTCCTAAAAAGTCTGCCGATGTGTCGTCTGTTGCATCGTCTGTTGTGTCGTCTGTTTGGCCCATATCGTCTGTGGGCTGCACATCGTCATCGCCAGAACACCCCAAAAACAATGGGATTGCTATGAGAAAAAAAGCTGTAAAAAACAGTCGCTTCATTATTAAGACTTTATAAGCTTCTTGGTCGTTTTGTTATCGATTACCACTAAGTAAACTCCACGAGTTAGCCCAGAAATATCGACCGTTGCGCTGGTCTGTCCATTAAGTTTTTGTGATATTACTTGTTTGCCTAGGATAGAATAAACCGCCACTTCTGAGATTGGCTCTTGGGTTGTGCTAATCTGTATTTGGTCGTTTGCAGGGTTGGGAAATATGCTAAATCCGTCCAGTGAAACCTCGTTGGTAGATAGCACACTTGGAGCCACCAAATAAAATCCATCTTGGTCGCTAACGACTATGTTTCCGCTTTCGAAATAAGGATATACACTCCAAGCTCCAGCGCCTGTTCCTGCAGCATCACTCCCTGGCACAGTATCGAAGTAGCCCATTTCTGTGATTTCGCCAGCATTAATTCCGGAGATATCTAAAACTCGTAAACCAGCTCTATAACTGGCTAGATAAAACAAATCGCCTTTAACATAGCCATTATGATCTGTAGAAAAGGTCTCGGCAAAATAGTTAAAGTCGAATGTTGGATTGTCTAAATCTGTTACATCAAAGATTATGTTTTTTGTCTCGAAGCCATAGAAAACCTCGTCCAACTCGTCGCACAAAATGAATTTTGTCTGATCTTCTGTAAGCCATCCCTGGTGAGTATAACCTACCGAGCTATAATCCATCTCGGCAATTAAAACAGGAGCATTTTTATTAGTCACATCGACAATGGCAACAATCTCTTCGTTACTCCCAAAAAAGATTTCTCTGTCTTCGTAATCGCTGTCAGGCCCAGAGTAACTCACGATTTGAGCATCGTGAGAATAACCGCTCCCGGCATAGCCACCTGCAAAAACAGGAGCCAAGGGGTCGTTTATGTTTACTATATGAGGGCCGCCGTTAAAGGTATCGGTTCCAATAGCATAAGCAAATCCTGAATCTTCGTTTATGGCAATGTTATGGGCATCTCCAAAACCATCGTAATGCGCATCTTCTGTAAATACCACTGGTGTAGAAGTTACATCACGCAGTCTGTTTAGGTCAAAAACCTGCATCCCATGATCGTCTGCTTCGCTAACTACAAATACATAATCGTTAAAGGTTTTCATATCGCGCCAAGTACTGTTGCTAGAATGAGTTGGGAGTTTGCCAATCACAACAACATCTGTCGGATTTGAAATGTCTATAAAGACGGTAGCACTTCTTGTACCCATAATGGCATATTCTGTTCCTGTTACAGGATCTGTCCAGCCCCATGAGTCGTTGCCCATGCCTGTTTCTAATTCTGCTAGACTAACGGTGTCCATTAGATCGAATCCTTCGCAAGGAAAAGTCCCTGCCATATTGCCTTCGCAAGGAGTCTGTGCAACTGCAAAAAAAGGCACAAATAGTAAAAATGTAAAAATCTTCTTCATAGTAGGAGTTGATAGGTAAAAATAAAACAATTTGGGCTAGGTATACCCTACCTAGGTTTTACAACAAAAAGGCCTGAGTTTATGTCTGAAACAATGATGTTTCCGCTAGGTAAAAAAGGATAGACGCTCCAAACGCCTCCAAAACTGGCATCGTCATTGTCTGGGAAGGTATCAAAATAGGCCGTTTCTGATAGGCTTCCAGAGTCAATTCCGCCTATGTCAATAACTCGTAAACCAGCGGTATAGTTTGCCAAATAATAAGAATCTCCTTTAACATAGCCATTATGATCGATCGCAAAGGTAGGGCCAAAGTACGAGGTCATAAAAATTGGGTTATCTAAGTCTTCTAAATCAAAAATTAGGGTTCTGCTTTTAAATCCAACGTCTAGTTCGTCTAACTCGTCACCTACAATAAAATAACGCTGATCTTCTGTAAACCATCCTTGATGCGTATATCCCACGTTGGAATAACTTACAGTGGCCAATGCTACGGGAGCTCCTTTATCAGAAATATCGGCAATTACCAGTTCGTTTTCGTTACTCCCTATAAAAATTTCCTTCCCACTATGTTCTAAATCTGGGCCATTGTAAGAGACAACCTGTGCATCGTGGGTATAATCTCCTGCAGAGTAACCTCCTTCTATCACTGGGCTTAAGGGGTCTTGGATATTGACAAAAATAGGGCCGCCTTCAAAGTTATCGGCACCTACTACATAGGCGTATTCTGTGTCGGTGTTTATTACAATATTATGTGCGCTGCCAAAGCCTTCTAAATGGGCATCTTCTGTAAAAGTCTCTGGTGGACTGCTTACAGAACGCAGGCGGGTGAGGTCAAATACTTGCATGCCGTGACCAGAAGCTTCGCTTACTATAAAGGCATAATTTCCCGAGGTTTTGATGTCACGCCAATTGCTCGAATCTGTATGAGTAGGTAATTTTCCTAGATAGATTGGCAGGTTGGGGTTTGTAATATCTACAAAGGCTGTTCCGTTGTCAAGGCCCATCAATACATATTCTTTGCCCGTGCCAGGGTCTACCCAACCCCAAGAATCGTTTCCGCGCGCAGCGCTCAAAGTACTCAAAGGGATAAAACTCTGCATATCAATATCTTGGCAGGGGTAATCTCCAGCCATACCGCTATCGCATGGGGTAAAACCAATAAAAGAAGCATCTTCTTCTTCTACCGTGTCTTCTTGCTGATTCTCTACCACAATAGGCATTGTATTTTCGTCGTCACTACAGGATAGTGCCAACGCCCATAAAATGATAAACTTGAAAAGGTGTTTCATTAGTAATCTCTGTTTGGATGCCTTACCTTTGCAAATTAAAGATAATCAACACATTTACCCTTTGATATATGTTAAAAAACAAGGATGAGAACAGAACCCCGCTCTCAAATTTAGGAGAGTTTGGACTCATTGAACATTTGACTAAGCACTTTACTGTGGGTCAAGATTCTACGTTAAAAGCCGTTGGAGACGATGCGGCTGTTCTTCATATAGACAAGACACAAGTAGTCACAACAGATCTGTTGATTGAGGGAGTGCATTTTGACCTGTCTTATATGCCGCTTAAGCATCTGGGATATAAAGCTGTTATGGTCAATTTGTCTGACGTATATGCGATGAACGCAACGGCCACGCAAATAACAGTGTCGATTGCTGTGTCTAATAGGTTTCCGTTAGAGGCTTTAGAAGAGCTTTATGCTGGTATACAGACGGCCTGCGAAGTGTATAAGGTAGATTTAATTGGAGGCGACACAACGAGTTCTGTTACTGGTTTGGTCATCTCTATTACAGCCATAGGCCAAGCCAACAAAGAAGATATTACGTATCGTTCTGGAGCAAAAGAAAACGACTTGCTTGTGGTTAGTGGCGATCTGGGAGCTGCACATATGGGCTTGCAAGTATTGGAACGCGAAAAGCAAGTTTTCGAAGTAAATCCAAATTCGCAGCCAGACTTAGAGGGGTATACCTATCTAATCGAAAGACAGCTTAAGCCAGAGGCTCGTAAGGACATTCCTGAGCTGTTAAAAGCCTTAGAAGTTACACCAACTGCTATGATAGACATTAGCGATGGCTTGTCTTCTGAGATTATGCATATAACAAAGTCGTCGAAGGTTGGTTGTAATTTGTATGAGGATAAAATCCCTATGGACCCTCAATTTATAAATGTATGCGAAGAGTTTGAGGTAGATAGTACCACTATGGCACTAAACGGAGGCGAAGACTACGAATTGCTTTTTACCGTGAAGCCAGACGATTTCCCTAAAATAAAAGGGAATCCAAACCTGACGGTAATTGGTCATATGACCGATGAGAATGAAGGGGTGCATTTAATCTCACGAGCCAATACAAAAATACCTATTGTGGCTCGCGGATGGAACGCTTTAAAAGACGAAGATTAAACGCTAAGAGTATTGTTCTTGTAAATACTCTTTAAACTTGCTGTGATTTTCTCGCCAATATTTATTTAGGCCTACGATTTTACCGTAGCCGTCTTCTGTAAATTCTTTATAACAGCAGCGACACGTAAATTCTTTGATGTGCAGGTTGTCTTGATGAGTGAGCACTAATTTATGGCCCTTTACCTTGCAAAGTAGTTGTTTGATCATTTGTCGGGGATTAATGAGAATATTGCGTGACTCGATGTCTTCTTCTTCGAATAAATAAATCGCTCAAGGATTCGTTTATCTCACGCGTCTTTTGGGTTAATACTTCAAGTCTACCATTAGAATTTTCTGAATACTCTTGCTTACAGCAAGTACATTCATATTCATTTACAAAATTGGTAACTTTTTGGGTGATTCTAAAACGATGGCCTACTAGACGACATCTTATAGCACCGATGGTCGCAGGTTTGGGGGAAGGCTGTTGCATACCGTAATGTGTTTGGTTGATTATTTAACATTTGCTGGACTAATATATACAAATTTTTAAATAAACAACGTTTAAATGCAAATAAAATCGACGAAATGCACTATTTGATAAAATGTAGCAGTACCTGTTTTAGTTTTTCAGGTTGTTCGTAGGAGCTCATATGCCCGCCTGGAAGTAGCACAAATTGAGCTCCAGCTTTAGTGCTAATCGCAGCCATCTGGCTGGCGTCTATGATAGGGTCTTTAAGCGACGCGATAAATACTTTGGGTAGTGTGAGTTGTTCTAAAATCGCGGTCCTGTCTGGTCTAGCCATCATACCCTTAACTGCTGCGATGATTCCTTTAGGGTCTAATTTGGCAGCATTTTGCTGGAGTTTATTTATGGTCGGGAGTAGTGAATCGATCTGATCTTTATCAAACAAACTCTTTATGGCCATGGCTGTAAACCGTGCTGGTATCTGGCCTAGCAAGACGATTGCTTGTTTTCTGCTTTTTAGTCGCTCAGGCGAGTCTGGGAGTGGCGTCGAGTTGACTAAAATTAATTTTTCAAGATAATTCGGGTGATTTTGCGCCATCGCCAATGCTATATATCCACCCATCGAATGCCCGACCACAGTTGCCGATTTAATCTCGAGTATGTCTAACAGGGCTATTACCACCAAGGCCATTTGGTCCATGGTGTATAGGTCGTCAAAATTTTTTGATCTTCCATGACCTGGCAGGTCAATTACCAATGTTTGCATGCCAGTGCAAGAAGCTAATATGGGTTCCCACATGGTACTATCTTCTAAAAAGCCATGTATGAACACAACCACAGGGCCTTGTCCTTTTAGGCTATAAAAAATAGAGGTGTTCTTATATATGAATTTCAATTTTGTCTATCTTGGTACGGTCATCTACTATGAGCAAAACTAAAGAATTACTCGTAACGGCATTCGCCTTATTCGCCTTATTTTTTGGGGCTGGTAATTTGTTATTGCCACCATTACTAGGCTTCAATGCTTCTGATAACTGGCTTTTGGTATCCTTGGGATTTGCCATCACCGCTGTGGTTATTCCAATTATAGGAATTTATGCTCATGCCAAGCTACAGGGCACTATGTACGACTTTGGTAAAAAGGTATCGCCTTTATTCAGCCGTATTTTTTGCGTAGTAATTTATGCTATCTCAATTGCGATTCCTTCGCCTAGAACGGCCTCTGCCACGCACGAGATTGCCGTGTTTCCTGTATTCGAAAACCCTGCTTGGGTAACCAGCACCATATACTTTGGGCTGGTCTTGGTTTTTGTGATGAACAGATCCAAAATTATGAGCTTTATAGGAAAATACCTTACCCCTATAATAGTAATTATGCTTTTGGCTGTAATCGCTATTAATTTGGTCGACGCTGAATCTTTTACGAGCGATATTACATCAGATGTATCTTTTGTTGGAGGCTTGTTAGAAGGCTATCAAACTTTTGATGCCATTGGGGCAGTCGTGGTTGGAGCGGTTATTATTATTTCTTTAAACCTTAGAGGGCATACAGACTACGATGCCAAAAAGAGGCTTATCTCTAAGGCAGGTGTTTTGGCTGGTTTAGGTTTATTAGTCATGTATGCGGGTCTAATTCTCGTAGGTGCCACCTATGGTGGTTCGACCTCAGAAATTATTGCGATGGAAGGCGATATGCAGAGGGCGACGTTGCTGAGTGGTCTTATTCAAACGGCTATTGGTACCAATGGCAACCTGGTATTGAGTGTTCTAATCGCATTGGCTTGTTTTACAACAGCCGTTGGAATCGTCGCTGGTGCGGCCGATTACTTTAAAGGCATCTTCAAAGAATCCCAAAAGGTGTATACATTTACAGCAGTTTTAGCCTGTGTGCTTGGAGTGCTGGTTGGGCAAATGGATTTTCACTCTATCATCGTCGTGGCTATTCCTATATTGGCATTTATATATCCGTTGGTGATAGTTCTTATCTTTTTAAACGCCATCCCTAATAAGTTGGCTAGTCCAAGAGTGTTTAAGGCGGTGGCCATTACAACCTTTTTATTTAGTCTACCAGATGTGATTAGTGGTATCGCTGGCGCGGAATCTGTTGCGGCAATAACTAAGATTATTCCACTGGCGTCATATAATATGGGTTGGGTGCTTCCGGCCTTGCTCGCTTTTGTGGGTTCAAATCTACTTTTTAAGAAGACCCAATAACCAAATCTGCAGAATTAGACTCATAACGCAGAAAACGCCGTTTTTCGCAAACGTTATAGTAGTCAACACTTTGAAAATCAAGCAGTAAATGGCTTAGAAATCTTTAGGGTATTCACAGTTTTATACCTTCTTTTTTTAAGATTTCGAAAAAAGAAATAGGGAGTATTGATAAAGTCGTAAATCTCATAATTTTTAAGTGAATGGTGTTTGTTTAAGCCGCTTGCTCCCCTACATTTATCACATTATAAAAAACCTGCATTTATGGCGATTAACAAGCAATTTTTAAAAAGCAAACCGGTGTGTAAAGTAACATTTACAGTACCGGCACAAGAGGCCAACGAAGTAAAAGTAGTTGGATCTTTTAACGAGTGGAACTCAGATTCTACTCCCTTAAAAAAACTTAAAAACGGAACCTTTAAAGGAACCGTAAACTTAGATCAAGGACAGTCTTATGAGTTTCGTTACTGGATTGACGGCGCGTATGCAAACGACGAGCAAGCAGATTCATACCAATGGAACGAATATGCAGCTGCAGACAACTGTGTGTTGAATCTGTAGACTGGTTTAGTTAGTTAGTAAAAAAGCCTCTTCTTATTAGAAGGGGCTTTTTTTGTATCTTAAATCGATCAAAACTAATGAGATGAAAAAATTATTAATCGTGCTATTGCTGTGCTTCTCTGCACATGGCTTCGCACAGGATTATCAGAAAGATTTAGACGCAGTGAAAGAAGCCTCGTTCGGATATATGGATATCTTTTATAAGGCAGATACCATTTTAGCTCATAAATATATAGACAAAACTCTGCGTAAAGTTGGCTGGTCTTATTCTAAAGAGAAAGGAGCGTATTCTGGCAATAACGAATTGCCTTTTGACAAGGTCATAGAGCTCGCGATGTACTTTAAAAAGAAACCACTTCCGCAGGACGAAAACACGCCACGCGAGGTAGAAGTTTTAGAGGTAAACGACAAAATCGCCATAGTAAAAGTGACGGCACTCTGGGGAATCGATTATTTAAATTTGGTCAAGCTAGACGGTAAATGGAAGATTATAAACATCGTTTGGCAATCGCCCCCAAAATGGACCTATAGGCCAGAAGAGTAGTCTGGTACATTTACAGTCGATTTCTAAAATGATTAGATTCAAGAAATTCTGCAATAAACTATAAGCCTTAAATCTGGTTTTTAAAAATGGCTGTCTTTGCAGCTATTAAGTAGCTAAATAGCCTGTCAATTTTTACGAATCTAGTGTACTTGCTTTTTGTGCAATATTAAAAATAGAGTAAATTAAACTTGGGTGGGGCTTAAAAGCCCCTATTAAAAAGAACAAAAAGTATTAGCGATTATTTAATTATTATGTAATCGATATTTTTTTGCCGCAGCCAGCAGTCTATGAGTTCATAAGGTCTTCTATCTCGTCAACTTCGATAGGAATATCGCCCATCAAGTTTTTAGGTGCACCATTTTCTTGAATCACAACATCGTCTTCTAAACGAACGCCAAAACCTTCGTCTGGTAAGTAAATTCCAGGTTCAACGGTAAATACCATGTTCGCTGTCATCGGTTCCCAAAGGATTCCGTAGTCGTGAGTATCTAGACCAATATGGTGCGAAGTGCCATGCATAAAGTACTTTTTATAGGCTGGCCATTCTGGGTCTTCGTTTTGTACATCTGCTTTATCTAAAAGCCCAAGTCCAAGCAATTCCGAAGTCATGAGCTTACCTACTTCTACATGGTATTCCTTCCATAACGCACCAGGGACCAACATAGCCGTAGCATCATTCTTAACTCGATTTACGGCATTATAGACATCTTTTTGACGCTGTGTAAAACGACCATTTACTGGAATGGTACGTGTCATATCACTGGCGTAGTTGGCGTATTCGGCACCTACATCCATCAAGATTAAATCGCCATCCTTGCACTGCTGATTGTTTTCTATATAGTGAAGCACATTGGCATTGTTTCCGCTTGCGATTATTGGCGTATAAGCAAAGCCTTTGGAGCGATTGCATAAAAACTCATGCATAAATTCTGCCTCAATTTCGTATTCCCAAACTCCTGGTTTTACAAAGTTGAGTACTCTACGCATTCCTTTATTGGTAATATCACAGGCCTTTTGCATCAGGTCTAGTTCGATAGTATGTTTTACTGCACGAAGTCGCTGCAAAATCGGGTTGCTTTTGGCCCAGGTATGTGCTGGGAACTTAGCCTTGGTTTCTGCGATAAAGCGATCTTCGCGAGTTTGCGTCTCGACAGCCTGGCGATAGTGTTCATTGGTATTAAAGTAAATGCATTCGGCTTGGGTCATGAGTTCGAAAAACACCTTGTCAAATTCACTAAGCCAATAAACCGTCTTGATTCCGCTGGTTTTAAGAGCGGCTTCTTTGGTTAGCTTTTCGCCTTCCCAAACAGCGATATGCTCGTTGGTTTCTTTTAAAAACAAGACCTCTTTGTTTTTAGGATCTGCGGCATCTGGAAACAACAATAAAATACTTTCCTCTTGATCGACCCCGCTTAAAAACAAGATATCTCTATGCTGATTAAACGGCATCGTAGAATCTGCACTCACAGGATAAATATCGTTGCTATTAAAAACCGCAAGGCTTTTTGGCTTCATTGCAGCCATAAAATTTGCTCGGTTGGTATTATATAAGGTGTTGTTTATTGGAAGGTATTTCATGATATAAAATCTAAGTGCATCAAAAATAAAAGAAAAACAGGCAATCTCCTTCAGGCTATCGTTAAAATTATTAATTTGAGATAATGCGAAACCTTCTTTTTTTCTTTTTTCTATTTAGCTGCAACCTCACTTTAGGGCAAGAACGATCGCCTGATTATTTAGTTTTGGGCTATGCAATGTTCACAGAAGTGTACAAGGATAGTGATTCTATTCGTGTAAGAGAGGTGTATTTTAATAAGTTTAGAACAACGGTTGATACCGAATCTTTCGCTTCGTTTGATCAGATGCTCGAAGAGAGCGTTTTTAAGAAGGAGGACTTAATTGCAACAGATAATCTGGTAAAATTCCCTTTATTAAATCTCAATGATAGGTTGATTTTTAACAATGGCGACAGAATCTTCGAAGTTGTAGATGAATCGCATTATAATCATATTGAATCTGACGACTTAAATGGCCCAAATTACAGATTTGATGCGGAATTGAAACGATATCAAATCTATAAAACACCAAAATTTGATATCGCAGTTTTTCATAGGCATCGATATGAAGCTAATTTATTACTTGCTTACAGGAATGGGTCTGTTGTCACTAAATTTTTTGACGAGCAAGACTTATCTATTGGTGAAATAGAAAAAAAAGGCACCCCAATTTATAAACACTCAGACTTCGAAGATCTAGACGGGTACGAACAATTTGATGCGAACGATCAAATTGGTGTTCGTGATATTATTTCGGGCAAAGTCGTTTTGCCAGCCAAATACGACAGCATTAATTTTCATAGATTAATAAACGTATGGCAGAATGGAAAATTTGGAGTTTACGACTATCAAGGAACAGAAGTGCTCCCAGTTAAATACAAAGCTTATTCGTATTTCTTCTTTGGATTTACCATGGTTTATTTAAACTTTAATAACGAACTGTATACCTTAGGTATTAATAATGAGGCTCAATTAAAAGTCACAGCATCAAATCAGCCGGATTATTTAAGACCAACCTATAAAAAAAAGAAGAACTCATTTACTATAGAAAAAGGCATAAATGGCCTTTTTAATATTGCGTTAACATACGAGCGAGAGGGCCAAATAAGAGTGGCTAGAGATACCATCGATATCTCTGAACAATACAATGATTTTTATTTCGATTCAGGTAATAAACACGAGTATATCAATACCAGAACAGTGATGATTGGGCGCCATAAAAATGGTAAATACGACTTTTTTGTCTTGGACTATAATCCAACAGCTGTATTATGGACCGAGGGATTTGATAGTATTACCCTTGTGCCAAATTATGTCGAGCGATCTGCTCCTTATCAAACAAAAGCCGCAATCGTTTTTGAGCGTGGAGGTTTAAAAGGGTTTTTTGATCAAAAGGTGTTTGAATGTAAATATGCAGATATATTATACGCCTTTGGCGACTTTTATAGGGTGCAATTCCAAGACGGTACATTGGGCTGGGTAGATTCGGCAGGCAATGAGTATCCTGACTCAGATTGATGACTTCGAATCTGTTAAACTTGCTTAAATATTTTTGCAAGCCTAGCACTTATGTGTAATTTGGTTAGCTAAACCAACCACAATATGATACTTCAACGTTTTTTAACCATCCTCTTTATCGGGGCAAGCACCATTATGGTGGCCCAGCCTGCAGCAAGTTCTAAAGCCGAACAAGAGGCAGGAATAAGTGACAAAGATGCACTTACACAAGCCTCACTTGTCAAAAACATAGCCTTTACGAACATTGGTCCTAGCATTATGAGTGGCCGCGTAGTAGACTTTGCCGTAAACCCAGCAGATCCTACAGAGTTTTACGTGGGTTATGCGAGTGGCGGGGTTTGGCACACCAACAATAACGGAACCACCTTCACTCCAGTGATGGATAATTCTCCCACTCAAAACGTAGGAGATATCGCGGTAGATTGGAACTCGGGTACTATCTGGGTAGGAACTGGAGAGGTTAATGCTTCGCGCTCTTCTTATGCCGGAATTGGGCTTTTAAAATCTACAGACAAGGGAGCGAGTTGGACCAATATGGGCCTATCAGATTCGCATCACATCAGTAGAATTTTATTAAATCCCAACAATCCAGATGAGGTCGTAGTGAGTTCTGTTGGGCATTTATATTCTAAAAACGACGAGCGTGGAATTTACCGTTCAACCGACGGAGGAAAAACTTGGAGCAAGACATTATTTGTAAATGACCAGACGGGTATAATCGATTTGGCGGTTGACCCTAACAACTTTAATAATATGTACGCTGGAGCTTGGGATAAAGATCGCAAGGCATGGAATTTTACGGGCAATGGTAATGGCAGCGGAATTTATAAAAGTACAGATGCTGGTGTAACCTGGACCAAAGTAAGCACACCAAGTAGCGGGTTCCCGACGGGCGAAGGCGTGGGTAGAATTGGTCTTACCGTTGTAGATGCCAATACGGTATATGCCATACACGACAATCAATTCCGAAGAGAAGGTACTGGCAACAGAGGCGGCTCTGGGCGTTTGCAAAAAGACGATTTTAAGACCATGACCAAAGAGGCGTTACTTGCCTTAGACGACAACAAGCTCAATGGGTTTTTGCGTCAGAATGGGTTTCAACAAAAATATCAGGCGGCCAATGTAAAGCAGATGGTGCGTTCGGGCTCGCTACAACCAAAGGACATTGCCAACTATTTAGAAGACGCCAACAGCTTGCTTTTTGATACCCCAGTGGTGGGTGCAGAAGTGTATAAAAGCACCAATGGCGGAAAAACCTGGAAGAAAACTCACGAGGGATATCTAGACGATTTATACTATTCGTATGGCTATTATTTTGGGATGATTCACGTAGACCCAAGCGACGAAAACGGTATTTATATTTACGGTGTACCCATTTTAAAATCTAAAGATGGCGGAAAAACTTTTAGCTCGATTAACGGGCACAACGTACACGCAGACCATCACGCTTTGTGGATTAACCCAAATCGTCCTGGTCATTTGATTAACGGAAACGACGGTGGAATCAATATCTCTTACGACGATGGCGCTAGTTGGATCAAAAATAACTCACCTTCTGTTGGGCAATTTTATGCGATACAGGTAGACAACGAAACTCCATATAATGTATACGGTGGACTACAAGACAACGGAGTTTGGAAAGGCCCGAGCGATCATATTGAACGCGCGCGCTGGCATCAAACTGGAGAATATGGTTATAAGTCTATAATGGGCGGCGATGGGATGCAGATTCAGGTAGACAATCGCAATACCGATGTTGTATACACTGGTTTCCAGTTTGGAAACTATTTTAGATTAAACCTAGAGACCAGCGATCAAAAGTATATTCAGCCTAAACATGAATTGGGAGAGCGACCCTATCGCTTTAACTGGCAGACGCCAATTTTGCTGTCTTCTCATAATCAGGACATTCTTTATTTAGGCGGCAATAAATTGATGCGTTCTATGAACCAAGGCGACGATTGGGATGCTATTTCTGGCGATCTCACCAAGGGAGGAAAAGTGGGCAACGTGGCCTATGGAACCATAACGACTATTAGTGAATCTCCTTTTGAATTTGGTCTGCTTTATACCGGTAGCGACGATGGATTGATTCAGATGACGAGAAACAGTGGAGGCAATTGGAACAACACCTCTTCTGGCCTGCCCCAAGATTTATGGGTGTCTCGAGTTGAGGCTTCGTCTCACAAAAAAGCTAGGGTTTATGCTACGCTCAATGGGTATCGTTGGGACGATTTTAAACCTTATGTGTACGTTAGTGAAGACTTTGGAGTTACCTGGAAAAGCATTAGCAGCAATCTACCAGCATCGCCTGTGAATGTTATAAAAGAAGACCCAGAAAATATGAACATCTTGTATTTGGGAACAGACAACGGCGCTTATGTTTCGCTCGATAGAGGTAGCAGCTGGCAAGTTTTTTCTAACGGCGTACCTAATGTAGCGGTTCACGATTTGATAATTCATCCAAGAGATAAAGATTTGATTTTAGGAACTCACGGGCGTTCTATTTATAAGGCCAATGTGGCAATGTTGCAACAGATGGACCAAGCCGCTATGAACAAAGTAGTAGTGAGCAAGCCTAATTCTATGTCGTATAGCAGACGATGGGGAAGCTCGTTTAGCAGTTGGTTTCCTGCCTTCGAACCTTCGATGGATATAAAATTTTATTCGCCAGTTGGCGGAAAAGCTACCGCTACAATTTTATCGCCAGACGGGAAAGAGATCAATCAGATGAGCGCTACTATTACCAAAGGATTTAACAACATGCCATACGATGTTAGCATGACCGAAAAAGGCAAAAAAGCCATGCTTTCAGGGCCCTCTAAAATTGGGATAAACAAGGCACAAAACGGTGTCTATTATTTACCTGTAGGGACCTATACGATTAAGATTAATGTGGGAGGCCAAGAAGGCACTACCACATTAGAGATTAAGTAAAAGGCAAAATAATTATCGAAAGACCGCTGGTTGCTTCCAAAAGTAAACAGCGGTCTTTTTGTATTTTGAATCAGAGCAGAGCATGCAAAAAAGGCCAAAGAATGTGATATCAATCATATAAATATTAGAATTGCTTAAATAGATTTACAAAGTTTGTGATTGATAGGCTATCGCCGTATTTTTGTAAAATATTTAAAGAAAAGACCAACCAATGGGATTATTATCTTCTTCTATTGCCCGAAAAGTAGCGATGGCGCTTTCGGGTTTGTTTCTTGTATTTTTTCTAGGCCAACATTGTGTAATAAATTTAACTTCTGTAATCGATCCGGATACTTTTAATTCTTGGTCTCATTTTATGGGAACCAATGGGTTAGTGCAATTTATTTTGCAGCCGATTCTAATTTTTGGAGTGGTGTTTCACTTTGTGATGGGAATCGTTTTAGAAATGCAAAACCGCAAGGCAAGAACTGTCAAGTATGCGAGTTTTAAGGGTGGCGCTGCTGCCTCATGGGTTTCGCGAAACATGATTCTTTCTGGCTTAGTTGTTTTGGCTTTTTTAGGGCTTCACTTTTATGACTTCTGGGTTCCAGAAATCGTTCATAAATATTTTGAAACCCACCCAGAAGACCCCACTCGTTATTTTGCAGAGACCGTACACAAGTTTGAGAGCCCTGCTCGAGTTGGTATTTATGTAGCATCCTTTGTTTTATTGGCCATGCACTTATGGCATGGATTTGCCTCGTCGTTTCAATCGGTTGGGTTTAATAACAAATACTCAAGAGGGATTCAAGGGTTTACAAAACTATATGCAGTTGCTATCCCAGCACTGTTTGTGTTTATTGCGCTGTATCATCATTTTAATCAAATTCCACACTAAACGTCTTATATATGTCGACCTTAAATTCTAACATACCACAAGGGCCACTCGCAGACAAGTGGACCAAACATAAAAACGACATCGACCTAGTAAACCCTGCCAACAAACGTAATATAGACGTGATTGTGGTAGGAACTGGACTCGCAGGAGGAAGCGCGGCCGCGACCCTTGCCGAGCTAGGTTATAACGTAAAAACATTTTGCTATCAAGATTCGCCACGTCGTGCACATTCGATTGCCGCGCAAGGAGGAATCAATGCTGCCAAAAATTACCAAGGAGATGGGGATTCTACCTATCGCTTGTTTTACGATACGGTGAAAGGAGGCGACTATCGCTCAAGAGAAGCCAACGTATATCGTTTGGCAGAGGTTTCTGCCAACATCATCGATCAATGTGTAGCACAAGGAGTTCCGTTTGCAAGAGAGTATGGAGGTCTTTTAGACAACCGTTCTTTTGGGGGCGTATTGGTATCACGAACGTTTTACGCCAAAGGGCAAACTGGACAGCAATTGTTGCTTGGGTGCTATTCAGCGATGAATCGCCAGATTAATCGCGGAAAAATAAAGTCATACACCCGTCACGAGATGCTAGACATCGTAAAAGTAGATGGTAAAGCCCGAGGCATTATCGCCAGAGATTTAGTTACTGGCGAAATACAACGACACTCTGCACATGCAGTAGTAGTAGCGACTGGGGGATACGGTAACGTGTTCTTTTTGTCTACCAATGCCATGGGAAGTAATGTAACAGCCTCTTGGAAGATTCATAAAAGGGGAGCGCATTTTGCCAACCCTTGCTTTACGCAGATTCACCCAACCTGTATTCCAGTCTCTGGAGAGCATCAGTCTAAATTGACCTTGATGTCTGAATCACTCAGAAACGATGGGCGTATTTGGGTACCAGCAAAACTAGAAGACGCACAAGCGATTAGAGAAGGCAAACTCAAGCCAACAGATTTAAAAGAAGAAGACAGAGATTATTACCTAGAAAGAAGATATCCTTCGTTTGGAAACTTAGTACCAAGAGACGTTGCCTCTCGTGCCGCCAAAGAGCGTTGTGATGCAGGCTTTGGAGTGAACAAAACAGGACAGGCAGTTTACCTAGATTTTGCAGCTGCAATTGAACGCTACGGAAAAGAGCAGGCGGTGATGGAAGGTATAACGAATCCGAGCGCAGCAGAGATTCTAAAATTTGGGGAACAGATAATAGAAACCAAATACGGAAACCTATTCCAGATGTACGAGAAAATCGTAGATCAGAACCCATATAAAACCCCAATGATGATTTATCCTGCTGTGCATTACACCATGGGAGGTGTTTGGGTAGATTATAATTTACAAACGACTATTCCTGGCTGTTATGCTGCTGGGGAAGCCAACTTTTCTGACCACGGTGCAAACCGATTAGGAGCCTCTGCGTTAATGCAGGGCTTGGCCGATGGATATTTTGTATTGCCTTATACCATTGGAGATTATTTAGCCGATGACATTAGAACAGGGCCAATCCCAACCGATTCTGCGGCATTTGATAAGGCAGAAAATGCAGTGCGATCTGATCTCGAAAAATTAGTGAATAACAACGGAACCAAACCTGTAGATTACTTCCATAAGAAGTTAGGAAAAATCATGTGGGACAAAGTTGGAATGTCTAGAAACGCTACTGGACTGCAAGAGGCTATTAGCGAGATAAAAGAGTTGAGAGCCGAATTTTGGAAAGACGTATTGGTGCCAGGAGGCATGAACGAGATGAACCCAGAATTAGAAAAAGCAGGACGCGTAGCCGATTTCTTAGAATTGGGAGAATTATTTGCAAAAGACGCCTTAGACCGTAACGAATCTTGTGGAGGTCACTTTAGAGAAGAGTACCAAACAGAAGAAGGCGAAGCCCTTCGTGACGACGAAAACTACATGTATGTTTCTGCTTGGGAATACAAAGGCGAACCTTCTGATGCCGTCTTGCACAAAGAGTCATTGGAGTACGAAAACATTAAAGTAAAAACCAGAAGTTATAAATAAGATTGCTATGAACTTGACACTTAAAATCTGGAGACAAAAAGATGCTGCCTCAAAAGGAAGCATGCAAACCTACCCGATAGAGGGAATAGAAGGCGATATGTCTTTTTTAGAAATGCTCGATGTACTTAACAACGAGTTAATAGAAAAAGGCGACGAACCTGTTGTGTTTGATCACGATTGTCGTGAAGGTATCTGCGGAGCATGTTCTTTGCAAATCAATGGAGAACCTCATGGGCCAGACAGATTGGTCACGACCTGTCAATTGCATATGCGCAAGTTTAACGATGGCGACACGATTGTAATCGAACCATTTAGAGCCAAAGCATTTCCTGTGATAAAGGATTTAATGGTAGACAGAAATTCTTTTGAGCGTATACAACAGGCTGGAGGGTTTGTCTCAGTAAATACTTCTGGAAACACCATCGATGCCAATGCAATTCCGATAGACAAACACGACGCAGACGAATCGTTTAACGCTGCCGCGTGTATTGGTTGTGGAGCCTGTGTTGCGGCATGTAAAAATGCAAGTGCCATGTTGTTTACATCTGCCAAAGTGAGTCAGTTTGCACTCTTACCTCAAGGCCGAGTAGAAGCAACGCGCCGTGTGTTAAACATGGTAGAACAAATGGACAAAGAAGGTTTTGGAAACTGTACCAATACAGGAGCTTGCGAAGTAGAATGCCCTAAGGGAATTTCGTTAGAGAATATCGCTCGAATGAACCGCGAGTACTTACAAGCTAGTTTAAAAGGCTAAGCCTAAATCGCTTCTAAGTGATTGTCTAGTTGGTTTTGACCTCCTTGTATTATGTTGGCCAAAATTACATGTTTAAACTGCGTTATATCGTAAGGTTTTACGATAATTCCGTTCATGCCAGCTTCAAAAATACTGTAGCGCACTTCTTCTATTTCTACTGCGGTTAAGGCGATAATAGGAATAGTTTTATTAAAGATTCTAATCTCTTTAGTTGCCTCTAAACCATCTTTTTCTGGCATATTGATATCCATAAGGACCAAATCGAAGGCTTCTTTTTTGATCATAGAAATTGCCTGATTCCCATTTTCTGCAAGGGTGCATGTTACGGCGTCTTTTTCTAAAATCTTTTTGGTTACTATTTGATTGATTCGATTGTCTTCTACGATTAAAATTCGTTTTCCATTGAGCAATCTCGTATCAAGTGCATGTGCATTTAAAGGCTCTTTTATAAGCTGTGTGCGCTCCAGCGAAATTTCGAAGCTAAATGTAGATCCTTCGCCAAGATTACTATTCAGCTGTATATCACTATTAGATAAGGCAAGGAGTTTTTTAACGATAGGCAAGCCAAGGCCTGTTCCTTGGTATTGATAATTGTTTGAATCGATTTGCGAGAACTCCTCAAAAATGCTTTGATGTTTTTCTGGAGCAATTCCAATCCCCGTATCTTTTATAGTAAACTCAAGGGTAACTTGTTGATAATCCTGTTGGGTTTGGGTTATTTCTATGTAGATGTCTCCGTCTTCTGTAAACTTGCAGGCATTGCTTATTAAATTCATCAATATTTGAGATAACCTCATGCTATTGCCTCTAAGTGACTGCGGAATCGCAGGGTCGATTCTTAAATGAAACCTATTGTTGTTTTGTAAGCGCATATATTCCAATGAACCCAATAGCGTTTGCAGTAAATCTTGTACGTTAAATGTGCCACAATCGTCTTTTAAACTCTTTGAATCTAACTTGTTTATCTGTAAAACATCGTTGATTAAAGCGAGCAGATAGTCTGCAGAAAACTTTAGCAAACTCAAGTCTTTCTTGTGTTTTTTGAGCCCCTTGTCTTCTAATAAAAGGGTGCTTAGACCAATTACTCCATATAGTGGAGTGCGCAGCTCGTGACTCACCGTAGAGAAAAACTTGGTCTTGGTGCGCGACATTTTATCAGACATTTCTTTGGCAGCCAGGTATTCTTTGTTTTTTGATTTTAGTTCTTGTACTAATTGCTTACGGTTCCGATAGGCAAAAAACATGAGCACGATAAAAAACAAACTCATGATAAAAAGTGTGATAAGATAATTGTTCCACTTGCTTTTATTCTCGACCTTTTCTAGTTGTACTTTGTTTACTTGTTCTGCGGCCAATACATCTTTTTTGTACTCGTCTATTTTAAACTTAGCAGATAAAACACCGCTTTCTGCCAAATTTATTTTCTCTAAGTTTTGATCAAAATAATCTTCGTACTGTTCGCGCGCCTCAAATGCCTCCTTATACTTTTTCTGTGCAAATAGATTGTCGCTATAATTTTTATATGCGATTTCGAGCTCTAGCAGGTAGTTTTTCGCTTTAGCTTCTTTTATAGCAGACACAAAATATCGATCGGCCGTGGTATACTCTTTTTTATGAAAATAATATTCTGCTAAGAGGTTGTCTATACCGACCACAAAAGAATCGTGTTCATAATAATCGCTTAGCTCCTTTACCTTCATTATATGCTTATAGGCAATTCTATATGATTTGGCATCCATTGCGGTAAGTACCAAATTGTAATGTGCCTTTAAAAGTCGTGTAGAGTCTTTAATTTTATTAAAACCGTCAATCGATTTATAATGATATTCAAAAGCCTTGGTGTAGTCTTTACCAATAATAGAATACACATTGGCGAGGTCCATATCTGTTAAGGCAATTGCGGTATCGTTTTTAGATTTTTGAGCAAATTTTTGAGATTTTATAAAGGTCTCTTGTGCCTGGACGGTATCTGTAATCGCTAAATAGTCGTAGGCCACATTTCTGTATCCTAGATGAATTATATAAGGGTTTTTTGTTTGAATTGCCTCTCGTAAAATGTCTATACTCATGGGCAATGAGCGCTGGTAGTCGCCACTGTTGTATAGTACGTTGGCAGAATCAATACGCTTAGAAAAGTATGTTCGAGTACTGTTAGATAATTCTTGGAAATTGTCAAAAGAAGCGTCCTGCCCCAGAACAGCTGGGCATATAAATAGACATAAAAACAGTATGTGGAAGTACCATTTTTGCATAGGGTTTCGATAAATTTGGGATTAGCAATATACATATTTTCTATTAATGGCCTCATTCTGAACCATTTTTGATGTCGCCACGGATGATTATCTTTAGGCATGCGCAGTAAATTACCCAATACCCAAACTTCGATTTTTTCGCAAATGAGTGCTTTGGCTAAGACCCATGGAGCTCTCAACCTGTCTCAAGGCTTTCCAAATTTTAAGAGTGATCCGTTGTTAATAGACTTAGTCTCCAAGGCGATGACAGAAGGCTTTAATCAATACGCTCCTATGCCGGGAGATGTAGGGTTGCGTGAAGTTATTTGTGACAAGATTTACAATCTTTATAACAGGCAGTATAATCCTGAAAGCGAAATCACAATTACTGCGGGTGCTACACAAGCGATTTTTACTACGATAGCTGCATTGATTCATCCAGGAGATGAGGTGATAGTTTTTACACCTGCTTACGATTGCTACGAGCCAGCAATAAGCTTGCAAGGTGCAACTACTGTTTCGGTACAATTAAAAGCTCCAGCGTATAAAGTTGATTGGCAAGAAGTAAGCCAGGCTGTGAACGACAAGACAAGAATGATAATCGTAAACACCCCTCATAATCCCTGCGGAAGTGTTTTTTCTAAGGATGATATGCTAACCTTAGAGCGATTGGTAGAGGCTCATGATTTGTTGGTTTTGAGTGACGAGGTATATGAGCATATTATTTTTGATGCAGAGGAGCATCAGAGCGCGGCTCGATTCGATGCCTTAGCCCAACGCACCATTATCGTGGCATCATTTGGCAAGACTTTTCATAATACAGGTTGGAAAATGGGCTATTGCGTTGCACCCAAAACGCTAATGACCGAGATTAGAAAAGTGCATCAGTATAACGTCTTTAGTGTAAATCATCCTATTCAGAAGGCCTTAGCCCAATACTTATTGACGCCTTCACATTATTTAGAACTAGGGTCTTTTTATCAAGCCAAAAGAGACTTTTTTGTAAATGGTCTTAGCGAGACTAAGTTTAATATTATACCTAGTAAAGGCACGTATTTTCAATTGTTAGATATTAGCGAACTTACCACTTTGGGCGATGTGGAGTACGCGAGATATCTTACTAAAGAACATAAGATAGCATCTATTCCTACCTCTGTTTTTAATAAAGACAAGGCAGACCACCGCATGCTGCGTTTTTGCTTTGCAAAAACAACGGCTACCTTAGAGCAGGCGATTTCTATACTTACAAAAATAGGGGCTTAGACAACTTTCAATATTGAACTAAAAAGTGTATTTTTAAGGATGTCGATCGAACTCTTTTTTAAAGCGATACGTGTGGGCGATATGCCCCAATGTAAAACACTTCTTGCTGCAAATCCAGATATTATAAATAGCAAAGACGCACGCGGTTCCAGCCCATTACTATTGGCTACCTATTATGGCCACGATGAGCTTGTAAAAGTTTTGTTGGAGCATAATCCAGAGATCGATGCGCAAGATGCTTCGGGTAATTCTGCGTTGATGGGGGTATGTTTTAAGGGGTTCGAAAAGATCGCTGCTACGCTTATTAGAAAAGGTGCCAATGTGAATCAAGTTAATTTTAATGGAGCTTCTGCCCTTATTTATGCTGCAACCTTTGGCAATATTCCTATCGTGAATCTGTTGCTAGCTCACGACGCAAATCCAGCCTTAAAAGACGCTCGTGGTTTTACTGCTTTAGATCATGCAAAAATGCAAGGCCTCGATCAGGTTGTTGCTATTCTTCAAGCAAAAACTACCTAATGGAATCGCTCAGGCTTAGTATTGTTCAGGCTCATTTGCATTGGGAAAACCCAGAAGCCAATCGTGCTGCATTCGATTTCACCATAAAAAAATTGGCTCCAGATTCAGATTTAATCGTGTTGCCAGAAATGTTTACCACTGGTTTTACGATGAACGCAGCGCCACTAGCAGAATCTATGAATGGCCCGACCGTTGCTTGGATGCAAGCTCATGCTACCGACCAGAGCATTGCTGTTATGGGAAGCCTTATTATTAAAGAAAACGACAATTATTTTAACCGTCTCATTTTTGCTTTTCCAGATGGAGGCTTGCAGTGGTACGATAAACGCCATTGCTTTACCCTAGCTGGAGAACATAAAATTTTTACACCTGGTAAGGAGCAATTAGTAGTAAACTATAAAGGCTTTAACCTGTTTTTGTTAGTTTGTTACGATTTGCGTTTTCCGGTGTGGGCCAGAAACACTGTAAACTACGATGCGATTATTTACGTGGCCAACTGGCCTAAAGCGAGAGTGGCTGCTTGGGATGCACTGTTAAAAGCGAGGGCTATCGAAAATATGGCCTACTGCATTGGTGTAAACCGAGTGGGATTAGATGGTAATGGTTATGAATATACTGGACATTCGGGATGCTATGATGCTTTGGGGTATTTACAGTCTATTCCAGAATTCGAGGCCGAGTTTACACAAACTACAACCCTCTCTAAAAAGCACATCAAAGAAACACGAGAAAAATTAAAGTTTTTAGACGACCGCGATTCTTTTACTCTGTTAGAATAAAGGTTTGCGTTAAAAACCAGTTGGCATTGGCCTCGATGATCTCTCCAAAATAAATCACGGGTTCAGGCTGTTCTTTTCTTAAAAAATTACCTGTGTCCCAAATGCCATTGGCATTTAAATCGTAAATGATTCTCACATAATACTCGCCGGGCAAAATATATTCGAATGTAACTGGGCCTTGGCTTTGCAACACTTTAGATTGCTCTACCGTACCGTTGGTTTGCGTGAGCTCTACGATGATAGGGTACGACTTGGCATTTTGAACATTCATCGTGAGAGTGCCATAGTCGCTTTTAGATTGAGTAACGGCTCTTAAGTTTAAGGTGTCGTTTACGTTTCCAAAGTAATCGGTGATTGCTCCTGGCAGGAGTTGAAGCGAATAAGCATCTTCTTCTGCAAATGCGATGGGAAGCGATACTTCGTTATAGACCGTATCTATCCTAACCTCGAAGGGCATCGCCATAGAGTCTTTATTGTTTACTTTAATCAAGGTGGTATCGACACTTACAATTGGAATATTGGCTCCGATCACGACATCTTCGTTAAAGTTTAAGCGCCCCGTCTTTATGCCTTTAACCAAAAGAGAATCGGCAGCGTAATCTCTCCATCTCACAACGAGTGTGTCTACTATATTTCTGTTGGCCGCAATAAACTGTAAAGAATCTGCAGTAATGGCAGGTTTAAACCAATACCGCAGTGTGTCTTTATCTCGCTCCTTAATAATGCGTTTTTCAAAACCACTGGGGATAGGGTTGGTAAGGGTAATGTTAAGGCTGTCTGCGTTTCCGTCATAGCCAAAAAGCAGTTGTTGTTTGGAGATTTGTTGGGGTCTTTTTAGATCGTAGTCTAGCACTTCGTTAAAAAGTGAGAGCTCATAAACAGAATCTGTCGGGATGCTTATCACTTGTTTTTTATAGCCAATTTTATCTTCGTACGGGTCAAAAGTATAGTTGTTGTTTTTATCTTTTAAGGCAGTGATAACGTATTGCCCAGCCTTTAAATTTGTGAGTTCGTAAGCAAAGGTGCTGTCTTGAACATTTGCGATATAATAAGGCTTTTCTGTAAAGATTAAGCTGTCGGAATAGTTTTCGTTGTACTCGTATAACATAACCGCTACATCTTTTTCTGGGGTTGCCAATAGCGCATCGTTTATGGTTCCTCTTAGGCTTAGACTATCGATAAAAGTTCCGGTAGAAAAAACATATTTATAATATTCATATTCATTCCCTTCGTTATTATCTACGATACTCTTACCAAAATTAATAGCATAGGTTGTGTTCTCTTTTAAGGTATCTGTAATGACTATTTTGATAAATTTTGCCGCACTTAAGGGAGTGATTTGTGGCTCATTTTGAAAAGGAGGTGAAACCACTAATTGTCGCTGAACATTATTGAGCCGGATGTATTCGTCAAAATAAATTCGGATCTCCTTTGCGTCAAAATTAACCGAATAGTTTTCTGGCACCGTTCGCACGATAATAGGCGGTAACGAATCTTTAGGGCCGCCTTCTGGATTTCCTCTTTTGGCACAATTAGACGTGCTTATTAAAAGCATAAACATTCCAAGGCCTAATAAAACAGATGTAAGAGTATGGCGCATAATAAGATTCACAAAGTTAAAAAGACAAAGTCTTTAAACCACTGCAATACTAGCAAAACTTAACGAAACGTCTGGAATCTTTAACAGCTCTTTTGCACAAGCCTCTAAAGTTGCGCCCGTTGTAATCAAATCGTCTACCAGCAAAATATGCTTATAATCTGTTCTAACTGCCTTCGGATTTAGGTAAAAATGAGCAGGTTTGGCTGCCCGAGCCAATTTAGATAAGAATACGCTAGAGGTTCGACCGTTTTCTTTTAGGAGTAGGTTTTTGGCGACGGGGACTTGTAGGGTTTTACTTAGTTTATGACCAAATTTTGCAACCTGATTATACCCTCTTTTTTTGAGTGTCCTTTTGCTCACAGGCACAATAACAATGGCATCAAAAGGCAGTGTGTTAAATTTCTCGAGGATTTGTTTTCCCAGCCAATTGCCCATAAAAGACCCAATTTGCTCCTGCCCTTTGTATTTTAAATTGTGTAATAATTGTTGTGACAGCCCTTTTTTTTCGAATTGCAACAAACTAAACGAATATTTGAGAGGTGTACGGCCGTAACTTAGGCGCATAATTTGCGCATTTTGGGTGCTTTTTTGATACATTAGTGGTAAATTATTTAAGCAAAATGTGCACAAAACTCGCTGATTATCAAATAATCTACGGTCGCAGCCCGAGCACAATTGCGGGAAAAACAGATTTAACATTTTAATAAGGATTATAACGCCAGATTCGTCGTTATTAGGAGAGTAACTGCATAACTTTGCAGTCCTTAAATCAACGTAATTTAAAAAATTTAAAATTATGAGTACAGAAAGCAGTACATCAAAATTTAAAGTATTAGTAGGAGTATTAACATTCTTATTAATCGCCTTAGGAATTTATACGGTAAGCCTTTACAACAATAGCAAGGATAAAGCCGACGACCTAACAGAGGAGAAGCAAGAAATCGAAAATGAATTAAAGTCGTTAATCGTAGATTACGATCAGGTAATCCAAGAGAACGATGTGATGGACAAAGATCTTCTCGCGGCCAAGCAACGCATTGTGGTGCTGCTTGATTCTGTAAAAGATTCTGAGTCAAACCTAGCACTTATCAAGCGATACAAAATAGAAGTAGGCCGACTAAAAAACGAGCGTAAAATGCTCTTTAGAAAAGCCGACAGTCTTATAGCCCTCAATCAGACGCTAACTTTGGAGCGCGATAGTACGCAAGTAGCGTTAAACGAAACCATTCGTGTGGTCGACTCGGTTGCTATAGAGAACCTAGCTTTGGCAGAAACCGTAAAACGAGGAGCGGCGGTCAAGGTGTCTAACCTTTCTGCAGAAGCTGTAATCGAGCGCTCAAGTGGTCGTATCGTAAATACACAACGAGCTAAAAGAGCAGATAAAATTAGAGCCTGTTTTAGTCTTACAGAGAATGCAATCGCAGAAGCGGGAGACCGTTTGTTGTTGGTGCAGGTAATCAATCCGCAAAACAATGTGATTGGAGAGCGAGCGACTATGACCTTCGAAGACGAAAGCACTTTACTTTATAGTGCAACCTCTAAAGTGTTTTACGAAAACGAAGAATTAGATGTATGTCTATTAGTGCCTGCAGCAGAAGGTGATTTGGTAGATGGAATGTACACTATTAATGTTTTTGATGGAGCGCGCCAAGTTTCTACAACCACACTTACTCTTAAGTAAGTAATTGTATTAAAAAAATGTTTGAACCGCTACGAGCAAATCGTAGCGGTTTTTTTATTTTTGCGCCATGGCAAACAACGACGATCAGTTTAAGAAGGTAATCTCCCATGCAAAGGAGTACGGATACATTTTTGGTTCTAGCGAAATTTACGACGGCCTAAGTGCCGTTTATGACTATGCTCAGAATGGAGTATTGCTCAAAAATAACATTCGTAATTATTGGTGGACTGCCATGGTGCAGATGCATCAAAACATTGTAGGGATAGATGCAGCCATTTTGATGCACCCTACTACCTGGAAGGCCTCCGGACACGTAGATGCCTTTAACGATCCGCTTATCGATAACAAAGATTCTAAAAAACGCTTTAGAGCAGATGTACTTATCGAGGATTATGCCGAAAAACAATATCAAAAAGCCCAAAAAGAAATCGCCAAAGCCCGAAAGCGTTTTGGAGAAAGCTTTGACGAGGAGCAATATAAAACAACCAACCCCAGAGTGATGGGCTATTTGGCCAAGCAAAAAGAAGTGTTAGAGCGCATGGCTCGTTCCTTAGAAAACGAAGACCTTGCCGATGTAAAAGCACTTATCGAAGAACTTGGCATTGCAGACCCCGATACAGGTTCAAAAAACTGGACAGACGTACGTCAATTTAATTTGATGTTCGGCACACAACTCGGTGCCTCTGCAGATTCTTCTACCAAAGTTTATTTAAGGCCAGAAACAGCACAGGGGATTTTTGTAAACTACTTAAACGTTCAAAAAACAGGTCGAATGAAGATTCCTTTCGGAATCGCTCAAACGGGTAAAGCCTTTCGTAATGAGATTGTTGCCAGACAGTTTATTTTTAGAATGCGCGAATTTGAACAGATGGAGATGCAGTTTTTTGTTCGTCCTGGCGAAGAACTCAAATGGTATGAAGCATGGAAGGAAAATCGCCTAAAGTGGCATCTGTCGCTCGGTATGGGTGAAGAAAACTACCGCTTTCATGATCACGAAAAGATGGCACATTATGCCAATGCCGCTGCCGATATTGAGTTCAACTTTCCGTTTGGATTTAAAGAATTGGAGGGGATTCATTCTCGCACAGATTTTGATCTCAAAGCGCACGAAGAGTTTTCGGGTAAAAAATTACAATACTACGATCACGAGTTAGGTGAAAACTACACACCCTATGTAGTGGAGACCTCAATAGGTTTAGACAGAATGTTTTTGGCTGTATTGAGCCACTCTCTTGTAACAGAAACCTTGGAAGATGGTTCTACACGTGTGGTTTTAAAGCTTCCATCGGTATTGGCACCAACCAAAGTGGCTGTGCTACCTTTGGTAAAAAAAGATGGCCTGCCAGATGTGGCACACAAGATTATCGACGAGCTCAAATGGGACATGGTTGTCACTTATGACGAGAAAGATGCCGTGGGGCGACGTTACAGAAGACAAGATGCCTTAGGAACGCCGTTCTGTGTTACAGTCGATCATCAAACGCTAGAAGACCAAACGGTTACCTTGCGCCATAGAGATAGCATGAAGCAAGACCGCGTTGCGATAGACCAGCTTGCTGCCATCATAGGCAAAGAGATTTCTGTAAAAAACTGGCTAAAAGCGTAATAGCTTAGTTTTAGCTAGTATTTGACTGCAACCATCTTTGAATCAATAAGTTAAAGCGCGTTCTGCCTTTGTGCTTATAATTTGACCATTAATATTTTACTGAATATCAGCAGATTAATTTGGTTTTAGGCTCTAAATTTTAACCCTGTGTCTTTGGCAATGAGTGGTAAAGATGTTATTTTTAACAACTTTTTACATTTTGCTAACTAAAACCAACCTTATGAAATTGAAAAATTATTTCTTGCTGGCCGCATTAATTGCCTTTGGCAATGTGCTAGCTCAAGAGACAACGGGACCTACCAATACTGGTATGGTTACAAATTATGTTTACGTTCCTAGTATTGCAGAACAAATCGCAAACGGAACTGTTAAATATGCAGACAACATTACCCCAAGAGTAGCGCCAGAAAAAAGAAGGCCTAATATGGGGAAATTAGCTCCAGGAAAGGGATTACCGACAAAAGGATTTGATCCAGCAATGGAAGACAAAGACGCTATTCGTTACCCAGGAAGAGCTCCAATCTTTACTTTTGAGGCAGATACAAGTACTCCATTTGGCGTAACAGACCCTACGGGTGCTGTTGGTCCAGATCACTATTTGGCTGCTTGGAATACTAACTTCAGAATTTTTGATAAAACAGGAGCACCGTTAACAGCAGAATTGAGCTTAGGGACTGTACTTACAGGAAACACCCTAGGAGATCCAATTATGTTGTACGACAAATTCGCAGATCGTTACATTATCACTCAATTCGATAATGCACCAAATGGTTTCGAAGTTGCAGTTTCTGCAGGACCAAACCCAGTAACCGATGGATGGCACGTATACCTGAATCAGTTTACGACAGGATCTTTTCCAGATTATACTAAATTCTCGATCTGGCCTGATGGTTACTATGTAACTGCCAATATTAACACAGACGCTGTATTTGTTGTAGAGCGCGAACAAATGTTATTAGGACTTCCGGCTCAGTTTGTCGAACTTCCTTTAAACGGAATAACTTCTGTAGGTTTCTATAGCCCACAAATATTCAATGTAGGGCAAGGAGATTTGCCTGCAGCAGGAAATGCAACCGTAGTGTTTTTACAAGACGATGCTTTTGGTGGCGTTTCAGAAGATCACTTAAAATTATGGAATATTAATGTGAACTGGGTAACTCCAGCTTCTTCTACCATTAGTGCAGTGCCAATTGAGTTAGGCCTTGCAGATGGGGTAAGCCCATTTGTTTCTGTTTTTGATGGTGGTAGTTTCTCAAACATTCCTAGTTTAGGTTCGCCTGATCAGGATGCGTTACAGAACACTATCATGAATCAAGCTCAGTTTAGAAAATTTCCAGGACACAATTCTGCAATTTTCAATTTTGTAGTAGATACAGATGCAAGTCCTACTGGCGAATTAGCTGGAATTAGATGGTACGAATTACGCCAAGCTAGTGATGGAGCTCCATGGAGTGTATATCAAGAAGGTACGTATACAAGTAATGCACCAGGTGTAACTGGCCGTCACGCTTTCTCAGGATCTATGGGAATGGACGATCAAGGTAACATCGCAATGGCTTATACCACAACTAAAGGCGACGAGCGTATCGGAATTAGATACACAGGACGTTTTGATTCTGATCCATTAGGTATGATGACCATCGAAGAGCAAACGATTGCTATGAGTACTGGTTCTAATACTACTAATAGATTGGCAGATTACGTACACCTTACGTTAGACCCATCTGATGATCAAACATTCTGGCATATTGCCGAATATTTTAACACCAACAAGCGTGATGTAGTGGGAGTATTTAAAATTGCTCCAGATGCAGATAACGATGTTGGGGTAGTAGCTATCAACCAACCAAACGATGGTACTTTAAGTGCTACCGAGACAGTAGAAGTTACTGTTAGAAACTTTGGTACACTTGCGCAAACAAACATTCCAGTTTCTTTCTCTGTAGACGGAGGAGCTCCTGTGAATGAAGTGGTGCCTGGTCCGATTGCATCGGCAACCAATGAAACATACACATTTACAGCAACTGCTGCAATGGGAACTGTAGGTACAACCTACACCATTACTGCTTCTACAGCTTTAGTAGGAGACGAAAACCCAGCTAACGACGCCTTTACTAAAGATGTAACTTATCTTGAACCAGACGACGTAGGAGTATCAGCTATTACAGCTCCTGTTACAGGTGTTGGTTTAGGTGCTGCCGAGACAGTAACTGTTACTGTAGAGAACTTTGGTGGGGAGCCACAGACTAACGTACCTGTATTTTATAATATAGATGGTGGTGCAGATGTTAACGATGTTGTACCAGGTCCAGTACCTGTTGGAGGATCTGTTTCTTTTGACTTCGGAACTGCAGCAGATGTTTCTGTTTTAGGTTCTTACGCTTTTGTAGCAGGGACCGAGCTTGCTGGCGATAGTGATACGTCTAATGACGACACAGCTTCTACAGTAGAAAACCAATTTTGTCAACCAGCTATGGATTGTTCGTTTGGTGATGGATTACAATTAGTACAAGTTGGTACTATCGATAATCCTTCTGGATGTGAGGGCTATGCAGACTTTACAGCTCAAGTAACTGAGTTGTTAATCGATGCTAGTACAGACATTACGTTTACTACAGGTTATGGAGATCAGTTTGTTCGTGTATGGATTGACTTTAACGATAACAACGCTTTCGAATTATCAGAATTAGTATTAGACAATGTAGAGATGGCAGACGGTTCTGCAGGAGGTTCTTATACAGAAACCTTCTCATTAACTGTTCCTGCAGGTGTTGCTTTAGGTGAGCACATCATGAGAATCAAAACTAACTGGAATGCTCCAGTACCAGACGATGCTTGTGAGGAAACTACCTATGGTGAAACAGAAGATTACACTGCCGACATCGTACCGGTATTAGGAGTAGACGATTTTGAGTTATCAGATTCTAACTTCGTTATTACAAGTACAGATAACAAGCACTTTCAGATTACTTTGTCTAATGTAAGTTATGACGACTTACTTCAGATTAGAGTAAACAATGTATTAGGACAAACTGTTCTTGCAAATTGGATAGAAAATAATAATGGGTCTTATACTTTTGACCTTGATATGTCTTATGCCGCTTCGGGTGTATACTTAGTAAGATTGGGTACACGTGACTTTGGTAAAGTAAAAAGAATTCTTGTGAAGTAATTCACTTAGATTTTAGATATGATAAAGGGCGGAATTTTTATTCCGCCTTTTTTTGTGCCTCAGTTAGGGATACAATTCCAGCATATTCGCATCTTGGCATTCTTCGAAGACGACTAAATTTAATCCAAAGCTCCAAGTTTTCTTTGGCCATAGACGGATCTAAGTTTATTGGGTCAAGTTTTTCGCCATCTTCAAGAATCAATACAACTGGGCAACCCGATTCTTGGTTATAGAGCATAACTGTAGCTTTCATAAAACCATCGGCGAGCATTTGTTGTTCTTTGGCCTGGTCTTTATTCGAGCTCGAAGACGAAGAAGAATAGCTCGAATTACAAGCGGTAAACAATGCGAATGTGCTTAACACAAATAAATAAATGGGTCTCATAGGTTTAATTTACTTTACAAAGTACAAATAACATACCGAAACTTAAAAATAGGCTCTAAGCTGAACACTTCCGCTATGAATGGTTTTAGAGAGTTCACTCTTGCGGCCAAAGTACGAGACATTGGCATCCAAGTATTTAGTAATCTTCTTTTGGAACAGTACACTCCAAGTAAAGTTGGTTCCGGGGCTAAGTCCTTCTAATATTTGATATGATACAGGCGAGAAAGGGCTGCCGGTAAAGTCGTTGTTTATATAATTAAACTCGGCATTGATAGATCCTGCGTCAAGTTTTGAATAACTAAAAAGAGCCCCTAGAGTTTGTTGTTCTAAGGCCTCATTGCCAAGGGTGTTGTCTTTGTTGCTAAATTTATAGCTAAGATCGAGTCGTAAGGATTTGTTCCACAGATAACTAATTTTAGGCTGAATGGCGATATTGTCTAGTGCAAAATTACGGCTAGGAAAGTTTTGTGAAATGCTCTCGTTCTCGCTCAAGGTCCCTTTAAAATTAAACAGCCAACTGGTTCCAACTTTATGTAAAAAGTTAAATTGATGACTCTGCAAGGTGTTCTCTTGTAAACCTGTAGATAACAGGGTTTTATTGGCTGTAGACAAAAAGGTGTAACTCGTGGTATAACGATTTAACCCTCGATTAAAAAATAGCGTATTTTTTATGTTCAACCTAAGGCCTAATTGATCGTCACCTCCATCTCTAAAGGGGTTAAGCATTAAGTTATTATCTTCTCTTTTAATTTTTCTATCGATCAAATAAGTGGTTTGATTGTAAAATTTGGAGAGCAATTTTTTAAACGAATTCTCACTATTTACCCATTGTTTAGGTTGTAAAGTGATACTCTGGCTAAAGGCGTTTTCGTTCACTTTAATAAAAATACGATTCGGCAGTAAAACACGCACAAAGGTGGCTTCGTCCTGAAACTGAGCCACTTCAAACTCTTCTAATTCTTGTATGCCGTTATCGTTGTAATCGTTCCAGGTATAAATGCCTTGCCCGGCTTCTACGGCTACATAAGTAAATTCTTGGGTTGCGACTACTCCCGCATTTGATTCCACGGTAGTGGTCCATAACACCGCATTGTTCCAAAGGCGTTGGTTATACACAATGCGTCCGTTTATGGTTTGTTCTTTCTCCTTATCGGTATCTTCAAAACGCAGGGTTCTGTAGTTGGCAAATACACTCAATTGAGAGTTGGGGGTATTAATCGGAGTAGTCTTTAAATAATATGTCTGGGAGTTATTAACTCGTGCCAACACATTATTTACAACGCTATCTGTAACTCGATATCGATATCCCACAGAAGCATAGACTCCAGTGCTATCGCCTATTCCTGTATATAGCTCGTAATCTTTAAATCGCTGGCTAATGGGCGATAGCGAATCTTGTGCTTGCAATCGCTGCTCATTGTCTTCTATATCTATTTTTGCACCTATCCAAGCCTTATTTAGCGATTGGCTGGCACCCAGAAACAGCCTGTTAAAATCTGAGCGTAAACTGTCGCTTTCACTTTGTAATAGGCTCGCTCTCACATTCAATTGCGTCTTTTTGTATCGCAAAGCGGAATTGAGCAAATGTCTGTTTCCTGTATAAGAATCGTCGTAGGTGAGTCTTTGAAACTCATATCGAGTACGCCCCCATTTTAGGTGCTTGCCCTCTAGTCCACCTATGGTAAATAGTTGGTCGCCACTAGGCAGAAAGAGGTTCCAATCTCTATTAAATTCTACGTTAAATAGGCGTTCGATGGATTGATATTCTTCTTGTAAATAATCTACGCTACCAAAACCTTTTAAGTAGTTTCCGGTAGAATCACTTACGATAAATTGATTCCCTTGAAGGTGGGCTGCAATACCGTTATTATTGTTGTCATCGAGGTCCGAAAACAAATTCTGATCGCTGCGGCTTGCACTAAGCTCAAAATCGATCTCTGTTTTTTGACTGGGATGATACTTACCATAAACACCACCTACTTGCAAAAGTGTGGGCGCGATAATCGGGAAAACCGGCTCATAACTTCCCTGTGGGACACTATCTACTGGCGGAATAAATTCAAAAATCCTGCTTATGGCATTGCTATTACTTATAACGTAATTGCCCTGGTTTTCGCCTACAAAACTAAAGCGCACATTAAAAAGTTCGTCGTCGGGATTATCGCTAAATACAAAGGCTTCTATCCCACTTATAGTTTCTTTTCTGTAAAGAATTTTGTTTTCTGAGAAGGTATCAGGAACTGCAGAAGGCGCGGTCATAAGCGATCGATCGTCGCCCGCATTTTGTAAAACCGCCACTTGTTCTTCGCTCAAGTTTTGCTGCAAGGGTTGATTTTTTGCATCGCTTTCTGAATAGGCATAAGCTCCTATGGTAAAACTCTCGTTCGAATAATCGCCTTGACCATAACCCACAAAGCGGGTATAATTTCTGTCTGTATATTGGTATTCGACAGCGATTCTCATATTGGCAGTGATGGGATACGTTGGGTTAAACCGAATCTCACCGGCGTTGTAATCTATAACATAGTCGTTGTTTTCGCCTCGCGCTAATTGCACTCCATTCACAAAAACACGTTCGCTCCCTGAGACGATTAAAATAAAGAGCTCACCATTGGGTCCCACCAACTTGTATGGCCCTTGGTTGCCTTCTTGACCGGTAAAGGTGCTACGAGAAAAAACTCCTCTTACCAAGGCTCCAGCGACCTGCATTCTCGTTCTACTGCTGTCTTTGCCTACAAAATTGGCTCCTAATGAGATTCCTTGAATTTTCTTTGTAAAATTTGCAAAGTGACTTTGGTTGTTTATCAAGTTGATATCCCCCGCGCGAATGTTCCAGCGATCGCTAAAAAGCTCGATAAAGATTTGGTCAAACTCATCTAAATTTTGTGAGTAGCCTCCTTCTTGGGTAGGAATATTGGCATCTTGAATCGAAGCTCTAATAGACACTTTGTCGCTCAACTTACCTGTTATTTGCAAATCTAATTGCGAATTGACCACCGCGTTTTGATTGTTCCCCACCGTAACGCCTCGGGTAATACTACCGTTTGTAATAAGGCCATCGAAAGGCGTAGTTTCTCTTGCTTTGGTTGCTTCCTGTAAACTGTAGAGCCTGTCTAAGGCTCCAGAATTGGCCACCACCACAGTAGAATCCAATAAGGAGTAACGGCGCGTTAAAAAAGCTGGATACGGGCGGTACTGCACGAAGACGCTATCTAATCTGCGCTGCAATTGCGCAGAGATAATCAAAGTAGAAGTACTATAATCTATCGTATACTCGCTAGGATCGATTGGGTTGTCCTGAGTATCGTTTAATCGAAAAAAAGCCGGATTAATTGATTGATCACTTATTACAATAGTATCGCTCAAGGCAAAGGTTTTGCCAACAACCCCTCTGGGATTAGTTTGAGCCTTTAATTGCCCAAAAATCGCAAAGCATAATAAGAAGTATCCAAGTCTCAAACGAAAGGTGCTTTGATAGATTAATATAACTGGCGTAGGCTCAAATTATTTTGTTCATTAAATATGGAAATCTTTCGAGCCACAAAGTAAGGTAAAAGTACGATAGTATTTAATTTAGCGTTAATCCAAAAAAAGGAGTCTATGCAAATCATATCGTACAACGTAAATGGTATAAGAGCCGCCATGCGAAAAGGCTTTTGCGATTGGCTTAAAGCCGCTGGCCCCGACGTTATTTGCTTACAAGAAACCAAGGCAGAATCGTCTCAAGTAGATTTGGCAGAAATTGAAGCTGCTGGGTATCCACATCATTATTGGTACAGTGCGCAAAAAAAAGGATATAGTGGGGTTGCCGTATTTTGTAAAACAGAACCCAAACATATCGAATACGGCACTGGCATAGACTATATGGACTTTGAAGGGCGTAATTTGCGCGTAGATTATGACGATGTTTCTGTAATGAGTTTGTACTTACCTAGCGGAACAAATAGTGCTCGCTTAGACACCAAGTTTAAATTTATGGACGATTTTCAGGGGTATATAAACAAAATCAAAAAAGACATTCCCAATTTGGTGATTGGTGGTGATTATAACATCTGTCATGAGGCAATCGATATTCACGATCCAGTGCGTAATAAAAAGGTTTCTGGCTTTTTGCCAGAAGAACGCGCGTGGTTAGATGCATTTATGAAAAACGGTTTTATCGATTCGTTTAGACACCTTAACAAAGATCCACATAATTACACTTGGTGGAGTTATCGAGCCAATTCCAGGGCCAACAATAAGGGATGGCGCATCGATTATAATTTGGTTTCAGACCCCTTAAAAGACAATATTAAACGAGCCTTGATTCTGCCAGAAGCATACCATAGCGATCATTGCCCACATATGGTAGAACTCGATTTCTCTTAATTTAAAAAAACCTATGAACCCTAAATTTTTATACCTACTTGCCCTCAGTTTTGTACTTAATTCTTGTGTTTCGTCACAGATTTATGACGACTTAAAAAACAAGTACGATGCTCTTCAGGTAGAAAACAGAGACTTACTAAGTCAACTAGACAATAACGAGTCTAATGATAGCGCAGCTGTTGCCTTACTTAAATCTCAGTTACAAGAACTAAAAGCTCAAAACAGCAGATTGGCGATGGACCTAGAAGGCGCTCAGAACAGCTACAATCGAATGAAGGCTTCGTACGACGCGCTAGAGAATAATAGTTCTGAACTGCTTTCACAAAACTTGACTCAGAATAGAGCGCTGCTAACAGAGCTCGAAGCTAAAGAAAAGGCGCTAGCCGCAGAGAGTGAGCGTCTAAATAGATTGCAACAAGAATTGGCTCAAAAGAGCGATCGAATCGATCAATTAGAAGCTGTGATTGCCGCAAAAGAGGCGCAGATGCGATCTTTAAAGGATGCAATTCAGGCAGCTCTTACAAGCTTTGAGGGTAATGGGCTTACCATAGAACAACGCGACGGAAAAGTGTATGTTTCTATGGAGAACAAACTGCTGTTCGAAAGTGGTAGCTGGGCTGTAAATGCCAGAGGTCGTTCCGCCGTTGAGGCGCTATCAAAAGTATTGGCAAACAATCCAGAAATTGCAGTGTTAATAGAAGGACATACAGATAATGTGCCTTATTCTGGTAGCGGCAACTTGACAAGCAACTGGGATTTGTCTGCAAAGAGAGCCACGGCTATTGTAGGCATTATGATTCAATCTTCTAGTATGAGTGAAGCTAACATCACCGCGGCTGCAAGAGGCGAATTTGCCCCAGTCGCAACAAACGATACCTCCGAAGGTCGCGAAGCAAATAGAAGGATCGAAGTAATTTTGACCCCAAAACTCGACCAAATAACACAACTCTTAGAACAGATAGACGAATAAGGCTATGAAATATACCACCTTACCCAATACAGATCTTAAAGTGAGTAAAATTTGCTTAGGCAGCATGACTTGGGGACGACAAAATACGGAACAAGAAGGACACGATCAATTAGACTATGCATTAGATAGAGGGGTTAACTTTATAGACACGGCAGAGATGTATGCGGTTCCGTATACTCAAGAAACACAGGGTGCGACAGAGAATATAATAGGTACTTGGCTGGCTAAAAACAACAACCGTGATCGAGTGATAATCGGTTCGAAAATTGTAGGTTATAGCCCAACATTTTCTAATATACGTGACAATTTAGACTTTTCGGAAGCTTCTTTAAACGATGCGATTAATAAGAGCCTTACCCGATTACAAACAGATTATATTGACCTGTATCAGCTGCATTGGCCAGAACGTGCAGTCAATATTTTTGGACAGCGCGATTATAACCACGTACCTAATGCACAATGGGAAGACAATATTGCTGCGATTCTCGATAGATTAGAAGGCTTTGTAAAAGAAGGTAAAATAAGGCATATCGCTGTGAGTAACGAAACGCCTTTTGGCCTTATGCGTTATATGGAAGAGCATCGCAAAGGAAAGCTTAAGGTGGTCTCCACTCAAAATGCATACAGCTTATTACAGCGCAGAGACGAGATAGCGCTCTCAGAAGTTTTGCAAATGGAAAACATAGGTTATTTGGCTTATTCCCCATTAGCCTTTGGAGTGCTTTCTGGAAAATATTTACAAGGTAAAATGCCCGAGAAGGGGCGTATTGCCTTATTTCCAAACTATAGCAGATACAGCAGTGATAACTCGCTTAAAGCGACGCAGGCGTATCACGAAATCGCTCAAAAGCACGGGCTATCTCTTACCAAGATGGCTTTATCTTTTGTAAACGACAGACCTTTTATTACGTCCAATATTATTGGGGCGACGACCATGGAACAACTCAAAGAGAATATCGATAGTATAGACCTAACGTTATCAGAAGAAGTACTCGGAGAGATAGAAACGGTGCATATGGCAAACCCTAATCCTGCGCCATAAGGCTAGCCAAATAAGTGCCTCACTAAATCGTGTACTTTGGTGATTTTGATAAGTTCTATGTCGAATTGCTTTTGACCAATTTTAGATCGACTTGAAATTACCATGGTTTCGAAGCCTAGTTTTTGAGCCTCAGCAATGCGTTGCTCTATGCGAGTGACGGGTCTAACCTCGCCAGAAAGTCCTATTTCTGCAGCAAAACAAAGGGATTTTGGAACTGCGATATCTACATTAGAAGATAAGATCGCGGCTACAACGGCCAAATCGATGGCAGGATCTTCTACTCTAATTCCGCCAGTTATATTTAAAAACACATCCTTGGCTCCTAATTTAAACCCTGCTCGTTTTTCGAGTACAGCGAGCAACATGTTTAAGCGTTTTATGTTGTATCCAGTTGCAGAACGCTGAGGCGTGCCATATACAGCAGAACTCACCAAGGCCTGAATCTCTATAAGCAACGGGCGCATCCCTTCTAACGTAGCTGCTACTGCTGTACCACTCATGGCTTCGCTATGATTAGACAGTAATACCTGGGAGGGGTTTTTAACCTGTTCCAAACCGCTAGAAACCATCTCGTAAATTCCTAATTCGTTGGTAGACCCAAAGCGGTTTTTGTTGGCTCTGAGTAAACGATACATATGGTTGCGATCGCCTTCAAACTGAAGGACCGTATCTACCATATGCTCTAAAATTTTAGGCCCCGCGATATGGCCATCTTTTGTAATGTGACCAATTATGATAACCGGGGTCTGACTCTCTTTGGCAAACTTAATGAGCTCGCTGGTGGTTTCACGAATTTGAGAAACACTCCCAGCGCTACTTTCTACAAAATCTGTGTGCAGCGTTTGAATAGAATCTATAACCACCAAACTTGGATTTGTTGTGGCGATATGACTAAATATATTTTGAGTATTTGTTTCTGTAAGCACTAAGCAATGCTCCGAATTAGGCGCAATTCTATCTGCCCTCATTTTGATTTGTGCAGCGCTTTCTTCGCCAGAAACATATAAGCTTTTAAAAGGTAAATCAAGCGCGATTTGTAGCATTAAGGTACTTTTCCCAATACCAGGTTCGCCTCCTAAAAGAGTTAAAGAGCCAGGTACAATTCCACCGCCTAAAACTCTATCGAGTTCGTCATTACCTGTTGGAATCCTAGCCTCGTCAGAACTTTTGATTTGAGATATTGGCGTAGGAGAAGCCGCTTTTCTTTTGGTAGTTTTTGTGGCCTCCCAAGCTGGAGCAGCCTTTTTCTGAATAACCTCTTCTGTAATGGTGTTCCATTCTTTGCAAGAGGTACATTGCCCCTGCCATTTAGAAAACTGTGAGCCACAGCTCTGACAAAAAAATGTGGTTTTTACTTTGGCCATGAATTAACTACAAAATGTTGTTTGATGCTTTGATTAATACCCAAAGTCTTCTTTGATTTTGTCTGCCAAATCTAGCATTAGATCTACAGTGATAAAATCTACTTCTTCTTTGTCGTAGGCACCCTGATAGGTTCGCATGGCTTTTTTAGGTTCGCCAGTCTCTTCGTAATAGCGTCCTAAATAATAATCGCCTAACACTAGGTCTGGATACTGTGAGCGGGCAAGTTTGGCAATTTCGCCAAGCGCTTCCCATTTTTGAGTTTTTTCTGCTGCCGTTGCCACTGCAATAAAATCTTTGATTCGAATAGGATTAGTAAGCCCAAAGAGGTCTTTTATGGTAGCATATTTTTCTACCAAATAGGTATAAGGCGACCCAGGGAGAGTTAGCAATACTTCTTTATATTCCTTTTTACTAATGGGTCTATATACCTGAAAAATTTGCTCTAATGCAGAAGGTATTCCGCGCCCAACGAGTGAATAATGGTTGGCACCATCAAAGTTGTCGTAATAGTATGTCACATTTGGCGAGTCGATTCCTGCCAACATTTTATCTAGGTCTACCGCAACGTCCATGAGCCCTTTAACGTCGTCTGTTCCTGTGGCTAAATAATAAAAAACCTGATTTTCTACCGAAGGAAGTCTTTCTGCCAGGCGCTCATCTAACAAAGGCGCCAAATCTGGGCTTAGGTTTATATATCCATTAAAAAGGGGCGGATCTTTAAACAAATAGTAATTGATAAAATTGGCCGTAAAATCGTGTCCTACCGCTACCACAAACTTGGCGGTTCTGTAGGTTTTGTCAAAATGAGGAATCAATTCCAAGCCTAAAAATTCGAAAAACGCTGCACCTTCTTCGGCAGGAAAAAAGTTGGTGTCGTCAAAATAACAATCGCGGTATCGGTCTTCTTGCATTACTCCCACAACGATAGATTCTGGCATGTCTTCCCAATAGCTAAAGTAGTCTACGTTACCTGCAACAGGTTCGAACAAATAATCGCCATCAAGCACCAAGACAATTGGGTATACTTTGTCTTCGTTTGATTCGTAGTTTCTAGGCAACTGAATCTTGATTTTTCTCGCTTCGCCTAATTTTTCTGAATAGAATTCTTCGTATAAAATCTTTGATTGCCCAAAGGATTGCAGGCCAAGAATTAGGGAAAGCGCAAGTAGGATATATTTTTTCATGCCAGGGTGGTTTTAAGAGCAGTAATATACTAAAAAATGAAGTCTTATTTGGCTTCTTCTTTTTGAACCGTAGCTCTTTTTGTGAGCAGTGGTAATAGCAAAAAGCTAAGGCCCCCAATCACAATATTTAATGCCGTTTGTGAGCCCCAAATCACCCAGCCAAAAGCTTCGCCTTGTTCTTGCGAAATACCCGAAAAAACAAAAACCGCTCCCACAACGATGGGATACGGAAAAATTCCGAGGCCGCCATTGGTGGTCGAGATAGAAAAACTTCCGGCTACAAAAGCGACTAATATGGTACCTAATGCGGTAAACTCCATGCCTGGTATTGCAAATTTAATAACCCAAAACATAAGCAGGTAAATACCCCAAATCAAAAAGGTATGAAGGATAAACCACCCTTTGTTTTTCATTTTTAAAATGCTGCCAATACCCTCAAGAATGCCTTGTAAAAAACCATTTATTTTTACCAACCATTTGTTTTGGCTGCGTCTAATAAGACGTAAAAAACCTACGAGTAGTAAAAGACCAAGAGCAACAATTCCTAAGGTGGCAAATACATTCACATCTTGTTGTTCTAGGTAGTTTAGCAAGTTTCCGCTTTGCATAAAGAAGGCAGATCCTACCACCAGCAAAAGCATGACTAAATCTGCGACTCGTTCTGAAATGATGGTACCAAATGATTTCTCGAAAGAAAGCCCTTCGTAATTAGATAGGGTCACGGCGCGTAGGATTTCGCCCGATCGAGGGATTCCTAAATTGGCCAAATATGCGATCATCACAGCGACAAAACTCACCGTGTATCGCGGTTTACAGCCTAGTGGTTCTAACAGATACTTCCATCTATAAGCGCGCAGGGAATGACTGATAAAACCTAATAGCAACGAAAGCCCAATCCAATAAGGGTCTGCATTTTTGATATTCTCCCATAACATGCTACGCGATTCAGGCGTCATTTTAGAAATGGAATAATAGATAAGTACAACGCCAATAAGAATTGGGATTGCGGTCTTTAAAAATATACCTATCGGTTTTTTCAAATCTAGGTAAGCAAATTGGTTTTTTCGTCTGGGAATACCAGTGCAGGGCTGTGGTTTTTGGCTTCTTCTGCCGTCATGATTCCGTAAGTGATCAATATCAAAATATCACCAGGAGCGACTTTTCGAGCAGCGGCACCATTTAGTGTAATTTCGCCACTAGCTCTGGGGCCAGGAATGGCATAAGTTTCGAGGCGTTCGCCGTTGTTGTTGTTAACAATCTGAACTTTTTCTCCTTCAATAATGTTGGCTGCATCCATAAGATCTTCGTCTATGGTGATGCTTCCTATATAATTGAGATCTGCACCTGTAACTTTTACACGGTGGATCTTAGATTTAACTACATGTAATAACATAATGCAAAGATACTAGTTTAAAGCAATATTATCTATCAATCGAACAGGTCCTGCAAAGACTGCTAGAAAGGCTCTGTACGATTTATTTTTTCTTTTTCGAATGGCTGTTTTAAGCGTGTCTGCCTTTGCAATCTCAAAATACTCTAACTCCAAATGTGGATTTTCTTTAAAAAGAACGGCTATCTCTTTATTTATTTGAGCGATGCTTTTAGTCTTAAAAGCTGTCTGTGCATGGGTCAGTGCCTTAAACAGTAAAGCCGCTTCTGTGGTTTGTTGCGTACTAAGACGTTTGTTCCTAGAGCTCATGGCAAGGCCACTTTTGGCTCGGTGAATAGGGCAGCCTACTATCGTAATGGGCAATTTTTCTATTTGCACCAATTTGCGCACGATTTGTAACTGCTGAAAATCTTTTTGCCCAAAGTAAGCGTTGTTGGGCAACACTTTTCTAAAAAGCAAATTGAGTACTGTGCCTACACCATCAAAATGCCCAGGGCGATGCTTGCCTTCCATTTCGTGTTCTAGTCCGCCAAAACGATACGCTTTTGACTGCACAGATCCGCCATAAAGATCTTTGGCCTCTGGCGAAAAAACAACGATGGCAGGGTCTATTTGCTCTAAATATGCCACATCTTGTTTAAAAGGACGTGGATATTTATCTAAATCTGCTGCATTGTTAAACTGGGTGGGATTCACAAAGATACTTACCACGGTAAGATCGTTTTCGCGAAGCGAAACCTCTATGAGCGAGCCGTGCCCCTTATGTAGAGCACCCATGGTAGGGACAAACCCAATAGATTGACCCTTTGACTTTTGGGTGGTAATAAAGTTTGAGAACTCCTTACAAGAGTAGAAAACTGGCATAAAGTGTTTTTAAGACCTAGCAAAATTAAGAGTTTACTGTCAATCTTCATAAATTTTCGTAATTTTGCAGGGTTTTTAAAAAGGATACCTTAAATAGGTTGAACAGATGATTTTAACTTAAAGTTGATTCATCGTTTTTTATTGATAAGATTAAATCAATTAGGTAGTTAAGCTACACGAACGCCCGATCCATTTTTGGCAGGGTTTTGGATAAAAAATATTATATGAAAGATAAAAGAATCTTGTATGTGTCTTCTGAAGTAATTCCTTATTTACCAGAGACCGAGATTTCTTCGATGTCGTTTGAGGCTCCGAGAATGGTAAACAGCAATTCAGGTCAGATTCGAATTTTTATGCCGCGTTATGGTAATATCAATGAGCGTCGCCATCAATTGCACGAAGTGATTCGCCTTTCGGGGATGAATTTGGTGATTAACGATATGGACATGCCGTTGATTATTAAAGTAGCATCTATTCCGAAGGAGCGTATGCAGGTATATTTTATCGATAACGAAGAATACTTTAAACGCAAAGCTACGCTTACAGACGAAGATGGAAAACTATACTCAGATAACGACGAACGTGCTATCTTCTTTGCAAAAGGCGTAATCGAGACTGTTAAAAAACTCAACTGGGCTCCAGACATTATTCATGTGCACGGTTGGTTGGCTTCTTTATTGCCACTGTATTTGCGTCAATATTATAAAACAGAACCTTTGTTCGAAAACAGTAAGATTGTTACTTCTGTTTATGATACTGGTTTCGAAGGTAACCTAGATCCTGGAATGAAGGCCAAAGTTGCCTTTGACGGTATTGAAGGTAAAACCCTAGACGAATTAGAAGAAGCAGATTACAACAGCATAATGCGTGTTGCTATCGATCATTCAGATGCAATTATTGTTGGATCTGAACAGATTCCAGGAGAATTAGAAGATTATCTTAAAAAATGCGACCTACCAGTGTTAAACTTTCATAATAAGGAAGAGTTTTCTGAAGCGTATTTAGACTTTTACACCAATAAAGTACTTTAATAATCGTTTTTGCTTATTTCATGAAGAATTGCACACATAAATTCTTAACGTTTGCAGCCTGTTTGTTGGCTGTTTTGGCTATTTCTTGTGACGAAGATGCCACAAACTTAGGAGGAAGTATTATTGGTGGAAACAACTTTGATACCGACGTTTACGAAGGCGCCTCGGTGGTTAGTTATGCAGCTCGTACTACGAGGGTTCAGACCAATTTTTTAAACAACTATCAATTGGGGATTTACAACGATCCCATCTACGGAAAAACAACCTCAAACCTTCTTACGCAGGTTCAGTTGGCTCAGACCGATCCGGATTTTGGCGATGAGGCCGAATTTGTAAAGGTCACTATGGACATTCCATACTTCGCGACCCTAGACGTTACCTCTAGTGAGTCTGACGATTATGTCTTGGATTCTGTGTATGGCGAATCACCTATAAAAATCTCGATGTACCGCTCTAATTATTTCTTAAGAGATTTTGATCCAGACACTGGCTTTGAGGAGCCTCAAAAATATTACTCAGATCAAGGCCCTACTTTCGAAGCCTTTTTAGGGGAGCTCATCTATGAAGAGATGGAGTTTTTACCTTCGGATACGGTGGTTGTCGAAAACGAAGGAGAAGACGATGAGGAGACCTTAGCGCCAAGATGGCGTGTAGATTTGCCTGTAGACTATTTTAAAGAATTGATTTTAGATAGAGAAGGTTCGCCAGAACTTAGCTCTAATGGAAACTTCACAGATTTCTTTAGAGGTATATATTTTAAAGTAGAAGCCCTTAGCGATAATGGTGTATTGTTTTATTTTGATATCTCCCAAGCAGCCATCACGATAGATTATCAATACGAAGCTATCGATGTTGCAGATTCTGACAACGATGGCGATACAACAGATCCAATTACCTTATCAGAGGTCTTTGTGTTAGCATTTGCTGGAAATGTCGTGAATGTATTCGAAACCGAATTTTCTCCAGATATCGAAGCCGAACTTGCAGATCAAGACGAAGTTAATGGTGAAAAGTTTCTATACCTCAAAGGAGGAGAAGGTTCTGTTGCGGTCATAGATCTTTTTGGCCCAGACGAAGATGGTGACGGCGAAGCCGACGAACTTACCATTTTAAAAGAAAACGATTGGTTGATTAACGAGGCCAATTTAGAGGTGTTTATTGCCCAAGGAAAGGTGACTGGCGGCGAATCAGAGCCCGAGCGTCTCTTTTTATATGATATGGACAATGGACGAGTTCTTATCGATTATGAGATCGATAATACCTTTGCAAATAACACTGCCGAACTAAAAAGTTCACATTTAGGCATTGTTAAACGCAACGCAAGCGACGAAGGTGTATCTTATAAACTCAGATTGACAACTCATATAAGCAATATCTTGAGAAGAGATTCGACCAATGTGCGATTAGGGCTTGCTGTAGCTCAAGAAGTTTTATCTACCAACTTTTTAACGGTAGAGGCTCCTTCTGACGAGAATATTAAATATATGCCATCTGGCGGAGTAGCTTCTCCAGAAGGAACCGTTGTCTTTGGGAATGCAGCAACTAACGAAAACAAGCGTTTAAAGCTTACCATTTATTATACAGACCCCGAGTAAAACCTAAAATATATGTGTGGAATTGTAGGCTATATTGGCCATCAGAAAGCCTATCCTATTATCCTTAACGGACTTAAAAGACTTGAATATCGCGGTTACGACAGTGCAGGAATCGCCTTGTACGATGGTGACAAGATTCAAATGTGTAAGACCAAGGGAAAAGTAGACGATTTGTCTGCAAAAGTAGATAAAGAGATCGCCACAGATGGTCACCTAGGAATTGGTCACACACGATGGGCAACACATGGAGTACCAAACGATGTGAATTCGCATCCGCACATTTCTAATAGCGGAGACTTAGTTATTATTCATAACGGAATTATAGAAAACTACGCGACCATTAAGAAGGAACTTATTAAGCGTGGCTATACTTTTACTTCTGACACAGATACAGAGGTTTTGGTAAATCTTATCGAAGAGATTAAAAAAGAAGAAGATGTTAAACTTGGTAAAGCAGTTCAAATAGCGCTCAATCAAGTTGTTGGAGCTTACGCGATCGCATTGTTCGACCGTAACAAACCCAACGAAATTGTCGTGGCAAAACTAGGTAGCCCCTTGGCTATTGGAATCGGTGACGACGAGTTTTTTGTGGCTAGTGATGCAACTCCTTTTATTGAGTTTACCAACAACGCTATTTATCTAGAAGATGGCGAGATGGCGGTGATTCGACTAGGACGCGAGGTGCGCGTACGTCAAATCGAAAACGACGAACGTGTAGATCCTTATATACAAGAACTAAAGCTCAATTTGGAGCAGATCGAAAAAGGTGGTTACGATCACTTTATGATCAAAGAAATATACGAACAACCCAGTGTGATTAAAGACACGTATCGCGGGCGATTATTGCCTGACGAAGGGATTGTAAAGCTTGGTGGCCTCGAAGATCATCTTCAGAAGTTTGCCAACGCAAACAGAATCATTATTGTTGCCTGCGGAACTAGCTGGCATGCTGGTTTGGTCTCTGAATATATATTTGAGGAGTGGGCACGTGTGCCTGTCGAGGTAGAGTATGCTTCTGAATTTAGATATCGCAACCCAATTATTACAGAAAAAGATGTGGTCATCGCGATTTCTCAGAGTGGCGAAACCGCAGATACCTTGGAAGCTATCAAGTTAGCCAAAAGGAAAGGTGCTTTTGTGTACGGTGTATGTAATGTAGTAGGATCGAGTATTTCTCGCGAAACTCATAGCGGTACCTACACACATGCTGGGCCAGAGATTGGTGTGGCATCTACTAAAGCTTTTACCACGCAAATTACGGTGCTTACATTAATGGCGTTGCGTATAGCCAAAGTAAAAGGCAGCATGAGTCATAGCGATTATATGATGCATTTGCACGAGCTAGATATGATTCCGGCCAAGGTAGAACAAGCCTTAAAGACCAACGATCATATTGAAGCCGTTGCTAGAGAGTTTAAAGACGCATCTAACTTCTTGTATTTGGGGCGTGGTTATAACTTCCCAGTCGCTTTAGAGGGAGCCTTAAAACTAAAGGAAATCTCATACATTCATGCAGAAGGATACCCTGCTGCCGAAATGAAGCATGGGCCTATTGCGCTTATCGACGAAAACATGCCGGTAGTTGTTATTGCGGTTAATAGCAATCACTACGAAAAAGTGGTGAGTAATATTCAAGAGATTAAATCTCGTGAAGGAAGAATCATCGCTGTAGTAACAGAAGGAGATACAACGGTTACAGAAATTGCAGATTATGTGATGGAGGTGCCGCAAACTCCAGAAGCGTTAACACCATTGGTTACAACCATTCCATTACAATTATTATCGTATCATATCGCGGTAATGTTGGGCAAAAATGTAGACCAACCTCGCAACTTAGCGAAGTCGGTTACCGTAGAGTAGATTTTATTCCAAAAAAAGCTACGATTTAGCCTGTTATATTTTGTAAATAATTTATCTTTGCACCGTTAAAAACGGGGTGTATTTGTGCACCTTAATTACTAGAAAAATAAAATCGCAGAGATGTCAAAAGTTACAGGTAAAGTTGTTCAAATCATCGGCCCAGTTGTAGACGTAGAGTTTGCAAGTGGTTCGGAACTTCCAAAGATTTACGATTCCTTAGAATTAGATAATAACGGAAACACTTTAGTACTTGAAGTACAGTCACATATTGGTGAAAACACCGTAAGAACCATTTCGATGGATTCTACAGACGGTTTGAGTAGAGGAGTAGATGTACATGTTACAGGACTTCCAATTCAAATGCCAATTGGAGAAGATGTTTACGGACGTCTATTCAACGTAATCGGAGATGCCATTGATGGTATCGGGAACTTACCTAAAACTGGAGAAAACGGTTTGCCAATTCACAGAGAGGCTCCGTTATTCGAAGACCTTTCTACTTCTACAGAAGTTTTATTTACAGGTATTAAAGTAATCGACCTTATTGAGCCTTACGCAAAAGGTGGTAAGATTGGATTATTTGGTGGTGCCGGGGTAGGTAAAACAGTATTGATTCAAGAATTGATTAACAACATTGCCAAAGGACACGGTGGACTTTCTGTATTTGCTGGTGTAGGTGAGCGTACTCGTGAGGGGAATGACTTACTTCGTGAGATGTTAGAATCAGGAATTATTCGCTACGGAGACGACTTTATGCACTCTATGGAAGAAGGCGGATGGGACCTTTCTAAGGTTGACAAGGCTGCGATGAAAGAATCAAAAGCGACTTTCGTATTCGGACAGATGAACGAACCTCCTGGAGCTCGTGCTCGAGTAGCACTTTCTGGGCTTACCATTGCTGAGTACTTCCGTGATGGAGCTGGCGACGGACAAGGAAAAGACGTACTTTTCTTCGTAGATAACATCTTTAGATTTACACAAGCTGGTTCTGAGGTATCTGCACTATTAGGTCGTATGCCTTCTGCGGTAGGTTACCAACCAACATTGGCAACAGAGATGGGTGCCATGCAAGAGCGAATTACTTCTACTAAAAAAGGATCTATTACATCTGTACAAGCGGTTTACGTACCTGCAGATGACCTTACTGACCCTGCTCCAGCGACAACCTTTGCTCACTTAGATGCAACAACGGTATTGTCTCGTAAAATTGCTGAGCTTGGTATTTATCCTGCGGTAGATCCATTGGATTCTACTTCAAGAATTTTATCTGCAGACATTTTAGGAGATGAGCATTACGACTGTGCTACTCGTGTAAAAGAGCTATTACAGCGTTATAAAGAATTACAAGATATCATCGCGATTCTTGGTATGGAAGAATTATCAGAAGAGGATAAGATGGCGGTAAATCGTGCGCGACGTGTACAACGTTTCTTATCTCAACCCTTCCACGTTGCAGAGCAGTTTACAGGTATCCCAGGAGTATTGGTAGATATCAAAGAAACAATCAAAGGATTTAACATGATCATGGACGGAGAACTAGATCACCTTCCAGAAGCCGCATTTAACTTGAAAGGTTCTATCGAAGAAGCTATCGAGGCTGGTGAGAAAATGTTAGCCGAAGCATAAATCGCTTAAAGCAAAAACCTATGCATTTAGAAATTGTAACTCCAGAAGCCACATTGTTTAGTGGAGAAGTTGATTCGGTAGCCGTACCAGGTGTACAAGGTGAGTTTCAGATGCTCAACAATCACGCGGCGGTAGTTTCGCTCTTAGGACCTGGAAAGGTTAAAGTATGGGGCACTATGGACTTAGACGAAGAAGTAGAGGACAAATTCAAGAAAGAAGACGGGATTACTACTTTAGAAATCAATTCTGGAACTATAGAAATGAGCGACAACAAAGTAATCGTTTTAGCAGACTAAGCTAAACCTATCATATTTTAAAGGCAAATTCGTTAGAATTTGCCTTTTTTTTTGTGCCATTATTTCTGATGAAAATTAGGGGAAAATACCCATTGCATATAAGATTAAAATTCACTTATTTTATAAATTGATAGATATAAAGCAAAAATTTGGGGCAAACCTCACTTTTTTTTAACACAAATGCTTTAAATTACTTAACTTCGGGGCAACCCTAATAAAAACTGATTATGAAAAAATTATTCCTACTTGCATTCGTTGCTGTTCTTTTTAGCTGTGAGACAGAAAGCAATTTTGACGATGCAACAACGCAAGAAACAGCAGTAGATAAGGTTGCTGCACTTTTGGCCATGGAGGCTAACCCAGATTTTGACGAATCTGTTGATGGACTGTATAAAGGTATTTTTGCCTCTTACGATCTAGGCATTAAAGGTGAGATTGTTCTTAATATGGGTAATGATTTAAGCCATTCGGCTGCCGTAGAGCTAGTACGCTCTGAAGGTTTCTTCGACGAAATTTATTTTATTGGACGTCCGCACGATACCGAGCGTGATACGTATATCTATGAGTCAATTCACGGGTCTTTTACTGCCAAGGCAAACGACCAAAAAGAAATTATCATCGATCACTTTACCTTTAATGGTCGCGACTCATATATCGCAGCTTTTAAAGCTACGCGTGGTGCCGATGTGTCTATGGCTTTTGGAACATATGTAGACGATTTAGATGCTACTTATACGGGTAACTGGGATGCAGTAAACCAAGGAGCTGTTCATGTTTCACCTCCTGGCGAGCACTCTACAGGTCCTGCGGTGTTATTATTGTTAGAAAGAGTAGTGGTTACTAGAGGCGCTACTATGATTATGAATACAGATACTGGAGCAGATAACGATGCGTTCTTCGAACCTTGTTTTTATACAACAGTTAATCCGTTCCCACAGGCTTGGTGGTATGAATCTGGAGATAACACTTATAGAGAGTTTATCGGGTATAATCAAACTACTACCTTAGGTGGTAGAGTTGCGACTTGGAATTTGGCATACTACTTATTCGGGGGTACTTATACGTATGATACTCCGGCATGTGGAACACCATCTGCGACAGGATATGGAGATTGGTCTTGGGATGGTAGATCAGGTAGATTAAATGTAACGACCTTAGTAGACCTTTAATAATAAAGAAATATATATTAAAAAAGCCCGCTCTAAGCGGGCTTTTTTTGTGTTCTCCATTTTAAGATAAAGCCATATTCAAGATGGCGGCGAATGCACCTCTTTTAAAGCAAAACGCTATCACGCCAAAGTAGTTTTGCCAATAGGATAGTTAATCGTAATATTGCAATAAATTAATGATAGGAAAATGGGACTTTCCAAAACCGAAATGTTTACCGACCAACAAAATGAAATTGCTCTTTTTGCAAAAGTTTTTGGGCATCCAGCAAGAGTCTCTATTTTACAACATTTGTTTAAAATAGACTCTTGTGTTTGTGGAGAATTAGTAGATGAAATTGGGCTTTCTCAACCAACAGTATCCCAGCATTTAAAAGAACTAAAACATTTGGGGTTAATTAAAGGAACTGTAGAAGGAACAAGCGTTTGTTATTGTATTAACGAAAAAAATTGGACAAAAATGAAAGAGACAATGTTGCAATTTTTGAATCAAGATGTTTCAAAAACAGAAGATTGTTGTTAAAAAATTGAGTTTATAATGCGCATAATCGCAGCCGTACTATTTTATGTATTCTCTCAAAAAAAACTTTAAATGGCGTTAAAAAAATTAGGCTTTCTCGATAGAAATCTAACACTTTGGATTTTTGCAGCAATGGCAATTGGTATAGGAATAGGATATTTTAGTCCATCATTTCCCGATATCATAAATTCGTTCAATCACGGAACAACAAATATTCCTATTGCCATAGGTTTGATTTTGATGATGTATCCACCATTGGCAAAAGTAAATTACGCTCTCTTGCCAAAAGTTTTTCGAAACACAAAAATTCTTTCTGTTTCATTAATTCTTAATTGGATAATTGGCCCAATTTTAATGTTTGTTTTGGCAATCACATTTTTGCGCGATTATCCTGAGTATATGGTCGGACTTATTCTAATTGGTCTTGCTCGTTGTATTGCAATGGTTTTGGTGTGGAACGACCTTGCAGAAGGAAGTAGTGAATATGGTGCTGCTTTGGTTGCTTTAAATAGTATTTTTCAAGTGTTTGCATACAGTTTTTATGCTTGGATTTTTATAACTGTGCTTCCGCCATATTTTGGGTTCGAAGGAGCTATTGTCGATATTTCAATTGGGACAATAGCAGAAAGTGTCACTATTTATTTAGGTATTCCGTTTGTATTGGGCATTTTAAGCAGATTAGTATTAGTAAAACTAAAAGGTGAAGATTGGTATATGAAAAAATTTATTCCCACTATTTCGCCAATTACATTGATCGCGCTTTTGTTTACAATTGTGATAATGTTCTCGTTAAAAGGCGAATTAATTGTAGAAATACCAATGGACGTTTTAATTATTGCAGTTCCTCTACTAATCTATTTTGCCCTAATGTTCATTGTTGGCTTCTTCTTTACCAAAGCAATGGGTGCGGAATATGATAAAACCGCAGCCGTTGCATTTACAGCGGCAGGTAATAATTTTGAATTAGCGATTGCCGTCGCTATTGCAGTTTTTGGGCTGAATTCTGGACAAGCATTCGCAGGAGTAATTGGGCCTTTAGTAGAAGTTCCCGCCTTGATTTTATTAGTTCGAGTGTCGTTTTGGTTAAGAAAGAAGTATTACAGTAAAGCCAATGCTTAATGTAGTATATTTCTCATAATTTTGGCAACAAAGGAGGTTATACCAACTGGGTTTAGTTTATTTAAAAATACAACTACTTAACATTGTATCGCTCTACAATTAAATAGTAGTGTTATCTTGAAATCCAATTATCTTAGAGTTCGATTTGTCACTATTCATGAAATTTCCAGAACACCTATTAAAGAAACTTGAAGCCCGAAAAAAGGAAGATGCGTTTCGTGTTTTAACTGACGCCTCCAAAGGAATCGATTTTTCTTCTAACGATTATTTGGGCTTAGCCACGCAGTCAGAACTCTACAATAAAGCACACCGGCGATTACTGGCTAGAAAGAATCACAAAAGTGGTGCTGGAGGCTCTCGATTATTAACTGGAAATCATAATTTATACATTCAAGCAGAAGCCCTTATCGCTCAAGTCCATAAAAGCGAAGCAGCATTGGTTTTTCCTAGTGGCTATATGGCAAACTTAGGATTAATAGCAGCAATAGCCAACCGAGAATGTGTGATTCTATATGATAGTTTGTGTCATGCCTCGATTAGAGAAGCGATAGGATTTAGTAAGGCCAAATCGTTTAAATTCTCACATAACGATTTAGATCACCTAGAGAAACTTATAAATAAATACCAAAGTGAGGGGAAGTCATTATTCGTAATTACCGAAAGTGTTTTTTCTATGGACGGAGATTCGCCAGATTTGTTAGCGCTTGCCAGCTTATGTAAAAGATATGGGTGCTATTGTATTTTAGACGAGGCACATGCCGTTGGGGTGTTTGGCGAATCAGGACAAGGATTGGCAGCAGCCTTAAAAATAGAAGATGCTTTTTTTGCAAGAATTGTGACTTTTGGGAAGGCCCTGGGCAGTCACGGGGCAGCAGTTTTAGGGTCTAAACAGTTAGTAGAATATTTGATCAACTTTTCTAGACCGTTGATCTATACAACAGGAATGTCGCCAATTTCTGTGGCAACGATATTAGAGGCCTATGAGTGGATACAGAATTCTCCCGAGTATATTGATGAGCGAAAAAAGTTACATCGTAATATAGCGTTATTACGATTAAACATAGTTAAATATGGCTTAGAAGACTCTTTTATAAAGAGTGACAGCGCTATTCATTGCTGTCTAGTTCCTGGAAATTCTAAGGCAAAAGCTATGGCCAATACCATACAACGAAATGGTTTTGATGTAAGAGCCATTTTGGCACCCACGGTACCTAAGGGCCATGAACGTTTAAGAATATGCTTACATAGTTATAATTCCGAAGAGCAAATTAATACCTTAGTAAAACTGCTATCTCAAACCTATAGTGCCCATGTGGTGGAATAAAATCATCGCCTATACAACATCGTATAAAAAAACCTTAATCGTGGGTTTAATTTTAGGTGCTTGTTTGCCAATCATTATTCTTTTTCTGGCACCTTTTGATAGCGAGCAGTACGATGCGTCATATAAAACACTAAGAATCTCTGGTTACGGACTCACAATTCTTGTTGGTGTACTCCTTTTGCATAGTTTAGAAAACCTCTGGTACAGGCGACAAAATTGTCGGTGGACCATCACCAGTGAACTTCTATTCGTACTCCCAGGCTTCTTAATACTTGTCTCGTTATGTTGTTTGTATAATTTTTACATCATCAATAGTTTAAGCGGATTTACAGTAGGCTATTATCTGAGTTTTATGAAGAATTTTGGCCTACCATTTGCACCATTGTTACTACCACTATGGCTTTATCTTCGCGCAAATTTTGGTGAGATTAACCTTGGGTCGACCGCTTCTAATGCCAGCAAACAAGTGGTGATCTATGGCGACAACAAATCAGAACAACTAATCTTAGAAGAGGCCTCGTTTGTATTTGCGCAAGCGCAGCAAAATTATGTCACCATTTATCATGTAAAAAATAATGAACTACAATCGGCAGTGTTACGGAGTACACTGTACAAAATACATCAGCAGTTACCACAGGCATGGCAAATACACCGTTCCTATTTAGTAAACTTGGCTCATATAACTACGGTTACTGGAAATTCGCGCAAGCGAGAATTAGAACTCGGCCACTTTAATAAAACCATCCCACTCTCGCAAAAGTACTATGTAGCTATAAAAAAACATCTTTCAGCTTCGTCCCTATAACTTCGGATTCGTCCCCGAACCTACATTTTAAGCACATTTTATTCGTATTGGTCACTAATTTTTTTAAGTGTGATTTAAAAGATGCCTCTTTGCGTAAACTTAAAATTATACAACATGAAACGAGTAATCACAATTTTCATTTTAAGCTTGTCTATAGTTTCTTTTGCAAGCAATCCGATTAAATCTAGACGGGCACAATTAGATAAAATATTAGCTGTGACGGCACAACAATTTTGCAATCCTCATTATTTAAAAACAACACAATGGCAACAGTTCTTAGAAACTGTTAAATCTGACGAAGTGCTGTCCTTGTCCGAGCCAGAATTTGTAAAGGCCTTTAACAAAGCTGCGGAGTCACTTCCTTTTACACACTACTATTTACGATATACCAAAAAGAATAAAAGGAGCGCCAATGCAACCCCAGTATTACCAGCATTTTCTTTAGAAGCATCGAGTCCAGAAACAGCGATTCTAACGGTGAGAAGCTGGGCGGCAGATGCAGAAGGCATGATGGCAATAGTTGGCCAAATAGAACAAGAGGGCTTTAAGAATCTTATTATCGATTTACGTGATAATCGTGGCGGAACCCTAGATGCAGCGGTTGTTTTAGGTCAATACTTAACCCAAGAGCCTATTAGAATTGGCACCTTTATTACTAAAAACTGGTTTGATGCGAATGCCGATTTTCCAAATGCAGAACAGCGGGAACAGTTTCCCTATTTGCGCGATATGACGTATCAGGGTTTTGGCGCTATGCTGAATCAACCTGCTTTTAAATTAGAAGTGCCAGCACATAACAACCCCACATTTACAGGCGAAGTATTTGTGCTCACAAATTCACTCACAGCTAGCACTTGTGAACCCTTGGTAAATGTCATGAAAAAGCAAAACTTAGGGACAGTAATTGGCCAGCCCACTGCCGGTGCCATGATGAGTGCCAATTATGTAAAAATTGACAAGCGCATAAAGCTGTTTATTCCTCATGCCGATTTTGTAGATGCAGACGGCCAGCGCATAGACAAAGTCGGGGTAACCCCAGATATTCTTGTACCTGCCAGTGAGGCGTTAAACACGGCGCTAGAAATGCTTAAATAAATCACAGAAGCTCATTAATTTCTTGTTGGATTGTATTCAGGTTCGTTATTTTTGCCTCATGGAAAGATATTTTGTGACAGGAATCGGAACCGAAGTTGGTAAAACCTTAGTGGCTGCTGTAGTAGCAGAAGCACTAAAAGCCGATTATTGGAAGCCAATTCAGGCAGGGTCGTTGATGGCAACAGATACACATTCGGTGCAGTATTTTATAAATAACGATAAAACCCAATTTTATCCGAGCGCTTACGAATTGTCTGAGCCTATGAGTCCACATGCGGCTGCGGCCATAGACGGCATTGAGATTGATTACGAAAAAATCATCAGGCCAACAACTAAAAATAATCTTGTGATAGAAGGTGCGGGAGGTTTATTGGTTCCTATCAACCAGTCACAAACCGTCGCCGATTTGATCAAACCAGAAGATAAAGTAATTGTGGTATCGCGCCATTATTTAGGCAGTATAAATCATACACTTCTTACGTTAAACGAGTTAAAGAACCGCGGAATCGAGGTCTTGGGATTGGTCTTTAGTGGCGACGCCCATCCTAGCACCGAACAAATAATAGAAGCGCAATCTGGAGTCAAGGTATTAGGACGCATAGACGAAGAACCCTATTTTGACGCAAACGTGATTACTTACTATGCTGGAAAGTTTAAAAAAGCGTTGGTATGAGCCTTTCGCAGCGCGATAAAAAACATTTATGGCATCCGCTCACTCAGCATAAAAACGCAGGAGATTTATTGCCCATTGCCAAGGCCCAAGGAGCCGTTTTATGGGACGATGCTGGCAATCAATACATCGATGCTATCAGCAGTTGGTATGTGAGTGTTTATGGGCATTGTAACCCACTTATTACTTCGCGTATCGCAGAACAAATGCTGCAAATGGACCAAATTGTGTTTAGCGGTTTTACGCATCGACCTGCGGTGGAATTGTCAGAAAAATTAATGGCGATTCTCCCAGATAATCAGCAAAAAATATTTTTCTCAGATAACGGTTCCACCAGCGTAGAAGTTGCGATAAAAATGGCCTTGCAATATTATTTTAATCAAGACCAAAGGCGCGATACATTGATCGCTTTCGAAGAAGGTTTTCATGGCGACACCTTTGGCGCTATGTCTGTTTCTGGTTTATCGGTATACAACGGTCCTTTCGAAGATTTTTCTCTGAATGTGTTACGCATTCCTACACCAGATGGCAGAAATAATCAAGCGATATTTTCACAGGTTAAAGAAATTTGCGAGCAGCATAAGGTTGCTGGTTTTGTATACGAACCTCTTGTACAAGGAGCCGCTGCAATGAAGATGTACGATGCTAACGGACTTAATGCTTTATTGGAGCTATTTAAAGAAATTGATGTGCTTACTATTGCAGACGAAGTAATGACAGGTTTTGGTAAAACCGGCCGTTATTTTGCTTCTGATTGGATACCTGCCAAACCCGACATTATCTGTTTGAGCAAGGCACTTACCGCTGGGATGATTCCTATGGGGCTTACCAGTTGTAGTCAAAAGATTTTTGATGCCTTTTACGATGATTCCCTTACCAAAGGCTTTTTTCATGGGCATACCTATTCTGCAAATCCGCTTGCGTGTGCTGCTGCAATTGCGGGGATAGAGTTATTAACTTCTAATCAAATTCAAGATAAAATTGCCTGGATAATCGAATCCCATAAAGCGTTTAACGCTAAAATTAAGGAGCATACATTAGTAAAATCTACACGGCAATCGGGCGTTATTTATGCCATCGACCTTGCCATCGAAATGGATCGATACGGTGGTAAACGCGATAAAATTTTTAAGTTCTTTATGGACAGAGGAGTGTTTTTGCGACCCTTAGGAAACACCATTTATATACTCCCGCCTTATGTGATATCGCAATTGGAGCTAGATAAAGTATATCAAACGATCGAAGCCTGTTTACTCCTCCTTTCCGGTGACGACTTCCTTAGTCAATAAATTATAAACCTCTTTGGAATCATCGATGGTTATCGTTAAGGTTTCGTACACCCATTGGTCTGCTGATTTGTTAGCGATCACAAGAATTACCGCTTCGTCTTTGTTACCTTTTACTTGGATTTTAAGCTCTGCGGTACTCTCTCCATCGGAATAGTTTACATTGCCCGTGGTCATGCCATCGGTTTCTATTGGTTGCCCAATTTTACTGGTTACCCATTCGCTCTGTTGAGCCTGCTCTAGCGCATATTGATATGGCTCCGACTTACTAAAAAGCGTAGTCACTCCGCCAACTAAAGAGACTACAAAAATTGCGATTAGCACAATAATTATAAGGCAACCTCCAGTTGGGATGGCCCACAATTTGTTACGACTAAACCAGCTTTTTTGATGTTCTTGATGCGCTTCCATAATTATAAAATTTGATGTTTTGCAAAGGCGTTAATTGGCTATTTTTGTGCCAAAGTACAAAATTTGAAACACCCGATTAGTATTAGCGGAATCACATCTGTTTCTGCCCTTGGATTTGGATCAGATACTGTTTGGCAATCCTACCAGACAGGGTCTTCTATGTTTGTCAAGTTTGCTTTGGAGCAAGAACAGGTATGGGTATCTAAACTGCATCCAGCACAAAAAAAAGAAATAGAGGCCTTAAGACAGGAGAACCTGCTTTATAAAAAGCTAGACCCTACGGTTTTGATGGTGCTGTTGGCAGCACGCCAAACCATGTCTCAATTTAAAGGCGACCCATCGAAACTTGGAATTAACATTGGTTCTTCTCGCGGGGCTACACATTTGTTTGAAGGCTATTACCACGACTTTATAGCGAACGAAAAAACACATCCTTTGAGTTCGCCAACGACTACGCTAGGCAATATCGCTTCTTGGGTCGCCCAGGATATTGGTGCTGGTGGAATCGCTATGAGTCACTCTATTACGTGCTCGTCTGCCATGCATGCACTGCTAAACGGGATCACTTGGTTAGAATCTAACCGAGCTCAGGCCTTTTTAGTTGGTGGCAGTGAGGCTCCATTAACCCCTTTTACCATTGCACAGATGCAGGCACTTAAGTTATATTCTAAACAAGAAGGGGCTTATCCGTGTCAATCGATGTTAGAAGATAAAAATCACAACACCATGATATTGGGCGAAGGGGCTACCACAGCAATTTTGCAAAAAGGGATTCAGGAAAATTCCGAAGCTATTATTTTGGGCGTGGGTTGGGGCAGTGAAGTTATAAATCATCCAGCCGCAATTTCTGCTGAGGCAGATTGTTTTAAGCAGTCTATGAAAATGGCATTAGAAGAGGCTGGGCTAAAAACAGTAGACGCCCTAGTAATGCATGCACCCGGAACAGTTTTGGGAGATTCGGCAGAATTTATGGCGATTAGAAAAGTGTTTGGAGATTCGCAACCGTTTCTAACGGGCAACAAGGCAATTATTGGCCATACCTTAGGCGCCTCTGGCGGATTTAATTTAGAGTTGGCTGTTTTGATGATTAAGCATAATCAGACGATTGCACCTGCCTTATTTGAGAACCCATCGGTTCCGACAGAAGTAAAAACAGTGATGATTAATGCTGTTGGATTTGGTGCAAATGCTGTTAGTATTATTATTGGGAAACCTTAATGGGGCTTTCTAATTTTGATTATTTTTGAATTAATTCCTACTTATTTATGAGCGAGATTAAACACGACTGGACCAAAGAACAAATTTTAGAAATTTACAACACGCCAATGATGGAGTTACTCTACAAGGCGGCAACGGTTCATAGAATTTATCATGACCCCAATACGGTTCAAGTCTCTACTTTGTTGTCAATTAAAACAGGAGGCTGCCCAGAAGATTGTGGGTATTGCCCACAGGCGGCTCGTTACCATACCGACATCGAAGGCAATGATTTAATGTCTGTTTCTCAAGTGAAAGCACAAGCCTTGCGGGCCAAAGCATCGGGGAGCTCGAGAGTTTGTATGGGCGCAGCTTGGCGAAACGTTAAAGACGGCCAAGAGTTTGACGATGTCTTAGAGATGGTACGCACCATCAATAAACTAGATATGGAAGTATGCTGTACCCTAGGAATGGTTACAGAAAACCAGGCCAAACGTTTAGCAGAGGCCGGACTTTATGCTTATAATCACAATCTGGATACTTCGGAGGATTATTACGAAGATGTAATCTCTACCAGAGCCTTTCAAGATCGCTTAGACACTATAGATAATGTGCGTAAAACCAATGTAACTGTGTGCAGTGGTGGTATTATCGGGATGGGCGAAAAAATAGAAGATCGTGCTGGGATGCTGGTCGCACTGGCTACTTTGAATCCGCAACCGGAATCCGTGCCAATCAACGCCTTGGTTGCTGTAGAAGGGACTCCTATGGAAGACATAGAACCTATTTCTATCTGGGAAATGATTCGCATGGTTGCTACTACACGAATTGTAATGCCACAAACACAGGTGCGTTTATCTGCTGGACGAACCGACATGAGTCGAGAAGGCCAAGCCATGTGCTTTTTTGCAGGTGCCAATTCTATTTTTGCAGGCGATAAATTGCTTACGACCCCAAATCCAGATGTGAACGAAGACATGGAGATGTTTAAAATGCTGGGGTTAATTCCGCAGAAGCCTTTTGTGAAGAAAGCCCAACCAAAAACGGTAGAAGCCAGTGAGTCAGCATTTAATTCGTTGGGTGAAAAACCAAAATGGACGCGTCCTGATCACAAAATTGAACGTAACGAAGAGGCCAAACAAAAAGCCAAACTCAAATAACTAGCGCCGATTTTTGGCAATTTTTTAATAGTCCGTGCGTTTAATAGGTCGGAACACTACTACTTAGAACTATAAATCTACATCTATGAAGAAGTTGCTATTTTTGGCAATGGCGGTGCTTTTTATGTCCGCTTGTTCCAACGACGACGACGCTACAAACAATTGCCCACAACCCGGAAGCATTGTAATTGAACAACTCAACAGCACCTCTGTATTGTTTTCTTGGGGAATCGAAACAGAAACTGCTTGGGAAATCGAATATGGCCTGATTAATTTTACTTTAGGCACAGGGACCGTTGCGCGAACCTCGCAAGAAGATTTTTTTATCGAAGGCTTAGAGCCAGAAACAGACTATCGCATTTATCTACGTACCAATTGTGGGTCTGAAGGTTTTAGCGAATATATTTCTGTAGACATCACAACTCCGAGTATTTCGGCGCGTTGTAATGCTCCTTCTAATTTGCAGTTAGTAAGTCTAACAAATTCGAGCATCGAAATCTCTTGGGACGAAAATGATGAAACAGCTTGGGAGGTTGAGTATGGCCCAGTAGGCTTCGTGCCAGGAACTGGGTTGATTATTCCAACATCGCAAAATTCGTATAATATAGAAGGTTTAACTACCGCTACTACCTACGAAATTTATGTGCGTGCCAATTGCGGCGTTGATGGTTACAGTGAGTATTCGGATCCTATAGTTATTACAACCGATTAATTTAAGTCTGTTATATTTTGAATCGAGGCGAGCTATGCTCGTCTCTTTTCTTTTAAGGGCTAATTATTATTTCTTTTGTAATTTCGTGTTATCGTAGTAAAATAGACAATGAACTTACGTCAAATAGAAGTGCGAGATGCCATAAGCAAAGAGGTCTTTATTAAAGAATACTTTAAGCCTCAAAAACCTGTGGTGATTCGCGGATTTATTAATCATTGGCCGGCCCATTCTAAATGGGATTTGGATTATATGGCAAATGTCGCTGGCGATATCGAGGTGCCTCTTTACGACGACAGACCTGTAGATTATAAAGACGGTTTTAATGAGCCGCATGCAAAAATGAAGATGTCTGACTACGTAGATCTTCTAAAGCGTGAGCCTACTAAGTATCGCATCTTTCTTTGGAATATTTTAAAAGAAGTTCCTGTATTGCAAAAGGATTTTAGCTTTCCAGACTTTGGATTACGTCTTATGAAAGGCCTGCCTATGTTGTTCTTTGGTGGCGAAGATTCGTATACGTTTATGCATTACGATATCGATCTGGCCAATATTTTTCACTTTCATTTTCAGGGTAAAAAGCAAGTGATTTTGTTCGATCAAAAGCAGAACGACTATTTATACAAAGTGCCCCATTCCCTTATTACCCGAGAAGACATAGACTTCGCAAATCCTGATTTTGACAAATGGCCTGCCCTCCAAAAGGCGCAAGGCTTTATCGCTAATCTCGAGCATGGCGATGTGCTATATATGCCAGAAGGTTATTGGCATTATATGCGATATCTAACACCTGGGTTTAGCATGAGTTTGCGCGCTATAGCGCGGAATCCTAAAAACTTAAGTAAGGCGATTTACAACATTTTTGTAATGCGCCATTACGATAATTTAATGCGTAGGCTTAAGGGTCAGGCTTGGATAGATAGCAAAAACGAAAAGGCTATTGAACGCACGCATCGCAAGCTAAAGGCCTCCTAGATTACTCGTATTAATAATGTGGTAAGACCCTAAAGAGCATATGCTTGGTCTGGTTATCAAAAGCATCTACATACTTATTGAATTGCTCTGGATAGGCTTTATTGGCAAAGGCCAACAAGTTGAGGTAGCGGTTAACCAAATGTGGATGGGTAGAGAAGGCTCTAGCAAAAAACGAAAAAATGTTATGTTGGTCTAAATGCACCCCCTGATCTAATACCCCGCGAAAGGCTACTTTTTTATGCAAATCGTTACCGATCATAAGTTTGTTGAGCGCCGCAACAGACTGTTCGACATCTCCGGTAACTAGCATTCCTATATTGTCTCCGGTGTATTGTGTTGCTCGCTCGTAAGGCAATAAAAACACATTAAACATCTTGATTTTTTCTATGCTCTCAAAAATGAGTTTGAGGAGGGTTGTTCTAAAGTGTTTTGCTTTGAGCGCACCAATAAAGCGGGCGATCACCCAAGTGAGTTGTACTTGCTTTTCTGGATTTTGAATCATGTCTTTAACCAATTCAGAATTGAGAACGATAAATTTTGTTTTAAAGAATTTGGCCAACAAGGCGTTCACTTCTCCTTCGTTTACGATATAAATGGGAATCTCTTGATTATACCCCAAATCTGCCTGTACTCGGCGATAGATGGTCACGATTTCTGGAAAGTTGGTATTGGTTACATGAACTGCGTTGCCTATCATATGAGTTTTGGCCACGCTCATCCAGAACCAAACAAAAAACACAATAAATGCGATATAAAGAATAAGCAGACCAAAAGTGGCTAAAGTCAAAATAAGGCCTAGAATTGCGATAGGAATTCCCACCACCATGGCAATGGTAAAACGGTTATCTTCTTTGGGATAGGTGGCTGCGGCAAAAGCCTGATCTGTAATACGTGGCATAGCGATGGTTTTTACGTTAGAGGGAGTGCAGATAAAAATAGCATCTATCTCTAAGTAATTCAAAAGGAAAAACCCTGAATATTAAGTAGTTAACACCTACGGAATAAGCTCGGTGACTCGGCTGTATACCAATGATGATTCCCAGCCTCTGTATAAAAGGTAATCTGCCAGTTTCTTGCGTTTTTTGTATTTGTTGGTCTCTGTGAGCTGGTCTAATCTTTTTTGCGAAAGCTCGTAAAAAGTGGTTAAATATTCTGATTCGGAGATTTGTTGCAGGCCTTTTTTAATATTGTAAGCAGAGAGTTGACGTAGTTTTAGTTCGCGCGTAATACGTTGGCGACCCCATTTTTTAACACGAAATTTTCCGCGGGCAAAGGCCTCTGCAAAGCGAGTTTCGTTTAGATAATCGTGTTTGGTTAAATGCTGAATTATCATGTCTTGCGCCTGCGGAATCATTTTCATTTGCCGCAACTTTTCACGCACCTCTTTATAGCAACGTTCTTGATATGCGCAGTAGGCTTCGAGTTTGGCCTTGGCCTCGTCTACAGTAAAAGTTGTGTTAGGATTCATGTTGCGATTTGGGCAAGCCAGACTTGATTTTATGATAATAATGCACTGCTAAAATAATGAGAAGCGGAACAACAAGTTGTTGTATTAACGAATAAATCGAATAGTACTCTGCCTTTCCTGAGTCTACCTCTGACATAACATACAGCATATTGCCGTATGGACTATTTTCATAGAACAACGAACGGCAAAAGTTCCAAGAAATGTGCATGCCTAATCCGGCAACAATAGATTCTGTCTTTATATATGTATATGCCCAGGCCCAGCCAACAAAGCCTGTAATTACTAAAACATAGAGCATTGGAATAATACCAGAGCTAAACATCCCAAAAGAAAACCAATGGTAAACTCCAAAGAAAAAGGCGCTTATCCAAATAGCTTTTGTGGCGCCAATTTTTTTCCAAAGAATGTACAGAATAGCACCTCTAAAGATTAAATCTTCGAATAGCGCAGAATTAAAGTAATAGTATAAGCCTTTTAAAATATGTGCTAAACCAAAATCTTTAACGGCTTCCCATTTAATAGAAAAAATCCAAGTTTCTACGGCGATGCTTATCAGTAGTAAAATGGCGATTAAGGCGAATCCCAATAATAGTTCTTTTAGCCTGAGTGTTATTGGTCTAAAACCTAAGGCCGATAAATTTTTGCGTTCAAAGTGATATAGGAGTCCCCAAGAAATAAGCAATAGAACAATGTTTCCTAGCATGTTTAGTTGGTGTGCTCTATTGGATTGTTGTTACAGGATCTCCCATGAAACACACGATAAAAATAGGGAATTAAAGAAAAATAAATCATCCTGAACAGATATGACAAGTCATAAATATCGTACAAAATGTAAAATAAACTTGACATAATGTAAAATAAAACATACATTTGATCTATCAATCATTAAATCGAATAGTATGAATTCTAAATTTTTATTTCACAACAAGTATAAAAAATGGGGTTGGCTCATTTTTATTCCAACAGCAATTGCGAGTTTTATAGTCGTGGCGTGGGAGGTATCGCCTGCGTGGTTAGACACGAAAGTATTTGCCATCGCTGTAGACGAGATCTTTGGAGATAGTAAGTCCTTTTCCTTTATAGACAATAACATCCTAAATGAGATTTTAGGAGTGCTCATGATTTTAAGTGGGCTGTTGCTCGCCTTTAGCAAAGAAAAAGACGAAGACGAATACATCGCCCAAATAAGATTGAGTTCGCTGGTTTGGGCAACCTATGTAAATTATGCCGTCTTGTTACTAGCATTTATTTTTGTGTACGACTTATCTTTTTTATGGGTCATGATTTTTAATATGTTTACGATATTGGTGTTCTTTATCGTGCGATTTAATTACAAGTTGTATCAACTCAAAAAATCTGCATCACATGACTAATTCTATTAAAGTAGAGCGCGCAAAGCGAGATCTTACGCAAGCAGATTTGGCAAAATTAGTGAAGGTTTCTAGGCAAACCATCAATACCATGGAACAAGGTAAATATGTGCCATCTACGGTGTTGGCTCTTAGATTGGCAAAGGTTTTCGAAACTACGGTAGACGCTATCTTTACCTTAGAAGACGCAGATTGGTAATGGCTTAGGCCATCGCTGCTTTTTGTGCCGAATAATAGGCGTTGATGCTGTTTTGAGCTTGCTGTAAATGCCGCTGGTTGTGATATACAATGATTCGCAATGAGTCTCCCAAACTCAAAGAAAGCCACGCCCCAAAATCTGTAGCTACCTTTGTTTTTTTAAGATTCTTTGATTTAGACGCTTCTAGTAGTTCTAACAAAGTAAATTGGTCTTTTTCGAGTGTGTCTAAGACCAAAGGCGAAACTGTTTTTCCGTTAGGATTTTTGCTTTTAAAGGTTTTCATCTTGGTGCCTGCTTGGCCCGGTTGCATCATCTTTGCAAACCAATTGCCTAGCCCATTAGAGTTAAACTCTTCTGATGCCACTCGCGAACTATTGGTAAGCCCTTTACTAATATTGCTAATGTAAATCGTTGCGTATTGATTGATGTGGTCTACACATTCAAGTGCGCTCCACTTTTCGGGAGCTGCTTTAAATTGTATGGCTTCAAGTTCTCTGGTCTTGAGTTCTTTAGCGGTTTTTAAATTCTCTTGAGTTCTGGCGATTAGATCGTTAATAAGACTGACTGATGTTGTTTTCATTGCTCCAATTTTATACAAATTTCTAACAATACCACTTTATAAACCTTGATTCAGGTCAAGACTTTTTAATTCTAGATAGGGTCTCGGGAGTCATTCTTAGATAGGATGCGATGTATTTATCTGGAATCTCTTGAAAAACCTGTGGGCTTCGTTTAAGCACTCTTTTATAACGTTCTAATGGCGAAGAGGTCAATATATCTTGTTCGCGTTCCATTTGCTGGTATATACCCAACTCTAAAAAAGCGCACCACATTTTGGTGTATTCGGGGCTGCTGTATACAAAATTCATCAAAGTTTTTTTAGACATACGTTTGAGCCTAGATTTTTTTAGTGCCTGTAAATAGAGATTGGTAGGGCTGTCTGTTACAAATGAATCCATAGCACCGATAAGGTTATTTTTATAACCCAAACGAATGGTTTGGTCTTCGTCTTGGTCTATGATATAGGCACGCATACTACCCGAAATCATATAATACAAGTTGGTATTTACTTGTCCAGCGTGTTTGAGATATTCGTATCGGGTGAGCGTGATTTCTTTTTCCCAAAGATCGTGCTGTTCGAACAACGAAATAAACTGCTGTAAAAGATTCATAACTCAAAGCTAGTAAAAAGCCATAAACCTTAGCTTAAATAAGCTATTTACTTCTCTTCAAATGGCTTAATATCGGTTGGTACTTGATCAATTTTTATATCAAAATAGAGCGTACCATTGTCTTTTATGCTCTTACTCACAGCAATAATCTCACGATTAAGAGAATCTAAAGAGCCCTTGGTGTTGCGTTCAAAATAGCCTTTGTTGTCTTTGGCTAAATTGTATAAATCCATCTGGTAACCATTGTATAAATGATATTGAGAGAGGTTGTTTTTTACATTCTCTTCGTTATTCATTACCCTCGGAAAAAGTCCGAAGAGGGTCGAGAAAAAGAAGGACACTAAAAACGCGGCTCGCAAATAATAATTTCGGGTATTATCCCAACCTTTTTTGACCAAAAGAAAACCTAAAATACCAGTAATTACGCTAAAAATTGTAAAGAAAATCGAAAAGGCATAATTGTAAACCGTATAATGAAAAGCAAACATCATATAGGAGTCCTTGGTCTTTCTGCTAATGTGGTATTGGTCAATAATTTGCTCTGCTTCTTTACCTGTAAAAGGCATGTTTATGATGGCATCTTTTACAATGGAGTCTCTTTCGACCAAAGCCCCTTTTACATCACGAGCAGAACTATCATAAAAGGGTATCGTGACTCCAAAGAAAGCGATGCCTACAAAGGCAAAGAGTAACACCACAAAGCCAACGCGAATCCATTTAATGTCGCTTGCTAAGGCTCTTTTTAATACTTCGAATCTTGTTTTAGTTTCCATAGTTTGTTTTTATTTACGAGTCCATTGCCAAGGTTCACTTTTTACAAACCACGCAAAGCCAAAACATTCAATGGCGACGGCTTCCATCCAAAATGTAATCTTAGACGGATGGGCGGGGTCTTCTTCTGTAAAAAAGCTAAAATATGCAATCACCAAAATCGAAAGCACGATCCCAATGGCACAGCTTCGAAAAATTAAATTTGGCAGATTTATTGTTTTCTTGCGACTGGCAAGTTTAATGGGGTCATAATTTTTGTTGGTAAACAGAAAAAACAACATGGCAGCTAGGCTTAAAAAGAATACCGCCGCTGCTCCATAATGCAACCAAGGCAACAGTTTGTCTGCCGCGATAAATGTTACAGCTTCTGCCATATGGTGTGGGTTGCTATCACATAAAGTGCAATTGGCAGCTAGGTTAGACGTAGGTACGAGCGCAACAACCAGCGCCGCTAATCCTGCAATAGTAGACAGATAAAAGTCTAAACGATGCTCGGTCTTATACAAAATCAAGAATACGGCTAGCAAGCTTAACACCACCGTAAAGATGGTACCGGCTCTCGTATAATAATAGTGGCTAATGCTGCTTAGAGGCTCTGTTACACCTTCAAAAATCAGCAGATATAAAAATAGGGTAAAGGGTAATACCATGCCCAAAACACCAACCAATCTGCGCAATGTTTTACCTCTTTGAAGCCAGATATCGTCTGGTTTGTCTTTTTGCGATTTGCTTAACTGTATTTGGTCTTCAAATTCTAGATTAAAGAATCGCTCTACTTTTTGAAGCCCCTTTGGTACTTGTGCCATGAACAGTTTGTTTGGTTTTAAATATACTAACTTACTCAAAATCAATAAATAACCAGTACAGGGGAAAATACCTGTTTTTTGTTTTTAAAACAGGTTTAGCGCTTGATCAAAAAATACAGCCCAGGATTGTTTTTTGTATATTAATACTTGATAAACATTCATAAAGGGCAGTATGGAGAGAAGACAGTTTATTATTTTATCGGCCATTGGAGCAGCTGCTATTGGCACCTCCGTTTGGTACTTTAAATACTATAATTCAGAAATCCCTAATTCTTTAGACAGGCCGCATGCGTTGTCACATATTTGGGATACTGATATGATCTCGGCAATGGGCGAGGCCTACCGTAAACAACTTCCCTCAGAAGACAACGAAAGCAGGTTACGCCAATTATTGCGAAACAATCAAACGGATCAGGATGCTGCAATTGAGGCATTAAAGAATACTATAAAAAGCGATTTTATTTCTGGAAACACCCTCGTTATTGAAGGTTGGATACTGTCTCAAGCAGAAGCCCGCCAGTGTGCACTTTATTCGATAATCTCAGGCTAAAATTATGCATATAGACGCGAGAGAATTAGAAAACAATACACTAATCGAAGGCGACATTTGCATCGTCGGAGCTGGTACAGCTGGCTTGAGCATCGCTTTGGATTGGATCGGTACCAAACATAAAGTTGTTCTTTTAGAAAGCGGGGGTTTTAAGTACGATATTCAGATTCAGAATCTGAGCAAAGGAAAAACCACAGGGCAAAAATACTATCCATTAAAATCTTCCAGATTAAGATATTTTGGTGGAACAACGGGGCATTGGGCAGGGATGTGTTCGCCCTTTGATGAGCTCGATTTTAAAAAGCGCGACTATGTGCCACATAGTGGATGGCCTATAACAAAGAAGGATCTAAATCCATATTATTCCAAAGCCAATAAAACCTTACAATTAGGGCCTCCTAATTATGATTTTGACTATTGGAAGAAAGAGCTTCCAAATTTGAATGCCTTTGATCTAGACCAAAAAGTAGTTTGGAATAAAATGTGGCAGTACACGGTGGCTCGTTTTGGCGAACTATACCAAGACACCATTATAAATGCCAAAAACATTCACTTATATACCTATGCCAATGCAGTAGATTTAGTGGCTACAGAAGATGTGTCTGCCATTAAAGAAGTAACTGTAAAAAACCATGCCGGTAAAACCCATACCGTAAAAGCTAAGCATTTTATACTTGCTTGCGGTACCATCCAAAATGCACGTATGTTATTGGCTTCAAATTCTCAGGCAAAAAATGGCTTGGGGAATGACCACGATATCGTAGGGCGCTATTTTATGGAGCATTTAGAGATTGCCTCTGCCGAACTTTGGCTGCTCAAACCATTCCCAACAGATCTGTATACTTGGGATTTTGGGGTTACAAAAGCCAGTGCCGAACTCGCAATTACGGAGTCCGCGCAAATGGAGCACAAAATCTTAAACGGAACCTCATCGCTATTGCCACTTACTGTTGGTAGAAATCAATCGCCAAGAATGGAAACCTGGCAAGACGAAGACCCCAGAAAAGGAATGGACTTGCTCATGGAAGATTGGACCGCTGCTGCAGAGAAAGCCCAAAATGAAAATAAAGGCAGTATAGCAAGAGCTTTCCAACTTAACACTCGAATTGAGCAAGCGCCTAATCCTAACTCTCGTGTGACTCTAGGAACAGAAAAAGATTCGCTCGGGGTGCCCAGAGCCAACCTACATTGGCAGTTAACGACACTAGACAAAAGTAGTTTGAGAAAGATGTATCGCATCTTAGGGCAACAGTTTGGTATTTCTGGAATTGGCCGATTAAAACTCATGGAATACTTGCGCGACGAAAACGATAACAGTTGGCCTATTGGCACTAACGGCGGCTGGCATCATATGGGCACCACTCGCATGAGTGACGACCCGAAAAAGGGCGTGGTAGATGCCAATTGCAAAGTACACGGAATCTCTAACCTCTTTGTAGCGGGCGCCGCCTGTTATGCCACTTCTGGGGCTCCTAATCCTACGCTAACACTAGTGGCGTTGTCATTGAGGTTAAGTGAGTTTTTGAAGGGGGAGGTGTAGCAACTAAGTTTAATTATTCAGGGGCAGCGAGTAGGTAAGTTTTACCGTTTACTGTAATTGTGATCACATCGTTTCGTAATGAAGTTCTAACCTGCTCTTTGTCTGTAAAAGGAATTGACTTAGTAAAATAATGAGTTGGATATTTGTTTTTACTAACCCATATAGTTTTTGTCAATGCTCCAAACTTCTCAGAGACAACTGTAATGTCTGCCGCTTCAAATGAAAGCTCATGCCCTTTGGGAGCGCGTATCTTGGATTCTAAAATTGGACCCGCTTTATCGTTTCCAGTGTAAAATCGCGCATTGACATACAAATTGTGGTCATTATTGAATTTAACCTCATGAAAATCGCCAGTGGGTTTTACATAGTTGTTGTCTGTGATTTTAAAACCATATTTGAGCGAGACCAACTCGATGGGTTTGTGGAGTGGGCCGCAGCCAAATACTAACGAACAGAAAAGCACGACTATCAAGGATTCCTTATAGTTTCTAGCCATATATTAAAATCTAAATAAAATATCCCCACCCACCTCCAGGAATCAACCTGCAGGCAAATGGGGAGTATGTTCTATAAATGTATGAAAATTTTGATAGGTGCTTATGATAATGGTCATGAGCAGGTTTTACACGAGATTCATAAATCTGAAAATCTTGTAGTTGACTCACAACCCAAAAAGTGATAAATTGAATTAGGGCGGGGATTAGACCTTCCCCTTTTTTTTAAGAAGTGCAAAACATCTCGATACAATTCTGGTGATACTCCATTCACTCGATGACAAAATCTATAGGTTTCTGAAAGAATGCTGAGCACCTGTATTGAGCGATTAATTTCACAGAATCCCAACAAAAAACCCCCAACAGAAAACTGAAGGGGGTTTTTAAGGGTTATTTTATCGTCTTACCATCTTTATCTTTAAAGTGGTATTCCAGATACGTGTAAGCATCTCTAGGTTGGATTTTTACCCATTTTTTGTGCTCCATGAACCATTTGGTTCGCACAGATGGAAAGCCTTTTGTTAAGAAGGCCGCTATAAAAGGATGCGTATTTAACGTTAGCTTTTTATAGTCTTTTTTAATTAATTGTTTAAGGTGATCGGTAATCTTGTCTACCAAAACAATAGGCGCTTCTATTTCGCCACCGTCGCCGTTCGCATTAGGATCGACTTCTCGTGTTTTAATATTCATTTCCGGTCTAACGCGCTGTCTAGTAATTTGGATCAAACCAAATTTACTCGGCGGCAAAATCTTATGTTTTGCACGGTCGTCACTCATTTCTGTTCGTAAGTGATTGTACAGCTCTTTGCGATGCGGAGCTTTTGCCATGTCAATAAAATCTATGACAATAATTCCTCCCATATCACGCAATCGCAGTTGACGAGCAACTTCTGTGGCGGCAATTAAGTTTACCTCCAAGGCTGTGTCTTCTTGCGATTTAGATTTGTTAGATCGGTTTCCGGAGTTCACGTCTATAACGTGAAGGGCCTCGGTATGTTCAATTACCAAATAGGCTCCTTTACTCCCAGATACCGTTCGTCCAAAGGCAGTCTTGATTTGACGTTCAATACCAAATTTCTCAAAAATTGGCACTTTAGAATCATAATACTTTACAATGGACTCCTTTTTGGGTGCAATCTCTTGCACATAATCTTTAATCTGGTAAAACAGTTGCTCATCGTCTATGTGTATGGCCGAAAAATCGTCGGTCATTAAGTCACGTATCATCGATGTACCTCTGCTTACTTCACTAAGCACCTTTGAGGGGAGGTGCGCCCCTTGTAGCTTCTTGCAAATTGCAGTCCATCTATCTACTAGATTCTGCAAATCTTTGTCCAGTTCGGCTACTTTTTTTCCTTCGGCAACAGTGCGAACGATTATCCCAAAACCTTTGGGGCGAATGCTTGTTACCAGTCGCTTTAAACGGTCTTTTTCTTCCTTAGATTCGATCTTTTGTGAGATCGAGATTCTATCAGAAAAAGGTACCAGAACAATATAGCGACCAGCAATAGAGAGCTCCGAACTAATTCGGGGTCCCTTGGTCGAGATAGGTTCTTTTACGACTTGTACCAAAATAGACTGGTTGTTCTTTATGGCATCGTTTATTTTGCCATGCTTGTCTATTTGTTTGTCAAAAGGAAACTTGTTTAAAGTGTACTCTTTAAGTTTACCTGTGCTTACACGCTTTACAAACTGCAACATAGAAGGGATGTTGGGGCCCAGGTCGTGATAGTGCAAAAATGCATCTTTCTCGTAGCCAACGTTAACAAACGCGGCGTTTAAACCTGGAACAGTCTTACGGACTTTTGCGATAAATACATCGCCAACCGAAAACTTATTCCCGTCTTCTTCTTTGTGTAGTTCGATTAGTTTTCCATCTTTTAATAGGGCAAAATCAACTTCAGAGGAACTGGATCTAATAAATAATTCGTAGTTCACTCGATTAATTTTATATCCATTCGCCATAAAGGCAAACAGATGGATTAAACATATTTTTTACAGGTTATTTTTTAACCAAAGAAATTGCGTAAATCGTACACTCAGCAGGTGTAACGGCAATTCCGATATCAAAGAACGATTCTTTAAATGCTGTAAAAGAAAAAAGTAGTTATAAGAACTACTTTTTCTTATGACGGTTAGCGCGTCTTCTCTTCTTGCGCTTGTGCGTCGCTACCTTATGTCTTTTTCTTTTTTTACCACTTGGCATAGGTTCTTACTATTAAGATTGTTAATTATTTTACCTCAACATTACTCTTAACGCCTTCTACAAATACTTTTGCAGGTTTGAACGCTGGAATATTGTGAGCTGGTATTTTGATAGTAGTGTTTTTAGAGATGTTACGACCCGTTTTTTCTGCACGTGTCTTGATGATAAAGCTACCAAATCCTCTAAGGTATACGTTATCTCCACTCTCTAATGAATTTTTTACTTCAGTCATGAAGGTTTCAACAGTAGCTTGTACATCACCTTTTTCAATTCCTAATTTCTCTGAAATTTTAGCTACGATATCTGCTTTCGTCATTATTTAATCTTTTATTGTTTTAGGATTATTTTTATAAGACGGCAAATATAAGGATTTTAAATTCAATTAATCCTACTTAATTACTTAAAAAATAACGAGATAAAGGCTACTTTTAAGCCCGTGAATACACCATCTCACCCTTTTTATAACCCCTTGATTTTGTGGTATATTAACCACAAACGTGAGTTGCCTTGGCGCAAAACTAAGGACCCTTACAAGATTTGGCTGTCAGAAATCATGCTGCAACAAACCAGAGTGGCACAGGGGCTGCCGTACTACTTAAAATTTGTCGAGGCCTTTCCTACAGTTTTCGATTTGGCTGCTGCTAGCGAGCAGCAAGTGCTCAAATTATGGCAAGGGTTGGGCTATTATTCTAGGGCCCGCAACCTGCATGCGACTGCAAAAAAAGTAGCGCAAGATTACAAGGGAGTTTTTCCGCAGACGTATAAACAATTACTCGCATTAAAAGGCATTGGCGATTATACGGCCAGTGCAATCGCCTCTATATGCTACGATGCTCCTACGGCCGTTGTAGATGGTAACGTTTACCGAGTGCTGTCTCGAGTTTTTGGTATTGCTACACCAATAAATAGTACTGGCGGAATAAAGGAGTTTAAAACTTTGGCCCAATCGCTTCTCGATTCCAATCGGCCAGGGCAGTACAATCAAGCCATCATGGAATTTGGTGCGCGTCACTGTACGCCGCAAAATCCAGACTGTGAAAGCTGTATTTTTTCTAAGCGTTGTCTGGCTTTTTTAAACGATCAAGTTACAGACTTGCCTGTAAAAATTAGAAAACAAAAAATAAAAAAACGCTACTTTAATTATGTAGTGCCCATCGATTCCAAAGAAAAGACACTCTTAAATCAGCGCAGCGAAAAAGGTATTTGGCAACAACTTTATGAGTTTCCTTTGGTAGAATCTAACGGCCCTGTTACTCAAGACGTATTGCGCGAACAACCCTTAGTATATGAGTTAGCTTCTAATTCGCCAGAGGCGGAATTAACCCTTTATAATAATGAACCCGTGGTGCATAAATTATCGCATCAACACATTCATGCAAGTTTTTGGATTTTAACGCTGCCAGATGTTGGGCAAAAGGGTATTTTTGCCACCCAAATAAAGGAGTATCCTGTACCTGTACTTTTAGAAAGATTTATTGAGGACTTTGGTTTTTGAGCCGAATTATTTTAGGTATATTTGATTAGAATAGCGTGATATTATGAGCGGAACGATTAACAAAGTAATTTTAATAGGACATACAGGCGACGAGGTAAAAATGCATTACTTCGAGGGCGGAGGCGCCATTGGTCGTTTTCCTTTGGCCACCAACGAAACCTATACCAATCGTACCACAGGCGAGAAGGTGAGCAACACCGAATGGCATAATATCGTGGTACGAAACAAAGCTGCAGAGATCTGCGAAAAGTACCTAAAAAAGGGTGATAAGGTGTATATAGAAGGCCGCCTTAAAACACGTAAATGGCAAGACGACTCGGGCAACGATCGTTATTCCACAGAGATCCAATGTACCGACTTTACATTTTTAACCCCTAAGGCCGAAACAGGCCAAACCAGTGGTTCACAACCCGCCGGTAATAATTCGGGCCAACAGTCTCAAGCCGCCTCTCAAACTCCAGAACCCTTGGGAGACGACAACGACGATTTGCCTTTTTAACTTAAAAGAAAACCTTTGGATCTAGAACCTCCAAGTTTACTTATTTCTTTACTCACCACAACGCAAGGAATCAGCATTGCTGTTATTTTGCTACTCTTATTGTGTTCGGCACTTATCTCGGGCTCAGAGGTCGCATTCTTTGGACTGTCTGCTACCGAGCTCGATTCAGAAGAGGCAGAAACTTCTAAAAAATTACAAATCGTAAAAGGCCTTTTGGCCAAACCCAAAAAGCTACTTGCTACGATATTGGTGTCTAATAACTTTATCAATATCGCTATCATTTTGCTGTTCGACAGTTTAAGTGGGTTTTTATTCGAGCCAATTTCTGCTAGTTTTTGGGGTATATCGGTGCGTTTTATAGTAGAGGTAGGGGTGGTTACTTTTTTAATTCTACTCTTTGGAGAGATTCTCCCTAAAATTTATGCTTCGCGGAATAAAATGCAGTTTGCTGGCTTTATGGCGTATCCTTTAAAAGTGCTCGATGTACTTTTGTCGCCTCTTAGCGGACCCATGCGCGCTGGTACCATTTATATACAGAACAAGTTTGGTAAAAAAGGATCTAACTTAAGTGTAGATCATCTTTCACAGGCATTAGAGCTAACCTCAGAAGAAGATACCACTCAAGAAGAACAAAAAATATTAAAAGGGATTGTGACCTTTGGCAACACAGATACAAAGCAAGTTATGCAGCCCCGTATGGACATATTTGCTCTCAACGCCCAGGCTAGTTTTAAAGAGATTGTCCCCGAAATTTTAAATCATGGCTTTTCACGTATTCCTGTTTATACAGATAGTATAGACACCATCACTGGTATCTTATATGTAAAGGACTTAATGCCGCACTTGGCTGCCAAGTCATTTGATTGGTTATCGCTACAACGCGAACCTTACTTTGTGCCAGAGAACAAAAAGCTAGACGATTTGCTCAACGAGTTTAAAGAGATGAAGATGCACTTGGCCATCGTCGTAGACGAATACGGAGGCACCAGCGGGCTTATTTCGCTAGAAGACATAATAGAAGAAATCGTTGGTGAAATCAGCGACGAGTTTGACGACGACGATATTATCTATTCCAAGCTAGACGAATCTACTTATGTGTTTGACGGCAAGACTCCGCTAAAGGATTTTTACAAGGTGATCAAGTTAGAAGACGTCGCTTCTTTTGAGAAGGCAAAAGGAGACTCAGAGACCTTGGCAGGCTTTTTATTAGAAGTCGCTAGAGGCTTTCCAAAAAAGAACGAAGTACTAGAATTCGAAAATTTTGCGTTTACTATAGAAGCCTTCGACAATAAGCGAATAAAACAAATCAAGCTTCGAATAAATCCATGAGACATTCTTCGATCTACTTTTTAATCTTTTGTATAGCGGCTATGGTTAGCTGCGAAGACACCACCTTAGTAAAACCTTCGGCCAAACTGCGCTTAGACTATCCTGCACCTACCTATTCGCAGGTAGCTTTAGATTGTCCTTATTCGTTTCAAGTAAATAGCGATGCGGCTTTAAGTAAGCGCTCAGACTGTTGGATTAACCTTCGATACGGAAAGTTAAAAGCAACCATCTTTTTAACCTACAGGCGCGTTAATAACAATTTGGATTCGCTCCTTTACGACGCTCAAAAACTCACCTACGATCATACAGTTAAAGCCAATTCTATACTCGAGCAGCCTCGGGTAGACTCGCTAAACAACGTATACGGAATGCTGTATATGATAGATGGAGATGCCGCTACGCAATCACAATTTTATGCCACCGATAGCCTACAACATTTTGTAACGGGGTCTGTGTATTTTAAATCTAAACCCAACTTCGATTCGCTCTATCCAGCAGTGATTTATCTGCGTGAAGACGTACGCCGAATCATGGAAACCATCCGCTGGAAATAACTCGATTTTCTGCTCACAGTTCGTCCTAATTTTAAGACCTTTGTGTCGTCTATGCAATCAGGAATGACTCGTTGGCTTTATCTTGTTGTACTCGCAATTATTTGGGGGAGTTCTTTTATACTCATCAAAAAGGCTTTGATAGGCCTTAGCCCAATACAATTAGGAGCTTTACGGGTTATTATTTCGGGTATATTTTTGTTTTTGGTAGGCATAAAGAGCTTAAGGGGTCTTTCGGGTAAAACCATTAAATGGCTTATTATTTCTGGTTTCTTGGGCACCTTTTTCCCCGCCTTTTTATTTGCCTATGCAGAAACCGAGATAGACAGTGCCATTGCTTCTATTTTAAATTCATTAGTGCCGTTAAGTACCATCATTATGGGAGTCACATTATTCCAGATTGGAGCGTCTGGCAGACAATGGATTGGCGTATTGGTCGGGCTCGTTGGTACGGTCCTGTTAATTTTAAATGGAGCGGCAATTAAGCCAGATCAAAATTATTACTATGCTATTTTGGTGGTGATAGCTACGGTCATGTATGCCCTTAATGTGAACATCATCAAACGCTATTTGCAAGAGGTGCCGCCTATGGCCATTGCTTGTGGAAACTTTGCAGCGATTATAGTTCCTGCCATTATTGTTTTGGCGAGCAGCGGCTTTTTTAACCAAGAGGTGTTAAGCGCTCCCACTTTAATGCCTGCCATGGGTTATTTGGTTATTCTTTGTTTGTTTGGCACGGCCATGGCCAAAGTGATCTTTAACAAGTTGGTACAAATCTCGACTCCTGTGTTTGCCTCTTCGGTTACTTATTTAATGCCTTTGGTCGCTGTACTATGGGGTGTTTTAGATGGTGAAGGCTTTAGCTGGCAGGAAGCTTTGGCAGCATTGCTCATCTTATTAGGGGTCTATCTTGCTAATTCTAAGGGACTTCCAAAGCTCTTTGGGCGCAACTAATTTTTAGGTTCTCTACGGTTTTTTGTATCTTAAGAAGACTAAATCATCTGGTTATGAAGGGTTCAAGCTTAAAATACGGAGTTGTTATTGCGATAATTATGATCGCCTATTTTTTGATATTAAAACTCATTGGATTGCATCAGTATCCTGTTTTTAGCGCCATGAATGGAGTCTTTATCGGTGGCGGAATTTTTTACGCCATGCGTGACTTCAAGCGCAGGTCTGATTCTTTTAACTACGGCGATGGTTTTAAGTTTGGCCTTATTACCGGCGGAATTGCTACTATTGTCTTTGGTTGTTTTATGGCCATTTATATTTTTCAGATCGATACCGTATTTGCAGCATCTATCCTAGATTCTTGGGGTTTAAACTACAACAAAGGCGGGCTAGCACTCATTATTTCGCTAATAATAATGGGCTTTGCCACCAGTTTTGTTCTAACGCTGTCCTTTATGCAATTGCTTAAAGAATCTTGGAATCAAAAAAGCGGTTAATACTACTATGTTTTTTTGCTCAAAGCGCTTGTCTTTTTAGTATTTAGCACTATATTTGCACCCGCCTTCGCGAAAAGAATTCGCTCTTTCGGGCAAGCCCGTGAAAGAAAGAACTTTAAGAGAAGGAAGTAATTATAAATAAAATTAATTCAAACGTTACGCTATGTACGCAATTGTAGAGATAGCAGGGCAGCAATTTAAAGTTGCAAAAGACCAACGTGTTTTTGTACACCGTTTGACCACAGAAGAAGGTAAGAAAGTATCTTTCGACAACGTTCTTTTGATTGGTGATGGAGACAAAGTAACAGTTGGCGCCCCGGTTATAGACGGCGCTCAAGTAGGTGCCAAAGTGCTTAAGCACTTAAAGGGTGACAAAGTGATTGTTTTCAAAAAGAAACGTCGCAAAGGTTACCGAGTAAAGAATGGACACAGACAATCATTGTCTGAGATCGTAATCGAGAGTATCGTAGCAAGCGGTGCCAAGAAAGCAGCAGCTCCTAAAAAAGAAGCGAAGCCAGCAGCCAAGGCAGAAAAGCCAGCAGCCAAAGCAGCCGCTCCTAAGAAGGAAGCTAAGCCGGTAGCCAAAGCGGCTCCTAAAGCAGCAGCTCCTAAAAAGGCAGCCAAAAAAGACGATCTTAAAAAGATTGAAGGTATCGGACCAAAAATTGCCGAGACTTTAACTGCAGCTGGAATTGCAACTTTTGCAGATTTAGCTAAAGCTAAGCCAGCGAACATTTCAGAACTTATTGCTGGAGTTCGTGGTAACCACGTACCAGACACATGGCCAGAGCAAGCTGCTCTTGCTGCCGATGGTAAATGGGACGAGCTTAAGACATTACAAGATAAATTAGACGGAGGTAAAAAATAATCTCCTAAGTATAACACAGTAAAACCGATATAAGATGGCTCATAAAAAAGGAGTTGGTAGTTCTAAAAACGGTAGAGAATCAGAATCAAAACGCTTAGGTGTTAAGATTTTTGGTGGACAAGCTGCCCGTGCAGGGAATATCATCATTAGACAAAGAGGTAATACGCATCACCCAGGTGAAAACGTATACGGTGGAAAAGACCATACTTTACACGCTAAAGTCGACGGTCTTGTAAAATTCGAGAAAAAGAAGAATAACAAATCATACGTTTCTATCGTTCCTTTCGAGGCATAGTAAGTAAGATTTTTTTATCCTATATAAACCCTGCTCAGTCGAGTGGGGTTTTTTATTTAAATATTTTTACCTTGAAAAGATTCTTAAATCAACGTAGATGAAAAATTGTATCCTACCAGTAATTGTAATAGTGTTAATGGTGTTCTGCGCTCAGAACCTACATTCTCAAGAAATCACCAAATACGACTTTATTGAGGTGATTGTGATTCAGAAAGCCAATAACAGAGGCAAAGTAAAACGTATAAAAGTAGAAGAACAAATGTCTTTGCAAGGCAAAATAATTACTATCGATGCCATAGAAGATCTCGAAAGCACGGGTGATTTGCTCAACTATATGAACAAAAATAATTGGGAGTTTTTAGACCGGCAAGCCATCGTATCAGACGACAACGATCCTGTATGGATGAGCTATATATTCAGAAAAGAGAAAAACCCATTCTAACAAACACGATTAAAAGCCCACTCAAGCGAGCGGGCTTTTTTGATGGATTCTATCTAGCTGTGTTATTCTAATCGAATCATGGTGCAATCTGCAGTCGCGCTAAAAGAGCCGCTGCCTACTTGGGTGCCGTCAGACACGGTTACTGTATAAAAATGAGTCACATCTGCAGTTACTGTAAATGTCCCCATTCCAACGTAGTTGCCGCCGTCACAGGCATCAGAGATAACCCCAGAGCCTGGAGAAACGCTTCGCGAAGAACCGTTCATAGAAACAGTCACGCTTTCGCCATAATCTTGGTCAAGTGTAAAATGAACAACATTGGCACCGCCTAAGACGGCCGCTGCTGCTTCTAGTTCTTCTTCTGTACAGCTGTAGCTACTTAGCGCTACTAATGCGATTACTATTATTTTTTTAATCATGGGAGTATGTTTTAATGTGTTTACAAATGTGGGCTATAACACAAGGGAAAAACATTCCCATTAAGGGGTATAAATAGAAAAGCCTTGACTGAATTGTCAAGGCTTTTCTTATTACGGTTACAAATTATAATTAGTATCTGTAGTATTCTGGTTTAAACGGCCCTTCTACTTTTACGCCTATATAATCTGCTTGGTCTTTTCTGAGCTCGGTAAGCTCTACGCCAATTTTAGAAAGGTGTAAGCGCGCTACTTTCTCGTCTAAGTGCTTAGGGAGCATATATACCTTGTTTTCGTAAGCGTCTCTGTTGGTCCAAAGCTCGATTTGAGCCAAAGTCTGGTTGGTAAAAGAATTACTCATCACAAAACTTGGGTGCCCAGTAGCACAACCTAAGTTTACCAAACGTCCTTCTGCAAGGATGATAATGTCTTTTCCGTCTACTGTATATTTATCTACCTGTGGCTTAATCTCTACTTTAGAATCGCCATAGTTATCGTTTAGCCAAGCCATGTCAATCTCGTTGTCAAAGTGGCCAATGTTACAAACTATGGTTTTATCTTTTACAGCCTTAAAATGCTCTCCTTTTACGATGTCTTTGTTACCAGTTGTGGTGATTACAATGTCTGCTTTCCCAACAACAGTTTCTAAACGCTTAACCTCAAAGCCATCCATGGCGGCTTGCAATGCGCAAATCGGGTCGATTTCTGTAACGGTAACAATACTGCCAGCTCCTCTAAAAGAAGCGGCTGTACCTTTACCCACATCTCCATATCCACATACAACCACACGCTTTCCAGCAAGCATTGTATCTGTGGCTCTTCGAATCGCGTCTACTGCACTTTCTTTACAACCGTATTTGTTGTCAAACTTACTTTTTGTAACCGAATCGTTAACGTTAATCGCAGGCATTGGAAGAGTACCATTACCAAAACGCTCATACAATCTATGTACTCCCGTGGTGGTTTCTTCACTCAAACCGTTGATTCCGTCAACCAATTCTGGATATTTGTCTAAAACCATGTTGGTAAGATCACCACCGTCGTCCAAAATCATGTTAAGCGGCTTGCGATCTTCTCCAAAAAATAAAGTCTGCTCAATACACCAGTCAAACTCTTCTTCGTTCATTCCTTTCCAAGCATAAACTGGAATATCTGCAGCAGCGATGGCTGCAGCGGCTTGATCTTGTGTAGAAAAAATATTACAACTACTCCAAGTAACTTCTGCTCCTAAGGCTTGAAGGGTTTCTATAAGTACTGCCGTCTGAATCGTCATATGCAAACAACCTGCAATTCTGGCTCCTTTTAAAGGTTGAGAATTTTTGTACTCTTCTCTTAGCGACATGAGTCCAGGCATTTCGGCTTCGGCTAGCTCGATCTCTTTTCGTCCCCAGTCGGCCAAAGAGATATCTTTTACTTTATAGGGTGTATACGGTACTGTTTTAGTAGACATATGCTTATATTTGAATTATCTTAATTAAAGGTCGTTTTAACGACTGCAAAATTACGGAATATCCTGTTAATCACATGCCTCTTTACAAAACTATAACAGTACACCCAGGTACTCAGGTTCTTATTTGGAGCATTACAGAAGACTTTAAAACCCTCTCTGATGGTATTCCTATGCGAGCAGAAAGCGAGCAGCGCGTTGCAGGTATGAAGAGCGAGATTCATCGTCGTGGTTTTATGAGTGTGAGACAACTTCTCAAAGAAGCCGGCTATACAGATCACGACCTTTGGTACGACCAAAATGGGAAGCCTCATTTAATAGATAATAAGTATGTGACCATTACACATTCTTTTGAGTTTTCTGCTTTGGCCATAAGCGATGCTCCTATCGGAATCGATATAGAAAAACAACGCCCTAAGATTTTAAAAATCGCACATAAGTTTACGCCTATCGCCGAATACAGAACCTTGGCAAACGACGAGGCCATTATGCGAAAGCTCACCTTGGTTTGGTGTGCAAAAGAATCGCTTTATAAACTATATGCAACACCAGGGCTCAGTTTTTTACAGCATATAGAAGTCTGTGATTTTACCTTGGAATCGGACCATTCAACCGCAGACATATTTTACCAAGGGCAAAGCTCGCAGTATAAAGTTCATTTTTTAGAATTCGAAGGTTTTACCTGTGCCTTTGCCTATCCAAAAGGGGATGACTAGTACACTTCAATCCCTGCAAACTGCCCAAAAGAGCAAAACTCCCTTGCTGGCTATTTTAATTGATCCAGATAAGTTCGACCCTTTTAGCGCTCCAGAATTCGTACGGAATTTACCAATTACCACCAGCCATTTATTTATTGGTGGAAGCACCGTCGAGCCTGGCGCAACCAAAAGAGTGGTGTCTGCTTTAAAGACTTGTACGGCGTTGCCTTTGGTATTGTTTCCAGGAGATTATTCTCAGATTGACGGGCAGGCAGATGCCCTTTTGTTTTTGTCGTTACTTTCTGGGAACAATCCAGAATATTTAATCGGGCAACAAATCAAGGCCGTACCAAGACTACAGCACAATCAACTAGAAGTGATTCCAACAGGATATATTTTGATTGATGGCGGAAACGATTCGGCGGTGAGCCGAGTAACCAACACAACGCCGATTGATCAAAATGAGCAAGATTTAATTTGCGACACAGCCATGGCTGCCCAATATATGGGCAAGCGATGCATTTATTTAGAGGCTGGCAGTGGTGCGATTCATCCTGTGCGACCAGAAATTATAGAACAAGTAGTTTCTAAAGTCGATATTCCGGTTATTGTTGGCGGAGGCATTAGAGCCGACCACCAATTGCAAGCGGCTTATCAAGCTGGTGCTACGATGGTTGTAATGGGAACCGTATTCGAACAATAAAAATAAGATGGAGGCTATCGTAGACTTTTTTTTAGACCCTTATCGTGCGATGGCATGGGAGTTTATCGGCTTAGAATTTGTGGCTTTTGTCTTTGGAATAGCAAGCGTTTGGTATGCTAAAAAGGCAAATATATTGGTCTATCCTACGGGATTGGTCGCTACGGTCATTACCGTGTATCTATTATATAAAGCTGGGTATTTGGGAGACATGATGATGAATTTTTACTATTCTATTATGAGTCTTTACGGCTGGTGGAATTGGGCCAGACGTAAAAACAACAAAAGGATAGTTCCTATTTCACGCACTAATAAAAGAGAGAAAGTTATTGGTGTTATTATGTTCTTTTTAACTATTGGGGTGACCTATGGAGTGTATAAATTTAATGGGCAAACCATCGAGACAGCAAACTATATAGACATCGTCACTTCTGGAATTTTCTTTACTGCCATGTGGTATATGGCTACCAAAAAATTAGAGAATTGGACCCTTTGGATAATTGCAGATCTTATCACGGTCCCGCTATATGCTTATAGAGGTCTTGGTATGTTATCTTTGCAATATTTGATATTTACTATATTGGCCATTCAAGGCTATATTTCATGGAGCAAACACTTGAGCAAAGAAAAGATGCTATTAAGCGAATCGTAGCTTTTGGCCCCGAATCTACGGGCAAATCTACTTTGGTTAAAGCTTTGGCTCAAGAATATCAAACAACCTGGGTAGATGAGTTTATGCGTGAATATTATACTGAGCATTGCATACGAGAACCGTTTTTTTCTAAGCCAGAAGATTTACTTCCAATAGCAAGAGGTCAAATTGACAATGAAAACGAAGCTGCAAAAAATGCCAATTCATTGCTTTTTTGTGATACAAATCTCTTGCAAATAGCTGTTTATGCTCAATATTATTTTGGAGAATGCCCGAAAGAGATTACAGAAGCAATTAAAGAGCATGCATACGACCTTTATTTATTGACGTTTATCGATGTCCCTTGGGAAAATGACCAATTAAGAGACAGACCCTTAGCTAGAGAAAAACTATTTACTATTTTTGAACAAACTTTACAAAAGCATAATCTACCTTATGTTGTACTTAAGGGAGATCAGGCTTCGAGAGTTAAGACAGCCCAATTATCTATTCAGGAATTAGTGAGTTAGTACATGGAGTTTAACCAAGAAGATGTATCCCAGATCGAGGCTTTAGGCCTCAGTGTGCAGCAAGTTTTAGGGCAATTAGAAATGTTTAAAAGAGGGTTTCCGCCCACGAGATTGGCTACTTCTGCCATTATAGGGAATGGAATCGAAGATCTAAACGAAGCCAAACGAAAAAGCCTTGTCGATTATTTTGATTCGCAGAAGGATCAAAAAGATCTAGTAAAATTTACGCCTGCCTCTGGCGCAGCGACGCGTATGTTTAAAAATCTGTATCAGTTTTTAAATCATTACGATAGCGAGCGCGAAAGTTTAAAAGAATTTATTCAGCGTAATAGACTCAATGGATTAGAGGCCTTTTTACATGGCGTCTCTCATTTTGCGTTTATCAACCCGCTTCGCAAAGAGATTAGAGCGCGTTATCCAGATTATAAGTTTAAGTCTAAAGGGGAGCGTTGCATGATTTTGGTTCGTACTCTTTTAAGCGATCAAGGTCTCAATTACGGTTCTATGCCTAAGGGCTTGATTCCTTTTCATAAGTACACTAAATACGCGACCACTGCTTTCGAAGAACAATTGTACGAGGGTACCACTTATGCCGCCAGCAACGATGCGATTTTTGCTCATTTCACATTTTCGCCAGAGCATGTTGAGGCCTTTAAAAAAGAATTTGAGGCTGTAAAAAGCCGTGTCGAGAAAAAGACCAGAAAAGAAGTGCATGTGTCTTATTCGTTTCAAGAATCTAACACAAACACAATAGCCGTTGACATGAACAACGAGCCATTCCGTGATGCAAACGAACGATTGATTTTTAGACCTGCTGGGCACGGGGCTTTATTAGAAAACCTAAATGAGGTTAATGCAGATGTGATCTTTATCAAGAACATAGACAACGTTATCGCAGAAGAGTATGTAGATACAATTGCCCTATACAAAAAGGTGCTTGCGGGCAAACTATTGTCACTACAGGATAAGATTTTTGGGTTTTTGCATCAACTTAGAGAAGACGACCCTAGCGAAGATCTTATAAGCGAAGTGCGCTCTTTTATGTGGAACGAACTTTACATCAAAGATGTGTCCGATAGTCCGTTGCAATTGGCAGCGCTGCTGAATCGCCCTGTACGCGTCTGTGGGATGGTCAAAAATACCGGCGCTATTGGCGGCGGCCCCTTTTGGGTAATCGATTCGGATGGGGTACAGAGTCTGCAAATTGTAGAAGCTGCCCAAATAGACAATAAAGACGCTTCGCAGCGTTCTATTCTTCATGAATCTACACATTTTAATCCTGTAGATGTAGTATGTGGAGTGAGAGATTATTTAGGAGATAAATTTGATTTAACTTCTTTTACAGATCCCAATACTGGTTTTATAAGTATTAAAGATATAGACGGCACTCCCATAAAAGCCTTAGAACTTCCAGGTCTTTGGAATGGAGGAATGGCCAATTGGAACACGGTTTTTATCGAGGTGCCACTTATCACTTTTAATCCGGTAAAAACGGTTAACGACCTACTAAACAAAGAGCATCAACCCAATTTGTGATGCAACGCCAGGTAATAGAAAACGAACTTCGCTTTAAAATGGTCCGTGCTAGCGGAGCCGGAGGACAGCATGTAAATAAAGTGGCTACTAAGGTGATCTTGTATTTTAATGTGCTGGATTCTCACGGGCTTACTCCCGAACAAAAAGAACTTCTCAAAACCAATTTACAAACAAGGTTAACCGCCAACGGACAACTACAATTATCCTGTGGCGATACGAGAAGTCAATTGCGTAATAAGCGTCTAGTAGTACAGCGTTTGTTTGCATTGTTGGAACAAGGTTTGGTGGTGAAAAAACAAAGAAAAGAGACAAAGCCCTCTAAGGCAGTGATTAAAAAACGTCTCGATAATAAAAAGCGCCAATCACAGAAAAAGGCCAACAGAAAACCTCCAGAAATTTAAAATCACTGTATATTTGCAGTATCTCAAAGGGGTGCTTTTTAATCGTATTTTTTAAAAGGCTGAGATTATACCCATAGTACCAGACTGGATAATGCCAGACTGGGATTGGAGTGTTTTAAAAACATCATTGTTGCGGCAAGACGTCGCTTTAGCCATGTGCTGTTTTTCACTTTCACGGGAATACCGCGATCGCACAGATCATTTTTCAATTAACAACAGAATAATAACCCCTTTTATTCGTAACTAAAAAGTTTCGAATGAAGCGTATTGTATTATTAGTACTAGTTTTTATCGGGCAGGTTTCGTTTGCCCAGGTTGCAAATGATTCGACCAAAGTTGAGGCCTTAGACGCCGTTTTGGTTCAGGCCGTTAGGGTGAATGCAGATTCACCTATCACCCATTCGAATATTCAAAAAGAAGAGATCGCAAAACGTAATTTGGGTCAGGATATCCCCATTTTGCTCAATTTTTTGCCATCGGTGGTAACTACCAGCGATGCTGGAGCAGGAGTCGGATATACAGGGATACGCGTTCGTGGGAGTGATGCATCTCGTGTGAATGTTACCTTAAATGGTATCCCTTTTAACGACGCAGAAAGCCAAGGGACCTTTTGGGTTAACTTACCCGATTTTGCATCTTCTGTAGAGAATATTCAATTGCAACGCGGGGTCGGCACTTCGACCAATGGTTCGGGCGCCTTTGGAGCTAGTCTCAATATTTTGACAGATGCGATTTCTGATTCCGCCTACGGCGAAATCGCGAATAGCTTTGGCTCATTTAATACACGTAAGCATACGGTAAAGTTTAGTACAGGGACCATTAGCGAGCGCTTCGAACTTATGGGTCGTTTGTCTAATGTGGTTTCTGACGGTTATATAGACAGAGCGACGAGCGACCTAAAGTCTTACTTTTTACAAGGAGCGTATCGCCATAAAGGAACGTTGATAAAGGCATTGGTTTTTGGAGGTCGTGAAAACACCTATCAAGCTTATTTTGGAATCGATGAGGAGACCTTGGCTAACGATAGAACATTTAACCCAGCAGGACTTTATTTTAACGACGATGGTCAAATGCGTTTCTATGACAATGAAGTAGATAATTATGCACAAGATCATTACCAATTACATTGGAACCAACGCCTAAACAATAATTGGTCTACTAACTTAGGACTCAACTATACCTACGGGCGTGGCTATTTTGAACAATATAAAGAAGACCAAGACTTTGACTTCTACGATTTTGAACCGATAACGCTGGGAGGCGAAACCATTGCAACCACAGACCTTGTACGCAGGCGGTGGTTAGATAACGATTTTTATGTGGTAAATGCCAATGTGCGTTATAAAGAAAGTGGCCTCGACATTACTGCAGGCGCATTTTATAGCAAATATGAAGGCGATCACTTTGGTGAAGTAATCTGGGCACAATTCGCTGGCGGATCTACCTTAGGGGATCAATATTACTTTGGAACAGGCAGCAAAAACGAGTTTACCACTTTTGCGAAAGCCACCTATCGTATTGACGATGCATGGAGCGTATACGGAGATTTGCAAGGACGATTTGTAGACTATTCTACTGGCGGAATTACCTCTGATCGTATTGCACTTATCGTAGATGAGAACTTTTCGTTTTTTAATCCAAAAGCAGGAGCTACCTACAAACTAAATAGTCAGAATCAGTTTTATGCGAGTTACGGGCGTGCCAATAGAGAGCCTAGACGTAGCGACTTTGAGAACGGGGTAACAAATAGCGAATCGCTAGACGATTTCGAGCTGGGGTATCGATTAGACAAACCAAATACGGTAGTAAGCGCCAACTTGTTTTATATGAACTATACCAATCAATTGGTTTTAACAGGAGCCATAGACGATGTTGGTGCTCCGATTCGTGCTAGCAGCGGTAAAAGTTATCGTTTAGGATTAGAAATAGAAGCGAGCTTGAATGTAGCCAAAGGTCTTAACTGGTCGCCAAACCTCGCGCTTAGTACCAATAAAAACAAAGACTTTACAACCACTCGAGATGGGCAATTGATGAATCTGGGCAATACTAATATTTCGTTTTCTCCCAGTGTGATTGCAGGGAGTCAATTGTCCTACAGTCCAATTACTGGATTAAGTATTGGGTTATTATCTAAATATGTAGGAGAGCAGTATATGGGCAATATTGACAGCGAAACCTCTAAATTAGATAGCTTCTTTATTAACGACTTGAATTTAGTCTACGTTTGGGATTCGGCGCCATGGGTAAAAGAGATTGTGTTCTCTGGGCTCGTCAATAATTTGTTTAACGTAAAATATGTTTCTAACGGCTACTTTTTTACCTACGAAGACGATTTTACCAATCCCGGAACCGTTACAACTATAGAAGGAGCTGGATTTTATCCGCAGGCTACTACTAATTTTTTGGTAGGCGCAACTGTAAAATTTTAATTGGTAATACGAAGCACATCACCTTCGCGCACAATTTGATAAGCACGAAGTGGGTATTGACCTTCGCCAGCCGTTTGTTGGCCTGTCACTATATTGTACTCATTGCCATCGCCACAAGAGCAAGTGGCAGTAAGGCCATCTATTTGTGAGGCAGAGCAGTCGTTTGGCGGGTGATTTGGGTCTGTTATCTCGTGAGCGGTGTATTGAGAGTTGTCAATATTGTAAATTACTATTCCTTTAATGCCTTGCAAGCCTGTCACAAAAGAGTTTCCAGGAAAATTTAACGGATTGTATTGCGGAAGGTTTAGATCAAGTGTAAGATTTACACCGATGTTAGCCAGATTCGGGTTGTTGTTAAGTGGGCCGTCGTCTTTGTTGCAAGATTGCAGGCTAACACCCAAAAATATAAAAGCCATGGCGGCAAATGCATAAAACCTTAACTTCTGCTTGTTTAAAAATGTGATCATGGCCCAAAAATACATACTAATTATCAAAGAGTTAAACCCTTTTATTTTTTTAACTCATTTACCTCTAAAATAGTATAAATATCTCTCCAAATTAAAAATTTAGTATCTTTGACCCTACAAATCCCGTGCTACATGGGATTTTTTGTATTTACAAGACAAGCGTCTTGTTTTTAATTTTTTAGTTATGAGTAAAGTATCTTATTATACCCCAGAAGGGTTAAAAAAGCTACGTGATGAGTTAAACCAACTCAAAGATGTGGAAAGACCAAAAGCTTCGCAGGCTATTGCAGAAGCAAGAGATAAAGGAGATTTATCTGAGAACGCAGAGTATGATGCGGCCAAAGAGGCCCAAGGCATGCTCGAAATGCGTATTGCAAAATTAGAAGATACCGTGGCAAACGCCCGTATTATAGACGAATCGCAGTTAGACACTTCTAAAGTATTAGTGCATTCTACGGTTACCATTAAGAATCAAACCAATGGAGCCAAAATGACTTATAAGTTAGTGGCGCAGAGCGAGGCCGATCTTAAGACCGGAAAAATCTCTGTAGATTCTCCTATAGGAAAAGGTTTGTTAGGAAGCAGTGTTGGCGATATCGCCCAAGTACAAGTGCCTAACGGCACCATGAAGTTTGAGATTTTAGAAATCAGTAGGGATTAGTTACTGTGCAACGTATTTTAAATCCTTTCTCAAGCCATTGACGAAAGGATTTTTTATTTTTACATAAATCCTTCTCATGGCATCTATATTTACCAAAATCATCCAAGGCGAAATACCAGCGCATAAAGTCGCAGAGAACGATCGTTTCCTCGCTTTTTTAGACATTAATCCTAACGCCAAGGGACATACGCTTTGTATTCCTAAAGTGGAGGTAGACAAGCTTTTTGACTTAGACAAAACGACCTATACTGAACTTATGGAGTTTTCTCGCGAAGTTGCTATAGGGTTAAAAAAGGCGATTCCGTGCAAGCGAGTTGGCCTATCTGTAATTGGTTTAGAGGTGCCTCATGTTCACGTACATTTGATTCCGCTCAACCAAATGAGCGAAATGACTTTTGACCATAAAGTGACCATGTCTCAAGACGAATTGGCTGCCACGGCCAAACATATCGCCTCTTATTTGTAATAAGTATAACCAAAATAGCCTGCGGCGATTGCCCCAAGGATAAGCAATGCAATGAGAATTTTTGCAGACAGCTTCCAACGTTTTTTGGTGGGTTCTAGTTGGGTGCTCTTTTTATGATAATCATAAACTCTTTCTATATCGTCGTCCCAAGAAATTGGATAAATAATGCTTTTGCATTTGTCACATTCCATAGTAGATTCTAGCTCTTCTGTGTAGGCGCTAAACCATAAATTGGAACGGCCTAGCTGTCTAAATTCTAAAGTAATGCCATCGCTCGAAAAGCACTCTGGGCAATTGTTTTTAAGTGAAGCAGTATAGATTAGTTTTTTAAATTCCTTCATAAGTCCCTCTTCTTTACGTCAGTTTTAACTGAATCTCCATGGTAGTGCCTACATCTTGTACACTTTTGTGCACTCGAATCTGACCTCCGTGATATTCTTCTATAATTCGTTTGGCCAGTGAAAGCCCAAGACCCCATCCTCTTTTTTTGGTTGTTACGCCAGGGCTAAACACTTTTTTGTGTCGTCGTTTGGGAATGCCCCTGCCGGTATCTGTCACCCAAATTCTAACATATTTAGATTGTTCGGTGATGCTTACCGTGATGGTTCCTTTGCCTTTCATGGCATCGATTCCGTTTCTTACCAAATTTTCTATAGTCCAACTATACAAAGGAGCATTGAGGTCTACATAGATCTTTTTGTCTGGAATCTCAAGATTAAATTTAATCAATTTAGACGAACGAGACTTTAAATAGTCATATGCCGACTTGGTTTCTTTAACAATATCACTGCGAGTCACATTGGGTTGTGAGCCCACTTTAGAAAAACGATCGGTGATGGTTTCTAAACGGTCGATGTCTTTTTCTATCTCTGCAATATAAGCTGGGTTTACAGATTCAGACTTTAATATCTCTGTCCAACCTACAAGCGAAGACAGCGGTGTGCCTATCTGATGTGCGGTTTCTTTCGCCATTCCTGCCCAAAGCTTGTTCTGTTCAGAAGATTTGGCGGTTCTATAAAAGAAGTATACAAAACCTACAAAGAGTAAAATCATGAGCAAAATTGCCGCTGGATAATACTTTAGCTTATTGATTATTGGCGAATTGCCATAATAGATAGTTTGTAAAAGTTCTTGTTCGTATCGCACTTCGATTGGATCGTATTCACCTTGATAACGAGTGACGAGTTTTTCTATATCCTCACGGGTTAAGTTTTGGCTATCAGAAATATTACTCAAATCGTACACATCTTCTTCGTGTGTATATAGAATAATCGGGGTGGTGGTATTGGTTTGGGTAACTTTTATAATTAGCTGAGACTGGTCTAAATTATCTCCTAAGTCTTCGGCGCTGGTTTGGGCCAATGTTTGCACGGCAGTCGCAAAAATACTCATCTTGTCGCGTTCGTTATCCTTGAGCTGATTGTAGAACAAATAGGTGTTAAAAAGCACCAAGCCAATAATTAGCACAGAAAAGGCGATAATAAGAACACGAGTCAACCGTGGATTGTTCTCCATAATGAGTTAAGTAGCTCTAAATATAAATGAAATTAAGTTAATATTATTGTGTGTAAATCGATGAGATTGGTTTTAAAAAGCGTCATAGAATAGCTACCTTTACGCTCATGATTTCTATTTCTCCGGAGGCTATATCTACAAAACAATTGCATGGTTATCTATTGGGCGCAATCGCACCGAGACCCATCGCTTTTGCCAGTACTATTAGCAAAGAAGGGGAAATCAATCTATCGCCATATAGCTTTTTTAATGTCTTTAGCGCAAAGCCTCCTGTGGTCATTTTTTCGCCAGCAAGGAGAGTTAGAGATAATACCACCAAGCATACATTACAAAATGTAAACGAGGTGCCAGAAGTAGTTATTAACATTGTGAGTTACGCGATGGTGCAACAAATGTCACTTTCGTCTACAGAATACCCGAAAGGTGTAAATGAGTTCGAAAAAGCTGGATTTACAGCTATTAGTTCAGAAACCATTTCGCCACCAAGAGTGGCAGAAGCACCTGTTCAGTTAGAATGCAAAGTGCTCAACGTGGTAGCCTTAGGAGAAGAAGGTGGCGCAGGAAACTTGGTGATTGCTCAGGTCACTAAGCTTCATATAAACGAGGATATTCTTGACGCCAATGGCGGAATAGATCCTATAAAAATCGATACTGTAGCTCGTATGGGAGGCAATTGGTATAGCCGTGCTCGTGAGGGCATGTTCGAAGTGCCAAAACCGCTTTCAAGTCTAGGAATCGGAGTAGATTCAATTCCGAAGGCTATTCGTGAGAGCGATTTATTAAGCGGTAACGATTTGGGTCAGTTAGGGAATGTAGAAAAGCTCCCTTCCAATGAAGAAGTAAAGGAATTTATGAAAGCGCAAGGAGAGGCAGAAAGCCAATTTACTGACGAACAAAAGCATTTATTAGCAAAAAAGTTTATACAAGAGGGCGATGTAATGTCTGCCTGGAAAATATTATTAGCAAATTAATTAGCATGGAATTACAAGGAAAGATCAAATTGATTAACGAGACACAAACTTTTGGCAACAATGGTTTTAGAAAGAGAGAAGTGGTTATTACCACAGAGGAGCAGTACCCGCAACATATTTTAATTGAGTTTGTACAAGATAAAACAGATTTGCTCAACAACTATAAAGTTGGCCAATCGGTAAAGATTAGCATTAATGTTAGAGGACGCGAGTGGGTAAATCCGCAAGGCGAAACCAAATATTTTAATTCGATACAAGGATGGCGCATAGAAGCTTTAGACCAAGCTGTAAGTGGCGACATGCCTCCAATTCCACCTGCAGATGCTTTTGAGCCTGCATCGGACTTTAACGACGACGATCACGACGATTTGCCGTTTTAAATTTTTAATAGCCTCGTAATATTCGGGGCTTTATTTTTTACCATCAGTGCGAATCACTCGTTCCATAGAAGTAATTTTTGATCGCTTTTTGCCTTCGCCTTTTAGCATCGCAATTTTGCTCACTTTGCTCACGATGGTTTTGGCCTACTTCTTTACACCTGCACCTACAGATCAAAATCATTTTTTGGCCATTCTGTCTTATTGGGAAAACGGCATTTGGAATACAGGACTCTTGGTTTTTGCCTACCAGATGATGCTCATCTTAGTATTGGGACATATTTTGGTGCTCAGTAAGCCTATGGCTGGCCTGATTAGCAGATTAACCTCTTATGTGGGCGATACAAAAAGTGCTGTAATACTGGTCGCTACGGCCACCCTTTTAGTTTCGTTTTTTAATTGGGGATTGGGATTGATTTTTGGTGCTATTATGGCCCGAAAAGTCGCAGAGGCAGCCATGGAGCGCAACTTCGAAATCAACTACCCTTTGGTGGGTGCGTCGGGTTATGTCGGGCTTATGATTTGGCATGGCGGAATAAGTGGGTCGGCTCCCTTAAAAGTGGCAGAATCAGGGCATTTAAAAGAACTAATGACGGGGGTTTCTAAACCTGAAATTCTCGCACAATTACCAGCGCAAATCACCAGCGATCAAACCATTTTTAGCTATTGGAATCTTTTGTTGTTTGGGATTTTACTGGTTTTGATACCCTTGGTTTTGTACAGGTTATCAAAAACGGTAAAAGCCACTCCAATAAATTTACCTGCATTTGCTGCTTATAAAAAAGATGCGCAAGCTGCCTCGGGTGCCGAACGCCTGGACGATTCACTTTGGTTTGGTCGTATTGTTGGGGGTATTATTTTAATAACATTTGGGTATCAATACGTTGGAATGCTATCTAAAAGCGTCGTAACTCCTAATATGCTCAACTTTTTTATGTTGGGATTAGCCCTTTTATTGCACGGATCGTTTAAGAGTTTTCTGTATGCAGTAGATCAAGCTATAAAGGGAGCGGCTGGTATTTTGATTCAGTTTCCGTTGTATTTTGGGATTATGGGAATCATGCGTGACAGTGGCATGGTCGTGCAAATTTCTGAATTTTTTGTGTCTGTGGCCAACGAAACCACCTTGCCTATATTTACCTTTTTTAGTGCTGGTTTGGTTAACATATTTGTGCCAAGTGGCGGCGGGCAATGGGCAGTACAAGGCCCCATCGTTGTAGAGTCGGCATTGCAATTGGGTGTGCCCTTACCAAAAGCCGTGATGGCCTTGGCCTATGGTGATCAAATAACAAATATGTTACAGCCCTTTTGGGCACTACCGCTATTAGGCATAACAAAATTAAAGGCAAAAGAGATTCTGCCGTTTACGCTCATTATTATGCTCGTAGGAATGGTGGTTTTCTTAGCGGGCTTACTGATCTTTTAAAGCTTTCAAATGTTTTAATTTTTGTCACGAAAGAAAAGACACGAATTTACTCAAAAGAGAGCCGTTACGAAACACAAAACTGCATGCAGAACGGTGTAATAGATTTTAGGCCGCTATTTTTGGGACAAGGAAAAACCCCATCGGTCAAATGGGGTTAGGTTGTTGGTTTTAGGTGACTAATTCGACAAACTCAAATAAATAAACAAAGTAAATGACCAAATCAGTCTTTGTAAATGTCTAAAAAAATATAGTTTTTTACAACAACAATTTGATTTTTAATGAGTAACAATTCTACAAGCATAGTTTATTTAGAGCATAACGATCCGTTTCCGCCAGTAAGTAACGCGCGTCAAGACGGGCTAATTGCCGTGGGAGGAGATTTATCTGTGGCACGCTTAAAAATGGCTTATGAAGCCGGAATATTTCCTTGGTTTGCAAAAGACGACCCTATACTTTGGTGGAGCCCAGACCCTAGAATGATTCTGGTTCCAAATGAATTTAATGCATCTAAAAGCTTGCGAAAAGTCATAAAATCAGAGGTTTTTAAAATCACCTTTAATACAGCTTTCGAACAAGTGATTTCTAAATGTGCGATGGTTAAGCGCAATCAACAAGAGGGTACTTGGATTACCAGCGATATGCTTTCGTCTTATTGTAAACTGCACGAGCAAGGACTGGCAAAGTCCGTAGAGATATGGCAAGGCGATAAGCTGGTTGGAGGCTTGTACGGGGTAGACTTACCCGAAAAGAAAGTTTTTTGCGGAGAAAGCATGTTTAGTGAGGTGTCTAATGCCTCAAAGGTTGCATTATATGCCTTGTGTGAGCATGTTGCTGCCCAAGATTATCTGTTAGTAGACTGTCAAATATATAACGATCACCTGGCGAGTTTAGGGGCTAAAGAGATTCCGCGGAGCGAATTTTTAGCCTTGCTAGAATAGGCAATAGTTTGCATTGAATCCTTGAAAATCAGTATATTCGTGGCCTACTTAACCAATAATGCTATGAAACTTACCCAAAATTACTTGCCCTTCCTGTTATTGATGTTTATATCGTTTACAGGCCTTTCTCAAGACGATGCTACCCTTCCTAACTTTGCGACAGAATCAGAACAAGCCTTAATAAGCGAATTAAGCTTTACAAGCCCTGTACCAACGCCTCCACCTACGGCTAGCGTGCGAGCAGCAGCTGAATGGGAAGAAATCGAATATTTAGTAATTACATGGGAACCATCTTTCCCCAATATACTTCGCCAGATAGTAGATGTGGCCGTAGACGAATGTAAAGTGATTATAGTAACCCAAAACGAGACTTCTGTATCTTCTTATTTATCGGGTTCTGGGATTGATCTTACCAATGTTACTTTTCTTGACGTACCTTGGAACAGCATCTGGATGCGTGACTATGCGGGCAATACCGTGTATAGTGACGATGTGGGAGAGCGTGCTTTGGTAGATTGGATATACAATAGACCGCGTCCAAACGATAACGTGATTCCTTCTGCGCATGCAGCTTTAATCGGATCCCCCATCTACATCACCAATTCTGGTACTAATGATTTGGTCAATACAGGAGGAAATTATATGAGCGACGGACTTGGTAACGCCTTTGCTTCTGATCTTATTTTAGAAGAAAATGAAGCTGGAAATCCTTATGGTGTTTCGGCTAAAACAGAGGCTCAAATTGACGACATTATGTTTGATTACATGGGTATAGAGGAGTACATCAAAATGGAATCTCTTCCTTATGATTTGATTCATCATATAGACATGCACATGAAGCTCCTAGACGAAGAGACCTTGTTGGTTAGTCAGTATCCGGACGGTGTTGCAGATGGGCCTCAAATAGAAGAAAATATAGAATACGTTTTGAGTAATTTTACTTCGCCTTTTGGTACTCCGTATAGAGTAGAATGGATTCCAGCACCACCAAGTACTAGCGGAAGCTATCCCGATACTGGCGGTTATTATCGTACGTTTTCTAATTCGATTTTTATCAATGGATCTGTGATAGTGCCTACCTATAGGCCAGATGTAGATGCAGATGCCTTGGCCAAATACGAAGAACTTTTGCCTGGATACAATGTGGTGGGAATCGATGTAGATAATGCTGGCGAGAACTTAATTTCGCTCTTTGGTGCGATTCACTGTATCACGCATTCCATTGGAGTAGAAGACCCACTTTGGATTGTACACCAACCCTTGCGAGAGGCCCAAAAAGGAATTACGTATACGCTAGATGCAACAATAAAGCATATCAGTGGAATTGATCAGGCCAAAGTGTTTTGGCGCAATGTAGGAGAGACTTCATACAACGAAATTGCCATGACAACTTCTGGTGGAGACAATTGGTCTGCAGACCTTTTAATTCCGTCGCTAGACGATGTTGAATATTATATTTGGGCAGAAGCTAATTCTGGTAAGCAGCTTACAAGACCCATCGTGGCTCCCGAAGGTTACTGGAGAATAGCGGTAAGCACCCTGTCTTCACAAGACATTATAGAACAAAACATTGTAGGACCTTATCCTAACCCAGCCAGCGACATGGTTAACTTTAGACTTAATAACCTTGGCGGTGCGGTTTCTATTAAAATTCACAATATTCTGGGACAAGAATTGTACACAAACACACTTACCAACAGCAATGGAGTGGTTCAATTATCGTTGAATCCTAACTGGAACGGTACTCTATTTGTGACATTTTCTGGAGAGTTCGGAACCGTGAAAAGAAAGCTTATTAAGCTTTAACAAACTTCTGAATTGCAGTTTATCGGATTTTTCTGCTGTTAATAAGCGACGGAAAACACGTAAAAGATATGTGGTCAGTATTTTACAGTTTTATAATTAAAAAATTTATCTTGCAGCGTACCAAATAAAAACAGATATAATTTAACTTCATCCCCGTTAAATGAAAAAATACTTATGTGTCCTTGGCTTGCTGTGCTTTTCAGTAGGTATCACCGCCCAAAACTCTTCTAAAACAAGCGAATCGACTAACACTGTTAGAATCGATGTTTTAGCTGTATACGAAGAAGTAGTGAGCGATGGCTACGCTTCTGCACAGGTTTATGAGAAACTAGCACATGGTAGGTATGAACAAAATAATTTTTCTGAAGCCAATCGCTGGTTTGAGAAGTTGTTTCGCCTTAAAAAGTCGCCATCTGCATTGGACTACAAGCGATATGCAACAACCTTGGAGGCTTTAGAAAAGCACGACAAAGCCAAAAAATACTGGAAGCAATACTACGCAGCCAATAAATAATTTACACTTCGTTATAGCGAAAGCAGCTTACAATATGGTCATTGACCATGCCTGTGGCTTGCATATGGGCATATACCACTGTCGAGCCTACAAATTTAAAGCCTCGTTTTTTTAAATCTTTACTTATGGAATCGCTGAGCGCAGTATTGGCGGGAATTTGAGCCATAGTCTCGAAGCCATTTTTTATGGGAGATCCATTAACAAATCCCCAAATATAATCGGTAAAACTGCCAAATTCTTTCTGCACTGCCATAAATGCCTGAGCGTTTGTGATTGTCGCTCTTACCTTAAGTTTGTTGCGAATAATTCCGGCGTTAGTAAGCAGTTGTTCGACCTTTTTGTCGGAATAGTTGGCGATTTTTTGATAATCAAAATTATCGAAGGCTTCTCTAAAATTTTCTCGTTTACGAAGCACCGTAATCCAACTCAGGCCTGCCTGGAAAGTCTCTAGTATTAAGAATTCAAAAAGGGCGTGATCGTCCTTTAAAGGAACTCCCCATTCCAAATCGTGATAGGCCTCATAGAGGGCGTCTCCTTTACACCAATCGCAGCGTATTTTTTCCATAGTTTTGCTTAAAACAACAAGGTAGTAAGTTTTTGCCAGTTAGTTCGTACTAAGAGATATGCAAACAGTTCAAACGTATCCCATTTATAAAAATGGTCTTGTCAAAGAAGCTTTAAAAGACGCGATGTCTTATGATCAATATAAATTACTTGTAGCCCAGCATGTGCAAGATGGCACCAATTCTGGCAATGAGATTACAGACAGTCTGGTAGACTATACCATGCTCAATCACCGCAGAATGAAACGATGGAGTAAAACCTTGCGTTTAGAATCAGATGTGATAAATACCCTTGCCACGAAAAAAGCGTCTGTGGCCTGGTTGGTTATAACAGAAAGTTGGTGTGGCGATGCGGCGCACGCAACTCCCGTGATGGAAAAATTTGCCTTAGAAAATCCGAATATTTCGTTCAAAGTTGTTTTAAGAGATGAGCATCCAGCACTGATGGATGCCTTTTTAACCAACGATGCCCGTTCGATTCCAAAGTTAATAGCCTTCGATTTAGAAAATGATACGATTATCGGAGATTGGGGCCCAAGGCCTACGAAGGCAACGGAGTTGGTAACAGATTATAAAGCAACACACGGAGCATTAACCCCAGCGTTTAAGCAAGATTTACAAATGTGGTATAACAAAGATAAGGGTCGTGATATCGCAAACGATCTTTTACGATTGCTTTAGTTCTGCCCAGGAAACACATAACTTATCGTGCCCAGCTGACTCGCACGGCTGCTCTTAGAAAAGCGAGCGCGGTTGGCGTAAGCTAGGGCCATATCCCATAAACAGCCATTGGCGGTAGTGCTGCTGGTCTCGTTTACGGTGGCAGTACTCACAGTACCTCGAGCGTTCACAGTAATGTTTACCACCACTTTTCCCGAAGCCTGACAGGTATAGACGGGATTAGGAAAAAACAAGGCATCGCGCCCTATCAATCTAAAACTGTTTGTAGAATTTTTGGTATCGTTTTGAGCGATCTGCTTTTCTGGAGTTTTGTCTTTGGGTTCTTCCTCTGAGGTTTCTTCTGGTGTGTCTGCGAACGAACTTTTTTTATTGTCTTCTAAGGCAGCGTCCATGGCGGCGAGACGGTCGTTAAAAGACTCCTGGTCTTTTGCGGCTTCTTGGTCTAGTTTGGATAAATCTTTTGCAGTTTCGTTAAACACACGATGTGTTTTTACTGGAGTCGAACTGTTTTCTGCCTCTGCTTCTGCCAAGGCTTCTTCTAATAGCTCTGTGTCGTATTGGATATCGTAGGATTCTTCAACAGTTTCTACGCCATACGAAATCTTAGACCCCCAAAGTAATAGGGCCAAATTACCCGTTAACAGGGTAGCTATGATGAGTGCTTTTATGGAGTTAGACAGCTTCATTGGGGCGTAAGTTACTAACGATTAGTAGCTAAGAAAAGAAATTTAGTCGGATTTAACCTTTTAATTGGCTGGTAAATTGTTCGATGGTTTGTGCATTGGTAACGCTAAAGTCACCAATTCTAGTACGTCTAAGGGCACTTAAATGCCCGCCATTGCTAAGTGTTTTACCAAAATCATGGGCTAAAGAGCGTATATATGTGCCTTTGCTGCAAACTACCCTAAAGTGAACTAAAGGCATTTCGATTTTAGTGATTTCGAATTCTGAGATGGTAATTGTTCTGCTTTTAATCTCTGTGGTTTCGCCGGCTCTAGCAAGCTCATACAATCGTTTGCCATCTTTTTTTATGGCCGAAAAGATGGGAGGTACTTGCTCAATTTCACCTATAAATTGTTGGGTCGCTTGTCGTATTTGTGCCTCGCTCAGATCGGTAATATCAAACTGCTGATTTACTTCTGTTTCGAGATCGTAACTAGGTGTAGTGCCACCAAGGGTGATGGTGCCTGTATATTCTTTTTCTTGGGCTTGGTAAGTATTGATTTTTTTGGTGAACTTTCCGGTACAAAGTATGAGCAAACCTGTTGCCAAAGGGTCTAGCGTTCCTGCATGGCCTACTTTAATCTTTTTAATATCTAGCTCTTTTCTAATGAGCCAACGAATTTTATTGACCACCTGAAAAGAAGTCCATTCTAATGGTTTGTCAATCAAAAGTACTCGACCCTCTAAAGCTTCTTGTGCAGTCATTACATATAAAAACTAAATACGATGGCGACGATACCAACGATCAAACAATAGATGGCAAAATAGCGTAGTTGACTATTTTTTACCAATTTGATCATCCAGGTACAGGCGATTATTCCGCAGATAAAAGCGGCTAAAAAACCAACACCTAAAACCGCAAATTGAGTGCTTTCTGAAGACAATTCCCCACTCAAAATGTCTTTGGCGATTTTCCCAAAAATGAGCGGAATCACCATTAAAAAAGAAAACCTAGCGGCCTTTCCTTTGTCGTTTCCTAATAATACAGAGGTAGATATTGTAGCACCACTACGCGAAATACCAGGCAACATCGCCACGGCTTGTGCGATCCCTATTACAAAAGCATTGCTGTTAGAGACGGCTTTTTGAGTGTCTTTTGCCATGTCGGCTAAGTATAATAAAATAGCCGTTACAATTAGCATTGCCCCCACTAACAAAATGTTTCCACCGAAGAGTGCTTCTAATTGCGATTCAAAAAAGAATCCTACCAAAGCGGCGGGAATCATCGATATCACAATTTTTAAAGAGAATTTTGTCTGCTCATTCCATTTAAAAGAAAAAAGTCCACGAAGTATATCCCAAATATCTTTTCTAAAGACCACAACGGTGCTTAAGGCTGTAGCAAAGTGGAGCACCACCGTAAAGAGCAAGCTCTCTTCTGGGATAGAAGTATCGCCTAAAATTGCTTTGCCTAATTCGAGATGACCGCTAGAAGAAACGGGAAGAAATTCTGTAAAGCCTTGAACAATTCCCAAGAGAATTCCGTCAAAAATGTCCATATAAAAGGATTATTTATTTGGGTTCAATAGAATGGCATAAACCTCGATCCCAAAACCGATTAGCACCAAAGCAGGCGCTAAACGAATGCGACGCCAGCTATAAATTTCTGGATTAAATACATTGGGGTCGTCGCTGCCACCACCGGCCATTAAAATAAAGCCTAAGGCGATTACGGCAATCCCGATAAGCATAAACTTATAGTTTTTAGATGTAAAAACCAGTTGCGATTTTGCTGCCTCTTCTTTTCGTTTTTTCTCTCCCATGTACTATTTAAATTCTGTGTATAGAACGGTTCCGTTTACGGTCAATTGTGCGATGTGTTCAGAAGTTCCAATGGCAAATTTAGGCAAATGCATCGTAGCTTCTTTATTTAGGACCTTGTTTTTGAGTTCTTGTAGGGTCAAACCTTGCTCTAAGCCTCGGTTAATATAATATTTGTCTCCCCCAGCATCTTTAAAAATCACATCGAAAGACGTGCCTTCAGAAATGGCAATAATTTTTGCTTTATGCACAACGCATTCTTCTGGTTTAGGGTTATTGATAATGCAGCTTTTTACGGCCAAAACAAGCAGTAAAACGCACATGATTCCGCCAGAAATTTTAAGATACTTCATATCATGTAAGCTTAGTTATATAACTTATCGATGCGAAGATTTAAAAAACGTTGCGTCGCCAAGTAGGTGCTTATGATAGAAATCAAAAAGCCAAAAATTAAAACGCCACCAAACAAACCTCCAAGCATAAGCTTGTTGTCCATAAAGTTGAGTTCGGTCATTCCTTTTTGAAGATAATACAGCACGACCAGCATGCCTCCCATGGCAAGAATTGCGCTAATAACACCCAGTTTTATGTTTTGAATAATAAACGGCTTACGTATAAAGCCTTTAGTCGCGCCAACCATTTGCATGGTTTTGATGGTAAAGCGCTTGGCATAAACAGAGAGCCTAATCGAACTATTGATAAGCAAGATAGCAATGAGTAAAAAGACGCCGGTAATAATCAATATCCAAAGGCTGATGCGCTTTACATTGCTCTCCATTTTTTCTACCAATACTTTATCGTAAACGACCTCGTCTATATATTCTTTGTTGAGTAAATCTGCGGTGATTTCTTCGAAGGACTGTGCCGTTACATAATCTGCGTTTAGCTGTACGTCTATGCTATTCTGTAAAGGATTATAGCCCAAGTACTCCATAAAATTTTCGCCCATGGTGGCGGCATGGTCTTCTGCGGCTTGCTCTTTTGAGACATATGCGGCAGATTTTACATAGTCTTCTAGAGCCAAGCGCTGTTCTAATTGAGTGATCTCAACGGGTTTTGCGCTGTCTTTAAGATAAATAGACATAGGTATCTGTTCTTTAAAGTAATCGCCCAATTGCTTGCTGTTGAGCACTACTAAGCCTAACATTCCTAATAAAAACAGCACCAATGTAATGCTCAAAACGACAGAAAAGTAAGAAGAGATTAAGCGTCTTTTTTGAAATTTCTCATACGTAGCACTCATAAATATGGTCTTAGAATGGTTTAAAAATACAACGATTTTGGCAAGCTCACTAAATAACGTACAAACTTTATACTTTCGTACAATAACCTTAAATTTGCCGCTTACAGAAACAGACTCTCGTGGGCAAATATCATTTTAACGATATAGAACAAAAATGGCAAAAGTATTGGGCCAAAAACCAAACCTTTAAAGCCACAAATACTAGTGACAAACCTAAGTACTATGTGCTAGACATGTTTCCTTATCCTTCGGGGGCAGGATTGCATGTTGGGCATCCGCTGGGGTATATAGCGAGTGATATTTATGCGCGTTATAAGCGTCATAAAGGCTTTAATGTATTGCATCCGCAGGGATATGATTCTTTTGGCCTTCCGGCCGAACAGTACGCAATTCAGACAGGGCAACACCCTGCAAAAACCACCAAAGAGAACATTGCTCGCTATAGAGAGCAGTTAGATCAAATTGGTTTTTCGTTTGATTGGTCTCGTGAAGTTCGCACCTCTAATCCAGATTATTATAAATGGACACAGTGGATTTTTATTCAGCTTTTTGAATCATGGTATTGTAAAAGTCATGAGCAAGCCTTCCCGATTTCTGAATTGGTTAAGGTGTTCGAAGAAGAAGGGAACAGTGGCATTGACGCCAAATGCGATAATGACGTTGCCATCTTTAGTGCCGAGGCATGGAACGACTATTCCGAAGAGCGCAAAGAGCGCATATTACTGCAATACAGGCTTACCTATTTGGCAGAGACAGAGGTAAATTGGTGTCCCGAACTTGGGACAGTTCTTGCCAACGACGAAATTATAAATGGCGTTTCTGAACGTGGTGGGCATCCTGTAATCAGAAAAAAGATGCTACAATGGAGCATGCGTATTTCTGCTTACGGCGAACGATTATTACAAGGCCTAGAGAAGATAGATTGGAGCGAGTCTTTAAAAGAAACGCAGCGTAATTGGATTGGTAAATCTGTGGGCGCATCGGTAACCTTCGAGGTGATTTCAGAAGATGTAAATTCTCGTGGAGCACTTATCGAAGTGTTCACCACGCGACCCGATACTATATACGGTGCCACCTTTGTAACCCTAGCCCCAGAGCACGAGTTGGTAGATAAAATCACCACCCTCGACCAGCGCTTTGAGGTTTCAAAATATATAGAAGCCACGGCAAAAAGAAGCGAGCGTGACCGCATGGCAGATGTAAAAAACATCTCCGGAGTGTTTACTGGAGCCTTCGCAAAACACCCACTTACCAAAGAGCGTGTGCCAATCTGGATTGGCGACTATGTGTTGGCGAGTTATGGCACAGGAGCTGTGATGGCGGTACCTTGCGGCGACCAACGCGATTACGATTTCGCCAAGCATTTTGATATTCCTATTAAGAACATTTTTAAGGACATAAACATAAGCGAGCAAGCTTTCGAAGACAAAGGCGAGACGGTTATTGCTAATAGCGACTTTATATCAGACATGCCTTATAAGCAGGCGTTCGAGGCGGTAATAGACGAACTAGAAAAATTAGATCGTGGAGAGCGCAAAACAAATTATCGATTGCGTGATGCTGTGTTTTCGCGTCAGCGATATTGGGGAGAACCTTTCCCAGTGTATTACGTAAATGGTTTGCCCAAAATGATCGATGCATCGCATTTGCCTATCGTATTACCAGAGGTAGGCGAGTATTTACCCACCAAAGAAGGTGAGCCGCCTCTTGGGCGGGCAACTGAATGGGCTTGGGATACCAATGCAAATAGGGTAGTGCCAAACAGCAACATTGATCATTTGTCTGTCTTTCCGTTAGAATTAAATACCATGCCAGGATGGGCAGGAAGCAGCTGGTACTTTTTTAGGTATATGGATGCGCTCAACGAGCAAGAGTTTGCGAGCAACGAAGCCATGGATTATTGGCAGAATGTAGACCTCTACATAGGCGGAAGCGAACATGCCACAGGGCATTTGTTGTATAGTCGATTTTGGGTGAAGTTTTTATACGATCGCGGATTAATCTCTGTCGATGAGCCTTTTAAAAAGCTTATTAATCAAGGGATGATTTTAGGAACCAGCGCTATAGTGTATCGTGTTTCTGGAACCAATACGTATGTTTCTGCGGGCTTAAAAGACAAGCACGATGTAGAAGAATTGCGAATCGATGTAAATCTTGTAAACGCTTCTGACGAAATAGATCTTGACCAACTAAAAGCTTGGCAACCTCAATTTGCCAACGCTACTTTTGAATTGGAAGATGGTAAATACATCGTAGGGCGTGAGGTAGAAAAAATGTCTAAACGCTGGTTTAATGTGGTAAACCCAGACGACATTTGCGAGCAATACGGCGCAGACACCCTTCGCATGTACGAGATGTTTTTAGGCCCTCTAGAACAGGCTAAACCATGGAACACCGCTGGTATCACTGGCGTGCATTCTTTCTTAAAAAAGATGTGGAAGCTTTACCACTCTGGGCCAGAAGGCAGCTTTAATGCATCCGATGCCGAGCCAAGTGCCGAGAGTCTTAAAACCTTGCACAAAACCATCAAAAAGGTAGAAGAAGACATCGAAAACTTTAGCTTTAACACCTCTGTGTCTACTTTTATGATTGCGGTTAATGAGCTCACGGCTCAAAAATGTAATTCTAGGGCTATTTTAGAACCCCTGGCGGTGTTAATTTCGCCTTATGCTCCTCATATTGCAGAAGAATTGTGGCAATTACTTGGGCATAAGCAAAGCGTTAGCACACAAGTTTTTCCCGAATTCCAAGAAAAGCATTTAGTAGAGAGTACCAAGGATTACCCCATCTCTTTTAATGGCAAAATGCGCTTTATCTTGCCATTGTCGCTAGACTTGACCAAAGACCAAATCGAGGCTGCGGTGATGGCGCACGAAAAAACACAACAATATCTGGAAGGGCGCACTCCTAAAAAAGTGATTGTGGTTCCTGGTAAAATTGTAAATGTCGTAGGCTAATGAGAAGCGTGCTCTTCGTAGGATTTTATCTATTGACTTCGCTGGCTTTGAGCGGGCAAGAAAAAGATGAGACTACCTTCCCTGAAGCTTATTTAGGCATATATAAAGGAACCTTAAAAATTACCTCTGATAGGGGAAGTCAGGAGGTCAAAATGACCTTTATTCTAGATGCTACCGCGACTGCTGGCAACTACAGATATGTGCTGCAATATGGAGACCAGCCACCCCGAGATTATTTGTTAATTGCCCAAGAAGGTGCCCCTGGACGTTTTGTGGTCGATGAGCAGAACGACATCCTACTGGACGCCTATAATTATGAAAATGCCCTGATTAGCATCTTTGAAGTTCAGGGTAATTTAATCACTACCACCGAGCGTTTCTATGAAGATTTTATGGACTTTGAGATTACTATGATTAAATCAGAAACGCCTAAAATGACTGGCGGAACCTCTGAAGAGATACCTCCTGTAAAAAGCTTTCCGCTACAAGTAATTCAAAAGGCGAGACTTATAAAACAATAGCCATGCCTGACAAATCTTCGGCTTTTTGGCTTTGGCAAACAATTTGCTATGGTTTACTTACCTTTAAATACGTAAAATTATAGACGATGATTGGATATTATATTTTGGCTGGAGTTATAGCCTTAGTAAGTGGTTTGGTAAGTAGCAAACTCAAAAGCAAGTTTAAGCATTACTCAAATATGAATTTGCAAAACGGCCTTAGCGGTGCGGAGATTGCACAAAAAATGCTAGATGATAACGGCATTCACGATGTACAGGTGATTTCTGTAAAGGGCATGCTTACAGACCATTATAACCCACAAAAGAAAACGGTTAACCTAAGTGAAGGTGTATATCACCAGCGCAACGCCGCTGCGGCTGCTGTCGCTGCGCACGAAGTTGGGCACGCTGTACAACATGCGACGGCTTATTCTTGGTTAGAAATGCGGTCTAAAATAGTGCCAACGGTTTCTATTGCCAGTAAATTATCTAACATCGTAATTATGGCAGGTTTAGTGCTTTCGGCTTCTGGTTCTGTCTTTGGAAACAATATATTTCTTATAGGAATTATTCTCTTCGCCCTCACGACTTTATTCGCTTTTATCACCTTGCCGGTAGAATTTGACGCCAGTAAGCGAGCCATGGTTTGGTTAGACGACAAGAATATGGTAACTCAACAAGAACACGCTGCGGCACAAGATGCCCTAAAATGGGCAGCCCGCACTTATGTAGTGGCGGCTTTGGGATCGTTAGCTACATTGATCTATTTTGTAATGAGATTTATGAGCAATCGCTAGCTCGAAACATTATCTGGGTTATATCCTAGATAATCTGTTTCGTATTCGTTAAAGTGAATGCCATAGTCTTCTAGCTCTTTTAGGATAGGCTCATACACTTCCTTTTTGATTGGTAGTTGTACGCCTGGTGTTTTGATTTCGCCATTTAAAATCTTTAGCGCGGCAATCGCAACAGGCAGACCAACCGTTTTTGCCATGGCGGTGATTACCTGATCTTGGCCCACCAATACCATATTAGAATCGATTTGCTTGCGCTCTCCGTTGAGTTCGTAGCCAAATTTATGGTACATCACGATCATGTCTTTGTCGTCTGGTTCGAGGGTCCAACTGTCCATAAGAATCTTTTGTAGCGCCTGAGCCGGAGAAGCGTTTTTAATTCCGATGGTTTTGTTGCGGTTAAAAAGATCGAGTTCTAATAACTTTTCCCACATTAAATCATCTTGGTCTATCTTTAAGCTATGACGCATTTTAAGCTCTACGGAATCGGTTGGGGAGTAAGGCAAAAAGCAGTTTACAAATTGCGCATAGGTCATGTTTTCTGTATGCTGTAATTTATACGAATCGTCTGTCATTCCTAGTTGTACAAACATATTCCAGGCGCGACTAAAGCCAACACGTCGCATGGTTCCGCGATAGAGGGTGAGCACGTCATTGAGTCCATATACTTCGCGATATTTAAGGGAGTTTCTGTTGGCATAAGCTTCAAATTTGCCATAGCCTTCTACATGTAAAAATTCGGTACGTCTAAACAATCTATGGTAGGGAATGTACTTATAAGTGCCTTCTTGAATAAATTCGGCAGCACCACCTTGGCCAGCAACTACAACGTTTCTGGGGTTCCAGGTGAATTTATAATTCCAAAGGTTGCTATCGCTTTCGGGCGCGATGAGTCCGCCAGTAAAAGATTCAAAAAGCAACATCTCACCACCATTGTCGCGTATGCGATCTATAACCTGCATGGCGCTCATATGGTCAATTCCTGGGTCTAGACCAATCTCGTTCATAAAAATCAGTCCTTTTGCCTTTACCTTACTATCAAGGGCTTGCATTTCGTCGCTAATATAGGAGGCGGTTACCATATGTTTTGAGTAGGTAACACAGTCGTTGGCAACTTCCATATGAAAGCGAGCTGGGAGCATAGAGATGACGAGATCTGCGTTTTTGATGGCTTCTTGTCGCTCCTTTTCGTTAAAAACATCGAGCATAATCGCTCGTGCATTCGAATGGCCTTCTGTATACTTTTGGGCTGCTGTGATAGACATATCGGCAATGGTGATGGCCAGATTTTCTGTACTTGACTTGTCTAATAAGTACTGAATCAAACTACTTGCAGAACGCCCTGCACCTATGATTAAAATTTCTCTCATAAAGTTGATTATTTTGTAAATTCGAAGGTCAAAATTTGTGCTACGAAAGTACAAATTGTATGTCATTACTAAAGATGATTCTAAATAAAAAAATTGCTAATACAGGGGTTATTCTGGCCTTTTTGTCTGTTGTCTTGGGTGCTTTTGGAGCTCATGGATTAAAAGACTTGGCTTCACCAGAGGCCATACAGAGCTTTACTACTGGAGTACGATATGAAATGTATCACGCCTTGGCATTGCTGTTTTTATCGTTGCTTTCGATTGACCAAAAAGGAATATTACGAGCCTATTACTTTTTTGTGATAGGAATTGTATTGTTTTCTGGATCGATCTATGCACTAACCGCCGCAAGCATATTTGACAAGAGTCTGGGAATGTTTGCGTTACTTACTCCAATTGGCGGATTATGTCTCTTAATCGGATGGGCAATTTTGTTTATAACACTGCTAAAAAACTCCCAATCAAAATCTAAATAATACCACTTCAATTAAGCATTAATTGTTATTTTTGTAACCGTATTAGACGCAAACTAAACAAAAGATAATGATCGATAACAGCCAATCCACGAAATCGATTTCGTTAACCTCATATGGCATAAATGATGCTACTGTACGCTACCAGTGCACTCCAAAAGAATTACACGACATAACCATAGCTAAAGGAATGGGGCGAGAAGCTTCAAACGGAGCACTCGCTATAAATACAGGAGAGTTTACCGGTCGTTCGCCTATGGATCGCTTCATCGTAAAAGATGATATTACGCGAGATAAGATATGGTGGGGCCCAATAAACATCCCGTTTGAGTCGGAGAAGTTTGATTCGCTTTACCAAAAAATTACAGCCTACTTGAGTAACAAAGAGGTTTTTGTTCGTGATTGTTATGCCTGTGCCGATCCCAAGTATAAAACCAACATTAGAGTGATCAATGAGTATCCTTGGTCTAATATGTTTGTGTATAATATGTTCTTGAGACCCGACCAAGCCGAACTAGATGGTTTTGACCCAGAATGGGTAGTGATTAATGCTCCTGGCTTTATGGCCGATGCAGTCATTGACGGAACAAGACAACACAACTTTGCCATTTTAGATTTTACTAAAAAAATGGCAATCGTTGGTGGAACTGGTTACACAGGAGAGATTAAAAAAGGAATCTTCTCATCGCTTAATTTTATTCTGCCCGTATTTAAAAATACACTCCCGATGCACTGTTCTGCCAATGTTGGACAGAATGACGATACCGCCATTTTCTTTGGTTTGTCGGGGACAGGTAAAACAACGTTATCTGCAGATCCAGACAGAAGACTCATTGGAGATGATGAGCATGGATGGACTTCCGAGAATAGCATCTTTAATTTTGAAGGAGGTTGTTATGCCAAGGTTATAAATATGTCTCGTGAGAGCGAACCAGAAATTTTTGACGCCATTAAAAAAGGAGCAATCCTTGAGAACGTCATTATGGACGAGGAAGGTAATGTAGATTATACAGATACCAGCATAACCCAAAACACACGTGTTAGCTATCCTATTTATCATATAGACAACATACAAAAGCCTTCTATTGGGCATAATCCTAAGAATATATTTTTCCTAACGGCAGATGCCTTTGGTGTTTTGCCTCCAATCTCTAAGTTAAATCCTGGTCAGGCCGCTTATCACTTTATTAGTGGTTATACGGCAAAAGTAGCAGGAACAGAGGCAGGAATCGATGAGCCATTGCCTAGTTTTTCGGCTTGTTTTGGAGCACCATTTATGCCGCTGCATCCAACCAAATACGCAGAGATGCTCAGCAAAAAAATGAGCGATGCCAATGTGAATGTTTGGTTGGTGAACACAGGTTGGACTGGCGGGCCTTATGGAGTAGGAACACGCATGAAACTTAAGTATACTCGTGCTATGATTACCGCCGCAATGAACGGCCAACTGGATGAAGCTAATAAAGACAATTACCACATACATTCAATCTTTGGAGTGTCGCAACCTAGGGTTTGTCCTAATGTGCCAGATGAGGTATTAAGCCCTAGAACCACTTGGAATAACGATAAGGGGTACTATGAGACTGCTCATAAATTGGCTGCCTCTTTTAAAGAGAACTTTAAACAGTTCGAAGATCAGGCAAACGCAGAGATTATTGCTGGAGGACCATTAGTGTAAAACACACTATTTTATATACAAACAAAAAATGCTCCCATCGGAGCATTTTTTTATTTCTTTTTATTGACCTCTGCGATGTATTTTTCGAGGGCCATGGTCATGGAGGGTGTATCTGGAGTTGGGGCTTGTATATCTACCTTTAAGCCATTCTCCGAGGCTGCTTTCACTGTGGTGTTACCAAAAACAGCAATGCGGGTGTCGTTTTGTTCGAAATCTGGAAAATTCTTGAACAAAGATTTAATTCCGCTAGGACTAAAGAACACCAATATGTCGTAATATACATTACGTAAATCAGAAAGGTCGCTCACTACAGTTTTGTAAAAAGTAGCTTGCTTCCAGTTTAAGTTGTTCTCGTCTAAGATTGCCGGCACAGCTGGCTTAAGCATATCTGACGAAGGCAACAAAAATGATTCGTTCTTATATTTTTTGATCAGAGGAATGAGCTCAGGGAAAGTTCTTTTCCCTACATAGATCTTACGCTTACGGTATACCACATATTTTTGTAGATAATAAGCTACCGCTTCAGACTGGCAAAAATACTTAAGCGTATCTGGCACCTTAAAGCGCATTTCGTCTGCAATTCTAAAAAAGTGATCTACAGAGTTACGACTGTTTAAGATAATGGCAGTATAGTCGGCCAAATCTACCTTTTGCGATCTAACGTCTTTGGCAGAGACCCCTTCTACATGAATAAAAGGTCTAAAGTCAATTTTAACTTTATGTTTATCAACCAAGTCAAAGTAAGGAGAGTTTTCTACCTTAGGTTCTGGTTGAGACACCAATATAGTTTTCACTTTCATAAAGCCTATTGTTTAAAATCGCTACCCAGTTAAAAAAGCCTTATAGGCAAGTAAATAGGGTGAAATTTCGAGTGCGCAAAGATATAAAATAAAATAAAAAAAATTGCTAAAAATGAGCTTTTCATTTGTTTTATAGCTGTACAATAAACTTAACAGAATAGTGGCCGCAGCCCCTGCAAACACTATCCATAGCACGATTTTGGTGTCGTGATAACCCCAAATATAAATTACATTGGCCGCAAAAAGGAAGACACTTAGCAGGTTTATATAGCTAATCTTTTCGAAAATATACTGATTTATAAGGGGTTCGATGTCAAAAACGATACCTATTAGCTTTTCTAGTAAAACCTTAACCAGAATAAAACCAAATACCACTGCGAGGATCTGCACAAAACCCATGATCTCTAGAGAAAGAGGATCCCTTTGGCTAGGGACCAGCAATAGTCCAATAAAGAGTGAAAGGTTAACCACACTGGCAAACCAAAGCAATATTGTAAAAGGGTGGTTAAGTTCTGCGTTTCTTCCTTTTGCCAAAAAATATTTATTAGAAACCGGTAACTGGCTAAACTCCAAACTGCGCTCAGGAAAAAGGCGCTTGGCAATTGCCAATAACAGAAAGCAGCCAACGCAAACAAATATGAGCCAGTCGTTAGAGGCGATTTCCCGGAGGTCAAAAGGCAATTCTTGCATGGCCTAAAAATACGTCATTTGAGATTTTTATGGAGATAATAGGGGGAAAAATCTTCACATTTCTTTATGTAAAATCATTTAGATTTGACTTAAATTGCGGCATGTCTACTGCACTGGTCGTCATACCTACTTATAACGAAATCGAAAACATCGAACGCCTGATTCGCAATGTGCATTCGTTGCAACGCAGGTTTCATATTTTAATCGTTGACGATAATTCGCCTGATGCTACAGGATTAAAGGTGAAAGAGCTTCAGGGAGAATTTAAAGACTCACTTTTTTTATTAGAAAGATCGAATAAGCAAGGGCTCGGAACTGCATACATCGCAGGTTTTAAATGGGCTTTAGAACGAGATTATGAGTTTGTATTTGAGATGGATGCCGATTTTTCGCACAACCCAAACGATCTTGTAAGGCTTTATAATGCTTGCTTTAAAGAAGATTTTGATGTTGCCATTGGGTCACGTTATATAACAGGTGTAAATGTGGTTAACTGGCCTATGAGTCGTGTGCTATTGTCTTGGTTAGCTTCTAAATATGTGCGCTTTATTACAGGGATGAAAATTTGTGATACCACCGCAGGATTTATTTGTTATAAACGCAAAGTTTTAGAGCGTATTAGCTTAGATAAGATTAAATTTGTAGGCTACGCTTTTCAAATTGAAATGAAGTATAAAGCCTATTTAAGTGGCTTTAAAATAAAGGAGGTTCCGGTGATTTTTACCGACAGAACCAATGGAGAATCAAAAATGAGTGGAGGAATCATCTCTGAAGCTGTTTTTGGAGTGATAAAAATGCGTGTAGCGCGCATGTTTAATAGCTATAAGATTTAATGAGAGATATTCTTATAAAAAATGCACAAATCGTAAACGAAGGAACCATCTTTAGTGGAGACGTTCTCATACAAGGCGACCGCATAGCCGATGTCGCTAATACGATAAGCGTAAAAAATTCTGAAACCAAGGTTATCGATGCAGATGGGTCATTTTTGATTCCTGGAATCATAGACGATCAGGTTCATTTTAGAGAGCCAGGACTTACCCATAAGGCTACAATAGAATCAGAATCTAAGGCTGCTGTTGCTGGTGGAATCACCACCTTTATCGAGATGCCAAACACAGTGCCTCAGGCCACTACCATCGATTTGCTGGAAGAAAAATTTGATCGAGCTGCGGCTACATCTTGGGCCAATTACTCATTTATGTTTGGAGGCACCAACGATAATTTAGAAGAGATTCTAAAAGTAGATCCACAAAAAGTAGCAGGTTTAAAGTTGTTTTTAGGGTCTTCTACCGGCAATATGTTGGTAGACGACGAAGCCGTATTAGAGAAGATTTTTTCTAGTACCGACTTGTTGATTTCGACACATTGTGAAGACGAGCAAACCATAAAAGACAATTTAGCAAAATATAAAGAGCTTTTTGGCGATGATATACCTATCGAGAATCACCCGCTGATCAGAAGCGAAGAAGCTTGTTATTTATCTTCTTCCAGAGCCATAGCTTTGGCAAAGAAAACAGGGGCAAGGTTGCATGTATTTCATTTATCTACCGCGAAAGAAACCAAACTATTCAGCAATAAAAAGAGTCTAAAAGACAAAAAAATTACGGCAGAAGTCTGTGTACATCATTTGCACTTTACAGACCAAGATTACGCACAAAAGGGGACCAAAATTAAATGGAATCCAGCTGTAAAGACTCAAAAAGACAAAGACGGTCTTTGGAAGGCCTTATTAAATGACAAGATAGACGTGATCGCTACAGATCATGCGCCGCATACTTTAGAAGAAAAAGACAACCCATATACAAAAGCGCCTTCTGGCGGGCCATTAGTGCAGCATGGGTTAGTAGCTCTAATGCAGTACGTAAAGGCTGGTAAGATTTCTATGGAAAAACTCGTAGAAAAAATGTGCCACAACCCAGCTATTTTGTTCGAGATAGCAGATCGAGGTTTTATTAAAAAAGGCGCTAAGGCAGATCTCGTGCTTATAGACCCAAATGCGCCTTGGACAGTTAATAAAGAAAACATTTTATATAAATGTGGTTGGTCGCCTTTTGAAGGCACCACTTTTAGTTCGCGAGTAACTCACACCTTTGTAAATGGAGTATTGGTTTATGAGAACTTTAAATTGCTCGAAAGAGGAAATCCAGAGCGTATTACTTTTAATCGATGAGAGCGTCCAGCATTTTAATGGCCTTAGTAGTGCTGTTGTTATGGCAGTGCTCAGATATAAAGTATCCGGAAAAACCAGATGATTTGATCGACAAGCAAACCATGGTCAATATCTTTACAGATGCCTACTTGTCTAATGCCTCTAAGAGTTTTAATCGTACCATTTTGCAAAGAGCAGAAGTAGATTTGGGCAGTTACATCTATAAAAAATACCAAATCGATAGCCTGCAATTTGAACGAAGCAATGCTTATTACACAGCAAATATTGATGAGTATCGAGAAATGATTGTACTGGTAAAGCAAAATTTAGATGCTAGGCTCGCTGCTGTCGATACTATTATTGAGCAAAATAAGGAAGCGCAAAAAACACGCAGAGATTCTTTGCGTGATGTAGCGGTAAAACTTCGGGATAGCCTTGGATTGCCTAAAGATTCACTAGATATAGAAGGTCTTGAAAAACCAGATCACGAGCTCGACACCATAGTGAACACCGTAAAAGGCACCTTGCTAAACGATACTAAGAACGATCGTTAATATAGCAGTCACACACCCTTTTTATGGTTTGTTGGACGGGCGTAAATTTAAAGTCAAGGGTATTTTTAAGCAAAGAAGAATCGTAGGTATCGTTTTTAAATAGACTTTCTACAAATGCGCTCACGAATGTTCTTTTGGTTCTGAATAGGCTACTAAAAAACCATTCAATCTTACTCAGTGATAAAAGCCAGAATTTACCAATAAAACGCTTAGGCGGTTTTTTGCCCAAGGCTGTACTTATCAATCCAAAAAGGTCGCTATAGGTTCCATTATGCCCCACTAAAACAAAACGCTTATTTAGCTCGGCACTCTTTGTTAATTGTATCATTGCCCGAACAACGTCTTTTACATCTACTACGCCCATACTGCCCTTGGTAATAAAAGGAATTCCTTTATAGGCCGAGGTAATCACACTGCCGCTAGCCGAATCCCAATGCCCTTCTCCTAAGATTACGCCAGGATTTACAATTACTGTATTAAGTCCTTCCTGCGAGCCGCGCCAGACTTCCATCTCTGCTCCATATTTAGAGATTCCATAAACACTGTTTTTCTCTTCTGGGTCCCAATCGCAATCCTCGTTTATTATTCCTCCAATTTTTGAAGGACCCAAGATTGCAATAGTACTTACATAACATAATTTATCTATGTTGTGTTGCAGCGCAAGATTTACAACATTGGCTGTTCCTGTTATATTGGTTTTTCTGAGTAGGTGGTACTTTTTAGGGTCAAATGAGATATAGGCTGCGCAGTGATACACTATAGTGACCCCATCGAATGCCTCCTTGAGTTTAGAGATATCGAGAATATTGGCCTCATACCATTCGATTTGTTTAAACAAGTCGCCACCGTCTGGGTAATAATCAAAAACCTGCTTTACTGCAGTTAATGAGCTTTCTTTTCTGTGAGTGGCACGCAACCTATGGCCTTCTTTTGCAAGCGCGTACAAAAGATGAGAGCCTACAAGTCCAGTTCCGCCAGTGACCAAAATCATAAAGCGAAGTACGTACTTTTTTGTTGGAAGTTAAAATTGTACCCGCCAAAGTATTTAATTATAAATCAGAAAGCCAGTAATCCCTTTTGTGTTTAAAAGCAAGCGGTTATCTTTGCGCAAAACCTTTAAGAAATGCCAACAAATTTTGTGCAAGAATTGCAGTGGAGAGGAATGGTTCATGATGTGATGCCAGATACAGAAGCCCATTTAAATGAACAAATGAGAGCTGCATATATTGGCTTTGATCCTACCGCAGATTCGTTGCATATTGGAAATTTAGTACCCATAATGTTGTTGGCGCATTTTCAGAGAGCGGGGCACAAACCCGTGGCATTGGTAGGAGGCGCAACGGGTATGATTGGCGATCCTTCTGGCAAATCTTCTGAGCGAAATTTACTAGACGAAAAAACATTACGTCATAATCAAGAGTGTGTAAGACAGCAGTTAGCACACTTTTTAGAATTTGATTCTGGAGCAGAGAATGATGCGCTTTTAGTCAACAATTATGACTGGATGAAGGAGTTCTCTTTTTTGGATTTTATCCGTGATGTGGGCAAGCATATAACGGTTAATTATATGATGGCCAAAGATTCTGTTAAGAACAGACTCAGTGGTGAAGGTGCAGATGGGATGTCTTTTACAGAGTTTACCTATCAAATGGTGCAAGGGTATGACTTTTTGCATTTGTATAAGAACCATAATTGCACCCTTCAAATGGGTGGAAGTGACCAATGGGGAAACATTACCACAGGTACAGAATTGATTCGTCGAATTGGTGGAGGCAAAGGCTATGCGCTTACCTGCCCCTTGATTACCAAAAGTGACGGTAGCAAGTTTGGTAAAAGCGAGGGCGGAAATGTGTGGTTAGACGCGAAAAGAACTTCACCTTATAAGTTTTATCAGTATTGGCTAAACAGTTCAGACCAAGATGCCGAGAAGTACATTAAGATTTTTACTTTTTTAGATCAGGACTCAATTAACGACTTGATTGCTCAACATACCGAGGCACCTCATATGCGTCAGTTGCAAAGTAAATTGGCTCAAGAAGTGACACGCACCGTTCATGGTCAAGAGGCTTTAGATAAGGCGGTAGCCGCTTCTTCTATATTGTTTGGTAAATCTACAGCTAGCGACTTAAAACAATTAGATGCTCAAACATTTTTAGATGTTTTTGAAGGTGTACCGCAAGCGGAATTAGCTACTAGCGAACTAGAAAGTGGGTTGGATATTATTGGAGCCTTGAGCGAGAAGTCTGGATTCTTGGCCTCAAATTCTGAAGCCCGCAGAGCATTAAAAGAAAACTCTATCTCTGTAAATCGTGAGAAGGTAACGCCAGAAAGAGTAATAGACAAGGACGATTTAATCAACGATGAGTTTGTGCTGTTGCAACGCGGTAAGAAGAACTACTTTATTCTGCGATTGGTTTAAATAGAGAATCCCGCTTTAAGCAAAGCAGGATTCTAATAAATCAACTAATCAACTAACCAAATTATGTAGATTTAACGTTGCTCAACCAAACAATCTTCTAGAATTGAGAGCAACGCATTATTTTGGTCGTAATCAGACGTATTCCTTACAGTCTTATAAAAAGTTTGCAACCTCTGGAAAAGGCAAGAGCGCACTGATCAAAACGGCAATGGTATTTTTTACAATGAGCGTGATGGCAATGAGAATGCTCGCTATCAAAATGGCCGTTGAAGAGTTGTTCTCTTTGATTTCTTTAAACTCATTGATTCCGCGCGTTAGAGCGCTAAACAAGAAGAATACAGCCGCATTGATAAGTACAGCTAGGATAAAACCTATAAACAAGGTGCTACCTGCATAAATAATTACTTTTACTATGCCAATCTCTTCTGGGTTAAGAACAGAATATCTCACTACATTGGTAATCGAGGGAACAAGTTCGCTCAAAATAATTCCGACAGAAACAAAGACCCCAGCTGTAAATATGGCGAAGGCATTGTTAGATCCTCCCAATTCGTCTTGCTTAAAAAAGAGTCTTTTTAAAATTTTGAAACTGGTATAAAAGATGGCAATTGATAATATCAATGCGATCACAATCTCAAGTAACGATAATAAAAATAATGTGCTGTTCATAATCTTATTTACTTAGTAAAACAATGTCCCAATACATGAGGTTTTCCATGCCTGGTGCTAATTGTCCTAGATTAAAATATTTAGAGGTGGTCTCCCACACATAGTATCTTTTGCCTCCGTGGGCCTTAAATTTCCCGCTGGCAGGGACGTTTAGCCCTAATATGGAATGCCTGTATTCGTCGCTATTAAGGATGGCAACGTCATAACCAAAATGTTTTAGGATGCTATAAATAAGGACGGTTCTAGAATCGCAATCTCCTTTTAGAGTGGCGATAAATTCTACCGGCGCCTGAATACCATAGGCCTTATTGCCGACGCAGCATTCGGGGCAGTCTCTTAAAACGTCCCTAATGGTTTTTTCTTCATATTGGTCTGCGCTCATGCAAATGTTTTCAAAAACTAACGAATACGGAATATCCTGAATACAACTTGTCACCATATCTGCAAATTCGATGCGGTTGAGCCCTCGCTCTTTGCCAATGGTCTCAAAAGTGGTATATAAAAGATCTAAACTGGAGTTGCTTCGCTGTTCTAAAAAATCATATAAATCGCCCCAAAAATATTGGTCATAACTGCTGGAAGTATACTGAGCAGATAGATTTTCTAATCGAAGATGGTCTTCTTCTCGCACGCTCAGGGTGCCTTGAAAATTGTTACCGCTATTGTCTCGCCAAGAGCGCTTGGCACTTAAAACGGGCACTCTAACTTCTGCAATCTGGATGGTGTCTGCAACTATTACGTCTTCTTTTTCAAAAGTGTATGTACCGCTGGTTAAGGTACTTGCTTTGTACATAAAAATGCCAAAACCAATAACAAGTATACTTACAAATAGAATCGGAAATGTATAACGATACCTGCCTTTTTCTCTAACTTGTTTGAGCATAGCTCGCACAAAAAACGAACTGATAACAAGAGAAGCAAAGGCGGTAATTGTATTGGTAAACCCAAGCGAATACAGCAGTGCGAACACAATAACAGACATCATTATCATTAAGACAATTGAAAGGCAGCCGCCGGCAATTTTGTTAGATTTTTGTGTCATTAAAGTACCATAAGATTGCAACCACGAAGATCGCTGTGATCAAATCTACCTAAAATTTCGAAACTATGGCTCGAAATCTTTTTTCCTAAATCTTGAGTGGCAATAAAAGAGCATGAATACAGATTGGCCAAATCGATGATCGAGATGCCTCCTGTTTTGCCTTCTATTAGCTGTAAAGGATCGTTTAGTTCGCGTGTGAAAACACGCATCCAAGGTGGGCAATGGAAAATACCATGAGCAGTAGCATAGGCTTGAGATAATAGTTCGGTCATTCCGTATTCTGAATGAATCGTTTGCAAGCCAAAGCCTTTAGATAAAACCTCGTGCAGCTCAGAACGAATCATCTCTTTGCGCATACCTTTCATTCCACCGGTTTCAATGACAGCTCCATAACGCAATTGCTGTGGGAAGTCTTTTATAAAGTCCAACAAGGCAAAGGTTACTCCAAACAGCACAAAAGGCTGTTTAGCGAGCTCTAGCCGCTCCAAAGTCTTATTTAGACCTACATAATCGTCTAGATAAAAACCGCTCATCGAGCGCCCAGACATTGCGATAAGCCGATCTACCATATACACCAAAGAAGAATCGTTACGTTCTAAATAACTTGGTAGCAAGCCAATTACCACAAGATGTTCGATAGCGCCGTAGACAGCCTCAAAACCCTTGATAAAGCTTTGTTGGTATACCTCGAGACTTGCAACATGATGCTTGCTTGTCGCACTAGCCGTTGTGCCACTACTACCAAAAACGGTCGCCGCTGTTTTTTGATCGCTTAAAACACGGTGAGTTCTGAACAGTTCAATGGGTAAAAATGGAATGTCTTTTAACTGCTTTACGTTGGCAGGAGATTTGGCCAAATAATCGCAAAACTCTTTGTATGGCGCACAATGTTCATGTTGATAGCCAAACACCTGTAAGGCGACCTTTTCAAACTCTTGGTCTGTGGTAATTTTAAAAATGTCGTCTTGCAGCATAGGAGGTCGAAAGCATAAAAATAGTCAAAAAAAAAGCTCTCAAATACTTGAGAGCTTTTTAGTTTTTTATAAAGTAACCACTAGCGAACTACTAATTTTTTAGTGATCGTTTTTGCGTTCTCTGTAACCTGTACCAAGTAAACACCAGAAGTTAGGACTCCGATATTTAATTTACCGTTGGTAACCACAGTGCTTATTACACGCTGCCCTAAAACATCGTACACCACTACGTCTTTAGACTGATTTGTGGCAGATACTAGATTTACAACATCTCCTGTTGCTGGGTTAGGGTACATGCTAAAACCTTGGATGGCTTGGTCGTCTGTGCTTAAAATAGCGTCTGACGTAAATTTAATGTTGTCTATAAACATCGCTTCACTACTAGAATTAGAACGAAACTCGATAACCAATTGAGCATCGACTTCGTCTGGAATAGTTGCGGTTCCTGTAATCCAAGAATCTTCGATCGCTAAATCGTCAATGTCAGAACCAAAAGTGTTTAGTATGTCGATTTCTGTAGCATTGGTTAAATCTTTCACATAGATTCTAATCACATCGTTACTAGAAGAATTTGCACCGTCTGAATATTCCCAGCCAGTTTCTTGCAAAAAGTAATCGATTGATACCATGTTGCCAATTCCGCTAGTCATATCAACCTGCTCAAAGGTAACAATCATGTTTCCGTCAGAATCTTGTAATTGATATCCTTGGTCTCCATCTGTATAAGCAGTAACTGTTCCTGTAAAGTTTGTTACACCTACAAAGTCGCCATCTGTTAAACCAGAGTCTGGAGAATCGTAAGGAGTATAAGTGGCATCTACACCAAGCTCAGGGCCACCGCTCTGATCAACTGGAGTTTGCAATGGGTTGTTTACTAAATCGTGGGCTACATTAGGATCTCCGGTATCCATGTACTGTGCATCATTCACGCCAGCTACGATAGGCTCATCCTCAAAACTAGTTCCTGCAATGTCTATTTGAGCCATAGCAGTCACACTCATTAATACAGCGGCTAGGAGAGTAATTTTTTTCATAATACTAATAGGGAATTTTAATGTTTAGTTAATCCTTAATAAGGATTGCAAGATACAAACTTTGACCAAAAATAATATGGTCTTAACGCAAAAATAACACTGCAGTTTGCTCCGTTTCAATTCGTTAAATGGTCTGATTAAAGTTAGTGCTTTGTTAGTCAAATGTTACCAAATGATTATGATTTGGATTTTAAGGCACAACCGCTTTTTAAATAATCTTATCTTTGAATCTAACGCTGTGGCAAGTCTAATTGCATTTTTGATTTTGTTCACAATGAGTTCAACCTTAGTAATTTGAAAAAAAAGCATACAAGAATACTTTTAGTAGACGACGAGCCAGATATATTAGAAATTATCGGGTATAATTTGACTGCAGAAGGCTATCAAGTGTTCACTGCGGCTAATGGCGTCGAGGCTTTGGCAAAAGCACAAAAGCACGATCCGCATTTGATAATACTCGACGTAATGATGCCAGAAATGGACGGAATTGAGGCCTGTGAGCGACTGCGTGAGATTCCAGAATTGCATGATACGATCATCACGTTTCTCACCGCGCGCGGCGAAGATTATTCTCAAGTCGCTGGCTACGAAGCTGGGGCAGACGATTATATAACCAAGCCCATAAAACCCAAAGTATTACTCAGCAAAGTAAAGGCCCTTTTGCGTAGATTTAAAGAATCTCCAATCGAAGAAGAAGCCGTTTCTTTGGGTGACATCGTGATAGACAGAGAGGCCTACAAAATACTCAAAAGCGGAGAAGAAATGTTCTTGCCTCGAAAGGAATTCGAATTGTTGGCATTGCTGGCTTCTAAGCCTGGGAAGGTTTTTAAAAGAGACGAAATCTTAGAAAGTGTATGGGGAAGCGAAGTAATTGTTGGCGGCCGAACCATCGATGTGCACATCAGAAAACTCAGAGAAAAAATAGGCGACGAACGCTTTAAAACTGTAAAAGGAGTGGGCTATAAATTTATAGTGTAGTTAAGAGTCGTTTTGAATCAATCTAATAGAAAATATACGTTTGCACTTGTCACTAGCCTTTACATTGCGCTGTTGGTTTCTATTTCCTTTGCACTTTATTTGTATGTACAGGACCAATTTGAGGTAATTGTATTAGCCGGCTGTTTTGTTATGGCCTGGATAGTTAGTTTTACGCTGATTCAAGTCAGAACTCGAATCTTTATACTCAAGCAGATCAAAACCATTTATCGAGAGGTAAACCTGATTGAATCCTCTACCTTGAGCAGAGACAATGTAACCACTAATCTGAGTGATCTAAAGCGACAAGTGGCCGAATTTACTCGCGACAAAAAGCTAGAACTAGAAGCCTTACAAATCAGAGAAAATTATCGCAAAGAGTATATGGGAAATATATCCCACGAACTCAAAACGCCACTTTTTTCTGTGCAAAGCTATCTGCTTACGCTACTAGATGGCGCCATGAATGATAAAGCGGTTAGATCAAAATATTTAGAAAGAGCAAGCAAGGGCGTAGAGCGCTTGATATTTATCGTAAAAGATTTAGACATGATCTCTAAGCTAGAAGTAGGAGATCTTAATTTAGAACAATCTTCTTTTGATATAATTGCACTGCTTAAAAATGTGTTTGATATATTCGAGATGCGCGCCCAAAAGCGAGGGATAACCCTAACGCTAGATTCCGAATATTCTCAACCTATCATGGTCGATGCAGATCGAGAACGAATTGAGCAAGTGCTCACCAATCTTATTGTAAACTCGATTAAATACGGCAAACAAAACGGTACCACAGAGGTAAGCGTAGAAGATTTGATTCAGAATAAAGTAATTGTTAGAATTACAGACAATGGCGAAGGAATCCACAAGGAGAATATTCCCCGATTGTTCGAACGCTTCTTTAGAGTCGACAAGAGTGGTTCGCGTGAGCAAGGTGGCTCTGGTTTAGGTTTGGCGATCGTAAAGCATATCATAGAGGCCCACGACGAAAAAATCTATGTAGAAAGTGAATTGGGTGTAGGTTCGGAGTTTTCTTTTACACTAGAAAAGACTAAATAAAGCATCAAAATCTGGAATAGAATTAACAACCGGCAAACCGTTAAATTGTTCCAACCTATCTAAATCTTCGAGCTTAAAATCTTCTTGTTTGGCGAACGGAAGCATCCTATTGTTTTGTAAAAGTTCTGCCAAGTATTCTTGCTCGTATTGCCCAGGGGTAGGGATTAAAAAAGCCTTTTTTTGCAACACAGCAAGGTCCATCAAAGAGGTATATCCAGATCTACAGATGATTTGCTCGCTTTCTAGCAGGGCTTTTTCTGTTTCTCTAGATGTTAGATAATTTACCAGCGTCATGTTTTGGAGTTGCGTTTTATTGACCGTTTTTTGCACCACTCCTTGCACCAATAGTATCTTTTTACTAGAATCGACCAGCAGAGTTCGCAAGCTGCCTTCAAGAATGCTTCGCCCAGGTTCTGGGCCCGAAAGCAGGATTAATAGATCGTATTGCTTGGGCAGCGTGGCATTTTTGAATCGACTAAGCGGTCCTATATATTTTGAATGCTTTAATGGCGGATTTAAATGACCCATAATTCCAGACAGACCTGGCCCTTGCTCAAAATCTGGAATCCAAACGGCATCAAACTTTTTGAGCAGTTTTTTATGCAAACTCGCACTGAGTCGAGTGGTTTTTCCACTAAGAACGCGTACTTGATGTGTCATTATTACAGACGGAATAACTTTACGCCTTACTCCGTAGCGGTTATCTGATATGATTCCAGCAATATTGTATTGCTCTATTAGTTTGCCTACAAGTTTGTGCTCTTTAAAGATGGCTTTTAAAATTTGAGGGCTGCGTTTTATGAGATGCGCTTTAAAATGTCGCTTGTGTTTAGAATAGCTAATGTTATAACTGGGTAAGGCTACTGTAGGAATCTCGGGGAATTCTTGTTTGAGCAGTTCTAAAGCAGCGCCATCACTTGCGATTAGAACATTAAAACCACGCTCTATGAGTGCGTTTATAATGGGAATACATCGAGTAGCATGACCCAATCCCCAATTTAAAGGTGCAACTAAGATGGTTTTTTTGTCTTTCACAATTAGTACTCAAATAATAACAAACTAAGATAATCATGTTTCTGGCAATAATAATTGATTTAATTTTGCGAGAAATCAAGCGTTTGTGGGAAGTAAAAATAAACTAAAACGATTCAAAGAAAACGAATCCTTTGATAATGTGATTCAGCCAAGTAGAGAGGATGTGATAAACGATAGTCTATCGCTCAAAGGAAACTGGAACACTTCATTGTTTAAAAACGACAATCCCATCACCTTAGAGCTGGGCTGCGGTAAAGGCGAATACACGGTTGCTTTAGCCCGTAGATATCCTGACAGAAATTTTATTGGCATAGACATAAAAGGGGCGCGATTTTGGCGTGGTGCAAAAACTGCGCTAGAAGACAAGCTACCTAATGTGCTGTTTTTACGAACCCAGATAGAACTGGTTGATTATGTATTTGCAAAAGGCGAGGTTTCTGAGATTTGGATCACTTTTCCAGACCCACAAATCAAATACAAGCGCACCAAGCATCGCATGACCAATCCAGAGTTTTTAAAGCGTTATAAGCAAATTTTAAAGCCTGATGGGCTGTTGCATCTAAAGACAGATAGTGAGTTTATGCATGGCTATACCTTGGGTCTTTTAGAGGGAATTGGAGCGGTTATAGAATATGCGCATCACGACGTGTACGGCAATGAATATAGTCCTAAAGAAGTGACCGAAATTCAAACGTTTTACGAAAAGCAGTATTTAGAGATCGATAAAAAGATCACTTATCTAAAATGCAGGTTGGGATAATATTTTTTTATCTTACCCAGGAAAAACTTCTGCATGGGTGTACTTTTACATTTAATTTTTGGTTTTGTGGCTGCTTTCATTGGCGTAATTCCGCCAGGGCTTCTCAATATTACCGCAGCAAAAATCAGCCTTAATCATGGCCGTAAAACTGCCGGAATCTTTGCCATTGGAGTTGCGATAACCGTCATGATTCAAACGGCAATCGCCTTGCTTTTTGCCAAATATTTAGAGCAGCACCCAGAAATTGTTCATCTGTTACGACAAATTGCTGTGGGCGTTTTTATATGCCTGACCGTCTACTTTTTCTTTATCGCAAAAGACACACGTCGCAAACGTCCTAAGGATGTAAATGCCTCTGGTTTTGGACAATTTTTTTTAGGAATGTTTTTGGCGGCGATTAATCTTTTACCCTTACCGTATTGGGTGTATGTGAGTATTACTTTTAATGGATTCGGCCTTTTCGAATTTACTACCCAAGCTATAGCGATGTGTGTAATTGGTTCTGCTTTAGGAACCTTAGCAATGCTCGCTGTCTATATTCAGTTTTTTAAGCGCCTTAAGTCCAAAAACTATTTAAATAGGGTAAACATGAACTATGTGATAGGGGGTATTACTGGTCTTATCGCTGTTCTCACTTTTATCAAAATCTTAAACGACTTGTTATGAGCAAAGAAATAGGCTTTTTTGAACAAGTGTACCAAGTGACCAAATTTATTCCTTTTGGGAGAGTGTGTACTTATGGAGCGATCGCCCGCTACTTAGGTGCTCCGCAAAGTGCGCGTATGGTTGGTTGGGCTATGAACGCTTCACATAGCGATCCAGATGTTCCGGCACATCGTGTGGTAAATAGAAAGGGATTACTTACTGGCAAGCATCATTTTAAAGGCACTAATTTAATGCAGCAACTCCTAGAAAACGAAGGGGTGGAGGTTGTCGATAATCAGATTCAGAATTTTGAGGCTTTGCTATGGGATCCAGCCAATCATTTAGAAGCTAAATAACGTATTACTGCCACCAATAATCCTATTGAGGATTTCGATTAAGGCTCTTTAACGTATGGCTTTTTAGCACTATCTTTGTACTTTAGAACGTTTCTAAATACTGGAATAATGACCAAGCTTTCAAAGCAGCAAATTTTAGAAGTATTATCCCAAATCAGCATTGCTGGAGAGGGAAAAAATATGGTAGATAGTGGAGCGGTTACCAACGTAATCACTTTTGCAGATGAGGTTGTGGTAGATCTTACCATTGCAACTCCTGCCATGCATATTAAAAAACGGGCAGAAGCCGATGTAATCAAAGCCATCAAGGAGCAGTTAAGCTCAGAGGCCAAGGTAAAAGTCAATATTAAAGTGGCGGCGCCAGCTCCCAGCAATCCCCAGAATTTAATCAAAGGAAAACCAATCCCGGGCATTAAAAACATAGTGGCCGTAGCCTCTGGTAAAGGAGGTGTAGGGAAGTCTACCGTTACGGCAAATTTGGCCATTTCACTACAAAAAATGGGCTTTAAGGTAGGTATCTTAGATGCAGATATTTACGGGCCATCCATCCCGATTATGTTTGATGTTGCCAATGAGCGCCCACTTTCTGTAAATGTCGATGGCAAGAGCAAGATGAAGCCTATCGAGAATTACGGAGTTAAAGTATTATCTATCGGGTTTTTTACAAAACCAGATCAGGCCGTAATTTGGAGAGGCCCGATGGCATCTAAGGCGCTTAATCAGTTAATTTTTGATGCGGCTTGGGGCGAATTAGACTTTTTGCTGTTGGATTTACCTCCAGGAACTGGTGACATTCACCTGAGTATTATGCAATCCTTACCTATCACAGGAGCGGTCGTAGTGAGTACCCCGCAAACCGTTGCCCTAGCAGATGCACGTAAAGGAGTTGCGATGTTTGAACAGGAAAGTATTCAAGTGCCCGTTTTGGGAATGGTAGAAAACATGGCCTACTTTACTCCTGCCGAATTGCCAGAGAATAAATACTATATTTTTGGAAGAGAAGGCGCCAAAAACCTGGCAGAAGATTTAGACATTCCGTTTTTGGGAGATATTCCTTTGGTGCAAAGCATTAGAGAAGCAGGAGATGTTGGGCATCCAGCAGCTTTGCAAACCGCAACAGCCATCGAACAAGCTTTTGAAGACATCACCAGAAATATGGTAGAACAAACCGTTAAAAGAAACACGGCGTTGCCTCCAACAGAAGCGATAAAGATCACTACTATGGCAGGTTGTTCTGCAGTAAAAAAATAAGGTATGAACGAGAAGGAAATGACAGAAAAAGTACAGCTAGCATTGGCAGAAATTCGTCCGTTTTTAGAAAGCGACGGCGGCGATATATCTTTGGTGTCTATAGAAGAAGGCATCGTAAAAGTACAGCTGCATGGTAACTGCGTTTCTTGTCATGTGAATCAAATGACATTAAAGAGCGGAGTAGAGATGACGATTAAAAAATATGTTCCACAAATAGAGCGCGTTGTTAATGTTGAAGTTTAAAATCGAACATGACAAAACTCATATTGCTCAAGCCTCGTTCACTTTATTTTTGTGCTCTAAAACTTTAGTATTCAAGGTATGATTACAACCGATATCTTAATTATTGGTGCAGGCCCAACGGGTTTGTTTGCTGTTTTCGAAGCAGGATTGCTCAAGCTTAAATGTCATTTAATAGATGCGCTACCGCAACCTGGCGGGCAATGTGCAGAGATTTATCCTAAAAAACCTATTTACGATATTCCCGCTTTTCCGGAGATTCTGGCAGGCGATCTTGTAGATAATTTGATGGAGCAAATAAAGCCTTTTAGACCTGGGTTTACCTTAGGAGAACGGGCAGAGACCATCGAGAAACAAGAGGATGGTACTTTTATAGTGACTACCAATAAGGGAACCCTGCATCAAGCGCCAATTGTTGCTATTGCTGGCGGATTGGGGAGCTTTGAACCTAGAAAGCCTCTATTAGATAGAATAGCCGATTTCGAAGACAAAGGCATCGAATACATAATTCGAGACCCAGAATTGTATCGCGACAAACGTGTTGTCATTGCCGGCGGAGGTGATTCAGCATTAGATTGGAGTATCTTCTTAAGCGATGTTGCGGCCAGCGTAACCTTGGTGCATCGTCGCAGTGAATTCCGCGGAGCGTTAGATTCTGTAGAAAAGGTACAAGAGTTAAAAAATCAAGGTAAAATAAATCTAATCACACCAGCAGAGGTAAGTGCCCTTAACGGGGAGGATCGACTGCAATCTGTGGTAGTTCATAATTCTAAAACGCAAGAAGATATCACCTTAGAGGTAGATCATTTTATCCCGCTATTTGGGCTATCACCTAAGTTGGGACCGATAGCAGATTGGGGTTTAGAGATAGAAAAAAATGCGATTAAAGTAGATAACGCCTTAGATTATCAAACCAATATTCCTGGAATTTATGCCATTGGTGATGTAAATACATATCCTGGAAAATTAAAACTCATTTTGTGTGGTTTTCACGAAGCTACTTTGATGTGTCAAAGTGCTTATAGTCGAATTTTCCCAGATAAACGCTATGTGATGAAGTATACCACCGTTGGGGGTGTAGAAGGCTTTGACGGCAGCAAGAAAGAAGCTCCTAAGGCCGTGGTTAAGACTATTGACTAGTGAGGCTATGACAGATATAACGGTATACATTACAGATCGCGAAGGACAAACCCACGAGGTGTTAGCGCCCACAGATATGAATATGAATTTTATGGAACTGGTCAAATCCTATGAACTAGCTCCAGAGGGAACCATTGGGATTTGTGGCGGAATGGCTATGTGCGCCTCATGCCAATGTTATGTAGAAAGCGATCACGACTTACCAGAAAAATCGGATGACGAAGAGGCCATGCTTTCAGAGGCATTTCATGTTAAAGAAAACAGTCGTTTGGGATGTCAGTTACACATTCACCCAGAAATGGATGGTCTAAAAATTACCTTGGCTCCTGAGGAATAACGGTGGTTAATCGGTTTTGTAATCGGCCAGTTTTTGTGGCCCTTCCAACAATACTTTTATTATTTTTAAAGTGCCATCTTCTGTGGTCGAGAGCTGCCATTTTATAAGCGAAATTGCCCCACCTTCAATCTCTAAGCCCGTAATACTCCTTGGATGTACACAGCTGCCGTCATTAAAATAGGCGATGTCGCCTGGTTCTGGGAACCTAGGTCTATGCGTGTGTCCAACAATGGTTAGACGATTGTCGTTTTCTGTGATCCACTTTTTGGTACGACGCTCTACTTTTTTGAGTTCCTTATAATTCTTGGCAGGAGAAGTTGGGTCGTAAATACCGATTATTTGCAAGGGCTTCCAAAGCACTCGAACAAAAAATCGGCTCCAAGTCCAAAAGTTATAATTCCACCAGTCGGCTTGATGCCCATGAGCTAAAAATAGCTCTTGACCTGTATTTTCGTGTGTTAGAATAATGGCTTCGTGATACACCAAATCTGGAAACAACGGCACGTCTTTTCCCGTCTTTGGATCAAAATAATACGAAAGATATTTTTTGACATACTCCGGATTTTTATACACCATATCATGGTTCCCGTAAATGGGATGAAACCTGTCTTCTGCATACATCTGTTTGAGTAATTTGTACACATTGGTGTGGGCGGGATATATCTGTGAGAACTTCTGATTTTCCCAGAGTTCGTCGCCGTCGCCTAGTTCGATATAGCTAAATCCTAAGTAGTAATAATGCTTTAAGGCGTGAAAGTACAGATGCCTGTTGCGCGCAAAGTCGTCGGCAAAACTATTGTCGCCTCTATGACAATCGCTAAAAAGAATGAATTTGGAATCGTCGTTAAAAGATAATTTCTTAGCTCTACTATACGCACGATCAAACCTAAATTTGGTAGACATCAAGTAATTTTATACTAATATCTACAAAAAATCTGAATCGGTAAAAACAAAAACGCTTCGGGTTTACTTAAAAGCATTCTCGCCGGTAATGTCTAGTCCAGTAATAAGCAAATGAATATCGTGCGTCCCTTCGTAGGTAATCACACTTTCGAGGTTCATGGAATGACGCATAATACTGTATTCTCCAGTAATACCCATTCCGCCCAAAATCTGACGAGCTTCGCGAGCGATGTTAATGGCCATCTCAACATTGTTGCGTTTTGCCATAGAAATCTGTGCAGAGGTTGCAGTACCTTCGTTACGCATTACCCCTAAGCGCCATGCCAATAGCTGTGCTTTGGTAATTTCTGTGATCATTTCTGCCAGCTTCTTTTGTTGTAGCTGAAAAGCTGCGATTGGTTTCCCAAACTGAATACGCTCCTTGGCATATCTAAGGGCGGTATCGTAGCAATCCATGGCGGCTCCTATGGCTCCCCAGGCAATTCCGTAGCGAGCAGAATCCAAACAACCCAGAGGGGCTCCTAATCCTGATTTGTTAGGCAATAAATTCTCTTTCGGAACTTTTACATTGTCAAAAATAAGCTCTCCTGTCGCACTTGCACGTAACGACCATTTGTTGTGTGTTTCTGGTGTAGAGAAGCCTTCCATGCCACGCTCCACAATAAGACCGTGAATACGCCCTTCTTCGTTCTTGGCCCAAACTACGGCAACATCTGCAAAAGGAGCATTAGAGATCCAAAGCTTGGCTCCGTTGAGCAAGTAATGATCGCCCATGTCTTTGTAGTTGGTAGTCATTCCACTCGGGTTAGACCCATGATCAGGTTCGGTAAGCCCAAAACAGCCCATAAATTCGCCAGAGGCCAACTTTGGTAAATATTTGTTTCGTTGTTCTTCGTTTCCGTATTTAAAGATTGGGTACATCACCAGTGACGACTGAACAGAGGCGGTAGATCTTACACCACTATCACCACGTTCTATCTCTTGCATAATGAGTCCGTAAGAAATCTGATCTAAACCAGCTCCACCGTACTGCTCAGGGATATAAGGCCCAAAGGCGCCAATCTCTGCCAATCCGCTGATTATTTGAGTCGGGAATTCGGCTTTTTGAGCATATTCTTCTATGATTGGAGACACATCGCGCTTAACCCATTCACGGGCTGCATCGCGAACTAATTTGTGTTCGTCTGTTAAAAGAGCATCTAAGTTGTAATAATCTGGAGCTTCGAATAAATCGGGTTTCATGGCTTTATTTTTATGCGTGCGATTTGACGAGTCAAATTTAGCTAAAGCCATACAAATTTTGGTACAATTTATAGGAAAAGTTATTGAGGAATTACATTAATCTAGCGCGACAAATAGTTGGCCAATAATCGATGAAAATGATGCACACCTTGTTCGCGTGTTGGAGAGAATCTCCCAGCCTTGTAAAAATTAGATCGTATGCCCTTATGAACCGCTTCGACCACAAATTCATCTTCTCTTTCTACCTTTTCTAATTGGCTTCCAGCACCTTTTTCAAGTTTGCTAGGATCTAGCACATAGCTTATAAATGAAACTTTGGTTCTGCCAGAATCGATAGGTTTTACAACATTTACAGACAACCCCCAAGGGTAAAAATTAAACATCATATTAGGGAATACCCAATAATAATAGGCAGCTACATTTTTGCCATAATCTACATGGCCTTCGGGTAAATCGAACACTTCTGTAGCTTCGTCTGTGTAGCCAATCTGTAAATTGCAATGATCATATAAAACCGTGGTGTAGCTCCCGTAATCTAACACTTCGTTTAAGCCTTGATGCACAAACGGAATATGAAACCCTTCTAAGTAATTATCACAATACAATGCCCAATGAGCATGCACCAAGAAGTCTTTGCATAAGGGCTTTTCTAATTTGAGTTCGTGCAAGGGTAAAAAGCCTACGCGCTCTTCCATTATATCTAAAACTTCTTGAAAATCGAACGTAGGTTCTAAACCAGCAAAAAGCAATGGCCCCCATTTTTTAAGAGGGAATGTATTGAGATTATCACAAGGCCTCGGGAAGTTTTCTGTTTGTTCAAACTCTGGCATATGCTCAAAAGTGCCAGCGAGATCGAAACGGCGGCCGTGATAAAAACAGCTCAATTTTTTTGCTTTGCCTGGGTTGAGCGCTACCAAGTTACCGCGATGGGTACACACATTACTCAAACAATGTAGTTTGTCTTGAGCATCTCTGGTGAGCACCATGGGCTCTGTTAAATAGCCCTCTAAGAGCACAAAAGGATATACATGCTGAGGCAGTTCTACCAAGTTTTCGTCGCCAATAAATTGCCAAGTTTTATAAAACACGGCTTCTTTTAAAGCTTCGAATACCAGATCATCTTTGTAAAACGTTGCCGGCAAGGTTTCTGCTTTGCGAATGTCTGGGTCTATGTTAAAATTAAATGCCATAAATATGTATCTTGACCGTTGTACGCTCTAATGTAAGGATTAAAAAGAAATTCGTGCATTTACCCTTAGGCAACTATGGCAAACAACTCTCAAAAAATTGGCTTGATTACCGCGACTTCGCTGGTAGTTGGTAATATGATTGGTTCTGGAATTTTTGTGTTGCCGGCCACCTTAGCCCGCTACGGTAGCATTGGCCTATTAGGCTGGGTTTTTACCGCAGCTGGGGCATTGGTATTGGCAAAAATTTTTAGCAACCTGAGTAAGATTATTGTCGATAAAAGTGGCGGCCCGTATGTGTTTGCCAAAGAAGGGTTTGGTGATTTTATTGGATTTTTGGTGGCTTGGGGGTATTGGATTTCGTGCTGGGTTGTGAACGCCGGAATCGCAGTTGCCATCATAAGTGCCTTAACGATTTTCTTTCCGGTTTTAGAAACCGATTCGACCTTATCAGTGGTGATTGGGTTAGCGTTTATTTGGGTTTTTACATGGATTAATGTGCAAGGTGTTAGGACTTCTGGAAAGTTTCAAGTGATCACCACGGTGTTTAAATTGCTTCCTTTAGTGCTTATAATTCTGTTAGGATTTTTCTTTTTTAGTTTAGATAATTTTCCGGCCTTCAATATATCTGCAGAAAGCGATATGCAAGCATTTTCTGCGGTTGCAACTTTAACCTTATTTGCATTTTTAGGCATTGAATGCGCTACAATACCAGCAGAAAATGTTCAAAATCCAGAAAAGATAATACCTAGAGCCACTATGCTGGGCACCACAATTGTCACCTTAGTGTATATCTTAGGCACCGTAGTTTTGTTTGGAATTTTGCCCATTGACCAACTCATGAATTCTCCCGCTCCTTTTGCAGAGGCAGGAAAAATTATCGGGGGAGAATATGCAGGCTATTTTGTAGCGGCAGGCGCGGCTGTTTCTGCCATTGGTGCTTTAAACGGCTGGATTTTAATCGCAGGACAATTGCCCATGGCCACTGCCAAAGACCAGATGTTTCCTAAGGTATTTAAAAAACAAAACAAAAGCGAAGCGCCGTATTTGGGCTTGATTATTGGGAGTGTATTGAGCTCTGTAGTGATGCTTATGAACTTCTCCGAAGGTCTGGTAGATCAGTTCGAATTTATCGCGCTGCTCACAACACTTACTTGTCTAATTCCGTATATGTTCGTAGCGGCCGCATATATAATTATAACAGTTAATAAGGGCATCTTTAAGAACGACAAATTTAGGATTGTTACGCTTTCTTTATTAGGCTTCGTATATTCTTTTTGGGCAATTTATGGCTCAGGTGGAGACACCGTTTTTTATGGATTTCTGTTGTTATTGGCGGGAGTGCCGTTTTATGTTTTAATGAAGTATAATCAAAGCAAGAGTGCATAAAGGCATGAATTTCACACATCATACAGAATATTTAAAATTAGACTCGGTTTTTATCAAAACAGCCAAAGATGCTTTTATCTCTCAAACACATTTGAGCGAACAATGGGAGGCGTTGCATTATTTGTCACAACCCGATTTTGAAGAGTCTCTTTATGAGTATCAAAACTTTCAGGAATTGTTTACGGCTCGCGGCATTACATTGCATAATTTTTCTGCTGATCCGCAGGTTAAAATTGATTCAATTTATTGCAGAGATGCCTCGATCGCTACAGATTTTGGTGTGATTATTTGCAATATGGGCAAAGGGGGCCGGAGCAACGAACCGCAGGCTCAATTAGAGTCGTATAAGGCTAGCGGGATTCCTATTTTAGGAACCATCACTGCCCCAGGAACCTTAGAAGGAGGCGATGTTGCTTGGTTAAATCACAATACCTTAGCTGTTGGTCATACTTACAGAACCAATGAAGATGGTATTCGGCAATTAAAAGCACTGCTCGAACCAAATGGAGTCGAGGTACTCGTCGCTCGATTGCCTCATTATAAAGGGGCAAACGACGTGTTTCATTTAATGTCAATTTTGAGCCCAGTAGATAAAGATTTGGCCGTGGTGTATTCGCCGTTGATGCCTATAAATTTTAGAAACCAACTGCTCCAACGAGGTTTTAGGTTGGTTGAGGTGCCAGAAGACGAATTTGAATCTATGGGATGCAATGTGTTAGCGATAGCGCCTCGTGACTGCATTATGGTGCAAGGCAACCCTAAAACACAACAAGCTTTGATCGCAGCTGGCTGTAAGGTACAAGCTTACAAAGGAGCGCATATTAGTGTCCTTGGCGGCGGCGGTCCTACGTGTCTTACCAGACCCTTGAAGCGGTCTTTATAATTTTAAATAAAAATCCTTTACGAGCGATACATATTCGGGGGTGTACTCGTGTCGAGTTGTCTCGATAATTAAGGTTTCCAATTTTGGCGATTGTTTTGTTTTGCAGAGCTGTAGCAGTACTCTTTTTTCTTTTGAATCTTTATTGCCAAATACACCGCATCTACGCTGTACAAATAGCCCAGCTTTACTGGCAGATTCTAAAAATTGCAATTCCTCTTTAGAGGGAATAATAAGGGCGAAGATTCCGTTTTCTGATAATAAATGTGTGGCACAAACAACTAAATGATCAAAAGGAAGCGCATCGTTAAATCTAGCGACATCGCGTTTGGCATCTCCAGATTTATACTCGTCTGAATAAAACGGAGGGTTAGAAACAATAAGGTCGTATTTCTCGTCAATTTCACTAGCAAATTCTTGAATGGCTGCATGATAACAGAACAAGCGATCTGCCCATGGGCTACTTTCAAAATTATGAGTGCATTGCTCGTATGCATCTGCATCGATCTCTACCGCGTCTATGAGTTCTGCCATAGCCCGTTGGGCCAATTGCAAGGCGATTACTCCTGTGCCAGCCCCAATGTCTAAAATGCTATCTGGATTGGCATCTAAAGAGACCCATGCGCCTAGAAGTACGGCGTCTGTGCCAATTTTCATGGCACAGCGATCTTGGGCAACCTCAAATTGTTTGAATTTAAACGGAGCGCTCATTAGAGATAAATATCGATAAGGCCCTCGGGCGTTTCAAGATGAATCTCTCGTTTTTTACGATCTAATTTTTTTACAAATTGATCGTTGATAGGTATTAATATTTCTGTCCCTTCTCTGTCAATCACAAAAAGGGCTTGGGCGGTTTGATCGTTTACCGCTTTAATGATACCAACTTCGCCATGGGCGGAATCGATAACGGTAAAACCAATAATCTCGTGATAATAGAAGTTATCTCCCGAAAGTTTTGGGAGCATCGCTAAGGGAAGATACAGCTCGCTTCCAATAAGTGACTCTGCAGTGGCTTCATCGTATACATCTTCAAACTGAATGCGCAAAAGTCTCGATTTGTGAAGGCTAGAGCTCTCAATAAAAAATGGAATCAATCTTTCGTGCTGTTGCACTAAAACTGATTCCATTTCTGTATACAATTCTGGCGAGTCAGTATCTAGCGTGGCTAGTAATTCGCCTTTAAAGCTGTATTTTTTTACGATCTTTCCAAGAAAGAAACAATCTTCTTTTCGCATCGCAGTAGCAAGAAGGGTTTATTCTTCTTCTTTAGAAGCTTCGGCATCACCTGCAGCTTCTTCTTCGCTCACTTCTGGAGCAAGAGCAGCAGCGGCATCGGCCATACGCTTTTCGTTCACAGCTTTTTCTGCTGCAAGAGCTTCGGCTTTAGCTTGAGCTTGCGCTTGTGCTAATCCAGCTTCTTTGTCGCCAATTCTCTTGGCTTTGTCTTCCATCCAGTTTTTAAACTTCTCCTCGGCTTGTTCTTCTGTTAAGGCGCCTTTGCGAACACCACCAGCAAGGTGATTTTTTAGCATAACTCCTTTGTAAGAAAGAATCGCTCTAGCCGTATCGGTTGGTTGAGCTCCATTCTGAAGCCAAGTAACTGTTCCGTCTACGTTAAGGTTGATTTCTGCAGGGTTGACATTTGGATTGTAAGTTCCTAATTTCTCTAAGAATTTACCATCTCTTTTAGCACGTCCGTCGGCGGCTACGATCCAGTAAAAAGGTTTTCCTTTCTTACCGTGTCTTTGCAATCTGATTTTTACAGGCATAAAATTAATTTTTGAGGTACACGACCTCGGTTATAATTAAGGGCGCAAAGATAGTGTAAAAATAGCTCCAAACTCAAGAGTTTAAACTTTTTCTTTACATTTGTGCAAATACTAAATCTACCTACAATGATAAGGATAGCCCTACTATGCCTACTCACTTTTAGTTTTATGGCCTGTGAAGACCTGCAAGACAACACGTCTATAATGCAGGGAAGTGCCAACGACGAACTCTTTAAAGCGGGTGCAGTTGCTACGCAATTTGCAGATGGAACCGTTTCTATCTCTGCTAATACCGAATTAGAAAATTTGACCCTTAAGCTTACCAATGTTCAAGTTGGCACCTATGCTTTTGGTCCAGGCAGCGCTAATTTGGCAGAGTTTACAGACCTTGACGGACGAACATTTTCTACGGGCACGGTGCTTGGAGATGGTGCCGCAATGATTTCTGAATATAATACGGCCACCAACACCATTACCGGGTCGTTTATTTTTAATGCGCACACCTTTGCGCTATTAGATACTCTAAATTTTCAAAGAGGAGTAATATTTCAAGTTCCTGTAATTGGCGGTGAAGACACCACAGTTGGCCCAACATTGGGTCAAGGAATTACCGCTACTATCGACGGAGTCACCTTCGAAGCAGTTTCTGTAGAAGGATTTAACGTTACTGGTTTTATCGATATAACTGGAGTAGAAGAAACTCGAATAATAAACATACGCTTTGCAAACAATTTGCCTCCAGGAGAATACGACCTTGCTTCAGGCGATTTTACTGCGACCTACTCGATTGACGGTACTGCCACAGCAGCAACCTCGGGCGCAATGCGCATCGATACACATAATACCGGAACGGGAGAAATCACAGGATCTTTTAGTTTTTCTGGTGACGGCTTTGAGGTTATAGACGGTTCTTTTGTAATTATTTACTAGTTACGGCTATATAAACCTTGAAAAAATATAAAAATGACCCTCCACTGAGGGTCTTTTTTTTGTGCATTATTAGCCGTTTTTTGTTAATAAGTAGTGGCTTTTTGAACAATGAATTTTAGTACTTTTAAAGCTCAGTTCTCGGGCTACTAAAATCCAGTATGTATTTAATTTTTGACACAGAAACCACAGGGCTTCCTAAGCGATGGAATGCGCCCATAACCGACACAGACAATTGGCCTCGGGCTATACAAATTGCCTGGCAGTTACACGATGCGATGGGTGCTGTGATTGAGCACAAAGATTATTTGATTCAACCCGATGGCTTTAATATTCCTTTCGAAGCCGAATCGATTCACGGAATCTCTACCGAGCTCGCCACAGAACTGGGTGTGCCTTTAGCTCAAGTGCTAGATGAGTTTAACGAGGTATTAGCTAGATCGACTTTTGTGGTTGGGCAGAACGTTGGTTTTGATGTGAACATTATGGGTTGCGAATTTTTTCGCCACGATGTGGAATCGCCTATGGCTAACCTGCCCGTATTGGATACCTGTACAGAACATACAGCACAAATGTGCCAAATCCCTGGCGGAAGAGGCGGAAAATTTAAATTGCCTACCCTTACCGAACTGCACCAATTTTTATTCAATCAACCTTTTGCAGAGGCTCACAACGCTACGGCAGACGTCGAGGCTACTACTCGGTGTTTCTTTGAGTTAATCCGCAGAGAAGAGTATACGATTGATCAATTAAAAGCGCAACCCGATTATTTAGCTTCTTTTAAAGAGGCAAACCCTGCAACGATCAAGGTTATTGGGCTGCAACATATAAATCTTAAAGAGGCTTCTGCCAAGCTCAGAGCACAACAAGCCAAACAGGACGCCCCAGAGATTAGTCAGACAGATAAAAGCGAGAACATAAGCGCCTTATCTAATATTGCCTTTGCACATCTGCACAATCACTCTCAGTTTTCTGTTTTACAGTCTACCGCTGCTATTCAAGATTTAGTGAATGCCACGGCGGCCAACGAAATGCCAGCTGTAGCGCTTACAGACCGTGGCAATATGATGGGAGCTTTTCATTTTGTTAGTGCAATAGAAAATTATAATCGCGGGCTAGCAGAAGAAGACGCAGACAAAAAGATGAAGCCTATTGTAGGTTGTGAGTTTTTTGTTTGTGAAAATCATCTAAATAAAACCCAAAAAGATAATGGCTATCAAATCGTGATGTTGGCCAAAAACAAAAAGGGATATCACAATTTGGCCAAGATGGCTTCTATCGCTTACACAGAAGGGTTTTATTATGTGCCTAGAATAGATCGCACAGTTATCGAGGAGTATAAAAGCGATATTATAGTACTTACGGGTAATATGTATGGCGAAGTGCCCAATAAGGTGCTTAACGTTGGCGAAAAGCAAGCCGAAGAGGCTCTTTTGTGGTGGAAGCAAGCTTTTGGGGAAAACCTATATATGGAACTCGTACGTCATGGGCAAGAAGACGAGGACCGAGTGAATCCTGTGCTTGTAAGCATGGCCAGAAAGCACGATGTAAAGCTGGTGGCCTGTAACGACACTTATTATATAGACCAAGAAGATGCCAATGCGCACGATATTTTGTTGTGTGTAAAAGACGGCGAAAAACAGGCAACTCCAATTGGTCGCGGCCGTGGCTATCGCTATGGTTTGCCTAATCAGGAGTATTATTTTAAGAGTTCTGACCAAATGAAAGAACTCTTTGCCGATTTACCTGAGGCAATTGAGAATGTAGCCAGTATCATAGATCAAATCGAGTCCTATACGTTGGCTAGAGATGTATTGCTGCCTAAGTTTGAGATTCCTGAGAAGTTTATCGTAATTGAAGACGATCTCGATGGCGGAAAACGCGGGGAGAACAAATACCTTGAGCATTTAACCTACGAAGGAGCCAAAGATCGTTATCCCGACTTAACCGTTGAGATAAAAGAGCGGCTTAATTTCGAGCTCGAAGTAATTGCTAATACGGGTTATCCTGGATACTTTTTGATCGTGCAAGATTTTATTGCAGAAGCCCGAAAGATGGATGTTTCTGTTGGGCCTGGGCGTGGTTCTGCGGCGGGTTCTGCTGTGGCCTATTGCTTAGGAATTACCAACATCGACCCAATTAAGTACGATTTACTTTTTGAGCGCTTCTTGAATCCGGATCGTGTGAGCATGCCTGATATCGATATCGACTTTGACGACGAAGGTCGTGGCCGTGTGATGGATTATGTAATTGATAAGTACGGGGCCAATCAAGTGGCTCAGATTATCACTTATGGTACTATGGCTGCCAAGAGTTCTATTCGTGATACTGCGCGCGTGCTCGATCTGCCACTAGGCGATGCAGACCGTATTGCCAAATTGATTCCAACGATGGGAAAGCTGGCTAAGATTTTTAATATGGAGCCAGCCAAACTCAAAAGCAGCTTTAGAAGTGAAGATCTAGTCAAAGTAAACGAACTGCTTAATCTCTCTGAAGGCGAAGATCTCGAAGCCCAAACGATCAACCAAGCTCGAATGCTCGAAGGCTCGCTGCGCAATACTGGAATTCATGCTTGTGGGGTGATTATCACACCAGACGACATCACCAATTTTGTGCCCGTAGCTACGGCTAAGGATTCTGAGTTATATGTGACACAGTTTGATAATGCCGTGGTAGAATCTGCTGGCTTGCTCAAGATGGATTTCTTGGGGCTAAAAACACTGACCCTTATAAAAGATACGGTTAAGCTGGTCAAGATTAAACATGATGTAGATCTCGATCCAGATAACTTCCCTCTAGATGATGAGAAAACCTACGAGCTATTCCAAAGAGGAGAAACGGTAGGAATATTCCAATACGAATCTGTGGGAATGCAAAAGCATATGAAAGATCTCAAACCTACGGTATTTGACGATCTTATTGCCATGAACGCCTTGTATCGTCCTGGCCCGATGGAATATATTCCCAGCTTTATCGCGCGTAAACACGGTCGCGAAGACATTAGCTACGACCTCCCGGATATGGAGGAATACCTGCAAGAAACCTACGGAATTACGGTGTATCAGGAGCAAGTAATGCTGCTATCTCAAAAACTCGCAGGGTTCACCAAAGGGGAAGCCGATGTTCTGCGTAAGGCCATGGGTAAAAAGCAAAAGGCGGTGCTCGATAAAATGAAACCGCAGTTTTTGGCGCAGGCTAAAGAGAAGGGACATGACGAAGAAAAACTAGACAAAGTCTGGAAAGATTGGGAGGCTTTTGCAAGTTATGCATTTAACAAATCGCATTCTACTTGCTATGCCTGGATTGCGTATCAGACTGCCTATTTAAAGGCGCATTACCCTGCCGAATATATGGCAGCAGTGCTGTCTAACAATATGAATGACATCAAGCAGGTTACGTTCTTTATGGAAGAATGTCGACGTATGGGGCTCAACGTTTTGGGGCCAGATGTAAACGAATCTTTTTATAAGTTTACTGTAAACGATCAAGGTGCTATTCGCTTTGGGATGGGCGCCATTAAAGGAGTTGGTGGTAATGCTGTAAAAACTATAGTTGCCGAGCGCAAAGATGGCAAGTACAAATCTGTGTTCGATTTGGCTAAGCGAATCGATCTTAGGGCTGCCAATAAAAAAGCCTTCGAAAACCTTGCCCTAGCAGGTGGATTTGACGGCTTTGATACGCATCGAGCGCAATATTTTCATGAAGAAGGCGATGGGGTTACTTTTTTAGAAAAGGTAATCAGGTATGCGGCAAAGTTTCAAGAAAACGAAAACTCTGCTCAAGTGAGTTTGTTTGGCGATGCCAGCGAAGTTCAAATTCCTGAGCCTACGGTTCCACCATGCGAAGAATGGGGCGCCATGAAAAAGCTCAAGCAAGAAAAGGAAGTCGTGGGAATTTATATTTCGGGCCATCCGTTGGATGATTTTAAAAACGAGCTGGATGCTTTTTGTAATTGTTCTACCTTAGATTTAAGCGATTTAACGCCGTTTGTTGGCAAAGAGCTTAGTATTGGCGGAATTGTTAGCGAAGTGCAGCACAGAGTCTCTAAAAACGGTAAAGGATGGGCAATATTCACCTTAGAAGACTATAATGACTCTTGCGAACTCAGAATTTTTGGAGAAGAGTATTTAAAGTATAGACACTTTTTGGTGCCTAACTCTTTTGTGTTTGCCAGAATTTATGTCAAAGAAGGTTGGGTAAACCGCGATACGGGTAAAAAGAGCGACCCTAGAATGCAATACAATGCCATGCAGATGTTGCACGATGTGATGGATCAATATGCTAAAAAACTCACGATTCAGCTTAAATTAGATGAGGTAAGCGAAGACCGCATTGATAGTTTAAAAGACTTGATGAGTCAGCATAAAGGAGACAACAGCTTGCACTTTGTGATTTACGAGATGCAAGAAAAACTCAAACTACAGATGAATTCGCGCAAGCAAAAAGTCAAAATTTCTAATGAATTATTAGAAGAGCTGCAAAAAGAGCAGGTTCATTATAAACTCAACTAATGATAGGCGGCCTGTTACATACCAAAAGGCTTATACTTACCAGACTTTGTACAGACGACATTGCACTGATTCATACATTAAATAGCTACCCGGAGGTAGCAGCCTACAACACCATAGGAATTCCGAAGGATTTAGAAACAACGGCCAAGGTCTGTAAAACACATATCGAGCAGCTCGAAAGCAACAATCCCACTCATTTTGCTTGGATTATTAGGGATACAGATTCCGAGGCGTTTATAGGCGAAATAGGCTTAACCTTATCTGTGGAGCGTTTTAAAAAAGGAGAAATCTTTTTTAATCTATTGCCCGAAACTTGGGGACGTGGTTTTGCCTCGGAGGCGGCAATCGGAGTGATAAAATTTGCTTTTAATGAACTCGATTTACATCGTATAGAGGCTGGAGTAGCTGTTTTAAACGGCAAATCGATTGCACTTTTAGAGCGTTTGGGCATGCAACGTGAGGGGCGTCACAGAAAAATTTTACCTTTAGCAATGGGTTGGACAGACAACTATTCGTATGCTATTTTAAAAGAAGACTGGGATGCTCACAAAACCGATTAAACAATTTATGGATGCCAGTGTGCTAAGTTGGTTAGCCACATGCAGCGCAACGGGAGAGCCAAATGTATCGCCTAAAGAGCTGTTTACTTATGGCCAACACGACACGATTGTCATTGCAAATATTGCCTCACCACAAACCATCAGGAATATAAAAGCCAACCCAAAAGTGTGTATGAGTTTTGTTGAGGTATTTGTTCAGAAGGGGTATCAGATTAAAGGATTGGCAACGCTCGTGAAACGATCAGACGATGAGGCAAAGCCAGATTTTGACCGCTTGCAGCAAATGGCAGGCGACGCTTTTAAAGTCGATTCACTCATAAGGATTCAGCCAGAAAGCATAAAAGAGATATTGGCTCCGAGCTATCAATTGCACCCAGACACTCAAGAGGCAGAGATGATCGCTCAGGCTATGAAGACCTATAAAGTAGTCCCAAACTATTCTAACGATGGTTAAAGACCTACAACTCGAACATGTAATCCCAGTATTGTCTACCAACGATGTACCTCGTGATATTAAATGGTATGCAGAATATGCTGGCTTTAAACTCGCCTTTGAACAGGATGGGTATGCCGGCTTGTATCGCGATGGGATTTGGCTGCATTTGCAGTATCATTTAGGTACAAAAGACGACCCTGTCTTTGGGTCTGTTGTAAAGCTTTTTGTGAAAGATGTCGAGCAAGTATTTAACGAAATGCGCCAGCGCGGAACTGTTAAGGCAGATGCATTACGAAAGAACACTCCCTGGGACACACATGAGTTTGGCTTTTACGATCTTAATAAAAATGCTATTTTCTTTGTACAGGATGCTTAATAATCCTGCAATAACTTGTTTAAAAAGAGCCAAAATTACGGCACAACTCCTCCATTAATTTAATACAAAACTTTAATTTTCAGTTGACCAAAATCATAGGTTAATACTTTGTTGGTGAGTACCTTAGAGGTTATTATAATCATGTATTCACTAAAAAAAAATCCCATGAAAAAACTTATCCTATCATTGTTTATGATCGCACTCGCCTTACCAGTGTTGAGTCAAGATCGCGTAGAACTAGACGAAGTTCTTATCAAAGCTTCTAAATACAAATATCTTAACCAAGCTGGGTCAGAAGATGTTGCGATTCCAGTAGCCGAATTGCAAGAAAAAGTTGCCAATTATGACGTAGAAAAGGCAGATTTTTATCACGACGATTACGATTTATACAAAGTGACATTTTATATTCCAGAAGGTAAAGTATTGGCTGCCTACGATTCTTATGGCAATATTATTAGAACTGCCGAGAAGTATAAAAATGTAAACTTGCCTATGGCAGTAAAAACAGCCGTGTTAAAGCGATTCCCAAATTGGGAAATCACGAAAGATGTGTATTTGGTAAACTACTATTATAAGAAGGGTGCTACCAAGATTTACAAGCTTAAGCTCGAGAACGGCGATAAGAAGCTCAGAATCAAAGTAAACGAAGCGGGAGAGATACAATAGTCCTGATTCGATTTTGTTGATAAGGAAACACCACTCCCTCTGGTGTTTCCTTTTTTTATCTCTGTGAGTAAGTTTTTGCTCGAAACTTCTGGCATTCCTTTATGAATCATAGGTTGGGTCAATTCGCTTATAGATGAATCTAATATTGTGGCTGTAAGGTTTGGTGTTTTTTTTGACTACTTTTGTGTAACATTAAATAATAAATAATGGCTTTAGAAATAACAGACGCAAACTTCGACGAAGTTGTATTGCAAAGTGACAAACCAGTAATGGTCGACTTTTGGGCAGCATGGTGCGGTCCTTGTAGAATGGTAGGTCCTATCATCGACAAATTGAGCAACGATTTTGATGGCAAAGCAGTTGTCGGGAAAGTAGATGTAGACGCCAATCAAGAGTTTGCAGCAAAGTATGGAGTAAGAAACATCCCTACCGTTTTGGTGTTCCAAAATGGAGAGGTAGTAGGAAGACAAGTTGGAGTAGCACCAGAGCAGGTTTATGCCGATGCACTCAACGGTTTGTTGAACTAATTTATAGAAGTATTAACGTAAAAAGGTTTGCCTATTGGCGAACCTTTTTTAGTTTAGCTCAAGATGGATATTCAGAAGCAGATTAACGAGATATCTGGGTTTAAAAACCTAGAGCTTTTGGCCTCACAAGTGGTCGAAGGTTTTATCTCAGGTTTGCATAAGAGTCCTTTTCATGGATTTTCTGCCGAATTTGCCGAACACAAAATTTACAATCCTGGCGAATCTACCAAGCATATAGATTGGAAACTGTTTGCAAAAACAGACAAGTTGTATACCAAGCGATACGAAGAAGAAACCAACCTGCGTTGTCACTTGATTATAGACAACTCCAGTTCGATGCACTTCCCTAAGATTAGTGATTATAGCATTTCTTCTTTAAATAAGATTAGTTTTTCTGCCTTGGCCGCAGCCGCGATTATGAATTTGCTAAAACGCCAGCGCGATGCAGTTGGCATGAGTATCTATAGCGACAATTACGAGTATTACGCTAGCGAAAAGGGTAGCGAAAGACATCACCAGCAGTTATTGCACAAGCTAAATGAGACCATTTCGGTAGTTCAAAAGGAGAAGCAAACCAAAACCTACGAGTATTTGCATCAAATAGCAGATAAGATTAAAAGGCGCTCTTTGGTGTTTTTGTTTACCGATATGTTTCAGACCACACATGAGCGTGACGAGCTTTTTGAAGCCTTGCAGCATTTAAAGTACAATAAGCACGAAGTTGTATTGTTTCATGTGTTTGATAAAGAAAAAGAATGGACATTTGATTTTAACAATCGTCCTAAACGCTTTATTGACGTAGAGACCGGTGAGCATGTAAATTTGTATGCAGATCAGGTAAAAGACAACTATAAAGAGGCCATCGCCGAATATTTTGAAGCCATAAGGCTCAAATGCGGGCAGTATCGCATTAAATATATCGAGGCCGATGTGCGCCAATCCTTTGATAAAATCCTGACTACCTTCTTGGTAGAACGTGGTAAGTTTGGGTAATCTCTGGAATTGCCATTATAGCCTGCTCTAGGCGTTTTATTTTTTACAAATTATTTTTATAAAATTGTTTGCCAAAATAAATAGGAGGTGTATATTTGCCAACGCTATTACAGCATGGGACGTGTCCCTAAACGTATGGTAACAATTTCTACGAAGCCTAACTGTTGTTAGGACCAGCTTTAAAACTGGTTAGAAAATTGGTCTGGTAGTTCAGTTGGTTAGAATACCTGCCTGTCACGCAGGGGGTCGCGAGTTCGAGTCTCGTCCAGACCGCAACTAAAATGTTGTGTTGTGACACAGAAATGTGTTACGTGGTTTAGAAATAGACCGATGAAGAGCTTTGCCGAAATGGCGAGGCTTTTTTTGTTTTAGCTCTTTCTATTGCTTAACGAAACGCTTAGAAATTGTTTTGTCCTCTGATGTCAGTTGCAATATATATAGCCCAGAATGAAGACGGCCAACTTCTAGAGAGGACCCAGAAACAAGAGACCCTGACATTAGTGCCTTACCAATTACCGAATAAATCGTATACTCAATTTGGCCTTTTATAGAAGTGTCTATATTCAAGAATTCTGATGTCGGATTGGGACTTAAAATAAGATCATTATCGTTTGAGAATGAGTCTACATTTAATACTGGATTATATTTTACAATCCAATAATCTCTGGATCCGCTTTCATCTTCTATTATATCACCAGAAATGGGACTGCTTGAAGATCCAAAAAAGACCAATGAACCGTCTGAAGTATTGACCATTCTATAAATGTTTTCGTTAGCCGATCCTCCTATAGATTGATCCCATAATTTTTCCCCACTGGCATTTAATTTTACCAACCAAGCATCATCGCCGCCATTTGGCGCATCATTTCTATCAAGACCTATCCCAGATCGAGAAAGTCCACCAAGTAAATAACCACCATCCGATGTTTGTAGGGCAGCATAGGGTAATTCCAATCCGTCAGCATTGATTGTGTTTTGCCATTCTAAATTCGCAGAACTATCAAGTTTTACGGCCCAATAATCCACACTATTTGAGTCTTCGGTCTTATCTCCAGAGGCTGGTGAATCAGACCACGAATTAATGATAAATCCTCCGTCGTTGGTTTGGCTCATATTATATACACGATCGTCACCGCTAGCGCCAAAAGAATTATCCCAAATTATGATGCCGTTTTCATCTAGTTTAACAATCCATCCATCAGTTCCACCCATTGTAGGGCTTGTTTTATCGACATCCGATGAACTTGAATAACCGCCAATTACAAAACTACCATCGTCCAAAACTGCAATTGCAAATGGATAATCAAAACCGGATCCGCCTATAGTGTTCTCCCATTCAAGAACACCATCAGCATCTACTTTAACTACCCAGTAGTCGGTGACGCCAATCAAGTCTTCACTTTTATCTGGAGAAGCATCAGAATCTGACCTACCCACCATAATATAACCTCCGTCATTGGTCTCACGTACTTCTTGCAAAAATTCCTGATCAGATCCACCTAAGGTATTGTCCCATTCAAAATTTCCGTCGGAATCTAATTTCACTACCCAGAAATCCCAACTACCAATAGAGTTTTCGGTTTTATTTCCAGAAATATCAGAATTTGAATGACCGCCAAGAAGGAAGCCACCATCACTGGTTTGTATTACGCTTCGCAGCCAGTCTCTGTTGGTTCCACCAATTGTTTTGTCCCATTCAACCTGTCCGTCTGCATCTACTTTAACCACCCAATAGTCTTCTTCACCAATATTGTCTTCTGATTTATCTAATCCGGCATCTGAAAAAGAGAGACCACCTAGTATAAACCCTCCGTCCGAAGTTGGACTCATGTCATAAGCACTGTCAAAATCTTCTCCGCCTATTTTATTTTGCCAAATGATATTTGGATCCTGACTATAAGCCGTTGTTAAATTGAGTGTAAGAATCGTAAATAGTAGAATTAACTTCATGACTAATTTTTTAACTAAGATAATTATTAAAACATATGGTTAATTGTTCATCCTCTATTAATTCATATTCGCACCTGCCTTGTGTAAATTTGGGCCAAATCTAATAGATCAAAAATGGCGAGGCTTTTTTTGTACAATAGTTTTTCATTCTTCTAATAGTTGGGACGCTTGCCCAACGATTCCGCCAGAGGTGGGAGCAATTATTTATCAAAACAATAATCTGTACTTTTACTATTCTAAATTTTAATTATGAATAAATTTTCGAAAGCACTTTTTTTATTCACCATACTTCTGGTACTAAGCTGTAATTCTAAGAGCAACATAGTACAAAAGGGTGATTGCGATAATTGCAAGGAAGCGATGGTATTAAATTTTGGCGACCCTGCCTTGGACGGATGTGGCTGGATGCTAGAGGTTTCTTCTGACACTTATATGGTTAACAACTTACCTTCTGAGTTTCGGGTTGATAGTTTGAAGGTACAAGTTGAATATAAAATAGGAGAAATAGCCAAATGCGGCGTTATTGGTACCGAATATCAATCGGTGATTGTAACTAAAATTGTCAGGAAGCAATAGTCGTTAGAGAAATAGTCTTAGGATTCCCTTCTTGAATATAACTAATTAAAAAACCTCTCAATGATTTACTAGGAATCATTGAGAGGTTTATTTTTTTTAGAATGAAGAATTGAATCTTATTTCTTTACGATTCTCCTAACAATTTGGTTGAATTCGTCCTTAATAATAACAAAATAAACTGCGCTATCTAGCCTAGAAACATCCATCGTAATATCGTCGGTCATTTCTCGCAGATCCATTCGACCCATAAGTTTTCCTGTTATGTCGTATATCGCAACTTCTTGCAATTCTAAGTTTTGTGGATTTGTCAATTTAATAAAATCTTGAGCTGGGTTAGGATACAGCACTAGACTTCCGGCTAATTCTGGATCACCAACACCTAAAATGATATTTACAATCAACTCAAAATCGCAGCTGACCGTATTACCGCCAGCATCTGTCACATTAAATGTAACCGTATAAGTTCCATCACCCAATACTGTTCCAGGAGTAGGTGATTGAGTAATATTTATATCGGCACAATTATCGTCTACAACAAGATCTCCAGTAAAATCAGGAAGTGTATAGCTCACTTCTTCTGTAACCTCCAAATCCCCTGGGCAATCTGTTATTACAGGGTCTAAAGTGTCTAAAACTCTTACAATTGCAATACAACTATTTGTTAAGCCATCGCCATCGGTTACAGTTAACATTACACGATTATCACCAATATCATCACAATCAAAAGAGTCAATGTCGATGGCTCTAGTAACTACGGCAACATCGTCATAACTACCAGCATCTAAATCATCTACAGTTATAGTCGCAGTGCCGTCCGTTCCTAGCTCAACCTCAATTGTTTGGCATACAGCAACAGGAGGATTGTCGCCAGCTGGGTTTAGACAGTTTCCGGTGGCGTCAATATTATTAAGAATTACGGCGGTAGGTTGTGGTCCAAATCCTAACGTAAAGTCAACACCAGCCGAAGTACTGCTGCAGTAGCTCATTATAGTTCCTCCGTCTGCAGGCAACCCTGGGAGGGGGCAACTACCCTCTGTAAATCCAGAACAACTATCTATGGCAGTATTATCTCCATTCCATACACAGGCATGGGTATGTCTCGAGCCCAAAAGGTGTCCCATTTCGTGTGCGATTAAAAATACATTAAATGAATAGGTTGGCACTGACGAAAATGAAGTGCCAGCGAAACCGCTAAAGCAAAGGCTGTCATCTGTATTAGGAGCACATATTCCAGAAAATCCTGAAGCTATTCCTCCAATGTTTTGGACCTCTACTAAATGACCTAAATCTCCGTCAAATCCATCTGGCGGTGTATTTCCTCTAAACTGATTTAGTTTGGTGCTAGAGCTGGACGATGTGTAAGGATCTGTAAACGTCCACACAAGCATGCTGGAGGTTCTTGCTGCTATTCCGTCGTTCGCATACAGCACATAACATTGAGCAAAAACACCAGAAAGAAAGGCAACAGAACTAGCTAAATCACCCCCAAAACTCTCATAAACCGTAGATCCGGCTTCAACGTATATATCTACTATATCTCCGGGATCTATAGATTCGGGCATGCTTAATTGTTCGGCGGTATATCCAACGCCATCATCTACCGTACCACAATTAAAATCAAAAGTTGTTTTTATACTAGAATCTGGATAGATTATATGGTCTAATTCTGAGTCTTGCAATTTACCTAAGGTGAAGTTGCCATTTTGGTCGGCAATAAAACCACTAACCTGATTTTGAAAAACGCTTATGGATACTAAAGAATTAGAATTTCCAGCAATAATACCGCGATAATGAATTCCAAAATCAACTGTTTTGGTAATGTCGGTGCCATCACTGGTAAGTGCTTTGAACGTTGGGGAATAAACTTCGGTAGCTATCAATTCTACAGAAATAGAAGACCCATCTTCATAGAAAGGAAGATTCAACTTGAGTTTCTCGGGTTTATCCGTTCTTAGTGATTGCAGTAATTGGCCATCGATGGTCATAACTATACCTGCTTCTACACCAGTAGAATAGTTCTCGCTCGCGCTTTTGGTTTGCGAATTAAATAGATCATAACTGGGAAATGCTCCCTGTTGGGCTTTCGCCGCTTCAATTTCTTTGGCGATCTGGCCTAAAGAGTTATTCTGAGATATCCCAATCAATGGAATTAAAAACAGTAGGGTAATTAATTTTTTCATAGAATTTTTTTTAAATGAGTTCTTTAAGTTAAGTAATGCATATGCAAACTCAAAATATTTATTCTTTATGGTAGATAGTCGATAGAATATCACGGATGGTCGTATAGTTGTAACTATTTAGTTATTAATTAGTTATCTTTAAAATAACTAACAAAAACCAAACAGATGAAACAATTATCCCTAGTGCTTGCACTTTTATTATTAGTAGCATGCCAACCTCCCGCAGAAGAAGCCCCCGACCACGCAGCACGCATCACTAAATTATACGACGCCTTCGCAGCCGGCGACATGGAGACCGTCTTAGCGAATATGGCAGATGATGTACAGTGGAGCGAAGCAGACAACTTTATTTACGACTATGGCGAGCCACTTGTTGGCAAAGACGCTATTGTCGAAGGAGTATTTGCCAAGTTAGGAGCCGAATGGGAATATTGGAATTTAGAAGACAAAAAATTCCAAAACCTTGGAACCGATGGGGTCCTGGTTACTGGGAGATACCGTGCCAAAAATAAGGCTACAGGAAAACTGCTGGATGCACAATTTGCACATGTCTTAAAATTACAGGACACACTACTTAAGAGTTTTCAGCAATATACAGACACCAAACAAGCAGCAGAGGTTGTTACGATGGATGCAGTCGAAGAAGAAATGGAAGAAACCCAAGACTCGTAATTTAATTGCATCATAGACCGAATCTTAGCACCTTTTAATAAATAACCAACCAAACCAATCAATCATGAAAAAAACAGGCCTTCTTGTCTTTACATTTTTAATCGTACCTGTGTCTCTATTCTTGTTTTTATTTAATGGGGATGCAGAATCTGTGGCACCTAAAATTGGCGCCAATTCGATTTCTTGTACGCCAGCCAAATTTTTACTCACAGACATCGATAGCACCAAGCAAATCGCTCCGCTTTTTGATAACCTGGGAGACTTAAGTTTTGCCATAACTACGCAAAACGAAAAGGCACAATTGTTTTTTGATCAAGGGATTAAACTTACCTATGCCTTTAATCATGCCGAAGCCCATAGAGCATTTATGGAAGCAGCACGTTTAGATTCAAAGTCGGCCATGGCGTATTGGGGTCAAGCCTATGCGCTCGGGCCTAACATTAATGATGGCTTGCCAGACGATGAGCGTAAGCAAAAGGCTAACGAAGCCCTTGCCAAGGCTATTAAATTAAGCAGTGGTGGATCCGCAGTAGAGAAGGCGCTCATCAACGCATTAAAAGCCAGATACAGCAAAGATCTAACCACAGAAATAGCGGCCTTAAATATGGCGTATATGGAGGCGATGGAAAAAGTTGTAAAAGATTTTCCTAATGACGACCATGTGCAAGTATTGTATGCGGCTTCTGTTATGAATACGGTTCCGTGGAACTACTGGGATGCAGACGGCAATCCGTCGCCCAATATTACAGAAGCAAAACAAGCACTTGAGAAGGCAATAAAGATAAATCCTGATAATCCTGGAGCGCATCATTATTATATTCATATGGTAGAACTGCCTTATCCAGACCTGGGAGTGCCTAGTGCCGATGCCCTGGCTGAGTTGATGCCAGGTGCTGGACATTTGGTACATATGCCTTCTCACATATATATTAGAGTTGGTAGATATCTGGATGCGGTAAAAAGCAATCAAGCGGCAATTTTGGCCGACGAAGACTATATATCTCAATGCTATTCTCAAGGGTTGTATCCACTTGGTTACTACCCGCACAACATACATTTTTTATGGTCTGCCGCGAGTATGCTCGGCAATAGTGATGTTGCTATAGATGCCGCCAAAAAAACGGCAGAAAAGGTTCCTGTTGGAGAATATGTGGCAATGCCATTTTTACAAGATTTCTCTGCTACACCTATGCTTGCGTATGTTCGCTTTGGCAAATGGAACGAGATTTTAACCATTCCTGCTCCTAATGGCGAAATCAAGCATTTGAATCTTATCAGACACTATGCAAGAGGAATGGCCTTTGTTAGAAAGGGCAACATCAAAGAAGCCAAAGAAGAGTTAGTCGCGCTTAAAAACATGAAGGACGACCCAGAATTAGCCGATCTTATTGCGGCTTCGCAAAATTCTTCTCAGGCCATCGCAAATATTGCCTACGAAGTGGTGGCAGGCGAATTGGCTGTGCTAGAGGGAGATCTTCCTAAAGCTATTGAGCATTTAACTTCTGCAACCCAACACGAAGATGGGCTTACCTATACAGAACCAGCTGCTTGGTATATTCCAACACGTCAAAACTTGGGCGCCGCTTTGATGAAGGCTAAAAGGTATTCCGAAGCAGAAAAAGCCTATCTAGAAGATCTAGATGTACTCAGGCAAAATGGTTGGTCTCTTATGGGATTGCACAATGCTTTACTGGCGCAAGGTAAAACTGCCGAAGCAAAAAAGGTAAAACAAGAATTTGATCAGGCCTGGAAGCATGCCGATTTAACGATCGATGATTCGGTGTTGTAATTACTTTATGGAGTGTCTCCCTAATCAATGTTGCTGGGGCTTCATATTCTTTTGAATCTGTAGCCTAATGTTGCGCTTAGATGGTTCGAGATTGAACCTATTCGTCTATATCACATTTACTGAGTCTGTTTACAAGAGTGTTAGCCATTTCTTGTGCTTTTTCTATGTAAAAAGCTTTGGTTCTACCTAAGGATTCTAAAGACAGGTCTTGGGTATTTCTTTTGAACGATTCTTTAGTTAACGGAGTAGTCTCTAAGCAACCCATGGCCTCTGTAAACTTAATAATTAATAGCTCCATTTCTTCTAAGTTAGCTTCGGCTGTAATTTGTAACTTTTTCTGCGCAGTTAGCATAAGTTCTCGATCTTTTTGAACTTTTTTCTGAAGCAATTTTTGTTCTTCAATTTGGGCCGCTAATTGCTGCTGCTGAACCAATAATTGCTGCTGTTGCGCAAGCAGTTGCTCCTCCAGCTCTATGAGATTTTCTTCTTCGTTATCATAGTCTAAAAAGGATCGTTTAGCATTACAAACATCTAAAGCTACCAAGGTGGCTTTAGCGAAGGCTTTAGCTTTGCTAACTCGAAATCGAATATCTTCGAATTTTTCTTTTTCCAGCGCCTTTTCTAAATTTTCTATGGCGTCATAACTGGCATAATTCGCGTCAACACAGCCGCATTTTTCTGTAGCTGCTTGGACTTTTTCTAAAGCGATTTTGGAACGAAGTGCAAACTCTTTTAGATGCGTGGAATTATTGGCATCCAGGGCTTTTTTAACGTGAATTAATCCATAAGAGGCGTTTTGATAAGAATCTTCACACTCCGAGGCGAATGTTGTAGATACCAATAAAACAAGGGCCGTGCATAGCAACGTAGGTTTGATCATGCCGTGTGTATTTAATATTAGTAGGAAATATCCTACATATTATTATGAATTGCAAATAATTGGGCTAGTTTATTAATAAGTTTAAACATTCTGATTTAGTATCTACGCTACTGTTTTCTACGCTTTTTAGTTTTTTGAAATATCTGTAGTGATGAGATTCTTGTTTTAATGGAGTATATTGATAATCATAACCTTAACTAACTAACCAAACAACTCATGAAAGTTCAAATCCGAGCTATAAAGCTCTTACTCATCGTATTTTTATTATCTCAGTCATGTTCGCTGGTGTTTAGCCCATCCAATTCTTTAGATCTATCAGATTTTCAAGAATTGCTAGACTTGCCAATCGCATCACCTACAGACGAAGAAATAAACGTTCAATTAGAAGACCCAAACAAAATCATTGTGTACCATGGCTTCGCCTGTGGTCAATCAGATAGGAGTGGCACAGAAGATATAATTAGGTTACAAGGCCGCCTAGATGTGTTGCCTAGTTACGTTAATAATGCTACTATTATTTTAAACGGATGGAATTCTAATTTCTTAGGAACAGATCATCATATCGCCGCCTTTGGTTCTGGGATTGTAAACATAAACTACGATGAGCGCGAGAACGAATTAACTTGGGATGCGTTTGGAGCGATGTCTGATAAAAATTTTGATGATGCATATAGTTGGTGCTATTATTACACCGTTATCGCTTGGAACGACAATCAAGTAGGGGTTGATGTAGATCAGAACGATGTAGGAAACCTCTTTTACGAACAAAGTAGTTCCTCTTCTTCAGTGATGAATTTAGAGAATGAGATGGAAGTATTTCAAGGTGTCCCGAGTGGGCCAGTTGCAATTTTACCAAGAGGTTATGGCGTAATTAAACAAAATGACGATTTTCATTATTTGCAATACGGGTACCATTTAGATGCAGCAGACGATTTGACTTCGCCGGTTGTGAATTGGAATTCTACCTTTATTTTTAAAGACGACGACGCCGACGATGAGTTTGATGTATTCGAAATGGTTTCTGCCGCTGGTGGGACTGATGTAGGTGTTGTAAAACAAAGCTTTGAATTAGATAAATGGGACGACGACGAATCTGGATTTGAACCTGTAGAGAGCGCTCAAAGCACCTATGTTGTAGAAGAAGTGCCTTATGAATATGCCATTCCTATGCTCACGGGCTGGGATTTATATTTTCCGCAAGACGAACATGTTCAAGAAGCAGGAATTTGGATCGATAACTTTACCTATGAACTTGGCCCAGACAAAGGCCCTGGGACCCTTACCTATAATTTGTCTTCTGTGTTAAAAGACAAAAACAATAAACCAAAACATGCGATGGGACACAACATAACCATTCTTGGAATTAAAGGAGTCAAGTCGCGGGATTCGCCAATAACCGTCACTGGTCCAAGAGATAATATTTTGGTGAGTGCAGGCACTGAGTTATTCTTTGATAGTAGTATTAAAGATGGCGAAGGCATTAACGACCGCGAATTAGAATGGCATTCTAGCATAGATGGTTTGTTAGGCAGGGGTAAATCGATTATGGCAACACTCAGTGGTCCTAAAGAGGAGTGCAACCCGCCTTATGTTAATCACAAAATAACGATAAAGGTTAGAAGCGATACTAATATCGAGGTGTCACCAATCAATATTAAGGTTGGTAGCGAATGTGAATAGAGATCTAAAAATAAATGCATAAAAAAGCCCATCTCTTTGGATGGGCTTTTTTTATCGAGTCAATATTTATTAGTCCATTTGGTAAATTACACCTGCATCTTTAAACTCCTCTTCTGTAATTTTTGCCTGTTTGTCTGCATCTACAGCAATCTTAAAAACACCATCTTCCTTTATTAAAACCACAGTAAAATAGCCATAGCCCATAGGTTTAAAGGCTTCTGATTCGCTAGCTCTGTAACCCACAGAATAGTATCCTGTTTGATATACGCGGTCGTTTCCGGCTGCCGAAGTTAAAATCGCAAACCTCACATCTAACTGTCTATTCGCTTTGATAAATTGATTAAAAAAGCCTTCTATCTCTCCAAAATAAGCCGCTTTGGTTTGAATCGAATTTCTGTCTATCGAGACTCTGGTTAAATCTTTGGCTTGTATCGATTTAAATTTTGCGATGTTCAGCTCTCGATACGATTCCATAAATGGTTGCCATACATCATTGTATGCCTGCGCGATCAATTCTTCTGACGACTGCGTCGGATTTGCTTCTTGCCCGATCGTAGATTGAGTCGAAACAAAAAGTAGCAACAGCGAGATTAAAACAAAACGTATGCCCTTGGTTGATTTTTGTAGAAACATAATTTTACATTTTTTTAAATGTAAGTGATTTACTTTGTTTATCAAGTGAAGGACTGTTAATGAATGTTAAGCAGCATAGTTATAGAGCCCCACATTTAAGCAAATATAATTACTTGTTTGAAGCATCAAGATTATCGCTATGTAGACTGCCATACAGCTTTAAAAACTTTGTACACTTCTTAATCTGGCTTTTAGTAAGATTGTTTCTTTTTAAAAGTTTCAGGTAGGTTTCTCTAATTTGAGCTTTTGTCATAACACGAACTTTAATTTACAAATTCACTAATCGTAAATGAATTAATCTAAAGTTATTACTAAACAAAATATAATCAAATGATATAGGTCAACTATTGACCTAAAATTATATGCGAACTTTTAGTTTTGTGTAATTGCTTTAATATGTGCAAATACTTTTACGCCATAGAGTACTGTTTCTAAGTCTTCGGACATCATTTTAATGCCTTTAACATCGTTCACTTTTCCATTGGGAGCAACTGCAACAATGTTGTATAAAACAGTTTGTGGTCTTACCGCTCTAATATGAACAATATTACCGGTCTTACTAATTCCTTTGATGTCGATTATCTCGCCATCTTCGTCTATGGCTTTTACATCTAGAATGGTGCCATCACTCGTAATGGCTTTTACAGGGTAATATTGGTCTTCATCTTTAACAATAATCTTAACAGCAACACGCTCGCCTTTGACAAGTGCCTTTACGTTGAGTATACTCGTATCTTCGGAATCTTGAATGGCTTTAATGTCGTAGATGTTTCCTTCTTTGTCGAGGGCTTTAACCTTTAAAAGACCCCAGCTTGGGTTGTATGCCTTTACATTCCAATAGATTTCTGTGGGTTTTTCGGTTTCTGGTTTATTAAGATTTTTACTGTCTTCGGTTAATACCTGCCCGATTAGAACCGTATTTGTAAAAAATAGAATAAGTACAAATAAGGTGTTGCGTAGTGGTTGTTTATAGCTTTTCATATGAGTGTTATTTAATAAACTAAAGTAATGCCTAGCAGTGATTTAGAAAATGAGCGAAGTCAGTTCTTTAAGATTTAAAAAGCCAATGGCAGTGCAGTATTTTATATATTAGTGACGCTTATTTAATTTCTTAAATGCAAATCAACAACCAACCTCCCTATGAAAAAATTATTTAAACTCCTTGGCGCAGCAATCCTTGTTGTGTTGGTAATCGTAATCGTAAAAACAGTAACGCTCAGTTCTAAGCAGGTAGCTTCGGGCTCTTTAGAGACCGTAGAATTCTCGAGTGATGTTTTTCAGAATCTATCTAAGGGATTAACCTATAAGACTATTTCTTTTAGCGAAGATGCGATTCCAGACTCTACAGCCTTTTATGGATTTCATCGGTTTTTAGAGGCTACTTTCCCACTTACGCATTCCAAGTTGTCGCTCGAAAAGATTAACGATTATAGTTTGCTATTTATGTGGCAAGGAAGCGATGCCTCCAAGAAACCTATCATCTTAATGTCGCATCAGGATGTAGTACCTGTCGACGAGCCTACCTTAGGTGACTGGGAAGCAGGGCCATTCGAAGGAAAAATCACAGACACTCACATTATTGGGCGCGGTACCATGGACGATAAAGGCACCTTGATAGGTTTGCTCGAAGCGGTAGAAAAGTTGCTCGAAGAAGGGTTTGAACCAACGCGTACCATTTTCCTTGCTTTTGGTCATGACGAAGAAGTAGGCGGTCCAAATGGAGCAGGTGCTATTGCCGAGCATTTAAAGGCAAATGGAGTAAAGGCCGCCATGACGCTAGACGAGGGTGGTTTCTTGGCAGATGGTATAATCCCAGGAATCGATAATGAAGTGGCTATGGTTAATCTGGCAGAAAAAGGCTTTGCCTCTTTTAGGTTAATCGTAGAGACTACTGGGGGGCATAGTTCGGCCCCGCCACGAGAGAATACCATTGGTATGTTGGCTCAGGCAATAGTAGATTTAGAAAATAACCAGCGACCTTATAAAATGGTCAAGCCCATAGATTCACAGTTCGAATATATGGGACCTGAGTTTGGGTTTTTTCAAAAAATGGCCTTTGCCAATCCTTGGTTGTTTAAAAAGCCAATCCTCACTGCCTTAAACGCGCATACTACCACTGCACCTACCATCATCGATGGCGGGGTTAAAAACAATGTAATCCCAACGGTGGCAGAGGCTACCATAAATTTTAGAATCCTTCCAGGCGAGACCATAGCGTCGGTTCAGGAACATATAGAGGGCACAGTCTCAGACAGAATTAGAGTCGAACCTGTTGGGTTTTTAACCAACCCTTCGCCGGTTTCAAGTATCGATTCCGAAGCATTTAAAACTTTAGAACAGACCATTCGTGATATGTTTCCAGAAAGTATAGTAGTACCTGGTTTGGTAGGTGGCGGAACCGATGCTCGCTATTTTTATGATATATCAGACGATGTATATCGGTTTTATCCTATCCGTTTAGAACCAGATAGCATGACGCGTTTTCATGGGATAGACGAAAAAATCAGCAAAGAAAATTATAAAGAGATTATAGAATTCTCTTACCATTTGATTAAGCGATTTAATTGATTTTTGAGTAATAGTGCAACTATGCCAAAATACTCTCATGCCCAGAGTCCTTCACAAACAGGCAAGAGCTATTGGTCTTTTCTGTGATTTCTTTAACGAATTCAAAACGCAGGTCGGCGTCCATTCCAAAGATGTTTAAATCGGCACGAGGTGCCGTTGCTAGGATGCTTCTAAAATCGCCTACATGAACTTCTGTTAAGGTGTCTGGAAGTCGAGCTCGATTGATGAGTTTGTCTAAAAACTCGGTGGCTTTGCTGTGTTTTTCTTGGTCGTCAATAACCATGATCAGTCTAATTTTTGCCTGCCAATTTTTCTTGAGCTTATAGGCGATCAAGGTCGAAAGGTCAAGATTTCCTATGTTCCAGCCCAAGCTCCAATTGTCTTGGCGGTCGCTCAACCAAACATTAATGGTGTTGCGTTGCCCAAGCAAAGCTCTAGCATGAGACTGATACACCACACAGCCTATCTCTAAGCGAATACACTCTCTTATAACAGGACGTAGTTCTGTTTCGTAATCATCGTGCTGTTGCAAGTTTAAAAACACAATATTGGGCCTAAAAAAAGCACCCAGCAAAGCTTGGTTGCCGTAGTTAACACCTTTGGCAAATTCTGTGGTATTTATAATGGTCCAACTGGAGAACACACCTTTATCTCTAAACGATTGGGCAAGGTTTTCTAACTCTGTGGGCATATTGCTCTTGCTAGAATCTGGCTCTATGCCTAATAGCTTAATAGAGCCTTTGGGGTGAGCGATATTCCGTAAGAAGTCAAAGTTGCCTCTGGCTCCAGTAAGATCGCGCACGGGTACCATAAGATTAGGTTTCCAGGCTCGCTGTTGCATTTTTTTCATGCCCCAAGTGTGTTTAGCGGCCCATTCGGCAAACGAAACAAAAAGTCCTGAGCGCACATCTTCGAAAGGCGTTTCTAGATTCTGTCGTGATAAATACCAATACACGGCGAGCACAATTCCGATAGTCACCAAACTGATGGTTGGATTTATAATGAACATCGCCAAAACAGAACTAATAAGCCCCATCCACGGAATCCAACGCTTTACTTTAAAGAGGGGTCTGTAACTAATAAGCCCTAAGTTTTGCTCGATAATTACAACGATATTAATCATCGCATAGGTCACCAAAAAGAAGAGTGTCACAAGCGGCGCTACTGCGTTTAAGTTTCTGAGCAGCATGGTGGAAAAAATCAAAATTCCCGTTACGATCATCGCATTTCTGGGTTGTCCGTTGGCGCTTTGGCCTGCCAAAAATTTGCTCTTCGGAAGCACTTGGTGTTGTCCCATGGCAAATAAAATACGAGACGACCCAACCAAGGACGCCAAGGCAGAAGAGAAGGTAGCACCTAAAATTCCTGCAATAATAAGCGGGCCCACATAGGCCTTCTCGATGATGATATTATAGTTGGTTACCAGCTCTTGTTCTGTAGCCGACGTCGCCAGCCAATAAGCCAAAACCATGTAGATTACAAAACTCACTCCAATAGCCCAGAGCGTTCCAACGGGAATACTTTTACGCGGGTCTTTGAGCTCTCCAGACATATTGGCTCCGGCCATAATCCCTGTCGCTGCTGGAAAGAACACCGCAAAGACCAGCCAAAAATTGCTGCCTTTAAAATCGTTTTCTGGCGAACCTTGAAAGCTTCCCCAACTCAGGGCTTCGTCTGTGGGAATCGTCATGGAGCCATCATAAGCTGCCAAAACGATAGACACCAAAGAGGCAATGATTATCACCATTATCGCAAACTGAATCTTGATAGCCAGATTAGCACTTATATATGCGATGGTGAGTAAGCCAGCAAAAACACAAACGTCTACCAAAAAGGCGTTGTGTTCTGGAAAGATTCCCAGCCAACCTTCTCTAAATCCAAAGATGTACATGGTAACGGCTAAGCCCTGTGAAATATACCTGGGTATGCCCAGACTGCCACCAACTTCTAGCCCCAATGACTGCGAAATAATGGCATAAGCGCCACCAGCGCCAATGCGAATATTGGTAGTAATCGCACTCATCGATAGCGCTGTGCAAAGGGTGATTAAAAACGAAATGATAATCACGAGCCAGGCCCCTAACAATCCAGCATTACCAACAACCCAACCCATTCTTAGGTACATAATGACCCCTAAAATGGTGAGCAAGGTGGGAGTAAAAACACCTCCGAAGGTTCCAAATTTTTTAACGTTGGTTGGTTGTGGTTCCATGACTAGTACAATAATAGGGTTTTTGGGGGAATGTTAGAAGATTAAGACAGTAGACTCTATTTTATGGAGCTCTAAATTTTCATGATTTTGGTTATTTCTTAGTCGGTAGTCTTTTGTAATTTTAGAATACTGTAGCCAACATTAAGAACGAGCAGTAGTTTTTAGACCTCGATTAATTTGTAACATTAAAGTTTGCAATGCATCTTTGTAATGTGTGATTCGATCATTCATTCAACCAAACACTGCTATGGCCAAAAAAAAGAGCTTCTCTGCCCGAATAGGACGTTATCTTACAGAAATCCTCATTATAATTATAGGTATTTCTCTCTCTTTTGCCCTTAACGACTGGGAACAAAGAAAATCAGATAAAAAAGAATACAGTTCGTATCTTAAAAGATTACAAGAAGATATTAGAATCGATTCACTGCAAATGGTAAACGATAAAAGTTCGTATCGCAATAAGATTCGTGGGGTCGATTTAATCTTTAGTTATCACAGCGGATTTAGCAGAGATAGCATCGCTCTCTTAGGAGAGGCTCAGAATGCTTTACAAGGATTTATTAAGTTTTTGCCCAACGATAATACCTTCCAAATTTTAAGTAGTACTGGCGATTTTAAAGTATTTACTAACGATTCTTTGGTGTCTGAATTGTTCCAACTTTATAGATACGATTATGCGTTTATAGAAATGACGGGTAAGGAGGCAGAAGATGAACGTTCTCAAGCTATCAATCCGTATATGGTTAATAATGTCTATTTAGAAGACAAAATTACCTTCCCTCAAGTTAGAACCAACATCCCGCAAGTGGTGCAAGACAGAACATTTCGAAATATTTGCCTCGAATATAAAGAAAGCAGTTATGCAGTGATTAGAGCCTACAATCGAGGATTAGAACGTATTGCTTCGATAAATGAGATTATTCGTCAAGAACTAGATAATGCCGGCGAATAATTAAGAAAGTTCAGCAACAGACTTTAAATTGATTCTGGATATTCAATCTATTATCTTTCGGAACGCTTTACTTAAGAAATGAAAAATTCTAGGTGGATTTTACCCGTTATTGTAATCTCACAATTTTGCTGCACCTCGCTTTGGTTTGCCAGCAATGGGGTCATGACCGATTTAATTAGCGCCTTTGACCTTCCCACCAATGTTTTAGGCGACCTAACTTCTGCAGTACAGTTTGGATTTATTGCTGGCACCTTAGTGTTTGCCATTCTCACTATTGCCGATAGATTCTCGCCGTCCAAGGTTTTTCTAGTAAGTGCCCTTTTAGGAGCTATTTTTAATGCTGCGGTTATTTGGGATGGTAATTCGCTTACTACTATTTTACTTCTGCGTTTTCTAACAGGGTTCTTTTTGGCGGGAATCTATCCCGTAGGGATGAAGATAGCCGCAGATTATTTTAAAAAAGGCTTGGGTAAATCATTGGGCTATCTTGTAGGAGCGCTGGTTTTAGGCACCGCTTTACCTCATCTTTTAAAGAATTTATTTGCGGGCTATTCGTTTACAGGAGTGCTATTGGCCGTCTCTATCTTAGCAGTGTTTGGAGGGGTTCTTATGGCAGTATTGGTGCCAGATGGGCCCTATAGAAAACCTAGTCAAAAACTCAACTTTTCAGCATTTTTTAAGGTCTTTAAAAATAAAGAATTTCGCGCAGCGGCCTTTGGGTATTTTGGGCATATGTGGGAGCTCTATGCCTTTTGGGCGTTTGTTCCTGTGATGTTGGCCACCTTTAACAAGACAACTTCATCCGTTGCATGTAATGTACCATTGTGGTCTTTTTTGATTATCGCCATAGGCGGAATTGCCTGCATTTTGGGGGGTTATTTGTCTTTGCGTTTGGGAGCAAAAAAAACGGCTCGAACAGCCTTGTTGCTTTCCGGGCTCTGCTGTTTGATCTCACCATTTTTATTGCAAACAGATTCTGCTCTTGTATTAAAAACATTCTTGCTTTTTTGGGGTATGGTCGTTATTGCCGATTCGCCTATGTTCTCTACGCTTGTAGCGCAAAACGCCGACCCACAAATTAAAGGCACGGCCTTGACAATTGTGAATTGTGTTGGGTTTGCAATTACCATTATTAGCATACAGATATTGAGTTATTTGTCTGGTTTTATTAAGCCACACTATTTGTTTTTAATTCTTGGCTTGGGGCCTTTGTTTGGCTTATTGTCGCCTAGAATTTTTCGAGCTTAAGAGCGATCTGATTTCTTCTTTGCTTCCCAATTCTGTGGTGAAGGTGATGGTTGTTGCAGCGCCGATCCAGCACTATTTTTGCACTAGTGCTTAAATAATTATTGGCTTAAAGAGTCACCTAACCTACATTCTGGCCGTCATTCTCATCAATTTTCCTAAATTGTACATCTTATTAAAAAATCAACCAACACATGAGTGACTTAGAAATAGCCAAACAAATAGAACTAAAACACATAAAAACCATTGCAGCCAAGTTGGGTCTAGACGAAGACCAGTTGGATATGTACGGTAAATACAAAGCCAAATTACCACAGTCTATTATCGATATGGACAAGCTCCAAGAGAGCAATTTAATTTTGGTTACGGCTATTTCGCCAACTCCTGCGGGAGAGGGCAAGACTACAATGTCTATCGGACTTTCCGAAGGATTAAATCAATTAGGCAAACAAACTACTGTTGTCTTGCGCGAGCCTTCACTTGGGCCAGTCTTTGGAATTAAAGGAGGCGCCACAGGAGGAGGCTATTCTCAGGTATTGCCTATGGAAGACATCAACCTGCATTTTACAGGAGACTTTGCTGCCATCGAGAAGGCGCATAATTTACTGTCTGCAGTAATCGATAATAATATTCAGAGTAGAACCAATTCGTTAGGAATCGATGCTCGTACCGTTACCTGGAAGCGCGTACTCGATATGAACGACCGTGCCTTGCGTAATATCGTAGTTGGCCTTGGCGGAACCACTTCTGGCGTGCCTCGTCAAACAGGATTCGATATTACAGCGGCCAGTGAGATTATGGCAATTCTATGTTTGTCTGATAATCTGGAAGATTTAAAAAAGCGATTAGGAGATATTTTTATAGGCTACACTTGGTCCAGAGAGCCTGTATTTTGCCGCGATCTAAAAGTACAAGGGGCTATGGCAGCGTTGCTAAAAGAAGCGATCAAACCAAACCTAGTACAAACCATAGAGGGCAATCCTGCGATTATTCACGGTGGGCCTTTTGCCAATATCGCCCAAGGAACCAATACGGTAATCGCTACTCGTATGGGGATGAGTCTTTCTGACTACACAGTTACAGAAGCTGGCTTTGGTGCAGATCTGGGCGCAGAAAAATTCTTAGACATAAAATGCCAAGCAGCTGGTTTATCACCCAAAGCCGTTGTGATAACCACTACCATTCGCGCCTTAAAATATCACGGAGGAGCCGACCTTAAATCTCTGACGGAACCAAATGTCGAGGCATTGAAGAATGGAATTCCAAACTTAGAGAAGCATTTAGAAAATGTAAGACAGTTTAATATAGTGCCAGTAATAGCGATCAATCGCTTTGTATCGGATTCAGACGAAGAAATCGCAGCCGTTCAAGAATTTGCAGAGGCGAATAATGTGCGAGTTGCCTTGGCAGAAGTTTGGGCCAAAGGCGGAAAAGGCGCTTTAGATTTGGCACAACAAGTTGTAGAGATTGTAGAGTCTGGAGAATCTAACTTTACGCCGTTATACGATTGGTCCTTAGGCGTTAAAGAAAAGATAGAAAAGGTGTCTAAGACCATTTATGGTGCCGAAGGTGTGGAATATAGTTCGACAGCGTTAAAGAACTTGCGAACCATTGCAGCGCTTGGTCTAGAAGGTTTGCCAGTTTGTATGGCGAAGACTCAAAAATCGCTTTCAGACAACCCAAAACTCATCGGGCGACCCACTGGATTTACGATTACAATTAGAGAAATCGAGATTGCAGCGGGAGCTGGGTTTTTAATTCCGATTACAGGAGATATGATGCGTATGCCAGGGCTTCCTGGGCATCCTGCATCAGAGAATATCGACATCGATAATGACGGTAACATCTCGGGCTTGTTCTAATAAGACCACTTCTGAATTGGCACGAAACACCTGTTTTAACAGGAGTTTTGCAAAATTTCCTTTAAATTTACAAGAGTAGCACTCTTTTGAGTGCATGGTATGAGCTATGGCAACTAGAAATTACGAAGGCAAAAAGTTAGACGCGGCTGGGTCCAAGAAAATATTGGATGCCTTGACCGTAGAAGAAGCATTACAGATTAACATCAACGATGCTGCCTTTACTGTTTCTATGCGCACACCTGGCGAAGATGCCAATCTGGTTCGCGGTTTGTTACACGCAGAAGGCGTGATAAACGATGTGAAATTTATTCCAGATATCATACTTAAAAAAGAAAACGAAGATGGCATAGTCACCATTGTCAATGTTGCGATTCCAGAAGACAAGCTGGGTGAAGGTTACGCCAACAGTCGTAGTTTACTAAGTGTTTCGTCCTGCGGAATCTGTGGCAAGACCCAATTAGAAGACCTCGCCTTTATGGGTAAAACCATAGACGATTCTCAAAAAATTGATAGCTCTACTATTGATCAAATGTTTGCCGCTATGCGAAGCAAGCAACACGATTTTAATCAATCGGGAGGGACCCATGCGGCTGCAGCTTTTTCTATCGATGGCAAAATGCTCGCCTGTTTAGAAGACATAGGGCGGCATAATGCAGTAGACAAAGTTGTTGGCAAGCTTATAGGTTCAGATCAGCTAAAGAATGCAAAAGTACTTACGGTAAGTGGCCGGATCTCTTATGAAATCGTGATTAAATGTTTTAAGGCGCAAATACCATTTTTGGCAGCAGTGTCTGCTCCATCGTCACTTGCAGTAGATTATGCAAAAGAGCTAGGCATCACCCTTTTTGGGTTTTGCAGAGATGGGCGAGCGACTGTGTATTCGCATCCCGAAAGAACCAAAACCAATCAAACCAACACAAAAGCCAGTTAATAAATGTCAGATAATTTAAGCGAATTATTAGGTCGTAAAGGAGTGCACGATAACTTCTTTGACAAACTAGGAAAGTTAGCCCAGCCCGATGGTGCACCAACGGACGAGGAGATGGCTGCCTTAGCCAAAGAGTTTTTGGTGGGTGGAGCCAATGCCTATGGAACTGCTAGTTTTTATGACTTTTTAAAACCAGAGAACAAAGGCAAAAAGGCCTATGTGTGTAATGGGACCGCTTGTGTTTGTGCTGGCACACAAGAAGAGGTGATCGCTACTTTAGAGACTAAATTCGATTCAAACGAGATAGGTCATATGACTTGTCTTGGGCGTTGTCATGAGAATTCGGCTTTTCACTTTCAAGGAAAGAATTATTCGGGAAATGCCATCAAAGACCTTGACGGAATTCTGGCAGACAACCCCAACTTAAACCAAGACAGCTATAATGTTGCAGACAACGGGAGCGAGATTCTTACCACCCCGTTTACCAATATTGACGACTACTACAAACCATTTCGCGAAGCGCTCACCAAAGATTCGGCTGCGGTACTAGAAGAAATTAAAACCTCTAATGTAAGAGGGCGAGGAGGCGCAGGTTTCCCTATGGGCCTCAAATTGCAGTTTTGTCGTAACGTAGAGAGCGATGTGAAATTTATTATATGCAACGCAGACGAGGGTGATCCTGGAGCTTATTCAGACAGGTATTTATTAGAAGAACGGCCGCATTCGGTGCTTTTTGGCATGCTGATTTCGGGCTATGTTACTCATGCCAATTACGGCATACTCTACATCAGAGCCGAATATCCAGAATCGGTAGCAATAGTTCAAAAGGCAATTGACGAGCTTCGAGACAAAGGCCTAATCGGTAAAAACATAGATGGCAGTGGTTTTGATTACGATTTTAAAATAATTCAAGCGCAAGGGTCTTATATCTGCGGAGAAGAGACGGCGCTCATTAATTCTATAGAAGGACAACGTCCCGAAGTAAGAGTGCGACCTCCTTTCCCGGCTCAAAAAGGACTCTTTAATAAACCCACCACGGTAAATAATGTAGAGACTTTAGCGGCTTTACACCATATAATTTCTAATGGAGGTCAAGCCTGGAAAGATATAGGAACAGAGCGTTCTTCTGGAACCAAACTTGTTTGCTTAGACAGTTACTTTAACAAGCCTGGTATGTACGAGGTGGAGATGGGCACACCGCTATCTCAGGTTGTGAACGATTTAGGAGGTGGTTTTAAATCTGCTGTTAAGGCGCTGCAAATTGGCGGCCCTTTGGGTGGATTGGTTCCTGTTTCTAAAATTGACGATTTGACTCTCGATTTTGAATCGTTTTCTAAGGAAGGATTTTTATTAGGGCATGCCTCTGTGGTAAGTATTCCAGAGGACTACCCAATCATGAAATTGATCGAACATTTGTTCGATTTTGCATCGTATGAAAGCTGCGGAAAATGCTTCCCTTGCCGCCTTGGGACTAAGCGCGGGCAGGAATTGTCACAGAAAGCATTAACCTCTGATTATAAAATTGACAGAGCCTTGTTTACAGATTTGCTTACTACCTTAGAAGAAGGCTCTCTTTGTGCACACGGTGGTGGAATCCCTTTACCAGTGCGCAATGCCTTGCAGTACTTTGACGATGAACTTAAACAATATTTTGACTAAAAAATTCGCACTATGAAGATTGCTTATATAGATAACCAAGCATTTGAGATTCAAGAAGGCGAAACCATTTTGGCCTTTATTCGTCGTTATAAAGAAAAAAACCTGGTGCCTACGCTTTGTGATGCACCCAATTTAGATCCTTTTGGCGCCTGTCGCGTTTGTAGTGTTGAGGTAGCCCTAGATGCCAACGGCCCAGTTAAAACGATGGCTTCTTGTCATGCTCCAGTAGCAGAAGGGCAATATATTTATACCAGCACGGAGTCTGTAAAAAAACTCAGAAAAAATATTATTGAACTGGTTTTAACCGACCATCCTCTCGATTGTCTAACCTGCGAAGTAAACGGCAATTGCGAACTGCAAACAGTAGCGGCTCAAGTGGGGATTCGTGATGTGCGTTATCCTCCTGGCGAAGATCATTTGTTTAGGCTTAAAGATTTGAGTCACCCTTATATGACTTCGGATTTATCTAAATGTATAAACTGTTATCGCTGTGTACGTGCCTGCGACGAGGTACAAGGTGAATTTGTACTCAGCATGTCGGGTCGAGGCTTTGATTCACATATTATAAAAGGCTTAAACGAATCGTTTATGGATTCGGACTGTGTGAGTTGTGGCGCCTGTTCTCAGGCTTGCCCAACGTCTGCGATTTCTGATGTTTTTCAGTCTAAAGCGATTCAAGCAACAGATACCACAAGAACAATCTGTACTTATTGCGGAGTAGGATGTAATCTCGAAGTTGCTACCAGCAATGGAGAAATATTAAGTATTACAGCACCTTACGATGCAGAGGTAAACCAAGGCCACACTTGCATTAAAGGACGTTATGCTTTTAAGTTTTACGATCATCCCGAGCGTCTAAATTCGCCTATGATTAAGCGAAATGGGGCCTTCGAAAAAGTAAGTTGGGATGAGGTTTACGATTATATCGCCTCTAAACTTACTGGTTTTAAAGAAGAATTTGGATCTGATTCTATTGCAGGAATTTCTTCTGCACGCTGTACCAATGAAGAGAATTACCTGATGCAAAAGTTCATTAGAACTGTAATCGGAACAAACAACATAGACGGTTGCGCCAGGGTGTGTCACTCGCCTACAGCTTTAGGAATGCAGCGCACTTTTGGAACCGGAGCTGCGACCAATTCAATAGACGATTTAAAAGATACCAATTGTATTATGGTCATTGGAGCTAATCCAACCGATGCACATCCTGTTACTGGAGCCAAGCTTAAGCAGTTTGCCATGAAGAGCGACAATGTATCTATTGTAATTGACCCTCGTCGTACGGAGCTGGCAAAATATGCTACGCATCATATTCCACTTAGACCGGGAACCAATGTGGCCGTACTCAATATGATGATGTATTATATCATCACAGAAGGCAAGGCAGATGCCAATTTTATCGATAGCCGCACCGAAGGATATTCGGACTTCGAAAAAGAGATTTTAAACATCGACCTCGACAAATTAGAAGCCATTTGTGGGGTAAGTAGAGATATTATTAAAAATGCTGCGGTAGCCTATGCTACGGCACCCAATGCGATGTCTTTTCATGGCTTAGGAGTAACAGAACATTCGCAAGGAACTTTCACTGTAATGCAAATTGCAGATCTTGCGCTGCTCACTGGTAACATTGGCCGTAGAGGGGTTGGAGTAAATCCGCTACGCGGACAAAACAACGTACAAGGCTCTGCAGACATGGGTGTGCAACCACATCAGGGAGCAGGTTATTTAGATGTGACCAACCCTGAGGTAAACAAGCGATATAACGAGTTTTATGGTGTAGATGTGCCGCTTCATATCGGGTATAAAATTCCAGAGATGTTCGAAGCCGCGCTGGATGGCAAATTAAAGGCGTTATGGGTGATAGGGGAAGACATCGTTCAAACCGATCCTAATACTAAAAAGGTGATTCGCGCTCTCGAGGCGACAGACCTTGTGATTGTACAAGAGTTGTTTATGACAGAAACCGCCAAGTATGCAGATGTGATTCTACCGGGATCAAGTTTCTTAGAAAAAAGCGGAACCTTTACCAACGGAGAACGCCGTGTACAAGCCGTAAGACAAGTGGTCGAACCTATCGAAGGCAGTAAGCCAGATGGGCAGATCATTGTAGATATCATGAACAAAATGGGCTATGCCCAACCAGATTATACGCCCGATGGAATGCTCGAAGAGATTTCTCAAATCGTTCCTTTCTTTGCCGGAATCAGCTGGGATCGTTTAGGCATAAACGGCCTGCAATGGCCAGTTGCCAAAGACGGAACCGATACACAAATCTTACATAAGCAAGACTTTAAACGAGGCAAGGGTTATTTTGAGTTCAACCCATGGGAAGAGACGAAAGAAATTGTAGACCATGGCAAGGATTTTCCTTATATACTCACCACAAACAGAGAATTGGAGCACTACAACTGTGGAGCTATGACTCGCAGAACGGCCAACGAGGTAATTCTTCAAGACGATTATTTGATGATCAATCCGCAGGACGCAAAAGATAATTTGATAGCAGAAGGCGATTACGTTTGTTTAGAATCTCCGCGTGGCAAGGTAGATGTGAAGGCTCGAATTACCGATGAGGTAAAAAGCGGTGTCTTGAGCACGACCTTTCATTTTCCAGACATTATGATCAATAATTTGACTGGCGATGTACATGACTCAGAGGCTATGTGTCCAGAGTATAAAGTGGTTGCCGTGCGAATTCGTAAAAGCAAAGGCAAGTTTAAGCAGCTCATCGCAGATAAATAAGTGTCGTCTGGCTTAGGAGGTAAGGACATTAGGCTAATATTGGGCTAGAATTCAAAAAAATATTCTTAACAGAAAAGGGGGCGGTCTAGCCCCCTCCCTAGTTTAAATTACACCGATTTATTGATAAGATGAAAAGCAAAACGTCGTGATTTATAAATCTCGGGCGAATTTTATGAATCTGCAGATTAATAGTGTAACGTACGATTAAGTGATTTTAAAATATCGAGATTTATACTTGTTTGACAAACATCTTCCAATCATTAACGAATTGTTAAACAAGACTTTGATACTCTGTCGAGGCTATTTTTTTAGTACTTTTAAAAAGGACTTCGTTTCAACAACACGAAAGGCGATTTACTTTACTTCTAAAACTAACAGCCAATGGGAACTTTTCAGCTAAAAATTAATGGAACAAAACAGACGGTGGAGGCCAGTGACGACACTCCATTATTATGGATTTTAAGAGATCATATCAACCTCGTAGGAACTAAATTTGGCTGTGGAATTGCCCAATGTGGCGCTTGTACGGTGCATCTTGACGGAGTCGCGACTCGAAGTTGCTCACTGCCAATATCGAGCCTCGAAGGCAAAGAGATTACTACAATTGAGGGCTTATCTAAGCATGGCGAACATCCAGTACAACAAGCTTGGAAAGAAATCGATGTTCCGCAATGTGGATATTGTCAAGCAGGACAAATCATGACGGCTTCTGCATTTTTGGGGTCCAATCCAAATCCAACCAACGACGAAATTCGAAACGCGATGCAAGGCAATATTTGCCGTTGTGCATCTTACAACAGCATAGAGAAGGCTGTAAAAGTAGCTTCAGAAAACTTATAAGATTGATTTACTATGGAAAATTCTAACAAAATACAATTCAGCAGAAGATCATTCTTAAAGACTTCTTCGCTCGCCGGTGGCGGATTGCTTATCGGTTTTAATTTGTTTAATGCCTGTAAAGCAGAGGTAGAACCGCCTGTAGATTTGAGCAAATTAAACTACAACGATTTTAATGCCTTTATAAAGATCTCACCCGAGGGAAAGGTAACCATCTTTAATCCAAACCCTGAGATAGGCCAAGGGGTAAAAACTTCAATGCCAATGCTTATCGCAGAAGAGCTCGATGTTGCTTGGGAAGATGTATATGTTGCCCAAGGTGCTTTAGATACAGAAAACTATACCAGACAAGTTGCAGGGGGAAGTCAATCCCTAAGGCAAGGTTGGGAACCCTTAAGACAAACAGGCGCGACTGCAAGACAAATGTTGGTGAATGCGGCTGCCGCTCGATGGGGGGTAGAAGCCTCAGAATGCACGGTCAAAGAAGGTGTGATTACTGCACCTAGTGGCCAAACCCTGGGCTATGGAGATGTGGTGAACGAGGCAGCTCTTTTAGAAGTTCCAGAAAATGTCTCCCTAAAAGACCCTAAAGATTTTACCATAATCGGGCAAAATACCAGCAATGTAGATATAGACGAAATTATCACAGGTAAACCTTTGTTTGGACTCGATTATAAAGAAGAGGGTATGTTATATGCCTCGGTTTTACGACCGCCAGCTTTTGGGCAAACCTTAGATTCTTTTGACGACACAAACGCAAGAGCGGTTGAAGGTGTAAAAAATGTAGTTCGTTTTGGCGAAAAAGTTGCTGTCTTGGCTACCAGTACTTGGGCGGCTATGAAAGGTAAAAAAGCACTTACTGCCCAATGGACGCAGGCCACACCCGCAGAGAGCACTGCTATGCACGACGAAACTTTAATAGCTCTTTTAGACGGGTCCAAGTTTAATACCATGCGAAAAGATGGCGATGTAGAAAAAGCCTTTGCTGCGGCAGATGAGGTGCTAGAGCGCACCTACGAAGCTCCTTTCTTACCGCACAATTGCATGGAACCTATGAACTTTTTTGCCAATGTAACAGACACCAAGGTGGAATTGGTTGGGCCAATTCAAACGCCAGAATGGACCGCTGGTAGAGTTGCACAATTGCTCGAAAGAGATGTGAGCGAAATCAGCTTAGAAATGACCCGAATGGGAGGTGGTTTTGGAAGACGTCTTTACGGAGACTTTGCCTTAGAAGCTGCAGAGGTTTCTAGCCTGGCCAAAAGCCCTGTTCAAGTGGTGTTTTCTAGAGAAGACGATATGGCCGATGGTATTTACAGACCAGCGAGTAAGTATCGTATAAAAGCAGCGATCAAAGATGGGCAAATCACCGCATATTATTTAAAAGAGGCGGCGATTAACGGAAACATGTATGGGCTTATCCCTAACTTTTTTCCAGCTGGAGCCTTAGAAAACTATCAAGTAGATGTGGCCAATTACGCTAGCAACATAACCACTGGAGCTTGGAGAGCACCGTATACAAATGTTCTTGCATCTGCAGAGCAAAGCTTTTTTGATGAGTTGGCCGAAATGATGGGAGTAGACAGGGTTCAGTTGCATTTAGACCTGCTCGAAAAGGTAAAAGGCACGACCGATGAGCGCATAGAATATAGCCCAGAACGCTTGCAAGGAGTTATAAAATTGGCGGTAGAAAAATCTAATTATGGAAAAACAATAGACGAGGTACATCAAGGATTTGCCGTGTATTATTGCCATAATACGCATGTGGCAGAAGTTGCAGACATTATTATGCAAGACGGGGTTCCCGTGGTCAAAAAAGTAACGGTCGCAGTAGACTGTGGGATTGTTGTAAATCCGCTTGGAGCGCAGAATCAAGTGGTTGGAGGTGTCATAGACGGAATTGGTCATTCGATGTATGGCGAATTAACCTTTAAAGACGGAATCCCTCAATCCAAAAATTTTAATACTTACAATCTTATCAGAATGAATCAAACGCCTCAGGTCGATGTGCATTTTGTTCAAAATGATTTGGCTCCAACAGGCTTAGGTGAACCTACCTTGCCTCCCGTTGGAGGAGCGGTAGCAAACGCGATTTATAAAGCCACTGGTCAAAGATTGTACAAGCAACCTTATATGAACAACTTAGAACTTAAAGAAGTAATAGGTTAGTATGACCCACGAGCTTAAAGATATTGTTGGTGCTTATCTAGACGCCCAAAAAAGACAGTTAAAAACTGTTATGGCAACGGTGGTTGACCTAGATGGATCGTCTTACAGAAAGCCAGGCGTTAGAATGTTATTGCTAGAAAACGGCGAAATGATAGGCGCCGTAAGTGGTGGTTGTGTAGAGAAAGACATCGCACGAAATGCAGTGTCTGTATTTAAGGACGACAAGGCAAAAATGATGATTTACGATGGTCGTTATCGTCTTGGTTGTGAAGGGATCCTATATATTCTTATTGAGTCTTTCGCTCCTTCAAACGACTTTATTAATTCCTTTTACCAATGCTTAGAAGCAAGGCGTGATTTCACTTTTTGTTCGGAATACAGAAAAGAAGAAGGGGTGTATCCGGGGATTGGTTCTTTTATAAAGTTTGAAAAACAACCACATTATTTTAGACTAAAATCGATTGCCGTAGGCCACAACATCAATCTACAGTTCGTTCAAAAAATGAGGCCTTGTTTTAAGCTTATGATTTTTGGAGCAGAACACGATTCGGTGCAATTGTGTAAATATGCGGCACTCAATGGTTGGGACGTGACCATTATTTCTGGGCCATTAGAATCTAAAACAATCGATAATTTTCCTGGAGCTACGGCCTTCTTTGCAGCTGCTCCAGATACAGTTGCCTTAGATAAGATTGACGACCAAACTGCCGTGGTGATTATGTCTCATAATTATGCCAATGACCTTAAGTTCTTAATTGAGCTCAAAGATTCCAATCCAGCCTATATTGGGTTGTTAGGACCTGCTCGCAGACGCGATAAGTTGCTTTCTGATCTAATGGAATATTACCCAGACATAGATGAGCGATTTATGGATCAGATTCACGGCCCCGCCGGCCTAAATATTGGTGCAGAAACACCCCAAGAGATTGCTGTTTCCATACTTTCAGAAATTCTGACGGTGGTGCGAAAAAAACAACCCATCCTCTTAAAAGAAAAAAAGGGCGGAATACATGCCTAGCAAACCTAACATCGCCATTTTGATAGTCGCAGCTGGAGCTTCGACCCGATTTGGTCGCCCAAAACAGTTGCTCCCATGGCGAAATTCTACTTTAATTGGTCATGCCATTAACTCAGCTATAGCGTTACAGAAAGCACATATATATGTTGTGCTGGGCGCAAATTATCGCCTGATAAAACCAGAGATTGCGGCGAGCGGGGTACATATTCTAAACAATGAAAATTGGCAAGAAGGCTTAGGGAGTTCGATTGCTGTTGGAGCCAAGTATCTATTAGAAAATGCTACAGACCTAAATGGGGTATTCGTCATGTTAGGAGATCAGCCTTTGATTTCTGTGGCCTATTTAGAAGCTATGCATACAGAATTTGGCAAGGGTGCTCACAAGATAATAGCGACATCGTATGGAGATAAAAAATATGGCGTCCCGACCATATTCGATGTTTCCTTTTTTGCTGAATTGACCAAACTCTGTGACGACAAGGGTGCTAAAGGGTTGATAAATCAAAATTTAGACACAGTAACTGCGGTAGATTTAAAACCTATTTTAACAGATATCGATACGCAAGAAGATTACGAAAACCTTCGTAAAACTAGCCGCCAATCGTAATCATTGAGCGATTTTTGCCATGTAAGTCGGGGTCTTGTAACTTTTCTAATGAGTCCATTCCCGCACGTACTTTGAGCTTTGCCGCGACTGCTTTTTTAATGACGGGTTCTATAGAATTGCCAGCACGTAAAGTGGTTAACAGGTCTGATTCCGAAGCAGAAAACAAACAGTTTTTTAAGCGTCCATTAGCGGTTAATCTAAGCCTATTACAGCTATCGCAAAAGGGATTCGTCACAGAACTAATAATTGCAAAGCTACCTTTAAAGCCATCTATTTTATAATTTTTAGCCGTGTCGTTTGGGGCATCTTGCAAGCGAATGACTTGTTCGTTAGAAAAACTACCTGCTACCGTTTGCATTACCTCTTTATAAGAAACCATTTTTTTAAGATCCCATTTATTGCCATCAAAAGGCATAAACTCGATAAACCGAATCGAGATTGGGAGTTCTTTCGTAAGATTGATAAAATCGACAATTTCGTTGTCGTTAAAGTCTTTTATGAGCACTGCGTTTAGCTTTACATTAAAGCCTTCTTTAACCAAGAGTAGGATGTTGTCGTACACTTTTTGAAACTCGTCTCTTCGAGTGATTTCCTTAAATTTTTCACTGTCTAGAGAGTCCAAACTCACATTAATGTTCTTAATGCCGTTTGCTTTTAGAGTATCGATAAACTTGTCTATAATTACAGCGTTTGATGTGATAGAAAGCTCAACAGGCAGGGATGCTAGCTTCTCTAATATAACAGGAATGTCTTTTCTTATTAATGGTTCGCCGCCGGTTAGTCTAATTTTTGTCACACCATGATCGACAAAGGTTTTGGCAATTGTAAAAATCTCTTCGTAGGTCATTAAATGACTTCTTGGAGTTAGCGCTACTCCTGCCTCGGGCATGCAATAAGTGCATCGTAAATTGCAGCGCTCTATAAGCGAAATACGTAAATAGGTGTGGTCTCTTCCGTACGAATCGGTCAATATGGGGTTTTGTTTGTTCATGAGTCGTGTCTAGCTCCTTTTAAAATTCCGAATACGTGTAAAACAGCAGGAAAAATTGCATCCATAGATTCTTTTGCTCCGTTGGTAGAACCTGGCAGTGCCAACACCAATGTGTCGTTTATAGTACCCGCAACACTTCTAGAAAGCATGGCGTAAGGCATTCGGTTTTGACCATAATTGCGAATGGTTTCTTCTATGCCCGGAATGTTTCTGTCGATAATTTCTGACAGCGCTTCTGGGGTAATGTCTCTTGCAGAAAGACCAGTTCCGCCAGTAAAGATTACCATATTCACGCCTTTATCTGCAAAGTGTTTTGCTTTCTCTTGAATTAGGTTTTTCTCGTCGGGGATAATAATGTAATCTGCTATCGCAACCTCGCAGGCTTCGAGTTTGGCAATAATGGCTTTGCCTGCTTTGTCTTCTTTTTGCCCTGCCGAAATAGTATCCGAACAAACTATCACAACTGCGTTTAGTTGACTTCTAAATTTATTTTTATAGTCTGATTTGCCTCCTTTTTTGCTGATTAGTTTAATATGATGAATTTCTACCCCTTTGTCTATAGGCTTGAGCATATCATACATATTTAAGGCGACTACGCTGGCACCGTGCATGGCTTCTACTTCTACGCCCGTTTTATAAATGGTCTTGATAGTGCATGTAATGGAAATCTCCAAAGCGTCAATTTGATAATCGATTCCAGTATATTCTATTGGCAGCGGATGACAGTCCGGTAGTATATCTGGTGTTTTCTTAACAGCAAGTAAGCCGGCAGCTTTGCTCATGGCAAACACATTGCCTTTAGGAACTGTGTCGTTCTGTATAGCAGCAATTGTTTCAGGTTTACTCACTTTGACCACAGCTTGTGCGGTTGCAATGCGTAAGGTGTTAGACTTGTTTGTAATATCTACCATAACTTAACTGTTAACTTTCCATTGATGTGATTCATCTTCAAATATCTCTTTACCGAATACAGGTACTTTGGCTTTGATCTCTTCTACCACATATTCCAACGCTTTAAAAACCTCTTTGCGCCTTGGGGACGACACAAATACAAACAAGCAGATTTCGCCAGTGGCTACACTTCCGAGGCTGTGATAAATATGCATACAGGTGAGATTAAACTTTTGAAAAGTGGCTTCTCGTATTTCGAAAAATTTGCTATTCGCCATATCTTGATGGGCGGTATATTCTATCGCAGAAATCAACTTCCCATCTACCTCATCTGCCCGTACTTGCCCTAAAAATATATTGTGTGCGCCTATGCTCGTTTTGCTCTGATGCTTAGCAATGGAATCACCGATAAAGCTAGCAGGAATGGCTCCTTCCATGAATACGTTTTTTGGTTTTCTCTCTTTCATTTTGTTATTGTTGTATAATTTAAAAGCGATTCTGCTCCGCCAATTAGGCTAAAGCATTTCTCAATTTTATGTTCTATTAATTGCTGAACAGCCAGTTTTGATCGTACTCCGGTTTGGCAAAATAAAACTGAATGTTGATCCGCCTTAAATTTTGATAAATGATTGTTTAAATCACCTAACGGAATTTGAACACAATTAGGCAAGGTAACCTCTGGTTTTTCTGTGAGTTCGCGTACATCAACAAAGAGTACATTTTTTAATTGAACTGCAGCTGCTGCCGAAATTTCCGGAATTGTTAGGCCACAAAATGCCTCGTAATCAAATGCAGTAAACTTGTGTTTTCTAGCTAATACAGTTTCTATTTCTGACTCAGATTTGACGATTTTTAAATGGTGCGACTCCGTTGTTTTAGCATCGTAACACAGCATCTTGCCTGAAAGTACTTGATCGAGTTCTAAAATAATCTTAATCGCCTCATTGGCTTGCATACTGCCAATAATTCCCGGGAGCACTCCCAGAACACCCACTTCTGAGCAATTGGCAACCGAACCTGCCTTGGGAGGTGTAGCAAACAAGCATCGGTAGCTAGGGCCGCCCTTATAATTAAAAACAGTGAGTTGCCCTTCGAATTTATAAATCGCTCCAAAAACAACTGGTTTATCTGTGAGAATCGCCGCATCGTTTATTAAATAACGAGTTGCAAAATTATCGGTTCCGTCTATGATAAGATCGAAGGTTGCAAACAAGTCGAGGGCATTGTGAGGGGTCAGCTTTTCTGCAAATGCAACTATATTAATCAGTGGATTTAAATCTTCAAGTCTGGTTTTTGCGGCTATCGCCTTATTTGTTCCTAAACTACTCGCTCCAAATAATATCTGACGCTGTAAGTTAGATTCTTCTACTACATCAAAATCGACAATTCCTATGGTGCCAATCCCTGCCGCGGCAAGATATTGAAGTGCTGGGCAGCCCAAACCTCCAGCACCAATGACCAGTACTTTGGCACGCGCGAGTTTTTGTTGGCCTAAAGGGCCAATCTCTTCTAAAACGATATGTCTGCTATATCTGCTCATAGTTTTATCCCCCAGAAAATGGTGGTAAAAGGGCGATATCTGCTTCTGTTAGTACTGCATCTTTTGGAACGATTTCTAGGTTTTGTGCCACCTGAAAGTCCTTTTCTTTTAATTCTGGATATTTTTCATAAAGCACCTCCAACAATTCAGAAACTGTCGTTTTTGTAAATGTGATAGTCTCGTCGGAGCGTTTGGCGATTTCTGCCAGCAGGCCAAAGTATTTTATGGTAATATTCATCTTTGTAATTCTTTCAACTCACCAGGAGTGTTTATATTTTTTACATAGTGTGCAAAACCGGGTTCTAGTTGAATCGTTTTTACGTTTAAAGGTGCAATAGCGCGATGCAAGCTCCGTTCTCCTGCCTGTAAGAGTTTGTAAAAATGCTGCTTACAATGAGTTTTATACATGGCCACCAGTGGCATGGTTTGCCCATTACTCTCGACCATCACTACATCTGTATTCGTCGGAACCGACTTGGTCAGTAATGCTAAAACCTGCGGGTTTATTAAAGGGATATCGCAACTGAGCACTATATTATTGATCGTTTTTGAGGCGTTTAAACCAGAATACAAACCAGCTAAGGGTCCTGCATCTTTAATAAGATCTTCTATTCTTGTATGACCTAAGTGGTCGTAAGCATTATTATTACTTACAATTAGTATCTCACTTACCTGAGGTTTTAGCGCGTCGACAATATGCGCTATGAAATGTTTGCCATTTAATGGAATAAAACCCTTGTCGCTACCCATGCGAGTGCTTTTTCCGCCAGCTAATATGATTCCTGTTATATGTGCGTTAGACTTCATGCTAGGTAAAAATTAGTTTAACAGAAGCGATGGTTAATACAAAGGCCAAAATATATCTCAACACTTTATTGTTGAGTTTTTTACTGCCATAATAACTGCCCAAAAATCCACCAATAAAGGCGATGGCAACCAAAATAAAGGCTTCGGAATTTATTTGTACACCACTGCTTATTTGGCCCAAAAGACCGGCCGCAGAATTCACCCAAATAAAGAGAGCAGAAACGGCCGCAGCCTCCTTCATTTTCCCCCAATGCAATAGCAAAATAACTGGGGTCAAAATTATGCCGCCTCCAATTCCAATCAATCCAGAAAAGAAGCCAATAATGGCGCCCACAAGCAATCCTTGCCACAAAGACACCTTTTTAATACTTTCTGATTCTTTCCCAAATACATTGAGCATTTTTAGAATGGCAAAAATTAGCAAAACACCTAAAATGGTCTTGTAAACAGAAGTGTCTACTGCAATCATTCCGCCTACAAACGCTAGTGGAATCGAGGCTATCGCAAATACACCAAAAAGTTTTTTATTAAAATGCCCTGCCTTGTAATAATGGTAAAAGGCAATTCCGGCAACAAAAAGATTGAGCAGTAGGGCTGTTGGTTTCATTGCTTCTGTCGCAAAAGAAAACAATGCCATCAAGGCCAAATATCCGCTTGCTCCGCCATGCCCTACGCTTGCGTAAAGAAAGGCCACTATGGGCAAAGCACTCATGAAGAGCCAAATATTTGGAATGTCAAAAATCATTTTAAACGGGCTTGTTCTATTTGTTTATCTAAAAACTCCCAACAATTATTATTAATGGTTTCGTACGCCGTAATTAGTGCCTTTCCGTAATCGGTTAAGGCGGTTCCGCCGCCGCTTTTGCCCCCAATTTGGGTGTTGCAAACAGGTTTAGAACCTCTCGAATTTACCGCATCTATAAGCCCCCAGGCTTTTTTATACGACATGCCCATAGATTTAGCTGCTTTAGAGAGTGACCCTGTTTTTTCTATAGCCTTAAGCAGTGAAACACGACCTTCGCCTAACAGAATTTCGCCGTCTGCTTCTATCCAAATTCTACTTTTAATTTTGTACTTCATCATGAGTTAGTTTATAGGGAGCATTATTACTTGCACTTCTTGATCTACGGCAATAGATGTGGCATGTTCGGGCATAAAAACAAAAGCATTAGCCAAGGCAAAAGTGTGCAACATTGAGGAGTTTTGGCCATCTAAGATAGTTACTCGACCTTCCTGAAAATGAGCTTTTAAAAATTGAGCTCTTTCTCCCTTTTTTATAAAGTTCGAATTTGCTCTGGCCGTAATCGTCTTTGCCGAATAATTAAGGTTTCCAGACAGGCGTTGTAAGGCCAATAGTACATAAACATAAAAACAAGTTAGGGCTGCACCTGGGTTGCCAGGTAAGGCAAATACTAATTTGTTGTCTTTTTTGCCATAAAAAAGGGGCTTTCCAGGTTTTTGTTTCACTTTGTAAAACAGTTCTTTTACCCCGAGTTGGTCGAGTGCCTTGCCAACATAATCATAGTCACCTACAGAGATTCCGCCAGAAACGAGAACAACGTCGTTATCGTTAATTACCGTATTTAGTAGTGACACTGTGCTATTATAATCGTCTGCGACGCTGTGAACACTTGTGTTGGTAAAACCTAGATTTGCCAGGACAGACGAAAGCATAATCGCATTACTCTCGTAAATTTGACCATAAGCTAATTCTGTACCAGCCTGAGCAAGTTCGTTGCCAGTAACTACAATCGCAATCTGAGGTTGTTTATAAACGGCGACCTTGGTAATGCCCAGCGATGTTAAAAAACCAATGGCAGCAGGTGTGAGTGGTGTGCCTTTTTCTAATGCAATTTGGCCTGATGTTACTTGTTCGCCCATCGCTCTAATGTTGGCATCTGGAACGATAGATTGCTCTAATAGCAAAGAGGTGTCTTTAATGCGAACCTTTTCTTGCATGATAACCGCATTGGCAGTGTCTGGAACCGGAGCACCTGTAAAAATTCTAACCGCTTCTCCTTTCTTTAAAACAGGATGTTTGTTATCGCCTGCTTTAACCTCTGCAATGATTTTGTAAGAATCACTATCGCCTAGCGCAAGCGCATACCCATCCATTGCCGATTGCCTAAATGGAGGCATATTTATGGGCGACACCACATCTTTTAACAGTACGCTACCTAACGCATCTTCTAAGTTTTTAAGCTCATGATTAAAAGATGGATTGCTGTGTTTGTTAACAATGTCTAAGGCTTGTTCTACAGAGATCATTTAAAAAGTCGTTATATCCTATCAAATATAACGACTGTTGGGTAGAATTAAAAGAGAATTTAAAATGATTGTGTTTAGCGGCTATGCATCTGCCATTTCTTTTAGGGCCAAAACAAAGGCATCTAACTCTTGAGTCGTCGTAAACACATTAGGCGTGATACGGCATCCTTGCACATTGGCGTAGTCAATCGCGACTGTAAAAATGCTGTATTCTTCGAGCAATCGTTTTGCCAAATCTGCAGGTTTGATTCCCTGGATTCCAACGTTTGCTATTCCGCAGGAACGACTTACATCCCGAGGCGTATTAATTATAATTCCTTTGTAATCGCGCACCTGATCACTCCAGTAGCGCTGCAAATAACGCAGGCGATCTTCTTTTCGTTTGCCACCTAACATATTATAATATTCGATAGCGCTGTCAATGGTCAAATCGTGGTATACTGGATGCGTGCCCACATGATTCAAGCGTCCTATGTCTTGCGGGTCTCTAGGAGATTCGGCAAATAATGGCCAAACCGTGTCAATATGGTCGTCTTTTACATAAAGCATGCCTGTCCCTAGCGGAACTGCTAACCATTTATGCAGGCTAGAACCGTAATAATCACAGCCTAAGTCTTCGAGTTTAAATTCGAAATGACCCACACAATGTGCGCCGTCTACCATAACCTGAACTCCTTTGCTGTGGGCCATTTCGCAAATCTTTTTAATGGGTAAAATATGCCCCGTGATGTTTATCATATGGCAGACCATAAGCAATTTGGTGTTGGGCGTAATTGCCTTTTCGTATAATCCAACTATGTCGTCGTCACTTTTGGGGTGATTAGGAACAGAAACCGTCGTTAATACCACACCATGGCGCTCGGCAACTTGTTTAAACATGTCTTTCATGGCTCCGTAATCTTGAATGGCAAAAACGGCTTCGTCTCCAGCCTGCCATGGGAAGCCCTTAATGATCATGTCTAAGGACTCGGTGGTGTTGCGCGTAATAATTAGGTTTTTAGTGTCACAGCCTACAACCTGCGATAACCTCTTAACCATACGATCTTTATTCTTCCATTGCACAGTACGCATATAGAAGGATCCTTCGAGGTTGACCATTTTAATATGTTCGACCAAACTATTTAAAGTTGGTTTTGGAATAATATTATAATAGCCGCTTTCCAGATTGATATATTGTGGCTTTAAATCGTAATCGCTGCGCACCTTTAACCAAAAATCTTCGTTTGTGGTTAAATCCTTTGGCTTAATCCTGTTTAGATCTTTTGCCCAGCTAGAAACCGGGGTAAAAACGAAGGGCATACCAATTGCGGCAGCAGAAATGGTTTTAATAAAATCACGCTTTTTCATACGATTAAAGGTAGCAGAAAAACGCCAATATGCCTAGGGTTTATCAATTCATAAAAAAGATAGTATCTTAGTTATGCTTCTAAATTGACTTTTGGTTTACGCCAGGCAGTTTTGAGTACTAATCTATAAACCAAACAATTATGTTGTATTTTATTATCACGCTGGGCATTTTATTTGTGCTCGGACTTTTGGCTGTAAGCATTTTTAATCGTTTTGTTAGAAACAGAAACACGGTAAACGATGCCTGGAGCAACATAGATGTAGCGCTCAAACGTAGATACGATTTAATTCCTAATCTGGTCGAGACCGTCAAGGGCTATGCGGCGCACGAAAAATCTACCTTAGAAGATGTAATCAATGCCAGAAATGCTGCGATGGAAGTTCCGTCTGGTGACATAAATGGGCAAATAAAAGCAGAGAACGCCTTACAGCAGACGCTAAGAAGCATCTTTGCTTTAGGCGAAGCCTATCCAGACCTTAAGGCCAATACCAATTTTATTCAGCTGCAAGAAAAGCTCAACGAAATAGAAGAAAACCTTGAGCGTAGTCGTCGCTATTACAATGGGACCGTTCGTGAGAACAACACCTATGGCGAAAGCTTCCCAGGAGTTATTTTTGCTGGAATTTTTAACTACAAACATTTCGATTTCTTCGAGGCAGAAGCCGCCGAGCGAGAAAATGTAAAAGTCGATTTTTCGTAAGTATTTCCTGAACACATGAAGAGAATACTCTCACTTTGTTTTTGGGTTATTTTGACCAATGTGACCTTTGGTCAAGGCTTTACCGTACAAAACTTTCAAGCAGACATTTACATTAGTGAAGCGGGTTATTTTGATGTCGTAGAAACCTACGATCTAAATTTTACCCAATACAAACACGGAATTTACCGCGATATTCAGACGCGATACGATCTGATCACTTACGACAACAAAAACGAAGTAAGAGAAATAAAAATTAGGCAGATATCTGTAGAAGATCATATGTATGAATCTTCTTCTCTTTTTGAACAAAAGGTAACAGGAAATGCTCAAATTAAAATTGGCGACCCAGATAAAACCATTATTGGAGCACAGCGTTATGAGATATCATATCGCGTATATAATGCTTTTTTGTACGAGCCGGAGGCCACTCGGTTTTATTGGAATGTAAAGCCTACAAATTGGTATCCTAACTTTAACGACGTCGCATTTAACATTCACTTTCCAGATGGTGCAAGGGTGAGCGATACAGATGTTTTTATCTATGCTGGCTTTGTTGGATGGAATATAGAAAGCGATCAATTTGAGACGAGCCTGCAAAACAACACCCTTACTGTTAAAAGCAAAGAGGGCTTTGTTTCTATCTACGGCGAGAGTGTTACCGTTTTGATCAATTTTGAGCCAGGCGTGATTACAGAAGCTGAGCCTTGGTGGCCGTTTTGGTCTAAAAATGGGTGGATGCTTATCATAGGAGCGATTGTGCTAGGGTTCTATTTGCTTTGGAGCAAACACGGCAAAGACAAACATGTAACGACCACGACCACATATTATCCCCCTGACGGAATAGATCCCGCTATGGTAGGCTTTCTTATAAACGATATCGAAGACACTTCTGACCTTATTTCTCTTATTCCGTATTGGGGTGCCCAAGGATATTTAAAAATGGAAGAAATAGAAAAAAAGGGCTGGTTATCTAGCGACGATACTAGAATCACCAAACTCAAAGAGTTACCGCAAAACGCGCCAGATTATCAGAAAAAACTCTTTAATGGACTCTTTAGTCATGGCAGTAACAAAGCAGTATTGGTGAGTGCCTTAAAGGATAGCTTTTATACCACGATGAATCAGGCAAAATCGCTTTTAAAAAAATCGGCCCAGCGTTATTACGAACCAAAATCTCGCGCGATACGAAAAATCGTAGCTTTTGTACTGTTCTTTTTAACAGTGGGTCTTGCGGTGGCTTTTCTGTATTTCTATAATTGGCAGGCTGCTGTTGCAATGGTTATCTGCGGAATTGTTCTCGCTTTATTAAACATTTTTATGATTAAAAAGAACACCAAAGGGAACGCAATCTTTGGCGAAATCAAAGGTTTTAAAGAGTTTATAAAAACGGCAGAACAAAACAAATTAAAGATGCTCATTAGTGAAAGTCCAATTTATTTTGAGAGCACGATGGGATATGCCTTAACCTTTGGGTATTTTAATCGATGGGCCAAAAAATTTGATGCTTTAAACGTAAAACCTCCCGATTGGTATCACTATTCTGGTGGCTCGCATAGCCATGGAATGCAAGGTTTTTCTAAATCTTTTTCTGGCACCATGTCTTCTGCACGTGCTACTATGGTGAGCTCCCCCTCGAGTAGTGGCTCTGGCGGTGGCGGTAGTTCTGGTGGCGGTTTTGGCGGTGGTGGCGGCGGTAGTTGGTGACAAATTATTTTGCCATAAAACAAACTTTTACTGTAAGTAAAGGGGTGTTTTTTCGACCCAATCGGTGCGTTGATTCAACTCTTTAAAAGCATACTATAACGACTTGTGATTCTGCCATAAAGAATGTTAATTATTTTTAGTATATATTTAACGCTCTATTTGATACTTTCGTTTTTACAAAGTCGTTGAATACTTATTAATACAACACTACTATGGATATTATAGAAAAAGCGCTGGAATTTGAAAAAAGACCAACTTCGTTTAAAACAACAAGTGAGCGCATTGTAGCATCTCGCGAGGTAAAAGATATAATTCTTGGCCTTAACGAGATATATAAACAAAATCAAGACCCTGCTATTATGGATCAGATGAAACGTCTAACCGTAATCAAGCAAAAAATAGAGAAGCGACTCAAAGGAAAACCTTTAACAGCTTAAACGTAAAATCCGCCCATGAGGCGGATTTTTTTTGCCTTTTTAGTATTCTTATTGCATCTTGTAATAAACTTCTATGGTCTATGATTAAAGACACCATTCACAAACGGCGAGCGGTTTATCCAGTAATGTATAACGACACGCCTATTCCAAAAGAAACCATAGAGCAGTTGTTGTTGGCTGCTCATCAAGCACCCACTCATAAAAAAACCCAGCCATGGCGATTTAAAGTGATGCACTCCAAAGAAAGTAGAGCACGCTTGGGCGATTTTTTAGGTTTAAAGTACCGCCACACCATAGGCAACTACTTTGAATCTAAAGAAGATAAGATTAGGGCCAAACCTATGCAGGCAGGCTGTGTCATCGGGATTTGCGTGCAGCGCGATTTAGAAGAGCGCGTGCCTTATTGGGAAGAAACGGCAGCAACAGCAATGGCTGTTCAAAATATGTGGTTGTTATGCACAGAATTGGGTTTGGGTTGCTATTGGAGCACTCCCAACTTAAAGGCTTATATGGACGAGTTTTTTGACCTAGCTCCAAGAGAACATTGTTTGGGGTTCTTTTATATAGGTAATACAGATGCAGATTGGCCTGAGCCATGGCAACGAAATCCTATAGAGGATCATGCGGCTTGGCTTTAAAAGAAATTATCGAAGTATTTGACGGCATCCCAAATATAGATTCCTGTAAAGATTAAGCAAATAACCAGTTTCATAAAAGTAGAGGCCAAAAAGCCTAGAAAACTACCAAATGCCGCGTTCAGCGCTTGAGAGGATTCGGTTTTATTAAAGACCATTTCTCCTATTAATGCGCCAACAAACGGGCCAATTAAGATTCCAAATGGGATGGGAGCGAAAAGCCCAACAACGAGTCCAACCGTTGTACCTATGGCACCTGCTCGACTCCCGCCAAATCGTTTTGTACCCATGGCAGGAATAATATAATCTAGCACAAACATGCCTATGGCTATAACCAAGGTAAAACCAAGAAACCAGTAATTAATAGGGACTGCGTCTGTTAAATGTAGTAATAGCAGTCCTACCCAAGCGATGGGAGGGCCAGGTAATACGGGCAGGATGCTTCCGGCAATTCCGCCAAGGCAGAAGACAAGCCCGAGGATGAGTAAAAAAATATCTAGCATATCTGTAAGACGTTGGAGTATGCGGTATGTTACAAATATTTATAACTAAAAAATTAGTTTAAACTAAATAATTAGTTATATTTGTTCCTCCAACCGCAATAATTTCAATTTAATATGAAGCAACTCACCAAGGCAGAAGAAGATATTATGCAGGTTTTATGGCGATTAAACGAAGGCAATGTTGCTGCCATCGTCGAACAGTTTCCAGAACCTAAACCTGCCTATAACACCGTTTCTACAATAGTGCGAATACTCGAAAACAAACAATTTGTGGACTATCGAAAAGAAGGACGGGGGCATATTTATTTTCCTAAAGTTGCCAAAGAAGATTATAGCAAACACTCTTTGCAAAAACTGCGAGATGGCTATTTTCAAGGATCTTTTAAAAGCATGGTGTCTTTCTTTATGCAAAACGACGATATGAGTATTGGCGAATTAGAAGCGATACTCGACGAACTAAATAAAAAACAGAAATCATGATGCATTATGTGGTTCAAACCTTGGCTTTTCAAGCTTTGTTTTTATTGGTGTACGATCTCTTTCTAAAAAAAGAGACTTTCTTTAATTGGAATCGAGCCTATTTATTGGTGACCGCTGTTTTGAGTTTTGTGTTGCCTTTTATAAAAATAGAAGCGATTCAGCAAAGTGTAGGACAAGATTTTGCCGTACAATTGCCAGCGGTACTCGTCGCAAACTCTCCTGCTGTAGACCCTTCGTTAGTTGGGTCTGACCCTTGGTTTTCTTGGTCTTATGTTTGGCTACTCGGTGTCGTTGTTGCACTGTTCATTTTTACAAAAAAACTGCTGAGCATTGCTCGCTTAAGAAAGCGTGGTGTTGCCACTCGATTCAAAGAGTTTACATTGATTAGAATTTTTGATTCAATGGCTGCTTTTACTTTTTTTAGAACCATCTTTTTAGGAGAAGACTTGTCTCAACAACAGCGAGAAATTGTGCTGCAACACGAACAAGTTCATGTAAAGCAATGGCACACTATCGATTTGCTTTTCTTTGAAGGATTGCGAGTTTTATGCTGGTTTAATCCTTTGGTATATATCTATCAAAAACGACTTACGGTATTACACGAGTTTATCGCAGACAGGCATGTGGCTACCCAGAAAGGCACATCTGCCTATTATCAGGAGCTATTATCGCAGGTTTTTCAAACCCAAAACGTATCGTTTGTCAATACATTTTTTAATCATTCATTAATCAAAAAACGAATTATTATGTTACAAAAATCAAAATCACGCAGTGCGAAACTATTAAAGTTTGCCTTGGTATTACCACTTTTGGCTGCTATGCTGCTTTACGTTTCTTGTGCCCAAGAGGCAGAGGCAAAAAACGACAAAACAGAGGTTATGACCAAGATCGAGGAGCTCTCTGAAGCGATCATGAAAAAAGGAAATTTAACCGACGAAGAAGCCAAGGCATTAGAGTTTTTGGCAACACCAGCAAAAGAAGGAGACAAAGTATATGAATCTGTAGAGGAGTATCTTGAAGAAAACAAAATGGCTCTTAACACTAGATCTGGATCGGTAACGCAAGACAAAGATATTCCTTTTGCGGTGGTAGAAAAAGTCCCTACCTACCCAGGCTGTTCTGGTACCAACGACGAGCTCAAAAAGTGTATGGTTCAAAAGATAACGCAACTTGTATCATCTAACTTTAATACCAAACTTGCAGATTCTTTAAAGCTGGAAGGAAAACAGCGCATTGTATCTATGTTTAAAATAGATAAATACGGAAATGTCGTAGATATTAAGTCTCGCGCACCGCATCCTACCTTAGAATCCGAAGCTATTAGAGTGTTAAAATTAATCCCAAAAATGAAGCCAGGCGAAGAAAAAGAAAAGCCCGTTGCGGTCATGTACTCCTTGCCTATTATCTTTGAAGTTAAATGATAAGATTCTTTACAATACTATTTTTAATATGCATCACAAGAGCCGAAGCCCAAGAGGATTCGGCTTTTGCAGTTGCCGATAGTTTGGTTAGAATAGGTAATTATTCTAAGGCTATCCAAGTGTATAAATTAATTGAGAATTCGGCTCAGGCACAGCAAAAAATTGCACAGTCTTACGAGGCTTTAGGCAAATCTAAAGAGGCATTATACTATTACAAAAACGCCTTAGGGCTTAATCCAGACAACTATGCCGGCCAATATAAATATGGGTCCCTTTTGCGCAATTCTGGCAAGTACAAAGAAGCAGATAGTCTTTTTATGGCATTAGACTTAAAGCATCCTAATAACGCCTCTGTGTTGTATCAATTGGGGTATGCAAAAGAGCAACTTAAGGATTCGATGGCGACTATTTATTATGCGAGATCGTATCGCTTAGATAACAATCAGCAAAACGCCTTGTACAGACTGTCAAAGCTATTGTTAGAAAATGGGCACTTTGGAGCCGCCAAAGAGAATATAGACAAAGGCCTAGAAGCCAACCCAGATAGTACCCGGTTTATCTTGCTCAATGCTTTGGTCTTTTTTATCAATAAATCATACCATGATGCTGTAGACCAGTATGATGCCCTGCTTGCTTTGGGGAAGGATACTGAGCAAATACGAGAACAATTGGCCATAAGTTTGGCGCAAACGTTTCAGTATAACGAAGCAATTCCGCAGTATAAAATATTGTTAGAGCACTTCGACGATAAAAATCCAAAATGGCATTACAATCTGGGCAAATGCTACATGGGCGTTAACGACTTCGAAAATGCAAGGGTACACATCAATAATTCTATTGAATTGCTCGACGCTCCCTTAGATGCTCAATTTGTGTCTTTGGCAATTATGTATAATCGAGAGGGCAACTTTAAAGAGGTGATCGATCATTTGCAAATAGCCATAAAGGAAAACCCTTTAAACGAAACCGCCTATTATCAATTGGCGGTAGCTGCAGATAATTATTACAAAAGCAAAAAGCGCATTATCGAGCTGTATCAAAACTATCTAAACCTTTTTCAGGAACGTGGCCGTTATCACGAATTGGTTAAAATGCGCCTTGCCGATCTTAAAAAAGAAGCACATCTTACCAAAGACTAAGTTTTTTATTACCAAGGGTTTTGCTACATTTAGCCCATGATTAAGAAGTTACTATTGATCTTGTTTATAGCTGCTTTGCCTGCTAATATTTGGGCGCAAGAAGAAGATATTTCTTGGATAGACATTCAAGATCTCGAAGCGGCTATGGAAAAAGAGCCACGTCCGGTTTTAATCGATTTTTATACCGATTGGTGTGGTTGGTGCAAGCGCATGGACAAAACTACTTTTATAGATTCTCGATTGATTGCCTATTTGAATAAAAACTTTTATAGTGTAAAATTTAACGGCGAAGAGAAGCAAACGGTGCGTTACAGAGGTAAAGATTTTAAATTTATCGCTCAGGGGCGTCGTGGTTATAACGAATTGGCCGCAGGCTTTTTAAGAGGCAAAATGAGCTATCCTTCGCTGGTTATAATGGATGCCGACTACGGAATTCTGCAAACTTTTAAAGGCTACAGAAAAGCAGACGAGCTCTTGCCTATCGTACAATTTTTAGGCGAAGGCCTTTATACTAGCCAAACTTGGGATGAGTTTATCAAAGACTGGGAAGGTGAGTAAAAATGCTTTCTTATTATGGAATAAGACTTCACGCATAATCTTGCCTGCGTTACTACTTATGGCGATGAGTTCTTGTCAATATTTTGAAACCACCAAAGTAGATTCAGAAGACTTATACAAACAAGAAATAGAAACCATCTCTTGGGATGAGGTCGATCAGTACCCACTGTTTTTGGCCTGCGACGAATCTGCTACTAAGGCGCAGCAGCGAATTTGCTTTCAGCAGCAATTATCTAAAGCAATTCTAGAGAATCTAGCGAGCAAGCAATTGCAGGTTTACAAACCAATGTTAGATACCATACATTTAGACCTCAATATTTCGGATACGGGTGAGATAAAAATCACAAGTATGCAAGTAGACTCTATTGTCTCTGCTAGGTTGCCGGAGATTGCACAATGGTTGCAAGAAGGTATAGATAATGCCCCAAGAATTGGCCCTGCACTAAAGCGCGGAATTCCTGTAAATACTTCGATGACGCTTCCTATTATTCTGCGAAGCAAAGAGGATTAATTAAGATTGAATTTATAGCCTAAGGTAAAGTCTATAGGAAACTCTCCGTTGTCGTCTATAGTCAAAGCTACGGCATCGTTGTATCCTAAAATTATAAAGCCATTACCTAAGGCGATATCGGCTCCAAGACCAAAAATCACTGGAGCTTGTAAATTTCCTCCCGAGATTTCGCTAGGAAGTTCTGGATTTGCAACCGTGTCAAATTCTGTTTTTGAATAGGTATAGGTTACTAGTTTTGTGTTGATGTACACAGCCACAGCAGGGGTGTTTACGAATTTAAAACGATAGTTTATCGATAACTGCGAAGCGCTGTACATATATGTATCGTTTTTAAAACTCTGCCTGAAACCAAATACTATGGCATGACTTGGCAATAATTTTTGATCTAAAACCTCAAATTCTATACCTGCTAACGGCAGACTTTCGTTGGTTGGATTTGCCGTAAAGCGATGGTTGGTAATACCTGCAAAAAACCCTAAGCGAGTGGTGAGTTCTACGGTTTCACTATTGCTCACATAATTAGGATCTGCTTGGGTGTTGTAGGTGTTGATGTATTTTCTGAGTCCTGCCAAAGTAAGTCTCACTTTAGAGGCATCTACCGGAGAATCTGCTGTTAGTACAGTGAGGGACTCTTTGTATTGTTCCTGATATTTGCCGTCTCTTTTGGTGTTGCTAAGCTCTGTGATAGCACTTCCTTTCTTGGCAAAATAGCGGTATTGCTTATCAAAAGTGTTCCATAAGAGCGTAATAGGGCCATCGACTTCTGTTTTTAGGGTGAGTGTTTCACCATTTACGGTATACGATTCTTGAGCTTGGCCGGTAGCCACGAAGCAAAGTAAAAGAAGTACAATTAAAGCGTAATGTGCCTTCATAGGAGTAGATTTTAGGTGAATTAAATGTACATATTATTTTTTAAAGCCGCGCCCTTTCCATTTGTAACCTCCTAACAGACTGCCAAGTATAACAAACAATATCACTAAAGGATACATAATTTGTACTAAACCAAAGTGGCGGCTTGGAACTGTACTCATTACATTGTCTACTTTGCTGATGTACCATAAATCTACAATCATTTTAAAGATGGCAAAAATGGCAAAGTACCATGAATTGATACTTGCAAAAAAGATTGCGACAAATAAAGTTAGAAACCAAAGATTGGTTAGCACAATTATCGCAGCTGCCATGGTGGCTGCGCGGTTCTTGACTGCCGTGGTTTTAGAAGCCCACCTAATTCGTTGTGATAAAAACCCTTTTAGCGAAGATTCTGTTTTGGTTTGAACCACTGCCAGTGGCGATTTTAAATAGGCTATGTTGGCGTCAGAAGCGATTGCTTTTTGCAGCATAAATACGTCGTCTCCAGAGGCAATGTGGTTATTTCCCTCAAAGCCTCGTACTTGATTAAACCAAACTTTTTTATAAGCCAAGTTGGCGCCGTTGGAGAGTATTGGCGCATCATGGCCATAACTCCCTATAGTTGTAACCAAAATGGCAAAGGCTTCGTTTTGGGCAAAATGAGACAAAAACCCACTTATGGGTTCTATACCAAACCTTACCGGAGCGGCTATAAAATCGGGAGATTCAGAATTAATGATAGCGTTAAATGCGCCTAACCATGTGTCTGGGAGTTTGCAATCTGCGTCTGTGGTTAGTATCCAATCAAACTGGGCTTTAGAGATGCCTAAGGTGATGGCTGCTTTTTTTGGAGATTGGCTATCCAACTGGTTTTTAAGAATGCGGTAGCTAAATGGAGCGTGTTTTAAAACGGTGTTTATAGTGTTGACGGAGTCATCTGTAGAGGCATCGTCTATAAACAGTACTTCTAACAATTCAGAAGGATAAGATAGTTCTAAAAGTGAAGCAAGTAGCGGCTGCAGGCGCCTATCCTCGTTTCTGAAAGGAATAATAATACTAAAGCCAACCTTGGGAGGAGCTTCTTTGAAGGTTAATAGGCTCACTTTTTTATATCCATTGGCAAAATAGAGTAGAGTAGCCAAATATACTAGACCAATTATGACGGTAGCTATCATCATAATCTGGAAGGAGTAAACTTTAGTACATAATAACTCCCGATAATCTGAGTAAAGACTGTATTTACAACCCAATTAAATACGATCGCTGCCAGAATAATAGACTCTGGAATGTCGTAAAGGGAAAAGATCCAAATCCCGATTCCGCCTTTTACCACGACGTCTAATAAAAATAGAGAAGGGGTTACCGAGGTTAAAAAATAGTAGGCGCCCAGTAAAATCACTGCTACGAAAGGCTCAATCCAAACCCCTAAAATTCCGATAGTCACATAAAAGAGCCCGCCAAAAATAAGGTACCTGCCAAGTGCTAAACCAATCACTTTTGATTTTAAGTTCCAGGAAAGGGCTTTTAGTTTTTTAATTAAATTATTAATGCTCAAGCCTTGAAAAAGGAGTTCTTGCTCTCTAAGCAAATATCCTAAGGCAGCCATAAATAAAAGGCTAACGCCGATTAGAATGATATTAAGTGTGTTGATTTCTAGTTGAAACAAGACCGTTATTCCTATTAACCCGACGATGCCAAAAATAAGGGTGATAAGCAGTTGTGCCGAATTGCCTAAAAAAGTAAGCCAGAGTATGGCTTTTCTGGCTTCTTTGGGATAATATAAAGCTTTCGCACCATATTCACCTACGCGCTGGGGAGTTAGCAATGATGCTGTAAAAGCGCCATAGGTTTGCCGCCAGGCAGTTTTGTAATCGATAACATAACGTGAATTGACCAATAATTGCCATTTTTTTGCCTCTAGACCCCAATTGATCAGTGACCCAATCAGTGCAAGAATGATGATCATAAAGACCATGGTGGAATCACTTCTGAGTTGTGCACTCCAAACTTGCGATGTTTCAAAATAGGTATTTGTGAGGCGATAATAAATATAGTATCCCGAACCTAGTAAAATAAAAAGTTTTAGGGCTGCAAGCAGATATTGTTTAGCTTTGTGTGAAAGGACCATAGTCGAGAGCTAAAATAGTGAATCCAAAGGGTTAAATTGTACTCTCAATAAAGGTCTTTAAGCGACTACAACGTATGTCTAAAACTGAGCGTATTATTTTAGGAATTGACCCTGGAACCACTATCATGGGCTTTGGACTCATAAAAGTTAGAGGAAAAAAGATGGAGTTTATGCAGCTTAACGAGCTTCAGCTTAGTAAATACAGCGATCATTATGTCAAGCTTAAATACATTTTTGAACGCACCGTAGAACTCATCGACACCTATCACCCAGACGAAATTGCCATCGAGGCTCCTTTTTTTGGTAAAAATGTACAATCTATGCTCAAGTTAGGGAGAGCACAAGGGGTGGCCATGGCAGCGGGCTTGTCTAGAGAGGTGCCCATTACAGAATATTCTCCAAAAAAGATAAAAATGGCCATCACAGGTAATGGGAACGCCAGCAAAGAACAAGTGGCCAAAATGCTGCAAAGCCTTCTTGGCCTAAAAGAATTGCCCAAAAACCTAGACAGTACCGATGGGCTCGCGGCTGCGGTTTGCCATTTTTATAATGCCGGAAAAATCACCACAGGTAGATCTTACAGTGGTTGGGCGGCTTTTGTAAAGGATAATAACGACAGAGTAGGATAACCTAAGAGTACAAGTTGGTGAGTGATAAAAATAACATTTGTAATAATTGTCAAACTGCCGTAGCAGGCAACTTTTGCCATCATTGCGGGCAGCGCTCGCATATCGATAGGGTAACATTTAAAGAGACTTTTGGCGACTTAGCAGATGGCCTTTTTAGTTTGCAGGCACCGATTTGGAAGACCGTTAAACATTTAATCATCAAACCGGGGGTTTTATTGCGCGAGTTTTTATCTGGCAAACGAAAACATTATTATAAACCGGTTTCGTTTTTTATTGTGGTTTCTGCACTGTATCTGCTAGTGCGTTGGGCCATTGATTTCGATATTTTAAGCGATAATACAATAAATGTAGGCGGTGCTGGAGATAGCGAAATACTGAACAAAGCCAGGGCCTTTATGTTGATACATATAGACAAGTTGTTGTTCTTTTTTGTTCTTAGTATGGCAGTATTACTAAAGCTCTTTTTTTACAAACGTCATTCTTTAGCCGAATACTTTGCAGTTGCGTTTTTTATGGTTGGCTTTTATATGATTTTACAGACCATTAATATTGTATTTACCACTTATGTAGATGCCACGCATCACTGGTATGGGCTCGCCGCGATGTTTCTTTATTTTTTAATCGCAATGGTTTCCTTCTTTAAACGCCCGAAGTTTTGGATTGTGGTAAAATCTGTTTTTGTTTATGTAATCGGTTTTGGGATGTATATGAGCATGGCATTTGGACTTTCGGTATTAATCGCCGCCTTTAATAGATCTTAAATGGCTGGAATTTATATACACATCCCATTTTGCAAGCAAGCATGCAACTATTGCGACTTTCATTTTTCTACAACTCGTAAGCATCAGCAAGCGATGGTAGAAGCCTTATGCCACGAGCTTTCACTAAGAGCATCAGAAGTTGATTCGACCGTTAAAACAATTTACTTTGGTGGCGGCACTCCGAGTTTGCTCACCGGAACACAGCTCGATTTGATATTTAAGTCCATTTTTGACCACTATTTGGTAGAGAAAAATGCAGAGATTACGTTGGAGGCCAATCCAGACGATCTAACTATAGAATATCTAAAGACTCTTTCTGCCCGATCGTTTAATAGATTAAGCATCGGGGTACAATCGTTTTTCGAAGACCATTTGCAATTTATGAACCGAGCTCATAATGCAACACAAGCAATAGAAAGCGTGAAGAAGGCCATGCAGTTTTTTAATAATAGCAGCATCGATTTAATTTACGGGGTTCCTGGGATGTCTATTTCGCAATGGCAGGAGAATCTGCAAAAAGCAATCGATCTAGGGGTGTCTCATTTGTCATGCTATGCGCTTACTATAGAACCAAACACCGCCTTAGCCAACATGATTAGCAAAGGAAAAGTGATGCCCATAGACGAAGATTTAGCTAAGGAACATTACGAATATTTGCTTGATTTTACCGCTCGGCATGGCTATATAAACTATGAATTCAGCAATTTTGGAAAGCCAGGGTTTTTCTCTAAGAATAACACAGCCTATTGGCAGGGTGAGTCTTATTTGGGGATTGGACCAGGAGCACATTCGTATGACGGCACCACTCGGAGTTGGAATCTGGCCAATAATATAAAATACATAAAGTCTCTTAAAGAAGGGAAGCGTCCTTTTACGCGAGAACAGCTCAGTGTGCAAGACCGTTATAACGAATATATGATGACGGGCCTTAGAACCATGTGGGGCGTATCTATCGACCAAGTACAACAACGATTTGGTCATGAGTATAGCGACTATCTAATCGAACAATCAAAAGAGCTAATAGAAGATGCACTATTAAAATTTACAGATGGTGTGTTGCATGTTACCAAAAAAGGCAAGTTTTTGTCTGATGGCATCGCAGCCCAGTTATTTTGGGTGTGATAAAGCACTTTTTTAAATTATAGTACATTTATAACCTAACAGATTTGCATTGAGAGCGACTATTTTACATAATCAAGAGCAGCTTACAGTCAATTTATCTGAGCCCCTAGACATTTCGCTTCCGCTTACAGGAGAAGCAAATAATCCTACGGCTTGGTATTTATCGGCTCCAGAAATAACTCCTGTAAAGGGAGATTCTTTTATTGGTGAAGTGGCTCAAGGAGGTTCTGTAAACTTTAAAACGATTGTGTTTAATCCGCATGCGCACGGAACGCATACAGAAGGAATTGGTCATATTACGGCTCAATTTAATTCTGTGCAAGAGGCCATTACCAGCTATTTTTTTAAGGCCAAACTTATCACGATTCAGCCTAAAATATCTAAAGGCGATATGATCATTACTCAGGATCATATCCGCGAAGCGTTGCAGGGTCAAAAGCCAGAAGCGGTCATAATTAGAACCCGCCCAAATCATAAAGAGAAGCAACATAAACAATGGTCGCATACCAATTGGCCTTATTTGAGTCAACAAGCGGCCCAATATTTGTGTGAATTAGGTGTGCAACACTTACTCATAGACACCCCTTCTGTAGATAAAGAAAAAGACGACGGAGCTTTACTTGCCCATAAAGCCTTCTGGAATTTTGAATCGGACCCCAGAATGAACGCCACTATTACAGAGTTTGTCTTCGTTGCCAATGCGATAGAGGATGGCGATTATTTACTCAATTTACAGCTGGCCAATATGGTTAACGATGCAGCGCCGAGTCGTCCCGTACTATACAAATTACTTGTCACTGCCCAAGAAAGCGAGTAAAAAAACCTACTTATTATGAAACCGAATCATGTCATTTATAAAAAGTCTGTGCGAATACTATTGTTTGTAATACTGTTTGGGAGCATGACGACAGTGCAAGCTCAAGACAACGATCGTGTAGACACCATATTAGAACTGTATCCTAAACAAATAGATTCGCCCGAAGAACTAGCCGCGTTTATAAATCGTGATTTTACTGCAGACGAAGACAAGGTACGTGCAATTTATGGTTGGATAATCAACCATATTGCCTACGACCCAAACGAATATAAGGTGCTCGATTATTCTTATACGACTATTAAGGATCGAAACAAAAAGCAGGATATTTTTAGGTTTAAAATTATCGATAGAGTATTAGAGCAAAAGGACGCTGTGTGTGAAGGCTATTCGATGCTTTTCGAACGCTTGTGCGAGCTAGTCGGGATTCAGTCGTATTTGGTAAGAGGAGATTCTAAAGCATCTTTGGCAGATATAGACCGCCCTTTTAAAGCCAACCATATGTGGAACATCGCCTTTATTGAGGGCAAACCTTATCTTTTTGACCCAACATGGGGTGCAGGTAAATACAATCAAAAATTTATAAAAGACCCTACCTACGTTTTTTATAAAACACCACCCGAGGTTTTTTTAAGAACCCATTATCCTGTTATCAAAGAAGATGCGTTACTCAGCGCTGTACCAGACATGAGTATTTTTCTAAAGGCACCTATTCTGGTAGATTCAAACATTGTAGACGCTAGTCAACTAAAACCAGCTTTGGGTACGCTTAAGAGCGATGTTGCCTTTGGATTATGGGAATTTGCAGTGCCATATAAGCAAGAGGCGCAAGTGAGTTATAGTTTTAACGGTACCGACAAGAGTGAGGTAGAAAGTCAATATAACGATGGAAAATTAAAATTTACCATTCCAGCTCAAATTGGTGCGAGACTGCTTATTGTTTACTTAAATCAAGACACAGCCTTGGCCTACAAAGTAAAATAAATGAATATAGAGGAGTTTAGAGAGTACTGTTTATCTAAAAAAGGAAGTGGCGAATCGTTCCCTTTTGACGAACAGGCTTTGGTCTTTAAGGTGATGAATAAAATGTTTGCGATTACTGGGCTTGAGCATCACCCTCCAGTGGTAAACTTAAAATGTGACCCCGAACGTTCTGCTGCTTTGAGAGATGAGTACGATGGTAAAATTTACGGAGCTTTTCATATGAACAAACTGCATTGGAACTCTATTTTAATAGAAGCCGTCCCTGCGGAATTGACTCGCGAACTCATTGATCATTCTTATGAATTGGTCGTAAATAAACTCACCAAAAAAGCCCGTGCCGAGCTTGACAATAGTTAGCATAGCTATATTCTGAAGGCTCTTGGGGTCGCTTTTTTTATCTTTTTAAATTGCCTATTAAAGTGCGAAATATTGGCATAGCCTACCTCTTCTGCTATTTGAGAAACACTTTTATCGTGTTGGGTAAGAAGTAGTCGTGCTGCCGACTCTACGCGCACTTCGTTTAAAAATTGTGTGTAGGTTTTTCCTGTGAGTCGTTTAAAGTATTTGCAAAAAGCGGTTAGGGTAAGTGCAGCTTTTTGAGCTGCATCGTTAAGGGTTATGGGTTGTTTATAATGAGCTAATGTAAAATCTATAACGGCACTCATTCGTTTGCTGTCTTTACTTTTATAGGGAGCGATGTTCGAGCTATTATTAAACGGAATCACCTGAGTTTGACCCAAAAGTTCGAACAGACTCAAACAGGTTTTTAGGCGCGATATTCCTGTTTGAACAAAGGCATCTTTCACTTGCGAGATGAATTGCTCCGAGCTATCTTCTAGTACAAACCCTTCTTTGCATAACGTTAAAAAAGTGTCTAATGCTTTAAATTCTTCTATCTGTGACACATTGTTTGAAAGCCAGTGTGTATCTATAAAAATGGTTATCCTATGCGCCTTTGTAGTATTGGGGTCACTCTTAAATACATGAGGAATGTTTCCGCCTATGGCGATAAGCTCATTTTTAGAAAACCGCCAAACGCTTTGCCCAGAAAAGAGGGTGCCTTCTCCATCTAAGATATAGCTTAATTGTATCTCTGGATGTTGGTGCAAATGATCGTAAAATCGCTGTTGCTTGTCTTCTTGCAAGGTTAATACTTGTGAAGCGGCTTTAGGAATTACAAAGGGCAGCACCTTCATTTTTGATAATTTTTAGTAGAAATATTCAAATTTATAATATTTATGGATAAAATAGTATCAATATTGGATAATATGTGATTAATAGTCACAATCCATTCTTTGTAATTTAGTGGCACTAAATAAAAGCAAATGAAATTTGAATGGAAAGGGGTTATGCCTGCAGTAACCACAAAGTTTACACCTCAAGATACATTAGACCTAAACGCTTTTGCCGTTAATATCGATGCCCAATTAGACGCAGGAGTTCATGGCATCGTATTAGGCGGAACCTTAGGAGAGGCCAGCACGTTAACCAAAGAAGAGAAGCGTGAACTCACGCGTTTTACCGTAGATCATATAAAAGGTAAGGTGCCGGTGCTTATCAATATAGCAGAACAAACCACAAAAGATGCGGTTTTGGCGGCTCAAGAGGCCCAATCAGACGGAGCTTCTGGGCTTATGATGTTACCACCTATGCGCTATAAGGCTGGTGATTTAGAAACCGTAACCTATTTTAAGGCTGTCGCTACAAGCAGTGATTTGCCTATTATGGTCTACAACAATCCAGTAGATTATAAGATAGAAGTTACGCTTCCTATGTTTGAACAACTTCTGGCATGTGATACCATTCAAGCCGTAAAAGAATCTACGCGAGATATTTCTAATGTAACTCGTATAAAGAACGCCTTTGGCGATCGTTTAAAAGTATTGACAGGGGTAGATACCTTAGGTTTGGAGAGCTTACTTATGGGCGCCGATGGCTGGATAGCAGGATTGGTTTGTGCCTTCCCCGCAGAGACTGTAGCAATTTATGAGTTACAACGTGTTGGTAGAATACAAGAGGCGTTAGAAATCTACAGATGGTTTTTACCGTTGCTAGAGCTAGATATTAATCCTAAATTAGTACAGAATATCAAGCTGGCAGAAGTCGCAACAGGGATTGGTACAGAGACGGTGCGTCCCCCAAGGCTTCCATTGAGTGGAGCAGAAAGAGCTCATGTGTTAGACGTAATTAACAAAGGAGTTGCGAGTAGACCTAACTTGCCACCGTATAAAAATTTATAAATGCTCGAAATTAGACCCACTTGCGAAAACTGTAATAAGGCCTTGCCTCCTTCGGCAACCGATGCACTAATTTGTACCTTTGAGTGCACGTATTGTGAAGCATGTGTTCACGATTTACTAAAAGATGTTTGCCCTAATTGCGGCGGAAACTTTACCAAACGGCCTATTAGACCAGAACATCTCTTGAATAAATATCCAGCGTCTACCAAAGTGGTTCATAAACCCGTGGATCTAGAACATCATTATAAAAACCACCAACTTGTATGATTACAGGAAAAAACTATATCGGTTCAGAATTGAGTGCAGAAGGCAATAAGACCTACCGTACTTTTAACCCTATATTAAATATAGAGAACTCTAACTTATATTCAGAGGCAACTCCTCAAGAAATAGATAAAGCCGTGAGTTTAGCAGATGCTGCTTACAAAACGCTACGAAATATTTCTGACCATAAAAAAGCCAATTTTTTAAACACTATTGCCCAAAACATTCTTGATTTAGACGATGCATTGATCGAGGTTTATTGCTCAGAAACCGGCTTGCCAGAAGGCAGGGCAAAGGGAGAAAGAGGCCGTACTGTAAACCAGTTACGATCTTTTGCGACCCTTTTAGAAGAAGGTTCTTGGGTAGAAGCTACTATAGATACTGCACTGCCAGATAGGACTCCTGTGCCTAAACCCGACATTCGAAAAATGAACATTCCTTTAGGCCCAGTCGTGGTTTTTGGAGCGAGTAATTTTCCGTTGGCTTATTCTACCGCGGGAGGCGATACGGCGGCAGCCTTGGCGGCTGGATGTCCTGTGATAGTGAAGTCGCACCCTATGCATGCGGGTACCAGTGAGCTAGTGGCAAGTGCTATAGTAAAGGCAGCGCAAGAAACTGGGATGCCAGAAGGGGTAATTTCTAATCTAAATAGTAGCGGAATAGAAGTTGGGGTTCAATTGGTAGCGCACCCTAAAGTTAAAGCTGTTGGTTTTACCGGAAGCATTAAAGGCGGAAGAGCCTTGCTCGATTTGGCTGCTTCTCGCGAAGAGCCAATCCCTGTGTTTGCAGAGATGGGGAGTGTTAATCCAGTGGTTGTTTTGCCAGAAGCATTGACTGCTAGAGGACCAGAATTGGCAAAAACCTATGCAGGATCTATCATGCTAGGAACTGGGCAGTTTTGCACCAACCCTGGACTCATCTTGGCCATTCAAAGTGAAGCCTTAGATAGCTTTGTAAGCAAGCTAGGAGAAGAGATAACCGCTTTACAGCCTACGGTGATGCTGCATCCTAATATTCACCATGCCTACGAAAAAAACCGTAAACTCGCATTAAATCAAACTGAGGTAGAGACGATTGCAGAGGTTACAGAGGTAAATCAAGCCAATCACGCAAGGCAAACGATTGCAAGAATAAACGGGGCTCAATTTTTGGCAAATCCACAGTTGCATCAAGAGGTCTTTGGCCCTTATTCCATAGTTGTCGAATGCTTAGACAGCAAACAACTAGACCAAATAATTAGTTCACTAGAAGGACAATTAACAGGGACTTTAATCGCTCAACCAGAAGAAGCCAGCCAGTATCAATCTACCATAGATGCTATGCAGAATAGAGTGGGAAGGCTTATTTACAATGGTGTGCCAACAGGGGTAGAGGTTTGCCCTTCTATGTTGCACGGAGGCCCGTATCCAGCTTCTACAGATAGTAGGTTTACGGCTGTCGGAATTCATTCCATCAAGCGATGGGTAAGGCCGTTTAGTTTTCAGGATTGGCCTAATGAGCTCTTGCCAGCTGCTTTAAAGAACGAAAATCCACTAGGGATTAATCGCTTAGTCAACAACACTTGGAGTCATGAAAAAGTATAATCTTTTATTAAAAATCACAAGTTGCTTGTTTTTTGTACTGCTTATCGGGCAGGGATTTACGGCTACTGATCAATCAACAGAAAAAAACCCAGAACTCGATGCCATAATAGAGAGTTATCATAGTTTTAGAAGTTATGACAGAAGCGAATACCCGCTCGGAAACTTTACCAAAGAGCGTTATAAAAAAGACGCTGACTTTGCAGCAGGACTTTTAAAAAAACTAGAAAAAATCGACACGGAATCACTTTCCGAAACCGACCGAATTTCTCATACCCTATTGCAGTTTGTGCTTAAAGATAGAATCGCTTTTTACGAGTTTGAGCGCTATTTAAACCCGCTGTTATCTGATTCAGGATTTCACTTAAACTTAAATTATCGTGCCAGACCACTCACTAACTATTGGCAAACGCGTGAGTATTTAAAAACCCTAAGCGCGATTCCAGATTTTGTAGATGTACATTTTGAGAATCTCAGGGCTGGACTTAAGAAGGGCGTCTCACAGCCTAAAGTGATGTTTATTGGCTACGAAAGCACTTATAACGATCATATTGTAAGCGATTTTAAGGAGAGCTTTTTTTATACACCTTTTACCGATTTGCCTGCCGAATTAACAGCAACGCAACGCGACTCGGTGTTAAAAGCGGCAGAAGACATCATTAGTAATGTTGTAGTGCCACAGTTTAAGCGAATCAAAACTTTTTTCGAAGAAGAATACATTCCAAATACTAGAGATGCCATTGGGGTATCGGCTACTCCAGGGGGTGCAGACTTCTATCAAGACCGAATTAACTTTTATACCACCAGCACAGAATACACAGCCCAAGATATACATGACATTGGGCTAAAAGAAGTTGCCAGAATCAAGGCAAAAATGCAGGGTATTATTAAGGAGTTGGAGTTTGAGGGCTCCTTTGCCGACTTTTTAAAATTTTTACGCACCGACCCTCAATTTTATGCCACTACGCCAAAAGAGCTTCTTATGATTGCACGCGATATGGCGAAAAGGGCAGATGCTCAGCTCCCGAGATATTTTAAAACATTGCCGCGTAAGCCTTATGGCGTAGCACCAGTGCCAGATGCTATCGCCCCTAAATATACCGGAGGACGCTATGTGGGTACTTCTAACGAGAGTACAGATCCTGGTTATTATTGGGTAAACACTTACGATTTACCTAGCAGAACGTTATATACCTTACCTGCGCTCACCGTGCACGAAGCAATGCCAGGTCATCATTTACAAGGCGCTTTAAATAACGAGCTAGGGGATTCTATTCCTAGGTTCAGGCGTAATTTATATTTGTCTGCTTATGGCGAAGGCTGGGGTCTCTATAGCGAGTACTTAGCTGCAGAATTGGGAATGTATACAACCCCTTACGAAGAATTTGGCCAGCTTACTTATGAGATGTGGCGTGCATGCCGCCTAGTGGTAGATACCGGAATTCATGCGATGGGCTGGACTCGCGACCAAGTGGTAGATTTTATGGCCAGTAATACAGCGCTCTCTATACATGAAGTGAACACAGAAACAGACCGCTATATTTCTTGGCCAGGGCAAGCTTTATCGTATAAAATTGGCGAACTTAAGATTAGAGAATTGCGTGAAAAGGCGCAATCTCAATTAGGGGCTAAGTTTGACATTCGAGATTTTCACGAAGTGATTTTGGAACAAGGCACGGTGACTTTGGCTATTTTAGAGCAGCGAATCAACAATTACATTCAAAAGACCAAAAGTGAGTAAATACATTTTTGATTGCATCGATGGACACACCTGTGGTAATCCGGTACGGTTGGTTACCAATGGGCATCCTCCTTTAGAGGGAGATTCGATGAGTGCCAAAAGACAGCATTTTTTAAAAGAATACGATTGGATACGAACGGGGCTTATGTTTGAACCTCGAGGGCACGACATGATGAGCGGTAGCTTTTTGTTTGCACCAAGCGATCCTAAAAACGACTGTGGAGTACTGTTTATAGAGACCTCTGGTTGTTTGCCCATGTGTGGCCACGGTACCATAGGGACTGTTACCATAGCACTCCAAGAAGGAGTTTTAAAACCAAAAACTCCTGGCATACTCAGGCTAGAAACTCCGGCGGGGCTTGTTAAAGTGAGCTATGCTCAAGAAGGAGATAAAATCTCTTGGGTAGAACTAACCAACGTAAAAAGCTATTTGGCCAGCACGAATCTACCCATAGAATCGGAGCATTTAGGGAGTTTAAAAGTGGATGTTGCCTATGGCGGAAATTTTTACGCCATTGTAGATCCACAAGAAAATTTTAAAGGCTTAGAGCACTATTCGGCAGGAGAGATAATACAATTTTCGCAAAGCCTTAGAAAAGCGCTCAATGCAAAGTATCCTAATCAATTTATTCATCCAGAAGATCCTACAATAAACGGGATAAGTCACATGCTTTGGACGGGCACTCCCTTAGATTCAAAATCGCATGGGCGGAATGCCGTTTTTTATGGTGATAAGGCTATAGATCGATCTCCCTGCGGAACTGGCACCTCTGCACGATTGGCTCAGCTGTATGCAAAAGGAAGCATCGGACTAGGCGAGGACTATATACATGAGAGTTTTATAGGTTCTACCTTTGTGGGAAGGGTTGCAGAAGAAACGAAGCTTGGTAATTTTAATGCGATCAGGCCTAGCATTAAGGGTTGGGCTAAAGTTTATGGAAAAAATCAAATCACTATTGATACAGAAGACGATCCCTATGCACATGGGTTTCAGGTAATTTAAAATGGCAAAAGAGGTATTAATTATTGGAGGAGGAATCATTGGGCTCTGTGCTGCGTACTATGCGAGTAAAGAAGGACATGAGGTTACCGTGATCGACAAATCTGCGATGAATGCTGGAGCATCTTACGTAAACGCTGGCTATTTGACGCCAAGTCATATAATTCCGCTTGCGGCACCTGGAGTAATGAAGCAGGGCCTTAAGTGGATGTTTAACCCATCGAGTCCATTATTTATTAAGCCCAGACTCAATCCAGATTTTTTAAAGTGGAGTTGGGCATTTAATAAATCTTGCAGTCAGGCAAATGTAGATCGTTCGGTAAAGGCTATTAAAGATATTAACGTGATGAGTCGAGAGCTCTTTAGCGATATCAAACGAGACGAAGACTTTAGTTTTCAATTGGAGCGAAAAGGGCTGTTAATGCTCTGCCAGACCAACCATATTTTAGATGAAGAGGTTCATATTGCAGGCATGGCAAATCGCGAAGGATTAGAGGCCAGAGAGATTAGCCTCTCCGAATTGAAGGCGATGGAACCCAATTGCAAAATCGACGCTGTAGGGGCCATTCACTATGGATGTGACGGCCATACTACCCCCACTGATTTAATGGCCGAACTCAAAGTGTTGCTTCCTAAAATGGGTGTAAAAATAAATCGCGAAGAAGCGGTTGTTTCGATTACCCACAACAGTGGTTCGATTAAAACAGTTGCTACTAATAAAGAAGTTTACATGCCCGATGAGGTGATTCTTGCTGCAGGTTCTTGGAGCTCAAAACTGGCCAAACAACTTAAAATACCCTTGCTTTTAGAGGCAGGGAAAGGATATAGAATTAATAGCACTCGGGACTTAGGAATTAGCATGCCTGCTATTTTATGTGAGAACAAAGTAGCGGTTACACCTATGAACGGGTTTGCCCGATTTGCAGGCACTATGGAAATTTCTGGTATTAATCACAAGATCAATCAAGTGAGGGTTCAGGCTATTGCAAAAGCAGTCAATCGCTACTATCCAGAGATTACGATTACAGCACAGGAGCAGCAAGATGCAGCTTGTGGTTTACGACCAGTTTCTCCGGACGGCATGGCCTATATTGGACGCTCTCAAAAGTGTGACAATTTGGTTTTTGCAACGGGACATGCTATGATGGGTTGGAGTATGGGACCAGCTACTGGCAAATTAATCTCCGAACTTATTTCTGATAAAAAACCGTCTATGGATATGGCTGCTTTTAACCCCGATAGACGCTTTTAAATATCGAGGCGCATATTGATCAAATAGTTTTTAAATCCTGCTTTTTGATATGCCCTTAGGGCGGAATCATTTTGATCGTAAACGTCCAGCCTGATTTCTTGAATTCCTCTGGCTTTTGACCATTCGATTAGCGCATCGAGTATCAATTGATTATAGCCATTACCTCTATGTTTTTCTGGCACAAACATAAAGCCTAAATAAGCCATATCGCTATGTTTAAGATAGGGTCTGTCTGCAATAATTTTCACATAGCCAGAAGCCACTATCTCTTGATTTAAGGTAACGACATATAGGTCTGCATCTTTGCCAGTAATAAATTCTCCCAGGTCATAATAACTTATGCGTCCCTCTTTTAGATTAGGATCCATAGGTCGTTCTGCCTTGATAAGGCCTTGCTCAAATTCTAACAAGACTGGGAGGTCTTCTAGAGTTGCTTTTCTAACGATTGGGTTCATACTAACAGGACATATCGGCCACAATGCGCCATTGACCGTCTATTTTTTTAAAGATGATTAAAAAAGTGCCATTTGGAGCATCGTTTTCTCGGGTGAGTTCCCAGCGACCCATTACCCAATAACTTTGGTTTTCTATTGGCGAAATGTCGTCTAGGGTAAATTGTAAGCTGCCCATTTCTACCTTTGTTTTATAACTTTTTTTATAGTTTGACAAAGTCTGTTCCCAACCATTGGTAAGGCCTCTGCTTCCATAAAACTTAAGGGAATCACTCTTCCAGTAGCCTTCCATAAATTCGTAAACATCGCCCTCTGACCAGGCTGCTTGTTGCTTTGCCATTACGGCTCTAATTTCTTGTTTGTCTTGATCTATGTTAGTGGTTGAGGTGCAGGCAATACAGAGTATTGTAAAAATAAAGAGAGAGAAAAATGTAGTTTTCATTGTTGATTGTGGTAACTTAGTTAGTAGCCGTAAGTTACACAATAGTATACTAAAAGTCTTTTCGCTTAGCCTTTCTTTTAATACCCCACATAGGCACAAGCACCCAAAGGAGTAGGGTGAGCAGCGATAAAATTAGCCCAAAAGAAGTTCCAAAAAACTTCTGGAATACAGCTCCAGTATATCCGAGCAGAGCAGAGATGTCCAGTTTTAATAATATTAAAATTCGGGAAAGATCTATTGGGTTGAGCATAGACGAAACCAAGGCAAACTTATCTAATGGGTAATCGTTAAAGTACACCAAAGAGAGTAATAGCAGGCCGTCAAAAATAACCGCCATAAAGAGCCAAAGCAAAATAGCGTAGCCAAAGCCTTTAATCTTGTTTTCGTTGCAAAGGCCTATATAAAATGACAAGGCCGTAAAAATAAACGTAAGGAAAACGCCAGTGACTAACAGAAGTGAGAAATCCCAAATTACAGAAGACCCAAACAGGCCATATATTATAAAGGGAATACCCATACCAATTAATAAGCTCATCGAAAGCGAAATCGCAACTCCCAAATATTGACCAATAAAGATAGTCGTGCGCTTTACGGGTTGTGCGAGGAGGAGTTGGGTAAACTCTCTCGAATCGTAATAGTACATGATTCCAAAAATGGTACCGATTAATGGAACCAATACCGTGATTACATTCATCAGGGTAATGATGGCCTTAGACAGTTCACTATTTAAAAAAAGCAATACGAAAGAAAGCAATAAATAAAATAACAAATACGCATAGCTCCAACGACTGCGCATCAAATCATAAAAACTATATTTAATTATCTTAAACATATTACTGTTCTAAAATTGAGGCTATCGCCCGTTCAAAATTGGATTGTTTGCTCTGTTGTTTAAGCTGTTCTATGCTGCCTTGAAAATATATTTTGCCTTCTAACAAAAACACGAGTTCGTCTGCCATTTCTTCTACAAAACTTGTAATATGAGAAGATAGTAGTATGGTTTTTCCTGCTTGTTTTTCTTGTAACAAGAGCTCTTTTAAATGCAATAGCGAGACCGGATCTAAACCCGAGGTGGGTTCGTCTAAGATAATAAGAGGGCTGTCGTACATAAGGGCCAAAACAAGATTGACCTTTTGGCGCGTTCCACCAGAGAGGTGCCCTAGTTTTTTGTTTAAATAAGGCGTGAGTTCGAAGAGGTTTATGAGTTCTTGATCTTTGCTCGATTCTCGCGAACGTAGGTCTTTAATCATGCGGAGCAATTCTTTGAGCTTAAGATTGTTCGGGAAGTTGGCCAATTGAGGCAAATAATCGATCTGTTCACGATACGAGCTGCCTTTTTTGATGTTGTGCTCGTCTATTAAAATCGTGCCACTTTCCGGGAGCACCATGCCTAAAATGGCCTTGATGAGGGTGGTTTTTCCAGAGCCATTAGGTCCCAAAATCGCAATAATTCCGCCCTTAGATATTTGTAAATCGAGACCTTTTAAAATCTGATTCTTACCAAAGCTTTTATGTAAGTTATTAATCTTAATCACGTACGATGGGTTTTATTCTAGGTGCCGGATCGACGAGGTCGTCAGGCGTAAAGATAGGCGAAACTTTTTCAGAAAAATCTATAATATCTACAAACAAACTACGCAACAATACAATGGTTTCGGGCGTTTCGTTCACAACATACGAAAACAACTTTACAGGCCTAAAAGGCACATCGCCTAAGCCGTCCTTGTCTAAGTCATAGCCTGAATAATTACTCCAATAATTTTGAACAAAGGCGTTGTCGTTAAGTTTGCTGTTGTAAGACACATCAAATGAATTGAACATAAAATTGTTGTCTTCAAATACATTGTTATAGCAGGCGCCACGCACCTTAAGCGCCCAACCATTAGAAATAAAATCGTTGTCTTTATAATTGATACGGGTTGAGCCTTCTACATTAATGCCTATCGTATTTTCTGCAATAGTGTTGTGCGTTATCTCTGCATCATAAATCTCCTTTAGTAAAAGTCCGTAAGAGGCAGTTCCCCAATTATGGCTAAAGGTGTTGCGACTAATAATTATTTGCTTAGAAAACATCACGGCCACCCCAGCGCCGTTTTCTTTAAAGGTATTATCGTGGTACTGGTCGTTGTTAGAAAACATAAAATGTAGCCCATAACGAATGTTATTATGGCAATTGTTGCTGTTTACTTTGCTATGCGTTACAAATTCGAAGTAAATGCCATCGCGCATATTAAAAACTTCGTTCTCGTTTATGGTTACATAAGAAGAGTCCCATAAATGAATCCCATTACCAGCAGAGGCTTCTTTGGTTTGCTCACCAGAAATAGTGGTGCCACTGATGGTTCCATGTTTCGATTTTTCTACCAAAATACCAAAGGTTACGTTGGTGAGCAGTACATCTTTTATAGTAAAATGCTGGCTTTTTGTTACATAAATCGCGGCGTATTCTTTAGTATAGCTCAACCCCGTATTTTTTATGCTAATGCCTTCTATGCTTACGCTATCTGCGGTTATCACAAAACCATAACCCTCATTTTGTATATCTAAAACTGCCTTCTGAGACCCTTTGATGGTGATGGGTTTGTTTAGTTGCAGGTTTGCTGCGGAATAGACCCCATCACGTAACAAAAGAGTGGTGCCTGCATTTGCCTGTGAAATCGCATCTAGCAGACTTTCAAATTTTTGATTGGTTTGCAAATCGGTCACTTGGGCGCTCAGCCCGTTAGCAACTAGCATAAATAGTAGCAGCAAGCTAATGCCAAAAGGGCGTGCTTGGACTTTTGTGCGATTTGGAAAGTTATTATTGATCAAAAACAAAGTTTTGTCTCTTTATCTCCTCCCAAGTTAATAAAGAATCTGCAGGAATACTAAGAGCATTTTGCGCGTTGGATGCTACAGAAAACCCTGCGAGGTTTCCACCCATAGGGCTTTGTACTTTTGGGTGTATCACAAAAACCGCTGTAGTGGCTTCTACCCACTGGTCGGGGGAACTAAAGTCTTTAATCAAGCGATGGGCAATCGCATCTTCCGGATGCCCTTCTAAATCGTTTACCAAACACTCGATTGCATCGTAGGTAAATATTTTTCCCTTTTTAGTGACGAGTTCTGCTGCGTATTTTGCATCGACTATATTCATCTTGCAATAGCTACAAGCATCTAGCCCATAGTCTATTTCTCTGGGCTCTGGTTTGCACCCTAGCCATAGCATAACACTTACAAATAATAGAAGGCGGCTCATCTTTAGTCTCTTTTTTTAGCTTCTTTTTTTCCGAGTTTGAAAGCTACAAAACCTAAGGCAATGCCTAAGCCTAAAAAGTAGGCGCCTAACTGCGGATACGAATGTGCCGTGAAATTAAGAATGTCTTTTGAGCCAAAAACAGGCGGCTGAAAGCCCATCACAGAGCCATCTGGGTTTGTAAACTTCATAATAGCTTTGGGGTCTAAATTGTGTCCATAATCGTGTTCCCACAAATAAAAGTCATAGATGCCTGCTACACTGAGAGCGACCATTAAAATAAACCAAGCAAGAAACCATTTATAATTACCCTTAAAGGCGATAAGCAGCCCAATGATGGTGGTAGCGATGATTCCGATAGGGAAAATTTTAAATTCTGGAATGGCTTCCGGAATATATTGCATTCCCACATAGTGGTTCATAATATTAATGTTTTTAATATCATGCGGATTTGCATCCGAGAAATCGTTTATATGAATATACATTCCTAGCGGTGTAGGATATTGCGGCGCTTCTAAAGTGATCTTCCAAAGCGGAAAAACAAACAGGAATAATGGCAATAAAGCCGCAGCTATCATGGTTATTCTAGATCTTTTCATATTTCTTTTTTAAGGTAAAGCGGGAGCGCTATGGATCACTCCCGCTTTATAAATAATTAGCATTAATCAACTAATCAAAAATTACCCAAGTGTTATAGTAATTTAATCTTCTCCTAATGACCAGCTCAATTCAATGTTTGAACTAGCAGGTGATACTCTAACATATCCTTGCATTTCTTGGTGCAATGCAGAACAGAAGTCAGTACAGTAGAACGGCCAAACCCCTGGTTTTTTTGGTTCCCAGATTATGGTTTTGGTCTGTCCTGGCATGATGAGCATTTCTGAGGTATTAGCTCCAATCATTGCGAAGCCGTGCGGTACATCAAAATCTTGCTCATGGTTTGTAATATGAAAATAAACCTTGTCTCCAACTTTAATCCCTTCGATATTATCAGGGGTAAAGTGACTACGAATCATGGCCATATACACATGTACCTCGTTTCCGTTGCGTTCTACTTTTGTGTCGGCAGGACTGAGGACAGCATAAGGGTGCTTATTCTCGTCGAGTTTATAAATTTTCTTAGAATTCTCTTTAAGCAAATCTGCAGGACATCCAGCGGCATAGTGAGGCTCACCATGCGTTGGAAAGTCAGACAATAGTTGCATCTTCTCTCCAGAGATATCATATAATTGCGCTGAGTGTTCGAGCTCAGGCCCTGTTGGTAAATAACGGTCTTTGGTAATCTTGTTCATGGCAACTACGTATTTTCCAAAAGGTTTTCTAGAGTTTCCGCCAGGAATCATCAAGTGACCTACAGAGTAGTATGTAGGTTTTCTGTCTACAACTTCCCAAGTACCAAGTTTCCATTTAACCACTTCTGACGAAATAAAGAAGGTAGTATAAGCATTACCCTCTGCATCAAATTCGGTATGGAGGGGTCCAAGACCACCACTTTGCACGCTACCGGCTAGAATGGCTTCGAAATCAAGCACTGGGATGCCATAAGCATCGCCACTAAACTGCTCGTTTTCTATAGCCGTCATCATTTTAGAAAATGAATGCACGGTTACATCGGCAGAAAGTTTACCGCTACCTACGATATATTCACCTGTTGGATCTACATCACAACCGTGAGGAGATTTTGGAGTGGGTAAAAAGTAAATAGCACCAGGTACCTCAGAAGGATCTACTGTAAGCACCTCGTTGATAGTTGTCGAGGTTGCCATATGTGATTCTTCGTCGTATACGTTATGCATATACTCTGTTGGCATTTTAGTACCTCCACCGTTGGCTACGTATTCTTCAATCTTCTTCCAGTTAACAGCAGCGATAAAATCCTTATCGTTTTGAGATGCATTCACTTCCATTAAGGTATTAGCCTCCTCTGTATTATAGGTAGTAAAGAAAAACCATCCATGAGAGTTGCCTCGTCCTGGGTGAGCTTTGTCGTAGTCAAATCCAGGCATTAGCACCTGAAATGATAAATTCATTCTGCCCGATTCAGGATCTACTTTATAGAAAGTAAGCGCTCCTTTAAAGTTTCCTTTCTTATCCTTAATAGACATATCTCTCTGCGGAACAGGAACGGCAAATCGAGTACCAGCCACCACATATTCTGTGTTCTCAGTTACATAAGAACTACTGTGGTTACCTGCACAATTCGGAACCTCAATAATCTCTGCTGTTTCGAAGGTAGTTAGGTCAATTCTCGCAATTCTGGGAGTATTATTACCGTTTACAAAAACCCATCGACCATCGAGCTCCCCGTTGGTTTGCGAAATGTCCGGGTGGTGTAAATCGTCCCATGGTACAAACCCAAACGAAGTGTTAAGCAAAGGCTTGGTTTCTTCTGTATACCCATACCCAGAAGTAGGGAATTGAGAGAATACAGGAATCTCTTTAAACATCCGGCCAGAAGGCAATCCGTACACTGTAAGGTTACCACTATATCCACCAGATAAGAAGGCATAAAAGTCGTCATGCTCCCCTGGGGCAACATACACTTTCTCTGCGGCGCCACTATTAAGCGCACTAGAGTTTTTAGAGCCATTGCCGTTTTGACAAGCTACTAGACTTGCCATCGCAGCAAATAGAAATAAAAATTTAAAATTATTTTTCATCTTTAGATTTATTTGATTGTTTTTAGTTTTCGGGTATAATTACAGCATCTACCACATGAACGATTCCGTTACTGGCAGGTACGCTGGCCAATATTTTAGCTCCACCTACATACACATCGTCGCCTTTAACCTCTACTGGAATATTGAGATTACTGGCTTGCCCAAGTTTTTTAAACTTCTTTAAAAAGTCTTTACTATAATTCCCTGGAGTAACGTGATGTTTTAAAATAAAGGCCAATTGGTCTTTATTTTCTGGCTTCAATAAATTGTCTAGTGTTCCTTCGGGTAAGGCATCAAACGCTGCATTGGTTGGAGCAAACACCATAAGGGGTCCTGCATTTACCAAGGCGTTCTCAAGCTCGGCGGCTTGTACACCTGCAACAAGCGTTGTATGATCTGGAGATCCTAAGGCGACATCTAAAACATTATCTGCAGATTCGTCGTCTTTTACATAGGCTTGTCCTGTTTTTACAGTCGAAACTTCTGCATTTTCACTTGCGGAATCTGCAGCACCGTCTTTGGCGGAATTGTTACAGGAAATCCACAGGGGAAGGGTCAAAAATAAAAAGGCAAATTTATACGCTGTTTTCATAATTAGTTAGTTTAATAATAATGTTTTATAGTGTCCTAAAATATTCTAGTATGGATCGGGCCTCTTCTTCTGTTAGGCTTTGATTTGCCATGGGCGAACCATTAAATTCTATAAGAAGCTCTTTTGCAAGCGGGTCATTTTTTACCATGCCTTCTGGATCTAGAATCATGTTCATAATCCATTCGGGAGTGCGTCTTTCTAAAAGACCATTTGGGGCAGGGCCGATAAATTTTTTGCCTATTTTATGACAAGCTGTACACTTGGTTTTGAACACCTCTGCACCAGCGCTTGCCATAGCATCGTCTATGGTGTCTGGTAAATCTACCGAACTCACAGGGCCCACACCTTTGTTAACTAGATCGATCTTAGTCGAAGCCTTTTCTGTAACGGCAGCTTCGGTTTTTTTGGTTTCTGTTTTAGAGCTACCAATTTTGATTTGTTCTTTTTCTTTTTTCTCTTCACCTCCGCCACAGCTCACGAGCAATGAACAAAGTAAACAGAATGATAAGCGTGCTAAATGTTTCATAATTAGTCGATTTATGCAGTAAAAGTATTGGAGCAGGACTATTTAAAATATGATAAATATCATTATTGTAGATAAAAAGATATTTTTATCTTTATCTCCGATTTAGAACTAAATTGAATTAATTAGATGTTATCAAAAACTACTCAATATGCCTTAAAAGCTGCGGTGTATTTAGCAAAGAATTCGAGTGTAGATCGTAAGATTTTGGCAAGCGATTTGGCTAAAAACGTTGAGGTACCCAAAGCTTTTTTGTCAAAAATTTTACAACGACTATCTTCTAAGGGCTATGTGAGTTCTACCAAAGGTCCGAATGGGGGCTATTATTTTACTCCAGAACAGCTACAAAACGCTGCTTACGATGTGATTTTGGCTGTAGAGAATCGCGATGTTATGGGACATTGTGCGATGAGTCTCACCGCATGTAACGAGCAAAATCCGTGTGCCTTGCATGAGCATATAGCAGTAGCAAAATCTGCCTTAAAGAGAAGTTTAGAGCAACTCACTTTACACGAACTAGCGCAATAGTGATTAGGCAATCTGCATAAAATCTTCCTTTAAGACAATCTCGAGATACCTTAGCACTTGCTGCCCGTTTTGAATACTAAACACCACGGGAGGTTTAATCTTAATTACATTGTGATCTGGGCCGTCTGTACTCATCAAAATCTTAAAGTCTTTCATTCTATTCACGAGATAAGTAGCTTGTGCAGCTAAGGGCAGTTTTTGAGTGTCACATAATTCGATTCCCAAAAAGAGGCCTTGACCTCGAACATCTGCTATGATGGGAAACCGTTTAGATAAGGCCGTTAATTTGTCTTTTAGATAAGCACCTACCTCTTTTGCGTTCTCTTGGAGGTTCTGATCTTCTATAACTTCTAAAACTGCAGACCCTATGGCACAAGAAACAGGGTTGCCGCCAAAAGTGTTAAAGTACTCCATTCCATTGGCGAATTTAAGCGCCACTTCTCTAGTGCATACTACGGCAGCGATAGGATGCCCATTGCCTAATGGCTTGCCTATGGTTACAATATCTGGAACGACATCGTGAAGCTGAAACCCCCAAAACGTTTTACCCATGCGGCCACAACCTGTTTGAACCTCGTCTGCAATACAGATTCCGCCAGCAGCTCTAACGGTTTTATACACTTCTTTTAAAAATCCTTTTGGCAATTCTATTTGACCGCCACAGCTAAGAATGGATTCTAAAATTAAGCCTCCAAGCTTTTGACCTTTCTGTTGAATAATTTTTATGCAATTGTCTACTTCTTTTGCATATTCTGCACTGGCGTCGGGCCCTGTATATTTGCCTCTAAAAGTATCTGGAAGCGGAAATATATGCGTGGTTTCTGGAGCTCCAGCTCCTCCTTTTCCATCAAACTTATAGGAACTTACACTCACACATGCATTGGTGTTGCCATGATACCCAACCTCTGAGGCTATCATATGCTTAGATCCCGTAACGCTCTGCACCATACGCAGGGCAAGTTCGTTGGCTTCGCTGCCAGAATTTACAAAGTGTACCACTTTTAGCTTGTCGGGCATGGTTGCAGTAAGCTGTTTGGCCAGCTTGGTAATAGTTGGATGTAGATATCGAGTATTGGTGTTTAACAATGCCATCTGAGATTGTCCCGCCTTTACGACTTCATGATTTTCGTGTCCAACATGGGCCACATTGTTTACCGTATCTAAATATTGGGTCCCCATGGGGTCGGTTAAATAAACTCCTTGCCCTCTAACAATATGTAATGGCTCTTCGTATTGCAAACTCATACTCGTACCCAAATAAGTATCTCGTTCTGATTTAATTTGATCTTTATTGTTAAAACTGGGAGTGACCAGGTCTTTATCTTTGAATAATAAATTGGGGTCAGGGCAAAGACTCTTCCAAACATTTACCTGACCCGGATACGCAACACCGGGAAAATCTATCTCGTAATCGAGCATGCTAAGCATGATTTCGAAGTGTAAATGAGGAGCCCAATTTCCGTTTTCTGGGTAAGGGCCTAGCTCGCCAATTTTTGCTCCTGCCAAGATAAGATCGCCTTTTTTGTGCGCTAAAGCGGAATCAACACTTAAATGCCCATAAAGTGTGTAGAATATAAGCGCATCCAGTTGGTGCTCTAAAATTACCATGCCGCCATATTCTTTAGGCCCCGCATCATTTACAGCCGCTACAACGGTTCCGTCAAGTAAACAATGAACTGGGGTGAATGCAGGGAGCCAAAAATCAATTCCTAAATGAACACGCCTGCTTTCTGGGCCATGGTTGCCTATTTTGTCGTAAGCGGAGTCTGTATAAATTGGGCGTGGTTCTAAGTAGCCACCGGCAATAATAGCTTCGGGCACCTGTTTTTGTAACTGTTCAATTTTAAAGGAAAATAAATCCAGATTGTTAAACTCTTGTTCATTTCCAATCCAAAGGCTGGAGACGCTAAGGTCTAATAAATGTGCTTTTGTAAATGAGGTCGACGGAAACAATTCTGTAAACTCAAATTTTTGTGTTTTGGACCAACTTTCAAATAGCTTTTGATTACGATGCGCTGGCAAATCGCAGGCTGCCCTGAAGCTGTAATAGGCAATTTCTGGATTGATCTGACTCCATTTTTGAAGCCCGTCCCAAGCCGCTGCATCACTTACTTGTAGGTAGGTATTATCGGGGCGTTCTTTTTTATTGATCGCAGAAACAGTCACGCTTATGGCCAATCGCATGGCGATGCAAACATATAGATGGTGGAGTTCGGCATCGTCTAAATCACACTGGCTATTAAAGCCATTAATAACATGAATAATCGCTTCTAAAGGGTCGTTGTGCCCCATTAATGCGTATGCACAACAATTGGCAAGTTCGTTGATTCGCTGGCTATAAACCACATCGCCAAAATCTATAAAACCATTCACCGTAGGGTTCTGTAAAGAGGCAGAAACCAAGATGTTGTTATCGTTTAAGTCGTTGTGAATTAATTGCTTTTTAAGGTCTTTGTAGGAGTCCTGCTGCGCATGGAATTGTGAGAGAAACCCTTTTAAAAGCTGCTGCCTAGAAGAATCAAACAAGTCCAAATGATCGCGAGTCCAAAGGGCATTGGCCGTATCCCATCTAAATGCAGGTCTTTTTACCGCTGTCTTACAAAGCGCTAATGCCTGGCAAAGTTTAGCTGCCTTTGCCCCGAGATCGTTAAGCAAAGTTTCACGATGCGGATTTACGCCACTCCATAGCCTCCCCGGAACCCAAGAAAGCAATCGAACGTAATACGAACCAAGATCAGAATCGAAGTCGCTCACCAATGCTCCCTTTGCATCTGCAACGGGTTTTGGAATTGTAAAGCCTAGAGGAGATTGTTGTAGCTCGGTTAAAAGGGCTTGCTCTGTTTGTAATGTGTTTTTAGCAATAGACGTTGGCGTAAGTTTGAGGACAAATTCATTCCCATCTGTGGTAATTACATGGTAATTGAGCTCCTTTTCGCCATAAAGCAACTGTGTGGCTGCTTTTAATCCAAACAATTCAAAAACGAGGGTATTTATGTCACTCATAAAGAAGGTCAGTGATAAGAACAAATTTAGATATGATAAAGATACAGCGCTAAGGGCTAAATTTGAAAGGGTTATAGAATTTTGTTCGTCGTAACAAAATTACCATTCGTCGACACTTATTATACCATTGGTCGAGAGTTGACAACCTAAACAGGACATTTGGTAGATATTTACATGTTCAAAAATCCGCAATGAATCAATTAAAAATATTATTAATAGAAGACGACAAAATCGAGACCATGAAATTGGAGCGTGCTATGTCGACCCTGGCCTATGAGCACGAAGTTGTGACGGCCCAAAACGGCGAGATCGCGCTCGATTATTTAAAAGAAACAGATCAACTCCCCAGTATTATCTTTTTAGATCTAAATATGCCAAAGATAAATGGCATTGAGTTTTTAAAACTATTAAAAAAAGACGATCGATTGCGTTACTTACCCACCGTTATATTGACTACTTCGGATAACCGTAAGGACGTGTTGGAATGCTATAAAACTGGAGTGGCCGGGTATATTCTAAAACCACTTAAATACGACGCCTATGTTTCTAAAATTGAGAAAGTCGTGAACTATTGGTCAGAAAATGTTTTAATTACTGACGATGCCTCATAAAAAAAGAAATTACTTTTTATATTAAACACTTAAAACCTCTAACGTGAAAGGAATTGTATTTACAGAATTTTTAGAACTAGTAGAAGAAACATTCGGATTAGAGATGTCTGATGCCATTATCACGGAGTCCGATTTGCCATCTAAAGGAGTTTACACGGCTGTAGGAACCTATGAGTTTGGCGAAATGTTACAACTTTTAGGCAAACTAAGTGAAAAAACAAACCTTTCAATAGACGACTTGTTACTGGTTTATGGGGAGCATTTCTTTGGCGTGGTAGAGCGCGATTATCCTAGTTTTTTGAGCATGTATTCTGATCCGATTGAACTGCTGTCTTCTGTCGAAAATCACATTCATGTTGAGGTTAAAAAGATTTATCCCGAAGCAGAACTACCTACCTTTGATGTGATCGAAAAATCAGAGAATCATCTGGTTATGATTTACACTTCGAGCAGAGCCATGTATAATTTTGGCCTAGGTTTAATGCGTAAAACTTTTGCTCACTTTGGTCAAAATGGAGACATTAAAATGGATATGATTAACCAGGACGGAACCAAAGTAAAGTTTATGATCTCCAGAAATGGATAAGAATTTGAATGACATATTAACTCGAAAATTAGCGCGCGAAAAAGCAGCGCGTAAGCAAGCCGAAGCCATTCTTGAACAAAAATCGGCAGAGCTTTATGAGCTTACGCAAGAGTTAAAATCCTCCAATTCGCAATTAGAAACGCTTGTAAACCAAAAAACCACACAACTTAAAGGGGTTTTTGAAAATTTCATAGACTCCTACGTCGTCATGGATTTGAGTGGGAATGTATTGTCTATGAACGATGCTTCTGTCGAGCTATTTGGTTACGGTGCAAAAGAAGATCTGAATGTTGCGCGCCTCATTTATAAAGACGACTATGCCTATGCCATGGAGAGTTTTAAAAACCTCTTAGAGCAAGGATTTTTTACAAATTATAAGGCTAGAATTTTTACCAAAGACAAGAAGATAAAGTGGGTGCATATTAATGCGAGTCTAATTTACGATCAACAAGGCCAGCCTACGGCAGCGCAAGGTATTGTTCGTGATATTACAGAATCTCATAAGAATACAGAGCTCATAGCAGAGCAAAAGATGAAGCTTTCTGCGATTGTAGACAATTCTACCATCCCTATTGTTCTTACCCAGGAAGGTCAAATTGTACAAACCAATCCAGCTGCCCAAAACCTGTTTTTATACTCAGAAGAAGAACTTAAAAACTTTTTGGTAAAAGACATAACTGCTCCATCTAAATATAAGGCATCTAATGATCTCATGACCAAAATGAATCAGGGCCTTTTAGATCAATTCGAAATCAAAAAGGAATACCTGCAAAAGGGTGGTACTACCTTTATTGCAAAGACCAATGTGATAGCGGTTCGAAATTCAGATGGGTCGATTCGGTATCAATTGGCAATTATAGAAGACATTACAGAAAAACTAAAAAACGAGCGGGAACGAAAGCGTTTGTTGGATAGCTTAGAGTCCCAGCGGCAGAAGTATAGTAATATCATCGCAAATATGAATTTGGGACTCATCGAAGTAGACAATGAAGATCAGATACTAATGGTCAATAATAGCTTCGAAAAAATGAGTGGTTATTCAGAAGAAGAGCTTCTTGGTAAAACAGCACGCCAAATGTTTCTTACCAAAGAAGGGCAACTCAAGGTCGAAAAAGAAAACGAGCGACGTAAAGAAGGCGCATCTAACTCTTATGAAGTAGTTGCTAAAACAAAAAAGAACCAAAAACGACATTGGCTGATCAGTGGCGCGCCCAATGTAAATTCGTTTGGTGAGGTTACAGGCTCAATAGGAATTCATTTAGATATTACAGAACTAAAGAACCTTGAACGCCAAAAAGAGAAACTGCTTGAGCGACTTGAGCGAAGCAATGCCGACCTACAAGAGTATGCTCATATTATTTCTCATGATTTAAAGTCTCCTTTGCGTAGTATCTGGGCGTTAGTCAATTGGATTAAAGAAGATAATATTGAATCTTTTGACCAGAGTAGTCTCGATAATATTGCACTCTTAGAAGGGACGTTAGAAAAAATGGAACAGCTTATTTCTGACGTATTATCCTACTCAAGAGCTGGCTCCGAAGTTGGCGAATCTATCACTTTAGATTTGAATGCAGTTATCGAAGAGGTGAGAGGAATGATTTATATTCCCGAAACCACGACCATAAAGGTTATTGGTACACTACCCACAATAGAGGCCGATAAAGCTCGTATACATCAGTTGTTTCAGAATCTAATTGTAAATGCGATTAAATACAATGACAAGCCTAAGGGTGAAATTCAGATTTGGGCCACCGATACCCCAACACACAATCAAATTAGCATCAAAGACGATGGAATTGGGATAAAGAAAGAGTTTCACGAAAAGATATTTAAAATTTTTCAGTCCTTGCAACAAGACGACGGAACCTCCTCTGGAATAGGGTTGTCGTTGGTTAAAAAAATTGTCTCACTTTATGGTGGCGAAATCTGGGTAGAAAGCGAAGAAGGAAAAGGAAGTACATTTCATTTTACGCTTCGCAAGTAAAACCCACCAAGGTGTCGTTGGTCGATAGTTCTTGAATTATTTTTAAGGAATGTGTTTCTTGATGCTCGATTTTGCTTAATTTGTCTGAGTTATTTAAAAGGATGTAGCCCCAACATGTATTCTCCAAATCTTAGTTATATCAATCAATTGGCTGGCGATAGTCTAGATTTTCGACAGAAGTTAATCGCTATCCTAAAAACAGAGCTACCACAAGAGGTGGATAGTTTAAAGACACATTTGTCTAGTGGGTCATGGAGTCAGGCTGGTGAATTGGTGCATAAGATTAAACACAAAATTAGTATTTTAGGAATGTCTGAAGCTCACAAAGTGGCGACCACTTATGAGTCAGAATTAAAAGAAGATAATAATCGGCTGGCATCCGAATTTGAGGATATATTAACGGTAATGCTTCAATTTATTAATAAACTATAGAGATTAGCTCATGAAATGTATTGTAATAGACGACGAAGCGGCAGCGAGAACAATCATAACTCACTTATGTGCTCAGGCGCCCTCACTCCAAATAGTGGGTGAGTTTTCTAATGCGATTGAGGCGATAAAATATCTCAATAAAAATGAGGTGGAACTCATATTTTTAGACATTCATATGCCAGATTTTACGGGTTTCGATTTTATAGAAACCTTAAAGAATCCGCCGCAGATTGTATTAACGACCTCAGATAAAAATTTTGCAATAGAAGCCTTTGAGTATGAATGCATCATCGATTACTTGGTAAAGCCAGTAGGCTTGCCTAGGTTTTTAAAGGCAGTACAAAAGGCCCAATCTACTGTGAGTGTGCCGGCTACCCAGTCAGTACCTACTATAGAAAATCCTAAGGCCGACACTGGCTTTGGAAAAGAGCTTTACGTTAATATTGATAGGAGGCTTATCAAAATTGAGTTTGACAGTATCTTTTTAATTGAGGCAAAAGGAGATTATATTCTTATAAAAACCAAGACCAAAAATTATACGGTGCATAGTACGCTAAAAAAGATCGAAGAGAAGCTCCCGCCGTCTTTGTTTTTAAAAGTACATAGGAGTTACATAATCAATATCACCAAGATTATTGACATCGAAGACAACAGCGTGCTAATTGAGCGAGATGTGATTCCGATAAGCAGATCTAATCGTCCTGAGCTTATGAAGCGACTTAATCTGCTTTAGCTTTATTGTTCTGTGATTTAAACGGCTTCCAATTGAGCCGAATTCCAACTTCGCTAAACGAAAACCCACTGGTAATCTGAGATGCGATGTTGCTGTATTTACCATAGATGTTTGCATTAAATCCGGTGGTGATTGGAATATCAAGATTGAGCTCGGCCCTAAACGAATTAGATCCTTCCATGTCGATTTCGAACTGTCTACCAAAAGCGACCAATCCGCGATACGAGATTGTGTTTAATTTTCCAGAAGCTTCTAAAAAGCCTTCTACGGCTTGGTACTTTTTTGGGCTGTAATATACCGCTGCACGTTGCTTGGAAAAGCTCAGGTATTGATAATTAAGGCCGCCTTTTATGGTATGTTTTCCTGCGGTTGCGTAGTACAACGAAGAGAAAAACAAATGTCTGCTGTTGTCGTCTGTTTGTCGTGTGAATTGGTAATTACTAAACCAACCTAATCTTTGGGACGTTACATAGTTATGGCTCAAAGAAATAGTGTTCATAAAAATCTTTTGCTCGATGAGCTGAGCATTAAAGGCTTGTAAATTTCTAGATAATTCAACCGTGATGTTTTGACGACTAAGAGGCTTTAAACTAAAATTGAGTCTTCCTTCTAGATTGGTATAGCTAGTGGTAGGGAGCACTGCATTTATAAATCCAAGTTCTAAGGCCAGAGCCATGTTTTTTGGCATTTTATATTCGAGGCCGAACCTAAGCGACTGGCTATTGGCCTGGTATTGGGTTATATTATTTTTTGTGTTTCGCTTTACATAACCGCCAGTAACACTAAAACCATACGACAATGGCACTTTGATTTGTAGGCCAGTTTGAAAGGCTTTGTTTTTGGCGTTGTCTACGGTGTAATTAGCAGAAGGAGTCACAACGATGTTTCGTAGTCTCTCAATTTTAGAGAGCAATTGGAGGGCATCTTTTTGATTGGGATAATGCTCCAAAGTTAGCTGAGCATATTTCTTTGCGTTTGCATAATCGGATTGCGCCCAAAAGGCGTTTGCAATTCCAAGATTTGCGTTAAAAGATTGGATGTTTTTTGCTAGAATTGTTTCGTACAACACAATAGCTTTGGCGAACGACCCTAGATACATTTGAAATTGCGCATCGAGCGCCAAAACAGGTTCGATTGTTCCAAATTGCAAATAAGCATCTTTTACTAAAAGTTTGACTTTGCCTAATTTTTGATTCCATAAATGTGCTTGAATCAGTCTTTCTTTGGCACGTAGCCCCTGGTCTTGATCGCTTTTTTGTTGTGCGATCGAATCTGCCTGAATCGCAAGTATTAAGGCTTGTTTATTAAGGCCTTTTTTATGCTGAACCAACGAAAGCCCCAAGTATTTTTCGATTAAGGATTGATGTTTCTCAAATGTCTCCTTAGCAGCGCTTAAGTTTTCTGTTTTTAAATAAAGGTTTGCTATAGCATTTAAACTCAACGCGTCGTGCTCAAAAATTTGGAGGTTTTCGTTTAAAAGCGCTACGGCTTCTTGTTCTTTTGAATCATTGCTTAGCTCTGCTGCCTTCGCCAGTCGAATATATTTTAATGAGGTTAGAGCTCCTTGACTATTTGGTTGGAGTTTTGTGGCACGTTTTATTTGCGTCAAAGCGTTGTCTGTGATTTTTGCGCCAGCATACGCATTGGCAAGCCCAAGAATGATTTCGAAACGCTCTGGGTTGGCCTTATCTAGTTGTATATAATAGGGGATGGCATTTTTAAAATCCTTTTGCCATAAAAAAGACTCGGCATAGTTGATTTGTAATTCAATATTTAAAGAATCGGTGGCCAGCATAGAAGAAAAATGTTGATTCGCTTGTGCTGGGCTTCCGCTAAGTCCCAGCGCTCGTCCATAGCAGAGCTGCGCGGTTTTGTTGTCTGGATACTCTTTTATAACATCCTCAAAATACAGCCTGGCGTTGTCAAACTGACCTTGATTGAGCATGTCAAAACCAGCCTGCATATCTTGAGCTTGGCCCTTGGTTTGACTAAATAGTATCGCAATCAAGAATACTGTTATTTGGAGTAAGTTTTGCCTTTTCATCTTTTGTGATTTTTATAAGGATCGACTCCCTATAAATGCATTGGCAAGGTACACGCCAACCTAACTTTTTTAAGCGTAGCGAAACGACCACTCATCGACAGCTAACGGCAATTGGTAGAACAAACTTTCATATAATGGTCAATTTGTAATTCCGGCCAGCTTAAAAACGATAGCACGATGGCCGTTTTTAGATAAGGCCATGCATAATCCAAAGCCGAAGCATTAAAAGAACCAGAATCCCCATTCGACTACAGCAAACCACCAATCATCGATTGAATACCAGAAAGGCAATTTGCATTGACAATATTTGCACCATCAAAAAAAGATCATGAATACACAAACAACATACAACACATTAATAGTAATACACAAGGTGACTTGCCCATCTACCGACTGGTCGATGAGGGTAGTACACAGTAATTATTCAAATTCATATTTAACGCTAATTAAATAATATTAGAATGGCCCTAAGAATTGTAAAACAAGACAACGTATATTTTTTAAAAGGTAGACTTCATGGTAATGGTGCCTATGGAATCAGAGATTTTTTTAAAGCGGTTTTGTCGTCAGATGATCATCTCACCATAAATCTTAGTGATTTAGACGATTTAGATTTGTCTGCGGCGATGCTTCTGAACGATCTCAAAATACAAGGCTTAATGACAAACAAAACGGTTTCGATCTTACACCATTCAAACGAAAAAATACAAGGCTCCTTTAGACAATTAGGAGCACAACTTGTATGCTAGATTTTCTTCTATGCAATTGATTCAGACCTTAAAACAATCGCGTCGATTATCTGGCGAGCAAGTCTTCTTTTTAAGCGGGATTCTTGTTAATGCAGGTAACTACCTATATAATTTGGCATTAGGTCGCTATTTAGGGCCTGAGAAGTTTGCAGAAGCAGCTATGCTGGTAACACTGCTTTTAGTGTTCTCCTTTGTTGCGATGACTTTTCAAATTGTAGTAGCAAAGTTTAGCATCGAGTTTGAGGGCCCGAATAAATCAAGATTTTTACGTTGGGGATATTTTCGAGCTCTTATAATAGGCATTGCGATAGGCGCCTTATTTGTGGTCTTTTCACGCGAATTAAGTCTGATGTTTAATACAAATCATCAGATGGGATATGTGATTTTTGGTTGTACAATTCCCATTTATTTTGCCATGAGTGTAAACCGTGGACTGCTCCAGGGTAATGGTAGTTTTAAATCGTTGGCAAAAACGTATCAAACAGAGATGCTATCTCGATTGTTACTTACATTTAGCTTGCTAATTATTTTTGATTTAGATCCTATACTTGCAGTTTCTATTGGCATTCTAGTCTCTATCTGTTTTGGCCTTTTACCGTTTAAAACCATTAAAAGACCCCCTTTAAGTGCGCCAAAAATATCAAAAGCAGCCACTAAAAAAATATTGCTGTTTTTTGCGCTCACTGCGGTATATGAGCTTATTCAAATATGTTTTAACAATAGCGATATTCTATTGGTAAAACACTATTTCTCAAATATAGAAGCTGGCCTTTATGCCTCTATGGCACTGATTGGTCGAGTGGTGTATTTTGTTACATGGATGTTTGTAATGTTGCTATTGCCCAAAGTGATACGGCGTAATAAAGAGGGGCAAAATACCAAGGGATTATTGGTGACCTATGCGATTCAAGTTGCGATAATCGCCAGTCTAATTACAGCTTGGTGTTTTGTGTTTAGCGAACTTACTGTAACACTATTATTCGGAGCTGAGTACCTTCAAATTGCTCCACTACTAGGGTGGTATGCCTTGGCTACCTCACTATTCGCATTGGCCAATTTATTTGTCTATTATTTCTTATCGATTAACTATTACCTCCCAGTGGCAATTGCCGCCATTTTTGGCGCTTTGCAAGTGATCCTTTTAACACAGTTTCACAGTAATTTTCTTCAAGTAATCGTAATGCAGATTATTGCCATGGGAGGTCTGTTAATCAGTGTTTTAATCTTCTTGTTTAAGCGCTCGTTCTCTGCTTAATCTTCGCATTTAATTCGTTCGTCTACAGATATATGCAACTGGTCGACAAAGGGCCTAAGTTGGTTCTTTTATTAATGATTTTTGCCTTGTAATAATAAATCAACTAAAGTTAAAGTGATGAAATTAGGAATTGTAACTGCCTACCCCCCGAGTAAAGTAACCCTAAACGAATATGCGTATCATTTGGTAAAGCATTTTAGGCAAAATAAAAGTATAAGTGAAATTGTCCTATATACAGATGTGTCTCAAGAAGAAGCACACATAGACCAAAACATAGACGGATGTAAAGTAACTGTCGTAAACTGTTGGAAGTTTAATAGCTATAAAAATTTGCTCACTATAAAAAACGCAATTGCCCAAACCAAGCCCGACGGAGTGTTCTATAATTTGCAGTTTATGAAATTTGGAGACAAAAAGGTGCCAGCCGCATTGGGTTTGCTAAGCCCTTGGCTTACAAAACGATCTGGGATTGCGACCATTGTGTTGTTACACAATATTATGGAAACCGTCGATTTAGATAGCGCAGGGTTTACTAAAAATCCATTAAAACGACGTGTATACAATTTTATCGGAAGAGTACTTACTAAGTTTATTTTAAAAGCAGATAAAGTCGCATTTACTATAAGTCAGTATGTACAAATCATAGAGGGCAAGTATTTGGCCAATAACACTATGCTGATTCCTCATGGAACCTTCGAAACCCCAGAAGAACCTGACTATGACAAACAGAATGACTTCATTAAAGTAATGACTTTTGGAAAGTTTGGAACATATAAAAAAGTAGAAATTTTAATAGAGGCTGTAGAAGCCGCCCGTAACGAAGTAAATACGCCTATAGCATTGGTGATCGCGGGGACCGACAATCCAAATGCTTTGGGTTATCTAGATATGGTTCAATCAAAATACAAACATATCAAAAACGTTGAGTTCACCGGATATGTTCAAGAAGAAGAAGTGCCCGAGCTATTTTCTAGCAGTGATATGGTGGTTTTTCCTTACACTTCTACTACCGGAAGCTCTGGAGTATTGCATCAAGCAGGAAGCTACGGAAAAGCGGTTATCATGCCAGATTTAGGCGACTTATCATTGTTGGTAAAAGACGAAGGATATAGAGGCGAATTCTTTGAGGCTACGAGTGTGCAGAGTCTAAAAGAGGCCATTGTAAAATTATCGGTAGACCAAAACCACAGAACAAGCCTAGCAAAGGCTAATTATAAGGCTGCAGGAGCATTATCTATGGAGCATATTGCTAATTTGTACGTCCAGCAATTCGAACGTTTAAACGAAAAAAAAAGAGCTGTTAAGTTAATTGCTATTTAACATACGTGCCTTTACCACAGTGCCACTTTCTTTTAGATTATTATGAACATCAAACAAGCCAAAATTGGCTTGTTTGTTTTTTCTCCATGGTCGCCAGCCAGCAACAGACGATGGAACTTGCTCAAAGTCATAAAGGGTCCAAATAAAGAATGACTTATCGGTGGTCCCTAGTTGATCAAACATCGATTCATAAAATTGAGCTTGCCCTTTTTGACTGCTTCCAAAAGGCGACCAAAAACCACGCTGGCTTGGACTTCCGATTTCTTGCAATACCCAATCGAGATCTGTAGTTCGTTCTAACAATGCTATTTTCTGAGCTAGTAATTCGATGTCGTCATAATAATGAAAAGAGACATAGTCTACTTGCTGTGTAAAAGCCATTGCCGCTTCAATAGAAGACCAACCGATGGTTACCGGATGTTGAGTGTCTAACTGATTTATAGTGCGTTTACATTGTTCAAGCCAGGCACTAATAACGTCACGGCCTCGTGAGTCAAAATCCAAATCGGGTTCGTTTTTTATATCCCAACTATGAAGCGCCTTATGTGTTTTTAAAACCGCTACTATTCCCCTAAGGTGTTGCATGGTTAAAGACCAATCAGAAACAGCATAGTTGCCATAAAAATCGAACAGCGTCACCACAACTTTAAGATCGTTGTCGTATGCAAGATCCATGAGCTGGACGAGTTTATCGGTCTTAATAGTATCTAATACTGAGGCACCAAAGTCTTCGTATCCTATAAATATTCTAATACTATTAAGCCCTAAGCTTTTTATTTTTTTAAAATCCTGGGCAATTTCGATGGGGTTAAAATCAGATCCGAATGTATCCCATGGTTGATCCTTTGGATAGTAGTTAATTCCATTTAAAAGCTCCGTTTTACTCTGAGCTAAATGGGTCGAATCGCCCTGCGGATTTGATTCGATTTGATTAAAATGACGAATGCGCCACACCCCTTCTTCAAAGAACATGATTACTTTATAACTAGCAGTATCGTGCGATTGAGCAATGGGAATTTCGTTTTGGAGCACACGATTATAAAAGGTAACGTCTTGGTCAATAAAACTTACAATTTTACCATCGTCACTAAAGAAGATAGGAGTGATATTGTGAGATAACGTGGTAAATTCAATAGACTGACCTAAAGAATTATGTTGGCTAATCAATTCTTTTAGGTTAATCAGGGCCTCTTGGGTAAATGCGTCTTCTAGGCCTTTGGAAAGATTTTGTTTAAGCGCCTGATTACGAATGTACCATGCTCGCAGATAATCTTCTTTGATTTGCTTGATGTCTTGCTCTAAAAAAGGTCTTCCTTGGCTACTCACATCTTGCCATTTTACGGCAGGAGTGTAATAGTTTTCTTTTTTTAAATCGAGATGAAGCATATCACTTCTGGTTGCCCCAGAGTTAAGATAACTGAGTACTTGGCTTATCCCAAAGAGAATAGCTAGCAGGCATACCGTCCATAGCGAAATTAAAAAGAGTCGTTTGTTGGCTATTCTTTTCATGGCTGCTCTTGTTTTAACGATTCGCATATACCAAGGGCGCAAACATAAGTTTGTAAATCGTCTTTAAAAGATAATGGCGCGGTTAGTTTAATAAGAGCAAGACCATCTTTGGTCGAAGTCGTCATTAATTCTTGGTTGTTAAACATTAAAACAACCCTTACACCATCTGGAATACGTTGCCCCAAATGCCCTATTATTGGCCCAACTTTTATCATTTGATTTGGCTCATCATAGTACACAGGCAAGACACTTATAGCCGTTTCAAAATCAATTGATATCGGTGCGCTGGAGGCCATGCCATCAATGTTGGCTTGAATCTCCCATCGACTCTTACTATCTGGATGCTGCATATAGGCGCTAGCCACGCCTTGTACAGTAGCAGCTTTTATGTTGAGGTATTCTTCTGCATTGGTTCGTATAATAAATTCAACTTGGGTTCCGTCTGCAACAGTATTGTTATATGAATCAACGATTACTGCAGTTTTTAAAGTAATCGATTCGTTTCCATCTGCATAGTTGTGATAACGCTCTGTAAAAATTGTAAAATCTTTAGGTGTATTTGGGTCTACGACAACTTCTAGTTCGTTGGAGGTGGCACTGGCAGAAGCAACGCCTATTTTTATTTTACCGCTTTTATTGTCCGAATAGAAACGACTCCAGGATAAGCCATTGGTGGTAACTGCATCTAATTTTGTTATAACCTCGCTAGCTCCTTTCGTGATGCTTAGAGCCTCGCCGTCGTTTAGTGTATTGCCATAAATATCTGTTGGAATTACTACCAGCATAGTATGATCGTTCCCACCTGCCAAGATGCTTGGCGGACCCACGTACGCTGGAATAATTTCTTGTTTCTTAATCGCTGGGCGGATGCCAAAATTACCTTTCTCTACTTCTTTCTGATCGTAAAATAATGTCCAAGCAACCGCTCCCGATTTGTTTGCGACAAATTCCGGAACCTCAAAAAACATGTCATCGTTAGATCCTTTTGCAGAAAGTGCAGTAGTGAGCATGCCATGATTTAACAACAACACTAACAAATCTGATCGAAACGTTATATCTGATTGATCATTGACGTCGAGTTTAATGGTGTCGCCAGCATTGTAAAGCGAGTTATGTGACAAAGAGAGGGGAAGACCATTAGCAACCATCTGGGGTTCGCTTTTTGTTTGACAACCAAAAATGAACATCACCAAGCAGAGCAAAAGCCATATGTTTTTGTGCTGTATCATGGCCGTTGAATTTGATTGGTGTAATTGTTTAGCTGAATCCTAATGTATGCATAGTCTTTACCTTTTACTGGGATTAGGTCTTTTGGATGTTCAAAATTTTGAATGAGGGCGTCAAGGCTGTTCCACATTTGATCGTTCGAAATACCATTTACGTTCCAGACTTTGTCTACGTCTATTTGAAATATAGAAGCTGTGTTTTGGTTTAAAGCAATCTTAAATTCTGCTCTTCTTTGCGGTCGAATATTTTTCTCTAAATATTGAGTCGATACCCAAATTAATTGCTTGTTTTGGTCGTAGTATGAGATTAAAACCTGAGGAATAATAACGCCGCTTGTGCCGCTGTTGAACAAACTTCCATCAATTGAATGCGCTCTTATTTTTAATCGGTTAATCGCTACGTCGTTATAGATTTCTTGACTTGTCACATTGCTCGTAATAACGATCTGATAGCGCGAGGGAGTTTGACTTAATTCTGTTGGGTTAAACTCTAATGGATCAAAAGTGCCGGCCGCAGATTCTAGGTTTTTTGACCAAGAAACCGCTTCAAATTCTAGTCTAAACGAGCTACGTTCTTTAGGCAACAAATGATGCTTCATTATATCTTTGACGTTGTACTTGGCCAGTACTCTGTTGTTGGAATCATACAAAATTGCCTCGATAGAAACGTCTGCAGGGCGGTTGTCTATATTAATAAAATCGCCAATGATGTTGTATTGCTTTCCTACCTGAATCAGTTTGGATTGTAACAAAGCAACTCGAGGTTGTTTGAGTACATCTTTATAGAATCCGGTTTTTGTTGTGAGTGCTCTTCTTCCCTGATTGTAAAAAACGTTTTTGTTTCTAGCGATGAACTGATCCGGAGGAATATCGTTTGAGATTTCGGGTCTTTTTAGAGTCCATTGATTGGCCATCTTTGTCAGGGTGTGCACTTGCGAGCTTTCATATAACGACAGAGGAGTAATCCAAGTTGTATTCGCCTTGATAACAGCCAAGCTATCATTTTGCATTAGTGTTTCTAGCGAAATCGCATCAAGTTTACCGTATGAACTAACCAAACCATCACTTACCGCCGTTTCTAGCATAAATTGATCGAGCGAATAATCGCGCTGATCCATTAGAGAATAGGCTTTTTTAAAGTCTTTAAAATCTAGAGCATCATAGTACGCCAAAATATTATTTTGTGGCGAAATCTGTTCGGCGTTAGAAATAGTTAGGCCAAGGCCTAGTCCGAATATGCCAAAAAGGCAAACTATCGCCCATAAAGCCTGAATATTAAACTGCCAGCGACGAACCGACTTATGTACGTATTCTTTGGCCCAATTATGCTCCTTACGAACCCCAAAAGTACGATTGTAAATGCTTTTAATATTTATTAATAAGACTATAAAAACAGTAAATAACGGAACGATTCCCCACCATAATCTTAGATACAAAGGCACATCTTCTTTGGGCAATATGGCAGGTAAAGGCGATACCCCAGCTTTTTGCCAAACTGCGATCCCGTTTTCGAGAACAGGCAACTGTGTCCATCCTGTAAAAAACAAAATAGGGTCATAAAACTTATCATTCGAAAACACATACTTCAAATGATATTTTTCTGGTGACGTTAAAAACTGTTGCAATGAACCAAGTCCTTCGACGCCTCGATATTTTGAATTTTCAAGGCGTTCGACAGCTCGAGAAGTCAATTCAGGTAGCCTGCGAGAGGAATGATAATTTCCATCGATAGTATGGGCTTGGGTTTTGGTAGACAACATTGCCATTTGATCGCCAAATCCTAAAGGTAAATACCGCCATTTATAATGTTGGTCTTGGTTTAAAAAGTTAACGATAGGTTGCATGTCTATGGCCTCTGGCTGCGATGGTCTAAGGTTGACTAGGTTAACTGTTGCGAGCGAAACAATCAGGTATAAGCCTATGATTCCGCCAGTAATAAATTTGTATCCGATCGGGCTCAATCTTGCACTTATAACCAACTTAAAATCTCCATGTATTAGTCTAAATGTAAAAAGAGCAACCATAGGTAAGGCCATGATACTGGCCCATAATGTGAACCTATCTAAGGTGAGGATCGAAAACGCGTTATCTCCTAAAATAAGCCTTGGTATTGGAGTTGTGCCACCCGTACCTAACAAACATAGCAGTGCGAAAGATATTCCAAAGAATAGGTAACGCTTGGTAAAAAAGCGACTAAAAATAAAAGGCCAAAGCAATAAGAATAACCCCCAAGGAACCAAAAAGAAGATAAACCCCGAAGAACCAACTTCTATAAAGTTATCTCTTGAGCCATGTGGAATTGGCACCTGTGTAATCGGATTGTTTTTTGAATTTATCCAATAGGGTAAAATACAGCCAATAATAAGAGCAAGAGATCCGGTCCCAAAAACTAAAACGCGCTTGAAGGTTGTTTTTAAGCTTTTAAAAAAATGCTTAAAACGAACTTCTTTATAACTACCAGTGTCTTTTTTAGCTTGGTCCATTATGGCCATGCCAATCACTGGGAAAATAAAAAATACCATCCCAAAAATAGGGGTAACATGGTGCGAGCAGACCGTAACAGCAAGCAGCGAAAACGCACGAATTAAGTGTTTTTTCTTGCCGCCAAATACCCAAAGATAAATTTCTGGTAAGGCGTGCATTAAGACAGAAATTCCGATGATGCTTGGGAGCTGACCAAACAAATGTAAGGTTTCGACAAAACTGCTAGAAAAGACAGCGAGTACCGCTGCATATCCGGCTGTGGCCCTATGATTTGTAATCATCAGGGTCATTCTATATACGCCAGTAATAAAAAGGACAACCCCTATGGCTGCTAGCGTATATAAGCTAAATGAAAGCCCTCCAATAAACGAGAACAGCGCCATGCTTTGATGTACTAACGGAGGATACCCCATAGTATTAAAGCCAGTATACCAGCTGTAGTTCCAGGGTTCAAACCAGCTGGTTGCGTAGTGATTTGCAAAAAATAAATGAACCAAAGCATCGTAGGTTTTGTTCAAAGTAAAAAAGACCGAGGCACCATGATATGCCAATCCTATTAGGACTGCAGCCAGTAATACTTTGTTCGTCTTGATGTTATGTATCGCGTTCACAACTACTTATTTATTGCAGTTCAAAGATACATCAATCGACCAGTGGTACATCCTTCGATAAACGGTTTTGGTCGACACCAAAAATGCACTCACCGAAAATAAAGTTTTTGAGCAGCCTATCGAGATAAGTTTGCCCCATCAGAATCGTAAAACTTAAATCTAATATTATGAAAACTGGCTTAATAATTCCTTGCTATAATGAAGAAAAAAGAATCAACAGCGAAGCTTTTATCTCGTTTATTAAAGCAAATGACGACTATCATTTGTGTTTTGTAAATGACGGTAGCAAGGACAATACGCTTAAGGTGCTTCAAGAAATGAAATCACAAGTGCCCGATAGCATTAGCATTGTTGATGTTAAGAAAAACGCAGGAAAGGCGGCGGCTGTAAGAGCAGGAGCTCGATACTTGTACACATTGGAAAGCATAAAATACATAGGCTTTATCGATGCAGATTTGTCAACTGATTTTAACGATTTTAAAGACTTAGTCAAAACGTTAAAATCAGAAGACAAGCTTGTTATGGTATTTGGTTCGCGTAATTCTGGTGGTGGCAACATCTCCAGAAACCCTATGAGAAAATTGTTCTCTAATGTTATTAAAAAGTTCATTTTACTCATACTTCAATTACCGATTCGCGATACGCAATGTGGGGCAAAAGTTTTTAAGAAAAATGCGGTCCCTCTAATTTATGGAACCGACTTTTACACCGAGTGGTTGTTTGATCTTGAGATTTTTATTCGCTTACGCAAGTATTACGGAAAAGCGAATGTAATGAAGCACATCTGTGAGCAACCATTGATGCGTTGGGTACATGTTGACGATTCCAAACTTGGAGCATCTGATGCCATAAAAATGCCTATTAAACTGATGCAAATTTGGATAGGTTATAGTCAGATTGGCCCTATGTCTATGTCTTCTGCCTTGCAAGAACAAACCATGTTATTCGACCTTAAGTCTAACTCAAATATTGCAATAGCCGCATAAAAAACTACTTATAAAATGCTCTTCTGTTTTTTGTAAAAGGCATCTGCTTGCAGTTGCATAAGCTCGCGTGCTTTTTGCCTTTTATAGTCGTAAAGTTCTTGCTCTTCTGCGATGTCTGCATAAACTCGGTTGTTTACCTCTTTGTCTGTATTCACTAATACATCGCGCTGCACTTTTTGTTGCGCAACCCATGAACTAACACGGCCTTCTTGCTCTTGTAATTTAAAATCATAAGATCCTTTAGGCGATAAGAGTTTGGCCAAAATGGGCGAGGTCTCTACAGCCAAAAACAATAAAAAGATAAAGAAGCTAGGGAGCCAAGGCAATTTATCTAAGGCATTAACTCTTGCCATAAGCCCGTCAAAGCCATCTATCACGGGTTGTGTTTCTGTAACTTTGGCCTCGTAATTATTGTTTAGAACTGCGATTTGAGTCTCTAAGCCTGCGATTTTATCATTATTGGTTGTTCTGAGGGCTTGTAACGCAGCGAGTTCGGCGTCATGCTTTTCTCGCTTTTCTTTGTACACAGGGCCCTTGCCTAGAATCTCTGTGCCAGCTCGGCCTTCTGCTTCTGCGATATAGGTGTCGTATAATGCATTAACACTCGCTTCTTTGTTTACAACCTCTTGTTTAAGGGTCTCGATTTCTTGCGTAAGTGCGTTTACAGCGGGGGTGTATTGCAAGGCTAACTGCTCCTGGTTTTGGAGGGTCATGTCGTTTTTCTCTTCTAGAAGAACCTGATCAATTTCCTTTTCGAAGATTTTTAATTCCAAAGGCTTAGCGATTACGATGGCGATAATTATGGCGAGTACAATTCTAGGCGAAGCCTGAATAAGTTCGTCAAAAAAGCTGTCTCTTTTCTTTAGTGTAGAAACGATAAACCTATCTAAATTAAAAATGAGTAAACCCCAAACAAAGCCAAAGAAAATAGCTGTAGGGTAGTTGTCAAATACTGTGTATAATGCATAGGAGGCGGCGATGGTGGCCATTACGGCGGTAAAGAAAACCGTGGCGCCTATGCCGGCATATTTGGTGTTCTCTCCAGGCGAACATTCTTCGAGAATTTTGGTGTCTGCTCCCGAGCAAAAAATAAAAAATCGTTGTAACATTTTGATGTTGGATTGATGAGTTAAGAGGCCTGCTTACAGGCACATAGAATATTAGAACGCTAATTGGGGTGATTTGTTACAAAAAAAGCCCCAAAATTGGGGCTTCATGCTAATTTGCAATTACATCACTATAATTTAATAGGATACTTCGAAAGTTTAACTGTCGGTTTTTTGTTGTCATTCATTCTGACCATAATATTCATCTCTTTGTTTTTCTTTACCAAATCGATGGCTTTGTCTGAGGTAACCGATTTTCCTTCGTAAAAAAAGCTGCCGCCTTTTTTTGCAATATCGATAAGTAAGTCTACTGGATCTTCTGGTGCTGGTGGCGGTGGTGGTGGTGGAGGTAATTCTGTTTCAAATTCTTCTATCACTTCTAGCTCAGAATTTGGGCTTACTCGGTACACATAACTGTTTCCACCTTTTGATTCTTCTTCTACCTCTTGTTCGATTATCCAAACGTTTTCACCTTCGACTTCCTTAACTTCTATGATTTCGATTTCTTCTTCGTTTTCGTCAACCTCATCTTTGATAACAAATACGTTTCCTTTTACATCTTCACGTATCACTCTGTTCTTTTTGATATCGATAATAACATTATTACCATCTGGAGCTGGTGGTGGAGGCGGTGGTGGTGGCACTAGGCCATAACTGTTAGGATTGGCTTTGTACACTTTGGTCTTTTTATAGGCATCGTTTACTTTTTTGAGAAAGTGCTTGTCTATATCTCCAAGCTCGATATGAAGATCTGCACTGGTGTACTGCTGCTCTTCCCATTCTTTTGTTGCGTTATTTACAGCAGAGACAAACCTATTTAGTTTTGTTTCTTTGCCATTTACCATAATTTTTTTACCGTCTATTTTGATATGCAAAGGAGTTCCATCATGGTCTGTATGGATTACTTTAAAGTCGTGATCGCCACCTTCGTGAATTTCTTTTACCACGGTATAGGTGCGCTCTTGCGCGATTAAGTCGTTGTTAAACAATAGAAGGCAAATCGCCAATACTGGCAATGCGATCAAGGCTTTAATTACTGCCCGTTTTTTTGAAAATGATTTTGTAAGCATTACAATTCGTTTTTGAGTTAATGAATAATTAATAGGACTTGCCAAGGCGGAGTGATCAGATCCGCTTGCGTAAGCAAAAAGCAAGTCACAGTATTGTGAAGCAGACATAGAAGAGCTCGTAATGCTCTGGTCTGCTAAGAATTCGTGATTGAGTTTAACAGCCTTTTTAAGCCAAATAAATAATGGATTCCACCAGAATGCTATGTGGAACAATTCTATTAAAAGAATATCGTAAGAGTGTTTTTGCCTTACATGCGCCAACTCGTGCTGCATTACGGCTTCGCTAATTTCGTGCTGAGCCAATTCGTTTTTAGAGACAAATACATATTTTAAAAAGGAATGCGGCACCACAGAATTTTTAAGCAACACCTGTATGTAATGCGGCATTTTAATTTTTGGATTGGCGTTAATAGTTTTAAAAATTCGTCCTATGTTGAGACCAAACCTGAGCGCAAATACGAGCATTCCAATTGCATAAATACCCACCAAACTATACCAAACTATTGTGCTGCTTAAACCGGTAGCGGTCTCTGCACTGTTGCCTTCGTCCAAGGTGACTAAGGTGTTTAGGGCTGCGTCTGTGGCAACGGGGTCTACATAATACGTTATGGTAATTAGCGGTAATACAGCAGCCATTAAAAGACTACCTAATAAGTAGAATCGCTTAAATGTATGCATGTTCTCATGCTCTAAAAAGACTTTGTATACTAACAGAAGCAAGCCCAAACAACCAGTAAATTTTATAAGATATAGTATCATGATTGCTTCTTTTTAATTTCTTGATCTATCAGTTTTTTAAGACGCTCTAATTCGTCTTTGGTCATGTCTGTTTCTTGTGTAAAAAACGAAGCAAATTGACTGGTAGAATCGTTAAAAAAGTTTTTGATCATCCCGTTAAACTGCTTCGAGAAGTAGGCTTCTTTGGCAACTGCCGGATAATATTGGCGGGCTCTTCCTATTTTTTCGTAGTTCACAAATCCCTTGTCTTGCATACGTTTTAAAAGGGTAGCCACCGTGGTCATCGCTGGTTTTGGCTCTGGATAACCTTCTATGAGATCGCCAATGAATGCTTTTTTATGATTCCATAATAGCTGCATAAGCTGCTCTTCTGATTTTGATAAAGACATAGATATTTGAATAATTACTCTACAAATGTAGAATAAAATTTTAATTCTACAAACGTAGAACAAATTTTATTACAATTTTAGCATTTGCAAGAACCCTCAAGAAAGCTACCTTTGCAGCTATAAAACCCTATATGAGTACAGAAAGAACTTTACGTAAACGCAGTAACGATAGCTGCGAACTATGCAGCAATAATGAGCAATTGAGCGTTTACGAAGTTCCGTCTTCGCCCAAGGCAGCAGCAGAGGCCAGTGTACTTTTATGCAACATTTGCTTGGGTCAAATCAACAACCCAGAAACGATAGACCAAAATCACTGGCGTTGTTTAAACGATAGCATGTGGAGCACAGAACCGGCAGTACAAGTGATGGCTTGGCGCATGTTACAACGATTAAAGTCTTTTGGGTGGTCTACAGATCTTTTAGATATGATGTACTTAGAAGATGAAGTAGCCACTTGGGCTGCAGCAGCTGGTGATGGTAAAGACACCTCTAACGACCTTGTGCATCGCGATGTAAATGGAGTGGTGCTCGAAGCTGGCGATTCCGTAGTGCTTATAAAAGATCTAAAAGTGAAAGGGTCGAGCATGGTTGCCAAACAAGGCACAGCCGTGAGACGCATCTCTTTAGATCACGAAAATGCCGAGTATATAGAAGGTAAAGTAGACGGGCAACAGATTGTGATAATTACCCAATACGTTAAGAAACTCTAATCTTTCTTAGAAGTAGGAGCTTTAAAAACAGTGGTTACAACCAAAGCTCCCATGGCAAGCATCCCACCAATCATACAATATTGGGCATAAGGCAAATGTAGGATGTTGAGCAAGGCCCCTCCTATGATTCCACAACCGGCTACCACTCCCAATATGCTGTCTAAAGAGGCAGCCTTATCGTTTTTGATTTTTTGTTTCACAAACAGCACAATAAATGCTAGTACAGCAAGCAAAGAAGCCAGCGATATCCATTGGCTATACGACCAATACATTAACGAAAATAAATAGGCTAAAGGAACAAAGATTGCCACGGCTAATTTACTGAAATCCAGAACTGTTTTTGGTTGCTTGAGATAAAATCTAAAACCGTAACTAGCCATTAGCAACCCAAATCCAATTATCAACAAGGGCATGCTTCCAGCCCAGTGTAAAATTTTAAAGATTGAGGCGATAAAAACACCGACTAAACCTAAGATTATGCCCGTAATCGCTAGTGAATGTAAATTCATGAAGATAGTTCTGTAAAGTACTTATAAAACCAAGGAATCGTCTCGATTCCTTTTAAGTAATTCCAGATGCCAAAGTGCTCGTTGGGCGAATGAATCGCGTCGCTATCGAGCCCAAAGCCCATTAAAATAGTTTTGCTTTTTAGCTCTTTTTCGAAGAGCGCTACTATAGGAATACTCCCTCCGCTTCGCTGCGGAATAGGTGTTTTGCCAAAGGTTTGTTCGTAAGCTTTTTCTGCAGCCTTGTAGCCTAAACTATCTATCGGAGTAACATAAGCCTGCCCTCCGTGATGCGGTGTCACTTCTACGGTAACACCTTTGGGAGCAATTGACTCGAAATGGGCTTTAAATAATTCAGTAATTTTCTCCCAGTTTTGATCAGGTACTAACCGCATACTAATTTTTGCAAAAGCTTGACTAGCAATTACCGTTTTGGCACCTTCGCCTATATATCCTCCCCAAATTCCGTTTACATCTAGAGTAGGCCTTATAGAATTTCGCTCGTTAGTCGTATAGCCAGCTTCCCCATACACTGATTCTATATCAAGGGCTTTTTGATAAGCATCTAAATTAAAAGGAGCCTCGGCCATTTTTGCCCTTTCTACAGCCGTGAGTTCTTCTACAGCATCATAAAAACCAGGCACCGTAATATGATTGTTCTCGTCGTGTAGCGAGGCAATCATCTTGGTTAAAATATTAATTGGATTTGCCACAGCCCCTCCGTATAAACCAGAGTGTAAATCTCTGTTAGGACCTGTAACCGCAACCTCTACATAACTAAGACCACGTAAGCCTGTCGTGATTGAAGGTACATCGTTGGCAATCATGCCAGTATCGCTAATAAGGATTACATCGTTGGCGAGTTTTTCGCGATTGCGTTCTACAAACCAACCCAAACTTTCGCTCCCAACTTCTTCTTCGCCTTCGATCATAAACTTAACGTTACAAGGCAATTGGTCGCTACTGGTTAAGTACTCTAAGGCCTTTACATGCATATACATTTGGCCTTTATCGTCGCAGGCGCCACGGGCAAAAATTGCTCCGTCTGGGTGTTTTTCTGTTTTTTTAATCACAGGCTCAAATGGGGGACTGTCCCATAAATCTAAAGGGTCTGGGGGTTGTACGTCGTAATGTCCATATACCAAAATCGTAGGGAGCGAAGCGTCTATTATTTTTTCGCCATACACAATTGGGTAACCTGGAGTTTCACAAACTTCTACTGTATCACAACCCGCTTTTTCAAGACTGGTTTTTATCGCGTTTGCTGTTTTGATTACATCGTCTTTATAGGCAGAATCTGCGCTAATCGAAGGAATTTTAAGCAAATCCAATAATTCGTTTAAGAACCTGTCTTTATGCTGATTTATATAGTCTTTTAGGTGCTCCATTTGGCTTTTTTTGATACGAAAAGCTAAGGTACCAAATTCTAATAATTTGACGTATCGATTGTTTGTAAATTATAAAATGTATGTATATTTGCCGTCCCAATGCGGGCGTGATGGAATTGGTAGACATGCTAGACTTAGGATCTAGTGCTTCACGGCGTGAGAGTTCGAGTCTCTCCGCCCGCACGTTAGAAAAGCTTCTCAATTATGAGGAGCTTTTTTTGTTGGTCTAAACCAATCAAATTGGCGAGAGAAGCGAGTCAATTTAATTATCACAAGATGCTAGAGGTAGGATCTAGTGCTTCACGGCGTGAGAGTTCGAGTCTCTCCGCCCGCACGTTAGAAAAGCTTCTCAATTATGAGGAGCTTTTTTTGTTGGTCTTAACTATTGATGTTTGTTAATTAAATGTTAAAAACGAACAAACCTGTCTGTTTATTTAAAAATTGCGCTAGGTTTGTAGCATGAAAAGATTAACAGTTAGAGAGCGAATCATAGAAACAGCATCAAGGTTGTTTTATTTTAATGGTTATAACCAAACTGGAATTAATCAAATTATTGCAGAAGCAGATGTGGCCAAGGCTAGTTTGTATCAGCATTTTAGATCAAAAGAAGATATTGCAGTAGAGTATTTGGTGCGCCGGCATACCATGTGGATGGGTAAACTTAATACGTGTGTAGGGCAGTGCGAAACTCCAAAAGACAAAATTATAGGTGTCTTTGATTATTTAACCGAATGGTTAACAGAAGTAGAATTTAGAGGATGCGGTTGGCAAAATATTATTGTAGATCTGCCCAAGGATCACGACAAGATTAAAGAGCAGGCTATATATCATAAAAATGAATTGCGAGCTTGGATTCACGATACCTTGAGTGGAACGAAGAAATATACAGAACAACAAGCTCAGGAAATAGGGGATGAGACCTTGATATTGATAGAAGGAGCCATTATACTCTCTCAAATTCAGAAGGATGTTTGGCCAATAGTAAGTGCTAAGAGAGCCTGTGTAAGATTATTAAGCTAGGCACGACTCATTTTATGTGCAAAATAAACAGACTTGTCTGTTTGTTTGAATAACTAAAAGAAATATTTGACATTAAATTATCAATAAGTTAAACAGACTTGTCTGTATAAATTATCAATATGAAAAACATAGTACCCCCTTTTACAAAAGAATCGGCAATCGAAAAAGTACAAGCCGCAGAAGATGCATGGAACAGCTATAATGCAGAGAGAATCTCTCTAGCCTATACGCCAAATTCACAATGGCGAAATCGAGACTTATTCTTTACTGGCAGAAAAGCCATCGTCTCTTTTTTAAAAAACAAATGGAAAAAAGAACTGCATTATAAACTAAAGAAACATCTGTGGAGCTTTAACGATAACAGAATCTCGGTGCGGTTTGAATACGAGTGGCAGGATTCAGAAACCGGTCAATGGAAACGCACTCACGGAAACGAACATTGGGAGTTTGATGCAGACGGATTAATGCGGGTGAGAGATATGAGTGCCAACGATGTACTTATAGACGAATCAGAAAGAAAACTTTAATCATTATATAACTATTAAATCAGAAATCATGAAAACTAAAATTTCAAAAATCTTGTTTACGCTGTTCGTGGCAATGCTAAGTAACACAAGTCTATTCGCACAATTGCCCGACCCAGGATTTACAATCGATAGTAGTACAGCGATCGTAATTACCGACCCTCAAAACGATTTTTTAAGCCCCGATGGTGTTACCTGGGGTGTAGTTGGAGAAAGTGTTACCAAGAACAACACGGTTCAAAACTTAGAAACCTTGTTTGAACTGGCAGAGGCCAATGGCGTACAAGTATTTATCTCGCCACATTATTATTACAAGCACGATCATGGCTGGAAATTTGAAGGCGCACTTGAAAAGCTAATGCATGACATTGGTATGTTCGATCGCGGTGATCAATTATCGCTAGATGGCTTCGAAGGTTCTGGTGCAGATTTTCTAGAGCGCTATAAAAAATATATAGACAAAGACTTTGTAACCGTAGTCGGGCCCCATAAAGTGTTTGGCCCCGAACAAAACGATTTGAGTTTACAATTAAGAAAACAAAAAGTAGATAAGGTTATCCTGGCTGGGATGTCGGGAAATTTATGTGTCGAGTCTCATCTAAGAGAGCTATTAGAAGATGGATTCGAAGTTGCTGTGGTAGGTGATGCTACCGCCTCTGCAATTATACCTGGATACGATGGTAACGCAGCTGCACAAACTAATTACAGGTTTGTGGCAAGTCATGTTTATACAACTGCCGAATTAGTCACAGCGTTCAAAAAATAAAACTATAACCATACAAAAACAAACAAAATGAAAACACAAACAAAAGTATCGATATTTAAGGCGAGCTTCTTTGTCTTACTATCATTCGTAATTTTATCTTTCGACAAGCCAACAGAGCTAAGTGCTTTTGCTACAGAGCAAACGGTCGCTATTAATACAACGTACCACAGATCTGTCGAGATCGATGGAGTAACCATATTTTATAGAGAAGCCGGAGACCCAAATAAGCCAACATTGTTATTATTACATGGTTATCCTACTTCTTCTCATATGTTTCGCAATTTAATTACAGACTTGTCTGTTCATTATCATGTTTTGGCACCCGATTATCCCGGATTTGGTCGCAGCGACCAACCATCGATTAAAGATTTTGAATACAGCTTTGACAATATGTCAAAAATCGTGGAGAGCTTTTTAATCAAACTCAACGTAGACAAGTACAGTATTTACTTAATGGATTATGGAGCGCCAATCGGATTTAGAATTGCTTCTAAAAATCCCGACCGTGTTCAATCTTTAATTATTCAAAATGGGAATGCATACGAAGAGGGTCTTAAAGATTTTTGGGATCCAATCAAAAAATACTGGAACAATTATACCTCAGAAAATGGCAAGGCTTTAGAGGTATTTCACTCCCCTCAAGGATTAAAATGGCAATACACGCATGGGGTTCAGGACTCTTTAAAGATTAGTCCGGATAACTGGAATATTGACTTGCAACATTTAACAAGACCAGAGAACAACGAGATTCAATTGGCTATGTTCTACGACTACAGAACCAATGTGCCACTGTATCCAGAATGGCAGCAGTATTTTAGAGATTATCAGCCGCCAACATTAATTGTTTGGGGTAAGAACGACTATATATTCCCGGCAGATGGAGCTTATCCATATAAAAGAGATCTTAAGAACTTAGAATTTCATCTGTTGGACACGGGTCACTTTGCTCTCGAAGAAAAAGGCGATGAGATCGCAACGTACATTCTAAATTTTTTAGAGAAGAACAACATCAAATAATCGTTAAAATTAACACCGTGAAAATCAAAATAAATCAAGACAACAGCATCGACTCAAAGGCATTGCAACCAGCTGTGCTGTTTGAATTGACTCGTAATGATAAGCTTTCGTTTATTGGGGTTTATGAATCGATGAGTTACGTAAAATGAAGTGTAATAGTGCAAACCATAAATGGAGTAAAATTATGGTTTGCACTTTAATTAATCAGATCAAAATTCGGCAGAAGTTATGGCTAGAAATTATGCAGAAATAGCATTTACAGATGCAGTAAAAAAATTACAAGAAAAACATGGTAGTCGCAGCGGTTATGATAGAATGGAAAAGAACCAGGTTGTTGATGGATTAACGATAAACGAAGTCATGTTTATTAGAGATCGCGATAGTTTTTATTTGGCTTCGACGGGGAGCACAGGTTATCCTTATATACAACACCGTGGTGGTCCTAAAGGGTTTTTAAAAGTATTAGATACTAAGCGTATTGGGTTTATTGATTTTACAGGAAACAAACAATATGTTTCAGTCGGAAATATTGCGACCAATACGAAGGTCTCACTAATTATGGTTGATTACCCTAGGAGAGCAAGGTTAAAAATTTATGCAAAGGCAAAAGTAGTTTTTCTCGAAGAAGATCCAGTATTATTAGACCAATTAGTCCTAGACGAATACAAATTTAAACCAGAACGCATGATCGTTTTTACGATTGAGGCTTTTGATTGGAATTGTCCTCAGCATATTATACCACGATACACGATCGACCAAATTAATGATGTCTTAGCATCTCAAAAAGACTATATGACTAAGCTAGAAGCACAAGTACAGACGCTTCAGAATAAAATCAAGGAGCTGTAAGGCTACCACAAAATACAAAGACCATGAAAAATCGTACTGCCTTAAAACTAAAAGCAATTATCACAACCTTGGTTATGTATTGTTTTTCTTTAGGAATTAACGCGCAACTCACATCCCGAATCGACAGTTTGGCGCAAGCATACCATATCAAAGGTTTTAACGGGAATATATTATATTCAAAAAACGATTCCATAATCTTTACAGGCAACTATGGTTACGCAGATATAAGCTCATCGAGGCAACTTAATGATACCACAATATTTGAGCTGGCATCGGTGTCTAAGCAATTTACAGCGCTCGCAATAGTGCAATTGGTAGAACAGAATCGCCTAGAATACCATACTAATGTGCATCAAATTCTTGATGGGTTTCCCTATGAATCTATAACCGTCGAGCACTTATTAAGACATCAATCAGGGTTGCCAGATTATCAAAAACTATTATATGATAAAAAGCACTGGAACAGAAAAAACCAAGCTGCCAACAAAGACGTTTTGGCGCTATTGACAAAAGTTAAACCAGCATTGCTCTTTCTTCCAGGAAGCCGCTACGAATATGATAATACAGGCTATGCTTTGTTGGCCCTAATTATTGAGCAAGTTAGTGGCAAATCGTATCAGACTTACATAGAAGAGCATATTTTTATTCCGGCTAAAATGGTACATGCCAAGGTATACACAACGAGTCAGAAAGCTAAAAGCTTTAAAAATGTGGCCCATGGATATACTTTCAATACAAAGAAAAAGCGTCTCGAGAGCATTGAGAAGAACAAAAGCCACAAGCATATTCACTGGATGAACCACATCGTTGGTGATAGAGGAATTTATGCATCGATTCTAGATCTGGAAAACTGGAAGCGCGCACTTCGAAATAATACATTAATCTCTGCCCAGAGCAAAGAACAGATGTTTTCTACAGATTCAATTTCGACTAAATATGGCTATGGTTTTGCGATTTATAAGACCGAGAAAAAAGGCAAATGGGTGTATCATAATGGAAGCTGGTCAGGGTATAAAACCACTGCCATTTATTTGCCAAGGACCAATGAATATTTGGTCATTTTGAGTAACAACAGGTACGAACAAACATATAAAAAGTTTGAAGACGATTTTTATGCGATAATCCAATAAAACGAACAACGCAACAAAACGCTTTTAGATTGGGAATTTTATTTAGATTTACACCCTAAATCGAGTTTTTATGTACTTTAAAAAACAACTGTACTTTGCCCTTTTTATTGCCATTGTATTGGCGGCATTGTTTTACAAAGACACGACCAATCAAAAAACGTTTAATAATAGCGAAACAGTTACAGTAAATGTAGTTGATGTTCATTGCAGAAATGGATTAAAAAAGGCAAAAGGCAGTTGGCTAGATATCGAATATAATGGGAAACAACACAAATTTAGAGTTGACAGAAAACGTTGTAATTCACTAGTAAAAGGAGATACCCTAAGCCTTTTATATCATAGTAAAAGTGACGGTTTTTTATTGCCAGAACTGCTTAGGCCGGGCTATTACTCTATATTTTATATTCTCTTTGGTGTGCTATTGGCCGTGGCGCTTATTCCGTATCGAATGTTTATAAAGTAAAAGGGCTGTTTTGTCTTCAATTTCAAAATTGAATTTACTGTGGATTTGTTTTTTACTAAACAATTGTTTAGTTTCGTCTCATGCCAAGAAAAAAAGAATACGATAAAGCATTAGTGACAGAAAAGGCCATGGAGCAGTTTTGGTCTAAAGGCTATTCTGACACCTCTGCCAGAATGCTTGAAAAATCGATGGGGATCAATCCGTTTTCTATCTATTCTAGTTTTGGTAATAAGCGAGGCGTTTTACTCGAGAGTTTAAAATACTATCAATCTCAGGTGCGCGAGCAGCTACTTTTGCCTTTGTCAAAGGCTCCCAAGAGCATCGATAGCTTGCAGGATTTCTTTGTGAACTTCTTAAATTTTACAAAAGGAAAAGATTGCTATAAAGGTTGCTTGCTTATCAATACGGCCCACGAAACCGCTACAACTCCCGATGCGCGGGTAAATGCGATAATTGAAAACTTTTCTACCGAAATAAAAACCGCTTTTTACGAGATTCTTAAATCAGATCAAAGCAAAACCAATGAGTTGGTTGAGCGGCAAACGAGTTACTTATTTGTGGCACTTCAAGGCATTTTATCTGCGGCTAAGATTAACAACGAACAGCAAATAGACAATTACATCAATATGACATTTTTGAATATTTAAATTTTTTTTAATCATTTCTAAACGTATGTTTAGATAATATCTAATACAATGAAACTAAACACTTTTTTTACTCTTAACGCCATTATGTTTATGCCCTTTGGCTTGGCGATGCTATTTATTCCTACAAAGGTATTTTCTATGATAGGATTAACTTTTGATGCCCATGGTCTCGAGATGGCAAGCATGGTGGGCTCTATGCTTTTTTCCTTTGGATTGGTTTGTTTATTTGCTCGTAAGTACCAGGGTAATTCGGCTGCATTGGAGGCTATTTTGATAGGAAATTTGTCTTTCCATTTGATCGATAGCATCCTCACTTTTAAAGGAGCCTATAGCGGGGTGATGAACAGTACGGCTTATTTGTTTTCGAGCATGCACATGTTGTTAGCACTTGGCTTTTTATTTTACCTGTACAAAGTAAAATCAGAACAAAAACAAGAAGCTAAAGCTGCCAATTAGACGATTACGATAATGCATATATTTTTTAACCAATAACTAAACGAATATTTAGTTATGTAATAATTTTACTATGAAAACACTTTTTAAAACACTCTTCGGAATTGCTTGCCTTGCCTTTCTCGGGGGTTTTGCACCGAACAATTCCGCGGCAGCGACAACTATAGCATATACCCTACACGGGGATGGTCCTAAAAAGGTAATTGTGCTGCATAGTTGGATGGGAGACTACCAAAGTTGGTTGCCAACCATTGCGCATCTAGATTTAAAGCAACATAGCTTCGCTTTTGTAGACGTTAGAGGCTACGGAAAATCTAAAGACATTAAGGGAGATTACAACAGTGACGAAGTGGCCAACGACATTTTTGACGTGGCAAAAAAACTAGGCTGGGATCGCTACTTTTTAATCGGTCATTCGATGACAGGAATGGCTGTTCAAAAGGCAGCTGTATTAGATGCTAGCAACGCCATTATAAAGGTAATGGCCATTACTCCAGTATCTTCTGCAGGCTTTCCCGTAGATCAAGAAAACCTAAACTTTTTTAAGGCAATCGTGCATGACCAAGAAGTTGCCAATAAGGCTTTTAGGGCTTTTACCAGTAATCGACTGAGCGATACTTGGTACAGCAATCAAGCAAAAAGACATGTAGCTGTAACCAATAAAGAGGCCCAATTAGGATATATCGATATGTGGACTGGCGAAGATTTTTCTTCAAAAATGAGCATGGTTAAAACGCCATTCACGGTATTGTATGGTCAGTATGATCATCCTGGGTTTTCTGGCGAAGCGCAAAAGAAGGCTTTTGCCCTGTTACAGCAGGTAAGTTATGTTGAGGTAGAAAACGCTGGCCATTTTCCTATGCAAGAAACTCCCGTTTTTTTGGCTGCGCAAATCGAACAATTTTTAAACTAAATCAATTCTAAAACAAGATTATGGCAAGAATTAAGCTAAAAGAACGAGCACAAGCCTCATCTGCTTTGCAGGCGAGTTATGACAAGACCTCTGAGCGATTCGAACTATTGCTCAATATTTTTAAGGCATGGGGCGTAGTAGAAAACCTCGCACTGCCCATGAACGAACTTATCATGCAAGTGTTGCAAGATGGTGAGGTCGATTGGAAGACCAAAGAGTTGGTCATTTTAAAGTCGACCTTAGAAAACGAATGTGAATATTGTGTCACTCAACACGAAGTGGTTTCGCGACGCTTAGGTATTCCAGACGAAAAAATTGCAGATTTAAAAGGCAACACATACAAGACGAGCCCTCATTTTACAGAAGGCGAGCGAGCTTTGTTAGACCTAACCATGCAGATTCGCGAAGATGCCAATAGAGTGAGTGAGCCATTGTGGTCGCGCATTATGGAACATTGGACAGAAGCCCAGGCGGTAGAAATCGTTTACGTAATTACTATTTACATAATGGTCAGTAAGTTTGGCGATGCCTTGCATGTGGCCTTAGAGCCAGTGTTTTCGGGCTTAGAAACACAATTGATTTAGGTGCTGTAATCTAAGTGAATAGTGATAAAAAAGCCTCTCAAATTTGAGAGGCTTTTTGAATTGATAACATAATCTACGCGAGTTTTTTGTAGATCAATCCGGCGATTAAGCCTGTGACTCCAAAGAAGACTAAATAAATAACAAAATTCATTAAAGTCCCTTCAAAATCCATCATGTTAGAGGTTGCGAAGTCTATTAACTTCTCACCAGCTCCAATCATGATTGCTACCATGATACCCATAGAGAGGCCGCTTTTTGCCCCATAGTTGCTAGCACCGTATTTGCCGTAAATTGTAGAGAATCCAAATGCTTGAATCAAGCATCCAATTGCCAAATGAAACATGTCTGGTTCTGCTCTTAAAAGACCAGGTAACATATTGTCTGTCATCATGGGTTCTGCGATGATTCCCCAAAGGAGAAAACCACCACCAAGACCCCAAATACCCGCAACGAGGGTACTCACTAGATTTGCTTTAGAAAACATATTAATTGTTTTTAGTTAGTTGTTACAAAATACAATTAATTTTTAACCTGCTAAAAATCAAGGGGTAAGGCAACTTATTTTACAACTAATTTTTTGGTGGTATTACCAATACTCACATAATATAAGCCAGCTGGTAAAGTTCCTATGGCAATCGTTTGTATGTTTGAATTGCCAAAATTTTGAACCAATACCAACCTGCCAGTGGCATCAAAAATCTGGGCCATTTTAGCTTCAAAATTGGTAGAATTCCAGACTACAACCTCGTCGTTTGCGGGGTTGGGATACATCACGAAGCCTTGATCAAATGCATCGACTCCTAAAACAGCCTCTTTAAAGAACAATTCAAACCGATCGCTAAAGTCGCCTTCACTGCTTCTAAAGTGATAATCGTTCGTGGTTAAATTAGTGATGAGCCCAGAATAATTGTCTTTTAAATACACCTGAGCGTCTGCAGGGATAATGGCTTGTTCTATTTGATGAATCGATATGGTATAACTAAGCTCTTGTTCTATTTGCGTTCTGAATCCGATAGCGATTCTATCTTCTAAGTCGAAGCGTCCTCTACCTTGAATTGCGAGCTGCTCTCCGGTACTTAACTGTGAGTAAATAGCAACAGGTGTGGCCAATCGATGCGAATCGTAATAGGGTTCGAAATTTGCTGTGGCACCCGCTACAAAGGCTACCAACATTTGACTTTTAAATTCGTAATCGGCATTAGAAACATTAAGCCAAATTCTGTCTTTGTTAATCAAGGCAAATCTGTAATCGTCGTTATTTCCTGTAACACGCATACTATTATTAAAAACAGCTGTGCCTGCAGCTAAGGCCTTGATGGCAAATCCTTGCCCAGATGCGATATAACCTGTTGGGGGTGTGCCGCCGTTGGCCGCAACGCCACCAGATCCGCCAGAAAACATAGAGATGTCTCCCATATCGTAGTTTTTGGGGTAATAGCCTGGGTAACCGACCGATGGTGGGGTAATATGTTCCCAAAAATACAAGGTATTGATCATGCTGGAGTTTTGTGCGATTAGCAGATTTGCGTCTATCGCAGAGGCGTATGGATTTGACAAAACATTCGGACTATCGTTTTGATCGTCGCCAAAGATTACAGCAAAATTTACCACTCCATTATTGAGTGTTCCCTGATTGAATTCATAAATATAGGTTTGCCCATCTGGTACTGTGGTCGCCGTTTGAGGCATCACCAAATATCCTTGACCCGCGCTTAGGGTTCCAGTATAATGCTGCCAATCGTCGCCCTCGGTATCTGCAAAATTGAGTGCGGCTCCGTCTTCTGCGGTTACTTCGCTGTCTGCATTAAAATTTGCAGTGGTGTGATCTCTAAATTGTTCGGCGCCAGCAAAAGTTACGGTGTTGGTTGTCATAGACATCGGGCTACCTACAATCATAAAATCACGATTGTCTAAACTAGGAGTTTGCTTATAAATACGAATGGTTCCGTTATTTACCGCTTGAGCATCGTCGTTGATTTGTACAATACTTGCGGTGTTTAAAACGTCTATTCCCGCGCCAACTTCGACTGTGATATTTTTGGTGATCTCTGCATATCCAGTTGGGTCTATGGTTAGAGTAAAACCATCTTTCACCAAAAGTGAACAGGCAATTATATCGCCATCTGTACCTGTATCGTAGGTGCCTTGAATAATCGCGTTTACAGTTTCTGAAGGGGCTCCGTTGTCCCACATTGATCCATTCCAGGTGGTAGAGGCTTGACACGTTTCTCCCTCCATAATCAAAATGCGTTCATTAATTGCAGGATTTAGCAAAACATCGGTAAGACCAGATGGCCATTGTACCGTGATTTTGTCAATCGCAGTGGCTGTGCCCAAACCAAAATGAGAAGTAAAACTATTCTGAGTTCCGTAGCTTTCGCCAGCTCTTACCTCACGCACCTGCGAACCCCATGCGCCTTCAATAAGTACTTTGGCGGCGATTCCGTTTATATTGCTCTGTACTCCTTTAAGATCTACTTTAGTCCAATTATTAGAATTTCCGTTATTGATAAACATTTTGTCTGGACGACCAGAATTAGGCGAATTATATCCGCCAGCAAAACCAGCGATTACGTCAACAAACCCGTCGTTGTTAAGATCGCCAGTGGCCCCGCTTTGAATGTCTGTAGAAGTCGAAAAAAAAGGCGAACTCGCTGTAAAAGTCATATCTCCATCATTATAAAAAATATAATGAGTACCAGAACGAGTAGTGAGTAAAATATCGAGATAAGTGTCGTTGTCAAAGTCGTCCATCATAACCTGGATTCCTTGCCCTAGACTGGTTTGTAGTTCTGTGGTTACGCCTACGGTAGAAGAAATGTCTGTAAAGGTACCGTCGCCATCGTTGGCATATATCCTGCTTTTAGAGATTGGATCATGATTAATAATAACAGCATCAAAATCGCCGTCGTTGTCTAAATCGCCAAAACCCGTAGCCCATGATTGACCTAGTGGTTGTAAGTTTGCTGCCGGTGCAACCTCTGTAAAATTGTTAGACCCATCGTTCTGGAAAAGCAAATTGAGTCGTCGGCCATCTGTTGGTGTATTAACTCCAAGTCTACATTTAGAAATGTATAAATCTAAATCGCCATCGTTGTCGTAGTCTGTCCAGATTGAGCCATAATTACCCGAGTTGTCAGAAGGTACTGTGCTAGCCGTATTAATGAGACTTGCGGTATGTGTTAGGGTGCCAGTTCCGTTGTTTTGATAAGGAGAAGAAAGGCCGTCATCGTGACACGCAAAATAGTCTATAGCCCCATCGTTATTGATGTCTGCAAAATTTGAGTTCTGTAAAAAAATTGAAGGGCCTCCAACAGAACTTTGCGTATAAGCTGTTCCTGTCGCGTTTGCAGACCACCTTGTTAAGGAATTATATGCTCCACCTACGATTATGTCATTAAATCCGTTCTCGTCTATATCTGCTATGGCCATGCCCCAGGCAGAACTCGAACCTGAATAACTGGCACTATATCCCACGAAGCTCCCGTCGGCTTGCTGAAAATCTATCCTTAAATCTTGACCCGCCAATAATCTTACTACATCGTCCAAACCATCATTGTTTAGGTCATTAATTGCCATAGCCACACCGCTATAATTGCCAGAATTTACGAGGTCTGATGTTTTGTCTGTAAAAGTTACTTGGGCTACTATTGCCGTCTGAATTAGGACAGCAATTAAAAAGGTAATGTTCTTCTTCATAATAAAAATATAAGTAAAACTAGGGTTTCTGAAAGGAGTAAGATACTAAGATTTAATGGTTCGGAGTTATTTTAGGTGGTTAGGATTTTTGTATCTTTTGCGTTCAAAATTTTAATAAAGAGGTATGAGATATAAAGTTTTGTTGTTAATCGCTGTCGTATGTTTATCTGTAGGTTGTAAAACTGAGTCTAATCGGCAAGAGACTAATAGCCCCAAAAGTGAAATTGCTACGAAGTCTAATTACGACGAACCTTATCGATCACAATATCATTTTACTCCTCCAGAAAAGTGGATGAACGATCCTAACGGACTAGTGTATCATCAAGGGATTTATCATTTGTTTTACCAATACTATCCAGAAGACATTGTTTGGGGGCCCATGCATTGGGGCCATGCGACGAGTACCGATATGGTACACTGGGAGCATAAGCCAATTGCGCTTTATCCCGATGAGCTCGGGCTTATTTTTTCGGGCAGTGCTGTTATAGATAAAGAAAACACTACGGGATTTGGTACTAAAGAAAATCCACCATTGGTTGCCATATTTACGTATCATTTAATGAAAGGCGAACAAGAGGGTCGTAAAGATTTTCAGACACAAGGCATAGCCTATAGTCTTGACAATGGTGATACCTGGACCAAATATGAAGGAAATCCTGTAATTGGCAACGAGGGGATAAAAGATTTTAGAGACCCAAAAGTCTTTTGGGATAAGAATCATAAAAAGTGGGTAATGGCTTTGGTCGCAGGCGACCATGCTAAATTTTACAGTTCATCTAATCTTAAAGAATGGAGTTTAATGAGCGAATTTGGAAAAGACAAAGGCGCACATGGAGGTGTTTGGGAATGCCCAGATTTATTCTCGCTTCCTAATCCTACAACGGGCGAGCCGGAGTGGGTACTTTTAATAAGCATGAATCCTGGAGCACCAAATGGAGGGTCGGGCACGCAATACTTTATTGGAGACTGGGATGGAACCGCCTTTACGACCGAGCAAACAGAACCGCTGTGGCTCGATTACGGCACCGATAACTACGCTGGCGTTACTTATAACAATGAGCCAAACAATGAGCGTCTTTTTATTGGCTGGATGAGCAATTGGAATTATGCCAGAGATACGCCTACTAAGGTGTGGCGCAGTGCGATGACCTTGCCTAGAACACTCTCATTAAAACAAACAAAAGAGGGGCTACGATTGGCGAACTCACCATACCATAAAGTAAATACATTAGTAAATAATCAAGAGCCCATATATAGTGTAGATATGGGATCATTCATACAGAAGGATGGCATCCAATACAAACAACATCTCATTGAATTTACGGCTACTTCGAGTAATACAGTGACTTTAATGCTTGGCAATGAGCAGCGAGAATTCGTGTCTTTTGATATTAATCCAGCCGAAGGCAATATGATTTTTGATAGAACAAATAGCGGCGTTATAGACTTCGAGGAATCATTTGGGGCACCCCATTTTATGCCGTACACACCAGAGGGCAAAGAAGTCCATGTACGTGTATTTATAGATGCTTCGTCCATAGAAGTATTTGTGAACGATGGTCTATATGTTTTTACAGAACAAGTGTTTCCGACCGTTCCTTATCATTTGCTTACCCTAACTGGGAAAGAAGACGATGGCCTAAGTGATTTTAAAATAAAAGCTGTTCAGAGTATTTGGAACAAATAATAATTACAACCAACTAAACAAAAAATATGAACAAAGTAGTAGTCTGGTCCATCACCGTGGCCTTAGCAGGATTTCTTTTTGGTTTTGATACCGTGGTGATAAGCGGGGCAAACAAACCGATTCAAGCATTGTGGGATACCTCGCCCTTGTTTCATGGTACTTTTATTATGTCTATGGCGTTATGGGGAACCGTATTAGGCTCACTTTTGGGAGGAATTCCAACCAAAAAATTAGGACGTAAAAAGACCTTGTTCTGGATTGGGGTATTGTTCTTTATCTCGGCCTTGGGCAGTGGTTTGGCGCAAGACCCTTACTCATTCTCGTTTTTTAGATTTATCGGAGGTGTTGGGGTAGGAGTGTCTTCTGTTGCTGCACCTATCTATATCTCAGAAATTACCACCGCGACCAATCGCGGAAAAATGGTGGCTTTGTATCAATTCTGTTTGGTTTTTGGAATCTTAATCGCCTTTGTTTCTAACTGGCTACTAAAAGGTTTTGATGGTGCAAACGATTGGCGCTGGATGCTGGGTATAGAAGCCTTACCCGCTTTGATCTATACGGTAATGGTTTTAAAAGTCCCTAACAGCCCAAGATGGTTGGCTTTGCAAAAAAAGGACGACGATGCAGCGCTCAAAGTGCTTAACGTTATGTACCCCGTAGAAGTGGCCAAGAAGACCTTAAGCGAAATAAAATTAGACTTGATTGGCGCAAAAATTAAAGAAAGCCTTTTTAAAAAGAAATACAGCAAGGTGCTTTGGTTAGGATTTTTAATTGCCTTTTTTAACCAACTCTCTGGAATCAATTTTGTGCTGTACTACGCACCTCAAATTTTAGAACAAGCTGGTTTGGGCGGCGCAGAGTCTTTGTTTAATTCGATTGCCATTGGCATTGTGAATTTGGTGTTCACCCTAATCGGCGTAAGGCTAATAGACAAACTAGGAAGAAGACAGCTAATCATCATAGGGTCGATTGGCTATATCGTGAGTTTAATAATGGTTGGCTACTGTTTTTATTCAGATGCGAGCCCGACGATGCTACTTACCTTTATCTGTATTTTTATCGCCTCTCATGCCATCGGCCAAGGCGCTGTTATTTGGGTATTTATATCAGAGATATTCCCGAACAGAGTGCGCGCTTATGGGCAATCGTGGGGGACGAGTACCCATTGGGTTTTTGCAGCCTTAATCACCTTAATAACGCCATATTTTATAGACGACAAAGTAGGTGTGCTTAAGGACAATCTTTGGTATATCTATTACTTCTTTGCAGGAATGATGGTGCTGCAATTGCTTTGGGCCATTTTTAAAATGCCAGAAACCAAAGGCGTTTCGCTAGAAGAACTAGAAAAAGAACTAGTGCCAGAAGATGACTAATACACCTTCATTTGTCTGCTTTGGCGAAATCCTATGGGATGTTTTTCCTACGGAACAGTATTTGGGAGGAGCTCCTCTAAATGTAGCATTGCGATTAGCTTCTCTCTGCGGAAACGATTCGGTGAGTATTATTAGCGCTTTAGGAAAAGATACACTAGGCAATTCGGCTTTAGCCCAAATAGAAAAGACACGCTTAGAAACAGCGCATATTCAAATTAACAATCACCCAACTGGCAATGTCAAAGTGACCTTATCAGAGGACGGAAACGCTAGCTATCAAATCGCACATGAGGTCGCTTGGGATTATATCATAGAGGCGCCAGCGGCATTTGATGCTGTTCGAACAGACAGCCTTTTAGTCTTTGGGAGCCTCGCGGCTCGATCAGAAAGGAGTAATACTACGTTAAATCGATTAATCGAGGCGGCAAACTTTAAAGTGTTCGATGTGAATTTGCGGACTCCTTACTATACTTGGGAGCAAATTTTTGGTTTACTCAAGCAATCCGATTTTGTTAAAATGAATGACGAAGAATTGGCTTGGATTTGTGAGCAATTGCAGATTTCTGAACCTACACTCGAAGCTCAGTTAAAAGCTTTACAGGCCTCCATAAAGACGACGTATCTTTGTGTCACACTGGGCGCAGAGGGAGCCTGTTTGCAATACGACGATAAGTGCGTAAAAGTGCCTGGAGTCCCTGCCAAAGTGGTCGATACCGTTGGCGCTGGCGATAGTTTTCTTGCCACCTTGTTATGGGCCTTGTTTTATAGGCAGTTTGACGTTAAAACATCGCTTTTCTACGCTTGTGCGATGGGGTCGCTGGTGGCATCGCGAGCAGGGGCAAATCCTAAAATCGATTCAGAAACTTTAGAAGGTATAATAAAAGGAACCTAAATCTAACGGCCAGATGAAGCGCGTTCGATAACGTTGGTTGGCATCACATCTATAATGGGCTGCACAATTTTACCTTCCTTCTTACGCTTGATTTCTTTAAATAGTTGTTTGATTACTTTTTTGCCCATTTTTGTTCCGGGCTGGTCTACCGTGCTTAAGGTAGGAGTCATGGCAGAAGAGATAAACCAATTACTAAACCCGATTATCGCGATTTCTTCGGGAATTTTTACTTGCCTCTCATTAAAGTACGAAATGGCCCCAATGGCGACCATGTCTGTAATGGCAAAGATTCCGTCTACATCTAAGCGATTGTCTAGAATAAATTGAGCGTGTTCTCTACCTTCTTCATAGGTAATCTTATTGCAAACGAGCACCATTTTGGGGTCGTATACTAGGCCATGATCTTCGAGCGCTTTTTTATATCCCAAAAATCGATCGATAGAGTTTTGCGGGAGCAGAGGCCCTCTAAGATGAGCAATTTTTGTGCACCCTTTATCTATCAAGTGTTTGGTGGCTTCGTAGGCCGCTTTTCTGTCGTCAATTATTACTTTAGAACAAGGAATAAGCTTCGATATTTTATCGAACATAACCAGCGGAATTTGCAAATCCATCACTCTTTTAAGGTGGTTAATATCTACAGTATCGTTGGCCAGCGATATCATAATGCCATCGACTCTTTTTCGTATAAGTAAGTCGATTTGTTTTACCTCTAATTCTGGAGAATCGTCTGATTGCAGGATAATTACCAAATACCCTTTTTTAGTGGCGTGAGCGATGATCGCTTGAACGATACTCGAGAAAAAATAGTGTACCACTTCTGGGATGATAAGCCCAAGTGTTTTAGACTCTTGGGTTCTAAGGTTCACTGCAAAACTGTTGGGTTGATATTGTAAACGGGCTGCTTCTGCCTTTACAATTTCTTTTGTGCGCTCGCTTACATCTGGGTAATCTTTAAGCGCTTTAGACACCGTGGCGATAGAAATACCAAGGTTGTTGGCAATTTGTTTGAGAGTGACCTGTTCCATTTATTAGTTTTTATAATCGAATATAGTATGCGATCGTAGGGATTTTTTAATGTTGTTCAATCGATTAATTCCGTTTGAAAAAAGCGATATTATTATCAAAAAATAGTTTCGAAAATTGCCTCTAATCAGTGCGATTTTTTACCTGATAAGCTTAAACAAAAAATGTTGTTTTCGCTAGGCCAGCTAAGTTTTCGTTAGGTTTTCGACATTAACACTTTTATGGATACGAAAATACGAAAACGTTTTCGGTTATTAAAACAGTGGTTTTAAGAGGGTTTATTTTTTATAATTAAAAAAAAATCAAATATTAGCCATGTATTAAGGAAAAGTTAACTATTTGTTTAGTTAAGAGATTCTCACTATTAGTGCTGGTATTAAACTGGCGTAAGCTAATGGGAAGATATATAGAATGAGCAGTAAGATAAAAAAAGAAATTTTTCTTTGGAGTGCGGCTGTGTGTTTTGTCTTTGGGCAGAACGCAACTATGGCTAGCACTCATTTTACATGTCATTCTGTTATTTCACAATTAACACCCACCTCTAACGAGGATCAAGTATTTTTTGAAGCAGAAGAATTATACTCAGTTAATTTTAAAGATCATTCCCCTCGTAATGCGTCGCAAGCAACACATGATAAAGTCATGACAACTTGGACCAACAAAATTTCAATTAGTAGCGAACGAATTAGCCGCAATTTGAGGGGATATGATCATTTTCACAGCACTAACGAAGCGGCTTTATTTAACAATAAATATTGCGAAAATTCGTATATTACATCTACCTTGATATATAGTGCTCATAATTCAAATACGATAGATTTAAATCTTAACGGACTCAAGTTGAGCTTGTTAGATTTTAACCTTCGATATATAAATAGTTTAACAACGCATTCTCCCCACGGCGCTGGCAATTCTTTTGCTGGTAATGGGGCAGAACATTAATCAAATGAACAATTAATAATTAATTTAATTTCTAAACCAAATAACTGTATGAAAAACAAATTACTTATGAGACTTTTTCTTCTTCCAATGTTTGCATTACTTGGGAGTACGGTTTACGCTCAAATTAGCGTTTCTGGAAACGTATCAGATGCCACGGGACCACTTCCTGGGGTAAATGTTATTGTGAAGGGAACTTCTAATGGAGCTCAAACGGATTTTGATGGTAACTATACATTAAACGACGTCGCTTCTGACGGAACTTTAGTATTTAGTTATGTCGGATACATTACATCCGAAGTTTCAGTAAACGGACAAACCACAATTAATGCTTCGCTTCAAGAAGATACCGAAGCTTTAGAGGAGGTTGTAATTATTGGTTATGGTAGTACTACTGTTAAAGATGCGACTGGTGCCGTTACCGCGGTAACATCAGAAGACTTTAACCAAGGTATTATTGCTTCGCCAGAACAATTGATTCAAGGTAAAACTGCCGGGGTTCAGATATCACAAGACAGTGGTGAGCCTGGATCTGGAGTAGCCTTTAGAATTCGTGGTACAAACTCTGTACGTTCTAACAACAACCCACTTTTTGTAGTTGATGGTGTGCCATTAGCTGGTTCAGGTGGAGGAGTTGAAGGAGCTAACACAGGTGTTGGTACTGCTGCGGCTCGTAACCCACTTAACTTCTTAAACCCGAACGACATCGAGGCGATTAGTATCTTGAAGGATGCTTCTTCAACCGCGATTTACGGTTCTCGTGGTGCAAACGGGGTTGTAATCATTACAACAAAGAGTGGTCGTGGTGCTCGAGGTGGATCTTGGGAAGTTAGTTCTTCTGTAAGTTCTGCTAAATCTGCAAATACGTATGACTTGCTTAATGCAAGAGATTACTTAGCTGCATCTAGAGCTAACGGCTTTGCTGTTAATGAGCGTAACTTTAGAAATCGTACTGATTGGCAAGATGTAGTGTTGAGAACATCTACTTCTACTTCTAACAACGTTTCTTACTCAAACAACTATGGACAAGGTAACGTTCGCGCTACTTTTGGTTACGGTAAGCAATTTGGTATTGTAGAGAATTCTTCTTTAGAGAGAATCACTGGTAGATTGAACGTACAGCACAGATTCTTAGACGACAAATTAACTGTTGGTCTACAGACTTCTTACTCTCGTGTAAACGATGAGATCGCTCCTTTATCTGGTTCTGCTGGGTTTAGAGGTGACTTGCTTGGTTCTGCATATTCTGCAAACCCAACTTGGCCAAATAATCCTGATTTTGACGGCACTGGTGGATTAACTTCTCCAGCGGCTTTATTAGCGTATACAGAGAACCTAAATAAAACAGACCGTATTTTGGTTAACTTCTCTACAGAGTATGACTTCACAAATGAGTTCTCTGCTAAAGTTAACTTAGGTTATGATTATTCTGATTCATTCCAATCGGGTGCTTCTTCTTCGAAGGCGCGTAACATCGATCAAGGTGCTTTCGGAAACGGGGTAGCTGCTATTAACGAGACGGAGAATATTAACTCACTGTTAGAATTCACTGTTAACTATAACAAAGACTTCGGAAACGTAAAGTTAGATGCACTTGCAGGTTATTCTTACCAAGAGTTTGATCGTAGCGGACGCAACATCTCTGGATGGGGCTTCTTTACGTCTGCTTTAGGTGAAATGATAGACGACTTAGAAAACAGTGCAAACAGAGTGGCTGGTGCTATCAATGGTAGTTACCAACAGTTTGGATATGCTCCTAACATCGACGGAATCTTTATCAATAGATTATTCCCAGATATCATACAAGATAACATCGGAACTATCTCAGGAAAGAAAACTCGTTCGTTATTTGTTGATTCATTCGACAATGCAGATGAGCTTCAATCTTTCTTTGGACGTGTTAACGTAACCATTGCAGACAAGTATTTATTTACTGCTACAATGCGTGCCGATGGTTCTTCTACTTTTGGTGATAACAACAAATACGGTTACTTCCCTTCTGGTGCATTTGCTTGGAAGATTAACGAAGAAGACTTCGTAGGAGATAACGTATCTACTTTAAAACTTCGTCTTAACGCCGGTATCACTGGTAACCAAGATGGTTTAGGGTATGCAAACTTCGTACAAAGACAACGTTTTGGTGGAGGTGATGTAATTAGTGACGGTGGTGATATTAACATCCCTGGAACAAACACAGCAGCTTTTGCTAACGACGATCTTAAGTGGGAAGAAACTTTACAATATGGTGCAGGTCTTGATATCGGATTTAACAACGATAGATTTACTGCTTCTGTAGATTTCTACCGCAAACAGACAACCGACTTATTATTTAGAGTAATTTCTGCTCAGCCAGCAGCTCAGCCATTTGTATTCTTAAACTTACCTGATTCTGAGGTAGTAAACCAAGGGGTTGAATTCTCTATGGGGTACGATCTTGTAGATCAAGAAGACTTTACATGGAATGCAAGCTTGAACTTGACATACAACCAAAACGAAATTACTTCGTTAGCGGCTCCGTTTAACGCGGGTACGATTCGTGGTCAAGGTCTAACAGGGGCTTTTGCTCAGCAATTTGCAGAAGGTCAGCCATTGTTCTCTTTCTTCTTGAGAGAGTTCGAAGGGTTTGATGCTACAACAGGTCAACCAATTCAGGAAGATATCCAGAAGTTTGTTGATGCTAGTGCATTACCTGATCTTAACGCTGGTTTTTCTACGAGCGCAACATATAAAGACTGGACATTATCGGCTTACTTTAATGGTCAGTTTGGACACTACATCTACAACAACACGCAAAACGCATTCTTTACGGCCGGTGCATTTAGAGGGGGTCGTAACGTTACAGGAGACGTTCTTACCACAGGTGAGTCGTTTGATGCTGCTGCAGATGTTTCAACGAGATTCCTTGAGAAAGGTGATTTCGTAAGACTTCAGAGTGCTTCGTTAAGTTATAACGTACCTATGGAGGATGATGGCTTGTTCAAGTCAATGGTATTATCTTTAACAGGACAAAACTTATTTGTGATCACTGATTACTCAGGATTAGATCCAGAAGTAAGTGTAGCTCCAGCCGCAAGCGTTGGAAATGACTTGTTAAACGGATTACCAGTATACGGAATCGATTATACTGCGTTCCCAAGACCAAGAACAATCACTATCGGACTAAATGCTAAATTCTAAAAACATTATGAAAAGAAACTTTTTTAACACAAGATCGCTTTTAGCGATAGCCCTCGTTTCTCTTTTCACGGTATCTTCATGTACCGATCTTGAGATTGAGGCAACGGACTCTGTTATTACCGACGAAAGTATCGGATTTGACGGAGTAAACGCCGAGACTGCCCTTAACAACGTTTATAACGATGTTTACGGACAACTTGGAGATCAGGCAAACTTCTTCGCATTGAACGAAGTTTCTACTGATGAGACACTCGTACCAACACGTGGTACTGACTGGGGTGATAACGGAATCTGGAGAACGCTTCACGCGCACACCTGGAGTCCAACGCACCAGTTTATTCTAAACACTTGGAATAACCTAAACCAGAACGTATTCCGTGCATCAGAGATTATTGACGATCGTACAGATGGAACAGCTCAGCAAAAAGCAGAAGCTCGTTTCTTACGTGCCTTTAGTATGTTCTTTGTATTGGATCTTTGGGGTCAAGCACCTTTCAGAAATCCAGGCGACGGACCAGAGGTAGATCCTACGGTATTCTCTGCAGCAGAAGCATATGATTTCATTTTGAATGACTTATCATCTGCGATTCCAAACTTGGCCGCTACTGGCCCAAGTGCAGAAACGAACAGAGCTTCTCAAGCTTCGGCTAACTTCTTAATGGCAAAACTTAGATTAAATGCTGAGCGCTATAAAGGAAGTATCGATAATTCAGACTACCAAGCGGTAATCGATGCGGTAGACGCAATCGCTGCTGATGGGTTTGCATTACAAGCTGGATATTTTGATATCTTTAAAGAAGACGTAGATACAGAGACTATCTGGTTTGCGGTTACTTCTGTAGGTAACAGAATCTGGAATGGTATGCACTACAACCAAAACTCACCTGATAACACAGGTGGTGGTTGGAATGGCTTTACCACTTTGGCAGAATTTTATGACTCTTTCGAAGGAAACGCTACTAGCAACAATGTTGGTGATGGTCAAGAAGAGCGTCGTGGATGGGTGCCGGATGCAACTAATGCAGACGAAACTAACTTAGGAATCGGATATGGATTCTTAATTGGTCAGCAATACGAAGACGATGGTACTCCTCTTAAGGACAGACCTGGTCAGCCATTAGTTTTCTCAAAAGAATTACCAGGTTTAGCTGGTAACGGTGAGAAGACTGGTATTCGTATTATCAAGTATCACCCAGTAAACGGTTCATTTACATCTCACGAGATTGTATTCCGTTATTCAGATGCACACCTTATGAAGGCTGAGGCTATGATGAAAATGGGCGGTAACGCTACTGTGCTTGTAAACGAGCTTAGAACATTAAGAGGTGCTTCTGCTTTAGGAAGTGTTTCTGATGCTGATATGCTTGCAGAGCGTGGTCGTGAATTATATGTAGAGTTCTGGAGAAGAAACGACTTAGTTCGTTTTGGTCAGTATACTAGAGACTGGGAATTTAAAGATCCAGGTTCTGTAGGTGCTAGCTTCAGAAATCTTTACCCAATTCCTGTAAATGCATTGCTTTCTAACCCGAATTTAGTTCAAAACGAAGGTTACTAGTAATATCATATATATTTAATGATAGGCCGCCCATTGGGCGGCCTATTTTTTTGGCAAAAACCAACGAGATTTGCAGGCTATTATGTACTTTGCAAGTGGTTTTTACAACTACGGTCAACAGCGTGATTTAGACCGCAAATACAAGCAACTAAACAATGTTAACATCCCCTGCCAGAAGGTTTTTTGGATTCAGGATTATTCCTGTTTGGATGCTCATTATCTTATTGTTTTCTTGCGATAAGCAGCTGGTAGAACCAACCAAGTTTTCTTTGCTATCTTCGAGTCAAACAGGAGTTGATTTTACCAACCAGCTTAGGCCATCGCCATCGCTTAATATCCTCAATTATATTTACTACTATAACGGTGCAGGCGTCGCAGCAGGAGATTTTAACAATGACGGCCTCACTGATTTATATTTTACCGGAAATCAAACGCAGGACAAACTGTATATTAACAAAGGAGATTTTGTTTTTGAACCCTTGCCTGCAAGCGCAGGAATAGATAATGCCTTGGGCTGGACAACTGGGGTGACCTTAGTCGATATTAATCAAGATGGCTGGCTCGATCTATATGTTTCGAAAGTAGGAGACTACGGAGGGCTTAAAGGACATAATTTGCTTTTTGTGAACCAAGGGAAAGATTCTAACGGCCAGGTTACTTTTAAAGAATCGGCGGCCTCCTATGGCTTGGACTTTAGTGGGTTCTCTACCCAAGCGAGCTTTTTTGATTACGATCTAGATGGCGATTTAGATATGTATTTGCTCAATCATTCGGTGCAACCTAACAGCAATTATGGCAGCGGTAATAAACGCATGCAGGTAGACCCCCTTTCTGGGGATAGATTGTATAATAACGACGCAGGTTTTTATTCAGATGTAAGCAGTGCTGCTGGAATTAATCAAGGGACTATTGGCTATGGCTTAGGACTGGCAGTAAGTGATTTAAATCAAGACGGCTATCCCGATATTTATATAGGCAACGATTTTTTTGAAAATGATTATTTATATATCAATCAAAAAGATGGGACTTTCCTTGAGGTGATTTCTGGCTCTAACAATCCCATGGGGCATACAACACACTATTCAATGGGTAATGATATTGCAGACGTCAATAACGATGGGCTTATGGATGTGATTTCTGTAGATATGCTTCCAGATGATTTAAATACACTAAAAACTTCTGGGGTGGAGTTTGGTTTTCAGACCTATCAGAACTACCTCAAAAATGGTTATGAGCCTCAATACATGCAAAACACCTTGCATGTAAATCGTGGCAATGCGAGCTTTTCAGAAGTTGCAAATCTGACAGGAATAGCTGCTACCGATTGGTCTTGGGCTCCCTTGCTGGCGGACTTCGACAACGATGGCTACAACGATTTGTTCGTAACCAATGGTATTCTGGGCGCTACCAACGACATGGACTTCATTAATTTTATCGCCAACGACAATATTCAAAAAGCATTGAGCGAAGGAATGTCTGAGCAAGAAATGGCTTTTATAAAAGAACTACCACAAAAGAAAACAGCAAACTATCTTTTTAAGAATAATGGAGAGCTTGGCTTCAATAATAAAACTAAGGAGTGGCTTGGTGAGCAACCATCGTTTAGCAACGGTGCTGTCTATACAGATCTTAACAACGACGGTCTTTTAGATCTTGTGGTAAGCAACGTAAATCAACCCGCTTTTGTTTATAAAAACAATGCGAATAAAGATAGCATAGCAAGTAACTTTGTCGCTATAGATTTAAAGGCTGAATTAGGCAACATCAATGCGATAGGCGGCAATGTGACGATTTATTCCACGCAGGGCGCACAAACTAAAGAGCGGCAAATCACAAGAGGGTATTTGTCCGGTAAATTAGATCCCTTGCATTTTGGGTTGGGAGCCGATCAAACCATCGACTCGGTTTTGGTCACATGGCCAGATAACAGTTCTCAAGTGTTTACCGAGGTAGCGGTTAATCGCATGCAGGTGTTGATAAAAGATTCTGTTGCCAGGGCTCAATCGAAACGTATTTCGCAGCTGCCATTACTTGTAAGAGATAGCATTCCTGGGCTCGATCTTATGCATAAGGATAATCTATCGTTAGATTTTAACCGTGATCCATTGATTCCTTATGCCAGCTCTAATTTAGGGCCTGCGTTGGCAGTAGGAGATTTAAATAATGATGGCAATGATGATATTTTCTTTGGTGGCGGAAAAGGCCAGGCTGCGCAGGTGAGTTTTCAGAATAAAGATGCCTCCTTTGGTGAATCTTGGGCGGGACCCTTTATAGAACAAGCGCTTATTGAAGACACGGCCGCCATAATTTTTGATGCCGATGGAGATGGAATTAACGAACTGCTGGTAGTAAGTGGTGGCAACGAATTTTTAACTGGTGATGCCTTAAAGCCCAGACTTTATTCGAGTAAGACAAAAGCTTTTGATTTAGTTTCTAATGCATTTGAAGATGTTTATGTAGACGCCTCCAGTGTCTCGGCAGTAGATTTTGACCATGATGACGATCTGGACGTGTTAATTACGTCTGCCACAAGTCCCAGAAATTTTGGTGAGACGCCTCGCCAATATCTTTTGACAAATAACGGGAATGGCGTGTTTACAGATACCACAAATTTGGTTGCACCAGCATTAGAAAACATTGGCAATGTGACCCATGCAGAATGGCTAGACTTTAACAATGATGGCTGGGAAGATTTGATCGTTGTAGGGCATTGGATGACACCTAGCATTTTTATTAATCATGAGGGCGCTCTTCAACTATTAAACTCCAACTTAGACCAACATAGCGGTTTATGGAACACCATTAAGGCGGCAGATTTTGATGGGGATGGCGATCTAGATTTTGTCGCAGGAAATTGGGGTTTAAATTCGAGGCTAACGGCGTCCCAAGAAGAACCCTTAAAGCTCTATCGTCAAGACTTTGATGGTAACGGCGCCACAGAGACGTTGGTCACCTATTATTACAAAGGAACTGAAACTGCTTTTGCATCTAAAGACGAGCTGGTAAAACAAATGCCTGGACTCAATAAAACCTTTTTGAGTTATAAAGATTTTGCCGCGGCTTCGCTCCAACAACTCTTTGGCGAAGACTCGCTTAATACTGCGATCCAGAAGCAAGTTACAACCTTGTCTAGCACATACTTTGAGAACCTTGGTAATGGACAATTTAACATAAGTTCGTTGCCCTTTTGGACCCAAGTTTCGCAAGTGAATGATATCTTTGTAAAAGACTTTAACGGTGACGGTAACAAAGACTTATTCTTAGTAGGAAACAATCAATTCATCAGTACTCAATTAGGGCAATTAGATGCCCTAAAAGGAGAATTGTTGATTAGCGATGGTGCCGGAGGCTTTAGCCTGTTTTCTCAAAAGGAACAATTGCTAAGTGGTGCTGCCAGCATCATCAAAAGTATATTGATCGATGGGCAAGAATATATAATCGTTGGAGTGAACAATTCCGCTCCGTTAATTTTAAAAGTAACCAAATAGATTCGTATGATCAAAATGAATAAGTTTTTGATACTCGTAAGCGCCCTAGTGGTGTTTGGTTGTAATGAAGATTCCAGAGATCTCGAAAATACTACCGAGGTCGCTACAACCTTATTTACCAAATTGTCGTCTGAACAAACCAATGTTACTTTTACCAATACGGTAGAAAACCAGAAGGACTTTAATATTTTTAAGTATCGTAATTTTTATAATGGCGGCGGTGTAGCCATAGGAGATATAAACAATGATGGCCTAGCAGACATCTACCTAACTGCCAATATGGGGCCTAATAAATTGTATTTAAATAAAGGCAACATGACCTTCGAAGACATTAGCGATTCGGCAGGCGTAGCAGGAAACAAGCCTTGGTCTACTGGCGTTACTATGGTAGACGTTAATGCAGATGGTTTTTTAGACATCTATGTGAGCAACGCTGGAAACATGGAAGGCGACAATCACGATAACGATCTTTACATAAATAATGGCGACAATACTTTTACAGAAAAAGCCAAAGAGTTTAATCTAGCGAGCACAGGCTTTAGTACGCACGCCACATTTTTTGATTACGACAAAGATGGCGATCTAGACGCGTATATATTAAACAACAGCAATATTCCGGTGACCAGCCTCGGGTTTGCGCATCAGAGAGATGTGAGAGCTCAAGATTGGAACGTACCTAAGATGTTTAGAGGCGTGGGCGATATGCTCCTTAGAAACGACGGAGATACTTTTGTAGAAGTAAGTGAAGAATCCGGAATTTACGGAAGTCTAATCGGTTTTGGACTAGGGGTAATGATCAGTGATGTTAATGGCGATTTATGGCCAGACATTTATGTGTCTAACGATTTTTACGAGCGAGACTACCTCTATATTAATAACCAAGACGGCACCTTTACAGAAGACATTAAAAACTGGATGTCGCATTTATGCCTCTCTGCGATGGGAATTGACATGGCCGATATAAACAACGATGGTAACGCAGATATTTTTATCACAGATATGTTGCCCGACGGCGATGCCAGGGTAAAGTCTGTAATGGAGTTTGAGGGCTATAATGTCTTTAAACTCAAGCAGAGCAAGGATTTTTATCAGCAGTACATTCAAAACACTTTGCAGCTAAACAATGGAAATGGCTCTTATTCAGAGATCGCATACTTTAGTGGCTTATCTGCTACAGATTGGAGCTGGTCTGGGCTTATGTTTGATATGGACAACGATGGTTACAGAGATATCTTTGTTACCAATGGCGTAAATCACGATCTCACAGATTTAGACTTTGTAGACTTTTTTGCCAACGAGATTATCCAAAAAATGGCTTTGACCGGAAAGAAAGAAGCCATCGATTCTATCATCAATAAAATGCCCATAGTTCCTATACCAAATTATGCCTTTAATAACAATAAAGATCTAACTTTTGACAACAAAGCAGATCAATGGGGTCTGGGAGAAGAGAGTTTGTCTAACGGAGCTGCTTATGGCGACTTAGATAATGACGGCGATCTAGATTTGGTGGTAAACAATGTGAATATGGAATCGTTTGTGTACCAGAACAACAGTAGCGCTAACACAGATCACAACTATATTAAACTATCTTTTTCTGGGGTAGATAAAAACCCGTTTGCCATTGGTACTACAGTGCGTATGTATTACGACAACCAGGAAGTTTTGCAAGAATTAATTCCGTCTAGGGGGTTTCAATCTTCTATGGAATATCCTATGACCATTGGACTAGGCACGGCCACTAACGTGGATTCGATTCGAGTGATATGGCCAGATAATCGCACACAACTCATGACAGATGTCGCGGCAAATAAAAACTACAATCTTAGCCAACAGGATGCTCAAGATATTTATACCGTGCCAACAAAAAACAATACATCTACCTTGTTAACCGAGCTGCCTAACAAGAGCCTTAGCGCCCACCAAGAAAACGAATATGTAGATTTTGACTACGAAGGTTTAATCTATCAAATGGTGTCTCAAGAAGGCCCTGCAATGGCTGTTGGCGATATAGACTTAGACGGCAACGAAGACTTTTTTATCGGGGGAGCAAATGGGCAACCCGCTACCATTTACAGGCATACAGGGAATGGTGCATTTAGCGAAATGCGTCAGGCGGCCTTTATCGAAGACAGCGACCTAGAAGACACAGCCGCCGCCTTTTTTGATGCAGACGGCGATGGAGATACAGACCTAATGGTGGGTTCTGGCGGGAATCAGGTAAACGAAATCACTAGTGTTACGGCTAGATTGTATCTAAACAATGGCAGTGGAATATTCACCAAAGCCACCCTCAACTTACCGCCTAGCAGTACCAACGTTGCGGTGATTACACCTCAAGATTACGATGGCGATGGCGATATTGATGTGTTTTTAGGGTCCAGAAGCATCATTGGATTGTATGGGGTAGATCCTGGTCATTTGTTTTTAGAGAATCAAGGTAATGGCGAGTTTATCAATGTTACCAAAGAAGCAGCGCTCCCTACCAAAGCCAAAAGTGGTATGATTACCGATGCCAAATGGCTAGATCTTAATGGTGACGGTACTAACGAGCTAATCACTGTCTCAGATTGGGGATCACCTAAAATATACACCTTAGATAGAAAGCGATTGGTTTTGGCCTCTTCTTCATTAGACACCCAAACGGGTTGGTGGAACACCATAGAGGCGTCTGATTTAGATAACGATGGCGACCTCGATTTGATTCTAGGAAACCAAGGGCTTAATATTCACTACACCCCAACGGCAGAGGCTCCCATGAAAATGTGGATCAACGACTTTGACAACAACGGTACGGTAGAACAAATCGTGACACAAACCTTAAACGGACGCGATATGCCAATTCATCAAAAGAAAGAGATATTGGGTCAGATGGTTTCGCTTAAAAAGCAAAATTTAAAAGCTTCTGAATATGCAAATAAAAGTATTCAACAGTTGTTTGCAAAAGAGATTATAGATCGCGCCATAGTAAAGACTGTTACGACTTCTGCCAATGTGGTAGCTATAAACGACGGTAATTATAACTTTACAATTAAAGAACTGCCAGTGCGTGCTCAATTGTCGTGCGTATGCGGCATTAGCTGCCAGGATCTTAATAACGATGGCTATACAGATTTGATTATGGGCGGAAACAATTACGAGTTCAAGCCTCAATATTCACGTTTGGATGCTAATTATGGTACGGTGTTACTCAACGATAGCAATGCAGATTTTGTGTGGGCAGATTACGAGCAAAGTGGCTACTTTGTGAAAGACGAAGTGAAGCACATGGCTCAGATAAAAGACAAAGATGGGAATCTGTTTTTGGTGACGGCTATCAACAATCAAAAACCTAAAATTCACAAACTAGGTGAATAGACTCTGGGCTTTCATATTGCTGGTGAGCATCTTTGGTTGCAGCAAAGAAAAGACCTTGTTTAAAGAAGTTACGCCCTCGGCATCTGGGGTGACTTTTGCCAATACCTTAGATGAATCTAACGCCTTAAATATTTTAGACTACCTCTATTTTTACAACGGAGCAGGAGTAGCCTTGGGCGACGTTAATGGCGATTCTTTGCCCGATATCTTTTTTACTTCTAATCAAGGAAGTAACAAACTCTATTTAAATAAAGGCGACTTGACTTTTACAGACATCACAGCTTCGGCAGGTGTCGCAGGTAATAGTTCGTGGAACACAGGCACAGTAATGATGGACGTAAACGCAGACGGCGCACTCGATATACTAGTGGGGGCAGTCGTTGGAATCAATGGATTTACCGGCCATAACGAGCTTTATATAAACAATGGTGACGCCACTTTTACCGAACAATCCAAAGAATATGGCTTAGACTTACAAGCCTTTACTTCTGGTTTTTCTTATTTAGATTACGACCTAGATGGCGATTTAGATATTTATGTGTTGAATCATGCAGTACATACCCAAGAGTCTTTTGGGCGATCCAATTTGAGAGAAAAACGCAATGCGCAAACCGGCGACCGACTAATGCGCAACGATGGGAATGTCTTTACAGATGTTAGTGAGGAGGCAGGTATTTACGGTGGAGTGAATAGTTATGGTCTTGGCGTTTCTGTGGCAGACTTTAATAACGACGGCTATCCAGATTTATACATTGGCAACGACTTTCACGAAGACGATTATTTTTACCTAAACAATGGCGACGGTACTTTTACCGAGTCTCTCAAAAGTTATTTTGGGCATACCTCTCGTTTTTCTATGGGCAACGACGTGGCAGACATTAACAACGATGGTTGGCCCGACTTAATCTCCTTAGATATGTTGCCGTGGGACGAGGCCGTTGTAAAGGCGTCGGAAGGAGACGACAATTATCAAACCCTTGCAATGCGTACCAAACAATACGGTTATCATTATCAGTTTAGTCGTAATATGTTGTATATAAATGATGGTGGAACTGGCTTTAGTGAAGTGGCTTTGCAGAGTGGAGTAGCAGCTACCGATTGGAGCTGGAGTGCCCTCTTTGCCGATTTTGATTTAGACGGACATCAAGATTTGCATATTGCCAACGGCATTCCTAGAAGACCTAACGATTTGGATTTTGTGCGGTTTATCTCTAATCAGGAGATTCAGAAAACGATGAGCGAAAACAAGCTTATCGATCAGCAGGCATTAGACAAAATGCCTAGCGGAATCGTGGCCAATAAAATGTACAGCGGGCAGGAGGGTTTTATGTTTACAGATCAAACGAGCAATTGGATTACTGGCGAAGGGATTATTTCTACCGCTTCTGCTGTGGCCGATTTAGACCTAGATGGCGATTTAGACATCGTGACTAATAACATCAATGCACCAGCCTCTATTCTAGAAAATCAGACAGAGAATAAAAACTACGTTTCAATTAGTTTGGCCTATACGGACGAGAACCCATATGGTATTGGCACGACCATAAGGTTATATGCTGGAGGGCAAATTCAAACCGCGCAGTTATATCCTGTAAAAGGTTTTCAATCTAGTTCTGAACCGAGGATTATTTTTGGAATAGACCAGACAATGCAGGCAGATTCTATAGATATAGTCTGGCCGAACAATATAAGTATGAGCATACAAGATGTCGAAGTTAATACGAGTGTAGTTTACTCTAATATTAAAATGGCTAGGCATTTGCCAATTGAAAACCCAACACCATACTGGAAAAAAAGCCTCGCCGATGGTCTATTTAGCGAAATACCCGATAATTTAGGAATAGACTACACCCACAAAGAAGACAACTACTTAGACTTTAATCGCCAGAAGTTAATCCCTTATCGTGTGTCTGATGCTGGCCCTGCATTTGCCTATGGCGATGTAAACGGCGATGGTTTGAATGATGTTTTCTTTGGCGGCTCAAAGTTTAACCCAGCGGTTACTTATTTGCAATCAGAGTCTGGTTATTCTAAAGTTATCATGCCTGAAATTGCGGCCGATTCGATTCGAGAAGACATCACAGCGGTGATTTTAGATATTACAGGCGATGGCCAAAACGATCTATTTGTAACCTCTGGTGGGGCCGATTTTAGTGGCGATAAACAACCGCTGCTCGATCGTTATTATGAAATACAGCAGGGTTCCATCGTAAGCACTGATATAGAAGCATCTTATGATAATTCGAGCATTGTAGTTGCCCACGATTACGACGGCGATGGAGATCAGGATTTGTTTATTGGCGGGCAAGTAATCACCAGTGATTTTGGAGCCAAAGCCGAATCATATGTGCTTAAAAACCAAAATGGGAAGTTGGTTCGAATGACTACTTCTGTTTTTGACGATATAGGAATGGTAAACGATGCCATTTGGGACGATTTCGATAATGATGGCGTTAAAGACTTAATCGTGGTGGGTAGTTGGATGCAACCTAGCTTTTTTAAGGTGCAAGATGGGGCTTTTACAAAGGTAGATTTTATCGATTCTTCGCTTTATGGATTATGGCAGCAAATCCATCCGTTCGATATGCAAAGCGATGGCGACACAGATTATTTGTTGGGCAATTGGGGCCTAAATTCAAAGTTTATGGCCTCCAAAGAGGCTCCACTGTACATGTACTATGCCGACTTTGATAGCAATGGATCTACCGAGACTGTTTTGGCCCAAAAAGATGGAGATCAATATTACCCCTTGCTCTCGTTTGACGAGTTAGCAGGTCAAATGGTGCATTTGCGAAAAAAATATAACAGCTATACCAGTTTTGCAGGACAAACCATGGAACAAATTTTTGGGAAGGATGCCTTAAATAAGGCCACAAGATTTGAGCTTACAGAACTACGTTCGGGTTATTTGCAAAACAACGAGGGCACTTTTGTATTTGTGCCATTTAATGATGATTTGCAAACAGCTCCATTAAAGGCGTTCGTAACCTTTGATTTTGACAATGACACCACCTCAGAAGTACTCGTGGGAGGTAATTATTTTGGAATGATTCCTTTTCACGGACGATACGATTCTTTTGGTGGAGCCTTGCTAAAACAAAACGGAACTACCATACCTACATCGGGCCTTGGCCTCGATTTTAAACAAAAGTCTGTTAGACACTTAGAGATTATAAACTTGCAAAATAAGCCGTATCTTTTAGCTGTTTTTAACGACGATAAAATTGCAACCTATTCTTTGCTTAAAAATGATGAAACAAACTAGATTATCCCTTATCGCAGTTGCCCTTATCGCAACGCTTGTGAGTTGCCAAAAAACCGAACCCTTGGCCGTTTCTTCTACCGATTTTCAGAACTCGGTAGAGCAGGTTACTCAAATTATGGTACACGATATATTTTCGCCTCCAGTGGCGAGTCGTATTTATGCCTATCCCAACATTGCTGCTTACGAAATTGTAGCCCAAAGCAACCCTGCTCTTAATTCTATGACAGGTAAAGTCACAGATTTAAAGGCAATACCTAAAGTAAAAGACACCACGGTAAACTTACAGGTAGCTGCATTGGTGGCTCATATGGATTTGAGCAAAGCCTTGGTTTTTTCAGAAGATAGAATGATAACCTATCGCGATAGCCTATATGCTATCTGGAAAGGCATAAACGAAGAAGCTTTTTTGGCCGCCAAAGAGTACGGAATGCAAGTATCTGAGCATATTCAGACATGGATGGATGCAGACAATTACAAGCAGACACGTACTATGCCTAAGTTTTCTGTGGTCACAGACGACCCAGCGCGCTGGCAACCTACCCCGCCGGCTTATATGGATGGGATCGAACCTCATTGGAACAAAATCAGACCGTTTGTGTTAGATTCAGCAGGGCAATTTAAACCTACGCGTCATCCCGATTTTTCGTTGGAAGAGGGCAGCGAATTTTATAAAGAATTGAAAGAAGTATACGACATCAGCAACGATATTACCAGTAACGGAGACGAATCAGAAGAAGTGGCAATCGCGCAGTTTTGGGATTGTAACCCTTATGTGTCTGTAACGCGCGGCCATTTGATGTTTGCCACCAAAAAGATTACACCAGGAGCTCATTGGATTGGAATCACTAAAATAGCTTGTAACCAAGCGGAGGCAGATTTTGATCAAACGGTTCATGCCTATACCAAGACGTCTATCGCAATTTTTGATGCCTTTATTAATTGCTGGAGCGAAAAATACAGAAGCAATCTTGTACGCCCGGAGACTTTAATTAATAAGCTCATAGACGAGAACTGGAAGCCCATTTTACAAACTCCTCCGTTCCCAGAATACACCAGTGGTCATTCTGTAGTGTCGGGCGCTGCGGCTACGGTATTGACCGATATTTTTGGCGATAACTTTAGTTTTCTAGACGATACCGAACTCCCTTACGGGTTGCCTGTACGATCGTTCGAATCTTTTAATGCTGCGGCCCAAGAAGCTGCTATTAGTCGTATGTATGGTGGAATCCATTATCGCGCTGCAGTAGAGAATGGGGTAGATCAAGGAATTAGTGTGGGAGCCTTGGTAAATCAAAAGCTCGACCTTTTCAATGACTAAAAAAAGAGGATTTGCCGTACTTCTATTAGCTTTGGTGGTGCTTCTATGTTGGCATTTCTTGGTAAAGTCATACCAACATAAAATCCAGTTCACTACGAAAGATTCACCCGGATTGGTCTATAGTAATTTGCTGAGTTGGGAATTTGTAAAAGGACTGCCCGATAGTTCGCAAGTTGCCATAATTTCTAACGAGCCATTTAAACGAGTAGAACAACAAGTCACTCTCAAAGATTCGAGTTTTACATATGTATGGGAATTTGAAGCTACTAAAGACTCACTCACAAAGGTAACTGCCTATGTCTCTGACAATAAAAATGGTTTTATACAAAATATAATTGTCCCCTTTAAAAATAATGATTTCGCGAAGCGGAATATTTCTGTCATAGAGACATTGGGAAAAGAATGGGTTGCCTATCGCGATAAATTTAGAATTGGCCCTGTACAAGAAGATAGTTTGGCGGCCAAATTTAGCGCCTATGTCACTGTAGAATCAGAGGTGACTGCAAAGGCAGGATCAATGATGCGCAATATTGCAGACGTGATGGGTTTTATTAATGCTAACTCTTTAGAATTAGACGGAAATCCTTTTTTAGATGTCACTGAATGGGACCCTTTAAATCAGCGCATTGTTTACGACTTTTGTTTTCCTATAAAGAGAACCGATTCTTTGCCAGCAAGCGATTTGGTAAAATATAAAGAATCCAAGGCCAGAAAAGGAATCGCAACTCGTTTTAATGGCAATTATAGCATTGCAGATAAGGCCTGGTATACCTTAATCGATCATGCCAATAAAAACGATCTTAACGTTGACTTGCTTCCTACAGAAGTGTATTTAGATGATCCTCACTCTGGGGGGAACGCCTTGCAATGGGAGTCGATAATTTTTATGCCTATTAAAAACTAGGACTATATGATAGCCCAACCCCTATATAATGATGCTCTCACGCTTTTAAATAAGCTAAGTACAACGCATGGTTTTTTGGCCAGTAGCATTGCTGCAGATAACTACAAACGAATTTGGGCACGTGATGCGATGGTATGCGGTGTAGCCAGTGTTTTGGTTGGCCGAAAGGAGTTATTAGATAGCTTTAAACAATCGTTACTCACTTTGGCTAAGTATAGTCATACCAATGGCATGATCCCTTCTAACGTAGACCCTCACACAGGAGATGTTTCTTTTGGTAGTTTGGTTGGAAGAATTGACGCTAACACTTGGTTTGTGATTGGGGCTTGTTTACATTATTTGCATACCAAAGACGAGCAAACTTGGGCGACACTAAAACCTAAGGCAGAAAAAACACTGTTGTATTTAAAAGCCTTAGAACAGAACGATAGAGGCTGGCTTTATACACCGCTTAGCGGAAACTGGGCAGACGAGTACCCTATTCATGGCTATACCCTATACGACAACGGTTTGTACCATTGGGCGCAACGCTTGTGGGCAAAATGTAATGATTCAGAAGTAAATGAGGCTATAGAGGCTAAAACACAATCTAACTTTTGGCCAACTGCCGGAGCTGCAAAAAATATGGTTTACCAAGAAGTGGCATTTCAAAAAGCAGCAAAACAAGGTGTAGACCATTTTTCTGCCTTTATTCTCCCTGGAATTTATGACACGCGATTTGATGCTGCTGCAAACGGTTTGGCATTGTTGTTATGGCCGCTTTCTAAAGAACAAAAGCAAGGGGTTGCTAGAACAATCGATTCCTTTAAAAATGATTTAGGGACTGCTCTTGTACCCGCATTTTGGCCTATAGTAGACAAGGATAGTCCAGATTGGTATTTATTAGAGAACAATTATTCGTACGACTTTAAGAACACTCCCGGAGCTTTTCACAATGGAGGAATTTGGCCTGTTTGGATGGGCTTGTTCTGTTTAGGACTTGCCAGTCAAGGCATGTACGAGGAGGCGCAAAAAATAGCTACAGCCTTTAGCACCTATGTGAGTGAGGATGCCAATTGGCAATTTCAAGAGTATTTGCATGCTAACGAATTAACTTTTCAAGGAAAAACCCAAATGGGATATACGGCCTCTGGAATCGTGTTTATGGCCGCTGCAATCGAGCAAAAATCTATCGCAGAATTGCTACATTTTTAGGTTAAATACAACTTACGATAACGATTTCGTTGCGTATTTATCAATAAAAGACTGCGGTTTTCTCTATTCTCTTAAAAAATATGGATATTACAGAGTAGATTAATAGCTAACTCTTACGATCCTATGAGCGTCATTTCTAAAATTAAAAAACCACAACTTTCTTTTTGGCAAATCTTAAACATGAACGTTGGGTTTTTGGGGATTCAGTATAGTTTTGGATTACAACAGACGGCGATTAACCCTATCTTTCTTTATTTGGGAGCGCCAGAAGATATGCTTCCAATTTTGAACATCGCAGGGCCAGTTACAGGATTAGTTGTACAGCCTATCATAGGTGCGATGTCTGACAAAACTTGGTCACCTCGTTGGGGTAGGCGTAAACCTTACTTTTTGCTAGGAGCGATTTTAGGGAGTTTGTGTTTGTTTGCATTCCCACATAGTCCGGTGCTTTGGTTTGCAGTTGGTCTTCTTTGGATTTTAGACGTTGGAAACAATATGGCTATGGAGCCATATCGCGCTTTTGTTGGCGATAAGTTGCCAAAAAAACAACTTAGTTTGGGCTACCAAATGCAAAGTCTTTTTGTAGGAGCAGGGATATTACTTGCCAACGGATCTATCGTATTGTTTCAACATTTATTTGGAGCAGAATCTGTAGAAGAAGCTGGATCGATTCCGCAGTGGTTGTACTATTCCTTTTATATAGGTGCGTTCTTGTCGTTAACCACCATTTTATGGTCGGTGTTTAAAACGCCCGAGATTCCTCCGTCCGACGAAGAATTGGACGAAATCAATAAAATTAAAGCACTGCCATTAATGCAGCGCATTAGTGAACCGTTTAAAGAAATCAAGGAAGCGATCAAAGAGATGCCAAAGTTTATGTGGAAGCTTTCTGCGGTATATCTATTTCAATGGTACGCCTTGTTTGTATACTGGCAATATATTACGCCGCTGTTTATGAAAACCATGGGCTTCGAACTCTCAGAAGCGGCTTCACAGTCGGCCAAGATGAGTTTGACCTATAACTCGGTAACGATGGTTGTGGCATTGATGCTGGTTCCGTTAACGCTTAAATATGGAGGAAAAAAAGTATATGCATTGAGTCTCTTCGGAATGGCCATAGCGCTCTTCGCGATACCTCATATTTCTGATGCTACTTTTGTGCTGGTTCCAATGGTCCTCTTTGGAATTGGTTGGGCTGCGATGATGGGAATTCCGTACACCATGATTTCTAAGATTGTCCCGCAAGATAGACGTGGGGTCTATATGGGAATTCTAAACATGATGATTGTAATCCCTATGGGAATTGAGACCCTCACTTTCGGGCCTATTTACAAATATCTTTTAGGTGGGAACGCGGTGAATGCAATATTGTTTGGTGGCGTTTGTTTTGCAATTTCGGCCTTTTTGGCAATGAGACTAAAGGAACCTAAATAATAACGAGCCATGCAAAAACTAGGAATTAAAATATCGCTTTTTCTTAATTATTTTGTTTTTGCTTTTCTGCTAAACAGCGTAGGGACTGTTATTTTACAAGTACAGCGCACGTACGATGTAACGAAGTCTAGTGCGAGTGTTTTAGAAGGGTTTAAAGATTTCCCGATTGCGATAGCCTCTTTTATTCTGGCTTCTTTTTTGCCAAAAATTGGTTTAAAAAAGTCGATGCTCATCGGTTTGGGCTTAGTAGCTATTTTTTGCTTTATTGCCCCATTTATGGGCGAATTCTGGTATTTTAAATTGCTTTTTGCGGTGATTGGGGTGTCTTTTGCTTTGATAAAAGTTTCTGTCTTTGCGACCATCGGACTCATAACCGAGGGCAAGAAAGAACATGCGAGCTTTATGAGTGTGATCGAAGCTATTTTTATGGCCGGAATCTTAATAGGGAATATTGTTTTTAGTCTTTTTATAGACGACAACAATCCAAAATCGGAATCTTGGTTACAGATGTATTATTTTATGGGCGCGATTAGTGTAGTGGCCTTTTTGGTGCTGCTTTTTTCTAAACTGGACGAATCGAAAGCGGCTATCGAGCAACGCAGCCTTTCAGAAGATTTTATCGAGATGATAAAGGCCATTGTAAAACCTCTGACCATCGTTTTTATTGTGAGTATATTTTTATATGTTCTTATAGAACAGAGCTTTCAGACATGGTTTCCAACGTTCTATGATAACATTTTAAATACACCAGCCAGTATGGCGATTCAAGCAGGTGCTGTGCTTGCCGGAGCTACTATGATAGGTAGATTTTTGGCAGGTTATGTGCTTCGTAGAATTAAATGGATTTATTTACTCAGTTTATGTTTAGGTGTGTTGGCGATCATTATTTTGATTGTGCTGCCTTTGGCAAAAAGCACATCGATTGGCGAAGAGATATCTTGGACCAATGCGCCGTTAGTGGTTTACCTAATGCCGTTGATGGGATTGTTTTTGGCACCTATTTATCCTACGTTAAATTCTACAATTTTAAGTTCGTTACCAAAGCATATGCATAGCTCAATGTCTGGTTTGATAGTGGTTTTTTCTGCCCTTGGCGGAACCACGGGTTCTATCATTACAGGACATGTGTTTGAGGCCTATGACGGCACCGTTGCGTTTTATTTTGCACTGATTCCTATTTCGGCTATTTTTATTGCCATCTGGATTTTCTATAAAATGATTCAGAAAAGTACCACACCAGAAGTTGCATCAACTCAACCTGCCGAATAAATGAATTTCTCGCTAGAAATAGCAGCTACCTTGGCTAGACTCCTCGCCCAAGAAGACACCGATGGCGATAAAAAAATCACCATAGAAGATCATGGCCCTAGGGCGTTTAGTGTTCAAGCTACAGATGGGAGTGACCATATGATTAAAGGCACTTATCATTTGTCTAACTTGTTACAAGAACTGGTCATTGCGCAACGCGAAGGCAAACAAGAGGTTATTATTCCGCTAGAGAAAATAGAAGAACTTCCTGTGGCTAGGATTTCTAGAATGATACGAGAATATTATTGGGAAGGTTTAACGCGCACCATGGACCAAGACGGTATCGAGGCATTGCTGTCTGATTCTAAAAACGAGCAACTCGCTGGAGATACGTTGCATATTTATGTGCCTTATGGCGATACTATGGCCTGGCAATATTATACAGAATTGGCCCAACAATTACCGCTTAAACCTATCAGGTTGCCAGAAAAAATTACGCCCGAATATGTTAAGCGTCAGAACGATGCTTCTGGCATACTATCATTGCGATTAGCGCAGACAGATCATGGAGTGAAAGGGGTGCCGTTTGTTGTGCCTGGTGGGCGATTTAACGAAATGTACGGCTGGGATAGTTATTTTGAATCGGTAGGATTGTTACTTGATGGTAAAGCGCATCTCGCCAAGGCTATGGCAGATAACTTTAAATACGAAATTGAACATTACGGAAAGATTTTAAACGCAAACCGCTCTTATTATTTAACCAGAACACAACCTCCTTTTTATAGTAGTCTTATACGTGAAGTATTCGAACTAACAAAAGATAGAGAATGGCTTGGAGCGCATTTACGCACCGCAATTAAGGAGTATAAGACGGTCTGGATGGCAAAGGGCGAAAGATTGTCAGAAATAGGGCTGAATCGTTATTTGTCGCAAGGAATTGGGATGCCACCAGAAGTAGAAGAAGGGCATTTTGATTCGGTTTTAGAGCCATACGCCGCCGCCCTTGGAGTTAACTTAGAAACCTATATTGATGGTTATAATTCTGGGAACATAATCGAGCCAGAATTAGACAACTACTTCGTGCACGATCGAACTGTAAGAGAATCAGGGCACGACACTTCGTATCGTATCGAAGGCAAATGTGCAGATTTGGTTTTGGTAGAGCTCAATGCGATGCTTTATAAGTACGAAACCGATTTTGCCTATTTGATAAAATCCTATTTTGGCGATCATTTGGTCGATGGTGACTATCTCTATACGGCTCACTATTGGTTAGATAAAGCGGCCACTCGAAAAGACTTGGTCGATCGTTATTTATGGTCAGAAAAAGATGGCTTTTATCTAGACTACGATCTTAAAAAACAGCAAACCAATTATTTTGAATCGGTAACGGCCTTTATTCCGATGTGGGCAAAAATGACCTCAATTGAGCAAGCGCAAAGCTTGGTACAAAACCTATTGCCTAAATTAAAAGCACTAGGTGGATTGGCTTCTTGTAGCAAAGACAGCGTAGGTAATTTAGACGACAACTTACCACAGCGACAGTGGGATTATCCCAATGGTTGGGCACCGCATCAGATGATGGTATGGCAAGGCTTGTTGCACTATGGGTATAAAGACGAGGCACATGAGTTAATATACAGATGGTTGTATATGATTACCAGAAACGCCGTAGACTATAACGGTACTATTCCAGAAAAGTACGATGTTGTTGCTGCCACGCATAAAGTGTTTGCCGAATACGGAAACGTTGGAACCGATTTTGAATATATCACTACAGAAGGCTTTGGCTGGATGAATGCGTCCTACCAATTAGGTCTATCTCTTTTACCCAAAAAGGAGCTCGAACTGCTTGATCGATTAACACCACCAAATTCTATTTACGCTTTATAAAAAACACGATACTGATGAACTTTGACGTAATATGCATAGGAGAAACTTTAATTGATTTTATTGGAAATCAAGAGGAAAAACCTATTCGAGAAACCAAAGATTTTCATCGCTATTTAGGCGGTTCACCCACCAATGTAGCTATGAACTTAGCCAGGCTTGGACTCTCTGTAAAAATGGTGGCGACCGTTGGTAACGATGGCTTTGGAGATTATATTACCTCTAAGTTGGCAGAGAACAACATCAATATTGACGACGTTAAGTTGGACCCACAGCATGCGACCTCTGTTATTTTTGTATCTCGAACCCAAAATACACCTGAGTTTGTGGCTATGCGCGACGCAGATTTTAGGTTAACAACAGATCAGTTATCAGAAGATGTTTTGGCCAAATCACGTCTTTTTCATACCACTTGTTTTGCGCTTAGCAAACAACCGGCGCAGGATACGATTTTAGACAGAGCCAAAGCGGCCTATACTTTGGGGGCGGTGATAAGTATCGACATTAATTATGCACCAGAAATATGGCCTAATCGTGAGCAGGCATTAGGTTGTATTGAGCAATACTGCGGATTAAATCCTATCGTAAAAGCAAGTGAAGATGATATTGAGAGGTTATTTGGGCCTACGATGTCGCATCAAGAATTTTTTGACACCATGCACAATTGGGGCGCAAAACAAATATGCCTAACCTTAGGCAAAGCTGGCGCAAAGTTAAGCGATGGTGTTAGCGTAAAAGAACTCGCTGCAATTAAGATCGACAAAATTATGGATGCCACTGGGGCAGGAGATGCTTTTTGGTCTGGCTTTTTATTTGGGTATTTAAAAAATCACGAACCAGAAAAATGTATGAAGGCTGGTTTACAAATGGCGGCTATTAAATTGCAACACGTTGGGCGTATTCCAGATTATGCCAATATAATTTCTTCTTATTTTGATTAGCGAAGCCTACCTTTGCTAACACATGGAAGACTCTCAATTTTACGATGTACTTATTATTGGAGGAGGAGCGGCTGGTTTTTTTACTGCCATAAACATAGCAGAAAACCGTCCCGATCTTAGCGTAGTCATTTTGGAGCGAGGCAGCGAGGTGCTCTCTAAGGTAAAGGTTTCTGGTGGCGGCAGGTGTAATGTCACTCATGGCGAATTTGACGCCCAACAACTCGTAGAAAAATACCCACGTGGGAGGCAAGAGTTGCGAGGCCCGTTTAGCAGATTTATGACTGGCGATACTATGGAGTGGTTTGAATCGCGTGGAGTTTCATTAAAAATAGAAGACGACGGTAGAATTTTTCCTACTAGTGATTCTTCTCAGACCATCATCGATTGTTTTACAGAAGCAGCTCAGAATGCTGGAGTGGAGGTACATTTACAACAACCCGTGCGACAAATCCGCAGAGAAGAATTTTGGCAGTTAATTACAAAAACCACTCAGTATACTGCACAACATTTAATAGTTGCTACGGGCAGCAATCCTAAGATTTGGAAGATTTTAGAAGCCTTGGGACATACGATTGTTCCACCTGTACCTTCGTTATTTACTTTTAATATAGACGATAGTCGCATTGCAGATTTGCAAGGAATCTCGATAAATGCAAGCATAGAAGTGCATGACGATACCAACAAAAAAATACTCGAGAGCGAAGGCCCAACACTAATAACGCACTGGGGACTTAGTGGGCCTGGGGTATTAAAAATTTCTGCCTGGGGAGCACGACTTTTGTCGCCCTTAGACTACAGATTTGAGATCGTGGTGAATTGGCTATTTGATTTAGAGGTTCAAGATGCCATTGATCAAATGTTGGATCAAAAAGAAATTAGCCCTCAAAAAAAGTTAATTAATACGCCTTGTTTTGAGCTGTCTAAGCGATTTTGGCAACGACAATTAGAATGTATCGGGATCGGTTCAGAAGTGGTTTGGGTTCAAGCATCAAACAGACAATTAGAAGCAATTGCCACCGCCTTAACTCAGGCTCGTTTTAAAGTGACAGGCAAGAGTACTTTTAAAGAAGAATTTGTAACTGCGGGAGGTATCGAATTAAAAGAGGTAAACTTTAAACGATTCGAAAGCAAGTTGCATCCCAACTTATATTTTGCTGGCGAAATACTTAACATAGATGCGATAACTGGCGGATTTAATTTTCAGAATGCATGGACTGGAGCCTATTTGGTAAGTAAAGCTATTTGCGATGCCTAACAATAACTGTTATATAGCCTTGCTGAGAGGTATAAATGTTAGCGGTCAAAAAAAGATCCTGATGAAGGACTTGACCGTGTTGTTTGAAAGTTTAGGCTTTACAGAGGTGCGCACTTATATTCAGAGTGGTAACGTGGTTTTTAGCTCTAAAAATTCTGACGGCTTAGAGGAATCGATTCACCATAAAATAAAAGAAGTATACGGCTGGGAAGTTCCTGTTTTAGTGATTACACCTGCACAACTCAAGGCTTGCCTAGATAACTGTCCTTGGGAAGAAGAGCGACAACTAAAAAGTTACTATGGTCTCTTACTTAGCACTCCCAACCCAGAACAAATTAAGAAATTAGCCAGTTATGCTTTTGAAGGCGAATTCTACAAGATTATTAAAAATTGCGTGTATTTATTTTATGAAGTAGGCGCAGGAAAGGCAAAAATTTCTACCAACTTTTTGGAGCGCGTATTAAAAGTTTCCTGTACGTCTCGTAATCACAGAACCATGACAAAGCTGTTAACGCTAGCAAGCGAAATCTAGCCCTAAGAAGTCGCTTTTATAGCGTTCCAACTGCGGTCTACGATTTGCTTTTTCATAATGTCTGTTACATATAGCGTACCCTCAATTTGTGTTTGTGCCAAAGCCAGTATCTGCGTATAGCTAAACTGTGCCAATAGGGCTGCATTGCCTGGTTGGATCGCGCCTTGGTTAATTCCGTTTTCGAAAAAAAGCTCGAAAGGCTTAAAAAAGCTCTTGGCTTTTTGTTTGTCGGGTTTGGTTAGTAATGGAGCGTGCCCTACTTGCATCGAATATTTATAAATAAAAGGATTAGAGACTAAAAACGAATAGCCATTGTCAAAGAGTTGTTCAAATTGTGCCTGATAAGAAGCAGCTTCGTTTAAGGGAGTTAGGGCATGCGCGATCTGAACTTGAGTATGTATATATAATTCTGACAGCAATTGTTCTTTGGTGGCGAAGTGATTATATATGGTTCCTACGGCCATGTTTGCAAATTTGGCAATTTGCGACATTGGAGTGTCCCAAAGCCCTTGTGTCGCCGTAAGACGGAGTACGGTGTCGAATAATTGTTCTTTTTTACTCATTTCAAATGAACGTTCATTCGATAAATATACAAATTCTTAGTTTACTGTCATTCTCGAAGGGTTCGATTCAAACATTTGACACAATCCTGAGATTAAAATTTAGACCGATTCTCGTACCTTTGTATAAATTCGAGGAATGATTCACGACCAATTTAAGGCACAGCTCACCATCGATCAAATCGATAAGGGCGCCATCGCTGCCCAAGCTCCAAGTAACATCGCTTTGGTAAAGTATTGGGGAAAGTATGGCCAGCAGCTGCCTAAAAACACCTCGATTTCTTTTACACTTAGCAATTGCAAAACGACGACCACTTTAGAATTCGAAAGAAAAAACAGCCCTGGATTTGATTTCGAAGTATACTTAGACGAGCAGAGAGAAATTGCTTTTGAACCAAAGATTGAAGCATTCTTTGAGCGCATCTTACCTTATTGCCCTTATTTAGAGGAATATTCTTTTAAGATTAATACGCATAATAGTTTTCCGCATAGTAGCGGAATTGCTTCTTCTGCCAGTGGCATGAGCGCTTTGGCAACTTGCTTGGTTCAATTAGAACAAAAGATTAGCACTATCGATTTGACACCAGAAGATGCTATTCAAAAAGCTTCGTTCTTATCTCGATTGGGCTCCGGAAGTGCTTGCAGAAGCCTAGAAGGACCCATTGTGGTTTGGGGTGAACATGACGCTGTTAATGAGAGTAGTAATTTATTCGGAACGCTTTTAAGAAAAGATATTCACCCAATTTTTAAGGATTATTGCGATACAATTCTTTTGGTAGACAAGGGTCAAAAACAAGTAAGTAGTACGGTGGGTCATGGGCTTATGCATGGGCATCCTTTTGCGCAGGTTAGATTTGATCAGGCTAACGAAAACATCGGTAAAATATTAAAGGTATTAAGCGAAGGAGATCAAGCAAAGTTTATCGAGATTGTCGAGAGTGAAGCGCTGAGTTTACATGCGATGATGATGACGTCTTTGCCGTATTTTATACTCTTTAAACCAAATACCTTAAAGATAATCGAGACCATCTGGCATTATAGAAAAGACACCGGAATTCCAGTTTGTTTTACCCTCGATGCAGGAGCCAACGTGCATGTATTGTATGCGAGTAGCGATGCAGAAGCAGTTCAAAATTTTATATCGAAGGAGCTAAGTCAATATTGCCAAAACAGACAATTTATTCATGATAAGGCGGGAATGGGCGCGAGTCTTATTTAATAATCATCTTGGCACTGGCAACGGTTTGGTTCCCTGCTAAGATTTGAACCATATAGATTCCCGATTTAAGCTTATCACGATCAAAAGCGAACTCCTGATTTGGGAGTATAGTGAAGTTGTATACCTGTTGTCCCAGCACATTATAAATCTTGGCTTGATATTCAGATACCTCGGGAGAAGGTGTTTGATACAAAAAAATAGCACGTTCACTTACAGGATTGGGATTGATGATAAGCGAAGGTTCTTTTTGTTGTTGTTGGGCCACACTCAATACTTTGTCTATAACTTCTAGCTCGATCTGATTGCTTAAACATCTAACTTCGAAGGTGTAAAGTTGGTCTAAAAAAACCGCTGTGACGGTTTCTGGTAATTCGCAACTTGATAATCCAGAAGGGGTAGACGTTAAAACGGTAAAAGTATCACCAATAGCAGCCTCGTACATTAAGTTAAGTTGTAAATCTGCCTGAACAATTGGGCTACCTTGCACCTCGATTCGGTCGTATTGATCGCTATCGACTCCTCCTAAATCTAGCGCTAGTATACCAGGATTGTTAATGGTAAATAAATTGATTACCGAAAGTGTGCCTACTTCTGCCAAGCCGCCAGGCGCGACCGAGCCAACATTCGTAAAAGCTGCGGTAATATCATAGATTCCGCTGCCTTGAATAACACCCTCTTCATAATTATTTAATACGGCAGCTCCTCCAAGAATCAGCAACATCTGATTTTGGGTCACATCGATAGTACCGGTATTATTGGTTTCGACGATGAGATAAAAAGTGCTTAGTTCGTCTGTTGGGGAGGTCTTTTGTAATAGACCTTGATTATTAATGGTCGCTTCGCCCGTATTAGATAGGATGCCACCTACGCTATCGATTATTATCGAACCCGAATCTAGGTTGTTAATCACCGAACCTCCACTAATGCGGGTTAGATTTGTACTTAATAGATGTATGGTTCCTTCGTTGTTAATGACCGTAGCATGTAGCTGTCTTTCTGTAAAATCTGTCATTAAGATAATCCCAAGATTTGTGAGTATGCCCGATACTTGCAATTGATCTGAGTTCCATTCTATCTGTGCTTTTGCAGCGATGTTTAGATCGCTGGTTACCGTTAGATCTGCGGCAAGTTTTAAAAATGAGGTGCCGTTTAGAGAAAGAGACTGGCATGATGCACTTTCGTGAATTGTAACGATAGCGGCCGTAGGCACACTAACATCGTGAGTTGCATTTGGCACTTCTAACAAAGACCAATTGCTAGCGTTATGCCAATTGGAATCGCTTGCCGCCCCTGTCCAAGTGTTGGTCTGCGCTAGTGTTAACGTGCTAAATACTGTAAAAAACGATAAAAGTAATAAGGTAGAATAACGCATATGCAGATGATTTAGGTCTACCTAAGATACTAAAAATTAAAATGTTATGTTTTAAGACATTATGAATGCCTTAACAAAAAAACACTTTTTGTTTCACAATTTCGTATTTTCGTTCTACAAAACAGAAATCTGTTTTATATTTTGTAATTTTACATCTTAAATTCAACTATGAGAGGCCCACTCTTTTATTCAAAAATTTTATTGTTCGGTGAATACGGAATCATCAAAGATTCTAAAGGACTTTCTATTCCGTATAACTATTATAACGGCGCATTAAAGATTGACGAAAACAAGACCGTGTCTACGCATAGATCTAATCAAAACTTAAAGCGTTTTGCTACTTTTTTAGAAAGTTTACAGCAAGAACAGCCTTCTTTGGTTAGTTTTGATTTAAAGGCTTTAAATAACGACATAGACAACGGTCTATATTTTGACTCGAGCATTCCAGAAGGATATGGGGTTGGAAGTAGTGGTGCGTTAGTAGCTGCGATTTATGATAAATATGCGAGCGATAAAATTACCGTTCTTGAAAATCTAACCAGAGAAAAACTACTGCATCTTAAAGAGATTTTTGGTGCGATGGAATCGTTCTTTCATGGTAAATCTTCTGGCTTAGACCCTTTAAATAGTTATTTGAGTCTGCCCATACTAATCAATTCTAAAGACAATATAGAACCTGCCGGAATTCCCTCTCAGGACCAAAAAGGAACAGGTGCTGTATTTTTATTAGATACTGGGACCACAGGCGAAACTGCTCCTATGGTTCAGATTTTTATGGAAAACATGAAGCAAGAAGGCTTTAGAAAAATGCTAAAAGATCAATTCGTGAAACATACAGACGCCTGCGTAGAAGACTTCTTAAAAGGTGATGTGAGTTCTTTGTTTGGCAATATCAAGAGTTTGTCTAAAGTGGTGTTGGATAATTTTAAGCCCATGATTCCGAAAGGGTTCCAGGAACTTTGGCAAAAAGGAATCGAAACTAATTCTTACTACTTAAAGTTATGTGGATCTGGTGGCGGAGGCTATATGCTCGGTTTTACACAAGACATGAACAAGGCGCAAGAAGCGCTGAGCGAGCACAAACTAGAAGTGGTCTATACTTTTTAATTCGATAAAGCTATGTCTGAGCTTTTTCTTACTGAATAAATCATGCTAACCAGAAAAAACAAACTTTTTATAAAAAAGGGATTGAGTTTGTTTTCTATTGTACGTGGGTACAATATTTTGGTTATAGTTCTGGCTCAATATTTAACTTCTATTTACATCCTTGCTCCAGACAGAAAACTGGGGCACGTACTTTTTGATATAAACTTGTTTATGCTGGTGATGGCCTCTTCTGCTGCCATTGCAGCAGGCTATATAATTAACAACTTTTACGATAGCGAAAAAGATCTTATCAATCGCCCCAGAAAAAGCCTTTTGGATCGCTTGGTGAGTCAACGCACCAAACTGACCACCTATTTTGTGCTCAATTTTGCTTCTGTGTTTTTTGCGAGTTATGTGTCGTTTAAAGCAGTGCTGTTTTTTGCAATCTACATTTTTGGAATTTGGTTTTATTCACATAAACTCAAGCGGTATCCTTTTGTAGGCAACCTAACTGCGGCAATCCTTTCGGTGATTCCATTTTTTGCAGTCTTTGTGTATTACAAAAATTTTGACACGGTAATATTTGTCCATGCTACCTTTTTATTCTTGATTTTGTCTATGCGAGAAATGGTAAAAGACTTAGAAAATCTCAAAGGTGATTTGGTTCAGAACTATAAAACCATTCCTGTGCTGTTTGGTGTGCAAACTTCTAAATGGTTGTTAACGTTACTCACTGTGCTTACTCTTGTGCCTATATATTTGTTGCTCACGCGCTTCGAAATAGGCCAAATGAATTATTATTTTTACCTCAGTATTGCCGGGTTACTGGTTTTTTTAGCCTTTTTATGGCGCTCAGACCAAAAGCTACATTATATCGTATTACATACCATTCTTAAATTAATCATAGTCATAGGGATAATCAGTATTGTTTTGATCAACCCCGATGTATTGATTAGCCAATTTTCTTAATTATGAAGCCACATTCTACCATAAAAGTCGCCCTGAGTCAAATCGCACCTGTTTGGTTAAACAAGGAGCAAACCCTGCAAAAGGTAGCGCAATACATTTCGCAGGCGGCAGATGAGCAGGCAGAACTTGTGGTGTTTGGTGAAGGACTTGTTCCGGGTTATCCTTTTTGGCTTGCCATAACAGAAGGCGCTAAGTGGAACTTAGACGTAAACAAACAACTGCATGCGCATTATGTCCTTAATTCGGTATGTATAGAAAATGGAGATTTGGAGGGTGTTTGCGCCCTGGCCAAAGAAAAAGAAATCGCTATATACCTAGGGATTATTGAACGACCCTTAGACCGCGGCGGCAAAAGTATTTATGCGAGTTTAGTGTATATAGATGCTGGCGGAATTATTCGTTCGGTACACAGAAAACTACAGCCTACCTACGACGAGCGCCTTACTTGGTCTCCAGGCGATGGGAATGGTTTAAGAGTGCACAAGCTTAAGGATTTTACTGTGGGCGGCCTCAATTGTTGGGAAAACTGGATGCCGCTGCCAAGAGCTGCGCTCTACGGGCAAGGCGAAGACTTGCACGTGGCCGTATGGCCCGGCAGCGACCATAATACCAAAGACATTACACGTTTTATCGCTAGAGAATCACGAAGCTTTGTGCTTTCTGTCTCTAGTTTGATGACCAAAGAGAACTTCCCCAAAGAGACGCCGTATTTACAAGATCTTTTACAGCATTCAGACGATGTGCTTGCAAACGGTGGCTCTTGTATCGCTGGCCCAGATGGGGAATGGATAATCGAGCCTGTGCTACACAAGGAAGGTAATATCTACGCGACCTTAGATTTTAATCGGGTGTTAGAAGAACGACAGAACTTCGATCCAGTAGGCCATTATTCACGACCAGATGTTACTCAATTACAGGTAAATAGGCAGCGACAGTCTACCTTAAAATTAGATTGATAAAGTGTAGTAACCTAGTAGGTAAAGACTATCTTTGCAAAAATTTTAAGGCATGAGCCAAAGACCCAATTCAGGCAAAAAGAAACCATTCAGACCCAAAAAAGGAGCTCCTAAAAAAAGCCCTAAAAAGACTGCGGCATCTACGCAATCTGGCATAAGACTCAACAAGTATATCGCCAATAGCGGAGTATGTTCTCGCCGCGAAGCGGATTTGTATATTTCTACTGGACAGGTTACCGTAAACGGAAAAGTGATCGATCAGATGGGCTATAGAGTAGAGCTCGATGATGAAGTGCGCTTTGATGGCAGACGCATTAACCCCGAGGCAAAGGCTTATGTGCTTTTAAACAAACCAAAGGGCTTTGCTACAACCACTAGCGAAGATAAATCTAACACGGTAATGGATTTGGTCGCCAACAGCACTAGGTCTCGAATTCAACCAATTGGGCGTTTAGGTCGCAATGCGACAGGATTACTTTTGTTTACCAACGATGACGACGTGATGCGTAAGTTTACACAATCGTCAAAAGCTCCAGCGCGACTGTTTCATATTGAGCTTAACAAAAATCTTAAGGCAGAAGACCTTCGTCATATTAAAGAAGGCTTAAAAGTAAGCGGAAAAGAGATACATGTAGAAGATGTCTCTTATGTAGACAATGCTCCTAAAAAAGAAGTAGGCCTAAAAATAAAGCATATTGGCAATTCTGTGATTCGTACCATTTTCGAACATCTAAATTATCAAGTAGTGCGCGTAGATTGTGTAACTATTGGAACACTTACCAAAAAAGATCTTCCAAGAGGGCGTTGGAGAACCCTTACCGAGCAGGAGATTGCAAATTTAAAGATGCTTTAGAACGACTTAGTTCGAAAACACATACACCTATTACAATGCTATATTCGGCGGTGACCAACCAAAGGTTTTCGCTAAATCCATCGTAACCATATGCCGAATAACTTAAAAATATCAAGGCACTCCATACGATAGGAAAGTAATATCGTGTAAAAACACACAATAGCAACGGTGTAGCTACATACCAAGGATGCACGGTAGTAGAGAGCAGCAGATACAGAAAAATCGCAAAGAGCATTCCTGTGGCTAGCTTAGAGAAACTATTTCGCTGTTTTACAAGACTGATTAGGGTTACCCCAGCAACTACAATGAGTGGTAATATCTTGCCTACATCTGCAATGATGTTCCAACCAATCGTCTCGTACCCAATCCATCGAATGATATAATAGATACTGGCGTTAAACTCAAACTTCTGGAACCACAAGGCGATGGAATCAGAGAAATTGGCGACCAAGTCGGCATTGTAAAAAGGCAAAAAAGTAACAAGCACCGTTGCCATCACAATTCCGTAGTAAAAAACCAGCTGCTTAAAAGTGCCTAAAGGATTTTCTCTTTTAACAAACCACCAGAATAATACGGGCAAAAGCAATAACGGAATTAACTTTAGTGAGATGGCACAACCCAATAAGATGGCAGAAATCAACCATTTATTTTTGAGTAAAAAATAAAACGAAGCCACCATAAAAAAGAGCATTACCCCCTCAAAATGTAGGTTGCCTGTGAGCTCTAAAATGATAAAGGGATTAAGATAAAGCCACCATACTTTTTTAAAAGATAGGTGAAGATGGTCCAATATTTTTTTGGCAAACAACAGTGTGCCAATATCTGCAAGAATTATTAGGATGCGCATTCCCACGACACTTGCCAAAATGTTTTGCCCGCCAAAGAGCCCGCCAAAAGCAAAAAACAACTGATTCAGTGGCGGATAATTACTATAATGACTTGCATTAAGACCACCCATGCCGTTGGCCAATTCTTGCCCTTGTGCAACCACTATTTCTGATTGATTCAGAATAATATCGGGGGTATATAAATAAGGGCTTACGCCTTGCCAGAGTAATCTGCCGTCCCAAATAAAACGGTAAAAGTCTTGTGATAAGTTGGGCAACGCTACAATAAAAACGAGTCGCAACAGGAGCCCTACGAGCAAAAGGCTTTTAAAATTATGGCCATAACGACTAATCAAGGCATAGCTAAGCGCGAAGAGCGCAAATACAAAACTGATGAGTTTTACAAAGTCTGATCTGTCTAAATCGTACCCAAAAAAACCATAAAATGTTGCCAAGGTAAGCGTAAACAAAACCGCCAACCATGGTGTAGATCCCATAAAAGTTTGGGACCGATTCATCTTATTCTTGCCATTCGGCTATAAAGAGATTGGTATCTCTCGTGCCTCCGTTATTTCTGTTCGAAGAAAACGCCAAATACTTACCGTCATTAGAAAATACGGGGAAAGCATCAAAGGTTTTACCGTGTGTAATTCGCTTTAAGTTTTTACCGTCAAGATCTATCATATACAGATTAAACGGGAATCCTCCAGCGGCCTCCCAGTTACTTGAGAAAATAATTTTCTCGCCAGAAGGGTGAAAAAACGGACTCCAGTTGGCGTTACCTAAATTGGTCAATTGACGCAAATCGCTTCCGTCTGCATTACAGATATAAAGCTCCATTTCTGTAGGTTGAACCAAACCACGAGCAAGCAAGTCTTTGTACTCCTTAACTTCTGCATCGGTTTTTGGACGCGACGATCTAAAGATGATTTTTGTTCCATCCGGTGAGAAAAAGGCGCCACCATCGTAGCCTAGTTCGTCTGTGATTTGTTTTACATCGCTACCGTCTAGATTCATGGTATACAATTCTAGATCGCCAGAACGGGTACTGGTAAATACAATTTTATCTCCTTGCGGCGATACAGTAGGTTCTGCATCGTAGCCTACTTCATCAGTAAGTTGCGCGGTAATGTTGCCTTCTAAATCGGCCACAAAAATATCGAACGAATCGTATACAGGCCATACATAATTCCCGTTCTCTCGTAGCGGAACTTCTGGACAGGCCTCGTCTACCAAATGTGTAGAAGCATATACAATATGTTTGTTGTCTGGTAAAAAGTAAGAACAAGTGGTACGTCCTTTACTGGTACTCAACATAGGAGGAGCCTTCTCGTTTAGCATTTGACCTACCTCTAATAAAAACATTTGATCGCACTCAACGCCCCATTTCGCATAGTCAGACTGAAAAGTCATCATGGTGTCGTCAAAACTCCAATAGGCCTCGGCATTGTTTCCACCGTAGGTTACTTGTTGAATAGACTTAAAATGCGCCTCTTCTGGGTAAATAAGCGTGTCAGAACTCATTTGCATTAACGACTTCTCTTCTTCTTGCGGAATAGCTACTTCTTCCTGTTTAGGAGTTTCTTTACAGCCAATTAGGCACATTAACAGCAGCAATATTGGGATGCGGATCATTTTTGATTTAATTTTGCACAAAAATACACATATGAAGGCAATTATTAGCATACTTCTTACGGTTCTAATCTTTTCTTGTTCAACCACAGTAGAAACTTCTGTTTCTTTAGAAGAAGATGTTAGAATCCTTGCTTCGGATTCACTCCAAGGCCGAAGAACAGGAACCTCTTACGAGCAAATGGCTGCCAACTATCTGGCCAGTCGTTTTGAAGGATTAGGGCTTGCGCCTAAAGGAATTAACGAGTATTATCAAACCTTTTCTTTTACACCAAGCAACGACCCGCATCAGGAGGTGAGCTACGATTCTACCAAAACCAAAGCTAGCGTAACAGGTACAAACGTAATTGGGTATTTAGACAACCAAGCGGCAAAGACTATTGTGATCGGTGCGCATTACGACCACTTAGGTTTGGGAGGTGAAGGTTCGTTATATAAAGAAGGCGAGGCTGTACATAACGGTGCAGACGACAACGCCAGTGGAGTTGCTATACTGCTCAAATTAGCCGATTCTTTAAGCACTGCAAAAACCAACGCCAATTATTTGTTCATCGCTTTTTCTGGCGAAGAATTGGGGCTTTTAGGGTCTAATTATTTTGTGAAAAATCCAACCATAGATTTGGCCCAAGTAAGTTATATGCTCAATATGGACATGGTAGGTAGGCTCAATAAAGAACGCACCTTGGCCGTATATGGGGTTGGCACTTCACCCATTTTTAAACAGACCTTGTTTGCCAACAATTCGATGGATTTAAAAATCGTAGAAAACGAGTCTGGAGTTGGTCCAAGTGATCATACTTCTTTTTATTTGTCAGACATTCCAGTGTTGCACTTTTTTACGGGACAACACGAAGATTATCATAAACCTGGAGACGATTCAGAGAAGCTTAACTACGATGGTATGCGCGATATAACCGATTATATTTTTGCTATCATTTCTGACTTAGATACACAAGACAAACTCGCCTTTAGAAAAACCAAGAACGAAAGCGAAGAAGTGCCGCGTTTTAAAGTGGGCCTTGGCGTAGTGCCAGATTATTTGTTTGATGGGGAAGGCATGCGAATCGACGGAGTTAGCGAAGACAAACCAGCTCAAAAGGCAGGCTTACAAAAAGGCGATATCGTTAAAAAATTAGGTGATTCTACGATAGTAGATATGATGAGCTATATGAGAGCGCTATCTGCGTTTAAAGAAGGTGAATCTACTACGGTAATTGTAGAAAGAAAAGGCGAAAAAATAGAAGCTAAAATCGATTTTTAAGCCTTTGCTCCTAAACTTTTAAAGAACACAAAGCCAAAACCAATAAAGAGCATTAAGTGAAAAGGAAAGAGTCCAAAGTCTCCTCCTTGGTCGCCCACTACAAATGCAGAATACATTCCAAAGGCAAAGTATAACATGAGTATGCCCTCTATAACAACGTGAGGAGAGATCTTGCGCTTAAGGTATTTGTTGCCACGCCAAGAGTCTCGCAGGTTATTAATATTAAACTTTGGGGTGCGCACAAATTCACTCTTTTTTCCTAAATGGCCTTCTAAAACAGCAATCGAATTGTGTAGTGAAAAGCCCATGGCAATCGAGAAAAACGTAAAAAACATCCCCACGTACTCAAAAAAGTTTTTGATACCGCCGCCGTATATGTTTTTATAGGTATACCAATAACAAACAAAAAAGATCACCGTGCTAAGCACAAAAAAGCTCATCACATAAAAATAGATCTTAAGGTGTTCGTATTCGTTTTTTATATACAAAATAGGAATACTCAAAACCCCAACGATAAGTACATTTAAAAACATTGTACTGTTCAAAAGATGAAGAATGCCGTGTATTTTGGTTTTGCGCGAGATGTTTTTGCTCTTGAGCACTCTGCCCAGCATTTTTCTAAAGTTTTCTGCTCCGCCTTTGTTCCATCTAAATTGCTGCGATCTTGCGGCGCTAATAACTACAGGTAATTCGGCAGGGGTTTCTACTTCTTCTAAGTATTTAAACTTCCAGTTTTTGAGCTGTGCGCGGTAGCTTAGGTCAAGGTCTTCTGTTAAGGTGTCTCCTTCCCAGTTACCTGCATCTATAATGCATTCTTTACGCCAAATTCCGGCGGTTCCGTTAAAATTAATAAAATGCCCACGGCTGTTACGTCCTACCTGTTCTAGGGTAAAGTGGGCATCGAGGGCAAAAGCCTGAACTCGAGTTAACAGCGAATAATCTCTATTGATGTGCCCCCAGCGCGTCTGCACTACACCTATTTGCTCGTCTTTAAAATAAGGCACCGTGCGTTTGATCCAGTCTGGTTTTGGTAAAAAATCTGCATCAAAAATGGCGACAAATTCACCTTTGGCCGTGGTGAGCCCTTCTTTAAGTGCTCCCGCCTTAAAACCGGCCCGATGTGTACGTTTAATATGGCTTATGTCTAAACCAGTTTTTTGAAGTTGTGCAACTATTCTGGCAGTGTCTTCTAAAGATTCGTCTGTGGAATCGTCAAGCACTTGAATCTCGAATTTGTCTTTTGGATAATCCAACTTGCTAATGTTAAGCAGCAAGCGTTCCATCACATATAGCTCGTTATAAACAGGAAGTTGCACCGTAACGAAAGGAACCTGTGACGGGTCTGACAAATCAAACTTAGGTGCCTTTGCATTTTTTCGTTTAGACCTTAGGTAGTTAAAAAGCAGGTTAAGCTGCGCCAAAGCATACAAAAATATAAGTATGAGGGCTGTCGAATAAACTACTAAAACAAGGGTTTCCCAGATCATTTAGTAAAACTGTATTTAAAAATCCAACCTAGAATTTTTATGCCAGCAAAGATAGCACCTTTTACGGTTCCAGATACTTTAGAAATGCCAATTCTATTGCGATAATTCACTGGAATTTCACGATAAGAATATTTTTTTCTAAGCGCTTTCAACTGCATCTCTACCGTCCACCCATAGGTTTTATCTTGCATTTGCAAGGCTATCAACTTAGGATATTTTATCGCCCTAAAAGGGCCTAAATCTGTAAAGGTCGATCTATAAAAAATGCGCATTAAGGTTGTTGCTAACCAGTTGCCAAAAATCTGCGGTCCTGTCATCGATCCTTTCTCCCGCTTGTCCTTGGTACGCGCACCAATTACAAAATCTACATCCTCGTTTATTATTGGCGCCACAAGAGTAGTTAGTTCTTCTGGAAAATCGCTGTAATCGCCATCTAAAAACACCACGATATCGGGTAACGGTTGATTTAAAGCGATATACTGCATTCCTTTGAGGCAGGCATAGCCGTAGCCTTTGTTGTTTTCTGTAATCACAGTGGCTCCAGCTTTTTGCGCATTGACCTCTGTATGGTCTGTAGAATTGTTACTTACCACAATTACCTCTCGGACTGATTTAGGGATATCTCCTATCACTTTGGCAATAGAATCTTGCTCGTTATAGGCTGGAATAATTACATCAATAATTGGGTTCATCGCAATGAGGCTTCGGGATTGTCGCGCCTAAACTCTCGTAAATTATCCCATTCGCCCATTTTTTGATCTTTATGATATTTTTCGGCTTTGATGAGTTTATTGTTACGATAGCGTAAGGCGTAACCATGTTTTTGGTCGTTTTGATACTGAAATTTGCTCTTTTTAGCGTTGCCAATTTCGTAAAAAATCCACCAATTTTCTGCTCTATTTAAAACAAAATGCCCTTCTTTTTTTAAATGCCCGTCATTTGTATAAAAATACCAATACCCATTCCGCAGATCACCAGAAAAATGCCCCTTAGAAGCTACGGTGCCGTTGGCATTATAATATATCCAATAATCGGTTTTTTGATTTGACTCGATCCAACCTTCTGCCTTGAGTTGCCCATTGGAATAATATTCTTTTACATAAGAACGCACCTTGGTGTGTGCAGCGAAAAGTGAAGAGCTCGCAAGCAGACTAATAACAAAAAGCACAATGAATTGTCGCGTCATAGGGCTTTAGACGAAAAGATACTAAAAGCCTAACGAGTTCTGTTCATTATTTCTGATTCACCAAATCCATAAGGTCAACGTCGTTACCTAACAATATATCTGTTGGGTTAATACGATTATTGGTGTCTCCGTTTTCGAGTTTTAAAACTCCTCTAGGGCATACAGCAGAACAAACCCCGCAACCAACACAGCTAGCTCTAACAATGTTTTCGCCTTTTTGAGCATAGGCTCGTACGTCTATTCCCATTTCGCAATAGGTAGAACAGTTTCCGCAAGAAATACATTGCCCGCCGTTGGTGGTGATTCTAAACTTAGAAAACAAGCGCTGTTGTAACCCTAAGATGGCAGCCATTGGGCAACCCATTCTACACCACACCCTGTTGCCAAAGATTGGGTAAAACCCAGTCCCGATCACACCACTAAAAATAGAACCGATTAAAAATCCGTACACAGTGCGAACTCCGTTACTTTCAAATATGAACAAATTGCCTGAGCCTGTTGCGAAGTGAAGCCCGATCAAGGCCAGAATAATGGCCAAATAGCCAATGGCTCCGTAGCGAGCATCTTTTTTGAGCTCATGTTTTTTATACTTCCAGATAAGAGCAAAAATTATCGTGAGCAAAGCTCCCACCGCAATCAAAAACACATCTTTACTAAACCAATATTGAGAACCATCACCCAAATATGAATGAATTACTCCAGTAGTGGTCACTACGGCAAAAACCAGCACACTATGCACCACCCAGCGTTCTACTTTCCAGGCAGTTTTAGATTTATCACTTAAATGTCTAAAAGAATCTCCAGCGGTTTCTGCGAGTCCGCCGCAACCACAAACCCAGCTGCAATACCAGCGCTTACCATACCTAAAGGTTAGAATAGGGGTGATTACTAAAATAGAAACGATGCCCCAAATCAAAAAGGTAAGGCCTAAGCTTCCGTTTATTAGGAGGCCATCTACGTTCCACTGGTCGAACAGATAATAGTTGAGTGGCCAAACATTCTTTAAATCGTAATAAGGCATATCGCCATTTAAACGCGCCATGATCTCGGGTATCAAAAACGCAAAAATGGTCTGAAAAAACATCACACTTATCGTGCGTATTTTTTCGTAATTATTGTGTCTGTATTTATAAATAAATTTAATTCCGAAGGAGAGAATAGCGATAGTGTATAACACTCCATAAACAAACCACTGGCTTGCTGGCGCTCCTTTTAAAAAGTTAGACAAGGGGTCAAACAGACCTATGAGTCCAGTGTTAGCAGCTCCACCACTCCCTTGGCCTAGAAGCTCGGCGTAAAAATACAGCACGATATAAAAACCAGTAAGTACAAGCCCTGCCACCCAGGCCCAAAAGCCACGACTGGAGATCGATTTAAACCAAACGCCATCGTTTTTAATCCCTGGCATGGTGTTTTTGTATTGGTCAATTCCAAACCAAACGATTCCAACACCAAGCGAAACTAAGGAAATAGTAAGCCACAATGCTTTGTTAGGGAAATTCACGTTAAACGCAGCAAGTGCCATTACCAAGAGCCCAAAGACTCCTAAAATAGTAGCTCCTTTTTGTGCCAAACTTAAGGCGACAGGCGGCTGTCCTGCCAAACTCATATTCTTTTGTACAGTGCTCATCGTCTTAAGAAGTTACGGGTTGGTTAAAAAAGGCTTCGGAAACTTTCGACTCGAAAGTTTTATAAAATTCTGGATCAAAATTAGCCTCTGACAAATGCTCGACAACATAATCTACATCGCGCTTTTGGGTAAGCCAAGCATCAAAAACTGGATGCCGCATTCTAATGCCAAAGGTGTTGATTCCTAAAAATTGGCGAGTGTCTTTATGATAGGCAATAGTAATGGACTTGGTATCGTCAGGATGCTTCCAATGAAAATGCGCTTCGTGTTCTTTTTTATGACGTTCGCTAAAAACCCATCCGTATGTTTGGTATTCGATGTCTAAAAACTTGGCGCTGTTAAACCAGTGGCCTGGTTTGTATTCTGTAGGATTGCCGCAAATTGTCTGTGCTACGGTTTCGCCCATAAGGCGGCCAGTGTACCAGACCGCCTCTATAGGACGACGCTGGCCTATTGCTTCATGCTGCTGGGCACAATCGCCAATGGCATAAATATCTTTTACATTGGTTTCTAGGGTTCTATTCACTTTAACACCACGCCCAAGTTCGATACCACTTTCTTTTAAAAAGTCGATATTAGGGCTTACGCCTGCTGTTAATCCTACCAAATCACAGGCCAATTCTTCGCCTGTTTCTTCTATGACAACGGCTCTTACTCTGCCATTATCGTCTGCTAAAATTTCTTTTAGATTCACACCAAGGCGTAAATCTATATGATGATTTTTTATATGCCTGTTTAGCATGGCGCTTTCGCCAGCAGGTAAAACACCGTTCCAAAAACTTTGTTCTCTTACCAAAAATGTAACTGGAATCTTCCGGGTATTGAGCATTTCTGCAAGCTCTATTCCGATAAGTCCACCGCCTACGATTACCGCTCGCTTGCATATCTCTTTGTTGGGTGCGTTTTGTTCTAATGCATCTAAATCTTGCTTAGAATACAAACCTTGTACCCCTTTTAAATCTTGCCCAGGCCAACCAAACTTATTGGGTTTAGAACCGACCGCCAAGATAAGTTTGTCGTAGCTCATAGTTTCGCCAGAGGCGAATTGCAAGGCCTTATTTTGATGATCTACCTTAGAAACAAAGCCATTTTTAAGTTCGATTCGGTTTTTGGTCCAAAAGCCATCTTCGTACGGCTTGGTATGCTCATACTTCATATGTCCCATATAAATATACATGAGGGCAGTACGCGAAAAGAAGTGGTCTGTCTCTGCAGAAACAATGGTGATTCGATTGTTAGAAAGCTTTCGAATATGTCTGGCCGCCGTAACGCCAGAGATACCATTACCAATAATGACAATATGTTCCATAGGATTTAGTTGATTGCAGGTGTAGTCGATTCTAAAGTTAGGAACATTACAGCGACAATACAATTTAGAATCAGTTTAAATTCGTGTGTTGTTGTAAGGATTTTAAATGTGTTAAAATTTTGACAACATTGTAAGTTGCAGCAAATTACCTACGACCTAGGGGTCATAAAACAATGGTATGAATCGATTAAAAAATTATTTGTTAGCCGCGACATTACTTTTTCCCCTTTTTGGATTTGGGCAATCGCCTAGTGATTTTAACAACCAGATTGACGTGTTCTTTGCGACTCACGTAAGCGGTGGTAAGGTAGATTACAAGACCATTGAGGGCAATCAAGCGACATTGAATGAGTTGCTCGAGCTAGCTCAAAATGTTTCGCTCTCCAGCGCCTCTGCTGCTCAGGTCAAGGCTTTTTGGATTAATGCTTACAATCTGGCAGTAATTAAAGGGATAGTCGATAATTATCCAATAAAGTCTCCCTTAGACAAAAAGGGATTCTTCGATAAAACCACCTATTCCTTAGCTGGTAAAAAAATAACCCTAAACGACATCGAGAACAATATGATTAGACCCGTTTATAACGACGCGCGTATTCATTTTGTACTGGTATGTGGTGCCAATGGCTGTCCACCTATAATAAATAAGGCGTATAAAGCTGCTTCCTTAGATTCGCAGCTTCAGGAACAAACAAAAAAGGCCCTTAACAACGATACATTTATAAGGGTAAAGGGCAATAAGGTTCAGGTCTCGGAGATATTTAAATGGTATCGCGAAGATTTTATGACCTCCAAGAGTAATCTTATCGATTATATAAATCAATTCAGAAAAACACCAATCGCCACCGATGCCAAGGTGAGTTATTATACCTACGATTGGAAGTTAAACGCACAATAATTCAATCTTAATTAAGTCTTCCCGTGATTCGGCGCTTGATATTGTTTCAAGCTCCGATTCGGGAAGCACAACCAAAAAAAACTATGAAAAATTTAGTCAAAGTATTGTTATTTCTTTTTGCTACCGGTGTGGTAGCTCAAGATCAAGATTCGGAATCAAAGGGGTCTGTAATTCAAACTTTAACGCCATCTAAGCTAATAGGTAAAGGGCAATACGATCTCAAGTGGTTTAACAACCTTTACACTCAAACCAGAAGTACTTTTTCTGAGGGAAGAGAAGACCGTCAAACGTTTTTTACTAGTACCCTAGAAGGATATACTGGAGTGGGCGAAAACAAAAGAGTAAACCTCGGACTAATTTTGGAATTTAGGAGTAATGTAATAGCAGACCGATCTGCGTTTGATGTGTTTAGTTTTGACGGCGAAGCCGGAACTGCACGCAGCGGATTGACCTCGATCGCGCCATCTGTAAAGTTTGTGCCGTTTAAAAATGTGTCAAATTTTTCTGTACAGAGTTCTGTGTTTATTCCGCTGGTCGATAACGAAACCGAGCAGAACGTGTTTTTGGATCAGAATGGATTTATCTGGCAAAATCGGTTTTTTTACGACTATACCTTTCCAGGGGATAAGTTTCAAATCTTTACAGAATTAAATTCCGAACTTAACTTTGGCGATTCAGAAAAGAGTTTTGCCAATAACAGTTTGCGACTCACTCCTGGTGTTTTTGTGAGTTATTTTCCGAGCGATTCATTTACTATTCTAGGGTTGGTTCAGCACTCACAGTTAGTCGATCTGGGAAATAATTTTTCTCAAGACTTTACGGCAATGGGGGGTGGACTTAAATACCAACTTACCAAAGAGCTAAATATCGAGGCGCTATATACCAATTTTGTGCGTGGTAACGACACGGGTCTGGGCGAAACCTTTAATATTGGGTTAAGAGCGGTATTTTAATGTAGTATTATTTGTAAATTCATCCTTAAAAAATAAAGGATGAGCTGGACTCCACGCACTGTTTTAATATATATTTTGTTGATTGTTACCTCTGGTTGTGCACAAGACGAAGCGCGAATTAATGGGGTGAGTTTTGTAGCAGCTCGAGATCAAGTCGATCATTCTCATGTTACACCAGTAAAACAACTTGGAGCCAACTATGCTGCCGTGATGCCCTTTGGGTTTATTCGCTCTATTGAGAGCCCTGACATAGTTCACAATACCCAACGACAGTGGTTTGGCGAAACCCGTGCAGGCGCCAAACAATATATCGAAAAACTCAACGAAAACGGAATACAAGTAATGGTCAAACCTCAGATTTGGATTTCGCGAGGGGAGTTTACGGGTCATATGAAAATGAAAACAGAAGAAGCTTGGAAAGCCTTAGAAGCATCGTATTCTGATTTTATTATGACCTATGTAGATATGGCAGCAGAACTCAAAGCTCCTGTGTTTTGTATTGGGACAGAACTCGAACAGTTTATTATAAACAGACCAGAATATTGGAGCGAGTTAATTACTCAAATCAGAAAAAAATATAAGGGCAAACTAACCTATGCAGCTAATTGGGACGAATACAAAAGAGTGCCTTTTTGGAAGCAATTAGACTTTATCGGGGTTGATGCATATTTTCCGGTTTCTAATAGCAAAACTCCGTCTGTAGAAGAGGTAATTAACGGCTGGCAACCCTGGAAGCAAGAAATGCTGAGCGTAAGTGAGCGTGAAGGAAAAAAAATACTCTTTACTGAGTTCGGGTATCGCAGTGTAGATTATACAGGCAAAGAGCCATGGGTGAGCGATCGCAATTTAGGCCCTGTAAATATCGAGGCCCAAACCAATAGTTTGAAAGCAACATTCGAAACCATTTGGGACGAACCTTGGTTTGCTGGCGGATTTATCTGGAAATGGTTTATTGAGCACGATAAAGTAGGGGGCGATCAAAACCCAATGTATACACCACAAAACAAACCTGCTCAAGGAATACTTGAGCAATATTTTAGCAAGCAGTGAGAATAGGGATTTTAGTTATTGTTTTCTTAGGTTGGTTTACTGCCAATGCCCAGCAAATCACAAACATTAAAGTTCAGGAAAACAATCGAACTAAAACGTCGTTTGTTCTTAATTTAGTGACCACTCAAACGGGCTCCAGTCTAGATTCTGTACAACTTCAGAAAGATGTAGATCAGCTAAAACGATTGGCAGGAGTATCCCACGCTTATTACCAAGTGGAAACCAATACAGACGGAACTTGTACGGTAATTTATGGAGTGCAAGATAATTTTACCCTGCTGCCACAGCTAAATGTGTATACCACTAACGACGATGAGTTCGCCTTTAGATTGGGCTTGTACGAATACAATTTGTTTGGCAGAAACATAGCTGTAGGAGGTTTTTATCAAGACGATATTTACGGTTCTTTTGGGCTCAATTTTAGGGCGCCTAATTTATTCTCGAGAAAGTTTGGGCTGGCGTTAAATTTTCAGGACCTCACTACTCAAGAACCTGTGTTTTTGACGCAAGGCACTGCCGACTACCGGTACAATAATACCTCCTACGAAATACAGGGGTTATATCAATTAAATTTTAACCACAAATTCGCATTGGGCTTTTCGTTCTTTAACGAAGATTACCAATATTTAAATGGTGCTACTGAGAGTAGTGTGCCGCAGCAATTCAATGTAGACAAATTGCTTTTTAAAGGCATTTATGAGTACTCCAATGTTGCTTTTTATTACCAGTACAGAGATGGATTTAAATCGATGCTCAACTTGCAATATGTGCGGAGTTCTGATGGGATTTTACCAGATTTTGTAATAGGTTGGAACGACGCCATCTATTACACTCGTGTTGGGAGTAGTGGTAATTGGGCCTCTCGTTTGCGATTGGGTTTGGCTTCTAACGACGATTCACCTTTTGCTCCCTTTGCGGTCGATAATAATTTAAATATTCGCGGGGTGGGTAACACTATAGATCGGGGGACAGGAGTAATTGTGTTAAACACAGAGTACCGCCATACGTTAATAGACAAAGATTGGTTTGTGCTGCAATCTAATGTATTTGTAGACAGCGGTACGTGGCGTAACCCAGGTGGTGATTTTGGTGATTTTGGTGATAGCCAGAATTTAAGGGTGTATCCCGGAGTTGGCGTGCGCCTTATTCATAAACGAATCTTTAATGCTGTTTTTAGAATCGATTATGGCTTTGGAATTACAGAAGACGCCACCAACGGATTTGTGTTTGGGATTGGCCAATATTTTTAAATCAAGTTAATTAAATCGCAAACTTCCCTTTAAGGTAAAATCGTCTTCAATCGCATTTTCTTTTATGCGCTTAAAAATAGAAGGAGAATTGTAATTGATCCCATACGATGTCCTATCAAAAGTATGGTCAAAGCTAATTACATACTGTTTGTTTACTTCTGTTATTTGGGCATTAATTAGTTCTTGTTGTGTTTTGCCTCGAATGGTCATCAGGCCTTCTAATACAATAGTTTTGGCATTAATCTTAACAGCTTTGGTAAGGGTAAAACTCGCCTTGCTATAAACAGTAACGTTAAAAAAATCGGCATCTCTTAAATGCCCTTCCAATTGCTTGTTTTCTTGGCTTAATGTGGTCATGTCTACGCTCACTATCATGGCCAAAATAGAATCGTTTTTAATTGTGATAGAAGCCTTGTCTACTTTTAAGGTTCCCGCTGGCGAATAGCTGCTAAAAGCAGCCTTACCTTGCCATTCTAATAAGGCGGTAGTGTTGAGGTCAAAGGTTGTTTGGGCAGCACAAATGGTGCTGCAAATAAATAAGATAAAGACTGAGTTTTTCATAATGTTACTTTTTAAGATTGATAAGATTAGATGTGGTGTGTATTTTTTCGTAGCCACAAACGATTTGCCCAGCAGGTGTTTGGCCAATAAAATACCAAAGTGCCCAGCCTCCAAATAGCTGTGGCCCCACTCGCCAGTTGTTGTTCCAAGTATAGGGTTGTGCTTGCAGCATTCGTTGTTTTTTGGTGCCAAACGACCTGTCTAAATCTTTTAAATCGTAAGATTGGCGAAGGTTCCAGGTGTCGTTGTAATAGATGTAAGCCCCATATTCGATAATCGTTATTTCGCTGGTCTTAGAAAGTATCGAGGTCATATGCTTCCAGTAATACTCATCTTCTATTTGAATTGGGTCGTTGATTTTAGGAAAATGCATCACGTCGATTTGCCTTGGCAGCATCGTAAGTTTTTCTGGAATCAAATCTTCAGGAGGAGTAGGGTAGTCTTTTTGTGCAATGACACTGGTCGATAGCAGTAATAAAAAGTAAATTAAAATGGATTTCATAATCGCGGTTTTTTAAGATTTACCACAAAAATGAATAATAGCTTTAAGCCAATCGCCTCAATTAACCAACTGGCACAAAGTATCCCTTTGGCCAAGGTATCAATTTGCTAATTGTATATTTTAACTATCTGATTTTAAATCTTTTGGAGATTTACCTGTAATTTTCTTTACGGCACGATTAAATGAAGCTTTTGAGTTAAAACCAGCTTCAAATGCGAGACTCAGCAGTGTATACTGCTTGTTTTTTGTATCCTTAAGTAAGTTTTTAAGAGCTTCGATGCGATAGTTATTTACATAGTCGCCAAACTTATTTTGCTTAACGACGCTTAGGGCTTTAGTAACGAGATACGGTTTTACGTCTATGGCGTTAGAGAGCATCTCAAGATTTAGTGTGGCCTCTTTATATAGCTCTTTTTTAACCATTGCGTCGTCTAATTTATTGGCAATTAGGGTGAGTTGTTCTAATTCTTTGGGGCTCACATTTGCTTGCGCCAAAAAGGCGGAATCGTTTCGTCTAGCAAAGCCTTCAAGTCCTAACCAATAGGTAATTGCTGCCATACCAATAAAAACAGGATGACCGTAAAAGAGATTACCAGAAAAATCAAAAAAGAAATAGTCGATCAAAATACCCGCGAGATATACTACAGAAAAACCAATGAGCACATAAATTACACGTTTAATCCATTGTAGTTTTTTTGGAATCACTCTGGTAGAAGGATTCAAGATCGCGGCGTTGATCGCTTTAATCGCTTTGGTACTATAAAAAATAATAAGTAAGCTAGAAACAACATACATAGTTGGTAATTGCATCCAGACTACATAACCCCAATAACCCAACCAGCTTAAACTCTCACGGGTTCCGTCCCAATAAAAATTTTGACTTTTTATAAAGAAGCTCCAGATAACTTCTATGGCTACTGGCAAAAAGTGAATCCAATGTTTAGGCTTTAATCTAAAATTGGGCGTGACATAACTCAGCGCAAAAAAGAAAATCAAAGGACCATACACCCAATTGTATTCCAACAATATATGGTACCAAGTATCATAGCGACCCAGCCCAAAGATTTTGAGTGTTTCTACAATAAGTCTATACGAAAAGAAAAAAAGAATAGCAGCCAAAAAGCGATTGGCCAAACGATGGCGCCCTTGATTTCGCCATAGAATACTCCCGTAAATTATGCCTTGTAATGCCCCTACACAAAGCAAAATAACCAACAATGTGTCTTTAACTTCCACTTAGCTAAAGATAAGTAAAGCTTGCTTAACCCGCACGTAAGATTTTTTTCTGATAATAAGAATGCAGGGATTCTGGCGAAGCACCTAACCATTTTTTAAGATGGATAACCCAAAAGTGATATTGCAACTGCCAAATACCGCATTGTCTGTACAGACGGGCAGAGGTGGTTATTGCCTGAGGCATCACTACAAAATGTTTGGCTTTGTATAAGTCACGGATCAGCATATTGTCTTCGTAAATGTGATAGGCTTCGTTATACCCACCCAACGATTCAAAAAGCCCTTTACTGATAAACAAACTTTGATCGCCACCGCGACAGGCCATCCAGTTAAACTTGGTAAACCAACCTGCTAACTTTAGCCACCAATGGTCATCGTCAAATTGCAACCTAAAACAACCCGCTTGGTTTTTTAGAGCGATCTGTTCCAATATTAGAGCGTCAAAATGCCTTGGAGGGTAGGAGTCGGCATGTAAAAAATAGAGTACCTCGTACTTAGATTCTTTAACGCCTAGGTTCATCTGTCTCGCTCTTCCGCGCTCGGAATTGATTAATTTAAGCTGTAAGCTAGGGTTGCCGTTTATAAAACTCCTCACTAAGTCCTGAGTTCCATCAAGGCTTCCGCCGTCGACGATAATAAGTTCAGTGTTTTCACGAGAATGCATGTTTTCTGCAAGATAGCCAAGCAAAGACGTGATGCCTTCTGCTTCGTTAAGTACAGGAATAATAATGCTAATTGCCAAAACCTCTTTTTGTTATTGCTCGTTGAGCGCCCAGTCGTATTCTTTAAAAGTCAATGCTACTTGTGCGTCTATTTTAACATCACTGTATTGATTAATATATGCTGTTACAGTGGTAATTCCGTTGGTTAGGTAATCTCCTTTATACCAATTAAACAGTTGAGATACCGAGGCATTATCTGCCTTAATATCGTTTTTATCGCCATTGATAAAATCTGAGGTTACCCTTTCTAGTTGTGCGTCAATGCGGTTGCCGTCAAAGGCTTCGTCTAAGAGTTTTGGGCAAGAATACGAGGCGCAATTAATTGCAAAATGAATACGAGGTTCGTTCATTTTACGCAGCAAACTGTTTTCTATTCCGCCAAGCGAAATCATCTTATTACCTATCGGAACAAAAGCCTTGGTCCAGGGGCCGTCAAGGTCTTTTATACTTTTAGTAGGGTAATTGTCTACGATTAGTTTTACCGTATAAGCGTTGTAAAGATTTATATAAAAAGCCAACTGTTCTTGTATAGACCAAGAGTCGTCAGGAGCAAAAGAAGAGATATACTCACAATAAGAATCTAAAGCAGATTTATCTGCGATAAACCCCTTATAATTTACAAAGCCTGCCGGATTCACATGTTTTTGCAAGAGCGCTGTCCATGCCGAATGATCTACCACAACGGCAGACACACTATTGGCCTCAGATAGATCTGCGGGAGCCTCTTTGGCAGAGAGCCCTTGTTTGCTCAGTCCAGCGGCGGACAATAATCCGCAAGATTGCACGAGTGTGAGTAAACCAAGGCCAAAAATAAATACGAATAACTTTTTCATGGCATACTAATTAGCAGCAACCGCCACCATCATAATGATAGGTAGACTCGCTTATATAAACATCGTCTCTTCCCAGACTAGCAAGATCTGCTGCGGTTTTGTCACATATTGCAATAGGCTGGTTTTTTAATAAAATATGACCTTTTTTATCGTCCAGATATTCTTCTTGACCAAAATAAATAGCCGCTTTTCCCGTAAAGACGCAAGGCCCGTCTGCAGGCATAGGGTCTTTAATTGCGGCTACCTCGATGCTCTCGATATAAATAAGCTCGTCTGTAGGATAACTTTTTGGGTCTAAGATTCTGTAGGGTTTACGAGCGCGTATCTCGATGGTTCCAAAACCTGCATCGGTGAGGGCTTTTACATAGTCCTTAATAGTCAAGCTCCCGCTAAGGCATAAAGCACGAAGGCGTTCGTCGTTGCGAAGAGTGTCGTTCATAGGTTGCTCACAGGTAGGGTCGCTCATTACTAAGCGCCCATGAGGCTTTAGTACTCTGTACATTTCGGCGATAGCCTTTTTTAAATCGTCTTCTTTAAAAATATTAAAGAGGCAATTCTGCGCAGCGACATCAATAGAATTGTCGTCTACTGGCAAGTTCATGGCATCTCCTTTTCTAAGCGCCACATATTCGCTTTTAAACCAATCGTTTGTTTGTTCTGCCTCTACAAAGTTTTTGCGAGAAGCCTCAAGCATTTCGTCTACCACATCGACGCCAATCACCCCGTCTTTTTGTCGAGAGAAGTAACTAAACTGCAATAATTCCATTCCGCCTCCAACACCTACGTAGAGTACCTTTGGGTTGTTCACCAAATCACGAGCATGTACGGTGCTTCCGCAGCCGTAGTTCATCTCTTGCATAATTTTGGGAATGCTCAAGCCTGGTAATTCCCAAATAGGATTGGTGGTACAGCAAAGCCCAACATCTGGAGTTAATGCTGCTTCTTTGTAAACATCGTGGGTGGTTTCTAAATAGCTCATATCCTTGTTTTTTCTTTTTATAGTTGTGCGATTACCCCTTTAAATAGCGTAATCATATGTGGCTCGGCAATGCCAGCCATTTTGATTATTTCTGGAATATCTACTGGTTCCAAATTATCTGGGTCACATTCGTCTGTTAAAACAGAAACGGCTGCAACAGGAATTTTTAAATGGTTGGCAACAATCACTTCTGGAACCGTGCTCATGCCAACTGCATCGGCGCCAATAATCTTTAAGTAACGATACTCTGCTCGTGTCTCCAGTTGAGGCCCCACAACGCTGGCATATACACCTTCGTGTAACTTGATTCCGTTGCTTTTTGCTACATCTTTTAGCCTAGCATTTAAACTGGCATCGTAAGGAGCAGACATATCGGTAAAACGCTCCCCAAGTTGTTCGACTCCTTTAAAAGCCAAAGGAGAACCACCTTGTAGATTAATATGGTCGTCAAGGAGCATTAATTCTCCTTTTTTAAAGCTAAGATTAATGGCTCCAGAAGCATTAGAAACAAGCATCTTTGAGATTCCCAAAGCCTTCATGATCCTCACAGGATAGGTCACGTCTTGTAAGCTATAGCCTTCATACACATGAAACCTACCTTGCATCACAATTACCTTTTTGCCTTCTAAAGTGCCGTACAATAATTTACCGGTATGAAACTCTACAGTGGCGGTTGGAAAATGGGGAATATGGTTATAACTCACTTCGCATTCGATGCTGATGTGGCTTGGCAATTGCTCTAAGCCAGTACCCAGAATAATGCCTACCTCTGGGGCTTTAAAGCCTCTTTGCTGTAAAAATTGTGTGGTCTCTTTAATTAAATTTATCATGGTTGTAAAGAAGTTGGGACAAAGGCCATTAGGGCATCGATGTGCTGCATGTCTTGGTAATAGTCAATATCGTTTTTTAGTTCGAGTAGCTCAAAGTCATATTTGGCTAAATCCTCTATTGTTTTAGCAGCAACCGTGTTGGTTCCCCATGGTTTATTTTTAAATAACTGCGGAATCATTTGGGTAAGCCCAATCAAGTAGTACCCACCATCTAAAGCTGGGCCTAAAACCGTTTGGTTTTTATCTAGTTTGTTAAAAGCGAGTTGTAAATCGGCGGTTTGTAAATCATACAAATCACTCCCTATAAGCAAAATGTGCGAATAGCCAGCGTCCAATTGATCCTGAAAGGCAGATTGCATACGTTGGCCAAGATCTTCGCCTTGTTGTATTCTTTTTTTGTAACGATCGTTATTCCAACAGTCGTTGTTAGAAATCTCGTTTGAATAATACACAAAAATATCGCAATCTAAAGGTGCAGTAATCTGTGCTGTATGAGCAAGTAAAAAGGTGTAAACATCTAAGGCCGCCTTATCGCCAATGGTCTTGGCAAGTCGTGTTTTGCACTGCCCTAAAATAGGATTGCGCGTAAATATTATCAAGGCTCGCTTAGTCATATACCTTCTCGCCTTTTACAAGCCATTGGCTCCAATGAGTATTGCAAGCGTGCACCTGTTCTGTGATTTCGCCCTGTTTATTTATAACATTGTAGCCGTTGTTCTTCCACTCAAAAATTCCTCCATAGAGGTTTTTCACATTGGTGTAGCCCATTTTTTGCAAGCGCTCTCCAATTACTTCCGATCTAATTCCGATAGAACAATAAACCACTATGGGCGTTTGTTTGTCTTTTATTTGATTTGCGATTTGTTGCTTAGAAAACTTTTTATACCCAACATAGACGGCGCCAGGGATTCGGCTTACTTCGAATTCGTCTAATTCGCGGGCATCCAATATGGCAACTGGCTTTTGACCCACTGTAAGTTGCTTTAACTGTTGCACAGAGATATAAGACACGCTATGTGCGTTGTATACATCTAATACTTGTTGTAAGCTCTTTTGAGCAAGCCCTATTTGGCACACTGCCAGTGATATGATAAGCAATAGAATCTTCATCTAAGCGACGGTTCCTTGACAACTACTGCCAGCGCCAGCTGTGCAGCCAAAGCAGTGTTGGGAGATTAAAATTTTTCTATCGTTTAAGATGTCTTCATTATACTGGGAGATATGTTTAATCGGGCTGGCAACTTGCAGACCCAACATTTGATTAAAATCACAGTCGTACAGATAGCCGTCCCAGCTTATCGAGAGTGTGTTGGTACACATCACATTGGCTACGGCAGCAGGATTATAGGCTTCTACCAATTGATACATATAATCTTCGTAATTCTCTGAGGCTATTAAATAGTCTAAAAAACGTGAAATAGGCAAATTGGTAATGGCAAAAAGGTTGTGAAACTGTATGTCGAAATCTTCTAGCAAAGCCTTCTTAAAATCTCGTTCCATACTCGCTTGGTCGCCAGGTAAAAAGGCTCCAGATGGATTATAAACCAAATCGAGTCTTAGGTCGCTTCCAGGCATCCCATAACCACGAGCGTTTAGTTCTTGCAATGCTTTTATGGATTTATCAAAAACACCATCGCCACGTTGTTTGTCTGTTTTGCCACGCGTCCAGTGTGGCATAGAAGAAACCACATGAATGTTGTGTTTTTTAAAGAAATCAGGTAGGTCGTAGTACTTTTTGTTAGCCCTAATTATCGTTAGGTTAGAGCGCACAATAAAATCTTGGATTCCTGCTTGTGCTGCTTGCTCTACAAACCATCTAAAATCTGGATTCATCTCTGGGGCACCACCTGTTAAATCTAGCGTATGTGCTCCCGTGTTTTTAATTACCTCCAGGCATTGTTGCATGGTCTCGCGGGTCATAATTTCTTTGCGATCTGGACCCGCATCAACATGACAATGCTCACAGACTTGATTGCACATATATCCTACATTAATCTGTAAGACCTCCAGTTTATTGGGTCGCAACGGAAACTGAGACGTCTCCTTAATTTTTTGAGCGAAGGTAGGCAGCCCGCCATCGGCAAAAATTCCGTTAGATAATATTTCTAACTGCCGCTGGGCATTCGCGAGTTCGTTCTCGCGTTTTTTTAGAGATTTTGTGGCCATAGTCGTTTAAAAAAGCACAATTACATGCTCAGTTTATTGTATTTATTCATCATTTGAACTCCATGTACTAGAGTTGCTCCACTCTCAATTGCCGCACCGGCATGCACAGCTTCCATCATTTCTTCTTTGGTAATTCCTCGTTGCAAACCATCTTTGGTGTAGGCATCTATGCAATAAGGACATTTTACCACATGGGACACTGCCAATGCGATTAATGACTTTTCTCTTGCGGTTAAAGCACCTTCTTCGAATACTTTTCCGTAGTAATCAAAAAACTTGGTCCCAAGTTCTTCGCTCCATTCGGTAATCTTGCCAAACTTTCTAAGGTCTGATGGGTCGTAATAATTATTCGTGGCCATATAAATCTATTATAGGGTATATTGTTACATACGCAAATAAATCCACCTTGGATTTATCGCATTAAATATAGGGAAGTAGTCTGTCGATAAGAAGAAAGCTTACGATTCTTTTAAAAAAATGTAATTAATCGAAACTATAGGTAAGTCCCGTCCTAAATCGATACTGAGAATTGGGTACACCAATGGCCGGAAAGGCGTCAAAAATAAACACATAGGTGGCAGAAAAGCCTAGATTTTTAAATAGGTCAATTTTAAGAGTTGACTCGTTAGAAAAACGGTGGTCTGCAAATCGGTCTACCTTAGGTTGATAGTAACTCGTGCTTATCAGGCTCATTCCGTCTTTGGGGTAAAAACTAAACGATAAATACGAACTAAACCTAAAATCTCTTTGTATGGGTGTAAACCCATCGTCCAACTCTTCTTGTTCGTACATGATTAAAGCACCCACGTACACCTTATAATTCTCGTATCGGGTGACCTTAAATCGAGGCCCAAGGCCTACAAGACCCCTAAAATCGATCTTAGAAACCTTGTTGTATTGCGCCTGTGCAAAAACCTCCCAAGACCATCTATCATGAAAACGATTGTTGTATCTAACATGCTGAATTCCACTATTGCCAAAGCGATCGTCGTCTACTTTCTGAAAGTTCAACTGGTTTTTTATAAGGATAAGATGTGTTTTCATCTTGTACTGCACATGTATATCACTACCAAATGCGATATAATCGTTAACCCCACCTCGTAGCGCAAAGTTTACACTTGCAGAGCCAGACCAGCCAGAGGTGTCGGTTACTTTTCTAAGGGATTCGGCATTGAGAATTTGAGTGTAGCCCGTCACACAGCATAAGAGTGCGAGCCCAAGAATGAGGTTTTTCATCGAATTGTTTGGTTAGTTAATCACTTAAAAATAAGAATTGATTTTACAAAGGAGTAACAATTCACATCTTTTTAGTTTCGTCAAAGAGATTGCGATGGTCTATTGAGTCCTCTTGAGTCATTGAATAAATGGGGATACTATTTGTAAGTAAATGCTTGATTCAGCTAGGTGTTTATACTCGATTTTATCCAAAAAAAGCCTTTTAAAGTGCTCAAAATCTGTTTTTTACTCTTCGCTTTACTACCTTCAATAGAATCATAAAAATTTTAATGATGAGAGTACAAGATATAGCCGCACATGAGCGTTCGTTTTTTCAGACAGGAGTAGATAATGCTGGCCACAAATTTATTTTTAGTCAAAAAACAATTCCTTTTGGCAATTCTGGTAAGCAAATAAAAATAGTCGATTGCATTCGTGATAACGGAGACGAAACCTATCACAAAAACTTTGCACATGAGAAAGAACAGGTCGTTTTGCACTTTACAGCGGGATATCTAAAAGGTGATATCCAAGCGCTCACAACCCCAAACAGGAACGTATCCGTGGCCTTCGTGATTCCACGTAGTGGCGAAATTTTAAGGCTTTGGCCTTCGGAATTGTGGTCGTATCATTTGGGTAATGGAGCCTCTGGCGGAAACGAGGTAAATAGCAAGCGCAGCGTTGGCATAGAACTTTCTAATGTTGGGCCGCTGGTAAAATCGGGCAATACCTTAAAAGCCACATGGGGTTCTGCCTATTGCGACTTAAATGAGACCGATTTTTATCAAGAATTATCCAGCCCGTTTAGGGATCATACTTATTACGCCTCCTTTACCGAGGCACAATACACCAGCCTGATTATTTTGCTAGATTATTTAGAAGAAAAACACATGATTCCCCTTAATTTTTTATCGGAAGCAGATCGGTATAACAAGCTCTCCGGAACTCAAATTAATCAATTCAAAGGGGTGGTTTCTCATGCAAATTATCGAGGTTTAAACAACGATGGAAAATGGGAAAAATGGGACATTGGGCCGGCCTTTGATTGGGATCGGGTGATGGATAGTGTTTAGGATTCTTGTTTTTTGGGCGCCTGCCGCAAGGACGGCACCGCGCTTTCGCTACTCGCTTTTGCTACGCAAAGAGCTTAAACAGGCCGCTCTATCGCTGGCGCGGGGGGTAGGTTTTATCAATTTAGTTGGATAGTATGGGCTTTGTTTTCTTGTCTTACAGAAGTTAATGGATTCCATGATATGACATTAATCGATAGATTCACCGCTAGCGCCAGTCTTTGACTGGTGCTGATTAGTAAAGTCCCAGGATTCAATCGCTGTCGCGATTGTTCCTTTGGTTCCACTCGTGAAAATACAAACCACGCTGCTGTCGCAGCTAGTTTTTTGCTTTTCCCACCGCTAGCTCCAGTCTCTGACTGGTGCTGATTAGTTTAAACCCCAGGATTCTTTGCATTTCATGCAAAGTTCCTTTGGTCCCACTCGTGAAAATACAAACCACGCTGCTAGCGCAGCTAGTTTTTTATTTTTCGCCCATTTAGCAAAGTAAACTTTGCACACGGGCTCAAAACAAAAAACCCGCTCTATAAGAGCGGGTTTGTGAGTTAAGTGGTACCTCCAGGAATCGAACCAGGGACACACGGATTTTCAGTCCGTTGCTCTACCAACTGAGCTAAGGTACCTTCCAGTAGTATTAACTACGTCCTGTGAAGGAGGGTGCAAATATAAATCTATTTTAGATTGTACAAAACTTATACTTAAAAAAAGTAGCAATTTTCAAAGGGTCGTTTTTAGGACATGATTAACAAAGATTAAGAATCCTGCTTTGTACATTTACGCCCAGTTAGTTAGATATGCAGCTAATAATAGATATAGGAAACACCAGAACCAAATTGGCACTCTTTAATCAAGACAGATTGGTGACAGTGGTAAGAATTAATCCAGAGGAGTTTGATGCAAGCTTTTCTCAGCTTCTAGAAGATATAGGTTCTATTGAGGCCTGTATTATTGGGGCGACGGGAAATATTCCGCAGGGAATGGTAAAAACAATACAAGCGCATTGCCCGACGATGGTGTTAGATCATAACGCCAAGCTGCCTTTTGTAAACGACTATGCTACCCCAGAGACTTTGGGTGTAGATCGCATGGCGCTAATCAGTGCTGCTGCGGCCCAATACCCGGACCAAAATATTTTGGTAATAGATGCAGGAACCTGCGTCACTTACGATTTTATAGACGATAAAAACCACTTTAAAGGAGGAGCGATTTCGCCTGGTTTATCTATGCGTTACGATGCCTTGCATGGTTATACAGCAAAACTTCCCGACTTAGAACCAATGGCTCCCGAATCTCTTATTGGAGATTCTACAGCAAATTCGATTCACAGCGGGGTGGTCTATGGGCTTGTAAATGAGATAGAAGGTGTCGTGGGTCGATATAATGAGCAGTTCCTAGATTTAACAGTTATTTTAACAGGAGGAGACGCTCATTTCTTGCTAGATCACTTAAAAAATGGCATATTTGCCAACTCAAATTTTTTATTAGAAGGACTTAATTACCTTCTTACTCTTAACGATGTACATGATTAAACGTATTTTATTTGCAGTGTTGCTTACAGCGAGTACGCTGAGCTTTGGACAGAACACCACCGCGTCGCCTTATTCTTTTGGCGGAATCGGTATTGTGAACTACCGCGGAACTGTCGAAATCAAATCCATGGGTGGTATGAGCGTTTTTTCGGACAGCATTCACACCAATATTCAAAACCCGGCTACTTATGCCAATTTGAGATTTACCAATTATTCTGTTGGTGGACGTCGTAACGAGACTTCTCTCAAATCAGACGGAAAATCAGACAATACCAGTGTAACGGCTTTAGATTATTTGATCATCGGAATTCCAGCAGGGAAGTTTGGTGCTAGTTTTGGTTTATATCCTTACAGTTCGGTAGGATACGATTTGTCTAACAGAGAAGATGGGCAACGTCAGATATTTACGGGTACAGGTGGTTTGACCAAGGTGTATCTAGGAATTGGTTACCAACTCTTTAAAGGGTTAAATATTGGAGCAGAGGCACAGTATAATTTTGGAAACATAAGAAACCAAGCACTGTTTGCAGATAACAACATCCAATTCGGAACTCAAGAAGTAAATAGGTCTGATATTTCTGGGCTAAACTTTGTTTTAGGGGCTTACTATAAAACCAAGATAACAGACAAGTTATCGCTTACAGGTTCGCTTACCTATATTCCTGAGAGTGATTTAAATGTAGAGAATTTTAGAGAGCTCGCTACGGTATTAGTGAGTGACGACGGCGGAATTGGTGGCGCAGAGGTTGTAGACATTAGTGTAAACGACAGTGAGATTCAGTTTCCCTCTAAATTGAGCGCAGGAATTGGCTTAGGCGAAGATAATAAGTGGTTTTTTGGAGGAGAATTCATCCAAGAAAGCACCAGTGTGCTCACCAATAGAAGTTTTGATCTTGAGAATATACAATATCAAGATGCTACTAAATTTCGCTTGGGAGGATTTTATATTCCAAAATATAATTCACTCACAAGTTATTGGAGCAGAATCACTTACAGAGCGGGATTTCGCTTTGAAGAGACAGGTCTAAGAATTAATAATGAAGACATAAACGAGTTTGGCATGTCTTTTGGATTAGGCTTACCGATTGGACGACGCATTTCTAATATTAACCTTGGATTTGAATACGGCAAACGTGGAACAACCAATGTTGGCTTAGTACAAGAGAATTTTATAAATGTGTTTATTAGCTTATCTTTGAACGATAAGTGGTTCATTAAAAGAAAATATGATTAACCAGAGAAATAAAGCGAAGATGAAAACAAAATTGACCATAGCGATGATAGCCATGCTTGTCATGGTTAGTGCTGGAATGAAGGCCCAAATGAGCGGCGAAGAATGTACGACCATTGGATCGGTTTTTTACGAAAGTGCAAAAGTAGGTAACTACGATGCGGCATATGAGCCGTTCACTAAACTTAGAAAAGACTGTCCAAAATGGAGTTTGGCCTTATACCAATTAGGAGAAAAACTGTTAAAAGACAGAATTTCTAAAGGCACAAATAAGGATGCAGATGTAAACGATCTAATGAAGTTATACGAAGATCGTATGGTGCATTTCCCTTCTAAAACCAAAAAAGGTGATGTGATGGGAGACATCGGTCAATTGATGTATGATAATAAAATGGGAACTGCAAAAGCGCAATTTGATGCTTTTGACAAGGCTCAGAACACAGACGGAGATAACTTTAAAAGTCCTAAGCAATTATACACTTACTTTAATTTGGCGGTACAACTTTCTGACTCAGGTCAAATGCCACTTCAGGATTTATTCAGCCTGTACGATGTACTTATCAACAAGATCGAGGGTAAAGAAAGTGACATGGCAAAAATCATTGGCCCACTTTTAGAAAAAGAAGAGTCTGGTACTGCCTTGTCTTCTAAGGAGGCTAAAAAACTTAAGGCTGCAGAAACCAACTTAGGTAGCTACGGTAAGATAAAAGGTTCAATTAATACCTTATTAGGTCAGAGAGCCGATTGTAGTAATTTGATTCCTATGTATAACAAGGACTTCGAGATGAAGAAATCAGATATCAACTGGATTCGTCAAGCTGCAGGTAGAATGAGTGGTAAAGATTGTACAGACGACCCTTTGTTCTTTAAGTTAGTACAAGAGCTACACAAATTAGAGCCTTCTGCGAAATCTGCGTTTTACTTAGGTAGATTGGCAGAGAAGGATGGCAACGCCTCACAGGCATTAGATTATTACAATCAATCTGCTCAGCTAGAAACCAATCCTAGCGATCAGGCTAAAGTATATTATAGAATCGCCGAGAGTTTCCGCAAAAAAGGAAGCTACGGTCAAGCTAGAACCTACTATAGAAAAGCATTATCTGCGAAGCCTTCTATGGGAATCTGTCACCTTAAAATCGCAAACATGTATGCCAAGAGTGCAAACAACTGTGGTACAGACGTATTCTCTAAAAGAGCTGTGTACTGGTTAGCAGCTGCAGAAGCTTCTAAAGCAGCACGTGTAGATGGTTCAATTGCAGGAACTGCAAATGCAACAGCATCTAGTTACCGTCAAAGAGCGCCTAGTAAAACAGATATCTTTCAGGCAAGTATGTCTGGTAAATCTGTACCTTTAGGATGTTGGATAGGCGGGAGCGTAAGAGTTCCTAACTTATAGAGAACTACATGAGATATATACCTCGAGCACACATTAGCGTGATCACAGTTTTAGCTGCGATCACGCTTTTTGCTTGTGATGGAAACTACGAGAAAGTGCGCCAACTAAACTTGGCCGATGAGGCACCTGTTGGCATAGGCGAGGGTATAAAATTGATTCATACAGATTCGGGTAAAGTGGTAGCCAATATGCTGGCAGACAAACTTTTTGACTATTCCAACTTCGACTTTTCTTATTATGAATTTCCAGATGGTGTGACGGTCTATTTTTGGGACGAAGAACAAAAGATGAGTACCATTACCAGTGAGTACGGGATTCGATACGACCAAACCGGCATCGTAGATTTACGTAAAAACGTTCATGTGATTACTAGCGACAGTGTGCAGTTAAACTCAGAACAATTGTACTGGGATCAAGAAAACAACTGGGTTTTTACAGACGGCCCTTACACCATTACCTTTAATGATGGCTCTTATAACGAGGGGGCTGGCTTTGATTCAAGTCAAGATTTTAAAATCTTTCTGTCACGTAAAAACACAGGAGTACAACTTATAGAAAACAACAACCAAGAAGACGATGAGCAATAAAATTTACATAATCATAGAATACGCATACCTTGCATTTGCAGCATTTTCGGTATATCTAGTAATTAGCAACTGGAACATAGATCGCGGTCAGTCGTATTTGTTTTTAGGCTTTGTTGCACTTTTTGTGTTTCTGTTCTTTTTTAGGCGTAACTTTAGGAAACGCTTGGAGCAGCGCAACAAAAACAAATAGTGGATTACACCCTCATTATTATATTGATTTCGATTTTTTTGTCGGCCTTTTTTTCGGGCATGGAGATCGCTTATATCTCTTCGAATAAAATTCATATCGAGATCGAAAAAAAGCAGCACAACTTTATGGCAAGTGTGCTCAAGAGAATTACTAAAAGACCTTCTAAGTTTATCGCTACCATGCTCGTGGGCAATAATATTGCCTTGGTTGTGTATGGTTTTTATATGGGCGAATTGCTCATGCGGTTTATTCCGCAGCAAGGTTTTACAGGCTTGCTTATACACACCTTGATTTCTACCTTGGTGATTTTAATCACTGCCGAATTTTTACCAAAAGTATTTTTTCAGATCTATGCCAACAGTCTGGTAAAACTCTTTGCAGTGCCTGGGTATATTTTTTATGTGCTCTTTTCTTTTATTTCTGAATTTGTTATTTGGATCTCAGATTTTGTGCTCAAATATGTTTTTAAAACAGAAGGCGATGCCGTACAACTGAGCTTTAGTAAATTAGAATTGGGCAATTATATCTCGGAGCAGATGGAAACCGCACAAGAGAGCGACGAAATCGATAGTGAGATTCAGATTTTCCAGAATGCCTTAGACTTTAGCGAGGTTAAATCGCGCGAAGTCATGGTGCCGCGTACAGAGATGCAAGCCGTAGATATCACTACCTCTGTTGCTCAATTACACGAACTGTTTATAGAAACAGGGCTCTCTAAAATTCTTGTCTATAAAGAAAACGTAGACGATATAGTGGGTTATGTGCACTTTTTTGATTTGTTCAAACGCCCAGAGACCATTAAAAAAGTACTAATGCCCGTTGTGTTTATTCCCGAATCTATGTTGGTGAAAGACGTGCTTAATATTCTGACCAAAAAGCGCAAAAGCATTGCAGTGGTGTTAGATGAGTATGGAGGTACTTCTGGAATGATGACGGTAGAAGACATCATAGAAGAACTCTTTGGCGAGATAGAAGACGAGCACGATTCTGTAGATTTAACAGAAGAAGCCCTTGATGACGGACGTTATAGATTCTCTGCCCGCTTAGAGGTAGATTATCTAAACGAAACGTATAAATTAGACCTTCCAGAAAACGACGATTACGAAACACTAGGTGGGATGATCGTATTTTTTACAGAACAAATACCAGAAGAGCAAGAAACCGTGCAAATAGCGCACTTCGAGCTGCAAATGATCGAGGTCTCTAGCACCAAGATCGAGCTTGTCGAACTCAAAATAACCGATGCTTCTTAAATAATCGGTTTAGGGCTTGTAATTTTAGCGTTTAGGGTTTTTAAAAGTGGCGATAAAATGGTATTTTCGCCCCCTATTAATTTCGATGACAAATGGCAATTTTAAATAGTATTAGAAAACGCGGAATATTCCTTATTGTAATCATTGCAATGGCGTTGTTTTCTTTTGTTTTAGCGGATGTAATTCGCAATGGTGGTGGCGGAGCCCAAAACCAGAATAATATAGCAACCGTAAATGGTACCGATATTGATCGTATCGCGTTTATGGAAAAGGTAGAAGTTCAGAAGAACCGAATAGGAGCTGCTGCAAATGGCAACCAGGTGATGAACCAAGTTTGGGAGCAAGAAGTAAGAGCTACCATCTTAAGACAACAGTTCGAAGCCCTTGGTTTAAGTGGCCAAGAAGCTTTCACAAGAAAATCATTGAGTGAGGCATTTGCCAATAATCCAACCTTCGCTAACGAAGCTGGAATCTTTGATTATGCAAAACTAGAGGAGTATGTTGCGATTCAGCAAGAAGATCCTTTGGCATATGCTGCTTGGTTAGAAACAGAGCGTGCCGTAGTAGATCAGGCCTTAGAGCGCACTTATTTTAATATGGTTAAGGGAAGCCTTGGTGCTACGATGGCAGATGGCGAACTCGAATATAGAATGGAGAACGATAATGTCGATATCCAATTCGTTAATATTCCTTATACAACTATTCCAGACGATCAAGCAACCGTTTCAGAAAGCGAAATCGAAGCCTATATGCGCGAGCATTTAGATCGTTTCACGGTAGATCCACAAGTGTCTATTCGTTATGTGCTTTTTCCTTCTGTAGCTAGCGCAGCAGACGAAACAGCGATTACTAACAAAATTACCGAGCTTAGCGAAGTGCTTGCTTCTACAGAGGAGCCAGATGTTGTGGTTACTAGTAATTCAGACATTCCATATTCAGACAGAATCATCTTTAAGAAAGATTTACCAACCGCTATCGCCGATTCGATTTTTGCTTTAGATATGGGCGAAGTATTTGGGCCGTACAAAAACGGCGGATATATTAACATCTCGAAAGTAACAGCTATTGAGACCATGCCAGATTCTGTAAAGGCACGTCATATTTTGATTCCTGTTGGTTTAAACCAAACAGACAATGTTACCAGAACAGATGAGCAGGCGAAAGCCACGGCAGATAGTCTTGTAAACATTTTAAAAGGCAACCGTTCTCGATTTGCTGAGTTTGTTACTGCATTTACTGCAGATGCTAACAGCATTCCAGACGAAGGGCGTTACGATTGGTATCCCTATAACTATATGACTCCTGAGTTTAGAGATTTTACCTTCACAGGTAAAACAGGCGATTTAGATGTTGTTAAAACTCAGTTTGGATATCATATTATCGAAATAGAAGGCCAAAAGAACGAGCAAAAGGCAATTAAGATAGCAACAGTTGCCAAGGAGGTAGTGCCTTCGCCTAAAACAGAAAACGACTTATTTACAGAAACTACGCGTTTTCAAATGAATGCTGGGAAAGGAGACTTTCAAGAAGTGGCAAAAGAAGCTACGTATGGGGTTCGTCCAGTAGATGGTATTGGCGAGTTAGACGATAACATCCCAGGAATTGGCAACAACCGTTCAATTGTAAATTGGGCTTTTAACGAAGAGACCAACATAGGTGACCTTAGTCGTTTTGAAATTAGTAGCGGCTTTGTAGTTGCGCAATTGGTTCGTCGTAATCAAGACGAAGCTTTAATGAGCAATGCAGAAGGTTCTGCGATTGTAACTCCAATTTTACGTAACGAGAAAAAGGCTGCGATGATTCGTCAAGGCTTAAGCGGTTCTACCTTAGAAGCGATTGCACAAAGTCAAAATCAAACGGTAAAAACGGCAAGTGCTATTAATATGAATGCACCGACTATCGCTGGCGCCGGAACCGAACCTAAAGTGGTAGGAGCTGCCTTTGGTCTTAAAGCCGGAGAGGTTTCTAAGCCTATAGATGGTGCTAATGGGGTTTATGTTGTGAGAGTAGTGGCTATTAACAAAGCACCAGACTTGCCAAGTTATTTGGCCTACATAAAAGATGCTCGTACTTCTCAAACGGCTCAAGTAAACCAGGCGGTTTATTTAGCGTTAAAGAATGCTGCAGAGATAGAAGATAACAGATCGACTTTCTATTAATAAGAAGTAGATTTTAGCATAAAAAAAGCCTGCATTAGCGGGCTTTTTTATTGGAGTAGCATTTGGTCAAAAGACACGATGGTTTGGTATCCTTTTTCTTTGAAGTAGTCTATAGTTGTGTCACTGGCCACCACCAATACAAAATCGCCTCCCCAAGCTCCCAAGCTCTTAATGGCCCTTGGGTAGTTATTAAACAACCGCTTTTTAACCGTAGGTAATTGTAAGTGTCGCGACAATAATTGCTCGTGCTGATTTAACAGGGCTTCGAAATCTTCTAAAGTTGTACACTCCACTAATCGCTTACTAATTTTGCCTATGGCGGAAACGATTTCTTGGTTAGCGTCACTCTGATTTCGATAATGTGCAATTCCTTTTTTACTATCCATTTTTTGCCCTAAATACACAAAATACAGGGATTCTGAAAAGGGCCACTCTATAGCTGCAGGAACAATATGGGGTTGCTTTTGAGCGTCTATAGAATACAGTATTGGCTCGTTATGTTGTGCGCATGCAATGTCATAACCACTACCGCCAAAGCTTCTGTGTAAAAGTTGGAAGGCGTCTACCTGGGCCCATTGAGCGATATTGTTTATCAAGGTAGAAGAGGTGCCCAGCCCCCAATCATTGCTAAAATCAAGATGAGTGGTCACATTATAGCCTTCACTCGATGCTAGAAAGTCGCCGTTAAGTGCAATACAAGTGTTTAAGATGTTTAATAAGGTCTCTGTGGGTTTGTCAATTTCGCCAGTGCTTAACGATTTTAAAAGCCCATCTTTGCCCTTTGCCATTCGGGCTTTAAACCAAAGCTTTTGCTCATTTGAATAGCTTTCCCAAACAATCGAAGGATCATCTTTGGGCTTCACCCTAAGAGTTTGTCCAAACTTGGTGGGTATCGCCAGAGCGGTGGCTCCGTCTAGCACTACATACTCGCCGCTTATTAAAAGTTTTCCGTTACTGTAAAAAGTTGTTTCCACTAAGGGTTGCGATAGGTGAGAATAAATTCTTTGGCTGCGGCATGAGTGACCGCAGTATTACTAAAGTGGGCGATGGCCGCTTCTTTCTCGCTCTCGGTAGCTTCTAGTTGATTCAAGATGTTTTTAAGGTGCATCTTCATATGTCCTTGCTGAATCCCGGTGGTGATAAGCGATCTAATGGCAGCAAAGTTTTGAGCCAAGCCTGCAGTGGCAATCAATTGCATCAATTGAGCAGCGGTTGGGTTTTTTAAAATTTCTAGATTGAGTTTTACCAAGGGATGTAATTTGGTAAGTCCACCCACGGTTCCAAGAGCCAATGGGACTTCTATCCAAAAGCTAAAGATGCCATTTTCTACCTTGGCATGTGTTACGCTTTTATAACGACCACTTTTAGAGGCAAAGGCATGTACGCCAGCTTCGACGGCTCTAAAATCGTTACCGGTTGCGAGCACCACAGCGTCTATTCCGTTCATGATTCCTTTATTGTGCGTTACGGCACGTTGTACGCTGGCATTGGCAATATCGATCGCTCTCATAAACTTTGCCGCAAATTGTTCACCAGTAATGGCCGCTGTTGCCAATTGGGATACTGGACAACTCACGGTGGCTGTCGCGATGCATTCTGGAACGTAATTAGACAAAATGCTCATTACCACGCTCAGGTTATGATTGTTTTCAATAAATGGCTTATACGCTGCTGCTTCTCTTTGTAAACTCGTCGCTATTTGTTCTAGGCAACTGTTTATAAAGTTAGCGCCCATGGCGTCTTTGGTTTCAAAGCGCACGTTTATCTGGTAATAGTCTTCTAAAAATGCGGTTTGTTCTATTAGTTCTAAACTAAGGATTCCGCCACCGCGCCGCTCCATACTGGCTGTCAAGCTTTTGGTGTCGTCAATGAGCAAGGCTTTATTGGCATCAAAGAAGGCTTGTAAAAGCTGGGCTGGGCCATCAAAATTAAAATGAACTTGTCCGTTTTTTACGGTGTTTACCACCTTGGTTTTAAACCCACCTTTGTCTAACCAAAACTTGGCAGCATTGCTCGCAGCCGCCACCACAGAACTTTCTTCTATGGCCATCGGTAAGGCATAAAGCCTGTCGTTTATTAAAAAGTTGGGTGCTATCCCTAGTGGTAAATAGTAATTGGTAACTGCATTCTCAATAAATTCGTCGTGCAGCTTCTGCAATCTTTTGTCGTCGTTCCAGTATTGTTTAAGCACTTCTGAACCTTGCCTAGCATCGTCAAAATAATGTGCTGCTAGCCATTCGATTTTTTGGTCTTTAGAGCATTTAGAAAAGCCACTAATAGGTTTTGCCATGAGGGATGTTAATTAGCAGTACAAATATACTATTTTGTAGGCGTTGATGCGATTGGAATAATGCTACTTTTCTGCGTATTTAACAGTAAAATCGGCCTTTTTTTGACTATTTTTTAGTAAACTTGGGCTTCCAATTATATAATAGCAATTTTATGCCGCTAAAAAAATGGTTATGGTGCGTTCTCTTCATAAGCACCACTGTAGCAATCGCTCAGAAAAAACAAATCTCATTAGAAGAAATTTGGCAAGGTGAATTCAGGACTGAGTTCATGGATCGACTTCAGTCGCTCAATAACGGAAAAGAGTATGTAGTGCTCAATTATGACCGTAAAGAACGAGCTTCTACCGTAGATGTTTACGATTATGCGACCTCTAACAAAGTTAGAACCCTAGTGAGTACAGACGACCTTGAAGACATCGATTATATAATTAGCTATACGCTCAGCGAAGACGAATCAAAGATGCTATTAGCTACAGAGCTGGCGGCTATTTATAGAAGATCTACCCTAGGTGAGTATTTTGTATACGATCTTAATAACAAATCACTTACCAAGGTTTCTGATGATAGGATTCAAGAACCCACCTTTAGCCCCGATGGCAGTAAAATGGCTTATGGCTTTGAGAATAATTTGTATGTAAAAGATTTGGTGTCTGGCCAAACTCAACAAATCACTTCAGACGGTAAAAAGAATGCCATCATAAATGGAATCACCGATTGGGTGTACGAAGAAGAATTTGGCTTTGTACGCGCCTTTGATTGGAGTGCCGATGGTAAAACCATTGGTTTTATTCGATTTGACGAAACAAATGTTCCAGAATTTTCGATGGACGTTTATGGCAAAAAATTGTATCAAACCCAGCAAGTATTTAAGTATCCAAAAGCAGGCGAGGCCAATGCTAAAGTAAGTTTGCATTTGTACGACTTAGCATCAAAAAACACTAAAGAAGTAGACGTCTCTGGCTATAACAGCTACTATATTCCAAGATTGGAATGGACTAGTGATGCTAATGTCTTGAGCGTTCAATTGACCAATCGCAAGCAAAACACGGTCGATTTGGTTTTTGTAAATGCCAAGGACGCAAGTTCCAAATTGATTCTGCAAGACAAAGACGATGCCTACGTAGACATCACAGACAATCTTACATTTTTAAAGAACAACAGTTTTATTTGGACTAGCGAAAAAGACGGTTGGAACCACGTCTACCAATACGACAAAACAGGAAAGCTCATTAGTCAAGTGACTCAAGGCGACTGGGAGGTAACACGTTATTACGGATTCGATACCAATACAGGTCGTATATACTATCAAAGCTCAGAAGAAGGAAGCATTTATAGAGATATTTATTCTATCCTTCCTAATGGTAAAAACAAAGTAAAGTTGAGCAAAAGAAAGGGAAGTAACAGCGCATCATTTAGCGCAGACTACACCTATTTTATCAACACGTATTCTAGCTCAGAGATTCCTCCAATTTATTCGTTACACAATGCCATAGATGGGGCAGAAGTGCGTGAGATTAAAAACAATTCGACCCTACGCACTAAGTTATTTGGCTATCAAATGTCTAAAAAAGAGTACTCCACTATATCGATCAATGGAGAAGAACTCAATATGTACACGATAAAGCCTGCCGATTTTGACGCCTCGAAAACCTATCCTTTGTTTATGTATCAATATTCTGGTCCAGGATCACAAAATGTTGCCGACCGATGGGGCGGAAGCAATGACTACTGGCATCAAATGTTGGCTCAGCAAGGTATAATCGTTGTATGTGTAGATGGACGCGGTACAGGGCTTAAAGGGAGAGACTTTAAAAAGGTAACTCAGCTAGAACTAGGAAAGTACGAAGTAGAAGACCAAATTGCAGTCGCTAAGAAATTAGGCCAATTGCCTTATATTGATGCAAATCGTGTAGGTATTTGGGGTTGGAGTTATGGCGGATTCATGTCTGCCAATTGTCTGTTTCAGGCCAGTGACACCTTTTCTATGGCCATCGCAGTGGCGCCTGTAGGTAGCTGGCGTTTTTACGATACGATTTATACAGAACGCTATATGGCGACTCCTCAAGAGAATGCCTCTGGATACGATAATAATTCGCCTATCACACATGTAGACAAGCTTAAAGGCGACTTTTTATTGGTACATGGTACGGCAGACGACAATGTGCATGTACAAAACAGTACCCGCCTTGTAGAGGCATTGGTGCAGGCCAATAAGCAATTTGATTGGGCGATGTACCCAGATAAGAACCACGGAATTTATGGAGGCAATACACGCCTTCACTTATATACCAAGATGACCAATTTTATTCTGGAAAATCTTTAAACTCAAAACCTAACTAAACAACATATTATGAATACTGCATTAGCAAATCAAAAAAAGCTGTTTGGACATCCTATCGGGCTGTACATTCTATTCTTAACCGAGATGTGGGAGCGATTCTCCTACTATGGTATGCGAGCCATTTTAGTGCTATATCTAGTAGCAGAAACAGCTGCCGATAATCCAGGTCTTGGATGGGCTAACGATAGTGCTATTGCGCTTTACGGATGGTACACCATGTTTGTATATGTAGCTTCTATTCCTGGCGGAATCATAGCAGATAAACTACTAGGACAGCGTAAATCTGTATTTGTGGGTGGACTGCTTCTGGTCGCAGGTCATAGTGTATTGGCCATCGAGCAAATGTGGGCCTTTTATACAGGTCTAGTGCTCATCGTAATGGGAGTGGGTATGTTAAAGCCAAATATCTCGACGATGGTAGGTGGTTTGTATCCTAAAAACGAACAGAACCAACGTGATATGGGCTTTTATATCTTTTATATGGGAATCAACTTAGGGGCTGCTGCTGCGGCGCTTATTGTGGGTTATGTAGGAGAAGAATACGGCTGGCATTACGGATTTGGTCTTGCAGGAATTGGAATGGCTTTAGGGCAATTAACGTATTGGTATGGGCAAAAATACATTAAGCATGTAGGAAACCTGGTAGAAGATACCCGTCCCAAATCGGAACGTAAAAATTTGATGATGCAAATCTTTAAGAGTAACAACTCGATTATTGGATTTGCAATTACCTTTTTAGTTGGGGCTGCAATTTGGTTTTTTGGAGGCTCATGGAGTTATGGTTTATTAGTGATGGCCTTGGCCTTTGCCGTTGGAATTGGAATCGTGGTGTATAACGACGGTAATAAAATAGAAAAAGACAGGATTTTGGTTACGTACCTATCCTTTTTTATCATCATTATTTTCTGGGGTGCCTTCGAACAAGCAGGAGGTCTCATGAACGTATATGCTGCTCAGAAGACAGACTTAATGCTAGGTGGTTTTGAAGTTAAGGCAAGTTGGTTTCAATCGGTGAATGCCATCTTTATCTTGATATTTGCAACCCTAGTTGGTAGTTTCTGGGTCTGGTGGAAGAACCGTAAAAAAGAATCTAGTTCACTCTTTAAAATGGCCATTGGGGTTATTATTATGGGTTGGGGATTCTTTTTTATGTCTATCGCTAGTCAAGAAGTAGGATACGACGCTGCTGGTGTAGTAACTGCTAAATCTGGTATGCAATGGTTAGTATTAGCTTATTTGTTCCATACACTAGGAGAGCTTTGTGCATCTCCTGTAGCGCTTTCTTTTATTACAAAGTTAGCACCAGAACGCTGGATGGCCTTTATGATGGGGGCTTATTTTGCCGCTACTGGTTTAGGAAACAAAGTAGCGGGTCTTTTAGGAGAGTCTGCAAGTGATTTTGGCGAATATGCCATCTTTACCGGGATTGCAATTTTCTGTACAGTCTTCGGAATTTTAGTGGTCTTAATTCTTAAGCCTTTAAAACGTCTTACCCATGGAGCAGAAGACCTCCCTGGTACCAAAGACGAAGAAGCAGAAGGATTCGAACTAGCAGATAACTAAAAAACCGCTCTATGAACGCAGATATAGAAAATCTATTTAAAGACAAAGTAATAGGGCATCCTGCCGGGTTGTTTGTATTGTTTTTTACAGAAATGTGGGAGCGCTTTTCGTTTTACGGAATGCGTATCCTATTGGTTATATTTTTAACGGCCCCTATTCTCGACGGCGATCCAAGCTCAGGTTGGGGTTGGGCACGTGAGAATGCCTTGGCACTTATTGGTACGTATGCTTCGCTACTTTATTTAACACCCATTGTTGGAGGTTGGATAGCCGATAAAATTACTGGCTATAGAACGGCCGTTGTTATAGGCTGTTTAATTATGACGCTTGGGCACGGTTCTATGGCGTTAGAGACTACTGCAGGCTTTTATCTAGGTCTGGCCTTATTAATTATTGGTACAGGATTTTTTAAACCTAATATTACCTCTATTATTTCTGAAATGTACAAAGGCAAAGAATCCAAAAAGGATGGTGCCTATACTATTTTCTATATGGGGGTGAATGCTGGTGCATTTTTTGGAATGATGCTGTGTGGTTATTTGGCAGAAAACTACGGTTGGTCTTGGGGCTTTGGTCTTGCTGGAATTTTTATGTTGCTAGGAATGCTGCAGTTCTGGTTAGCCAAAGACTTGTTTGGATCTGTAGGGGCTAAGCCTACAAAAGTTCACGAAGTTGAATTACCTCAAAATATTAACGAAGAAAGCCCTGCCGAGCATGAGCCAGCAGGAGAAAACGAAAAACTAAACCCTTTTACACTTTTTGATAAGGTCCTTATGATCCTTGCAGCCGTGGGAGGTCTTTTATACCTTTTTAACGATCCGCTAGAAAAGATAGGAGATACAAATTTGTTGCCGTTCGAACTAGGTGGTTTAAGCGGATCAAATGTAGTTGTATTGGCTGCTTTGGTCATGTTTTTGGCGCTACTCATTACGCGCATATCGCGCTATATTCCTATTGTGCGAGATCGAATTATTGCGGTTTCTGTATTTGGAGTATTTACGGTATTCTTTTTTGCATTCTTTGAACAGTCCCTTGGTTCTATGACCTTATTTGCAAGAGATTATACCAATCGTTCATTAGTTGGCGATTCGGCGATGATATTTAAGGTAGTTGATGCTATTTTAACTACGGTTCCGTTAATCATTATTACCTGGGTGCTATATCTGCTTGCTAAAAAGACGTTTAGTCGAATTGGGATGTCTAATATAGTTTTGGCAGTAGCTTTTGCAGGACTTTGGTTCTTGGTTATTTTTAGACTGATAGACAAATTTTCTCAAGAAGGGAACGAAGTAGATGCCACTTGGTTTGGTATCTTAAACTCTTTCTTTATTATCACCTTGGCACCTTTCTTTTCTAGATGGTGGGAAAGCAAATACAACCCGAGTGCTGCCATGAAATATGGAATAGGCTTAGTGTTATTAGGCTTAGGTTTTGCTTTTCTAAGTTATGGAGCAGGAGATATTCCTTCTGGAGCAAAAACGGCTTCGATAAGCATGGTTTTCTTAATTATGGCTTATTTATTCCATACTATGGGTGAATTGTGTATTTCGCCAGTGGGGCTCTCATACCTAAGTAAACTCGTACCCGCTCGTATGATTGGGTTTATGTTTGGTGTTTGGTATTTGGCCATTGCTGTGGGTCAAAAAGCGGCAGGAACCATGGGTGGCATGATCGACAAAATTTCTGAACAATACTCACTGAGCACCTTCTTTTTGATCTTTACCCTGATACCTATTGGTGTTGGAATTATCTCTATGGTGTTAAATCCGGTGCTAAAAAGATTAATGCACGGTGTAAGATAAAGGCAATTTTTACTACTAAAAAAGCGTTCCAATACATTGGAACGCTTTTTGTATTTAAAGCTAATATGAAGATTATGAATAAATTACTACTTGTGTTGTTTTTGGCTATCGGATCTACCACTTTTGCCCAGGAGATCAATTGGATGACCATGAACGAAGCCTTGGAGGCTCAAAAGGAGCAGCCAAAAAAGATATTTATGGACGTATACACCACTTGGTGTGGGCCTTGTAAATTGATGGATCGTAACACTTTTGCGAATCCTAAGGTTGCGGCATTCATCAACGAAAATTATTACGCGGTAAAGTTTAATGCAGAAGGCACAGAGCCTGTGTTTTATCAGGATTTTGAATATACAAACCCTAATTATCAAGAAGGACGTAAAGGACGAAACGCCACTCATTTCTTTGCAGATGCCCTGCGTTTGCAAGGGTATCCGAGCGTAGTGTTTTTCGAAGAAAACAGCAACCTAATTCAAGCGTTGCCAGGATATAAATCTCCGCAAGACATTGAGATATACCTAAAGATGATCGCCAACGATGATTATAAAAACCTCACTACTCAAGAGGCTTGGCAAGCGTATCAAGAAAACTTTGTAGGCTCGTTCTAGTCAAACCTATAAGCGCCGTTTTTTGTTGTACTAATAAAAAGTGTGCAATTAACTTTTGCGCTTTTTTGCCATTGTTGCACCACATTGTTATAGTTGTTGCCGTCGGCAATTATAAGTGCTGGCTTTAATGTTGTTATCCATCTGTCTAAGTTAATTTTTGCATTGTTTGTTAGTAGCAGTGTATTCACAGCTAAGGTTGTTGGTGGCAAGGCCGTTTGGTCATCTACAATAAGAATCGCATTGTTTTTATAAGTAAAGTACTTTGGTAACTCCTTAGATTCGAATGTTTTTATGGCTCTTGCCACCATATAAGCATCTGTAGCGTAAAAGCCGTTTGTAGTGGCGTCTTTATAAAGCGATAGCTTTTTATTGTATTTATAGCCTACGATTGTTTGCCCAAAACTATTAAAAACGATGAGCTCTTCTTGTGGTCTTTGGTATTTGTTAATCACAATACCAAAAAGGATTATTAAGGTGCAACTCGAAAATATCCGCAGCGCGAATCTCCTATAGGATGTAAGTCCTAAGTAGCTAGCAAAAAACACCATATAAAGCATCCCTATTTGAAGTTGACTTACGTGAATGTTTTCTATCACTGCGGCATCGATTTTACCAATCCAAAGAGCAAATCGGTTGATGGTTTGTACCCATAGGTTTAAGATTTCGAAGGCGATTTGAGGGACGGGTATTATTATTTGGATACTACACAGAATTAGTCCTAAACTCAGTAAAGTGCCAATCATTGGAACCAACACAAGATTAGAGAGTAAAAATAGGGTCGGAAATTCGTTAAAATAGTAAAGGCATAAAGGTAAAACACCCAATTGAGCGGTAAGCGAGACACAACTCAACTGCCATAAGCTACGCAATATCTTATGTTTAGATACCCAAAGGGATACCAGTTTTGGGTACAACCATAAAATAAAAAACACTGCCGAATAACTAAGTTGAAACCCAACCTGCCAAAGTAAAAACGGATCCATGCACAGCATCACCAGCATACTCACCAGCATACTATTTATACTATTATGGCCTCGTCCTATGTGAGAACCAATAGTAAAGAATGAAAACATAAACGCAGCCCTAACCACCGAAGCAGAAAACCCTGTGATAGCTGCAAAACTCCAAATAGCACACAAGCAAATAAATGCTAATAAATAACGCCCATTTCTTAGTCTTTTTAAAAACCCAAACAGGCGTTGCACTAACAATAGCACAATACCTACATGCAATCCAGAAACCGCCAAGAGATGTAAAACCCCAGCATTGGCAAAGCTTTCTTTTACGGTTGGGTCAAGATCCGATTTATAACCCACCAATAGCGCTTTAAGAACAGAAGCTGCGGCTGGATCTTTTATGTTGGAATCAATTACTGTGCTGTATGTATGCTGAACAGCAAAGGCATGGTAACGTAAATCTTTCTTTAGGCTTCTAAGACTTATTAAACTAGAACTAGGAGTCGATATTTTATGATAAATATGTTGTGTTTTTAGATAGTTTTTATAGTCAAACTGATACGGATTTTTAGCCGACTCAATGGGAGTTACGGGGCTCTTTATCGCATAGGATTGCCCTATGATTAATGAATGGCACAAACTGTCTTTTTTAATTTGGAGCAATAGCTTGCCTGTAACTTTTTGGTTGTTAACCCTAAGTATGGCAGCATGATATTTATCGTAATAATCGTTTGATTTTATAGGAGTATTTATTTTTAAAACAAGCAGTGGCGCTTCGCTCGATGTGAGATAATGCGAATAATGACTACTATTGTTTCTAGGCTTTCTGCTTTGGTAGTTTAATGCACCCGCCATAAAAAATGTACTTAAAATAAGGACTCCAAAGAAGGTTTGAGGTTTTAGCTGTTTTCGCCTAACAAAAAACAAGATAAAAGCGATCACCAGAACTAAGACTGTGATTGCAAATAATCGTGTGATTGGCAGCGATATAAAGGCGCTTAGCGCAATGCCAATTACGTAAACTAATGTTGCTTTAACAAGCGGAAAATTGAGCCATTGCATAAGGTTGCTACATCGGGGAAGATTTAGGGAGCAACCTCTTTATTAAAGATACGGTTTTAGATAATTCGCCTGACCTCTACAAAGGCGCTGTTCCAATAGCGTTCGTCTAAAGAAGAGATAATAACGCCACGAGAAGTGGTAGAATGTATAAAATAAATGTTTCCGTTTTTGGCTTCTACTACCAGGCCTACATGATTGATGTTTCGACTGCTTTTACTGGTCTTAAAAAACACCAAATCGCCAGCGACGGTTTGCCCTAAGCTAATTCGTTTGCCCTGTGTTGCCATGTCGCGCGACACTCTTGGTAAGTGTACGTTTTGATTCTTAAACGCAACATATACAAGGCCTGAGCAGTCCATGCCCGAACTTGTGGTGCCACCAAATTTATAGCGGGTGCCTTTAAAAGATTTGGCATAGGTGATGACAGAATTGACCTTGGCGTTGTTAGACGATTTGGTCGTGCGTTCTTTCGAATATTCAGTCGATTTCTGTGAAGTTTTACGGGCGCTTCCGCAGGAAGTTAAAAACATTCCTACAAACGCGATAAGGAGTAATTTATACATTACAAACAGGTTAAGTGGGTTTGTAAACTTAATAAATTATTGCAAGGATTCATAAATTAAGGCCGCTGTCTTGTCGCTAGCCCCACTTCCACCAAGTGCTTTTTCGAGGTCGTAATAGTCTAAAAACAGGGTCGCGCGATGATATGGGTCTAATAATTTTGTAAGCTCTGTAGCGAGATTTTTGGCATTAAATTCTTTCTGAATTAGCTCTGTGACCACGGGTTTATCTAAGATTAAATTGACCAAAGAAATATAATCGAGGTTGATCACTCGTTTGGCAATTTGATACGATATTTGCCCGCCTTTATAGCAAACAACTTGGGGTACTTTAAACAATGCTGTTTCTAAAGTTGCCGTACCAGAGGTGACCAACGCTGCGTTGGCGACGCTCAGTAAATCATAGGTTTTGTTTGCAATGAGTTTTGCCGTTCCTTCGGGAATAATACTATTATAAAATTGCACATCTTGGCTGGGCGCTCCTGCCACCACAAACTGATGACTCTTAAATTGGTCGGTAATGCTGAGCATTACCGCAAGCATTTTTGTGATTTCTTGTTTTCTGCTCCCTGGTAAAACTGCAATTATGGGTCTGTCGTCTAACCCATGTTCTGCCTTAAAAGCCGCAGGATCTACTGGGGTTTTATTGGCAATCGCATCGAGCAACGGGTGACCAACAAAATGCACTGGGACATTATGTGAATCATAAAAATCTTTTACAAAAGGCAAGACCACATACATATGGTCTATGGTCGCTTGTATTGTTTTTACTCGGCCAGGACGAGAAGCCCAGACCTGTGGGCTAATGTAATAATGCGTTTTAAGTCCTTGAGGTTTGGCCCACTTTGCAATGCGTAGATTAAAGCCGGAATTATCTATAAATATGAGGGCATCTGGTTTAAAGTCTAAGATGTCTTTTTTGCAAAACGAGATCAATTTTGCGATTTTGGGCAAGTTGCTAATAACTTCTGTAAAGCCCATAAAGGCTCTATCTTTATAGTGAGATACCAATTCGCCTCCAGCTTGCTGCATCAGGTCTCCACCCCAACATCTAATCACTGCCTGTTCATCTTTTTTGAAGAGGGATTTGATGAGGTTAGAACCGTGAAGGTCACCAGAAGCTTCGCCAGCAAGTATGTAGTACTTCAAGAGGTATTAATGATTAAGTAAAGTATAACAAATAAGTGATAATTGCCGTAATAAAGGTAGCCATTAAAACGCCTCGGGCTCTATATTCCCAATCTTTTTTAAGAAATCCAAAAAAGACCAGGAGATTAGGCAAAGCGCCTAAGGCTAGGATCATCCATAGGGCGTCGCTTTCTTTGTAAAAGTCAAAAGTTCCTGCAAAACTCAAGCCTTTTACCATGGAGATTATCCATAGACAGAGTACAATTCCGATTAAATTTGCCCCGATTCCACTTAAGAATCCTAGCAGTAGCTCTTTTTTTAAAGTCATTTATTGAGGTTATAAATTCCAGTCGTTTAATTGATTCATCGCATGATAGGCCGTTAGATCGAACTGTACGGGCACTACAGAAATATAATTATTCTTTAAAGCCCACTCGTCTGTGTCTTCGCCTTTGTCTAGGTTTTTAAACTCGCCCGTTAACCAATAATAAGATCTCCCTTGCGGATTCTTTCTTTTATCAAAATCTTCTACCCAATGAGCATGTGCTTGTCGTCCTATTTTTATTCCTTTTATAGGTTCGTCGCTCGTTTTTGGGATGTTTACGTTTAAAACCACTCCGGTGGGCAAACCATGGTTTAAACACTCCAAGGCAATTTGCTTTACAAATTCTTTGGCGGGTTCGAAGTTGGCATTCAAATCATAATCTAACAAAGAAAATCCGATGGCTGGAATCTCTTGAGTTCCAGCTTCTACAGCGGCACTCATAGTTCCGCTATAAATCACATTTATAGATGAGTTGCTCCCATGATTGATTCCACTCACGCAAAGGGCGGGGGTTTCGTCTAAGATTTCGTTAACCGCGAGTTTTACACAATCGGCGGGGGTTCCGCTACAACTGTATTCTTCCTGCGGCCCATCGTCTAAATGCAATCGATCGCAAAATAAAGTGTCGTTAACAGTAATGGCGTGCCCCATTCCGCTCTGTGGGCTATCGGGAGCCACTACTACCACACGTCCAATGGAGTTCATTACTTCTATCAAAGCTCGAATACCAGGAGCCGTTATCCCGTCGTCGTTGGTAACTAAAATAAGTGGTTTTTTTGACAAAATAATGGGTTTAGTGAATACAAAATTAAACAATTAAATTACAGTTGTATTTAAATACTTGTTTAACAAAAAATTATTATCTCAAGCGCAGATTGGCACAGTTTTTTCTCTAATTTAGGGAGCTTATAAAAGATGACGATATGCGATTAATGAAAAAGAACTTTAAATTACTACTCTTAGTGATTTTTGTCGCGGCTGCTTCTTGCAGTTTTACGACTAAAGATTTTGACGATCCAGACAAAGATAAATTACTCATAGACCTGATAACGTATGTGTTAGAGAAAGGTCATTACGACGCCAAAGACATTAACGACGACTTCTCTGAGCAAGTTTTCGAAAATTTTGTACAAAGCCTAGACCCGATAAAGCGATATTTTCTAGAATCAGATATCGAGGAGTTTGCGGCCTATAAAACACAGATAGACGATCAACTTCTTGCCAAAGAACTCACATTCTTTAATATGGTGTACGATCGATTAGACCAGCGTATAAAAGAGGCGCAAACCTATTATCCGGAGATTTTAGACAAGCCTTTTGATTTTGATAAAAACGAAGAAATCAACGTAGACTACGAAGCCTTAGGCTATGCCAAAAACAAAAAAGAACTAAAAGAACGTTGGAGAAAGCAGTTAAAGCTCACGACCATCTCGAGTTATTACGATAATATCGAAGAGAACCTAGATAGTATTGAGAGCGAAGCCGATTACACTCCAAAAACCAAAGCACAGCTAGAGGCAGACGCACGCGAATCTACCCTTACGAGTTTTACTGACAACTACAGTTTTGTTAATGATTTGGAGCGTAAAGATTACTTCGCGGTGTTTTTAAATACTGTGGTAGAACAGTTTGACCCTCATACCAACTATTTTGCTCCGCCAGATAGAGACAGATTCGATATGAGGATGTCTGGAAAGCTAGAAGGTATTGGTGCGCGCTTACAAAAGCAAAATAACAATATTAAAGTTGTAGAAGTCATTAGTGGCGGACCCGCTTGGAGAGGTGAGCATATCGAAGTAGGCGATGTTATCGTAAAAGTAAAACAGGCAGATGAGCAAGATCCAGTGACGATTACTGGAATGCGCATAGACGATGCTGTTAAGCTTATTAAAGGGCCTAAGGGCACCAAAGTAACCTTAACCATTAAGCGAGTTGATGGAACGATAGAAGACGAAGTTATCACTCGAGATGTGGTAGAGTTAGAAGAGACCTATGCCAAAACAACCTTGATTCAGAAAGAAGAACGCAAGTTTGGGCTTATCAATTTGCCACAGTTTTATTTCGATATGGAAGACTATGACAAACGCAATGCGGCCCTTGATGTTAAAAAAGAAATCGAACGATTAAAGCAAGAAGGCATGGAAGGCCTTGTGCTTGATTTGCGCAATAACGGAGGTGGTTCTCTTAGAACGGCTGTAGACATTGCAGGTTTGTTCATTAAAGAAGGTCCTATCGTACAAGTAGCTTCTAACGGTAAACGCAAAGAGGTGCTTAGCGATAAAGATAAAGATGTATTATGGGATGGGCCACTTGTGATTTTGGTGAACGATATCTCTGCCTCTGCCTCAGAAATTCTAGCAGCGGCAATGCAAGATTATAAGCGTGCTATTATTATTGGAAGCAAGCAAACCTACGGAAAAGGCACCGTGCAAAATGTACTCGACTTAAACCAATGGCTACGACAAAACGACTTAGGCGACATGGGAGCTTTAAAGCTTACTACTCAGAAGTTTTATAGAGTTAACGGTGGTTCTACGCAGTTAGAAGGTGTAAAAAGCGATGTAGTAATGCCTGGGCGTTATGCGTATTTAGAAGTAGGAGAACGCGATTATGACAATCCGCTGCCGTACGATAAAATAACACCAGCAGATTTTACTGCTTGGGATGGTTATATCGATTATGAGGCTACCATTAATAAGAGTAAGGCGAGAATGGCACAAAGTGAGCAACTCAAGTTGATCGACGAAAATGCGAAGTGGATCAAGCAGCGTCAAGACGAGAACGATGTAACCTTAAACCTTGAAGATTATACAAAAGAGATAGAAATGCGTAAAGAATTTGCTAAGAAGTTTGACTCCTTAGATTCTTATCAGTCGCCTTTAGAATTTGATTCGCTTCCTTACGAATTGACTTTGATAGAAAAAGATACTACCTTGGGAGAGAATCGCAAGCGCTGGCATAAAAACCTAAAGTCCGACATCTATGTAGAAGAGGCTGTAAGCGTGCTTGAAGATTTAAAGATAAACAACATTAGACAAGGCAAGGTGGCCAAAATCAAAGATTAACCGTATATGGGGAACTCAAATTCCTTAACTGCATTAGCGCTCCAAAAGTTTAAGAAAAACTTTTGGGGCGTTTTTAGTTTGGTTATTTTGGTTTTTGCCGTGCTCATTGCTGTCTTTGCCTATGTCATAGCGCCAGACAATACTCGCAATGCAAATCAAATGCACGTCTCGGTGCATTCTAAGGCGCCGGGTTTTAAGGTTCAAATACTAAGTGTGCCAACGGCCTTAGATATAGATCAATCTGCTATTAATGCTTTCTTTTTTGGCAAACAAAGCAGCGTGGCCGAGATTCCAATTTCGAGTTATGACCTAACCGATGCTGGAATCAAAATTACCGAATACACCCAAGACGGGTTAGAAGGCTTGCAAAAGACCTATGCATTGTCGCAGTTTCCGGAGGCCACCACTCCTGCGCAAATTGCAGATCGCTATGTCATGCAAAAAAAGTTTGTGCTGGGTACAGATAAGTACGGGCGTGATTTGCTCAGCAGAATGTTGGTGGGTATACGAATATCACTCGCTATAGGATTTGTATCTGTGTTGATTTCGCTTTTGTTAGGAATGACCTTAGGAGCGATAGCGGGATATTATGGCGGCCGTGTCGATACGGTAATCATGTGGATTATAAACGTGACCTGGTCTATCCCAACACTTTTATTAGTGATCGCAATAACCCTGGCGTTAGGAAAAGGTTTTTGGCAGGTATTTATTGCGGTGGGCCTTACAATGTGGGTAGAAGTAGCACGTGTGGTAAGAGGGCAAGTGATGAGCGTTAAAAATATGCAGTACGTCACAGCCGCTCAGGCTCTGGGATTTGGTAACTTTAGGGTAATTACCAAGCATATAATTCCAAATATTCTAGCCCCTGTGATTGTGATATCGGCAGCCAACTTTGCGGCTGCAATTTTAATAGAAAGCGGCCTGAGCTTTTTAGGGATTGGTGCACAACCTCCTATGCCTAGTTGGGGCGGAATGATAAAGGATCATTATTCGTATATCGTTTTGGGTAAGCCTTTTTTGGCTATTATTCCTGGCCTGGCGATTATGATATTAGTAATGGCATTTATGCTTATGGGAAATGCCCTGAGAGATGCGCTGGATGTAAAGACATAATAGTTTATTTTTGAACCGCTATGGCGCGTAAAAACAGTCGAACCACTTACCTAATTCTCTTCGTTATTATTGTCGTTGGACTTTATTACGCAGAAAAATACATAGATAATAATCATACCAAATTTCCAGACATCTCTAATGAAGATATGCCATGGGAGGCGAGCGAGTTTTCCGAAGACTTTTTCCCTCCGTCCACTACGGGCAGTCTCGTGAAACACAATTATTATCGGTTATCATATGCAGAGATGCACGAGCAGGCAGAATGGGTAGCCTACGAACTAAAAAAGAGTCATTTGTCTACCAACGAAATCGATCGCCCTTATTTTATTTTAGATGACAAGGTAAGTAGCAAATCTGCAGATTGGCGCAATTATAAAAACTCGGGGTATGACAGAGGGCACTTGTGCCCAGCCGGCGATAGGCGCTTTAAGTTGGAGGCTTTTAACGAGACATTTTTTACCAGTAATATAAGCCCACAATTACCAGAATTTAATGGCCGCACTTGGAACTATCTCGAACAACAAGTACGTCGCTGGGCAGAAAAACGCGACGGGGTTTTTGTGATTACGGGCCCTGTCTTTAGAGTTGGAAGCAAATCAATTGGGAGTGAAAAAGTAAGCGTGCCCACACATTTTTTTAAAATTGTACTAGATAAAAGCGCTAAGGGATTAGAGTCGATTGCCTTTTTGATTCCGCATCGTGAAGGATTGGGGTCATATAAAACTTTCGAAACCAGTATAGATCGTATCGAAAGCGAAACCGGTATAAATTTCTTAGCTTTTTTAGAAGATTCCCAAGAGCGAGCTTTAGAGGCACAAACCCAAAGCGGTTTTTAAAACGACCTAGCGGTTGATAAAATTGCTGGCATCTAAGCGAATAAAAATAAACAGCAATATAGTAAAGCCCCAGAGCCCAGATCCGCCGTAACTAAAAAAGGGGAGTGGAATTCCAACCGTAGGAAACAGTCCTGTAACCATACCGATATTTACAAAAAAGTGGAAGAATAGAATAGCCGCAACGCTATAACCGTATACCCTACTAAAGGTTTGTTTTTGCCGTTCGGCCATGATGAGAAGCCTAATAATTAAGGCCATGAATAGTGCAACCACCAAGAGACTTCCTAAAAAGCCCCATTCTTCGCCTACCGTACTAAAGATATAATCGGTATGCTGTTCGGGCACAAAACCTCCTTTGGTTTGAGTTCCTTTGGTCCAACCTTTTCCTGTCCAACCACCACTGCCAATGGCAATTTCGCTTTGATTGGTATTGTAACCTATTCCTTTGGTGTCTACTTCTTTGCCTAAAACAATATTAAAACGGTCGCGATGACGCTGTTCAAAAACATTGTTAAAAATATAATTTACAGAAAAGGCAAAGGCCACACAGGCACCAGTGATTATCACATATTTAGAGATGTTGCGGCGTCTTTTTTTGTTCTTTAACCAAAGCAAAATGGCGATTAATACGATTCCGCCACTAACCCAATATACTCCTATAGCAAGTGTGATTACAAACAAAAAGGCAGCGATAAATCCTAATAGTAAATAAATAAAATGAAGCCCTTCTCTGTACAAAGGGAAGATAAGCGCAAGATAGATAAGAGCGCTTCCTGGGTCGGGTTGTGGGATAATTAGTAAAGCAGGTAATAATATGATTACAAAAGCTTTGAGCTGATCGTTAAACAAGCGAATATTGGTCTGAATATCACTTAAAAATTTACTCAAGGCTAGCGCTGTCGCCGCTTTTGCAAACTCGGAAGGTTGTAGGCCAAAGCTTCCAAAACCGTACCATGAGGTAGCACCGTTTATATTTTTACCAAAAACAAAGAGCCCCAGTAAAGAAGCCAATGAAATAAGATATATCAAGCTCGAAAACCGCTGATAAAAGTTTGCATCGACAGCCAGAATAACTACGATCAAAATAAGGCTTGTTCCAATAAAAAGAAGCTGCTTAGAGTAGATTTGAGTCATGTCTAACAGCGACGAAGTCGCGTCGGTATCAAGGGATGCAGAATATATATTAAACCAACCAATCGCTACCAAAGCCAAATAGAGCAAGATGCTTATCCAATCAAAGCGACTTCTAGATTTTTGAGCGAGCATCATCTGTTAATCGTAAAGGGTTCGCCAGATAATGGTTTGGCATATTCTTCTTCTAGCGAGCCATTGAGCACAAAGTCTTCCATGTCTTTACGGCTTATCTCGCCTTTAAGGTATTTTTCTATCATTAAGCCTGCAATACGACCAGCCCAGCGACTTCCCCAGTAACCATTTTCTACAAAGACAGCAATGGCAATCTTGGGATCGTCCTTAGGAGCAAAAGCTATAAAAATAGAGTGGTCTGTTAGTTGCACCTTCTCTCCATCGATTCTTGTAAAGTTTTCTGCGGTACCTGTTTTTCCGCAGATTTCGATACCTGGAATCTGAATATGTGCAGCAGTTCCCTCTTGATACACGCCAAACAGCCCTTCTATTACAGGATCGAAATGAGTAGGATCTATCGTAGTATATTGCTTTTTAGAATACTGTTGCGGAATTGTATCAAGACCCTTGATCTCTTTTATGATATGCGGTTTATAATACCAACCTTTATTGGCGATAACACTTGTAAAGTGAGCCATTTGCATAGGAGTCATAGCAATTTCTCCTTGTCCTATCGCATTAGAGATAGTGGCGGTGGCATACCAATTTTTTTGAGGATAATAACGGTCGTAATAATCGGCATCGGGAATATGGCCTGGGCGTCCGCTAGGGAGATCGTAACCCATAAAGTTTCCTAAGCCAAAACTAGCCAAATGATCGTGCCATACGTCCATGCCTTCTTGTGGCGAATCAAACTTTTCTATAGTGCGTCGATATACCGTACAGAAATAACTATTACATGAATTGGCGATTCCCCCAACCATGTCGAGCGGGCTACGATGGCCATGACAGCCTAAGGGTTTTCTTCCGCCGTAATGGTAGGCACCTCTGCAATAAATACGTTCGTCTGTAGTGATAACCTCTTCTTGCAAACCAATGAGCGATGTAAGGGCTTTAAAAGGAGATCCTGGTGGGTATTGCCCCTCTAACACACGGTCAAATAAAGGCTTGGCGATAGAGTCGTAATACAAGCGAGTATAATTTCTAGAGCGTTTGCGCCCAACCATCAAAGAAGGATCGTAAAAGGGAGCCGTAATAAGCGTTAAGATTTCTCCGGTCTTTGGTTCGATGGCCACGATGCCACCTCTTTTGTTTTGCATGAGCTTTTGCCCATATTCTTGGAGCTTGGCATCGAGCGTAAGAACGATATCCTTTCCTGGAGTAGGAACTGTGTCAAAGGCGCCTCCTTTGTACTTGCCAATATCTCGATTAAACTTATCTTTTTGAATATACTTAACACCTTTGATTCCGCGTAGCTCGTCTTCGTACTGTTTTTCTATACCTGTCATTCCGATGAGGTCTCCCATACGGTAATAAGGCTGATTTTCGATGATGCCTTCGTTTACTTCTCCAATAAAACCTAAAGCACTGGCCGAATGTTGTACCTGATAATCCCTTAACGAACGTTTTTGAATATAAAACCCTCTATACTGGTACATGCGTTCTTGAAGTGAAGCATATTCGTCTTTTGTGAGCTGCGGAATAAAAACCTGGGGCAAAATCCTAGAGTAATTTATTACTCGTCCCATTTTCTTTTCGAAGTCTTCTACTGAGATGTCCAACAGCTTGCAGAAAGAGATCGTATCTAAATCTTTAATGTTTCTGGCGATGACCATAACATCGTAGGCCGGCTGATTTGAGACTAACAAAGTATTGTTTCTGTCAAAGATGTAGCCCCGTTCTGGATAATCGTACAAAATTTTTATCGCGTTGTTCTCGGAGAGTTTTTTAAACGAAGTGTCGTAAATCTGCAGGTAAAACAGCCTAGCCGAAAACACAATTCCGGTCACCAGAACCAATCCAAGAAGTAATAGTTTTCTCATCGCGATTTGGAGCTAATCATTACCAGGGCAGCCAAAATTAGCAGGCTGCTAAACAATACGCCAAGCACTGTTGTCTTGAGTAATAACAACGTATGGTCGAGGTCAAATATTTCGAGTCCGAATAAAATCAAATGATGCACAAGAACCAAAACTACCACATAGGTAATGCGGCCACCTATAGGCATGTCGTTTATTTTTATGGTGTTGTATTCGTAGCTCACTCCAAAAGAGGTTTTAAGCGCCAAGGGACGCAAATACCCCATACATAAGCATGCTGCGGCATGGATGCCTCCAGAGTTTTCGAATACGTCTATGGTAAAACCTAAAACAAAACACAAGACTAAAAATAATTCTCGATTGCTATTTATTGGATAAAGCAAAATAAATAGAATGTAAATGTAGGGTGTCACATAGCCAAACAAGGCAATGTTGTTAATTAAAAATATTTGCAAAGCCACCAGAATTACAAATCGCAGTCCGCCTTTTAAAACCTCATTATTCATCTGCTGCGGCCTCCTGCTCTAAGTTTAAAATTTCTTCTTTATGCGTGTTCTCAATCACGTATACATGGCTCAAGCTGGTCATGTCATTAAAGAGAGCTACCTGTACAATAAAGTAGTTTCCGCTGGCATCCATCTTAAAAGATTGCACTTTGCCAATGCCTATGCCTTCTGGAAAAATGGTAGAACGACCTCCTGTTATAATGGTGTCGCCCACACTCACAGGCGCCAATCTAGGAACATCTAATAGTTGTACCACGTTTGGTTGTGCGGTATCCCATTCTAAGGTTCCAAAATGATCTGACTTTAAAAACTTGGCGTTAATCTTAGAATTGGTATTTAAGATAGAAATGACCGTCGCATAATTTTTAGAGACGTTTTGCACGATGCCCACAATACCTTTAGAAGTTATTACACCCATCTCTGCCGCAATACCTTGCTTGGATCCGCCTCTAATGGTCAAGTTATTTTTGCTCTTTGAATGAGAGTTTCTAATAACTTTTGCGGGCCGATAATTATACTGTAGTGAGTCTACGCTGCTTCTTTGTGCATTATAGTCTATAAAAGCTTGAGATGCGGTATAAGCCTGTTCGCGCAGGGCTGCGTTTTCTTGGGTAAGAATTTCGTTTTGATCTTTTAGCGAAAAATAGTCTGATACTCCAGAGCTCCAATTATAAAGTCCTCCACTTACAAAATTGGCCGCGCTTACGTATTTTCCAGAATGATAACTTCTTGATTGAAACGTAAGAGCCAGAGAAATGCACATTAAAAAACAAAACAACAGAAAATGTTTATTTCGTATAAAGAAATTGAATAACTGTTGCATGAGGCACGCCTTTATTTAATCAGCACACTTTTGAATCGGCTTAAGTTTTTAAGACAGATACCAGTTCCGCGCACAACGGCACGCAAAGGATCTTCGGCTATGTATACAGGCAAGTCAGTTTTTTGAGAGAGACGTTTGTCTAATCCACGTAGCATAGATCCTCCTCCTGCTAGATATATTCCTGTATTATATATATCGGCAGCAAGTTCTGGAGGTGTTTGCGAAAGGGTTTCCATTACCGCGTCTTCGATTCGTAAAATAGACTTATCGAGGGCTTTGGCAATCTCGCGATACGAGGTTTGAATTTGCTTAGGCTTTCCTGTTAGCAAATCACGGCCTTGTACGGCCATATCTTCTGGTGGAAGCTCTAAATCTTCGATAGCAGCTCCTACTTGAATCTTAATTTTTTCTGCGGTACGCTCCCCGATGTATAGGTTGTGTTGGGTGCGCATATAATAAATAATATCGTTGGTAAAACCATCTCCCGCAATCTTTACAGATTTGTCGCAAACAATTCCGCCAAGGGCGATTACAGCTATCTCGGTAGTACCACCACCTATATCTACAATCATATTTCCTTTAGGTTGCATAATGTCTATCCCAATACCGATGGCGGCAGCCATAGGCTCATGAATCAGGTACACCTCTTTGCCGTTAACGCGCTCGGCGCTCTCTTTTACCGCTCGCATCTCTACCTCGGTGATTCCGCTAGGAATACAAATAACCATTCTAAGGGAAGGAGTGAACAACTTCTTTTTAAGCGCTGGAATATCTTTGATGAACATATTGATCATCTTTTCGCTGGCGTCGAAATCTGCAATCACACCATCTTTTAGTGGACGAATGGTTTTGATGTTCTCATGGGTTTTACCCTGCATCATATTGGCTTCTCTTCCCACAGCGATGATTTTTCCTGTTGACCTATCTCGGGCCACAATTGAAGGTGCGTCTACAACGACTTTGTCGTTGTGAATAATCAAGGTGTTGGCTGTGCCTAAATCGATAGCGATTTCCTCTGTTAAGAAGTCAAAAAATCCCATAAAATATGCCTGCGGTGCTTAGTTGTTATTTGCTCGGTTTTGCGCGATACACAAAAGTAACAAAAATTAATGTTTAAAGTGGCGTGTGCCAGTAAATACCATGGACATCGAATTCGCGTTGCAATAATCTGTACTTAATTGATCCTTAATAGATCCACCAGGTTGAATTACAGCATTGATTCCAGCCTTATTTGCGATCTCTACACAATCAGGAAACGGAAAGAATGCATCACTCGCCATTACGGCTCCGTCTAGATCAAATGAGAAGGAATTTGCCTTGTCTATTGCTTGCCTTAATGCGTCTACTCGAGAGGTCTGTCCGGTACCGCTCGCGCATAGTTGTTTGTTTTTGGCCAAAACAATGGTATTGCTCTTGGTGTGCTTGCAAACTTTGGCAGCGAAGATCAAGTCTTCTAACTCATTATTTGACGGTTTATTGTTGGTAACGTATGTTAAATCTTCTATGGCATCTGTTTTGGCATCTCTATCTTGTACCAAAGCGCCATTTAAACAAGATCTAACGGTGGTCTTACCCATAGTAAAATCTTTGATTGTTAGAAGGATACGATTTTTCTTTCCTTTGAGTATTTCTAACGCGCTGTCGTGATAATCAGGTGCGATTACTACTTCGCAAAATAGCTTGTGAATCTCTTCTGCGGTCTCGTCGTCTATGGTTGTGTTGCAAATAAGAATTCCGCCAAAAGCAGAAACAGGATCACCTGCTAAGGCTGCTTTATAGGCTTCTACTAAATTCTCACGTTGCGCAATTCCGCAGGCGTTATTATGTTTTAAAATGGCAAAGGTGGGTGCGTCTTCCCAAAATTCGGCCAATAGATTAACGGCTGCATCAACATCTAAAAGGTTGTTATAGCTAAGCGCTTTGCCGTGATGCTTGTCGAACATGGTATCGAAGTCACCAAAAAAGAAACCGCGTTGGTGCGGGTTTTCACCATAGCGCAATACTTGCCCGTTGGTTTCGCTTACCTTGAGACTCGCGATTGTGTGATCACTATTAAAATAATTAAAAATGGCGGTGTCGTAGTGGGACGAAACATTAAACGACTTTGCTGCAAAATGCTTGCGCTGTTCTAAAGTAGTGGTTCCGTCTTGCGAGGTGATGATTTCTAAAAAGGCATCATAATCTTGCATAGAAGAAACACAAATGGTATCAGAAAAATTCTTAGCGGCTGCTCTAATGAGCGATATTCCTCCAATATCGATCTTCTCAATGATGTCTTGCTCACTAGCTCCAGAAGCCACTGTTTTCTCAAAAGGATATAAGTCTACAATTACGGCATCTAACTGCGGAATATCGTACTCTTTCATCTGAGCAACATCGCTTTCGTTGTCTTGACGATTTAAAATTCCCCCAAAAACCTTTGGGTGTAAGGTCTTTACACGACCTCCTAAAATAGAAGGGTACGAAGTGACGTCTTCTACCGCGACTACAGGAATACCAAGCTCTTTGATAAACCGCTCTGTTCCTCCAGTCGAATAAAGCACTACATTTTGTCGGTGTAGGGCCTTAACGATAGGGGCTAGCCCGTCTTTGTGAAATACACTAATTAATGCCGATTTGATAGATTTATTGCCGCTCATTTCTGGGAATTTTGATAAACGACAAAAGTACATATTTGAAGCCTAAAATTGTAACATCTTAGGCCCGAATACGTCTTATCTTAATAAAAATTAGAAGCTGTGAATAAAACGGTTCTAATTTTCGTTATTTTTGAGTTATGCTAATCTATTTAAGGGTATTAAAAGAGAGTTTCAATTTTGCGATTAATGCGCTCAAAAACAACAAGCTGCGTACTTTTTTGTCGTTGCTTGGGGTGACGATCGGTATCTTCTCGATTATCGGGGTGTTGGCCGCGGTAGATTCACTTAAAAAAGAGATAGAAGGTAGTATTAGCTCGCTTGATAATAGCACCATTATTATTATGCGCTTTTCTTTTGGGCCTACAGATGTTCCTCAATGGAAGCGACAACAATTCCCAGATGTAACTTACGAAGAGTATCAGTTTATCTCAAGGAATGTTCCCGATTTAGAAGCGGTAAGTTTTGCACTAAATGTTCCTTCTGAAACGCTTAAATACGAAGACAATAGTGTATCTGGTGTAGAAATTGGTGCTGTTACACACGAATACTATGACATAGAAGCCTTAAAACTAGACAAAGGAAGATTCTTTAACGAATCTGAATCTAATAGTGGGTCGCCAGTGATTATTTTGGGCCATGAGATTGCCGAGAGTCTTTTTGGAAGCGATAATCCTTTAGGAAAAAAACTACGTCTTTATGGGCGCAAGTTTGTGGTAATTGGTGTTTTAGAAAAAGAAGGCTCTGGCCTTTTTGGTAACTCCAAGGATACCGCTGTGTTTTTACCAGTAAATATGACCCGTAGAATATACGGCGATAACAATAGAAGTACCTTCCCACAAATTGTTTTAAAGCCAAACAAAGACGCAGACAACGAAGAGTTTATGGCCATTCTAGAACAGCGTTTGCGCTTAAAGCGTGGTATTAGACCCGATGAGGTGAGTACCTTTTTTGTGAATCAGCTTCAAGGCTTTGCAGATTTTATTGACAATATCACAGGGCAAATGAACGTGATGGGCTGGATCATTAGTGGCTTCTCCCTCTTGGTAGGTGGCTTTGGAATAGCCAACATCATGTTTGTGAGTGTAAAAGAACGCACCAACCTAATCGGGATTCAAAAATCGTTAGGGGCTAAGAATAAATTTATCTTGTTTCAGTTTTTGTTCGAAGCCGTTATACTTGCGATTATTGGAGGTTTAGTTGGGCTTGTATTGGTGTTCTTTGCCTCTCTTTTGGCCTCTAACCTAGCCGGTGATTTTGAATTTGTACTCTCACCTTGGAACATGTTTATCGGTACAGGAATCTCTGTATTTATCGGTTTGATTTCTGGTATTATTCCGGCTATTTCGGCCTCAAGACTAGACCCTGTTGAGGCGATTAGAACGGGTATGTAATCTTAAAGAATTTTGGCGACTTGGGTGTTTACCCAAGTTAAAAATTGCTCGTCTTTTTCGCTAAACGGATCGGGCGTATTAGAGTCGATATCGATCTGCCCAATGTTTATACCATCTTTAAATAACGGCACCACAATCTCTGCCTTTACATGAATACTACAGGCGATGTAATTATCTTGGGCAGCCACATCGGGTACCACAAAGTTTTGATTCGATTCTGCTACTTGACCACAGATTCCTTTGCCAAAAGGAATCACGGTATGGTCTGTTGGAATCCCAGCAAAAGCCTTTAAATGAAGCTCTCGTTTTTCTGGCACAGCAAAATAAAATCCAACCCAAGTATAATAGTCGTTACTGGTTCTGAGGCATTCGCAAACTTGGTTTAAGCGCTCAGCTACCACTAGGGAATTGTTTTCTAAAATATGAGAAACCGTCTTTTGTACTGCTTCAAAATTCATTAGGTGTTGTTTAGGTAATTCAAAAGTATTTTAAAACCCTCAAACCACCAACGCTATATTTTGTATAAATTTGTTAAAGTTACAAGCCTATGGCCCAATCGATTTTTGTTACATATAAAAGTGTATTTAGATTTATTGCGGTTTTTGTGGGCACTTATATTGCACTTAGCCTTTTATACAGTGGTTATTTGTATCTCTCTAAAGATGGCAGCTACCGCCCAGATTACATTACGCACTTAGTCGCACAGCATAGTAATGCCTTGGTAGAAGGTTGGGGTTACGACAGCAATTTAATACCCGATAAATCCTTGCCCATGTTACAAATGCATGTTAATGGAACTTATGTGGGCCGCATAATCGAAGGTTGCAACGCCCTGAGTATTATGATATTGTTTGTATCATTCGTGATTTCCTTTTGGCAAGGAACAAAAAAGACCCTGATTTTTATATTGGCAGGAACGGCCTTGATTTATGCAATTAATGTGCTTCGAATTGCGATTTTGGCCATTGCGCTCTATCACTACCCAGAAAAAGAAAGCCTGCTGCATGGCACTTTGTTTCCAGCGGTAATTTATTCGCTGGTGTTTTTGCTTTGGGTGGCTTGGATTCGATCGATTAAAAAGCCTATATCCAATGAATAAGTGGCTTAGATACATATTAATTGCGGCGCTAGCCTTTGGCCTGTTGTTGGTGCGCTATTATGAAGCCGATTTATTCTACGATCCCTTTATTCCTTTCTTTAAAGGGGAATACTATTATCTAACCATGCCAAAGTTTGAATGGAGTGAAGTATTGCTTTCTATGGGATTTCGCTATGGTATAAATATGCTATTGTCTTTAGGGATTATCTACTTGGTATTTAAAGAGAAGAACGTAGTGAAGGCATCACTTTCTATCTATGCGCTGTGTTTTGTTGTTTTACTCACTGTTTTTGCAATTCTTTTGGCTAAAGACAGCAGTTCTTTAACCGCGCTATTTTATGTGCGTAGGTTTATTATTCAACCCATTTTATTACTATTGTTACTACCTGCTTTTTATTATCATAAACTAAAAAACTAAGCAGCGTTTACTACCTTTGTAGTATCCTAAATTTTAGTTTATGAAAATTTTAAAATCTCTTTTAATCGCTGGGTTGTTTGTTTGCTGTTATTCTTGTAAAGAAGCCCCTAAAACAGAGCCGTCTGTGACCGAATCAACAGAAAAATCCGAGCCTGTTAAAGGCAAATATCTAGCAGCTCCTACAACCGCTGTTTTTAAAAACACGGCTGTTGCAAAGGCCTTTGATCAGTATATCGTTTTAAAAACCACGCTGGTAAATTCAAATAAAGAAAGAGCGGCACTTGCTGCAGATGCACTTATGACCTATTTCGCAAATCTAGGCGTAGAAGAACAGGCCCTAATGTTGGTGCAAAGTATAAAGGAATCTGAGTCCTTAGAAGAGCAAAGAAAGCACTTTACAGATCTTACAGAACAAATGGAGCTTATTATAGCAGATGGCATTACTGAAGGAACTGTTTATAAGCAATTTTGCCCGATGGCCAATAACAATAAAGGAGCCTATTGGCTTTCTAATAGCGAAGAAGTGTACAACCCTTATTTTGGAGATGTTATGCTTCACTGCGGAAAAGTAACAGAAGAAATCACCCAATAATAACAACCTATGAGACTTACTTTTTTTTTATTGATGATTGCTTTTTTGACACTGTCTTGTGGCCAAAAGAAAGCAGATACACAAGAAGAAACCCTAATGCGGCAAACCGTAACTATTCACGATGACCTTATGATGCAGATGGGTAAACTCACCACCCTCGAAGCATCACTCAAAGAAGCTAGTGTCGATTCGGCCACAGCAAATTTTGAAAAGCTCAAAATGGTACAGGCTGCAAATAAAGAAATGTTTGACTGGATGCGAGAATTTGGTGATGCCTTTACCCATGAGCAAATAAATAAAAATCATGAGTTAAGCGCAGATGAGGCAAAATTGCTTCAAGAATATTACGATCGTATCGCATTGCTTCAAAGCGATATTGATGCGCTGCTCAAGCCCGAAGAATAGTACTTTATTGTTAAGGTTGCCCTAATAAAAATTGCAAGTAGCGTGTAATTTGTAACTTTGCATCATAATGCAACGAATACTTTCCATACTATTATCCTTGTTATTGCTCTTTAGCAGTACAGGAATCACCTATGCTCAGCACTTTTGTGGCGAGCATATGATGATGGATGGTATCACTTTAGGGAAGCAAGACCTGAGTTGTGGTATGGTGGTGCAATCAGACGATTGCGAGTCTGAGTCTCAAGAGCCCATGGGTTGTTGTGATAATGAGTATACCAGTGTAGATACAGATGATTCGGTGGTAACGGCAGAATATGTTATTAGTTATGACTTATTTAGCTATACCCTGCCTTCGTCTTTGTTTGAACTGCTAAGTTGGAACATTCAAGAGTCTAAAGAAACCGCCTACCCTTGTTATAGGCCACCTCCCAATATTACCGATTTACAAGTCGCTTACCAGTCTTTTTTAATTTGATTCCGAAGTGTTTTGGGTGCTAACCCTTTAGACTTAATGCGTCTTTAAGACGATGCTACAAACGGAATTAAATTAATCAAAATGATAACACATACATATTATATTCAAGGAATGACTTGCGAAGGCTGTGCTAGCAGTGTTCGTGAGCGCCTGTTAAAGCTGCCCGATATTACCGACGTGGTAGTTTCGCTAGAAATGCATCAGGCAAAAATCACCTCTAGCAAACCATTATTTTTAGAAGATTTGGCGGCAGTTTTGGCGCCTAAACACAGCATACAAGCAGCAGACATAATGAGCGATTACCATGCTGTCGAGGCCTCTAAATGGGTGCAATTAAAGCCGCTGTTCTTAATCTTTTTATTTATTGGATCTGCTACTTTTTTACTCAACTATAAAGAGGCTAATTTAAACGAAGCCATGTACGATTTTATGGGCTTGTTCTTTGTAGTTTTTAGCTTTTTTAAGTTATTAGACCTAAAAGGATTTCCTGCTACTTTCGCCATGTATGACCCTTTGGCAAAATGGATTCCTGCCTATGGTTGGGTATATCCCTTCCTCGAGTTGGCGCTTGGGGTTTTGTTTTTAATGCGATTACAATTGCCCGTGGTACTTATAATCACTTTGGTGATTTTGAGTATTACCACTATAGGGGTTTTGAAGAGTTTAGTCAGCAAAAAGAAAATAAAGTGCGCCTGTCTTGGCACAGCACTTAATTTACCAATGACAGAGGCGACGCTTATAGAAAACACCATTATGATTATAATGGCGATTGTTATGATCTTTAAAACTGGGGTGCTATGAGAAAGTTACTAATAATTATGCTCCTCTTACCTATGATGGTAAGTGCTCAAGAGCAAATCACAGGTAAAATAATAGATGCTGCTGTAGAAGATAGCGAAATGGGTTTAGCTGGTGCCACGGTTGCATGGCTTAATTCTGAGCTAGGTGCCATCGCAGATCTAGACGGTAACTTTAGCCTACCCTATAAACCAGAATATGGGTCGTTGGTTTTTAGTTATGTGGGTTATGCAACAGATACTATTGCCATAACGTCAAACAGATTTATAACACATCGTTTATCGCCTAATGCCAATTTAGAAGCCGTTACGATTTCTGTAAAGCAAAAGGCGAGTGCACGTTCTACCATAAAAGCACAGAATATAATTATGGTGAGCAGCGACGAACTGCTCAAAGCAGCCTGCTGTAATTTGTCAGAAAGCTTTGAAACCAATCCGTCTATCGATGTAAATTTTGCCGATGCCATTACAGGTACACGACAAATAAAGATGCTTGGCCTTAAAAGCCCAAACCTTCTAATCACCACAGAAAATGTACCCTCGATTAGAGGGGCAGCTCAAACCTATGGACTTAGTTTTATTCCGGGTACCTGGGTAGAGAGTATTCAAATAACCAAAGGAGCGGGAAGCGTTACCAATGGTTTTGAGAGTATCGCTGGGCAAATCAACGCAGAGCTTCAAAAACCCTCTAAAGACAAAAAGCTGTTTGTAAACCTATATGCTGGGCTTAATGCAAGATTGGAGGCCAATGTGCATTTAAACACCAAAGTAGGCCAAAAATGGCACACTGGATTGTATGTGCATGCCAATAGAAGGGACAAAAAGTTTGACAAAAACAACGATTCATTTTTAGACGTTCCGTTACAAGACCAGATTAATGTGATGAATCGTTGGCAGTATACAGATACAGAAAATGGCGTCGTAAGCTTTTTTAATGTTCGGTTTTTAAACGACCAAAAACAAACAGGACAGTTCGACTTTAATCCAGATTCAGACAGGGGTACTACCAGTGCTTGGGGTAGCGAAATAGATACCCAACGCTTTGATTCTTCGTTTAAATTAGGTTGGGTAAATGCAAACCTACCATGGCAAAGTCTTGGAGTACAAGCCGCTTATAGTTATCATAATCAGGAGTCTTATTTTGGGCTGAATACCTACGATATTACCCATAATAGTTTTTATGGTAATGTAATTTATAATTCGATTATTTCTGACTCACGTCATAAGATTAAAACTGGAGTTAGTGTTACGTTAGATACCTACGACGAACTCGTGAATACAAACGTGTATGAGCGTAAGGAAAACTCGGTGGGAGGCTTCTTTGAATATGCCTTCGATAATCTTGACGATCTTACCTTAACGGCGGGAATAAGAGCAGATAACCACAATAAATTGGGCTTTTTTGTGTCTCCAAGATTACATGCGCGATACAGCGTTTGGGAAGACGGCACGCTCCGTTTTTCTGTGGGAAGGGGTAAGCGAAGCGCCAATATATTTACAGAAAATCAGCAGTTGTTTTCTACCTCAAGAACGATTAATGTTCGCAACGAAGGTGGCGAGATTTATGGTTTAGATCCAGAATCGGCTTGGAACTACGGACTGTCTTTTATGCAGAGTTTTAATTTGTTTGAAAGAAAAGCCAGTGTTGTCTTCGACTTTTACCGCACCGATTTTACCAATCAGGTAGTAGTCGATTGGGAGAATCCGTTCGAAGTGAGTTTTTATAATCTACAGGGTAAAAGCTATGCAAATAGCTTTCAGTTAGAAGTCAATACCGAGCTTGCCGAGCGTTTAGAACTACGAGCAGCTTATAAGTATTACGATGTAAAGACCGACTACGATTCGGGTCGATTAGAACGCCCTCTAACGGCAAACCATAGGATTTTTGGTAATTTGGGTTACGAAACCCTGGCCAAAGATAACGGCGGTCAATGGAAGTTTGATCTTACTTATAATTGGCTTAGCAGTGTGCGTTACCCGTCTACCGACTTGAGTCCGGTGGCGTTTAAAAGACCAGACAGATCGCCCACAATTGGTACGCTAAATGGGCAAGTAACCAAGGTTTTTTCTAAATCATTTGAAGTATATTTGGGAGGCGAAAACATTACAAATCAAAGGCAAAGTGATCCTGTGATTAGCGCAGATAATCCTTTTGGGCCCAATTTTGATTCGACTTTTGTTTACGGCCCAATATTTGGTAGTATGTATTACGCAGGTTTGCGTTATAATTTAAATTAATATGAGAAATTTTGTAATTGTGCTGCTTTTAGTAGCAGGAATCAGTGCTCAGGCACAAAATAAAAACAAGCGAGATACCTTAGAGGTAGATGGTGTTTGCATGATGTGTAAGGTAAGAATCGAGAAGGCTGCTCTAAAAACGATAGGAGTCAAGTCTGCTATTTGGAATGTAGAGACTCATGACTTAAAGCTGATTTATAACGAGAATAAGACAGATTTGAGCAAGATTGAGTCAAATATAGCAGCCGTTGGCCATGACACTCCTAAAATCAAAGCAACCGACGAGGCTTATAACGCCATTGATATGTGTTGTAAATATCGCGATCCAGAAGTCTTAAAAGACCATGGGATTGAGGTAGACGACGACGGAGGTCAATAACTCAATAACGTTATGAAAAAGACCAAGCGAATCCTGCTGTATTTAATTACAGTCACGGTGATTGTACTTTCTTTTGTCTGGAATCATTATATGAATATCTGGACGGCCAATCAGGCAGATCCAGAGATGGTAGTGCGAACAGATTTGTTTGTGATTTATCCGCTCTGCGGAACTTTAATCGCTATATCTGTTTATTATTTATTTATTAAAAAAGAAAAGAACCCTGAATGAAAAAATTGCTGAGTACCCTAATTATTTGCACCCTTATTTCTCCATTAATTATTTCTTGTGACTCTGGCGGCGACGATACAGACCCGCCAATGACAGACGATACCAGCGGAACCGACGATACAACAGACGATTCATCTGACGACACTACTGGTCAAACCGACGATACAACAGATACTACTAGTTTTTATCGCTTAACACGTGAAGAGCGTCGTACTGTAGGAGGCCCATTATTTGCTGTTTTGGAGTTTGAATACAATAGCCAAGGTTATTTGGTCAAATATGTGCAAGACAATATCGAAAGCGGCCTTGTCTCTACTTTTGAATTTGAGTACGAAGAAGACCGAATTATCTCTGCTTCTAGAGGAGGGAGCGTTTTTGCCGATTTTGAATACGACGGAGATTTAATCACGGTGCAAACTGGGTTTTATGACCCTATCACGCTTCGACAAGAGTTTTTTTATGATGCTTCGGGTAGTTTGATAAACGAGAAAGTATACACCAACGGAACCTATAGTTGTGAGAACAATTTTGTTTTTGACGGAGGTAATCGCATCGTTTGGGACTATGCCTGTCAAGTGCAGTATTTTGAGTATACACATGATAATATGAACAATCCTTATAAGGACTTTTATCCTATCGGCTTTGCAACGATTATTGCAGAAGGGCCCAATAATGTGTTAACCTCTCACGAAACATTGGGCGATGTTACTATTACAAATACGTATATCTATAATTCGTTAGATTATATTACGCAACGCAATTTTACCCAAGGGGCTTTTGACTACGAGTATACCTATACCTACGAAACTCTCGAATTGTAACCGAAAGTTTAGATACAAAAAAAGCCCGCGAGTAGCGGGCTTTTTTATTTCTATAAGTTAAGATGCTTACATCATTCCTGGCATTCCGCCACCCATTGGAGGCATTCCACCACCGGCTGGAGCATCTTCTTTAATATCTACTAAGGCACATTCTGTAGTAAGAATCATCCCAGCAACAGAAGCCGCATTTTCTAATGCAATTCTTGTCACTTTTTTAGGATCGATGATTCCAACTTTAAGCATGTCTACGTAAGTATCGTTCTTGGCGTTGTAACCAAAAGCAGCTTTGCCTTCCATTACTTTGCTTACCACAACAGAACCTTCGCCACCAGCATTCTCTACAATTTGGCGCAATGGCTCTTCGATAGCTCTAGCGATAATCTGGATTCCTGTAGTTTCGTCTAAGTTGTCTGTGGTTAATTTACCCAATACAGATTTGGCTCTAACCAAGGCAACTCCACCTCCTGCAACAATACCTTCTTCTACCGCCGCTCGGGTTGCATGAAGTGCATCGTCTACACGGTCTTTCTTTTCTTTCATCTCTACTTCAGAAGCAGCGCCCACATATAATACCGCTACCCCGCCGGCAAGTTTTGCCAAACGCTCTTGAAGTTTTTCACGATCGTAATCACTGGTCGTTGTCTCAATCTGAGATTTGATTTGGTTTACACGTGTTTTGATATCTCCTTTTTTGCCTGCACCGTTTACGATGGTTGTGTTGTCCTTATCGATGGTTACTGTTTCTGCAGTACCCAACATATCGACAGTGGCGTTTTCTAGTGTAAATCCGCGCTCTTCTGAGATTACGGTTCCTCCCGTTAGAATTGCGATGTCTTCTAACATGGCTTTTCTACGGTCTCCAAAACCAGGAGCTTTTACTGCAGCGATTTTAAGAGATCCGCGTAGCTTGTTAACCACAAGAGTAGCAAGCGCTTCGCCATCTACGTCTTCTGCGATAATCAATAGGGTGCGGCTCTGTTGCGCAACAGGTTCTAACACAGGAAGTAAGTCTTTCATAGAAGAAATCTTCTTGTCACAAAGCAAGATCATTGGGTTTTCTAGCTCTGCCATCATTTTGTCTGCGTTGGTTACAAAATAAGGCGAAAGGTATCCACGATCAAACTGCATCCCTTCTACAACGTCTACATAGGTTTCGGTTCCTTTTGCTTCTTCTACCGTGATTACACCTTCTTTGCCTACTTTGTTAAAAGCTTCAGAGATTAATTCTCCTATTTGAGGGTCGTTATTGGCAGAAATTGAAGCTACCTGCTTTATTTTTTCTCCAGAGTTTCCAACCTTTGTCGATTGCTTTTCTAGGTTCTTGGTGATTGCTTCTACCGCTTTGTCAATACCTCTTTTAAGATCCATTGGGTTAGCGCCTGCAGCTACGTTGCGCAGACCTTCTTTAACGATAGATTGTGCGAGCACGGTTGCAGTGGTAGTACCATCACCTGCCAAGTCGTTGGTTTTAGAAGCAACTTCTTTAACCATTTGGGCTCCCATATTTTCTAGAGCGTCTTCTAGTTCAATTTCTTTAGCAACGGTTACCCCGTCCTTGGTCACTTGTGGGGCGCCAAACGATTTGCTAATGATTACATTACGACCCTTAGGGCCTAAGGTTACTTTTACAGCGTTTGCCAATGCATCTACACCACGCTTAATGCTGTCACGGGCTTCTAAGTCAAACTTTATATCTTTTGCCATTTTGTTATGCTTTAATTTGGTTGTTTACTAAGGATTAGATAATAGCCAGGATGTCGTCCTCGCGCATGATTAAATAATCTTTTCCTTCAAATTTTAATTCGCTTCCTGAATACTTTCCATACAGAACAGTATCACCCACTTTTACAGTCATGTCGTGATCTTTCTTTCCTTTACCTACGGCAACGATTTTACCTTGTTGCGGCTTTTCTTTTGCAGAATCAGGAATATAGATACCCGATGCTGTCTTGGTTTCGGCTTCTTGTGGTTCCACCAGAACTCTGTCTGCAAGTGGTTGAATTTTTAAGGCCATATTGTTGTATTTAGTGTTATTAAACTTGTTTTTTACAGCTGGCTAAAGGGCTAAAATTGTGCCATTTGCTCAGAGAGTGACATTTGGGTAAAAAAAATGCCAGCTTGTCAGAAGCTGGCATATATTTTTGCAGTACATAGTAAATTACTCTACCGGTGTACTGTTATTGTCTGTTGAATTGTCTACTGGAATCTCTACACGAGGACTATCGCCGTCAAGAGCTTTAGACTCTCCTATACCGCCGCCACCCATGATAGGGATGTTAGACAATAGTATCAAGGCCAACAATAGGATGGCCAAAGTCCAAGTACTCTTGTCTAGGAAGTTTGTCGTATTCTGAACACCACCAACTTGCTGTGAACCTCCTCCACCAAAAGTACCAGATAATCCGCCTCCTTTTGGGTTCTGAACCATTACTACTATCACTAGCAAAAACGCTACGATAATAATCAGGACTAAAAATATACTAAACGTACTCATTACTTTTCTTTATTTTGATCTAACAATAATTGTATTGCCCGAATTTGGTCTGCAAAGAAACCACTTTTTTCGGGATTTTTCAAACTTAAAATTTCGTAAGCCTGAATGGCTTTTTTATAATTTTTTTGCTGTAGATACACCTTAGCCAAAGTCTCTGTCATTAACGAATCTGATCCCTTAGTAAATGCTTTGGCCAGATTGGTGTTTTTATCTAAACTCTCTGCTGGAGCCAGTTTCGGGGTCTCTGCCAAAAACTTATCGATAAGATCAAAGCGCTTTTGCTTAGAATCTTCTGTGACGCTTTCTTGTGGCTCAGATCTGTCAATGGGTTTGGCGCTTGTTAACGACAACCATTCTCCAAACGAATGTCTGTCTTCTTTTTTAAAGGGTAGGGGTGCATCTGCACCTAAAGATTTTACAACTGTTTCTTTTTCTTGCGTGCTAAGAGTTTCTGGTTTTTTTGTAAACAATGCTGGATCTAAAATCGCTTCTGCCTTTTTTAGTTCAGACTTTAATTGTTTTTCTAACTGCAAAGGCTCTTCACTGCTAACGATTTCTGGTGCTACAAGCTCAATATTATGAATTCGATCTGTTTGATTTGTGATATCATGTGCGATTTCGTGCCCTGCAAATTCTGCAGAAGTAATAAAATCGAACAGCATGGTTCTGTTGGTTGTATATGCTGCCGTTGTTCGCAATGCGGCGTTGTAACCAAAGCTTTCTTGCGCCTTTAAACCTTTGAGCTGAATCGCGCGAGCAGCCTGAAAATAAGGGTATTCTTTGATTAAACCATCTAGCTGCGCCGTCTCAAATTTATCGATCTGAGTTGGATGCTGTAGCAAATATGTGAGGCGCTCGGTTTGCATTAATGGGTTACCATTTGGCCAAAGTGGCGTTAACTATATCTTGTGTAATTCTATCAAAAATTTCTTCTACAGCTGTATCTCTTTGTCCTCCTGTGAGCTGTGCTGCTCCTGCATAGTCAAAATAAAAAGAAAAGGTTTGTTGTAAATCGTCTTCGTCGTTTTTGGTGTTATAAAACTGAACATTTACGGCGATGGTCAATCGGTTTTGAGCTGCTGTATTTTGAGCCGTTGCCGTGATGGGAGCGATATAATACTGAGTGATTTCGCCTTCGTAAATAATGTCGCCACCAGAGGTAACGAGTTCATAACTCGTTTGATTCTGAATAATATCTTGCAGCTTATTGGTAAACTCCCTATCGATTCCTGGCTCGACGATGGCCGCTGTATTCTGAAAATAATTTACCTGAAAAGTAGTCACTCCAGGCAAATCAGAAACTCCTGTAAAACTATAAATTCCACAGCCTTGTAGTGTGGCTGCCATCATTAACAATATGAATATGTTTTTAAGCTTCATTTACAGATTGTATTGTTTGATTTTTCTATATAAAGTGCGTTCGCTTATTCCGAGTTCGTCGGCGGCAGCTTTGCGCTTACCGTTGTTTTTTTCGAGCGATTTCTTGATGAGTTCTAACTCCTTTTCTTGCAATGATAGTGTCTCTTCTTCTTGAATTTCTTCTGCGAAATGATATTTGTCTTCACTGGTCACTATGGCGGAATTGTCTTCTGTAGGCATTACCTCAATCTCTGGGGAAAGCAACATTTCTTGCGCTTCTTGTTGTGTTACTTCTGACCCGTCTTGCTCGCCCTCTGCATATATTTTATTGATAAGCCCCGAATGCTCTTCTTGCACTTTGCCTGCATCGTCGTTACGCAAAAGTTCTAAGGTAAGTTTTTTAAGATCGTTTACATCGCGCTGCATGTCAAAGAGCACTTTGTAAAGAATCTCGCGTTCTGAACTAAAATCGCTAGCCGCTTTTTTGTCGCCAATTACGGCGGGTAAATTACTGCCTACATCTGGCAAATACCCCTTGAGGGTTTGATAATTTATGTTTCGTTCTTGTTCTAACACAGAGATCTGTTCGGCGATGTTTCTTAGCTGCCTAATATTGCCTCCCCATCTGTATTGCAATAAAAGCTGTGTGGCAGCTTCATCTAACCGAATGGTTGGCATTTTATATTTTTGAGCGAAGTCTGTTGCAAATTTTCTAAACAACAAATGAATATCGTCAGACCGCTCTCTAAGCGGCGGAAGGCTTATCTCTACTGTGCTAAGTCTATAATATAAGTCTTCTCTAAATTTACCTGCTTTGATGGCTTCTGCCATAGCAACATTGGTAGCCGCAACGATGCGCACATCGGTTTTTTGGGTTTTACTAGATCCAACTTTTAAGAATTCGCCGTTTTCGAGTACTCTTAAAAGCCTGACCTGGGTAGGTAGTGGTAATTCGCCTACTTCGTCCAAGAAAATGGTTCCGCCATCGGCGACTTCAAAATACCCACTACGAGTAGCGGTTGCACCGGTAAAAGCACCTTTTTCGTGCCCAAAAAGTTCGCTATCGATGGTTCCTTCCGGAATTGCTCCGCAGTTTACAGCAATATATTTGCCGTGCTTGCGATGCGATAACGAATGAATTATTTTAGGAATACTTTCTTTCCCCACACCACTCTCTCCGGTTACAAGCACAGAAATATCTGTAGGTGCCACCTGAATCGCTTTTTCTATAGCGCGATTAAGCTTAGGGTCGTTACCTATAATTCCAAATCGTTGTTTTGTTGCTTGTATGCTTTCCATTCTCTCTATCTGCTTTGGCGCCTAATTATTATCGCTATATCCAACTGCTTCACCTAATAGCGTGGCAGTAGTACAATCGTCTATTGTTACCATTACAAAATCTCCAACTTTATAATGCGCCTTAGGGAATACCGCAACAGTATTTTGAGGCGTTCTGCCGCTCCAATGGGCATCGCTTTTATGTGAGGTCTTTTCTATTAATACTTCTACGGTCTTGCCCAAAAATTGATTGGTTCTGTGCGCAGAATGCGTACGTTGTAACTCAATGATCTCTTGCAGGCGCTGCTTTTTAACTGCCGTTGGAATATCGTCTTCGAGCTTTCTGGCAGCCATGGTTCCTGGTCTTTCTGAGTACATAAACATAAAACCAAAGTCGTATTTAACGTACTCCATAAGGGCTAAAGTGTCTTTATGGTCTTGGTCGGTTTCTGTTGGGAAGCCGCTAATCATATCTTGTGAGATGCCACAGTCTGGCAAAATCGCTCTTACATTGTCTATTAGTTGCATGTATTGTTCGCGGGTGTGCTGGCGGTTCATCTCTTTTAAAATTCGAGTGCTTCCGCTTTGAACGGGCAGGTGAATATAATTACAAATATTACGATGCTTTGCCATAGCGTGTAGTACATCTACTGTCATATCCTGCGGATTTGATGTAGAAAACCTGATGCGCATTTTGGGTTGTGCCGTTGCGACTTGGTCCAGAAGCTGAGCAAAATCTGTAGCTGTCGCTTTTTGAATCTCGCTGGCGTTTTTAAAGTCTTTTTTAAGGCCACCACCATACCATAAGTAGCTGTCTACATTTTGACCCAACAGCGTAATTTCTTTATAGCCTTTGGCCGCCAAATCGTTTACTTCTTCTAAGATGCTTTTAGGGTCTCTACTGCGCTCACGCCCCCTAGTGAAAGGGACCACACAAAACGTACACATATTGTCGCAACCTCTTGTGATACTAACAAAGGCGGTTACGCCATTCCCGCCTAAACGCACGGGAGAAATATCGCCGTAGGTTTCGTCTTTAGACAAAATCACATTTACCGCATCGCGGCCTGCCTCTACTTCTTCTATAAGATTAGGAAGATCTTTATAAGCATCTGGACCTACAACGAGGTCTACAATTTTTTCTTCTTCTAGGAATTTGCTCTTGAGACGCTCTGCCATGCAACCTAAAACTCCCACCTTCATCGATGGGTTTGTTTTTTTAACCGCATTGTATTTTTCTAGCCGTTTACGAACCGTTTGTTCTGCCTTATCACGAATACTGCAAGTATTCACCAACACCAAATCTGCGTCCTCTAGGTTTTGGGTTGTGTTAAAACCTTGGTCCATTAAAATAGAAGCTACAATTTCGCTGTCGCTAAAGTTCATTTGGCAACCGTAACTCTCGATAAATAAACGCTTGCCGTTATGTGGCTTGCCTTTTAAGTCGAGCGCGGTTCCTTGAAGTTCTTCGGCTATGATTTTTTCCATAATTATCGTGCTTACACCCAGTCGCAATAAGTGTGCAAAGATAGGATTTATTATAGTTTATGACAAAGTGTCAGGGTGCTTTTAACGTATTTAAGATTCCGTGCTTAAGTTTTAACAATAAAGAAATATTCTCTTAACTTAGAAATCTCAAAAAATTAACATTCTATGGACGAATTTATCGGTCAATTATTTCAGGATTTTGACGAATCCTTTTCTATTGTAGGCTATGTGATTAATATTCTGATTTGTGCTATTCTGCTTTTTGTGTTATCGATGGTATACACTCGTTTTGGACAAGCAATCTCTAATCGAGCGCAATTAGGTAGGGTGTTGATCTTGGTAGGAATAACCACCTTTATTATCATATCGATTGTGAAATCGTCGCTAGCATTGTCTTTAGGTTTAGTAGGAGCACTTTCTATTATTAGGTTTAGAACTGCGATAAAAGAACCAGAAGAATTGGGCTTCTTTTTTATGGCGATTTCGATTGGTCTTGGTATGGGAGCGAATCAGCTTTTGCCTACTGTTATCGGCTTTGCTATCTTGGTTGTTGTTATCATCTTGTTGAACTACAAACGAGTAAAAAGCTTTAGTCAGAACTTACTCATAAGCGCAAAGGTGACCCAAGAGAACAAAGCAGAGGTAAACAAGCGATTGAACGATTTAGTTATTAAAATGGCCAATCAAGTAGAACTTAAGCGTCTAAATTATTCGGCAGATAAAGTGCATGTAAACTATCATGTAAACGTGTCTGACCTCGATACACTTACCGCGATTAACGAGGCTATTTTTGCCATAGACCAAAGTGCAGAGGTGACGTTTATTGACAGTGAGATTTAAAGTAAAAAATGCGTCTAAAAAAATCTAAAATCGGTTCGTTTGGGTTGTTAACCCTACTATTGGCAAGTGTGCTAATAGTGGTGCTTGCAGTTGCTTTTTTGCTTGATCAAAAGACGGTTAACCCAAAAAAAGAAGCACAGATTAATGCTCCTACGCAAATCGAGCTGGTCGAAACCAGCATCAAAGACATTATTTTAAATAAAGTAGGCCAAGTGTATTCAGACTCTTTGGTAAACATTCATATTATTACTCAGACGGGTGTATCAGAAATCTTGCACATCTATAAAGAGAAGGGATACCCCGAAGTGCTAACCGATAACTTTTCGCTAATGTTTGTCTTAAAAGATAGTACCAAAGCATTAGATGGAAGAGATAGGGTTCAGTTGTATTACCCGCCAGATATTCCAGAAAACGTGAATATTAATGGGAGGAGATTTATCGTCTTCAGAAAAAAAATGATTTCTCCCGTATATGAGGGAGAATATATGGACATCAATAAGATAAAGATTATCCATTCGGCCAGACATGTAGGTGGCGTCGCGAGCAGGTATTCTATACGAGATATTGAAATCAATAAAATATGGACCACCCCAGTGCCTCTAAAAAAGGTTGTGATTAGTATCGATCAAAAAGATTTCGAAAAAATAAAGACCAAGCGTGCAGGAGCGCTTAAAAACGGAGTACTTGAGTCTTTTGACGAAGACCTAGTATCGGTCAAAATAATGCGCCCTGATAGTAGTGTTTCTAAAGCCAATATGCGTTTAAAAGGCGACTGGACGCAGCATTTAGAAGACCCACTAAAATGGTCCTTTAGAATTATCATGGATGGTGACCAAACCTACCAAGGGATGAGAAAATTCTCATTACAAGCCCCTGTAACTAGAAATTATGCTTGGGAGTGGCTTTTCCAGAAAGTGAATAGGGACCATGATATTGTAAGCCTGCGATACGATTTCGTAGACTTAGATTTAGAGATCAAAACAGACCAAGGAATTGTTAAAAGGCCCATTGGGATTATGGCTGTAGAAGAATCTTTTGACAAAATTCTTATCGAGAATAACAGAAGGCGTGAGGGGCTTATTTTGGCGTTAGACGAAAAGCTTTCTTGGGGAGAAGTAGAAAAAGCATTCCATCTTGGTTTAGGCAGAACCCCGCCAAATACTCAAGGCAATAGGCTGGTTTCGTCTATTCGTGCATTTAATCAGAATAAGGTCCTTGAAGACCCAAAACTTAGCAAGCAATTTGAGGTGGCCAAAAATCTAATCGAGGGCTTGCGATATGATAAATACAAAATTTCTGAAGTATACGATTTAGAAAAACTCACCACTTTCGTGGCTTTGAGCAATTTGTTTGCAGGGAGCCATGGTTTTTGGGAATTCAATCTTAGGTTTTATTATAACCCAATAAGCAATAAACTAGAGCCTGTATGTTTTGATTCTAACTCGGGAGGTCGGATTCAGCAAGTAGATTATTTTCCTTTTTCTCGCGAAGATCCTGTCTATCAGGAGTTGTTGCTCGAAAAGCTTAAAATGGTTAGCAACGAAGCCTTTATTTCGGCTATTTTTGAAAAATACGATCCTGAGCTGGAGCAAATCATAGATGTCTTAAAAACAGAATTCGATTTTACTTTAGACAGATCAAGACTCGAATATAACAGCGCTATGATTAAGCAGTATCTTAACCCAGATACAGCTATCACTGCCAATTTGGTAACGGTAGACGACGCAACAGCTACTTTGCAAATAACTAATATTTCGCAACACACTTTGCTTTTAGACGGCATTGCACACAAAGATGGGCGCGTTCTTAGCAAGAGAGTAAAGATTCCAATAAAGGCGAACGCGCAAGAAATCGTGACGGTAGATCTTAATCGTTATTTTGTAAATGCCTTTGTCTCTAAAAAAAACAAAGTCGGCGAGTTTAGGTTCCCTAAGGATGTCTCTAAACTAATGGTGACTTATCATATACCTGGAGTAAATATCGCCAGAACCTGCGAAGTTTTATCCTTTACAAAAAACATAGGTTTAGACGAAAGTATGGCCAAAACCAGGGCGATGTTTAAAGCTAATTACAAGGAGTTTGATTTTGTAAATGAGACAGAAGAGGCCATTGTTTTTAAAGCGGGCTCTTATGAGGTTTCTAAAAACATCGTGGTTCCTAAAGGCAAGGAATTGCGTATTGAACCAGGATTTAAATTAAATCTTACAAACAATGCTTCGTTATATGCTTTTACCGACGTATTTGCGCATGGCGTTAAAACTAAACCTATAATAATTACTTCTGACGGAACCGGAGGAGGTGTTTTTATCGCCTACGGAAAAAACAAAACTTTAATTGACGGTTGTGAATTTATAAATCTATCTAACCCAAAAATGCATGGTTGGGAACTCTCTGGAGCGGTTAATATTTACGATACAGAAGTAAGCATAAGCAATAGTCTTTTTGCAAAAAATAGATGCGAAGATGGGCTCAATATTATCCGCTCAGATTTTACAATAGACGGCAGTACTTTTAAGGATACCCAGTCTGATGCATTTGATGGCGATTTTGTAAACGGCAGTATTACAAACTCTTCTTTTGTTAACAGTGGCAACGACGGAATTGATGTTTCGGGCTCGCAAATTAGTCTTGATCAAATAGAGATTTTTAACCCTTCAGATAAAGGGATAAGCGGAGGAGAGGCAAGCGCCATTACAGGCAAAGACATTAAAATTAGTGGTGGTGAAATTGGTATTGTGAGCAAAGATTTGTCAAAAGTGACACTCGATGATATCACTATAGAAGATACACGCTTAGGGCTTTCGGCCTTTCAAAAGAAAACTGAATACGGAATAGGAGCTATCGAAATTACCAATCTAACACTTCTTAATATCGAAGTAGAACACCTGATAGAGAATAAGTCCTTATGTACTATAGATGGCGTTGCTGTGCAAACGGTATCAAACAATGTGATCGATCAAATGTATGGAGCCGAGTATGGGAAAAGCAGCCGTTAAGAATAGCCCGCCTAAGGCTTTTCATAATTTAAGATTCGAACGTAAATTTATTTATTTAGGAATCACTCCAGAAGATGTGATACAGAAGTATGTGCTCACAAATCCTTTTTGCTTTAAAGAGATTTATACCCGACGCTCGGTAAATAATATTTACTTTGACGATCTAAACTGTAGCTTTTATAAGATGAATGTGTCTGGCGATGGGCTTAGAGAAAAATACAGGCTGCGCTGGTATGGCGACCAATTCGAGAAAGTGACAAAACCGATAGTCGAGGTAAAGAGAAAGTTTGGACTCACCGGAGACAAGTTTTCGTATAAAGTAAATGATTTAAGTCTAGAATTAACTCAAGATTCACCTCGCGAAGCGACTAGAAAGTTACGCGAGCATTTAAAAAACCAGCAGCTTTCTGCCAAGTTCGATTTGCTGAGTCCGCAGTTATATAATTGCTATCAGCGCAGATACTTTTTATCGGACTGCGAGAATTACAGAATCACCATCGATTACGATATGCGCTTTTATAACCCCCAAACTGCCAGTTTTTTGCAGTCACAGGTACAATTGCCCGATGTGGTTTTAGAATTAAAATACGCTGTAGAACTAGACAAAGAGAGCCGGGATCTTACCCAAGGCTTAAAAGTTAGAATGTCTAAAAATTCTAAATATGTTCGTGGATGCGACCTAGTTTACCACTTGCATGAGTAAAATTAGCATGAGTCTTTTTAAATAGTACTTTTTTTTACGCAACGATTCGGTGATATAAGCGTCTTACTAAAAAATTGTTTAAGAGAGATTTTACTATGAACACAAAAGTATTCACATTTTGTTTGGTGCTTATTGCGGCATTGAGTTGCAGTAAAGATGGCCCGCGTACCCTTGTAGCCGAGGTGACCATTGCGACTCCAATCACAAAAACGGTGGCAGAGCTACGTGAAAGCGTTGCCGTCGAACCCGTAAGAGACTTGACCGAGTCAGGTAAGTTTTATGCCTATCAAAACTTTATTTTGGTAAACGACCTAAATAAAGGAATTCATGTAATCGATAATACCTATCCTACACAACCTGTAAAAGTTGCCTTTATCAATATACCAGGAAATATCGATATGGCGGTAAAAGACAATATTTTGTATGCAGACAGTTGGTTGGATTTATACGTTTTCGATTTTTCTGACCCCTTGAACATTACGTTGATTAATAGGTTAGAAGAAGTATTGCCACAGCGAAGATTGTCTCTCCCAGCAGATGTATACGAAGCAGATTTTGCTAATTATGACTTCGAACGTGATATAATTGTAGATTGGGAGTTGAGAACAGAACAAAGAGAATTTACGGTGTACTCGGAAGACGATAACGTTATTTTGGATGCGGCCTCGGCCGAATCGGGAGGAAGCGGAACTGGAGGCTCTTTGGCTCGATTCAATATAGTAGGCGATTATTTGTATGCGGTTCAGCAAGATCAAATTCACACTTTTGACATAAGTACACTAGACAATCCAGTAAAACTCGGGGAGGAATATGTAGGTTGGCAGATCGAAACCATTTTTGCCGAGGGAGATTACCTATATATAGGTAGCGTGAGCGGAATGTATATTTATGCTATCGACAATCCAGCAGCACCTACCTATCTATCTAATGTAAATCATATTTTGGGTTGCGACCCAGTGGTGGTGAAGGGTGATTATGCTTACGTGACTATTCGAGGAGGTAATTTATGCGGACAACAAATCAGTCAATTAGATGTGATCGATATTAGTGACAAGTCTAATCCTTTTATAGATCACAGTATTGCGATGCAAGAACCCTATGGTTTGGGTGTGAAAGACAACCGTCTTTATGTTAGTGATGGGAGCAATGGACTGGTGCAGTTTAATATCTCTGACCCTTTAAATACAACAGAAGAAATTAGATATAACTCCCTTGAGGTTCTGGATATTATCCCTCAGGAAGACCTTCTTGTGATGGTAGGAAATAATGTGATGTACAATTATGAATATACCGACGAAGGAATCGGAATTATTGCCAGTTTTAGTTTAAATTAATATTGTGCTTTTCCTTCAAAATGCCCGTCTTTTGGCGGGTTTTTTTGTGCTCTTTTGTGAAACATTTTGTTTGGTAATAAAAAATTGACATACTTTTGTAGCCCAATTTAAATCTATTATGGCAAAGAATCTGGTTATTGTGGAGTCTCCTGCAAAAGCCAAAACTATCGAGAAATTTCTTGGAAAAGAATTTAAAGTAACCTCGAGTTTTGGACATATTGTAGATCTTCCATCCAAAGAACTAGGAGTAGATGTAGAAGGTGATTTTAAGCCTAAATATGTAATTCCCAGCGACAAGAAAAAATTAGTTAAAGAACTTAAAGACTTGGCAAAAAAGGCCGAAACTGTCTGGCTCGCCAGTGATGAGGATCGCGAGGGAGAAGCCATTGCTTGGCATTTGTTTGAGGCCCTAGGCTTGACAGAAGAACAAACAAAACGTATTGTATTTCACGAAATTACTAAGGGTGCGATTTTAAAAGCAATCGAAAATCCGCGAAGCATAGATTATAATCTTGTAAATGCACAGCAAGCGCGTCGAGTATTAGATCGCTTGGTGGGGTATGAGATTTCACCGGTTTTATGGCGCAAAGTAAAAGGCGGATTATCTGCAGGACGTGTTCAATCTGTTTCTGTGCGCCTGATTGTAGAGCGTGAGAGAGAAATTCAGAACTTTAATACGGTGGCTTCTTACAGGGTCGACGCCGAATTTAGCACCGCTGCCGGCAAGAAATTTAAGGCCAAGTTACCTAAGAACTTCACGACCAAAGAAGAGGCTCACGCCTTTATAGAAAAAAATATCGGGGCTAGTTTCACGATTGCAGATTTGACCAAAAAACCTGCAAAAAAGACACCTGCAGCTCCTTTTACGACTTCCACATTACAACAGGAAGCATCCAGAAAGTTATATTTTTCTGTGAGTAAAACCATGACGCTGGCGCAGCGTTTATACGAAGCGGGTCTTATTACCTATATGAGAACCGATAGTGTGAATCTATCTAACGATGCCAAGAAGGCGGCCAAAGACGAAATTATATCTTCGTTTGGGGAGGCCTATGCGCAGGAGCGTAACTTTAAAGGTAAAAGCAAAGGGGCACAAGAGGCTCACGAAGCGATTCGACCTACAGATATGTCTCGCCAAGAAGTTGCTATCGATAGAGATCAGGCGCGTTTGTATCAATTGATTTGGCAACGTACCATCGCTTCACAAATGAGCGATGCGCAGTTAGAGCGCACTCAAGTAAAGATAAAAGCAAATACACATAGCGAACTTTTTGCCGCTCAAGGTGAGATGATCAAGTTTGATGGTTTCTTAAAAGTGTATTTAGAAGGATCTGATAACGAAGACGAAGAGCAAGAAGGAATGTTGCCGGTACTTGCTAGTGGCGACAATCTAGACAACAATTATATTACAGCCACCGAGAGATTTACTAGACCGCCGTATCGATACACAGAAGCCTCTTTGGTTAAAAAACTCGAAGAGCTTGGAATTGGACGACCGTCAACTTATGCGCCTACTATTTCTACTATTCAAAACAGAAATTATGCTGAAAAGGGAACGGTAGAAGGCCGCGAGCGTAATTATACCCAAATGGTTTTAGAAGGAGATACTATTAAGGTAAACGACCTGACCGAGACCGTGGGATCTGATAAAGGAAAATTGGTGCCTACCGATATTGGGATGATTGTAAACGACTTTTTGGTTGATCACTTTGACAACATCGTAGATTATAATTTTACCGCCAAAGTAGAACAGGACTTTGATGCCATTGCAGAAGGCGACGAGAAATGGACGACCATGATGAAGGACTTTTACAAAAAGTTTCATCCGCAGGTAGAAGATGTAGCCGCTAATGCCGAACGCGAAAGCGGGGAGCGTATCTTAGGAACTCACCCAGATAACGGGAGAACTATATTGGTTCGCCTTGGGCGTTTTGGAGCCATGGCTCAAATCGGAGCCCCAGACGACGAAGACAAAATTTTTGCCAGCTTACGTCCAGACCAACAACTTACTACGATCACCTTAGAAGAAGTACTCGACTTGTTTAAATTGCCTAAAGATTTGGGTGAGGTAGATGGAGAGGCTGTTTCTGTTAACAATGGTCGCTTTGGGCCTTATGTAAAGCATGGTAAGAAATTTATTTCGTTGCCTGCTGGAATGGATCCGCTAGATGTTACTATAGAAGATGCTGTTGTTCTTATAGATGAAAAGAAAAAGGCAGATGCACCTATTTATATATATCAAGAACTTCCTGTTCAAAAAGGGAAGGGTCGTTTTGGGCCATTTATCAAATGGAACAATATGTTTATTAACGTAAACAAAAAGTACGATTTTGATAATTTGAGCGATTCAGACATAGAAACTCTTATAGAAGATAAGATTCAGAAAGAAAAAGATAAGCTCATTCACAATTGGGAAGAAGCTGGTATTAGATTAGAGAAAGCCCGTTGGGGACGATTTAATCTGATTAAAGGCAAAACCAAGATAGAATTGCCTAAAACAACTAAGGCCGACGCCATGACCTTAGAAGAGGCGCAAAGCATTATCGAAAAAAAAGCACCAAAAAAGAAAACTAAAAAAAGAACTGCGGCAAAAAAGTAGTCCATGATAGAATTTTTGAGTCCTGTTAGTAAAGGAGTCCTTGCACATCGCGAGTTGCAACCAGACCATGCGCTGGGTAAAAAGATTAGGGTGCATTCTGCTCAAAACGGTATGCCAGACATTAGCGACTGCGAAATAGCGATTATAGGTGTAGCAGAAAACAGGAGAGATCAAGACTACGTAGGCACACATTTTGACTTTGATGCGATTCGAAAGGCTTTATACGGTCTTTTTCCAGGTAGTTGGCACCTAAAAGTAGCCGACTTAGGTGATATCCAACCTGGAGAAGCGATAGAAGATACTTATTATGCCCTTAGCGCCGTTGTAGAAAACCTTTACAAGGCCAAGATTATTCCTATCATCTTAGGTGGCTCACAAGACTTGGTTTATGCCAATTATCGAGCTTACGACAATCGCGGGGCTATGGTGAATCTTGTAAATATAGATGCCAAATTCGATCTTGGAGACGCAGACTTACCCATAACCAACACCTCATATATTGGTAAAATGGTGGTTAATCAGCCATACAATTTGTTTAACTATAGCAATATTGGCTATCAAACGTATTTTAATTCGGCAGACGAAATTGCCCTGATGGACCGTCTTTACTTCGATGCGCATCGCTTAGGTGCTATAACGGCAGATATCACTATTGCCGAACCTATTTTAAGAGATGCAGATATAGTTTCGTTAGATATAGGAAGTATTAAGAGCTCAGAACTAAGTCATAACAACAGATTTATGCCCAATGGCTTTGATGGTCGAGAGATTTGTGCCTTATCTAGATATGCTGGCATAAGTAATCGTGTAACGTCTTTCGGAATTTATGAGTTGGCTGGTTGTAAGGAGTACGAAGGAGCCGCTATGATGGCGGCTCAGATTATTTGGTATTTTGTAGAAGGTGTGAATTATCGCATTGCAGACGACGATTTCACCCAAGAAGAACACTATGTAACCTATAAGGTTCCTGTAAATGAAGAGGTGCTTATTTTTAAAAAGAGCAAAAAAACAGGTAGATGGTGGTTAGAATTGCCATTTATTTCGAATCTGGATAATAAATTAAAAAGACATACGTTATTACCTTGCACGTATCGCGATTATGAAGATGCCTGTAACCAGAATATCCCAGATCGCTGGTTCAATGCTCGACGTAAAAACGAACTGTAAAACGAACGATAACAGACTAAATAACGAAAACGCGATTTTAAGAGTTTTTAACTAATTTGTTGTATTTTACAAATATTATAAATAGGTTTACGCCCTTAAAATCTTGAACTTTTAACCTAAACACCTATGAAAAAGCTTATTGCAATTGTTGCATTCGCGTCCTTTTTGGTGTCCTGTAATTCTGGTGACAGAGGAGAATTAATAGGCGCTAAAGGTAAAAAATGGCACCCCGAGAAACCATATGGAATGACCCTTATACCGGGTGGTTCTTATATCATGGGAAAATCAGACGATGACGTCGTCGCGGTTAATGATGCCCCTACTAGAACAGTAACGGTTCGTTCCTTTTATATGGACGAGACCGAAATTACGAACGCTGAGTACCGTCAATTTGTAAATTGGGTACGTGATTCTACTGTACGTTTAAAATTAGCAATCCTTGCCGACGAAGTTGGAGCCACCCCTGGCGACGATGGTATTGGTGAATTTGCTTTTGTAGATCAGGAGAACACAGACGATATGACACCGTACGAGCAGTATATGTATGACAACTACTACGGTATGGGTGATGATTTTTACGCTGGTCGTAAAATCAATCGCGAAGTTGACCTTATCTGGGATACAGAAGAATATCCAGATGAGTACTACAGCGAGGTAATGGATACCATGTATATTCCTACAGAGGAAGCATACAATGGCCAACGCACTGTAGATGTGAGCAAACTGAACTTCCAATATTCTTATATGGATATTCAAGCTGCTGCTCGCGCTCAAGACAAACAGAGAAAAGACTTTATTATTAAAGAGGTAGTTAATATTTACCCAGACACTACTGTTTGGATCAAAGACTTTAACTATTCTTATAATGAGCCAATGCACAATGATTACTTCTGGCACGAAGCCTATGGTGATTATCCTGTAGTTGGTGTAAACTGGAAACAAGCCAAAGCTTTTTGTGCTTGGAGAACCTTATATAAAAACGGATACCAAAAATCACGCAAGCGTCAATACGTAAACAGCTTCCGTCTTCCTGGCGAAGCTGAGTGGGAATACGCTGCTCGTGGTGGTTTAGAATCTGCAACATTCCCTTGGGGAGGACCTTACGCAAAGAACGACCGTGGTTGTTTTATGGCTAACTTTAAGCCATTGCGTGGTGATTATGCAGCAGATCAAGCTTTATATACGGTAGAGGCAGATGCTTACGAACCTAACGATTACAACCTGTACAACATGGCAGGGAATGTATCTGAATGGGTAGCATCGTCTTACGATCCTAATTCATACGAATATTCGTCTACGATTAACCCTAACGTTAACGACAAGGACAATATGCGTAAAGTAATCCGTGGTGGTTCGTGGAAAGATGTAGCTTACTTCTTGCAAGTGAGTACTCGTGACTTCGAATATGCCGATTCGGCGAGAAGCTTTATTGGATTCAGAACTGTACAAGACTATATGGGTACCGATGTTGTGTTAAATCAACAATTTGGAGACGCCCGATAACGAAACCCCCGGTTCTTCGGAACCAAATAATCAAGTAGAATAACTAAATAACTTAACTTAACTTAATTTTTTAATTATGGCACAATCAAAATCATCTAAGAAGCTGTTTAACATGGCTTACGGACTTGGAGCTTCTATTGTAATTTTAGGAGCACTATTCAAAATTCTTCACTGGGAGCTTGGACCTCTTAACGGTGGACTACTATTAGCTATCGGTCTTATTACCGAGGCAATCATTTTCGCAATCTCTGCTTTTGAGCCAGTAGACGACGACCTAGATTGGTCTTTGGTATATCCAGAATTAGCTGGAGGTAAAACTAAAGGTGGTAAAAAAGAAGAGCCGCAAGACGCTCAAGGAATTTTGTCTCAAAAATTAGACGAAATGCTTAAAGCTGCAAAAATCGACGAAGGTCTTATGTCTTCATTAGGAGATAGTATTCGTTCTTTCGAAGGTGCTGCTAAAAGTATGGCTCCTACTGCCGATGCGATGAACTCTACTAAAAAGTATAGCGAAGAGATGGCTCTTGCAGCTGCTCAAATGGAATCACTTAACAGTTTGTATAAGGTTCAGGTTGAATCTACAAGCCGTCAAGCTGAGGTAAATGAGCAAGTAGCAGAAAACGCTTCTCAACTTAAAGCGCAAATGGAGAATCTTACTTCTAACTTATCTTCGTTAAACGGAGTTTATGGAGGTATGCTTTCTGCAATGAACAGAAACTAAGATAGTTTTTCTAACAACCCCTTAATCTAAAAGAAAGAAATTATGGCAAGTGGAAAACTGTCCCCAAGGCAAAAGATGATTAACCTGATGTATCTGGTTTTCATCGCAATGCTGGCGCTAAACATGTCGAAGGAGGTATTAACCGCCTTTGGACTCTTAGACAAGAAAATAGCAGATGCTAACGTAGCTACATCCGAACGTAATGTTGCGTTTATGGAGAATTTATCTACAAAAGCGTCTGAACAACCTGAGCAGTATGCTGCTGTAAAAGCACAAGCTGACAAGGTAACTGAGATATCTGCAACATTAGATGCTTATTTGGCCGATTTAAAAGGTCAAATGATGTCAACTGTAAAAGCAGACGAACAAGACGATTACGAAGTACAGGACAAACCTGACTTTTTAGATAGACGTTTCTTTAACGGTGATAAGTTAAAACCAGAAGGTCAAGAGTTTTTAGATCAAATCAATGCGTATAGAACCGGAATGATGGCTGTGTTTGCAGACACTGCTGTTGCTAAGTTCGAAGGTGTTGAGGATCTTGCCAAAACGGTGGCCGCCAACTTCGATACTGGAAAGGTTTCTAACCGTGACGGTAAAGAGATTGACTGGATTAACTATAACTACGAAGGTTTCCCGATGATTGCTTCTAAGGCTAAATTAACTTCATTGCAAAATGATGTTAAAGTAACCAAGAATGAGCTATTATCTAAGATGCTAGCTGGACAGCAAGCATCTGCACTTTCGTTTACGCAGTATAACACTTTACTAGAGCAAGCTAAATCTGCCTTTTATGCAGGTGAGAAGTTTGACGGTGGTATTGTATTAGGACGTAAAGATCCAAACACAAAACCTAACAGAGTAGAGCTTACTTTAGACGGACGTCCGCTTAGCGAAGATCAATATTCGATCGAAGCTGGTAAAGTAAAGCTTAACATTAGCGCTGGTGGTGCTGGAGATCACAAGATCGAAGGTAACTTGATTTTCTTACAAGATGGTAAGGAAGTAGAGATTCCAGTAAGTGCTAGTTTTGCTACGATTACTAAGCCGAATGCGGCTGTGATCTCTGCAGATAAGATGAACGTTGTATACCGCGGAGTAACAAACCCGATGACGGTTTCTATTCCTGGTATTCCAGATAATAAAGTATCTGCTTCTGGAGCTGGACTTAGTAAAGCTTCTGGTAGTAAATATAATATGAAGCCTGGACAAGGTCGTACTGTAACTATTACAGCTAGTGGTACTTTACCCGACGGACAACGTATTAGCACAAACTCTGAATTTAGAATTAAAGATATTCCAAGACCAACAGGAACCATTCGTGGGGAAGACGGTAATGGAGGAGCAGTTCGTATGCAACGTAGTGGTCTTGAGATCGCTAGTGTTGGAGCAGAGCTACTTGACTTTGATTTTGACTTAGCATTACAGGTAACTGGATTTAGCTTTAAGGTTTCTGGTCAGCCAACCGTATTGGTTTCTGGTAGAAAGCTTAACGCGAATGCAAAAGCCGCTTTACGTAGAGCTAAGCGTGGTGAAACCGTTCAGATATTTGATATTAAAGCTCAGATTTCTGGTAATTCAGGATATAAATTACAGCGCATTTCGCCTGTATTTATCGAGCTTACAAACTAGATTTTAATTAAGAAAAGATATGATGATGAAGTCAAAAAATGGGATTTTACTTTTGCTAGCATTGATGGTCTCAACGGCCACTTTTGCCCAGCGAAACATATTGAATGCCAAGACTCCAGAGGACATCGGTAAAAAGACCGAGGCTCAAATCGCTTACGATAACGACGAACCATTGCCATATGGTTATGTAGACGAGCGTGACGTGTTATGGTCTAAAACCACTTGGGAGATTATTGACTTGGACGAGCGTGTAAATTTTCCTTTATACTATCCTATCGACACCAATAATATAGGTGCAGATAGACGCTCTTTATACGACGTTTTGGTACGAGCTATCAGAAATGAAGACATCACAGATGTGTATGCCGATTCGTATTTTACAGAGAAGAGAACTTTAAAGGATATTAGTGCTTCATTGCGTTATTCTGATACTACCGATGCAGGTATTCGTCAGTACAACGCAGAAGGAACTGTAGACGAGGAGTACATTCGAAAGTTTGACCTTGGTGCTGCAGACATTCAGGAGTGGCACGTAAGAGGATACTGGTACCTAGACAAGCGTCAAGGTGAGTTAAAGTATCGTTTGCTCGGGCTAGCGCCTGTAGCTTCGGAGGCACGTTCTTTGGCCTTTCCAGATGCAGATACCGATAAGGTTGAATTGTTCTGGGTTTGGTTCCCGAGTGCGCGTAAGGTGTTGCATGAGAACAAAGCGTTTAATCGCTTGAATACTTCTCAGCCCATCTCGTTCGATCATTTATTGAATTCAAGAAGATTCAACGGAGTCATATACCGAGAAGATAATGTTCAAGGAGACCGTCAGGTAAAAGAGTATATCAGTGATAATGCACTTATGCAACTCTTAGAGTCTGATCGAATCAAAGAGCGAATCAGAAACCTCGAAATTGATATGTGGAATTATTAATTCCCCCGCCAATAGCAGAAAGCGCCTTTCCTATGAAAGGCGCTTTTTTTTTGACCCAATGGGTGATTAAATAGATTAAATTTGCAATGCTATTATGAAGTCAGTCGATTATATCATCGTTGGATTTGGTCTTGCGGCCGTTGCTTTTTGCGAGCTCTTGGAGGGCAAAGGGCATACATTTGTTGTTATTGACGACGACAAAAATTATTCTTCTAAAGTTTCTGGCGGACTCTATAACCCTGTTATACTAAAGCGATTTACACTCTCCTGGAATGCAGAAGCTCAATTGCAGCTCGCGCTGCCCATGTATAAGCGACTCGAAGAAAAGCTTGGCGATTCCTTTGACGACTCCTTGGCTGTTATGCGTAAGTTTACCAGTATAGAAGATCAAAACAATTGGTTGGTGGCTTCGGACAAGCCCCATTTGCAACATTATATGGACGACAAGCTCATACCCAATGAGAATCCGAACTTACAAGCGCACTTTGGTTTTGGAAGAGTAAAACATACAGGTAAAATAAACACAGCGACCTTGCTCTCTAGTTATCGCTCATATTTAACCCAGAAAGGCATGTTTGTAACAGCCTCTTTTGATTATAGCCAATTAGATATAGACACATTACAATACCAGGATTTTAATGCAAATAGAGTTGTTTTTGCAGAAGGTTTTGGCATGCATCAAAATCCATGGTTTGCCAATAAAGCTTTAAAAGGAAACAAAGGCGAATTATTACTTATAGAAGCTTCAGATTTGAAGCTAGATTTCGTGGTTAAGTCTAATGTGTTTATTATTCCTGTCGGAAACAATCGATATACTATTGGTGCAACCTACGACTGGGAGGATAAAACTCTTGAGCCAACCAACGCAGGCAAAGAAAAGCTATTAAGGGCTCTAGAAGGGCTTATCTCTTGTGATTATAGGGTAGTGGAGCAAAGAGTGGGAATGAGGCCTACAGTGGCAGATAGAAGGCCTTTAGTAGGCACACATCCTGTTTATAACAACTTAGCCTTGCTAAACGGTCTAGGTACTAGAGGGGTAATGATAGGCCCAACGGTGGCAAAACAATTATATGAGTTGTTAGAGTACGACAAACCAATTCCGCCAGAGATTGATTTTAGGCGTTTTTATCGTACTTAAAAAAGAAGTTGATCCAGATGTTTCTAGAAAGCCTTAGAATCACAGGAAGTAAAATTACCATCGAAGCCGCAATTGCAAGAAAAGATTGAAAACGATCTAGCCCTAAAAAATAATAGGCAATAATAAAAACGGCTACAGCAATAGCAACCCCAACGCCATAACTCACATACATGGCTCCATAAAAAAACGAAGGTTCTATTTTGTATTTGGTGTTGCAGTGCCCACAGCGTTCCTTCATTTTTAATGTTTGGGAAGGCGCATACAGCTTACCATTAGCATAAATACTCTCACTATGACATACCGGACAAGATCCGGTAATTATGCTGTATAATTTGCTGCCTTTTAACATTGCGAATTTAATTTTTCGATAACACTCATTTAAATCACTCGGATTTATACAAAAAGTCTAAATAAGTTAGTGCAAAATTAAGGATATTTGCACAAATCTAACGTTACCTAAGTCACAAGAATGCTCAACATTCATAATCTTTCTGTTTCTTTTCAAGGCACTTATCTCTTCGAAGAAATTACCTTTAAACTCGGCCCTGGAGATCGCGTTGGATTGGTAGGTAAAAACGGTGCTGGAAAATCTACGCTGCTAAAGATATTAGCTGGGGACCAACCGTATGATACGGGTCAAATCGCTACAGACAAGGCCGTAAAAATTGGATTTTTAAGACAGGACATTGATTTTGATAAAGGAAGTACTGTACTAGAGGAAGCTCAGAAAGCTTTTGCCGAAATCAAAAAACTAGAAGCCCAATTAGAAGATATAAATACGCAGCTCGCCACAAGAACCGACTACGAGAGCGATAGTTATAATGAACTTATGATTTCACTTAGTGAGATTCAGCATCATTACGAGATTATTGGTGGGTATAATTATCAAGGCGAAACAGAACGTATTTTAAAGGGTCTTGGGTTTACAGCCAAAGATTTTAATCAAAAAACGGAGACTTTTTCTGGAGGTTGGCGTATGCGTATCGAATTGGCCAAATTGCTTTTAGAACAGAACGATGTGTTGCTTTTAGATGAGCCTACCAACCACTTAGATATTGAGTCTATTTTATGGCTAGAAGAATTTTTAAAGCAGTATACAGGAGCGGTTGTAATTGTATCGCACGATAGGGTGTTTTTAGATACCATTACCAACAGAACGATAGAAATTTCTTTAGGCCGTATTTACGATTACCCAAAGCCGTATACCAAATACTTAGTACAAAGAGAAGAACTGCGGACTCAGCAGTTGGCTGCGCAAAAGAATCAGCAAAAGCAAATAGCCCAAACAGAACGACTCATTGAGAAGTTTAGAGCCAAATCGAGCAAAGCCACCATGGCCCAATCGCTTATAAAAAAGCTGGATAAAATTGATCGAATCGAAGTCGATGCAGACGACAATAGCGTGATGAGCCTGCGTTTTCCGGTGTCTGTAACACCTGGGAAAGTCGTGCTCGAACTAAACGATGTCTCGAAAGCCTATGGCGACAACCAAGTGCTTAACGGTGTAGATTTAATGATTGAACGCCAAAGTAAAATTGCTTTTGTGGGTCAAAACGGTCAGGGTAAATCAACCCTAGCTAAGATTATTGTGGGTGAAATCGACTATGGTGGAAACGTGAAGTTAGGCCACAATGTACAAATAGGATATTTTGCACAGGATCAGGCAGACCATTTAGACGGCAGCAAAACCGTCCTCGATACCATGATAGACGCGGCCAACGAAAAGAACCGTTCTAAAGTTCGTGATATTTTGGGAGCCTTTTTGTTTAGAGACGAGGCCGTAGATAAATACGTACGCGTGCTTTCCGGGGGAGAACGAAATAGATTGGCCTTGGCCAAATTATTATTACAACCACTTAATGTGCTTATCATGGATGAGCCCACCAATCACCTTGACATTAAATCTAAAAATGTTCTAAAGGATGCCCTAAAGCAGTTTGAAGGCACGTTGATTTTGGTATCGCACGACCGTGATTTTTTACAAGGCTTGGCCAATAAGGTGTACGAATTTAGAGATCAGGTCATCAAAGAGTATTTAGGTGATATCGATTTCTTTTTAGAGCAGCGGAACCTTCGTAATATGCGCGAGGCCGAGAAAAAGACGGCTGTAAAAAAACAAGAAGACAACAATAAGGCAAGTGCTAAAGAATCGTATCAGGATCAAAAAAAGCGTAAGTCGCTCTCTAATAAGCTAAGCAAAATCGAAGCTTCGATTAATAAACTGGAAAGAGAGATTAAAGAAATCGATGTACAGCTGGAGGTTAACTATGATCAAACAGTGGCCCAAGAAGGCTTTTTTGATTCGTATCAGGCCAAAAAGGACGAGCTTGACGATTTAATGGGAAAATGGGAAGTAGTGTCAGAAGACTTAGACACGTTAAACCTATGATAGAACACTTCTTTGAATGCCCGTATTGTTGGCAACAAATCTCTATGTTGCTGGATGCATCTAGCAGTCAGACTTATATAGAAGATTGCGAAGTTTGTTGTAATCCTATTCAAATTTCTACGCAGTTTGAAAATCAGGAGTTAGTACAATTTGAGGCTCAGAACATTGAGCAATAACCCAAAATCACCTAAAAATATTTGTTCACCATTCCCTTGCAGGAATTTAAAACCGTTGTATATTTGCAGTCCACATCGCGGGGTAGAGCAGTAGGTAGCTCGTCGGGCTCATAACCCGAAGGTCGCTGGTTCGAGTCCAGTCCCCGCTACAAGGAAAGCCTCCTGACTAAGTCAGGAGGCTTTTATTTTGCAATCAAGCGAAGCTCGCTTCGGCTTGAGAAGCAAAATAAAAGCATTACGATTGCGAAGCAATCGTGGCTTTCCTTATTAGTTCCCCCATTCTGGACCATTTTTTACGCCAGTAAAAAATGAATCCAGTCAATTTTAAACTCAAGCTTCTTCGGCCATAAAAAAGCCTATATCACGGAGCGATATGGTTTTCTTTGTAAAGCCCTCCTTCTCTGGACCATTTTTTACGAAAGTAAAAAATGAATCCAGTCATTTTTAAACTCAAGCTTTAAAGGCCATAAAAAAAGCTCATATCGCAGGGCGATATGGTTTTCTTTGTAAGCCCTCCTTCTCTGGACCATTTTTTACGAAAGTAAAAAATGAATCCAGTCAAAGTTCGATCAGCCAGCGCGACAGGCCATGCACCTCACTAAAAGTGTCTACTAGACATTTTCGTAACGTTCGGCTTCCCCCTCTTTGGACCTTGGCGAACGATGTTTCGTAGAAACCAAACGTCTGGTAGACGTTTGAGTTTGGCACCCGCAAAAGCGGAATAGAAGAGCCAGTAAAAAATGAATCCAGTCTAAGCTTAATTAGCCAACGCGACAGGCTATGCACCTCACTCACGCGTTAGCGATAGCAGCAAAATCCTTAAAGCGCAGCTTTAAGATTGTAGCGGATAGCGCGACCCTGCTTGGCCTGCGGCTATGCAGGGCAAAGCCTGGGGAACGCCCTAATAGCTATAAAACAACAATCCCACTCAATTTGAGCGGGATTATAAAGCAACAATAAAGCCATATGTAATGCCTAAACTTAGTATAACCAATAACTATTTTTAGAAAGAACATTCATGACTTATGCTATTTTGAAGGTGGTTAGGCTTTAAGGTTCGAAATTATCTCAAGGGCAGATCGCGTCAATTCTTTGATTTTTTCAAAATCGAACTGACCATTTGAATCCTTCACCATTAGTTTAGACCCCATACCTACACAGGTGACGCCCGAATTAAACCAACCTTCTAGGTTTTCTTTTGTTGGAGAAACACCTCCCGTGGGCATTATTTTTGTCCATTGACATGGTCCTTTAATGGCCTTGACAAAGTCTGGGCCATAAATCCCTCCAGGGAAGAGTTTTACTATTTCGCAGCCTAATTCTTCTGCTTTAGCAATCTCTGTTAGCGAACCACAACCTGGTGACCATAAAACTTTTCGTCTGTTACACACTATAGCAATGTCTTCGCGTAAGACGGGAGTAACGATAAAATTGGCGCCTAGTTGCATATACAACGAGGCCGCTGCAGCATCTGTTACCGAGCCTACTCCCATGATCATTCCCGGAAGTTCGGCAATTGCATATTTTGTTAATTCGGAAAATATTTCGAAGGCGAAATCTCCTCGACTTGTAAATTCCATTAAGCGCGCACCTCCATCGTAACATGCTTTGAGTACCTGTTTGCAAATTGCGATGTCTGAATGAAAAAACAACGGTACCATGCCCGTTTCTTCCATTGTCTGTGCAACTTCTATTCTTGAATATTGAGCCATAATCTATACGTTCTTATATTATCTGGCCACGCGACCTGAAGCGTCTCCGCCCATTAGTTTTTCTACTTCTGCAATGGTAGATAAGTTGGCGTCTCCTTTTATGGTGTGTTTAAGACACGAAGCTGCAACTGCAAAGTCAAGCGCGTTTTGATCGTCTTCTGGGTATTTGAGTAACCCATAAATCAAGCCACCCATAAATGAGTCGCCACCACCAACGCGGTCTACGATATCGGTAATTTGATACTCTCTTGATTTATACATTTTTTTACCATCATAAAGCACGCCAGCCCATGTGTTATGAGAGGCAGAAATCGATCCTCTAAGGGTCGTGATTACTTTTTTCGCCTTAGGGAACTTTTCCATCAATTGTTCGCATACAGATAAAAACGCTTCTGCTTTTACATGCTCTCCTTGTGTGGTAATATCTAATCCTTCTGGTTTAATGCCAAAATGTTTTTCGGCATCTTCTTCGTTGCCAAGAATGATATCGCAATAGGAGGTAAGCTCTGTCATAATTGCTTCTGGTTCTACTCCGTACTTCCATAGCTTAGCCCTATAATTAAGGTCTGTAGACACAGTAACACCTAATTTACTCGCAACTTGTACTGCCTCTAAGCACACATCTGCTGCCCCTTGTGAAATCGCTGGAGTAATCCCGGTCCAATGAAACCAGTCCACGCCTTCAAAAGTTTTTTCCCAATCGATCATTCCAGGTTTAATCTGAGAAATTGCGGAATATGCTCTGTCATAGACAACTTTGCTACCGCGACTTACAGCTCCAGTTTCAAGAAAATAAATCCCAAGGCGTTCGCCTCCATAAATTATTTTATCTACACCAACACCTCTTTTACGCATTTCCATCATAGCACAATGGCCAATATCATTATCTGGTAAGCGTGTAACAAAATCAACGGGTACGCCATAATTTGCTAACGAAACCGCAACATTAGACTCCCCTCCGCCATAAACTACGTCGAATGAATTACTCTGTGAAAACCTTAAAAATCCAGGTGGAGATAATCGAAGCATGATTTCTCCAAATGTGACGACTTTACTCATTGTTTTACTTTTTTTGGTATCTAACTAAAAGCAAGACCACCATTAATATCAATATTGTTTCCAGTTATAAAAGAAGCCTCGTCTGATGCTAAATAATAAACAAGATCTGCAATTTCTGTAGCTTCACCTTCCCTACGTAACGGGGTACTTGCAGCCACCTTTTCACGAATTTCATCTTTTGTAAAGTCATCATGAAATTTGGTTGCGATCATTCCAGGGCAGATGGCATTCACACGGATTCCCTGAGGACCAAGTTCTTTTGCCATCGCTCTACTAAATGTTGTAACCGCTCCTTTAGACGAAGCATATAAAGAAGAACCACCACCACCGCCGTCTCTCGCTGCTTGCGAAGAAAGGTTAATGATACTAGTTCCTTTACCCATTAAAGGTACAAAGGCTTGCATTACAAAAACAGTAGATTTAAAGTTAACGCCCATCACCAAGTTATAAAATGAATCATCAAACTCTTGCAATGTCTTACGGGCGAAAAGACCCCCAGCGTTATTAACTAGTATATGTACTGAGTCTCCAAAAGCTTCGATAGTTTTTGCTTTCAAATTTTGAATACCTTCTTGTGTAGAAATATCTGCCTTTACTGCAACAGCTTCTCCACCGAATGCCTTTATTTGATCTAAAGTTTCGTTCGCTCCGGATACAGAATTATGGTAGTTAACCACAACTTTTACTCCCTCTTTTGCGAGTTTTATTGATATGGCTCTACCGATGTCTCTTGAACCGCCAGTAACAACGGCTACTTTTCCTTTAAGTTTATTCATTCTTTATATAATAATAAATGTCAATATTAAATTCCCAATGCTTGACCACCGCCAACTTGTATAGTCTCTGCGGTAATAAAAGAAGCGTCTTTACTCGCTAAAAACGAAACAACAGAAGCAACATCTTCTGGCTGTCCTAATCTCCCTAGCATTATATTGTTAGCCCAAGAGGCAAATACCTCTGGTTTTGTAGATTTGATTTGTTTGTGAAATGGAGTGTCGATTGTTCCAGGAGACACCGCATTCACACGAATGCCGTATTCAGACAAATCTTTGGCAAGTGCTCGAGTAATCGCATGAACACCGGCTTTAGAAGTACCATAAACTCCTGCACCTGGTCCACCAGCGGTCCAACCTGCATTAGAGGTATAGTTAATAATAGAAGGATATTCGCCTTGCTTTAAATAAGGGATCGCTGCTCTCGAGGCAAAAAATACCGAGTCTAGGTTTAACGCCATAACGAATCTGTAAAATTCGGTTGTCATATCTTCGAAGCGAGATCTTCCTCCTAAACCACCTGCATTATTTACCAATACATCAATTCTACCATATTTGTCTCCAATGGCTTTTATGTTTTGGGTAACTTGTTCTTCATTTGTAACGTCAAAACCATAGTATTCGGCAGTAATTCCTTGGCTTGTGAGCTCCTTCACTTTATCCTCTCCAGCTTTATCCTCTATACCATTTAACATTACAGCATAGCCATCTTTTCCTAGCCTTTTCGCTACTTCGAACCCAATGCCTCCAGTTGCGCCAGTTACAATAGCTATTTTATTGTTTGATTTACTCATTTTTACGTTTCTTATAGGTTATTTAATCTTCTAAATCGATTGGTTTGATCTGTTTTATTAGGCCAAAAATTGATAGCACGGCTAAGGGTGCCAGTACTGCCAAAATAATAAATGCAGGGGTGTAGGACTCGGTGGTGATTATTGGTATTAACCAGTTCATAATTATAACAGATACTGCTCCAATACTGCCACCTAAGCCAGCTAAGGTGCCTACCGATTTTCCATTTAATAAATCACTTGGAATTGTTTGAATATTACTAATACAGAATTGAAATCCGAAGAGCACAACAAAAACAAACGATACAAATTTAAGTGGTGTATCTGCAAAAAGAATAGCTCCAATAATAGAAATTACAATAATTATAGCCCCAATGACTATGGTTCGTTTTCTTCCAAAATCGACGCTTTTACTCTTGATTAGCTTTTGTGCAAACCAACCACCTGCCAGACTTCCTATCATAGCTCCCACATATGGAAACCATGCATAGTATCCGATTTCTTTTACATTAAAATCAAATTCTTTGAACAAATAAATGGGCATCCAAAAAACAAACAACCACCAGATTGGTTCGATAAAGAATCTAGCAGAAATCACACCCCAAGATTCTTTTTTAGACAAAATTTCGTAAACGCTTAAACTCTTGGTTTCTGCATCGTTTTGTCTGCTTTTATGTCTTCCTGCTACAATATGGTCTTTCTCCTCTTGGGTAATCCAAGGATGTAGCTGGGGTTTCTTTTTATTTATGATCATCCACGGGATTATCCATAAAAATCCGAGCACACCAATAATCACAAAGGTCATCTTCCAGTCAAAGGCTTCGAACAACTCCGCGATAAAAGGTGCAGCAACAATAGAGCCTATTCCAGCGCCAGCGTTAAATATACCTTGTGCCATGGCTCTTTCTTGAATTGGAAACCATTCTGCATTGTTCTTAACGGCTCCAGGCCAGTTTCCTGCTTCGGCAACTCCTAAAAGTCCTCTAAAGATTCCGAGTGAGGCAGCACCTCTTGCGAAGAAGTGCAAGGCAGATGCGAGTGACCATAAAAATATTGAGATGACAAAGCCTATTTTAGTCCCAACTTTGTCATATACTTTTCCAGAAATAAACTTTCCTGCTGCATAGGTAATAGTAAAAATGTTTATTACCCAAGCGTAGTCAGACTCCGATAAATTGAGGTCTTTGCTCATCGCAGGCCACATTATTCCTAATGCAGATCTATCTATATAATTTATAATGGTAGCTATACAGATTAGACCAATAATCCACCATCTAAGTCCTTTTAATTTCATCGTCTATTTGATTCTTTCAGTTATATAACTGCGAATGATCACACCTTTCGTTACAATCTTGATTGCAGCTGTTCTTATTCAAATTTTAGGCAGACCGCAAGCAGTGCAGTTTTACAGATAAATAACTGTACCCTACAATACTAGGATGGTCCTAACTATGAACATGAATGAGACAGATATACTACTGTCTTGGTTTTTTACTCTACTAAATATTATAACAATACTGATAAAGCACTTTAAAATGCTCTTTCATTTTTTGTTTAGCGAGTTGAGCGTCTTGAACCTTAATTGCCTCGAAAATCTGACGATGCTCTTCTATAGCATGATGCGCCATAGCCTCATCACAAACGTGATACTTCGCAAAATTGGTAATAATTTCGGGCGTAATAATAAGCATGAAAGTGTTCATCGTGCTATTACCACTTGCCTTCGCTATTGCCAAATGAAATAATAGGTCTTCTTGCACAGCATCTTCGCCATTGGTGACTTTAGTCGCATAAGAATCGAGCGCTTTTTCAATCTCGTTAAGATCTTCCTCTGTTCTTCTTATGGCCGCCAACCTTGCGGTTTTAAGCTCTAAAAGAATTCGGGTTTCTACTAAAGATTTAAAATCAGGCTCTTCTAAACGAAGGATATCGTTTATCATTCCGTTCATTGCAACAACTCCAATATTAGCAACAAAGGTTCCGCTCTGCGGAATTGACTTTAACAGTCCGTAAAATTCCAATTTTTGAATCGCTTCTCTTATGGTGCTTCGAGTAACTTCAAATTTTTCTGAAAGCATTCGCTCCGAAGGCAGTTTGTCTCCAGGCTCTAGGTTCTTTTGATTGATTAAATCTCGAACCTTGGTGATTACTTCTTTCTGAAGCTCAACTTTCTCATTTGAGTTTAGTACCTCTACTCTCATAATTTGCTTTTCAATAATTGGTTAACCAAATAGATTTCTCTAAGTTATAAAAACTTGGCGAACGGTTAATGCTAACTGAAAACTTATTTTTTTATTACTAATATTCAAAAAATTCTTACTGGCTATACTATAGCCAGTAAGAATTTACACAAGATGTGCACTGGCTAATCAAATTTGTGCAATTGGTTAAGTTTTATAAAGCTTAAACCAGCTTTTATGTTAGTATCCAGGATTCTGCGTAATTATCCCACCACTGGCCAATATCTCCGAAATTGGTATTGGAAAAACGTGATAATTAGGATTTATTTCTTCACCCATTTCTGAGTTTACAGTTCCTGTTCTTACTAAATCAAACCATCGTTGTCCTTCGAACGCTAATTCTAGTCTGCGTTCGTCGTAAATCGCTTGTCTTACCAAGGCCTGCGTATTAAGCACCGTATGATCAAGAGGAGCTATACCAGCTCTTTCTCTAATTGGGTCTAGAACATCTAGTACGTCTTCTGCAGAAGCACCATTCTCGTTCATCGCCTCGGCATAGAGTAAAATAACATCTCCTAACCTCAGTTCGATCCAGTCGTGATCTGGTCCTCCAGATTGTGGAAACTTAGGAGAAGCCATGAGCATAGTGTCAATAGATACTTCTCTTCTTAAATCTCCTGGGCTTGCATCGAATGCTGCTATTAAATCTGGATCTAATGGTTCGAGTGATTTAGTGTCTAATCCACCAGACCATGACCAGAACTCAGAAAAACCATATTCATCTACAACAGAACTTGATATTTGAGTTGCATATATGATTTCTGAATTTAAATCATTTGCCTCGCCAAAAATGTCTGCAAAGTTTTCTTGTAAACTAAGTTCTGCCGCTCCCGCACCATCTAAGACGGCGGCCAATTGACCTTCGGCTCCGGCAAAATTTCCTCTGTGCATATACACTTTTCCTAACAAGCCGCGTGCAGCTAATTGAGAAGCTCTTCCATTGGTGATTTCTACATCTAACAATGAGATGGCGTCTTGTAAATCTGGAATGATAACATCGTTATAAACGTCGCCAGCGGACTGTCTCGCTAAAAATGCTGTATCTGTCGTACTTGGCTCAGACGATAAATTTACCGTCACATCACCAAACACTTGTACTAATTTAAAGTACGACAAAGCTCTTAAAAATTTAGCTTCGCCCACTTGGGTATCGTCCTCAGAATTCTCAATAACATTATTTGCACTTAAGATCGACTTGTACAGCGCCGTATAGAATGGCCCAAAAAATTGATCTTCCATGGCAGTTAAGTCCATTGTGAATCTATCAAATGCAGGATATGGTTCTTCTTCCATAAGTGCATTGTCTGCTCTAAAATCTCCCATTACCGCCATTGGTGTTGCAGAACCATGCTGATAAAAATAGGCTGCGTTTAAAACACCATCAAACTCTGTCAACGAACCTGAAGCAGCAATATTTGGTGGGACTTGATCTAAATCGGTGGTACATGCCGATGTTATCAGCAATGACCCTACTAAGAATATATATACTTTTTTCATTTTTCTTTGATTAAAAATTAACATTTAGTCCAAACGTTAGACTTCTTACAATCGGACTTGCACCTACTTGTACACCATAGGTAGTAGGTCCTAAATAACCACCATTGGTTGTCTCTACACCTTCTGGGTTAAATGAGGTATAATCACTAGACCACAAATACAACAGATTAGAACCTGCAAAATATATGCGCAGCGAATTCAATCCTAGTTTATCGGTCAAGTCTGAATTAAATGTATATCCTAAAGTTAGATTTCTCAATGCTACAAACGAAGCATCTTGGATAACGGCATCAGTTTGATCCCTAGCACGGGCATAAAACTCTCCATTGTGATCTGCAATTCCGTCGTCGTTGGCATCAAAACTATCGCGTAGTCTTCCACCAAATTGAGATTGCCAGTATAATGGGTCAATGTTGAATACTTCTGCTCCGTGTGATCCTTGTAACTGAAAAGACAAGTCAAAATTCTTATAGTTCATTTGACTGTTAAGACCCCAATAAAAATCTGGAGTGTTTTGTCCTATTTTTACTAAATCTCCACCATCTTCTACAGTTCTAGTTCGGTCAATAACACCATCTCCATTTTGATCCTTTACATAGTATTCACCACTGGTAGCACCCACAGTTCTGGTTGGGTCTTCTACGTGAATCATCTCTACTTCACCAATGGTCTCTAATCCCCACATTTCGCCAATTTCTCCACCTACATAGTTTCTAAATACTGGACCTCTACCACTTTGACCGTAGATAGTTTGTGGTAGTTCGTCTAAACCACCTAAGTCTGTAATTTCTGTTTCTACGGTAGATAGGTTAGCACCAAGACTCCAAGTAAAGTTTCCATTTTGGATAAGGTTTGCTGTAAGGTCAAATTCTAAACCAGAACTTCTTACATCACCAGAATTAAGTCTAATCGAGGTTGTACCTAAAACTTCTGATACACTTTGATTAATTAAGATGTCTTCGATGTCAGACGTATAATAGTCTACACCCAGTCTGAAACGGCTGCGAAGAAAACCTAAATCAACACCATAGTTAGTTTCTGTGTTAGTTTGCCATGTTAAATTTGGGTTTGCAATATCTGATGGAATAAGAAATCCGTTCCCAAATAATGTAGATTGAGGATTCAATAAACTCAGCGAGTTATAAGCTCCTAAATCAGATGTGGTTCCTAACGATCCAATACTAAATCTTAGTTTAAGTAAATTCAGAACTTCTGAGCTGTAAAAAGCTTCGTTATGAATATTCCATCCTAATGAAAGTGCTGGGAAGGTTTCGTATTTATTGTTCTCACCAAAGCGAGAATCTCCGTCTCGTCTTACCGACACCGATACTAAATAACGATTGTCATAGGCATAATTAACTCGTCCAAAAATACTATTTCTAGCAATTGTTTCGTCTCTTTCTGTTGTTGCAATATCTGCTGGATCGAGAAGATTAAAGTTAATAATTTCGCCAAATGGAACATTTGATCCATTTAAGGCAGTTCCTTTAAAAAAGATATTTTGGAATTCAACTCCAGCTACTGCCGAGATATCGTGCTTTCCAAATTGTTTTGCGTAATTGAGTGTAGTTTCACTCAATAATGAAGTTTGTTTTACATCTGACTGGTTCAAAGCAGTCTGAGTACTACGAGCCCTTGAGTCAAACTCAAGACCTCTATAGAAGTAGTTTTGCGTATCTCTAAGGTCTGCACCAAAAACAGTTCTTAAATCTAATCCATCGATTAGATTGAATTCTAAATACGAATTAATGTTTCCAAAAAACGTTTTTTGATAAGCGTCTGTATTGTCCAGCTTTGTGGCCGGCCCTGCATCTCCAGATCCGCCAATACCGTTACCACTGCGACCGTAGTGCCAGTCTTGAGCAGTATCACCAGGCTCTAGCGTATAAATGCTATTATTCCATGGTGCATCTGAACCACCTCTAAATCCATTATCAAACGGATCGAGACCCAATGCCTGAGCTTGTTGATCTAATTGTTGAACAAACGCAATAGAAGCAGCTGTGTGATATATAGGATGAACGCTATAAGCTCTTAAGAGATCTCTCATGTCGTGGCCAACAATATCTCTATCAGATACAAATCCATTGAAACTAATTCCGGTTTTGAATCTGTCGTTTAATTTTGCGTCTAAATTAAGTCGGGCATTCGCTCTTTCGAAGGCCTGAGTAATTGCGATTCCATCTGTTTTTTGATACCCTACAGAGGCAAAATAATTTACATCTTCAGTTCCACCACTCATACTAAAGTCGTGATTCATCGAGTTACCATTTCTGAATAACCAATCTTCTACGGCTACAACATCTGGTGAATCTCTATATGCATTTATTCTGTATTGTAAAAGTGCTGGGTCTACTTCGGAAACATCCCAATTGCCATTGGCAATATTTGTTTCGATGGTCTGAGCCCATTCTCCAGAAGTAGGATTAACATTGTCTACTTGATATCTGCTTGAGGTACTAAAGTAACTGTTATAGCTAAACTGTGGCGTTCCGTCCTTACCTCTTTTAGTGGTAATTAATATAACACCGTTTGCTCCACGAGAACCATAAATAGCAGCAGAAGCAGCATCTTTTAGCACTTCAATACTTTCAATGTCATTTGGATTAACTGTAGCGATACTACCCGATATTGGATAACCATCTACTACTACAAGCGGATTTGAATTACCGTTAATAGAAGAAGCTGCTCTAATTTGAATCTTTGGATCGGCACCTGGCGCTCCATTTTGATTCTGAATTAAAACACCTGGTAATTTACCTGCTAATGCCTCATCCACTCGGTTTGCTTGAATAGCAGCGACCTCGCCACCATCAATACTAGAAATAGCACCCGTTAAGTGACTCTTTTTACGTGTACCGTAACCGATTACGATAACCTCGTCTAATTGGTCGGCGTCTACTGCCAACAAAACATTAACAGAGGTTTGTCCTGTAGCAGTTACACTTTGTGTAACAAACCCGACATACGAAAATTGGACTTCGTCTCCATTGCTTACTTGCAACTGGAAATTTCCGTCAAAATCTGTTAAAGCACCTTGGGAGGTATTTACGTTTACAACGTTTACTCCTGGAAGTGGTGCGTTGTCCTCTCCAGAAGCAACTGTACCAGATAGTGTATAACTATCTTGAGCAAAAATTGCCGTGCTAATAAATAGCATTGCAAAAATTGTAAGCTTCATTTTTAAAATCATCGTTAGTTGTTTAAATTAATTTTTGCTTATCAATTACTTAAAGCGGAGACGTTGTGCTTAAATTCGTTAGATTTAGTACTTTTACAATGCGCATGTTACTCTAAGTAATTATGTGTAGATTTCTTCCCTAAAAAGAAGTTTGTCTTAAGAGGATGGGTGTGCGCCCATCCTTTTTTTGGTTAATTTTAATTGGTAAACCAAACTGGTTTTCCAAATTGGTTTACCAAATATATATAAATTATTGTTAAAAACAAGAAATATTAAGATTATAACAATTTGAGCCCCTGAATTTTACAGAATCTTCAATAATCAGGTCGTTCTTACTCCATGAAATCTTCTCTAATTGGACTAAAAACATCTATTAATACACCAGCTTCTGTGCAGATTGCGCCGTGCATAATATGTGGTGGAATATAAAAGGAGTCGCCACCAGTGAGCGTTTTTGTCTCTCCGTTAATGGTTACGTCAAAGCTCCCACTCTCTACATAAGTAACTTGAGAATGGTAATGCTCGTGCATTACACCAACAGCACCAACTTCAAAATGTACTTTTACGAGCATAATCTTATCGTCATACCCCATAATTTTTCGCTTAAGACCTTCGCCAACAACTTCCCATTCGATGTCATTTCCAGCGATAAATTCTTTACTTGCTCCAAATGTTTTCATATAATTTTACTTTTATTAAGTTATTAATTATGGTTCCTGATTTCTTTTAATTCGATGTGTTAGGAGGTGTGCCTGGCCCTACGGTGGCTTCTAAAAACCAAACCTCGGTATAACAGCCATTTTCATATTGTTTAGCAATATCACCGCCATAGGTTTCGGCACCAGCGCACCAAACCATATTTGTTTCTGGAGCTTTGCCATTGGTTTGGTTATATGCCCCTTGTTTAAAATAATTTAACTCTCCGCTATACGCTGTAGGTCGTTCGGTCCCGTCTTGTCCTATTGGCACAAACAGTTTCTTGACTTGATCTGGTAAGTCTGATGCATTTACATAGTCAGACTTGAGCAAATTTTTAGTAAATGTTTTTGTTTCATGGCCTTCACTTTTAAATGTGAGATACATCATGCCTTCATAAACATTTACTTCGTAACTAAATTCTTCGCCAAGTGCTATTCCATCTGCAGGTTCGTTAGGAAAGTCATCTTTGCTTGTTCCAATCACAGACATATCATATCCCCAAACAGCAGAAGAATAATCCCACCTTCCAGAATTATCGTCTCCGGCAGTATTGATTTCATAATTCCAAAATACCGATCCTTTGTCATGGCCAGGAAACTTCTTATAAAATATTTTTAAAGGCTCATTTTCATGTCCTTCGCCACTATGGATCTGCCCAACAACAGTGGAGTAAGAAGCCGCCACTCTCGCATCGCCAGAAATGGAGACCTGCATCACCTTACAAGTTCCGGTTAATTTACCACCTTGTTCAGGTGTCCATTCTCTTATTTCATGTAACTCAGTTCTCGTATTACTAGAGTTTTTCGAAGTGACCCCAGAATTTGGCGTTTTATAAACCACCCAACGCCTTGTACCATCAATCACGGAATAGAAAAAGTCTTTGTTTTCGTACTCAGTAATATCTTCAATGTTTGTTCCGTCCCCTAAAAGAATTTTAAATTTTTCCATAAATGGAATCACCTCGTTAGGGTAAACTACCTTCTTACTTAAATCATCATTGGCCTCGAAGTATCCTGAATTCGATATGGCATCGTCGCTCACGTAGATACTACCCGACTTAAACCAAACTTCTGCGTAGCTTCCATCTGCATATTGTTTTTGAAGATCGCCACCATGAGTTTCGGCGCCAGAACACCAGACTCTATTTACTTTGGGATCTTTTCCGTTCGTTTGGTTGTATGTTCCTAGTTTAAAAAAGAGCCCTTCATTTGCATAGGCATTTTCCTGCTCTACGCCGTCCTGACCAATAGGCACAAATAATTGTTCTACCTGTTCGGGCATGTCAGAACGCTTCGCATACTCAGACTTAATAAGATTTTTAGTAAATGTTTTGGTCTCGTGTCCTTCACTTGAAAATTTGAGGTGCATGATTCCATCTTTAATCTCTACTTCATACGTCAATTCTTCGCCCAAGGCGATACCATCTTCTGGTTCTGGGGGATAGGTGTTTTCTTCTGATCCAACAACAGAAAAATCATAGCCCCAAATAGGGTAGGAATAATCCCATCTTCCCGAATTATCGTCGCCAGCGGTGTTAATTTCATAGTTCCAAAAAACCGATCCTTTAGTATGACCAGGGAATTTCTTGTAAAATATTTTAAGCGGTTCGTTCTCATGTCCATCGGCGCTGTGAATCTGCCCTATAACTACAGAATACGTAGAGGCGACCCTGGCATCGCCAGTAGTTGAAACATTCATAACTTTGAGGGTAGCCTTGAGTGTAGCATCTGTCATTGGCGACCATTTCTTGAGTTGGGCCAACTCCGTTCTCGTATTGTTAGAAGTACCGTGGGTGTTCCCGGCATTTGGAGATTTAAAAACTACCCAGGTTGCATCGTCATCCTTAGTGCTATAAAAGAAATCTTTATCCTCAAATTCTAATGCCTGTCCCACATTAGAACCATCGCCTAGAATTAAATTCCAATGATCGAAAAAGGGAATAACCTCGCTTGCGTACGCCGTTTGGTTACCTTCTTTTGTGTTTGGTTCTTTTGCGGAATTGTTACAACTATAAAAGGTAAGCAAAACAAAAAGCGATAAAATAAGTATCGAACAACGTTGAGAATATTTCATACAAGTTTAATTAATTGGTTAACCAATCTGGTTAACCAAAAATAAGCATATTTCTGAATTGAGCAAGTCTTAATGTCTAAAACTTCGTAAAATTACTGATATAGGCTAGGGGAAAAATGCCTTTATCTTTAAAAATACCTATCAAAATTAGAGAGAATGTGCATTTAAAAATTAAGCGCTACCAAGGATAGAAACAACCATTAGTTTATCTCTTAAAAACACCCTAAGCCGAATTACGACTTGCGTTGATGTTTCCAAACAAGGAACGAGTTACCATACTCGTAAAAATCTTCATCTGCTTATCTTCTGGGCTCGCTCCTGATTTTTCAAGCTCTTGAATTTTCTTTAATGCGTATTGCTGAATCGTCAACAATGGTAAAACAATAGATTCTCTTACAGCAATAGATGCTTTACCTGCCGGTTCTTCTTGCATTAATTCTTTAAAGCCTGTCAATTTTAGAATTAAACGTTTTGAAATTTGGTATTCTTCGTAGATAATTTTCCAAAAATCACCATACTCGGGGTCTTCAGACATATACCTAGTTAAATCAAAAAACGATTTTGACAAAGACATCATGCTATTTTCTATAAGCGTCTTAAAGAAATCACTGGTTTGAAAAAGATTCTTAACTTTTTCAAATTCACCGTTATCTTCATAATATTTTAAGGCCGTACCTACACCAAAGAAGCCAGGAACGTTCTGCTTTAATTGACTCCATGAACCCACAAACGGAATAGCTCTTAAATCTTCAAAGACCAGGCCATCAGACTTTCCACGTTTGGAGGGACGGCTTCCTATATTAGTTTTTGCATAATATTTAAGCGTACTCATGTGCTCCAAATATGATATAAATTTTGGATGCGCTTTAAAGTCTGAATAAGCCTTAAAACTGAGCTCAGATAATTTTTCGATCACTTGCCTAGTCTCTGGACGCATGCCTGAATCTGAATCGTTGATGCTGTTATAAATTCCCGAACTTATCAATTGTTCAAGGTTGTATTGGGACGATTCTAAAGTTCCAAAGTTTGAACTAATCGTCTGGCCTTGAATAGTAAGTTGTATTTCTTTGGCCTCGATTGTTGGCCCAAGTGATGCATAGAAATTATGGGTTTTCCCACCACCACGAGCTGGTGGACCACCACGGCCATCGAAGAAAATCACGTTAATTCCATGTTTTCGAGACACAGCTGTTAAATGCTCTTTGGCTTTGTAGATTGCCCAATTCGCAGTTAAATACCCGCCGTCTTTGGTGCCATCACTAAAACCAAGCATTATAGTTTGCTTATTCCCTCTAGATTTTAAGTGTGCTGCATATGCTGGATTTGTATATAATTGTTCCATTACAGCAGGAGCGTTTTCTAAATCTGTTATGGTTTCGAACAATGGCCCAATATCCAAAGTTAATCGATCATGAAAGGCTACTAGTTTTAACATCGCAAATAATTGCATCACATTAAGCGACGTTTGATTGTTGCTAATAATATAGCGGTTTGCAGCCCTTTCGCCATTGGTCTTTTGAATGCTATCAATGGCTTTCATTGACTGAAATGCCTCTAAGGTTTCTTTATCTTTTATTAGTGATAAATCTAATTTTCCTTTTACAGTAGATAAAATCTTAACCTGTTCTTTCTCTGTTAAATCGTGATAATTATTTGGGAATTCTTGACTGCCATTTTCAATGAGTGTTTTTACCATTTCATCGAAAAACCGATGATGTTTTCTGCTATCTTGTCGAATATCTAAGCTTGCGAAATGGAATCCAAAAAGGTGCAATTTATTTATAAGACTATTCACTTGTGAAACATAAAGCGATTGATGCTCTTTGGTCAATATGTCTTTTATCTCGATCATTTCCGAAGTAAAAAATTGTATGGTTAAATTCGAGCTTTTGTTTGTGATAAACTTGTGGAGTTCTGCTTCTAATGCGATAATTCTATCTTCGACCCCTTTAAAAGTCAGTTTTCGCCTTAACCCACGAACATCTCTATAATAATTCTTAATAACGGTCTCTCGCAATCGTTTAGCAACGTTTAGTGTAATCTCGGGAGTGACAAACGGATTTCCGTCTCTATCCCCGCCAGGCCAAAAACCAATATTTATAATTTCGTTATCGATTTGATCACCATCGAAAATATTCTGTTCGATGTAATCATAAATCCTCCCAAAGGAGGTATAAAATACATTCTCCAAATACCAAATTAAGCTCACAGCCTCATCATAGGGTGTAGGTTTTTTGTGTTTAAAAAACGGAGTCTTTCCTAATTGAGCCAATAATTCATTTATGCGTAGCAGATCATTTTCACGAATGGCATCGGTTAAATCTGTAATTATTCCCAACACAGATCCAGGATAAAATTGTGTTGGATGCGCTGTTAATACAATACGCACTTTAAATTCTTCCAAATACTTTCGTAGATTTTCTATTTTATTGTCTGCAGTTACAGATTCTTTCAAACTTCGTAAAGTTCCAAAACCATCCATGTTGTTTACCACGGGAAAAGCAGCATCTTCTATGGCATCAAAAAGTACGACCTGACGTTCTATATATTGAATAAAACGGAACAATAAATCGATTTGGCTTTTTGAAGATCTTCTCGCTTGATACTTTTTAAAAAATGTATCGACAATTGTTGTAGGATCGTCGTGATTGGCAAATCCTTTTTGACAGATTTCATGAAACAGCGGCAGCAGTGCTCCAGTTTTTGTAATTGTGTCAAAAGGTAATGTCATAAATATACTGTTGTATATCTGATACTTAGACAATACGTTTTGATTGAATCTTGTAAGCTTTGGTTGTGCAGACATAAAAAGGGCTAGTACATTAATTTTAGTTTCAGATTTTCCTCAACCTTTATTGAGCCTGAGTTAGTTATTTGATTATTGGAATGCGAGTTGTTTTTTGCTCCCCAAAGTAAGGCCACCAGTTTAACTGCATTATCTGTAAAGGTGTTTTCAGAAATATCTACATTTATAATTCCTCGTGTATTGATAAGAATCCCATTGTCTTCTTTCGCACCGCAATTTGTAAAAGTAGAATTTGTGACTAAAAGGTTTCCACCTATGGTGGATTCGTCATAACCCCCGCGATAATAGTCAATCACATTGCCTTGTACATTGCTGAAATTACAATTTTTAACGGTCAAATATTCTGTATTATAATCGCCTTTATCGTTCGTCTCTTCGGATAACTCTAAACCGTTTGCACAGTTAGAAATTGTGGTGTTTTCGAAGGTGATTTTTTCGGCAAAAGATTCTTTATACACTTTAAGCGCAAAGTTAAAATCACTAATGTCACAGTCCAAAACCGAAAGCCCAAAATGTGTAAACATATTCTCTTTTAAACTCGCAAAGGCATATTGCGAACCAGTACCTTTTATAGTAACATTGTTTAAAGTAAGAAATCCCTTTGGTTGTAGTTCAAATAGTGGGGTGTTTTCGTCTCCTTTATAGACTAATTGAGCCTTATTGTCTTGAGACTCTATGGTAATTGACTTATTAATTTCTAAAGATGACGCCAGATTATAAACCCCAGAACGTAATACGAGCACATCTCCACTTAGCGCTTCATCAATTTTTGATTGAAGATTATCAGAAGAAGCCACCGGTATTTTTTTTGATTCTTTTGTTGCTACAACATTAGAATGCCAGCTTGGGCCATATTTTGATTTATCTAGAATCGTTAGGTCTTTAGCTTCGGTATTGACAGTCGCACCGATGGCATTGTTGTTGGCTCTAGGGTTTCCGAATAAATCCTTCGAAATTTTATCAAAATCAAATCCCTGATGTGGTGCAAGGTCTAAAATTGTTGCAGGGACATAAATATCTTTGACAACTTCTTTTAATTCAAAACTCATCTCCTCGAGTCCATCCTGTTCTTTAAATCGAACGCTTTGGTTGTTTATTACATTGCTTTTAAAGCTTACACCATCTGCTTTGTCGTGCTCAACAATAGGAGAATCATCACCTTCTTTATTATATATCACATTGTTCGCGACCAATGTTCTTAAGGGTCGAGCAGACCGAATTTCTGAAGCTGGCAACACATCCTGCTGACTCAAATTTTGCCCAACGCCAAACTGCCAGGGCGAATCACAATTTACATAGGTATTATAGGCTACAGTCAGGTCTGTGACTTGATTATAACGGTTTAATGGAGACTTTGGAATCCCATTCATAACAGCCAAAGGACTTCTAAAATTTTTACCTTTTAAATTGTAGAAATAGTTATTTGTAACCGTATGCCCTGTGTTTATAATGCGAATTCCGCCGTAATTTTCGTTTTCACCATCGCCTATAAAATAATTTCCATCGATGGTGACATAATTTCCATGTCGAGTAACTAAAGAGCCTTCACTTTTATAAAAGACATTATTTCTGAATTCGTTAAAATTGGTCTTACTAGAAATGATTTCTACTTCCCCGTTACATTCTTCAAACAAATTATTGGCCACCATCGTATAACTTGGCGCCATCGAAGTATAACTATTCCCTATTTGAATGGTTTCTGCACTCGGACCACCTTTTGGGGGTCTTGGACCAAAGTGATTGTTTATTATTTGGTGGTAATTATTAATATGTTCATTTCCGGCTAAATCTACTCGAACTGTTGGCCCTCGATTGGTTTTACCCGCCAAATATGAGTTGCTTAACGCATTATGGCGCCCCCAAAATAGCACCCAAAGATCTGAGTCGTCGCGCTTTGTTTTATTGAAGCCTTCAATAACGCTATTGGTGAAGGTACAATGGTTCGCAATATTATTTTCGTCTAATCTAAATTCGACCACTTCCCTTGAGGGTGACAATCCATTTCTAAAATGCAAGCCATCTACTACCAAATAAGTGCCACCAAATTTTAAATTAGAAACTCCTTCAATAAAAACCTCACCAGGAGTTTCTGCACGCAGTGTTATCGGATTATTTGCTGTGCCTTCTCCAACAAATCGAATTTGGACGTCCTTCCAAATCCCATTTGATAATACGATATTGTCTCCGGGCTTACCATTTTCAATAGCAGTATTTAGAGCGTCAATATTTGATACATAAATCGAATTGACGGTTTTGTTATCACAGGCCCAAAGCAATGATAACACACATACGATGATGGTAAACTTTTTCATTAGCGATTACATTTAAAAATACTCGAATAGCGCAATAATTCCATTATAAGATATGACCAAAGAGAAGAATAAAGCTGCAAAGAGTCCTATGTTAACAGGGATTCCTGTTTTATACCCCTTCATTACTTTTTTGTTGTTCACCATAAAAATAATTCCAAGAACGACCACCGGCAATACAAATACATTAAAGACTTGAGATAGAATTTGCATCTGAATTGGATTAGACCCAAAAACAGGGACAATTAAGGCTACTAAACAAGCTACAAATGTGATGACTCTAAATTGTTTCGAACTTGTATCGAGCTCGCCAGACTGATAATCGGCCAGCAATAAAGGTGCAATTAGCAAACAAGGAAAAATCGATGATAAGCCAGCACATAAAGTCCCGAAAAAGAAAATGGTAACGGCAAGATTACCAGCGACGGGCTCAAGCGTATTAGCCATATCAAGCACCTTTGTCACAGGATTACCCTGATGAAACAACGCACCGCAGGCCACTGCCATAATAGCTGCGCTAATTACAAATACCAAAACTGCTGCGAGTATCGAATCGTTTTTTTGTTGTTTTAAATTGGCTGTTGTCCAGCCTTTTCCTTTGACAAACAGCGGTCGTGATAGAAACGTAGCCGCTGCCATGGTCGTCCCAACAAAGGCTGCAACCATCATTTTTCCGCCAGGCACATCTGGAATAGATGGAATTATGCCTTTAATAACGTCCGAGGGAAGGGGATACACGAAAAACAGTGAGACAATAAAAGAAAGTCCCATAATAGATACGAAAATGATTAATATCTTTTCGAAGAAGGTGTATTTACCCACAAGCATTATGGAGTAGAAAATACCAATGATTATTATCGCTATGATAAGAACCGATTCGTATTTTAAATCTGCGAGTTGCGGAAAACTTAAAGCTATTAATTCGTAAATGATGTTGGATGAAATTCCGAGGATACCCATGAGAGAATTCCATTGCCCGAAGGTGATACCTACGATGATGAGAATGGCGATTAACTTGCCGTATTTAAGATGTTTTCTAAATCCGTAAAGTGCGGTTTCTCCAGAGATTAAGGCGTAATTTCCGTAAACAAACATCAGTAAACCTGAGAAAATACAGCTGAGTAAAAGTACCCATAATAATTGCATTCCATAGGTGCTACCAGCAACGATCATAGAAGTAACGCTACCGGTTCCTATGGTATAACCTATGGCAAAAATTCCAGGACCGAAGCCTAATACAATAGCGATGATTTTTTTAATCAAGGACGATTTTTTGTCGGAGACTTCCATAATATTGGTTTAAGATTTACATCAACTATGATTTCTGATTCCTATAGAAAACAGAGGCTTTTGAATTAATACGTTTGGACAATTTCTATCCGTACCTCTCTGATAATAAATTGGTTTACCAGTTTGGTTTACCAAATATATGTATTCCTAAACGGAAGCTGCAAGTTTTTTCGTAAAATTCTTGAACGAACATAACGGCACCTAAGAGTATAAGGCTTTAACCTTTTGCATCTTGGCGAGCGATGTTTCGAAGAAACCGAAAATATCGTATTCAGTTGAGAGAAGATTCTGCGGTAGCAGTAAGTAGAACGGCGTGCACTTTGGTGAATCCAGTCAATTTAGACTCAAGCCAAACTTTATAACTTCAAAAACCGGGTCCAGTAAAGCAAAACAGCGTTCGCTTTACCGAATCCAGTCATCCGAATTTACTTTCGAGTTTTTAAAGCAAAAGGGAAGCTACTTACTAACTAAAACACACCGCCAGAGCGGTAAACCATTCACTTTGCTAATATTGATTATATCACAATCCCCGGGCGTTCGGCTTTGTGTAAACTAACAACACTCAAGACCGCAACGCCATTCACCCAGTAGTAGATGGCATCAATTCCCTCGAAAGAAAAAACAAATGGAGAAAGCACAAACACGACACCCACAATAAAGTCTACGATTAAGTGTGTTTTATACGACACGATTCTATAGAGCCCTAAATGATGGTCTGTGAGTACCGTCAAAACAAACGCCGCGATACCAGCAGCTATAGATAATTGAAACGCAATTGGATTAGAATCGCCCAACCCAAGCACAAATGGCAAGGCCATTAAGGCAACGGCCACAGGATAATCTAAAAAAGCATGTATTCTTTTTGTTACAAATTTCATAGTATTAAGTTTTAAAATTGCCCTACAAAATTGCCGAATAATTAAAATTCAATGGCTACAAAAAAGGAGCCTTGTATGGTACATTTTACAACTATTGCCTATATAGTAAGATCGATTGGTGGTTTTATCTTGTACCTTTTTAATCTATGCAGAAATTCTTTGATTACTTTTATTGTTACACGAATAATGAAACCTATGAGTTGGATACATACAATACCTTATGAGAAGGCCACTGGCCGATTAAAAAAACTATATGACCAAGTAAAAGGCCCAGAAAATAGAGTAGACAACGTATTGAGCATACACAGTCTAAGGCCCCATTCGCTGGTTGGTCATATGAGTTTGTATAAAAACGTATTACACCATAGTCATAATGAATTGCCTAAATGGTATTTGGAGGCCATTGGGGTATATGTGAGTTATCTTAATGATTGCGACTACTGTGTGGCGCATCATTTAGCTGGGCTCAAACGCCTGTGGAACGATTCTGAGCGTGGCGAGGCCTATATGGTTGCCATAAGGCAAGACGCTGCTCGGTTTTTCGATCAAAAACTCAACGCAGGGCTTGCGTATGCTTATTTGCTCACCAAAGCGCTTAACAACATTTCTGAGGCTACAATTCAGCAGCTAAAAAAAGAAGGCTTTGACGATGGTCAAATACTAGAAATCAATCAAGTTGCCTGCTATTTTAACTACGTAAACCGTATGGTTGTAGGTTTGGGAGTTACTACAGATGGCGATGTCTTAGGATTGTCTCCTAACGATTCAGACGATCCTAATAATTGGAATCATTCTTAGGCCTTTATTTTTTAGACAAGTCAATAGAATATCCTACGACCAAATTAAAGCTAGATAAATCAGAATTATAAAAAGAAGAGTTTGCTTTAAACGGATCCTTACCAATGTCTAGATTAGCCTTTACAAAAAACTGCTTGTAATGAAAACCAGCGCCTACGAACAAGAGTCCTTGAGTTCCTGTCGAATTTTCAAAATCGTTGGCTGTGACTTCTCTTTCTAAACTTATTTCGCTTACAACGTCAAACATATATCCCAGATTTAACGAAACACGAGAGGCATCGCCTGCCGCGATATAATAACGAACTCCAATAGGAATATTAATAGACGAATACGTTAGGGTAACGTTCTGCTCTGGTGTATTTGCAGAAGAAAGTTGTTGTACTATGGTTGACTCGTAAGCCGTGTTTTTGGCCAAGCCGGTAAATACGGCCCAGCTTCCATTGTTAAACGGAAGAATGGCTTCGAGTTCTACGCCAAATCTCAATGCTGTGTTACTTCCAAAATCTCCTCCTCGGGTTGCAGATAAATCGTTTGTAAGCGAAAAGTTAGAGAAATTGGCTCCCGCATACAGATTAAGATTAAAACTAGTACTAGTACCACTTCCTATGCGACTATTGTAGCTAGCATCGTTACAACCATTGTATTTGTCAAAGATCTTGGTCAATGCGCTTCTTTTGTAATTTAATTTTACAAAATCTGATTCGGTTAATTTGGCACAATCATTAAGAGCGTTTAGCAATTGTTGCTTATAACGATCGTTGCTGGTCACTTTGTCACCTACGAGATAACGCACATGAACAAGTGGTTCAAACTCGGTATCTCCTTTGGAATAGAAGTATTCTTTAATCCCCTCTTTTTCGTAATAGTATAGAGATGCAGCACCAGAAGCCAGCTCTTTAAGCATGCCTGTTCTTGTTTCAAAAACTGGTTCTTTTGAGTAGGTTAGGTTGTTTAGGTTATCTGTAGACACATCTAATTCAAATGTCCTTTTAACATAGGCATCTACACCTGTGATGCTAAAGCCATTCATCTGCCCAATAGAAATGGTTTGGCGGTTGCCTTGGGCGGTAGCTTTAAACTGAATCGAATTAGGACTAGCCTTCCAATCTTCATTTTTTATAAAGCCCGTAACTTTTTGATTGGCCGAATTGATATAATGACCTGGCAGATAATCGCTTTGAGCGACCATAGCGGTACATATAAAAAGCATAAAGAATAAAGAAGTGTAAATTTTCATATTGATTTGGATTGTAATTTAAGGTAGCAAGATAGTTTTTTGCCCGTTTAAAAGTCGCTCATAATGATAATTATCTACGACTATTGTATAAGTGATTAAGGAGCTTTCTTAAGTGCGGTGTTTTGTGGTTCAGTATGACACTCTTGAGCGGCTTCTACCGTATCGATTTTTGCCGCAGGTGACAAATATGGAATACCTAAACCAAGACCTCTAACGATTAGCAAACATGCCATCACAGCAAGTACTAAGGGCGCTGCATTCTGAATTTTGCGTTTTATAATTGGGGTGACCAAACGCCTTAAAAATACGACGGCGGTCATGAGTGGTATTGTACCAATACCAAAGAGCATCATATACAGGGTGCCTTGCGTTAAGGAACCTAAAGTAAGCGCTGTAAAAGCTGCAATGTATACCATTCCACAGGGTAAGAAACCGTTTAAAAAACCAAGACTCAAAAAGGTGTCTAAAGTTTTATTTTTAAGCTGTAACCCAATTCGACTCTTTAACTTACCCAGTAATCTATGGTACCAAGCAACGTCAAACTTAAGCTTTTTAGCAGTGTAAGGAAGGCCTAAGATTACCAACATTCCAACCCCGATGGCGATAGACATATATTGCTGAATTCCAAGTAAATTAAAGCCTTTGCCTAACAGCCCAATAACCAAACCGATAAGGGAATAAGCAGCAATTCTGCCTAGGTGATAACTCATTACCTGAAAGGTACCCTTGGTATTATTAGCACGGTCAATGGGTAATAAAAAAGCGATGGGGCCGCACATTCCCACACAGTGAAAACTGCTAACTAATCCGAGTATGACGGCGGTCCATAACATTAGTAATAAAATTGATTTTCGTATAGATAGGGCTGCCCATTATATGTAAAGCTTACAGAAATGTTCCAACGGCCATCTGCTAAGCGATCTTTAGGTATGAGCATGTTAGAACCCGATATTTGCAAGGGAATTGCAAAGTCGAGCTGCTTATCAGATGGCCTGTATAGGAACACATTGCCTGTAATTTTTTGATTCGAAAGGGTAGGGGGGAAAGTTAAATTCCATCCAAGCTCGGTTCTAACTCCTGTAATTGGCGCCTTGAGGGCAACATAATTTTTGCGAGCCAGTAATTTGTCTTCGAGCAATAGTTCTTGTTTAAAGTAATCTTCTTCTACTAGCTCGTGGTTGTAGCGATCATCTGTGGTCATCTTTACTACTAAAAAGAGTATAAAGCCAATAAACAGCGCCATGCCTATGACCAATCCAGTTCCCCAATTTATTTTAATCCTTCCCATTTCTTTCTATTTATAACTTCTTGGCCCTAAAAAGGTTGTTTTGGTCGTTTCTATAATCTCGCCTTTACTGTAGACAGCAATCGAAACTTTTTCTTTGTCGTCAGACAATTCAGATCGCGGCATTTCAATAAATAGTGTTCCCTCTGCAAACCCTTGCTTAGGCACTAAAAAATGGTCGCTTTTAACGAGGGTAATCGTCCCATTATGCGAGGTGAGCTTAAAAGAAACATCGTCTATTTGATCGGTAGTCTTATTAACCACTTTATAGGTAAACACATTGCTAATAATGTTGTTATCCTTGCGTTCGTATAGTTGGCCTGGTAATCTTAAAACAGTGGCTTCTACGTCGTTTCTTAAAAACAACATGCCCGTAAATACAGAAATAAGAATAAACAATACCGCCGAATACCCTTTGAGTCTAGCGTTAAATTTAAACTTTGCTTTTTTCGCAATTTGATCTTCGCTCGCATAGCGGATCAATCCTTTAGGAAGATTTACAGCTTCCATCATCGTATCACAAGCGTCTATACAGGCAGTACAATTCACACATTCTAACTGTGTGCCGTTTCGAATGTCGATTCCGGTTGGGCATACATGAACGCACTGAAAACAATCGATACAATCTCCCTTGCCAGTACTAGGACGGTCTTCGTTCTTTTTAAATTTTGCCCGACCAGCCTGTTTTTCGCCTCTTTTGTGGTCATAGGCAACTACAATAGATTTATTGTCTAGCAATACCCCTTGTAAACGCCCATAAGGACAAGCAATCACACATACCTGCTCTCTAAACCAAGCAAAAATAAAATAGAATACCCCCGTAAATATGAGTAAGGATACAAGCGTACTCACATTGCTAAAAGGCCCTTCGCTTATATATCTTATAAGGGTGTCGCTCCCTATCAAATAGGCCAAAAAGACATTGGCAATAATAAATGATATCAAAAAGAACACAGCCCATTTAAGCACTCGTTTTTTAATTTTTTTGGCGTTCCAAGGTTGTTTCGCTAGGCGGATTTGGGCTCCGCGATCGCCATCTATCCAGTATTCAATTCGTCTAAAGACCATTTCTAAAAAAATAGTCTGAGGGCAAATCCAACCGCAAAAAATCCTACCAAAGGCAACGGTAAAAAAGATGATAAATACCACCCCAATAATCATCATCAAAACAAACAGATGAAAATCCTGCGGCCAGAACGGAAATCCAAAAATATTGAACCTGCGTTCTAGAACGTTAAACATTAAAAATTGATTCCCACCAACTTTAATAAAGGGGGCCAATAGCAAAAAGGCAAGTAAAAAATAGCTTACCAATTTGCGATATTGATAGAAGCGTCCAGATGGCTTTTTAGGATAAATCCATGCGCGCTTCCCCTTCTCGTCTATGGTAGCGATACTATCTCTAAAAACCTCGTTGTCTGGAGTTTCCACCTAGTTAATTTAGTTGTCCGGAGTTTCGTCTACAACCGGAATTGAATCGTTTGCTTGTTCTGTTACTTCGTTGGTGTCTACCTGTACTTCTGCATCAGGGTTTACCCAAATATCGCCTTCGGCTTTTTTAGGTTCCGCTGGAGTGGTGCCTTCTAGTGTTAAAATGTAACTCGCCACTTGAGCCATCTCGATAGGTTTAAGCTCTGTCTTCCAAGGAATCATTCCCTTACCAGCTCTACCTCCTTCAGAGATCGTGTTAAATACATTTTTTATACCACCACCTAGAATCCAATTAGGATCGGTTAGGTTGGGGCCAATTCCGCCACCTCCATCTGCTTTATGACAAGCCACACAGTTTGCTGCAAAAACCGTTTTACCGGCTTTTAAGTCACTTTCTTCTGTAAGGACCACAACAGAATTGATGTCGACCAGGTTCTTGGCCGTTTTTTTGTATTCAGCTACTTCTAAGTCTGCCTGCGCCATCTTGGCTACATATTCTTGCTCTTGAGTGTCCCCTTGAAAAACATGATACTTAGCCAAATATATAACGGCAAAGATGATCGTAGCATAAAAGCTATATACCCACCATGGCGGTAGCTTGTTGTCAAGTTCTTTTATTCCGTCGTAGTTGTGATCCAGAATAATTTCGTGCTCCTCTTCTAAAGGTTTGCTGCCCAAAAGATTGGCATATATTCTTTTAATCTTACCAAAGCTTTTATCTTTTTGCTGGGCACGAGCCAGATCGTACTTTTCTTTTTTATCTGAATCTAGTGACCGATACAGCACAGAGTCTAAAGTGCCAACACTTATCTCTATGGCGATGGCAAACACCAAAACAAAGGCTAAAACCGCCCATAGAATAGGGTATTTTGCATAGGCCCATTCTTCGCCAGATTCTGTAACAATTTCTAAGAGAAAATAGGCGAGTATAACAATTAGTATTACACGCAAGTATGATTGAACTGTCTTCATAATGATGCATTTTTTTGCCCGTCTTCTAAGGGCATGTTACTAAGTTTTTTTATATGCTCTTTTTTTGCTGTAAATACCCACCAAAAGAGCGCGGTAAAAAAAACAAAGAAGATGAGAAGCGAAATAATTGGATAGATGGATACCCCATCGATACTCTCCAAACTACCTTTTACAAATTTTAACATGACGATTGGTTTTATGGGGTTTGTGGTTCGTTTTCTACAATTTTTATGTCTGTTCCAAGACGCTGTAGGTAAGCGATTAACGCAACTACCTCTCGGTCTTTTATAGGCACAAACTCTTCGCCACTTTGCTTAGCAGCTTCTTGGTCTTCTAGATAGCTGGCTGCAAAATCTGGATCTTCGAGCAGGTTTTGCTCTATAAGAGCTCCTTGATCGTTCATCCAGTCTTGAGCGGTATCTATTTGCTCTTGTGTATAGGGTACCCCAAGGGTAACCATAGCGTTCATTTTCTTTTCTGTCATTGACTTATCCAGCGTATTGTTAAGCAGCCATTTGTATGAAGGCATGATAGAACCTTCAGACGTACTTTGAGGATCATACAAGTGGTTTAAATGCCAACTATCCGAATATTTGCCTCCGACTCTAAAGAGGTCTGGGCCTGTTCGTTTACTACCCCATAAAAATGGGTGGTCGTACACATATTCACCTGATTTAGAATAAGGGCCGTAGCGCGCAACTTCGCCCCTAAACGGCCTGATAAGTTGTGAGTGACAAGCATTACAACTCTCGCGAATGTAAATGTCTCTACCTTCTAACTCGAGGGCTGTATATGGTTTTACTGTAGAAATCTTAGGGACGTATTCGTCTACCAATAATGAAGGTATGATCTGCACCATTCCACCAATTAAAATAGCGACTGTAGCATACAGTGTTAATTTTACAGGACGACGTTCTAACCAAGTATGGAATCCCTCTTTGCTTGTTCTTTTTCTGGTTACTTTTTGTAGCGGAACTGCTTCTGCAAGCTCGTCGGTTACTTTGCTACCTTGACGCACGGTCATGATAACGTTATATACCATTATAAGTGCTCCTACGATAAACATGGTACCTCCAATGGCACGCATCCAGTACATAGGCATAATCTGGTTTACAGTCTCTAAGAAGTTTCCATAGGTAAGTTGCCCATCTGGATTAAATTGTTCCCACATTGAGGCCTGAACAAATCCAGCCACATACATAGGTAAGGCGTACATAATGATACCTAAGGTTCCAATCCAAAAGTGCACATTGGCCAGTTGAATCGAGAACAGTTTGGTTTTAAATAACTTTGGAATCAACCAGTAAATCATTCCAAAGGTCAAGAAACCATTCCACGCTAGTGCTCCAACGTGTACGTGTGCAATAATCCAGTCACTAAAGTGAGCGATAGCATTTACACTTTTAAGCGAAAGCATTGGACCTTCGAAGGTCGCCATCCCGTAACCGGTAATCGCAACCACCATAAACTTAAGTACAGGACTGGTTCTCACTTTGTCCCAGGCTCCGCGAAGCGTGAGTAAACCGTTAATCATACCTCCCCAAGATGGAGCGATAAGCATCACAGAAAACGCAACTCCTAGGTTTTGAGCCCAATCTGGTAATGTTGAATATAATAAATGGTGAGGGCCTGCCCAGATATAGATAAAAATGAGCGACCAAAAGTGAACAATAGAAAGACGGTAAGAGTATACTGGCCTGTTCGCCGCTTTTGGTACAAAGTAATACATCAACCCTAAAAATGGAGTGGTCAAGAAAAACGCCACGGCGTTGTGACCATACCACCATTGCACCAAGGCATCTTGCACCCCGGCGTACATCGAGTAACTCTTTAAGGCACTAACAGGAAGCTCCATGCTGTTTACGATATGCAATACAGCAACGGTTACAAAGGTCGCAAGGTAAAACCAAATGGCTACATACAAGTGACGCTGTCTACGTCTTAAGATGGTCCAGATGAGGTTAATACCAAACACAACCCATATAACTGCTATTGCAATATCTATAGGCCATTCGAGCTCTGCGTATTCTTTAGAAGTAGTATAACCTAACGGAAGCGTAATGGCAGCTGCGACTATAATTAATTGCCAGCCCCAAAAGTTTATTTTACTCAGTAAATCGCTAAACATACGCGTTTTTAAGAGTCTTTGCGTAGAATAGTAAACACCTGCAAAGATGGCGTTTCCTACAAATGCAAAGATTACCGCATTGGTGTGTAGCGGTCTAAGTCGTCCAAAACTAAGCCATGAAATTCCATCGGTAAGGTTCGGAAAAAGGAACATGAATGCGAGCAGAAGCCCCACACTCATTCCTACAATTCCCCAAACAATGGTGGCCATTAAAAAATTCTTGACGATTTTATTATCGTAATAAAATTGCTGTGCTTCCATACATTATGAATTCTTGTCGGTTGATGATTTATTAAGAGACGGGTTGGAGGTATCTTTTGCATTCGTAGAGACGAGCTCGTCTTCGAACAACATCCTAACAGAAGGTGTGTAAGTGTCGTCGTATTGCCCCTTTTTTACCGAAACGATAAAGGCAATAAGAAAGACCAAAGCTACTATGATGCTAATCCCCAGTAAGAGATAAATGATACTCATACCTATCAAATATTACGTAAAAGTAGTTGTGACGTATGCAGTAAAATATGACATAAGTCAGTTTATTAAATTTCTTTAGTTCGCAGTATCCGCTGGCCATAAAACTGTGTGGCCAAAGTGGTAAATACGACTATGGTAATAGAGCTCAAAGGCATCAGAATTGCAGCAACTATAGGCGATAAAAGGCCAGTTACAGCAAAACTTATCCCCACTATATTGTATAACAAAGAGATGGCAAAACACCAATAGATTAAACGGCGTCCTTTTTTTGCAAGCTTTAAAATGGCGTCTATTTTGTTGAGTTTTTTTGCACTCAGAATTATGTCACTAGCGGGTGTAAAAACATTCAAGTCTTCTGCCAGTGCCATCCCTACATCACTTTGAGCCAAAGCACCAGCATCGTTTAGACCATCTCCTATCATCATAACATCATGATTGTTTTTTTGAAGTTGGCTTATAAACTCGAGTTTGTCGTCTGGTTTTTGGTCAAAATGTAATTGGGTGCTCTCAGGAAGTAATTGGGTTAAATTAGATCGTTCTCCTTGGTTGTCGCCAGAGAGCACAAATAGTTTATAATTACTGTCGAGCCTATCAAACAAGTCAGAAAGACCTTCGCGATAACTCGCAGTATATACGTAATGGCCTTTGTACTCGTCGTTGGCATTGATATGAATTGCTGTTTGGGCAGGTAAATTGCTAGTTGTATTGCCTGCGAATTGGGCAGAGCCTAAATGCAAGGTAGTGCTATCTTTTACCGCCTTTATTCCTTTGCCAATTTGCTCGTCATAACTGTCTAGGGTTGTTATTTCTTGACGATCTAATTCGTTATACAATGCTTGACTCAATGGGTGATTAGACGCGCGCACAGAATTATATAATAGGGTGTGTTCTTCTACGGTAAGTGGGTGACCATAATACGTAAAGGCGCTTTTTGCATTGGTGGTGAGGGTTCCAGTTTTGTCAAAAACCAAGGCGTCTATTTGCGCGAGCTGCTCTAATACTTGAGTGTTTTTTATATAGCAACTTTGTTTGCCAAAAATTCGGAGCAAGTTTCCATAAGTAAAGGGTGCAGCGAGCGCAATTGCACACGGACAAGCCACGATAAGCACAGCGGTAACCACGTTAAAAATCATATCGGGATTAATAAACCACCACACTATGGCACTTACAGTAGCGATAGACAAAATAGTTATCGTAAAGCTTTTACTAATACGATCTGTAAGCGTCTTAAACGAACTCACTTTGGCTGCATTTGGAATGGTATCGCTCCACAACTGTGTGAGATAACTCTGCGCCACTGCTTTTTTTACTCTTACTTCTATAGCGCCAGCTTGCTGGCGACCTCCAGCATATAGAAAGTCTCCTTTGTTTTTGATTACTGGGGTCGCTTCGCCAGTCACAAAACTGTAGTTTATGTGTGCGGTTCCGTTTAGGAGAATGGCATCTACCGGTAGAATTTCATGATTTCGAATCAAGATGGTATCGTCCTTTTTTATATGCTGAATAGGAGTTTCTTGTTCTGTAACCTCACCCGAAAGATTTGTTACTAACTTGGTAACCGCAATAGGGAAGTATGATTTATAATCTCTTTCGAACGACAGATATCTATACGTTTTTTGTTGAAAAAACTTTCCGATCAATAAAAAGAATACCAACCCTGTTAAGCTGTCAAAAAAGCCAGATCCCCAGTCAAAGAAAATGTCTAAGGTGCTTCTTATAAAGAGTACAGAAATACCAAGTGCAATAGGAACATCTATGTTGAGTTGCTTGCTTTTAAGACCTTTAAACGCTGCTTTAAAATACCCTTGGGCACTGTAAAAAACAACGGGCAAACTAAAGGCAAACATAAGCCATCTAAAAAGATGTTTAAAACGCTCCAGCCAGAATTCGTTTACGTCAAAATACTCAGGAAAGGACAAAAACATTACGTTTCCGAAGGCAAAACCCGCAACCCCTAACTTGTAAATGAGACTATGATTGTTGGAGGATTTTTCTTGACTGTTTTGGGCGTAATTAATATTAGGAGTATAACCAATTTTGTCTAACAGTAGCACTACTTTTTTAAGACTGGTTTGGCGCGTATCGTATCGTACTTGAATTGTTTTTTTAGGAAAGTTTACAGATGACTGCACAACGCCGGGCACTATTTTAGATAAATTCTCTAGCACCCAAATACAAGAGCTACAATGTATATTAGGAACCAAAAGACTCACAACCTCAAAGGGAGGTTCTCCAAACGAAATAAGGCTTTGTACGATTTCTGGGTTGTCTAAATACTCAAAATGTTGTTCTTGAGTGCTTTTAGTTGTACCAGGATGCGTTTCTAAATCGTAATAATAGCACAAGTCGTTTGACTCCAAGATTTCGTAAACGGTTTTACAACCATTGCAACAAAATGCCTTATCTTTAAAATGGATGGTTTGATCCCTACAGGAATCACCACAGTGATAACAGGAAGTCATAATAAAAAATTGCTCAAAATACCTTGAGCAAAGGTTAGCGAAGTAGCCTAAATAAAGTATGATAAATATCAGTCTATATGAAGTAGGGTCATGATTTTAGTCATATGATGTAGCTTCGGGCTTATCTATTTTTAAAAAAAATTAAACGCATGAATGTCTTATTGCTAACAGATTTTAGTGAGAACTCAAAAAATGCAATCCTTTATGGATTGTCGATGTTTAAGGATGTCGAATGTAATTTTGTCGTACTTAATGTACAGAAAGCGAGAAGCTTTACAACAGACGATTTTATGACAGCGCCTCCAGGCGCGTCTGTTTATGAATCGCTTATGCAAGACAATTCGCAGGCCCTTGACGAGTTTATGACTCCCATCATTGCCGCTAATAGCAACGCAAAACATACATTTAAATGTTTGGTAGATTTCGACATCTTTTCTGATGCCGTTACCCAAGTGGTTTCGCTCTATGACATCGATTATATCTGTATGGGCACCAATGGAGTCTCTGGAGCCAAAGAAGTTTTATTTGGCAGCAACACTATGAATGTAATCAGGCATATAAAAGCTCCCGTGATAATTATTCCGCAGGACTACGAATATGAACCTGTACAGAAAGCATTCTTTAGCTTTACCAAAAATTTTGAAGTAAATCAGAAACACATAGACCCGCTATTAAAAATCTGTGAACTTTCTAAGTGTAGTATCGATTTTGTAGCCATAAATGCTGGCAAAGCAGACAGCGATGTGAATGCAACCATGAACAATATGGTAGCTTCCTTTTTTAATGATGTGCCGCACAGCAGTCACGAGATGGAGCATCTTAAGCCTTTAGACGCAATTTTGGCTTACGAACAATTAAACAAGGTGCAGTTACACGTTTTGTTTTATCACAGAGAGAGTTTTATCGAACGTTGGTTTGACCAATCTCAAACGAGCAAAATAAGCCATAACTCTTTAGTGCCACTACTTATTTTGCCTATTTAATCTAATCTACGATTAAATATTGGTCTCGTTTTAAAGTCTTGATGAGCAAGTTTACATACGATCTAATATTGGGAGCAAGTCTGCGTTCTACAATATCGATCTTTGCATCCCATAGCTGTTCTCTTTCTTTGTCTGGACAAATACAATACAATGAAGTTTGTGTGTGGTATAATTGATAGTTAGCCGTTTCGGGTTGATCTTCGATTAGATTCTGCGAAAACAAATAATCGTCTCTAAAACCGTTGTACGTATTGTCTAGATCTCTAAAGGACTGTACCACCGTTGTTTTGGTTTCTATCCCTAAAATTCTGGATAGGAGTATGGCATCAAAGCCACTATCTACCAAGTTGGTTTCGATTTTGTCTAGTTGCTGTTCGGCGGTGAGATCGTCTGTAAAGAGATTTTCGAAAAAATCACTACTGCGTACGGCAACTACGCCTTTTTGCTCAAGCTGGCTGGCGAGTTGTTCTTCGAACAAGCGACGGTTTTGTAATTCTTGTGTAAGACCGATCACCAAAACTTTATTGGCTTCAAAAACTGGGGTGTCTTCGTCTTTGGTGCTTTCTATCAGGCGGGTAGAACCGCAAGAAGTTAATAAGAGAACTGTGATAAGACTGATTGCAAATTTTTTCATGATGAACGGGGTTTAATTTTTAATATGATGTAAACATAGTATAGGCACCTGAGCATGTTTGGCTAGGTCTTTTACCATGGATGGGCTAAATAAATTTTCGAAGAAATGATGCTTTTTGTTTACAAAAGCAATCATGTCAGACTCCTTTATTTGTACAAAACACTGGAGTGCGTCTGGGAGAGATACCCCATTGATTTCGTAAAAACTTGGAGACAAATCTTGTAGTTTGTGACTCAAGGCATCTTTAATTTCGTGATGTTGGTCTTGCTGCTCCTCATCTTTAGAAACATGAAGTACAGATAAATGCGCCTTATGCCTAGCAGCTATCGTTAATAGGGGTCTAAGCTCGAGGCTTTTATAAGGTGTTCTGTAGCTCGATAAAAAGACCACTTCTTTTAAAGGTTCGTAAATATGTCCTTTCGGAACTACAAGCGTGGTACAATCTCTAACTTTGTTCATTATAGAAACCGTGATGCTCCCAAATAGCGCTTGACTACTATCTGATTCTCCATGGGTTCCCATTACGATTAAGTCGATATTATATTTTTGAACCGCTTTGACAACAGCTTTATGTACAAAGTCAAACTCAGATACATAGGTAAACGAATGATCGGGATCTTTGTCTCTCGACGAAATCAACTGCTCTAGCGTTTCGAGACCTTTTTTTGAAGTTTGCTTGAGCGCTTCTAAATCGTGGTTGCCCAACTGTGTAGCCAATATGTTGTCTGACACATAAGTGCTTGGTGTAAAAGCGTTTAGAATATAAAACTCACAGGAGCTTTGTTTAAAAAGCTCAATAGCATAGTTAAGAGCCGTATAGGCATTTTTAGAAAAATCTGTTAGAACCAGAATCTTTGTTTTCATGACAAATTAGGTATCGGTATTAATTTACAAGATACTTGGGTCAAGACATTTTGCTTATGATTTTGGTCATGTCTAAAAAATGTAAAGGCGAAGTGCGCTATTCTACGTTCTCTAGAGCCGCCAAATTGAGGATGCTTATGTTTCTCCCTTCTATTTTAATCCAGCCTTCTTTTTTGAATTGCGACAACGTCCGAATCAAACTTTCTGTAGCAATGCCGGCAACTGTTGCCAAATCGTTTCTAGATATTTTAAGCACTCCAGAGTGCTTTGTTTGCATTATTTCTGAAAACTGTAAAATGGTCTGAGCCGTTTTTTTACGCACAGAACCATAGGCCATTTGCAGGAGTTGTTCTTTGATTTCGATCAGGTGATCTGCCATAACATCTACCAGCTGCAGGGTAACGCCTCTATCTTTTAACAACACTTCTTTTACTTGAGACTTGCTCAGTTTAAGGATTTCGCAAGCTTCGATACAAGTTGCTGTTTCTGTATGGCTCACGGCTGCCGTAAAACTAGTCAACCCAATAAACTGATCTGCATGGTAGAGTCCGGTGGTAAGCTCTTTGCCATTTTGATCCATCGTGGTACATTTTACCACCCCACTTTTTATAAGATGTACATAATGAGCGTGATCGCCGTGACTATAAATAGTATCCCCTGATTTACATTCTTCCAATTCACCTTTTGCCTCAAAAAGTCCCATCAAGCGTTCGATTCCGTTTAGGGAGATTCCGCCAGCATTATCTTCGGACTTATTTTTATCTGCCAGTATGGTCGCTTTTGCGATTCGACTTTCGATGGCACTTATAAGTTCGTCTTCTAAAAAAGGTTTGGTTAAATAATCGTCTGCCCCTAAGTCCATGCCTTTGCGCACTTCTTGACGTTCTGTTTTTGCCGACAAAAATATAAATGGAATCGCTTGGGTTTTTGGGTCGTTGCTTATGGCTTCTAAAACACCATAACCGTCTACCTCTGGCATCATGATATCGCACACGATAACGTCTGGCAATTCGCTTTTGGCCTTTTGTATGCCCACATTCCCGTTAGGAGCGGTAACCATATTATATCCAGCTAACTCTAGAAGCTCTGCTGTGTTTTCTCTAAGTAAAGCGTCGTCTTCGACTAAAAGTACTTTGCGCATTTGTGATTGCTTATTTTGGTAGGGTAATCGTAAAAGTGCTCCCTTTATTTAACTCACTTGTAAAGGTAATTTCGCCGCCTAAATTCTCTAAATGCCCTTTTACAATATTTAGTCCAATACCTGTTCCTTGTGTAAGAACTGCATTTTCTGCTCTAAAATAACGATTAAAAATGTGTTTTTGCTCTTGAATCGGAATTCCTATGCCTTGATCTTTGATTACGATAGAAAGATTTGACTCGTTTTCTGTTCCTTCTATAAGCACTTCTGAATTTTCTTGGGAGTATTTTATGGCGTTGTGAATTACATTAGACAAAACCACATGAAGTATCTTTTGGTCGAATCGAATAATCACATCATCAAACTGAGCATTGAGTGTAATTTTTTGTCCTTCTTTTAAAAGCAAGCTGGCATCGTTAATCACTTCTTGTATCACTCTGCCTACCGACACGGCCACAATATTGTAATTTTCTTTACCCGTTTCTAGACGTTCGATCGATAAAAAGTCGTTCAATATGTTATTGAGATATTTAACCTTTCCTTGAATGGTCTTAATATGCTTTTCTCTGCGTTCTTGCTGTTCTCCTTGGGTATATTTAGAAATCAATTGAGCCGACGTCATAATGCCGCTTAAAGGTGTTTTAAACTCGTGAGACACCAATGACAAAAATTTTGTTTTTAACTCGTTTAGTTCACGTTCTTTACGAAGCGATTCCTTCATTTTTTGTTCGGCATCTTTGCGTCGTATTACCTCTGCCTTTAAGTCGTTTATAGATTGGTTGAGCTGTTCGGTACGCTTAACGATCTTAGCTTCCAGTTGGTTATTTAATGCTTGAATCTCTTTTTCTTGTTCTTTACGTTCTGTGATGTCTATCACCAAAGCGATTACATAACGATGATCGTTAATAATAAAGGGATTGAGTCCGGCTTCTACAGGAAAGAGTTTGCCATCTTTTTTGAGCCCAAATAAATCACGCCCGTGACCCATGGTACGTTTTTCGCTTTTTTTCATAAAAGACGATACGTGGGCTCCATGATTATGGCGGTAGTTCATAGGAACCAGAGCATCTAAATCGGTTCCGTGAAGCTCGTTTTCGTCGTAACCAAACATCTCATTGGCGCTAAAATTGGTCGCGACTATCGTTTGATTCTGATTCACCACTATTATTCCTTCTGATACAGAATTGAATAGGGTAGTAAAAATTTCGTGCTTCGAAATATCAAAATGCTCCATAGCTCAAAAATAATAAATTTGAACCGTTATGCCCGTAACTGACCGATATCATTATTTAGCTTTCTGTAATTATTACTTTTATAAAAGTTTTTATGAATCTAACCCCATATATAGAGCACACGTTGTTGCATCCTGATGCGCAAGTTTTTCGAATTGAAGAACTTTGTCAGGAGGCTATTGAGCATAATTTTTATGGAGTTTGTATTCAAGGATGTCATTTGCCACGAGCGGCAGAACTACTTGAGGGATCACAGGTAACTTTAGGTACTGTTGTTGGATTCCCACAGGGTGCGATGAGCACCGAAGCAAAGCGCTGTGAGGCGCTTTCTTATATTCAAAGCGGGGCTCAAGAGATAGATATGGTCATCAATATGGGATGGTTTAAATCGGGCGATTTATCTAAGACCATTTTAGATATAGCGACGGTAAAATATGCTATTGGCGATATCGTTTTAAAAGTAATCATAGAAACTAGTTTTTTAACCGACCAAGAAAAACAGCTCGCTGCGCATTGTGTTATAGAAGGCGGCGCCGACTACGTAAAGACTTCGACAGGTTTTATGGGAGGTGGAGCCACAATCGACGATATTAAATTGCTTAGCAAAGCGGTAGATGGCAAGGTAAAGATAAAAGCCTCTGGCGGAATAAAAACTCCAGATTTTGCCACAGCCTTAATAATGGCAGGCGCGCACAAACTTGGTACATCTTCTGGCGTATCGTTAATAACTCAAAAAACATGAGCACTCATATAGCAGCAAAAAAAGGCGAAATTGCAGATGCCGTTTTGTTGCCTGGAGACCCACAGCGTGCCAAATGGATTGCCCAAACCTTTTTTACAGATTCAGTTTGTTATAACAACATTCGCGGAATGTTGGGCTTTACTGGGCTTTACAATGGCCGCAGAGTTTCTGTTCAAGGCACAGGCATGGGAATCCCTTCTGCCTTAATCTATTGCCATGAGCTCATAAACGATTATGGCGTTAAAAAGCTAATTAGAGTTGGGAGCGCCGGATCGTATCAGCCAGATATTAAGCTTAGAGACATTATTATCGCCATGGCGGCTTCGTCTACTTCTGGCATCAATAATTCTCGATTTATCAATGCAGATTATTCTCCTACGGCGGATTTCGAACTCTTATACAAGGCTGCCTCGTACGCAAAAACCAAAAACATAGCCATCAAAGCAGGCAATGTTTTGTCTGCAGACGAATTTTACGAAGACGACCCAGAAGCCTATAAAAAATGGGCAGAATTTGGCGTGTTATGCGTAGAGATGGAGACGGCTGGACTCTATACGATTGCAGCCAAACATAATGTGCAGGCCCTCTCTGTGCTTACCATTTCTGATTCTCTGGTTACCGGCACATTTTCTACTCCCGAAGAACGCGAAACTACCTATATCGATATGGTAGAGATCGCTCTTAATAGTATATAAAAAAAACAGAAGGAAAGCGAGTTCCCTTCTGTTTTGCAAATCAAAAGCACTTTACTAACTAACGCTTCTAAATTTTTATTGAGAGTACTGGTAGGTTGGAGTGATTCACGATGTCTTCGCCAATACTTCCAGCAAAAAAGTGAGCTAATCCTCGTCTACCATGTGTGGGTACGGTGATTAAATCGACATTATTCTCTTTGCTATAATTAAAGATGCCGCTCTCTACCGAGTAATCGTCGTAAACCGTAACATTGTCCATCCCTACATCGTCCTTAGAAGCTTTTACAAACTCTCGTGCCTTGCCAATAATTTCGGAGCTACTTCTAAATCGCTCTCCGGGCAAGTTCACATATAAGAGGTCTGTTTGAGCCCCTAAAGCGCTCATTACTTCTTTTACTTTAGAAAAAGCCGTCAAATTCTCTGCTTTGAAATCGGTTGCAAATACAGCCTTATCAATGCTAAAGTTCTCTGTCTTTTCTTTTATAACCAATACGGGAACTGTAGCGGTTCTCACCACTTTTTCTGTATTAGATCCAACAAATAACTCCTGTAAGCCTGTGCTACCGTGAGATCCCATAACTATGAGTTGGGCACCTACTTCTGAAGCTACGTCGTCAAGCTCTATAAAATTGGTGTAGTTTTTTACAAAGTGTTCAAAATTGACACCTTTTAAATACTCTTTGGACATTAATTCGTTAAATCGTTTTTCTGCCAGTTTCATATGAAACATAGCTTCGATCACTTGTTTTGATTCTTCGCGAGTAACAACTGCGTCAGAAAGTCCCATCATATGAACGATGTGCAATTTGGCATTATGCTCTTTGGCCAAATTTGCAGCGACTTCTAGTGCATTATAAGAATGCTCAGAAAAATCAACGGGTACTAAAATGTTTTGTAACATACCTAAAAACTTTAAATTATGATATAAAATTACAGGTACCTGCAGCCTTAGACAATGACCAATGTCATATCTAAAATTTCTGGATAGGTATTCGTGTAAAAGATTTAAATGATGAGCCCTCTATGCGGTTACAGGTATTTGGGCTTCTTTTATCGCTTTAAAACCACCTGCAACATCTATTACATTGTGGATGCCTCTAGCTTTTAGAATAGAGGCTGCAATTACAGAGCGATAGCCTCCAGCACAATGCACATAAAACTTAGCGTCGGTAGGGAATTCTCTAAAGTGATCGTTTATAAAATCTAACGGAGTTAAATTCGCATTGGCAATATGAGCGACACTATATTCACTCTCTTTGCGCACATCAAACACATTGGCTTGCCCTTTGTCTAGGGCCTGTTTAAGGACCTCGGCAGAAACAGACTCCAAGGTGTCTGTGTCTTTTCCAGCACCTTGCCAAGCGGCGAGGCCACCCTCTAGATATCCTATAGTATTATCAAACCCAACACGTGATAGACGTGTTACCGCTTCTTCTTGTTTATCTTCTGGCACAATTAGTAAAATTGGTTGCGTCACATCTGCCAATAGTGCACCAACCCAAGGAGCAAAACCTCCGTGTAAGCCAATAAAAATAGAACGTGGCACATGAGCCTTAACAAAATCACGTTCATGACGTACGTCTAAGACTACGGCACCCGTTGCATTGGCAAGATCTTCGAACTCTTGTGGTGTCAAGGGTTTTGTTCCGCGCTTTAAAACATTGTCTATAGAATCGTAACCCTCTTTGTTTAATTTTACATTTAAAGGAAAATAAGCAGGAGGTGGCAACAAGCCATCGGTAACCTCTTTTACAAATTCTTCCTTAGTCATATTCGCTCTAAGCGCGTAATTGGTTTTTTTCTGATTTCCTAAGGTATCTACCGTTTCTTTGCTCATATGTTTTCCGCAGGCAGAACCCGCTCCATGTGCAGGATATACTATAATCGAATCGTCTAACGTCATGATTTTATCACGCAAGCTATCATACAATATACTGGCCAAATCCTCTTGGGTCATGTCTGCAGCTTTCTGTGCCAAATCAGGACGCCCTACATCGCCTAAAAACAAAGTGTCTCCGCTAAAAATGGCATGGTCTTTCCCATTGGCATCTCTTAAAAGGTACGTAGTGCTTTCCATGGTATGACCTGGTGTATGGATAACGGCTATGGTGCAATCTCCAAGGGTAAACTCCTGACCATCTTTGGCGATGGTTGCAGCAAAGTTTGGATTGGCATTAGGACCATAAATGATAGGAGCTCCCGTTTTTTGAGCCAAAGTCACATGACCGCTCACAAAATCGGCATGAAAGTGAGTCTCAAAAATATACTTGATGTTTGCATTGTTGTCTTGGGCTCTATCTATATAGGATTGTACTTCGCGCAAGGGGTCAATTATTGCGACTTCGCCTTGACACTCTATATAGTAAGCGCCTTGCGCCAAACAACCTGTATATATTTGCTCTATGATCATGTTCAGTTTTTAAAGCACAAAAATACAAAATAAAAAGCCTCTCAGCGCGATAATGATGCACTGAGAGGCAGGATTGCTCATATTAATTTCAACCAAGTAATTATTGCAACAACCCTATTACTTTATAAGAAGTTTATGGCTCCATCGTTCACTCGATCCTTGTATGATTACGATATACATGCCCGAAGAGAGTTTTAATTGATCTAATGAGAATTGATTCAATCCGCTTTGTGAATTAGTATGAAACTCAATCATCGTTTGCCCGATAAGATTGGTGATGCTGATTTTTTGTGCTTCGGCATTGGTGCTATTCCAAGAAAGTACAGAACTGGGCTTCCAAGGATTGGGGCTTATCATGGTATTTTGATTCTCTAGCACCAACAAAGACTCTTCGCTTAGGCTTTTAAAAACCAGTTCTTTGATTTCAAAGTTTAGTGCACGTGAACCCTCCTGAGCTGGGAAACTAAAAACTACAGTGGTAGTATTCGTTAAGGGTGCATTATTACTAAACTGCGTTAACGGAATTGTATAAGAAGATTCTTGATCAGACAAATTAACTTGGGCTCGAGGCTGATCTTCCCAATTTGCGATATTGGCTTGTGGCAGCACAACTTCCATGCTTCCAGAGCCTTTTGCAATAAAGGTTAAGGCATTAAAATTAGAGATGTCTGCCCCTTTAAAACGCGGGGTAAAGGAACGATAGATGGCAATGTTTTGGGTAATTTGGGCATCAAGCCGAACGCCACGCTCTAGACGTAATCCTTCTGAATCAAGTTGTTCTTGCGGGATTACTTCATAGTTTCTTACCATATTTAACGTCTCGTCTGAATCCAATCCCCAGACGCCATCAGAGAGATAAAGGTCGTCAGGACTCTCACTCTCGATCGCCTCAATTCTGAATCCAAAATCAAACAACGATCCAGAATTCAATCTGATATTTTGAATATAATCGCCATTGAGGTCTTGCGACACACTCACATCTTGAATAGGAAGTGTCTCACTCAGTCGGTAACCTCCGTTAATCGCAACCGATGGGCTGTTATTGGTATTAACCAACGTTAAATCTAAATTACCGTTGGTATAGCGAGCTGTCCTTGCATATACTCTTGGCGGGGTACTAGTTCTAAATTCGTCTACTGGCTTTTGTAAAACCGCTAGGTCTAAAAACGAGTTGCCTAAGGTGTATAAATCGTCGATAGAGTTAGCCCACAGTTGCACTGTATAGTACTTACGATCTAGCAAATATCGATCTAAATTCCAGTGACTCTCTATAGTAAACGATTCTTGATCTTCACTCAAAGTAGCAGTGATGCTCAATACAAACTCGATGCTACCATCTGGGTTTTTGATCTGTGTGGTGATAAAGTTGTTTTCATATATTTCTATGGTCGAAATTGAGAGAATTTCTCCGCCTAAAAGACGATCGCAAATGTATTTGGTGTGTTCATATACACGACCTTCGGTAGTAAAGGCCATCACAGCCGCAACCGTATTAGAATCACGTAGATAATCGAAGGCTAGAATCTCTGTTGCATTTGTGATTTGAATCAAATCCAAAGGGGTCGATTCAATAACCTGAGTATCTATTAATGCGTCAATAGGTACAAGGTCGATGAGTGCAGTAGATCCGCCATTTTTGGCATTGACATATTGCGCTTTATTAATAATAGGTTGCGCTAATGGGTCAAATTTGTAATTGCTTTTGGCGCGATTAAAATTGCGTTTTCCAATGGCAGTAGAAAGTCGATTGTTGCTTTCTAATCCGCCTTCATTCCCTCCGGAGCTTGTCTCAATAATGGGACATTCCGCTACTCCGGAGCATGAAGGGTCGTCGCAATCGATCAGTCCATCTCCATCATCATCAATTCCATTAGAGCAATCTTCTTGGGGGACTGGCGCCGTAGGGCAACGGGCACCATCGTTGCTCGAACTTGATGGACCAAAGGCAAACACATTTGACATAAGTAAGTCGCCGGGAATAATGTTTTGAACATTTTGAATTACGTAAATGGTTCCTGTTTGATTTGCAGATACATAAAAACGGCCTTCTGAATCAAAGTAAACAGCTCCGTATGTATATCTATTACCTGATAAAATTGGGACTTCGCCCAAAGAAGTTACCAAGCCAGTTATTGGATTTATACGATATAAAATATTGCTCGATTTTTCTACTGTGTAAAGCATGTTATCTACCGCGTTAAATGCCCAATCGTGAATAGAAATGTTCAAAGAGAGAGAAACAGTTTCGAGCGCTTGTGTATAGGTTTCGGATTCTGGACGCAGGTCGATGCGATATACAGTACTTCCAGAAGGTTTTAGGTAGTATATCCCTTCTTGACTTACATCACCAATATATCGATTGGAGGTGGGTAATGCATCGATGTTAAAATAACTTACTTCAAAGTTGTTTCCGATACGTACAATGGTCTTCGAAGGAGAACTTACCGAGCCCCAGATATACCCATCGATTGGGTTGTAGCCCGTAGCATTAACATTTCCTTCTGTGATGTCGGTAGCTACCATAACAGCGCTTCCCGAAGCTAGATTTAACGCAAACACATCGTTTCGCTGAAACAAATATGCATTGTAATCGCAGTTAAAAGGCGCATCTTGAGCGTATGAGTTTAGGCTCGAGATGACAAGGGTGAATAGGGTTAAGACAAAGTAATAGTGTTTCATTGTTTTGTTATTTGCTGCAAATCTAATTTGGATTATAGGGTCTAAACCCCCAAAATAGACCAGTGGTAGATTGGTGTAGATTAATGGTTGTTGTAAAAGGTTGATTGGTTCCTACTTATTTGTGGTATTTTTGCACCATGGCACACAAAGCAGGCTTTGTAAATATTATAGGCAATCCCAATGTAGGCAAGAGCACCTTAATGAATGCTTTTGTTGGGGAGCGTCTTTCTATTATCACTTCTAAAGCACAAACCACAAGGCATCGAATCTTAGGAATAGTCAATGGTGAAGATTTTCAAGTGCTGCTTAGCGATACTCCTGGAATTATTAAACCAGCCTACGAACTGCAAAACGCCATGATGGATTTTGTAAAATCTGCGTTCGAAGATGCAGATGTACTGCTGTATTTAGTGGAGCTTGGCGAAAAAGACCTCAAGGACGAAAGCTTTATGAAAAAGATACGTTCTGCCAAGATTCCGGTATTATTATTACTCAATAAAATAGACAAAGGCAACGAAGAACAATTGCAAGAAGCGGTAGCCCTTTGGAGCGAAAAATTGCCGAATGCAGAGATTTTTGCCATCTCTGCCTTAAAGAACTTTGGGGTTGCAGAGGTATTTAATCGAATTTTGGAATTACTTCCGGAATCTCCCGCCTTTTATCCAAAGGATGCCTTAACAGACAAACCCGAACGCTTTTTTGTAAACGAAAGCATCCGTGAAAAAATCTTGATGCATTACAAAAAGGAGATACCGTATGCCGTAGAAATCGAGACCGAAGAGTTTATAGAGGACGACAAGATTATTCGCATTCGATCTGTAATAATGGTAGAACGAGAAACCCAAAAAGGGATTATCATTGGCCATAAGGGTACTGCGTTAAAAAGGGTAGGGGTCGAAGCCAGAAAGGATTTAGAAAAGTTCTTTGGTAAGCAAATTCACTTAGAATTGTATGTTAAGGTGAATAAAAATTGGCGTAGTAACCAAAGGCAACTCAAGCGCTTTGGGTATAACAACTAAACAGGCATAGTATCTTTAAAATATCTGTAGAGTTGGTGCATTTGGTCTTTTCCCGCATGCCTTCCCATACGCCCACCAGCGTACAAAACAAACCAACTGAGTAGCATAAGTAAGGTAAGAAATAAGGGTAGCGCGAAAGCCACATTTAGGCTAAAGTTGGTGTAGGTCCAAATCGCAAAGCTTATAAACAACCCAGCCACGATAAAGTGCAAAAACATAAATAGGGTCCAAACAGCGGGTTTTGGTCCAAATCTACATTTTAAGGTCGTGAGATTGTCCTCACTGTGTAAAATTTCTACTTCTAATTGTGGCGACCAATAATGCTGATCTTTGGGTGCTATGCTCAAAAAAATACGGTCGTCTACAACTAAAACTCGAACGTCTTCACTAGTGCCTTTTGCCTTCTGAAATGCTTCAAGAATTGCCTGCGGGCTGCAGTTATATTCAAGAGTGAAGCGTGGTCGGAGCACAAAATCGTGTTCAAATTCCATGGGAAGTGGTACATTTATGTGATTCAATAGTAGCAATTTAATAATTTGCTTTGTATGATATCGCTCAGTTGCCTAATCGGTTAATATCTCAAGGTTTATTCCTATGACAGAAAAACAAAAAATGCTTTCGGGCCAGCTTTATGATGCCAGCGATCCTACTCTGGTGCGTGAGCGACTGCATGCCAGAATGCTCTTTGGTAAGATCAATGCCATGACAGAAGATCAAAAACCTAAAAGAGATAGCCTTTTTTACGACTTGTTTGGTAGCGCTGGTAAAAACCTTAATATCGAGCCGCCATTTTACTGTGATTATGGTTCTAATATTAACTTGGGCGATTCGGTATTTATGAATTTTGACTGCTGTATTTTAGACGTTATGCCTGTGTCCATAGGTGATAGGACCATGCTTGGGCCAAAAGTTCAGATTTATACGGCCACGCATCCACTCAACGCAAAAGAGCGGGCTTCGGGGCTAGAATTTGCGAAACCTATCATGATTGGCAACGATGTTTGGATTGGTGGCGGTGCTATTATCAATCCTGGAGTGACCATAGGAAATAGAGTCGTTATTGGAGCTGGTGCGGTCGTTACAAAAGATGTTCCAGATAACGTATTTATAGGCGGGAATCCAGCCAGAATAATAAAGCAGATCGACCCCTGATTTAAAATAGCCAGAACAAGCACTGCCAAACTATAAATAAAGACTATTTTTGCACCCTAAAAGTATGTAAATGAGTATTGTCGCTATCGTTGGACGCCCAAATGTTGGTAAATCTACTTTCTTTAATCGATTGATTCAAAGGAGAGAGGCTATCGTTGATGCCGTAAGTGGGGTTACAAGAGATCGTCACTATGGTAAGAGTGATTGGAACGGAAAAGAATTCTCTTTGATTGATACAGGCGGATATGTAGTCGGAAGCGACGACGTTTTTGAGGCAGAGATCGATAAGCAGGTAGAGCTCGCAATCGACGAGGCAGATGTAATTCTGTTTATGGTAGATGTAGAAAACGGAATTACTGGCATGGATCAAGAAGTGGCCGATTTGCTTCGCAAAAGCAAAAAACCAGTAATGCTAGTAGTCAATAAGGTAGATAACAGCATGCGCGCTGCAGATGCAGTTGAGTTTTACAGCCTAGGTTTCGAGAGATATTATACCATCGCCGCTACCAACGGGAGCGGTACAGGAGACTTGCTTGACGATTTGGTTGAATTGCTTCCGGATGATGAGATCAAAGAAGAAGACAATCTCCCAAGGTTTGCAGTTGTTGGACGTCCCAATGCTGGTAAATCTTCTTTTATAAATGCGTTGATAGGTGAAGACCGTTACATAGTTACAGACATTGCCGGAACCACCAGAGATGCGATAGACACACGTTACAACCGTTTTGGTTTTGAATTTAATTTAGTAGATACCGCTGGGATTAGACGCAAGTCTAAGGTAAAAGAAGACCTAGAGTTTTACTCCGTAATGCGCTCGGTAAGAGCTCTAGAGCATTGTGACGTAGCGCTTTTGGTATTAGATGCTACCAGAGGATTCGAAGGGCAAGACCAAAACATCTTTTGGTTGGCACATCGCAATAACAAAGGCATTGTGATTTTGGTCAACAAATGGGATTTGGTAGAAAAAGATAATCAATCTACCAAGGAGTTTGAGGCCTATATCAAAAAACAATGCGAACCTTTTACAGATATCTCTATCGTTTTTATGTCTGCGCTAACCAAGCAACGCATTTTTAAGGCCATAGAAACTGCCGTAGAAGTGTACAAAAACAGAGCTAAGAAAATTAAAACGAGTGTGCTTAACGACACCATGTTGCCCATTATTCAGCATACGCCGCCGCCAGCCTATAAGAGCAAGTACGTAAAGATTAAGTTTTGCACCCAGTTGCCTACGCCGTATCCGAGCTTTGCATTTTTTGCCAACTTGCCGCAATACGTAAAGGAACCTTACAAGCGATTTTTAGAAAACAAACTTAGAAGTCAGTTTGACTTTAAGGGAGTGCCGATTACCATTTATATGCGCAAGAAGTAGGCCGTAGGGCTACCAACTCCCGCTAGCACCACCCCCACCAAAGCTACCCCCACCAAAGCTACTGCTGCCACTGCTATAACTGCTGCTACTGCTACTCGAGCTACTATACGAGCCCGAAGATCTGCCGCTGCCACTATAGGTTATGGGCCCGGTGCCGTAATAAGTACCTCCTCCTTTTGATTTTTTAGCGATTACAATCAATAGTATTATGTAGAGTACCATTAAAACTAATACGGTCGCAGATATTCCCCAATCCGAGGGGAAATTTGATTCTTCTTCTGGGGCTACAAATTCGCCATTTAAGGCCTTAAAAATAGCATCGGTACCTTCGTCGAGACCTGCGTAATAATCACCTTTTTTAAACTCTGGAATAATCACCCGATTGATAATGCGTTCGGTCATTAGATCGGTCATTCTATATTCTATTCCGTAACCGGTGTTGATGTCAATAGTACGATCGTCTCTTGCTAATAAGATAAAAATTCCGTTGTCTTCTTTTTCTTGACCCACACCCCACTTTGTGCCCCATTTTGCCCCAAGTAAAGAAATGTCTTCTCCGTTTGTACTGCCAATAATGGCAATTGCAATTTGCGTCGAGGTGGTGTCGTCGTAGTTTCTGAGTTTGTTTACTAAAGAGGTCTTCTGATACTCACTAAGTAATTTAACATCGTCGTAAACAATTTGATCCTCTCGATTATCGGGTAGGTTAGGGATGTCGTATTGGGCAATAACCGGAATGCTCGTGAAAAGCATCACCAGCCAGAAGAAGACACTAATATGTAATTTTCTTAGCTTCATGAACCTTTAGAGATATCGTCCGACAATTCGTTTGGATTCTTCTTCTGAGAAGGAAAATGTGTGGCAAGTTCGTCACCAATAGTGTTAATGGTCGTTATCAAACCAGTAGCGGCATCGTTATTAACAAAATGATTTTGTAATTGTTGTAAATGTTTTACCCAATCTGCGTCAGGTATTCGGTCGTTAATCTCTTCGTCGCCAACAATAGCCAATAAATGACTACCAACTGCTACATAAATTAAAACCCCTGTTTTATGCTCCGTCTTGTCCATCCCAATCTCAGAAAAAACTTCTTTGGCTCTTTCTATGGCTGGGATTGGGCTATGATGCTCTAAGTGCACACGAATTTCTCCTACCGTCTTTAGCTCGACTTCTTGAATGGCAGAAATAATTTGTTGCTCTTGTGCAGGCGTAAAGAAAGATGCTACCTCGTTCATGTTTTAATCAAAATCAACAACAGGTGCAACTTCGGTGCCTTCGTCACTCTCAAAGTAAACCTTTTTGTCAAATCCTAATATTCCTGCGATGAGGCTGTTCGGAAACTTTCTAACCTTCGTGTTATAAGGGGTCACCACCTTATTGTACCTAATGCGCTCTACGTTGATTCTGTTCTCTGTGCGCTCCAATTCGTTGATGAGTTCTTTAAAGTTTTCGTTGGCTTTGAGGTCTGGGTAACGCTCAAATACTGCCAGCAACCTAGCCAAGGCAGAATTTAGAGTGCCTTGCACTTTTTCGAACTGTTCTAATTGTGCCGGTGTAATATTGCTAGGGTCGATGGTTACAGCCGTGGCTTTACTGCGTGCTTCTATAACTTTGGTCAGGGTTTCTTGCTCAAATTCGGCATAACCTTTTGCTGTATTTACAATATTCGGAATCAAGTCTGCGCGACGTTGATAAGTGCTTTCTACATTAGCCCATTGGGTATTAATGTCTTCTTCCATGCTTACCAGAGAATTGTTTGTAAAAATTCCCCAAAGCGCAATAATTGCCACTATAGCAATTGCTGGCATCCATTTTTTCATGATGGTTATTGATTAAAGTTGGTCTTTTATTTTAATTAGCTCGGCTTTTATTCCTTCTAATTTACGAATAATCTCAAAAGTGCTTGCAGTTTTTTTTCCTTGCTCTTTTAAGTGAATTTTTGCCCCTTCGAGTGTGAAGCCACGCTCTTTGACCAAGTGATATATCAACTCCAGATTTTTAATGTCGTCTGGCGTGAATTTTCGAGTGCCCTTGGCATTTTTTTTAGGAGTAAGAACATCAAACTCTTTTTCCCAGAATCGCAATAAAGACGTATTTACATCAAAGGCTTTTGCGACTTCGCCTATAGAATAATACCTCTTTTCTGGAAGCTCGATGTGCATTAGTCTAAGGATTGGTTTTCTTGCTGTGCCACTTTTAACAAAGAGTCAAATTCTTCTGGAGATAAGTTTCCGTAGTAAAAATGGATGGGATTAATCTTATCGCCATCTTTAAAAATCTCATAATGCAAATGCGGTGCTTCTGATCGCCCCGTACTGCCAACAAAACCAATAAGGTCTCCACGTTTTACACGTTGTCCTTTACGCACATTATACTTGTATAAATGCGCATATAAGCTCTCGTATCCATAACCATGATCGATACGAATGTGTTTTCCGTAACCCGCTGCTGTGGCGTCTGCTCTATCGACAACACCGTCTCCTGAGGCATAGACTGGGGTTCCGCGAGGAGCGGTAAAATCCATTCCATAATGAAACTTACGTGCCTTTGTAAATGGGTCTGTTCTATAACCAAAACCAGAAGCTACTCTCGTTAAATCTTCGTTTCTAACGGGTTGAATTGCAGGAATTGCAATGAGTAACTTTTCTTTTTCTTCTGCCAAACTTGCGATCTCATCTAACGATCTAGACTGTACCACTATTTGTTTTGTTAGCACGTCCATCCTTCTGTTAGAAGCAATAATCAATTTAGAATTGTCGAAGCCTTCTAGGTCTTTATAGCGATTGATTCCCCCAAAACCTGCTTTGCGCTGCTCGTCTGGAATAGGATTCGCCTCAAAATAAACCCGATATAAATTGTTGTCTCGTTCTTGTACTTCGAGTAGGACAGCTTCTGCCTGCTCCATTTTTTTGTTGAGCAACTCGTATTGTAATTGCGCATTGGCAAGTTCTCGCTTAAGGGTTTTTTCCTTAGGAGTTTCTATATAGGGAATGTTTAAATAAAGCACAAAAAAGAGAAGTCCACTCATTAATATTCCGAAGAGAATGAGCATGACATAACCGAATTTTCGGCCTCGTTTGTTTTCGATTTTGCGATACGATAAGGTCTCGCTATCGTAATAATATTTAACCTTAGACATAAGTTAAAATATGCTATTTTTGCTGTTTAATAACCGGGTGTGCTTTGGGCAAACGTCCCACAAATATAAAAATTGTTTAAGCAATCCCCTAATGGGCGATTTTTAGCAAAACTTTATAAGTAATATACCCTCTAAATAGACCTTGATGAAAGCCCAGGAAATTCGAAAGACCTTCTTAGACTTTTTTGCTTCAAAAGAGCATTCAATAGTTTCTTCTGCCCCTATGGTAATAAAGGACGATCCTACCCTGATGTTTACCAATGCAGGGATGAATCAGTTTAAGGAATATTTTTTGGGCAATGCCGACCCTAAAAACAAACGTGTTACCGATACTCAAAAGTGTCTGCGCGTTAGCGGAAAACACAACGACTTAGAAGAAGTAGGAAAAGATACCTATCATCACACTATGTTCGAGATGTTGGGCAACTGGAGTTTTGGCAACTACTTTAAAGAAGAAGCGATTTCATGGGCTTGGGAATTACTTACAGATGTCTTTAAAATAAACAAAGAGAATCTATATGTGACCATTTTTGAGGGCGATCATGGCGATAAATTAGATCGCGATAGCGAGGCTTATGCTTTCTGGAAGCAACACATTGCAGAAGACCATATACTTAACGGCGATAAGCACGATAACTTTTGGGAGATGGGCGAAACTGGGCCATGTGGGCCTTGTTCTGAAATTCATATCGATATACGTTCAGAAGAAGATAAGGCAAAACTTTCTGGCGCCGAATTGGTAAATAAAGACCATCCTTTGGTCGTTGAGATATGGAATCTGGTTTTTATGCAGTATAATCGCAAGGCAGATGGATCTCTAGAAAAACTACCAGCGCAACACGTAGATACCGGGATGGGCTTTGAACGTCTTTGCATGGTTTTACAGGATGTAAAGAGCAATTACGATACAGATGTTTTTACACCGCTCATTCGCGAAATAGAAGCTGTCGCAAAGGTTACTTATGGTAAAAACGAAGAGACAGATATCGCCATTCGCGTGATCGCAGATCACCTGCGAGCCGTATCGTTTGCCATTGCAGATGGACAATTGCCTAGTAATACTGGTGCTGGGTACGTGATTCGTCGCATTTTGAGACGCGCGATTCGTTATGGGTTTACATTTTTAGATGAGAAGTCTCCATTTATATACGAATTGGTAGATACTTTAAGCAATCAAATGGGGCAGGCTTTCCCAGAGCTTAAAAAGGAAAAGAATTTAATTACAAACGTAATAAGAGAAGAAGAAGCTTCTTTTTTACGAACCTTAGATCAAGGTTTGGTTTTGTTAGAAACCGTGATTAAAAACACAAACGGCAAACAAGTCTCTGGAGCCAAAGCCTTCGAACTTTATGATACCTATGGTTTTCCGATCGATTTAACAGCACTTATTTTAAGCGAGCGTGGTTACAGTTTAGACCAAGCAGAATTCGAAGCCAAGCTTCAAGAACAAAAAGACAGGTCACGAGCTGCAACCAAGGTAGAGACGGGAGACTGGGTTGTATTAAAAGATGATTCAGAAGAAGAGTTTGTGGGCTACGATTTATTAGAAACATCGGTAAAAATAACGCGCTACAGACAGATCGAAAGTAAAAAGGACGGTACCGTTTTTCAGTTGGTATTTAATCTAACCCCGTTTTATCCAGAAGGAGGAGGTCAAGTAGGAGACAAAGGGTATTTAGAAGCTAGCAATGGAGAGGTGGTATATATCGTAGATACTAAAAAGGAAAACAACTTAATTGTACACACTGCAAAAAATTTACCTCGCCATCCTGAGGAATCTTTTAAAGCCGTTGTAGATCAAAACCAGCGCAACCGAACTTGTTCTAATCACACAGCAACCCACTTGCTACACCAGGCCTTGCGCAATATTTTAGGCACGCACGTAGAACAGAAAGGTTCTATGGTACACAGTGGATATTTGCGATTCGACTTTTCGCACTTTAGCAAGGTTTCTGCAGAAGAACTCATACAAATAGAAGACTTTGTAAATGCGCGTATACGCGAAGGCATTGCAATAGATGAGCGTCGTTCGATTCCGTACAACCAGGCGATAGAAGAGGGAGCCATTGCACTGTTTGGAGAAAAGTATGGCGATGCTGTTAGAGCCATTCGGTTTGGAAAATCGATGGAACTATGTGGCGGAACCCACGTAGCTAATACCAATGAAATTTGGCATTTTACCATTACTGGCGAATCTGCGATCGCGTCAGGGATTAGAAGAATTGAGGCCATCACTGGAGATGCTGCCAAAGATTTATTCATCAATACATCTAAAGACTTTAAAAAGGTAAAGCGACAGCTTAATAATTCTAACGATCCTGTTGCTGCTATAGAAACGGTTCAGCAAGAAAATGCTAGTCTAAAGAAACAGCTGCAGCAGCTTTTAAAAGAAAAAGCTGGTAACATCAAAGACGATCTTCTAAAAGAAATCACCGAAACCAACGGCGTCATGTTTTTGGCAAAGAAGGTAGACCTAGATGCTGCGAGTCTTAAAGATTTATGTTTTGACCTTGGATCCAAAGTAGAGAACGGTTTTTTTGTTCTTGGCTCTAATCACGAAGGCAAAGCATTATTGGCTTGCTATATAGACAAACAATTGGTGAGCAGCAAAGACTTAAATGCTGGCACTATTGTACGCGAACTTGGTAAGCATATTCAAGGCGGTGGAGGTGGACAACCATTTTTTGCCACTGCTGGCGGAAAGAACCCTGACGGAATTGCTGCCGCGCTAGAAGCCGCAGCGACTTATATTTCTTAATCGTGAAGTGGACGACTCCAGTATCGATACCCGAACAACACGCGCTAGTTAACTATAGCGCTCCAACGGTATTTATGGGTAGTTGTTTTTCTGAGCATATCGCAGCCATGTTTAGAAAGATGTGTTTGCCCAGCCATGCAAACCCCTTCGGGATCGTTTTTCATCCTTTGGCCATAGAGCGCCTGATTACATTTGCGGTAAATCAGCAAGAGATAGGCTCAGAAGATATTTTCGAAAACAACGGTATTTGGAATAGTTTTTTGGCGCATTCAAAAATGTATGGCGATTTCCCTGGTGAATTCTCTACAACGTTGAATGGTGCTGTAAGAGAACTACATCACAATTTGGTTAACGCTCGACACTTGGTAATTACCTACGGCACTGCTTGGGTGTATAGACATATCGAAAGCGATCAAATAGTCGCCAATTGCCACAAACTACCCAACAAGAGGTTTTTAAAAGAACTGTTGTCGCCCGATCAAGTTGCCCAAAGTCTGGAAGCCAGTATCGCTTTGGTAAAAACCATAAATCCAGAAATTATAGTCATAACTACGGTTAGTCCGGTGCGTCATATTAAAGATGGGCTCGTAGAAAACGCTAGGAGCAAAGCACATTTACTCGCCGGAATACATGATGCAATCGCACCTAAAGATAACGTACATTACTTCCCTGCCTACGAAATAATGATGGACGAATTGCGCGATTATCGTTTTTATAAGCAGGATTTGATTCATCCTAACGAGCAGGCCATTTCTTTTATTTGGGAGAAGTTTAAAGCCGTTTGGTTTGCTACAGAAACCATAACTACACTCAATGAGGTCTCACAGCTCAAAGCAGCTATGGCCCACAAACCAATTCACCCCAATAGCAGTAACCATAAGGAGTTTGAGAGACAGTTAGCTCAAAAGCTTGCCCATTTTAGAGCTGTCAATCCTCATATTGATTTGTAGATATACGACAGTTGCCCTATTGTTTGCCCTTCTCTTTCGCAAGATATTTGTCTCATTATTAATTCAAAATTCACATAAATGAAGACTTTATCAAACTTGTGCAAATACTCTTTTATTTTCTTAGCCTTATTAATGACGGCTTGTGATAAAGACGACGATGCCACAACAGACCCAGACGACGACACAACTGCCGCAGGGGCAGAATTTTTAACAGCTAAAATTGACGGAGTAGCTTTTGAAGCCGCCCAAGATCCAGCCGTAATTGTTGGTGCTCAAATAGGTAGCAGCGGGAGTATTCAAGTATTAGTGTTTCAAGGAGGGACCAATGCTGGCGAAACTATTAGCATCTCTATCACTAATTACGACGGCCCAGGTACCTATGTAACAGGCGACAGTGTAGACAATGCTAGTGGAGCGAATTACATTACAATTGATCCTTTAGCTACTTGGCAGTCTTCTTTTGCAACAGCATTCGTTGGTGGATTAGAACTAGGTGAAATTGTGATTACCTCAGATGACGGCGAAGTGGTAGAAGGCACATTTTCTTTTGAAGGTTACAATGCAGACGATGAGAGTAGCAAAATGATTACCGAAGGAAAATTTAAAGCAAATATTGACATGTAGTACTTGCTACAATTATTTAAATCTCGATGTAGAGGTTTTTATGTGGAGGGTCGGGGTCTATTTATTAGGTCTCGGCTTTTTCATTTTATACGGTAAAGCACTGACTGTGAGCTGTGTTAACCAAGAATACGTCAATTGCCCTATTGAACCGCCTGAGCTTATATCGCATCTTTGATTCACACTAAAAATCCAAACGATGAGACATCTTGTAAAAAACTTAAATATGGCATTTGTGTTGTTATTGACAACAACTGTCGCCATGGCACAGAACGTAGACAATCCTGATTTTAGATACGATACGGGAGCCAAAATAAACGATATGACCCTTACACAGGGAGGAACCATGGTGGTGGCAACCAATGACGGACTCGTTGGAATCAAGCCTGGTTCTAACGAACTGCTATTCAACTTTACAGACTACGGAAGAGTAAAGCCAGAAGAGCTCACTTTTATTCCCAATGCTCCTTATGTAGTTGTAGGACAAACAGGATTTGGTGCTTTGATTACAAAAAAAGCCGTTATCGATTATATGTCTGGAAAAAAATTATTCAGTACAGAATCCAACGGTTGGAAAATGATTATGACCTGTCATGTTATGATGCCGCAAAACAAATTAGTTGTGAGCGGGCAGCGCAAGGCAGCAGAAAAATATGCTAATGCCGTAGCCATATATGATCTTGATTCGGGCGAGCAAGAAAGCTTTTTTACCTTCAAAGGGTCCGAAACTGTTAGCGGAAGACCGCTTTTATTAGAAAGTGGCCTAATTATTCCCACAACCAAAGGGTTAACCAAGGTCGATATGGCTTCTGGCAGTATAGCTTGGAAGAACGATCTTAAAAACGTTGGTTGGATGGTAGCAGACCAAACCGAACAAGAGATTTACGGTTTTGTTGGCAAGGCCAATGGCGGGAGTACCAAGGTGCATAAGATTAGTGCAAGCGGACAAGATCTCTGGGTAGAAGGTCATAAAGTAAAGGGCAACGTCGTAAATTTTGAGATTCTTCCTAACGGATTGGCGATAGTTAGTAATGTAGATAATTCTGGAAAAAGTGGAATTATGAAATTGGCTTCTGGTAGATCTGAGTCTAAGATTGCATTTTTAAGCGCATCAAACGGAGAAGATCTATGGGAAAAAGCTCCTAAAACCAAGGGTTATGTACAGCATTTTTATATAATGGACGATGGTATACTCTTCGGAATTTATGAAGGCGGAATCAATAAAATTTCGTTTGACGGGCAAACACTCTTTAAAAAACCATTAAAAACTGGGGAGAATATCTTAACCATGGCATCTACAGATCAAGGGCTTATATATATCACTTCAGAAGATGCAAATATTGTAAACCTAGAGACAGGCGATCAGGTTTGGAAGAAGCCATTAAAGTACAAAAGAGCAGATGCAGTAAGCTCGACTTTTGATGCCAAAAACAATCGTTTTTTAATTGGGGCAGACGAAAACGTATATGCTGTAGATGCAAATACGGGAGAAGTTGGCGAATTCGCAGAAGCCGATTTTGATGGTAAAGAAGCACCTACGGGAATAGAAGTACGTGATTCCGGAGTTTTGCTTTCCAGTGATCAAAACATGATGTTTTTAGATTGGAACGGATCTCCAAACTGGCATGAGTATCATCGTGCTCCTGGTAAAAGTGCATTTGGAGCGATTCTAATGGGAGCTTTAGCAGTTGCTACCGCAGCTACAGCAGCCGCATCCTATTCAGAGGCTAATAACAATCGCAACAGATTAGGTTCTTATACCAATAGAGGACAAGCTTACGCAGATATGGGAGATTCTATGGCTATGGCATCTGGTGCCTCTGTTGCAGAAATGCTCAAGCGATTTAAAGCGACTTCTGCCACTGCTAATGCACAATTTATTTTGACAAAACTAGATGATGGAGTTGGCTTGGTAAAAGTGAACAAAGACACTGGGGTTACAGAAAAAGAAATCGTTTTAAAAGACAAAAAGCCAGAATACAAGGTTGACGATTTTGGTGGAATCCTGTATTACAAAGCAGATAATAACACCATTTTGGCCTTTGATTTAAAGAAGTAATCGATCGCTCTCGATTGCACATAGTGTTTACACGAAAACCTTATGCCCTGCAGGTGTAAGGTTTTCTTTTTTAAGTTATAAACCAATAATAAGGCAATTGCCTTACTGTCTTACTAATAATTAATTACGATATTTATAGTAGTAAAAATCCAAATAATTAAGATTGTTTTAAAAATCATCACATGAAAACTTTTGTATCACTTTTTCTATGCGCATTGATGAGCGGCGCCGTTTGGGCACAAGTGCCTCAGCCAATGAGCTCTCAGGGTACCAGTAGTAATACTGTCACATGGGAACGAACCACCAATGATTCCTTTTCTGTTTATTCTAAATCTGGAGCTAAGATTAACGGAATCTTAGAGTTAACTCAATTAAGTACAGACACCTTGGCCGTTTTAGATCCTTCGGCGAGAGTAATTTATTTGCTTCCCGATTATGAGTCCACCCTTGTATTTACCAAAAAAGAAGCAGTCGTATTAAAAAACAACGTATCTAAAGACTTTTATGTTACCAACCCTTATTCTTATAAAACATACGTTAACGATGAGTCTTATTCGCCAGAAGTGACCAATGTAGGGGGTAGTTATGTAGCTTATGTTTCTGAATTAGATAAAACGTATTTAGAAAAAGACATACGCGCTTTCCCAAGCTGGGGCGCTATGGATTTAATAGATATGGGAGAAGCTCCAGAAGATACATTTTGGTATAGAGACCGAGATAAAAAAGAATATGGGATTATCGCACAAGGCGAAACCATAGATTACGACAGGGTAACTTCTCAATTTGAAGGAGACGATTTAGTAATCAATTACGACGATTCTCCTAGATATCGTCTGGTAGATTATAAGCTAACAAGCTCCTTTGTATTTAAGCCGGTAAAATTAGAGAACGCAAGCACTAGCGCCACATCGAGCACGCCAAGCACTACAGAGACTGGATGTACACGAGGTGATTGTAACAGTGGTTTTGGCCGTTACGATTATGACAATGGTTATTATGATGGCTTTTGGACTGGGGGTCTTAAAAATGGTTATGGCTTGTATAGCTGGAACGATGGCGGAACCTATGTGGGCAACTGGACAGACGATAAGATGACGGGGTATGGTGTATACACAGCAGATAATGACGACATCATAAAAGGAGAGTTTTATAATGGTAACTTATCTGGAATTGGTGTGACACGTACAGGCGAAGAATGGAAGCAAGGAACCTGGTCTGGCGGAACACAAAATGCTGTATATAATTTTTATGGTAACGATGTAGACACAGGTTGTACCATAGGAGATTGCCAAGACAAATACGGTAAAATGGTTTGGACTAATGGCGATACATATGTAGGATTCTTTAAAGGCGGAACCATGAGCATTGGCACCTATTCGTTTGCCGATGGTTCTAAATATAGTGGTCAGTTTAACACCCAAGGTCAATTTGATGGCATGGGCCGTTTTTGGTTTGCTAACGACGATTATTATGGCGGCGAATGGTCTAACGGAAAATATCATGGTCGAGGCTATTATAGCTTTGCAGCTTCTGGCGAAAAACAGATAGGGCGGTTTGTCAATGGTGTGTTTCAAGACAACTAATTCAAAATGAAGAAAATACGGCAACTGCCGTATTTTTTTTGTACCTTTTATTGTGCATATTTGATTACACATAAAAACCAAACATTATGAGAGCACAACTATTTTTTATAGCGCTTATGATAGGCGTGGTGGGCATGGCGCAGCAGTCACCACAGATTCCAAAGGCTCAAACACCTGTCGAAACTACCACTACAAGTACATGTGACTGGGGCGATTGCAGCGACGGTTATGGCAAAAAAACCTACGATAATGGCGATTATATTGGTTTTTGGAAAGGCGGATTAAAACACGGATACGGAAGTTATTTTTGGACCTCTAGCGAGGGACAGTATATTGGTCGCTGGACGAACGATAAAATGGACGGATACGGAGTTTATATTAGCAAAGACAACGACAATCTAAGAGGGCAGTATCGCGACGGAAAAATGAACGGGCTTGGTGTTACAGTACGCGACAATAAATGGACCCAGGGTATTTTTACCAATGGCGAATTGACCTCCAAATACAATTATTACGATAACAATAAAACAACGGGCTGTACCATTGGCGACTGTCAGAATGGTTACGGCCGTTGGGAATACAGCAATGGTGATAACTTTATTGGCTTCTTTAAAAATGGGCACCTAATGCAAGGGTCTTATAACTTTGCGAACGGAGCTAAATACAGCGGCGAGTTTAATAGCAGCGATCAAATGCATGGCATGGGGCGTTATTGGGCCAAGGATGGCGCTTATTATGGCGGCGAATGGGCCTATGGCAAATTTAGCGGCTTAGGCTATTACCAAAAAGCAGATGGCACCAAAGAAGTAGGGGTCTGGAGCAATGGGAATTTGACAAAATCTATGTATTAATTTGTTTTACATTAGAGGGTTAAATAGTAACCATCGATAACCTGAACTTCTGTTTATGATTTCAAAAAATACTGTTTTTTGCTGTCTTGTTATGTGCTTTTGTTTTACAACATTACCAGCTCAAAGATTACCAAAACTTGTAGACAGCTTATTAATCGAGGCAAAAAAAGCCCCGGACTCATCACGTCTTCGCATCCTTAATCGAGTTAGTTTTTACTTTATATTTAATGATGCCCCTCGTGCCGATTCTCTCATAACAGATGCCCTTAACGAAGCTCGCACAAAGAAGGCACTGTTTTCTATCTCTGAGCTTACCAACACCTATGGAATCTTAAAAGATGTAAGCGGGCAGAGTGATTCGGCCGGTTATTATTTTAAAAGGTCCTTACAGCATAGTCAAGAACATGGCCACAAAACGGTTACTGTCATGGTAATCAATAACCTTGGCATGTATAACTGGAACAAGGGAAATTATGACGAGGCTCTCAAATACTTTTTTGATGCCTTAGAGATGAACAAAGACAACTCTACAGATGTGGGCGACGGTATTTACTTAAACAATATTGGTCTCATTTATCAAGAAATGGAGCTTAATGATAAGGCTTTAGAGTACCATAGAAAAGCTTTGGCCATTAGAAGAAAACACGAGCTAATGAGCGAGATTCCTGCGTCGCTCAATAATATTGCAATCTGTTTGCGAAGCAAAGGCGAACTCGATCAAGCTTTTGAAAGCGCGCAAGAAGCCAATCAAATTGCCGCAGCAAACAAAATGGATCAACTCTATTACGAGACCCTAAGTACTATCGGCAATATTTATATGTCACAAGAAAATTATAGTGAGGCAATTCCGCGTATGCGAGAAATAATTGCTGGACGCGATGAGAAAAACATCAATCGAAGATCGAATATTGGGGTAATTACAAATTTGATAAGTGCTTATAATAATATCGGAAACCTAAATCAAGCCAAACAAATTGTAGTACTAGGCGAGAAGTACGTCGAGGAGTTCCCGGAATATACCAACAACCTTTCTGCATATTATTTAGCCGCTGCACAGACTGCTTTTATAGAAAACAAAGTAAAAAAAGGTCAAGGATTAGTCAAACAATCCGAACGCGTAAAAGACAGTATCTTTTCGTTAGAAAACGCTCAAAAAATGGCGTCGTTAGAAACACAGTTTAAAGTGGCTCAAAACGAGCGAGATTTGGCCCAAACGAGAGCTACGCTGGCAGAATCAGAGCTACAGGTAAAGAAAAAAAACAGTTTGATTTATGGGGCTCTGGGGCTAGCTGCTATTTTAGGACTGTTGGGTTATCTGTTTTATAGCCGCCAGCGACTAAAAAATAGGCAAATGGCAAAAGAAGCTGAACTAAAAACTGCTTTGGCAAAAATCGAGACTCAAAACAAACTGCAAGAACAGCGCCTTAGAATCTCTCGTGATTTACACGACAATATTGGGTCTCAACTTACTTTTGTTACTTCTTCTGTAGATAACTTATCGTTTGGTCTAAAAGACAAAGATCCTGCTGTAACAAACAAATTGGCGGGTATTAGTGATTTTACAAAAGATACGATTCACGAACTGCGAGATACCATTTGGGCGATGAACCAAAACCAAATCAGTATCGAAGACTTACAAGTGCGCATCTCTAATTTTATAGAAAAAGCCAGTTCGGCGACAGCGGCAATCAAATTTAAATTTGATGTTTCTAAGGAGGTGCCTAACGATTTAATTCTTAGTTCTGTGCAAGGGATGAATTTATATCGCATTATACAAGAAGGGGTAAACAACGCGCTAAAGTATGCCAAGGCAGAACAAATCTCGGTGCACATAGACTGGCAAAACAAGCAATTGATCACTACCATAAACGACAATGGCATCGGGTTTGATCCTGCTTCGACGCCCATGGGTAACGGAATAAGCAACATAAAAAAACGTACTTCTGACCTTGGTGGAACCGTAAAAGTCGACTCGACAAGCGGTCAGGGCACCACCATTAGCCTGCATTGCCCCGTGGCCTAAATACGACAAATGACTTATGGTATCTTAACTAGGTTTAAGATACTTTAGTACTCTATTTAGTTACCATGGCAAACTACTATTTTATTGCAGGCTTACTGCTTATTGTGCTCAGTATTTTGCTTGTTTTTAGACATAAAAACAAGAAGATAAAGCAGGCGCATTCTATAAAAACAGCAGGCTTGGACATGGCTTTGTCGCTTCATAAAACACAATTGCAATTCCGCCAGAAATCTTTGAACAGATATGATTTTTTACGATATAATTTAGAAGAAGCACTTGTGGTTCAGCCTGAGATAAAAATGCACCAACCCTATTAATTGTTAGCTTCGCTCTCTACGATGATCCATATTGGTTTTGGACGAGTTTGCTTATATTTAAATTCCAAACAACCTTAGATTTATTGAAAAACCATCTTACAAGCTTGTTTAAGAGCACTGGCTTTTATGTATTTGTTGGACTTTTTTTTCTTCTGAATAGTTCCCAACTAAAGGCACAATCTGTAGTAGACAGTTTACTTCAGGCAAAGTCTGAGCAGGATGGCGTAGCCCTAGCGGCCACGCTAAACGAGCTCTCCTGGGAGTTTAAATCTATTCAAATGGATAGCGCAAAGATTTTTGCAAATCAAGCGGTTTCACTTTCAAAAGAATTAGATAACGATACACTCTTAGGAGCTTCGTACAATAGCATGGCCAATGTATTTGAGGCAAGCGGTATGTTGGATAGCGCGTTGGTGTATCATCAAAAGAGTTTGGCTATTAAGACGCGACTGCAAGATTCTATCGGAATAGCAGATTCTTATAACAACTTAGGAATCGTAAGTGACGAACTTGGCAACTACGAAGAATCCTTGCGTTATTATTTCGATGCTTTAGGCATCTACGAACGAAATGCGAGCGATTGGTCTAAGGTTCCTATGGTGCTTAGCAACATTGGCATCGTTTATAAAAAGCAAGAAGCCTACGATAAAGTGATGGACTTTTACACCAGAGCTTTGTCTATTTACCAAGAGAATTATCATGAAGTTGGCATGGCAATAACCAAAGGCAATATTGGTGCCTTGGCTATTAAAACGGGAGCATTTAATAAGACGATTCAATTCTCCGAAGAAGCCTCGGAGCTATATGCCAAGCTCGGCTATGATCGCTATGTGCCTTATATGAGCGTAAATATGGCCATAGCCAACGATAGTCTAAATAATTATAGAGAAGCCTCACGCCTATACACAGAGGCTATTGCGGGATTTGTGAGAGACGATAATCGCTACGAGCTCTGCAATGCTCGTATTAGTTTTGGCAATAGTTTGTTTGTGCAGTATAAAGACGAACAGGCTTTTAAAGAACTTTTAGCGGGACTGCAAATTGCAGAACAGAATAACTTTAAAGAATTCGAACAAAAGGCTGCAGAAAACTTAGCCGTGATGTACCGTCAAGGCAAAGACTTTGACAAAGCATATGAGTATTCCCAGCGCTCGCATACACTTTACAAAGAGCTATTCGAAGAAGAAAAAACCAAAAGTATATTTGAGTTAGAGACCAAGTATCAAACGCAAAAAAAAGAAAATCAAATCTTGGTGCAGCAAGCGCAGCTCACTCAAAAAGAAGCCCAGGTTGTAAGAAAGAACATAATGATCTACGGCAGCCTTGGGCTGGCTGTAATCTTGGGTCTGTTGGGCTTTTTATTTTTTAGACAGCAAAAACTCAAAAATGAGCAACTTCAAAAAGAGGCAGCGCTCAGTTCGGCTTTAGCCAAAATCGAAACTCAAAACAAGTTACAGGAGCAACGCCTGCGTATCTCTAGAGATTTACACGACAATATAGGGGCACAACTCACTTTTATCATCTCTAGCCTTGACAATTTAAAATTTGGGTATAAAAATCTAGAAAAAGGTGTAACCGATAAATTGGGGCAAGTGAGTACTTTCACAGGCCAAACCATTTACGAACTTCGCGATACCATTTGGGCTATGAACAAAAGCGAGATTGGTTTTGACGATTTAAAATCGCGCATCTCTAACTTTATCGAAAAGGCTGCCTCGGCAACTCAAGGTGTTCGGTTTTCTTTTGATATTGATTCACAAACCGATAGCCAGCGGGTGTTTACCTCTGTACAAGGCATGAATATTTACAGAATCATCCAAGAATGCATTAACAATAGCCTTAAATACGCCAATGCGAGTAAGATCGCAGTGACCATAAGCGAGAACGCTACCCACATTGTTTTTAATATAGACGATAATGGCAACGGCTTTGATCAAGATGAGATTGCCATGGGCAACGGACTTAATAATATGAAAAAACGAGCGATAGACTTAAACGGAGATTTGCAGGTGATAAGTTCGCCAGAAAACGGAACTTCGGTAAGACTTCAAATGCCCATCGATTAATAAAATAAGGCAAATGCCTTATGGGATAATCGGTAAATAATGCGCAACTTTATAGACCAACAAGCCATAGATGAATCTAAAAATAGCCATAGTAGACGATAATTCTTTTTTGATAAATGCCGTAAGCGAAAAGCTATCGTTTTTTGAGGATGTAAGCATTAAACACACCTCTGTGAACGGGAGTGATTTACTCACCAAGTTAGAAGGTAATCACAATCTAGATTTGATCTTAATGGATATAGAGATGCCTGTTTTAAACGGAATCGAAACCACGGCTATCGTTAAGCAAAAGTACCCTCACATCAAGATTATTATGCTAACGGTTTTCGATAACGACGAGCATATTTTTAATGCCATCAAAGCAGGTGCAGACGGTTATTTGCTCAAAGAAATAGATCCCGAAGCCCTGTATAACGGCATACTGGAAACCTTGAACGGAGGCGCTGCAATGAATCCTTCCATCGCACTAAAAACCCTAAAACTCTTGCGCAATCCAGATCAAATAGAGAATGTTCAAGATAAAGAAGAGATCTCACTTTCTAATCGGGAGGTAGAGGTGTTAGAGCAGTTGAGCACTGGACTTAGTTATACCGCTATTGCAGACAACCTGATTCTTTCGCCCAGTACGGTGCGCAAACACATAGAAAATATTTATAAAAAACTACAGGTTCATTCTAAGATCGAAGCGGTTCAGAAGGCAAAGAATTATAAAATTATTTAGGGCGATCCCTTGGCTTCACTCTGTGAAGCAGGGCGGGCTTTCTGCTACAAGTCCTCGCCATAAATGGCTGTGGGCTTTTCGCGGCAATCCCTATCGCAAAAATCCTTACATTTAAATAATTAAAATTTTCCCCATGCGCAATATGCTTTTTGGAGCCGTGTTGGCTCTTTTGATTGTTTTTGTGTACCGCTATTGCGATCGTGAGCGCTTTGGTCATAGTACACAGTTTGAAAACACCACACTTATCGAGCAACAATTGGCCAATGTTGGCAAGCTTATCGTAACAGAAGGTTCCTTTAGCGAAGTGCAAACCTTTAAAGATGCCAAGACTTTATATTTTGAAGGCCTAACCTCAGAAAAACGAGCCATTGTGATCGTAAACGCAAAGGCGCAAGTGGCTTACGATTTGAGTCAGATGGATGTAACTATAGACACCATTAATAAAAAAATAGTCTTGCGAAACATACCAGAGCCAGAACTTACCATAACGCCCGATCTCGAGTATTTTGATATTGAAAACGGCTATTTTAATCCGTTCAGCGCAGAAGATTTTAACGCCATTAGTGAGCAAATTACCGATTCCTTAGACACAAAAATTCGTGAGTCTACCATAATGACCAATGCGCAAAATAGACTCATTTCTGAGCTTCAAAAATTATACATCTTGAGCAACACCATGGGTTGGACTCTCGAATACGAAGAAACACCAATAACGAGCAACGCCGATTGGCAGCGCATCAAACTCTAATATTAAGCACTGCTACATGAACAACCTCACCCGTAAAGACGAGATTCTCGCACAGGCAGCCGCACTTTTTTTGGAGCGAGGCTATAGCGCGGTAACCATGCGAGACCTCGCAAAAAAGATGGGGATCAAGGCAGCGAGTTTGTATAATCACATTTCGTCTAAGCACGAAATACTCGAAACACTTATTTTGAGTGTGGCAGAAAAATTTACAGAAGGCATGAACACCATTGTGCAGTCCAAGGTAGATCCGTTGCAAAAAGTAGAAGCCGTGGTAGACTTACACATTGATGTCACTCTCAACAATCAAGATGCGCTAGGGTCTCTTAACAACGACTGGATGCATTTAGAAGGTAAGGCTTTGCTCAACTTTGAAGAGATGCGCAACGGTTACGAAGATAATTTTAGAAAGATAATTCACGAAGGCATCTCCAAGGGCGTAGTGGCAAACAGAAACCCAGAAATCATGTTGTTTTCTGTATTGTCTACCCTGCGAACGCTGTATTTATGGTATCCAAAAAAGGGCGAAATTGATGTAAATACCTTAAAGACCGATATGCGCCAGTCCCTTTTGGCTAGTATTAAGGCCTGAGTTAAGGATAATTTATGATTAAGTATTTGTACACTAAACTAACAAACGTTAGTTTTGTATTTTTATAAATAATATGGCACAGTTTTACGACATCACCGTTCGCAATGTTTACAAAGAAACCAAAGACTGCTCTGTAATCGAATTCGATATTCCTGAGGCGTTAAAAGAGGCCTTTGCCTATATTCCTGGTCAGCATCTCACGCTGCGTAAAGAAATCGATGGGCAAGATGTACGACGTTCGTATTCTCTTTGCTCAAGCCCCTTAGACGATGCATGGCGCGTTGCCGTAAAGCAAATTCCAGGAGGCCTTTTTTCTACCTTTGTTAATAAAGAGCTAAACGCAGGCGATAGTTTGCAGGTAATGCCCCCCAGCGGGCTTTTTACCGTACCGCAAACCAAAGAAGACAAAAACTATATCATTTTTGCAGCAGGCAGCGGAATCACTCCAGTACTCTCTATAATCAAGACGCATTTAGCGACAGAACCTGGCGCTACCTTTAAGCTGTTCTATTTGAACAGAACCGTAAAATCCATTATCTTTAAAGAAGAGATCGAGGCGCTTAAAAATCAGTACTTTGAGCGATTCGAAATTTTTTACTTTTTAACAAAAGAGCGAAGAGATATTCCGCTTTTTAACGGGCGATTCGACGCAGAAAAAATGGCGACGTTAACCAAAACATTTATCGATATTCCAGATACCGACGAATGTTTTATCTGCGGGCCACAAGAGATGATATTCTTTTTAAAAGATGCATTGGTACAAGCTGGACTAGATGCAAAGAATATACATTTTGAGTTGTTCTTTTCTGGCGATGCTAGTGAGGCTGCCGCCGTGATCGAAGAAAAAGTAGAAGGTACAGAGGTAACCATCATCGATGGAGGGAAAGAGTTCCATTTTGTGATGGACGAGCAATACGACAATCTTCTCGACGGAGCCTTGGCTGCAGGAGCCGATTTGCCATATGCCTGTAAAGGCGGCGTTTGTAGCACCTGTAAATGTCAAATTACAGAGGGCGAAGTAAAAATGAAGATCAATTATGCTCTTGAAGAAGACGAAGTAGCACAAAATTACATTCTTAGCTGCCAAGCCGTAGCGACTACAGAAAAAGTGACTTTAGACTTTGATGTCTAAAAACATATAAAATTATGAGTGAATCAGATATTAAAAACTTAGAGGCGATTTTTGAAGAGCGCATTGCGCGTGACGAAAAAATCGAAGCCAAAGATTGGATGCCAGAAAAGTATCGAAAGACACATATCAGGCAAATATCGCAGCATGCCCACTCAGAAGTGGTTGGCATGTTACCAGAAGGCAATTGGATTACCAGAGCCCCGAGTTTGCGCCGTAAAGCGGCACTCTTGGCAAAAATCCAGGACGAAGCAGGGCACGGGCTTTATTTGTACAGCGCCTGCGAGACCTTAGGCGTATCGAGAGAAGAGCTATACGACCAGTTGCACAGTGGTAAGGCAAAGTATTCGAGCATTTTTAACTATCCAACGGTTACTTGGGCAGATATTGGTGCGATAGGTTGGTTGGTAGACGGTGCAGCGATTATTAATCAGGTGCCGCTTTGTAATACGAGTTTTGGCCCTTATGCCAGAGCTATGGTACGTGTGTGTAAAGAAGAGAGTTTTCATCAGCGTCAAGGGTACGAGATTATGCTTACCCTTTGCAGAGGGACAGAAGAGCAAAAAGCGATGGCACAAGATGCGTTAAATCGTTGGTGGTGGCCAAGTTTAATGATGTTGGGCCCTACAGACGATAAGTCTGTACATACGGCGCAGTCTATGAAGTGGAAGCTAAAGCGCAAAACCAATGATGAGTTGCGTCAGCAATTTATAGATCAAACGGTTCCGCAGGCAGATATATTAGGAATCACAGTGCCAGACAAAGACTTAAAATGGAACGAGGAGCGCGGTAGTTACGACTTTGGCGAAATAGATTGGGACGAATTCTGGCAAGTGGTTAAAGGCCATGGGCCTTGCAATAAAGAGCGTATGAGCGCTCGCGTCAATGCCTGGAATGAAGGCAAATGGGTACGCGATGGAGCGGTAGCCTATGCTCAAAAACAAGAAGATAAAAAAATGGCATCTGCCAGTTAAAACAGTAAGGTTATGACAAAAAATTGGCCTTTATGGGAAGTATTTGTTCGGTCTAAAAACGGCTTAGAACATCGTCATTTTGGAAGCCTGCATGCCGCAGATGCCAATATGGCCTTAGAGAATGCGAGAGATGTATATACCCGTCGAAACGAAGGAGTGAGTATTTGGGTAGTCGAATCTAAAAATATTACGGCTAGTAACCCAGAAAACAGTGGCGAGCTCTTTGAGCCAGCCCAAGATAAAGTGTATAGGCACCCAACCTTTTACGATTTACCAGACGAGATAAAGCATATGTAAAGATGGATAACAAAGATTTGATTCAATATATCTTAGGAGTATCAGACAACGCCATGATTTTAGGGCAGCGTTTGGGCGAGCTATGCGGGCATGGCCCAAATCTCGAAACCGATATTGCATTAACCAACATCTCATTAGATCTTTTTGGGCAAACCAGAAGTTATTTGCAGTATGCTGCAAAACTACAAGGAGGAGATACTACAGAAGATGATTTGGCGTATTTAAGAAAAGAACATGAGTATAAAAATGTACTCTTGGTAGAACAGCCTAATACCGACTTTGCCTATGTCATAGGAAGACAATTTTTATTTGACATGTATCACTTGCTCTTTTTGCAGGAGTTGAGCAACAGTAAAGATGCGCAACTTCGTGCTATAGCAGCTAAGTCTATTAAAGAGGTAAAGTACCATGTGCGATTTTCTGGAGATTGGGTAAAACGCTTAGGCGATGGCACCCAAGAGAGCCACGATCGTATGCAAGCTGCTATAGATGCTTTATGGGTATATACTGCCGAGCTGTTTAAAGCGAGTGCTACAGAAGAATTTGCTGCACAAAACGGAATTGGTGTTGCCTTAGACAAGATAAAACCTGAATATCATGCCCGAGTAACAGAATTGCTGTCAGAAGCTACTTTAACCATTCCAGAGAACCCTTACTTTTTGAGTGGAGGTAAGCAAGGAGTGCATTCCGAGCATATGGGTTTTTTACTGTCAGATTTTCAATATATGCAACGTACTTACCCCAATATGACTTGGTAGCATGACAGCGCAGTATGCACCACATATCGATTCAGAATTAGTTGCGATTTTAGAGAGCGTGAGCGATCCAGAAATTCCGGTACTTACGGTTTTAGATCTTGGTGTGATTAGAGAAGCAATTTTAAAAGATAATACGGTACATATTTTATTGACCCCAACCTATTCGGGATGTCCTGCCATGGATGTGATATCAGAGGATCTTGCGGCCGCATTTAAAGCCAAAGGCCTAGAAACCAAAATCGATTTGGTTTTACACCCAGCATGGAGCACCGATTGGATTTCTCAAGCAGGGCGAGAAAAAATGCAGGCCTACGGAATAGCGCCGCCTTTAAATGAAACACACGACAAGCAAGCTTTGTTAGGCGATGCTAGGCTAATTGCCTGCCCACAGTGTAAATCGACCAATACCAAATTAGTGAGTCAGTTTGGGTCTACAGCATGTAAAGCATTGTTTAAGTGCGAAGACTGCTTGGAGCCTTTCGATTATTTTAAATGTTTACGATGAGTGATTTTATAAATACAGATGTGCAAGATGCTGTGGTATATCTTAGGTTTAACCGCCCTGAGGTGTTTAACAGTTTTAATCGCGAAATGGCTTTGGCCTTGCAACAAGCTTTAGATAAAGCAGAAAAAAACAAAGACATTCGGGCTATTGTTTTAACCGGAAACGGAAAAGCCTTTTGCGCCGGTCAAGATTTAAAAGAGGTAACTACCCCAGAACTAAACCCTGGGTTTAAAAAAATTTTAGAAGAGCATTATAATCCCATCATCGCCAGAATCAGAAGTATTAAAAAACCAGTGGTTGCTGCTGTTAATGGTGTGGCTGCTGGTGCAGGAGCCAATATCGCGCTAGCTTGCGATGTGGTTATCGCCAATGAACAGGCAAGCTTTATTCAGGCGTTTAGCAAAATTGGTTTGGTTCCGGATAGTGGCGGAAGTTATTTTTTACCGCGTTTAATAGGATTCGGAAGGGCATCGGCGCTAATGATGTTAGGAGATAAAGTGAGCGCGGCAGCCGCGGTTCAAATGGGAATGATTTTTAAGGCAGTGGCACCAGAAGACTTCGAAGCCGAAGTCCAAAAAACGGCTCAGACATTATCTAAAATGCCTACCCAAGCATTAGGTGATATCAAAGAATTGCTCAACCAGTCTATGAATAATTCGCTAAAAGACCAATTAGATTTAGAATCTCGTTTGCAAATTAAATCTGCGCAAAGCAACGACTACCAAGAGGGAGTGAATGCTTTTATAGAGAAACGCCATCCAAATTTTAAAGGAAACTAATATGATTAAAAACGTTGGAATTATTGGCTGCGGAACTATGGGCAGCGGAATTGGGCAAGTAGCTGCTACGGCTGGCTGCCAGGTAATTTTAATCGATTCTAACGAGAATGCTATCGCAAGTGCGAAGCAATTCCTAGAGAAAATTTTAAACAGAGGCATAGAGAAAGGCCGAATCGATCTTGCAGAAAAAGAGCGAATTCAAGGCAATATTAGCTATAAAAATAGTTTGAGTGATTTGTCTGATTGCGATTTGGTAATCGAGGCAATCGTAGAAGATTTAGAGATTAAAAAGCAGGTTTTTAGTGGCTTGGAGCGCTTTGTTTCTGACCGTTGTATTCTGGCTTCAAATACTTCTTCTCTGTCTATAGCTTCTATAGCAGCTTCGCTCGAAAAACCTGAGCGTTGCATAGGAATTCACTTTTTTAACCCTGCACCGCTCATGCGTTTGGTCGAGGTGATTCCGGCCATACAAACAGAGGCGACTCTGGTAACACAAATAGAAGAAACGATCACCCAATGGGGAAAAACAGTAGCCATTGCAAAAGACACTCCAGGGTTTATTGTGAATCGCGTTGCGCGACCTTTCTATAGTGAAGCTTTGCGTATGTTAGAAGAAGGCGTTGCCAATGTTGCAACCATCGATTGGGCTATGAAAATACATGGTGGCTTTAGAATGGGTCCCTTCGAGTTGATGGATTTTATAGGGAATGATGTTAATTATACAGTAACAGAAACTGTTTTTACCGCCTTTTATTTTGACCCTCGTTATAAACCATCGTTTACACAAAAGCGACTCAGCGAAGCGGGTTATTTGGGTAAAAAATCGGGACGTGGTTATTATAATTATGAGCAGCCAGAACAAAACCCAGAGCCGCAAAAAGACGATGCTTTAGGTCATAAAATAGTGAACAGAATTTTGGTTATGCTCGTAAATGAGGCCGCAGATGCCTTGTTTTTGAACATTGCTAGCGCCAAAGACATAGACAATGCCATGACCAAAGGTGTAAATTATCCCAAAGGTCTATTACAGTGGGCAGACGAGTTGGGTATTGACACTTGCGTGACAGCTCTCGACAGATTGTACGACGAATATCACGAAGACAGATACCGCTGTAGTGCATTGTTAAGACGTATGGCTAGAGACAATAAAACATTTTATTAAATGGAAGGCAATAAGATTCCTTATAAAATGCTCTCTCTTGATCCGTTTAGCAGCTGGATGGGGATAGAGATTTTATCATGTGAAGTAGGCAAGTGTAAAGTTGGAATGACGGTGCGCCCAGAGATGCTTAATAGTATGGGCAAAGCGCATGGTGGAATAACCTATACTTTAGCCGATACTGCGTTTGGGTTTACCGCCAATACACATGGCAAATATGCGGTGTCTATAGAAAGCTCTGTAAATCATATAGCGGCGATAGAAGCTGGGGATTATTTAACTGCCGAAGCGACTTTAGATTGTCAAAAAACCAAGGTTGGTTTTAACATAGTCGAGGTAAAGCGAGGTGAAGAATTAGTGGCCTTGTTTAAAGGTGTTGTTTACAGAACCACTAAAGATTGGGAGGAATAGCATGAGAGGAGTATATACATTATTGTTTTTCGCTTTTTCTATGTTCAATTGTTGGGCCCAGACCCAGAATGAAATTCAAATTACCGATGTGTTTGGTAAAACCTATACGGCAGTTTACCAAGTTACCATAGACTCCCAAATTTTTAGTGAAAGAGAAAAAAACATTTATTCGACTAAAGACAAAAGTGCAAAGGTAGCATTTGGTTATAGCAAAGTGGCTTATTCTGCCTATCCGCAGAAGTTAGATTACGACCACACCTTAAATCCAGTATTAGAGCAAAAAGAAATAATGTTAGATGGGGTCCCATTTTTTTATGAGAAGCTTGAACAATATCGTGCTACAGACACTATTATAATGGTGTCGTACAAAAAAAAATACGACCCAATAAGTACGATCGTGATCGAGGGTGTTTTCCCTAAAGGTGAAGACCAAAAATATAAGCCTTTAATTGAGCAAGTAGCTAAATCGGTACAACTAATTAAACAATAATGGAAGCATACATCATAGATGGAATACGAACACCCATAGGAAACTATAAAGGTACCTTGAGTGCCGTTAGAACCGATGACCTCGGGGCTATAGTGATCAAAGAATTGGTGGAGCGCAATCCTGCAATTCCGCAGGATGCCTACGAAGATGTAATTATGGGGTGTGCCAATCAAGCTGGCGAAGACAACAGAAACGTAGCGCGAATGGCGCTGCTGCTGGCAGGACTGCCTTTCACCGTTCCCGGTGAAACAGTCAACAGACTGTGCAGCAGCGGGCTCAGTGCTATGATTCATGCCAATAGAGCGATTAAAGCTGGCGATGGTCATTTGTTTATCGCTGGTGGAGTAGAGAATATGACGCGCGGGCCATACGTAATTGCCAAAGCGAGTTCTGCCTTTGGCAATGATGCAAAAATGTATGATTCGAGTTTTGGATGGCGTTTTGTGAATCAAAAGATGCACGAATTATACGGCACTGATGGTATGGGCAATACGGCAGAAAACCTTGTAGAAAAATATAACATTAGTCGCGAAGATCAAGATGCTTTTGCTGCATGGAGTCAACAGAAGGCCGCAAAATCTAGAGATTCTGGACGTTTGGGGCAAGAAATTACCGAAGTCGTAATTCCGCAGCGTAAAAAAGATCCGATTATTTTTTCGCAAGACGAATTTATCAAAGCAGGAACTACCAAAGAAATCTTAGCCAAACTAAGACCGGCGTTTAAAAAAGACGGGAGTGTTACGGCGGGTAATTCTTCTGGATTAAACGATGGGGCAGCGGCTACATTGATCGCATCAGAAGCTGCAGTAAAAGAATATGGTTTAAATCCACTGGCACGAATCGTAAGTTCTGCCGTTGTTGGAGTAGAGCCCAGAATTATGGGAATCGGCCCTGTAGAAGCAAGCAATAAAGCATTGCAGAAAGCAGGCTTAACCATGGATCAAATAGATATAATCGAACTTAACGAAGCCTTTGCATCGCAAGCCTTAGCTTGTATTAGAGAATGGGGTTTGGCAGATAATGACCCTAGAATTAACCCTAATGGTGGCTCGATTGCCATAGGACATCCTTTGGGGGTTACCGGAGCGCGAATAGCATATTCGGCTGCCTTAGAATTGAAGCTGACCAATAAAAAATATGCCCTCATAACCATGTGTGTTGGAGTGGGCCAAGGCTATGCGGCCATCATAGAAAATGTAAATCTATAAAATGAAGATAATCGTTGTAGGCGGAGCCGGAACCATAGGAAAAACTGTACTCAGTAGATTGTCTCAATCCCATGAGGTGATCAATGTGGGCAGAACCTCAGGAGATTTGACTTTAGATATGGCTAGCGCCGAATCGATTCAGGCTATGTTTGAGCAAGTCGGTAAAGTAGATGCTGTTGTTTGTGTTGCAGGTGAAGCCAAATGGGACAAACTCATAAACCTGAACGAAGAAGATTTTTATATCGGTATTAAAAGCAAACTCATGGGGCAGGTTAATTTGGTGAGAATCGGAATGAACTATCTTAATGATGGAGGTTCCTTTACTCTTACCACTGGTATACTGGCAGACGATCCGGTAGATATGACCACCAGTGCAGCGATGGTTAATGGAGCAATTCACAGCTTTGTATTAGCCGCGGCCTTAGAGTTAGAGAATGGCCATCGCATAAACGCAGTATGCGCAGGCTTGGTAGAAGATGCCTACGAAAAATACAAAGATTATTTTCCTGGGCACGATCCGGTACCCATGAAGAAAGTAGTAAACGGATACGTTAAAAGTATAGAAGGAAAAATAACAGGACAAATTATTCGCGTAAACGCATAAGTATAATCACTATGGAAAAAACACAGCATTATATCTTAGGAAGTTGGACAGACGGTAAAGGTGAGGGCGCCCCCATTGCCGATGCTGTCACTGGCGAGGTTTTTACAAGCGTTACTACAGATGGTCTCGATGTACCCTCAATTTTACAATACGGGCGGGACAATGGACAAGCGTTGCGCAAGATGACCTTTCAAGAGCGTGGGAACATGCTTAAAAGCTTAGCGCTTTATCTTACTAAAAAGAAGGACGCTTTTTACGAGTTAAGCTATAGAACTGGTGCCACTCGAATCGATAGTTGGATAGACATTGAAGGAGGTTTTGGGAATCTGTTTGCCAATGCCTCTCTTAGAAAATTATTTCCCAACCAATCGTATCATGTAGAAGGTGACCCTATCGATTTATCTCGCGGAGGTCGTTTTATGGCCCATCATATCATGGTGCCTCGGGAAGGCGTAGCGGTACACATTAATGCCTTTAATTTTCCTGTTTGGGGCATGCTAGAAAAATGTGCTGTAAACTGGATGGCCGGTATGCCAGCCGTAGTGTTGCCTGCTCCACAATCTGCTTATTTAACAGAGGCAGTTGTTAAAGAAATCATCGCATCTGGAATCTTACCAGAAGGAGCACTGCAACTCATAAGTGGGACAGCAAAAAATATTTTGGATACGGTCGGGTCGCAAGATGTGGTGACCTTTACAGGTTCTGCCAGCACGGGTAGACTGCTTAAAAATCATCCTCAATTATTGGCTGAATCGGTACCTTTTACCATGGAGGCAGATTCGCTTAACGCCTCTATTCTTGGGGCAGATGCCAAGCCTGGAACTCCAGAATTCGATCTGTTTATCAAAGAAGTTCGCAACGAGATGACCGTAAAATGCGGTCAAAAATGTACTGCGATAAGACGCATTATTGTTCCGCAAGATTTAATAGAAGATGTTCAGATTGCACTTGGCAAAGCCTTAGACAAAGTAACAGTGGGCGATCCGCGATTAAAAGAAGTACGAATGGGCTCGCTGGTTAATTCCGCGCAGCGAGATGCTGTAAGATCGCAGGTACAAGAAATTGCAAAAACTGCTCAAATAGTGTATGGCGACTTAGACCATGTAGATGTTGTTGGTGCCGATGCCAAGAAAGGCGCATTTATCAAACCAATCTTACTTAGAGAAGATGCACCATTAAAAAATGAGGCGGCTCATATTACAGAGGCCTTTGGTCCTGTGAGTACTTTAATGCCTTATAAAAACATTAGTGAAGCCGTGACCTTGGCCAAAATGGGCAAGGGTTCTTTGGTGAGTTCGATTGTAACCAACGACAATAAAATAGCTAAAGAATACACCGTAAATGCAGCCTCACATCATGGAAGGATCTTAATCCTAAACAGAGAGAGCGCCAAGCAAAGCACAGGACATGGTTCGCCATTGCCCAATCTTATTCACGGAGGGCCAGGACGTGCTGGAGGAGGCGAAGAAATGGGTGGAATGCGCGGAGTAAAGCATTATTTACAGCGTTGTGCTGTTCAAGGTTCTCCCACGACACTCACAGAGGTTACGGGAATTTATCAGGCACAAGGTGCCTACAAAGAAGCTTCACAGCATCCGTTTGCTTATCATTGGGAAGACATCGAACCAGGTATGTCGCTTAAAACCCATAAGCGCACCATTACCGATGGTGATATTGTAAACTTCGCGAACCTTACTTGGGATCATTTTTATGCACATACCGATATCACTTCGCTGGACGGAAGCATCTTCGAAAAACGTACTGCACATGGGTATTTTATACTAGCTGCCGCTGCTGGTTTGTTTGTGTACCCTAACAAGGGCCCTGTCGCAGCCAATTATGGACTAGAGGATTGTCGCTTTTTACGCCCTATTTATCATAACGATACCGTATATGTTAGGCTTACTTGCAAGCAAAAAATAGATCGCGATGCTCGCGGAAAAGAGCATCCTAGCGGAATCGTTAAGTGGTATGTAGAGGTATTTGATATAGAAGACGAGCTCGTTGCCATTGCCACAATTCTTACGATGGTTCAGAAAAAACAGACAGTCTTTACCGAGATGACCGAGGCGATGATTAAAAACTGCCTTGATTTACTAACCGAGCAAACCGCACCTAAATGGGGAACCATGACGTCTCAGCATATGTTGGAGCATTTGGAATATACCTACAGAATAGCTTCTGGCGAAATCCAGGATTTTGACATAGCAACGCCAGAAAAAATCTTAGAAAAGGTAAACGAGACGCTTTATAATTATAAGAAGATGCCGCAGGAATACGACTTTCCACTGGCCGAACAATCTAAGATTGACAAAACTAAACACGAAAATTTAGAAGAGGCCAAAACGAAGTTTTGGGAAGCGAGAGAGGCCTACTTAAATTATTTTAAAGAGCATCCAAATGCGACTACGAAAAATGTGGTGTTTGGGCCGCTTAATAAATATGAATGGACGCTGCTCGATAGAAAACATTTAAATCATCATTTCGAACAATTCGGATTAATTTAATTATGACCGCACCTTACGTAAAACATACTATAGAAGATGGTATTTGTACCATCGAATTTTTTCACCCAGCGCACAATAGTTTGCCGGGAGATTTGCTCGCTAAATTGGCTCAAACCATTACGGAAGCTGGGCATGACAACACTGTAAAAGTGATCGTGTTAAAAAGCGGAGGGGACCGTACGTTCTGTGCTGGAGCGAGTTTTAAAGAACTCATCAATATACAAGATGCCGAGGCTGGCCGCGTATTTTTTAGCGGTTTTGCCAATGTGATTAACGCCATGCGCAAGTGTCCAAAATTTATTATTGGTCGTATTCAAGGTAAGACCGTTGGTGGTGGTGTTGGTGTAGCCTCTGCAACAGACTATTGCATGGCGACAAAATTTGCTTCTATAAAACTGAGTGAGCTTAATGTTGGAATTGGACCCTTTGTGGTGGGCCCTGCGGTAGAACGCAAGCTTGGTTTAAGTGGGATGTCACAAATAGCCATAGATGCCAATTCTTTTTACGATGCCGAATGGGCAAGGCAAAAGGGTTTGTTTATGCAAGTTTTTGAGTCTACCGAGCAATTAGACGAAGCCGTGTTGGCCTTTGCCAAACAGCTATGTAGTTATAATCCTGAAGCCATGCGGGAGATGAAAAAGATTTTTTGGACGGGCACAGAAGATTGGGACACCTTATTGGCAGAAAGAGCTGCAATTAGTGGTCGATTGGTTTTGAGTGACTTTACGAAGGAAACATTGAAAAGGTTTAAGTAAGGATGATTTACAGCTTTAAAGGACATATCCCAGTAGTACATGAATCGAGCTTTGTGCATCCGCTTGCGGCAGTCACAGGCAATGTGATTATTGGCAAGGATTGTTATATAGGCCCTGGCGCTGCTATACGCGGCGACTGGGGTGAAATAGTTCTAGAAGACGGTGTAAACGTACAAGAAAACTGTACCGTGCATATGTTTCCGGGCAAAAGTATTGTACTCAAAGCCGGAGCACATATAGGTCATGGAGCGGTAATCCACGGAGCCAACTTAGGTGCGAACTGCCTCATCGGGATGAATTCGGTTATTATGGACGATGCCCAGATAGGAGACGAGGTAATCGTAGGAGCCATGAGTTTTATTAAGGCAGAAACAGTAATTCCAAATCGTAGTTTGGTGGTTGGCAATCCCGCGAAAGTTATCAAGCAAGTAAGCGATCAAATGCTAGCTTGGAAGACGGCGGGCACTAAGCTGTATCAGCAATTACCTGCAGATTGTCATGAATCTTTGCGCGAGGTTAAAGCCTTAACAACGATCCCTAAAAATAGACCGCCACAAGAAGATTTTTATAAAACCCTTCAAGAAATCAAAAGAAGTTAATATGGCAACTGAGCTATTGAATATGCCCAAAATGGGCGAATCTATTACAGAAGGAACGGTACTTAATTGGCTGTTACAAGAAGGAGATTCTTTTGAAGAAGGCGATGTATTGTGCGAAGTCGCAACAGACAAGGTAGACAACGAGATTACGGCCCCAGCAGCGGGGACTTTGTTGCAAATTATGGCGCAGGCAAAGGAGATCGTCACTGTAGGACAGCCTTTGGCAGAGTTACACTTAACCGGCGAACCTACTGGTAAAAACCAGGCCAAGCAGACTGGTGCCGTTGCAGCCAGTAAACAAGAGGCTACGACGAAAAGAAGTAAGCCTGCAAAGAATCACAAAGGCAGTTTTATCGCAAACGAAAATGTTTTTATAAGCCCCCTTGTAGAAGAAATCGCAAAAGCACATCATATTAGCTTCGAGGAGCTAGCGAGGATTCCAGCCACTGGAGCAGAATCGCGTTTGCGTAAGAGTGATGTGATGCAATATATCGCAGATGGGAGACCATTTAAATTTGCTCAACCTGTCTCTGAATCAGGTTTTAAAGTGCCAGACTTACAATTTGATAAAGGTACGGGTAAGGTGGTTCCCATGGATCGTATGCGACAAATGATCGCAGATCATATGGTCTATAGCAAGCATACTTCGCCGCATGTGACCGCTTATGTAGAGGCCGATTTAACCGATTTGGCCGCATGGAGAACGGCAAATAAAGAAGCCTTTTTAAAAGAACACGGTCAAAAATTGACTTATACTCCGCTTTTTGTACGAGCAGTTGCTAAGGCCATCGAAGATTTTCCGACGATCAATTCGTCTTTAGACGGAACCGATGTGATTGTAAAGGAGCATATTAATATTGGGATGGCTACTGCCTTGCCATCTGGTAACTTGATTGTTCCAGTGGTAAAAGATGCAAACAATATGTCGTTGCCTCAATTGGCAGCAGAAACGAATCGCTTGGCAATTGCAGCCAGAGAAGGTTCGCTAAACCCAGACGATACCAAAGGTGGTACCTTTACCATTAGCAATGTTGGGACCTTTGGCAGTTTAATGGGAACACCCATTATCAATCAGCCCGAGGCTGCAATACTTGCAACTGGGATTATTAAAAAACGAGCCGAAGTGATGGAGCGTCCCGAAGGTGATTCTATAGAAATTAGACAGATGATGTATTTATCTCTTTCGTTTGACCATCGCATCGTAGACGGCTTTTTGGCTGGTTCTTTCCTTAGAAGAATAGCAGACAATTTAGAACAGAATTACTAGCTATCAACGCACCAAAAATAATGACGAACGAACTTTTACATACTGCATTTGCTAATCTTTGCACGGCCAAAGCGATGACCGAATTGTATGAGGCTAATTTTAAGCTGGTATCTAAATATGTACATGCGACTTCTCGAGGGCACGAAGTGATTCAAACAGCACTAGGAATGCAGCTGTTGCCTCAAGATTATGCTTTTCCCTATTATAGAGACGACAGTATGTTGTTGGCCTTTGGAATGCAGCCTTACGATTTAATGTTGCAGGTTCTGGCCAAGAAAGACGATCCATTTTCTGGTGGACGCACTTATTATTGTCACCCTAGTTTAAGGGACGACGATAAGCCTAAGATTCCGCATCAAAGTTCGGCTACGGGAATGCAGGCAATTCCGGCTACGGGAGTAGCTATGGGTTTCTGGTATAAAGAAGATCAAGGCTTGCAAGACGATTCACAAGAACTACCAATTGTAGTTTGTTCGCTTGGAGATGCGTCTGTGACCGAAGGCGAAATTGCAGAGGCTTTTCAGATGGCCGCACTCAAGCAATTACCAATTCTCTATTTAGTTCAAGACAACGGTTGGGACATTAGTGCCAATGCAGAAGAAACTCGCGCTCAAAACGCTTATGAGTACGCCGCTGGGTTTCATGGTTTAGAAGCCGTAACCATAGATGGTACCGATTTTGAACAGTCTTATAATACGCTACAAGAGGTAATTAAAACCATGCGTGCCGAGCGACGGCCATTTTTGGTGCATGCAGAAGTGCCGCTGTTGAATCATCATACGTCGGGAGTTCGAATGGAATGGTACAGAGACGATTTAGAGGAGGCTCGATCTAAAGATCCCTATCCTAAGTTAAAACAGCTCTTAAGTGATAATGGCTTTAGTTCTGAAGAGATTAATGCTATTGAAGATAACGCCATTGCCAAGGTAGCAGCAGATTTTAAAAAAGCATTAGAGGCAGAAGACCCTTCGCCAGAGGATTTATTTACCCATGACTTTGCGCCAACACCTGTATTAAAAGAAGCGGGAGAACGCAACCCAAAAGGGGCAGAACCTGTAGTGATGGTTGACTGTGCGCTTTTTGCTATCGAAGAGCTTATGGCAAAGCATAAAGAGTGTTTGTTGTACGGCCAGGATGTTGGTGGACGCTTAGGAGGCGTTTTTAGAGAAGCCGCCACCTTAGCTCAAAAATTTGGCGATAACCGCGTCTTTAATACACCAATTCAGGAAGCGTTTATTGTTGGTTCTACCGTTGGCATGAGCGCCGTTGGCCTAAAGCCAATTGTAGAAGTTCAGTTTGCAGATTACATTTGGCCTGGGCTTAATCAATTGTTTACAGAAGTGAGCAGAAGTTGTTATTTGTCTAACGGCAAATGGCCTGTCTCTATGATTTTGCGAGTGCCCATTGGAGCCTACGGAAGCGGAGGCCCGTATCATTCGTCTTCTGTTGAGAGTGTGGTCACCAATATTCGCGGAATCAAAATAGCCTATCCAAGTAATGGTGCCGATTTAAAAGGCTTGTTAAAAGCGGCTTATTACGACCCAAATCCAGTGGTTATTTTTGAGCACAAAGGCTTGTATTGGAGCAAAGTGCCAGGAACAAAAGGCGCCACATCTCTCGAACCTTCAGAAGATTATATACTGCCATTTGGGAAAGCTTGGGTATTGCAAGAAATCTGGAAACAAGAGGAGCAGGAAACTATAAGTATAATAACATACGGCATGGGTGTGCACTGGGCCATTAATGCTTCTAAAGAATTAGGGCTCCAAGATAGAATAGAGATAATCGATCTTAGAACCCTTTATCCATTAGATTATACAACCGTTTTTGATTCGGTTAAAAAATGCGGCAAATGTCTAGTCGTTACAGAAGAACCTGCAGATACTGGATTCGCCAGAGCCTTGGCAGGTCGTATTCAAGAGGAATGCTTTACACAAATAGACGCCCCAGTTATGGTAATTGGGAGTGAAAGCATGCCTGCTATACCGCTTAATAGTACGCTAGAGCAGCGCATGATTCCATCTGCCAAAAAGGTAGCCCTCAAAATAAAAGAGCTACTTGCCTATTAGTTTATTTTCTAATAAGTTTTATTGTCTGTGACCCAGTGTCGGCGTCTACTTGTGCAAAGTAAATACCAGATTGTTGATTAGATAAATCTAAATCTAACGAGTTGCTTAGGCCTTTTGCGGTTAAAACCTGCTGTCCTAATATATTGGTAACTGTTACCTGATTTATTTTGGAATCGCTCGAAATGGTTACAATGCCATTGGTTGGGTTAGGATAGTAACTTAAACCAGCCACAAACTCATCTGGTGTAGATAATGCCGCATCGTAAATCATGAGATTGAACTCAACATCTTCGGGCATAGCTGCTAGGTCTTCATTATAAATAGCCCAGTTTGTACCCGTATACCAAGCACCAATTATTTGATCCAAAATCACGTTAGACGCGCTGCCAGAAGTCCCCCAGTTATGCGTCATCACAAAGCGAGCATCAGGATCGCCATCTAATAATGGGTGCGTAATGGAAGTCCAATTGCCAGAGATGTTTCCTGCATTAGCCACGTGAATTGCAGACGCAACAGATGTGCCTTGAATTCCAACAAAGAAGGCAGAATCTAACGGGATGTCGTTTAACGACTCAGAATAAATATTCCAACGCCCTGCAACATCGTCGTACCAAAGGCCGTAGGTTTCGTTATTTCTTACAGAATTAGGATTGTAATACGTCGTTAATATAATTATCGCATTTGGATTACCATTAATGTCTGGGTGATCTAATACCGAATAAGAAGCCAAAGAGCCAACAGCTCCTGCATCGGCTATATGTAAAAACACATCAGATCCGTCTCCAATATATACATTGTAAGAAGAATCCTCGATCATCGCAGATGCGTCTTCGTTATAAACACTCCACATGGCTTGTCCTACACTATAAAATACCCCAGTGTTTTTGTCGTTGTACACGCCAGTGGCTCCCGATGGATTCCAATTGTGTGATACAACAATCTGTGCTCCAGGATTACCATTTAAGTCGGGATGGTCTATAAAACTAGCATCGGCAGAAATTGTCGCTGCTGTGGCATCGTGCACAAAAAATTGATCTTGTGCTAGGGAGCTTACGCTAAAAAGTAGCGCACATAAATTCAGAATAATGATTCTCATAATTATTGGTTTAATTAGTTAATAGAGCTAAATTATGTAAAATAGTACAGTTTTTAAAAACAACAATTTGATTTTGAGTGAATTGCGTTGTTTTTTTAGTCGATTTATTGGTGCCCAAAAAGGGAAATTCCTGTGTGGGAAAACGGTACTCGTAGCAGCTTCAAAACGTGATGCATAATTTAATATAACATATTGTAAATCAGAGATTTAATAAAATAATTTATACCTTAATAAACTACTCATTTGCGCCCCGATGTAGCTCGAAATTAACATGCTGGAAGAGATTTTGCTTAAAATTTTACTCGAAAAAAGGAGAAAAATCCTATATATTTTTTTGACTGCCTATGCAGGGGTTTGGTTACTTTTAAATCAAACGACAGCCCATGTATAATTATAAAGCACACATTAAAGACGTTTATGACGGCGACACGGTTACGGCCGTTGTCGATTTAGGATTTTTGCATTATCAAGAAATGAAGTTGCGCCTCTATGGTATAGACACGCCAGAATTAAGAGGTGAGGAGCGTGAACAAGGTCTAATCGTTCGCGATATTGTTAGAGAAATGATCTTAGACAAAGAGGTCGAGATTCATTCGTTTAAAGACAAGCAGGGTAAATATGGTCGGTATTTGGCAACCATAATTATTGATGGCCTAGACCTTAATCAGTGGTTAGTAGACAACGGCCATGCTACGGTTTACATACTATAAGAAAAGCCCACCTAAGTGAGCTTTCTATTTGTTTTACTGTGCTATTCCTGGAGGATACTTTGCCAGTATTTCTGACACGATAAGTTGTATTCTTTCTTCCTTTTTTTCTGCGCTAAGGTTGGCGATGTTTGCAGTGCCCATACCTTGCCAAACCAAATCTTTGGTTTTGGCATCGATTAGATCAATATAAAGGGTTCCTTCTGTGGTTCGGCTAATGGTGCGGCCACCAAAACCACCTCCCCACCATGGGTTCCAACCCCAACCAAAGCCAAAGTTATTATTATAAACATCTACACGTTCGCGCTCCTTTGTAAAAATACTCACCAACAAATCTGGAGATTCAGATTTGTTCATCCCTCTTGAAGAGAATTGAGCGTCTATGGCGCGTAAAATTCGTTTTTTGTCTAAGTCAGAAATTTGAGCTTGGTCTACACCAGGTTTGTAAAATGCAAAAGAACTGTAGTTAGAAAAATTTGCCTTGGTGTCGTAATCGGTTGCAACTCGCACTGTAGAACAGGCGCTAGCAACTAAAAATAGCAGCAATACTGGAAGGGTGTTTTTAATTTTCATAGCTTACTTTTTAAAAAGATTGTCATTCACTTTGTTCGGAACCGTTACTTGCAAAAGAGGTTGTTGCTGCATAGCTCTTTTGATCGCAAATATCGCTTCGTCGTTTCTGGCCCAACTTCGTCTGGCAATGCCGTTGTTTACATCCCAGAAAAGCATAGATGTAAGACGTTTTTGTGCCTCTTTAGAACCATCAAGAACCATACCAAATCCACCATTAATTACCTCTCCCCAGCCTACACCACCACCGTTATGAATGCTCACCCAGGTTGCCCCTCTAAAGCTATCGCCAATAACGTTATGAATGGCCATATCTGCTGTAAAACGACTTCCGTCGTAAATATTAGAAGTTTCTCTGTATGGAGAATCTGTCCCTGAAACATCATGATGGTCACGACCAAGAATCACTGGACCAATTTTTCCCTCTTGAATTGCTTGGTTAAAAGCCGAAGCAATTTTCATTCGGCCATCTGCATCTGCATATAAAATTCTGGCTTGCGATCCAACTACCAATTTGTTTTCTTGAGCCCCCTGGATCCATTTTATATTATCTGCCATTTGCTGCTGAATCTCTTCAGGTGCTGTGGCTTTTAATTCTTCTAAGACCTCACTAGCGATAGTATCTGTTAGCGCTAAATCGTCTGGATCGCCAGAAGCACAAACCCATCTAAAGGGGCCAAATCCGTAGTCAAAACACATAGGGCCCATAATGTCTTGTACATAACTGGGGTATCTAAATTCTCTTTCTGGATTAGAATCGTCTAAGATGTCTGCTCCAGCTCTGGAGGCTTCTAATAAAAAGGCGTTTCCGTAGTCAAAAAAGTAAGTGCCTCTATCGGCATGTTTGTTTATGGCAGCAGCTTGGCGACGTAAACTTTCCTGCACCTTTTCTTTAAAAAGTACCGGATTGGAGGCCATGAGTTCATTTGCTTCTTCGAAAGAGGTGCCAACAGGATAGTAACCACCAGCCCATGGATTGTGTAATGAGGTTTGATCGCTGCCTAGGTCAATCTTAATATTCTTTTCGTAGAAGTGTTCCCAAACATCCACTACGTTGCCATCGTAAGCAATCGATACAGTTTCTTTATTGCTAAGGGCTTCTTTTACGCGATGCGCAAGTTGCTCAACATCGCTAATAACCTCGTCTACCCAACCTTGAGAATGCCTTGTATGAGTGGCTTTTGAGTTTACCTCTGCACAAACGGTTACACAACCAGCGATGTTCCCAGCCTTGGGTTGTGCCCCGCTCATTCCGCCCAACCCTGAAGTCACGAACAAGCCGCCTTTAGGGTCTTTTTTAATTTTTCTAAAGCCATTAAGGACGGTGATAGTGGTACCGTGAACGATTCCTTGCGGACCAATGTACATATAACTTCCAGCAGTCATTTGCCCATATTGAGTAACTCCTAATGCATTAAAGCGTTCCCAATCGTCGGGTTTTGAATAATTAGGAATCATCATTCCATTGGTCACCACCACACGGGGAGCTTCGCTATGAGACGGAAACAATCCTAAAGGGTGGCCAGAATACATCACCAGCGTTTGCTCGTCGGTCATGCTGGCCAAATACTGCATGGTGAGCAGGTATTGCGCCCAATTCTGAAAAACGGCTCCGTTTCCACCGTAGGTGATTAGTTCATGCGGATGCTGAGCTACTGCCGGATCCAAATTGTTCTGAATCATAAGCATAATGGCCTTGGCTTGGCTGGATTTGCCAGGATATTGGGCCACAGGTCTCGCATACATTTTATACTCAGGACGGAATCTGAGCATATAGATACGCCCATAATTGTTTAATTCTTGCTCAAAATCGTGTAGCAGAGTTTCATGCTGATTTTCTGGAAAGTACCTCAAAGCATTTCGAAGCGCTAATTGTTTTTCGTAATCGCTTAAAATCTCTTTGCGTTTAGGCGCATGATTTACCGCTGAATCGTATGCTTTTTTAGATGGAATAATCGCTGGGATACCCGCTAATATCTGCTCCTTAAAGGTCATATACTATTGTTTTTTTTGAGTGTTGGTTTTTTTGTCAAAACCATATGGACAATGCCTGCAGCCGCTTTCACAACAGTAACCTCTTTTTAAGTGATACTGCGCTGTAAAGCATTTGTAGCCTTCGGGAGTTAAGTAATAATCCCCTTCTTCTAGCTCAGGGTTTTTGCGTTGCCACGACATACTGCAAAAATAACACTTTAGCCGCTATCTTAATATATGATATGAGTCGCAATGCGTATCTTGCTTTTATGTTTGTTGTTGTTAAACCTTTTTTTGTTCCTAAACGCGCTAATGGCATTACCCTTTGGCCCTTTGTAGTGCTCAAAAAAAACGAACTGCGACAAAACAAAGTGCTATTAAACCACGAAAAAATTCACATTAGGCAACAAATACAATTGCTTGTAGTACCGTTTTATCTGTGGTATGGGATAGAGTTTCTTATTCGCTATCTAAGGCTCAAAAACTGGAACAAAGCTTATAGGGCCATCTCTTTTGAAAAAGAAGCATACAGCAATGAAGCTAATTTAGAATACCTTAAAAAATGGTCGTTCTGGAGGTTTTTAACCTATGTTTAATCGAATATAGACGTATTTCTGTTTGAGAATAAATTATCATCTTTAAGGTTTTGACAAAAAAAATAGGAATACGGCAATTTTTTAAGTACTTGCAGGCATGAAACCGCCCTTAAAAAAAGAACAAATAGCGCAAACAGAGCCTGTTATATTTGATGGCATGGGCAACAACCAATTGTTTGTTTTGCGAGAAGATCTTATAGGCGCTCCTATTTATGGCAATAAATACAGAAAGCTGGTTTACAATTTAGCACGGGCAAAAGAACTAGGGCAAAAGACTTTGCTCACTTTTGGAGGCGCATATAGCAACCATATAGCAGCCGTTGCTGCCATTGGAAATCATCTAGGTTTTAAGACTATCGGAATTATTCGAGGAGACGAACTATCACAAACTTGGCGGCTTAATCCTACACTACTAACAGCGTTTAACCAAGGCATGCAGTTCGAGTTTATTAGCCGAGCCTTATATCGCCAAAAGCATTCAATGCCTTTTATTAAAATGCTTAATGAAAAGTATAATCATCCTTACGTGATTCCAGAGGGAGGAACCAATTCGTTGGCTATTAAAGGATGCGAAGAGATACTAACAGATGCACATCAATCTTTTGATGTTATTTGTGTAGCTGTAGGGACCGGTGGCACGCTCGCAGGATTGACCAATAGTTGTTTAGAGCATCAATCGGTGCTAGGATTCTCTTCATTAAAAGGCGACTTTTTAAAGAATGATATTAAAAAATGGACAGATTCAGATTCTTGGAGCCTTACAGATTCGTACAGTTTTGGAGGCTATGGTAAAATAAGTGAAGCCCTAATCACGTTTATCAATAGATTTAAACAGCAGACGGGTATTGGGCTAGATCCGCTGTATACAGGAAAGATGATGTATGGCATTATCGACCTGTTAAAATCTGATTATTTTCCTGAAAAAACCCGTATTTTAGCAGTCCATACCGGAGGGTTACAGGGGATTAATGGAATGAACCAAAAACTCTTACAAAAAGGATGGCCGCTGCTGTCTTAATAGCTTATGAGAATTACCTACACGCTTGCCACATTGCTCTTATTGATTGTCGCTACTTCTTGCGGAACCAAAAAAAGAGTGGCTCAAAAAAAACCAGATAGAACTTCGCAAACAAAACCTATAAGCGAGGTTAAAACAGAGACTCCAACCAGCTCCGATCCACGAGACGAAAAGGTTGTGGTTAAGGATGTGACCAAGTTGAGTTACACAGAGGCTGTTACTTACTATATCGATACATACAGCACAATCGCTAAAGAAGAAATGTTACAGTACGGAATTCCGGCTAGTATAACCTTGGCGCAAGGAATTTTGGAATCCGGGGCAGGGCGAGGCGAACTCACTATGAAGGCCAATAATCATTTTGGGATTAAATGTCATACGAGTTGGACTGGAGAGCGCGTTTATCATGACGACGACGCGAGAGGTGAGTGCTTTAGAAAGTATAAAGACGCCAAATATTCGTTTAGAGATCACTCTTTGTTTTTAACGGGTCGCTCCCGTTATGCTGGCTTGTTCAAATTAGATAAAGACGATTATAAAGGTTGGGCTAAAGGATTAAAAAAAGCTGGTTATGCCACCGACCCTAAATACCCTAACAAACTAATTAGCATCGTGGAGCGATATTCGTTGGACGATTTTGATCGAGAAGTATTAGGAACCAGCGTAAATCCTGTGTCGCCAGATACCTCTACAATAAGCACCTATGTGGTTAAAAAAGGAGACACGCTATATAGTATTGCAAAAAAATATAATCTTACTGTAGAGACCCTTAAAAAGTACAATGGACTAAGGGATAACACCTTAGCGATAGGGCAGGAACTCTATCTACACCAAGTAAAAAATTAATATGATTTACAAAAGAAGCAGTGCGCTTTTTGCCGAGGCTAGCAAAGTGATTCCTGGCGGAGTTAATTCTCCAGTAAGAGCTTTTAAATCTGTGGGAGGCACCCCAATTTTTGTAGAAAAGGCTAAAGGAGCTTATCTGCATACAGCAGATCAAAACACATTAATCGATTATATAAGTTCTTGGGGTCCTATGATTTTAGGTCATGCCCACCAACCTGTAATCGAAGCCATAAGTGAGCGTGCTAAGTTGGGTACGTCGTTTGGAATGCCAACTCAATTAGAAACAGAGATTGCTCAGCTTGCTATTAGTATGGTGCCTGGCATTGACAAAATCAGATTCGTAAATAGCGGAACCGAGGCTTGCATGAGTGCCGTACGATTGGCTCGTGGCTATACGGGTAAAGATAAAATCATAAAATTTGCTGGATGCTATCATGGTCACAGTGATTCGTTTTTAATCGCTGCAGGGAGTGGGGCCGTAACCTTTGGTAATCCAGATAGCCCTGGGGTCACTCAAGGCACAGCAAAAGACACCCTTCTCGCTCGATACAACGACCTAGAGCATGTAAAAGAAATCGTGACTGCAAACCATGGCGAGATCGCCTGTATTATTTTAGAACCCATCGCAGGTAATATGGGATGTATTCCGCCAGAAGACGACTTTTTACAGGGCCTAAGAACCATATGTGATGTAAATAATATACTGCTTGTTTTTGATGAGGTGATGACCGGATTTAGACTCGCTGCCGGTGGCGCACAAGAACGTACAGGGATTCTTGCAGATCTTGTTACCTTCGGGAAAGTGATTGGTGGAGGATTGCCTGTAGGCGCCTTTGCTGGTTCCAACGAGATTATGAGTCATTTAGCTCCAGAAGGGCCCGTGTATCAAGCCGGAACCCTAAGTGGGAATCCGCTTGCGATGGCGGCCGGCTATGCCATGTTGAGTGAATTAAACAGCAGACCAGAGATTTTTGAGAGTATCGATAATAAAACGGCTTATTTACATCAAGGCTTAGAAGAGGTGTTAAATGAAAGCAATAGGCCTTTTACCATAAATAGATTGGGCTCGATGATTTCTGTGCATTTTTGCGAAAACGCTGTGGTAGATTTTGAGACAGCGGCGGCAGGCAACAACGACTCCTTTAAGCAGTTTTTTCATGGTATGTTGGCTGCGGGTATCTATTTACCGCCTAGTGCATTTGAATCATGGTTTTTAAATGACGCACTCAGCTTTGAAGATCTCGATAAGACTATAAGTTGTGCGAAACAAGTGCTTGCGACTATGGCATAAAAAAAGCGCCTTCTAAAAGAAAGCGCTTTATTAATATCGTGGTGTCCTTTATTGCATGGACTTCCATTTATTAAACTGTTTCTCGGTTAGAGAAGCTTTCATCCCTTCAAGAAAATTTTTCTCTAGGTTAATGACAGACTGCTTAACATTTGGATTGTTGGCGTCTTTGCCTTTGATGTTTTTTCTATAGTTTACTTCTTTAGCCAAAAACACACGGAATAATGTACGTTCTTGATCGTCTGTAAGCTTGAGAGTTTTGCTAATTTTTGCAACCTCTGCTTTTGCTACTACGTCTGGTTTGTCAGGGCTTTCGGTTAAAGTTTGTGCATGCATTCCTTGAGATGCAAATCCAAACGCAATCACCAAAAGAACCATCTTGAACAATCTTTTCATCTTTTTGAATTTTTTATTTAGAACACTAATGTAATAAATATATTGGTTATGAAAAGTAAGTGTCAATAATTAAGCCAAAAAAGTCACCGTTGGCGCATTTTTTGGCATTTCTTCGATAGTAAAGTGAGGCTTATCTCCTTTTGCCACGGCGCGAACGCTGTTTTTTGTCTTTTTTGTGATGACGCAATTTTTGCCACTTTTCGTACTGTTCTGCATTTAAAATAGACTTAAAAGATGCTTTTACTTCTATTTGATTGTCTAAATGCGTGATCATTCTTTGATAACGTTGTTCACTGTCGAGTTTTTGGCCATCTCTTTTTTGTGAATTGGCTTTGCGGTCTTGGGCCATTTTTAGATTGAGTGCTTTAACAGAAGACTGTTGTTTAGCGTTTAAATCTAAAACCAAAGTAAGCTGCTTAGTCTGCAATTCGGCGACTTGTTCTGGTGTGAAGTCGTGCATGGCTTTTTGGTCATTTCTAGGGTGATCTCTTGAGGGTCCTTTGGGTTGGGCAATCGCTAACGAACTTGTGAGTATTGCCAATAGGATGATGAATCGTTTCATATTTATAATATTTGTTTGCTTCTATGACCACGATCTCTTTATAGGGTTTAATGAAGCGATACATTTTAACCCATTGTTAACAAAAAAAGGCACTCATTGGAGTGCCTTTTACAATATTTTCTAGCGGAATTAATCCAGTGATTCCAAATAAGCTACCAACATCGTAGCGGCTTCTTCGTGCACCACAGTACGCCCTAACTGTGGCATACGATAGGTAGGCAAAGTAGATAAGAATCTCGCCTCTATCTCACCACGATTTTCGTAAATAAGTGTTTCGTCGAAGGCAGTCTCTAATCGCATATCGATTCCGAAGGCAGCAACAACCCCAGTTGGATTGTGGCAATGAGCACAATTAATATCCATATAGCCTCTGGCACGGTCAGACAGGCTGTATGCTACATCGTCTTGCCAATCTGGTAATACAGAAATAGTGCTCGGGTCTGGCGCAAAAGTTAAGGCTCCATTATCTATAAAAAACTGCAATTGGTTAATCGTAACATATTCGTTGTTTGGATTAAAGTTCAGGTTGCGTAGTTTAGGCCCGATAGGTACTTTGGCCGTATCGTCAAAATGACAAATCGCACAATCGGCGCGAGAAGGTACCATATAGTCTACGTTACGAGTGGCTCCTGTTCCGTCTACATACGTAATAGGAAAGGTTCCGCCGTCTTCGTCAAAAGTAGCTTCTGTTTGTGTTTCGTTCCACAGATAATTTCCAACTTCCCAAAGACCATCGATTTTTAAAAGAATTCGTGTTTCGATTATTTTCTTACCAGCAGCTGGGTTGGTTTCGTCTAAGTCGTAATAAAAAGTCTTGGCGATCATGGTGTTATCCGGAAAATCTGGTAAAAGATCGTCTCCTGCGTATTCCATTGCCAAATCTCCTGGGAGTTTTATAAGGCGCTGTTTTTTTGCGTAATCGGTAAAAAGTGTAGAATGCAGCTCATATAAGTACACGCCATCTTTAGGTGTTAAGGCAGAAAGCTCTCCGTCGAACAAATCCATTTCCGACAAGGTCGCTAAAAAACTCACCGGAACGATTGGGTCTGGGTCGTCGTCTGTGGTTGCTGTGTCGTCTGTAGAATCGTCTGTGGTTGCGGTGTCGTCTACAATCGGAGTGTAATTGTCGTCACCACTACAAGAGACTATCACTACTGCAAAAAGTAAGAAGAATAGGGACTTTAAAGTGTTCATAGCATTTTTATTAAGGCCTAAATATAGTTAAAGTGAGCAAATCAATAAAATCTAATTACAAATTCGTTCCCTCAATTAGCAGAACAGTTAACTCACCAAAAACCCCACTTTACTCGATGGTGGTTTTACAGGATTATTTAAGCACATACTTTCGAATCAAAATTAATTAGATGATGAAACGAAGCATATTATTTTGGACGATTCCACTGAGTGTATTATTAGCAGCGCCATTTGTATTTAACAACAAAGGCGAATCAGAAGAGATCGCAGTAAGAAATTTAGAGCCCATTGAGGGTTGTGTATTTATGACCGTAATGGGAGAGCAATCTTCTACAGACTTTAGTATTTATAAAAATAATGAAAACATCCTATTGTCGATTAACGATGGCCTTGCCTGGCTGTCTGACTCACAATTGCCTAACGGCGGATACGGAGCTGGCACCCATGCCAGACAAGATATTTTGGACCCTTTAGCTGTAAAGGCAGATCCTGCGACCACTGCGATGGTAGCCATGGCCTTGGTGCGTAGCGGAAACACTTTAAAGAAGGGAACTTATTCGACCCATCTATCAAAGGCTGTTAACTATATGTTAGAAACTATAGAGAATTCTGATAAAGACAGTCCATACATCACAGCGGTAAGAGGTACTCAAATTCAGAGTAAACTAGGGCAGAATATAGATGCAGTAATGGCAGCTCAGTTTTTATCGAATCTTTTAGATAGAGATTTTAAAGGGGCAGACAAAAAACGAATTACTAGAGCCTTAGATATCTGTGTTGCAAAAATCCAGGCTGGAACCGATGCCAGCGGAAAACAAAGCGGCGCCGGCTGGGCTGGAGTATTGCAAAGCGGTTTGGCAAATTCGGCTTTAGAATCTGCTCAAGCAGTTGGTGCCGAGGTTGACAAAGAGGTGCTAGAGCGCGCGAAAAACTATCAGAAAGACAATTATGATGCAGATAACAGCTCTGTAAAAACAGACGATGGCGCTGGGATCATGTTGTATGCTGTAAGTAATAGTACCAGAGCGAGTGCCAAAGATGCTCGTAAGGCCAAAGAACTTATCAAAAAAGCCAAAGCAGAGGGTAAATTGGCAGAAGACGCGCCTGTAACGGCAGACAATCTTGTGATTGCTGGCATGGTAGAAGGCGAAGCCCAAGGGGTTGCGACCTCGTATAACGTATACGAATCTGCAAAAAAAGTAGCTCAAGATCAGAACGTAATGTCTGGTTTTGGTAACAACGGAGGCGAGGAGTTTTTAAGTTTCTTGCAAACCGGCGAGTCACTCATTGTAAATCAGGACGAGTCTTGGAAGAACTGGTACGATGACATGAGCGGTCGCATATTAAAAATTCAAAATGCCGATGGTAGCTGGAACGGACACCACTGTATTACAAGCCCAGTGTTTTGTACTGCAACGAGCTTGCTATTGCTTACCGTCGAGAACGATATTGCTTTCTTAAGTAAGGTAGGAGAGTAGTTTTTTATTTTTTTGGTTGGAAGTTCACCGTCTTCTACGATTCTTAAATGACAAGTTTAGGAATGTAGGAGGCGGTGTTTTTTGTACCTTTAAGCAAACCAAACCTAAAATCATGAAGTCACGCTTTGTTCTGGCAATGCTCTTATTTGCCTTTTGCTTACCAACTACCGCTCAAGATTATTTTTTAAAAGACAAAGGCCCTTTCGAGGCTGGGATTCCAACACCAGAAGAGTTTTTAGGCTATCCTATTGGAGCCCAACATACGCGACATGATTTGATTGTTGCCTATTTGACTAAGTTGGCCGAATTGTCTCCCCGAGCTTCTCTAGAAGAATATGGCAAAACCCACGAAGGGCGTAAGTTAGTTATGCTCACGGTAACGACGCCGGACAAACTCAACAACCTCGAACAAATCAAACAAGCGCATTTGGCATATGTAGACCCAACCCAGTCACCATCTGATTATGGCGGCCTGCCCATTTTTGTTCAACTTGGTTATAATGTGCATGGGAACGAGCCTTCCAGCAGTGAAGCCGCGCTGTTAACGGCCTACACTTTGGTAGCCTCGAACGGGGCAGAGGTAGCCAATTATTTAGACAATGCCATCGTGTTTATCGACCCAACGATTAACCCAGATGGGCGAGACAGACATACCCAATGGGCCAATCAGTTTAAGGCAAATCCACTGGTAAGCGACCCTATGGATGCCGAACATTTTGAAGCATGGCCTCGTGGCAGAACCAACCATTATTGGTTTGACTTAAATCGCGATTGGTTTTTGGCGATCAATCCTGAAAGCCGTGGTAAGTTAAATTGGTATCATAAATGGTATCCCAACGTAGTAACCGATTTTCATGAGATGGGCACCAACAGCAATTACTTTTTTGAACCCATGAAGCCCAATGGTTCACTGGATCCGATTATGCCTAGAGAAAATTATGAAGACTTAAACGATCTCTTTGCACCGTATTATGTAGAAGCACTGGATAATATTGGCAGTTTTTATTTTACCAAAGAGGCCTTTGACGGTACCTACCCTGGTTATGGGTCGTCCTATCCAGATTTACAAGGGGCATTGGCATTGCTTTTTGAGCAGGCAAGTTCTCGTGGCCATGTACAAGACACAGATTATGGTAAAATCACTTTTGCGTTTACGATCAGAAATCAATACACCTCTAGTATCGCGACCGTAAAGGCGGCTGTAGAAAATAAAGCACAACTTAGAAAGTATCAGCAAGATTTCTTTAAATCTGCTAATAGTAAACCTTTACAGGCTGGGCCTGCTGGCTATAGTTTTGGCGACGATTATGACGCGAATAGGGTGAAGGCTTTTGTAGATAAGTTGCTAATTCATAAAGTTAAAGTATATCGAGACGGAAAAAGATTTGTGGTGCCTACTAAGCAGCCACAGCAACGTATGGTGCAGTCTATTTTTGAAACCTATTCAAAATATCGAGACAGTGTGTATTACGATGCTTCTGCCTGGAGTCTTGCTAACTTTTACAACATAAATTATTCCGCAGTAAAATCTGTAAACACGGGTAGCGAAGTGACCTCGACTCAAAACTTAGCGACTACCCAAAGCGTGCCTAAATCGAGCTATGCCTACATAATGGATTGGGACGATTACAATGCGCCTGCGGCCTTATATCATTTACAACAAAATGGAGTTGTGGTTGCATCTGCTTTTAAGCCTTTCGGAATTGCTACGCATCAAGGAGCTAAAGAGTTTAATTACGGGAGTATTATGATTCCGGTTAGTAAGCAAAAGCTGGCTGCAGATGAGGTTTACAAATTTGTGAAAGAGGCAGAAGAGGCATTTAATGTGCCGTTTTATGCTGTGAATACTGGCTTTAGTAGTTCTGGTATCGATCTAGGAAGCGGCAACTTTAGAACCTTAGAAAAGCCAAAAGCGGCTTTACTAATTGGCGATGGCGTGAATTCGTATGAGGCTGGAGAAGTTTGGCATTTATTAGATACTCGCGTTAAAATGCCCATCACCAAATTGCAATTGCGCACCTTTGGTTTTGCAGATTTAGACAAATACAATACTATTGTGATGGTCTCTGGAGGCTATGGTGCTTTAGATTCGATTCAGCAGGGACGCCTTAAGGAATGGGCAGAGAAAGGCAACACTTTAATAACGATCGCTGGCGGAACCCGTTGGGCGATTCAGCATAAATTAGTATCCGAAAAGTTTACAGAAAAAAAGAAGGATTCGGCAAAATCAGTAGAAAGAAAACCCTACGTAGATGCTCGTGAAAATCGTGGTGCAGACCAAGTGGGTGGTATTATTCTAGAAGTAGATTTAGATTTGACACATCCTTTAGGATTTGGCTATAGAGATCGATCGCTGCCAGTGTACAAGAACAATGGAGTGTTTTTGATGCCTAGCAAAAGCGCGTATAACACCGTAGCAAAATACACCCCCAATGCGCATATAGATGGTTATATTTCTGACGAAAATTATGAGCAATTGGTGAAACCTTCTGCCTCATTAGTAGTTAGCGGTATTGGGCGCGGTGTAGCGGTGCTTTTTGCAGATAATCCCAACTTTAGGGGGTCTTGGTATGGCACCAATCGCTTGTTTTTAAACGCCCTGTTTTTGGGGAGTGAGATTGGAGCGCCTAGGTAGTAGCATTGCATGTTAAAAAAAGAAAATCTATGAAAATTCGTTTTTATACACTGCTCGTATTCGGGCTATTGTTGGTAGGATGTAATGGTTCGGACGATAGCTTTAGTGGCGATGTGAAGCTAAAGAGTTATCGGTATAATTTTGATTTTCAGCCGTATTCGGTAAATCTTACGTATAATCAAGCAGGTGATTTAATTAGTCGTGTGGTGCAATCGGAAGATGGTATTAAAAACGACTATTATTATAACTACGACGATAGTGGGAGATTGGTAAAAGAAGATGTTGATTTTAGCAGGCCAGGAGGCACTATGTCTATTGACTATAGTTATGATGGTTCAGAATTGAGTGCGATGACTATTGACGAAAATCATGCCTATTATTGGTCGGATCACACCTATGACTTTACTTCTGATACCGATTACACCCACAGTATTTTTACCATTCCCGATTTAGGTCCTGACTTCGAAAGGAACTATGTTGTCGATTTGGAGAAGGATTCAGAAGGGAGAACAGTTAAGTTTGCTCAAACAAGTCTGGATAACGGGCAGGTTTATGTCGTTCAATTTGAGTATACCAACGGCAATCTTACTAAAATTTGGGATGATGAAGATGTTTTTGAGATTGTGTACGATGAGGCTAACAACTTTCATACGTATCAAAGCAATTTTCAGCCCGAAATAATGCCCAATGGGTATGATTACGCAGGATTAATTCGATTTGATGCCGTGTTTAACGTATTTAAGAGCTTATTATATGCGCCAAGTTTGTTTACGCACGTCAATATGAACAACCCTGTGAGATACACCGTAAATGGGGAATGGCGGGCCAATTTTAATTATGTTTATAATTCACATAATTATCCAACAAAAATTATTTTTAATGATTCGTGGACCTCTGGCGAAATCACTGTTGATCTCACCTATTATTAAAATTAATCGTACAACTCTTAGAGTTGCCAAACCATTTCACTCGGTTTTTTGAGGCGGTGACATACACAAAATCTCGAAGCATACGCGGAACAAAAGCTAGCAACGTTGCTACGCGCTTCCATTTAGGAATTTTACTAACCACTCTTAAAAACCCATCGGAATGGGTATGAACCCCCTTAGGGTCTATCAAAATAACCGTATCTAATCGTTCTGTGGGAAAATCATAAAGGATTAAAAACTCTTGTCCTTTGGGAGATTGAAAAGGAATAAAGCTAAATATATCTGCTGGCGCAAACTTTAGCAACCATCCAACTACTCCGTTACATAGGTTGCATTCTCCGTCAAAAATAATGATGTCTTTGTGCGATGCGTTCATGGTTAACTAGCTTAATTATAAGGCAGTAGTCGCAACAACGCACCAATTCATTACAGCATAATTAATTTTGAACCAAGTCGAGTGTGGTTTGGTAGAGGTCTGCCCCGTTGAGTTTTGCCTTTAACCAGGCATAAAAACTCATGGCAAAAAGGTCTTCTTCTTGTCGGTCAATCCAATCAAAACTGGACTCTACCCGTGCTTTGAATTGCGCTGTTTGAGTTTTATTAGGATGTTCGTATACGTAGGCAACTAATTTCATAAAAGTGATTACCCGTTCTTGATTTTTTTCTTTGAGCTGCTTGTTAAATCGCCTGTGAAAACTCTTCATTCTTGCTAGAACCAGATCTAATTTGTCGCGCTCGATGAGCAATAAAATTTCTATAATGTTCTTTTGAACCATCCAAAACCAATCCATTTTTTTCTCATAAAAACTATCGCTATGGTGCCAAGAGCGCACGATTTGCCAAGCTTGATCCCATGCAGATTGCTGAAAATAACACATAGCCAAACTCATTTGTACTGCCAGCGATTCTGCAGAACTTTTAATGAGCATCGAAATGGCAGCCCGAGAATCGCCAGAATAGTTTGCATTAAGAGCCTTTAATAAAAGCGCTTTGTGCGCGAGCTGCCTAGAATAGGTTTTAGATGTATTGCCCAACCCAATCATGGTGTCGAGCACCTGATTAGAATTTACAAATTGCTTGTTTCTAAATAAAGTGACGGCCATTAAATAATGACATTGGAGCCTGTAATAGAGATGTTTGTCGTAAAAATCTGTTTTTGTACTAACTACCTCATACAATTCTTGCATAAAAGACAAAATCGAATAATAATCGTTTTTTCTGTTGGCCTGCTCTTCTGCTATACTCATTAGCTGGTGCAGCGATTTAAAAGTAAGCGCGCTGTTTACTTCTATCTGCTGCGCTTGCAGCGCGGAATTGATTTGGTCTACTATGGGAGCTCCGTCGATTGCATTGATCGTAGCCCTTAGGCTTGCAGACACAATATTTAGACTAATTTCTTGTGAATATTGTTGGTAGTTTTCTTGGGCACTCGTGATGATTTGAGCCAAGCTTTGTTTGTGATTGCGATGAGCAAATTGAATTTTGGTGTGATAGATTTCGTTTAAAATAGGATAGGCATCTACGCTTTGGGCAATGGATTCTGCCTTGTTTAGCGTTTTTTGTGCAATGGCAAACTGCTTTTGTTCGAAAAGTATTCTGCTTGCTAAGAGCAATTTAAGAATGTCCATTTCTTGAGAAGTCTCTTGCTCAAATCCTCGGTTGGCGACAAACTCAATTAAACTATCCTGTAGCCTTTTACATAGCCCATGGTATGAATTTTTAGAAGGTTTACCATATACTTTTACGTCTAATTGTTCACGTTGTCCTTCCCATAGCAAATCAAAAAGTTGAATATTTTTTGCATCTCCACGACGGTTCTTACGGCCTAAAAAAGCGTTAAAAGATTTAGCATCGTCTGCAGTAAAAGTGTTAATTATACTTAAAATTCCTTTCATTAAATCATAAGTTAATATTCAAAAATAGACTATTAAATATATAATTAAAGCAAGTATATTAAAAATTAAATCATAAGTTTTTATAATATTTCGAATTTGTAGACTGTGCATTACACTGCATCTTTGACCTATCATTAAAACAAAACATCAAAACAATTAATTATGGAAACTCAAGATTTAAAATCAAAGAAGCCAGTTAATTCACCTTTTACAGTTAAAGAAACATCCAAAAAAAAGGAATTCGAATGTAAACCTACGGCAGCATTCATCTCTGCCTCATGGACAGCACTATTTATTGGAATGGTCGCCTACTGTATAGGATTGTGGAATGTAGATAGTCACTATATGGAGCTCAATGAGAAAGGGTACTATTTTACCATCTTATTGTTTGGACTCTTCTCTGTGGTATCGGTACAAAAGAGCGTAAGAGACAGATTAGAAGGAATTCCGGTCACCGATATTTACTACGGAATTAGTTGGTTTACCACTATAGCCTCTATCCTGCTGTTGATTATCGGGTTATGGAATGCCACGATAGACCTAAGCGAAAAAGGCTTTTACGGAATGGCATTTGCCTTGTCGCTTTTTGCAGCAGTCGCTGTACAAAAAAACACACGAGACGTTAAGTTTATCGAACGCGTAGAGAGCAAGTAATAAATGCTGGCCGCCGCTAATCGCGGCGGCCAATTTTAAATTATGATACAGCAAACTACCGTACCAATTACAGATCGCACACGCATCTTTGAGCTTATGGCCGTTTTAATTACTGCCGTGGGCAAGTTTGTGCTCATGGATTGGTTAAACTATCGATTTTTTTATGTGGCCGCAGCTATTGTTTTTTGGTCAGGTTATGTGATTTTTAAAAGCAAACGTTTGCCAGGTATTTTATCGCATTGGGGCTTTAGCAAGGCGACCTTTAAACAAGCCTTTAAAGTGGTTATTCCTTTTGCTGTATTTGCCGTGATTAGTTTTTTCACCGTTGGCGCAATTAGAGGGAGTTTAACCCTAACTTGGCATATACTTCCTATTTTGATATCATACCCACTTTGGGGAGTGATTCAGCAGTTTTTGGTCATTGGCTTGGTGGCAGGAAACCTCAATGATATGAAGCGAGTCAAAGTGCCTAAATGGATAGTGATAGGAATCACAGCTTTGTTATTTGCTGTGGTACATTTTCCTTCTACTTGGTTAATGGCAAGCACTTTTGTACTGGCCCTGTTTTATGGATATGTGTATTTAAAAGTAAAAAATTTATACGTGTTGGGGTTGTTTCATGGGGTCTTGGGCGCCTTGTTTTATTATACTGTTTTAGGCGAAGACCCATTCGCAAGAATATTTTTAAGCTTGTTTTAAAAGAAACATTATTATGAACACAGCAACGAATCGGCATACAAAGCAAAGAAATATATCACTGAGACTAACTGTAATAAATCTGATTATAGTTGGTTATTTCGCGTCGATATACCTCATATATATTTATAAAATATATTGGACGCTAGTAGGGGTTTTTCAAGAACTACTTACGATTCCATTCTTTATAGCGCAACTGTTTTTTCTGGCCATTGGGGCAAAACATATGTATAAAAACAAAACGACTATTTGGTTTGTAGGCAGTTTTATCGCTTTGGCGATTTGTACTGTTTTAACAATATCGAGTTTGTTCTAAACAGCTAGTAGTTAGAAGGTGTTTTGATGGGGAATGCAGCTGCATCCTAAAACCCCGATTGTTTGTTAGGTCGGGGTTTTTATCAAAACCAAGCATTTAAGTGCACAGATAGTATTAACTTTTACTAATAATTACATCAAAATGAGTAGTAAAATTCAAAACGAATTGAGAGAGCTAGTGCAAGCTCAGGTGATTTCGCCAGAGGTTTCGCTTAACATCTCCAATTATTACGAAAAAAAATCCAGCAGTTCTCCCAACAGACTTTTCGCCATTTTTGGCGTATTGGGATCGTTGTTGGTAGGCTTAGGTATTATTTTAATTCTAGCCCATAATTGGGACAACTTTTCTAAGCTCACAAAAACAGTTTGGGCCTTTGTACCACTTATTATTGGGCAAATTGCCGTTGGTTATAGTCTTTTTAAAAAGAAGTCTACGGCCTGGAAGGAGGCCAGTGCCACTTTCTTGTTTTTTGCCATAGGCTCGAGTATCGCTTTAGTGAGTCAGATTTATAATATCCCTGGCTCGATGGCATCTTATTTATTGAGCTGGATCATATTGGCAGCACCTTTATTGTATCTGCTAAAGTCGCATGCGACTGCCATATTACTTTTAATCTTTAGTACAGCTTATGCTTGTACCGTTGGTTATGCAAATGCTGGTGAGCCATGGTGGTATTTGGCGATGTTGGGGTATATAGCACCATTTTATTACGAGCAAATAAAATCTTATCCAAACCACAATATGACGGCCTTGTATCACTGGTTGATCCCTTTGAGTGTCGTGATTAGCCTAGGGGCGTTTATTCAAAGTTCCGACAACTTTGGCTTTGTGATGTATGTATGTCTCTTTGGTCTGCTTTATAACATAGGGAGGCTACCTTTCTTTAAAGATAGGCGTCTGCGAACCAATGGTTATTTGCTTATGGGATCTTTAGGTACGATCGTAACCCTTATTTTTGTTTCGTTTAAATGGATTTGGCAAGAATTTGCTTTTGGCAATGTGGCCTGGCCAGACATAGTCTTTGCCAGTGTGCTTGCCCTCGCTGCTGCTGCACTATTTAGTTACGGTTATAAAAAGACAAAAGAGTACGACTTTAGCTTGTTTCAGGTAGCTTTTGTAGTCTTCGCTATTGTTTACTTCATTGGATACGCAGACATGAATGTAGCATGGATTCTCACCAACCTATTGGTCTTTTCTTTGGGTCTTTTTGCCGTTAGAATCGGTGCCAGGAAAAATAGATTTAGCATTCTCAATTATGGACTGCTTATTATCACGGTTTTAATCGCCTGCAGGTTCTTTGATACAAATATCACTTTTGTGCTACGCGGAATTATCTTCTTGTGTATTGGAGCAGGTTTTTTTGCCGCCAATTATCTAATGTATCGCAAACAACAAAATCTTAAAAATCATGAATAAGTTATATATCACCATAGGCTTTGTAGCAATGCTATTGCTGCAACTGGGCCTGCCCAGCAAAATGATTTTCGATCAAAAGCAGGCTTTAGAAGTAGGTACTCCCTATAAGTTTAAAACACAACCCATAGATCCAACCGACCCTTTTAGAGGCAAGTATGTGGCTTTAAATTACGAGTTAGATACCTTTAAAACCACCGACACGACTTATATACGCGGCCAAGAGATTTATGTGTACATAGCAGCAGATAGCTCGGGGTATGCACAGGCATCTCAGGTAAGCCATTCAAAACTTAAAACAGATCAAGATTTTGTGATGGCAGAAGTAAATTGGAGTAACGGGACAGAAGTTTATTTCGAGCTTCCATTTAATAGACTCTATATGGAAGAGGGTAAAGCCTTTGAGGCAGAAACTGCTTATTCAAACGCAAACCCTAGAACTTGGCAACAAAGAGATATTCCAGATAGCGAATGCTATGCACTGGTGTACATCAATGGAGGTACTGTTAGGCTCGAAGATGTTTTTATAGACGAGATGTCTCTTCGTGAAGTGGTTTTACAAAATAGGGAAAAAGAAAAAGCGGCTACGCAGTAGCCGCTTTTATTAGAGAATTAAAGTTTTATCGTTTCTCAAATTTAATGCCTTTAGTACGGCCATTCGATATTTCGAAGCCATTTATTATTCCTTGGTCGTCACGGCTAAAGACCATTTCTGCTATATAAAATACGTCTGCCGTAAAATTATCTTTTTCGGCAGTAGATAGCGTTATGTCTTCTACATTACGCATGCTGGCCACCAAGATAGAGTCTTTGACTTTTAAAGTATAAAACACTTCGAGCTCTATAGAAAAATAAGTACCGGTATAGGAGTCTAGCTCTTCTAAAGTAGGGCTATATGGAGGAAGGCGATTTAAAGTAAAATTGGCACCTCCTTGACTAAAAGCTGCAGTATCTACACTGCCATCTGTCGCCGCTTTAAAGATTAATTCTACCCCTAATTCTTCATTGATAAATATAGAGTCAGATGTGGGGACAAGCTCAACCTTTTCTTGGCCAGTAGGCTCGCCATTCAACACTCCATCGATAACCGTAAACTCTAACATCATTGGTATTTCTTCAAATTTGAAAGTACCTTCAATGGAGTTTAAAATTTCGTCTGATACAGTAAACTCTCCTGTTTCTTCTGCCTCTTCTTCGCCTTCTTCAGCGTCTTCACTTTCGAGTTTATCTTCAAAATAGAGATCGATTAATTCGCCAGCCATTCCTCCATCAAATCCTGCGTTATTACTAAGGGTAATTACGCCAGAATTAATCTCTGGAAAGTAAGTCATCATGGCTCGGTGCGCAATATCGGCGCCGCCATGCGCATAGCGCGTAAGTCCTCGATATTCGCCCACACCAATTCCGAAGGCATAATCTAAGGTGTCGCCACTTACCAATACGCGAGGTGTGGTCAATTTTTTAATGGTGGCAGCACTACCAACTACAGGCTCATTAAAGTTTGCCAGCCATTTGGCCAGGTCTTCTGGTGTAGTATAAATACCTCCCGCGCCATAAGCAGCAGCCAAATCACCGTTCTCGATATAGCCATGCTCCCCGGTCGAATACCCTTGAGATGCATTTGGGATGATCTGTGAGGGGTCCGAACGCACATAGGAGTTGGTCATCCCTAGCGGATCAAAGACGTTGTGCTTCATCCAAACTGGGAACAGTGTATCTGTTTTGCGCTCTACAATTTCTGCCAACATGATATAGGCCGAATTGTTATAATTGAATTCGGTATTAGGAGCATCTTGTAGTTCTTTCTGGTTTTTAACGATATTAATAACCTCTTCTCTAAGCAGCGCATCTTCGCCATACCAACCTTTCATGGGCATATAGTTATATACTTCTCTCAAACCGTTGGTGTGGTTCATCAAGTTGGCCACAGTAATTAGAGCACCGTAATCTGGAAGCTCGGGAAAATGATCGTGAATATCGTCGTCTACAGAAAGCAAGCCGCGTTCTTCGAGCAGTAAAATTGCATAAGACGTAAACTGTTTAGAAACAGACCCTATGTTGGTAGGCGTGTTTACTTTAAAGTCTAAATCGTGGGTAAGGTTCGCTTTGCCATAGGCCTTAGAATAGACCATTTTACCATCTTCTATTATACCAATCACACCCCCGGGAACGTCATTAGAAAACAAAGCCATTAGTTGATCTGCTCGACTATTGCGATCGGTCGCGATAGCCTCTGCAAGGCTTATCATCACAGAATAATCGCCGGCACCTTCTTCGAAGGGTGCGACTTCAAACCGATACGTGCCACCTTCTTCAATAGAGAAATTAAAGGGTTCGTGTCCTTCGGCAGGATTGTCAAAAGAGTCAATTTCTTCGTCGGCTTCGTTAAATAACGAGACTATAACATCTACAGAGACTTGGTCTACATAACCAGTAATAAAAGTATTGTCTGGTACTGTAATTGAATACGACTTTGGTGTTTCTTTCTCAAGGCTTCCCGTTGTTTCGGTGCCTACGGCCAAATCACCTGTTAAAGAAACAGATGGGTTAGAGGAGCACGAAGCAATTAATATTGCGACGAGCGGCATTAAAAATTTCATAATTGTTTGGTTTAGTTGCTATTAAGATAGACAATAATGGAATGTAAAAAAAAAGAGCCGCAATATGCAGCTCTTTTTTTATGATATCTTTTGCTAGCTATACTGCCTTAACAATTAAACCATCGTCCGTTTTTTCGACCTTGGCTAGGTTGTTTTTGGTAAGATGCTTTATGGTTTTGTCCCATTTTTTATTGCTCAAACCGCTTTGGGTTTTTAAGGCTGTCAAATCTATAGGAGAATTGGCCTTTAGCAATGTAAATACTGCCTTTTCTTCGTCATTAAGCGCTACTTGCTCGCGCTCTGGCTTCATTTGCGGGAAGAACAGCACCTCTTGAATAGACTGGTTGTTGGTCATAAACATGGTCAATCTGTCAATACCAATCCCGATTCCAGAGGTTGGAGGCATTCCGTATTCTAAGGCTTTTAAAAAGTCTTGGTCTATAAACATGGCCTCGTCATCACCTTTTTCACTTAGCGTCAACTGGTCTTCGAATCGTGCGCGTTGTTCGATAGGATCGTTAAGCTCACTATAGGCATTGGCTAATTCTTTACCAGATACCATAAGTTCGAAACGTTCGGTTAGCCCTTCCTTAGAACGGTGCTTTTTAGTAAGCGGACTCATTTCTACCGGATGATCTGTTATAAAGGTGGGCTGTATGTATAGATGCTCACATTTTTCTCCAAATATCTCGTCAATCATTTTGCCAATTCCAAAGGTGTCGTCTACTTCTAAGCCAAGTTGCTTACAAGCTTCACGTACTTCGTCTTCAGATTTTTTATAAAGATCGAAACCTGTATGTTCTTTGATGGCATCTAAAATTCCAACTCTAGGATACGGCGCTTTATAATCTATAGTATGATCACCATAAGTGACTTGAGTGGTACCGTGAAGTTTTATAGCGATTTTCTCTAATAGCGTTTCTGTAGTGTCCATCATCCAATGGTAATCCTTGTAGGCCGCATACATTTCCATTACCGTAAACTCAGGATTGTGCGTACGGTCCATCCCTTCGTTTCTAAAGTCTTTAGAAAATTCGTATACCCCATCAAAGCCTCCAACGATTAAACGCTTTAGATAGAGTTCGTTAGCGATGCGCAGGTATAATGGAATGTTTAATGCATTATGATGTGTCACAAATGGGCGTGCAGCAGCTCCGCCAGGAATAGGCTGTAGGATTGGAGTTTCTACTTCTAGAAATTCCATATCATTATAAAAATCACGAATGGCATTTACAATTTTGGTGCGCTTTACAAAGGTGTCTCTCACCTCCGGATTCACAACCAAATCTGCATAGCGTTGTCTGTAACGCTGTTCTGGATCGTCAAATTTATCGAACACAACCCCGTCTTTTTCTTTAGGCAGCGGCAAAGGCTTAAGCGACTTGCTCAAGATGGTAAAGTTGTTTACCATTACTGTTTTTTCTCCAACTTGTGTAGTAAACAAAGTCCCTTCGATACCGATAAAATCGCCAATGTCGAGCAACTTTTTGTATACATCGTTATAGAGGGTTTTGTCTTCGCCAGGGCAAATTTCGTCACGATTAAAATACACTTGAATTCTCCCTTCGGAATCTTGAAGTTCGGCAAAAGAAGCTTTTCCTTGAATACGTCTAGACATTAATCGTCCCGCGATAACCACCTTTTTATCTTCTTCAAAATCCTGTTTAATACCATTGCTGGTATGATCTACTGGATATTGAGCAGCAGGATATGGGTCAATCCCCATTTGCTGAAGTTGGGCGAGTTTTTCGCGTCTTACGAGTTCTTGTTCAGACAATTGCATGTACTAGAGTTTAAAGACGCAAAATTAGCTTATTTGAGCAATATTAGAACAAAGAATCAACCAAAAAGCATATTAAGCCAGTTTGGCCCTTATTTTCTTTTGACAAGCACAACTTTCTCATTTTCTTTTGAGACGCGAATTTGGTAAAACTCTTTTAATTGGGCATAAAAATCTACGGGCAATACTGCGGTGTTGATGCTCATTTGCATGCGTACTTGCAATACTCCTTCTACGGGAGAAATCTGGTAAGAATACCTACCTAAATCATTGGGAAGCACGATATTTATTGAGTCGGGGATAAAATCTATAGTATACGATTCGGGATAATTAAAAGTGAATAGGTATTCTCGTTGTTGAGCATATCCATAGTCAATGGGAAAATTCCGCTCATCTTTTATAAATGGGTTTTCTGCCAAACTTAAAAACAGCAACGGCTCAAGATATATTCGGTCTTCCTTAATCTCAATCGAATCATCCGTATAAAAATCATAGTTTAATGTAGCCAGCTCTTTTACATCTAAAGTGTCGGTTTTAATCTTAGTAACTCGTAAATCATTATAATCGTAATCTACTATCTCATTACTAAATTTTACTTCGTCTTTTAAAAACTTCTTAAAATTTCTGGCGAAGTAGCCGGTAAGCTGTTCTCTGGTTTGGCCCTTAATCGTTCCAGATTCTTCGATGGTCGCTTGGTTAAAAACTTTGAGTGTAGAGAGGTTAATTTGCTCTAAATCAATCCACTGATAGGTTTTTTTGGCTAAAAGAACCATGCCTCGCCCATTGAGAATGTTTTCAGGTATATAATCAAAATTAGCGGTGTGGTTGGCTGCGTCTAGCACATAAAATGAATCACCTATAGCAACACTGGCCAAGGTGTAATTAAAACTTTCGCTGTTCGGTTCTATTGGAACTCCGTTACCTTTAGTAGAACTCAAAATTGCAAACGCCTCAAAACCCAAACTGCGTAAGGTTGATACAAGCAAGATATTGATATCTGCAACATCTCCTACCTTATTGCGAAAGGTGCTTCTTGTTCCGCGGCTAGGATAATTGCTGTAAAATTGATCCCATACAATACTATCTTGAACAAATTGATACACTTTTTTGGCCATTGCTAAGGAGTCGGTTTCACCTGCTACAAGTGCACTGATCTCGTCTTTATAAATTCGGCTGGGATCTAACTGATTCGAAAATCGATAATCACTCAAATAAAAACCAACAAAATCTTCCCACTCGTCGTAATCGCTCTCAATATCTAGGTCTTGTAAACGTAATTTACCCGAATAAAGATTCATGTCGTACACATAATCTTCTGGCTCAATAGCTGGAATATTGGCTGCATTTACGATTATGGTATTTCTTTTTTTAGAACGACTGGCTTCTATTTTTGCCGATGGATTTTGCGTTAAACCATATGGGATGTATGTTGTATTGTAAACCTCAACAGCCAGCTTTTTAATAGGCAAATAGTCTTGAATAATTATATCGGCCATAATGCCAACATCGCTTTGGTAGCTATATTCTATTATGGTTCCTTCTTTAATTTGGGTAAAATTGAGGGTTGTGACCGTATAGCCAAATTCGTCTTTTACCGAATAGATGTTGTCTTTTGTAAGCTGCGTAGCTATGACCGCTCCGTCAATTAAATTGTAAGAAGCGCCTCTTATCTGATTAATGTCAAGGTATTCTGCAGTAATTGTGCTAAAGTCGAATCCGTCTTTGTTTAAAATTTTTATTTTTTCATACACCGTTACATTCCGTCCAATAGTAACTTTTACATCTCGAGAAAGTACCACAGCAGTGGCTTCAGGAAAATCAGAATCTGTTTTTTGTTCTAATTCTTGAACTGTAATGTTTCCGAGTTTAACTTTTTGCGCGAAAACCTCAGAACTCACCATTAAGACAAGGCTAAGGAGTATGTGATTCAATTTAATTTGCATAGCAATAGCATGCCCCTAAGAAGTAGTTTGATTTGACAAGTACTTGTGACTTCTTTTTTGAGCGGCAATCATTTTAGACTAAAATAACCAAAATAAACAAGATGGCAACCTCATTGAGATTGCCATCTTGTTGCTTATAATAGAGGTGTAATTAGCCTTTTAGCCTTGCGATTGCGTCTTTAGACTTCTCGCTCTCTGGGTCGAGTGCTATGGCTTTGGTAAAACTTGAGAGGGCTTCTTTCTTGAGTTCCATTTGCTCCTGTAATTGTCCTAAAATTTCGAAAGCGCCCGCTTCTTCGGGAAAGAACTGTGTATTGAGCGTTAGTACGGCAAGCGCTTTCTCTTTTTGATTGGCCGAGTTAAGTACAATACCATAGGTGTTTAAATGGTAGCGGCTAGTTACTTTTTCTCGCCATTTTTTCACAATTTTTTTGGCCTTATTGCCTTTAATTGCTCGTACTCCTTTTTTTTGTAAAAGGGCATCTACATGACCTACAATAGGGTAGTTTGGGGTATAGCTACCGTTTAAAATTTGTAACAAATCCCCTTCTATAGAAGTCTTTGGGGATTCGATGATGCGGCCAATTTCTTTATCATCTTTATAGAGTATAAAAGTGGGTACACGATGAATGTTGAGACCAGCTTCTTCGTTGTTGGGCCCTTGTTTGTAGTGAGCTCTATCTCTGCGTACAGCAATCATGGTGAACTGCTGCATAGGATAACTTGCAGCTTCTAAAACCTTATAAAATCTAGGCACCTCTCGTTTACTGTCGCCACACCAAGTACCCATAAAAGCAAGAATCTTAACCTCACTGAGTCTTTTGGCAAGCAAGGCAATGGTGTCGCTATTGGGAGTGTAGCCATCGAAGTTTTTATTAAACCAACTGGCGTAGTTAGCTCCTTGCATGCCTTCTTTATTTATTTCGCCCCATAAATATGGGCTACTATCTGTGTCGTATTCTTGATTGATGTTTTGGGCACAGAAGGGAGCACTTAATAAAAGTGCCAATAAGATGAGTGTATTCTTTTTCATGGATAGAATTATTAGTTAGAGCCATGAAATTGTATAAATCTATCCTAAGGCCAAAGTGCAAGACGGTTGAATCGAGTACTAGACCCCCGTTGTAAATTATGTAATTATTTGTTATACAGAGACTTAAGTTCTTCTCTAGATTGAACGCCTACTTTGCGATATAGATTATTAATATGAGTTTTTACGGTGGAATGGCTCACAAATATATCTGACGCGATCTCTTTGTTGGTTTTATTTTGCAGAATCAATCCTAAGATTTTTTGTTCTTGAGGTGTCAAACTAGCAATGGGCACCGCCTTTTTTTGAGTTCGTTTTTTAAAATTCCAATAGGACATATTTGCAATGAGTCCTAATAGAAGTAGCCCAAAAAGATAGTATTGCCAAGTAGATTTTTTGCCTTCTTTTAAACCAAGGGCAAATTTGTCCGAGGCCAATTCGGTAGTAAATTGCTCGGTATATGGGCTAACAGGATATTGACTGGTGAGCCTATCGGCTAACGAGTCGTAATAGTCGTTGGTGTTTAAATCTTCTTTATAATAATCGTAAAAGGTGCTGCTTCTGTCTGTCAAAAAGCTATGAATATATAACTCAACCAATGGTTCATTTTGAGCTTTTCCAAACTGATGCAAGTTCTCAAACCACTTGCCAATAGTTGCTTGGTTCTTTGTTTTAGATCTGAATCCCGCAAACTCGTAGCGCATTACTTCTTTTAAAGAGTCTACTTGATTAATCTTAAGGGCTATGGGATTGGTGGCTTCTACACTGCAAAACATTTGCGCATCAAACGAGATAGGAAAATTAATAGTATCTGTGTTAGAAGCTAAAAAAACGATTTCCTTGGAGGTAGGGCAGTGACCTGTGTAATGATTCATATCCAGCTGATTTTCTGAACAAGCATCTGCATGAATGCGGTAAAAACGATATGAATCGGGTAGGTCGTCTCCAGTAAAAACAAATCCTCCTAGAGAGTCTACGGTAGTAGTAGCTAGAATCTGATCTGTAAAAACACCAGAGGTTTTGCGATAGTCGTCTACCAAAGATAGGTAGATGGTTCCGCTCCAACCTTCATCGTTTATTTGTCCGCCAAAGCTATATTGCCCATATGCAGTGGGACCAAAATAGACAGCTACCGCCAAAAATAAAATCCAAGATTTTAGCATGCTCCTAAAATAGTACAAATACCTCGTCAGAAAAAATAATAGTCAAAGGCGTAACGGCCATCCCATAATTGCGTCCAATCCAGTATTAAATACTATCTTTACAAATATTAAATTATGAGTTTTTGGCGCGTACTATTAAGCATTCTTTTTCCACCGTTGGCGGTCATTGACAAAGGATGTGGATCTGTTTTAATCGTTTTAATTTTGACCATTTGCGGATGGATCCCGGGAGTAATCGCGGCACTAATAATACTCAACAATCCAAATAACTAAACAGTATGAAAATTTTTAAATTCTTAGCCGTTGCGGTGCTTGCACTTTTTGCGACCAGTTGCAATTTTACAGAAACGATGACCTTAAACGAAGATGGTTCTGGAAAGATGTCTGTCTTTTTTGACGGCAGTGATTTGATGGCTATGGGAGGCGAAAAACTTGCCGAAAACGACACGACTTCGATCGATTCGATATTAGATTTTAAAGACTTTATAGAAGAAAATCGTGATAGTATTATGGCGCTACCGGCAGAAGATCGCGATAAAATCATGAAGTTGGAGCGTTTTAAAATGCACATGATTATGAATCCACAAGAAGGTAAAATGACCTTCGATATGTATACAGACTTTAACGATGTGTCTGAAGCCAACGATATTTTAGAGGGCTTCGATCAGTTAGATAGTATCATGGAAGATGGGAGCGAAGAAGAAGAGGAGGAAGAAGCGCCAGAGTTACCGGCTTCTAACGAAGAGAAAGTAAGAGTAAAGTTTTCTTTTAAAAACAATGTTTTTACACGCGATGCGTATGTAGAAGACAAGGAAAAATATAAAAAACAAACCGACAGTTTAGAGAGCATGGCTATGTTCTTTAATTCGTCTAAATACAAGCTACAGTATACGTTTCCGCGCAAGATAAAGGCTACAAATCGTGAAGAAGTAACCTATAGTGCAGATGGTAAAACCTTGTATTACGAGGTTGGTTTTATGGATTATTTAAAAAATCCTGACGTGCTCGACATCGAAGTTGAGCTGGAGAAATAGCAAACTTTTTTATGAATAAATCGGTTCGGTTTACAGATTTAGGAAGTAAAGATTACAAGCAAACTTGGGATTATCAAGAGACGCTCTTTAAAGAGATTGTCGATCTTAAAATAAAAAATAGGCGTGAAGGGACCTGTCTCGACACGCCTAATCATTTGTTATTTGTTGAGCATCCGCATGTATATACGCTTGGCAAAAGTGGCGACGTTTCTAATCTGCTAATCGACCAAGATAAATTGGCGCAACTTGGCGCCACCTATTACAAAATTAATCGTGGCGGTGACATTACCTATCACGGTCCTGGTCAAATTGTTGGCTACCCAATCCTTGATTTAGAAAACTTCTTTACCGATATTCATAAGTACTTACGACTGTTAGAACAGATGATCATAGACACCCTGGCCGAATACGAAATCAAAGCAGAGCGTTCTGCTGGCGAAACCGGAGTTTGGTTGGATGTTGGGACTCCCTTTGCGCGAAAGATTTGTGCCATGGGCGTACGTGCCAGTCGTTGGGTTACCATGCACGGGTTTGCCCTAAATATAAATGCAGATTTGGGCTACTTTGACCATATGATTCCCTGCGGAATAAAGGGCAAGACGGTGACCTCGCTTAACGTAGAACTCGGTAAAGCAGAAGTTCCGTTAGAGGAGGTAAAATCGAAACTCAGAAACCACTTCGAACGTCTTTTCGAAGCACAATTAAATATGCTTGCCTAAGTTTTATTGTCTGGTAAAAACCACCCTACGATTTTGAGATTTTCCTTCTGGGCTATCGTTTCCTGCGATGGGATCTGCTTCACCTTTTCCGTCTGTAGTAAGGCGACTGCCGTCAATTCCGTAAGTACTAATTAACGCTTGGCGTACCGCTGCGGCCCTTGCTTTAGACAGCGTCATATTGGCTGCGTCGTCGCCATCGCTGTCGGTATGACCCACTATGAGCAGCTTCATTGCACTGTCTTGTTTTAAAACTTGCGAGATCTGCCTGATTATCCCATAAGACTGTGTTTTAATAGTAGACGAACCCGAATCAAATAAAATTCCGTTAGTAGAAACAGTCCCTTCTGCTAATAGCTTTGCTCTTAAGTCTAATCCACCTTTAGCAACTTTAAAGTTAGATATAAAGACACGCTCTTTACCATCTTTAAATCCGGTTAGGTTGAGTTTGATGCCGTAAAGAGAGACTGCTTCGGGTAAGGCTCTAGGAACATCAATGCATTTTTTCTGATTAACCCATAGTCTAAAGCGACGTTTGTTTACGGCGATAGAAATATGATGAACGGACTTTTGCATTTCTCGCAAGTCTGCTACGATGGCGTTGTTTATATCTTCACCATTACTAAATCTGGTTCTTATGCGAACGTCGCCTTTTACAAATTGCGGATATTTAATAACTGCACTCACATAGTTTGTTGCCCATTTGAGCTTATTGTCTGGCTCAATGTTGATTTGAAAACGAGTGGCAGAAGAGGTCTGCCTATCTATTCCTAGGGTTTTTACATCCATTTCTATGGTATATTCTTCTGGCAGGCCATTGACATCCGGAACATATGCGTTGTTGTATCCGCTTTTAAGTTCGAACCATTTTTGCGGGTCATCGCCAAAGGTTACCACTTCGCCAGAACCGTTGGTGTTCCATTTAGACGGAAAATCACCTATATAGTCGTTGGCAAAATCGTCAAAGAATATGAGTTCGTTGCCAGGTACAAAATCAAATTTTGAATTCACTACCACGGGAGCTTCTTGTGTATTTTCTGAATCATCATTGGGCGCCCCTTCTGAATTGCCAGAATTGCCGCCACTTCCAGAGGTCGAGTCATCAGAACTATCTTCGTTATCGGAGGTGTCTTCACCTTCTGTTTCGTCGTCTTTTTTACGACCTTCTAATAACTTCGGAATTGTCTCTATGCAATAACGCAAGGCTTTTTTGGCTCTGTTTAACTGCAAGGTGCCTTTAGCCTGTTTTAAAGCTCCTGCACCGCTTAGGTCGCCTACCACATTTGGAGCACTTGTCAATAAGTTCTCTGCATCCGAAAGCGCTCTTTCTAACACGTCTATGTCGTCATCAGTTAAAGGTGTTCCCGTTTGGGCGTAGCCATCGTACCTATAGGTTTTATCGTATATATCAAAAGACTCTCTTACAAAGGTGTCTGCGCTGTAAACGCCAATTCTGCTGCTGGGTCTTTTAATGCGTTTGGTTTTTTGAGCTAACATTCCGGAGGAGGTTAACAATAAGCATATAATGAACAAGGTGCTTTGCTTGGTACTTTTCATTTTTTAGAATTAAAATAGTAGTATTTAAAGGTAACAATTTAAATGCGAATACCTTACGGGGACAGGAAGGAACAGGATTTTTCCTTAGGTCTATCGCAGTTCGTACAACAAAATACCATTGTCTTGGCTAGGCACAAGAATATTAATCTTGCGATTGTTGTTGGCATCACCAAGGGTAGCCGCTCCTGAGCCAAAAATTGGGAAGTTAGGTAAGAGTGCGCCACTCGTATTGTATACTAAGAGTTTTTTGGTCTGCGTATCGGTAAGCGCGATATAGATGGTTCTGCGCACGTTAAAAATCTCTGGTGCTGTGTAAATTCCAAAGGGAAGCTCGATAAGTCGTCCGTTAATCCGAAGTAAGTTGTCGTCTAAGGAGACCTTTGTTTTACCGGTAATCGAGAGCGAAAAATCGTTAGAAACTCCAAGATTTTTAGAACTAACCCTACCAGAAGTGTTAATGGTTTCTTTGGTGTTGTCTTTGGTGATAACCACAAAAGTTCCGTCTTCTGTCAGTGGCGGAATCGTTCCAAAATTAAACGTTTTGTTCACATTTATCCTGTCTTTTCCAACCCTACTTTTTATACTAAGTTTCCCACTGCTTTGAGCAAAAACCAAATAATCTTTATTACCCAACCTAAAGTGCTGTGGGGCAAAAACCAAAGGAGACTGGGCCTTTGTAAAGGTGAAGCCTTTTACAATTTTTGCTTGGCTGTCGTACATTAAAATCTGATCACCTTGAGTTACTACAAACCTGTATTTTCTGTTGTTGTCATAATCAAAAACGGCCAAAGGCTGCGTGACCTCATCTTTAAATTGAATAGGGAAAGGCGCTACTTCGCGACCATTTCTGTCTAGAATATACAGGGTGTTGGCGGTGGTAAAGGCCAGTTGTTTTTTACGATTCCTAAGCAGATCAACTTCGTTTATTTTGCCAAGAACAGGCCCATCTAACTGCTTTTCCCAAAGCTTGGTGCCGTTGGCCGCGTATAGTAATAATTTGTTGTTGGCGTCCTGAAAAACAATGTCTTTTCCGCCACTTCTGTGGTTAGAGAAAAATTGAGGGCCAGAAATAATCGGGCTGCTATGATTAATGGCAACCAATTCTTTTATACCAGCGCCGGTGGTCTGTGTGCCAGTTTCTTTAAAAAGGCCATTGATGTGAGTAAAGCTTCCCTGTGCTTCTAACTGTACGATTCCCAAAGGATATTTGTCAAAGTCAACTTGCTCAACAAAGGATTTGGATTTGCCAGAACTCCAAGCATTGAGCCTCTCTTTAAATGAGGGTTGCATCGCGATCATGGTAATGCTAGCAGATTCTTGTAAAGAAGATTTGGCATCGGTGAACATAGCGCTGTTGGCCAAGGTATTGTTGGTCACAAACTGCGAAATAATTTGTTCGGCTTGGGCATTGCTGTCACAACTTATTATCTGGTCTGCCAATACAAATACGATATTTCCTTGGGTTTGTATCGTGTCTGCATAAGGCCTTAGCATTTGCTCTATGGGTAGGGGCTGTTCTAGCCTATACAATGTCACGCCTTTATAGTCGTCTAGCGTTTGCAAGGCAGGTGTTAATAAATCGAGGCTAATAGAGAGGTCTACAGGTTCGAACACCAATGCCGGTCCATTCACGTTGTAAATAAGTGTGGTTCCTAGCGTAGATCCCATAAAAGCTCGCGTAATCTGCATACTGTCTATAGGGGTCTCACTGCTGCTGCTATGTGCATTAAATGCATCAAAGTTATCGTAACTCAAAGCGATTATGCCTTTGGCATTGTTTGGGACTACTTTTTCGAAATTGAGTTTTTGAGGCAGTGTATTCTTAAAAGGGGTCAATAAGGTTTGTGTACTATCTGTTGGAATCGTAACACCGTTAAACGATAATTCGCCAGGCAAGATTTTAAAACTCAGTCCCGTCCAAGGGTCAAGCGGCATACTGGCAAAAGGCAATCCATCAAAAAACTCCTTGCCAATGCCAGCATCTATTTTATTGTTCACAAATAGGGCAGGGGCATTGTCTGGCAGCGCCTTGATCAATTTATTAAGCGCTGGCCCAGCGGAGGAAAGTTTTTGCTCTTGTGCGGTAGTAACGATGGCTTTGTTAGAAGAGCTTACCAAAACACTGTCTATAACTGCTGTAAAATAGGTGGCATCACCAATGGCAAAAGTGCTAAGACCTTTGGCAGATAGATTAATTCTGGGTTTGCTAATGGTGTCTAAACTGTCCCTCATCATTAGATTAGGATGCTGCTTGGTAATCAATGTGAAGTCATAAAGAGAATCCTTTCTAATACTCAAGCAGATATAGCTAGTACCTTCTAATTGGATATCTTCTAGATAGCTCAATCTTTGGCTTAACTGCGCTGCCCATAATTGAGAGGTAGCCTTAGAAAGCAGGCTGTTGTTTTTAAAATCACTCGATAAATCTGCCAGACTCGAAGTACGTAAAACCACCAAACTATTTTTGGGAACAAAAAAACTAAGATCCCCTTGATGCCTATTGCCAGAATCACAGCTTATTATTCCAACAAGTACGAATAGAATTAGGCAATATCTAACAAATGTTTGTGCCAAAGGCCGAATGAGGTTTAGGTTTGCTCTGTAAAATTAACCCCTTTCTACTGTAATTTTATAGCGAAAAGGTTTTGTTTATCTACGGGTTTTTAACAATGCCCTAAATATCTAAACGGTATTGTTCTGGTAATAGTTTAAAGCTCATGCGATGATACTTTGTAGGTCCATATTTTTTGATGGCTTCTCTATGCTGTTTGGTAGGATACCCCTGGTTTTGGATCCAATTATACATAGGGAATTCTTCGTGAATCTTTGCCATATACGCATCGCGATAGGTTTTCGCCAACACAGAGGCTGCTGCAATGTGAAGGTATTTGCCATCTCCTTTTATCACACACTGGTGCGGAATTCCATCCATTGCCTTAAAGCGATTCCCGTCTACTGCGATAAATTCTGGGTTGGGGTCGAGTTTTGCAATGCTACGCCGCATGGCGGTGATAGAGGCGTTTAAGATATTGATGGAGTCTATCTCGTCCATCATTACATGAGTTACGGCAAAGGCGAGCGATTGCTTTTCTATGATAGGTTTTAAATGCATGCGTTTTTTAAGGGACAATTGCTTGCTGTCTGTCAAGATCTTATTGCTAAAATCGTCGGGCAAAATTACGGCTGCGGCGGTTACAGGACCAGCCAAACAACCACGACCCGCCTCGTCTGTGCCGCATTCGATAAAATTTTTATGAATTTTTAACGTAAGCATATAAAAATATAAAGAACAAAATACGTTGAAAAGTATAACTTTGCCAAAAGCCACTTGGTAGATTATAACTACAAAGTGGGTTTAAATTTTAATGTCTTTGTTACAACGAATCGTTTTTGTTTTAGTATTCTTATTGGCTGCCCCTATGGGATGGGCACAAGATGATAACCCTTTTAGTAAAGGAAAACAGCAAACAGATAACGTAGATAGAGGTCGCAACAAAACGGGAAAGAACATTACTAACCCCGAAGAAAAACCCCCAATTGAGTTATACAAGATAATATCTAGTGTTCGTGATACTACCTATTTAGACACTACGCTGTCTATGGCCAAAGACTATAAGTTTAATTACTTAAGAAAAGACGACTTCGAGCTGTTACCGTTTTCGAACGTCGGGCAAACCTACAATTCATTAGGCTACGACTTCGAAAAGTTAATGCTCAAGCCTAGTTTTGGAGCCAGAGCGAGGCATTTTAATTATTATGAAATAGAGGACACTTATTATTATCAGGTGCCAACCCCGTTAACAGAGTTGTATTTTAAAACCGCATTTGAACAAGGACAACAACTAGATGCGTTCTTTACCATAAACACAAACAAACGACTTAACTTTTCTATCGCCTATAAAGGATTGCGTTCGTTAGGGCAATACCAACACATTAGAACAAGCACAGGAAACTTTAGGTTTACCACCAACTACACCACGCGCAACCAGCGTTATTTTGTACGTGCCCATATGGTAACTCAAGATTTGCTCAACCAAGAAAATGGGGGGATTAGAGACGCGTTTATTCCGCTCTTTATATCAAACGACTCAGAGTTTACAGATCGTGGTCGTATCGAAGTAAACTTCGAAAACGCAGAGAATATACTTGTGGGCAAGCGATTTCATTTAGACCATCAATACGTGCTTATAAAGCCAGACAGTACGCATAGTAACGAGGTGCGTATCGGGAATATTCTCAGTTTTGAAGATAAGTACTTCGAATATCGTCAAGACAGTCCCTATTTAGGATTTGGCGATTCGTATCAGACAGAAGGCCTACGTGATCGTACAACATTAGAAGATTTTTATGCAGAGGCTAACGTTACCTATAAAAATAACACCCTAGGTTCGATTGGTTTTTTTGCTGGCTATTCAGATCTTAACTACGGATACAATACGGTTTTACAATTAGACGAGGGTACCATCACCAATCGCATAAAAGGTAATTTTATTAGAGTGGGAGGTAGCTTTGCAAAACAATACAAAGGATTTAGCCTAAATGCAGCTGCAGGCTATAACGTATCTGGCGATTTCGAAGGCAACTATGTAAAAGGCCAGATAGGTTTTGTATTTAATGAGCGCAATGCTGTAAAGGCAGGAATCTCGATCAATTCGAAAGCTCCTAATTTTAACTTTTTGCTGAATCAGAGCGATTATATTGCCTATAACTGGCAAAACGATTTTAAAAACGTCCAACAGCAGCGATTGAGTTTACAATTTGATTCTGACCAATTTTTTGATGCAGAAGTGAGCTATACCGGCATAGACAACTTCACTTACTTTTTAGGAAGCAATCTAACCACAGAGGACGGAACAGTGGTTACTACTCCAAAGCCTTTCCAGTTTGATGGCCGCGTAGATTACTTTAAAGCGACTGTGTCTAAAGAGATTCGTTATAAAAAGTTTGGGCTTACTAACACGGTGATGTATCAAAAAGCCTTTGACGGGCAGAGTGTTTTTAAGGTTCCAGAAGTGGTAACACGCAACTCGTTGTTTTATGCAGACGAATGGTTTGACAAAGCTTTAAAAGTTCAGACAGGTGTAACTTTTAAATATTTTACAGAATATCAAATGAACCGCTACGACCCTGTGCTGGCAGAGTTTTATGTGCAGCGCGATCAAAATTTTGGAGGCTTCCCGTTAGTAGATGTGTTCTTTAATGCCAAAGTGCGTCAGACCCGAATCTTCTTTAAGTTTGAGCATATCAACTCGTTATTTTCTAGTAACAACCAATATTTTGCAGACCCTCAAAACCCCTATCGCGATGCCGTAGTGCGTTTTGGTTTGGTGTGGAATTTCTTCCTCTAACGATTAATACTATCAGTTGCTATAACAGTTTCGAGCGCCTCAGAAACGCTGTCTAACACAGCTGGAATTTCTCCTTCTGGAATTTCTCCTAACGGAATTTCTCCTAACGGAATATCTCCCTCTGGCACTTCTTCTAACGGAATATCTGAGTCCAATTCAACACCTTCTATATCGAGGTCTGTGTTGGGTAGCAGGTCTTCTTTCGAGATGTTTTCGCTGGCCATCCAGGTTTCACCCAATTGATCGACGATCGCCTGAGCCCAAGTTGAAGGGTGCTTGGCATCGATCCAAACCACGTCTCTATATTGCACATCGATCAAAGCCAAATCTGGCGTGGCAGCCCCATCAAATTTACTGCTATCGTCACGGGCTGCCGCAACGGTAGAAAGTACAAACAGGCGCTTGCGTCCACCGATTTCTTTTACAAAAGGTCTAAATTCTACTGGCTTGTTTACAGACCAGTCGTATTCCTTACGAGATTCTATCACTTTAAGTGGCATCGCAGATACCCCGGCCATACCTTCTTTTTTGGCTGCGTGATTGTAATAGTATAACACATCGGTTCCGTCTGCTGGAATTAACACGCTAAACGACAAACTCGTGCGCTCTTCGCCTATGGGTTCTAAGCCAAACCAATGGTAGAGCCCATCATAGCCTCCAACTTCTGGCATGCCTTCAAAACTAAAGTCGGTTACAAAAGGTTGTTGGTTTTGGTCGTCTGCCAAATCAGGAATCTTTACAGCGGTCTCCATGTTCCACGGTAATGGGTCTGTAAAACCGCCTAAAAATTGAAGACTCTGGGCCTGTAAGCGTGAGACTTCTTCTGCCACTGTATTTTGCTTTTGCAAGAAAGGGTAATTCTGAATTTCTTCTGGCGGAATATAGGTGCCTTTACCAATGCTAATCCGCTCTAGATAGTCCATGGTATCGTGAATGCCAGGATCGATAATCATAACGCCTCCGTAGGTAGGATAAGGAAAAAAGAATCCTTTCCATTTGATGAGGTTTACTACCTGTACCCATTTGCCATCGTCATTTTTCATATAAAACACATCACTGGGCTGGTGCGTGAATAGTTGAAAGAAATTAAAGCGTTGCACAACAGCATTTTTAGTATTGCGGCTAAATGCAAGCGATTCACCTATAGAGAAGGTAATAGAAACGCGATTATCGTCAGAGAACCTAGGGAATGGCGAGGTGCTGTCTACTGTAAAGAGCTCTTCTGTGTTGTCGTTCATGCGCTGCCACATATACTCTTTGGCAGGTTGCACAGCCATCGTCCACTTGTTTTTACCATCTACTCTTACCAACTGGGGTAATGAGACTTCTTGGGTTTCGCCTATAGACTCATAGGCCATGGTTACAATATTATTAAACGGCTGAATGCGTTCGTTTTGGGTAAGAGGTAATTCGTGAATTTCTACTTTGTTAAGATCAGAAAACACGTTGTAACTCTGCATAAATTTATAGAGTTGCAACTGCCAACCTAGATACCACATGGCGGCAAAAAATCCAACTATCCCAACCAAGTAAAGCGCTCTTTTTCCTGCTCCAACACTGCGTCTAAAGCGAGAAAACATAAATACGATAAAAAGGCCGCCTACGATTATTAAAAAGATATATCGTCGTAAAAACAACAAAAAGGGCTGATAATCATCTCTTAAAAAAAAGAGCAACAATAGTCCCACAAATCCTAATAAGATTAAGATTCGCTTTTGCTTTTTTCCTTTGTTCCAGTACCTTTTAATCATAGGTTATTATTTAATCATTCCTTTGTCTTTTAAGCGATCTCTAGCGCTTTTGGGCTCCGGCATTTCTTTTGCCTTAGGGGCTTCTTGTTCGATTTCTTCTTGAACCTCGTCCTTTAAAACAGGCTCGGCTTTTTCTTTTGGCTCTGCGATGTCTTCTATAAAATCTTTTCCCTTCTGAATAGTTTCTATTAAGTTTTCTTTAGTGAGTCCTTCTTTGGTCACAAAAAAGGCAGAAGCGATATATGTGCCTGCAAGAGCACCGACTATGGCAGATACAAAATATTGTAAGGCAAAGGCATTGAATGGTGTGACCAAGAAAACGACAACTGCTGCGATTAAAAACATAGTTGCAATCCAAACCAAACGCATTAAAAATGCTTGCTCATATAAAAATCCTTTGGGATTGTCTTTTGGTAGTTGTAGTTCTTTGGTATGTGTGAGACGATTAAAAAAACGATAGAGTTTATTGTTTTTAGACTCACGCCAGTATAAAACAATGCCCAATAAAATGGCCGCGGCAAATACTATTATTTCGAGTGTCATAAGCTTTCTTTATTACGGTGCTTTAAAATTTGTGCAATCACCCATTCTTGAAGGGAATCCTCCCAACTTTCGTAGGCATTGTAAAAATGCTCTTTGTCAAACCAAAAAGTAAAAACGGGATCGAGAGGACTCATTTTTACCAGAAGCTTCCATACAAGATCGCGATGTTCGTCTTCTAAAGAGCTATGTGGTTTATGTAAAGCTACGTAAAACCTATTGTCTACCAAGTCTTTACGCTTATATTCGTTGCTTAAGGCAATTTTTTCGTTGTAAATCTCTACCCCGTTAACCAATTTGCGTTCTTCTTCGCTAAGCGAATTAAAATATCGCTTATACAGTATAGGGTTGCTTAAAACTTCACCTAAGGGATGCTTTTGATCCTTCAGCAGGGAAACAAATAAGTTCTTTTTGATACGTTCGTATCTAGGTTTGGTCATCACTCGTTTTAAGTTGCATTCTGCAATTAAGTGATCGCGCAGCGTTTGTTGTAATTCTTCATGACCAATATGAAACATCATCACATCATGAGTGGTGTTGCCAATCGATTTATTAAATGCATCCAACTCCTCAAAAACAAGCATGTCTTTAATAAAGTCTCTCAATACAAAAACACCACCATAGGCTCGGGTATAAAAAGAACTCACCTCTAAGGTTACGGGTTCTAGGCTTAAAGTTCTGTTACGAAGATCACCGTACTTTTTTGCAGAGGTCAAAATCTTTTTATGAATCTCTCGATTAAAAAAGTTGTTCCCTTCGTGGTATTCGGCAATTAAGGCTTCTTGTTCTTTTTTGTGTTTATCTAAATCTCCTACAATCACAAAATGTACCTCGATGGAATCTACCTTAAGCAAGTCAAAGGTCTCGTAATAACTATCTACGTCCTGGTCAATGTGTAAACAGATAGCCGAATCCTTCGTAATATCTTTAATCTCTTTCTTATAGGCCGTAAATACAGCATACATCAAGTCTTTGTCAAAGCTGTGAAAGGGCATATAAATTGCCTTTTCGAATTGGTCGGGCGAAATTATAATGCCATTGGCGTTGGCATCACCAATGTTGAGATAATAGTTCTCCTTTTTCTCATTAGAAACCTCGGGACTCCAACCAATACCGTCTACATGAAACTCCTTGAGCTCGGTGGGAGCTACTCCCAATAAGGCCAAGCAGTCATTATAACGTTGTACCAACGAGCCCGAAATAGGAACGAGTTCGCCGCCATGTAATCCAGCTTTAACGAGTTTTTCCATTTATAAATTTCCTTTTTCGAACTGCTCTCTAGCCTCCAATTGAATCTTCATATCGCCTAAACGCTGATCAACTTTACGCTTAAAGTCGGTGTCTGCGATAGTCGCAACATTGTCTAAATAACGCACCACTTCTTGTCGTCTGATGTCAGAAAAATTGAGGCCTTTCATGTTTTGCTTCATCAAATCTTGTAGCAATGCTAGCTTGGTGTCGTAATCTTTTTTAAAGTAGTGAGTTGGGTCTTCGAACCACTCAGGAGGTAAATCAAAATCTGTTAAGCGCAGCGAAACCGCACTCTGAATATTTCGTATGTCTCTCGATGAGAAAAACGGAAAACCTGCTTGTATGTTTTTGTAAAGCTCTGCATAGAAGAGGTGCTCGTCGTGTTTAAATTTGGATTCTGTCTGCTCATAAATATCCAACACTCGGTCTTCTGTTGGGCGGTCTGCATGCTCTAGTATCTCTCCCAAATTCTTAGCCAAACCTTGTTCGCTCAAAAATTCATAATTGCCAGGATCTTTCATGTTTACAAAGCCAGGCATGGTCTTGTTTAGTTTGTTCCACCATAAATAATCCTGATCTACAAAATCTGGAATGGTACGAGCTCCGTCTATCAAAAATCGTGCTTGTACTCTCGAAATAACCGCTTTATCGAGCATTTCTGGCAAATTGGTAAAGAGGCCAATGGCCGAATTACCATAGTTTACCGCATAGGCACCTTCTGTATATCGAAGGAAAACCCCAATCACTTCTTTTACCCCAGCAGAAACTCCTTGAGCCGTTCGTTCTTGTAAATTATTTTCGGCATCATCAATGGGTGCAAAAATAATTTTAGAAGGGTCTTGCATAGGCTTCATCCATTGCACCATTTTTTCTGCAGAGCCTCCTTGAAAGGTAGAGATAAGCGTATCGGGCATGGGGTGAAACAAAAACGGAATATCGAGCACATCGCAGTATTCTTTAAGGCGTGTGGCCATTGCAGCGATCAACATACTTTTACCAGTACCAGGGATTCCGTAACCCATAAAGACGGGCATAAAACCACCAAGTTCTTGAAAAGGATTCTTTTTTGTTGCAAAATCGTAACTCAATAATCGCTCGGTAAGGCGGCGGGCAAAGTGCTTGGCATCTCTGTTACCAACAATCTCTTCGAACTGAATTTTATTAAACTCAATGCTTTTTGCAGTGCCTTCAAAAACATTCTCCCAACCCGACACGGCAAACTCGCTTTTTTCGAGCTTGTAGGTTCTATCGGTTATGGTTTCTGTGTATTCTAAAGAACCTAGTCTAAGTTGAATCTCGCTAATAAGGCCTTCAAAATAAACCACCGTAAAATCGATTACGTCTTTGTCACGCGTGATAAGTTCTGGATGGTTTAAATATTTGTCGTAATAAAACAACATACAGGCAATTCCTTTTTGAGGGCTAGCGATAGAAAGCTCTGGAATACCAGCAAACTTGTTCTTCATCACACTCAAATCGTCAGAGGCGTTTGGCTTTAAATCGTATAGGGTTTTATAGGCAATTCCGTAGAGCATATAAGCCGTAGCCGTATGCATTTTTGAATCGTATTCTCGCCTTCCATCTGCATCTAAATTACCATTGTTTTCGCGCATGGCACTAAGTCCGGAGGAATCGCTATAACTGTCTTTGAGCCAAATTCCCATACTCAAACCTTCTTGTAGAGCCAATAAGGATTGATTCAAAAACAAAGGAATGGCAACAGAATCTTGTAAGAGCCTTTTCTTTAAAGACAAAATCGTTTTAGAAACCGATGTCACCTGACTCGTATGATTGCCTGTGGCCTTAGATAAATACAATAATATAGAATCGTCCTTGCCGTCTTTGTCACGGTTTTTGGCCTTCATGCCCATTTCCCACTGCACACCCTTTAAATAGGTAGCGGCTTCTTCGCGCAGGGCTTCTAGCTCGTTTTGTTTTATGGGAAAGGTGCTGTTATGCTCCATATTATATTTTAAGGTTTGGGAGCTCGTAAGGCTCGTTGGTTAATAAGTGCATCTCTTCTGGAATATCACTATATAAACGTTGTAACACCCGATGAGGCGCAAACAATAGTTTTTCTTCTTTAGGAGATTGCCAAATTTGTAAATGCTGTTTGTTAAAGATGCTTCCTTCTGTAAACTTGCCTTTAGACGCAATCTCTGAGGTGGTCAGCGAAATTGCAAAATTGGACAGGTCCATGGTTTTGTCTGCAATCCCTTTTAACAGGCTATGGGTAATAGGAAGCTGGTCTTTTGCAAAAATGCTGTGTAAAGGCCCCAAGTCTATCATTTTAATTTTTTTAGGGAACATCTTAGGCAATTTTTTGTCTATCGCATATGCCATCATCTCTAAACTCATAGATCTGTCTGCCACTTTTTCTAAAACGTCATAAATCTCGTCTGTATAGTCTGCGACGCTGGTTTTATGCACATCAAAGTATAAGAAGCATATAAAGGGGCGGTTAAGAGTCACATCATAAAATGCCCAACTTACTAGATTGCGTGCCGTATCTCCAGAATTATTACGCACTACTTTCCCTTGAACATATTTTTTAAAAATAAAGTTCTTGTCCATCGAGCTGTAATACACAATAGACGCAGCCTGGTGTAGTTTGTAATCAGAGATTGGTTTTTTTTGTCTGATGAGCGTTTCTAAAAACTCTGCTTTAAGCGATTGAGCAGAAGGCAACTTTTGTATAAACTCATGCTTTAGCCCAAGGTCGTTAAGCAAAAACCTAAACTCCAAATAATTAGGAAAACCCGACTCTGTTAAGTCGATGCGCATCTTCTCTTCGTCATCAAAGAGATACTTGACGCGAAAGGCTTCTAACGAGTAAGTTAACAATTCGCAATATTGCGAGATAAAATTGGTTTCTAACTCGTTGCAAATACTGTGTGTTTTTATGCTGTTAACCAGTTCGTTAAAGGCGTGATTAACAATTTTAAAATACACTTTGTATTGCTGCTTAGTCTCAAGAACAGCGCTATCTAAAGGGGTTACAATATCACCAATAGCCATGGTTAATGTGTATCACGGTGCAACAATAAATTATTAAGAAACAGTAAGACTATCCTAAAAGGTCATCTTCTGATGGAGGTGGAGGTGGAGGCGGGGTATCGCCATCGCCACCTTCTGGAGCAGGCTGTTTGCCATCGCTCGCATAATACTCCTCAAAAATTTCTTTCATGTCAATTCCGTATCGATTGGCAAAATCCTTCTGGATTTCTGCGTCTTTTTCACGAATTTCTTGAAGGGCTTCTGCATACGTTGCATATACGCCTTGCATTACTTTTTCGTGAACAGGAATATTATCCATCATTTCTTGTCGTGCTTTAGAACTTGCCGTATGCATCGCAGCCAAGGTTTGGCCAATATGCTCATCGGTCTTCACACCGAGGTGTTCTAGGATGGCAGCAAATTCTTGATCGGTACGAGCCTTTAAGGCCACTACATATCCGTCGTAATACTTAAGACGCTCGTCTGTATCACTCTTTAATTTGGCACGATGTGTTTGTAAATTACTTCTAAGCGAAGTCAACACTTTTATAGTCAAGTTGTGCTTATGCACAAAGCTGTCTTTACTGGCAGCAAGTGTAGTATAGGCATTCTTAAGACCTTCGAGCTCTTCTACCTTTTGTTCTAAGGTGGTGATTTTGGCAATCGCTTCTGAATAGTCTGTAGATTGCTTATCTGTAATATCTTCGAGTTCTACTCGTGCTTGTTTTAACAGCGCGTACTGCTCTTCGAGCTTGTCTTCTGTTTCTTTCTTTTTTTCGAGGGCTTTATTGTGGTTTTTACTTGCCTCAACGATAGCCACCTGTAGTTTGTCTTCTACTTCTTTAATCTCTACCTCACGATTTTTAAGTCGTGTTACAGCCGCTTGACTCTTATACGATAGCTCATTTAATAAAGTCTGAATGTCTGCATTCTCAATACGCTCTTGGAACATCTGCTTGGCGATTAAATCGGCGCCATCGCGATCTTTTTGAGCTTGTTTGAGTTCGGCTTCTTTCTTTTTGATTCTAGCTTTACGTCCCCATAGATTGTTCCACCAGTTATCTTTAACCTTCTCTGCATCTTCTAGCTCTATGCGAGCGCGATCTAAGGCAGACTGTGCCTTGTCTATTACTTTTTGCTCGTCTGCATTAAGGGTAGAGAATTTTTCGAAGATGATCCCTACTTCGTCCTGATAGTCGGTAAGGTCTTTAATCGCATCTAATAAAGACGTACGATCCTTCTCTGCCATCCCAACAACGTCGTCAAGCGTGGCGTTTAATATTTTCTGACGAACCTCTGGGTCGTCTTCTTGAGCAAGCTTGGACTTCATTTGGTCCATGGTCTTACCCCAATCTATGTTTACTTTTTCTTGTGATTCGCCTGAATCGGTTTCTAATAAATCAAAATCATCTGACATGGATAGACTACTGTTTTAATGGTTATGAGAAAATAATGGAGCAACAATTTCGGTAAAAAAAATGAGTTTGGAAACTCATTTGGTGAAAGCTTTGAATATTAGTCTAATAATCGGCCATTTTGTTACAAAAAAGCCCATAAACAGTAGGGTTTCGCTTAAAAATCAAGCAAATAAAAAAACCCACTTAACTCAAAGTGGGCTTTATAAATATATTTTTAGCGTGTTTAGTCCCGCAAAATAGATCGAGAAATCACCATTTTTTGGATTTCGCTCGTGCCTTCGTATATCTGTGTGATTTTGGCGTCTCGCATCATTCGCTCCACGTGATACTCTTTTACGAAGCCGTTTCCGCCATGCACTTGAACCGCTTCTACTGTGACTTCCATCGCCACTTGCGAAGCATATAATTTGGCCATGGCACCACTAAGGTCATAGTTGTTGCCTTGATCTTTATCCCAGGCAGCCTTCATCACTAAATGACGTGCAGCCTCAATGGTTGTATGCATATCGGCCAATTTAAAGGCAATGGCTTGATGGTTACAAATTTCGGTTCCAAAGGCCTTACGCACTTTAGAATATTCTTTGGCCAGTTCGTAAGCGCCAGAGGCGATACCCAAGGCTTGGGCTGCGATTCCAATTCGACCGCCAGCGAGTGTTTTCATTGCAAATTTAAAACCAAAGCCGTCTTCGCCAATTCGATTTTCTTTAGGGACTTTTACATCGTTAAAATTTAAAGAGTGAGTATCACTCCCTCTAATCCCTAATTTGTCTTCTTTAGGCCCAACCTCAAAACCAGGCATTGTTTTTTCTATAATTAGGGCATTAATTCCGCGATGCCCTTTGTCTTTATCGGTTTGCGCAATTACTATATAATAATCTGCAGTGCCACCGTTGGTGATCCAGTTTTTGGTTCCGTTCACCAAATAATGATCGCCCATATCTATGGCGGTTGTCTTTTGTGAAGTTGCATCACTACCAGCTTCTGGTTCGCTCAAGCAAAAAGCCCCAATCGATTCGCCAGTAGCGAGTCTGGTGAGATATTTTTGTTTTTGTTCTTCAGAACCATACGCCTGAATACCATAACATACCAACGAATTATTTACAGACATTACTACTGAGGCAGAGGCATCTACTTTGCTCAATTCTTCAATAGCCAAAACGTAAGAGACAGTATCCATTCCGCCACCGTTGTATGCCGGATCGACCATCATACCTAAAAAGCCAAGTTCGCCCATCATTTTGACTTCGCGCGCAGGAAACTCTTGCTTGTTATCACGTTCAATTACGCCCGGAAGTAACTCGGTTTTTGCAAAGTCACGAGCCGCGTCTCGTATCATTAAATGCTCTTCTGTAAGTGTAAAGTCCATGTCTTTTTTAAATCTTTTAATTATTCTCAAAAAAGGTATGCAAAGATACTTTTAAATTGCGATATTTTCAATCAAACACCTTATTTTTAGGAATGCAAAAATCAACTTATTATGTTGTTGGCGTCATGTCCGGAACCTCCTTAGACGGAATCGACTTGGCCTACGTAAAACTACATTGTACATCGGGAGATTGGAGCTATCGATTTATGGCTGTAGAGACTGTCGCTTATACCAAAGAGTGGGAAAGCCGCCTTAGTCAATCGGTGCATGCTAGCTCACAAGAGTTAGAGCAGCTCGACCTGGATTATACCGCACATTTAGCACAGGTAATAAATGAGTTTGTTACAAAAAATAAAATTCAAAATTTAGATGCTATTTGCAGTCATGGTCACACGGTTTTGCATGAGCCAGATAAAGGCATTACCCTGCAAATAGGTAATAATTCCGCCCTGGCGCAGCTCACAAAACAACGCGTTGTATGCGACTTTCGAGTGGCAGATGTGGCTCTTGGAGGGCAAGGGGCTCCGTTGGTGCCCATTGGCGATAGATTGCTGTTTGATGAATTTGACTATTGTATAAATTTAGGTGGCTTTGCCAATCTTTCTTCTGAAGCTCCCCAAGGGAGAATTGCTTACGATCTTTGCCCAGTGAATGTATTGCTCAATCGCTACGCCCAAAAGCTTGGTCGGCCTTACGACGATCAGGGTAAGTTGGCAAGAAAAGGCGAAGTGTTACTACAGCTCTTATCTAACCTTAATGCCTTGCCGTATTACAGCGAAAAGCCACCAAAATCTTTAGGAATGGAATGGGTAAATAGTGAGGTGTTGCCTCTTATTGAGTCGCAAGGACGTAGCCCCGAAGACATACTCAGAACCTTAATCGCGCACATGGCAAAACAGATCGCGAGACCCTTGCTTAAAGATGCCAAGGTTCTTATCACAGGCGGAGGCGCTTTTAACAGCTATTTGTTAGAACGAATTGCCTTTAATAAGACGGCCCATTATCACGTCCCAACTAACGATTTGGTCAATTATAAAGAAGCACTCATTTTTGCTTTATTAGGGGTTCTAAAACTAAGAAACGAGCCCAACTGTTTGTCTTCTGTAACAGGTGCTAAATACGATCATAGTTCTGGAAATATATTTACTGCGGAATAAATTTTGTAAAAACTCTTAAGGGCTACTTAAGTTTTTTATATTTGTGAGACTACCTAACCGATTAGATGAAAGATTTACTTAAAGCCTACGAGAATAAAGAACCAGAAATCGTTTTTCATTGGAACGACCCTCATACAGAAGCAGAGGGTTGGACTGTAATTAACTCCTTACGAGGAGGTGCAGCCGGTGGAGGAACTCGCATGCGAGCGGGGCTTGATAAAAACGAGGTATTATCCCTAGCAAAAACCATGGAGGTAAAGTTTACAGTCTCTGGTCCAGCTATAGGAGGTGCCAAGTCTGGAATTAATTTTGACCCACATGATCCTCGCAAACAAGGTGTGTTAGAGCGCTGGTATGCTGCGGTTTCGCCTTTGCTCAAATCATACTACGGCACTGGAGGTGATTTAAACGTAGACGAAATTCACGAAGTGATTCCTATTACAGAGGCCAGTGGTGTATGGCATCCGCAAGAAGGTGTGTTTACCGGTCATTTTAAACCTACAGAGGCAGATAAAATAAACCGTATAGGTCAATTACGACAAGGGGTGGTAAAAGTTATCGAAAACCCATCTTTTACGCCAGATGTTACAAAAAAATATACCGTTGCAGACATGATTACCGGCTTTGGTGTGGCAGAAGCGGTAAAGCATTATTACGATATTTACGGCGGATCTGTAAAAGGTAAAAAAGCTGTAGTTCAAGGCTTTGGAAACGTAGGTTCTGCTGCCGCATATTATCTGGCGCAGATGGGAGCGAAGATAGTCGGCATAATTGATCATGCAGGTGGCGTGATTAACGAAAATGGCTTTACTCCAGAAGAAGTTACTCAATTCTTCTTGGCCAAACGAGGTAATAAACTCATAGTAAACGACATGATTCCTTTTGAAGAGATGAATCGTCGTATTTGGAGTTTAGAAACACAAATTTTTGCACCCTGTGCTGCTTCGCGTTTGATTACAAAAGATCAAATCGACCAAATGATGCAAACAGGCTTAGAGGTTATTAGTTGCGGAGCGAATGTTCCGTTTGCAGATAGCGAAATCTTTTTTGGACCCATTATGGAGCATACCGATAAACAGGTGAGTTTGATTCCAGATTTTATTTCAAATTGCGGGATGGCGCGAGTTTTTGCCTACTTTATGGAACGCAAAGTAATCATGACAGACGAGGCTATTTTTGACGACACTTCACAGGTCATAAAAGCAGCGATAAAAGAGATTTACAATACACGTACTCGTAAGACCGAGATTAGCGAAACGGCCTTTGAGATAGCGCTTAAACAACTTATTTAATACCAAACTTATGGATTCTATCATTATTCTAATTTTTGTTTTTGGTTACCTATCAATAACCCTCGAGCACCCGTTACGGTTAGATAAAACAGTCCCAGCTTTAATAATGTCTGCACTTATTTGGGCTGTGCTTGCGGTAGGTTTTCATAGCAATTGGTTTAGTGTAATAGATACGCATGAGATGGTTTTCTCCTTTGGAGAAGGAGACCATCATGCCACAGAAGGCTTTAATAATACCTTACTGCATCATTTAGGTAAGACGGCAGAAATTTTAATTTTCTTAATTGGTGCAATGACCATTGTAGAGATTATTGACCTACACCGTGGCTTCGAAATTTTAAAGCAAGCGGTTAACACCAAAAGCAAGCGTAGGCTCTTATGGATTATCGGAATTTTAGCATTTATACTCTCTGCCATTATTGACAACCTAACGGCCACCATCGTACTGGTTACCCTGTTAAGAAAGCTTATCACCAAAAAAGAGGAGCGTTTATGGTATGCCGCTATGGTTGTGATTGCAGCAAATGCTGGTGGAGCTTGGTCACCGATTGGCGATGTAACTACCACCATGCTTTGGATTGCGAATAAGGTGACAGCTATGGGCTTGATTAAGTATGTTGTGTTACCTTCTATCGCTTGTTTTATTGTGCCATTCGTAATCGCTCAATATTTGAAGCCGTTCCGCGGAAACATACATACAGAAGAATTAGAAGAAGACATGGACCAGCGTAGGCTGCTCAGTTCTAAAACCATGTTGTTTTTAGGTTTAGGAATGATTGTTTCGGTGCCAATTTTTAAAACCCTTACACACTTGCCTCCCTATGTTGGGATGATGTTTGCCTTAGGAGTAGTGTGGTTGGTATCTGAATATATTCATCCAGAAGAAGACTTTACCGAATCGCAACGCCATAAATATTCTGCGCATAAAGCCTTATCTCGGATAGAGATTTCAAGTATTTTATTCTTCTTAGGAATTTTAATGGCCGTGGCTGGATTAGAGAGTTTGGTCTACGGAACCGTAAACGGCGAAGAGGTAGGAACACTGCGTTATTTGGCAGAAGTGCTGCAAGGTGCAATTCCTAACGAAGACGTCGTCGTACTCTTACTCGGTGGTTTATCTGCCGTAATTGATAACGTCCCACTGGTGGCAGCATCGATGGGAATGTACGAATCACCTACAGATTCAATTCTGTGGCATTTTATTGCCTATTCTGCCGGAACTGGTGGAAGCATGCTCATCATCGGATCGGCTGCAGGAGTAGCTGCCATGGGAATGGAAAGAATAGATTTTATCTGGTATTTAAAGAAAATTGCATGGCTAGCCCTTATGGGATTCCTCGCGGGAGCAGCTGTTTTCTTATTATTCGCCCGCGTCTTAAATTGGTAAATTACAATTTTAACGCCCTAACATCGTTTTACTAAAAACTTACTCTATGATTAACCTCTTAATTCAAGACGGTTCCGACCCAGCTTTGGAAGGTCTTGAACCCATTGCAGAAGAGAAGACCCTTTCTTTGATGGAACTCTTAATGAACGGCGGTATCGCTGGTCAAATTATTATTGCTGTCTTATTTGTACTGCTCTTTATGGCCATGTACATATATTTTGAGCGTATTTTTGCTATAAAAAGTGCCTCTAAAATTGACGGTAATTTTATGAATCAAATACGCGATAACGTTGGAACTGGCAATATCGAAGCCGCAAAAATCTTATGCGTACAACAAAATTCTCCCGTTTCGAGATTAACTCAAAAAGGAATTTCGCGTATAGGGAGTCCGCTAGAAGATATCAACACGGCCATCGAAAATGCCGGGCGCCTCGAGGTTTACAAGCTAGAGAAGAACGTGAGCATACTTGCTACCATCGCAGGTGCAGCACCAATGATTGGGTTCTTAGGAACCGTAATCGGGATGGTGTTGGCTTTTCATCAATTGGCTACCAGTAGTGGGCAGGCCGAGATGGGCTCGCTGGCAGAAGGAATTTATACCGCTATGACGACTACAGTGGCAGGATTGATTGTGGGTATTATCGCATATATGGGTTATAACCACTTGGTGGTTCGAACCGATAAAGTGGTACACCAAATGGAAGCCAATGCAGTAGACTTTTTGGACTTACTTAACGAACCAGCTTAAGCGACTTATTATGAATCTACGCGGACGAAATAAAGTAAAGGCAGAATTCTCGATGAGTTCTATGACCGATATTGTATTCTTGCTGTTGGTATTCTTTTTGTTAACCTCGTCTAATGTAACACCAGATGCGCTTAATTTGGTTTTGCCAAAGGCAAAAGGAAAGACGACTAATCAACAAAAGGCCTCGGTAAGTATTACCAAAGGTGGCGCTTATTATGTAAACAAAGAGCGGGTAAGCGAATACGGTATAGAAAAAGAGCTACAAGCAGCGTTGGCAGGACAAGACGAGCCTACGATTATTCTTAGAGCAGAAGAAGGTGTGCCTATAGAAGATGCTGTATTTGTAATGGATATCGCAAATAAGAACGGCTTTAAAGTTGTGCTAGCCGTACGACCCAATTAACCTCATACCATGGCTTTTTTAGATACCGAACATAAAAAGAAGAGTTTTACAATCTCGTCGATAATTTGTACCCTTATTTTACTATTGCTATTTATTGTTGGCTTGTCGTATTTAGACCCGCCACCAGAGGGAGGAATCGCCATTAACTTTGGAACCACCGCAACGGGAGCAGGCAAGGTTCAACCTAGAGAAACCGTAAAGACCTCGCCTAAGCAAACACAATCACAGCCTAAACAGCAACCTGTTTCTGAGGTAAAAGACGAAGTGGTTACACAAGATGTAGAAGACGCTCCGGTAATCAAAGAAGATAAAAAACCTAAAGAGGCCGTAGAGACGCCAAAAGAAACTCCAAAGGAGACTCCTAAAAAACCAGACCCTAAACCAGACAAGTCAACTAGTGATGCCTTATCGAGTCTTATTAATGGGCCTAAAAATGATGGTAAAACCGATGGCAGCGAAGGCGACGATAACACAGCTGGAGACAAAGGAGACCCTAACGGAGATCCCAATGCAGCCAGCTATTATGGTACAGGTAAAGGTTTGGATGGCGACGGAAACTATCAATTAGGAGGGCGTAAAGCCCTGAATAAAGAAATTTATGTGCAGGATTGTAATGAAGCCGGTACCGTGGTCGTAAGTATAGAAGTAGACCGTCAAGGACGAGTGATAAGTGCTACTCCAGGAGTGCGCGGAACCACTAACAATTCGCGCTGCTTAACTGAGCCTGCCAAGAGAGCTGCATTGGCAACACGTTTTAATAGTGACTCTAAGGCACCAGCCAAACAGATTGGGAAGATTGTTTACCGATTCAGCCTATCTAATTAAAACTGCTTTTTTGGTATCTTTGGTAAAAAGGATGCTATGAAAACCCCTACCTTATTTATTATTGCTGGTCTACTTTTTTGTACGATTAGCTCTTGTAATGACCACAATTCAGAATTTAATCTAGAGCAAATACCCACCGAGCACCCAGGCGATTTGCTTTTTATGCAACGGGCTTTTCCGCTAGGAAAAATAGACACAGAAGCCTATTCTAAGGCCATTGAGTGGAAGCAACTCCAACCTAAACCTAAAGCTGGCGCAGACCCCATTTGGGAGTTTGCTGGGCCATTGAACATTGGAGGACGAATCTCAGATATTGCGATTCATCCCACCGAAGCAGACACTTATTATATTGGCGCGGCTTCTGGCGGAATTTTTAAAACAACAGATGGAGGTGGAAGTTGGGTTCCGATTTTTGACGATCAGCAGTATTTATCGATAGGCGATATAGAAATTTCTGACGCAGACCCAGACAAAATGTATGTGGGAACAGGCGAGCCTAATGCAGGAGGAGGATCATTGGCCTACGATGGCAACGGAATCTTTAAGAGTGAAGATGGTGGAATCACGTGGGCGTCTAAAGGATTACCAGACATTGGGAGCGTAGGAAAAATTGTAATTGACCCTAACGACGATGAGACCTTGTATGTGGGTGCAATGGGACCTTTGTTTAGAAAAGACAGCAATCGTGGTGTTTATAAAAGCAGCAATGGCGGAAACACTTGGGATCAAATACTTACAGTGACCGATTCTACGGGAGTGATAGACATGGCGATTCATCCCACAAATTCTAATATCGTTTATGCCGCTACCTGGGAACGGGTTAGAACAACTGCTTACAGAGTCTATGGGGGTGCAACTTCTAGGATTTATAGATCGCAAGATGCGGGAACTACTTGGAATGAGTTGACTGTTGGTTTGCCTAGTTTACCTGCAGACAAGGGACGTATTAGTATAGACATATCACAATCTAATCCCGATGTGCTTTATGCGCTTTATGCAAATAGAAATGGTTCTATACAAGGAGTGTATAAAACTACCAACGGTGGAGATTCATGGAGTACACAGAGCATAGTAGGGCTTAACAATGTAGGGTTCCATTGGTGGTTTGGCGGTATTTTTATTGACCCCACAAACGAAAATACTATTTATAACGTAGGTTTTGAGATAGAAAAATCTACAGATGGAGGCTTAAATTGGGGGACTGCCTTTCCGGGGGTACATGTAGACCAACATGCCATGGCTTTTAATCCATCGGTTGCTGGAGAAGTTTTGTTAGGAAACGATGGAGGCTTGTATTTGAGTTTTGATGATGGAGCGAGTTCGATTAAAAATGAGACGCTGCCTATCACTCAATATTATCGCATAAATTCGGATCCACAAAACAGTGATCGTCGTTACGGCGGAAGCCAAGATAACAGCACTTTTAGAACCACCACAGCTGGCTTGTCCGATTTTGTGATTATCAACGGCGGAGATGGCTTTATGCCCTTAATAGACCCGACGAATAGCAGTGTTATTTATGCGCTTTCACAACGCGGATTTTTACGCAAATCGATTGACGATGCGGCGAGTTTTACTACTGCATTAACTGGCATTGACCCAGCAGAACTCAAAAATTGGGATACTCCAATAGTTTTTGACCCAGCCGATTCAGACATTTTGTTTTACGGCGCAGAACGCGTCTATAAAACCACAGATGGAGCAGCCAATTGGACTGCGATAAGTACTAATTTACACGACGGTCCTTATGCGGGTAACAATGGCTTTGGGACTATAGTTTCGTTAGATGTTTCGCCTTTAGATTCGGATAAGATAACAGCAGGCACAGACGACGGTAACGTATGGGTAACCAGTAATGGAGGGGCTTCATGGACTAACGTCTCGGCTAGTTTACCCGATCGATGGATTACTAAAGTTTTGCATTCTAGATTTGACACAAATACGCTCTATGTAACCATTTCTGGATATCGTTTTGGCGAAGATTTTGGACATGTGTATAAGAGTACAGATTTGGGTGCGAATTGGACTAATATTGGAACCTCGCTACCTGATATTCCAGTAAACGATATAGTACAAGACAGTTTTGGAAATTTATTTTTAGGTACAGACATAGGTGTGCTGGCTTCAAACAATGAAGGCGCCACTTGGGCCGCACTTGGTATTAATATGCCCGCGGTGGTTGTTACAGATTTAAGCATTCACGAGGCAGATGGGATACTATTTGCGGGTACTTATGGTCGTTCTAGCTATAAATTAGACATTAGTACAAATGTGCTAACTGTCGATGAGGTTACTGCGAACTTTAGCGTGGTTTTATATCCTAATCCGGCAAATGATTTTATAAGCATAGAATTGCCGATATCAGGTCAACTAAAAGGGGGTATTTATAACAGCCTCGGACAGCTTGTAATGTCGTTGGAATTAAAAGATGGCGAAAGATTCCAACATGTAGATATTTCGGAATTGAGTACAGGGGTATATTTTGTTTCGTTAGAAATAGACCAAACCAAGATCACCAAACGAATAATAAAAAAATAATTACCATAGAATATCAAGAAACCTTAGACTGGCTTTTTAGGCAGTTACCTGCTTATCAACGAGTAGGGAAGGCGGCGTACAAGGCTAACTTAGATAATATCGAGGAACTCTGTCTGTACCTTGAGAGCCCCGAAAAACGTTTTAAGAGCATTCATGTAACTGGTACTAATGGTAAAGGCTCTACGAGCCATATGCTGGCATCTGTGTTACAAGAAGCGGGATACAAAGTAGGGCTTTATACTTCTCCTCATTTAAAAGATTTTAGAGAGCGAATTAAAATAAACGGCACTCCCATTGCAAAAGAGGAGGTGGTTACTTGGGTGGCTCAACATAGGCCTTATTTTGAACAACACGAATTGTCGTTTTTTGAAATGACCGTAGGTTTGGCTTTTGAGTGTTTTGCCAACGCTAGGGTAGATATTGCGATTATTGAAGTTGGCCTTGGTGGCCGACTTGATAGTACTAATGTAATTAAACCTGAGCTTAGTGTGATCACTAATATTGGGCTAGATCACACTCAATTTTTAGGCACGACTTTAGAGCAGATCGCACAAGAAAAAGGCGGTATTATTAAAGAAGGGATTCCTGTGGTAATTGGGCAAATGCACAATCAAACCACTCCGATATTTTTAGAAATCGCAGAACAAAAGAAGGCGCCTATACATTTTGCAGAAGCAATGTTTTTTTCTGATTACACCACTGACCTTCTGGGCGAGTACCAGCAGTATAATGTAAATACAGCAATGGCAGCTCTCGAAATTCTGGGTAGCATAGGGTGGAACTTTTCCTTGCAAAATATTAGAGACGGGCTCAATAAGGTGGTTAAAAACACTGGCCTGTTAGGTCGTTGGCAAATACTAGGAGAATCTCCTATCATTATAGCAGATACAGCACATAACTTGATGGGCTTGACCTCTGTGATGAACCAGCTCAATGGCTTGTCGTATAACACATTGCATATAGTATTGGGCATGGTGAACGATAAAGACTTGGATGCTGTGCTGACCCTATTCCCGACTAAGGCCGAATATTATTTTTGTTCTCCAGATATTCAACGCGGATTAGACGCTTTTAGTTTGCAAGAAAAAGCGGGTGGTTTTAACCTAAAAGGAGCGGTTTATCCTAGCGTGTTTTTGGCCTTTGAAGCCGCTAAGAGTACTGCAAAACCTGAGGATGTTATCTTTGTGGGTGGAAGCACATTTGTCGTGGCCGAAATTCTTTAATTTTTTTACGAATAACATTGCCCGAATCAAAAATCTACATATATTTGCATCCGCTTACTTTAAGTAAGGGCGCTTAGCTCAGTTGGTTCAGAGCACTTGGTTTACACCCAAGGGGTCGGGGGTTCGAATCCCTCAGCGCCCACTGCAAAAACCCATCCTTAACGGATGGGTTTTTTTGTGGTCGCCTCGGGATTCGAACAAGTATGCGTTGGAATGTATATTTTGTTTGTCAAAGATCATTTGTTTGATACTAGGTTAATCCTCCGCTTACGCGGGTGCCTCAGTCAAATGTCCTCAGGACATTTGGTCTTTTCAAGACTGCACTTCGGCAATCTCAGCGCCCACATCAAACAGAATCACGAAGCAATATCTTGGGATACAATTTGCAGGAGTGGTCTCGCGATAGGGATCACGAACATTACCGAGGAACAATTTTTTTGTTACAAAAGTAGCAAGTGCAGCTTGTGAGTAATCCCATCTCTTTAATCGATTTACTTGCTCAACTTTTCAAACATTAATATCTTTATAACCCCAGTATTGGGTCATTAACTCAGTTGGTTCAGAGTGTTACCTTGACAGGGTAGAAGTCACTGGTTCGAATCCAGTATGACCCACATCAAGCACAATCCCGATGCGAATAGCATCGGGATTTTTGGTTTTCAGACTTACGCAAGCTCGCTTGCGTAAGTCTGTGAAACCAAAAATCCTGAGTCGTTGCGAAGCAACGCCTTGGATTGTATTTGCAGCAGTGGCGATAACTGGATGCCGCAGGCAATCCATTGTATTTGCAGTAGTGGCCCAAGCGCCAGCGATCGAACGGTCTGTGTAAGCTCTTTGCGTAGCAAAAGCGAGTAGTGAGAGCGCGATCCTGAAGGGAGGCGCCCTAGAAATAATTATTATGAGTTTTTGAGAAATGGTGAAATTACTCTCCCTCCCGCACCCGATTCCAGATATCGAGATAGATTTTCCATTGGCCATCGACCTTCTTCCAGACGATTACATATTTGCCTTTCCAATTGGATTCTTCGCCAGAGGGATTGGCAGATTTTCCTTCGTAATAACCGTAATCATAGGCTTCATCACCAATTATTTTTATTTCGTCAGGGGTTACTTTATGATATTTAATGCGCCAGTCACTTTTGGGAGTCCAATAGTTTAAAATGGCCTCACTTCCAGCTAGAATCTTAGTGTTGTCTGGAAAAATCTTGGCGTCTTTGGTATAAGATTCTGTTACAAACTGATAGTCTGCCTTCATTAACGCTACCGAAAAGGCTTCGATGTTTTTTAGAATTTGGTCTATTTCTTTTGGATCGCCAGCATAGGTTTGTGCATGACCTGTGAATGAGCATAAGAATACCGAAATAATTATTGTGCTAAGAAGTTGTCTCATGGTTTTGTAGAATTCTTGTTGTCTTTTGCCTTTTGTTTTTCGTAGGCCGAGCCAAATCCAGCTCCAATGGCGATTCCTAATGCCAGCCAAAGGCCTACATTGTCTGTAATCGCTCCAATCGTTACACCGACGGCAATGCCAATCGCAATACCGTATTCGACCCCACTTCTTTGAGTGTTCTTCATAGGCTATAAGTTAGTCTAAATTTACGAATGTTGGAATAAATACATCGCGCATTATAAAGATGGGCAGTTGCGCTTTAGGAGAATTGTAAGCTTCTCCTGTGAATACAAAAATCAATTTTTCTGAAGGGAAAATTACGATATATTGGCCTCCATTGCCACTGGCAGCAAAGCCAAGTAATGGGCTGGTTTTATTGGGAAATTGGGTCATCCACCATAAAAACCCGTAACCGCTGCCGTCTATTTGTGTATGTTGCTTGGTAGCAATTTCGATCCAGCTTTTTGAAACGATTTGTTGTTTATTCCAGCGCCCTTCTTCAAGCACTAATTGCCCAATTTTGGCCATGTCTCTCGGGGTCATATAGAGCCGTTTGGCGGCTGGAATCACCTCTTTTTTTGATGTATGCCCCCAGCTGTAATTAGATATGCCAAGCGGTTCGAATAAATACTGTGCCGCAAAGAAATCTACTGGCATGTTCGTAGCGCTGCTTAAAACTTGCATAAGAAGTACAGTTCCGATAGAGCAATAATTTGTCACTGCTCCTGGCTCATTAATCATAGGTAAATCCAGAGCATATTGCAACCAATCTTTCTTGCGATAGATACGGTCTTCTTGTCCTTCAGATTTTGCGTCTCTGTCGTTGCAATCCCAACCTGCAGACATAGTTAGTAAATGTCTGATGGTGATTTGTTCCTTTAGTGTGTCTATATTTTTTTCTGGCTTGAGATTACCTAAATATTTTTGAATTGGATCGTCTAGACTTTCGATGTAGCCTTTGTCTATAGCGATTCCAATAAGCAGTGACCTAACACTTTTTGTAGCAGATCGCAAGTCTTGTTGTTTGTTGACAGCGCCTTCTTTAAAATATTCTTCGAGTAGTAATACTCCATTTTTTACAACCAAAGTGCTTCGCAATTCGTGATCGCCATCGGGGAGTTGTGTAAATAGCTTGTATAACAGCGTGGTGTCTTTGGTTAAAAGGCGCAAATCTTTCGTGTGCCAGTTATCACTTAAGGAAGCTGGTGGTGTGTAATTATATGTGTTTTGGGCAAGCGAAGCTTGAATCGAGATTAATAACAGAAGTAGCAAACAGTTGCGCATTAGATACATTTATAAAATACTAACGATTCGCTCTAAGGCCATTCCTCTGGAACCCTTGATGAGTATATTGAAATCTGCAAAATCGTGTTTTTGAACAGCCACAACCAAATCTTCGTATTCGCGACATTTAGTAAGCTTCTCGTTGTTGTTAACCAGATAAAAATTCTCGCCCACCAAAAAGATGTTATCAAAGTTGAGGCTAATCGCCAAATCGGCTATGTTTTGATGTTCTTTGGCTGCATCGTTCCCAAGCTCGAACATATCGCCCAAAATTACCGCCGATTTTTGATAAGGATCGTGTATGGCAAAGTTGCTCAAAGCTGCCTTCATACTACTGGGGTTGGCATTATAGGCATCTAAAAGCAGTTTGCTGCGCTTATTGTCTATCCACTGCGAACGATTGTTTGTAGGTTGGTAGGTCTCAATTCCTCGTTTTATTGCTGCCATTGGAACTTTAAAGTAATGACCAATAAACAGGGCTGCCTTGATGTTATTAGCGTTGTAATCGCCCAATAAATTACTTTCAATAGTCGTTTTCCCTATTTGAATTACCACGGCAGGATTAGAGGCCGCGAGTTCTATGGGCATTTCTTTGATGCTGTTTTCTATCAGGACTTGCTCTATACCTTTAGCGCGTTCCATCTGAATGGAATCATCTGTGTTTATAAAGGCAGTTTTTTTATGAGAACGTAGATAGTCGTATAGTTCTGATTTGCCTTTAATAACACCTTCGATGCTCCCAAAACCTTCTAGATGTGCCTTCCCAAAGTTTGTAATGTAGCCGTAATCTGGCTTACAAATCTCGCAGAGTTGCGCTATTTCTTTTAGGTGATTGGCACCCATTTCTACCAATCCAATCTCTGTATTGGCATCCAGAGATAGTAGGGTAAGGGGTACGCCAATATGATTGTTCAGGTTGCCTTTGGTGGCTGTTACCTTAAATTTTTGAGACAATACTGCATTGATCAGTTCTTTGGTAGTGGTTTTGCCATTGCTTCCGGTGAGTCCTATGATAGGAATGGCTAAATGCTGTCTATGATAACTTGCCAGTTGTTGCAGGGTAGTAAGCACGTCGTTAACCAAAACGATTCTTTTGTCGCCTGTATCAAATTCTGATTCGTCAATGATAGCATAACCAGCGCCTAATTGTAAAGCATCTGTAGCAAATGAGTTTCCATTAAAATTGTCTCCCTTTAAGGCAAAGAATATCACATTTGACTCGATCTTTCGAGTGTCTGTAGATACGCCACTTGAGGCTAAAAAGAGCTGATGAAGTTGGGCTATTGTCATTAGATTCGAATATAAAAAAAAGCCCTGAATGAACAGGGCTTTTTACTATAAGTCTTTGCGTTTAAGATTAGTTTCTTGGACGCTTTCTATCTTTTGATTTAGATCCTACACGAGACATAGCACATCTGAACCCGATAAAATCGGTAGCCATATCCTCTGGGAAATAGCGACGTTGTGCTGGGTCTAACCAGTAATCTCTATCTCTCCAAGAACCTCCTTTATAAACACGTACTTCGTTGTTTATTAATGTCGTTCTCTTGGTAGATTGATCGTATTGTCTTTCTAAACCTTGCCCCGTTGTGTCTCCAGCAACAAAGTGCTTAGGAGAATTATACATACGCTTTTCGTCGTCGTATTCTGAATCATCGTTAAATGATTCGAAGTAACGCGTAGAACGCTTGTCACCATCGCGATAATCTCTGTTGTCGCTATCGCTAAATTGGGTTCTTAAATAGGTTTCGTTATCGTCTACCGGTACTTGCAGAATTTCTCCTGGAAGATTTCTAGCAACAATCTTACCGTTACTCAAAGTATCAAATACAATAGAGTCTGCAGTTACGATCTTCACTTTACCGTCTTCTCCGATAGAGTTTTTAGTATACACATTACCACGGTAGTAGTTAAAGTCGTTAAACTCGTCGTCTACAATCGGGCGATATACATCGGCAACCCATTCTGCAACGTTACCAGCCATGTCATAAAGACCATAATCGTTGGCTTCATAAGACTTCACCTGTGCAGTAATATCGGCACCATCATCACTCCAACCAGCAATTCCACCATAATCACCATCACCTTGCTTAAAGTTAGCTAATTGATCGCCACGGCTTCTGCGGTTACCAGAACGTGTGTATTGTCCGTCCCATGGATATTTTTTACGTCCACGGTATACGTTATAACTTCTAAGTCCAACAAGTCCTAAAGCGGCATATTCCCACTCTGCTTCTGTAGGTAATCTGTAAGCAGGTAGTAAAAGACCATCTTTTCTTTGAACATAAAGGTTGGTACTGTCTGTGTTTCTTTTAAGTAGTGAAGCCGAACGCTTACCACCTCTAGTAATTGAATCGTTCCCACCGTAGGTTTGAGTTGGAGCGTTCAAATACGTTTGAGTGCTAAAGCCTTGTCCTGCATCTACACTTGTTTTGGCGCCACGCGCTGTAAAGCCCTCTTGCTCCAAAATCATTTCGTTCACACGGTCGGTTCTCCAGTTACTGAATTCAACAGCTTGAATCCAGCTAACTCCTACAACCGGATATTCGGCATAGGCAGGGTGACGCAAATAATTGTTAGTCATTACTTCGTTAAACCCTAGACGGTTTCTCCAAACGAGTGTGTCTGGTAAAGCTCCTTCGTAAATAAGACGGTAATTGTCTTCTACTGGAGGGAATACCTGCTTAATCCAATCCAAATATTCTAAGTACATAAGGTTAGTAACCTCTGTCTCATCCATATAGAATGATTGTACGTGTTGTTGGTTGGGAGTGTTGTTCCAATCGTGCATTGGATCGTCCTGAACTTTACCCATGGTAAAAGTTCCACCTTCTATAAATACAAGGCCAGGACCAGTTTCTTGTTCTTTAGCTTTTGGATTGTACTGAAAGCCACCATCTTTGGAATTCATCTTCCATCCTGTAGCACGCGAGCTGCTTTTGTAGTCGCGGGATTTACTACAACTAAAGATAGTCATGCTCAGAAATACAATAGCTACGAGCTTAAGTACTGTTGGTTGTTTCATTTTAAAGTTCTGTTAAGAAATGGGTTCGCAATATAATAAATAACGCCAAACTAGCAACATTATTTCTTTTTGAGTTACTTGAATGGCCTATTGACCTAGGTGTTAACGCAAATAATAATACTTTATTATATATTCTCTAAAAAATGTAAGGTTATGTTATTTTTGTAGATACTAATACGTCTTTTAAGACGTTTTTACTATGATGAAGAAAAAAATTGCGCTACTTCTTTTATGGATTCCCTTAATTGCCATGTCTCAACAGCAAAAAATCGAGATTCCATGGCCTTCGGATTCTGCCTTAAAAAATGACCAAATTTCGCCAGAAACCTTTACCGTTGCAACGTTTGCAAAGGCTTCGGAGTATTTATTTGGAGAACAATGGGACGATTCAAATTATGCGAATCCTACCAGTTTAAAGATATCCGGGGTGCGATATGGTGATTTGACGACGGCAGAACGCGGTCAACTCGATGAAAAAATCATTCCATCGACAATTCAAGCGAAGATAGGTACCTCCAAAGCGCGCGATCAAATTATTACAACACTAACAGTTTCTCCTATCGTCAACGTAAACGGGCGTTTACAAAAAGTACTCTCCTTTACGGCAGATTATTCTTACCAATTGCAAGCCAGGCCCAAGGGTGGAGGCTTGCCACTTACTAATTCGGTCTTAGCTTCGGGTAGCTGGTATAAATTTAAAGTAGATAAAACTGGTGTTTATAGGCTTTCACAAAGCTTTTTGAGCAGTTTAGGTATCAATACCGAATCTATCAATCCAAGAAATATTAAGGTATATGGGCATGGGGGCGAACCCTTGCCATTTAGAAACGAAGACAATTTTCAGTTTGATTTGCCAGAACTCGCCATTCAAGTAACGGGCGAAGAAGACGGAAGTTTTGACTCATCGGATTCGGTTTTATTTTACGCTGTAGGACCTAGGGGCTTTATGACAGAGCTTAATACTAACGTAAACCCCTATTCGGACGACGCTTATTACTATATCACCATTGGGTCAAGTCCAGGAAAACGCATGGCACCTATGATAGAGGCATCTGGACCGCCAACCACCGTAATCACGCAGTTTGACGACTATCAGTTTTACGAAGAAGACGATTTTAGTATCGTAAAAGTAGGCCGACGTTGGTTTGGAAACCCTTTCGAGGTAGAAAACGAACAAACTTTTGAGTTCTCATTCCCTAATATAGTGGGTGGCACGCCTTTAGAAGTAGAGATTTTTGCAGCCGCAGCTTCGGAATCGGTAACAACAATGAGTGTCGCAGTTACTGGGGGTGGGTCTGATACGATGACCTTTGGGGCCATAAACGATATTGCGTTGGCAAGAGGGTCCAGTTCGGAGATTTCCTTGTCTGCTTCGTCAGAAGATATAACCGTAGAACTTATTTATAACAACAGCGGGAATCCAGCTAGTTTTGCCTTTTTAGATTATATAGCGATTCGCGCCAAACGACAGTTACAAGGCGTAGAAGGCCAATTAGCATTTACGTATTTAGATGCGGCAACCACCGCTGGGGTGGGTCAATATACCTTAAGTAACGCCTCTCAATTTGATCAGATTTGGGATGTAACAGACATTCATAATGCGACTTCTTTGCCTACAGACGGAGGAGATTCGGTGAGTTTTACTGCCAATTTAGGCGAGGCGCGTGACTATGTTGCGGTAAACCCAGCTGATTATTTTGAACCGATTAGACTCAACAACTCCAATGTGAGTAACCAAGACATTAAGGGGTCCATCTTTTTAAACGAAGCTGGCGTTTTTGAGGATATCGATTATTTAATTATCACCAACCCGATTATGTTACAGCCAGCGCTGCGCTTAGCCAATCATCATAAAACACGCAATGGGCTCAATGTTAAAGTGGTGAGCACAGATCGCATTTACCAGGAATTTAGTTCTGGGCAACAAGATATTGGAGCTATCAGAAACCTGGTTCGCTATGTTTATGAGAATGCGAGTAGTTTGGCCAATCGTGTAAAATATATAGGCTTCTTTGGCGATACCTCTGTAGATTATAAAAACAGACTGCCTGGCAATAATAATATTGTGCCAACCTATCAGGCATTCGATAGTTTTAGTACCCTGAGCGGTTATATGTCTGACGATTATTTTGGCATGATGGACCCCGAAGAGGGTATTATGGCAGGTGCAGATCGTCTCGATATCGCTGTGGGTCGTATCATTGCAGACGATCTACCTTTGGCCAACGCTATGGTAGACAAGCTCATCGCATACGAGAACAAAGTGTCGTATGGTAACTGGCGGAATAATTTTACCCTGGTATCAGACGACGTAGACGCGGTGTTTGAGTTTGCTACCCTCGAACAGAGTCTCGATAATCTGGGAGACGATATTGGCGAGAATAAGCCCTTTGTAAACGTAAAAAAGATACATACCGACGCTTTTCAGCAGGAATCCTCGGCAGGAGGAAATCGTTACCCAAGGGTAAACGAAGAAATCGTGAACGCCATAGATGTAGGAACTTTGGTGATGACCTATTTAGGTCACGGAGGAGAGGATGGCCTTGCCAAGGAATTTATCTTTACCACCAACAACGCAAAAGATTTACAAAATACCAATCGATATCCGCTTATTACTACGGTAACCTGTGAGTTTACTCGATTTGACAATCCATTGCGTCCAACGGCAGGAGAATTTACCTATTGGAATCTTAATGGAGGCGCGATAGGGCTCATTACTACGACCAGAACCATTGGTGTAAGTCTTGGGGTTCAATTTAACAACGAACTGGCGCCCGTCTTGTTTGCTTTTGGGTCTGATACCTTTGAGACACCTGCGGAATCACTTCGAATTACAAAAAACAGAATCTCTAATGTGTTGCGACGGGTGGTTTTTTATGTGGGAGATCCAGCAATGCAGCTCGCATTTCCTAAACAAGAAATTAGACTCACTACCTTAAATGGTGAGCCTTTGGGGACAGCCACAGACACCTTAAAGGCTTTGAGTCGAGTACGTTTGGGAGGCGAAGTTAGATCGGAAAGCGGTGCGGTGCTAACAGATTATAATGGAATTGCTCAGATAAAAGTTTTTGACAAACGAGTGCAGCGTCAAACCTTAGGGAACGATGGGGTGCGTGAGGATGGAGAGTTACTTATACTCGATTTTGAAACCTTGGGCTCGGGTATTTTTAATGGACAAGCCAGTGTGACCAACGGCCTTTTCGAAATAGAATTTGTAGTACCTAGAGATATAGCGATTCCCGTAGGCAATGGTCGAGTGAGTTTGTATTCAGAAAAAACAGCGGCTTTCGAAGACCAAACAGGATTTAACGAAGAAATAAAAGTAGGAGGTCTAGACGAAAACGCTCCAGAAGATAATATTGGGCCAACGATACAGCTCTTTATGAACGATGAAAGTTTTGTTTCTGGGGGCATCACTAACGATTCTCCTATTCTTATTGCCAAATTAATGGATGAGCACGGAATAAACACCGCAAGCGGAATTGGCCACGATATGATCGCAATACTCGATGGGGACGAGTCAAACCCTATAATTCTTAACGACTACTATTTGGCAGATGTCGACGACTTTACCAAGGGAACGACCAACTATCGTCTTAAAAATTTAGAAGAAGGTTTGCATACGCTAACCTTAAAAGCTTGGGATGTTTACAACAATTCTTCTACTGCCGATATTCAATTTGTGGTCGCTGGAGATAACGAGCTTAGGCTAGAACGGGTTCTTAATTACCCTAATCCTTTTGTGAATTATACAGAGTTTTGGTTTAATCACAACAGGCCATTCGAACCATTAGAGGTTCAGGTCCAAGTATTTACTGTAACCGGAAAAGTAGTCTGGACCAAAAATCAAATCATTACCACAGAAGGCTTTTTGTCTCGCGATATTGTATGGGACGGAAAAGACGATTTTGGCGATCGAATAGGAAAAGGTGTCTATGTTTATAAGATTACTGTAAAATCAACGTTAACAAATCAGCAAGTCGAAAAGTTTGAAAAGCTGGTTATCCTATAAAATAACGCCTCAATATTCGACAAGTTTCTATATATTAGTGACCCAAAAAAATTGCTAGATACATGAAAATTAAATTTATATTTGCTCAAACAACCAATCTCATGAAGAATTTTTGCATTGCACTATTGTTGTGCGCAATTGTTACCAAAGTAAATGCCCAAGAGGCAGATCAGCGTGTAATCTCTACAGCTGTTCCTTTTCTATTAATAGCAGCAGATGCGCGCTCGGCTGGTTTGGCAGATATGGGTGTTGCCACTCAGTCAGACGTTTTCTCACAACAATGGAATCCAGCAAAATATGCATTTGCCGTTTCTAAACAGGCTATTGGGGTGACATATACTCCTTATTTAAGTCAGTTAGTAAACGATATCTTTTTAGGAAACATCACTTATTATAATCGTATCAATGAGCGAAGTGCTATTGGTGCCTCGTTTAGATATTTTAGTAATGGTGATATAGAACTTCGTCAAACGGCCCTAGAAGATGGCCTATTGGTTCGTCCTAACGAATTTGCTGTAGACGTTTCGTATAGTTTACGTTTGAGCGATCGTTTTTCTATGGCAGTTGCGGGTCGCTTTATCAATTCTGACCTTAAGTTTGATAACACTAACGACGCTAGTGCAGGAAGCACTTTTGCAGTAGATGTAGCTGGATATTATCAGAGTGAAGAAATCGCTTACAATAGCTTTGATGGGCGTTGGAGAGCAGGCTTTAACATCTCGAATATTGGCCCTAAGTTGAGCTATAGTGACGTAGGAAGAGAGAACAACATTCCAACCAACCTATCATTAGGTGGTGGTTTCGATTTTATTCTTGACGAATACAACAAAGTAGGTGTAATGGTCGAGGTAGATAAGTTATTGGTTCCGACACCAAGAGATTTTAATGGTGATGGAGTAATAGATACAGAAGATGCTCAAGAGTACGAAGACATCGGATTCTTTTCAGGTATTTTTGAATCTTTCGGAGATGCGCCAGATGGATTTGGCGAGGAGTTAAAAGAGTTTACATGGGCTTTAGGAGCGGAGTACTGGTACCAAGATGCCTTTGCCTTTAGAGTAGGTTACTTTAACGAAAGCGAAGAAAAAGGTTTTAGAAAGTTTTTCTCTCTAGGAGCTGGATTTAAATATACTTCGTTAGCCTTAGATGTTTCTTACCTATTCTCAACGTCAAAATCTATCAGTCCTTTAGAAGGAACGCTTAGATTCGGGCTTACCTTTAACTTTGGTGATGAATACGACGAATACTAGATCTTAAGGTTAAATAGATATTAAAAAAAAGCGTCCATTTGAGGACGCTTTTTTGTTTTTTATATCTTTAAGAACAATAAAGAAAATGGAAGAAAAAAAGATTACCACCAGCTTTGGTTATTATGATAGTATTGATGCACTTCCTGCCGAGGTAAAATACTTAATGCAGCAAGCTATTGAAGCACGAGAACATGCCTATGCGCCTTATAGCAAATTTAAAGTAGGTGCAGCGGTATTGTTAGATAATGGGTCTGTAGTAAAAGGCAGTAATCAAGAAAACGCTGCCTATCCAACAGGTCTTTGCGCCGAGCGTGTTGCGGTGTTTAGTGCTGGAGCCAACTTTCCTGGAATTACCATCTTGCAAATTGCCATAACAGCTGCAGCAAACGACTACGAATTAACGCATCCAGCTACTTCTTGTGGGGCTTGTAGACAAGCGCTTATGGAGTACGAAAACAAACAAGACAAACCTATAGAAGTATTCTTCATGGGAGCCTCAGGAAAAGTGATTAAAACAGATTCGATTGCCAACCTATTACCCCTGCATTTTAATAGTAGTTATCTCTAAAACTGTTAAGCAGTTATAACTAAAACGTTTTCGAAAAGAATTGTTTCTTACCTATTTTTCTAGTACTTGGTAAAACACTATTTTTGTTATTCCGAAAATTTTAAAATCGGCTGATTTATCTCCATAACCAATGAAAAAGATCACCAAAAAAACATACTTAGACTGGTACGAGAACATGTTGTTCTGGCGCAAGTTCGAAGATAAACTTGCACAGGTTTATATTCAGCAAAAAGTACGAGGATTTTTACACTTGTATAACGGGCAAGAAGCTGTATTGGCAGGAGCTCTGCATGCGATGGATTTGAGCAAGGATAAGATGATTACGGCTTACAGAAACCACGTGCAACCAATCGGGATGGGTGTAGACCCACGCAAAGTGATGGCCGAACTCTACGGAAAAGCTACAGGTACCTCTCAAGGCTTGGGAGGCTCTATGCATATATTTGCTCCAGAAAACGGTTTTTATGGAGGCCACGGAATCGTTGGTGGGCAAATTCCTTTAGGAGCAGGTCTGGCCTTTGCAGATAAATTCTTTGATCGCAAAGCCGTTACTATCACTTATATGGGAGATGGAGCGACACGTCAGGGTGCTTTGCACGAAACTTTTAACTTGGCGATGCTTTGGAACTTACCAGTAGTATTCTGTGTAGAGAATAACGGATATGCCATGGGTACTTCTGTAGAACGAACTGCGAATCACACAGATATTTATAAACTTGGGTTAGGTTATGAGATGCCTTGTAAAGCTATCGATGGTATGAAGCCAGAGGTGGTTGCTAAAGAGATGGACGAAGCTATAGAACGAGCTCGTTCTGGAGGCGGTCCTACTTTTTTAGAGATTCGTACTTACCGCTACCGCGGACATTCTATGAGTGATGCACAGCATTACAGAACAAAAGAAGAGGTAGAAGCAAAAAAAGACGAAGACCCGATTACCTATGTACTTAGTCATATTTATAAGAACAAATGGGCAACAGAAAAAGAGATCGAGGCGATAGACAAACGCGTTAAGGATTTAGTTGCCGAATGCGAAAAGTTTGCAGAAGATTCTCCATACCCAGAAAAGAATGTTATGTATGACGTGGTATACGAGCAAGACGATTATCCATTTTTACCTCATAAACTATAACGATGGCTACAGTAATTAACATGCCCAGATTAAGCGATACCATGGAAGAAGGTGTTGTTGCAAAATGGCTAAAACAGGTTGGTGATCAAATTAGCGAAGGGGATATTCTGGCCGAGATCGAAACAGATAAGGCCACGATGGAATTTGAATCGTTCTATGAAGGTACATTATTACACATCGGAATCGAAGAGGGTCAAACGGCTGCCGTAGATACTTTGTTAGCCATAGTGGGCGACAAAGGAGAAGATATTGCAGGCCTAATTGCCGGTGCTAGTGATGGCGTAACTGCGTCAGATGCATCTAAGCAAGAAGAGAGCACACAAGATACAGAGCCAGAAGCACCTGCTGCTAGCGCTGCAGAGCTTCCTACTGGTGTTGAGGTAATTACCATGCCTCGTTTGAGTGATACCATGGAAGAAGGTACCGTTGCCACTTGGCTTAAAAAAGAAGGCGACCAAGTAGATGAGGGCGATATTCTAGCAGAAATCGAGACCGATAAAGCCACCATGGAGTTTGAGTCTTTTTATAGCGGTACACTGCTTAAAATTGGAATTCAAGAGGGAGGAACTGCTCCGGTAGATGAGGTCTTAGCGATTATTGGCCCTAAAGGAACCGATGTTGAAGGAATCTTAGAAAACTATAAAAAAGGTGCCGCTCCAGCTAAGAGCGAGCCTGCCAAAAAAGAAGCAACTGCGCCAACTAAAGAGGCACCAAAACAAGAAGTAAAGCCAACTACTACGCCGGCACCCATGGCCACATCGAGTAGTAATGGTAGAATCTTTGCTTCTCCGTTAGCCAAAAAATTGGCTGCAGATAAAGGAATTAATTTAGCGACAGTTCAAGGCAGTGGTGAGAATGGCCGTATTGTAAAAAAAGATATTGAGAATTATACGCCTGGAGTAGCTTCGGCGGCAGCGAGTTATGTTCCTGTTGGAGAAGAATCCTTCGAAGAAGTTGCCAACTCACAAATGCGTAAAACCATTGCAAAGCGTTTGGGCGAATCTAAGTTTACAGCTCCGCATTATTACTTAACCGTAGAGTTAGATATGGACCATGCGATTGCAGCTCGAACAGCAATTAACAGCGATCCAAATGTAAAGATTTCGTTTAACGATATGATAGTGAAGGCATGCGCGATGGGGCTAAGAAAGCATCCTAGAGTGAACACCCAGTGGACTAACGATGCTACGCGAATTGCCAAGCATATTCATATTGGGGTGGCTGTTGCCGTAGAAGATGGTTTGTTAGTGCCTGTTTTAAAGTTTGCAGATCAAATGACCTTTAGTCAAATCGGTGCTACGGTAAAAGAGATGGCCGGAAAAGCCAGAAACAAAAAACTAACTCCACAAGAAATGGAAGGCAGTACGTTTACAGTTTCTAATTTAGGAATGTTTGGTATTAAGGAGTTTACTTCTATCATCAATCAGCCTAATTCTGCAATTTTAAGTGTGGGAGCCATTGTGCAAAAGCCTGTTGTCAAAAACGGACAGATTGCCGTTGGTAATACAATGACCGTTACATTGGCTTGCGATCATCGCACTGTAGATGGAGCAACTGGAGCTGCGTTTTTACAAACGCTTAGAACGTATATAGAGAACCCAGTGACCATGTTTGTATAGGGTTTATTGAATAATACTTAAACCCGCTGGCAGTTAATCGATGAGACTCCAGCGGGTTTTTTTATCTTTAGCTATGGCAAAAAACATAATCATAACCGGTACTAGCAGAGGCATTGGCTTTGAGATGGCTCAACAATTTACAGCCCGAGGCCATAATGTACTCGCACTGTCTAGAAACGAAAACACGATAAAGGCGCTTTCTTTAGACAATTGTACTGCCTTTTCATTCGATATAAGCAACCAGAGTGATCACACTTTAGTTCGAGATTTTATCAAAAGTGAATGGCAACAGGTAGATGTGCTTATTAATAACTCTGGGTTTTTGGTTAATAAGCCTTTTCTTGAGTTAAGCACAGAAGACATTCAAAAGTCATATCAGGTGAACGTTGTAGGTGTAATGCAACTTATTCAAACAGTGGCTCCTTTTATGAATCGGCAAGGTCATATTGTAAATATAAGCAGTATGGGTGGTGTTTTAGGCAGTGCCAAATTTGCTGGGCTGAGTGCATATAGTTCGAGCAAAGGTGCTCTAATTACCCTTACAGAGGTACTGGCAGAAGAGTTTAAAGATTCTGGGCCTTCGTGTAATGCGTTGGCTTTAGGTGCTGTTCAAACAGAGATGTTAGAGGAAGCTTTCCCAGGATATCAAGCTCCGATCAGTGCGGGTGAAATGGCTAGCTATATTATGAACTTTGCTTTAACTGGTCAGCAATTCTATAACGGAAAAATTTTACCTGTGTCGAGTTCGACGCCCTAGGCATGGAGCAGGTTCTAGAAAAATATATTCCTCTGGCCGCTGTAACTTCTTGTGCCTTTCTTATTAAAGAACATCATGTTCACTTAAAAATAGTGAACAAACGTGTGACACGACATGGCGACTATCGCAAAATGCCGGATGGCTCACATCAAATCACGGTGAATGCTTCTGAGAACAATTATCGGTTTTTAATCACCTTGGTACACGAAATAGCGCATTTAGTTGCATTTGAACGATTTGGAAGAAAAATTAAACCCCATGGGTTACAATGGAAGCGAACTTTTCAGGAACTTATGTTGCCTTTTATTAGGCCCGAAGTTTTTCCGCAGCAATTACTGCCATTAATCGCAAAACACTTTAAGAATCCTAAAGCAAGTAGCGATACAGATGCTGTGTTATCGTTGGCTTTAAAACAGTTTGATGCTCCCAACGATAAAAATTTTATTTTTGAAATTCCTAAGGGAGATACCTTTAGACTTTACAACGGTAAGATCTTTAGAAAAGGTAATAAAAGAGTGAAACGATACGAATGTCAAGAGTTGGCAACGGGTCGAATATATTTGTTTAATCCCAATGCCGAGGTTGAATGGCTCGCGGCTAATTAAAGAACAATGAGTACTAATAAAGATTATTTTGCCGTAATAATGGCTGGTGGCGTAGGATCTCGTTTTTGGCCTGTGAGTACGGCAGACTATCCAAAGCAGTTTCATGATATGCTAGGAACGGGTCAGTCGTTGATTCAGAAAACTTTTGACAGGCTTAGCAAGCTGGTTCCACAAGAAAATATTTTGATTCTAACCAACGCTGGATACAAAGGTTTGGTGCAGGAGCAATTACCTTCTGTTACAGATGCACAACTCGTACTAGAGCCCATGATGCGCAATACGGCGCCATGCATTTTGTTGGCGGCTTTAAAAATTCAAAAGATAAACCCCAATGGGGTGATGCTAGTAGCGCCTAGTGACCATTGGATAGAAGACGAAACTGCGTTTTGTGATAATATTCAGACCGCCTTTGATGCCTGTGCCACAGGAGATATGTTGATGACCCTTGGGATAAAGCCTAGTTTTCCCAATACGGGTTATGGGTATATCCAGTTTGCTAAAAATCAAAATACAGAGATTAATAAAGTGGTTCGTTTTACAGAAAAACCAGACTATGAGACGGCCAAATCGTTTTTAGCTTCTGGTGATTTTGTATGGAATTCTGGTATTTTTATCTGGAGTATTACGGCCATATTAAAGGCTTTTAAAAATGACCTATCGGAAATGTACGCTTTGTTTATGCAAGGGATGGATGTATATAATACCAGTGCGGAACAGCAATTTGTGAATACGAGGTTTGGCGAAGCAGACAACATCTCTATCGATTATGGAATCATGGAAAAAGCAAACAACGTATATATGTTGAGTGCAGATTTTGATTGGAACGATTTAGGGGCATGGGGAGCGTTGTACGATAAGTTAGACAAGACAGAAGATGACAATGCCATCGTTGGCGCCAAAACCCTGCTAAACGATGCTTCTGGTAACATGATCTACTCTAATACGGGTCGCATCATTGTGGCAGAAGGAATTAAGGATTTTATCATTGTAGACAAAAAAGGAGTACTGTTATTAGTTCCGAAAGAAAAAGAACAAGAAATAAAACGTATTTTAAACCAAGTTAAAGATCGTTTCGGGTCTGAATTTACCTAAGATATGGATGAGCAACAATTAGAAGAACAAAAAGGGCAGGAGCAAAAAGAGGCTATTAAAAAGGATGCCGAAGGCTTATTTAAAAGCATAAAAACCTTTATGGTAGATCTGCTCGATTTTAGAGGAGATACCGATAGAGATAATACCATAGAGGCCATTAAGAACGATATTCCTTTTAAGGGAGCTACGGCTTGGATTCTTATTTTTGCGATTTTTATTGCTTCGATAGGGCTCAATGTGAGTTCGACTGCGGTGGTGATTGGAGCGATGCTTATTTCGCCATTAATGGGGCCTATCCTTGGGGTAGGGCTTTCGTTGGCTATAAACGATATCGATACTTTAAAACGTTCTGTTATCAATTTATTGGTAATGGTTGTATTAAGTGTGTTGACCGCTTATTTATACTTCGAGCTTTCTCCCTTGACAGAGCTTACTCCAGAATTAGAATCGAGAACTGCACCTACTATTTTAGATGTGTTTGTTGCGATATTTGGTGGTTTGGCCCTAATCGTTGCCCGTACCAAAAAAGGAACAATTGCCTCGGTGATATTTGGTGTTGCTATCGCAACTGCCTTAATGCCGCCATTGTGCACGGCGGGTTATGGATTGGCCGTTAGAAACTTTGACTACTTTTTGGGAGCCATGTATTTGTTTAGTATCAATACTATTTTTATCGCACTGTCGACCTTTGTGGTGGTAAAGTTGCTGCGATTCCCAATGATCAAATATGCCAATTCTAAAAAACGCAAACGCATCGCTCAAATTGTAGGTCTTTTGGCAATCGTTGCGATGGTGCCTGCTGGATTTACGTTTTACGAAGTACTGGATAAGAGTCGTTTTGAAAGTGATGCAAAAGCCTTTATCGCAACAGAAATTACCGATGCCTTACCGCATGCAGCCTATTTGAGACGTACCGCTATTTTTAATTATAAAGAAGGAGGGCAGGCCACTATCGAATTTACAACATTCGGACAGGATCAAATTCCAGAAAGCACTATAGATTTGTTGCGAGGGAGAAAAGTAAATTACTCGGCATTAAAAAACACCAAACTTCTATTTATTCAATCGGGAATAGACAATAGCTATGAAGACGAAGTGCGTTATATGGAAGAACTCCGCCTACGAGACTCTTTAGATATGATGTCTAAAAATCAAAAGATTATCTTCTTAGAAGAACGTGTAGCCCAGCTTAATAAATTAGAGCGCAACTTTATTCCTTTTAAAGAATTGTGCGACGAAGCAAAACTCTTGTATTCAGATTTAGATGCGATTCAATATTCGAACACCTATAGCAGTAATTTTAAAGCGATAGATACCTTGGCAGTGTTCCAGATACGTTGGAACGATTCAACAGAAATAGCCGTTAAACAAAAACAACGCAATGGGCTAGAGCAGTGGCTCAAGTTTAAGTTAAAACTCGATACGCTAGTCGTACAAGAATTGCAACCATAAAAAAAGCCTCCGTAAGGAGGCTTTTTTTATTATACATACTTGAGCTTATTTTTTGATAAACCTGTAGTTAACGTCTTGGTTTTCTACTTGGAAAGTTGCAAAGTAAACGCCAGATTTTAATGAAGCCACGTTGATTCCGTTTGCGCTATCAATAGTAGTAGAAAGAATCACTCTCCCGTTGATGTCTACAATTTGAACCTTAGTGTCGCTCAATCCATTAAGAGAGAAGTTTAATCGCTCTACAGCTGGATTAGGAAACGCCTGTATTCCGTTAACCTCAAAATCTGTTACATTTAATGGGAAGTCGCCTTCTGTAATTACATGCAACATGTTGATGTCTGGGTTAATTAATTCGTCCACGTTTCCGCTCGGCCATTCAACAACAATTTTGTCTATGCTGGCTGCAGCACCCAAACCAAAGTGTGCGTTCAAACTAGACATATGGCTAAAGCCTTGCCCAGAACGTACTTCTCTCATTTGAACTCCCCAATCACCATAGATTTTTACGCGAGCTCCAATTCCTTGAATGTTGCTTTCAACACCAATTAACTTGGCCATCACATAGTTGTTAGAGTTTCCTTGGTTAATCCAAAGGTCATTGTTTCTCACAACGTCTAAGAATCCATCGTTATTCATATCTGCAATACCACCTTCGTCAAAAGGCATATCGTAACCAATAAAAGTATTATCGCCTTGATTCAGGTAAAGCTCTTTAGACAATTCAGAAAGGATATCTACATACCCATCATTGTTAAAGTCTCCTGTTTGGTTTTCCCAGGCACCTAAATCGTTAGCATTAATTCCTGTTGTATTAATGATATCTGTAAAGTTACCGTTACCATCGTTTAACATAAAACGGTTTTGGTTGGTGTGATTTACAATAAAAGCATCAAAATCGCCATCGTTGTCAAAGTCTTCAAATACGGTAGACCAAGATTGAGCGTTGTCGCGCATTCCAATGTCTAAGGCATTTTCTGTGAAGGTTCCGTCACCATTGTTGGTATACATGGCATTATCTCTGTTTACATCGCCAGCAGATGCACCACCACGACATTTGGTAAGGTACATATCTGTATCACCATCGTTATCGTAATCTACCCATACAGACGCATAGTTTCCAGGTCTATCTAGAGTTACAATGAATGTTTGGTCTAAGGTCATGTTTCTTCCACCGTCGTTTCTGTATGGATGCGACTCATCTACATCGTGACATACAAAAGCATCTAAATCGCCATCGTTGTCAATGTCGACTACGTTAGAGCGCTGAGAAAAAATGTAAGTACTGTCTGAATTATCTTCGGTAAAACTGGTGATGTTAATACCGTCGGTCGAATTGGCCCATAAAAAAGAAACACGGTTACCGTTACCAAGTACTAAATCTGTAAATCCATCGCCGTCCATATCTCCGGCTGCAACACTCCAAGATGGAGGATTAGAAATACTCATTGAATAAAACTGAGAGGTAAATGTGCCGTCTCCGTTTTGGTAGTCGATCCCTACACCTCCAGAAGCAATACGAACATAGTCATCGAGGTGATCGCCGTTCATATCTACTGCTACCTCTGAGTTAAGTGCGTAAGAACCGATTAAATGATCGTCGTTGACGAAAGTCACAGTCTGAGCAATAAGTCCAAAAGAAGACAAGATTGCTACTGCGCATAGCGTAATTTTTTTCATCTGTTAAATTTTTTTAGAAGGCTAAATGTACGGCAATTATTTTGATTATAAAACAGTTAGCCTACGGCTTGTTCTGGCTGATCTGCACTTCTCTAATCTTTTTAAAGAGGTTAGAAGAATATACGAAGTTGGTAACGTCTTTGTTGTTGGTAGAAAAAATTTCGTTGTTGCTGCCTTGCCACACAAGATTTCCATGCTGTAAAAAGACGATTTTTTCGCCTATTTCCATCACAGAATTCATGTCGTGCGAATTGATTACGGTTGTAATATTATACTCACGCGTAATTTCTTGAATCAAGTTATCTATAATAATGGCGGTACGAGGATCCAAACCTGAATTGGGTTCGTCACAGAACAAATATTTAGGATTGTTTACAATGGCACGTGCAATGGCCACCCTTTTTTGCATTCCACCAGAGATCTCTGATGGGTACTTTTTATTCACATTCTCAAGATTCACTCTCCCAAGTACAGCATTTACACGGTCCAGCAATTCGTCCTTTTTTTGATTGGAGAACATGCGTAAAGGAAACATCACGTTTTCTTCTATATTCATAGAATCAAAAAGAGCACTGCCCTGAAATACCATACCCATATCTTCTCTAAGGTCACGGTGCTCGTCTTCGTTCATTTCGTCCAAAGCTTTGTCGCCAAAGTAGATGCTGCCGCTATTGGCTTTAAAAAGGCCTAGCATACACTTTAAAAAAACCGTTTTACCAGAACCACTTGAGCCAATAATAAGATTGGTTTTGCCCTGATCAAATGTGGTGGTGATCCCTTTTAGAATCTCCTCCTGACCAAAACTCTTATGTAAATCTTCTACTCGAATCATTAGCTCAACAGTAATTGTGTAATTATAAAGTTAGTGAGAATAATAAGTACACTGGTCCAAACAAACGAATTGGTACTTGCCTTACCTACTTCTAATGCGCCGCCTTTCATAAAATAACCTTGCCACGAAGGCACCGTAGCTAGGATAAAGGCAAACACAAATGTTTTTATAAAAGAATAGATAATATGAAATGTCTCAAAATCATTTTGCAAACCGGATATAAAGTCTTCAGAAGTGCCAAATCCACCGTAAACAGCAGCTACCCAACCGCCTAAAATCCCAACAAACATAGAGATTGCAATCACGAAAGGGAAAAATAGCAGGGCGATTATTTTAGGGAATACCAGATAGTTAAGAGAATTAATCCCCATAACTTCTAAGGCATCGATTTGCTCTGTAACTCTCATAGAACCTATACTTGAGGTAATGAAAGACCCAACTTTTCCTGCCATTATAATAGACATAAATGTAGGTGCAAATTCTAGAATAATGGATTGTCTGGTTGCAAAACCAACTAAATAATCGGGAATAATCGGGTTGCTTATGTTGAGCGCTGTCTGAATAGCGATTACGCCTCCAACAAAAAACGAAATAAAGGTTACGATTCCCAACGAATTAATAATCAAATCGTCTATCTCTTTAAGGATTAAATCCTTGAGCACAGACGCTTTGGTAGGACGGCTAAATACCGACCGTAACATTAAAAAATAGGAGCCTATGTCGGCAATATATTTTTTTGGGTTCATTGGAGGTACGAAGGTACTAATTTATATGATGAGCCAAAGCTGCCTCTAGAGGTTATTCCGTGGCGAGGGCTTTCATGATTCTGTGAAAAATCTCTGTGTTTTCGTACATACCGCCAAAAGATTCGGCGCCAGGGCCAAAAGCAAATACAGGGACCATGGTTCCGGAATGACCATCGGTACTAAAGCTAGGGGCGATTTTGTTGTAATCGGAATCATCAGAACTCAGGGTAAAACCTCCCGTCTCGTGATCTGCGGTTACCACCACTAATGTTTCTGGATTTTTTTTGGCGTACTCTAACACGAGGCCAATGGTTTTGTCAAAGTCAAGTAGTTCGCTTATTAGGTAATCTGCATTGTTGCTGTGTCCACCCCAATCGATTTGCGAACCTTCGATCATTAAAAAGAATCCATCTTGGTTTTGAGACAAATTTTCTATGGCCAACATCGAGGCTTCTTGTAAAAAGGATTGTCCTCCATCTCCCTGCGGAACAATGGCATCGGCTCCCAATAAGATTGCCATTCTGCCAGCCGTTGCTTGGCTAGGCATGCTTGTAGTATCTACGCTAAAGCCTTTTGTTTTTAAGGTTTCTATAAGGTTAACACTGTCAGATCTTCTCGCGAAATAATCGATTCCGCCACCGGCGAAAAATTGCATATTGCTATACGTTAATTGTTCGGCGATTTTTTCATACATCCCTCTAGCTGGAACATGCGCATAAAAACAGGCCGGAGTTGCATGAGTAATACTCGAGGTTGCGACTACACCAGAGACATAGCCTCTATCTTGGAGTAATTCTGGAATGGTGGCCACATGCGTCGAATCTGGAGCCACTCCAACGGCTCCATTATAGGTTTTAATACCACTGGCAAAGGCCGTGGCACCTGCCGCCGAATCTGTAATTAGTTGGGCAGATGCGCTGGTTTTGCTCAACCCTATGACCGGAAACTGTTCAAAATTACTAGGTGCATCCTTAAAATATACACTAGCAGAAACTTGACTTAGTCCCATGCCGTCTCCTACCAATAGAATCACGTTTTTAGGACGCTTAATTTCTGGAGTTGGTTCTTCTGTTGGTTGTGAGTTATTGCAGCTCAATATGAGCAATAAGGCTACTAAAGGAAATAATTTTTTCATACAGTAAAAATAGGATTTTAAGTGATTCAAAAAACTAAAACATATCCTGCCATCGCTTTTTATTAATAAATTTTGCCTGCTCGTTACTCACAATGCGGGCTTCACTTTTAGCTCGTTTGGCCGCATAGCTTTTAAGACTTTTAAATGCGAACCATAAATTTCTTTTTTTCAAGGCCAGCTTAAATGCCGCGAGTGCGGCAATTGGGAAAGAGTAGCCAATAAAATAAAAAGTTTCACCTTGCTTTTTGGCATCTTGCGAGCGATATCCATGTCCAGTGGGCCTTAAATGCTTTGCTATTAGCTGGGTAAATGTCTGTGTTTCCCAACCGTAAAATTGAGCCAAAAATACATCTGCGGTATCCCAGCCCATGCTTGCGCTGAGCCCATCTATTTGATTAAAGCAGGCTTTTCTATACAGCTTTACTGGGCCGCGCACTTTAGATTTTTTAGAAATCGATTCGTATTCCCATGCGTCGTTTTTTAGAACATGCAATATTCCAGAGGCAATTCCGAGCTTTGGATTTTGTTTGAATTGGGGTATTAAAAACTCGAAATAATTCTCTGGGAGCAGTATGTCTGCATCAAATTTTCCAATAAAATCAAAATCTTCGAGGTTTATTTTTGATAGCCCAAAGTTAAATGCCGCAATTACTTTAGGTCCGGGTAACCTTTGGTCTGAAGAACCGAAAGAGTATAACTTGGCAAAACTATTGTTTTGACAATATTGAGTTGCAAGTGCTAAGGATTGATCTGTAGAATTGTCGTCAATAATTATGAGTTGGTCTGGCTGTAATTGTTGCCTAGTATAAGAATCTAGCACCTGCTTGAGGTGGGCTTCTTCGTTATAAACAGGCATAATAATACAAAACTTCATGAACCCTTTATAATTGTCGTGACACGCTAAGGTACATCAAATAGCGAATAAAGATTTTAGTTATTGGTTTTGCGCACTGCGTAGACCAAATAATAACGCGGAGTAAAACGACGTAAAAAAGGTCTGAATCCAACCTTTTTGACTGGGTTGGTAAATTTCTCTCGTTTTATTATTTGCCAACCAGCTTTTTCTAACAGCCAGTCGAATTGCCAATCTTCGAATTCGTGATAATGCCGGTCTCGTTCGTCCGTCTTGCTTTGGTAAGCAGCGGCAAACCACAGTTTTAAAGGTACAGATGCCACTAATTTTGAAGCAGAAGATTCTTGAAGTAGCGAAAATGGAGAAACCAAATGTTCTAAAATCTCGAAGGCAGTGAGCACAGGACGATCAGAATCTTTAATAGATGTAACATCCAAATCGAGATCTTCTCCTTTGGTGTTGATTACATCGTAGCCCTCACGAGTCATATATTCTGTAAAAGGGTTTTGGACGCCCAAATCGAGAATGGCTTCGTCTTTAGAAATGTTTTCTTTTAAAAAATCTATGGTTTTTTGATATCGCTTGGTAGGAAATTTACCTTCGTACATACCGCGATTAGTATTTATAGAGAATAGCGTTAATATGCATTCCGCTACCAACACTAGCAAACATGATAATGTCTCCTTTGTTTACTTGGTGCTGCTCAAATTGACCTTTGCGCACCATGTCGAATAAAGTTGGTACGGTCGCTACAGAGCTATTACCTAGAGTTTGAATGCTCATAGGCATAATGTTTTCTGGTATCTCTGTTTCACATAAACGATAAAGGCGTTTTAAAATAGCCTCGTCCATTTTTTCGTTTGCCTGGTGAATAAATATTTTCTTCACCTGGTCTAGAGTAACATTTGACTTTTCGAGAGCAGCCTTCATTGCATTAGGCACATTGGTCAATGCAAATTCGTATATTTTTCTGCCATACATTTTAAGATATCGAGTATCTTCTCCCAGCTGTGGGTTGTTAGACTTACCAAAGAACAAGTAGTAAGCCTCGTCATAAGTATAACTAGCGGTTGTATGTCCTAAAATTCCTGATTCTGAATCTGACTGCTCTACTATGGCAGCTCCAGCTCCGTCTGAATAAATCATAGAGTCACGATCGTGCTTGTCTACAACTCGCGAGAGCGTTTCTGTACCAACAACCAAACAGCGTTTGGCCATGCCGGCCTTAATAAATGCATGGGCTTGTATCATTCCTTCTACCCAACCCGGGCAACCAAACAATATATCGTAAGCCACACATTGTGGGTTCTTGATACGTAAGCTGTGCTTTATTCTACTTGCCAAACAAGGTAATAAGTCACTTTGGTTTTGTCCTTTTTTGACATCGCCAAAATTGTGTGCGACAATGATATAATCTATAGATTCTGGATCTACGTTTGCATCGGCGATGGCTCTTTCTGCGGCAAAGAAACCAAGATCAGAAGAGTTCAAATGGTTTTTGGCATAACGCCTTTCGCCGATACCAGTAATGCCTTGAAATTTTTCGATAATCACATTGTTAGGATGTGAAAATGGCTGGCCTTCTGTGTCTAGAAACTCATGCTCGTGAAAGTCTTCGTTTCGTTCGATTCCGCTAGGAATATAACTTCCCGTTCCAGTGATAATTACGCCCATAGTGTCACTCTTGTTTGAATTTCGGTTGCTAAACTACTTAAAATAACGCTTTTAGTATCGTTTTGGGTATCTAAAAGCTTATTTTTTGTCAATAATTCGAAATAACAACATTAAATTAAAAAAATTTAGGCAAAATCCCGATTTTATTCAGAATTCTACATTTTAGGCCTCCATAAACTCTTCAATAGGTGTGCAGGTACAAATCAAGTTTCTGTCTCCATAAGCATCGTCTACACGACGCACACTTGGCCAAAATTTATTATCTGCCAAATAGTCTAACGGAAAAGCGGCCTCTTCCCTTGTATACTCCATATCCCAAGTGTTTGCCGTAAGCATTTGCAAGGTGTGTGGCGCGTTTTTAAGGATTGGATTTGGCTGTTCTTTTTGCCCTTTATGAATTTCTTCTTTGATGCTTATCATGGCATTACAAAACCTGTCAAGTTCTGCCTTATTCTCACTTTCTGTAGGCTCAATCATCATGGTTCCAGCGACAGGAAAACTCACCGTTGGAGCGTGAAACCCATAGTCCATTAGGCGTTTTGCAATATCTGTTACTTCTATATCCATCTCTTTAAAAGGCCTGCAATCGATAATCATTTCGTGCGCAGCACGGCCTTTCTCACCAGAATATAGGGTTTCGTAATGGCCTTTAAGCCTTTCTTTAATATAGTTGGCATTTAAAATGGCCATCTCTGTAGAAGTTCTCAATCCAGGCTCTCCAAGCATACAAATGTAGCCGTACGATATTAAACACGCCAAAGCACTTCCCCAGGGAGCTGCAGAAATTGCTGTAATGGCTTGGTCTCCACCTGTTGGAATCACCGGGTTGGTAGGTAAAAATGGTACGAGCTGAGAAGCTACACAAATAGGGCCAACTCCTGGACCACCTCCGCCATGCGGAATCGCAAAGGTTTTGTGTAAGTTAAGGTGGCAAACGTCTGCGCCAATCGCGCCTGGATGTGTAAGCCCTACTTGAGCATTCATATTGGCTCCGTCCATATAAACCTGCCCGCCGTTGTCGTGAATAATACTAGTCACTTCTTTTATCGCAGACTCATATACCCCATGCGTAGAAGGATAGGTTACCATTAAGGCTGCTAAGTTATCTTTATGCTCCAGTGCCTTTTCACGTAGGTCTGCAACATCGATGTTGCCTTCTTCAGTAGCCTTAGTTACCACTACCTTCATACCAGCCATTACCGCGCTCGCAGGATTGGTTCCATGGGCAGACGATGGGATTAAGCAAATGTTTCTGTGGCCTTCGCCTTTCGATTCGTGATAGGCTCTAATTACCATTAGTCCTGCATATTCGCCTTGAGCACCAGAATTGGGCTGTAGCGACGTACCTGCAAATCCTGTAATTTCTGTAAGCTGGTCTTCTAATTTTTTTAATACGGTCTGGTAACCTTGTGCCTGATCTAAAGGCACAAAGGGATGAATATTCCCCCAGTTAGGATAACTCAGTGGCAGCATCTCTGAGGCTGCATTAAGCTTCATAGTACAAGATCCTAGCGAAATCATAGAGTGATTCAACGCTAAATCTCTACGCTCTAACTTTTTGATATAACGCATCAGTTCAGTCTCGGAATGATACGAATTAAAAACCTCGTTGGTCATAAAATCAGAGGTCCTCACTAAGTTGCTTGGGATTACCTGATCATCAGCCAAGGACAAGATGGTTTCTGTTTGCTTGCCCGCAACTTGAGCAAAAACGGCAGCGATTGTATTTAGGTTGTCCAAATTAGTGGTTTCGTTTAACGAAATACATACCGTTTGGGCATCTGGATAATAAAAGTTAAGTTCATTGGCAATAGCAATATCTTTAACTTTGGTAGCGTCTGCTTTTACTTGCAAGGTGTCAAAGTAAGTCTGATTGGTCTGTTCAAAGCCAATTACTTGCAAAGAGGCTGCCAATGTTTGGGCTTTTCTGTGTACTTGATTGGCGATATACTGGATGCCTTTTGGCCCGTGATAGACCGCATACATTCCAGCCATTACAGCTAGTAGCACTTGAGCTGTACAAATATTACTGGTAGCTCTATCTCGTTTGATATGTTGCTCACGCGTTTGCAAGGCCATTCGTAAAGCAGGATTGCCATCGGTATCTTTAGTGATTCCAATAATACGCCCAGGAATATTGCGCTTAAATGCCTCGCGGGTTGCAAAATAAGCTGCGTGAGGGCCACCGTAACCTAAAGGAATCCCAAAGCGTTGGGTAGTTCCGACCACTACGTCTGCACCCATGCTACCAGGAGATTCAAGCAAAGCCAAACTAAGGATGTCTGCTGCTACGCCCACTTTAATGTCGTTAGCACCACATGAAGCTATAAAGCCGCTGTAATCGTACACTTGCCCTTTTTTTCCTGGCCATTGTAGTAGTGCACCAAAAAAGGACTCGCTAAAGTCAAACTGCTCATGATCACCAATCACTAGTTCTATTCCTAAGGGATTTGCTCTGGTTTGTAGTAACGAAATGGTTTGAGGTAATACCTCTTGCGACACGAAAAATTGTACCACATTGTTCTTTTTTTGTGCTCTTTCTCTAACAGCAAAAAGCAACGACATTGCTTCTGCGGCTGCGGTAGATTCGTCTAAAAGCGAAGCATTGGCAAGTTCCATCCCCGTGAGGTCACTTACCATGGTTTGGTAGTTTAATAAAGCCTCAAGTCTTCCTTGTGCAATTTCTGCCTGATAAGGCGTATAGGCTGTATACCAGCCCGGGTTTTCTAAAATATTTCGCTGAATCACAGCAGGCGTATTACTCGCATGATACCCTAGGCCAATGTATGAATGATATACTTTGTTTTGAGCTGCCAACGCATAAGAATGAGCGAGGTATTCTTGCTCGGTCATCGCGGTATCTAATGTCAATTTTTTATCGAGCCTAATTCCGTCAGGAATAGTTTCAAAAAGTAATTGCTCCATGTTTTTTGCTCCAATAAAAGAAAGCATTTGAGAGACCTCCTCGTCACGAGGCCCAATATGGCGTAATGCGAACGAATCTGTGTTCATAGTTTTTGCGAATAAATTGAAGTGCAAAAATACAACATAAATGATAAAATTGTACTCCATTTTATCTTACTGGGTTTTTAGTTCTCAACGAATTTCTAAGCTTATTAACAGTTTGCTTATTTTTGTTTTATGAAGCTCTTCCGTAGGGTATTTAATTTTTACATCACTAGCAGTATACATGTTGCGCTCGCCATAGTTGCCCTGTGTCTGATTGCCATAAAGAGCTTAGGGCTCGCTATAGATTTTACACTTATTGCCTATATTTTTCTTGCGAGTGTATCTGGTTATAATTTTATTAAATATGCAGAGGTCGCCAAATGGTATCACAGGAGTCTGCCTCAAGAAGTAAGGGGTATTCAAATTTTCTCTTTTCTCGTGTTTGTCGCGTTGGTTTATGTTGCTTTTAAGTTGCCTTTACCCACGCTTTATGCAAGTGGAGCATTGGCCGTGATTACCTTTTTTTATGCGGTGCCTTTGTTGCCTACTAAAAATACGCTGCGCGGAATCAAGGGGTTAAAGATTTATGTAATTGCGTTGGTCTGGGCCTTAACAGCAGTTTTATTGCCTCTGGCAAATGCCGGTGGGCAAGCTCATTTAGATGCGATACTTTTAACCGCTCAATTATTTTTGTGGGTAGTGGCTTTAACCATTCCTTTTGAATTGAGAGATTTACAAAGTGATAGCCCGCTATTATATACTATTCCGCAGTTAATAGGAAGTAAAAATGCGGTTAGGGTAGGGGTGCTACTTTATTTGCTAATATGGGTTCTCGAAGGTTTCAAGCACGAAGTAAGCAATGGTTTACTTTTATGTTGGATGGTGGTAACTGTCTTAGGAATTTGGGCCTTGTTTAAAGCGCGTCGGGATCAGTCGTTATATTTTGCTTCCTTTTGGGTAGAAGGCATTCCTATATTAGGTGCAGTCGTGCTTTTTGGCTGGAATCAATTATTTGGATAACTCCTCTGCCAGCTGCTTTTTGATGGCTGTCTTTTCTTTCTCTGGCATACAATTTACCTTAGGATCTTTTACAGCCTTGGTTAGTTTTGCATTGTTAGCAGTGTATTTTCGACAGGCTCTACAATACAACAAGTGTATATTGAGCTTTACTTTTTCCCAAAAAGTAGCCTCTTTATATTGACTCTTGTCACAAATATGATTTGCCTCCTGGCATTTTACTTTTAGCCCACTCATAATTCTAAAACCAGTTACTTTCTAAACATTCGGCCATGCTCTTACGCGCTCGGTGTATTATTACCCATAGGTTAGACGGAGTAATGCTGTATGCATTACAAATGGCTTCTGTATCGTAGTTTTCGATTGTTTTTTTTCTGAAAATCTCTGCTTGCTTTTCAGGTAATTTGCTCAAACACTCAAATATCGCCATGCCTAACTCTGTGTTTTCTATTTGATCTTGAGCGTTTTTATCGCTTTTGCTTGCAACCCGTTGTTCTAACCAATCGCCTTCGCTCTCACTGTCGTCGTGAGTGATTCTTACTTCTGCCTTGCCTTTGTTAGAATTGATCTTTCTATAATGATCGATTATCTTTCTCTTTAAGATGCTAATAAGCCAAGTACGCTCGGTAGCTTCTCCCTTAAAGTTGTCTTTAGATTTTAATCCGGCCAAAAAGGTTTCGGAGATTAAATCTTTTGCAATCTCTGCATCGTTAACCCGCACAATGGTATAGTTGTACAAATAGTCTGAATATTTGTCTACCCATAAATTAGGATCAATCGAGTTATTGGCCATAAGTTGGTCGGTCGCAATTTTGTTCAAAAATAGTAAACTTTAAGCAACCATAATAATCTTAGCTTTTAAGTCGCACTTTTCTCGATGTAGCTCTTGATATGATTGTTTCGCTCCGTTATAAAGTTACTTAAATGAGGCTTTATAAAAAGGGAGTCGATTACGCGACCTAAAAACCCGTAAGGCACCTTATACTGCAGTTTGTCGTACATAATAACTTTTATTCCCTCTTGCCTAAATCTATGTTGATGCACAAAGTACGTAAAATGCCCTTGGGTCATTACATCGGTAAAAGACTGGTTTTTTACCATCTCGACTATCTTACTGGTATGGGTTAAAAACAGCCCAAAATGTTTGCCTCGCCATGTTACAGACTGCCCAAGACCGATTGGGCCAGAGGTAACACCAGCTATCGCTTTTTCTTGGGTTTTGGCAGCCGATTGTACATGAAAGTCTATGCTGCGAGAAGTTTCGAAAACATCTTCGACCAACCCTGTTATTACCGTTTTGAGTTCTATTTGAGTCATGATGTCAAGAGGTCTTTTAAGGCTAGTTCTACCCTAGGAAATCTAAACCTAAATCCTTGTTGTAAGAGTCTATCTGGTATTACGTTTCTGCTTTTTAAGATGAGTTCGGTTTCTGTTTTTATGAGTTTTGCACCTATTTCTAGCAAAGGTCTGGGCAAGGGTAGTCCAAAAGAAACTTGAAGTGTTTCTCTGAGTGATTTCATAAACTTTTTGTTGGTCACTGGAGTAGGAGCTACTAAGTTTATAACACCCTCTATATGTTCGTTCTCGATTATAAATTGTACAGAGCGTGCAAAATCTTGTTCGTGAATCCAACTTACTTTTTGCTCACCATCACCTTGTTTACCACCAAAGCCCGATTTGACTAGGTTTTTGAGTGGGAGCAGCGCTCCTCCTTTTTTGCCCAAAACAATCGAGGTGCGAAGCGCCACTTGACGAACACCTCTTTTGTAGCAATCAAAAAAGGCTTGCTCCCAATTTTGGGCTACGTTTTCTGAGAAATTGTGCCCGATTTCTCCCGTAAACTCGTCCATTAACTTTTGTTTTTCGTCTTTATAAATGGTCGCTGTAGAGGAGTTAATCCACAGTGTAGGGGGTGTTTTAGAGAGTAATATGGCTTTGCCTAAAGCACGTGTGGTATTTACACGTGAGGCCAAAATAGCGATCTTGTTTTTTTGTGTATAACGACAATCTACAGACTTACCGCTTAGATTAATCACTGTATTTGAATGGTCTATAGTTTGTTGCCAATCCCCTAGGGTAAGGCCATCCCACTGAATATATTTAACATTTTCATAATCTGGTCTAAACTTACGAGTGAGCACATAAATGGTGTCAAAACTGCCTTGAAGCTGTTCTATAAGTACCTGACCCAGAAAGCCGGTTCCGCCAGCAATGGTAAGATTATTGGTTGTTTTCATAGTGCACATATTTTAATTGATACATGATGTAGGTAAAGTAAAAAGCGATTAAAAACGATCCTGCCCAAGCCCATATGGCAAATTGGCCATCGTTTATATAAAACAAGGATAGGTCTGTTATGACCAGAGCACCATAAATGGTCAAGTGTTCCTTAAATTTTTTTATTAGTTCATATTTTTTAAATAGTAAAAACAAGCATAATATCACTTGAAATAAACCAAGAGACATATGTGGTATAAAGCCAAAGTATATAGTGATATAGCCAGCAACCGCAATACAGCTAAAGACAAGATTGGTTTTACCTAGATTCTGAATTCGTAGTGGTTTCATATTGCAAACTTTTAAACTTTCAATAAATATTGAAACATATTAATAAAAAAATATAGCTACTTAAACAGTTTAATCACTGTTTTAGTAATCCAATTTTGTTCTTGATTTACCATCCTTAATAGCAAGGAATTAGCCGTATCTGCCAAGTCGTATAGCTCTTTGGTTTTTTTGATAAACTCTTCTGTTTTAGCCGTACCATCACCTTCAATATTAGATACCTCGCTCAATACTCTAATCGAAGGTTCTATCTCTCTACGACTGCGTTCCTTGGCTACTTGTCTAGCCAGTTCTGTTACGTCTTTTTCGCTTACAAAGTACTCTTTACGCTCGCCTGGCATGTTTTCTTTGTATACAATTCCCCAGTCTATGAGTTGTCTTAAATTCATACTGGTATTACCTCTAGAGATGCCCAGCTCCTCCATAATGTCTTCCATAGACAAGGGATCTGGAGAGATAAATAAAAGTGCGTGAATTTGCGCCATGGCCTTATTAATGCCCCAAGTGGTCCCGAGGGCCCCCCAAGTACTAATAAATTTATTTTTGGCTTCTTTAAATTCCATAGGACAAATATATAAATTATTTTTAAACTTTCAATAATATTTGAAATTAAAATAACTTTGTGACGATTTAGCTTTATAAAATGGTTAAGATTATTCGATGAGCCCCGCTCTTTTAAGCAGTGCAGCAGGGTCTGGCTTTTTACCTCTAAATTTTGTGTAAAGATCCATAGGTTCTATGGTCCCGCCTTGAGAAAGGACAGCATCAGAAAATTTTGTAGCAACCTCTTTGTTAAAGATTCCCTCTTCGAGAAAATAACTAAAAGCATCTGCATCTAAAACCTCTGCCCACTTATAACTATAATATCCTGCGGAATAACCTCCTTGGAAGATATGCGAAAAGGCCGTACTCATGCAGGTCTCTGCAATCTTGGGATATAAATCTGTTTTGCTAAAGGCTGCATCTTCTAGGTCTTTAACATCGGTTATAGCGCTGGGGTCTGCACTATGCCAAGCCATGTCTAAAAGCCCTAAGCTTATCTGGCGAACCGTCTGCATGCCTTCGTTAAAAGTCGCTGCTTCTTTAATTTTAGAAACCAACTCCATCGGAATCTCTTGCTCGGTCTCATAGTGTTTTGCAAAAAGGGATAAGGCTTCGCGTTCATAACACCAATTTTCTAGCAATTGACTCGGAAGCTCGACAAAATCCCAAAGCACATTGGTGCCAGAAAGACCAGCGTAGGTGGTGTTTGCCAACATACCATGTAAGGCATGGCCAAACTCGTGAAAAAGCGTAGTAACCTCATTAAAGGTCAATAGTGCTGGTTTTGAAGCTGTAGGTCGCGAAAAATTACAAACAATAGAAACATGTGGTCTTTCGTTTTTACCGCCTTTTATCTGCTGCGATTTAAACGATGTCATCCAGGCTCCACCGCGTTTGCCTTCTCTTGGATGGAAATCGGCATAAAAAAGCGAGATAAATTCTCCGGCCTGATTGGTCACCTCGTAGGTCTTCACTTCTGAATGATAGGTAGCCACATTGGTAACTTCTGTAAACGACAGATTAAACAATTTGTTCGCCACAGAAAAAACACCAGACAAAACTCGGTCTAGCTCGAAATATGGCTTGAGCGCTTCGTCGTCAATTTCGTAAAGCTTTTGCTTGAGTTTTTCACTATAAAACGCGCCATCCCATTTTTCTAAACGTTCGATTCCGTCAAGCTCTTTGGCGAAAGATTCTAAACGATCAAACTCTTTTCTGGCCGCTGGCAGCGCTTTTTCTAATAGGTCGTTGAGAAAATCGTTTACGGTTTCTGGCGTCTTCGCCATTCGTTCCTCTAACACATATTGTGCATGCGAGGTATATCCTAAAAGCTTCGCTCTTTGGTGCCTAAGGGTTGCAATCTTAAGTACATGTTTTTGATTGTCGTTTGGATCGTTTTGAAAACTTCTCGAACCAAACGCCAAGGTAATTTTTTTACGTAGCTCTCTAGATTCGGCGTAGGTTACAAAAGGCACATAGCTAGGGTAGTCTAGGGTAAAAACCCAGCCCTCTAGTTCTTTGCTTTGCGCGACCTGAGCTGCCATTTCTATCACGCCTTCTGGTAAGCCTTTTAGAGCTGCTTCGCTGGTAAGATGCAACTGATATGCATTGGTAGCTGCCAGTACATTTTCGCCAAATTGCAAGGTGAGTTTAGAGAGTTGTGCGTCTAAATCGCGTAATATCTTCTGATCGTCTTTAGCAAGGTTGGCTCCGTTTCTGGCAAAGCCTTTGTACTGCTTGTCCAAAAGCATGGCATCTTCTTGTGACAGTTCAAGATTCTTTCTATTCTCGTATACGGCTTTTACTCTTTCAAAAAGAGCCTGATTCAGCAATAAGTCGTTTTTAAAAGCTGCCAATAAAGGCGAAACCTCCTGTGCTATCTGCTGTAATTCTGGGTTTGTTTCTGCACTATTCAGATTATAAAACGCGCCAGATACTCTGTTTAATTGCTCACCAGTTCGCTCTAGGGCGACAACGGTATTGAGAAAAGTTGCAGCTTCTGTTTGCTGTGTGATCGCATCTATTTCTTGCTTGGTGCGCTCAATTAATGTCTTAATTGCGGGTAAAAAGTGTTCGTTTTTAATGTCGTCAAAAGGGACCTCTTCGAAGGTCGAAAGCAATGGATTGGTCATTCTTACTATGAGTTTTTAAGGTCTTGAGCGCCTTTTTCTACTTTGATTTTTAAACCTTCTTTGTAGGCCACAACTTTATCGAGAACACATTTGTCTGAGGCCCCGATAATTTGAGCGGCAAGAATTCCAGCGTTTTTGGCTCCGTTTAAAGCTACGGTAGCTACAGGAACTCCGCCTGGCATTTGCAGAATAGACAACACAGAATCCCAACCGTCTATAGAATTGCTCGATTTTACAGGTACACCAATTACTGGCAAGGGTGATAAACTCGCAATCATACCCGGAAGATGTGCGGCTCCACCAGCACCTGCGATAATTACTTTAAGTCCTCTGCCGTGCGCATTTTTACCATAATCAAAAAGTTTGTCTGGGGTTCTGTGTGCAGACACGATGTCTACCTCGATCTCGATGTCGAATCCCTTTAAAATATCGATGGCTTCTTGCATCACGGGAAGATCACTGGTACTGCCCATAATTATTCCTACCTGACTCATACTGCTTTATTTACTTATCACTCGAATGGTATTCTTGACTGTTTGGGCCAATTCTCGAGCTTGATTTATATCTGGATGAACTATCGTAACATGCCCCATTTTTCTAAAGGGTCTTGTATGTTTTTTACCATAAATATGCGGTGTCACTCCAGGCATTGCTAGTATGGTTTCGATATTCTCATACATCACATCGCCTGTATGGCCTTCTTCGCCCACTAAATTTACCATAATTCCGCCAACCTTCGAGGCTGTATCGCCCAAGGGTAAGTTTAAAATGGCTCTTAAATGCTGCTCAAATTGATTGGTATAACTGGCCTCAATGCTATAATGCCCACTATTATGGGGTCTAGGAGCTACTTCGTTAACTAAAATTTGATCGTCCTGGGTTTGAAACATTTCTACTGCTAGAATCCCAACATGGTTAAATGCTTTAGACACTTGCAATGCCACCTCCCGTGCTTTTGTTGCAACATCACTATCTATTCTAGCGGGACAAATCACATATTCTACTTGATTGGCCTCTGGATGAAACTCCATCTCTACCACAGGATAGGTGGTAGATTCCCCATTAGGATTGCGAACCACAATCACGGCCAATTCGTTTTTAAAAGGAATCATGGTTTCTGCCATACAAGGAGTATCTGCTACTTGGTCTAAATCTTGAACGGTTCGTATCACTTTTACGCCCATCCCATCATAACCCCCAGAACAGGCCTTCCATACAAAAGGCAAGTCATGTTGATTGTTGGCAACCGCTTGCCTTAGCGAAGCGATGTCTTGGTACAGCGTAAATGCCGCTGTGGGAACATCTTGTTTATGGTAAAAGCTCTTTTGCACCCCTTTGTCTTGAATCAAGCGTAAGGTTGCAGGGCTTGGATACACCTTAACGCCCTCTTTTTCTAACTGCTCTAAGGCCTCTAGGTTAACACTTTCGATCTCAAAGGTGAGTACATCGCAATCTTTTCCAAATGCTAAAACCGTATCATAATCACTAAACGCGCCCTGTACAAATTGATCACAGGCTATTCTGCAAGGAGCGGCTGCGCTAGGGTCCAGCACCTTTGTTTTGATATCAAATTTTCGGGTTTCGTAAAGGAGCATCTTGCCAAGCTGGCCACCACCTAAGATGCCAAGGGTGAATTCAGAAGAGAAATAGTGCGTCATAATCCGTCTAATTCAGCACAAAAATAAGGCATTCTAATTGATTGCGAAAGGAGAGTCTAATAATAAGTTAATCTGTATCTTTGCGCGGTATTTACAGAGTTTATGAGTAGCATACAATTAGGCGATAAAATCTTTGAGAAACACATAGCTGCAACTGCGATTCAGCATGCCGTTAACGGCGTAGCAGTGCGTGTTATGGACGATTTTAAAGACAAAAACCCTGTTTTTTTAATCGTGCTTAATGGCGCCTTTTTCTTTGCTGCAGATCTTATAAAAAAGTTTGATTACCCCTGTGAGATGAGCTTTATTAAAGTTGCATCGTATCAAGGTACCGATAATTCTGGCGAAATCACCACCGTGATGGGAGCAGAACCTTCTTTAAAAAACAGATCGGTAATCGTAATAGAAGACATTGTAGATTCTGGAAACACCATCGAGGCGATTATTGAAATTTTAAGGGGCGAAGAAGTTAAAGAGTACGCAATTGCTTCGCTTTTTTACAAACCAGATGCTTTTTTAAAGAGCTTTCATGTAGATTACGTTGGCCTCGAGATTGAAGACGATTTTATTGTTGGTTACGGCCTAGATTATATGGGACTGGGCAGGAACCTAAAAGATATTTACAAATTAAAACAACAGCAAATGACTAATATTGTTTTGTTTGGCCCTCCAGGAGCTGGCAAAGGAACACAAGCCGAATTCTTAAAAGAAAAATACCAATTGGTGCACATTTCTACAGGCGATGTTTTTAGATACAACATAAAAAACAACACAGATTTAGGAACCCTAGCCAAGTCGTATATGGACAAAGGACAATTGGTGCCAGATTCTGTTACTATCGATATGCTTAACGCCGAGGTAGAAAAAAACCACGACGCAAACGGGTTTATTTTTGATGGCTTCCCACGTACACAGGCACAGGCTGCGGCGCTTCAAGATTTGATGGAATCTAAAAATTCGCAAATCAATGCTATGTTGGCGTTAGAGGTGGCAGACGAGGTGTTGGTAGGTAGATTATTAGAACGCGGCAAGTCGAGCGGTCGCGCAGACGATGCCAACGAAGCAGTAATAAGAGAACGCATCGCGGTGTATTACAAAGAGACAGACATCGTAAAAGAATTTTACCAAGCCCAAGACAAATATTACGGGGTAGATGGTATAGGAAGCATAGAAGAAATCACCCTGCGACTAAATGCCGTTATAGACGCTTTATAATTTTTGGGCGATACCTAAATTAAAATTTAGGCCCGGGCTGTACGCCATACATGGTATGTTGCTGCCATCCCTATCGCAAACTTAAGAAAACATGACCGAAGGAAATTTTGTAGACTATGTAAAATTACACCTTACCTCTGGTAAGGGAGGGCGAGGTAGTGCCCATTTACATCGCGAAAAATATCTAGAAAAAGGAGGCCCAGATGGTGGAGACGGAGGCCGAGGAGGTCATATTATTTTAAAGGCCAACCCTAATCTTTGGACCTTATATCACTTAAAATTTAAACGTCACTTTAAAGCACCTCATGGCGAGAACGGGAGCAAGCAACGCAGCTCTGGTGCCTATGGGCAAGATGTGTATATCGAGGTTCCGCTTGGGACTGTAGTTAGAGACACGGAGACAGAAGAGCTTTTGCATGAAATCACAGAAGAAGGCCAAGAAGTTATTATTGCTCCAGGAGGGAAAGGCGGTTTAGGAAACTGGCATTTTAAAAACCCTACCAGACAAACTCCGCGCTACGCACAACCTGGTTTAGAGGGCGTAGAGATCGACATTACCTTAGAGCTTAAAGTGTTGGCAGATGTAGGATTAGTTGGTTTCCCCAATGCAGGAAAGTCTACGCTGTTGAGCGTGGTTTCTGCGGCCAAACCTAAAATCGCAGACTACGAATTTACAACCCTCAAGCCCAATTTAGGAATCGTTACCTATCGCGACTACCAGACCTTCGTAATGGCAGATATACCTGGAATTATAGAAGGCGCTGCAGAAGGAAAGGGGATTGGGCACAGATTTTTGCGCCATATTGAGCGTAACTCTACCCTTTTGTTTTTAATTCCGGCAGATGCACCTGACATCAAAAAACAGTACGAGATTCTCTTAGATGAACTGCGCAGATACAACCCAGAAATGCTCGACAAAGATCGTTTGGTAGCCATCTCTAAATGCGATATGTTAGACGACGAGCTCAAGGCAGAACTCAAGGCAGAGCTCGATATAGAGTTTGAAGGAATCCCGTATCTTTTTATATCTTCGGTAGCACAACAAGGTCTAGTCGAGCTTAAAGACAAGCTTTGGGCGATGCTCAATCCTGTTGCAGAGTAATACACTGCTATGATTAAAAAATACCTTCTGTTAGCGACGATGTTGCTGGCATTCAACGCTTTTTCACAATGTCCAGGCACCCCCATTGAGCTTGCAAGTCAGTCGGCTGTAGATAGCTTTGTTCTTGATTACCCATCTTGTACAATGGTGAGCGAAGGTTTACACATTGTTGGTTCTGACATTACCAATTTAGACGGTTTAGATGTAATCGAAGCAGTGTATCCGTATTTGACCATAGAAGCCACTAACTTGACTGATTTGAGTGGTTTAGAACAAGTGACTGCAGTAGGCAACCTGACGATTACAAATAACCTGCTTTTGGAAACCACCTCAGGGCTAGAAGACATTCATTTCGATTTTATAAAAGTAACAGGAAACGCTTCATTGACAACGATGGCTGGGCTTTCACAGTTGAGTTTGAGTTCGGTGCCTACCGTCGAGGTTCGCAATAACGACTTGCTTACAGATCTGTCAGGATTAGAGGGCGTGTTGAATGTTGCTGGTCTTATCGTAAACGACAACTTAAATCTTGGTAGCCTTGCTGGATTAGATAATTTAGAAGAAGTGAGTAATGCGACTATGCTTGTGCGAAATAATGCAAATCTCACAACGCTTAGCGGCCCAACTAATGTGGTATTTGTAGATTCGGGTGCAGGTGTTACTACCCTAGAGATTATTGATAATGATGGGCTCACCATGATTCCTAATAATTTGGTAGGTGCTGGATCTGTTGTTAATTCGGTCTTTGTTGGATTTAATGATGTATTAACTTCGATAGATGGGTTAGATGAAGGGATTATTACGCTAGATGGCAATCTAACAATTTTAGACAATCCCTTATTGACAACATGTGATGCGCCTATAATATGTTCCTTTGTTAACGACTTCGAAGCAGGAGCCACCTTTGTAATTAGTGGCAACGCTGCAGGATGCGACAGTTTTGAACAAATAGAAGATTCCTGTAGTTTCTGTCCATCTGTAAGTTTGGTTTTTAATTCGCAAGCAGACATAGATAACTTCGCAATCGATTACCCCGACTGTAGTTTTGTGGCGGGTTCTGTCACTATCAGTGGAGCCGATATTGTAGACCTAAGTGGTTTGAGTGGCATATCTAGTATTGGGGAACAACTTACGATCGAAGACAACGATATGTTAACCACCTTAAGCGGTTGGGATGAGGTGGCCTTGTTAGGTCCAACCGCAAAAATCACCATACAAGACAATCCTTTATTAGAAGAACTCACTACCTTTTTTGGAGTGCTTAACGAAGGCTTAATACTAAAGAATTTACCTGTGTTAACTAGCTTAGCAGGTTTTGATGGCGTTTCTTCTACCTCCAAACTTGAACTCATTTCTTGTAACGCATTAAGCAGCGTATCTGGGCTTCAAAATCTGGCTATTTCTAACGAATTACGCATCGAAAACAACAGTGATTTAGCCGGCCTGTCCGATATGAACATGGCTATTGGGCCTTTGGAGTTTTTACAAATTGGCAACAATGCTTCGTTAACGTCGTTCGCTGGACTGGAAGGTTTAAACACCACTGCGACGGCTTCTGTTTTTATGTATGGAAACATCTTTGTTACCGACTTCGACGCTTTTACAGGATGGACTACGGCACCCAGAAATTTAACCTTAGAATCTTTTTTATCGCTCACTAGCATGTCTGGTCTATCTTCTATGAATGGTGCTGTAGAAGTACTGAGTCTTAGAACTTTTGATAGTCTTTTTAATTTTGATGGACTGCAAGGAATCAGTGAGGTAACAAATTTAACCGTTAGATCAAATGGCGTATTAACGAGTTTACTGGGTTTAGAAGGTTTATCGAACGATGCTGCAAGTAATCCCATTACCATTACGATTCAGTTTAACGAGCAATTAGAAGATATTAGCGCTTTAAATAATATCGATCCTTTGGCGGTTGTTGGTTTAACTATCGATTCTAACGTTTCGCTTTCGTTTTGTAGCGAACCACTTATTTGTAAAGTGTTGTTTGCCGGATTGATAACTCCGATAATAACAGGCAACGATTTGGGTTGTGAGAACATCGATCAAGTGATAAGTAAATGCACGGTTGGCTTCGAAGATTATGTTTTGGAGGCCAATTTATCACTATTTCCAAACCCATCGAGTCAACAATTTTCGATACAACTGTCTGCCGATTTACAATTAGAAAAGATAACATTGTATTCGCTAAAAGGTCAAGTCGTAAAAACCTCACCGAATGCTACGGTAGATATTTCTAGTTTAGATATAGGAGTTTATTTTGTAAAGATTGAGACCAATAAAGGACGAATCTATAAACGCCTGATCAAAAACTAGGCGATTTTTAAGTATCTTAAAACAAAAAATGAAACTTCTTTTCATCTCCATTATTGCTCTTTTATTGTTAAGCTGCGGCGCAACTACCCAGTTTGATTACGACACTAAAGCAGATTTTACCAGTTATAGCTCGTTTACTTATTTTCCTACTATTGAGAGCGGCTTAAATGCCTTAGATAACAAACGCGTAACGCGCGTCTTAGATAGTTTAATGCCTTATAAAGGCCTGCGCAAAGCCGATTCTGGGCAATTACTTGTTAATTTTTATACTGCAGAACAAGTGACTGCTGGCAACACCATTGGGATAGGCGTGGGTAGCGGAGGTGGTAATGTTGGAGTAGGGGTTAGCGGCGGAATTCCTATTGGAGGGAATAAAATAGAACAGCAATTCACCTTAGATTTTATAGACGCTCAAAACGATGCTTTGGTTTGGCAGGGAGTCTTTAACGGCACCTATCCAGAAAAAGCTACGCCTGCGCAAAGGCAGGCGTATTATGTAAAAGTAATTGGCAAAATCTTAAAAGGATATCCGCCTAAAAAGAAATAGCGTCTATCCCGCCAGCATATCTTTATACTTACTTCTATAACCATATAACATTACCACGTTAAGCACAAGCAAAACAATGGCTGGTAAAATGTTTCCAGGGTCTAAAGTTGCGTGAAACAGCACGGCGTTTACAGACACACTCATCAAGATAACACTCATAAGCGCTCCGTATTTATTAAACACCAATGCTAAGCCAGCAAGGATTTCTACAATTGCCACCATGGCAATTGTTTTGGTACTCATAAGAGCTCCAAAATAGGCGCCGGCATCTGCAGACATACCTTCGGGTTCGGGTAAAAAGTGTGCAAATTTGTTTACTCCAAAGACGAGTAATATTAGCCCTAAGAGAATTCGCAATACCAGAAATACTTTTGGATTCATAATTATTTGGTTTTTAGTTTGTTGCGTTAAGTTAGTCAATTTATTGCAGAAGCCTCTTTGACCGTCATATAATATGGTTGCGAAGCATAATTTTTAATTTTGGTTAAAGCGGCCTTATTTTTGTTTAGTTTTTAAAAGAATTGATAGTTTTGTGTCTTATGAAAAAAGTGTTTTCACTTCTGGTTGTTTTGTTTGTTTCTTTAAATGTGCTTGGCCAAAGCACCTACGATGAGGCATCACGCTTGTTAGCCGCAAAAAAGTATGTGGCAGCAGAATCGCTACTCGCAGAGGCTGTTGATGCAAATCCGTCAGATTTAAAACTCAAAGAGCTCTACGGAGATGCTTTGGGTCATCAAGAAAAATGGAACGAGGCTATTGATGTTTACAAATCCTTGGCACAAGCCGATTTACAAAACGCCGAATATTTTTATAAATACGGTGGGGCCATGGGGATGAAAGCCTTAGCAGTATCTAAGCTTAGAGCCCTTGGAATGATAGGCGACATACGCAATGCATTTTTAAAAGCGGCAGAACTAGACCCAAAACACATAGACGTGCGCTGGGCTTTGGTAGAGTTTTATATGCAACTGCCTGGAATTGTAGGAGGGAGCGAGAAAAAAGCTACTAAATATGCAAACGAGCTCTTAAAGCTATCTCCCGTAGATGGCTATTTGGCAAAAGGCTATATCGCCGAATATAATGAAGACTTTGAGGCAGCAGAAAAAGCCTTTAAGATGGCGGTACAAACAGGAGGTAGTGAACATACCTATGAGAAACTAACTACATTGTACGAAGTGCATAACAAGCCATTTAAAGCGATAGAAACGGCTCAAGAATGTTTAGAAACGCATAAAAATAATCGTTTTCATTATCAAATTGGTAAGATTGCTGCTTCGTATAACATAAATACGGAGTTAGGCATAAATTGTCTTAAAACCTATATCGAGAAGTACAGCGTAAGAGACGGTGTGCCAAAAGATTGGGCATATTACAGATTGGCGCAGATCTACAGAAAACAAGGCGAGAAAGAAGTGGCCACTAACTACATATCGAAGGCGCTAGCAGATCGTCCAAATTTTAAAGAAGCTTTACAAGAAAAGTCGTTGATAGAACAAATGCCTTGTTGTTAAAAAGTGATTTTTAGTACTATCTTTACCCTTAATTTTTACTTATGAAGGTACATTTTATTGCTATTGGCGGCAGTGCGATGCACAATTTGGCATTGGCCTTGCACCACAAAGGATACGAAGTCACGGGCAGTGACGACGAGATTTTTGAACCTTCAAAAGGTAGATTGGCTGCTAAGGGCTTATTGCCAGATGCTTTTGGCTGGTTTCCAGAAAAAATCGTTGAGGGAATCGATGCAATTATTTTAGGAATGCATGCCAAAGAAGACAATCCAGAATTACTTCGTGCCAAAGAGTTGGGATTAACCATTTACTCCTATCCAGAATTTTTATACGAGCAAAGCAAAGAAAAAACCAGAGTGGTAATCGGGGGTTCGCATGGTAAGACCACCATCACTTCTATGATATTGCATGTACTCAACTATCACGATCGCGATGTAGATTATATGGTAGGGGCTCAATTAGAGGGTTTTGATACCATGGTCAAGCTTACTCCAGAAAACGATTTTATGGTATTAGAAGGCGATGAGTATTTGTCTTCTCCCATAGATCGTAGGCCTAAGTTTCATTTATATGCGCCTAATATTGCGCTGTTAAGCGGAATCGCTTGGGATCACATCAATGTGTTTCCAACCTTCGAAAATTATCTAGAACAGTTTAAAATCTTCTTAGAACAAATTACTCCTGGCGGAGCCATCGTGTATAATCAAGAAGATGCGCACGTCGCTCAAATTGTAGAGGGCTGTGAGCGTCAAATAAAAAAATATCCATACAGTACACCTTCTTACCAAGTTGTAGACGGAGAGACGCTGTTAGAGACTCCCGACGGGATGATGCCCATCGAGATTTTTGGAGCTCATAACCTTAGTAATTTAGAAGGCGCTCGCTGGATTTGCCAGTTAATGGGTGTAGACGCAGACGACTTTTACGAGGCCATCGCCACTTTTAAGGGCGCCAGCAAACGTCTCGAAAAAATTGCAGAAGGCCCAACAAGCATTGCCTATAAGGACTTTGCGCATTCGCCGTCTAAGGTAACAGCAACCACACAGGCTTTTAAGGCGCAATTTCCAGACAGACCGCTATTGGCCTGTGTAGAGTTACATACTTATAGCAGTCTTACCCCAGAGTTTTTATCCGAATATCAAGGCGCTTTAGATGCCGCAGACACCGCTGTGGTGTTTTATAGTCCGCATGCGGTAGAAATAAAGAAGTTGGCGCCTATTTCTAAAGAGCAAATTGCACAGGCCTTTAATCGAGACGACTTGATTATTTATACAGACCCAGCCGATTTCAAATCTTTTTTATTCGAGCAGAAGTTCGAAAACAAGAACCTCTTGCTTATGAGTAGCGGTAATTATGGCGGCCTCAACTTTGTAGAGCTGCAAAAGTTATTCTAAACCCCAAACTGTCTAAAGTGATGATCTAAATGCTTGTATTGCATTTGGCCCCATTGTTCTTTGGTAAAGGTGCCAAACATGGGATGTGGTTCCCAATGCTCGTCTGTTTTACGGGCGTGAAAGGCATCGATAAGATCGCTTAACTTTTGTTTTTCGGAATCGAAGTTACGATCGTCTCTTATCTGTAGCTTTTTAGGCGTGGGCATATTTTTTCGCCACAGCTTATCACTGTACATAGATTTTTTGAAAATCATCGCCATGAGCCCTACTTTGGGTTTAACGGGTTCTGTATTTAACCCAGTGATAAGAGGATATTGGCAATGCTTAAACATTTGTGGCGCCTCCATTTTGCCCCAAAGCCTATCATTTTCTGGCTTTATAGCGTTTAATCTGTTCTTAATTTGATGGTATCCTTCTTCGTTTAACAGTGATTGCATATCTTGTAGTTGTTATGTTTGTCGTAGTTCCCCGCTAAAGATACCATTTCTGTGAAAGACGTAAGACCAACACTTCCTGTTTCGCAATGGGATATTGCCGACAGGCCCAGAGAGAAACTCCTTCAACTTGGCAAACGCAATCTAAGCAGTACAGAGCTACTCGCCATTATATTGGGTTCTGGTAGCAGAGAACTTAGTGTTGTCGCCCTCGCACAAAAAGTTTTAAGCGCCTATAACAACGATCTGCAGTCGCTTTCGAATGCCAGTGTAACAGACCTTAAAAAGTTTAAAGGCATTGGCACTGCTAAGGCTGTGGCGATTGTCGCAACCATGCAACTCGCTGTGCGTACAGGAGTGACAAAATTGCCAGAAAAGGTAAAAATAAGTTCTAGCAAAAATGCTTTTTTGTGCATGGAACCAATTTTAAGTAACTTAACACACGAAGAGTTTTGGGTATTGCATTTAAACAATGCCAACAACGTTATATATAAACAACATCTAAGCAAAGGTGGCTATACAGCTACTTTGGTTGATGTGCGCATCATATTAAAGGAAGCCTTATCGCAGGGAGCTATTTCTATCATCTTGGTACACAATCATCCCTCTGGTGTTTTAAAGCCCAGTCAAGCAGACATTACAATGACCAAAAAGATTACAAAAGCTGCGGCAAGTATAGATATTAAGGTTTTAGATCATCTAATAGTTGGACATAACGACTATTACAGCTTTGCAGATAATCAAGATTTATAGAAATTTTCTAACAACCCATATTACCAAAAGAAAAGACCAACTCTTGAGCTACTTTGTTGCCTTCGCTGTCTGTTGCTGGTTGCCAACTGCCAGGAGCATCTTTCAATAATTTCTCTAAAAGGGCATCTATGTCTGAATAACCACTACCGCTCTGAGTTTTTACGTTTTCTAAGCGGCCTTCTTTGGTGATAGTAAAATACATTTTACCTGGTTTGTAGTCGTTGCTAGAAAGCTCGTCAATGGCTTGTTTGCTGTTAGTCATAAGGTAAGCAATCAATGCATTTTTACCATCGCTATAGGTTGCTTGCTGCTCTGGTACTATGGTTAAATATGGCGTCCAGTGGCTTTCTTCTATTTTACCACTCCAAGGGCTATCCTCTTTGTATTCTGCCCAAACTAGTAGGTTGGTAGAATATTCTAAAGTTTTAATAAAGTCTAATTGTGCTTGTGTAAAGTCGCCACCTTTTCCGTCAACTCTAAGATTGGTTTTCTCGCTGTCTTCGAGAATAATAACGTTTAGGGCGGAGTAAGAAATGATGCGTTGGTCGTGTTCGTCTCCAATAAAGTCAGAAAAAGAGCGCGCTGCTAAAAGCTGTTCTTTTGTAATGCTGTTAAATCGAGTTCCGATCCCATAAAAAAAGGCACCTTTTTCGAAGGTAATATTGGTGGGTACAGATTTGTCGTCTGCCTTGGCCTCTGTGATAACTTCTGTTGAGCTGTTAAGCGCAACTGCCTTGATATTATGGCCATTGTTGTTTTGCAACAGTATGTAAACACCAAAAGCGGTAGCTAGTAATGCAATTCCTATTAAGAGTGTTCCCTTTTTCATGTGCTGTTAATTTGAATTAGTCAAATGTAACCATGCTTTGCCCATAGATCGCAATTCAAAGTGCAAAAAAACTGTAAAAATTGTGTCAAATGCCTAATGGTTAGCATGATAGTACGCTACACTTTATTCCTTCTCCATAAATAATTTAAACCATCCTTCTTTATAATGAAATACGCCGCAAGACTTGCAGTTACAGAAAACGGAAAAGCAGCACCAATTCCCAGTGGTGCAATAGCCATAAAAAACAATATCGCACCAAAGCAGGCGATGCGAACAAACCAACCTTTTAATAGCATTCCAATGGCAATAAGACCTTGCCCAATGGCAATAAAAGAAATCATTTGGTTTATGTTTTGGGCAAACCAACCGTTGATAAAATCTCGTAACCAATCAAACGGTGTTAATCTAGCATAGTCTAGATAAACCTCCGGATCGTTATGCGCTGTCGTGTAGTTAAACCAACAGGCCCAAGTAAATAGTAGCACAAATAGCAATCGAGCAAGTCTTGGTTTTTTGAGCGCAGTGATAAGCATCAATATCGCCACAACATTAGAAATGCTCCAAGGAAAAAAATATTCTTTTAATAGCTCCATCAACACATACTTTAGGCATAAAAGCACTTTAAGTTAATGTAGAATTTTGGTTTTGCCTAATCTAATTTTGTAGGAACTCCACCTAACTCGCTAGTTTGCGGTTGGGTTATTAAAGCCCAAGTAGCCTCTATGGGTCTATGGTTTTTGGCAAATTCTATGGGCTCCATCAAAAAATAAGAGTCGTCGTAATCAAATTCAAAAAGATAGCTAGAAACGTCTGTAAGTCCGCTAGACCAGGTGGCATCACATAAGTACCATTTGCCGTTGAGTTTGATGGCGTTCCAAGAATGGTTGGGCAAGCCAATGTTGTCCATCTTTATTCTGTTTAAGCGGCCATAGCCATTTATGATTTTACATTCTAAGCCAGCTAACTGTGCCATCTGCTGAATCAAAATGGCATATCCGGTGCACAGGGTTTCTTTATCGCTTCGCAATTTGTCTAAGACTAATTTCTTAAAGTTTTGCTCCCAATTAATTCGCTCTTCTATTTCGTATTGTAACTTTTTGCGCATACGAAGGTTTTCTTGCATGAGGTTATATTCTCCTTTGATGTTATGACACACCCAATAATAAATCGATCTAAATTTCTCTACCTCGGTATTTAGATTGCGTGTTAACCCGAAAACGAGTATTGGCAGATTATAAAGTTCTTCGCCTTTATGTGCCGTCGCAATTTGATCTGCTCTAGTAAAGTCGATGGTTTTAAAATCACTTTGCTGAGCCTGCAAGGGCAACATAAAGACAAAAAACAGTATAAGAATGAGGCTCCGCATATTAGTACTTCTCTTCTGGAGTTGTAACGCTAGCGTCCTTAACGCGCAGCGCTCCGATAATAACTACAGGAATATCTTCTAAAGAAGAATTTATAAAGGTTGTGTCTTCTTTGATTACTACTTCTGCGGTTTCGTAGCCCAAAAAACTAATCACCAATACATCGTCTTCTTTAAGTAATTCTGGAAAGGTAAACTGCCCTTGGTCATCGGTAACAATATAAGAGCTGGTTCCTTTTAAAATTACGGTGGCACCGCTCACAGGGCCATCGATACTGTTAACTACTCCTGCTATCGAGCGTTCTGCTTCTTGCCCATAGGTCGGGTTGGCCATGAGGCCTAAAATCGTGCATAAGCTAAAAAAACCTAAGGTTTTAAAAACATTACGCTTTGCTGTGGTTTTGCGTGTTTTCATAATATTATTGTTTTTGTTATACCAAACCTAGGCAGGCGACTTCTTAAAAGAAAGTTATAATTATGCAAGTGTGCATTTTTAAAAGGGAACGAGTGATTTGGCTGAGGGATGTGTTATTTAGTAATCAAAAAGGGAGATTTTTATTCAGCCTCGATTTATAACCTTTAGGTTTGTGTATACCTTATAAAAGAAGGGTTTTTACGAGACATTGTAGGTCTTTCTCACAATAAAATAAGCAACGATCATATTGGGTACCCAACACAGCCAAGCGACAATTCTGTAAGCTGGTAAAAATTGGCCAAAGATGTTAGATAAAATAGGCAGCCAAATCCGTAAAGTCACAGCCGCAAAACAAGCGGCATAGCTATAAATCATAAATTTTTGATGTCTTTCTATCTTTCCATTCTTAATGGCCTGATAGGCTAAGTAGGTAGTAGTTAACCAAACAACACCCAAACTAAAAAACCCCACTTGCGGAACAATTCCGCCTGTGGCGTAAAGCGCGATATAAAGACTGCAAAAGCCACTAATAAGTACGGCCAAAATATAAGCCTTGCCTATCCTTCTATGCAATTTTAAGTTTTTGTTCCTGAACCTTTTATTAAACTGTAACCACCCGATGAGCAGCGCAAAACCTCCCAAAAGAATATGCCCATAAAAACCAGTATTCCAGACGAAATCGCTTAGTAAGTCGGCTGTTTTAGAAGATAGCAGGCCAAATTTTCTGTCGATTACAAAATAGGTGATAGGGTAGAGGCCTATGGCAGAAGCCATGATTCCGAGTAATATCCAGGAGGCTTTTTTCATAATTACAACACTTTTTATTCGGTATCTAAAGAGAACAATCCAGCCTTTCGTTTTTGCATTTCTTGTGCGACTAACTTTGCGTCGCCACCTTGTGCATTTAATCGATCCATTATATTTTCGTAGCTCTTTAGGTCTTTGTTTTGGCTTAGCTTAAAAACATTTTCCATTTGATCTACCTTGATTTCGACTCCTACAATGGCGGGCATCATCTTGCTTTTATAGGCTTCAGGAAGATTATCGTAGGTAGTAGGCGAATCTGGATTATTGCCTTCGTAATGCGAAGTGAGTTTTTTCATAAGGGCGACTAACTCCTCATCTTCCATAAACCGAACTTCACCTTTTATATGCACACTCATATAGTTCCAGGTAGAGCCAGACACAGGATTGGTATACCAAGTCGCGCTTACATAGGTATGTGGCCCGGTAAAAACGGCCAAGGCCTTCGGGTTTTCTATAAAGGCCTTGTGGTGATCTGTTTTGCGCATAATATGCCCTTGTAAATACCAGTGACCATCGCGCTGTTCTAATAAAAAAGGAATTTGCGTTGCGATCTGATTACCCGCCAAATCACTTCCGGTTAAAAAGGCAAAAGGATGCTCTTGTATAAATTGCAGCAAAACCTGCTTGTCGTTTTCTTTAAAATGAGAGAAGTGATACATTTTAGAATTTATTACGTTTGTTAAAGATAGCCATTACTAGTGGTTTGGCACTAACGACTAGATAGCTTGCCCAAAAGTCAAAAGATTATTATCGGGGTCTAGTAATGAAAACTCTCGTTGTCCCCATGGTTTTGATTCTAAGGGGCCGTTTGGATGAATCTTGGTGTCGTTTGCGAGCAATGCCTGGTAAAAATCGTCTATGTTGTTGAGTCGAATATATACTTGTCCGTAGTTCTTTTTTGGTTTTAGCGCTTTAAAAGCAAAGAAGTGAATTTGAATATTATCTTTTTCTAACATCAAATAGTCGTCGTAATCGGCACTGCCAAAAACTTTAAAACCCAGTTGGTTTACGTAATAATCTCTGGTTGCTGCCTTGTTGCGCATGGGCAATTTTGGATGGATTTCTGTGAGCATAATTAGGTTGTTTTAGGTTAGGTGCCTACAAGAGCGCTATTGCTAATTGTCTTTTTCCGAATGCTAAATTATTTATTCTGCACTTTCGATATTGGTTGCCGTATTTTTATGACTACTCTTAGACAGTTTTGTAAACGACCACACGTCGTGCAAGCCTCTTTCGGTACCGATAAGATAGGTTAACGCATCAAAAGGAATCAATCTGCAAAGCGATCTGATTATTAAATTAAGAATAGAAGCTTTGCTTCCATCTTTTTTTACCACATAGGTTTTGGTGACTAACTTGCCTATCGTTTGGCCAAAAATTGCCTCTAATAGAAAATAATAGAGAAAGGTAAACAAATAAAATAGGGGAGTGCTATTGTATACATCGTCATTCAGAAATACAACTACCACCCATACCACAATGAGAATACCATAATCGATAAAAAAGTTGGTGGCTCTTGTTCCTTTATCTATTTTTTGCATTCTCTTTAATATAGTCAGTTGGTCTTAGGATGTTGGCTCTGAGCGCCCACTATTTTATTCTTCAAACACTTCGTAATGCGTTGCAGTCCCGGGAAAGTTCACCACAAATTGAACATCTTCGTCGTAGCCTTTTGCTTGCTTATAATTAGGTCCTGTAAAGTTTATAACAGCATCTATGTCTCTCCAATAGGTCAATAATTTAAAGTAAGTGAATTGTTCATTAGAGCGTTTTAAAAAGCTGAGTTTTAAAAAGCCATCGGTTTTTTTGTAGTTGGGTATATCCCGCTGCTCAATAATGTCTTGATACAGTGCTGCATGTTCGTTTTTTGTATGTCCTTCCCAGATTCTTACCGTCATAATGAGTGAATAGCTTAAAGATATGATTTTAATTAAACCAGACGGCATATCGCTGTCTTCGTAGCTCGAGTGCCAGGGTTTCTTCCATTTTGAGCGCTGCTGCTCTTGTTGGCAACGGATCTATATGATTATAAAGACTAGGCCTTAAATACATACCGTACTTCTGTACGAGGTTAGAAGAAAGTTTATGGCCTTTTTTATTTCTATACCCCGATTTATGCTGTAGCAATCTTTCTTTAGGAGTTTTACTGGTCATGCCTACATAAAGGCATTGTAACACGCCATTAAATTGCGGGTTTGCGGCTCTAAATTTGGCATTTTCTGTAAATACTCGTTTAGATAGTTCTATCACATATATGCTGTACTGTACTTTAGGCATTGCTTCTTATAGTTCTTCTACCAATTGAATATAATTGCCGCAGGTATCATTAAAAACCGCCACTTTTACTGTGCCCATTTCGGTGGGTTTCATGCTAAATGCGACATCGAGCTTGGTTAATCGGTCGTATTCGTCGTCGACGCTATCTACATCAAATTGGGTGTAGGGATAGCCCGCCTCCATCAAGGCATCTTGATATACTTTGCAGGGTTCAAAATGTAAAGGACCTGGCTCTAATAAGAGTTCTGGCCCGTCTTTCCAATCTTTAGAGACCACTGTTAACCATCTGTTTCCTCCGCCTAAGGGGAGGTCCTTCTTTTTTATAAAGCCTAAAATGTTGGTGTAAAATTGCAAGGCTTTTTCTTGGTCTAAAACGGGAATACTAATTACTGTAACTTTCATGTGGCTGTATTTATTTGGTCATATTCCAAAGAACTTAACTTCTAATCTAATTTGCTTCTCGAAAATTGCTCTTTTCTAAATGCGCTTGGCGATTTTCCTGTTTTTGATTTAAATAAGGTGCTAAACGACCCCAAACTTTCAAATCCAACAGCAAAGCAGGTTTGGGTTACAGTCATTCCATCGACTAAATGCTCTTTAGACTTTTCGATGCGTTTATCGATTAGGTATTGTCTTGGGGTTTGCCCAAAATACTTTTTGAATAAACGCAGCATATGATATTTAGACACAAACTCATTACGAGCTAGCAGTTCTAAATTCAGATCTACGTCATAATGGTTTTTAATATGATTCCTAACGGCTATAGCAGTACTAATTTGCTCCTGGTTTGAATAAACAGAGTCTTTAAGCTTACTGAGTTTTTTTTGGTAGGTCGTCATTAGAGGGTATTTAATTTGACTCTACAAAGTACATTTTCATATCACCTTTGCCTTTAGCGAGTATTTTTCCGCGGTTTTCGAAAGAAAATGATTGCTCGTCTTTTAATAATGCATAGGTACTGTGGCTTATATTTATCTTACCAGGCTCGCCATTGCTTTCCATTCTACTGGCCGTATTTACCGAGTCGCCAAATAAATCGTAAGCAAACTTCTTTTTACCCACAACGCCAGCTACAACAGGACCTGAATGAATTCCTACTCGCATATTCCACTGTATGTCATTGGTTAAATTGCGTTGGTCAAGAAAAGCTATCATTTTTTGTGCTGCTTGTACGCATTTTAAGGCGTGATCTGCATTTTCTTTAGGCAATCCGCAGGCAGCCATATAGGCATCTCCGATGGTTTCTATTTTCTCTATTCCAAACTCGTCCATGATATCGTCAAAACGACCAAATAAGTGATTGAGTTCTTCTACTAATTTCGTTGCAGGTATTGAGGCTACCAAAGCTGTAAACCCTTTAAAGTCTGTAAATAGAATCGACACATTCTCATATTTTTTGGTGGCTGCTTCTCCTGTGTTTTTTAATTCTTCTGCTACTTCTTTCGGAAGAATATTCATCAATAGTTTATCGCTTTTTTTGCGCTCTTTTCCTATGCGATTGCGTTGAAAAAAGAACACCCCTGCAAACAGAAACACAATACCAAAGCCAGCCATAAAACCATTACGCTCTAGATTTTTACGCTTGAGTTCTTGAGCGGCGACAACATCTTTCTTTTCCTGTTCCATCGCCCTTGCAGCTTCTTTCTTATCGAAGTCATATTGCATTTCTAGTTGCGTCAACCTTTTGGTATTCTCTTCGTTAAAAATACTGTCATTTAAAACCACCAATTGCTCGTGATAGGCTAAAGCCATATTGTCGTTACTAACCGTTTTGTATGCTTGATACAAACATTCACATGCGCGTTTTTGAAGATCTATCTCCATTATTGCCTTACTGATCTTAAGCGATTTATGGCACGCTTCGACAGCCTCAAGGTTTTTGTTTTGTTGGAGGTAGGTCAGGCCTGTATTAGTTAACGAATTTGCCATGACACGATTATATTGGATCGATTCCGCAATATCATAGGCTCTAGAATAATAATCTAAAGCTTGGGGGTATTGGGCTTGCAATCTATAAATATTCCCAATATTTATTAATGCCAGAGTAATTCCAATATTATCCTCTAATTCTTCATGAATTTTTAAGCATTGATTGTAATAATCCATGGCTTCTGGGTACTTGGCCTGGTCTAAATAAATATTCCCAATATTCCCCAGGGAATAGGAAAGCCCTTCTTTATCCCCAATTTCTTCTTGAATTACTAAGCCCCGATTATAGTAATCTAGCGCTAAATCATAATCGAGTTGTTCGTAATAAATGGTTCCAATATTCACTAGAATATTTGCAATTCCTGATTTATGCCCTATTTCTTCTTTAAGTGTTAAGCTACGCTGATAATGCTCTAAGGCTTGGGCAAAATAGCCTTGCCTATTGTAGATGTTGCCCATATTCATGAGCGAAGAAGACATGCCTCGTTTATCGCCATTTTCCTCCCTTATTCTAAAGCTTAGTTCGTGACTCTCAATGCCAGATGGGTAATTGCCTGTATTTGCATAAGCAGAACCCTGCATAGATCGCGCGGTACCCATATATTTTTTTAGCCCTGTTTTTTGAGCAAACTCAAAAAGAGTGTCGCATAGTGCTATTGCTTGTTCTGGTTTGGTATTAACAAAACCGTACCAGATATAATTGTCTAAGGCATCGGCACGAACAGAATCGGGTTGGGTTTTGTCTAGCCAAACCTCATTAAGAGCCTCTAGCTCTTTTTGTGCGTTCATACATATGCTCGAAAAAACAAGGAGAATTAGGAGTGCGAAGTTTTTCATTATTGATTGGATTCAATGGTCTACTAGACTAATAGTGCTAGCTATAGATAACGTAAAAGCCTAATTACGTTTTACTAAAGTTACTGGTTTTTAATCAAATACAAATATGGTGGCGTTGTTTTGATTTATAGCAAAACATCATAGTAGATTATGCAGATGGGAGCGAGCTGTTGCTATTGCCTACAAGCACATTCGTGGTGTTCGTTGAGGTAGGCAATTGTTTCCATGCTTAGTTTTTCTACAATGGGAATATTAATGTCTGAAAGTTTCTTAAAATAAATACAGGCTTTCCCCATCTTAAATTTGCCGAGTTCGAGTAAAAGGGCATCACTTTTTTCTGTTTTCGAATATACATAAAGCGAAAACTGTGCTTTACGCGGCGAGAAACCTAACAAAGGTGCATCGCCTTCGTGGCCACTAGCATATTTATAGTGATAGCTTCCAAAACCTATTATTGTGGGTCCCCACATTCTTGGTTCAAAGCCAGACCATTCGGTCATTAGTTCGATTAATTTACGACTATCGGCTTTCTTATGATCATTGTCTACGTAGGATTCAATAAAATCAAATACGTCTACCCTTGTTTCGTTGGTTTTTGTTTTGGCCATTTTTAAACTTATTTAAGTGACTTCACTGCGAGAATTGCGTATACCCGCGAACGAGTTAAGCCTGAATTAACTTGTTTTAAAGCTAATCAATTATCACGAGAAAATACTGGTATGAGCTATATGCATTGTTGGCATTAGTGTTCGTTCTATTGTTTAATTAGCCAAATAATTCTATCGTAAGAAATGATATAATGTAAAGCTACAGTTATTGCTAAAGTCCAACTTGACTTTATAAAGTAGGCGTCTTGAAGTGCCCAAATAGCAAACGCAAAAATGGCCAATTCAACTATAAGGCGAACAATTCCAGAAACCTTAACTGGCGCAGAACCGGAGCGACTTGGGTCGTTAGGAACGGCAAAAACACCCCAAATTGTGGTTAATAAGAGTGGGATGCCAATAGCTAAAACATATCTAAATAACCCATCACTTTGCTTCCAACCCCAAAGTCCTATGGCAGTGAAAGCACATAATTCGAGAATAAATCTAAATACTAGGTTGATTGGATGTGATCCCATTGATTTATTTTTTCAAAAATCAGTCACAGTTCTTAATTTGATTTTGACTTTCGGGAATTTGATCTTTAAGTTGAGATTTAAGCTGTTCAATAATGTTCAGAGCCTTCAATAATTTTTTATGCTCGGCGTTAACAAAATATTCTAGTGTTTTTTGCTGCTGATTGGTGTAAATACCTTGACGAAAATAGATTTCATTTAGAGCCTCCAAACAATTATAGTTAAGCTCGTTTATCACATCACTCATCTTAGAAGTTTCCCAACTAATCTTTTGAAGATCATTGAAATTAAGTTCCAGTTTATAAGAGACTTTATATGTAAATAAATTTGAGCCAAAATCGACCGAATCTTTAATCTCAATAAATTCGGGATAATTGAGTTTTAATTCATTCATTTTTTGAATTGATGTTGTTAGTTCATTCGAAATATCGTCATCAATTTCGCTTACGGTTTGTAAAAAGTCAATCAATCTTTGATTGTCGTTAGGATCGTTAAGCGTTACTTTATTGCTTGTTATTTCATTGTTTAAATTCTCTAAGACTACTTGCTTACTCGATGCTATATTTAATCGATTGTTTAAATTATTAAGATAGAAAGCCAATAAAACGCCAAGTGTTGTCGCAAAAAGTGTGATAAACCAAGAACTTTTATAAAGCTTTTTTAACCTGTTTTTAAAATTAAATTTCATATCGAATAAATTTTGTTACTGGACTCGTGTATTTAGGCCAAAACATGCTAAAAAGTAAAACCTAAATTGCTTTGTGCCAATGCGCGTTGGTACGCATGACAATTACTGGTCAATTACTTTAAAATAAGTGCCATTGTCTATCAATACTCCTTTTTCGCTAATAAACGCATGTTTCGCTCCCCACCAATTAAATTGTAAATAATAGGCCTCCCGGTCGCTGGGTAAATCAATGTCGAACTCGACTGTTTTTCCGTCTTCTGACCAGCTCAGGTTATTTTGGGTTCGACTTAAATCAATAAACTTTCTCAAATTGTTTCCGTCCTGAAAAATCGTGGTTATTGTATCGGTCTTTTTCATCGGTTCTGAAAAAGAAATCGTGATTCTGGTTTTATCAGAAAAACGGGTCGATGTAGAATCTTGTGGCGTCATTATTTTTGGTCTCGTAATCTCATGCTGAATTTTAGAACTCCATTCGAGCATTTTGGGATATAAGTCCTTTATGTTTTCACCATCTTCTTTTTGATTGTAAAGCGCTAAAAGTTGTTGGGTGAATAGTTGAGGATATTCGAAACCACGGCTTTGGTTTTGAAAGCTCCAATATAGGCCAACTTCATTGGCATGAGTAGGGAAGTGCTTTTTTAAGAATACATCATACACCGCCCAAGTCATGTATTCGTTAAACACTGCGTTGCCCAAATTGTCGTAGCCATCGCCGTCGTTGTATCCACTTTTATTATCCCATAATTTGGCGTCAAAACTATTGTTCACCAGTTCTTTATAATGATCTGTAGTTGGGTTCACATACCCATGGTCCATTTCTGTAAAAAGATTGTGTATAGAAGTCGCAATGTCTTTTACCTCGGCCGTAATTGTATCGGACAACACATAACCAGGAATCGTAATAAAATCTGCCACGGTCGTAGAATCGATATCTCTGTGACAGTTCATTCTATAAACAAAAGGGGACAGTACGACATTGTATTTTTCATCATTCTGGTACTGCGCTCCAAACTCTTCTATTAAGAATTCTCTCATTTCATTTATGTACTGTGTTTTTTTGTACTTGTTGGACACAGCCTCGTAATAATCTTTGTTTTGCGCAAAAAAATCTCGAAAGTTCGATTTTTGAACAAAATCATTAATTAATTCTAAATGGTCGTCAAATGGTTTAAAACCTTTATTCGCATAAAATTGGACCGTTCTTTTTAGTTGGTTATTCTCGTCAAATGCGAAAGCATAAGAATCGGTTCGAAAGCTCAAATATTCTTCCCATCGTTCTCTCGAATAGTTAACCGAATCTAAGAGCGGATGCTCACTTACCGGCTTAAAGTAGTCTTGAACTTTGTTGTAATAATCAAAGCCTTTTCTAACCTCTGTCTCGTCGGTTTTTCCATATTCTGTGAGGGCCAAAATAATGTTGGCCAACTCATAAGCTTCTGGATATTGAACACTTATAATTTCATTCGATACTATGCTTTCTCGTTTCGAACTTTCGCAGGAAAATGTAAAAGATGCGAGTAAAAATATAATAAGGCTTATACGTATTGGTTGTCTAATTTTCATGCTCCTTTTCTAATGACATTGATTCCGAATTAATGCAATAGCGCAAGCCACTTGGTTCTGGGCCATCTGGGAAAACATGCCCCAAATGAGCATCACACGTATTACACATCACCTCCACGCGAACCATGCCAAAAGATGAGTCTTTTAGGTATTTAATAGCGTTTTCTTTAATAGGTTGTGTAAAACTAGGCCAGCCAGAACCAGAACTAAATTTAATCGTGGAATCAAATAATGGCGTATCACAACATATACAGCCATACTTGCCTTCGTCATAAATACTGCAAAGTGCACCACTATGCGGGCGTTCTGTACCTTTCTGTCTGGTAATTCTGAATTGTTCTGGAGTTAATTGAGCCCTCCATTCGGCTTCTGATTTTTCGACACGTCTGTCTGGCGTAGGGTTTCCTTTTACAGAAAAGTTGATAACATCTTTCCAAGTTAGCATACGGGGTGTTCCTTTCTTTTCTAGTTAATTAATATGCTTCTATAAAGATACAATAATAGTCGATGTCCTATTATGTTGGCATCATGGGGGTTTTGCAAGAACACACCTTCATATTGTCATATTATAGTTAAGATTGCATTAAACAAGCCCAATTTTAAACATGTTTGTTTTTTGTAATGAGCTCTTTGTCACACCAATACCAGACAACATCTTCTCCTCCTGGCTCATAGGGGGCAAATTTGTCAAATTCCATCCCAACTTTTTCCATCACTCTAATAGATGCTATGTTTTCCTTCATAGCAATTGCTATAATGCGATCTAGTTGGAGTGTGTCAAAGCCGTATTCCAAAATTGCATGAGATACTTCTGTTGCATAACCCATTCCCCAAAATTTAGGAAGGAATCTGTACCCAAGATCTATTTCGTCAAATTCAGGGAGATACGCTAATCCAGCCCAGCCAATAAACTCCATTTCATTTTTTAGAAAGGTAGCCCATCTTCCGTATCGGTACTTCTTATAGTCACTAATTCTTGTCTGTATGGCCTGTTGCATTTCTTCTATAGACTCGACTGGTGGCTCTCCCGTATACTTTTGTACGTTAGCATTAGAGTGCAACCCAAACATTTCTTTGGTATCGTCTAGGGTTATTTCCCTTAAGACTAATCTTTCTGTTTCTATCAAAGTTTTCATCTTTTATTATTTAATAGAATTACGCACGACGTTTATCTAAAATGCGACTTAATTTTCCGCCTTCACTACGTGGAATAGCTCCTTGAACCTTCAAATCGATGTCCATAGACAAGCCAATGGTGTCTTTTAAGCGTGTTTTGACTATTTGATGAAGTCGTGTATCATTTAAGGCTGTACCCTGATGTGCCTCAACTTCTACGGTTACAGTGTCCATGGTTCCTTTTTTTTCTACAATAAGGCGATAATTGGGGCTCAGAAAATCGATTTGATGAATCACTTCTTCTACCTGAGTATGAAAAAGATTTACACCACGAATAATCAACATGTCGTCTGCTCTTCCTTTTATTGCAGACATTTTGATGTGAGTGCGTTTTGCGTTGGGGTCGTAATTAATCGAACATATATCGTTAGTCCAGTATCGCAGTAGCGGAAACGCCTCTTTGGTTAAAGTCGTAAAAACCAATACACCCTCCTCACCATATGGTAGGACCTCGCCAGTATCTTTGTGTACCACTTCTGGATAAAAATGGTCTTCCCAGATATAACTACCTGTTCCTTTTTCTTCGAAATCCTCTTGCGAAACACCAGGCCCCATTATTTCGCTCAAGCCATAGATATTGGTTGCCGTAACGTTCAATCCTTTTTCTACTTGATCACGAATGGCATCGGTCCAAGGTTCGGCTCCTAGTATGGCATATTTTAAAGCTAAATGAGAAGTATCGATCCCTGCTTTTGTAAATTCTTCTGACAGTGTTTGTGCATACGAAGGGGTACAACAAATCACTTCGGGTTTAAAATCTTGTAAAATGGTAAGCTGTCTGCTTGTCATTCCTCCCGACACGGGAATTACGGCCATGCCAAGTTTTGTTGCGCCACCGTGCATCCCTAAACCACCCGTAAAGAGTCCGTAGCCATACGCATTGTGAAGTTTCATTCCGGGTTGTGCCCCGGCACATACCAAACTACGAGCAACCACTTCGTCAAAAATTTCTAAATCGTTTTGTGTATATCCAACTACAGTTGGTTTGCCAGTTGTGCCGCTAGAAGCATGGATTCGATTTATCTGATTCATAGGGGCAGCAAATAACTCAAATGGATAGTTGTCTCGTAAATCCGTTTTGGTCGTAAAGGGGATTTTATGCAAATCTTCAATAGATTTAATATCATCTGGTGCTAACCCAATTGTATCAAACTGTTTTCGATAAAACGGTACATTTTTGCACAAACGTGCGACTAAAGCCACTAAGCGTTCACTTTGAACGGCTCGTAGTTGCTCCAATGGCATTGTTTCGTACGTCTCGTTATAAATTTCGATTCTTGGCATATTTTTTAAAACTAGTCATTTTACCTGAGAAAACACTAGCTTGATGCCTTAGGCAATAAGTGAAGTTGCGGGGAAACTTTTGGGCTACATTTGATTTTTTATAAAGTCCTCTACAACGGGCTTTGCCTTCTCGAGATCTGACTCATGTACTTTTAATCGAATCGTATTAATGGTACCACCCCCAAAACCAGCGGTTATTCCAGATTGATAATCGTTTTGTACAATTGTATCGACACCAATTTCTTCTAACAGGCCTTTTAATATTATCACGCGAACCTCTGATCCCGAATAAATGTGAACAAATTCTTGATGGTCTTCCATAATCTTTTAAGTATTTAATGATTTATAACGGCTTTATACCAGTGCCCGGTCGTTTTACTGCGTCTAGCCAAACATGCTGCTTACCCTAAAAAAAACACAAAGTGCGCAGGAGGGAGGGCGTGCGACAACAGCATACCGAGTTAAAGTTTTTTAAAGCTAGTGATTTTTTTGAATATCTATCCGAATACATTTTCTACTAATTGCATAATTGCCAGAGCAATAAATGTTTTCGAGACAGAAGCTATCGTATGAGAAGTGTTTTTGGTAAATGGTGTTTTGCTTACAGCATCGGCATATCCAAAGCCTTTGTTGAGCAGTATGGTTTCATTTTGGACAACAGAAACCGCAAATCCTGTGATATTATTACTGTCTAAAACAGCAGTTAGTTCTGCAGTAAGAGAATCAAGAATAGCAGTTTTGAATTCATGATTGATTTTCTATATGGACAGACCGAGAAGAATATTGTTACAGTTAAGCTCAACTTACAGCTAATTTTCTTGATTAATGCTTTTGGCAAAAAAGGCCTCTGTTTCGCTATTTGAACGTTTGCGATTTTAGGAGTTCGCCAGCCTCATTATATACCTGCCAAGCACCCGTCTTCTTGCCATGTTCGAAGCGACCTTCGTCCCATAGTTGGCCATTGGCATGGTATCGCTTCCATATGCCATGCTTCTGTCCTTCATTGTCAAAGCCGCCCGTCCCACGCGGTTCGCCAGTTTTGAAAAACCACTTCCACCGACCCACAATCTTTCCGTCTTTGAAGCTCCCAGAGGATTGCATCTGGCCGTTGTTAAGAAAGTACTTCCATTTTCCTGATTTCTTTCCGTTGCAGAACTCGCCTTGGCAAGAGATTAGGCCGTTCTTAAAGAACAGCTTAAAAGGACCATTTTTAGGATTGCCGTTTTCATCGATTCCAGAGATGTCTTTCATTCAGATATTTTTTTAATTTCTCCAATAACAGCACAGGAGGATTTTACAGTATTAAAAATTGTTCCAAATTTTTCGATATTCTTTTTGAGTAAGTTAATATTTAAATTATTGTCTTGACTGTAAATTATTAATTCATAGTTTATTTCGTCCATCCTTGGAGGCTTTTCAAGACGTGTAGCATTTACTATTATTTGGGCATTTGTGTATTCAAAATTCATTAACATGGAGTAGCGTTCAACATTCTTAAGAATGCAAGCAGAAAAAGACCCTAAAAACAATTCAGCTGGGTTTGGTAAATTATCAGCTGATTCTGGAGTAGTTCCAAAAGCAATTTTTGATTCTTTAATTTTTATTGAGCCATCATTTTTTGAAGAAGAATATGCCGTACTATAATATTTCATAATTAATGTTTTTGTTCGGTTTGTCGCCAACGTCTTCGTATACAGCTTGCGTATCGTTTTTTTGTGTGAAACGGAGTTTTGGCAATTTACGTTGTTGGCAACTGGTTTTATTCTAAACAAATTTCAAACTATATTTTGCACAAATACCACTTACTTTTTCCATATCAGGAGGTCCAGCAGGGAGTTGGGCTAACTCTTGAAACATGCCTTCTAAACCAGCTGGAAAAATGCTCAACATTGCTCGGGCTTTTTCTTGGCCAACTACTTTCCAAGAATGCGGAACTCCTTTTGGGCAAAAAATAATGTCACCAGCATTCAGAGTTGTTATATTTTTGCCAATACTCATTTCTACTTGACCAGCTAAAACCTGAAAAACTTCATCTTCATTCTCATGCACGTGCGGCGGAATTCCAACTCCTGGTTCATTGTTTTGTTCAATTAAAGTGTATTGTCCATTAGTGTCTTCTCCAGTCAGTTTGATGTTTTGATTATCTCCTAATACATTCAACTTATTTCCATCACTATTTTTCACGATTTTTGGCTTTTGTAAGTCGATAACTTTTTTTCCATCAGACTGATCAGCGATGTCTTTTTTCGATTCAGATTTGCACGCATTAATCATAGGAATTATAGACAAAGCTCCTATTCCAATTGCTGTTGATTTTAAGAATTTCTTTCGTTCCATAAATTGATTTTTGATTGGTAGTTTATATTGTTGCAACGTCTTTGTATACAGGTTGCCTATTGTTTTGCTCCGAAATACCCAACGTTTAGCTTGCTTTAATGACTAGGATATACTCTTTGTTAAATGGTCCGCTAGACCTTTCTCATAACGTTATATGCCTCGTTGGTCTTTGGTTATTTTTCATTCAATTTCATTATCGATTAGTTTTATTATTGATTCAATTTCTTTTTTTGTTCGCCTATACGCACTGGCTTTTTCATCCATCACTTTAAGAGATACGATAAAGAAATTCTGAAATTTATACCCGTACAAGTATTCTTCATTTTCCACCTTGTTTGAATGAAATCGAATTGTTTGAGTTAAATCAGGAACCATGGATATGATTGCTTCAAAATGAATAGTTTCCATTCTATTCACATAAATGTACGATTCTTCTAATCGTCTAAGTCCTTGGATTATTTTATTGTTCTTAAGTAATTTTACATCGCCGCTATTTACCATCGTTTCATAAATATTTCCTTGTCGGTCAAAATCAGAATTGGTCATAAGATTTACCGCTATTTGACCCAAACTATCCTTTTTACTTCGATCATTCAATTCGATGAGATTTACTGCATATCCAAACTGCTTGGCATAATTAGCGTTGTATTGAATGTTTGATTCGATATTACTCAGATCGTCTAATAACTGTTGCTTTGTATTGTGATAAAAATTTAATTCAGCATTTCTGTTTAATTGCTCCTTATTCCTGTTATTAATAGTTAGAGCAATAAGAATTCCAATAACCACAAGTACAATCTCTCCAATAGCATAAAGAAGATATTTGCCGATTTTATCATAGGCCAGTAATTGTAGTCTTATTTTTCTGAAGATTTTCATACACTTTTAGATGTTGTCTTATCGAAGGCTAACACCTTCATTTACTGCTTTAGCTAAATAATGCTTGGCACAAGCACCCAAGACGGCGGCAAGCCCATTTTTTTATTTCTTTTAAAGCTAGTGATTTTTTTGGGAAAGCTAATTCTACGAGTTGCCTAACCTAAATTCTGTTAGCCCATCGGGATGCCTCTTTTAAATGCCCGAGGGATGTTTTACAAAGTTGCTTTGTGATAGATGTTTACTTATTTTTTGACTAATTTTAATAAATAGAATCCTCTCTAAATCAACTAAATAAAAGATAAAATATGTGGAAGTATTTCTTTGCATGGTTTCCTATGATACTAGTAGCTATTGCCAATGGTTTGTTCAGAGAAAAGGTCATTGCAAACAAGTTTAATGAACTTCAGGCACATCAGCTATCCACATTAAGTATGATTATTTTGTTTGGTTTATATGCTTGGGTTTTATTTAAAATTTGGCGACCCGAATCTCAGAATCAGGCGATGTTAATTGGGCTACTATGGCTTGTACTAACCATCCTTTTTGAATTCTCATTTGGGCATTATGTTGCAGGTCACTCTTGGGATAAATTAATTCACGACTACAATATTCTTAAAGGACGAGTTTGGTTTTTCGTTCTTTTATGGATTACCATATGTCCCTATTTGATATTTCGGCTTCAGAAGTGATTTTTCCCTATGTAGCACAACGTGTTCGTACACTGCCTATATACAATAGGTCTACTAGACCTTTCTCATGAAGAGTAAACGTTGTTATGACTAGCTTTTATATAGTTTTTTAAAATCTGTCATTAGAGTTTTTGAAATCAAGATTATTTCTAATCCGATTATTATTGTAAATGCAATTAAATCAATTTCATTTTTTAAAGATGGATTGAACATTCCGATAAAAAATATCAAGAGTACTATAGCGCAAACTAAATTCAATGAAAGCGTAATAAATTTAATTGTTTTTGAGAATCCTGCTTTCAAAGAAATGCCATTAAAAACCGCAGTGAGCAAAAACAAAATACCTGAGAAAACTAATTTTGCAGTTTCTTTATTTTTCATTGAAATATTTCCGTGAGAACCTGCCCCAATAAAGGCAAAAACAATAAATGAAGATAGAATCAGAAGGATGATTAAAAATGTTCTCATAGTTTTTTTCAACTTACCTACAATGATCTAGGCTTTGATTTCGTTTCGGAACAATCTGCAGGATTCCTTCCTTGGCCTAAAAACAGCATATAAGAGATGAATTCCGATTAGAAATTCAACCACAATAAATTATATGCGGTGTTGTAGCATGTTTTTTATTCATTATAATTGATTAATCTTTTCCATTTTTTGCATCAATTAACCCTTGTTGCATTTTTTCTTGAAAGTTTGAGCTCGGATATTTGGTAAGCCCTTCATTAAAGTATTTAATGGCATTTTCATAATCTTTATGTTTTAAGTAAAACTGTCCAAACCGGTTCTGCCAATAGGCAGAAGCATATCTATCAGTAGTTAAAACATCTTTAAATTCTGTCATGAAAATATTGAAATACTTAAAATTATCTCTGTTCCAAGCCAACCAGATTAATCCATTTTTTGTATTGTCGTCTATTTGACTATCACCACCAAATCGCTCGGCGCGTTCGCTAAAATACGTGGTCAGGTAATCCATTCCTCCTAAATCAACATACTGTTGTATGCTTTCAAATACCGGTGAGTCGTAATTATGATAATAGTACTTCAATCCTTTATATAATGCCAAATGTGCCAACGTTTCGTGTACTTCGTCGTTGAATAAATCGTATTTCCAAATAAGGTTTTTTGGGTTGTTCTTTTTCAATATTTTATGGAATGCTTCTGTCGAGGCTATATAATAAATGTCCTTCTTTGAATTTGCCATAAAAAGATAAACGTCTTTATTTGAGGTGAACTCTGTGACTAACTCTTCTGACGCATAGCCACCGTCAGTTATTATTGCTCCATTAAAGACTTCACTCTTTTTTAAAATTAATTCACTGGTATAATAAGCAGCTGCTTCCCATCCAAAAATAATTCGTTCATTAGTTGTCCTATAGTTAGAATCAACATAGTATATAACTTCATTAACCAAAAAATCAGTGAATTTTTCACTTTGATCTCCAAATATTGACCATCTCGTTGATTCATTATCATTAATGCCAACTATAATCATTTCAGGAATAGCGCCTGGAGTACGCAGGGCTTTTTGAATTGAAACACCACTAAAAAAATACCATTGTCCATCCAAAATATAAAGTACTGGATATTTTTGTTCTGAATCTGAATAACCGTCTGGAGTATAAATTTGAATTGATCTATCTTCATTTAAAACAGTAGAATTAATCGTATGCGTATTCCCGATTATAATAGGGGAATTCTCTTGAGCTAGTCCAAATATGCTCACAAAACTGAAAATGATAAAAATCAATAATGATTTCATGAATTTTATTTTTTATTACTGTAGTTACTTAATGTGCTACAACGGTTTAGCTATGCGCTGTACGCCTTGAAGCATTGCGAATAGGTTTTGTTGTGGCTAGTTTTTCTTTTCTAAGATTTTTACAATTCGGTTAATTGTGATTTCTGATAAGTTCCATTCATAACCATTAAAATCTGTGGTATTAATAAATTGAACCACTACTGCGTCTATGTCTTTGTGGTATTCTGCAAGGCTTTGATAGCCAACAACCAAACCTCCGTGCTTGTATTCGTAGGGATAGATTTCTTGTTCACCTTCGTTAAACACAGAACCATCGTTTAAAGCTCTCAGGAATTTGCCTACATCTTCTGCTGTAGCCAACATCCCATATTCACGAGCTTTAAAATCTTCTTCAGATCCAACATAATACCCGCTCATAACGTCATCTAAATCGACTTCGGTAATCGAAAAAAAAGTGTTTTCCAGCTCTAAGGGGATTAAAATTTTCTCTTTGACGTACCGATTTTGACTATACCCTAAAATATCATCCATAATCCTACGAAGCAACAAATAATTCGTGTTTGAATATTCATATCCGCCATTAGGTTTAAATGTGGCTGGTAAGTCGAGAGCAAAATCTAAAGCTTTTTTGCCATTTTCTTCTTCGTTAACCCAATAAGCTGGATTATCGGTAAAATTTGGAATACCAGAACGGTGTTGAATCATCATTCGCAAGGTAATTTCTTCGGCATTTTCAATTCTATCTTTAAGTTCTGGAAGATAATCAACTAGTGTTTTATCAAAAGACAAGCGTTTTTCTGCGACCAACTTTGTAGCCGCTACAGCAGTATATAACTTGCTAATACTCGCAATTTTGAATAATGATTTTGGGTCTGCTGGTATTTTGTTCTGTCTATCTTTATAACCACCTGTATAAAATGCTGGGGGTTTCCCTGCCTGGTCTACGTAAACAATCATACCGTCAAATCCATGTCCAATGGCTTGATCTACTTGTCCTTGAATTGTATCTGGTAGCGGTAATATCCATGCCTTTACCAAAATCCATGGCACAAAAAACATTGAGATGGCCGTTCCAGTCAACAATAGGATTCTGATTATTAAGGTCTTTTTTTTCTTAGTCATAAAATACTTGAAAGACAGCTTTTATATTAGCCACAACGTCTCTGTATACTTCTCAGATACCATACGCCTACTAGACCTTTCTCGTCGCGGAGTATATGCTGTTGGGCAATCGTTATTATTTAATATTTGGTAATTTTAAAATCATTCCTTTTCCTAAGTTCAAGCCATCGACATGCCCAGCTAATTGGTTGTCAACTGTTTTTACATGTATGTGCATATTGGTTGTGTGATGTGTGAATATTGCATGATGGGAATCAGAATAGAATCCTAACATTTCAACTTGCTTATTATTTAACCTACCATTGAGTCCAGAACTTATATGTTTATCATGAGAATGTTCCATATCTCCATCTTTCCAGTTAATAACGTGCCAATCAATATACTTTGGTATTCCTTCTAGTAAAAAAGGAAATGGTTCATCAATTTTTATTTGATTGTCTTTAGCCGTTTGACTTATGTAATGTTCTAATTCTTTATAAGTCACAATATTTTCAGGAATTTTAAATGAATTCCATTTGTTAATAGATGCATATACTAGAAGAGTAGCCTTTTTATTAAATGAATTATCAAAGTTCAACATACTGTCAATAACCATTGTATTAAAGGGTTTGCTGTCGAATATTTGAATTTCCCCTTTTAGATTTTCAATCGCTCCAAGTGCATAAAAATGTTCAATATTTTCAAATTTTTTCAACGCTACTTTTGCAGAAACATCACCTTTGTGCATTGCATTCTTTAATGCACCACTATATTCCACTTTGAAATTATTTGTCTCCTTATTTTCTGTTTTGCATGATGCAATCGAAATTGTAAATAGAAGAATTAAGAAATATTTTCTCATCTTGTTTTTAATGTTGCCCATCGTCTTGGTATATGACGTATGGCGTCCGAGACGTTTTTAATATTAGTTAGCTTTCAAGTTACTCGTTTTCGGGGATTACTGCAATATAGTTTTACAAAGCAAAACCGAATGTCCAGTATACATTCAATAAAAGTACCCACGAAGTGGAAAAACGAGCGATGCGTTATATGCGTTGTTGTATGTAGTGCTTTCCGTCTGTTTTTCACATTTTTTTGCGTTCTATTTTTTGGTTATAAAACTCTAATAGTCATAAGTTTATGATAATCTTAGACATTTTTTGTATCTTTATTTTATGAATTTATCCAGCGAAGCATATGAAATAATTATTGCAGTAATTCTAATTGCCGTAGCGATGACTTTAGTTCATTACTTAACCCATCGAAGTAGGAATTTTAGAAGTAGTAGAAATAAGAAGGCGAGAAAACAGTTTCCTTCTAAATTTCTATAAACTATTGCATAATTATTTTCAGTCAGTAACTTACTCAAATAATCACCTATAATTAACACGCACTACTAATCAGTTCGGGATTAGATAAATATTTAAGCAATCTTCTTTTCCTTTATTCACAACTTTCGAAGTTTGCACAAATGTTTTCTCAACATTACCCGCAAAGTCTTTGCATACTGCTAACATCCAAAACCTCCTATGGATGTGTGATGGCAGCATCGTAGCCGTTTGTTTTGTTGTTTTTTAAAGATAGCTTTTTTGGCTATGTTTTGCTTCGCAAAAATACTCTCATCAGTTTTTGCAAAACTTCTTTGAGAAGTATGCGTTGTTGTAAAGTGTTTATTTTCTTACCCGCTTAAACTTTGTTCTAAAACCTGAAAGTGATATTCCTTTAGGATCATAATTTCGCATAACCATTTCAGTGTCATCTAATAATTCTAAAATATAAGTTCTATTTCCTATTGTTAAAATGGAATCTTTTAGCGAATAATTAAAAGCTAACCCATTTAGCGATTCTACACCCGAGAAATCGCTATTAAACTCAAGAGACAAACCATTACATGAATATTCGAATTCCTCTCCAGTAAAAAGATCAGTGCTTTTCGTTGTTCCATCTTCCTTCTCTTTGTGATAGCATTCCCAAGTGCCAACAAGCCCTTCCTGCAATGAATTCGAAATTTGAAAGGAAAAAAGTATGAATATGGCAAGTATGAGTGATTTCATTTTCTAACGCATTACAACATGTTGGTGTATGATTTGTTCGGAATGTTCCGAAGGAATTTTCTGCTAAAAATCATGTTTTTTTAAAAGTAAAAAAAATCCTTTTGTTTTACCAGCTAAGCATGAATTAGATACGCCATTAGAGACGGTTTTCTTTACCCACCTAATTCTGTTAGTTTAGCTTGAGCATCTTGATTTCCATCTATTTCGACAGCTTTTTTATAATATTTAATGGCTTCTGATTTATTTTTTTGAGATAGAAAATAATTACCTAAAGCAACAAAACTTTTTGATTCATCAGGATAGAAATCGGCATTCATTTCTAAATATGCTAGCGCTTTTTTAGGAAGATTATGTCCATCTAACATAAAGAAACCGATGTCATTTATTTGTTGCCAATCTGGTTTTACTTCACGTTTTAAACGAATGCTTAACTTTTTATAATGCGACCGAAATGGATCTGTCAATTCTTTGGCAGAATATGCTTTTGGTGTGTTAAAACGCCACATCTCTGAGAATGGAAACCAAGAGAAAATAGATCGCAATCCATTATATTGAGCTGGTACAACAATACTTCCATGATCTTCGTTGTTAAAATATTCCCATGTAAAATTAAGCTCTTTACTATTTTTCACTAATAAGTCGTGGAACTTTAAATTGGCTCTAATCTGTTCAGTAGGAACCGTTTTGTCTTTTCTTACTTTTACTGTATCCATTGTTTTACCAATACTATTTGCCACCGCTATATATAATGATTTTTCCTTTCGGTTTCCTTTATTCAATAGTCCTTGAGTTTCATTAACTAGATTTTCTTTATCCCACCAAAGACTTGGATCAATTGCTAAATAATTATCAAAAGAATTTTCATGATGCAAGAATGAGTAAAGTACAAATAAACCACCTGTAGAGTGACCGATAATGGTGTTGTTGTTTTCGGTTGGATATTTATTATTTATAAATGGTTTTAATTCTTCGTCTATAAATTTTAAGAAATTACTTGCGCCTCCCGATGTTTCGGATTTGTGTCCGCGCTGAAAAGGGACGTTAGTGGGTGTAAAATCTCTTGTTCTATCTGTATTTGTAATACCAACTAAAATGGAATTTGGGATTTGCCATGGGATTAATTGTTTTAACATTCCAGTAATTACATAGAAATGTTGAGAGGCATCTAATACGTAAATAACGGGATATTGTTTGCTATTATCAAAGTCTTCGGGTAAGTGTATCCAAATTTCTCTTTGCTCCTGGAGTATATTAGAATACAGGCTATCAACTTTTCCAATTACTAATTGCTGTTCCTGATTTTGATTGAATTGCGCGAATCCTTTGAAATATAGACACAGTATGATTAAAATGGTAAAAACTTTACACTTTCTCATTTGGTTAGCTAGATTTTAATTGGTTGTTCTTTTTTTGACTAAAAAAGAATCTCAAAAATAGTACCAGATATGAATCTAAAATTGATTTCTCTTCGCGTATTCATTAAATTGTCTCTAACGTCGCTGTATATTACTAGTGCCAGCCCTTATGCTTACCCGAATGATTTATTAAGGTGGGGGAAGGCTGGTATGTCGCATTTGGCGATATCTGCTCCTTTAATGGTCTACTAGACCTTTCTCGTTGCGGTGTATGTGTTGTTGTACACTGGCTCGATGATTATTTCGATCTTGCCGTCTTTATTTTTTTTTCAAATCGTTGGAGCTCTTTTAAAGTTAAGTCACCGCGATTCAAAGCTGACTCACCAGTTTCGATTGGGGCTCGCAAATCAACTGCATATACTAAAGTGTCGTCAATAACTAATCCTAATTGTATAGACCTCTGGTACGCATACGAGGTTGCATTCTTCCAAATCTCGGTACCTTTTTTATTTAATTGAATTCCTAACCCAATGTCGCCATAATCACTTTTATACTTCTCCATATAAATCACGTGCTTGGCATTAACAATTGGTTTGGCTTCAATTTCATATAACTCCTCTGACTTATAAAGTTTGCGAGAGAATTTAACTTGATTAGTATTTAAAAAGTACCATCCCGTTTCAAGCTTGCTCTTGACCTCCGAATTAACCAAGACTTTATCCTTGTTATTTTGAATGCATGAAGCACAAAGTAATAATACTAAGATCAAAATAGGGTGTTTCATAAAAACAGCTTGCATACAAGGTCTTCGGATATGAAACGTAGCAGATTTATATATGCGATTTTTCGTGATAAAACAAAGATAGTAGAAAAGAATCCAACTTTAAGTTTAGCTCTAGACTGCTATTCTTTATATACGTTGTTGTGGAAGTATTTTTTTAATTCAGTTTTGTGCTCGTATACTTTTCTGTCGGGTAGAAATAATTTTTTCTTTAATTATTGGTAGTCTTAAGATAAAACCTAAACCAACAATTACGGCATATATTAGCCAAGTTTTTTCTAAAATAGCTACGTGAAGTAAACTTAATATAATTGCTAAATAAGATAAACTTTGCAGTTTTTTCCATTTAGACTTTAGCCATTTCATAGACTTCCTATTAGAAGTAAAAAACAAGGGAAATAAAATCAAGACAGCAATAAATCCAGCTATGTAGTTAAACTGTGTAAATGTTTCTAATAATCCTTCTGCCCAAATAAAAAAAGCGAAGTGTATAACGCTCCATAAGGCTGTAGCGATTCCCATAGCTTGCCTAACAAATAAATTATTAACTCCAAATAAGATAAAGAAAGGAGTTGCAGTTAAAACAGCAGTCATCCATCTAATGGCAAATTCTCCTGAAATATGATACAACATGTCTATATTTTGCTTTCCATTATCTAATGTTAAATTTACTATTGGGAGAAGGGGTAATGTAGCTAATAGCACAACAATTAGCCAACCGTAGTTTTTTTTAAGAAAAGACATTTATTCTATGTTTTTTAGTTTGACTATTGACTCTCTGCCATTGTTTTGAAATTCAATACTATACTTTTCTCTAGAAATTGATGCTAAAAACTCCTGACTGTCAGACATATCAGCATTATCTACGTAAATTATTGTGTTCTTATGAAAATTCGATTCAAGCATCTCAAATAAAGGTTGATATAAATTCATCCATCCATCTAAAAGTAATAAATCAATAGCCTTAGAATGATTTTTTAATGTTTCAAGTGCATCACCAATTCTTACATCTATTAAGTTTTCTACACCAGCCTTTCTGAAATTACCTTTAGCGATTTCGACTTTAGATTTCAATAATTCTGTAGTAATGACATGCCCATTTGTTTCCAAAACTCCTTGTGCCAAAAACAAAGTTGAAATACCAAAAGAAGTTCCAAATTCTACTATGTTTTTTAAGTTGTTTTTTTTGATAAGTTGTACTAATTCTATCCCTTGTTTATTTGAAATAGGTAAATAAGCATCTTCAAAATCCTTTGGTTGTATAGGTCTGAAGACAGATTGTGCCATGCCTTTTATCATTCTAAGTTTATCATATTTTGCATCTGTATAAAGCTCAGCTATGATATTCGTTATTTGTTGGGTTTGCATATTATTTTATCAGATTATTTTATTTTCTTGACAACATGTTCTATAACACCAGATTGAAAGCCTAGAAAGGGTTTTTCAGTGCCATATTTCGCAATAACAGATACTTTAACTGTGTTGCTATTGAAATTATACACCTGAGTAACAAAATTTTCAGTATCAGGCTCATGCCAATTAACTAAATAAATACCTGCATCTATTTTTGTTGATTTGTATGGATACGTTTGGGCTGGTTTGTCTGCATTCATTCCATTAATCCATTTATAAGTAATCTTATTATCTGCAAAAGAAACATCTATAGCTCCAGCATTTTGATATTGAAAGCTGAAACTTGTACCATTTAAAAGATATTCTTCTTTATCAAAACTAGTAGAAGTTTGAGAAAAAACTAAAAAACTTATAGGTAATATAAATATTAAGGATATTATTTTTTTCAAAACTTAAAGGGTGTTTTAAAGTGGCTTAAATCAACACATTTAAACCACTTTTTAGTATTAGTTTAATGTAATTTCAAAAGCAGCTCCAGGAGCAACTTCAAACCCTGCTCCTATTTCTACTACAATAACTGTTTCAGAATCAATTCTAAGATTCACAAAACTATTATTACTTGTAAAACTAGTAATGTTATGTGGCTCTGAAAAAGTATAATAATATCTGTCAAATTTACCATTTGGAAATACTCCAAAAACAGAGGCTATATTTGCCCAAAAAGGATCAGCTGGATCAGCAATAAGGCTATATGATATTTTATCCTCGGTAAAATCAATACTATACAATCCGCTTACGTCTCCAGCAGGTGTACCTGTTTGAGCTAAAGCTGTTGCAAATTCTATTGTTGAATTTGATAGTGTAGCCATTTCATCATAGGCATCATCTGGTTGCCCAAATAAAGCTGGATATGTACCTTCTGCTTCACCAGGATCCTGTAACGTATTTCTCATCGTCATATTAACACCTTCATTTAAAGGAGTTGGTGTAGGTGTGTTGTCATCATCATTATCACATGAAATAAATCCTAATGATAAGATCATTGAAAGCATTGTGGTTTTAAATAAATTTTTCATTTTTAATTAGATTTTTTTTGTTTCGATTTTAAAGAATATTTGATAATATTTTGGAATTAGTAAAAGGATTAAAAAGATAAAGTCAATTACTGTTTGGATAATAGGTATTAACAAAGGATCCATTCCTTCTTCAACAATTGAAGGTGGCCCAACTATAGTTGTTGTTGTAAAATTTCCAAAATGATCTACTATTGAGATTGCTAGATATACAATAGTAAAAATCCAAGTTAATAATCCACGCCATTTTAAAATTGCTCCAACAAGTGGCAAAGCTAATACTGCAGCAAATACATCAAGGTACGCAGGGTACATCCAAGCTTTGGATTCGTCTCCAACATTAATATCATCAATCAATGCAAAGGCGATAAATCTTGAGATTTGAAGTAATATCCATATTATTAATCCAATAAGAAAAGCTTTTTCACTCGACTTTAATTCTTTAAATTTAGTAGCCATTATTAAAATATTTATTATTTAGCATGAAAGGTTCTTGAAACTTCAAAACTATCTTCAAACCAGTTCCAAAGAATTACTCTACCATCTTTCACTTTCACTCTAAGTGCATAAGTAAACTCTTCAGTTTCTTTTCCTGAATGGGTTAATTCACCAATCATTTGCCCAAAATATGCAACTGTGTCTCCACTTGCAATTGCATCGGTTGGCTCCCATTTTTTTGTTATGAATCCTGCTCCGAATGCTGGAAAAAATTCTTCTAATATTGCTTTTTTTCCTTTCCAAGGTCCCATCCAAGGTAAGCTGGTGTCACCTGCATTTTGCCATACCATATCATCATGCATTAGGTTTTTCATAACTTCCATATCTCCTTTTCCCATAGCTGCCATGTATGCATTTGCTATACCTAAAGTTTTTTGTGATTCTATAGCTAGACTATCTGCTTCACTCATGACATTCAATGTTGTTGTAACTTCTTCTGTTTTCAAGTTGTCTTTTTTGGTCTGGTTACAGCTTACAAAAATCGTAGCTAAAGCAATACTTGCTATTAGTTTTTTCATTTTGATATACTTTAAATTATTGTTGTAGTTGTTTTAATGCAGTTGCCCAATCTTCAATGTGGTTTACTTTTACGATTTTCTCATTTTCGATAGTATGAATATCGATAGACATTGTTTTAAATGATTTTGTTCCATCTGTTGGTAATCCAAAGAATTTTCCTTCAGGTGAGTTTGGTGTACCAGATACTTTACTTCGTACTATTACTTGGTTTTCACTTTCAATAATAGCTATAGGTTCCCATTTTAAATCTGGTATCATTTGCCAAAAAAAGCCTAATTGACCAATTAGTTGTTCTTTATTTTTGTTATCTGCAGTTCCTTCAGAAATAAAGTTATCTCCTAAAATTGAGTTTAGTACATCAGTAGGATTAGTTTCTGTGTTTACAGTTAACGCACCTTGATAAAACGGTAATACAATTGATTTTAAGTTTGTCATTTTTCTATTGTTTAATTGTTTAAAATTTATAGTACAAAGGTGTGACTTCATACTACAATAGAAAAGATGAAAAACGGTGTAAAAATGGTTAAAGTTGAACCTTTACTCGTTTTTAAGTGACTTTATGAATGATTTTGGGGTTAATCCTGTTTGATTCTTAAAATATTTGGTGAAGTTGGTTGGGTCTTCAAAACCTAAATCGTACGCTAGTTCGGTACTTTTTATAGAACTGTTAATTAATTTTCTTTTTGCTTGTAGCACTATGAAATCATCAATAACATTTTTAGCTGTTTTGTTCATTAATTCTTTACAAGTAGTATTTAAATGCTTGTAGGTTATGGCTAATTTATTAGCATAAAAACTGGCATTTCTGCTTTTCGTGTAATGGTTTTCTATTAATGAATTGAAATTTTGAAATAAATTCAGTTTTGATGAATCAAAGTGTATTTTATTTTGATTTTGTTTAATGTTTTCCGCTTTCGATATAAGAATAGTGAGTAAGGCTTTAATAATATCTTTTTGATTAAATGCTTGTTTCTTATTGAATTCTATTTGTAATAGGTTAAAATAATGAACAAAATCAGATTCTTTAGGTATTTGTAAAATAGGGGAAAATAATTCTGGATTGAAAAGCCGAAATACAAAATTGTCTGTAAAATTAGAAAAACAGCTCACAAAAAATGCTTCGGTAAATACCATACAATATCCTTGTAGGTTGGTTGAAAAATCAAAAGCATTTATTTGTTCCTTAGAAAGATAAACTAACGTATTCTCCTTTACAGAATACCATTTAAAATCTATAAAATGCCGGCCTTCACCTTTGGTAAAAAATAGTAGATTGTAAAATTTAAGTTGATGAGGTTTTTGCGAGTTATGATCTTTCGTTTGTTTTCTATTCGCAATTTTCTCTATAGGTACAATTTCAAAACCAAAATTTTCATCATTTGCAGGTTTAAAATTAATATTTGGAATGCCTTTTTTCATATTACCTATAACGTCTCCGTATATGACTTGTAACAGCCCGATTGCTGGCAATAGCTATACAAAAATTAGTTAGATTCTAAGTTAGGTAATTTTTGAGTATTTGCCCGAATGATTTATTAAGGTGGGGGAAGGCTGGTATGTCGCATTTTGCGATATCCGCTCCTTTAATGGTCTACTAGACCTTTCTCGTTGCGGAGTATGCGTTGTTACCTGCTAGACGTTTTTCGATATTCAAATGTCATTTCGCAAACATTTTCATTAAAAGTATGATTAATCTTAGTTAAAAAGCCATTACTGTCATACTCATAATTGTCAATGTAACTGCCACCATCTGGACATTCACTACCTGCACCTTGACCTGATATAGTTTGATATTTGATTAATTTATTGTTTGAGTCATATTCATAGTATTCCTCAAAAGCGATACTTTTTAAAGCGTCATTGAATGATTTGCCCATCGTTTGTTGCCAATTCTGGTTATATTTTTTCTCGCCAGAAATAGTTTGACCACCATCCCAAATTGACTTATAAGTGGCGCTAAAAGATTCATCTGAAAATGTAAAGTCTGTTATTGATAATTGTGTTTTGTCATCATAACTCCAATATATATATCTTTCTCTACGAACTATTCTATTTTTGTCATCATATTTGATAATTGAGTATGTTGATTTGTTATCGGCTAATATTTCACCGGATGAACTTCTTTCTTTAATTTTTACCAATCTGTTTTTGTTGTCGTAGCTAAAGTCAGTTATTTCTTGTCCAAAAGGCGAAGATTTTTGTTCTAGACTATCTATATAGTTAAACGTTTGCTGATAAATTTTCCCTGCCTTGTTTCTTTTGAAATCATAAGTAGAATGTGGTTTGCCTTTTCTGTTATACCAGGTTTTAGAAATTACAAATCCATTTCTATCAAACTCAAATTTAATCTCTCTATATTTTGTAGTTTCGGATGAATCAGACGATGTTTTTGGGTTTGTGTAAACCATTACTTGTTTAATTCCAGAAGATTTTATTGATGAAGGATTGAATATTTCTTCATAATTTTGTTGATATTTCAATGAATAATAAGAGCAACAATCACATATATTATCTTGACTAATTAAGTTATGTGGTACGATAACTAAAACTAGTATTAGAATCAGTTTTTTGATTTTATTCATAAAGTTTCTTCGTCTTGCAGGTAACGTCTTCGTTTATGAAACATAGCCGATTTTCGGCATCATTTTTTTATTCCACGCACGTTTGATTTTTACAGAAATGTAGGGATTTTCAAAATCTTAACCAATAGAGCCATGCATTATACGCGTTGTTGTGCGTTGGTACTAAAATAATGCCTGGCTCAATTCCAGTAAATATTCTATTTCCAACATTTACTACAGCTTTCACCAAAGGGTATCCAGAAAACGAAATATCTACATTTTAATTTGCGTTTACCCCAACCCCAGAATTTTCTCCCTTGAGTTACTTTTTTGTAATAATCTTTTTCTAATAATAAGAAATTTTTGTCGTCGGATTGTGTAATTGTAACAGATTTCATCTTTTAATTTTTTTGAATTAAACTATTTAATTAATAAGTCAAAGATGCATTTAACGGGTAGACAGTTATACGGGTGATTACCCCTTTTTAAAGAGGTAAATACCTGTTTTTAAAAATGAAAATCCATTATTTTAAGGGAAGAGAATTTATCCATTGAATATCGTCATTAACTAAAATAGTTAATCCAGTATGACGCACAACGTGTTTGTGAATGATCAGTGGCGTGTTTAAACACTAAAGTTAGGCAAACTAATCACAGATAGAAAGTCCGCGAGGACTTTCGTAAGTAGGCTCTAACTAGCAATGAATTATACACGATGTTGGCAACTGGCTTTATTCGGCTGTTAACTTCAGCCATTCAATTATTATTTTTTGGTTTATGTCTTCCTTGGCTTTTATTTTTAGGTGACGCATTGTTTTTCCTTTGCCTTCTAAAATTCCATCTTCGTCCTTTATTCTGTCAATGTTATAAAGCCCAATTGCAATATGCTTTTTGGTAACTCTCAAGTAAGTGAATATTTTTTTTTTGATAAATACTGGAATTCCCCATTTTATTTCTTCTGTAACATTGTCAATGTTATCGTGAATTAGTTGACGTAAATTCATAAGTATTTCCTGCTGCTCTGATGATGCAGTATTTATGTATGCTGTAACTTTTTGATTTACTTTCATTATCTCTTTTTTGTTTTTAAATATTCGCCCAAACCAGTAAGTTTTGTTTGCCAATATTTTTCAAGCTTAGAAAGGTATTCTTCAACCTCTTTTAAAGCCTCCAATTGTGCATAGCAGTTTCTTTGCCTGCTATCATTACGATCAGGCTTGATATTAACGAGATTGGCATTTTGAAGAATTTTTATGTGTTTTGCGACAGCAGGTCTTGTCATGTTAAAATTTTCAGCTATTTCTCCAATATTACTTGAATCTTCAACTAGCATCAATAATATATTTCTTCTTGTTTCATCTGCTATTGCTTTGAATACATCAGCCATTTTGTTCTAAATAATTTAGTAAGTAAATCGGTAATATTTTAGATTTCCATCCATTGGATAAAATTTTGCGAACCATAATTTTATTAAATAATCCATCAAAACCATTGTGTTCAAAATCTAATATTGTTTTATTGTTTAGTTCTTTTAGTCGGAAAATAACATTAGTATCTTTTAATGTGCCACCATTCCAGCTGTAAGAAAAGAGTTCATTTTCTATGACTTCCAATACTTCGCAGTTAATAATTCCATTAAAAAACAGGTTAGATTTTGTAGTGAACTGAAACTTATGTCCAACAGTTGGCTCCATATCACATGGCATTAGCCATTCACTTACTGCGTTTTTATCTGTAATTGCTTTCCAAACTTCTGAAATTGGGAAATCATATTCAATAGTCAATTTAATCTTGTTCTTCATTTTTTATAAAACCATTTGGTTTCACAAATATATAAAACTTTTTGGTTTCATATATAGAATTTTGTTTTAATTGTCTATTTTGGTTTTAGCTTGTTGCCCACGTCTTCGTATACTGGTAACATCCAAAATGCCCAGTGGACGTTTGGCAGAGGCATCTCGAAGGGCAAGCCTTGTTATTCATTAAAGCTAGTAATTTTTGGGTATTTACCCGAATGTCAAAGCAGGGCGGGGGAAGGCTGGTATGTCGCCTTTGGCGATTTCCGCTCTTTCTAAGGGTCTAATAGATCTTTCTCGTCGTGGAGTATGCGTTGTTGTGGCTAGTGTTTTTTCTTAAGATCATAAGTTAGAATTTCAAGACCTTTATCAAAAGACTCTTTTTCAATTAAGTTTCCGATTAACGAAGATTTTGAATTTCCAAAAATAGGAATTCCATCGCCGAGTATTATTGGATTCAATTTTAGCTTCAAAATGTCGATTAACTCATTATCTAGTAGCCAACCTGCAAATTGTCCGCCTCCACACAGATAAACGCTCGTTCTTGATTTCTCTTTTATTTCTTTAATTCGTTTAATTGACTTCTTTTCTATTCTAACATTATCGGCAAGGTGCTTTATTTTGAGTGTGTCAGAAAAAATATGATGATTCATATGTGGGTAAGCTGGTTGCCCTGGGACAAGTCCGAATTGATAACCAAATTCGTAAGTTCGCCGTCCCATTATTACAGTCTTGAATTTTCTTAAATCACTTAAATACTTTTCCACACCATTTCCGTCAGGAACAAATTTACTTATGTCGTCGTTGACCCCTGCAATAAAGCCATCTAGAGAACTCGCTACATAATAAACTATCTTTTGCATACTTTTTTTGTTTAATTCAGGGTAGTTTTTGCATTAGGCGCAACGGTCTGTTATAACCGTCAGTTACGGATTAAATTAGCGTTTATTTTCGGTTTAGTACAGACTTTAGCAATTCCGAGTGGATTGCATCACCAGTTCGCACTTCGTGCTCGTGTCGGGCGTAGTCGAATCCGCCGTAATTGCGGTTATACATTGTTGTAGCACGTTACTTATTGCTTTCATACAGTTCAATTGCTTTTAAATACTTCATTCCTCCAGTCTCCGTTTGGTCGTGAATAAATCCGCCCAATTCAGGATGATTTTCGTCAATCCATTTTAAAAATTTCTCTCTGTTCGCAACAAATAAAGAATCGTTGAAAATCACATACTTTGTTGTTTCAATACTTGTTATTTTATCTTTTTCAAAACGTATAACTTGGTCAGTAACGATTGGTTGCTTGTGAAGGAAAGTGACTCTTTTGTCCGTTTTTGAAATTTTAGCTTTTACAGTTTCGTTTTTTTCTTCGATTTCAAGAATTTTGTAAGTCGGTTCAAATACCGAATCCCATTTTAACCATTCAACATATTCATTTTTTGAAAAGGTTTGTTCATAGTCGTATTCGGTTTCTTTTGTCAAAAGGCTATCGGTTAGAAAAGCTTCGATTCCAGAAGTATTTGATTTGTCAAGAACTTCATAATATTTCTTAGCAATTTCCAATTTGTCATATTCTTTTTCGGAATTTTTACAGGAAATAATTCCAATTGTTAAAAACAAAAAAAGGACTGTGATTTTATTCATTTTTCGTCTGATTGGTCATTATGTGCTACAACGGTATTGTATATGACTTGTAGCGGTATGGCAGCAGCTTCGGCAGAACACAATTTGCGATAGCAAATGTGGAAAGCAGGCATTGGACCTGCGTGCGATTCAGCTGGCGTGGTGGCCGCTTATTCGGAATATTCCGAGTAACTAAGATAATCTTTTTGTTGGAAAATTAATCTTGTTAACCCTTCAGGCAGCTATAAATTATATACGTTGTTGTAGCCAGTACCAATATTCTTTTTTATAAGAGCCCTTTACCCATAATCATAATTTACCAAGCGCCTAATATGGCTCCCATTGTAGTTAGTATCACAAGGCAATAACCTGCGTTGATTAAATATGCTTTAAATGATTTCATTTCAAACAAGTACAGAATTCCTAACATACTGCCTACCCAACCAACTCCTGCCATAAAACCTGCGGTTGCCCCAAATATCAAACTTGCTGTTGAGCCAATAAATAAGTCCAAAACTAATGCGGCAATAAATGATAAGAGAAAGGAGAGTCCAAAAACTTTAGACATATTTCTCTTTTGTAAATCTTCTTCCCTAAAATTGGATTCGGTCATCCAAGCTTTTCCGAAAATTGGACCATACCAAATTCCACCAATTAAAAATGCCGAAATTGCAGCTACAATTACTGATAGCCAATTAATGTTTTCGAATGCTGTTCCCAAATCCATATTTAAATATTTTAAAATTAAAGTACAATACTACTTTGATATGAATTTTTAGGATAGTAAAAAATTAACCTTTCCGATCTAACGGAAAGAAATTCGGTTCTTCTTTATGAAAACCTTGTTGGATAAATTTTTGCGGATTAAACCCTGAAAAAAGTTTAAACTCCTTTATGAAGTGTGATTGGTCTGTATATTCAAATAGATATGCAACTTGTGACCATTTGATTTTTTCAGTTTGATGTATTTGTTGTAAAATTTCATTAAACCTTAGAATTCTCCGATATATTTTAGGGGTTAAACCAATATATTTTTTGAATTCGTGAATTAAGTGCTTTTGTGTTTTAGAATAGTCTTCAACTATTTTGCTATAGTTGGCTGTTGATTCAGTCTGCATTTTCGTCAAAACTTTTAATAATTCAATAGGAGGTATTTTATCCTGATGAAACCGACTCTTCAACCATTGCTCCGCGACATCAAATTTTTCTTTGGTTGTTTTCTTGCATAAAATTTCCTCTCTTAAAGTGAGTATTTCATTTCCAAAAATTAATTCGGCTGATACTATCTTTTCGTTTAATTCTTGGATTGGAAAGTGAAAAAATGGGTATGCACCAAAGGATTTGAACTGAATGACGAACATTTCAGATTTTTTATGTGCCGAAATGGAAATATAGTTTTTGTGCATTCCTGAAACCCAGACATTGGTAAACGTATGGTTTGGCTTTAGAGTATCATTATCGAAGGTGTTTCGAGTAAATCCATCCAACTCAAAAATCATGAAGATATGTCCGGTTGGAACAACACGTTCAATGGAATGGTTAGGAACCAAATCTTTAAAATAAAATATTGATTCAATGTATTTGCTTATGGTTCCTTTTGGACTGTGTGTTTCAAATGTCATTGATTTTCGTATTGGCTACAACGTCTTCTTATACTGGTAACATCCAAAATGCCCAGTGGATGTTTGATCTTAGCATCGTGCTAGCCCTGGAGCTAGCGCTAGCTGCATACTGCCGAAGCTAAATATTATTTTAATAATATCAAATGTCCTGTGGACATTTGGCAGAGGCATCCCGAAGGGCAAGCCTCGTTATTCATTAAAGCTAGTGATTTTTTAAATAGGACGGCTGGTATGATTGCTTCGCAATATGCCCTCGACGGTTTTTACAAACCTCTCTCGGTCAGTATGCATTGTTGTGCACAGTACATTATTTTCGACAAATCTTCCCTTCAGTAATATAATTTTCACCATCGACATTTATACTTGACGCATAATAAAAGCAATCACCTTCGATTTTTACCATTTCAACTAGAAGTCCACCAGCTTCAGTCATTTTCTTATCAACTTCGGTTGGAATTCCTTTGGACTCATCAAAAAACATCCTGTAATTACAATCGTCTATCCAATCAATTCGCAAATATAGTGGCCCAGATGGAAAACCTTGATCTTTGAACTCTTGAGAAATTTTATCGTAGATTTCAACCTGTTCATTTCCATTGCGTACAATTTCCCATTCCATTTTCAAAGGGCTCGAAACCTCAATGAAAAACTCGCCTGTTTTAAAATCTTCGCAAGAAAGTTGTTGAGAATAACCAATTGTAGTGGCCAAAAATATAAATAAGGAAAGGAAGTTTCTCATATTGTGCACAACGTGTTTGTGTATGGTTTGTTGCGACTGGCTTGCTAGGGTGGCTCAATGAGCCTTTCCCGATCGATTTCGCCTAAATCTAGACTTCTAAAGCGATTTGAGCGTTGGGCGCATCATCCGCTAAATTTTTCAGTTAGCCTGAGCAACGCTGCATATGATGGCAAGCTTCGCCGTTTTTATCAGATTAAAGGTAACGTAATTTGTAAGAAATGCAATTTGATTAAGCACTGGCGCAGCCATGAATTATATACGTTGTTGGCAGCTGGCTTTTATTCTATTTCAGAGTCATCCAGGCCATCAATTAATTCATCAATCTGAACTATTATTTGTTTTCGTTTTTGTTTAGCCATTTCAATGGTTTCCTCAGTACTTTTGGGGTTTAATATTTGATTATTGTAATAATCTATAAGTGTCCTCATTGCATTCATTTTCGCACTTAAATGAGTTTGTTCCACTTGCTGTATTAAAACTTCTCGAGCTTTTTGTTGAAGTTTTGCTCCTTTAGCAAGTTCTTTTCTATTCAATACTATTTCTTCTCTGTTCTGTTTTATTTCGTCACGTTGCAAAACAATGGTATAAATCAAAGCTGCAAATGCCAAGCCAGAAAATAATGCATTTACAGCACCAAATAAATCTCCGAAAGTTCCTCTGTCTGACCAACTGTCCATAAAGAGAACAATAAATACTGCGGATAATATCCAAATAACAATTACAAAAACTATTAGTTTTATAAATATTCCAATTTTTGATTTGTTCTTTTCCATTTTTTAATCAGCTTGCTGCCAACGTCTTCGTATACTGGTAACATCCAAAACGTCCAGTAGACGTTTGATGTTAGCAACGTGCAGCCCTAGTGCTTTGCGCTAGCTACACGAAAATTAGTTTGATTCTAAGTTAAGTAATTTTAGTGTAGGATGGCTAGCTTGATTGCTTCGCAATATGCCCTCGACGGTTTTTACAAACCTCTCTCGGTCAGTATGCGTTGTTATGTTTAGGCTCACTACCAATCAGCTTTAAAATTTAATAGTTGTATGGGTATTTTCCTTTTCAAATAAATATTGTCTCTTCTTTTCTTCGAATGGACGAACATTGTATCACCACTAAACTCAAAAACTTGCTCAACAATCCCAATTGCTCCATCTCCTGAAATTTGGGTAATTAGATCGCCTTTAAATATGTTGTCCTCTGCATAATAGACGCCTCTCCACCCACCATACTTAGGGTCAAACATCTGTTTTGTTAATGTATCATTTTCCCGATTCAAAATAAAATAATTAAAATATCCATTGCCGTAAAACCTATAAACTCCATAAAGGGGGTTCAAGTCTTGATAATTTTTTCTCGCGACCGCATTTACCTGGGTAGGTTCTAATCCAAAATAGGCCTCTTTAACATATTCTTCGTAAATCACTAAAGTATCAATATGTGCTAATAGCGAAGTATTAAAATTCACCCTGTTAGCGTAAACTTTTGGGTTGGTGGCGGCTCTGCTGTACCCGTTTTGTAATTTATAATTTCGCAATCCAAAATTAGTATAGCCACAACTGTTAGCTAGTAGCATAAGTACAAGTAATGGGAGGTATTTCTTCAATAGACAAATATTTTCTTTAGCATAAACATAACGTGTTTGCGTATGATTTCGTTGCGTGTTTTAAGCACCTAATTTGGCAAATACAAACCAAATAGAAAATCCGCGAGGATTTTCGTAAATAAACTTGAACTAGCAATAAATTATATACGGTGTTGGCGTGTCGTTATTTATGTATATACTTTTATTCAATTATTTTTTCTTTACTAGCTCCAAGCCAATGTTCAATAAAAGAATCTAAGGTGAAAATCAAAACGATAATTAGAATAGTAATCCCAAAATTGATAAATCTTCTTTTTAAATGAATTTTATTTGTTTTTTGAAAATTAGTAAGTCTTTTGATAACATCTTGAACCGTATCTTTATTAAAATAGAGTATTAACAGTAACATTATAAAAACAATAATAGCATTTACTAGTGCAGGATAAACATCAAGAAAAATGATATCAAATAGTATTATGTTTACCATTATAGGTATTAATATAAATACTCCTATAAGCTTTGTTTTATTCCACAACAAAAACCAAGCACCAATGAGTTGGGTAATTCCTACAAACAGTATGTAAAAATAAGAATGGCCCATAAATGTCCAAGCTAATGAAAATCCGCTTGCTTCACCCAAAGTTGTATTTGCTATTTGCTCAGGCAATTTTCCATTCATATAAAATTGTCCTCCAAGTAATTTTGATATTGCATAAATATTGAGGATAATAAAAACACATTGCCTAAAAACAATTTCAAATGTTATTTTCATTTGTGGTAATATTTTAATCATTGGTTGTTTCTAAATTTTTTCTTTTTCTCCATTATCAAAGACCCTATAGTAATTACTACCTTCAATGAGTAATGCTTCAGACCTTCCTTTTGGCCAGTTTTTATGGTAGTCCTTTGGATGATGGACGTCTATTCCAATAACTTTCCCATTATATTGTTTGTTTACTTTAGGTTGAAGTGTATGTCCCACAATAACAACTTCAGCGCTAAATTTTTTTAATCCAACCTCTACCTGTGCTTGTGATAAATTATCTTTGAAATACCCTCTATACCAACAAGGACCAGTTTTTGTTGAAGTCAATAATTGTTCAATACCTTTAGTTGTATTTGCAGAGAATTGTTTGTAGTAATTTCTTCTAATTACTTCATTCATCTCTTCAATATTTAATTTTGAATCAGCTAAAGAAGGGTGTATACCTCCGTGCACAAAGAGGTTTCCATTAATAAGTTCTATTGCATTTTTACTATAAAGCCATTTGCCAATAAATGATTTAGAATTATATAATTCAGATTGTGTTTTTTCTAAAACTGATGATATTTGTTCATATTTATAAGAAGCAGTTTTGTGGTTTCCATGCATATTTTTTAATTCGTGATTACCAACTAAATAATGTACAAAACCACCTTTTATTTTAGCATCCTGTTCTAATTTATAAATGAACCAAAGCACCTGTGTCGTGGAAAGACCTCTATCAACAAAATCACCAACTAACACCAAGTGCCCTTTCCCAAAGATCCAATTCAAATTGTCATCAATAACATTGCTATTAATTAAGAAATCTCTAAATGTTTTATACCCACTTTCAATATCTGAAATAGCTAATATTTTATTTCCATCTTTATATTCTGCCTTAGGTGTTTTAAAGCTCGTATCTATTTTAAAATTGAAATGTGTATTATCTAACGCAAAATAGCTATCTAACGAGTATACCGAGTCTAGTGCTTTATATTCTGTTTTAATTTGAAAACCATCTTTCTGATTTCCTTTAATATAGTTCACAGACATTGAATTGTCATTTTCAAAAAATAAGTAAGGGCCATCATTATTCCACTCCAATCCTATCGGGTTATCATCATAGTGTACACGTGCTCCTAAAAATGAATACCCTATGTAAGCGATAATTGGAATTAGTATAAAAACAAAGAGTAATGTCCGTTTTAAGTACTTAAAGAATTTTTGGTTCATTTTAATTATTTGTAACTGTGTCTATTTAAAAAACTTTTTAGGTTTAGTTGATTTAGAATTCAAATTGTTAATTATTTTTTCAAACTCTTTAAGTTATTCGATTAGACGATATCAATGTCTGAGTTGTTACATAATTATTAATTCAATTTTTGAAGTTATCAATAAAAAGCTTAGTGGGCTGTGTTTTGTTTAATGCACGCCAACGGTCTCGTATAACCGTCAGTTACGGGTTTATATGTTTTACTTTTAGGTTAGGCACAGACTTTAGCAATTCCGAGTGGATTGCTTAGCCAGTTCGCACTTCGTGCTCGTGTCGGGCGAAGTCGAATCCGCCGTAATTGCGGTTATACATTGTTGTGCACAGTATTTTTAACTACCTGTCTTTTTTTCTGTACATAAATTTATGTCCACTCCAATCAATATCAATAGCAGCAACTTTAGTGTCTACCAATCCATTGTCTAAGCCGAAATTCAATATTGTGAATTTATCTAATTCCGTTTCGATTTTCGAACTCTTTTTAGGCCAGCTAAGCCATAAAATCCCGCTTTTTTTTAGGTTGGGTTTGGCTAATGAAAAATGAGTTGTTAATTCTGACTTATTTCTTGAAAAGATATGAATGAAATCAATTTCAGGCATACTTTTTCCTTGTTCAACTATTTTCGCGTTTTTCGGAAAATCAAAGAAGAAATCAATATAGTTTTTTGGGGAATTGAAAACTTGGATTGAATCTCCATCTTTTATTCCTAATTTTTTCGCTAATGGTGTTCCTGAATATCCTGCGTTTTTCATAATTATCTCAACTAATTATTTAGTACTGTCATATTGTGCACAACGTCTTTGTATACTGGTAACATCCAAAACGTCCTGTGGACATTTGGCGGAGGCATCCCGAAGGGCAAGCCTTGTTATTCTTTAAAGCTAGTGAATTTTTGGATAGGGAGGCTGGTATTAGTTATATACGTTGTTGCCAGTAGTTTTTTATTTCAGTTAATACTTTTTCCGCATTATTATTCAATTCAGCTTCTCCATTCAACTTCAATACTTTGCAATCCAGTAATTCAATCCAATTTTGATGAATTTTTAGACTTCTGCCGTCAAAGTTTGGATTTTCGTATTGGTCGGCCCATTCCAAAAATGCATTTGAATTCCGTTGAATTTTTTTGTTTGTCAAAAGTTTTTCGCCGTAACGTTCAGCTTCTCGTTTTTTCAGCCGTTTCATTCTTTCACTATTTTCCAGCCGGATAAAAACGGCTAAATCAAATGCTCTTTCCCATTCTTTTCCCCAACTTACCATTGAACCACTTACTACAACTTTTGTAAACTTTTTGAAGTCCGCTTTCAGATTTATATTCCGTTCAGTCAACGGTATTTTTTCTTTAAAGGGTGGATTGGTCTTTTTCCAGTAATAATCATCAACATCCAAGTGCTTAAAATCAATTCTTTTTTCAATTTCATTCCCCAAAGTTGTGGTTCCTGAACCAGATGCTCCAAAAAGTAAAATTTTCATTCTAAAGGACAGTTTTTTACGTTTTGGTGAATTACTGGCAACGTCTTCGTATACTGGTAACATCCAAAACGTCCGGTGGACGTTTGATGTTAGCATCGTGCCAGCCCTGGAGCTTGCTCTAGCTATACACTGCCGAAGCTAAATATTATTTTTGTAATATCAAATGTCCTGTGGACATTTGGCGGAGGCATCCCGAAGGGCAAGCCTTGTTATTCATTAAAGCTAGTAATTTTTTGAATAGGGAGGATAGCATGATTGCTTCGCAATATGCCCTCAACGGTTTTTACAAACCTCTCTCGGTCAGTATGCGTTGTTGTACTTCGTTTTATTATTCAATATGTGATAAGTCTTCACCCAATCTTCTATTTTGATTCAAAGATTCAACTATTTTCATCTGATCTGCACTTAGTTCAAAATCATAAACATTGAAATTTTCAGCGATCCTTTTTGGATTTACAGATTTTGGAATCACAGCGACTCCTCTTTGAATTAACCACCTTAATGAAATTTGGACGGCAGATTTAGAATGAGATTTCCCTATTTCAATTAATTCAGGGATTTTTAAAACTTCACCCATCATAATTGGTCTCCACGCTTCAAGTTGAATGTTTTTTTTTCGGGAATATTCAAGAAGTTCATTTTGGCTTAATTGCGGATGCATTTCCACCTGATTAAGTGCGGGTTTAATTTGACATTTTTCCATCAAATCTTCAAGTTGTTGAATGTTAAAATTACAAACGCCAATGGCTTTCACTCTTCCTTCGGAATATAATCGTTCCAATGCCCTATAAGTTTCTTGGTATTTACTTTTAACAGGCCAATGTATTAAGAATAGGTCGATATAATCAGTCCGCAGACGTTTCAAACTTTCCTCAAATGAAGTTAGAGTATTATCGTATCCTTGTTCAGTATTCCAAACCTTTGTTGTTAAAAAAATATCACGTCTTTCAACATCACTTTCCATTATTCCTTTTCCGACACCTTCTTCATTCCCATATCCTGAAGCTGTATCTATTTTTCTGTAACCATTTTGAACAGCTGAAAGAATTGCATTTTCAACTTCTCCATTGTTTTGAGCAAAAAGAACACCAAGACCGAGTGATGGCATGTTTATTCCATTATTAAGCACAAAATCTGTCATTTGATTTATAAATTAGGTTTTTTCTAAATGAAGTACAACGGTATTGTATAACGCTTCGTTGCGTTGTATTTAGATTTAAAGTTACTTAAAAATTGATCATTTTTCGCTTCCGCGAATCATTCCGATGGAAACGACTGCAGCAATGAGCGTTATACGTTGTTATGTGTATTGACTCTATTCTTTATTTGGATCAATTAATCTATTCCACCATATCTCCCATCCCATAAAAATCAATGGCTTTTGCTTAAGAGGATTTGTACTCCACTCTGATCATTCCCCATTATTAGAATTTGAAAATAAAGTTTTTGCTATGATGCCTAGTTAAATTCAGCTTTTAGGGCTATATTCTTCTTATTCAATATGACAATTTCAAAGTCGGATTTATCCAAAACTAATGTAACCTTCTTATCATCCGTCTCTTGTATATCATAAGGAACGGCTTTGCCGACTTTCTCACCTTTTTTGTAGGCAAATACCAAACATGGGCACTGGATATTTTCTTCAACAAATGATAGTTCCACTTCTTTACGATCACCATACACCATCCATTGCGGACGATCGTACTTTTTACTTCTTGGATGGAAAACTGCTATGTCATACCTGAATGTGCCCATAGGAGGTAAGTCAAGAGAGGTTTTCTTTCGTTGCTGACCAAATAGCTCACCAGATTCATTGACAAAAACACTAGGTCTTTCTAGATCTGTAATCTGATAATACGAGTTTTCGTAATCCCTATTACCCTTTTCAGAATAAATGGTCTGACTTATGGTTAATGGATCGACTCCTGTAAATTCCGTCAATCTCCCTGCCATCGCCTTTCCCCAACCCATGGAATTGTTAGGCATTTCTCCTTCGTACACATGATCAAACCCACAATGAATTAATATCTTTTCGTTGGGGTATCGATTTAGGTAGGATTCAATATTCCGGGCTTGATTAATTTCTCTTTCCTTCCCATTAGCATGTCCACTGCTTTCGTATCCAAATATATTGAACCCCATATCAAAGGCAGTTCTTATTAAATTTCCAAATTGAGGTTCTTGTGTATAAAATCCAGAATCAAGAATAGGATAACCGTTGGCTTGCATAATTGAATCTGCTTGAGGCGTATTAAAATATCCTTCCATTCCTAAGTGCTTAAAGCCTTTTCTTTTGAGTCCTTCAAGTAGTCGAGTGGTAAAAATTCGATGTTGGGGCATTTGATGAGCTTCATTTATGATGACTACTTGGTGCTCTTCAGCTTCATTCAATATGTAATCTATTGCATCCATTGCTTTGTAGAGGCCAAAACTATCTCGTTGTTCTTGCGTAAGTCCAATTTCAATTGATTCTTTCGTATCCCAAATCTCATGCATCCTTTCTATGTTTCCGATTTTGGCAAATTCCCATGCTGTTCTATCGACCATTGTAGGAAAGGTATCCCAATATGAAGAAAAATTGTACGGCATCTCATTTGACTCTGTATCGAAATGAAAGTCAAACTCCACAAAATCTAACTTTTTCTGATCTTCATTTTTGGTATTACAGGCAATGCTCAGCAAAGAAATAGCAATAATAAATAAGTGTTTCATTAATTAGTTTTTTATGCCAGACATTCCATCGAGTCTAGTTGTTTATAAAATGGAAAGCTTTTCATTATTTATATTTTCGGTGTTTTTGGTTGTTTCAACACACACAACGTCTTCGTATACTGGTAACATCCAAAACGTCCAGTGGACGTTTGATGTTAGCATCGTGCCAGCCCTATTGCTGGCAATAGCTATACACTGCCGAAGCTTAATATTATTTTTATAATATCAAATGTCCTGTGGACATTTGGCGGAGGCATCCCGAAGGGCAAACCTCGTTATTCATTAAAGCTAGTGATTTTTTGGGTAGGAAGGCTGGTATGATTGCTTCGCAATATGCCCTCGACGGTTTTTACAAACCTCTCTCGGTCAGTATGCGTTGTTGGCTGCTGGCTTTAAAACACTTTCAGCTTGGAATAGTAGTAATACTAGAATTTTTCAAAGTACCATCTTCGTGATGTAATGATTTTAATCTAAGCGTCTCAGCTATTATGAAGTCGTTAAAATTGCTCCAAGAATTCAAAATATCTGCATTAACTCTGTCACATCTGTGAACTCTGTTATTTACTTTATCAATGAATACTAATGACCCATCCCAATTATAACTACCAACAAAAAAATAACTTTCTTTAGAATTAAAAGGCTTTTCATAAATATTAGTAATACCTAAAGCGAAAGGCTGGCGATTATTTATTTCATCACTTCTATCATAGTGTGTTCTGCGGCCAAACAAACTTAAAGTGCCATTAAATAAATCAAGCCCATTAGTAAATAACAAGAACTCAGCATAATCTTTTGGGATGTCAGTATTCAACTCAGATTCTATAATATTTACCTCAATAGTCTCAAGACTTCGAAAAATTGAATGTAACCAAGCCATTGGAGCGATATGTGGAGCTTTACCAATTAGTTTGGTGCCGTTTTGTTGCTGGGTTGTTCCATACTTTTCATATGGTTTTAATTCTGAAATTATGAAGTTAGCAACGTTTTTCATTTGGCTTGCAGGTAACGTCCTCGTATAAAAAACGTAGCCGATCTTTAGCATCGTTTCTTTCCGCGCACGTATATTTTTGTTTTTAAAAGGGGATTATTAAATATAGCCAATTTTGGCTATGTTTTATATGCGTTGTTAGCCAACGTACGATTTTACTTTTTTATGAATTTCTCCAAATAGATTGTGTTATCTGAGTAAATTTTGATTAAATAGAGTCCACTTCTCAAATTAGCAATGTCAAGTTGCTCGAAATCTTCTTTAAAAGAATTCATCTTTTTTCCGAGTAAGTCAAAAACTTCAACTTTTTGAATTAAATGAGACTCACTAATAAAAAGAAATTCAGAGCTTGGATTCGGATAAATTGTAAAATTGGTCAATTCGTTGTCGTTAACCCCTAAAATGGTTAAGTTTTCGTACCAAGCAATAGTATCATCATTTTGGGAAGCAGATAGCACGTCCATATCTCCATCATTATCAATGTCACTGGAATATACACTGGTTGCAAAAGTTAAGGTGTTAATAATAGCCTGCTTGGGTCCAAAATTACCCAAACCATCTAAGTTCTCGCACCATCCAACCACGGACGTATTTTCTATCGAAGATGGTGTTGAAGTATACAAAACGTCATTATCGCCATCGTTATCCAAATCAGTTGAGTAAAGTGAAAGTGATGTGATTAAATCTTCCGCGATAATCTGTTCAGGACCAAATGTACCAACACCATCCAAGTTTTCATACCAGACCAAACGGCGTGGTAATGCAGGAATAGATAAAACATCTAAATCTGTGTCGCCATCAATATCAATGGCAAAAACATCAGACGAAGAAGCAGGTGTTGAAACAGGGGCAATTGGTAATGGGGCACTAAAAGTCCCTAAACCATCCAGGTTTTCAAACCAAAAAACAATAACTGATCCGGAAGCAGATGCAACCAAATCAAAGTCTCCGTCATTATCAATATCAGCCGCAAAAACAGAGCGGTTATTGTTAATGGTGCTTGATACAGTAATAGCCGCACTAAAAGTGCCCAATCCGTCTAAGTTTTCATGCCAAGCGAGGCCTGAATTGTCTGAAGATGACACAACATCAAGATCACCATCATTATCAATATCAATAGCTATTGCCGAAAAGGCACCATCCGTTGTTGTTGATATTATTTTATCATTACTAAAATTTCCAAGCCCGTCTAAATTTTCATACCAAACCAATCTGTCAAGTGATGCAGAAGTTGCGATTATATCCATATCTCCATCATTGTCTAAATCGGCGGCACGAACAGAATGTGATTCTTGAAAAAAAACATCTATTACATTTGGCGAACCAAAAGAACCTAAACCATCTAGGTTTTCATACCACGCAATATTAAATGCTCCCGAACTACTCCTATTTGCAGAAAGGGCATCCATATCACCGTCCCCGTCAATATCGGTAGCGAAAACATCTCTCGCTAACTGAGCTTCCGTGGTAATAATTTGTTGCGGGCCAAATTGGGCCTGTAACAGCCCAATTTGAAACACGCAAAGAATAAATAAACCTCTTTTCATTTTTTAATTATTCTCTTTTATAATAACCTGCTGATCTTGAGTACCATCATCGAAGTTTGTTTCTATAAGATACAAACCTTGGTCTAAATCTAGGATTAAATTTGGATTATTTATTCCCAAGGAATCTTTGTGAGAAATTGTGACATTCGAATTTAATATTCCATCATTAAACTTAACAACGGCACCACTGAGAGCAGATTTTAATAAATTACTGTAACAGCGTTGTGCGTGCGAATCATCAATTTGTTTTATTCTTATTGCAGTGTTGTTTAAATGTTTGATTTTATAAAAGTCCGAAATATCAATGGCTTTGTCAAAAGAATAGACAACATCGCCAGTATCAAAAGTCAAGTCGTCATAAGGCCATGGCTCAGTGCGACCTACTGAAGGAGAAACCTCATCTTCGCAATACACAAATTCATAATCAAAGCCAGGTTGAAATAATGGCGGTTTTTCTCCAGCTGCTTCACTCCAGCAACAAGTTCTGTAAATGCCAGTGTAGGGCTCATAAAGTGAGGCAAAATCTGTAATGGCTACTAATAAATCTGGATCATCTAAAATGTCTTCATGCATATGAATTACTTGACCTATTGTGAAATAATTGGTCAAACATTCATAAGCGTTGCCCATGTTATTTATTACGTCTTCTGGAAAAATAGTATAAGCTACGCCTAATTCATCTTCCTCTTCACCAGTATAATCACAATCAGTAATAAAAGGATACGTACTCATTCCATCCACATAAAAATGAAAGCCAGAATTTGCATTTGTGTCTACAATAGCATCACCAGCGCTGTTTGCATTAAAGGCTGGATTAGGCGTTCCATCTGGCAGGAATTGAATGCGCGTAGTATGCTCATTATTTGACCTAGTATGCTTTAGGCCTAAGTTGTGACCTATTTCATGAAACAAAATAGGAGATGTTAAATTACCAATTTTCAAAATTGTCATATTGCTTCCTACGGTTCTAGCAGCTCCGCCAAATTCACTTCCGTATGGAACATAAATATTTAAGGCGTCTTCTTGTTTATATCCATTTGAGGTTGCATAGCTCCAAAAATCAGAAAACTGACACCGACCAATATTTCCGTAGCCATTTGGGTCCACTGCACCTGTAACAGTTTCGCAAACGTATTGTTCTAAAACTTCATCCCATACATAATTTTCTAACGGTAAGTCTGCTGGGGTATTAAAACCATCATACCCCCTGTATTTAAAAAATATTTTATAAGGATTGTATTGAATGTTTAGCGAGGCTATCGCTTCAAGTAATTTGTCTTCAGAAAATACGGCACTGCCATATCCTCCAAATGGATCTCTAACCTGCCAAAAGAAAACATTTAAAACAACGGGGTCAAAACTGTCAAGAAGGTCTGGATCTACAGAAAAGCTATGAATACCAGCTGTGACAGGCAAACCATCATCTTGGGTAGCGCAATCATAAAACTCTTGGGAGTAGACCGTAATTGTACTTAAAATAAAAATTGATAATAAATAGATTAATTTTCTCATCATGAAAAATTTAGTTAAACAATAATTTAAGGTGTTACTATTAAATTAGAATTTAACAACTGGGGAGTATGTTGGCTAACGTTTTAGCTATGAGCAGTGGCGTCCCGAAGGGTGCTATTGCTTATAGGTTTTGTTGTGCACAGTTTTTATTATTTCGGTTATTGTCATCCATTTTCTTTCTTCTATTTCTTCCACTTTAGCTTGCGGCTGTGTCGTTTTCCCTTTGAAGAAAATAACTGGAAAGATAGGCTGATCTTTAGGCATTTGAATGTTGCCATCTCTTATAATGTTATGCTTTACAGAAGACCATAACAAGACACTACCATTCTCCTTTTTTATGCGGTGAATGTCTATGATGTCCCATGGATAGCCCCAATATTCCTTGTTTTTATCAATGATTACGGGATTAAAATAGAATAATAAAGAGGTCTTTCTTTTTTGTAGATCAATGTCGTAGAATGCATAGTCAATACCATCTTCGTAGCCATCGGCACTAAATATTTCTGGCTCTGGATCATTATCAATGTTCACAAAATGAGAAATATTAATTCCCATATGATAGCGTTCTCTTTTTAGAAATAGTTCAAAGTCACTTGTAAACCAATACTCGAAATATGAAGGTTTTAGTTTGTTTCTAAATCCTTGTTTAACGATATAATCGTTTGCTCCATCTCCATTGAAATCTATACTTAAAGCAAATTCCAAAGGTCCTGACACCTTTTGTGAAATTTCTATTGGGATATTTGGAAGGGTGTCCAGAGTTATAAATCCTTGGGCAAAAAGCCCCAGGGGTGATAAAAGGATAAGAATTAGATAGACCTTATTCATTTTTAATTGTGCCCAACGTCTTCGTATATGACTTGTGCTAGGCCTGATGCTTGCATTAGCTACACGAAAATTAGTTTGATTCTAAGTTAAGTAATTTTAGTGTAGGATGGCTAGCATGAGTTATATGCGTTGTTGTGCGCAGTATTAATCTGTATCTGATAAGCATCCAAGCCATAATATGTTATCCTTTGGCCAGGTTGCCACAATTAAATAATCCCATGCCACATCATAGAACCAAGACGAAAAATGAGCTGTTCCTTGTGTGTTATGCTCAATATTCCTTTCAGGTTTTCTAGTGGCTAGCACAAACCCCTCAAACATGCCAAGACTGTCAAAAACCTCATATATTTCTTCAACTTCTTTAGGCTTTGGTGCTCTTAGCTGAATTGAATAAGCTCCAAGAATATCATTTGATGCTCCAGCCAAAATCTGTCCAAAAAGTTCTCGGCTTTTTTCAAAATAAGAGTATTTATTTAAGTGGTTAATCTCGAATTCAACGGAATAGATATTGTTGAAATTATTTACTAAGAACTGATGAAGCTCTGGATCATCTGCTATTTGGTTTATTACATAAGGTAATTTATTGGAATCGTGGAGACTTGATGTATTGACATAAAAGAATTGATGAGCAAATTGAAAATTTGATGACTTGCTTATGTTCATTTCCAATTGCTTTAAATCAATTTTTTGATTTAAAACTTTTACTTCCATAATTATTGCTCACAACGGTCTCGTATATGACTAGTGCCAGCCTTATTGCTGGCAATAGCTACACGAAAAATTAGTTGTTTATAAAGCTAGTAATTTTTTGGGTAGGGAGGCTGGTATTAGTTATATGCGTTGTTAGCTTTAGTACTTATTTGTTTAAAGGTTATTTTCTTTTTCTAGTAAGTGTTTTTTAAGCTTTAATTTTCTCAATCTTTTCTTTGTTTTATCTATCACCGCATTGAAAAAAATAAGATATACGATTCCATACATGATTGCGAATAAAATAACTGCGAAAGAATAACCATATTCCTCAACAAAAGTAATTTGACTTCGACGTCGTGGAATGAAAGGAGCAATAAAAGAAAATGCAACTCCACTTAATATCACCCAGGGAATTTGCATTTTCATGCGTTGTAATTTAGTCTGACAAGCTAATATTTCAGACTCTACAATTCGAGTTTGTTGATCTAAATTACTCAATTTTCAATATGTGTGTTGTATTAAAGCTAACGTCTTCGTATATGACTTGTGCCAGCCCTGTTGCTAGCAATAGCTATACAAAAATTAGTTAGATTCTAAGTTAGGTAATTTTTGAATAGGAAGGTTGGTATGAGTTATATGCGTTGTTGTGGGTTGTTTATTTTTTGTTTGCCAGGTATTTGTTGATTTCTGCAGACATTCGAAATACATCTTCATTTGTGGCCATAAATAATTCCTCATATAATTTTGAAGCGTCCATATATAATTCTGTCTTTTCTAGAACTCGAGCTTTATAAAATTTAGCTTCCTGATTTGTAGCATCTTTTTTAAGTAGGTAATCAAAATCTTTTAAGGCTGGATCAAATTTCGAATCAGATAAATAGCAAATGCCTCGGTCTCGTATAAAAGAGGAGTTGAATTCGTACTGTCCTATATATTTTGTGAGTTTATCAACTTGTTCTTCCGAGCAAGGTGTGATTTGATTATTGAAGCCTTCTTCTCTTGCAGAATTTATTCGCTGAAAATAGTTGCCACAATTTTCAAAAAAATACTGTTGATTGTTCTCAAAGATATCACCGATGTATTTGTAGCCAATATCATAGGAAGAATTTAAATTATTTTTATCAGTGATAAGACTATCCTTAATTGCCTTTTGTAAAAATGCGCTTTTAATTTCTTCGTCAAATTCTGGAATAATTGACTGAAAACAATTGAATGAAACTTCATCGTTTCCAGCAAATGATTGAGTAATACAAGTGCAAAATTTATCGCGAATTCTTTCTTCTAAACTTTGAGATAACGAAACCGTCCCAAAAAGAAAAAAAAGGAATAAGAGTTTAAATTTCATCTTTCATAAATTACCCACAACGTCTTCGTATATGACTTGTGCTAGCCCTGATGCTTGCATTAGCTACACGAAAATTAGTTTGATTCTAAGTTAAGTAATTTTAGTGTAGGAAGGCTGGTATGAGTTATATGCGTTGTTAGGTGCTGTTAGTCCAATATTCGAATACCTCTTTAATTTTAACTTCAACTTCGTCCTCTGATATATCTATGCCATAGTTAACTCTGATTTCATGAAATAAAACCTGGCTTATCTTGTATTTATCTGACCCTTTTAAGAGTTGGCCTAGAAGTAAGTGATTTATAGAATCGAACTCATCTTCTGGGCACCCGGAAATCAAATCCCACGAATTGATTATCCCTCTCAAATCCTGGAATCTCTTTTTGTAATCTTTATTCAAACGAGATTTCATTGAATTGCACCTAACGTCTTCGTATATGACTAGTGCCAGCCCTATTGCTGGCTAAAGCTATACAAAAATTAGTTAGATTCTAAGTTAGGTAATTTTTGAATAGGAAGGCTGGTATGAGTTATATACGTTGTTGCCACACGTTTTTTTTAATTTTCATTAGGTAATGTGGGAGGTAGAACATTAATAAATGGATGTTCATTTAGTTTAATCTTTAAAGGTAAACTATCACCATTTTTACTATTCAATTCGTTAAACACGCTTGATATTTTTATTAATTGGTTTTTTATTTTTTTTGATTCAAATAAGCTGTCTTGATAGTAGAAAATTAATGCTTTTTCAATGCTTTTTGAATAATCAAATTCGCGATTTGGATTTAGAATATGCTTAGTTAGTATATTTTCTAGACTGTCAAATGGAACTATATTTTGTTGATTTATGATTATTGAATCTTTTTCAATATAAATAACATTACTACCATGATAATCGACAATATCCATGCTAACTGTGCATTCTTTAAACAAGGCAAAGTTGTATTTGTTATTTTCTGTTTCGAATATTAGAATTGGCCATTTTTTATCACAAACAATTTGATCTGCCAATATATTCAGTTCTCCAAAATTCTGTATCGAATCTAAATAAATTCTTCCCTTTTTAACATTATCATTAATTTTTGGAATACGCGGATAAAAGAACTCAACTTTTTCAATTCCTGCATTGTCTTTTTTTGTTTCGCAATTGAGAAGCATGAAAGCAAGCAATAATATGAATACGGTTTTTCTCAAATGTGTGGCAACGTCTTCGTATATGACTTGTACCAGTCCTAGCGCTGTGCGCTAGCTATACGAAAATTAGTTAGATTCTAAGTTAAGTAATTTTTGAGTAGGAAGGCTAGCATGAGTTATATGCGTTGTTAGCAAACGTTTTTATTTTGAATATTCTATAAAGCTAACAATAAACCAACCAGGAAGTAATTTAGTTTCATTGATACAATCTTGGAATTCTAATTTTAAAACACCTTTTGTTTTAGCATCCTCCCATTCAATTAGTTTTTTCTTAGGTAGATTTTCAACTACAGATTTATCTTTTTCGCTATATTTCGTCGTGATTAGTTTTTCTAGATCTAAAAATAATTGAGCATAAACCTGTAGTTGTTCACACTCTTTTGCTACCATTTCACGAAGCTTAGTTCTATTAAATAAGGTGTCATCGTCTACTTTATTGATGAACGCCCATTGATAGGTTACATATTTAATTTCTCTTGAATTTTTATCATAAAAATATTCAACATTACCCGGAATTTGTTCTGGAATAATTCTTGAAAACTCTTTAGGGTTGTTTAATTCATATTTGCCTACAAAAGGATAGATTTTTGATGATAAAACGATAGTAGCAAAACCTTTCTGATAATTTGATTTTATTGAATTCTCAAAATTAATTGCTTCTTCAATTGTCTGTCCAACAAAAATTATATCATTATTTTTTATTTCTTGAGCACAGGAATTAAGAATGTATATTAAAAGGAAAAAAAGGGTGAAATATTTAGACATTATTTAAACGGTAATTTGTGAATGTTTGCTAACGTCTTCGTATATGACTTGTACCAGTCCTAGGGCTGTGCACTAACTACACGAAAAATTAATTGTTTTTATAAATCTAGTAATTTTTTGGGTAGGAAGGCTGGTATTAGTTATATGCGTTGTTAGCTAACGGTTGCTTTATCATTTAAAATTTATGTCGTAGACTGAATCATTGAAAAACATTGGGTAAATTGGAAAGAAAACGAGCAGTAAGATTAGTATTCCGATTATCAAGCCTAAAACTCCATATCGTTTCTTTTTTACGATGGAAAAAGCGCCAAAAAGTATTGTTAGTATACCGAGAAGAATACCCAGAAGATTTACAATGCCAATAAGGCTAGGGTAGAACCCCCCTTCAGAAACTTTCGCATAATCATCAATTATCAAATGGTATAATTTAAAATTAAACCAAACCATAAGAACTAAACCAGCAATGCCGAAGATTAATGATATTTTTCCAGAATTCGATTTCAACTGTTTGCTAACGTCTTCGTATATGACTTGTACCAGCCCTATTGCTTGCATTCGCTATACAAAAAATTAATACTTTTTAAAGCTAGTGATTTTTTGAATAGGAAGGCTGGTATTAGTTATATACGTTGTTAGAGGGCGTTTTAACT
>JBDXAK010000004.1:0-30789 GCA_039981375.1 Gilvibacter sp. | reverse complement strand
GGTGACTATTACAGACATAAACGGTTGTGGTAGCGTATCGATCTTCGTAGGAGTGATCGATTACCCACTGTTCTTTACGCCAAACCAGGATGGCTATCACGACACCTGGAACATTATAGGCATCGCCGCTAATCCTACGGCAAAAATTTATATATTTGACAGATTTGGAAAGTTACTCAAACAGTTAAGCCCCACGGGTCCTGGATGGGATGGTACCTACAACGGCAACCCATTACCTTCGAGTGATTACTGGTTCCAGGTAATCTACGACGAGGAAGAGACCGAGAAGGAGTTTAGAGGACACTTTACCCTAAAAAGATAAATTGCATGAACTTGAAAAGATTATCCCCGATAATTGCACTACTTATGGCTGGAATCATGAATGCACAGGAAGGTATTCCCGTGTATCACGATTATTTTGCCGATAACTTATATTTATTGCACCCGTCTATGGCCGGTGCAGCAAATAGCAATCAAATAAGACTAACAGCTCGCCAACAATGGTTTGACCAAAATGAGGCGCCTAATATGCAAACCTTATCGTTTAACGCACGATTAGGCGAACAATCTGGGATTGGAGCGATATTGTTTAATGATCAGAATGGTTTTCATTCTCAAACAGGTGGTTATTTAACCTATGCACACCATATAATGTTTTCGCGATCTCCAGTTGATTTAAATCAGCTGTCGTTTGGACTAAGTGCGGGTATTGTACAATCTAAATTAGATGAGACCAATTTTGATTTAAACGACTTTGACCCGGTAATTGCAGGTATTATTCAAAGTGCTTCATATTTTAATATCGATGTGGGAGCCTCGTATAACTTTCTAGATTTTTCTGCTCATTTTACCGTGAAGAATTTAGTCTTCAGAAATCGAGATCTTTTTACACAAGATTTTGAGTCTAATAATCAGCGTAAATATTTGCTGTCTGCCGGATACACCTTTGGGAATCCAAGCTCTGATTGGACGTTTGAGCCATCAACAATGTTTCAGCTTACAGAAAGAACTGCAGAAAAAGCAATTGACTTAAACTTTAAGGCGTACAAAACTTTAGACTTTGGTCAGCTTTGGGGAGGAATCTCTTACAGAAGAAGCTTTGACGGTGCCGAATTTTTAGATGGAGTAGATATTAGCGATCAAAAACTACAGTTAATCACGCCTGTATTGGGGATTAACTATAATCAGTTTTTGTTTGCCTATACGTATTCGTATCAAATCGGGAATGTAAAGTTTGACAACGGAGGCTTTCACCAATTAACCATAGGATTTGACTTTGGTAAACGAAGAGATGCTTACGATTGTAACTGTCCTGCGATTAACTAAGCAAACTATCATATATAAAAAAGCCCCTTTAAAAGGGGCTTTTTTTATTATTTCTGCCAGGTATAATTCTTTTTCTTAGCTTGCTTTTTAAGCGCTTCTATCATAGCGCTTTCTAGATTGGTGCCAGTTTCCTTTTTATTGGCGGCTATATAGACCCGTCGCTTTTCGTTGAGCTTTTGAATCTCGTTTTGAATTTCTTGACGTGCAGCTTTTTTCTTAGCTACATACGATTTAATCTCTGCCGTAGTCTTTCCTTGAAGTTCTGAAGGCAAAGAATTTTTGTCCAATTCGTTGTAATCAAAATCTTCTTCGGATTCGGCATCTACCAAATCCCAGCTTGAGTTTTTATACAAATGCGATCCTTTACTAACGGTACGGCTTACAGCATTTGCTGTACTTAATTCTTCTGCATTAGAGTCTTGGGTGGCCTGTACCTCCATCTTGCTTCTCCCGATAGAACCATAATAAACATAGGTTTTGTTCAGCTTTAAGTTAAGCTGTAAAATCATATCGTCATAAGGAGATGCGATATGCACCGTGCGCTGATTGTGATTAATCGCCATATAATCTCCGTGGGTTAGATCTGCACCATCTTTCCAGTACGATCCGATACCTTGATTATAATCGCCGCAAAAAATAGTGTTAACGACCACATCTTTTTCTTTGGCATTGGTAGCAGCGTCTTTGTAGCTTACTTTACCTTGTGTAAATGGCTCGTTTCCGGCGATAAAAACCATCTTTAAGTCGTCTGGGTCTTTTCCCCAATTAAGATCATTTAAAGACGTCTGAATAACTTGGCCGCAGTATTCGCTTCCGCCATTAGTAGTAAGCGAAAAAAGTTCTTTAGAAATCTCGTCTAAGTCTCCCGTAAAGTTTAACACCTGTCTAATAAAACCGCTGCCATCGTCTAAGCGATCGTTTCCGTATTCATACAGTGCGATTTTAAGTTCTGGCCGTTCACTTTTGCAACGCGCGTACGAAAGCTCATTTACGATTTCCCATAATTGCGCTTTGGCTTGATCGATTAGACCATCCATGCTATTGCTGGTATCTAAAAGCAAGGCCACTTTAATAAAGTGTTTATTATGTACAATGGGTGAATTGACGTCGGTTGTTTTAACCAAGCCAATAGGATCTGTTTTTGTTTTGCCTTTACATGAGCCAGTGGTGGCAAATAAGGCGATAAGTAGTAGTGTGAATATTTTTTTCATGATGTCTAATTAAATAACGATGTAAACTTACTGGGTACTTTCTTTATAAAAAAAGCAGAATGAGTGAACGGGTGGTTCTGATGAGTTAAATGGTACGGGCTTTGAGGGTAGCTATATAAAAGCTACTATTACTTAGCTATATGAGTGTGGAGCCGTTTTATTTACTGCTTAAAAGTATGTATGTTTACCTCGTGAAAACAGTTTTTTATAGATCGATTTGTGTCCTGGTCTTTATGGTCATAGGAACTTTTGGTTTTGCGCAAGAAGAAGCAGAAGCAGAGGCTCAGACCTTTATGCTCAGCGGTACCGTCTTTGACGACGAACTTTTAAAGCCTATCGGCAAGGCCAATATAGAGATTGTTGGAGGAGCCTATACTACAAGTTCTAAGTCTGGCGATTTTAGGATTCGCGCGCGCATAGGTGACCAATTGATTATTAGAAGCGATTTATTTGACCCTGTTTATTACGATATTAAAGACACGCAGTCAGTAAAAATTCTTGCAAAGCGCAACAAGCGTGAGGTAGATGCCAACAGAAGCAGAAGCAAAAAGTTGAGCGCACCTTCTCAGGTAGATAATAAGCAGGTGTTTACACAGTATCTTGATTCGGCTCGATTTTATCTAAAAAGAGATGCTAAAGTAAGTATAGAGTTTATTACCAAGGCCCTAGAATCGACCAGAGAAAACCGCCCTACAGCTGCTCAAAATAGCCTCGCCTTTGAGCTTTTAGGTGACATAAACGACTATTGGCAGCAATTCGATTTAGCTGTAGAAAACTACAAGAGCAGTCTGCGGAGTCAGAGTCGTATTCCTGTTAGAATAAAACTGGCGGCTTCTTACAGAAAAGATGGCAATCATCAGGAGAGTTTACAGGCATATACAGCACTCTTAGAAGCGACATTGAGTGATTACCAGCGCGTAGAAGTATACGAAGGATTGGGCGATACCTATATCGCGATTAACGAATTAGATAATGCGGTAGAGAACTATCAAAAAGGACTTGCCGTTGCCAACGAGCATTTAATCACCCCAAAAATTACCAACTTAAATTCCAAAATAGGAGAGGCATATGCCGCTGCAGGATCGCCTAATTTGGCCAACGATTACTTTGACAATTCCTTAGAGTTAGCAGCCAACGAAAACAAGACGCGGTCTGTAGCAGAACAAAACAAAGTAGCCGATTTTTATAGCAGCAACGAAGAGTACGATAAAGAGATAGAACTAAGAACAGCAACCTTAGGAGCTTTAGATTCTATAGAGAATCTGGATGGTTTGTCGTCTGCTGGGTTGAGTGAAGCCTTAAGCCAACAGCGTCAAAACTATAAAATAGCAAATGCCCTAATCGCTCAAGATAACTATCAAGCCGCAATTCCATTTTTAGAAAAAAGTGTAGATCAAGCAGACCTAGACGACGATTTGGTGGTGCAAAAAGATGCGACTCGAAAGCTGTCAGAAATTTATAGAGATTTGGGGGAATTTGATAAATCTGCAAATAGCTATGAATCATACGTAGCTTTAGTAGATAAACTGTATTCTAGAAAAGAACAAGAGCTATCTCAGGCAGCTAGATTTAGTAGAGATATCGCTTTAAAACAAAATCGCATCACAAGCCTAGAGAGTCAGCGACAGCTTAACGAAAGTCGATACGAATTGGCTTTCGAAAACCAAGAACTCATAGAGAAGAATAATAAAGTACAACGATGGATTATCGCCTCGTTAATCGCACTAGCGCTCTTACTCTTGGCAACGGCCTATATACTTCGCAAAAATGTTCGACAACAAAAATATGCCAACAATCTATTGGCACTTAAGTCGCTAAGGACTCAAATGAATCCGCATTTTATTTTTAATGCACTTAATTCGGTCAATAGTTTTATCGCTACTAACGACGAACGTACGGCCAACAAATATCTTTCCGATTTTTCTAGGTTAATGCGTTCGGTACTTGAGAATAGCGACGAAGATTTTATTCCGCTTTCTAAAGAATTAGAACTGCTTACCATTTATACCAAACTCGAACATTTTAGGTTTAAAGACAAGTTTGATTACGAGATTCATTTAGATCCTGCATTGCAGGTGAACGACTTTATGATTCCGCCAATGCTCTTACAACCCTATATAGAAAACGCTGTTTGGCATGGTTTGCGTTACAAAGAGACCAAGGGCAAGCTCGATATTTATTTTGATCAAATAGATAAAGAGACCATAAAGATTCAAATCGTCGACGACGGAATTGGGAGGTTAAAATCGAAAGCCCTCAAAACAGAAAATCAAAAAAAGCAGAACTCTAAAGGCATGGGGAACATCAAAAAAAGAATCAAGATTCTTAACGAAATGTACAAAGACAAAGTAGATGTACTCGTAAGTGATGTTTTCGAAAATACAGAAGGTACTCGTGTAACGCTCATCTTAAAAAAGGATTAATGAATTTAAAAGCCATTATCGTCGAAGACGAAGAAACAAGTCGCGAAATTTTACGCTCGTACGTGACCAAGTATTGTCCATCTGTCGAGCTCGTTGGTGAGGCAGACGGTATAGAAGCGGCCCTAGTGCTTATTAGGAATAACGACTTAGATTTGGTCTTTCTAGATGTAGAAATGCCTTACGGAAACGCCTTTGACTTATTAGATAAGGTAGGGGACAGGCAGTTTGAAACCATTTTTGTGACGGCTTACGATCACTATGCGATTGAGGCTTTGAATGCACATGCTTCATATTATTTATTAAAACCTATCTCTATAGACGAGCTAATAAAAGCGGTAGATCACGTTCAAGAAATCAAAGCCAAAGAAGCCAGTTTACAAGATCAGGTATTGGTTCCGGTAAACAAGCAGGTAAATGGCAAGATTACGATTCCACTTCAGAACGGATTCGAAGTATTAGAAATAGAGGACATACTCTATTGTCAGGCAGACGATAATTATACACACATATTCGTTGGAGACAAAAAGAAGTTGGTGAGTAAAACCCTAAAATATTTTGACGATATTCTAAACAATAATGGCTTTGCACGTATTCACAAATCCTTTTTGGTAAACGTAAACGCTATTACAGAATACAAAAAAGGAAAAGGCGGTAGCGTTGTTCTATCAAATGGTAAAGAGATTATGGTATCTGCCTCTAAAAAAGCACAGTTACTTTCATACTTTAAATAAATGGTTATACTACCCGTAAATGGCAAATCGCCAGAGATTCCAGAGAGTTGTTTTGTGGCTCCTAATGCAACCATCGTTGGTGAAGTAAGTATGGGAGAGCATTGTAGTGTTTGGTTTAATGCGGTGATTCGCGGAGACGTTCATTATATAAAAATGGGCGACAAAGTAAATGTGCAAGATGGAGCTGTGATTCACGCAACGTTTAAGAAATCGCCCACCAATATTGGTAATAATGTTTCTATTGGTCATAATGCGATCGTACATGGATGTACTATTCACGATAATGTATTGATAGGAATGGGAAGTATCGTAATGGACGACTGCGTGGTAGAATCAAACAGTATTATCGCTGCCGGAGCAGTACTTACTAAAAATACCCATGTGCCGGCTGGATCGATCTTTGCCGGGGTTCCTGCCAAAAAAGTAAAAGATGTTTCGCCAGAGATGCTCGAAGGCGAAATTAATCGTATCGCCAACAATTATGTTACCTATAGTAGTTGGTTTGAGGGCGAGCGGTAGCTAGAAGTCTTCTTCTCTAATCGTAATGTCTTGCTTATAAGCCTCCAAAACGGCACTTAAGGCAGTCTTGTCTGCGTTGGTCAAAAACGTTAAGTCATCGCCTCCCTGATCGTTTAACAGATCAAGACCTTCTAAGATGTTTTTGGTTTGCCTTGCAACGGCCAATCCCGAATCGATTACCTTCACATGACTTGGCAAAATCTTTTTTATTACTGGCAGCAAGTATGGGTAATGACTACAACCCAAAACAAGATAGTCTATGTTTGCCGCAATCATAGGGTTTAAATAACTGCTCAGCAATTCGTTTAGTGCAGGACTATTTATATCGCCCGCTTCTATTAAAGGGACCAAACCTTCGCCCACAACTTCTATCACATTAACATCGCTGGCAAAAGTTGCTTGTGTAGTATTAAAGAGGGCGCTGCTAAGCGTTCCATGAGTAGCAAGGATTCCAATATTGTTGGTCTTGGATTGCAGTGCTGCCGGTTTTATAGCGGGTTCTATGCCAATAAAAGGCAGCTCGTAGGAGTTTCTTAAAAAAGTGATGGCATTGGTAGTGGCCGTATTGCAGGCAACAACAATAATCTTGCAGCCCTTTTCAATAAGGTAGTCGGTGTTTTTTTTGCAAAGTGCAATAATCTCTTCTGCGGACTTGATTCCGTAAGGGGCATGTTTGCTGTCTGCCAAATAGAGGCTGTCTTCTAACGGTAAGAGGGCGTGAATCTCCTTCCAAATAGAAGTTCCTCCTATCCCCGAATCAAAAATGCCAATAGGCCCGCGACTGTTCATTGTATAAAAATAAAAAACTGCCATCGAAAATCGATGGCAGTTTTATTATATAGATGGGATATAGATTAAATTCCCATTTCTGCCTTTACATCTCCTAAAAGATCAAAACCGTCACAAAGGATCATTCCGTTACCTGTAGCACAATCTACTACATATTGGAATCCTTTTGCGCGAGCAACTTTTTGAATCGCTTGTCTAGCATCGTCTAAAAGAGGCTGCATAAGCCCTACTTCTTTTTCTTGAAGATCTTTAAGTGCATTTTGCTGATACTCTTGAATCTTTTGTTGCATGCCTTGAACTTCTGCAATTCTCTTACCGTTTTCTTCGTCTGTTTTAGACGCAGCTTCGTTATCGTACTGTGTAATCTTAGCTTGTAATTCTTTAGCCATTGTTTGAATCTCAGTATCGTAAGTTTGTTGTAACTTCTTTAACTGGTTCTGAGCAGCTATCATACTTGGCATGGCTTCTACCAACTTCTGAGTATCGATATGCGCTACTTTTGCCGCAGCATCCTGGGCACTTACAAAACTCGTAGCTCCAAAAATCAGCACAAATGCTACTAGTAAAGATTTAAAATGTTTCATTGTAATTGTATTAATATTTAAGTGTTATAAGGTGATCAATAATAAATTTTAGTTTCCTCCACCGTCGTCACCGTCATCATCGGCTGGGGGATTTTTCTTTGCGGCTCTAGCGGCCAAAATCGAATCTTTTCTAGCCTGACGTTCGGCCAAAAGGCGCTCGCGTCTTGCATCAAATTCGGCTTTTTTGACAGCGCGAATAGAGTCTCTAGTTTTTTGACGGTTGGCAAGTAATACTTCGCGCTCGTTCTTTTTGACTTCTGCAGCTTCTTCACGTGCGGTAACTTCTTTGTCTTCTTCTAGACTAAGTGACTCGCGTTGCTCGATGTCTTTTTTGTCTGCTTTGGTAGTGGCTTGCGTGCGCTTAGCGGCACGGTTAATAGCTCTAACTACTTGTTCGCTAATGTCGTTTCGTTCTGCAGCAAACAACATAACGATGTCTGCAGATTTGTCAAAGATGAAGTCGTATTTTTTGGCGTCGGCGATTTCTTGTACAATATTAAAAACCTGATCTTGTACAGGCTGTACCAATTGTCTTCTTTGAATCGCTAAGTCGCCATTAGGACCAAATCGCTTTTGCTGATAGTCCAGAACTTCGTCTTGCTTAATTTGAATTTCTTCTTCGCGTTCTTCGATCAATTCCTTGGTAAGTAGTACGCGTTCGTTGCTTAAATCGACTTTCATTTGGTCTACCGCAGAGAGTCGTTTTTCTATGTCTTTCTTCCACTGCTGAACCTTACCGTCGAGTTGTGTAGCTGCTTCTTGATATTCAGGAACGTTTTCCAGAATATACTCCATGTCGATGTAGCCAATTCTTGCTCCGCGTTGTGCTTGCGCATAACTTCCCACAAGCAAGAAAGCTGTTAAGATGAATAATTTAAGTTTCATAATTGTTAGTTGTTAATAGAAAATATCGTGCCAAAGCGTTAAAATCGCTGGCCAATTATAAAATGTGTTTCCCAACCATTTGGCTCTATTCCGCCAGGAATCGGGTCGAATCCATATCCAAAATCGATTCCTAATAGGCCAAATGCAGGCATAAATATACGGATTCCTGCGCCAGCAGAACGATTTAAAACAAAAGGATTGTAATCTCTAAACCCATCATACGATGCTCCACCTTCTATAAAGGTCAATGCATAAATGGTTGCCAACTGTTTTAAACTGATTGGGTAACGCATTTCTAACGTAAATTTATTGTAAATCGTATTTCCATCGATTGAAGATAACGACTGATTCGGATATCCTCTTAACTGAATAACTTCACGTCCGTCAAGGCTAAATGATCCTAAACCATCACCACCCACAAAGAAACGCTCAAAAGGCGGTACACCTCTGTCGCTATTGTAAGCTCCTAAGAAACCAAACTCGGCATGCGTACGTAATACAAGTTTGTCTACAACTCTAGTATACCAAGTGGCATTAAATTTAATTTTATAAAATTCCAACCACTTAAAACGTTCTTGGTCAATTTTTGCTTGATCTGGTTCTCCTGCATTGTTCTGAAACTCCGAATTTTCGCCAAGGGTTGCGAAGTCGGTTCCGCTAAAGAGCGACCATGGGGGAGTCAATTTGGCTGTCATAGAAAACTGAGACCCGCCCATTGGATAAATTGGGTTTACCGTGGTATTATCTCTAACCAGCCCAATGGTATAAGCGAGGTTGTTAGAATAACCGTCACCAAAGGTGAACAGACCTGTATTGTAATTTTTTAAATTAAAATGCTGGAAACTCACCGCATGTGAGATCTGGAAATAATCGTCTGGCCATTTTAATTTTTTGGCGATTCCTAAAGACCCACCTGTAATTAAGAATTTTCTAGTGCGATCTGCTTCACGATTTCTAAAGTCGTAAAAGAACTGCACGGTATGCGAGAAAGAACTGCTAAACTGAATCGGTTTTTTACCTCCTAGCCAAGGTTCTATAAACGACAAACTATAGGTTTGATAAAAGGTACTGGCCTGAGCTCTAAGCGACAATGTCTGGCCATCTCCCATAGGAAGCGGTTTGTATGCCTCGCCTTTAAGTAAGTTTCGAATCGAGAAGTTATTAAACGATAATCCTACGGTACCTACAAAGCCACCACCACCGTAACCACCTTGTAGCTCGATCTGGCTCGATCCTTTCTCTACCACAGCGTATTCCATATCTAGCGTACCAGAGTTGGGGTCTACATTCTTAAAGTTAGGCGATATCTGTTCTGGGTCAAAATAACCCAATTGGCCTAGCTCACGTACAGTACGCACCACGTTTGCCTTAGAGTACTTTTGGCCTGGGCGCGTTCGTAATTCTCTGTATACTACATGGTCGTTAGTGCGATCATTACCCACTACGCTAATATGATCAAAATAGGCAGGCTTACCTTCGATGATTCTAATTTCGAAATCGATAGTGTCGTTCTGAACATTAACCTCTACGGGGTTAATTCTCGAGAATAAATACCCGTTGTTTTGGTATTGATTGGTAAGGTCTAAAGCTTCTGGGTCTCCTTGATCTGCAATGCGCTCTTCGAGTAAGACTCCGTTATATGTGTCTCCTTCTGCAATTCCTAAAATCTGCGTAAGTAGTTCGTCAGAAAAAACACTATTACCAATAAAATTGATGTCTCCAAAGTAGTATTTCTTGCCTTCTTCTACATTGATTTGAAGGCTAATGGTATTGTCTTCGTTTTTTATAATGGTATCGCTAATGATTCGAGCATCTCGAAAACCATTTTCTTTAAACTTATTGATTACACTAACCTTGTCTTCTGCGTAATCGTCTTCTATATATTTAGAGCGTTTCCAGAAACGAAGGCCCATTTTCTTTTTGGTGTTCTTCATGGCTTTTCTAAGCTTCTTTTCGGGAAGCTCTACATTGCCAGAAAATGTAATCTCGTCTATTTTTACTTTTTCACCTCTATCAATAGCGATAGACATATCTTGGAAAGACTCAATACCAGTAAGAGAATCTTTTACAGGCGTTGTTTTTATTAACACTTGCGCATTTAAATATCCTTGCTCTCTGTATTTGTTTAAAATATAGTTTTTAGAGGTATTAATTAGATTCTTTGTGACTTTTACGCCTTTTCTCAGGTTATTGTCGTTAAGAATGTCTTTGGTTTTGCGCTCCTTTATCCCCGTTATAGAAACCTTGTTTAGGGTTGGGAGTTCGGTGATGTTGATTTCTAGATCTATGGTGTTGCCTTCGATATTGGTCACATAAATATTGATATCACTAAAGAGTTTTTGTTCCCAAAGTTTAGAGATAACATCACTAAGACGTTGGCCTGGAACATACACACGCTCTCCTGGTCTAAGGCCGGTAAAAGTTAGTACAGTTTGTTCGTTAAAGCTTTTTAAACCGGTAATGTCTAATTTACCAATCGTATATTTAATGTCGCCATCAATAACTCTTTGTTGGGCAGAAGCGCCAACGCTGATAAAAATTACGAAGAATGCAAGTAGTAATGTTCTATATGGGTTCAATGAGATTGAGTTAGTTGAGTTGTTCACTGGTTTTTCCAAATCTGCGTTCTCTGTTCTGAAAATTGAGAATAGCTTCATATAAGTCTGTCTTTCTAAAATCGGGCCAAAGTACCTCTGTAAAATACAATTCGGCGTAGGCAATTTGCCAAAGCAAAAAATTGCTAATTCGTTGCTCGCCACTGGTGCGAATCAACAAATCTACGTCTGGTAAATTAAGCGTGTAAAGATGCTCATTTATAATCGATTCGTCAATTTTTTCGACCGAAATTATATTATTTTTAACTTTAGAACTTATTTCTTTAATAGTTTTTGTGATTTCCTCTCTAGACCCATAACTAAGGGCTAAAGTAAGGGTAAGCCGTTTGTTGTTTTTGGTGGCTTCCATAACTTCGCTTAGCTCGGTTTGAGCCTTTTTAGGAAGGTCATGTAAGGCACCTATCGCATTGAGCTTAATATCGTTTTTATGAAGTGTCTTGAGTTCTTTCTTTAGACTAGATACCAAAAGACGCATTAGGGTTTGCACCTCGAGTTTGGGACGGTTCCAGTTTTCTGTAGAGAAAGCATAAAGAGTTAAAAATGGAATCCCAATTTCTGCGGTTCCTTCTACCACATCTCTAACCGCTTTGGCACCGCTTTCGTGTCCTTTAGCTCTAAATAAACCTTGTTTTTTTGCCCAACGCCCGTTACCATCCATGATAATAGCTACATGATTTGGCAATTTTTTAGGATCGATTTGGTCTAAATGTGTCATTTTAAAAGTTGCAATAGCAAGGTTTTCGGCCAAAGGTAAAGGTAAGTGTCATATTGGTAAAAACGTACCAATCGTCACTATTTATGTTGCCAAATTTTAGATTCTCATTATCGGCTCGATTCCCTTTTGGCGGATTGCTTCCATCCAGACCATCCGTAAAAGTATAGCGAGCTCCAACTTCTAGCCCAAGTACCATTTTGGTGCCTACCGTAGTTTTATAACCTACTACCATTGGAATTGCAAAGTCGTAAGCGTCATCATATTTTACGATATCACCAATCGTTGGGCGTCTGTAAAGGGCATCGTACTTAAAATAAGTTAACCCCGTATATAAATAAGGAGCGTGCGCTGGTTTGCCAGAGTACATGCTAAACTCCCAAAAGGTATATTCCAATCCTAAAGAAGCTTCTGTAATACTATTTTTAAAAGAAAGTCCGCGGGCTTGTCTACGTTTGTCGCTAGCGTCTGCATCGTCTGCACTTATTTGTGCGTGAATTAGCGTAAATCGAAATGAGTGTCTGGGGGAGCGGTTCCATTTAAAAATTCCGCCAAAGGCGACATTATTAGGTGCGATAAAGTTGGTACGGCCCACTTCACCAATATAATTTGAACCACCCAAAATTCCACCTATTTCATAGGTTTGGGCTTGAAGACTAAACCCTCCAAGAATCAGCATTATACATAAGAAAAAACCCCTCATATCCCTTAAAAGTTTGCAAATATAACAATAAACTTGGCTAAACGTGCAGCCAGCAGGATGTTCCTACGAGAAGTAAAACAATTTTTAACGGGTATTATTGTTTAAGATTGCGCTTGTCTTCGCCCCAGAGCAGTTTATCTCTTATGGTTTTTATAAAACTATTTTGCTCTAACTGTACCAATTTTATGGTAAACGGGGCTCGTTTTATATGTACCAGGGTATCGTTTTGTAAGGTTACGATGCGCGAATCCATCGATAGTAAGTAGCTATCTTCTCGCCCAGAAACTGTAAGTGTGATTTGCGTTGAATCTGGAATCACAAAAGGCCGGGCATTTAAATTGTGCGGGGCGATGGGCGTTATAACAAGGGAGTTGGTGGCTGGATCTATCACTGGGCCTCCGCAACTAAGCGAATAACCTGTAGACCCCGTTGGCGTGGCAACGATGAGTCCGTCAGACCAATACGATGTAAGGTGCTCGCCATTAAGTGTGGTGGCAACTTTAATCATCGAGGTAGTATTTTTTCTATTGACGGCAATCTCGTTGAGTGCAAAGTTGAGCGATTCACTCATGGTTGTCTCTGGGCTAGTGCTCACGGTAAGTAAACTGCGCTCAGAGGTGCTGTAGTTTCCTTTTAAAACATGATCTAGACACTCTTGTAATTCTTCTTTTTGAATAGTGGCCAAAAAACCGAGTCTGCCGGTATTGATTCCAACTATCGGAATTCCTAAGTCGTGTACAAAGGTGATAGATTTTAAAATGGTACCATCCCCTCCAATACTAAAGAACAAGTCGTAAGACGCATCGATTTCTGTAAAGGTTTCTACTTCTGAATAGTCTCGGTCTATCTCCTGATTTTCTTTGATGAGCGACAAAAAGTTGGCTTCTACTACAATTTGGGCCTTAGCCTGTTGCAGCCCTTCCAGGATTGCCTGTATATAAGTGCCTGAGTTTTTATGATAGAATTGACCGTATATTCCAATTTTTAGCACAGCGTCTTTGTTAGATGATTGTGAGCCTAAGAGCCCATATTAAGATATTTGTCTAAATATTTAGAACGGTCGCGTAAGGCCTCAAGGTAGGTGTCTTCGCTATGGCTAGAGACCACAATATAGCCATATCTTCTAAAGGTTTGAACAATAGAATTCATATCGGTTGGAGCTATTTTCATGGTTATTTGTACCATGTCTTGCTCCATTTTAGAAATAAATAAGCCTAATAATCTAGCGTCGTTGGTTTCTACAATTTGTGAAATCTCGCTAAACGAAAATTCTGTGATGCCTTTTTCTACGATTGCGATTCCGCCAGCATCATGCAAAAATGGTGTTTCGCTAAAGAGGCTCATGATGTCTTCAAGTTCGTAATAGCCTATGTAGGTATTGTCTTTGTCCAGCACAGGCATAATATTGGCATGAGCTTGGGCAAAAGCCTCTATGATATCTAACCAGTTGGTAGTGTCCCGCACAAAAAAGCCTTCGATTGCATATTTAAAGTCATCGATGGTTTTGTCGCTTTCGAAACAATGCACATCGGTCTCAGACACAGATCCCAAAAACACCCCATTTTCTACAACAGGATGATGCGAGTACGTGAGCTGATTAAACCTGTTCTGGACTTCACTTACAAGAGTGGTAACCTCAATAGGCTTAACATCGTTTATTAAATATGCTTTTGTATTCAAAAGTGCTGAATTAGCCTGCAAATTAATCAAAATTTAAAAGCAAAAGCCTATTGCAAGTTTGTATTTTTGCATCCTAAACGCTTAAGATGACAAAACTGAGTGTAAATATTAATAAGATTGCCACCTTGCGTAATGCCAGAGGAGGCACCATGCCCGACTTATTATTAGCAGCGCAACGAATCCAATCTTTTGGAGCTCATGGCATCACAATTCACCCAAGACCTGACGAACGGCACATACGATATCAAGATGCCCGAGACTTAAAAAAGGTGGTCACTACTGAGCTAAATATAGAAGGCAACCCTGTAGATTCTTTTATAGCCCTGGTAAACGAAGTACGTCCGCATCAAGTCACTTTAGTGCCAGACGCGGTAGATGCTATTACCTCTAACGCTGGGTGGGATACCATTACTCACAAAGATTTTTTAAGTCAGGTGATTGCAGATTTTAAAGCATTGGGGATTCGCACGAGTATTTTTGTAGACCCAGTATTGTCGCAAATAGAGGGAGCGGCCGCTGTTGGCACAGATCGCATCGAATTGTATACAGAGGCTTTTGCTGTAGATTTTTCTCAAGACAAAGAAAAAGCAATCGCACCGTATATTAAGGCTTCTCAATTAGCTCATGAGCTTGGTTTGGGCGTAAATGCAGGCCATGATTTATCGTTAGATAATATTGCCTTCTTTGCGGAATCACTTCCGTATTTAGATGAGGTCTCTATTGGGCATGCGCTTATTTCTGAATCGCTTTATCTTGGATTAGAGAATGTAGTAGCCATGTATTTACACAGATTGTCATGAGTATTTTGCACGCTAAAGTGATAGGCGAGGGTAGTCCCTTGGTCATTTTACACGGGTTTTTGGGTATGGGCGACAACTGGAAGTCGTTGGGCAACCGATTTGCGACAGATGGGCATCAGGTACATTTGGTTGACCAGCGCAATCACGGGCGAAGTTTTCACAATGCTGAGTTCTCTTACGAACTAATGGCGCAAGATGTAAAACGTTACTGCGAAGCCAATGCCCTTGAGCAAATTGCCGTAATTGGTCATTCTATGGGAGGTAAAACTGCAATGCAATTGGCCGTAACTCATCCAGATCTCGTAAATAAGTTGGTGGTAGCAGATATTGCACCTAAACTCTATCCAGAGCATCATCACGAAATTTTAAAAGGAATGTTTGGTGTATTTAACGCAGACCTGGCAAGTAGGTCTCAGGCCGATGCTATTTTATCTCAATACGTCAAAGAAGCCGGAGTAAGACAATTTTTGCTTAAGAACTTATACTGGAAAGACAAACAAACATTAGGCTTGCGCGTAAATTTGCCCGCTCTTAGCGATCATTATAAAGAAGTTGGAAAGCCTTTAGATTCTAGTGCTTTGTACAAAGGGCAAAGCTTATTTTTACGCGGCGACCGATCAGGATATATCGAGGATCAGGATCAATTACTCATAAAAAAGCATTTTCCTGACTCACGGCTTTTAACGGTATCGAATGCAGGTCATTGGTTACATGCCGAAAATCCAGAAGAATTTTACCAAAATGTTATAGATTTTTTATAACATTGCAAAGATTTACTATGTATGCATAATAAATAGGTATAAAACCATATGGTGTATGCACTTAAATTCACAAATCAATCTATTAATTAATTACTTCTTATGAAAAAATTACTCTTATTCGCTGTTTTTGCTATGACTGCAGCGGTGACTTATGCGGGGGGATATCGGGTAAGTCTACAAGGACACAAGTCTCTTGCAATGGGACATACCGGTGTGGCTGTTGTAAACAGTAGCGAACTAGTATTCTTTAATCCTGCGGGACTAGTATACTTAGAGAACAAGCTTAACATATCTGGAGGAGTTAGTGGAGTATTCTCTGATGTTAAATATCAAAACGTTCAATTTGGAACATCTGCAGAAACAGACAGTCCAGTAGGAACCCCTTTCTATCTTTATGGTTCTTACAAAGCTAACGACTGGTTAGCCTTTGGTTTAGGGGTGTACACTCCTTACGGCTCTACCGTTGAGTACGAACAAGACTGGGTAGGATCTCACCTTGTAAATAATATCGAATTGGCAGCAATCTTTATTCAGCCTACAGTTTCGATTAAAATCGCCGATCAATTTAGTATTGGTGGTGGTCCAATTTACGTTACTGGTTCTGTAAACTTTAACAGAAACCTGAACCGTACTCTAGCAGATTTAGACGGAAATCGTTCTGATGTTACTATCGATGCTTCTGGCGTAAACGCTTGGGGTTATACGATTGGTGCCATGTTTAATCCAACAGAAAATTTGAGAATTGGTTTTAATTACCGATCAGAAATCATTCTTGATGCAGAAGACGGTACCGCCGAATTTAACGACGTACCTAACTCACCATTGGCCCCATTTGCAGATACTGCAATTAGCGCTTCTTTGCCTTTACCTGCAGAGATGACTGTTGGTTTGTCTTATGAGTTCTGCGACAAATGGTTGTTTGCCTTTGATTACAACCGCGCGTTCTGGGATGTTTACAATTCTTTAGATATCGATTTTGCAGATCCTAATATTCCGGATTCTCAAAACAGAAGAAACTATAAAAACGCATCTATCGTTCGTTTTGGATTACAATACGAAGCTACAAGCAAGTTTACTTTAAGAGCTGGTTACTACTTTGATGAGTCTCCAGTACAAGATGGTTTCTTTGCGCCAGAAACGCCTCGTAACGATTCTAACGGATACACGGCTGGTCTTACTTTTAACGTGAGCGACCGTTTGCAAATAGACGCTTCGTTCTTGTACCTACACTTTAAAGAAGTAGATGCTTCTTACGATTTTTACTTCGAGAATGGTGTAGCCGTTCCGTTTGAAGGTACGTACAAGTCTAACTCCTTTGTTCCAGGACTTGGGGTAACTTATAAAATGTAATTCATAACTATTTAAAAAAGAACAAATGAAAAATTATATCAAATATATGTTCGTGGCTTCGGCAGCTTTTTTAGCAAGTTGTGAAGCAGACTTCGAAACTCCAATCACAGACGAAGGTGTGTACACAAGTGGTACTGCAGATCTTTCTAACTTCGTTTCTGTTGGTAACTCACTAACGGCTGGTTATGCCGATGGAGCCTTATATATTACAGGGCAAGAAAACTCGTATCCTAATATCTTAGCTGGGCAATTTGCACTAGCTGGAGGAGGCGATTTTACACAACCTTTAGTAGACGATAACTTAGGTGGTCTAACCTTGAGTGGTAACGTAATCGCAGAAAATCGCTTTGTGCTTTCTGCCAATGCAGATGGTCCGTTTCCTGCTCGTTTAGAAGGGACTCCTACTACAGACGTAGCGAACGCTTTGGCATCTCCTTTTAACAATATGGGGATTCCTGGTGCAAAGAGTTTTCATTTAGTATCACCTGGATACGGTGATGTGGGTGGCGTTCTTACAGGAACTGCTAACCCTTACTATGCTAGAATTGCGACGAGTAGTTCTTCTACAGTTGTAGGTGATGCCGCTTCTTTAAGCCCATCATTCTTTTCACTATGGATAGGAAACAACGATATCTTATCGTATGCGACCTCGGGTGGTTCTGGAGTAGATCAAACAGGAAACTTAGACCCTACAACTTATGGGCCTAACGATATAACAGACCCTACAGTTTTTGCTTCTGTATATAGTCAAGAGGTAGATGCTTTGGTGGCGAGTAGTGGTCAAGGAGTGTTGCTTAACATCGCAGATGTTACTTCTATTCCTTATTTCACAACGGTGCCTGTATTCTCAATTCCTTTAGACGAGGCGACTGCAACTGCGTTAAACGCACAGTTCGCTCAGTACAACGACTTGATTTTACCAACGCTTGTTACCTTCGGAATTATTTCTGCAGAAGAAGCAGCGTCTAGAACAATTTCGTTTTCTGCTGGTTTAGGTAATGCACCTATCATCACAGATACAGATTTAACAGACGTGAGCACGATCCTTCAAGGACCTCCAGCAAACTTGCCAGAAGAATTGGCTAATTTGTTAGGACAATTACGCCAAGCAAAGGCAGACGATTTAATCGTGCTTCCAGCAGCTAGCGTATTAGGTACTCAGGTTGGAGACGATCCTTTACAAGTAAACGGAGTTTCTGTGCCGCTTGCAAATAGCTTAGTACTTACCAGTACGGAGCAAGCAAGAGTGGCTACTGCAGCAGCCTCTTATAATGCGACTATCCAAGCGATTGCGGCAGCTAATGACTTGGCCTTTGTAGATGCTAGATCTGCCTTGGCACAAGTTGCCAATGGTGGTGTGTCTTACGATGCTGGTTTATTAACCGATGCTTTTGTATCAGGAGGCGCATTTTCTTTAGATGGAGTGCATCCAACGCCAAGAGGGTATGCCTATACAGCAAATCTAATTATTCAAGCGATTAACGCTAAGTACGGAGCTACGATTCCACAAGTGAACGTAGGCTCGTATCCAACCGTTACGTTGACTAATAATTAGAAAAGTTTAGAAATTAGAAGTGAAAGCGCCAACGAGAGTTGGCGCTTTTTTTTATCTTAGAAAAACACAACATACGTATTATGAATACTATTATAAAATTATTACTCACGGCCGTAGCGGTTGTGGTATTGGCTAAATTCTTGCCTGGCGTAGGAGTAGATGGTTATGGCGCCGCCATTATCGTGGCAATTGTACTAGCGCTTCTTAGGTTATTTGTAAAGCCTATTCTAGTGATACTTACCTTGCCTATTACCATACTTACGTTAGGGTTGTTCTTGTTTATTATCAATGCCGTTATCGTCTGGATAGCCAGTAGATTGCTAGATGGATTCTCTGTAGAGAACCTTTGGTATGCACTGCTGTTTAGCGTCTTGCTATCTGTCTTTCAATCCCTGCTGAATGGTGTCCTGAAAGAAGAAAAATAACATCGTGTAATTCAAACAGATAAAGGGTTGTCGGGTGGCGAAAAAAACCGTAATTTTGCCATCCGATTTTTAGTATAAAAACACGCAATGAATATAAGCAGAAAAGACATCGACAGCCTAAATGCAGTAGTAACTGTAGCCCTCGATAAAGAAGATTTCGCACCTAAAGTAGAGAAGATACTTAAGGACTATCGCAAAAACGCCAACATTCCAGGTTTTAGAAAAGGACATGTACCTATGGGCATGGTTAAAAAACAATACGGAAAAGCGGTGCTCGTTGATGAGGTAAACAAATTGTTACAAGACTCTTTGCACAATTACCTAACAGAAGAGAAGTTAGACGTTTTAGGTAATCCTCTGCCTAAAAACGACGATGCAATCGATTGGGATGCCGATTCACTTAGTTTTGAATTCGAACTAGGTTTGGCTCCTGAATTTGACGTAAATCTTGCGCCAAAAAAGGCCATCACTTCATATAAAATTGTTGCAGACGATACCATGATAGACAATCAGGTAAAGTCAATTCGTAAGCAATACGGGAAGCTCATTTCTAAAAAAGAGGTTTCTGCCAAAGACGAGATTACCGGTACTTTTACCAACGAAGAGAAAGGAATCGAGAACAAGGCGACCTTCGATATGGAGCGCATCACGGGTAAAAAGCAGCGTAAAGCGTTATTGGCTGCCAAAGTAGGCGATACGCTAACATTGGCTACAAAAGACATGTTTAAGGACGATCACGACAACCAACACTTTTTAAAGGTTTCTCACGACGATGCTCATGGACTTGATGTAGATGTGACCCTTACAATTGAAGAGGTAAACGAACGCGAAATGGCAGATTTAAACCAGGAGTTGTACGACAAGCTTTTTGGAAAAGACGTTGTGAAGAGCGAAGACGACCTCAAGCAAAAGATAAAAGAAGATGCCGAGCGTCAGTTCGAACAGCAAAGCGATCAGAAGTTATTAAACGATGTGGTAGAGTCTCTAATCGAGAACACTAAATTCGATCTTCCAGATGCTTTCTTACAACGTTGGATTCAAATCTCTGGCGAAAAACAACTAACAGAAGACGAAGCAAAAGAAGAGTACGAGCGCAGCGAAAAAGGGTTGCGTTATCAACTTATCGAAGGAAAACTTCGTTCAGAAAACAACTTGCAAGTTGGTTTCGACGAGCTTAAGGAGTATTCTAAAGATATGATTCGTTCTCAAATGGCACAGTTTGGTCAGATGAACCCATCAGACGAAGAACTGGACGGAATTGCTGCTCGTATACTAGGCAATCAGGACGAGGTAAAACGTCTTTCTGAGCAACTTAACAGTCAAAAAATGCTCACCTTTTTTAAGGAAAACGCAAAATTAAAGACTAAAGAGATTACTTATGAAAAATTCATAAAAGAAGCCTACAACTAATATCTTTGAATTTAGTTATCTTTATAGGCGTTTAAACCAGATTTAAACGCCTTTTTTGTCACTCAAAAACAGTTATCAATCGATGGATTACAACAAAGAATTTAAAAAATTTGCTATAGGAGATCAAGGCATTAGCAGTACCTACTACGATAAGATTATGAGTAGTATGTATCCTACAAATTTGACTCCAAATATTATCGAAGAACGTCAAATGAACATAGCCATCTTTGACGTATTCTCGCGACTCATGATGGATCGCATCATTTTTTTAGGTACCGGCATTAACGACCAGGTGGCTAATATTATTCAAGCGCAATTGTTGTTTTTAGAAAGTACAGACTCTACTAAAGACATTCAGATTTATATTAATTCTCCTGGTGGGAGTGTATATGCTGGTCTTGGTATTTACGATACCATGCAGTTTATCAAACCAGATGTAGCCACAATTTGTACAGGAATGGCAGCCTCTATGGCAGCAGTATTGCTATGTGCAGGTACAAAAGACAAACGCAGTGGTTTAACGCATTCGCGTGTGATGATTCACCAACCTATGGGAGGCGCTCAAGGACAAGCAAGTGATATAGAAATTACGGCTAGAGAGATCCTTATTTTAAAAGAAGAATTATATAACATCATCGCCAAGCATTCTGGCCAGGATTACGACAAGGTTTACGAAGACAGTGATCGTGATTACTGGATGAAGGCAGAGAAGGCCAAAGATTATGGCATGATAGATGAAATACTTACTCGTAACTAAGCGTTATTAGCTTAGTTTAATACAATAGTATGGCAAAGGAAGAATTAGAATGCTCGTTTTGCGGCCGTAAAAAGCCAGAGACCAACTTGCTTATCGCAGGATTGGATGCACATATCTGTGATCGATGTATTGAGCAGGCGCACGGTATTGTCATTGAAGAGGCAACTCATTCTAACAACGCAGAGCTTACCAAAGAGCTCATGCTAAAGAAGCCTACGGCCATCAAAAATTTTTTAGACGAATATATTATCGGGCAGGAGCATACCAAGAAGGTGATGTCTGTGGCGGTGTACAATCATTACAAGCGATTGTTGCAGCCACCTACCGACGACGATATTGAGATTCAGAAAAGTAATATTGTAATTGTTGGGCAAACTGGAACAGGTAAAACCTTAATAGCCAAGACGGTTGCTCGCATGCTCAATGTGCCTTTGGCCATCGTAGATGCCACGGTGCTCACCGAGGCGGGTTATGTAGGCGAAGATGTAGAAAGCATCTTAACGCGTCTCTTACAAGCCGCAGACTATAATGTAGACAAAGCCCAAAACGGAATCGTCTTTATAGACGAAATCGATAAAATCGCCCGTAAGAGCGATAACCCTTCTATTACCAGAGATGTTTCTGGAGAAGGAGTACAACAAGCATTGCTTAAGTTGCTAGAAGGTACGGTTGTTAATGTTCCGCCTAAAGGAGGGCGCAAGCATCCGGATCAAAAGTTTATTGAGGTCAATACAGAAAACATCTTGTTTATTGCAGGAGGTGCTTTTGACGGTATTGAGCGTACCATTACAAAACGCTTAAATATGCAAGCTGTTGGGTTTAGTGCTTCTAAGTCAGACGACACTTTCGAACGTGATAACCTGCTTAAATATATTATTCCAAAGGATTTAAAAGACTACGGATTGATTCCTGAGATCATTGGGCGTTTGCCCGTGCTTACACATATGGATCCGTTAGATAAAGGAACCCTAAGAGCGATTCTAACAGAACCTAAAAACGCCATTATCAAGCAATATAAAAAGCTGTTTGAAATGGACGAGATAGACTTTGTGATTACAGAAGAAGCCTTAGATTATATCGTAGAGAAAGCTATCGAGTATAAATTAGGCGCAAGAGGCCTTAGGTCCCTATGCGAAGCCGTACTTACCGATGCGATGTTCGAGATGCCAGGTGGCGATTCTAAAGATTTGCATGTGACCAAAGAATATGCACAGCAAAAGCTCAACAAAGCCACTATTAAAAAACTCAAGGCGGTTTCTTAATCGTTAAGTTTAAGTAATTCCTCTAAATATTCACGAGTATTGGCAAGACGCGGCACTTTGTGTTGCCCACCCAGTTTGCCTTTTTCTTTTAACCAATCGTAAAACACCCGTTCTCTTCCAAAGTGAATAGTAGGTAGATTCAAAGTTGTATTGTTATATCGCTTGGCTTCGTAGTCACTGTTTACTGCTTGTAGCGAGGCATCTAATAGCCGTACAAATTGCTCCTTGTCTTCTGGGAGGCGTTTAAATTCTATAAGCCATTCGTGTGCCCCTTTGTCTTTGCCTTGCATAAAAATAGGTGCCGCGGTATAATCTACAATTTCTGCATTGGTCTGCTTAGAAACTTTTTTAAGCGCTTCTTCTGCGTTTTCTATTATGAGCTCTTCCCCAAATACATTAATGTGATGTTTGGTGCGTCCTGTGACTTTAATACGATATGGAGCTTTGTTGGTAAAGCGCACCGTATCGCCAATTTTGTATCGCCATAGCCCGGCGTTGGTCGTAATTACAATCGCATAGTTTTTGCCTACTTCTATATCGCTAAGCGGAATTATCTGCTCGTCGCTTGTTCCGTACGAATCCATAGGGATAAATTCGTAAAAAATGCCGTAGTCCAACATAAGCAATAACTCTTTGCTGTCGTTGGTATCCTGAATCGCAAAAAACCCTTCGGATGCATTATAAATCTCGTAATATTTAAAATCGTTTCGCGGCAGAATTCGCTGGTATTGCTCCAAATAAGGATCAAAACTTACGCCTCCGTGAAAGTACACCTCGAGGTTAGGCCAGATTTCAAAGAGATTGTCTTGCGCCGTAGTGGTGAGCACTTCGTTTAGCAGCACGAGCATCCAAGAAGGAACCCCTGCCAGGCTCGTTACATTTTCTTTTACGGTTTCGTTTACGATGGCCTGCATTTTGGTTTCCCAATCAGACATGAGTGATATTTCACTGCTGGGCGTGCTACTAAATTCTGCCCAAAAAGGCATATTGTCTATTAAAATGGCAGAAAGATCGCCAAAGGCTGTACCGTTATTTTTATACAACTCTTTACTGCCTCCAAGTCGTAAACTTTTACCCACAAACAATTGCGAATTGGGATTGTTGTTTAGGTACATACACAGCAAATCCTTACTGGCTGCGTAATGGCAGTTTTCTAAAGAATCATTGCTTACCGGAATAAACTTGCTTTTGCCGCTTGTGGTCCCGCTACTTTTGGCAAACCACTTGATGGGGGTAGGCCAAAAAATGTTGTTTTCTCCTTTACGAGCCCTCGAAATTAAATCGTGGTTGTCTTCGTAAGTACTAATAGGAATTCGCTCTTTAAATTGTTCATAGGTTTTGATATCGGCAAACTCGTACTTTTTGCCAAACTCAGTGTTTTTGCCCTTTTCGAGCAGGCCAAAGAGCAATTCTTGTTGCACTTCGTTAGGGTATTTTAAAAAGAGCTCAATCTGATGAAAGCGCTTTTTCAAAAACCAGGCGGCAATAGAATTTACAATCGGAATTGGCATTTTTTAACCTATCTTTATTCTTTAAAAATAGCAATTTTCTACATGACCTACCAAGGTGTTTTAACAAAAATGAAAACCGAATTTGCATCACCCGTGCAGTATTATTTGGTATTTGAGCAAGACTTCCTGCAAGTGAATCAGTTACTGGGAAAAACCATCGCAATCCATTTTGAGAAATATCAATGCTTAAGTTGTGGGTTAGACAAGAAGATTTTTAGACAAGGTTATTGTTATGATTGCTTTTACGATGTGCCACAGGCTGCCGATTGGATTATAAAGCCCGAGCTAAGTCAGGCGCATTTAGACATCGAAGACCGCGACCTTGAGTATGAGAAAAAAATGCAATTGCAACCGCATATAGTGTATTTGGCTAATTCGAGCGAAATTAAAGTAGGTGTAACCAGAAAATCCCAAGTACCTACACGTTGGATAGATCAAGGTGCTCATGAGGCCATGGAAATTGTTGAGGTGCCAAATCGCTATTTAGCTGGGATCACAGAAGTAGCACTTAAAGCACATGTTAGCGATAAAACCAATTGGCGTAAAATGCTTAAAAACGACGTGATAGACGAAGATCTTAAAACCAAACGAGATGCTTTAAAAGAATTTATACCGCAAGAAGCTATCCAATATTTTGTAGCCTCAAACCAAGAAACCAATATTGAGTTTCCCGTCACTCAGTATCCAGAGAAACCTAAAAGCCTAAATTTGGTAAAGGAGGTAGATTATACGGGTACCTTAGTAGGGATAAAAGGACAATACCTCATTTTTGAAGACCAGACTGTTTTTAATGTGCGTTCTAACGAAGGGTTGGTGGTTTCTATCGTTATCTAGTAAACTTGTTCTTGCGTAACTTCAAATTGTAGCTCTTCTGCACCTCTAAGTCCGAATAGCTTTCGTAAACCATACACCGCTGCATATAACAAAGGAGTGTCTAAGGCTGCGACGAGTATTTTAAATAAAAATCCACTTAGTAACAAGCTGCCAAAAATCTCCCAGGGCAATTTATTAAAACTACACAGTAAAAATAAAACGGTAAATGTGTCTACAAATTGAGAGGTAAAAGTAGAAAAATTGTTTCTGAGCCAAAGGTGTTTTCCTTTGGTAACACGCTTCCAGAAATGGAAGATATGGATATCGATGTATTGTGCCAATAAATAAGCCATCATCGAGGCAAATACCGCCACTGCCGTCGCTCCAAAAACTTGGCTAAAAAGCGAATCACCAATGGGGCTTGCTGCGATTGCCGGTGCCTTATCTGCCACTAAAATTATAAGCAAAGAGAAAAAAGAAGCAAAAATGCCAGTGGTTACCATTTGGTTGGCCTTTTTCTTGCCGTATACCTCGCTCACGATGTCGGTTATTAAAAACGTGATTGGATAAGGAAGTATTCCAACAGAGATCTCAAACCTGTAGATTCCGAAGAAGTCCCAATAAAAAAACTTTTGAAAAATTAAATTCGACACCACTAGCGAAGTGATAAAAAGGGCAGCTAGTATTAAATAAACACGTTGGGATAGTACAAAAGTGTTGTGGGTTTTGGTGTTCAAATATGAGCTATTTAACCCTAAAGATAAGGGGCGTTATTTTTCTTTTCCTTAATTTCGTCTTAATTGTTAAAATAACATTTTTTTCCCTCTTGCAAAACATTTTTCTGTCTTTAGGAAGCAATCAAGGCAATACGTTTGAGCAGCTACAAGCCGCGGTTAATGCTATATATCAATCTTTAGGAGACATCAAAAAGATATCGTCTGTCTATAGATCGCCTGCTTTGGGGTTTGATGGTCCAGACTTTATGAATTGCATTGTATGGGTTTCTTCTGATTTGTCGCCAGCCCAAGTCTTAAAGCACATTCTGGAGATCGAAAAAACCATGGGTCGTGTTCGAAATCAGACCGAGGGATACAGCTCCCGAACCATCGACATCGATATTATTACCATAGACGATGTGGTTAAAAAAACAAAAAAGCTCGAATTGCCGCATCCCAAAGCGCATGAACGTTTGTTTGTGTTAAGGCCTTTGCAAGAAGTACATCCCGAAATAATCTTGCCTAAACACGACAAAGATATTGACCAGCTCATCGAGCAATGTCAAGATTCCAGTGTGTTAGAAAAACTATCTAAATGGCTGCGAAACCCTAAAAAATCGTATGCGCTGGATCGATATAATTATATTGCTATAGAAGGCAATATTGGTGCAGGAAAGACTTCTTTGGCGACTCAAATCGCCGCCGATTTTAATGCCAAACTGGTGCTAGAACGCTTTAAGGATAACCCGTTTTTGCCTAAGTTTTACGAAGATCAATCTCGCTATGCTTTTCCGTTAGAGATGTCTTTTCTGGCAGATCGGTATCAGCAGCTAATGGATGATATCGCACAATACGATTTGTTTAAAAAGTTTATGGTCGCAGATTACGACGTTTTTAAATCGCTCATTTTTGCCCAAGTCACCCTTTTAGACGATGAATATTCTTTATACAAAAAGTTGTTTCACTTAATGCATAGGGATTTGGCTAGACCCGATTTGTATGTGTATTTGTATCAGACTACCGAGAGCTTATTGGCTAACATTAAAAAAAGAGGACGTGACTACGAGCAATCCATAAAAGTGGAATATTTAGAAAAACTGAATCATGGATACCTTACCTATATTAGATCGTTGCCGCCAGCACAGGTAAAGGTAATCGACGTTTCTGAACTTGATTTTGTTGCCAATAGAGCAGACTATCTAAAAGTGCTTAAGGCTATGAGTTCTGTAGATTCGGACGAAGTTTTGTAAACAAATCCCACAGTACAACCCCAGTACTTACAGAAATATTCAATGAGTGTTTGGTTCCAAACTGAGGGATCTCTAACACATAATCTGAGGCATCAATCGCTTGCTGAGACACACCTTTAACCTCGTTACCAAAAATTACGGCTAGTTTAGGCATGGCAGGCGAAACATCAAAAGCGTCGAGCATAATTGCGTTTTGAGTTTGTTCTATGGCACAGATTGTATACCCGGATTCTTTGAGTTGTTTTAAGGCATCTAGACTGTTTTCGAAATGCGTCCAAGGCACGCTTTTGGTAGCTCCTAATGCCGTTTTTTGAATGTCTTTGTGAGGCGGCTTGGCGGTAATTCCGCAGAGAAAAACTTGCTCAATTCTAAAGGCATCGCAAGTTCTAAAAACCGAGCCCACATTGTTTAAGCTCCTAATGTCGTCAAGAACAACGGTAATAGGTGTTTTGCTAGCCGATTTGTAATCCTGTTCGTCGATGCGAACCAGTTCGCTATTTTTTAATTTTTTGTGTTTCATAGTACGATGCGACAAAAGTACATTATGTTGATAAAACAGCATAACTACAATAGAATCTCCTTTATTAAAAACACGATATTTTTTACATTAGCCTTTCGCTCGAAACCCTATGGCTGGCAAAGTAACTCCTCTAATGAAACAGTACAATAGCATCAAGGCTAAATATCCTGATGCCGTGTTGTTATTTCGTGTGGGCGACTTTTACGAAACCTTTGGTCAAGACGCTGTTAGAGCGGCCAACATTCTTAAAATCACCTTGACAGCCCGTAATAATGGTGGAGACAAAACGGAGTTGGCTGGTTTTCCGCATCACGCATTGAATAATTACTTGCCAAAGTTGGTCATGGCCGGTTGTCGTGTTGCTATATGTGATCAGCTAGAAGACCCAAAACAAACAAAAACCATTGTAAAACGCGGAGTCACAGAACTCGTAACTCCTGGTGTAGCACTTAATGACGATATACTCGAGGTAAAACAAAACAACTTTCTTACGGCTATCTATTGCGACAAAGACAGCTATGGAGTTTCGTTTTTAGACGTATCCACTGGCGAATTTTTATTGGCACAGGGCAATCTTGAATATGTGCAAAAGTTATTGCAGAATTTTATGCCGTCGGAGGTGCTTTTTTCACGTCAGAAACGCAGCAAATTCGAAGAGCTTTTTGGAAAGTCTTATCATGTTTTTTATCAAGAAGATTGGGTGTTCGATTGGGCGGTCGCCAACGAAAAGTTACAAGAGCATTTTGGCACCAATAACCTAAAGGGTTTTGGAGTCGATGGCTTAAAATCCGCTCTTGTAGCGGCTGGAGTAGTCTTGCATTACTTAGGAGAAACCAGACACGACAAGCTCGAGCACATTACCAAGGTGTCGCGAATCGTTAAGGAAGATGCGCTGTGGATGGATCAGTTTACGATTCGAAATTTGGAGTTGTATCATAAAAATTCGCCAGAAGCCGTGAGTCTGTTAGAGGTTTTAGACAAAACCAAAACCGCCATGGGAGGCAGGCTTTTAAAGCGTTGGATGGCCTTGCCTTTACTGCAAAAAGAAGCGATAGAATCTAGGCACGAAGTAGTGGATTATTTGCTGTCGAGCCATGATATTTTAGAGCAATTCGCGACTCAGTTTAAAAGCATAGGCGATTTAGAACGTTTGATTTCTAAAGTTGCAACGGCCAAAGTGAGTCCAAGAGAATTGGTGCAATTAAAGAACTCATTAGCTGCAATCTTACCCATTAAAGAGACTGCCTTGGCTAGTAAAAGTAAAGCCTTGCAAGACATTGGTAATAGACTTATAGATTGTGTAGACTTGCAAGATAAAATCGAGGCAGCCCTCACAGAAGAGGCGCCTGTAAGCTTGGCCAAAGGTATGGTGATAAATCCTGGTTATAATGCCGAGTTAGATGAGCTTCGCGAAATCGCCCATGGCGGAAAATCGTACTTAGAAGCCATGCTCGTACGAGAGACAGAGGCCACGGGAATACCTTCGCTTAAGATTGCGTCTAACAATGTGTTTGGCTATTATTTAGAGGTTAGAAATCTGCATAAAGACAAGGTGCCAGAAGAGTGGATACGCAAACAGACGTTGGTTAATGCCGAACGTTACATCACCGAAGAGCTCAAAGAATACGAGGCAAAAATATTAGGAGCCGAAGACAAAATTGCCTCCTTAGAGTATTCTCTTTATTACAGTTTGGTAGAAGAGATTAAGCAATTTATTGCACCTGTTCAGACCAATGCGAATCTAATAGCTACACTAGATTGTCTGAGTAGTTTTGCGCTCAAGGCCAAAGCCTCAAATTACACCAGGCCTTCTATGGAGTCTTCTTTTGATTTGGACATCAAGGACGGACGTCATCCTGTAATTGAACAGCAGCTACCACCCGATATGCCCTTTGTGGCAAACGATTTGTTTTTGGATCGGGAAGACCAGCAACTTATTATGATCACTGGGCCTAACATGAGTGGTAAATCGGCTATTTTAAGGCAAACAGCACTCATTAGTCTGATGGCGCAAATGGGAAGTTTTGTTCCGGCTAAATCGGCTCGATTGGGTATTGTAGACAAAATTTTTACCAGAGTAGGAGCCAGCGATAATATCTCTTTGGGCGAATCTACTTTTATGGTAGAAATGAACGAAGCAGCCAGTATCCTAAATAATATTACCGATAGAAGCTTGGTGTTATTAGACGAAATTGGGCGCGGAACTTCTACCTACGACGGTATCTCTATCGCTTGGGCCATAAGTGAATATTTACATGAGCATCCTGCGCGGCCAAAGACATTATTTGCGACACATTATCACGAGCTAAACGAAATGACGGAGCGCTTTGATCGCATTAAAAATTATAATGTGTCTGTAAAAGAAACCGCCAGCGATGTCTTGTTTTTAAGAAAATTAGTACCTGGCGGCTCACACCATAGTTTTGGAATACATGTGGCAAAAATGGCTGGGATGCCAAAGACTGTTTTATCTCGGGCTAAGAAAATTTTAAAACGCCTTGAGCAAAGCCATTCTTCTAACCAGCTTAACGATAAGATAAAAGCCCTGCCAGAAGAAGAGTTGCAGCTCAGTTTTATTCGATTAGACGATCCTTTACTCGAGGAGATTAAAGAAGAGATTTTAGAGCTTGATATAGATACTCTCACCCCTGTAGAGGCCTTGATGAAGCTCAACGAGATTAAGCGACTACTGAGTAAGGGTAACTCTAAAAGCATAAAAAAATAGCCATTCTTTTAATAGAATATTTTGCATAAAAATCTTTGCGTTTGAGATAAAAGTTTTAAATTTGCTCCCGCTCTAGCAAAGAGTAAACGTTCATTTTAATCGCGAAAATAGCTCAGTTGGTAGAGCGCCACCTTGCCAAGGTGGAGGTCGCGGGTTCGAATCCCGTTTTTCGCTCAATTTGACCCCTACCAAGGTCATTTGAGTCCAAGTTGCAGAAGTGGTGGAATTGGTAGACACGTTGGACTTAAAATCCAATGGGCAGTAATGCCCGTGCGGGTTCAAGTCCCGCCTTCTGTACTATAAGCGAAAACCCCGATACGAAAGTATCGGGGTTTTTTGTTTTAGAAAATGCGGAGCTTGCTCCAGCATTTTTGAGAAACAAAAAAACCAACTGTGCGTAGCACAGGGGTTTTCATTTTCACAAGTATTCGGCGGGACTCATCGACTGAAAGGAGATACGTCCTGCGATAGCCAAGTTTGCTCCAGCATTTTTGAGAAACAAAAAAACCAACTGTGCGCAGCACAGGGGTTTTCATTTTCACAAGTACTCGGCGGGACTCATCGACTGAAAGGAGATACGTCCCGCGATATTCGGGATTCGCCATCGCACCATCTGGCCCCTCATTTTGAAAGGTCCACTGGACCTTCCAACTTTTGTAAAGACATTCGGCCCCATCGACTGCAAGGAGATACGTCCCGCGATATTCGGGATTCGCCATCGCACCATCTGGCCTCTCATTTTGAAAGGTCCACTGG
>JBDXAK010000003.1:0-79498 GCA_039981375.1 Gilvibacter sp. | reverse complement strand
ACCAAATCCATCGTTGTCTGGGTCACAGTACTCCAAAGGTGTTGGAGTAACTGCAGCAGGAGCATCTAATACCTCTAACTCCAAAGTAGTAGTGGCATAACAACCCGTGGTTACACTCTCTACGCGAACGTAAACAGTCTGCGGGTTCATCACATTGGTATACAAAGCCGGAAGCGCAGGAGCACCTGCATCGGCGTCGGCTAATGTGAGGTGGAAGGAAACAGAAATGTCTCCAGCTCCTCCTGTTATTTCTGGAATTTTAACGGTTAAGTCAAACTCAGTAAAACCGTCTGCAACGCCATCATCACATAGTCTATAAGGCTCCGGATCAAAATATCTTGGTTGTGGCAACACCACTAAATCAAATTCTCCAACATTAAAACACCCGTCAACACTTTCTACACGTACATATACCGTTTGAGGATTAGAGGTATTACTATACGCAGTATCTGGAACAATAGGCAAGGTTCCTGCCGCTGCATCTGCCGCAGTCTCGTGATAAGTAAAGATAAGACCAGCAGGTGCAGGAGAAACCATTCCATTCCAAGTGGTTAGGTCAAATAATTCGACACCGTCGTCTGAGGCATCATCACAAATTTCGTAATCGGCAATAGGGTCGTTTATCGCTGGTTCTTCGAGTACATCGAGTACTAATTCCACCGTTGCATAACAACCTGAGGCGTCTTCTTCTAATCGTGCATACACCGTTTGAGGATCACTCGTATTGGTATAAGGACTCACTAAAGCATCTGCAGGAAGACCAGCATCTGCCAAAGCAAGTGTTTCGTAATAAGTTACTGTAACACCCGTCGCTCCAGCAATAATTTGAGCATCGGCATCGGTAAGTGTAAAGGGTGCAAATCCATCGATAGGTATATCGTCACAAATCTCTAAGGGATCTGGAGTTCCTGGAACCGGGGTTGTACCGATGACAACCGCAATGTCGTCAGAAATTGTACAAGATCCATCGGAAACCTCAACAGTATAGGTTCCGGAAACCGTTGCAGAATAAGTAGGCATTGTTTCACCAGGCAGAATAACAGCATCTTGATACCATTGATATGACAAACCAGGTGGCACTAAAATCTCGGCATCAAGCAACACGGGGCCACCATCACAAACCGTAATATCTGGCCCGAGGTCTGGTCTAAAAGGAGAATCTACAGTCACTACCACATCGTCTTCTAATACGACCACGTCTCCGTTACAGGTATTGGTGTAGGTTACTCTCGCTGTATAGGTAGTTGTCACTGCTGGCGAAACCGTCAATATTGGAGACAATCCAACTACGGCGCCTGTATCGTCAAGCCATTCAAAAACATACGATGGAGCTCCATCTGGCGCAAAACGCCAAGCCTCGTCTGTAGTAGCCCAATTAGGGTCATTTACGTTTCTTCCAGGTGGAACATAGGCAATGGTTCCTTCGTTATTTTGTATACCAACAACCGCATTACCTGCGTTCCAAGTATCACAAATGCTTTTCTCTTGAATATAAATATCGATAATGTTCGAAAACTCGTAGATTACCGCCATATGTGTATTAAACAAGTCGTTACAAGAGAAATTCGCCACTCTATAATATGAAACGACTAAGGCTCTGTTAGGATAGGTTCCTAATACTTCGTAACCCATTTCGAAATCTGACGCAGAAGCACTTGGATCAATATCGTGACCAGGAGTAAAAATATTGTTAAAAGCTAATGCCTCGTCTGCATTATTAGGTAAGTCTCCTGCAGGGTCCATATCCCAGGCATTAAAATCGCCATCGGCCCCTACTTCGAATCGAATTACTCCATTAGACCCAACCTGAAATTGTGGTTCTAACTCCCCGAAGAAACAAAAATCGAAAGGAAATGTTTCTACCGCAGAATACTCGTCATCTGCAGTTACGGGAAGCGTTGTAGATAGCCCATTAAAAGGGAATGGTGGACTAAATACGATTGGCGAAATAGTGTATGATGTACTAAATGTCTCAAATATCTCCTGAAAATCTGCCTCTAACGTGACCGAGCCCCCAGTAGAACAATCGAGCGTAACATCGACCCCTGCATTTACATATAGGTTTCCTGGGTCTGCCCCACCAAAGCCAATAAGAGCGGTGACATCAATATCGTTATTATTGGTACATCCTGTAGCATCTGTAACAGTTAATGTAACATCGTATGCCCCAGCAGCTGCGTACGAATGCATTACTGTAGGACCTGCTCCTGTCATGCCGTCTCCAAAATCCCATAAATAGGTGGCGCCAGTTCCGTCCAATGAAAAAGTAGCACTACCATTAAAAGTTATAACCTCTGCAACATCGGCGTTTATAGTTCCATCGGCAGCGGCTGGAGGTGTAGAACTGTCAAAATTGGCCGTGATAACCTGACAGCAGCTAATGTCTGCTTCGAACCCAGGGCCGTTAATAACAAAGTTAGAGTTAAACTCTAGAGTAAGACAACCCGAGGGTCCTGTGGCCGCCACAAAGCCTGGGCCCGTGGTGCCTGAGTAATCGCCAATAACAGGAAAAGTCGTATCTGGACCATCGTATATGGTGAGCACATCGTTAACCGCCTCGGTACTAAAGAACGTAAAGTCTAGTTCGATTCCAATACCAGGAGTATCGGAACATAAAGTCATAATAATAGTCTCGTCTGAGCTATAAGCTCCAGTAGGACCTCCTGAATCGTATAAGGTACCGGTACACAAAAAGAAGGTACCGTTCTGCATATTAATATCTTGGGCCTGAGACCAGCCAAAACTAAAAAGCAGTATAAGTAGGGGTAATAATTTTTTCATAGCAGTGAATAATTATTTTGTGGCATTATAATTATGAGGTGTAATAACTATAAGAGTGTTAGTGTTGTCTATATGTATAATTTGAGTTCCTTTTGAATAAAAATCAAACATATACTTAAAGGGGTTAAAAGTGTCTGGACCAAACGTATAATCTCGAGATAAACTCTTATTATAGGTGTCAAAAAGTGGCACCTGAGATAATTTAGTATGGGTGGTAACTTTTGCTTTTACTGGATCGATTTGCTGATACGAAATACGATTCAAAAAAGCGTTCTTCATAAAAGCATAGCGACGCGTATTGGGAGCGATCTGAGACACTCCTTGACCAGTATAGACTTGGGCGATAAAAGCGTCGAACTTAGTAGGGTTTGGTACTTGATCCTGAGCCGTCGCATTAGGAACAGCAAGCAGCATTCCTAGTGCTATAGCACAGAATAAAATTGTCTTTTTCATTGCAGGGAATATAATTTGCGAAAATTAAGAAAATTTTATGACTTTGTTTAACGATTACGGGCTTTTATGAGAGAATTTGGCCAATCGATTAAACATGCAAATATTAGAATGAGTATCTTTGCATTCTGTTAATAAGCGACCTTTTAGGTATGGATTTAGAAAAACAAATAAAAGAAATCGAAGCAATGGGCAACGACCATGTTGGCTCTTCAAGCGAAACGCCTCTTAGAGCAGATGCTTTTGATTTAAGTGATATAGAAAAAATAAAAATTATTAAGGGTCATGTGAGTGAAATCATGAACACTTTAGGTCTCGATCTTACAGACGACAGTCTTAAAGGTACACCAACGCGTGTTGCCAAAATGTTTGTAAACGAGATTTTTGGTGGTTTACATCCAGATCGTAAACCAAGCGCTTCTACCTTTGATAATAAATATAAATACGGCGAAATCCTTGTCGAGAAAAATATCACGGTCTACTCTACTTGTGAGCATCATTTGCTTCCGATAGTTGGTAAGGCTCATGTGGCATATATCTCTAACGGAACTGTAGTTGGTCTTTCTAAGATGAACCGCATCGTAGACTATTATGCAAAAAGGCCTCAGGTTCAGGAGCGTCTTACCATGCAAATTGTACAAGAACTTCAGGAGGTCTTGGGCACAAAAGATGTTGCCTGCGTAATTGACGCTAAGCATCTGTGTGTAAACTCTCGCGGTATTCGTGATATCGACAGTAGCACCGTTACTAGTGAGTTTGGCGGAAAGTTTAAAGACGCTGCCGTGCGACGCGAGTTTTTAGACTATATAAAATTAGATACAGAGTTTTAAATCGTGCTTAATTTGAGCAAAGAATAATTCCGAAGTACTTTTACCCTTTATGGAGCAGCAATCCCTTTTTATTTACAATTCGATTTCTAAAAAGAAAGAACCCTTTAATCCTATCGTGCCGGGAGCCGTGGGAATGTATGTTTGTGGGCCAACGGTTTACAGCAATGTGCATTTGGGCAACTGCCGCACCTTTTTATCGTTTGATTTGGTGTTTAGATACCTCAAGTTTATAGGTTATAAAGTGCGTTATGTGCGCAATATTACCGATGCCGGTCATTTAGAGAATGATGCCGATAGCGGTGAAGATCGTATTGCAAAAAAAGCCCGATTAGAACAAATCGAACCCATGGAAGTGGTGCAGCGATATACCTTGGATTTTCATGATATCATGAACCAGTTCAACGCCTTACCCCCTAGTATAGAACCCACTGCAACGGGTCATATTATAGAGCAAATTGGGATTATAGAAGAGATTATCAAAAAAGGCTATGCCTACGAAAAAAATGGCTCGGTATATTTTGATGTACTCAAGTTTAACGAGGATCATGCCTACGGAAAACTGAGCGGCAGACAATTAGAAGACATGATTGCCAATACCAGAGAACTGGCGGCTCAGAGCGAAAAGAAGAATCCTCAGGATTTTGCCTTATGGAAGAAAGCAGAACCCGAACACATTATGCGTTGGCCTTCGCCATGGAGTGATGGTTTTCCGGGCTGGCATCTGGAGTGTACTGCCATGAGCACCAAATATTTGGGGGATAATTTTGATATTCATGGTGGCGGAATGGATTTAAAATTCCCGCATCATGAATGTGAAATTGCACAGGCAGAAGCCTCGACAGAAATTTCGCCCGTTAACTATTGGATGCACACCAATATGCTTACGCTTAACGGTAAAAAAATGGCCAAATCTACAGGCAACAATATACTTCCAGGAGAAATTTTTTCTGGCGATAATGACATTTTGAGCAAGGCTTTTAGTCCTTCTGTTGCCAAATTCTTTATGTTTCAGGCGCATTATGCCAGCATCTTAGATTTTTCTAACGATGCGTTATTGGCTTCAGAAAAAGGTTTTAACCGTTTGATGGATGCCTACAATAGTATAGACAGCCTCTCGACTGGAGCAAAATCTGATTTTGATGTGGCAGCCTGGACCCAAAGCTGTTACGATGCGATGAACGACGATTTTAACAGCCCGATTTTGATCGCACAATTGTTTGAAGCGACCAAAGTTATCAACGCGCTTAAGGAAGGCTCGCAGACCATTACTCAAAGTGATTTGGCCGAGCTTAAGGGGACCATGGATGGCTTTATATTTGACGTGCTAGGCCTGGTTAATACGAACGATTCAGCAGGATCTAATACAGAGGCGTTAGACGCAGCGGTTAACTTGCTAATCAATCTTAGAAACAAAGCCAGAGCAAATAAAGACTTTGCCACAAGCGACGAGATTAGAGATACCCTAGCAAAAGATGGCATTATGCTTAAGGATGGCAAAGATGGTACGACCTACTCTATACAGTAGTCAGTTATGCTTAAAAAAATCTTGACGTTTCCATTTCTTGCACTTATCAAAGTGTACCAAGTGATTATATCGCCTTTGACTCCTGCCACCTGCAGGTTTCAGCCTACCTGTTCACACTATGCCAAAGAAGCGCTAGAAGTTCATGGATTGTTTAAAGGTACTTGGCTGGCTTTGAAAAGGATTGGGAAGTGTCATCCCTGGGGAAGTGAAGGTTATGATCCGGTACCCGCGAAGGATGACACTTCGCCAAGCGCCAGCTCGCCCGATCGCTAAAAATGTCTACCAGACATTTTTTATACGCTCCGTCGCCCTGGGGAAGTGAAGGTTATGATCCGGTACCAGCTAAAGACAAAAAGCCTGGGGATATCGGCCAGTGAAAAAATACACGAATCATTATTGAGTTTTCAAATTAGCTGACGGGTATTGCTTTTCATAAAAAGGGACCTTAAGCCCCTCCCTAAGATATTTTACGAAATTTTGATAAGTAGACCAAGATTTTATTCTCTCGATTTATGAAATCAATGATATTCGATTACACCGTAAAACGACTGCATGTTGCTACATTTTTTCGAAATGAGATAATTTTGTTAAGTATTTATAATTACTGAATTGCTTTTCTATCTTTACGTTTCATAATTATTTTGCACACTATGCACTATTTAGGTTTTGTTTGGAATCCCTTAGAAGGAATAGACTTGGGTTTCTTTGAAATTAAGTTTTACAGCTTGTCTTATATCGTTGCTTTTATCTTGGGATGGTATATCATAAAACGGTTTTTTAAGAACGAAAACGAACCTATCGAAAAACTGGACAGCCTTTTTATTTATATGGTATTGGCCATATTGATTGGTGCAAGATTAGGGCATGTCTTCTTTTACGAACGCGAATTACTCACCTCAGACCCATTGTCTGTGATTTTACCTTTTAGAACTACTCCAGAATTTGCATTTACTGGATTTAGGGGCTTGGCTAGTCATGGGGCTACTATTGGGGTTTTGATTGCACTCTATTTATACAATAAAAAATATTTAAAAAAGAGCCTTCTCTGGATTCTTGATCGCATGGTAGTACCCACGGCCGTAGGCGCCGCATTTGTGCGAATTGGCAACTGGATGAATTCAGAAATTGTAGGTAAAGAAACAGAAGAATATGGCATGGCTGTGCAGTTGGTTAGGGATCATTATAGCCATACTCAGGCTGTTAGAAAAACGGGACTCGATAATATAAACGATGCCTATGCAGCGATTGTTAACAGTCCAGAACTATTGGCCGCTGTACCCTTTAGACATCCAACACAACTATACGAAGCCTTTGGCTATCTAGTTACTTTTGTGATCCTCTGGTTTGTGTATTGGAAGACCGACAAAAAGAAGCAACTTGGTTATTTACTTGGCTTGTTCTTTGTGTTGTTATGGACCATTCGCTTTTTTGTAGAATTTCTTAAAGATTCTCAGGGTGAAGAATATTTAACTGCTTTTGGATTAAACACAGGACAGCTTTTGAGTATTCCGTTTATAATCTTAGGGTTGTATTTAATGTTTAGACCAAGTAAAACAACCGCTTGATATGAAGAAATCTTGTGTATCACTATTATGTGGCGGCCTTTTACTGTTGAGCGCATGTAAAAATGAAAGCAAAAAAGAATTTGCACCTACCTCGGTTGAATTCACCAAAGAAGCAACCCTCACCCTTTACAAACAAGATACCATAGTGCATAAAGTTTTGGACATAGAAATTGCAGACGACGAATATAGTCGCCAAACAGGGTTAATGTCTAGAGACAGTATGGCCGATAATCAGGGCATGTTGTTTATTATGGACGACGAACGCCCTCAAGCATTTTATATGAAGAATACCCGCATTAGTTTGGATATCATTTATCTAGATTCAGACAAACGCATTGTGAGCTTTCAAGAGAATGCAAAGCCTATGGACAAGACCTCTCTTCCCTCTGGTGTTCCGGCCAAATATGTATTAGAAATCAATGGCGGACTCGCTCGCACCTGGGATTTGCAAATCGGGGATTCTATTTCTTGGGAATAATCTAATTCGGTCCCTGAGTGATTGCGAAGCAATAGTATCGAAGGGCCAGAATTTGTTAGATCATTTCGATATTTGTGGTATTTGAAACAAGCTTGAAAGCGTTTATCTCATATTTAATAATCAAAGTTTCTTTACAGCATCTCGATACAAATGTCGCTTTGCTCCATTTACTCGATGACCTTTCGCGTTAAGGATAGAGGCGACATACTTTGCCACGGCAAAGATAAAGCCGAAAGCCTGACCCTGCAGTGTCATGAGCGTAGCGAGTGACCACTGCAGGGTAACGCCCAAATAAAAGAAACAAAAAAGCCACATCTTTCGATGTGGCTCTTCATAAAATTGAACACCAACAAAATTAAGCCGTTGGTTCTTCTTCGTCTTTTTTGTCTGATAAATCGATGCCGCGTTTTTTAACGGTATCGTACATCACTGGTGTAGCGATAAACATCGATGAATAGGTACCTACTACTACCCCTACCATCAAGGCAAAGATTAATCCTCTAATTGATTCCGCACCGAATGTAAAGATACATAGCAGTACAATCAAGGTAGTAAGTGAGGTGTTTAACGTACGACTCAACGTACTATTAAGTGCCGAATTGATAATACGGTTCATCTTCCAAGAAGAATGCTCGTTAAAGTATTCTCTAATACGGTCAAATACTACCACCGTATCATTCAGCGAGTAACCAATTACCGTTAGAATCGCAGCGATAAACGACTGATCTATCTCCATATTAAACGGCATGATTTTATAGGTTAGCGAGAAGATTCCGAGTACGATAAGTACATCGTGGAATACAGCTGCTACCGCACCTAAACTAAATTGCCATCTTCTAAATCTGAGCAAGATGTATAAGAATACCACTAAGAGCGATCCTAATACTGCTAGTACAGAAGCTTGTTTGATATCATCTGCAATGGTTGGACTCACTTTGTAAGATTCCATGCGCCCGTATTGTCTGTTATCGTCTTCACTGGTAAAGTCTTCGAAAGTCATTCCAGCAGGAAGGTTTTTCTTTACCGCATCATATAACATACGTTCGATTTCTTTATCGATTTCGGTTCCGGTTTCGTCTACCTTATATTTGGTCGTTATCTTAAGCTGGTTATCGCCACCATAGGTTTTGGCTTCTGCACTACCAAAGACTGCGATTAAATCTTCTGTAACGTCTGGAGCGTTTACATCTTTATCGTAACGCACCGTGTATGTTCTACCTCCCACAAAATCTACACCCATGTTAAGGCTGTTGGTAAAGAGTGACGTTAAACTTACGGCGATTAAGATTCCAGAAATGATGTAAGCAATCTTTCGCTTTTTAAGGAAGTCTATGTTTACGTTTGCAAACAAGTTTTTGGTCATTGGCGTCGAGAAGTTAAGTGGCTTCCCGTTGCGAGTGTACTTGTCAATAAACAAACGTGTGATAAAGATCGCAGTAAATAACGATGTTAAAATACCGATCAATAAGGTAGTAGCAAATCCTTTAATTGGACCTGTTCCAAAAATCAAAAGGATAATACCGGTAAGACCCGTGGTAATGTTCGCATCTAAAATTGAAGACAAGGCGTTGTTAAAACCATCTTTAATAGCCAACTTCTGAACCTTCCCTTTTGCGAGTTCTTCTCGAATACGCTCAAAGATAAGTACGTTTGCATCTACAGAGATACCAATGGTTAGTACGATACCTGCAATTCCTGGCAAGGTAAGTACCGCTCCAGGTAATCCTGCCAAGCATCCAAAGATGAATAGAATGTTTACCAACAAAGCGATATCTGCATAGATACCAGCTCTACCATAGTAAAATACCATCCAAATCAATACTAACAACAAGGCGATTCCAAAAGACATCATCCCACTGCTTATCGCTTCTTTACCTAAGGTTGGTCCTACAACCTCTCCTTGAATAATATCTGCAGAGGCAGGTAATTTACCAGCACGTAAAACGTTTGCTAAATCCTGTCCTTCTAATACGGTAAAGTCTCCTGTGATTTGCGTACGTCCACCAGCAATGGCACCTGTACTTACTCCTGGTGCAGAGTATACAATATCATCTAGTACTACCGCAATTTGACTTTGATTGGTATAAGCGTTCCCGGTCATTTCTTCCCAGACTTTTGCTCCGGTACCGTTCATTTGCATGTCTACAGCCACACGGTTTCTGTTATCGTAACCTTGGGCCGCATCTACAATCACACCTCCACCAAGGGGTGCAGTATCTTCGCGATTCCCTTTTAATGCATACAATTGAGTCAACTCTTGACCATTATCGTCAAAGTAAGGCTTACCCCATACGAGTTGTGCATATCTTATATCTTGAGGCTTACGTGCCACCACTTCATTTGTGCGAAGCATAGCGTTAATCTTGGCCGTGTCTGCCAATTTTGCCACTGCGAGCGTAGCGCTTCCAGTACCTCCTAAAGTTTCGAAAGCATCGAACAAAGGACTAGCAGAAGATGCTGTCTCTGTATCGCCTTCGGCATCTTCGCCACCGAGTAAATCAGAAATAGCATCTGTTGAATCGGTTGCGACCTCGGCCTCTGGAGTTTCGTCTACCTGCAAATCTGCCAAGACAGAATTAGCATCGTTTAGGTAGCTAAATACTTCTTCGAATTTATATAAGTCCCAGAACTCTAACTGAGCCGTACTCTGTAATAAAGTAGTGGCACGCTCGATGTTTTTGGCTCCAGGCAATTCTACTAAGATACGAGCCGAGTTACCTAAACGCTGAATATTCGGTTGTGTTACACCAAACTTGTCGATACGTTTTCTTAGTACTTCGAATGCAGAGGTAATAGACTCATCTATCTTTTGAGCAATGATAGGCTTTACCTGATCATTGGTCATATCAAAATTAATCTCTTCGCTAAGCGTCTTGTTGGCAAAGATATCTGGAGAGGCCAATCTGTTATCTCCAGGAATCGCTTCGAAAGCTTCGTAAAACGACTCCAAATAGGTGTCTTGAGAATCTTTTTGTAACTCGTCTGCGTCGTTTAGAGCTTTGAGAAACACAGGGTCTTGGCTTTTGTTTGCCAATCCACTTAAAATGTCTTTTACAGAGATTTGAAGTATCACATTGATACCTCCTTGAAGGTCTAACCCTCTTTTTAATTCTTTCTCTTTGGCCGTTTTGTAGTCAATTCCGAGCATTACTGGAGTCGTAGCTAGCGAATCGATATACCCCTTTTCTACTAGGGCTCTTTCTTCTGGTTGGTCTTCGCCAACCATGGTCTGAGAGTATACTTTTGCATCGTCTTCTACCTTGGCCGAAATAAACGTATAAGACAGTTGATACAAACTTACCAATCCGAATAAGATTGCAAATACTGTTATAAGTCCTTTATTTTGCATGATTATTTTTTTTGTGTCGATTTTAAAACGGGCAAATATAATGGTTACCGTAAAAACCAACAATGAATTTAATAGTTACTTTATGTTGAAAAACTAAGGAATGCAGACTGAGGCTTTCCTTAATCGTATTGTGACAGAAGTTTGGGAAGCGATGGGATAACTCCTTTGGAGCTTTCAAACCATCTGAGTGGCTCCCTAAGCGATGGGTCCTGCTCTTACTTCGGGTAGTATATAAAAATGTAAGTTTCGGAACATTGCAGCCTTACTGCAAATTTGAAGGGCTGTTATACTTCCTTCATAGTGTGCAGAAAGGTCTAAAGCCTGAGAATAACCTGCACTATTTAAAACGTACAAGTGTTCCTTAATTTGATTCACCCGAACGGGTGATCCTTCTAGGTCTATGTCAATTTGAGAATGCCCTTGGATCTCATAAACGTCTAATTCGTAAACTGCAAAATCTTCACCTGGGTGATCGGTAGGTAATTCAAAGGGAACGTCAAATGGTTGTTGTGTGTCCAGATCGTCGGCAGAAAGAATCTTCTGAATCTCTGAAACCGCCAGATCGCTGTAGTATGTTATCTTCAATCCGCCGTCTTCCAACTCACGGATCTGTATATTCTCGACTCCTACATCCTGGAGCTGATTCTTTACTTCAGATATTGCTTTCTGAGCCTTATCTTGAGTGAATCCATCTACGGTAAAGCGAACCACGATCTCTTGATTGGAAGGCATCGAACGTTCCATCTTTACTCCTAGCACAGCTAGAAGAAGAAACAGGGCTCCGTAAAACCATTTAGAATTCATGCGCCAAATATAAGGATTATTCGTGGTTTATTTGAGATATTCACACCTTAAACCAATACCCCAAAATCAGATAAAAACCAGGCAACTTGTATATTTTGAAAATAAAAAAAGCTGCCGTGGCAGCTTTTTATTCATTATGCTTGGTTACATTAAAGTTCTAATAAACCATTGGTTTTTTTAACACCTTCGGCACTTGTAGCCATATGATCTTTCTCTGCTTGATTAAGTTCAAGCTCTACAACTTTTTCGATTCCATTGCGCCCTAAAATTACAGGCACTCCAATACATAAGTCGTTTAAGCCATACTCTCCTTCTAACAAGGTAGAACAAGGGAACATTTTCTTTTGATCACAAGCAATTGCCTGAACCAATCCAGATACCGCAGCACCTGGTGCATACCATGCACTGGTTCCAAGAAGTTTAGTAAGTGTTGCTCCACCCACTTTGGTATCCTCTTTAACTTGATTCAAACGATCTTCACTAATAAAAGCACCAACTGGCACACTATTACGAGTTGCCAATCTAGTAAGTGGCACCATTCCTTTATCGCTATGACCCCCGATTACCATTCCGTCTACATCGCTAATAGGAGCTCCTAAAGCTTCTGCCAAACGATATTTAAAACGTGCACTGTCTAGTGCGCCACCCATCCCGATGATTCGGTGTTTAGGCAAGCCTGTTGTTTTATGTACTAAATAGGTCATGGTATCCATAGGATTACTCACGACAATTACAATGGTATTTGGTGAGTGTTCAATAAGACTACTCGATACAGATTTTACAATCCCTGCGTTGATTCCAATGAGCTCTTCGCGAGTCATCCCTGGTTTACGTGGAATTCCACTAGTGATTACCACGATATCACTATTGGCAGTTTTTGAATAATCGCTAGTCGATCCAACAATTTTTGTGTCGAATCCATTAAGTGATGCGGTTTGCATAAGGTCCATAGCCTTTCCTTCTGCATATCCTTCTTTAATGTCTAAGAGTACTACTTCTGAGGCAAAGTCTTTAATAGCAATGTACTCGGCACAACTTGCTCCAACGGCTCCAGCTCCTACAACGGTAATTTTCATCTGTATTTATTTATTAAATTAATTGGACTGCAAAAGTACAAAAAGCATGGCTTTTATTTAAAGGTTCTTAGAAGCATTTTTTACAACGTTAGGCTCGTACAGGAAAAACCCTGTATCTAACCAAAAAATTTGGTCAAGAAGCTAAGTCATCATATATTTGAGTATCAAAAATGATCAATGCGTCATTTTTAAAGTTAACAGAACCCACCACAAGGTGGGTTCGCCTTTTTATAATGTTTCGTTCTTTTAAAGTAAAAAAATGTTTTAATTACTGTAGGAATTTTCACAGTATTAAAAATTATTAAATTGCTTTCAAGTCAATAATTACAGGCGTTTACAGCAATTTTAGTTGATTTTTTATATACAGGAAAAACCCTGTAAATGATCATAAAATTTGGTCAGAACCAAAAGCCATCATATATTCGAGTATTGAAAGTGATCAAAGCATCACATTCAAAGTTAACAGAACCCACCACAAGGTGGGTTCGCCTTTTTATATAAGTCTGTAATTGTTTATTTGGGCGCAAGTCTGTCCCAAATGGTTTCGAAGTCTTTTCTGAATTGCTCCACCACCTCTTTATTTTTTCTGAATAGAAAACGATGCTCTGCGTGACGATCGCTGGCGTCTGTGCTCATATTGGCTGTGCCAGTTACCAAATTACCATTGGCAGTATCTAACAAGTACTTTTGATGCATTCCTCTAACACCCGCTCTTATCTGAATAGGCAAGTCTTCTTGTGCGATCTTTTCTTTAATCACACCTATTATTTGCTCGTTGGCCTCAAGATCGAGAATCATTCGCACAGAGATTCCTTTTCTAGCTGCATTGAGTAAGGCTCCATATTCTGGGACACGCTGCGAAATTGCATACATACACAAACACAATTCAGAAGTCTCGTCTGCGCTAAAGATTACATCTAAAGCGACCGTGCTCAAACCTAAGGGGACTCTCTTTTTTAGACCAGATGCCTTGGTCATATCAAAATATCGCCAGGCATTCCGCGCAGCGAAGCCCATATTTCTCCAATTTTTAAAAGGATGGCTCCCGCTAAAAGCAACATACAAATCTGTTATTTTGGTTTCTCTATCAGCTGGAGGAATTCGCTCATCATTTAACGATTGTCCAGATTTTAAACTGTCTAAAAATTGTAAGGCGGTACGCTGTTTGTCTATTTGATAAAACTGCTTTACTTGTGCAAAATGCATTCTAGCTTGTGCCGGGTTAAGCGATAAGTCGGGATGATTCCAAAGGGCTTTAAATTCATAAGCAAAAGCGCTTATCACATCGTTAGATGCTTGGTCTTTATTCTCTATCTCAAGGATATTTTCGTAATTATGGACCCCTTTTTTGGTCCAATTAAAACTGCCCGTAAGCAATTTTTTAGGAATACCGTTAAGCGATATTTGAATTGTTTTATGATGCAACAATCCTAGCGAAGCATGATAACTCCATTGCAAACGATCTCTTTCTAGGTCCCAATTATAAGGTTGATCGAATTTGTATTTTACCTTTATTTTAGGCGTTCGCAAGTCTGCCAAAACAGCCGTTTTACGTTCGTTGTCTTTAGAGATGTTTCCCCAATCGGCTAGTATTCTAATTTGCACGTTTCTAATTTTTGATAAAGCCAAAAGCGAATCGTAAATATCTTGCGAAGTAAAAGAGAAAAGCATTATGTCGATTGCTACCGGTCCTTGCTTAGACCATTCTTTTGCTTGTTCTAAGAAGTCAATTACCACATCTGATAGCGGTACAGGACTGGTGCTTGTAAAGTGTGCTCTGAACATAATTGTGCGGACTTGGCTACGTCAGAAAATTACAAATAAAAAACACCCCAGAGTGGGGTGTTTTTCCTGATATTTAATACCGTAGTTTAAGCGTCGATATTTGCGTAAACTGCGTTTTTTTCTATAAACTCTCTACGAGGTGGCACCTCGTCTCCCATTAACATAGAAAAAATACGATCTGCCTCGGTTCCGTTGTCTATGGTTACCTGTCTAAGGGTTCTAAACTCTGGGTTCATCGTGGTATCCCAAAGTTGTTCAGCATTCATCTCACCAAGACCTTTATAACGCTGGATTCCAGCACTACCGCCAAATTTCTCTACGATAAGATCGCGTTGATCGTCGTTCCATGCGTATTCCTTCTTCGTTCCTTTCTTGACCAAATAAAGCGGCGGCGTCGCAATAAATACGTGCCCAGCCTCAATTAAGTCCTTCATATATCTAAAGAAGAATGTCAAAATAAGTGTCGAGATATGGCTACCGTCTACATCGGCATCACACATGATCACAATTTTATGGTAGCGAAGCTTTTCTAAATTAAGTGCTTTACTGTCTTCTTCGGTTCCGATAGTCACCCCGAGTGCCGTAAAGATGTTGCGAATTTCTTCGTTCTCAAACACCTTATGCTGCATCGCTTTTTCTACGTTTAAGATTTTACCACGTAGGGGTAAAATAGCCTGAAACATACGATCACGTCCTTGTTTTGCTGTTCCTCCTGCCGAATCTCCCTCTACGAGGAACACTTCGCATTTTTCGGGATCTTGCTCGGAGCAATCAGAAAGTTTTCCTGGCAAGCCTCCACCGCTCATCACGGTTTTACGCTGGACCATCTCACGTGCTTTACGTGCCGCATGACGCGCTGTAGCAGCCAAAATTACCTTCTGTACAATAGTTTTGGCATCTGAAGGATTTTCTTCTAAATAGTTTTCGAGCATCTCTGAAACCGATTGAGAAACCGCAGAAGTAACTTCTCTGTTCCCTAATTTGGTTTTGGTTTGCCCTTCAAATTGCGGCTCTGCAACTTTTACAGAAACAATCGCGGTGAGCCCTTCTCTAAAGTCGTCTCCAGAAATCTCGAACTTGAGCTTGTCGAGCATTCCAGAAGCTTCTGCATATTTTTTAAGTGTGGTGGTAAGCCCTCTTCTAAAACCAGAAAGATGGGTTCCTCCTTCATGAGTATTAATATTGTTTACATACGAATGTAAATTCTCATTAAACGAAGTGTTATACACCATGGCGACCTCGACAGGAGTTCCGTTTTTCTCGCCTTCCATAGAGATTACATCGGCGATAAGTTGCTCACGATTACTATCAAGGAATCTAATAAACTCTTTTAATCCTTCGGTACTATGAAAGGTCTCGCCTTCATATTCACCTTCTTCGTTTTTATTACGCTTATCTGTAATCGTAATGGTGATTCCCTTATTTAAGTAAGACAGCTCGCGCATTCTACTCGATAAGGTATCGTAGTTATATTCTAAAACTTGAGTGAATATTTCTGGGTCTGGTCTAAAGGTTACCACAGTACCGCGCTCGGTAGTTTCGCCAACGGCTTTAACAGGATACATGGTTTTACCTTGCTCGTACTCCTGCTCGTAAATTTTACCGTCGCGATATACAGTCGCTTTTAAGTGTGCAGAAAGTGCGTTCACACAACTCACCCCTACTCCGTGTAAACCACCAGAAACCTTATAGGAATCCTTGTCAAATTTACCTCCGGCTCCAATTTTGGTCATTACAACCTCTAAGGCAGAAACGCCTTCTTTTTTGTGTATATCTACAGGAATTCCACGCCCGTTATCTTTAACAGATATCGAGTTATCCTCGTTTATCCAAACATCGATGGCATCACAATAGCCACCCATGGCTTCGTCAATCGAATTATCGACCACTTCGTACACCAAGTGGTGCAAACCTCTCACCCCAACATCACCAATATACATCGAAGGTCTTTTACGCACATGCTCCATCCCTTCGAGGGCTTGGATACTGTCTGCGCCATACCCTTTTTTATTCAATTCTTCGCTCATAAAAATTAGTTGATTTTTTGCTTAAAATTCAAGACTAACAAATATAATGAAAAACCCTGTAATTACTGGTGTTTTAGGTATTTTTGAATAGCTAAGTTATCAACAATATTTTGTGGAAAAAAAACCGTAAAAAACCGAGGGTTTTATACAGCTAAAAATCCAAGGATTGGATTATAATCCTAAAGTTATATTAAAGTCTGTAAGTTCTGTCGATTTTTGAGACTAAGGGCACACTAAAATTCGTTAAATTCGAACATAATTAAATCACTAAAACTACCTTTATTATGAAGTTTAAATCATTTTTTATACTGGCTTTGCTAATTGCGGCATTGACAGTGACTAGCACCGCACAAGCCCAAAAATTTGGAGGATTAGACAAAAGCCCGATGGACGTGGCAGCTTTTCCAGACAATTACAGAGAGGCAAATAAGCTCGTTAAGATACAATATAGCCGCCCTCAGCTTAAAGAACGCAAATTAAGTACTTTGGCCCCTATGGGAAAAGTTTGGCGCACAGGAGCCAACGAATCGGCAGAAATTACTTTTTATACAGACATGAATTTAAACGGTACCACCATTAAAGCTGGAACCTATTCGTTTTTTACAATTCCAGGCGAAAACGAATGGACTGTAATCATCAATTCAGACTTAAATGCATGGGGCGCCTATTTTTACAATGAAGAAAGCGATGTAGCTAGAGCAACTGTTCCTGCGGTTGCTTCTGAAGATTCATTAGAAGCCTTTAGTATAGCCTTTACAGAAGGAGAAAACGGTGTAGATATGCACCTAGGCTGGGATACGGTACGTGTAAAAGTGCCTTTCACCAAGTAAAACAATCCTTTTAGATAAAAAAAAGCCGCTCCATGAGCGGCTTTTTTTTATGGAATATTTAAATATTTATGTGTTTGCAAAGAAACCTTCCACTCGGGATTGGCCATTACAAAATCTACGATTAGCGGCATCATTTTATCGCGTTTGCTCCATTCCGGCTGTAAATATAGAATGCAGTTCTCGCCAACTTTTGCTGCCTGATCTTGCGCAAATTTAAAATCGTCTTTATTAAATACAATTACTTTGAGTTCGTCTGCAAGAGGATAGATTTCTGGTACCGGTAGCTTTACTTTTTTAGGCGATAAGCAAATCCAATCCCATTGACCCGTCATAGGGTAGGCTCCAGAAGTCTCTATGTGGACTTGAGCTCCGGCTTCTTTGAGCCCCGCAGTCAAAGGCCCCATATCCCAGGTAAGTGGCTCGCCGCCTGTAACGACCACCGTTTTACTATAGGCAATCGCATCTTCGATAATTTTTGAAGTCCCGGTCGGTGGGTGCAATTTTGCGTTCCAACTTTCTTTTACATCGCACCAATGACAACCTACATCACAACCTCCGATTCGCACAAAATACGAAGCGGTTCCCTTATGATATCCTTCTCCCTGTATGGTATAAAAGGCCTCCATTAAAGGCAACATTAGCCCTTTATTTACCAAGCTCTCAACTGTTTCTGTCATAGACCGCAAAGGTACTCATGTTAGATAAAATCTAAGCAAGAAGTTTAAAAGAAATACGCTCGTTACTTTTGGCTTACGGCAACAACTTCTATTTCGATAAGTGCACCAGCCGCCAAGGCCTCTGCCGCAAAGGTAGTACGTGCAGGTTTTTGCGGAAAATACTGCTCATAAATTTTATTAAAAGCCTGAAAATCTTCTATATGATCTAAGATGACGGTGGCCTTTACCACATCTTTCATTTTTAAATCATGCTGAGCCAAAACCTCTTTAATATTTTCTAGCGTTTGCTTGGTTTGCCCTTCTATGGTCTCGTCTACCAAGGTTCTCGTTTTATGATTCATTCCTATTTGACCCGCCAAATAATAGGTGTCGCCTACTTGCACAATATCACTAAATGCCGCGGCCTGCTTTTTGGGTTCATGAGACCTATAAAACGTAGGCTCTTTAGAAGTTTTCACAAAGCTTTTTTCTTGAGATTCAGAAGTCGATTCAGCCGTAGGCGCATTATCGCAACTAGTACATAAAGTCAATATCATTATCGCGACTGCACTCTTTAAATAAACCTTCATTTGCTGTATTTTTATATAGAATAAGATACCAAATATTTTCGGTAGCTTGGAGACAATTCCTATTTTTATCCCAAATTTAGAGACCATGACAGATAAGGAAGTTTTTTTTAACCATATTAACGACGGTTACAAAAGCAAAGGTGAGGCCATAACGCTAGGAGCAGCAATGCTTAACGGCGAAACAGTAACAGACGCTTATGTGCGAGTTCCTCTAAAAACATTAAACAGACACGGCCTTATTGCCGGCGCCACTGGTACAGGAAAAACCAAAACCCTTCAGATTTTGGCAGAGAATTTATCTGACCACGGGATTCCTGTTTTACTCATGGATATGAAAGGAGATTTGAGTGGCATCGCTCAACCGAGTCCTGGTCACCCAAAAATTGACGAAAGACATGCAAAAATTGGTTTTGACTTTGAAGCCAAAAACTTTCCGGTAGAAATATTATCCCTGTCTGAACAAGCTGGAGTGCGTTTGCGCGCCACAGTAAGTGAATTTGGTCCTGTGTTACTCTCTAGAATATTAAATGTGAGTGAGACACAAGCCGGTATCATTTCTATCATTTTTAAATATTGCGACGACAACAAATTGCCTTTACTCGATTTAAAGGATTTTAAAAAAGTGTTGCAGTATTCTACCAACGAGGGTAAAAAAGAATTTGCAGACGACTACGGACGCATTTCTCCTTCTTCTACAGGAGCGATTTTGAGACGTATCGTAGAGCTAGAACAACAAGGTGGCGACATCTTTTTTGGAGAAAAGTCTTTTGATACTGCGGATTTGCTTAGAGTCAACGACGATGGTCGAGGCTATATTAACATCGTTAGGCTTACCGATATTCAAGACAGACCCAAACTGTTTTCGACTTTTATGCTTTCGCTCTTGGCAGAGATTTATTCGACCTTTCCAGAGCAAGGTGATAGCGGGCGTCCTGAATTGGTAATCTTTATTGACGAGGCGCATTTGATCTTTAAAGAAGCTAGTGACGCATTGCTAAATCAGATAGAGAGTATTGTAAAATTGATTCGATCTAAAGGGGTTGGGTTGTACTTTGTGACACAAAACCCAACAGATGTGCCAGACGCAGTATTGAGTCAGCTAGGATTAAAAGTGCAACATGCACTACGTGCTTTTACGGCCAAAGATCGAAAGGCGATAAAACTTACGGCAGAAAACTATCCGCTTTCTGACTACTATAAAACAGACGAGGTTTTAACCTCCTTAGGTATTGGCGAGGCCCTTGTAACGGCACTAAACGAAAAAGGGATTCCTACACCATTGGCAGCGACCATGTTAAGAGCTCCAATGAGTAGAATGGATGTATTAGAAGATCACGAGTTAGAAGACTTGATTAAAAAGTCTACACTCATTCCTGAGTATAATAAAGACATCGATAGGGAGAGTGCTTACGAGATGCTCAACGAAAAAATTGAAGTGGCAGAAAAAGCCGAAACCAAAGCCAAAGCCAAAAAAGAGGCAGAGGCTGTAAAGCGCTCATCTTCTAGAAGTTCTAGCAGAAGTCGCTCCAGCAGACAAAACCCGGTAGTAAAGGTTTTAACGAGCCCAACTGTGATTCGATCTGTATTGGGAATTTTAGGAAAATTAATGCGATAATAAATTAAAATAAGCATGCAAAAATTAATTGTTCTGGCACTTATTGCCACTGTACTTTTTACCAGTTGTGAAACAGAAAAAGACCCTTTTTTAATATCTAAAGGATCTATTGGTTTATTATCTAAAGACCATAAAGTAAATCAGCTTGATTCTATTTATACTTTAGATTCTGTGGTGTTTACACAACCAGACCCAGAGAATTTTGTGAGAGGTAACGAAGTAGAGATCTACGATTCAGAAGGTAAATTGCTTCTTATTTTAGATCCTGAAAACGCCAACGATAGATCATCGACGGTAGTCAATATTCAGGTGATCGATGCTAGGTTCTTAACAGACAAAGGTTTGGGCGTGAATAGTACGTATAAAGCCATCAAAGACAACTATGAAATCGAGGCAATCGAATCGACTTTGAGCTCTGTGGTAGTGTTTATTAAAGACAGCGATATCTATGTGACCATTGACAAACAGGATTTACCAGAGAATCTGCGTTATACACAGAGTAAGATCGAAAGCACTCAAATTCCAGACGAGGCTACCTTTAAGTATTTTATGATGGGCTGGGATCAAGTAGAAGAGGAATCAGATTCTGATTCGGACGCCGAATAAATTCCGCCTATGGCACAAATAAGACCCTTTCATCTGGCGATTCCTGTGCACAACCTAGCAGCCTGTCGTGTTTTTTATCGCGATGTTCTAGGCTGCAAAGAAGGCAGAAGTAGTGATCATTGGGTAGACTTTGATTTGTATGGACATCAATTGGTGATTCACCATAAACCTAAAGAAGAACATGTCGCTCACGCTAATCAAGTAGACGGTAAAAGCGTTCCTGTACCGCATTTTGGAGTGGTATTAGACATGCCCACTTTTAACAGCTTGGCACAGAAAATTCGAGATAATAAGATAGAATTTATCATAGAACCTTATGTGCGCTTCGAAGGTGAAGCTGGCGAACAAGCCACCATGTTTTTTTTAGACCCTGCCGGAAATGCGATAGAATTTAAGGCCTTTAAGGATTTGAATCAGTTGTTTACCAATTAATTAAGCTTTCGTTAAAGTTCTGGTTATCTCGCCCGATATTTTGTTGCTTTGAGTAAATCACTTAAACGTCAAACTCATGAAGCAGCTATATCTTTGGTTATCCTTAACCCTATTATTACCAACAACGCTTTTGGGGCAATACGATTATGAAGCTAATGGAATTCATCCATACGGTCGGCCTAATCCAGAAGCTCCTTCTCAAATTTTAGATTTTGATGCTATGATTGGCGAATGCGATTGTCAATCTACGAGGCGTAAACCCGATGGCACTTGGGGAAAGCCTGAGCCTATGCTGTGGCGTTTTAAGTACATTATGAACGGGATGGCAATTCAAGACGAAACCTTAAAGCCTAACGGAGCCCATACTGGCAACATTAGACAGTTTATTGCGGACAGCTCAAAATGGTACGTTCATTACTATTCGAATAGCCGCCCCAGTACTACCTTTCCGGTATGGGAGGGCGGTAAAAAAGAGAAGGAGATTGTCTTATATCGTGACCAAAAGGCTCCAAACGGGGCAGAAGGTTATTACAAAATTAGGTTTTATGATATGAGCAAAAGAGGCTATAAGTGGTCTGGCGCCTGGGTTTCTGCCGATGAGTCTATCGTTTTTGACAATTGGAACATCGTTTGCGTTCGCCCTGAAGAAAAGTAAACCCACAATTTGAGGGATTTAAATCTTTAATCGAGTAAATAAATTATATTTACCAAAAGCCGTTTTAATGATATCTCCCGAAGAAAAAAAACATTACAGAACCTTACTCTTTAGACATCTTGATGGAATCGCCATAGCGCCCGTCGCCTACTGTCTTTACGATAAAAAGGTTTTGTCACATTTGCTCAAGGCAAAAAAAACAACCTTGGCTCAGGTAAACGAAATCTGTCAGGCCAATGAGGGTTATTTAAATGTTGCGTTGCGACTGTTGGCTTCACAAGGGTGGCTAGACTACAAGGTAGAGAATCAAACCAATACAATTCACTTAGAGACGAACCAAAAAAGTGCGTATGCTTTTTCTAAGGTAAAGCGCTATAAAGATGTGGTTGCTTTTATAAATTCGGCAGACGATTTTCATCCCAGAAGCTTTACCATTGAAGACTTCACTTTACTGAATCGCATCTTTAAAAAAGTGATCAATGGCGATTTTACAGGGAAAGGAAAAACAGCTTTAGAAAAAGAGATAGATGCCCAAATAGCTTTGCATATTGAAGGAATCCTCGTTGGACCTATAACGGTCATGTTGGGAATGGACGGTATGTTTCATAAATACTTTATGGAAGCTTCGTTTGGTCCAGACGAGTTTCACGAAGATCCAGAAAACTTTAGTAAAATTCTAGACTTTTTTACACATTTAGAATGGTTTAAAACTCAGAACGGCAACTATAAGTTTACCAATAAGGGTCTATTTTTTGCTAGAAGATCTACGGCTTATGGCGTAACGGTGAGTTATTTGCCCACCTTTAGACGCATAGAAGAATTGCTCTTTGGCAACGCTCAAATGCTGCGAAGTTCGCTTCCTAACGCCAACGAAATTCATGTAGACAGAGAGATGAACGTTTGGGGCAGCGGTGGAGCGCATTCTGCCTATTTTAAAAAGATAGACGAAATCGTAATCGATTTGTTTAACAAGCCCATTGACGAGCAGCCCAAAGGAATTTTAGACATGGGTTGTGGGAATGGCGCATTTTTGATTCACTTGTTTGAAGTGATAGAACAACGCACCAAACGAGGTCAAATGCTAGAAGAACACCCATTGTTTTTAGTTGGCGTAGATTATAACAAAGCTGCATTAAAAGTGACTCGGGCCAATTTGATAAAAGCAGACATTTGGGCCAAGGTTATTTGGGGCGACATTGCAGACCCCGAACAGTTACAAAAGGATATCAAGGCCAATTACGACATTAAATTGTCTGACCTTTTAAACGTTAGAACCTTCTTAGATCATAATAGACCTTGGGCAACTCCCAAAGGAAGCAATAACGAAGTGAGTAGCTCTACTGGTGCTTTTACCAGTCGTGGTATACGGCTCAGTAATTCCGAAGTTGAGCAGAACTTACAAGAACATCTTGCCAATTGGCTGCCGCATATTAAACGCTTTGGTTTGTTGGTAATAGAACTGCATACGATTCCGCCAGAAGTCACTGCCAAAAACATTGGCAAAACTGCTGCCACAGCCTACGATGCCACTCATGGGTTCTCTGATCAATATATAGTAGAACTCGAGGTGTTTAACAAGATTATTAAACGCTTAGATCTAAAGAGTAATCCAACCCATTTTTCGAAATTCCCGAACAACGAGCTGGCTACGGTGAGTATTAATTACCTAAGCGGTAAATAATTTCGTTTTTAACGGCCATCATCGTCGTCAGGACATTCCTCTTCTTCGCATTCGCAATCTCCTAAAGAGTCGCCATGTGCCAAATGTGCTGGAATGGCATTCACACTAACAGTGATCGCATGCCAGTTGTCTGGATTGCCCGGAGGAATATGACAAATTGTTACCTTATGACCATCTTCTGGAACATCGTTGGCATTAAAACTAAGGGGTAGGCAAAACATAAAAAGCAGTGCCACTAAAACAGAAAAAGTCTTCATAATGAGAGTATTAAAGTTTACTTTAAGGTAATAAACTATTCCATCCCATTGATGATCAACACAAAATACTAGTTAAAACGTAAACTTTTACGGTTAAACCGTAAAGTAAGATGCTAGGATTCGCGGCGTTCTCTTGCGAGCAAGGTGTTTTTAAGCAACATGGCGATGGTCATAGGCCCTACTCCACCAGGAACGGGTGTTATAAAAGAAGCCTTTTTACTAACCTCATCGAAGGCAACATCACCTTTAATTACATATCCTTTTGGGTGGTCTGCATCTGGTACCCGTGTAATACCTACATCGATAACAACGACCCCCTCTTTTACCATATTGCCTTTTACAAACTCTGGCACACCCAAGGCAGAAATCACGATATCTGCTTCTTTAATAATCGCCTCGATATTTTGTGTGCTACTGTGGGTTAAGGTTACCGTCGAATTCCCTGGCCAGCCTTTACGACTCATCAAAATACTCATAGGGCGACCCACAATGTGGCTTCTGCCAATTACCACGGTATTTTTACCTTTGGTATCTACATCGTAGCGTTCTAAAAGTTCTAAGATTCCGAAAGGAGTTGCAGGAATAAAAGTGCTCATATCGAGCGCCATTTTTCCAAAATTTGTAGGATGAAAACCGTCTACATCTTTGTTAGGATCTACCGCTAATAATACTTTCTGCTCATCGATTTGATCAGGTAAAGGCAATTGTACGATAAAGCCATCAATGCTATCGTTGTTGTTTAAATCTTCGATTACGTTGAGCAGTTCAACTTCGCTGGTTGTGTTGGGCAAACGTACCAATGTAGATTCAAAACCCACACGCTCACAGGCTCTTACTTTACTCCCAACATAGGTCAGACTTGCACCATCGTCTCCAACAATTACCGCCGCTAAATGTGGCACGCGCTGTTGGTCTGCCTTCATTGCATCTACCTTCTCCTTAATTTCGTTCTTAATGTCGTTACTAACTTTTTTACCGTCAAGGATTGTCATAAGCGTGCGTTTAATGTTTTATCGTTGGTTTCCGAGCATTTGCATCATCTTTCGACCTCCGCCGCCTTGCATCATCTTCATCATTTTGCTCATCTGATTGAATTGCTTTAACAGCTGATTTACCTGCTGTACAGAAGTTCCACTTCCTTTTCCGATTCGCTTTTTACGGCTTGCATTAATCACAGAAGGGTTGCTGCGTTCTGAGGGCGTCATCGAATGAATTATGGCCTCGATGTGTTTAAAGGCATCGTCGTCAATGTCCATTCCTTTTAGTGCTTTTCCAGCTCCAGGAATCATCCCTATGAGGTCTTTCATATTCCCCATTTTTTTAACCTGCTGAATCTGCTTTAGAAAATCGTCGAACCCGAATTGATTCTTGGCGATTTTCTTTTGTAGTTTTCTGGCTTCTTCTTCGTCAAACTGCTCTTGGGCTCGTTCTACTAATGAGACCACATCTCCCATTCCCAAGATACGATCTGCCATACGAGAGGGATAGAAAACATCTAAGGCTTCCATTTTCTCTCCCGTACCAATAAACTTGATAGGTTTGTTTACCACACTCTTTATAGAGATGGCAGCCCCACCTCGAGTATCACCATCGAGCTTGGTTAAAATTACCCCATCAAAATTTAACTTGTCGTTAAAGGCTTTGGCCGTATTCACCGCATCTTGACCCGTCATAGAATCTACCACGAACAAGGTCTCGTGTGGCGTGATCGCACTATGAATGTTGGCGATCTCGGTCATCATCTCTTCGTCTACAGCCAAACGACCTGCCGTATCCACAATCACTACATTAAAACCGTTGCTCTTTGCATGCGCAAGGGCTGCTTTTGCAATGGCCACTGGATCGTTATTACCACGATCGCTAAATACCTCTACTCCTATTTGATCTCCTACTACATGTAGTTGATCGATCGCCGCGGGACGATATACATCACAGGCAACCAATAAAGGTTTTTTAGATTTTTTACTCTTTAAATAATTGGCGAGCTTTCCTGAGAAAGTAGTTTTACCACTACCCTGCAGACCAGACATTAAAATTACAGAAGGATTCCCGCTTAGGTTTATACCAGCAGCGTCTCCACCCATGAGCTCGGTGAGTTCGTCTTTTACGAGTTTTACCATTAACTGCCCCGGTTGCAGGGTAGTTAATACATCTTGACCAAGGGCTTTTTCTTTTACCGTATTGGTAAAATCCTTCGCAATTTTGTAGTTAACATCGGCATCTAATAAAGCACGTCTAACTTCTTTTAGTGTCTCGGCAACATTTACCTCGGTAATGCTTCCGTGTCCTTTAAGAACGTGTAACGCTTTATCTAACTTATCGCTTAAATTATCGAACATGGGTACTCCTAAATTTTATAAGAGGCAAAGATACAAAATACTAAAACCTAATCCATAGCTACGGATTAGGTTTTATATACTATTTGAAGCGGTTGTAACTACTCCTCACAGAACTCGGCGAGAATTGTAATCTCGGTAATGCTCCAGGTCTCATCTTCGATATTGGTAATTCTGACATAGATGGTTTGAGCATTCTCTATATTGATGTATCCATCTTGTGGCAAATCATTTAAGAAGATCTCTGCGTCTTCTAGGCTTTCAAAATAATCGAACCTGTGCGTTTCTTCTGACTGCCCTGTTATCAGGCCAATACAGTAGCTGTAATCTTCGAATATAAAGTTGGCAGTGTCTGAGCCTTCTTCGTCTTCACAAACCTTAAAAAACAATGTGGTACAGTAAATTTCTGGTGGGCACTTTTTAACCAAATCGTAACGGTCGCCGTTGTTCTCTATACTAATTAACGTTTCTGTTAGCGTAGTGACTATCCAGTCGCGGTTCCAATGTTCTTCTAAAGCTTCGTCGCTCGATTCAAAATTAATATTTACGTGCAATTGATTGGCGATAAAATAAAAGATAAAGGTTCCTGGAGCTCCAATCCCTTCTTTGTAATACACCAAGTTATTACCGTCGGTAGTTTCGAAAACCGTATCCTGATACGCGTCGGGCTCATTGCCTTCGATAGCAGTAACTACCCAGCCACATTCTACAAATGTTCTGTTACACGTACCTAAGGTTTCTTCTTGAATTTCTGTTACACAGCTTTGAATTGCTTGCGCTAATTGGTCTTTGTTTTCTATTAAGAAGTCACTACCGTCTTCTAACACAGCCTCTATGGGAAAACTGATTCCAACCGAATATTCATCACTCACCCCTTGTAAAAATTGCCAGAATTCGTAATCGCTGGAAACGCCTTGAGCATACACAAATTCGTCTGCTTCGTCGTAGACGTAAACATTAAAAGAATAAATAAAGTCTATACAGGTTACACTGGAGCCAGCGGTTTCGTCGTCGGTTACCTGAGTGAGGTATAAAAATAATTCTGATTCTTCTGGAATAAGTTCAGAAGTGGCAATGGGATCTATTTCTAGAGGCTCGTTTATACAGCTTAGCGTGCTTAATCCTATTAAGACGATTGCTATACATCGAGTAAAGAGGTTTGTATTCATGATGATTCTTTACTCTTATGTATCAAAAACTAAAAAGGGTTGCTTAAGAAAATCAAAAACCGCCCTCTGAAAGTATCAGAGGACGGTTTAATCAACTAACTAAACAATTAAAATGAACAGTTACAGCTCTGGTAAGATTACAGTGTCTATCGCGTGAACGACACCGTTTGCTGCCTGCACATTAACAACGATGATGGTACTAACTCTACCATTCAAATCGGTAATAGTTGCGTTTGTTGCATCTATTACAATATCGTCTCCTAAAGTACTCACGGTACCGTCGGTCAATCCTTCTGCTCTTATATTGGCACCGGCAATCACATGCGTGTTTAGGGTGGCCTCTAAGGTTGCAGTATCAATGTCGTCCAGACTACTTAGTCCTAGTTCGGCCAATAAAGCCGTAAAGGCATCATTGGTTGGTGCAAAAACTGTAAAGGGTGCAGGCGATACAGTTACACCAGTACTTAAAGTACTTACATAGTCTGGCATATCGCTACGCGTTAACGCGGCTACTAAAGTTTGAAATGTTGGGTCTGCAGTGGCAAAAGTCACCACAGTTGGTAATCCGATTACAGCATCTACAACATGGGCCACTCCATTAGAAGCTGCGATATCTGCCGCAACTACATTAGATTGTCCGTTTAAAGTAACACCAGAGTCGGTGTTGATGTAAATACTTAAGTTATCGTCTGCACCATTAAATGTAGCTAGGGTGTTTCCGTAAGACGTAGTTAAGTCTCCCGCAAACAAAGCCCCAGAAATAGCGTGATTTAAAATCACCTGAGTTAGAACCTCTACTGGCACCTCTTGAATTGTACTAAAACCTGCGCTCTCTAGAAAAGCACTAAACGATGCATTCGTTGGAGCGAATACTGTAAATTCGGCTTCATTATCTGCTAAGGCTACATCCAGCCCCGTAATTTGCAACGCACTATATAAGCTAGACAAATCTGGTGTTACATAGGCAAGACCTGTGATTGTAGGCACAACTGCCTCTACAACAACTACTGGCAAAAGAACTTTATCGATAGCGTGTACTACTCCATTGTTGGCCTGTACATCTACTGCGATAATATTTGAAGCAACGCCTGTGGCATCTACTACTTTGGCTCCTCCAGTTAGGTCTATCTCGACCGTTTCTCCTAAAAAGGTTGTTGGGGTCTGACCATCTTCTAAATCTGTAGAACGCACATTGGCTCCTGCGATTACATGATAGTTTAAAACAAGCTGTAATATATCTTGGGGTACATCGTCAAGCGAAGCGAATCCTAATGCGGTTAATAAATTTGCAAAAGCCGTGTTGGTCGGAGCGAACACCGTAAAAGGTGCGCTGGTGTTTCCGCTTAGAAGTGCTGCATAGTCTACCGTGTCGTCGCTTGCCGCAACTAAAGCTTGTACCAATACGCTAAAGTCTGGATTCGCCAAGGCCTGAGTTGTTACTGTTGCTAGCCCAATCACACTGTCTACGGCATGAATCACACCGTTTGATGCGCTTATGTCTGCAGCTGTCACAGCAGAAGCCCCATTGATAGATACTCCTCCATCTGTATTGATAAACAAACTTAGGTTGGCACCAGAGGTCGCTTCTGTGGCTAAAGAGCTAATATAACCTGTAGCTAAATCGCTAGATTGGTTTACACCGTCTACTACGTGATTTAGCAGCACATTTGTTAAGAGGTCTACTGGTACATCTTCTAGGGCAGCAAAACCATTGGCCTCTAAAAATGCACTAAAGGCTGCATTGTTAGGAGCAAAAACTGTAAAGGCTCCATCGCCATCTAATGTGGCTGTTAGGTTAGCCCTATCGAGCGCAGCTCCTAAAGATGAATAATCTGCATTGGCAGCTACGAAGGCCGCAATACTAACCGATGCATCTGGATCGATTGGTGTAGTGTTATCGTCGTCACTACATGAGGTTACGAATAGCGTCGCAACGAATAAAAGGGTAATTGAGAATAATTTTTTCATAGCTGAATTTGTTGTTTGTTTAATGTTATAACAATTTCGTTGAACAAATTACTACCAAAAAAACTGGAAAGGCTATAAGTTTAACATTTTGTTTAGTTTTTTTATATTTTTATTAAACAAAATGAGTTGGGCGAAGTCGCCTTTAAAACAGTTACTTAAATACTATTTACAGAGAGGAATGTTGTCTTGCACAACCGTTTTAAATTCTTGGTTGTTTAAAATCTGGATGAACTCCCCATTGTTCACTTGAACATATACTGGGTAATTCATAGAAGCACGAGAGCGCCAATTTAAATCTTGAAGGTATAAAAACATCTCGCGATCATTGTCAATACTCACGGTTTCGAAGACAGAAGTATCTTCGTGAAAAAGCGCCATGGTCATTGGATAAACAGCGTCAATGCAGGCTACACTTTGGTCGTATAATGCACCAGTCGCGCATTGATTACGAAAAGTAGTCAAGGCCTCTGCCGATGTTATTGTTGCGGTATCGTAATTGCTAAAAGTAAGATTGATAGGAAAGACCAATTCGATGACGTCGTCTTCTTCGAGAAAGTAAAGGTCTTCTTCTTCTTGGTATTCGACATAATAACCGTTTACATAACATGCATACGGGAAGTCAATACTAAAGCATGACGACTTATCGATCATATCGTCGAAGGCCGCATAGTGCGAAGTGATACTAAGCATAAGCGATTTAAACACATCGTCTTCTGTAAAGGCTTCGTCTTGCTGCTCGTCGATTAAGGTAGTCTCTTCTTTCTGGCAGTTGCTCAGAAAAAGAGATAACACGAAGAGGATTAAGACAGACTTTAAATTCATCACTAATAAAACAATTATGCGCATTAAATTCCTACCAAATTTATATCATTATATTTATATCGCCTAAGCTATGAATAAATCCTTGTTTAAAAATGTATGTGACAAAGTGGTCTTTGAGCGGCTCTATGCTAAGCATTCAAAGAACCTGCACAACTTTCTATATTACAAATATGGCGAGGCTATAAACCCAGAGGACAAGGTTCAGGAAGCCTTTGTTAAGCTTTGGGAAAAATGCAAAGATGTTAGCATAGAAAAAGCAAAAAGTTTTCTCTTTACCGTAGCAAACAATAAGACGCTAAATGCTTTAAAGCATAAAAAAGTAGTGCTCAAGTACAACCAAAAACCGGTTAAGAGTCATACCAACGAAACCCCCGAATTTTTACTCGAAGAAAGCGAATTTATGCAACGCTTTAAAAACGCTTTAGAAAGTTTACCAGAAGGGCAACGTATCGCCTTTATGATGAATCGCGTAGAGGGTAAAAAACATCAAGAAATAGCAGACATCCTCGGAATTTCGCGAAAAGCAGTAGAAAAGCGAATTTATACCGCGCTTGGCAAACTAAGAGAGCAAATAAAAGAATTATAAACCTCGGTAGGAAAAACGATCGATCAGTTGTTTAATAAGTGACAAATAAATATGGAAAAGAAAAATTTGTTAGACAGGTGGTTAGATCATAGCTTGAGCGAAGAGGAGCGCACGTTGTTGCAAGACGATGAACGTTTTCGCGCTTTCGAAACAATTACTCAAGCTGCACAATACTTTCGTTCGCCGGAATTAGATGCTTCCTCAAGTTACGATCGCCTCCTAAATACAATCGAAACCAAAAAGAAAAAGACCAATTGGCGCAAATATGCAGTAAATATTGCAGCGGTTTTGGTAATCGGCTTTTTAACGTATACCACGATCTTTTCTAGTTCTAACGGAAATTACAGCGCTGATTTTGGCGAAAAGATTGCCATAAATCTTCCTGGAGATTCCCAAGTGCTGCTTAACGCTAAATCGAACCTCATGTATTCTAACGAAAACTGGAGCGATGAGCGCAATGTAGCTATGCAAGGAGAGGCATATTTTAATGTAACCGAAGGGGCACCGTTTATTGTGACTTCTTTGTTTGGATCCATTACGACAACGGGCGCAAAATTTAATGTGTCACATCACAGTAAAAACTATCTCGCAGTAGCATGTTACGAAGGCACCATAGAGGTAGCTATAGGTAATATGAACTACACGCTCAATAAAGGAGAGCAACTCTCACTTATTAACAGCAAGCTTGTGCGGGAAGATATCGCAGCTCCAAATCCGACATGGATAAACAATAAATCTTATTTTAAGAGCACTCCTTTAACCTTTATTCTCGATGAATTGGCAAGACAATATGAGCTGGAATTAGAGACAGAATCCATCGATAAAAGTGTTATTTTTACTGGAAGTTTTACGCATCAAGACCTCGATACAGCATTGCAATCTATCACGATTCCTCTAAAGTTATCGTACACAATCGATGGTACCAAGGTGCGTCTGGTAAATGACGATGAGTGACCTATAAAAAGCAGCTTTTATTAATTCTAATTTTATTTATCTATACCGCCCAATCACTTGGGCAAGGGATTGTACAATACGAAAGTTTGCAGGCGACTTTCGAAAAAGCTCAGGAAAAATTTAATTGTAGTTTTTCTTATCAAGACGCGGCAATTCAAGGGCATAAATACAATAAAAAAATACCCAATACCCTTCCAAAACTCTTAGAAGAACTCTCCACATTTACCTTGTTTGATTTTAGGCTTTTGCCAGACAATACAGTCACGGTTAGACCTAAAGAAGGCCTTGTACAAAAATGCGTGATATTTGTCGATCAGGAAGGAAACCAAATCACCCAGACCGTAGAAGCCTTTTCTGAGTTTCAAGTTAAGCGACTCGATGCAGAAAATCCCATGTATTTTGATCAATTAAACGACTATGATTATATCACAGTTTATGCACCAAACTACGAACTTACTGCAGTTCCGTTAGACAAAATAAAAACGGACGAATGTTATACCGTTACCCTTAGGCCAGAGGTGCAAGTTTTAGATCTAATTACCATTACCAATTATTTATCTAAAGGAATTACGAAAAAACCAGAAGGTGGGATCAACATAGATTACAGCGAATTTGATATACTCCCTGGCCTTATCGAGAGTGATGTATTGCTTACCCTACAAGCATTGCCAGGCATACAAAGTGTGAACGAGACCGTTTCTTATTTAAATATAAGGGGAGGTACCAATGATCAGAACCTCATTCTATGGGACGGAATTAAAATGTATCAGAATGGGCACTTTTTTGGGCTTATTTCTGCTTTTAATCCCTCGCTTACCAGTGAAGTAACGGTTTATAAAAACGGTGCAGACCCAGAATTTGGCGATGGGGTTTCTGGAGTGATCAAAATGCAAGGCAATCCAGCCCTAGTCGATTCTTTAAACGGCAGCGCAGGTCTAAATCTTTTGAGTGCCGATGCGTATCTAGAGCTACCCTTAGGCAAAAAGGCGAGTATCCAGGTAGCAGGACGTCATTCGATCAATGGCCTTTTACAGACCCCAACTTATAGTTCGTACTTTGATAAAGCTTTTCAGAACACAGAGGTGGTTAATACCAACGCGACCCAAACGAATACCAACGACGACTTTAGCTTTTTTGATGCGCATTTGAGGTTGCAATTCCAGCCAGATTACAACAATCAGTTTCGAGCAAATCTATTGGTGCTTGGCAACAGCCTTAACTTTTTAGAAAACGAACAAGTAGCCAATACCAATATCTCACTTGCCAGCGGATTAGACCAACAAAACTATTCCGCAGGGCTCTATTATAATCGTATTTGGAACCCCCGCTTGCAAACGCAAGTGCAACTATATGGCACCAATTATACACTTATGTCTACCAATCAAGACATAAGCAATAATCAGCGTTTAGTACAAGAAAACGACATCCTCGAGTCGGGTATTAAAACCATTGCGAACTACAGCTATTCTTCACGTTGGAATTTTCAATTTGGGGTTCAGCTAAACGAAACAGGCATCACCAATTCGACCAAACTCAACAATCCAACCTTCGAGGAAAGCGAAAAAAAAGTGCTTCGGACCAGCAGCGCCTTTACCAAAGCCTCGTTCGGATCTGCTAACCGCAAAACACGCCTCGACCTTGGTCTTAGAGTAAATCACATTAGTAAGTTTGACCAAGTTCTTGTAGAGCCCAGACTCCGATTTAGACAGCGTTTGAGTCAGTCTTTTTGGGTAGAACTATTAGGAGAGCTTAAGAGCCAAACCACTTCGCAAGTGATCGACTTGCAGAACGACTTTCTGGGTGTAGAAAACAGACGCTGGATACTTTCTAATCCAGACGAAATCCCAATCATTAAAGGCGCACAGGCCTCTATGGGAATTACCTTTAGACGAAACGGTCTGTTGCTTAGCGCAAGTCCATACATTAAAGAAATTAAGGGTATTACCACACAGAGTCAAGGTTTTGAAAACCAGTTTGAGAACATAAAAACAGACGGAAGTTATCGTGTGTATGGCGTCGACTTTTTGGCCAACAAACAATACGAAAATTTGAATTTATGGGTAAGTTATTCGTATGCGAAAAACGATTATACGTTTAGTAATCTGATTCCCGAAAGTTTTCCGAACAATATAGACTTACGCCATAGTGTAACTACTGGAGCCAACCTACAACTCTCCGATTTTACTATCGCGCTAGGTTTAAACTGGAACAGCGGAAAACCAACTACCTTACCAGCAGCGCAAGATCCTATTCAAAATGGCATACTCATTTACCAATCGCCAAACGCCCAAAACATAGCGTCTTATTTTAGATTAGATGCCTCTGCCAGATATACTTTTGCTATATCTAAGAGCTTTGATGGCTTCGCAGGAATTTCGCTCTGGAATATACTGGGCACAGATAATACTCTCTTGGAATCATATCGTATTAGTGATGCTTATACTGTTGATAAAATCACAGACAACTCTTTGTCTTTTACTCCTAATTTGTTCTTTAAAATTAGGTTCTAACAAAAAAACCACCGCGAAGGGTGGTTATAAATTTAGGTGCAAAAAAAGATAATGTTTTAAACAGTTCAAGCCTCAAGAAAGACCCTGTAGGTTAAGATAGTTGCATGCAACGCTTTATGAGCTTCTAAACCAAGAATCGTTTAACCTAAAGAAAAAATATTTGGTCTCGAAGTAAATCACTAAAAAGCATGTTTGCGTTGCAGTCTTTCTTGAACTTGATACTTAAATCGTTGGCAAAAGCAGCAACAAGAAAATTTTCTTTTTCATAGAAATTCGTAGGTTAACACGGTTCTTGCTGCTGTTCCAGCCTTGTGATTGTTCTTTGCTTGGAGTGGACAGTAAACTAAAGTGCATCAAAATGTATGAAAAAAATATACTCTCGGCGGCAGAACAATCAACTTTGCTAGGATTTCTCCTTTTTCATAGATAGCAAACGTTAATATGTTGTTTTAAAATCGATTAGATTTTAAATGTGATGTTAAAGAACGACAAAAGCGAAAAATAATTTGCTCTTGATACTACTTAAACAAGCCAACTTCATTTTACCCTACCTACTCCCATAAAAAACTTTCTTTCTATCTTTATCGCCCCTTACTTTTTGGGAATTACCATCGACTCAATATGGAGCCTAACCAGGACGTTTGCAAAGAAGCTGTTTTTTCTCAAGTGTATAAAGCACATGCAAAGGCCATATACAATTTTGTGTATTTTAAATGTGGTGATTCCGCGCAAAGCGACGATTTGGTGCAAGAGGCTTTTGTAAAGCTTTGGAACAACTGTAAAAAAGTTCCCTTGGCCAAAGCAAAGTCTTTTTTATATACCGTGGCCAACAATACATTTTTAAACGAAGTAGCCCATAAAAAAGTAGTGCTTAAATACGTAGGCGAAAAAACGCCCCGATCGAATCACTATTCGCCAGAATTTCTATTAGAAGAAAAACAATTTAAAGAACGATTAGATTCGGCGATAGCCAATTTAAGCGAAGCCCAGCGTACGGCCTTTTTGCTCAATAGAATCGAAGGAAAAAAATATAAAGAAATCGCAGATATTTTGGGCATCTCTGTCAAGGCTGTAGAAAAACGAATGAGTCAAGCACTCGCTGCGATTAGAGCAGAAATAACAACTTTCAATAAATAGGTAGGGTATTTACTCGCTAAGCTGTTTTAAAATTGAAAAAGAAAATGATGAACCGAGAGGAATTATTGCATAAATGGTTAAATGACGACCTATCTGAGGAGCAAACGCAGCTGCTTAAAGAGGATTCAACCTATGCAACGCTTTTAGATATTGCTCAATATTCTAGTCAGTTAGAGACTCCAGAATTTGACAAAGCGACTGCCTATGTGGCAATCAAGCAAAAAACTACTCCTGGCAAAACAATTCAGTTGACGCCTTGGAAGACGATCGCAAAAGTTGCAGCCATGGTTGCTATAGTTTTTACGGTTTACCTATTTGTAAATTCACTCGATACCACAATCAATGCTCAGTTTGGTGAACAAATCACTCATGTATTGCCAGACGATTCAGACATTATTTTAAATGCAGGCTCGGCTATAACCTATAATAAAAACGACTGGGAACAAAATCGCGATGTGAACTTGACGGGAGAGGCCTTTTTTAAGGTGGCCAAGGGAAGTACATTTACCGTGAGTACTCCTTTAGGACAAGTACAGGTTTTAGGAACACAGTTTAATGTATATGCAAGAGATAATGATTTTGCAGTTAGTTGTTTTGAAGGGCGAGTTTCTGTATCTTTAAACGACGAGGTTGTTACGCTTACAAAGGGAATGGGAGTAAACTGGAGCAATGGCAAAATGACTACTACCCAAAAGAGCGAATTGCTTGAACCGTATTGGATGCATCGCGAAAGCAGTTTTTCTAACGAAGCACTTGTCAATGTGTTAAACGAATTAGAGCGCCAATACAATATTAAGATAGAAGCTCAAGGAGTAGATACCAATCGATTGTTTAGCGGAAGCTTTACACACGATGATTTAACGATTGCCTTACAATCTATCTGTAACCCTTTGCAAATAACCTACGAAGTTAAAGATAACGACCAAGTAGTGCTGCATGAAGCAAAATAAGGGCAAGGCTCAATTATTTTTATTAACTACATTTTTTTGGCTAACTACAGTTGCCCAAATTTTTGGACAGCAAACACAACGCTACCAAGCCACTGCCTATCTCGATGCCTTAGAGACACTCTTTGATGTGCGTATGTCATATGCTTCGCAAGATGTACAGGGTGTGAGTTTTGATGCTCAAAAGCCCGTCACTTTAGCGCAGGCCATCGATTTTATCAATTCAGACAAAACACCTTTACAAATTAATCAGCTTAGTGAACGCTATTATACCGTAGCGCTTAAAGAAAAATCTAACGATATAATTTGCCTACAGGTCGTCGATGTTGAGAGTGGTTTTCCTCTGGCAAATGCCACTTTGCGCCTGTTAGACGCAAATGCCGACTTTGGCACACTCACCAATGCGCAAGGCAAGGCTTTTATTCCTGCCAATTATGGCGGACAAGACATTGTTATTAGTTTTTTGGGCTATGCTCCTGTTACCTTAATCTTAGACGAGACCACCTCAGGTTGTGAAATTATACTCTTAAGCAAAGAGATAAACGAGCTAGACATCGTTTTATTAGGCAACATATTTACACAAGGAATCTATCGCGGAAAAGATGGCTCTTTTAAATTCACCACAGAAGATTTTGGATTACTCCCTGGGGTTGTAGAAGCAGATGTACTGCAAATTGCACAAGTATTGCCTGGGGTAGAAAGCATCGATGAGACCAGTTCTAACATTAACATACGGGGCGGAACCAATAGCGAAAATCTTATTCTCTGGGACGGAATTAGAATGTATCAGTCTGGGCATTTCTTTGGACTTATTTCTGCCTTTAACCCTTACATCACCAAAGATGTATCTGTCTATAAAAATGGTACTAACAGTCGCTATGGCGAAAGTGTTTCTGGTGTAATAGACATGCAAGCAGAAAACAGTGTAGCCACTAATTTTAATGGCAAAGCCACGTTAAACCTATTACATGCCAACGCCTTTGTTAATATTCCGATTACGAGTAATTTCTCTCTTTTATTGGCTGGTCGACGTTCGCTCAATGACTTGTATCAAACACCTATATATGCGAGTTATTCGGAGCGAGTTTTTCAGGACACAGAAATCACTAATGTTTTAACAAGCGATACACAATCTTCTATTAGCGCAGACGAGGACTTTACCTTTTTTGACTTTACAGCCAAGGCGCTTTGGGACTTTTCTAATAAAGACAAACTGCGCTTTAGCTTTTTGTTAATAGACAACGCCTTACAGTTTACAGAACGTATTACAACGGCTTCTTTCGAGATTACAGAAACCAGCAATCTGGAGCAAGAAAGCATGGGAGCTGGTTTTTCCTGGGCGCACCAATACAACGAGCGTTGGAGCAGCACACTGCAAGGGTACAGCTCTAAATACAGTTTGGATTCACGCAACCTAGATTTATTTACATCGCAAGACGAACAACAACGCAACGACCTATTAGAAAATTCTGTTAGGCTCAGTATAGACTTTACACTGAGTAATAAATTATCTTTTGAAGGTGGGTATGCCCTTACAGAAACAGGAGTCACCAACGAAGAAATTACCAATGAGCCAGAATTCAGACGTTTAAAAAAAGATGTACTGGTTTCTCATAATGTTTTTGCGCAGATGTCTCTTTCTGCTTTTAAAAATAAAACTTGGATTACGGGAGGGACACGATTTGTACATTATCCTAAGTTGAATCGATACAGGGCAGAACCCCGTCTTAGTTTACACCAAAAATTAGGAGGAGGATTCGCTTTAGAATTTTTGGCCGAACTAAAAAGTCAGGCAACCACTCAAAGTGTGGGTTTTAACAGTGATTTTCTTGGGGTAGAAAACAGACGCTGGGCCCTGGCAGACGACGATCAAATTCCATTGATTAGAAGCCGGCAAAGTTCTTTAGGACTGTTATTTACCAAAAATAACTGGCTAATCAACGCAGAGCTTTTTACAAAAAAAGTAAAGGGAATCACCGCACAAAGTCAAGGATTTCAGAATCAATATGAGCAGGTAATCGCCAATGGCAGCTATTCTGTAAAAGGGCTCGAATTAGTAATAAACAAACAGTGGAATCAATTTGGCGGCTGGTTGAGTTATACCTACATGAAAAACGACTATGAGTTTGACACGCTCGTCACTCAGGAGTTTGCCAATAACATAGACATCAGGCATGCCTTTAAAGGGGCACTGTCGTATCAAATAGACAGGCTCAGCCTTGTGCTTGGGATTCAGTGGCGAAGAGGCAAGCCATTTACAACCCCGCTTAATCCAAATGTAGTGCTAACCACCAACGACGAAACCATACGTTATGGCGCCCCTAATGCCAACTATCTCTCGTCTTTTATTAGAACCGATTTCTCTGTAAAGTATGTGCTTATAAAACGAGAAGGACTCGAGCTACGACTCAACGGAGCCATACAAAATTTGTTTAATCAGCAGAATATTCTGAATCAGTATTATAGAAGTCAACAAAATCAAGCTGGGGTCTTTACCATCAACAAGATTCAAAATAATTCGTTGCGACTTACACCCAACTTTTCTGTAGAAGTACTTTTTTGATTACATGCGCTCTGGCACTTGCATTCCTAAGAGTTTACAACCATGTGCGATGGTTTGCCCCACTACCTTAGATAAGCCAACTCTAAAATTGGTAAGTTGCTCTGATTCGGCCCCAAAAATAGATATGTTCTGAAAAAACGAATTGTACAACCTCACTAAATCGTAGGTATAATTGGCAATAAGCGCTGGACTATGTTGCTGTGCCGCCTGCTGAACCGTACTTGGATAAACTTGTAAATGTTTTAAGATGTCTTTTTCTTTATCTAAAAGGGACACCTCATTAGAAGCAGAAAAATCTTGATCGCCAGCTTTTCTTAAAATCGCTTGAATTCGTGCATAGGTATACTGAATAAAAGGCCCAGTGTTCCCTTGAAAATCTACCGAGGCTTGCGGATCGAACAAAATTCTTTTTTTAGGATCCACCTTTAAGATAAAATACTTTAAAGCCCCTAGACCAATAATACTGTAGAGTTCTTCTTTCTGAGACTCCGAATAGCCATCAAGTTTGCCCAAATCTTTAGATATATCTTGGGCTGTTTGCGCCATTTGTGCGACCAAATCGTCTGCATCTACGACCGTACCTTCTCTACTCTTCATTTTTCCGGATGGCAAGTCTACCATCCCATAACTCAAATGGTACAAGTTTTCTGCCCATGAAAAACCAAGCTTCTTTAAAATTAAAAACAGCACCTTAAAGTGGTAGTCCTGCTCGTTTCCAACGGTATAAATCATTCCGTTAGCATCGGGCTGATCTTTTATTCTTTGAATCGCGGTACCAATATCCTGGGTCATATATACGGCGGTTCCGTCACTGCGCAACACGAGCTTTTCGTCTAAGCCATCTTCTGTTAAATCGCACCAAACCGAGCCGTCATCTTTCTTAAAAAAGACCTTGTCCTTGAGGCCTTGTTCTATCACGTCTTTCCCAAGCAGATACGTATTACTCTCGTAATAATAACTGTCAAAGTCTACGCCAATGTCATTATAAGTGACTTCGAACCCGTCGTACACCCATGAGTTCATCTTCTTCCAGAGTGCCACCGTTTCTGGGTCGCCTCCCTCCCACTTTCTGAGCATTTCTTGGGCTTCTAACAATAAAGGAGCCTCTGCCTTGGCCTTTTCTTGGTCCATACCACCCTCTACAAGTTCGGCGATTTGAGCTTTGTATGCCTTATCGAAGGCTACATAGTATTTTCCAACCAAATGATCGCCTTTCATACCCGTGGACTCGGGAGTTTCGCCATTACCAAATTGCTCCCAGGCCAACATACTTTTACAAATATGGATGCCTCGGTCGTTAATAATTTGCGTTTTATATACTTTATGACCTGCAGCTTTTAAGATCTGTGCCACAGAATAACCCAACAATACATTTCTTATATGCCCTAAGTGCAGTGGCTTATTGGTATTGGGCGAGGCATATTCTACAATGGTGCTATCTCCTGTAACTGGCAAATTACCGTAGTCCGGATTATTTATTAGCGAATCATAAAAAGACAGATGATACGCATCTTGCATGCTTATATTTAAAAAGCCTTTAATCACATTAAAAGCTGCTACTTGATCGACGTGCTGTACTAAGTAGTCTCCAATCGATTGGCCTATGACAGCAGGATTGCCCTTTACATGCCTTAGCAACGGAAAAACCACGACCGTTATATCGCCTTCAAATTCGCGGCGCGTCGCCTGAAACTCAATGGTGTCTACAGCAACGTCGTAAAGCTCCTTTACGGCGGTTTTTACATGGGTGGTTAGCATTTGCTCAAGGCTCATAATCGCTAGATTTTTAAGGCATCAAAGATAAAATTTTTATTCCATATGATTTCATTCTATCTTTACTATAAATACATCAATCTTATGAGGTTCCTATCAATTTTTGCACTAATACTTTGTTTAATCAGCTGTAAAAACACCGCTAAAGAAGAACCTTTAGAAGAACTGGTAGAGCAACCTACAGATGCGCCTACGGCAGCGGCCCTTTTTGAATTAATGCAGGGTTCTTTTAATTCGAACAAGCAATCTGTAGCAGACACCACTTATTTTGATATTTCGCTGCATATGTATCCGATTTGGGAGAGAAAAGGCAATTATTTGTACGTAGAGCAAGCCTTGAGCAGCACACAAGATAAGCCTTATAGACAGCGTGTATATCATGTCACCGCAACAGACGAAGACGGTGTTTTTAAGTCAGAAGTATATGCGATTCCTAATGATTCGTTATGGATTGGAAAATGGAAAACCCCTAAAGATTTTGACTCCTTAAACATAGCATCTTTAGAACTAAGAACGGGTTGCGCCGTATATCTAGAACTACAAGACGACGGTAGTTATGCAGGTGCCACAGCACCATATACCTGTGAAAGCACGCTAAGAGGAGCTGCCTATGCCACCTCTGTGGTTATGATAAACGAAGAGCGCATCGAGTCTTGGGATCAAGGTTTTAACATAGAAGGTGAGCAGGTATGGGGCGCCACCAAAGGAGGTTATGTTTTTAATCGAATACAATAAACTACGTCTTGTTGGTTAACGTTACATATAACAATCCTAAAATTAGGAATACCGCCAATCAATTGCTTGGGCCACCTTTTACTTTGAAGGAGCGTCTCGCCATGGGCGGGATAGGGTCGCCAAAACTAACCGTAATTAAGTCTAGTGTTCAAATTCAAAACCTACTTATTTTAGATAGCAATCGGGATGTTTGCAATATAGAATTGCGTCCTAAAGGAATTATTATTGGGTTTAGATCCTTACTCGAGTCTTATGGCTTGCTTATCCCATACTATAAGCTCTCGGTGTTTAATAGTACAGGAGATTCACTCACGTTTTTTATTGACGATTATTTTATTACGGTCGCCACTCAAGATGCATCCATCAAAAAATTTATTCGAAAGTTGATGGACGCCAAAATCGACTTCGAACAATCTTTTAGCCCACCCTTTTAATCACGATATGAAAATATTACTCACAGGCGCCAATGGGTACATCGGCATGAGATTGTTGCCTTATTTGCTCGAGCAAGGCCACGAGATTGTATGTGCTGTGCGGGACGCTAATCGTCTCTCTGTTCCTGATAGTGTTAAAAGCAAAATAGAAATCGTTGAGATCGATTTTTTGGCAGATTATAAAAAAGATGTGTTGCCTAATGATATAGATGCCGCCTACTATTTGATTCACTCTATGAGTGGTTCTACCAGTGATTTTGCTGCTCAAGAGGCAACTGCGGCTCAAAGATTTAATCAATACATCGCTCCAACCGATTGCAGTCAGGTAATATTTTTAAGCGGAATCACAAATCAGGATGAACTCTCCGAACATTTAGAATCTAGAAAAAATGTAGAGACTATACTCTCCCAGAGTAATGCAAGCCTTACTGTCCTAAGGGCTGCAATTATCGTTGGGTCTGGAAGTGCTTCTTTTGAAATAATACGAGATTTGTGCGAAAAACTACCCCTTATGATTACGCCTAAGTGGGTAAAAACCAAATGCCAACCAATTGCCATAAGAAACGTTATTGAATATTTAAGCGGAGTTTTAGGTAACGCAGATTGCATGGGACAAACCTTCGATATCGGTGGCCCAGATATACTGAGTTATAAACGAATGATGCAAGAATACGCCAGGGCCAGAAAGCTTAAGCTATTTATACTAAATGTGCCCTTTATGTCGCCCAAGTTGTCTTCATATTGGCTGTATTTTGTAACCTCAACCTCTTACAAGTTAGCTGTGAATTTGGTCGATAGTATGCGAATAGAAGTTATTAGCAGCGATACGCGAATTCAAAAGCTAATCCCACTGCGATTGTTTAGCTATACAGAAGCCATCGATTTGGCTTTTGCAAAAATAGAGCAAAACCAAGTGGTCTCCAGCTGGAAGGATTCCTTAATTAGTGGACAGTTTAACAAAGACTTAAAAGACTATATAAAGATTCCAAAGTACGGCTGTGTAATAGATAAAAAGAGTATCAAGGTAGATGATCCAGATAAAGTCTTGGAGAGAATTTGGGCCATTGGTGGCAGCACTGGCTGGTATTACGGTAATTCTCTCTGGAAGCTTCGTGGCTATATAGACAAACTTTTTGGAGGCGTTGGTCTGCGAAGAGGACGCACTCATCCAGATAAGATTTTTGCAGGCGATGCCTTAGATTTTTGGAGGGTACTTTTGGCAGACAAAGAAGCAAAGCGCTTGCTCTTATTTGCAGAAATGAAAGTACCCGGCGAAGCTTGGTTGTCCTTTGAAATTGACCAAAACAACACCCTACATCAAACAGCAACGTTTAGACCAAAAGGTCTCTTTGGACGACTATACTGGTATGCCATGCTGCCGTTTCACTACTTTATATTTGGTGGAATGATTAGAAATATTGCCAGACTGCCTAAGCCTTAGGCAAAAACACCTCTGCCATCATACAACGTGCAGAACCGCCACCACATGTTTCTATGGTAGTAAGATCGCTGCTCAGAATCTCGCAATGTTTTTCTATAAATGCGATTTGATTTGCATCTAAACTTTTATGAGCAGCAGCACTCATCACCATATACTTTTTACCCTCTTGATTACGCACTTGCAGCATATTGCCTGCAAACTGATGCATTTGAGCTTCTGTGATTTTTAAAACCGCCTTCCCAGACTGTTTTAAAAACTTAGTGACATTTTTGCGCTCTTTTGAATCGTCTATAGCATCTAAACAGATCACAGCGAAGTGTTCTGCCAAGGCCATCATTACGTTAGTGTGGTAAATGGGTAAGCGCCCCACATTTACAGTTTGATTCGCTTTAAAAATCACAGGAGTGCACTCAAAATCTTCGCAAAACTCGATGATTAAATCTTCGTGAGCACGATCAGACAACGCACAATACACAATCTTGTTTTCACGATCTAACAACAAACTCCCAGTCCCTTCTAAAAACAAACCAGCTTCTTCTGCTGCCGTGTAATCGACTATGTTGTTAATCTTAAAGCCACGGTCTTCTAAGGTTGTGAATACGTCTTCACGACGTTCACGACGACGATTCTCTGCAAACATAGGGTACACCACTACATCGCCGCTTTTATGAAAGCTTATCCAGTTATTAGGGAAAATAGAATCTGGAGTATCGTTTTCTAATATGTCGTCTATTACAATCACCTTTACACCAGCTTCTTGCAACTTACTGGCAAAATCGTCAAACTCACGCTGAGCCAAATGGTTAATCGTGGTTTCTGTTTGTTTTATCTGCTCTTGAAAGTAGTTGTTTACAGCGGTCTCTTCGTTCATGCGAAAAGCCACTGGGCGTATCATTAAGATGGTATCTGTAATTTGCATTTGCTCACTAAAATTTATGATGCAAAATTAATCAATCAGACTTAAATTTTAAGTAAAAATTTGGGCCAGAATTACGAATTAATTTTTAACAATATTCTTGACGACCACCGAATCTAAACCTCTAAGTAGTAAGATATAGTTACCAGAAGAAAGCCCCCCTAAATCAAGCTGCAAATCTGCGTTAGTTGTGGGCACTTGAAAAACACGACTCAATCGTCCTGTATTATCGTAAAGTACAACATCGTCTATCGATTCCGAAGAAGAAAAAGTTATAATTCTGGTTGTGGGATTGAGTCAAATACTTGTTTCGATATTATCTATTATCTTTTTTTTGTAGCTCGTACTGGCTCGCCACAAAAGAAGTCGCCAGTGCTGCCTCCGTCAGATATAATAAAGCCTAATTCTGTACGTAAATAATCGCGAGCATCGTCTGCCGCGCAGTACTGGCTATTGCCAAAATCCCAGATAAGGCCCGTATTTAAATCTAAGGTAGCCCACTGCTGTAATACGGCATCATAATAGGGTTGAGATAAGCCATTAGATCCATCGAAAAAATTCTCGAAAGTTGTACAAGAAACAGGTTTCCAATTACTAATATTTTGATCAAAATTATCTGCATTATAAAACATGCGATCCATTTCTAGAACATTCACTATGTTCCATGCTTCTAATGGTTGGTTAAATCTATAAGCATACTCAAACATTTCTTGCATATTGGTGACATTTCCCACATCCCAATCGCTTATAGGTTTATTAAATTTATAGGCAAAAGAAAACATATGAGACATGTCTGCAACATTTGAGACGTCCCAATTGCCAATTTGCTTGTTAAACTTAAATGCTCTCTCAAACATGCTTGTCATATTGGTCACATTGCTCGTATTCCAGTTATTAATGACTTTATTAAAACTCCAAGCGTTGAAAAACATCTGATTCATGTCTGTTACATTCACTGTGTTCCAAGCTCCAATGGTTCCGTTAAATACAACTGCTTGTTCAAACATTTGGCTCATGTTGGTCACCAAACCTGTGTCCCAGCCATTTAGACTTTGATTAAAACTATTAGTACGTCTGAACATATTGTTCATTTTTGTCACATTTGCGGTATCCCAATTGCCTATGGGTTGGTTAAAATCTAGCGCAACACTAAACATACCTTCCATGGTAGTTACATTACCTACATCCCAATTATCTAAAGGCTGATTAAATTTACGAGCGCTAGAAAAGAGTTTTTCCATGTTTGTAACCTGACTCACATCCCAAGAATTTAGTGGCTGATTAAATTGAATCGCCCCCTGAAACATCCCTTGCATATCGGTAATATTACTTACATCCCAATGACCAATCGGGTGGTATAAAAATTGGCATTTTCTAAACATCTCGCGTAAGCTGGTAACCCCGGTAAGATTAGGCGCATCTGCCGCCATTACAATCAATAGTTCGCATCCATAAAATGCCTTTTCGAAACTTTCCCAAGCGTTGGGACCCCATGCGATAATTTCTTGAATCTTAAGTTTGTCTCCACTATTATTAAAATAAATTCTAGGAAAATCACCAATAATTGAAACCGTAAATATTCCTGGCGCCGAATAGGTGTGCAAAGCATCCCCTGTTAGGCCAGAATCAAAGGTGCCATCACCCCAATCGACAGAATAGTTATACCCATCACCAATGGTTGGAATTTTTATTTGATTGCTGGCCGTTTCTCCGGGAGCACTTGTGTTCCATTTGGTGACGAAGGTCTGAGAAAAAGCTGTAGTGGCAAACAGCAGTGTAAAAAATACAAAAGCGATAAAATTTCGCGGCATTGGCTTTTTACTTTAAATATATAGAAAATACCATTATCAATGTAGAATAGGCTCGTCATTGGCGAATAATAAAAAAGTATTCAGGAGATTTTCGTCTTAAGTTGTTCTATTGGTAGAAAGCAGTTTTAATAAAACATTAAGACCGTATATATACAAAATAACTTGAGTAGTCGTTTTTAAGCTACATACCATCATCTATGAAACAAGTCCTTTTTTCTTTTTTTCTCTTCTTTATCGGTACACCAACTTTTGCACAACAATGGAATACGAATGTAGACATCGCAACTCAAAAAGCTGTCGAATTAGACAAGCCCATACTGTTGGTCTTTAAAGGATCTGATTGGTGCGGGCCTTGTATAAAACTAGATCGAGACGTCTTTAGTACAGATTCATTTCGAACCTACGCCAAAGGTAACTTTGTGTTGTTAGAGGCCGATTTTCCGAAGCGAAAAAAGAACGCTTTAACAGAAGAACAACAAATCCACAACAACAATCTGGCAGATAAATACAACCCGAACGGGATATTTCCTTTAGTCGTGATATTAAATAATGAAGGTGAGAAACTTGGCGAAACAGGCTACTTTAAAAGTTCTCCAAGTGAATATATTAATCACCTAAATTCTTTTATTAAATAATGCGAGGGCTTCTATTAATTTTAACCCTTTTGGTTTTTAGTAATGTCACCTTAGGTCAAGAATCGACTTTTAAGCGCGTCGTGAAGCTAATGGGGAGCAGGTTCGAAATTACGGTGAACGCAACAGATCAACAGCAAGCCAATGTTTATATCGATGCGGCTGTAGCAGAAATCGCTCGCATCGAAAAAATAATCTCGTCTTGGGACCCAAACTCAGAGACTTCGGCAATTAACGATAATGCCGGTATAAAGCCAGTCGTGGTTTCACAAGAACTTTATGGGTTGATCGAACGAGCCATTGCGCTGGCAAAACTTACCGATGGTGCCTTCGACATCTCCTACGCATCTATGGACCGCATTTGGAAGTTTGATGGTACAATGACCACCATGCCCAATGCAGAGACAATAAAAGCCTCTATCAGTAAGGTGGGTTATGACAATATAATTCTAAACCCCTCAAACCACTCGGTATTTCTTAAAACAAAAGGCATGAAGATAGGCTTTGGAGGTATTGGTAAAGGATATGCGGCCGATAAAGCCAAGGAATTGCTTATTTCTCTAAAAGTTTCTGGCGGAATAATCAATGCATCAGGAGACATGAGCGTTTGGGGAATCCAATCAAATGGCACCTCTTGGGATGTCGCGCTCACCAATCCACTTAATAAGAACAAAGTATTTGCACTTTTCCCTCTAGACAATTCAGCGGTGGTAACATCGGGTAACTACGAAAAGTACGTGAGTTTTAATAACGTGCGCTATTCTCATATTATTGACCCAAGGACAGGATATCCTTCGAAAGGAATAATAAGTGCCACAGTATTTGCCCCACAGGCAGAACTAGCAGACGCATTGGCAACTTCTGTATTTGTCATGGGCAAAGATGTAGGTATTGACAGAATAGAACAATTACCAAATATAGAATGCATTTTAATCGACCAAGACGGTAATATTATCACTTCTTCTGGTATCACTTTAAACAATAAAAAATGAAAGCACTCCCAATCCTATTTGTATTAGCACTGAGTTGGCAATCTTGTGTCACGGTAAAAGAATACGAAAAAGTAAACCTAAACGATCCCGATATGAAGCTAACTGCCCATGTTTGCGAGCGATTTGAGACTAATTTTCAAGTATATCGTGAAGGTAGTTCTGGAGCAAATGGAGGTAAAGCAGGCGGAGGATGCGGCTGTAATTAATATGAAGATTCTTCTTAAGATTATATGTTTTATTTTGTGTGTCCCAACGTGTTTTTCACAGACTAAGGACACCGTTGTTAGCTACAAAAAGCGAGTTCTAGAAACGGTAGAAGTTGATGTTTTATCCAGTTATTACAAGCAAACGGGTTCGAATGCCGCTGTAACAGGTGGTATTGGTAATGAAGAACTCACAGATATAACTCCTACTATAGTCGTGAGTCTACCATTAAATGCAGACGACGTACTTACAGTAGATTTTGGTATTTCTGCTTATACATCGGCCTCTTCTAGTAACCTAGACCCGTTCGACGCATCTGGTGCATCTGCAGGCTTTGACAACGACGATAATGACGATGATGGCCAAAATGGACAATCCAACAGCAACATTACAGGAAGTCCTTGGGTAGCTTCTTCTGGTGCCTCCCGACAAGATGTTTGGGGCAATTTAAGCGTATCCTATGCGCATAATTCCGACGATAGGAATAAAATATGGAGCGCACATGGTAGTGTCTCTACTGAGTACGATTATTTTTCGGTTGGATTTGGCGGGTCTTATTCGCGTTTATTCAATCAGAAAAACACAGAGATTGGCATAAGCGGGCAAGTATATTTAGACAAATGGTTGCCCAGATATCCCACAGAACTCGATTCCTACTTAGAGGTAAATGGCGATTTAAACCAGGGATTTTTTCAAGGAGTAACTATTCTAGATCAAAATGGCCAAGCCAGCTCGGGATGGAGTCCAATTGATGGATTTGCATTAATTCAAGATAAATCAAGAAACACTTTTTCTGCATCGCTAAGTTTTTCGCAAATACTGAGTAAAAACGCTCAGTTTTCACTCTTTCTAGATGTAGTTCAGCAAAAAGGATGGTTAGGAAACCCTATGCAAAGAGTTTACTTTGCAGACAGAGCTAATTATTTTATTGGTAACGCCAATAGCATTCCAAATTATACATCGCCAGATAACACAGATGTTTTTCAGCTGGCAGACGATATCGAGCGCCTACCTATCAGTCGCTTTAAAATTCCTATTGGTGCACGCTTTAATTACTATTTGAATGAGACTTTTGTTCTTAGAACCTATTATCGCTATTACACAGACAACTGGGGAATAAAATCGCATACTGCGAGCTTAGAAGTGCCAATCAAGGTATCAGGAAAGTTTACCCTTTACCCTAACTATAGATTTTATACGCAAACTGCGGCAAACTATTTTGCCCCTTTTGAACAAAATGTCTCTACTCAAGAATATTACACTTCTGACTTTGATCTATCAAAATTTGAAGCACATCAATATGGATTTGGCGTAGGCTACACAGATATTTTCACCTCGTTTAAGATATTTAAATTTGGATTAAAGAGTATTAACCTGCGTTATAATCACTACAACAGAAGTACAGGTCTAAATGCCAATATTATTTCTGGTGCCTTTAAATTTATGTTGGATTAATTTAGTTCTTAAGCCCTAACCAACGGCATCGTACTGCAGCGTAAGAGGCCTTCTTGCTTGGCGATTTCGCTATAGGGTACCTCTTCTACTAAAAAGCCTTCTTGGCGAAGCCAATCGTTAAGGCGGGTAAAGTTTTGCTCAGAAATCACGACCTCTGGCGAGATAGAAAACACATTAGAAAACATGCGATACATCTCGTCTTTGTCTATATGAAAACAATTTTCTTTGCCAAAGAAATCTACCAACCATTGGTATTCTTCTTCTTGCAAAAAGCCTTCTTTATGTATAATGGCCTTGCCTTTTCCTAAGGGCTGAAAACAACAATCCAAATGCAAGGCGTTGTCCCTAGCAATTGTATTAGACTTGCGCAGGTTAAATGATTTTACCTTTTTCTGAGGAAACAATTCCTGCAAGGCATGAACCGCTTCCATATTAGTGCGAGCTGTGATATAATCTGGATAATCGTCGCCGCGGTAGGTGCCTACGAAGATATGGTCGTTCCATGGCATTACATCGCCACCTTCTACGTGACATTCTTCTGGAAGAATAATCTGATGCTTACGATCCATCTGACTCCAAATATATTTTATTGCCTGAAACTCCTTCTCGCGATCTGGTAAGATATTGGCTTTAATAAGTTTATCTTCTATTGCAAAAGCAATATCACGAGCAAAAATCTGATTGCAATCCTGCAATACCTCTGGTCTAAACACTTTTACATCGTGCTTCTCTAATACCTTTGCCACAGCCTCCATTTCTGGAATCATATCCTGCTCTAACGGATAGGTGCCCGCTGCAATATGCTCTTGACTTTTGGGGTCGTAGGCATCTTCGAATTTTGGAGTTGGACCGTTGCTTTTTGCAGTCCCAAGAATGACCGCTTTTAAGGTATTAACCTCGTTAGGCACATGAATATCAATCATGGGGCAAAGATAAGAATCTACAAACAAAAAAAGCACCTACTAAATAGGTGCTTTTATATGGTATCGTTAAAAATCTATCGATTATTAATCTCTTTAAAATCGCGATAATTCTCGCCTATATAAACCTGTCTTGGACGACCAATTGGTTCTTTTCTAAGGCGCATTTCTCTCCATTGAGATATCCAACCTGGCAAGCGACCTAAGGCAAACATCGCGGTAAACATCTCTGTAGGGATGCCAAGGGCACGGTAGATAATTCCGGAGTAAAAGTCTACGTTAGGATATAATTTTCGATCTACAAAGTACGGATCTTCTAAAGCCTCTTTTTCTAAGCCTTTAGCTATTTCTAAAATAGGGTCGTCTATTCCTAAATCGTTGAGAACTTCGTCTGCCGCAACTTTAATAATCTTAGCGCGAGGGTCAAAGTTTTTGTAAACTCTGTGCCCAAAGCCCATCAATCTAAACGGATCGCTTTTGTCTTTGGCCTTGGCCATATATTTCTTTGTGTCTCCTCCATCTTCTTTAATAGCTTCGAGCATCTCGATAACCGCCTGGTTTGCTCCACCATGAAGCGGCCCCCAAAGGGCATTTATTCCGGCAGAGATAGAAGCAAATAAACCTGCATGAGACGAACCCACAATTCGCACTGTACTTGTTGAACAGTTTTGCTCATGGTCTCCGTGCAAAATAAGCAGTTTGTCTAAGGCCTCTACAACCACTCTGTTAGAAACATATTCGCCGCTAGGCTTTTTAAACATCATCTTTAAGAAGTTGTCTACATAACCCAAGTTATCGTCACCATAGTCTAAAGCCAAGCCACTTCGTTTTCTGTAAGCCCAAGCTGTAAGCACTGGGAATTTACCTAAAATACGAACGATTGCGTTGTACATCTCTTCTTCAGAATCTACATTCACAGAAGAAGGATTAAATGCGATTAAGGCGTTTGTAAGCGACGATAATACCCCCATTGGATGTGCCGACTTAGGGAAACCATCTAAAATCTTTTTGATGTCTTCGTCAACATGCGACTGGGCTTTAATATCGTCGTGAAACTTCGCAAGCTCTGCGTTGTCTGGTAATTCGCCAAAGATGAGCAAGTAAGCAACCTCTAAAAAGTCTGCTTTTTCTGCCAAATCTTCTATCGAATATCCTCTGTAACGCAAGATTCCTTTCTCGCCATCGAGAAAGGTAATTGCACTCAAGCACGAACCCGTGTTCTTATAACCAGGGTCTATAGTTGTCACTCCGCCCGTCGCAGCCCTTAAAGTTTTAATATCGATTGCTAACTCTTGTTCTGTTCCTTCTACGATTGGGAATTCATATTTGTTACCATCAATTTCTAGGGAAGCTATCTTTGTCATTTGCGTGCTTTTTTTGTTTTTATCGTTGTCTCACAAATTTACGAAATCTAAAGCGATTTTTTTTAACATTTAAAAGGCCTTAACGTATATTTTACAATTTGACTGTTTGCCCTGCAAAAGTTGTCGCTAATCGATTTTTGATAAACTAAAAAATCTCATCCTAGAAGACGAGATTCTTAGATTGTTTATGTAAAAGCATTTTACACCTTAAAAGTATCTCTACCAGGATAATGACCTATGCTTCCTAATTGCTCTTCTATTCGTAAAAGTTGATTGTACTTTGCCATACGGTCGCTACGAGAAGCAGAACCAGTTTTGATTTGTCCAGTATTAAGCGCCACGGCTAAATCTGCAATTGTGTTGTCTTCTGTTTCACCAGAACGATGTGACATTACGGCTGTGTATCCTGCATTCTGTGCCATAGAAACGGCCGCGATGGTCTCTGTAAGCGTCCCTATTTGATTTACCTTTATCAAGATAGAGTTAGCAATACCTTCGTTTATTCCTCTAGAGAGACGTTCAACATTGGTCACAAACAAATCGTCCCCAACCAACTGCACTTTATCACCAACCAAATCGGTAAGGTGCTTCCACCCTTCCCAGTCGTTTTCGTCCATGCCATCTTCTATCGAGATAATAGGATACTTTTGACTCAAACTAGCTAAATATTCTGCCTGCTCTTTAGAGCTGCGTACTTTGCCGCTTTCACCTTCAAATTTTGTGTAATCATATTTACCGTCTACATAAAATTCGGCAGCAGCGCAATCTAGTGCGATCATAATCTGATCGCCCAAACTATAGCCCGCATCTTTCACTGCCTTGGCTATAGTATCTAAGGCGTCTTCCGTGCCATCTAATGTTGGGGCAAAACCACCTTCATCTCCTACGGCTGTACTTAGGTTACGACCGTGTAATACTTTTTTAAGGGAATGAAAAATCTCTGAGCCCATCTTCATGGCCTCGGTAAAGCTTTTGGCCTGCACTGGCATGACCATAAATTCTTGAAACGCAATAGGTGCGTCGCTATGGGAACCACCATTAATAATGTTCATCATAGGAACAGGCAATGTTTTTGCACTTACACCCCCGATATAACGATACAATGGCATCCCTAATTCGCCGGCAGCCGCATGTGCCACCGCCAATGATACTCCTAAGATTGCATTTGCTCCTAATTTAGATTTGTTAGGAGTTCCGTCAAGATCGATCATACATTGATCTATCATCGCTTGTTCAAAAACAGAAACACCAAGTAAGGTTCCAGCAATTTTACCATTTACGTTTTCAATTGCTTTACTTACGCCTTTCCCAACATAATCGGTTCCGCCATCACGCAGCTCTACAGCTTCGTGTTCGCCAGTAGATGCTCCAGAAGGTACGGCTGCTCTACCTAGCATACCAGTTTCTGTGATTACATCTACCTCGACAGTTGGATTACCGCGTGAATCAAAGATCTGACGGGCGTGAATATCAACTATAATGCTCATGTTTTGTGGTTTTATTAGAAGTTGTGAAGATACAAAAGTATCCCCATTTAGTAAGGCTTAGTGGCCATAACCAGGCTAATTTTAAACGAAAACGTTTGCGTCAAATCTTATCTGAGAACTAATTTAAGCTCGCAACGAAGTCGTCAAACAAATAAGAGGCATCGTGAGGTCCTGGACTAGCTTCTGGGTGATACTGTACCGAAAAACATTTTTTACCCTTTACTCTCAAGCCTGCAACGGTCTTGTCATTTAAGTGCACATGAGTGATCTCTACATCAGGATTGGCTTCTGTGTCTTCTCTACTAATCGCAAAACCATGATTTTGAGAAGTGATTTCGCCTTTTCCTGTTTGTAAGTTCATGATAGGGTGATTGATCCCACGGTGGCCGTGGTGCATTTTATACGTAGAGATGCCATTGGCCAAAGCGATAACCTGATGCCCTAAGCAAATTCCGAAGAGAGGAAAATCGTGTTCCAAAATTGTTTTGGCTGTATCTATGGCCTGAGCAAGAGGCTCTGGATCTCCAGGTCCATTCGAAAAAAAGTAACCATCTGGTTCGAATGCTTTTAAATCGTTAAAGGTAGCATCGTACGGAAACACTTTTACATAACAATCTCTGTCTACTAAATTGCGTAAGATGTTCTTTTTAATCCCGATGTCTACCGCTGCTACTTTATACTTGGCATCTGGATTGCCAACGGTATAAGGCTCCTTGGTCGAAACCTTTGACGCTAGCTCTAACCCTACCATATCTGGCATTTGGGCAAGCTTCTTTTTTAGGTCCTCAAGTTTATCTATCTCGGTAGTTATTACTGCATTCTGAGCCCCATTATCACGAATATAACTGGTCAAAGCACGCGTGTCTACATCAGAGATTGCTAATAAGTTGTTTTTTTCTAAAAAGGACTCTAACGAATCATCTGCAAGAGGGCGAGAATAATTGTAGCTAAAGTTTCTGCAAATCAAGCCAGCAATTTTGATGCCTTCTGATTCTACCTCATCGTTTTGGGTTCCGTAATTACCGATATGGGCATTTGTGGTCACCATTAGCTGACCAAAATAAGACGGATCTGTAAAGATCTCTTGATAGCCCGTCATACCTGTATTAAAACATACTTCGCCAAAGGCGCTCCCTTCTTTTCCGCCAACGGCCTTACCGTGAAAAATGGTACCATCGGCTAGTAAAATAACAGCTGGTTTGCGTAAAGTGTACTTCATGAATTCGTGTTATTATTGTCTTACTTTAAGTGTTTCAAAAATACTTTAAATCAATTTTTTTGCAGTACTCTGTTTTCAAAAGTTTTGAACAAAAAAAAGAAGCGACTAGCGCTTCTTTTTTATTAATTAAAATTACTTAACATCCTTTTGAGATCGGCATCGTCTTTAAACGACAATTTGTTCTCTTTTGCGAATGCTTCTAGCTCTTTAGCTTTGTTGCCATATAAACTTAAGATATTGCTTTTCTTTAGTTTAAACTTGGTCATCTTTTTGCCTTTCTTTAAAATATAATCGCTCTTCTGAACGTATTTATCTGGGCGGGCGGCCATGGGATTATCCGATCCTGTCTTGATTCGCAAATAATGCTGTTTTAAGAGCGAAAAATCTTCTCCTTGGTAAATCACCTCGTATACAAACGTTTTGCCTGTAGCCGGTTGTAGGATGCTCACAAATTCGCGACCATTCACCGCTACTTTATCTACGTTATCAAAATTAAAGGTAAAAACAGTTTGATCGTCAATCTCTGACTCAAACAGCCCTGTAATAATGTTATAGTTTATATTTCTAATAAACAACTGCTTGTTGTTATTTGTAAAAAAGATCCCGCTATTATTAAAGCTCTCAAACAAATGATAGGATCCAGTTATCGCCTTTGGCGGATTAAATATGGTACTACTCGCGCCAATGTTGGCCCCATCAGGTCCAAATGTAGCCAGTGCAGCCAAGTTGTTATTGTTAGCGTTCACGGTGCTCTGTCTTAGTTGGGCGGTTGCCTCAACAGACGCCAGCACTACTAATGCAGCTAACAAAAATTTTATATTCGTTTTCATTTTCATAATTTTTATTGAACCTGACCGTAAAGGTGATTTAAAATCTTTACCAGGTCTTCGTCTTTCTTAAACGATAATCTAGCCGCTTTGGCATAAGCAACAACGGCATCTGCCTTATCGCCAGCAATTTTCGTGACAGATTTCTTAGAAGGCTTAAACTTTGTAAACTTGGCACCTTCCATTTTATAATAGTGTTCCTTCTTTATGATTTTACGACGTGATCTGTTCACCATCGGGTTAGGATCAGATTCTTTTACCTCTAAAGAAAATTCTTTTACTAGCGAATAATCTGGACCTTCATAAATTACCTGATACATTACGTTTCCACCACGAGCTGGATTATAAATACTCTTAAACACTTTATTGTTTAAAAGGATCATATCATAACCAGAAAGGCCAATATTAAAAATTGAATCCTTTGTAAATTTAGACACCACGGCTCCCTGAGAAACATTGTAGTTCATTTTAGGAAACACAAAGCGTTTATCACCCGCGATTACATATCCTTTAGCGGCCCATTCGTCAAAAAGGTACACGGTACCATCTGTCACCTCGCCAGAAGACTGCCAATTATCAAAGTCTCTAATACTCGCAACTCCTTGAATTTTACTAATGTCGTTGGAGTTATACAATACGGTAGATTCATCTGATTGGAAGAGTCCCAAACTGTTAGAAGAGCTACCAAATATAGCGCTATTGGTTACCTCTTGGTTTCCTTGTTGTTGCGCAAAAGCAACAGCGCTCATAAAAAATAGAATAAGCAGAAGATTTTTCATAACTAGATTCAAGTTTAAGTTATTAATTAACCTAAAGCGGTGGCAGCGCTTACAGGCCTGTTAACTCGGTGTTGCCTTGGTTCTCTTTGACTATTAATTAACTTAATAGTTTAAAATCTAACTATCGCGTAGCGTAGTTTAAGATCATACGTAACTCGTCTTCGTTGGTAAAAGACTTGTCGTATTTTTTTGCGTACTCTTTCGCTTTAGAAGCAGATGTTGCATCTAAGCGCGATAAGATCGCTTTCTTTTTAAGCTTAAATTCTCTAAGCTCGGTATCGGTCTCCATATAATAGGTTACTCGCTGAATGTACTTGTCTCTAGGACGCGCTAGCATCGGGTTAGCTGATGCTTCTAAAATATCTACCGTGTATCCTTTTAAGATGGTAAAATCTTTACCCCTGTAAACCACTTCAAAGATCTTTTCACGTTGTAGTTCCTCGAAATAAAAACTCTTAAAGGTGCGGCCATCCACAATTATCTTTTCGATACTTGCAAAATTGAACGCCTTGATAGAATCGCCCTTAATGCGAGTTTCAAACAAACTACGCTGAATGTTAAAGTTCATTTGACGCTCGGTAAAACCGTTGCTTACCCCTTTCGGAAAAATAATAGCCGATTGATCCCAGCCATCGAATAAATAAATAGAGCCTTCACGGTCAAACTTTGGATTAAAAAATGTTGCTTGACCAGTAAATTGTGCCTCTTGCCCTGGATTAGCAGCAAATGATCTTAGGGTGTTTGTGTTAGAAGTGTTATTAGCATCAATGTTTTTATTCTGTCCAAAACTAAGCGCAGTGGAAAACATTAAAGCTAATATTGCAATTAATCTCATAATGTGTTGTTGTTACTTTAAAAATAGATTTCTTTTTCGGTATCAAAAATATTAATTATTATACCAAAAAAGGGTAAGATTTTGTAAAACCTTACCCTTTAAAATGTGTTAAACTTTTATTAAAGCTTACTCTTCCTCCTTAGCAGCAACGGGTGCTGGCGGTGGAGTTTGAGCACCAGTTGCCTTAGAACGTCCACGACGAGTAGACTTCTTTTTGGCAGGTTTACCGGCGTTGTAAAGTTCGTTGTAATCTACCAATTCGATCATTGCCATATCGGCATTATCTCCTAGTCTGTTACCTAACTTAATGATTCTGGTATAACCCCCTGGTCTGTCGCCAACTTTGGCTGCTACATCTCTGAATAGTTCTGTAACGGCTTCTTTTTGACGCAATCTAGCCATAACAATACGACGGTTGTGCGTAGTGTCTTCTTTCGACTTAGTGATCATAGGCTCTACAAAACGCTTTAACGCCTTTGCTTTTGCAACGGTAGTGTTAATACGCTTATGCTCAATTAGGGAACAAGCCATATTGGCCAACATCGCCTTTCTGTGGGCTGTTTTTCTACCTAAGTGATTTACTTTTTTTCCGTGTCTCATGACATTTTATTTGTCCGTTATCTTGCTCAAACCCCTCTGGGGAGCAAATTATAACGGGATTTATACTTTACTAGTGCTATCGCTAGAACTAGTCTCTATCTAATTTGTACTTAGAAAGGTCCATTCCAAAACTCAGACCTTTTACGTTTACAAGCTCTTCTAACTCCGTTAACGACTTTTTACCAAAGTTTCTAAACTTCATCAAATCGTTTTTGTTATAAGAAACTAAATCTCCTAAGGTATCTACCTCTGCAGCCTTTAAACAGTTAAGGGCACGTACAGAAAGATCCATATCGATAAGCTTGGTCTTTAATAGCTGACGCATATGCAATGACTCCTCGTCATATGTCTCTGTTTGCGCGATTTCATCTGCCTCAAGGGTAATGCGCTCGTCACTAAACAACATAAAGTGGTGAATCAATGTTTTTGCAGCCTCTGTTAAAGCATCTTTAGGATGAATTGATCCGTCAGAAATGATTTCGAAAACTAATTTTTCGTAATCAGTTTTTTGCTCTACACGGTAATTCTCGATACTGTACTTTACGTTTTTGATAGGCGTAAAGATAGAATCAGTAAAGATTGTACCTAGTGGTGCGTTGGCTTTTTTGTTCTCTTCTGCAGGAACGTAACCACGTCCTTTTTCTATCGTGATTTCAAGGTTTAAATTCACCTTGGCATCCATATTACAAATAACCAAATCAGGATTCAATACCTGGAATCCAGAAATGAATTTCTGAAAATCTCCGGCTGTCAATTGCTCGTTACCCGAAACAGAAATAGTTACGGTTTCGTTATCGATCTCATCAATCTGACGCTTAAAGCGAATCTGCTTTAAGTTTAGGATGATTTCTGTAACGTCTTCTACTACGCCAGCAATGGTCGAGAATTCGTGATCTACTCCTTCGATTCTAACAGAAGTAATCGCGAAACCTTCTAGAGAAGAGAGTAATACTCTTCTTAAGGCGTTCCCTACCGTTAACCCATATCCAGGCTCCAAAGGACGAAATTCGAATTTCCCCTCGAAGTCTGTCGAGTTAATCATGATTACTTTGTCGGGCTTCTGAAAATTAAATATTGCCATAGTTTATAACTCCTGTGTGTTATTATTTAGAATAAAGTTCAACGATAAATTGCTCGTTGATGTTTTCTGGAATCTGGATTCTTTGAGGAACCGATACAAACGTACCTTCCTTAGTTTCTCCGTTCCAAGTTAGCCACTCATAGACTTTGCTATTGTTGGCTAAAGATCGCTCGATTGCTTCGATAGACTTAGACTTTTCTCTAACAGCTACTACATCACCTGGCTTTAAACGGTACGATGGAATATTTACCTTGCTACCATTTACAGTGATGTGTGCATGAGAAACCAATTGTCTAGCACCGCTACGTGATGGAGAAATCCCCATACGGAATACGACGTTGTCTAAACGAGACTCGCACAATTGCAATAACACCTCACCAGTAATTCCAGGAGCTGCTGTTGCCTTTTTAAATAAGTTACGGAACTGACGCTCCAAAATACCGTAGGTGTATTTCGCTTTTTGCTTTTCTGCTAATTGAATCGCATACTCACTCTTTTTACCACGTCTGCGGTTGTTTCCGTGCTGTCCAGGAGGATAGTTTCTTTTTTCGAAAGACTTATCGTCTCCAAAAATTGCCTCTCCGAATTTACGGGCTATTTTACTTTTAGGACCAGTATATCTTGCCATTTGTTGTTTGTTTAGAAGGGATCGTTAAATTAAGGTCATGTCCTCTAACGTTCTGTTTCCTTCTGGTTTATACTTAAATTAATTAAACTCTTCTTCTCTTAGGAGGACGACATCCATTGTGAGGAGTTGGAGTCACATCGATAATCTCTGTGATCTCAATTCCTGAATTGTGAATGGTACGCATGGCAGATTCTCTACCGTTACCAGGCCCTTTTACATAAGCCTTTACTTTGCGTAATCCCGCCTCTTGTGCTACTCCGCATGCATCTTCTGCAGCTAATTGAGCAGCGTAAGGAGTGTTTTTCTTAGATCCTCTAAAGCCCATTTTACCGGCAGAAGACCAAGAGATAACATCTCCGTTTTTATTGGTCAAGGATATGATGATGTTGTTAAAAGACGCTGTAATGTGCGCTTCGCCTACGGCTTCAACAATCACCTTTCTCTTTTTTGTACTTTTAGTAGACTTTGCCATATCTCTAGGTATTATTTAGTAGCCTTCTTCTTGTTAGCAACTGTTTTACGTTTTCCTTTTCTCGTTCTTGAGTTGTTCTTAGTGCGTTGTCCTCTAAGCGGTAAACCTGCTCTGTGACGGATTCCTCTGTAACATCCAATGTCCATAAGACGTTTGATGCTCAATTGAACTTCACTACGTAACTCTCCTTCGATTTTGTAATACCCTACTGCATCACGAATGTTCCCGATTTCTTCATCGGTCCAGTCCGAAACTTTAGTAGATTCGTCGACACCAGCTTTGTCCAATATATCCTTGGCTCGGCTTCTCCCGATTCCGAAGATATATGTTAACGCGATTACACCCCTTTTTTGTTTTGGGATATCTACACCTGCGATTCTTGCCATAATTATCCTTGTCTTTGTTTGAACCTAGGGTTCTTTTTGTTAATTACATATAAGCGACCTTTTCTGCGAACAATTTTGCAGTCGGCACTTCTTTTTTTAATGGATGCTCTTACTTTCATCTCTTATTGATTTTCCCCCTGACGGGGAATTAATTTTATTAGTATCTATATGTGATACGAGCCTTAGTCAAATCGTAAGGACTCATTTCTAATTTTACTTTATCTCCAGGTAACAACTTAATGTAGTGCATACGCATCTTTCCGGAAATGTGTGCGGTAACCACGTGACCGTTTTCTAATTCAACACGAAACATCGCGTTCGAAAGCGCTTCTATGATGGTACCATCTTGTTCTATTGCCGGTTGCTTTGCCATATTATGCTACTGCTTTTCTGTTTTTACCTGACTTCATTAAGCCATCGTAATGACGGTTTAACAAGTACGAATTAATTTGTTGCATGGTATCGATTGCTACCCCAACCATAATCAGTAGGGAAGTTCCACCATAAAATAATGCCCAACCATCTTGGATTCCCATCAACTTCACAACGAAGGCAGGGAAAATTGCAATCAAAGCTAAGAATAGTGAACCTGGTAAGGTTATTTGAGACATTACTCGATCTAAAAATTCTGCGGTGTCTGTTCCTGGTTTAATCCCTGGAATAAATCCTCCACTTCGTTTAAGGTCGTCTGCCATTTTATTAGTAGGCACTGTAATCGCCGTGTAGAAATACGTAAACACAATGATCAATAGTGCAAATACCAAATTATACCAGAAGCCAAATATATCGCTAAAGTTTGCCGCCATGGCTTGTGCCCAAGACGCATCTTTAAACGCAGGTATACTTGCGATCGCCGTTGGCACAAACATAATTGCCTGAGCAAAGATGATTGGCATTACTCCAGAAGCATTGAGCTTTAATGGAATAAATTGACGTGCTCCAAAAATATTCTTCTCGTAGCTACCAGAGGCAGTTCTACGTGCATATTGCACGGGTATCTTCCTCACGGCCATGACTAGCATGACACTGGCCAGTATTATTATAAACCAGATCACCAATTCGATTAAGATCATAATCGCTCCCCCATTTCCAGCCTCAAGGCGCGAAACGATTTCCTGAGCAAAACTCACAGGAAGGGTGGCGATAATACCAACCATAATCAAAAGTGAGATCCCGTTCCCAATACCTTTGTCTGTAATTTTTTCTCCCAACCACATTGCGAATACACAACCAGTTGTTAGAATAATCACAGAAGTAAAGTAAAACATAGGGCCTCTAGGCAATATATACGCCTCTGCTGGTACTCCAAGTGCATCAAGACCTATCAAATAACTCGGGGCCTGAACCAAACATATCGCAATGGTTAACCAACGGGTTATTTGAGTGATTCTCTTACGACCACTTTCTCCTTCTTTTTGTAATTTCTGTAAGTAAGGAACTGCGATTTGCATTAACTGCACCACAATCGAAGCAGAGATATACGGCATAATTCCTAAAGCGAATACAGAAGCATTTGCAAATGCACCTCCTGTAAAGGCGTTAAGGATTGCTCCGATACCACCACCTTCGAACTTACCAGAAAATTCGGCCAATTGAGAGGCATCGATATTTGGCAACACTACTTGTGCTCCAAAACGATACACTAACAAAAGACCCAAGGTCACCAAAATGCGACTTCTGAGTTCTTCTATCTTCCAAACATTTTTTAAGGTTTCAATAAATTTCATCCTTATAAAAAAATTACAATGTTATAGCCTCACCACCAGCAGCTTCGATAGCTTTCTGAGCCGTAGCAGTGAACTTATGTGCAGATATCTTCAACGTCGCTTTTAATTCTCCTCTTCCTAATATCTTTACCAAATCGTTTTTGTGTGCAAGACGCAAAGCCACAAGGTCTTCTATAGTTACCGTGTCTTTTACCTTCTTGTCGTCTACTAACTTTTGCAGAGTGTCAAGGTTGATCCCTTGGTACTCCTTACGGTTAATATTTGTGAAACCAAACTTAGGAACACGTCTTTGTAATGGCATTTGACCACCTTCGAAGCCAAGCTTCTTAGAGTATCCAGAGCGAGACTTAGCACCTTTGTGCCCACGAGTTGCAGTTCCGCCTTTACCAGAACCTTGTCCGCGTCCTACTCTTTTACCTTTGCCGTGTACCGATCCGTCGGCTGGTTTTAAGTTACTTAAATCCATGAGTTATATCTTAGTTAGTTTCTACAGAAACTAAATGTTGTACTTTATTTATCATGCCAAGGATAGTTGGCGAGTCGTCATGCTCTACAGTCTGACCCATCTTATGCAAACCAAGAGCCTCTAGGGTTCTTTTTTGGTTTTGCGTGCGATTGATTGCACTGCGAACTTTGGTTACTTTGATTTTTGCCATTTTCTTGCGATTTATCCTTTAAACAATTTCTCTAGAGAAATTCCACGCTGCTTTGCAACAGTGTGTGCACTTCTCATCTGTAATAATGCATCAAAAGTTGCCTTAACCACGTTGTGTGGGTTAGACGACCCTTGAGACTTAGAAAGTACATCATGTACTCCAACGGCTTCTAATACTGCACGTACTGCACCTCCTGCAATTACCCCTGTACCAGGAGCAGCTGGAAGCAAGTTTACACGAGCACCACCGTATTTTCCTTTTTGTTCGTGAGGCAAAGTCGCTTTGTTTAGTGGAATTCTAACTAAGTTCTTCTTAGCGTCTTCTACTGCTTTCGCGATTGCACTAGCCACATCTTTAGACTTACCCAATCCATGACCTACAACACCATTCTCGTCTCCTACTACTACAATAGCAGAAAATCCGAAGGCTCTACCCCCTTTAGTTACCTTGGTTACCCTTTGTACTCCAACCAAACGATCTTTAAGTTCTAGACCCCCTGGTTTTACCAATTCTACGTTTTTATAATCTTGATACATATTCTTAGAATTTTAGGCCTCCTTCACGGGCACCTTCGGCTAATGATTTAACTCTTCCGTGGTATAAATAACCACCTCTATCAAACGAAATTGCTTCTACTCCAGCTTTCATTGCTTTTTCTGCAATGGCTTTTCCTACTTCTTTAGCAGTTTCTGTTTTGTTAGAAGACGCGATGCCTTTGTCACGAGATGAAGCGGCAGTGATGGTCACTCCGTTTACATCGTCGATCAATTGTGCATAGATCTCCTTATTACTTCTAAACACAGCAAGTCTTGGACGTTGTGCTGTACCTGATACCGTTTTTCTGATACGGTAACGAAGTCTATCTCTTCTATCTGATTTTGATAATGCCATAACGCTTATAAATTATGCAGACTTACCTGCTTTTCTTCTAATATGTTCTCCAACAAACTTGATCCCTTTCCCTTTGTAAGGTTCTGGTTTACGGTAAGCGCGAATCTTCGCTGCTACCTGACCAACTAATTGTTTGTCGTGAGAGGTTAGTTTAATAATTGGATTTTTACCTTTTTCTGAGACTGTCTCCACTTTTACTTCAGGGGCAATGCTCATCACGATATTATGCGAGAAACCAACAGCAATGTCTAATCTTTGACCTTGGTTACTGGCGCGATATCCAACTCCTACTAATTCTAATTCCTTTGTCCAACCTTTAGATACACCTTCTACCATGTTGGCAATTAATGCGCGGTATAAACCGTGCTTTGCACGAACATCTTTGTGATCCGAAGGACGCTCCACAACAGCCTGACCATCTTCTACTTTAATAGAGACACCACTAAACTCTTGTGTTAACTCGCCTAACTTCCCTTTTACAGTGATGATGTTATCGTTTACTTCGATAGTCACACCTTCTGGGATTGCTATTGGGCTTTTTCCTATTCTTGACATTTCTTTCTTTTTAGTATACGTAACAAAGTACTTCTCCACCTACATTCTGAGATTGAGCCTGCTTTCCTGTCATCACACCTGACGATGTAGATATGATTGCAATACCCAAACCATTTAATACTCTTGGCATCTCGTTAGAGGCGGCATACATACGTAATCCTGGTTTACTTATTCTTTCAAGCTTTTTGATCACTGGATCTTTAGTAAGCTTATCGTACTTCAAAGCGATTTTGATAGAACCTTGTGGCCCCTTGTCTTCGAATTTGTAGCTTAAAATAAAACCTTGATCAAATAAGATCTTAGTAATTTCTTTTTTAAGGTTAGAAGCAGGAAGCTCTACCACTCTGTGGCCAGCAGCTACTGCGTTTCTAACTCTAGTCAGATAATCTGCGATTGGATCTGTTGTCATTTATTGTTATTTGCGGAAGTGGTTTTCGAGCGAAGGCTCAAACCTACAACCAGTTTATATTGTTACCAACTAGCTTTTCTTACCCCTGGTATTAAACCTTGGTTGGCCATTTCTCTAAACATTACACGAGAAATTCCGAATTGTCTCATATAACCTTTAGGACGTCCAGTAAGCTTACAGCGATTGTGCATGCGAATTGGAGAAGCGTTTTTAGGCAACTTCTGCAAAGCTTCATAATCTCCGGCTTCCTTTAACGCTTTACGCTTTTCTGCGTACTTAGCAACTGTTTTGGCACGTTTTACCTCACGGGCTTTCATTGATTCTTTAGCCATGTCTTAGTCTCTTTTAAAGGGTATACCTAGTTCTGTTAGTAATGATTTTGCTTCTTTATCGGTATTGGCTGTAGTCACAAAAGTGATGTTCATCCCTTCGATCTTCTTAACCTTATCGATATCGATCTCTGGGAAAATGATTTGCTCAGTTACTCCCAAAGAATAATTTCCTCTTCCGTCAAAACCAGTGGCTTTGATTCCGTTAAAGTCACGTACACGAGGTAACGCAGATGTAATCAATCTATCTAAGAATTCGTACATGCGCTCTCCGCGAAGTGTTACTTTAACGCCAATCGGCATCCCCTTACGTAGCTTAAAGGTTGCAACGTCTTTCTTAGAGATCGTAGCAATTGCTTTTTGCCCTGTAATGTTGGTAAGCTCTTCTACAGAATAGTCAATTAATTTCTTGTCTGCCACAGCAGCACCTACCCCACGTGTTACAACAATCTTCTGCAGTTTAGGAACTTGCATCACATTGTTATAACCGAACTCGTCGGTAAGCGCGTTTACAACGCGGCTTTTATATTCTTCCTTAAGTCTTGGTGTATATCCCATAACTATATTACTTCATTTGATTTCTTAGAAAAACGTACTTTTTTTCCGTCTTCCATTCTATATCCAACACGCGTTGCCGATCCAGATTTAGAATCGATAAGCGATAAATTAGAGATGTGAATTGCGGCTTCTTTCTCTACAATTCCGCCTTGTGGATTGCTCGCACTTGGCTTCTCGTGTTTTTTTACCATGTTCACACCTTCTACGATGGCTTTGTTTTTATCGGCCATAACACGCATAACCTTACCTTCAGATCCTTTGTGATCTCCAGCGATTACCGTTACAGTATCTCCCGATTTTATTTTAAGCTTTGTCATCTCTGCCTAGTATTAAAGCACCTCAGGTGCTAATGATACAATCTTCATGAATTGCTTATCACGAAGTTCTCTTGCTACCGGTCCAAATACACGTGTTCCTCTCATCTCGCCCGTAGGGTTTAATAAAACACATGCGTTGTCGTCAAAGCGAATGTAAGATCCGTCAGGGCGTCTAATCTCCTTTTTAACACGAACTACAACGGCCGTAGAAACGGTCCCTTTTTTTACAGTTCCGTTAGGAGTAGCTTCCTTTACAGTTACTACAATCTTATCGCCAATTGAGGCGTAACGTCTTTTTGTTCCTCCGAGTACACGAATAGTAAGCACTTCTTTTGCTCCCGTGTTATCTGCTACTTTAAGTCTTGATTCTTGTTGTACCATGATTACTTAGCTCTTTCAATGATTTCTACTAGTCTCCAACATTTAGATTTACTTAGAGGTCGTGTTTCCATGATTCTCACTGTATCTCCTTCGTTGCAGTCGTTTGTCTCGTCGTGCGCAACGTACTTTTTAGTCTTAAGTACGAACTTTCCGTACATAGGGTGCTTTACTTTCTTTACCTCTGCAACCACGATAGATTTCTCCATTTTGCTGCTGGTTACTACCCCAATACGTTCTTTTCTTAAATTTCTATTTTCCATCTGTCAGCGTGTACTTACTGTACGTCTCTTTTAGTTAGTTCAGTCTGGATTCTTGCAATTGATCTTCTTTGAGTCTTCAATTGAATCGGATTTTCCAACGGCGAAATGGCATGTGCCATTTTTAGGTCTGAATAGGCTTTTGTAGACTCTGCAAGTTTTTCTTGCAGATCGGCTGTCGATGCTTCTTTAATCTCTGATTGTCTCATTTCTTAAAAAATTAGCCCTGAAAATCTCTGGACACAATAAACTTCGTTTTAACGGGAAGCTTTTGGGCTGCCAATCTAAGTGCTTCTTTAGCAACTTCTACCGGTACTCCAGATACTTCATATAATACTCTACCAGGTTTTACAACAGCTGCCCAATGGTCAACTGCACCTTTACCTTTACCCATACGTACTTCAAGAGGCTTTTTTGTAATTGGCTTGTCTGGAAAAATCATAATCCATAACGAACCTTCTCTCTTCATATAACGTGTGGCGGCAATACGCGCAGCCTCGATCTGACGTGAAGTCAAAAAACTAGAGTCTAAAGATTTGATTCCAAAAGTTCCGTAAGAAAGTTGGTTACCACGTCCGGCATTACCCTTCATGCGGCCTTTCTGTTGCTTGCGAAACTTTGTTCTTTTAGGTTGTAACATTTCTTAATGTCTTTTAAAAATTACTTTCTGCGACGTTTGTTGTCTCTTCCACCACGGCCTTGACCACCTTTTCCTTGCTTTTTAGCAAGTCCAACAAGTGGGCTAAGCTCTCTTTTTCCGTAAACTTCGCCTTTCATGATCCACACTTTGATACCCAATCTACCATAAGTAGTATGCGCCTCTACAAGTGCGTAATCAATATCTGCTCTAAAAGTCGATAAAGGAATACGTCCATCTTTATAACCTTCTGAACGCGCCATTTCTGCCCCGTTTAGACGTCCTGAAATCTGAATTTTGATTCCTTCTGCATTCATACGCATTGCAGCTGCAATGGCCATTTTAATGGCTCTTCTGTATGAGATACGACTCTCGATCTGACGGGCTACACTAGCACCAACCAAATAAGCGTCAAGCTCAGGTCTCTTGATTTCGTAGATGTTAATCTGTACTTCTTTACCTGTAATCTTCTTAAGCTCTTCTTTTAACTTGTCTACCTCTTGACCGCCTTTACCAATAATGATACCTGGACGAGCCGTTGTGATAGTAACGGTTACAAGTTTAAGCGTACGCTCAATAATTACTCGTGACACACTAGCTTTAGATAAACGAGCGTGAACATATTTTCTAATCTTATCGTCTTCGGCTAACTTGTCACCGTAGTCGTTACCACCGTACCAGTTAGATTCCCATCCTCTGATGATTCCTAGACGATTCCCGATTGGATTTGTTTTCTGTCCCATCTATTTAATTACTTTGTGTGTTATCGTTAGCTCCTAAAACCAAGGTTACATGGTTAGAGCGTTTTCTAATTCTGTGTGCGCGCCCTTGTGGAGCTGTACGCAAACGCTTAAGCATCGTACCACTGTCTACGCGAATCTCTTTGATAAAAAGATCTGCTGACTCGATATCTGCATCTTCGTTTTTGGCTTGCCAGTTTGCGATAGCAGATAAGAGTAATTTCTCTAATCTACGAGCTGCTTCCTTCTGGCTAAATCTTAATAGATTAAGTGCCTTATCGATTTTCTCTCCACGAATCAAATCTGCAACTAAGCGCATCTTACGTGGTGACGTTGGGCAGTTATTTAACTTCGCAAAAGCCATAGTTTTCTTGGCTTCTTTGATTTGCTCTGCTCTTTCTCTTTTACGAACTCCCATGGCTTATTTTTTTCCTTTGTTTTTTGCACCAGCATGACCTCTAAACGAGCGCGTTGGCGAAAACTCTCCTAATTTATGTCCCACCATGTTCTCTGTAACATATACAGGAACGAACTGACGTCCGTTATGAACTGCGATGGTTTGACCAACAAAATCTGGAGTTATCATAGAAGCGCGTGACCAAGTTTTGATAACCGACTTCTTGTTTGACTCAACGTTTTGCTGAACTTTTCTCTCTAACTTATAGTGAACGTAAGGTCCTTTTTTTAATGAACGTGCCATATCTTATTATTTCTTTCTACGTTCTACAATATATTTATTACTCGCTTTGGTCTTAGAACGGGTTCTAAATCCTTTTGCAGGAATACCGTTTCTAGAACGTGGGTGCCCACCAGAAGACTTCCCTTCTCCACCACCCATTGGGTGATCGACTGGGTTCATCACTACTGGACGCGTTCTTGGACGACGACCTAACCAACGGCTTCTACCCGCTTTACCAGATACAAGTAACTGGTGATCACTGTTAGATACAGCACCAATAGTTGCCATACATGTAACAAGGATCATACGTGTTTCGCCCGAAGGTAACTTTACAGTTGCATATTTACCATCTCTCGCCATTAACTGAGCAAAAGCCCCAGCCGAACGTGCCATAACAGCACCTTGACCTGGACGTAACTCGATACAAGAAATGATAGTACCCAATGGAATGTCTGAAAGTGGCATCGCGTTGCCTATCTCTGGAGCTGTTCCGCCACCAGAAACAACGTTCTGACCAACTTTTAAACCGTTTTGGGCTATGATATACCGCTTCTCGCCGTCTTGATAGTTCAAGAGCGCGATAAACGCGGTTCTGTTCGGATCGTATTCAATAGAGGCAACAGTTCCTGGAACTCCAGTTTTGTCTCTCTTGAAATCGATAATTCGATATTTTCTTTTATGACCACCACCTTTGTAGCGCATGGTCATTTTTCCTTGACTGTTTCTTCCCCCAGATCGTTTGTTCGGAACGAGTAAACTCTTTTCCGGCTTATCAGTAGTAATGGCGTCAAATCCATTAACTACTCTAAATCGCTGTGCTGGGGTGACCGGTTTTAATTTTCTTACTGACATTATAGTCTTTTTAGTTTCTAGTCACCACTAGATATTACTGTAAAAATCAATTGTATCACCTTCCGCCACCTGTACGATTGCCTTTTTAAAGGCAGCCGTTTTACCAGTTTGCATCCCGCTTCTCGTAAAACGAGTTTTGCGGTCTGGGCGGACATTCATTGTGCGAACTGCAGTAACAGAAACACCATAAGCAGCCTCTACTGCTTTTTTGATTTCTACCTTATTCGCCTTAGGATTCACTACAAATCCGTAGGTGTTAGTTAACTCCACTTGGGCTGTAGCCTTCTCCGTAATTAGAGGTTTGATTAAGATACTCATCGTTTCTATTTACTTAAGTTTGTTGTAATTGCTTCCAAAGAACCTTCGAACAATACTAGACTGTTCGCGTTCATAATTTTGTAAGTGCTTAATTCTGAGTTGGTTACAACTTCAGTGCCTTTCAAATTACGAGACGACAAATATACGTTATTATTTGACTCTCCCAACACGATCAAAGACTTTTTGTTTTCAAGGCCTAAGCTCTTAAGCACTTGACCAAATTCTTGAGTCTTTGGAGCGTCCATCGTAAAGTCTTCTACAACCATGATTGCCTTCTCTGAGGCTTTCATAGAAAGTGCCGATTTACGCGCTAAACGCTTTATGTTTTTGTTTAATTTAAAAGAGTAGTTTCTTGGTCTTGGGCCAAAGATTCTACCACCGCCTCTAAACACACCAGACTTGATACTACCCGCACGGGCTGTACCAGTTCCTTTTTGCTTCTTGATCTTACGAGTCGAACCCGTAATTTCTGCTCTTTCTTTTGCTTTATGCGTTCCTTGACGCTGATTGGCCAAGTACTGCTTAACATCAAGATATACAGCGTGATCGTTTGGATCGATAGCAAACACCTCTTTATTAAGGGTTACTTGTCTACCGGTCTCTTTTCCGTTTTTATCTACTACTGCTACTTTCATTATTTCTGAATCGTTACATAAGCGTTTTTATGGCCAGGTACACAACCTTTAACCACAAGTAGGTTCTTTTCAGCCACTACTTTTAAAACACGCAAGTTTTGAACTTTTACTTTCTCGTTCCCCATTTGACCCGCCATGCGCATTCCTTTGAATACACGAGCCGGATAAGAGGCCGCACCAATAGATCCAGGAGCACGTAAACGGTTATGCTGTCCGTGAGTCGCTTGACCTACACCAGCAAAGTTGTGACGTTTTACAACCCCTTGAAATCCTTTTCCTTTAGACGTACCAGCGATATCAACAAACTCGCCTTCCGTGAAATGTTCTACAGTGATCGTATCACCTAATTTGTAATCTTCTTCAAATCCTTGGAACTCGACCACTTTTCGTTTTGCAACGGTTCCAGCTTTTTTGGCGTGACCTTCGTCTGCCAAATTAGCCTTCTTAGCGTCATCGAAACCAAGCTGAAGAGCGTCGTACCCGTCAACCTCTTTGGTTCTGACTTGGGTAACAACACAGGGACCACATTCGATAACGGTACATGGTAAGTTCTTACCATTCTCGTCAAAGATGCTGGTCATTCCTATCTTTCTTCCTATTAACCCAGACATAATTAATTAATTATTATTATTATTACTATTCTTTGTTCAAATAAAACGGGATCAAAATAATTCGATCCCGAATGTATTTTGTTTCCGTTTTTCCTTCGCTCGCAGCTCCGGACATGTTCTCTCCCTACTTAAAGCGAGGGAGCGTGCATTACACCTTGATCTCTACTTCTACTCCGCTAGGTAATTCTAACTTCATCAAAGCGTCGATCGTCTTAGAAGACGAAGAGTAGATATCCAACAAGCGCTTGTAAGAACTTAATTGGAACTGCTCTCTAGACTTCTTATTTACGTGAGGCGAACGCAACACGGTAAAGATCTTTTTGTGAGTTGGTAATGGAATTGGACCAGTTACTACTGCACCAGTACTCTTTACTGTTTTAACGATCTTTTCTGCAGACTTATCTACTAAATTGTGATCGTAAGATTTTAATTTGATTCTTATTTTCTGACTCATCTGTAAAAATTAAACGTTAGCAGTTCCTCTCGCAGCAGCAATTACTTCTTCAGAAATATTTGAAGGAGTTTCTGCATAATGTGAGAATTCCATTGTAGAAGTTGCTCTACCCGAAGACAGTGTACGTAACGTAGTTACATAACCGAACATTTCAGAAAGAGGCACTTCTGCTTTTACCACTTTGGCACCAGCTCTGTCGCCCATGTCATTAACCTGACCACGACGACGGTTAAGGTCACCTACTATATCACCCATGTTTTCTTCTGGAGTGATTACTTCTAGCTTCATGATTGGCTCAAGAATTACAGCACGCGCAGCTTTCGCAGCGGCTTTGTAACCAAGTTTTGCAGCCAATTCAAAAGACAACGAATCCGAATCCACAGGGTGGAAAGAACCGTCTTTTAAAGTAACCTTCATAGAATCCATTTCGAATCCAGCTAAAGGACCATTCTTCATGGCATCTCTAAAGCCTTTCTCTACTGCAGGTACATATTCTTTTGGTACGTTACCACCTTTAATCTTGTTATCAAATACAAGACCAGTAGCAGCATCTTCTTCTCCTACAGGCTCCATCGTAAATACGATATCGGCAAACTTACCACGTCCACCAGATTGCTTTTTGTAAACCTCTCTGTGATCTGCAGCTTGTGTAATAGCTTCTTTGTACTCTACTTGCGGCTGTCCTTGGTTTACTTCAACCTTGAACTCACGCTTTAATCTGTCTACAATTACGTCTAAGTGAAGCTCACCCATACCAGAAATAATAGTCTGACCAGAGGCTTCGTCTGTACGCACTGTAAACGTTGGATCTTCTTCGGCCAATTTAGCCAAGCCCATACCCAATTTATCAACATCTGCTTTAGTCTTTGGCTCTACCGCGATACCGATAACGGGATCTGGGAAGTCCATAGATTCTAAAACGATAGGATGCTTTTCTGCAGTTAATGTATCTCCTGTTTTGATAGATTTAAATCCAACAGCAGCTCCAATATCTCCAGCTTCTATAAAATCAATTGCATTTTGCTTGTTAGCATGCATTTGGTAAATACGTGAAATACGCTCTTTTTTACCAGAACGATTGTTTAACACGTAAGAACCTGCATCTAGACGTCCTGAGTACGCTCTAAAGAATGCCAAACGTCCTACGAAAGGATCTGTAGCAATTTTAAAAGCTAAGGCCGCAAACGGCTCCTTAACGTCTGGACGACGAATCTCTTCCTCGTCTGTATCAGGGTTAATCCCCTTAATACCTTCTTTATCGATAGGAGAAGGAAGGTAACGACAAACCGCATCTAACAAGAACTGAACTCCTTTGTTTTTAAATGCAGAACCACAAATCATTGGGATGATAGCCATATCCATTACAGCAGCTCTAAGTGCAGCGTGCACCTCTTCTTCTGTAATTGAATCTTCGTCTTCCATGAATTTTTCTAAAAGATCCTCGTCATAACTCGCTACTTCTTCAATTAAAAGTGCGCGGTATTTACGAGCTTCTTCTTTCATATCCTCAGGGATATCAACAATATCAAAAGTTGATCCTTGAGTTTGGTCATGCCAGATAATTGCGCGGTTCTTAACCAAATCAACAACACCTTTAAAATCTTCTTCTTCGCCAATGTTTAAAACGATTGGCACCGCGTTAGATTTAAGCATGTCTTTAACTTGCTGACAAACCATCAAAAAGTCAGACCCTTGACGGTCCATCTTATTTACAAAACCAATACGTGGCACTTTATAGTTATCTGCTAGTCTCCAGTTAGTTTCTGATTGTGGCTCAACACCATCTACAGCACTAAACAAGAAAACCAAACCATCAAGTACACGCAAAGATCTGTTTACTTCTACGGTAAAATCTACGTGACCAGGAGTATCGATGATGTTAAAGTGGTATCCTTTGGTCTCATCGGTTGGTTGGCCATTTTCTAATGGGAAGTCCCAAGTACAGGTTGTTGCAGCAGAAGTAATGGTAATACCACGCTCTTGCTCTTGCTCCATCCAGTCCATGGTTGCGGCACCATCGTGTACCTCACCAATTTTGTGACTTACTCCAGTATAGTAAAGAACGCGCTCCGTAGTGGTAGTTTTACCAGCATCAATGTGAGCGGCGATTCCTATATTTCTAGTGTATTTTAAATCTCTTGCCATCTTAATTATTAAAATCTAAAGTGTGAGAATGCTTTATTGGCTTCGGCCATCTTGTGCGTATCTGTACGCTTCTTAACGGCAGCACCTTCTTCTTTTGCAGCAGCTAAAATCTCGGCAGCCAATTTCTGGGCCATAGATTTTTCGTTGCGCTTTCTCGCAAACAAAATCAACCATTTCATCGCGGTAGAAACCTTGCGATCTGGTCTGATTTGCATTGGTATTTGAAAGGTTGCCCCTCCTACTCGACGGCTTCTTACTTCTACGTGAGGCATCACGTTAGACAAAGCGTCTTTCCACAGTTCCAAGCCCGACTTTTCGTCGTCTTGTTTTTTCTCTTCTACGATATCTATAGAATCGTAAAAGATTTTAAAAGCCACCGACTTTTTCCCGTCCCACATTAGCATGTTCACAAAACGTGTTACTAACTGATCGTTAAACTTTGGGTCTGGTAAAAGCGGTCTTTTTTTGGCTGCTCTTTTTCTCATTTCTTCTCTTTAAAAGCTGTTTAAATTACTTCTTAGGGCGTTTTGCTCCGTATTTAGATCTACGTTGCGTTCTTCCTTCGACACCAGCGGTATCTAAAGCTCCACGCACAATGTGGTATCTAACTCCAGGCAAATCTTTTACCCTTCCTCCTCTAACCAATACTATCGAGTGCTCCTGTAAATTGTGACCTTCTCCAGGGATGTAAGCGTTTACCTCCTTACCATTGGTAAGTCTAACCCTAGCCACCTTTCTCATTGCTGAGTTAGGTTTTTTAGGAGTAGTGGTATATACACGCGTACAAACCCCTCTTCTTTGAGGACACGAATCTAAGGCAGCCGATTTACTCTTCTTGGTTATTTTGGACCTTCCTTTTCGTACTAATTGTGAAATCGTTGGCATATAAAATCCTTGTTATACTTAAATTAAATAATAAAGCCCCTTTTTAAGGGCTTGCAAAGGTAGAAATTAAAATCAATATTTCAAACGCTTAATCCAATATTTTAAAGAGTAAAAAAATATGATTGCTTATTTATATGAATTCTATTTTGGGAACGTTAGTTTTACGAAGCAAAATAAGCCCGATTTGAGAACTTTTCTTAGGTGTTTTTTATACCTTAATATATATGCGATTTTTAGCACGGCTATTCAAGCCCAAAATTTGAATCTCGAAATCGAACTGGACGATGCTAAAAAAAATTCTTTAATCGATTCGATTCTGCCGAATAAAAAATTTGCAAATCTCACCACTTTAAATCGAGAAATAGACAGTGTAGAACTACGTCTTAATTATCGCGGATATTTGGCCAATCGCTTTTATGAACCCATCAAATTAAATGACAGCACCTATACCCTCAAGATTGAACTTGCCAAACAATACAAAACCGTCAAGGTTGTATTTGACCCTGCGCAATTAGATGGTAAAATACTCCGAGACCTATCCGACCAAATTACAGCAGACTCCTTTACGGTGCCATTCTCACAAATAGAAAGTGTCCTTAATACTATAAGTGAAAGAATCGCCCGTGACGGCTTTCCATTTGCCAGCGTACAACTCACTCGCTTTGATATAGATCGTCCATCGCTGGTTTATGCAAAGCTTAAAGTAGAATACGGCAAAGCCCGAACCATCTCTGGAGTAGAAGTTAAAGGTTACGACAAATTTCCTAAGAGCTTTGTAAAATATTATGCAGGAATCAAAAAAGGGCAGGCCTTTGATCAGAAGCAGATTTCTAAAAAATTTGACAACCTATCTAGTTTAGGTTTTGCCAACAGTATAAAAGCGCCAGAGGTTTTGTTCAGAAAAGATTCGACACAGGTGTATTTGTATCTCGAGAAAAAATCGAACAACACCTTTGACGGAATTTTAGGCTTTGCCAATTCCGAAGAAGATTCAAAGATTATTTTTAATGGTTATTTAGATTTAGTACTCTCCAACAACTTAAACTTTGGGGAGACGCTGGCCATTAATTATAAAAGCGATGGTAACGAACAACAAAATTTTAAGGTTCGAACCAATTTGCCTTATCTGTTCGGCTCGCCTTTAGGGGTAGATTTAGAGCTCTACCTATTTAAGCGCGATAGCAGTTTTGTCTCTGTCGAACAAAAAGCAAGTGCTTTTTATCAATTGAGTCCAAAATTTCAACTTCATGGCGGCTACCTATATAAGGAGTCTAATAATTTACAAGACGAGGCCTTGACAAATACAGCCATAGAAGATCTCACCTCTAATTTTTTCCTGGCCGGCATAAGTTATACTGATCCGCAGGGAACACCACTGTATCCCTTTAAGTCAAAAGCGCAACTCTTTAGTCGCTTCGGAAACAGAAAAGCTAATCTAGAAAGCCAGCAAACCTATTTAGGACTTACAGGCTTTCACATCTTTAATCTAAACACGCGCAACAGCATCTATCTTCGCACTCAGGTAGAAACGTTGATAAGTGACAACTATGTAACCAACGAGTTATTGCGCTTTGGTGGTATTAACTCTATCCGGGGTTTTGAAGAAAACAGTATTGATGCACAATTGCTAGCTGTGGTCAGTACCGAATACCGCTATTTACTAAACAATGCGCTATACGCACACAGCATCATAGACGCGGGATATTTTGAAAACGAACTCACAAATACCAAAGAAGAACTGGTAAGTTTTGGCTTTGGTTTAGGATTTTTGTCAAAAGCAGGGGTTTTTAAACTCAATATTGCCAATGGAAAAACTCAATCGCTACCCTTTAAATTTTCGAATACAAAAATACACTTGAGTCTGACTTCAAAATTTTGAAAAAATCCTTTAACACTGGGGTAAGGCAAACCTTAAAAAAAAGTAAATTTTAAGTATAAAAACTTGTGTAATTAACTTTTTATTGTGATTTTTGGCATTGGCTAATTCAAATAAATTATAAAAATGAGAACAAAGTTTAGTGGAATTTTAACGCTATTGCTAGCGTTTGTAGTGCAACTAACGTTCGCACAAGACAAAACAATCACAGGTAATGTGACCGATGACACTGGTCTACCGCTACCTGGGGTTAACATTATTATCAAGGGCACGGCGACTGGTACTCAATCTGACTTCGATGGAAATTATTCTATTGGGGCTTCAGCGGGTCAAACGCTTGTCTATACCTATGTAGGTTTTACACCACAAGAAGTGGGTGTGACCGCAAGTACCTCTACCGTAAACATACAGATGGTACCTGGGACCGAACTTGAAGAAGTTGTGGTAGTTGCCCAGGGTATCAAAAGAGAAGCGAAAGCTCTTGGATATGCGGTAAGTACGGTAAAATCTGAAGACATAGAACAAAGAACTGAGGGTGATGTTGCCCGTGTACTTTCTGGTAAAGCATCAGGGGTAGCGATTACATCTGCTTCGGGTACTTCTGGATCTGCAACTAACGTTGTAATTCGTGGGTACAATTCGATTACCGGTTCTAACCAGGCGTTATTCGTTGTGGACGGTGTTCCTTTTTCAAGTGACACGAACGCACAGGGTAACTTCTTGAACGGTAACAACGGTTCTTCACGTTTCTTGGATTTAGATCCAAACAATATTGAAAGTGTTAACGTATTAAAAGGTTTAGCTGCAGCTACACTTTACGGTACTGCCGGTCGTAACGGGGTTATCGTAATTACTACTAAGTCTGGTGGTGGTGGAGCTACTAAGTCAGCTAAGAAGACAGAGATCACAGTAAGCCAGTCTTACTTCTTTAACGAGATCGCTTCTCTTCCTGATTACCAAGATAAGTACGGTAACGGTTTTGACCAGTCATTTGGTTGGTTCTTTAGTAACTGGGGACCAGGCTTTGCTGCCGATGGTGTTGATGGTTACTTAAATGACCCTGCTGGAGTTATCGACGGGAACGGAACAATTCCTCACCCTTACGATACTTCTGCATTCTTGAACAACCTTAACGGTGGAGATAACATTCTTCGTAACCGTTATGCTGGTGTTCGTTACGACTGGAAACCTTACAACAGTGTTGAGAACTTCTTCCGTACTGGAGATGTAAAAAACACTTCTGTAAACGTTCGTGGTAACTCAGACGATGGTAAAATTGCTTACAACGTTAACTACGGTCACTTAGATGAACTTGGATTTACTCCAGGTAACAAAATTGTAAGAAACACTCTTGCAGTTGGTGGACGTGCTCAATTGAGTAACAACTTTACAGTATCTGCAACTTTGAACTTCTCAAGAAACGACTTTAGATCTCCTCCAGTAGCGGCGAGTAGAGGTAACGGTACCTTAGGTTTCTCAACCTTTGCGAACGTATTCTTTACACCTCGTTCTGTAGATTTAATGAATCTTGAATATACTATCCCAGAAACAGGTGGATCTATCTACTACCGTAACGGTAACGATATCATCAACCCTAGATGGTCTGTTGACAACGCTGGTTCTTCTCAGTTGACTAACCGTGTATTCGGTACAGCTCAATTACAGTATGACTTTAGCGAAAACTTGAACATTTTATACCGTGCTGGTGTTGACTTCTACAACGAAAGAAACAGACAGTTCTCTAATAAAAATGGTGTAAACTTTAACCAAGCGATAAACGGTCAATACATTACTTGGGATAACAACGTACGTATTTGGGATCACTATGTTGCCTTAAGTGGTGACTATGATGTATCTGACGACTTCGGTGTAACTTTCACAGCTGGTGCAACTAGCCGTTCTAGAGAGTTCGAACAAAACGGAGCTCAATCAGATGGTCAAATCGTATTTGGATTGCTTTCTCACTCTAACTTCTTAACGCAGCAAGCGTTTAACGGTTACTCTCTACAAAACATTGTTGGTGTATTCGGTGAAGCTTCTGTAGACTTTAGAGACTATGCGTTCGTTACATTCTCTGGTCGTAATGACTGGGTATCTAACTTACCTACTGAGAACAACAGCCAGTTCTACCCTTCTGTGAGTGCGTCGTTTATTCCAACGTCTGCTTTCCCAGAAATCCGTTCTTCTGAATGGGGTCTTAACTTCTTGAAGTTACGTGCTGGTCTTGGACAATCTGCAGGTTTCCCTGGTGGATTCCCTGTAACACAAACTGTTAACCAGAGCATCAACAACAACGGTGGTGCACTTGGTGGAATTACTATCAACAGTATTAGTGACACAAATGCAAATCCAGATCTTAAGCCAGAGCTTATCTCAGAATTTGAGGTTGGTTTTGACTCTAGATTCTTAAATAACAGAGTTAACTTAAGTGTATCATACTTTGATCGTCAGACTAAAGACTTGATCGTATTTACTCCACTAGCTCCTTCAACTGGTTCTACTCAAACAACGAGTAACATTGGTAAAGTAGAAGGTGATGGTTGGGAAGCTGACTTAAGTGTAGACATTTTCGCAAGCGAAAAAGAAGACGGATTCAACTGGAATTCAAGAGTTAACTTTACTAAGAGTGAGCAAATTGTAACTGAGCAACAACAAGATCAAATCTTGTATGCTGGTTCTACTGCATCTTTCTTAGGAGCTAACGCAGCGATTCGCGGCGAGCAACTAGGTGTTATTGTAGGAGACAGAATCTTACGTGACGCTGACGGTAACTTCGTGATAAATAGTGCAGGTAACTATGTTACTGAATCTAATGTTATCTTAGACGATGGACGTTCTATTACTCCAATCATCGGTAATCCAAACCCTGATTATGTAATGAACTTCATCAACTCATTATCTTACAAGAACTTTAACTTAGGCTTCCAAGTAAGTCATACTAAAGGTGGAGACATTGCTTCTTCTACAATTGCAGTATTACTTGGTCGTGGTTTGATCGTAGAAACAGAAGACAGAGCGAATACGTTTATTCTTCCTGGTGTAAGCCAGTCTACAGGACAGCCTAACGAAATTCAGATCAACAACTCTCAGTACTACTTCTCGAATGTATTATTCGGGCCTAAAGAACTGCAAGTTTATGATGCTTCTGTACTTCGTTTACAAGAGATTTCTTTAGGATATACAGTACCTAAGAGATTCTTAGAAAAAACACCATTTGGTTCTTTATCAATCACAGCAAGTGGATTTAACCTTTGGTACGATGCTTATAACACGCCTGACGGAGCGAACTTCGATCCTAACGTAGCAGGTGTTGGTATTGGTAACGGACGTGGATTCGACTATATTAACGGTCCTAGTTCTAAGCGATACGGTGTAAGCGTTAAAGCTTCTTTCTAATAACAAAACACAACAAAAGATAAATTATGAAAACAATTTTTAAAATATTCTTAGCTGTTGCAGTTTTATCGACGTCGCTTCAATCTTGCGAGACGATCGAACTAGAACAACTAGCAAATCCACTTGCATTAGGTGAGGCGGATTCGGATGCAGATTTCTTATTGAACTCGATCCAACGTGCGTATGTAACTAACATGATTACATATAATGACCGT
>JBDXAK010000002.1:0-354378 GCA_039981375.1 Gilvibacter sp. | reverse complement strand
AAGCCTGTGGTGTTCCATCATCACAAATCGTGTATTCAAATGAATCCTCCCCTACATAACCAGGGTTTGGAGTATAGGTATAAGAACCGTCAGGGTTTACAGTCACACTACCATTAGCTGGAGAAGTGTTTCCGGTTACCGTTTGGTTGTCCCCCTCGAAGTCTTCGTCGTTGGTAAGTACATTACCACTTACTGGAAGATCTACATAGGTATCATTAATATCGTCGATGGCATCTGTACAGTTAAATAAGATGGTAACAGGCACAGAAGTAGTACAACCATTAGCATCTAAAACATTAACTGTATAAGTACCAGCAGCTAAATCGCTAAAAGTACCGTCTGCGCCAAAGGCGCCTGCATCTAATTGATATAAATAAGGCATGGTTCCACCAGCGGCCTCTACGGTTACACTACCTAGACCAACACAAACAATGTCGTCTTGTGATGTAATACTCGCTGTAAGTCCGCCTGCTGGTTGTGTTACCGTTGCAGAATCAGTCGTCGTACAACCTTTGCTATCTGTAATGGTAACCGAATAGGTTCCAGCAGCTAGCATGTTGATATCTTCTGTTGTCTCACCGTTGCTCCAAGCAAATGTATAAGGAGCGTTTCCGCCAGTTACCGTTAAGTCTAACGATCCAGTTTCTTCTCCAAAACATAAAACGTTAGTTACAGCTATTCCAGAGTCCAAAACTCCTGGTTCGTTAACTGTAGCCGTAGCAGTTTGTGTACATAAGGTTACGTTATCTGTAACCGTTACTGTATAACTACCTCCAGATAATCCTGTGATAGCAGCTGTAGTTGCACCACCTGGTGACCATGAGTAAGAGAAAGATCCCGAACCACCTGTAACTGTAGCAGTGGCTGTACCATCGCTATCTCCGTTACAAGTAACAGGAGTTGCAGCTGCAAAAACAGCTAAGTCTAAACAGGTTCCAGGGTTTACTGTTGCAGATGCTGTATCGCTACAACCGTTTGCATCGGTTACTGTTACTGTATAAGTACCAGCACTAAGGCCAGTAATAGTCTCGGTGGTTTCGCCACCTGGAGACCAAGAATAGGTATAAGGAGGAGTTCCGCCAGAAACAACTGCTGTTGCAGTACCGTCTCCAGTGGTTGGTCCTGATTCGTCTGTAGATGTTGCAGATACGTTTAATGCGTTAGTAGGCTCAGTGATTGTAACACTCTGCTCAACTGGCAAACAAACAGTTCCGTCTATCGTTACACTTACCGTATAGATTCCAGCACCTAAACCTGTTAAAGTACTACTAGTAACACCCGCATCAACCGTAGCCGGAGTGGTGTCCCATGTAAATGTAAACGTAGCTCCAGGGTTTGCAACAGAACTCGCACTTACTGTAGTGCTTCCTGTAGTGTCCCCCGTACAAAGCACATCAACGATTTCGTCTATAGAAATAACAGCGTCACACGTATTAGAACAATCGATTACAACCCCTTGCTCAAGTGTACATCCATTAGCATCTGTTACAATCACGGTATGAGTACCTGAAGGTAAGTTTGTCGCGGTCTGTGTAGTTTGACTTCCTGCTGAAGCACTCCATAGATAGGTATAAGGAGCGGTTCCGCCAGAAGGTGTTGCAGTAGCCTCTCCATCTGCACAACCTTGTGCAGTCGTAGCGTTTTCTTTTGTAATTACAATACTCAATTCCGCCGAAGGCTCATTTACTGTAGCACTATCAGAGATAGAACATCCGTTTGCATCGGTTACTGTTACACTATAAGAACCAGCGGTTACATCTGCAATATCTTCTGTAGTTGCACCGTTGCTCCAAGAATAGGTATAAGGCATGGTTCCACCAGTAACTGTAATATTTACAGCTCCTGTTGCATCGCCATTACACAATACATCTGTTACAACATTAGAAATTGCTAAAGGAGCATCTGGCTGTAATACCTCTGCGCTGTCGGTTGTAGAACAACCTTTGCTATCTGTAATGGTCACTGAATAAGTTCCAGCAGCCAATAGGTTAATATCTTCTGTAGTCGCACCATTACTCCATAAGAAAGTATAAGGAGCGTTTCCGCCAGTTACTGTTAAGTCTAACGATCCTGTTTCGTTACCGTGACAAAGCACATTAGTCACAGCGATTCCTGAGTCTAAAACACCAGGTTCGTTAACTGTTGCAGTCGCCGTTTGCGTACATAAAGTCACTAAATCTGTAACTGTTACTGTGTAGCTTCCTCCAGATAATCCAGAAATAGAAGCGGTAGTAGCTCCACCTGGAGCCCAAGAGTATGAGAATGAACCAGAGCCACCAGTTACGGTAGCGCTAGCAGTACCGTCGCTATCGCCGTTACATGTAACAGGTGTGGCTGCTGCAAAAGCAGCAAGATCTAAACAGGTTCCAGGGTTAACCGTTGCAGAAGCTGTATCGCTACAACCGTTTGCATCGGTTACTGTTACGGTATAAGTACCTGCACTAAGACCAGTAATCGTCTCGGTGGTTTCTCCACCTGGAGACCAAGAATAGGTATAAGGAGGAGTTCCGCCAGAAACAACTGCCGTGGCAGTACCGTCTCCAGTGGTCGGTCCTGATTCGTCTGTAGAGGAAGCAGAAACGTTCAACGCACTCGCTGGCTCGGTGATAGTTACACTCTGCTCAACTGGCAAACAAACAGTTCCGTCTATCGTAACACTTACGGTATAGATTCCAGCACCTAATCCTGTTAAAGTACTACTGGTTACGCCAGCATCTACTGTTGGAGGTGTTGTATCCCATGTAAATGTAAACAGTGCCGAAGGATTGGCAGAAGAGCTTGCACTCACTGTAGTACTACCTGTAGTTTCGCCTGTACAAAGCACATCTACGATATCGTCGATAGAAATTACTGCATCACAGTTGTTCGTACAATCGATAACCACTCCTTGTTCTAAGGTACAACCGTTAGCATCTGTTACCACTACAGTATGTGTACCAATAGGTAAGTTTGTTGCGGTTTGTGTGGTTTGACTTCCTGCAGAAGCACTCCATTGATAAGTATAAGGAGCAGTTCCACCAGAAGGTGTAGCCGTAGCCTCACCATTAGTACAACCTTGTGTAGCTGTCGCATTTTCTTTGGTAATAACAATGCTCAACTCGTTGGCTGGCTCGTCTATAGTGGCAGATTGGGAATCTTCACATCCGTTTGCATCTGTAACAACTACATTATAAGTACCTGCTACCACTCCTGTAATATCTTCTGTTGTGGCACCGTTACTCCATAGGTAAGTGTAAGGAGGAGTTCCGCCAGTCACTGTTATGTTTATCGCACCTGTTGCATCGCCATTACATAATACATCTGTAACAATCTTAGAAATCTTTAATCCATCGTCTGGTTGATCGATGGTAAAATCAGCTTTTTTGGTACAACCGTTGGCGTCAAATACGTCTACGTCGTAATCGCCAGCAGCTAAACCACTAAGGTCTTCTGTTGTGGAGCCAGTATTCCATACAAAAGTGTAAGGAGGTGTTCCACCTGTAATGGTAAGATCAATAGCTCCTGTTTCTGCCCCATAACAAGCAACATCTGTTACATCGCCACTAATAGAAAGACGTGCCGAAGGACCTTCGACTACAATACCAGAACCTGAATCTACTTCGCAGCCAGCTGAATCTGTAATAGTCACATTATACGTTCCAGCGGTTAAGCCAGAAACATCTTCTGTAGTGGCACCGTTACTCCATAAATAAGTGTATGGAGGAAATCCGCCAGTTACTGTGATATCGATCGCACCATCGTCTTCGCCAAAACAGCTTACGTCTTCTACGTCGCTCGTTACTGCAAGATCAACTATAGTTATTTCTGTAAAACTAGGGCGGTTTTCACAACCTGTAAAATTATTACGAACACCAAAAACATAGGTGCCCTCTCCTAAACCAGTGAATTCTGGGTCAGCTTGATAAGCGCCATCATTAATGACGTATTCGTATTCTGGACCTAATGGGCCAGTCACTTCTAAGGTATACGTCCCATCGGCATTACAATGAACCTCTACTGTTGGGTTCATCGGTAGGTTGTTGAACGTTAATGTTACTTGACCAGAATCACAAATGTCGTCGTTAGGTGCAGGTAAACATACTTCGTATTCGAATACTACGTCACCTGTAAATCCTGCTGCTGGTGTATAAGAATAAGTACCGTCTGTGTTAAAGGTAAAAGCAACTCCTGCAGGAGAAGGTGCTGTTTTAAGAGAATAGGTAGATCCGGTAGGGACGTTGTTGTTAAGGTCAACGTTTCCGTTTAGTGTACCATCGATACAACCAAGCTCTGTTTGATCTACCGCATATTTTTGAAGAATAAAGAATTTACCATCACCATGGTCATACGTTGCGGCGACAAATTCGATTCTAGAAATTTTTGATCCCGTAGGAGCAATATCGTTCAGGTTAAAAAGTGCTATAGCGATTGTCTGGCCATTGTCTTGCTCACGACCTGATCCCCAATAGTCTGTATCGTCATTGATAGGAGGCATAAAACCACCACCCGTGTAATTACCAGAGTTACGTACAAAAGTTTCTCCTAACTTTTGCTCTACCCCACCACCGGCAGGAATACCCCACATCTCTACATAAAAACAGTTGTTACCTCCACGCTCGGTAACTGCTAAAATTCCACCATCGTTTGATGGGATTGCTGGGTCGTAAAAAATGGTTTGTTTTTGTGCATCCGTACCAGGTATATCGTCAAACTCATTACATATGTTTCGCCCGTTTGGATTTGCTTCAAAATAATCGTTCAAATCCTTACTTTGGAATGCATTTCTTGCTGCCGTGTTCCAAGCACTACCAGGACCACCTGTAGAGGTAGAACTATTCCCGATTATTTGTGATCCATTATTACGAATACTGTTGTCGTCATCACCACCAGGGCCTACACGAGTCATTTCGTAAGAAGAAGGAACCACAAAGGTGTTGTATTCGGCGCCATCTATAGTAATAGATTCAATTGTTGCAGGATCGTCATTGTTGCTCTGAGTATCTGACCAAGCAAAAGTAACTCCTGCTCTTACAGAAGGCGCTTGGGTTTGACTCAATCCAGTTCCAGCAAAAAAGAGAAGCATTAGGCTCGAAAGCACAAATGCTCTTTTTCGTTCGATCACTGCGGAGATACAGCGGAGGAATGTAAAATCTATCATGTCGTGTAATCTTTTAATCAATATCTTATTTGTTTAGTGGGGAAAATAAATCGGTAAAACAAAAAAATCTCAGCCTTAAAATCATTCCATCATAACGACAGAACGAAAAGGTGAGATTAATAAAATTGTTTACTTAGTAAATTGGCCCCAACAGCACTTTATTTTTATAAGTTATACAAATATACGTAGCTGTGAGGTGAGCGGATTTATATATATCTGTTAATTAGCCGAAATGTATAAAATACTCGTTGAATTACACTAAAACCGTAATTTTGATTAAAATTTTTGTAGGACGGTTTTATTTGAACCCCGTTAAAATACTGTGTTGTAAGGCTTTAAAAGAATTATGCTTGTGAGAATAACAATTGTTAGTTCAAGCGATAATTTGTACGAAATTTCTGATTTTCATTTTACTTAAGGACAAATTTGTCTGTTAAATTTGCTCTTTTTTAGGGTCTTTTTTAATCGAATTTTGAGGCTGAAAATTGACTCTATTTTGACAAAAAAAAGAGCTCAATTATGACGATTCCAAGATGACAATTAAGGATAATTTCTACATAAACTGGCTTAAAATTCGATCATAATTTGGCAAATTATAATAAAAAAAGGCGATCGAATGATCGCCTTTTTTTTGTGAGGTTAACTAATTCTTATTCGGCCTTATCTAATGGCTGAATAATAAACATTGAACGACGGTTTAGTTGATGTAATTCTTCTGTACAATCAACATCGTTACTACAATCATTGACCAACTGATACTCGCCATAACCTTTGGCGGTTAATCTGCTGGCATCAATTCCGCGCTCTACCAACCAGTTTAAGGTTGACTGCGCTCTGCGCTCAGATAAAATTTCGTTATATCGATCGTCTGCTCTTGAATCTGTATGTGACTCAATATGAATAACCAACTCCGGATATCGACGCATCGCAGCAAATACCTTTGCCAGTTCTACTTGTGCATCGGCCCGAATGTTATAGCGGTCTAAATCAAAATAAATAGGCTGTAAGTCTAGAATACAACCAAGATCGTTTCCGCAAGGATCTACAGGTTCTAGTTGTAAGTCTAGCTGTACCATAGCCGTTTCGTATGGTGTTTCGAGTGTTTTTTCTGAAGGATTATAGTCCTCTTTGGTTCCTCTTATAGTATACATCGAGTCACATTCTACTACAAACTCGTAGGCCCCATTATCATTAGCTGTGTAAGTATCTACGATATTAGCATTGCTATCGATTAAGGTAACCAAAGCTCCTGGTAAGATTTCTTTGGTGTTTAAATCTGTAACTATCCCATTAACTGTGATTTCGCATTTTTCTTGAAAAAAGTAGATTTCGTCATCGGCACTGCCTTGGCCTCCATCTTTATTCGAAGAAAAATAACCACGCCCTTCTGATTCTTTAATTATAAAGCCAAAATCATCATTACCACTATTTATTGGTTCTCCGAACGTAGCAATGCTATAGTTTTCTTGGTCAACCTCAAAATCTGGCACCAGAAAAATATCTAAGCCACCACTGCCTCCATGGCCGCTACTGGAAAAGTATAGATTACCCTCTTCACTTATAAAGGCAAAAGACTCTCTCTGTGAAGTGTTAATCTTTTTACCCAGATTTTTGGGTTCACTATAACTATTCTCCCCTAAAATATCTACGTACCAAAGGTCTGAATACCCCAAAGTCCCTGGCATATCAGAAGAAAAGAAGAGTTTTGTTCCATCCTTACTTAAAGCAGGGTGAGCCACCGAATAATCGTCGTTATTGAAAGGAAGCTCTTGTACGTTTGTAAACCGCCCATTACCACTTCTGGTGGCTTTGTAAACCTTCAAACGCATATTGTTTTGGTCGTCTTTACCCTTTTTTCCTGCAAGAAAATTGTTTCGTGTAAAATACATGGTCTTTCCGTCGGCTGTTAAAATGGCCGAAGACTCATGATATAAAGAATTAATTTCTTCATTAAGCGCCTTTGGGTTACTAATGCTCCCGTCGTCATTAATATCGGCGACGAATAAATCCAAATAAGGTTGATTGTTCCACTTATGTGTTTTGGCAGCTTCTAAATCTTGTGTTGTTGAAGCATACACAAGCTTATCACCAAAAAATCCAGGACCAAAGTCAGACAATTCGGTGTTTACTGCGATTTTCTCAATTTCGTACCGTTTAAGATGTACCCCAATTTCACGAAGTAATTCTTCGTTAGGAATAACGCGTTCTGGCGATACAAAAACACCACCAGCTGCAATATACTGTTCGATTAAAGCCTCTGCTTCATCGTATTGTCCCTGACTCTTTAAAGATTGAGCAGCACGGTAGTACACTTCGATATTCTCTATTTGATCTGGATACTTTTCTAACAGCTGACTATAGTATTGTGAAGCCTCTGCGTATTCGGCATTCCAATAATAGGTGTCTCCAATTTTTTCATATAACTCAGCCGATTCGAACCCTTCTTCAAGGACTTCTAAATAAATGAGCCTGGCATCGATATAACCGTAATTATCAAACTTTTTGTCTGCCTTTACCAGCTGATTCCTTTGCGAAAAAACCAAGGTCGAACTCAGAAGATAAACACTTACTAGTACTGCTATTTTTAAGAAATGATTTTTCATGGCCGTGTGGTATTAGAAGAATCTAGGGGTTAATATTCGTTCGGGTTTTCTAAAGATTTCATAGCGTAACATAATCTCGTAGGATCCGTCGTTAAACTTCGACAAATCTGTGGTTTCTCTATCATAGCCTAATCCAATAAACAAACTTTCGTTTGCTTGGAAACCAACCATAGCACTTAAAGCGGCGCTCCATCTATAGGCAGCTCCTAAAGTGAACTTCTCATTAATCAAGAAGTTGGCAGAAAAATCTGCCTGCAAAGGAGAACCTGAAACTGCTTTGGTTAAAATGGTAGGCTTAAATTTTACATTATCACTTATGTCAAAAACATATCCCGTAATAAAAAAGTAATGCAAACGTTCGGCGGCTATGGTTTGTGCAGACGTACTCCCTATCTCACTTTCGTCAAAATGTTTAGAATTTAAGAAGTTAGGTACAGAAAGTCCCGCATAGAACCTATCGGTATAATAATAAACCCCTGCTCCGATTTGTGGTTGCAGTTTGTTGTCGATGTTTTGTTCAAAAACATCACCTCCGTCAAAAATATTGAGTTTGGTAAAGTCTACATCTAAAATGTCGAATCCAGCTTTAAGCCCAAATGCCAATTTATCTGTATCCGAAACATTTATCGTGTACGAATAATCCACATTAACGTTCGACTCTCTTGCTGGGCCTATTTCTTCACTCACAATAGACAGCCCAAGTCCCATGTTTTCGGCTGCACCAATAGGAGAATTGACGGTAAAAGTACCCGTTTTAGGGGCTCCATCGAGTCCTACCCATTGTGACCTATACAGAGCAGCAAAATCTATAGTTCCGCGGGAACCTGCATACGCAGGATTCACCACCTGAGTGTTGTACATATACTGAGTATACTGAGGATCCTGCTGCGCAAAAGATGTGCTACTAAAACCCACGAGTAATGTAAGTAGTATGGCTATGGAATATTTTTTGATCATAGTATATGACTTTTATTCCCAGAAGGCCCTTTGAATAGAACCTTCTGGAAGTTTTCAATTTTATTTTCTATTAGCATTGATGTATAAGTAACCTACATCCTGCAACACCTCTCCATTACCAATTCGTCGTTGCAATACATAGTAATAAGTACCAGTTGGTAATCTTCTGTCTTCCTTAACAGTAACGCGACCTTCAGATAATCCTCTAAATACATTCGTTCTTCCATCTGCTCCACCATATCCGTTGGTCTCGTAAACCAAGATTCCCCAACGATTAAATATCTGCATCGTATTGTCTGGGAAGTTCTCGATTCCTAGTATTCTAAAGAAGTCATTAAGACCATCTCCATCTGGCGTGATACCATTAAAGATTTCGAATACTGCCGGCAACACATCTGGTAAAATAGTTACCGTAGGATCGTCTGGTTCGCCATCGCCGTTATTGTCTCTATCTGTTGGATCGTTAGGATCGTCAGAATCATCTTCTACTTCGTTACCACCTTCGTCTGTACCTGTGGCAAAGGCTTGGTTAATAACTTTACCTTCATCTACATCTGCTTGTGTCAATACATAAGTCGCTGTAAAGGTAGAATCATCTACTTCGCCAGGCTCTAAGTCTATAGGGCCTCCTGTTACGGCTACTAGTGGATCAGTAATAGTGATTCCGTAGATTGTAACATTTCCGGTATTAGTCACAACAAATGTGTACGTAATAGTCTCCCCTGCTTGAGGCTGACCATCGCGATTCTCATCGTTAAATACGCCTACCTTCTCTACAGACATCGAAGCGTCTTGACATAGATCTGTTACAGTAGGATCGTTTTCTAACACACTGTTATCGTCAGACAGATCGGTTACTTCTGTTCCGTCTGGTGCCAATCCAGATGCAGTCGCTTGATTTGTAACTCCTCCTGCGTCTATATCTGTAAGTGTTATCTCATACGAAGCTTCATACACCCAGGTTTCGTCTACATCGAGTTCGCCATCGCCATCCGTATCACCAGATACAGGACCAGCAATGTCTCCTCCTAGTAGCGGATCGTTTACAACAATATCGCTTAAGGCAACATTTCCTTCGTTGGTTACAGTGAATGTATAGTTTATCATTTCACCTACAGCAGCACAACCATCGCCATCATCATCTGCAAATGTTCCGGTCTTAACAATGGCTATTGCAGGACCTTGACATAAGTCTGTAATTGTTGGATCGTCTTCTACAACACTATTGTCATCAGACAGATCGTTTACTACAGTGCCATCTGGAGCAGTTCCTTCTGCTGTGGCCTGGTTGGTTACCATTCCAGCTTCTATGTCATCTTGTGTGATTACATAAGTGCCGGTATACGTCCAAGTCTCATCAACGTCTAGCTCTCCATCGCCGTCGGTATCGCCACCCACAAAGGTGATGGTTCCTACCAATGGATCGGTAACAATAATACCTGAAAGGCTTACGTTACCCTCGTTAGTCACTGTAAAGGTATACTCTATGGTTTCTCCTTCGTTTGCACAATCATCACCGTTACCATCTACAAATACCCCAGTTTTAATAATAGCTATCGCTGGTTCTTGACATAAATCTGTATTTGTTGGATCGTCTTCTAATACACTATCGTCGTCAGACAGATCGTTTACTACGGTACCATCTGGAGCAGTTCCTTCTGCTGTGGCCTGGTTGATTACCACACCAGCATCTATGTCGTCTTGTGTGATTACATAAGTGCCTGTATACGTCCAAGTCTCATCAACGTCAAGTTCTCCATCGCCATCGGTATCGCCACCCACAAAGGTGATGGTTCCTACCAATGGATCGGTAACACTAATTGATGCTAAACTCACGTTACCCTCGTTGGTTACTATAAAGGTATACTCTATTGTCTCACCAACATTTGCACAGTCATCGTCGTTCCCGTCAACAAATACGCCTGTTTTCACAATCGCAATCGCTGGGTCTTGACAAAGTTCTGTTACTGTTGGATCGTCTTCTAATACACTATCATCATCAGACAGATCGTCTACCACGGTGCCATCTGGAGCTGTCCCTTCTGCTGTAGCTTGGTTAGTCACCATACCTGCATCTATGTCATCTTGTGTGATTACATAAGTACCGGTATACGTCCAAGTCTCATCAACGTCAAGTTCTCCATCGCCGTCCGTATCGCCGCCCACAAATGTGATGGTTCCTACCAATGGATCGGTAACAATAATACCTGAAAGGCTTACGTTACCCTCGTTGGTTACTGTAAAGGTATACTCTATTGTCTCACCATCGTCTGCACAGTCATCACCGTTCCCGTCAACAAATACACCTGTTTTCACAATCGCAATCGCTGGGTCTTGACAAAGCTCTGTTACTGTTGGATCGTCTTCTAATACGCTATCATCATCAGACAGATCGTCTACTACGGTACCATCTGGAGCAGTTCCTTCTGCTGTAGCTTGGTTAGTCACCATACCTGCATCTATGTCATCTTGTGTGATTACATAAGTACCGGTATACGTCCAAGTCTCATCAACGTCAAGTTCTCCATCGCCATCAGTATCGCCACCCACAAAGGTGATGGTACCAACCAATGGATCGGTAACAATAATACCTGAAAGGCTTACGTTACCCTCGTTGGTCACTGTAAAGGTATATTCTATTGTTTCTCCATCGTCTGAACAGTCATCGCCGTCACCATCTACAAATACGCCTGTTTTCACAATCGCAATCACTGGGTCTTGACAAAGCTCTGTTACTGTTGGATCGTCTTCTAACACTGAATTGTCGTCAGACTCATCTTCTACTACGGTTGCATCAGGAGCTGTTCCTTGTGCTAAGGCTTGGTTAGTTACCATGCCCGCATCTATATCATCTAGCGTTATTGCATAACTTCCGGTATACGTCCAAGTCTCAAATACATCTAACTCGTCATCGCCATCGGTATCACCGCTTACATACGTAATTGGAGAAACTAATGGGTCGGTCACAGAAATGCTAGATAAACTCACATTACCTTCATTCGTTACAACAAATGTGTAAGTGATTGTCTCACCATCGTCTGAACAGTTATCACCATTCTCGTCGTTGTATACTCCAGTCTTTACAATCGCAATTGCTGGGTCTTGACAAAGTTCAGTTACCGTTGGATCATCTTCTAACACTGAATTGTCGTCAGACTCATCTTCTACTACGGTTGCATCAGGAGCTGTTCCTTGCGCTAATGCTTGGTTGGTTACCATGCCTGCATCTATATCGTCTTGGGTAATGGTATAACTACCAGTATACGTCCAAGTTTCAAATACATCTAACTCATCATCGCCATCGGTATCACCACTTACATACGTAATTGTTGGTACTAGTGGATCGGTAACACTAATTGATGCTAAACTCACATTACCCTCATTGGTCACAACAAAAGTATAAGCGATTGACTCGCCTTCGTCGGCACAATCGTCTGCATCGTTTCCGTCTACAAACTCACCTGTTTTTACAATCGCAATAGCAGGTCCTTGACAAAGCTCGGTTACCGTAGGATCGTTTTCTAAAACAGAAGTGTCATCTGATAAGTCGCTTACTTCGGTGTCATCTGGATCTGTTCCAACCGCAGTTGCTTGATTTGTTATAGAACCAAGGTCTATATCATCTTGAGTGATAGCGTAAGTCGCTTCGTACACCCAGGTCTCATCTAAATCAAGCTCGCCATCGCCGTCGGTATCGCCAGAAACAAATACTATGGCAACAATTGGGTTTGGTGCTTCGAATAGTGGATCGGTTACTGCTACTCCAACAAGAGGTACATTACCTTCATTGGTAACAGTAAACGTATAAACAATAGTTTCGTCTTCGTCTGCACAGTTATCGCCATCTGCATCTACAAATGCAGCAGTTTTCACGATTGCAATTGCAGGTGCTGGAGTCCGTCTAACTAACAAGTACACTGTAGCCTGATCACAAGCTGCTGGTACCTGATCGTCACAAACGGAGTACACGAATTGATCTGTACCTATATAACCTGCATTAGGAGTATAGGTAAAGCTACCATCTGGGTTTATAATTAAAGTACCATTTGATGGTCCGCTAATAGGAGTCACGGTTACATCAACCGCTTGATCGTCTCCCTCTGGATCGCTATCATTATCTAAAACGTTTCCAGTGATAACTGCATCTACTTCTCCAGAATACGAATCGTCATTGGCCACTGTGACGTTTCCGTTATTAGGAATCACTTGAATATATACAGTAGCTGTATCACATAAAGCTGGTGCTCCATTATCACAAATAGTGTATTCAAAAGTATCTTCACCCTCGAATCCTGGATTAGGTGTGTAAGTATAAGTCCCATCAGGATTTACTACTACCGTACCATTATCTGGCGTGGTGTTTCCGGTGACAATAATTGGGTCTCCGTCCATATCGTAATCGTTCACGATCACATTGCCGTCAACAGGAACACCTACTTCTGTAACATTCGTATCGTTATTAGCTACTGGCGGATCATTCTCTATTATTGGATTGTCTATTACTTCGATGGTCACAGTGGCAGTATCGCAAGCGGTCGGACTACCTCCATCACAAACTTGATATTCGAAAGTATCTTCTCCTACATAACCAGGAGCTGGTGTATAGGTGTACGTACCATCTGGATTTAGCGTTAACAATGCACCTGGAACCGTTGGACCACTAACTAATGTATGAGTCTCTGTGCCTGCAGGGCCATCGTTGTTATCGTCATTAGTAGAAACATCGCCGCTAACAGGAGTATCTATAAAAGTATCGTTAATATCGTCAATTGCGAGAATTACGTTTCCTGCATCGTTAATAGTAATATAAACAGTCGCTTGATCACATGCCACCGGCGAACCATTGTCACATACTGAGTATACGAATTGATCGGTTCCTTCGAAGTCTGTACCAGGTGTATAGTCAAAGCTACCATCAAGGTTAATCACTAAGGTACCATTAGTTGGTCCGCTTACTGGTGTAACCGTTAGGTCTACAGCTTGGTCGTCGCCTTCTGGATCGTTATCGTTATCTAAAACGTTTCCGCTAATTACCTCATTTGGTCTTCCGTTATATGCATCGTCATTGGCAACCGTGATATTTTGATGATTTGGAATCACTGTAATAATCACCAAAGCAGTATCACAAAGTGGTGGTGTACCATTGTCACAAATTGTATACTCAAAGGTGTCTACCCCTTCGAATCCTGGATTTGGTGTATAGGTATATGTACCATCTGGATTAACCACTACACTACCATTTGATGGTGTCGTATTACCAGTCACCACGATTGGGTCTCCGTCTGGATCGTAATCATTTACAATTACATTACCATTCACTGGAGTGTCTACCTCTGTGGTGTTGGTATCTTCGTTGGCAATAGGTGCCTCGTTTTCTGGACCACTATCTGGCAGTACCTCGATATAAACCGTAGCGGTATCTGTAGCCTGTGGGTTACCATCGTCTACAATAGTATACTCAAAAGTATCTTCGCCTACATAACCAGGATTTGGTGTGTAGGTATAGGTACCATCAGGATTTACAACCACACTACCATTAGATGGCGATGTATTGCTAACTACCGTTTGAGAATCTCCTTCAAAATCTTCGTCGTTGGTAAGTACATTACCACTTACTGGAAGATCTACGTAGGTATCATTGATATCGTCAATTGCGTCTGTAGTGTTCGCAATTCCACCAACGGTGATATAAACCGTAGCCTCATCACAGGCCACTGGCGAACCATCATCACATACTGAGTATACGAATTGATCGGTTCCAGTAAAGCCTGGATTTGGAATGTACTCAAAGCTTCCATCGCCATTGAGCGTTAAGGAACCATTAGATGGTCCACTAACTGGAGATGAATTAACCGTTTGCATATCGCCCTCTGGGTCGTTATCGTTGTCTGAAACGTTTGCATTAATCGCGACGCCTGGAGTTGTATTATACGAATCGTCGTTGGCAACCGTGATATTTTGATGATTTGGAATCACTGTAATAATCACCAAGGCGGTATCACAAAGTGGTGGTGTACCATTGTCACAAATTGTATACTCAAAGGTGTCTTCACCTTCGAATCCTGGATTTGGTGTATAGGTGTAAGTGCCATCTGGATTAACCACTACACTACCATTTGATGGTGTCGTGTTACCAGTTACCACGATTGGGTCTCCGTCTGGATCGTAATCATTTACAATTACATTACCATTCACTGGAGTGTCTACCTCTGTGGTGTTGGTATCTTCGTTGGCAATAGGTGCCTCGTTTTCTGGACCACTATCTGGCAATACCTCGATATAAACCGTAGCGGTATCTGTAGCCTGTGGGTTACCATCGTCTACAATAGTATACTCAAAAGTATCTTCGCCTACATAACCAGGGTTTGGTGTGTAGGTATAGGTACCATCAGGATTTACAACCACACTACCATTAGATGGCGATGTATTGCTAACTACTGTTTGAGAATCTCCTTCAAAATCTTCGTCGTTGGTAAGTACATTACCACTTACTGGAAGGTCTACATAGGTGTCATTGATATCATCATATGCATCTGTAGTATTCAGTATACCTCCAATGGTGATATAGACTGTAGCCTCATCACAGGCAACCGGCGAACCATCGTCGCATACCGAGTATACGAATTGATCTGTCCCAGTAAAGCCTGGATTTGGAATATACTCAAAGCTTCCGTCGCCATTGAGCGTTAAGGAACCATTAGATGGTCCACTCACCGGCGATGAATTAACTGTTTGCATATCGCCCTCTGGGTCGTTATCGTTGTCCGAAACATTACCGTTTAGTGTAACGCCCGGATTTGTATTATAAGAGTCGTCATTGGCAATAGTAACATTGCCATTGTCTTCAATAATCGTAATAATTACAAGTGCCGTATCGCATAAGGCCGGAGTTCCATCGTCACAAATTGTGTACTCAAAGGTATCTACACCTACATAACCAGGGTTTGGTGTATAGGTATATGTACCATCAGGATTAACTACTACACTACCATTAGATGGTGTCGTATTGCCAGTCACTACAATTGGGTCTCCGTCTGGATCGTAATCATTTACAATTACATTACCATTCACTGGAGTGTCTACCTCTGTGGTGTTGGTATCTTCGTTGGCAATAGGTGCCTCGTTTTCTGGGCCACTATCTGGTAGAACCTCGATGTATACCGTTGCTGTGTCACAAGCTTGTGGTGTACCGTCGTCGCAGATAGTATACTCGAAAGTATCCTCGCCTACATAGCCTGGATTAGGCGTATAAGTATAAGAACCGTCAGGGTTAACGGTAACACTACCATTAGAAGGTGTAGTATTGCCTGTAACGGTCTGATTGTCTCCTTCGTAATCTTCGTCGTTGGTAAGTACATTACCACTTACAGGAAGATCTACATAGGTGTCGTTAATATCGTCTATGGCATCTGTACAGTTAAACAAAATGGTTACTGGTACAGCAGTAGTACAGCCTTGAGCGTCTAATACGTTGATGGTATAACTACCATCGGCCAAATCACTAAAAGTACCCGAGGCACCAAACGGTCCTGAGTCTAACTGATATAAATAAGGCATGGTCCCGCCAGTGGCGGCCACGGTCACACTACCCAAGCCAGTACAAACAATATCGGTTTGAGCTGTAATGCTTGCCGATAACGGAGCATCTGGTTGCGTTACGGTAGCGCTATCGGTTGTCATACAACCTCTACTATCGGTAATAGTTACCGAATAAGCACCCGCCGTAAGCATGTTAATATCTTCTGTGGTTGCACCATTGCTCCAAGCAAATGTATATGGAGCAGTTCCGCCAGTAACGGTTAAATCTAAAGAGCCAGTGGCTTCTCCAAAACATAAAACGTTAGAAACAGCGATTCCTGAATCTAAGACCCCTGGTTCGTCTACAGTAGTAGACGCGGTTTGGTTACATTGCGTAACAAGGTCAAACACAATTACGGAATAGCTTCCGCCAGAAAGACCACTAATAGAAGCTGTGGTAGCACCATTACTCCATAAATAGGTAAACGATCCAGAGCCTCCAGTAACACTTACGCTGGCTGTTCCGTCGCTATCTCCGTTACAGGTAACTGGAGTCGAACTAGCCAAAGCAGCTAGATCTAAACAAGTTCCTGGATTTACAGTAGTCGATGCCGAATCTACACAACCGTGTGCATCTGTAACTGTTACAGTATAAGTTCCTGCGCTTAGGCCTACTATCGTCTCGGTGGTTCCGCCACCTGGAGACCAAGAATAGGTATAAGGTGGAGTTCCTCCTGTTACAATCGCAGTTGCAGTACCATCTCCTGTAGCAGGACCAGATTCATCAGTCGACGTGGCCGAAACGCTTAAGGCGCTCGCTGGCTCTGTAATAGTTACACTCTGCTCAACTGGCAAACAAACGGTTCCGTCAATGGTAACACTTACCGTATATACTCCTGCACCTAACCCAGATAAGGTACTACTAGTCACCCCAGAGTCTACTGTAGGCGGCACTGTATCCCAGGTAAAGGTAAATGTCGCACTAGGGTTTGCAACAGAACTAGCACTCACAGTGGTGCTACCCGTCAAATCTCCTGTACAAAGTACATCTACTATTTCGTCAATTTCTATAACTGCATCACAAGTATTAGAACAATCGATAACAACCCCTTGTTCTAACTCACAACCATTTGCATCTGTTACCAAAACAGTATGTGTACCCGATGGTAAGTTTGTTGCAGTCTGTGTAGTTTGACTTCCGGCTGAAGCACTCCATAGATAGGTATAAGGAGATGTTCCACCAGAAGGAGTAGCTGTAGCTTCTCCATCTAAACAACCTTGACCAGTTGTTGCGTTTTCTTTGGTAATTACTATACTCAGTGGCTCAGGTTCGTCGATAGTCACTCCTACAGGCAAGGTTGCTGTACAACCATTGGCATCTGTAACAACTACATTATAGCTTCCAGCAACTACGGCTGGTAAATCTTGCGTAGTAGCGCCATTACTCCACAAATAAGTGTAAGGAGATGTTCCACCAGATACGGTAAGGTCTATAGAACCAGAGGCCTCTCCATGACAGAGAGCATCTGTAAAAGTGGTGCTTAAACTCATTGGGTGTTTAGGCTCCTCGACAGTAAAACTGTCCGTAGCTTCACATCCGTTAGCATCTGTTATGGTAACATCGTAGTCTCCAGCCACTAGACCAGAAATGTCTTGTGTGGTCGCTCCTGTGCTCCATAAATACGTATAATCTGGAGTTCCGCCAGAAACACTTAAATCGATGGCTCCAGTATTGGCTCCGTGACAAAGTACATCTGTGATCACTCCTGAAGAAGTAATTGCTGCGTCTGGCTGCCCTACTATGATACCGGTCGTATTAATTGGATTACAGCCATCTGCATCGGTTACGGTAACGTCGTAAGAACCTGCGGGAATACCACTAATATCTTGCGTGGTTGCTCCTGTACTCCATAGATACGTATAAGGAGGCGTTCCGCCTGTAACGCTAAGGTCTATGGCCCCGGTTGCGGCCCCAAAACAATCTGCATCAGTAACTACATAAGTTGCCTCTGGTGCTGTTGGAATAGTAATAGAGGCATCGGCAGTAACTGTTGGCAACACACAACCAGATCCATAGGTTCCATTATAAGATAATTCACCTCTAAAGTCACCTTCGAAAGGATCGGTACCTGTATAAGTGAATGTACCACTAAGGGTATCAGATGTCCCTACAAGAACATCGTTTAGGAAAAATTCCCAAGAGAAATCATCATCTAAAGACGAGCAATCTCCTTGATCTAAGGTTCCATCATATAAAATATCGTTTGTACAACCATCGCGTTCAATAGATGGTTCTATTTCTGGACAAGGAATACATACCGAGGGTGTATTGAAAACTTCAGAAGCTACTGCACATTCTGAATTTTCGTAATTAATTACGGCTACACCAGAATCGTTTGTCCCACATACATCGGCATTGGACACAATTGAATATTCTAAGGTAATTGTCTCGGCAAAGACTTCATCTACAAACCAAGAAACCAATTGCCCTCCAATAGTAGCTGTTCCTTTGGACGCGTTGAAGGAACCTGGCACAAAACTAAAGCCAGGATCTATAACATCAGAAACCAAGGCCTCGCCCGGCAATTGTCTAGCGGCTGCTACTAACTGTCCTAAAATAGCGGCATAGATAGCTGTTAAATCTGCGTTGTCTTCTGTCCAAAAGGCCCCAGAATTTTGCATGGCATCTAAAGTTGCCAAAGCGGTGGTTTGTCTTGAACCAGAAATTGCTCCAGTAAGCCCAATGGTAAATACACTTTGATTAAAAACTTCACCACTCACGGTAGTAGTTTGAGCAGCAACTCCCGTAGAAATTGCGTCGTCTATACAAGAGCTTGAGGTGGCATCACTACTACAGCTATCACCATCTAAATCTCTGTTTGGCACTCCATCTGTAAGCAATATAATGCTACGAGAAGTCGCGCAGTCGAATGTTCCGTTTGCAGTAAGTTCGTTATCGGCTGTTTGCATAGCCTTTGCGATATTAGTCACCCCACCGGTCGTAATATCGTTAATAGCGGTAATGATATTTGCTTGCCCCGAACTGCCGGTTAGGCCAATATCTAAGGACGCAAATTCGGCATAACTTACAATAGCAACCTTATTTAATCCAGTTGGATTATTAACTGGCAAAAAGAAATTATTTACAAAATCTATTGCAGCTGCTTGAGCGTAATCGATTGGTTCTGGCACTGGGCCGTCGTCCATGGATCCCGATCTATCAATAACCAAAACAACCTCCTGCGGACGCGGAGGCGGATTACCGATTATCTCGAGCGTGACATCAAATTGATTACATATCGTGCCATTCTCTACAGCGTATTTATTAATGATGATTTCTTGAGCCGTCGCAGTGGGCGATCCAAGAAATAAAAAACCTATGGCCAACACTAGGCTGGCGACTGTTTTCTTTATGAAGGTGTGAGGTATTTTTTGTATCATAAAAATTTATTTAAAATAAACTTATGGTGTTTTAACTTTTTCGTTTTTTTTATTCTTCGGTTGGATCTGGCACAAACACCCGCAACAATTGGGTTGCGACAAGATTAGAACATTGTTCTGATGCTAGTTCGAGTTGTATGCAACTCCACCTATTATATGAGCTTCCTTGCGGAACCTGTATATCTATATTTATACGTTGAGATTGATTGGGAGAAAGGGTAAGTCGAGTACTCCCCAATGTGCTATTTAATTGGCTTTTAAAATGAACATCTAATGGAATGTTCTCTCCTACATTTGCCTTGTTTGCCGACGCACATGATTCGGCTAAAAAGTTTGTATTTAACTGATAATTTTGAGTGGTGTTGGATTCGTTTTTAACGATCAAAACAAACTGCGTTCCGTCCTCGTCTGCAGATCCAACATTCTTATTTCCCTCCAATACCAGACTGGCATCACATGATTGAGAATAAGCTATTTCGCTGACTAAAAAAGTCGTTAATATAGCGAGTAGGCGGATGCCTCTCGAAAGAGTAATTTGTGAGGTTATCATAAGATTTAATTTTATAGAAAAATGTAAGGATTAGGCAAAATTCTTAAGAATTTGTCCAATTTGTTTGTTTGGTTATTTTTCTAAAGTGTTATAATCAAATTGTTTAGTTATAATAAATGTACGTAGGAAATTAACTACTTTGACAAAGCACCTTATTTTTTAGACCAATGCCCAGATTTTTCGTTGAATTACGTAAAAACCGTAAATATCTATCAATAATCGAATCGAACAATTAGGTAAAAACCCCTAGATAACAGGCACTTATTAGATTATATTCAATTTTTTATGCTGACTAATATCCTTTAGAAGTTGGGATTAATCACGACAAACCCTAAAATAGACTTTATTAAGAAGCTCATAAAACGGCAAAAAGACGGTAAATACCGTCTTTTTGTTTCATTGGTAATCTAAAGAATATTATACTATTTATTGGGCTTAATAATGAACATTGATCGACGGTTTAACTGATGCTGCTCTTCTGTACAATCTACGCCATTAGAACACTCGTTAGTTAACCTAGTCTCTCCATAACCTTCTGAGGACAATCGAGATTCATCGATGCCTTTATTGACCAACCATTCTTTGGTCGCTTTGGCTCTGCGCATCGATAAGGCCACGTTATATGCATCGTTTGCACGGCTATCGGTATGCGATTCAATATGAATAGATAATTCGGGATAGAGCTTCATCGCCTCCAAAATTTTAGCTAATTCGATTTCTGCATCAGGACGAATGAAATGTTTGTCTAAATCGAAGTAAATCGGTTCTAAAACTAACTGACACCCAAGATCATCAGATGGGCAATCGACAGGGTTTAAGGCTATTGATTTAATAAGCTCTCCAGATATTTCTGGTGTATCAAACAGCACTTCATTAGGATCGAAATCTTTTTTATCTGCCTGTAATCTATAACTACTTCCACAATCAACGTCAAACGAGTAAGCTGCGTCGGCGCCTACGACAACGGGTTCGCCAATTGGATTGTTACTTACATCAAACAATTGTAATCGCGCACCAGGCAAAAGCTCCCCAGTTTTAGCATTTGTGACCACTCCTTTGACACTTACCTCACATGGAACTACGAGATAAATATCGTCGTTTACAAAACCGCCATCTCCACTCCTATTCGAAGACACATAACCTCGCTCTTTTTCTGTGTCGAAAATAAATCCAAAGTCGTCTTTCTCACTATTGGTGGGAGCGCCTAGGTTTTTAACTTTGGTAGGCATTCCTTCACTATCCAGCAGTGTTGAATATACATCAAAACCACCTAATCCGTTTCTACCATCGCTAGAAAAATATAGCACATTGTCTTTACTTATAAAAGGAAAACTTTCACGTGCCTCGGTGTTGATCGAATTAATTCTTTTTGGTGTTCCAAAGGCCCCATTATCTGCAATATCTGTGTACCAAATATCACTCATTCCAATCGACTCTGGTCGATCTGAAACAAAATAAAGGCGTTTTTCGTCCAAGCTCAAAACAGGATGTGCCGTGTTAAATTTATCACCATTTATAGGTAATTCCTTAATGTTGGTCCAGTTAGAACCAGATAATGTTGCGCTGTAAATTTTTAATAATACACGCTTATCTCCATCGGTGCCCTTGTCTCGTCCTTTACGGCCTTCCAAATAATTATTTCGAGTAAAATACATGGTCTTTCCATCTTTTGTAAAAGTTGGAGAAGATTCGTGATATTTAGAATTGACATCACCCGCTAATGGTTTCAAGTCCTTTAAATCACCCTCCGAATCAACACTGGCCACAAATAAATCTAAATATGGTTGATTGTTCCATTCGTGTAAGGATAATTTTTTATCAATAATAGTATCAGAGGCAGAGGCAAAAACTACCTTATCGCCATAAAAACTTGGACCAAAATCTGAATTTTCAGTATTCGCAGAAACTGTTCTCAGCTCATATTTTAGCGCTCCATTTGCAATCTGTTCCAAATAGTTAGGCCCTGTGTAATTCTCGGCTATTTTGGTGTCTCCCCCTTTTTCTACATAGAGTCCCATGATAGTGTTTGAGGCCTCGTGGTTATTTAAGCTTCTGTAACATTGTGCTAGACGAAATAAATAAACAGAAGAAGCATCATCTGGATATTCGTCTACCAGCAATTGGTACCATTTAGCGGCCTCACCATACTGACTATTGTAATAGAACGTATTTGCAAGCCTCTGATAAATCTGTGCGCTTTGGCGGCCGTTTTTAACTACTTCTAAATACACTTGCTGTGCATCTACATATGCAAAATTGTCATATTCCTTTGTCGCTGTTATCTCTTTTCCTCGTTGAGCAAAACTTAGGTTTACACATAAAACGACAACTAGGCTAGTTAAAATTAATTTATTAATTGTTTTAAACATGTCTCTAAATTTTAGAAGAATCTTGGAGTATACACTCGATCGGGATTATTAAATATTTCGAATCTCACAAAGAACTCAAAGGAGCCGTCATTAAACTGAGCTAAATCTGTTGTTTCACGATCATAGCCCATACCTAAGAAAAGTCCTTCACTTGCCTGAAAACCTATCATCGCACTTAGAGCTGCACTCCAGCGGTATGCGCCTCCTAGTACGAACTTATCATACAACATAAAGTTGGCAGAGAAATCTGCCTGCAGAGGAGATCCACTAACCATTTTTGTTAGTATCGCTGGTTTGAATTTTACATTTTCACTTAAATCGAATACATATCCCGTGATAAAAAAGTAGTGTAATCTTTCTGCCGCAATGGTTTGAGCAGATACTGGGCCTACTTCGCTCTCTTCAAAATGCTTTGTGTTCAAAAAGTTGGGAACCGATAGGCCTGCATAAAATTTATCGGAATAGTAATAAACTCCAGCACCTATCTGTGGTTGAATTTTGTTGTCTATATTAAATTCAAAGATATCTCCCGGGTCGTAAATATTCAACCGAGTAAAGTCGACATCAAGAATATCGAAACCTGCCTTTAATCCAAAAGCTAATTTATATTTTTCTGAAACAGCTATACTGTAAGCATAATCAACATTCACATTTGATTCTCTTGCAGGACCAAGTTCTTCGGATACTACAGACAGTCCTAAGCCCATATTCTCTGCTGCCCCGATAGGCGTATTAAATGTAAATGTGCCAGTTTTTGGAGCACCATCTAACCCAACCCATTGTGTACGATATAACCCTGCAAAATCCAATGACCCTCTAGAACCTGCATATGCCGGATTCACCACCTGAGTATTATACATATACTGGGTATATTGAGGATCTTGTTGCCCGTAAATGTTAGCACTAAAACCTAAGGTTAAAGCTAACACGACTATTATTGAATATTTTTTCATCATTATTAATGATTTTAATCTTGAAAACTGATGATTCCAGAAATTTATGTTACTTAATATTGACATATAAATAACCAGAATTATTGATTACCTCTCCGCCTACAAATCGCTTTAATACATAGTAATAAGTTCCTGTTGGCAGCAGATTGCTGTCTTTAATGGTTACGCGTCCTTCTGATTTGCCTCTAAACACATTTGTTTCGCCATCAGAGCCTCCGTATCCTTCTGTTTCGTATACTAATACACCCCATCTATTGAATATTTGCATATTATTATCTGGGAAATCTTGTATTCCTACAATTCTAAAGAAGTCGTTAACTCCATCTCCATCAGGTGTTACACCATTAAATATTTCGAACACTGCAGAAAGTACTTCTGGCAAAATAACAACGGTCGGATCATCTGGCTCACCATCTCCATTATTATCGTGGTCTGTAGGGTCGTTAGGGTCATCCGAATCATCTCTAACTTCGTTGCCGTTGTCATCGGTGCCAGATGCGAATGCCTGATTAATTACTTGACCTTCTTCAATATCGGCCTCTGTGAGTGCATAGGTTGCAGTAAATGTAGAATCATCTATTTCTCCCGGACCTAAGTCGATTGGGCCACCTGTAACTTCTACCAATGGGTCAGTAATTATTATTCCATAAATGGTAACATTACCTGTATTGGTCACGACGAATGTATAGGTGATGGTTTCTCCTACTTGTGGTTGACCATCTCCGTTGTCGTCGTTGAAAACACCAACCTTGGTTACAGACATCGACGCCTGCTGACACAATTCGGTCTCAGTTGGGTCATCTTCTGTAAAACTAGATTCATCTGAAAGATCACTTACTTCTATACCATCAGGGGTATCTGCAAACACTTCTGCTTGATTAATAACGATACCGTTTTCAACATCTTCTAACGTTAAAACATATGTTGCTGTATAAATCCAAGTTTCATCTACATCGAGTAATCCGTCTCCATTTGTATCACCTGAATCAGGTCCCGGTATTTCGCCACCTAACATTGGGTCAATAACCACAACATTAGCAAGTGGTACATTTCCTGTATTAATAACAGTGAAAGTATACTCAATGGTTTCTCCTTCGTCTGAACAACCACTTCCATCTATATCAACAAATACACCTTCTTTTATAATTGCAATAGCACAATCATTAAGTGTTAAGGTCACAGCTGTTCTAGTAAGAGAAGTACATCCCGTTTTGTCGTCTACAGTTTCTGCATAATACGTTACGGTACCTACAGCGCTTAGTGTTGGATCACTTACTACCGATCCGCCTGTGGCGGCATCGTACCATACTACAGATATCAAAGAAGCACTTGCACTAGTAGTTAATCCTTCAGATGGAGACATCTCGCTTAATGAGGTTACTAAGGCATCGTTGGCATCTAAGGTCTGGATAGGATCCTGCTCACACTCTTCGATGTCGCCCGAACTAACAGGAGCATCCGGTGCTGGGTTTATGGTTAACGTTACCGCAGTACGAGAAGTTGAGCCGCAACCAGTTTGAGGATTAACGGCCTCTGCATAATAGGTTACTGTCCCGACTACAGACAATATTGGATTTACTACAGAAGTTCCTCCTGAGGCAGCATCGTACCAACTAATAACAGTACCCATTACAGGGGTAATCGCGTCGTTGGCATTTAAAGTCTGGATAGGATCCTGCTCACACTCTTCGATATCACCTGAACTAACAGGAGCATCCGGTGCATCTAAAATAGTTAAGGTTACAGAAGTTCGAGTTAAAGATGAACATCCAGTAACAGCATCATCTGCTTGAGCGAAATAAGTAATTGTTCCAACAGTATTTAATATTGGAGTGGCAACTATTGACCCTCCTGTTGGAGCATCATACCATACGACGGTGGTACCAGTGGCTACCGTAATAGCATCGTTGGCATCTAATGTCTGGATAGGATCTTGCTCACACTCTTCGATTGTGCCTGAACTAACAGGAGCATCCGGTGCTGGGTTTATCGTTAGAGTGACTGCCGTTCTGGTGAGACTTGTACAGTCTGTACCGTCAGCTACTGCTTCTGCATAATAGGTTACGGTACCTACAGCGCTTAGTGTTGGATCACTTACTACCGATCCGCCTGTGGCGGCATCGTACCATACTATGGTCGTACCAGCGGCTACCGTAATAGCATCGTTGGCATCTAAAGTCTGGATAGGATCCTGCTCACACTCTTCTATATCACCTGAGCTAACAGGAGCATCGGGTGCTGGGTTGATCGTTAGAGTTACTGGAGTTCTGGTAAGTGAAGTACAACTCGAAACATCATCAACCGCCTCAGCATAATACGTTACGGTTCCAACTGTATTTAAGATAGGGTTCATAACAGAAGTACCATCTGCCGCAGCATCATACCATACTACTGTAGTACCAGCGGCTACTGTAATAGCATTGTTGGCATCTAATGTCTGGATAGGATCCTGCTCACACTCTTCGATGTCGCCTGAACTAACAGGAGCATCGGGGTTTTCTACGATAGTTAATGTTGTTGTTGCTGTTTTGGTACAACCATTTGTAACGTACGTATAGGTGATAGTATATATTCCCGGGTCACTATTCACAATATCAACCTCTCCAGTAGAAGCGTCAATATCTAAACTTGCAGGAGCAGCTGTATACGTACCTCCAGAAATTCCTGTTTGTATAGGCAAGATATTAGGATCATCTTCACAAACTGTGGCAGGATCGTAGCTAATCTCGGCTGTACCAAACTGAATTTCTACTTGTATTGGTTCTACAAAATCATTTAAACTCGCCGTACGAGAATTTGATGCTTTTGTTTTTATTAAAAGGGTTTTAAAACTAACTCCGATACAAGGATCGGAAGTAGATCCAAAAACATCGGTTAGATTAATAGCACCTTCTACAAATTGTCTAGGTGTATAGGTAGGTGTACCAAAGGAACCCATTGGTGTGCTAACGGTAGTAGAATTAGTAGCTGCAAAGGCATTAATTGTAGTGGTTGTTTGTAATACATAATCGAAACCTGAACCAACTGGCTTCCATAAATAAAAGAACACATTCGCCACAGAACCTCCACTACCATATTCGATAGTGAGGAGAATGTCGTTTACCGTTCTACCTCCTTCTAATCCATCGGTATCAAATCCAAAACTTCCATTAGTTTCAACAGTCTCCTGATATAGTTCGAAGTCTATGTAGCTAGTTCCGGTAGTAGTTCGACGATCACTACCAATTACGATCCATTCTTTAGAGGACGATGTGCCAGCATTCTCAACACCTAGATGATAAAATGCGTTATTGATATCTCCTTTTCCTGTTGCAGAAGAATTGGTCCACGTCCAAGCGGCAGGGCTTTGAAAACTTTTCGAACCTCCAGTAAAAACATTGTCGGCACCTGTATTATAAAGGTCCATCGCCAAAAGCGAAAAACTCGGATCGACAGGAGTCCCATCATTATTAAAGATAAACCCTCCCGCACCAGCAGTACCATTCAACCAATCGCCAACACCACTTGTTGGTGTATTTGATTCTAAATCTCCTTCAATCTCAACTCCTCCAGTTGGAAAATCCAAAGGCGCGGTTTGAGCAAGTAAATTACTGGTGAAAAAAGAAAATATAATCCCTAGTATAAGGACGTATTTTTCCAATTTGTTAGTTAATGTAAAATTATACATACGCTTTTATTTAAAAAGTACTCGTCTTTTATTTATTTTACTCTGATCAAAATTATCAGACGCCTCTTTGCCTCTAGCTTAAATGCCAGTGGTGAATTAACAGCTGCCGGGGATAAAACAGTATTTTCTAAGTAGGTTTATTGGCATCAATCAATGCCAATACAAATAGGCAATTCCGGTAGAATTCAGTCTTGATAAATCATAAGATTTTAACCGTTTTTACACCGCCCTGGGGGGGGTACTTAAAATTAAAAATTGAGCTTGGGAACAAAATTTAAAACTAATTGACTGCAAGCCAATTGTAATGGGAGTGTGTGAGGTTAACATAATGTTATTTTTTACAAAAAATGAGATCTACGAGGGTCGAATAATTTCAACTTTCAATCTAATTGTTGTTCTCTTATTAATTTAAATGTACGTAGGAATTTAACTACTCATTAGAAATGACAAGGATTTTAGACCAAACCCCTGTATTTTCGATGAATTACGTAAAAACCGTAGAACATCGTTGGTAAATTACTTACAAAAAAGGGTATTTTTACCTGACACAACGAAAACGATTTCGTAAAAGTTCTACAATTATTCACTTGAACCCCCGCCTTTACTTTAAATCGTACTATTAAAATATATCTACAAACCTTATCTTTGCCACCTTTGTAGCTATATATGTCCCTTTTAACAGAAATTAAACGTCGCCGTACCTTCGGAATCATTTCGCATCCCGATGCAGGAAAAACCACTCTTACAGAAAAGCTTCTGCTATTTGGTGGTGCCATTCAAGAGGCTGGTGCCGTCAAGTCTAATAAAATTAAAAAAGGAGCCACGAGTGACTTTATGGAAATAGAGCGCCAAAGAGGAATTTCTGTTGCTACTTCTGTACTAGCTTTCGAATACGAGGGCATAAAGATTAACATCTTAGATACGCCTGGTCACAAAGATTTTGCAGAAGACACCTTTAGAACCTTGACTGCCGTAGATAGCGTTATTGTCGTAATCGATGTTGCAAAAGGGGTCGAAGAACAAACAGAAAAATTGGTAGAAGTGTGTCGTATGCGCTCGATCCCAATGATTGTGTTTATTAACAAACTAGACCGTGAAGGAAAAGACGCTTTTGAGTTATTGGACGAAATCGAACAAAAACTCAAACTTAAAGTCACTCCCTTGAGCTTTCCTATTGGAATGGGCTACGACTTTAAAGGTATTTATAACCTTTGGGAGAAAAACGTAAACCTCTTTAGCGGGGACTCACGCAAAAACATAGAAGACACCATAGAGATTCAAGACTTGGCAGACGCACAGCTAGATGACTTGGTCGGGACCGACGCGGCAGATACCTTACGAGAGGAGATTGAGTTGGTTCAGGGAATTTATCCCACTTTTGACAAACAAGATTATTTAGAAGGTAATTTACAGCCCGTATTTTTTGGTTCGGCTTTAAACAACTTTGGGGTTAGAGAATTGCTCGATTGTTTTATCGAGATCGCTCCAACACCTCGTCCTAAAGAAAGTTCTACACGTCTTGTTAAACCAGACGAAGAAGACTTTAGTGGTTTTGTGTTTAAGATTCACGCCAATATGGATCCCAAGCATAGAGACAGGCTCGCCTTTGTAAAGATTGTTTCTGGAACCTTCGAACGCAACAAACCTTATTTGCATGTGCGCCAAGGGAAACAGTTTAAGTTTTCTAGCCCGAATGCCTTTTTTGCCGAAAAGAAACAAATTGTGGATGTCTCATATGCTGGCGACATTGTAGGCTTGCACGATACCGGAAACTTTAAGATTGGTGACACCCTTACCCAAGGTGAAAAAATGCTGTACAAAGGAATCCCAAGCTTTTCACCCGAGCACTTTAAGTACATCAATAACGCCGACCCTATGAAATCTAAGCAATTAGAAAAGGGAATTGATCAATTAATGGACGAAGGAGTTGCTCAATTATTTACCTTAGAACTAAACGGTAGAAAAGTAATCGGAACGGTTGGAGCCTTACAGTTTGAAGTGATTCAATATAGATTAGAGCATGAATATGGCGCAAAATGCAGATACGAAAACCTAAATGTACACAAAGCCTGTTGGGTAGATCCTAAAGACGAAAAAAGCGAGGAATTTGCAGAATTTAAGCGTGTTAAATCAAAGTATCTAGCTAAGGATAAGCGTGGACAATTGGTCTTTTTTGCAGATTCTAGCTTCACGCTACAGATGACTCAGCAAAAATTTCCTAATGTTACTTTGCACTTTGTAAGTGAATTTGACTAGGCGCTATTCGTAATAATGGGCGATAATTTGCAATTCATCTGCGTCGGGACCTAGGTACAATTTAACTGCCCCTGTACCTGTTACTGCACCCACATAGACTCTCACAACGAACATTGTTACGTAAGTTCCAGGGCCTAGTTTTACATAGTCCGTACCTGTGTTTTTAAAACCTCGGTAAGCCCCGTCGTCTTTATCAAAATTGGAATAGAACTGGCCATTAAGCGCTAAAAGACCACCCATTTCTAGACAGGTCGTGGCAGAAGAATTCATATCAATACACCATGGCCCTCCATTTATGGGGTTACCATCTACATCGTTAATTACCGCAGGACCGTCATATGGGTCTGTAGGGTCTGTAACTTCTCTAAAATAAACACCTGTTTGAATCAATCGAGCTTCGCCGTCTTTAATGCGATTGTCTGCCGCTGGGGTTCTAGTTTTGTAAATAGTCCATGACACAGAATAATTTACTTCTACGATTGCATTACCAGTTAACGTAAACTGATCTCCAGCAAAATCTGTAGGGTAGGCCACCGTATCATAACCCAATGCTGTACCCACTTGAGCCACTCGATTGCGCGGTGTTTCCTCATCATTGAGATAATTCTCTGAGTCTACTAGTATTTGCAAGCCTCCAGCACCCGTATTATCTAATACTAAGTCACCATTAGAATCTGCAAAAACTCTTGTGGTAGATCCCGAACCAAGGTTTTTGTTATTGTTGGTGTCATTAAGGCCATCTATTCGTACATCACTAGTAGCCCCAGCGACGTGTAATGTTTGCTGAGGATTGTTTGTATGTATTCCAACCTGTGCATAACAAAAGGTTGCCGTTGTAAACAACGCAACAATTAAACAATATGTTCTAAAATGGTTCATTAATTAAAAACTCTAATTTTTAAATAGTCTTCTGCTCCACCAAATCCAACGCTTGTATAAGACGAACCGCTATCTTTTACCACTCCGTAGAGATAAAAAGTATGGGTTCCTGCTGGCGCCTTTAAATTGGCTTGGCCGTTGATATAGGCATAGCCTTGGGTTCCTAAGGTAAACGAGACATAGCTCTGGCCATTATAGCCGTATTCTGCTGCCATTTCTGCAGCGCTTAATCCGTCGTTATTCAGGTCAATCACAAAATAGGTTTCATAGACCACAGCCTCCGAAGTTGTTGGGTAGGCACAAGGGCAACCCCCAACTGATAAGTCGGTACCGGCTACATAGGTAGTAACACCGTACTTGAGTTCTAACCAACCACTTATCGGGGTTGTTACTGTAACCTGCCCAATTAAGCCAGTTACCGTTTTTTCGCCAAGGGCATTATTGTTAATCACGGTGCCAGAGTTAAAACCTACTCCATAAGGATCATCTGCTAAGAAATTAGGTACGTCTATTAAAAAGTTTAACGGTTCTTGCCCACTTGCACCGGTCCCGTTACCTAAAACAATATCGCCGTTGCCATCTACATAAACCGGAGACAAGTCTGTACCATTGTTATACGTTGGATTATTGGTAGCATTGAGACTTTCTATGCGAATGGTACCTCCAGGATCTGCCACATGCAGATCTGCCAAAGGCACAAGTATATCAATACCTACTTGTCCAAAGGCGAAGCTTGAAGTAAACAATACTAATAATATGTATATATATTTTTTCAAATGCTAATTAATGTAATCTCATAAATAAAAAATCTCTTCCTGTGGCAAACTCTACATAGGTCGAAATAGACGTAGTACTGGTAATATCTGATGTCACATTAGAACTAACCATGCCGATAAAGTTAATATCATAAGTGCCCGCTGCCGGTAATTTTATATAGGTAGAATAGGCATTAAATAAGTTTCCAACTTGAGAAGCCGTACTCCCACTGGTATAACTTTTACTCGAAGCGCCATAAATTCTGGTGTCTCCTGTAACGGTAATATGGTTCTGGATTCTTCGTGCCAATAAATCGGTGATATTCGTTTTAAGAGGGCCTCCATAAACATCAAAGCTAATTCCGTACTTAACTTCTAAAATCGCTTCACGATTTACAGTAATAGTAAATGTTTTTAAAATAGAAGTAACCTCGCCATCTGCATCTGTCGGAGATAGGTATAAAGTACTAGTTGGAAGTGCCGAATCGTCGAAAGCATCAATGTCGTCGGAAGGATTAATAACTTGGAGCTCTAGTGTAAACTCGCCGTTTTCGTCTACATATAAAGGAAAAGTATCATTAGTAAGATCTAAATCACCGTTTACATCACCTCCATTGTGTATGTTGTTAGCGGCATTTAGACTCTCTACTCGTAAGGTACCTGTTGTACCCGCAATATGCAATGCTTGCCTAGGATTGTCGGTATTAATTCCTACCTGAGCCAATCCTGGCATGCTTAAAATAAATAAAATAAAGAGTAAATATCCCTTCATACGCAATTTTAAAACTACTTTACAACTAATTAGTTGTTATATATAAAAGGTAGATTTGGGCTAAATCTTAATCAAATGTAGGACAAAGATTTCAAACAGTCTAATTTTTTACGGGTTTACCGTAAAAATACGTGTATGTACTTAGTTATAAAACATACTCAAAGTCAATCAATTAATCCTCTTTCAATAAAGATTTTAAATAGTCTTAAGAATTAATCAAAAACGTACACAGCCCCTGCATTAAAAGCAGCGTTATTGGCCTGATCCCCTCCAATACCTGTTGCGTTACTGGCTTCGAAAGGAGCCCCAATAATAAAAAGCGAACCGTCGTTGTTCATAGAAACTAAATTATATCCTTGCAAGTTGTATCCTCCAAAACCGTCTCCCGCATCGGTATTCGAGGCTTTTACATAATTGAGTTGCGACCAGGTACCACTTTTTTGATACACATAAGCCGCCCCCGCATCGGCTGCTGTATTATCTGTCTCTACGCCATCAATTCCAGTAGCACTACTATCTTCTGAATAAGCCCCAACGATTAAGATAGACCCATCATCGCTCAATGCTATACCGTTCGAGCTAAAAGTATCATCTGTATTGGTATTAGATGCTTTCACATAAGCATCTTGAGACCAAACCCCTGCGACTCTTACGAATACGTATACAGCTCCAGCGCCAATTGCAGAATTATCTGTTTGTACACCGTCAATTCCAAAGGCCGCACTATCTTCTTCAGGAGCAGCTATCGCTGCTGTATTCCCATCGTCACTAAGAGTTACGGTATAACCAAAAAAATCTCCAGCCTCTGTATTAGATTGCTTTAAATAGGCCTGTTGGCTCCAAGTGGTGCCAGATCTAGAAAAAACATAAGCAGCACCTGCACTTGTAAAACTATTGTCGGTTTCAATTCCGTTTACCCCTGTGGTGTTACCGTCTTCTCCATTGGCTCCTACCAACAAGGTATTACCATCACTGCTTATAGAAACATGGCCCCCAACAAAATCACCATTCTCGCTATTTGAACTCTTGATATATTCTTGTTGCGACCATACTCCAGCTGTTTTAGTAAAAATAAAAACTGCCCCAGAAGCAGGCGTCAAATTATTAGTTTGATCTCCTCCAATACCAGTCGCGTTACTCGGCTCAAAGGGCGCTCCCACAGCAATCGTATTGCCATCTGCGCTAATATCTACAGACTGACCAAACCTGTCGCCAGCTTCTGTATTAGAAGCCTTAACGTAAGCCGTTTGCGACCATGTGGTTCCAGAACGATCAAAAATATACACAGCTCCAGAATTAGCAGCAGAGTTATCTGTTTGACTACCTCCAATTCCTGTAGCATTGCTATCTTCTAGATGTGCCCCTACTACCAAGGTATTACCATCACCGCTCAGCCCTATACTACGACCAAAAAAGTCTCCAGTTCCTGTATTAGATGCTTTGAGATAAGCCTGTTGTGACCAAGTGCCTGCAGTATTGATAAAAATATAGACGGCTCCAGAATTGGCCATCAAATTACTAGTTTGATCGCCATCGATACCCGTTGCCGCACTCCGTTCTCTTGGTGCAGCAATGGCCATGGTAGTTCCATCTGAACTCAAAAAAACATTGTTGCCAAATTGATCTTGTGCATCGGTGTTAGAGGCTTTAATATAATTGGCAGAAAAAGGTGGGGGCGTTCCATCATAGACTACAGCCGCCCCAGACGAATCAAAACCAAAACAAGCCCATTTACCGTTGGTATACACGCAAGGCATCCCTAATGTGGTATCAAAAACCATTGTGCCATCTACTGGCGGGTTGCCATTGCCATCGGTCACCGCATCTACAGTTGTTACTCGAGGCATCACAAAACCCGTATTGTTGGTCGTGACAACATCTAAAGCTCCTTCAGGATTGGTAGTACCAATACCCACTTGAGCAAAAAATTGAACCGAAATTAAAAGCAAGCAAAGAGTAATTATCCCCCTCATATCTAGTGTTTTACTTATGATTTGTTTTAAAAATAAGTAAAAAATAAACCCCCTATTTATCATTTCGACAAATAGGGGGTTTTTCTATGTGAATGCACCCATTTTTTTAGTGAATGCTTTTTTAAGCCTCGCCTGTTGGGCCAAAATTTAATGGAATTGGCGGCTGCTCAAAGTCTTTAATCTCTCCATGCGCCTTTTCAAAACGATGAATATTATCGCCCATGGCCTTCATAAATCGTTTGGCGTGTTGCGGAGTTAAGATAATTCTAGACTTTACTTTGCTCTTTGGAGTCCCTGGCATGATGCTTACAAAATCTACCACAAACTCAGAGGCAGAATGATTGATTATTGCGAGGTTGCTATAAATGCCTTGAGCTACGCTTTCGTCTAGCTCAATATTGATTTGATTCTTCTTTTTATCTTTTTGATCGCTCATAATATTCTTTTTAAAAAAGAATCCCGCTCAAGGCGGGATTCATATAGTGTTTCTCTAAAAGGCCTTCACAAAGATAGCCTAACGAGATTTAATTAAAATTAACTTCCTGCTTCTCTTGATTCATCGCTTCTAGTTCTTCTTTAGAACCAACAATGATAGAATCATAGTTACGCATTCCTGTTCCTGCTGGGATTCTATGCCCAACAATAACATTCTCTTTTAATCCTTCAAGACTATCTACCTTCCCGCTTACAGCTGCCTCGTTAAGTACCTTAGTCGTTTCTTGGAACGATGCAGCACTAATAAACGATTTGGTCTGTAACGACGCTCTTGTAATCCCTTGCAAAATTGGTGTCGCTGTTGCTGGAACCGCGTCACGGGCATCTGCCAAGGCTTTATCGTTACGTCTTAAGATAGAATTCTCGTCGCGCAATTCTCTAGGTGTAATTATCTGACCCTCTTTTAAAGTTTCTGACTCACCTGCGTCTGACACTACTTTCATACCAAAGATCTTGTCATTCTCTTCAATAAAGTCGTAGGTATGTGCCAATTGATTCTCTAAGAAAATGGTATCTCCCGGATCGTTAATTCGCACTTTACGCATCATTTGTCTAACAACTACCTCAAAGTGTTTGTCGTTGATTTTTACCCCTTGCAAACGATATACTTCTTGTACTTCGTTTACCAAATATTGCTGAACCGCAGAAGGCCCTTTAATTTTAAGGATATCTTCTGGAGTAATAGACCCATCAGAAAGCGGCATACCTGCTCTTACATAATCGTTTTCTTGTACAAGAATCTGATTAGAAAGTTTAACCAAGTATTTTTTAATGTCGCCCAACTTAGACTCTACAATGATTTCGCGGTTACCACGTTTGATCTTACCAAACGACACCACACCATCAATCTCACTAACAACAGCAGGGTTAGATGGGTTACGCGCTTCGAAAAGCTCGGTTACACGAGGAAGACCCCCTGTAATATCCCCAGACTTCGCAGACTTACGTGGAATCTTAACTAAGATTTTACCCACTTTAATCTTATCGTTGTCGTCTACCATCAAGTGAGCCCCTACAGGTAAGTTGTAAGAACGAATCACTTCGCCCTTAGTATTTAAAATCTGTAAGGTTGGGATTAACTTCTTGTTTCTAGATTCAGAAATTACTTTCTCTTGGAAACCAGTTTGTTCGTCAATCTCTACTTGATATGTAACACCTTGCTCGATGTTTTCGTATTTGATCTTTCCAGCAAATTCAGAGATAATTACCCCGTTATATGGATCCCATTGACACACTACATCACCAGCCTTAATCTTATCGCCGTCTTTTACAAAGATGGACGATCCGTAAGGGATGTTATTAGTACTCAATACAATTCCAGTTTTTACATCGGTAACTTTAATCTCTGATGTTCTAGAAATTACGATATCTACTTTTTTACCATCAGAATCTTCGCCTTTAACGGTTTTAAGATCTTCGATCTCTGCCTTACCATCAAACTTAACAGAGAGTTTGTTCTCTTCTGAAATGTTTCCGGCAATACCTCCCACGTGGAACGTACGAAGGGTAAGCTGTGTACCAGGCTCTCCAATAGACTGTGCAGCAACAACACCAACAGCCTCACCAATCTGAACCATTTTACCGGTTGCTAGGTTACGACCGTAACATTGTGCACAGATACCTTTTTTAGCCTCACACGTTAGTGCAGAACGTACTTCTACGCTTTCTACAGGAGAAGCTTCAATTTTAGTAGCAACTTCTTCAGAAATATGATCTCCGCTAGCTACTAAGACTTCGTTGGTTAAAGGATCAAATACATCGTTAAGAGATGTTCTACCCACAATTCGCTCGAATAAAGTCTCTACAACTTCTTCGTTCTTTTTAAGTGGCTTCACTTCTACCCCACGCAACGTACCACAATCGTGTTCGTTAATGATCACATCTTGAGAAACGTCTACCAGACGACGAGTTAGGTAACCCGCATCTGCTGTTTTAAGTGCCGTATCTGCAAGACCTTTACGTGCACCGTGCGTCGAGATAAAGTATTCTAAAATCGAAAGTCCTTCTTTAAAGTTAGAAAGAATCGGGTTTTCGATAATTTCTCCTCCACCTGAATTCGATTTTTTAGGCTTGGCCATTAAACCACGCATACCTGTCAACTGGCGAATTTGTTCTTTAGAACCCCTTGCCCCAGAGTCAAGCATCATATATACAGAGTTAAACCCTTGCTGATCTTCTCTAATACGCTTCATAGAAAGCTCTGTAAGATTTGCATTGGTCGCTGTCCAAATATCAATTACCTGGTTATAACGTTCGTTATTGGTAATAAGACCCATATTATAGTTGGCGATAATACCATCTACTTGAGAGTTTGCATCGTCTATCATAGACTGCTTCTCTTGCGGAATAATAATATCTCCAAGTGAGAAAGACAGTCCGCCTTCGAAGGCAAACTTATATCCTAAGGTCTTAATGGCATCTAAGAAAGCAGCCGTCGCTGGTACGTCTGTTACTTTTAAGATTCCACCAATAATATCACGAAGCGACTTTTTAGTAAGTACCTCGTTAATAAAACCTGCTTCTTCTGGCGCTTCTTCGTTAAAGATTACACGACCAACAGTGGTCTCAATAATCTGGTAAACAAGTTCGCCTTGGTCGTTAAAGTCCTTGGCGCGAATCTTAATAATCGCGTTTAGGTCTACACGTTTTTCGTTATAAGCAATAATAACTTCTTCTGCAGAATAGAAGGTTAACCCTTCACCCTGAATCGGGAAGTCTTTAGTAGATTTACGCGACTTGGTCATATAGTATAGACCCAATACCATATCCTGAGAAGGTACCGCCACTGGCGAACCATTTGCAGGGTTTAAGATATTGTGCGATGCAAGCATCAACAATTGCGCTTCTAAGATAGCTTCAGGTCCTAATGGCAAGTGAACTGCCATCTGATCCCCATCAAAATCCGCGTTAAAGGCCGTACATACCAATGGGTGAAGCTGAATCGCTTTTCCTTCGATAAGCTTAGGCTGAAACGCCTGGATTCCTAAACGGTGAAGCGTAGGAGCACGGTTTAGGAGTACCGGATGTCCTTTAAGAACGTTTTCCAGAATATCCCAAACTACAGGCTCTTTTTTATCTATAATCTTCTTGGCAGACTTTACGGTTTTTACAATTCCGCGCTCGATAAGCTTACGGATTACAAAAGGCTTGTAAAGCTCTGCTGCCATATTTTTAGGCAAACCACATTCGAATAACTTAAGCTCTGGTCCCACAACAATTACAGAACGTGCCGAATAATCTACACGTTTACCAAGTAAGTTTTGACGAAAACGTCCTTGCTTACCTTTAAGTGAGTCAGAAAGTGATTTAAGTGGTCTGTTTGAATCTGTTTTAACTGCAGAAGACTTTCTTGTGTTGTCAAATAACGAGTCAACAGATTCCTGTAGCATACGTTTTTCGTTACGCAAGATTACCTCGGGTGCTTTGATCTCTACCAAACGCTTCAAACGGTTGTTACGAATAATCACACGACGGTAAAGGTCGTTTAAGTCAGAGGTCGCAAAACGTCCTCCATCAAGCGGCACCAATGGACGTAATTCTGGTGGAATTACTGGTACTACCTTCATGATCATCCATTCAGGTTTGTTTTCGCGGTTGTTATTTGCTTCACGCAAAGCCTCTACAACTTGAAGTCTCTTTAAGGCTTCTGTTTTACGTTGCTTAGAGGTTTCGTTGTTCGCTTTGTGGCGTAGGTCGTAAGACAATACGTCTAAGTCGATACGCTGTAACAACTCGATCAAACATTCAGCTCCCATCTTAGCGATAAACTTATTAGGGTCTGAATCTTCTAGGTATAAATTCTCCTGCGGAAGCGTATCTAAAATATTTAAATACTCTTCTTCTGTTAAGAAGTCCATCTTTTGAACGGGCTCTCCTTCTTCGTTTGTGGCAATACCTGGCTGAATTACTACGTAACGTTCGTAGTAAATAATCATATCCAATTTTTTAGAAGGCAAACCTAATAAGTATCCAATCTTGTTAGGTAAACTTCTAAAGTACCAAATGTGTGCTACAGGTACTACAAGGTTGATGTGCCCTACGCGGTCGCGACGTACCTTCTTCTCGGTTACCTCTACCCCACAACGGTCACAAACAATCCCTTTATAACGTATACGCTTGTATTTTCCACAGGCACATTCGTAATCCTTTACAGGACCAAAAATACGCTCACAGAACAAACCATCACGCTCTGGCTTGTGCGTACGGTAGTTAATGGTTTCTGGCTTTAATACCTCACCTCTTGACTCCGCCAAGATAGATTCGGGAGAAGCCAAACCAATAGAAATTTTATTAAATCTCTTTACCGTGTTGTTATCTTTATTTCTTGCCATAATGCTATATAAAATCTTTTAAATGCGAGGCTCTCGCCCCAAAAACAAACTAAGTTCCCCACCTTCGCGGGGAGCTTTTACTCCTCTAAACGAATGTCTAATCCTAGACCTTTCAATTCGTGCATTAACACGTTAAAGGATTCCGGCAATCCGGGTTCTGGCATACTCTCTCCTTTTACAATGGATTCGTATGTTTTTGCACGACCAATTACGTCATCCGATTTTACTGTCAAGATTTCGCGCAGCGTACTCGATGCTCCATAAGCCTCAAGTGCCCAAACTTCCATCTCTCCAAATCGCTGACCACCAAACTGTGCTTTACCACCCAACGGTTGTTGTGTAATAAGTGAGTATGGCCCAATAGAACGTGCGTGCATTTTGTCGTCTACCATATGCCCTAGCTTAAGCATATAAATAATTCCAACGGTTGCAGCCTGATCAAAACGTTGTCCAGTTCCACCGTCATATAAATAAGTATGACCAAATAGTGGAATTCCAGCTTCGTTTGTAATCTCGTTGATTTGCTCTAAGGTTGCTCCATCAAAAATTGGTGTCGCATACTTGCGTCCTAGTTTTTGACCAGCCCATCCTAGAACAGTCTCATAAATCTGACCGATGTTCATACGAGAAGGTACCCCAAGCGGATTCAATACGATATCTACTGGTGTTCCGTCTTCTAAGAACGGCATGTCTTCTTCACGAACAATACGAGCTACAATACCTTTGTTACCGTGACGCCCTGCCATTTTATCTCCAACTTTAAGCTTACGCTTTTTGGCGATATATACTTTGGCTAGCTTTAAGATTCCAGAAGGAAGTTCGTCTCCAACAGAGATGGTAAACTTCTCACGACGCAAGTTACCTTGCAGGTCGTTTTCTTTGATCTTATAGTTGTGCATCAATTCGGCTACTTGTTTGTTCGTAGCTTTATCGGTAGTCCAAGTTCCTTGTGTAAGGTGAGTATAGTCGTCTACTGCGTTAAGCATCTTTAAGGTAAACTTCTTACCCTTAGGGAATACTTCTTCGCCTAAGTCGTTCATCACACCCTGGGCAGTTTTACCACCTACGATTTCGAACAACTTCTCGACCAATACGTCTTTTAACGCTAAGAACTTAGCTTCATATTTAATTTCTAATTCGCTAATGTCCTCTTTGTCTTTAGCACGTTTGCGCTTATCCTTGATCGCTCTAGCAAATAATTTTTTGTCTATTACAACGCCAGTCAATGATGGCGAAGCTTTAAGCGATGCATCTTTTACATCTCCTGCTTTGTCACCAAAAATGGCTCTAAGTAATTTCTCTTCTGGGGTTGGGTCCGATTCTCCTTTAGGAGTAATCTTACCAATAAGAATATCGCCAGGCTTAACCTCTGCACCAACGCGAATCATTCCGTGCTCGTCAAGGTCTTTAGTGGCCTCTTCTGAAACGTTTGGAATATCGCTGGTTAATTCTTCGTTACCCAGTTTCGTATCTCTAACCTCTAAAGAGTACTCATCGATATGGATAGACGTAAAGATATCTTCACGTACTACCTTCTCAGAAATCACAATCGCATCCTCAAAGTTATACCCTTTCCAAGGCATAAAGGCTACTTTCATGTTTCTACCCAGTGCAAGCTCTCCTGCCTCTGTAGCATACCCTTGACATAAAACCTGTCCTTTCTTAACGCGATCTCCACGTCTTACGATAGGCTTAAGGTTAATGCTAGTACTCTGGTTTGTTTTTCTAAACTTGATTAGTTTGTAGGTTTTCGAATCGCCATCAAAACTTACCAATCGTTCCTCGTCGGTACGATCGTATTTGATAGTAATCTCACGAGAATCTACATATTCTACTACTCCGTCTCCTTCTGAATTGATAAGTACACGAGAATCAGATGCCACTTGGCGCTCTAGTCCTGTACCTACAATCGGTGAATCCGCAATTAAAAGCGGTACCGCTTGACGCATCATGTTAGATCCCATCAAGGCGCGGTTTGCATCATCATGCTCCAAGAAAGGAATCAGCGAAGCAGAGATAGAAGAAATCTGGTTAGGTGCAACGTCTGTATAGTGAACATCTTTCGGGTCTACTACCGGGAAGTCGCCTTCCATACGTGCAATTACACGATCGCTATCAATTGAGCCATCCTTCTTAAGAGGAATGTTGGCTTGAGCGATTAGTTTTTCTTCTTCCTCTTCTGCAGATAGATAAATAGGTGTCGACTTTAAGTCTACTTTACCGTTCTCTACCTTGCGATATGGAGTTTCTATAAATCCTAGGTTGTTTACTTTGGCATATACACTCAATGAAGAGATAAGTCCAATGTTCGGTCCTTCAGGAGTTTCGATTGGGCAAAGTCTTCCGTAGTGTGTATAGTGAACGTCACGAACCTCAAAACCTGCACGCTCACGAGAGAGTCCTCCAGGTCCTAATGCAGATAAACGACGTTTGTGAGTAATCTCTGCTAGTGGATTGGTTTGATCCATAAACTGAGACAACTGATTGGTACCAAAGAACGAGTTGATTACAGACGAAAGCGTCTTAGCGTTAATCAAATCGATAGGTGTAAATACCTCGTTATCACGAACGTTCATTCGCTCACGAATGGTACGAGCCATACGAGCCAATCCTACACCAAACTGAGATGACAACTGCTCCCCTACGGTACGTACACGACGGTTAGATAAGTGATCAATATCATCAATCTCTGCCTTAGAGTTAATAAGCTCGATTAAGTATTTTACGATGGTAATGATATCTTCTTTGGTAAGCACTTGCTTGTCCATCTCGATATCAAGACCTAACTTTTTGTTCATTCTATAACGTCCTACTTCTCCAAGATTGTAACGTTGGTCAGAGAAGAACAACTTATTAATAATACCACGAGCAGTTTCCTCATCGGGCGGCTCGGCATTACGAAGTTGACGGTAGATATGTTCTACAGCCTCTTTCTCTGAGTTTGTTGGATCCTTCTGTAAGGTGTTATGAATAATGGCGTAATCTGCTTGCAGGTTGTCTTCTTTATGAAGTAAGATGGTTTTAGAACCAGACTCCATAATCTCTTCAACATGCTCTTTCTCTAAAATTGTATCACGATCAAGCACAATCTCGTTACGCTCGATAGATACTACTTCTCCAGTATCTTCGTCTACAAAATCTTCGTGCCATGTTTTAAGTACACGTGCAGCAAGCTTACGTCCTAAGTATTTTTTAAGACCTGTTTTAGTTGCCTTTACCTCTTCTGCAAGATCAAATATCTCTAAGATATCTTTATCACGCTCAAAGCCAATAGCTCTAAAGAGTGTGGTAACAGGTAACTTCTTCTTACGATCGATATAGGCGTACATAACGCTGTTGATATCGGTCGCGAACTCAATCCAAGATCCTTTAAAAGGAATCACACGAGCTGAGTATAGTTTTGTTCCGTTGGCGTGAAATGACTGCCCAAAGAATACCCCTGGCGAACGGTGTAATTGTGAAACCACAACTCGCTCGGCACCGTTAATACAAAACGTCCCAGAAGGAGTCATGTAAGGGATTGTACCCAAATATACATCTTGCACGATGGTCTCGAAGTCCTCGTGCTCAGGGTCGGTGCAATAAAGTTTTAATCGTGCTTTTAGCGGCACGCTATAAGTTAGACCTCGCTCGATACATTCTAGAATGGAATAACGTGGTGGATCTACAAAGTAGTCCAAAAATTCTAGTACGAACTGATTACGAGTATCTGTAATTGGAAAATTCTCCATGAAGGTGTTGTAAAGACCTTCGTTTCCTCTTTCTTCTGACTTAGTCTCTAACTGGAAAAAGTCCTGAAACGATTTTACCTGAATGTCCAGAAAATCTGGATAATCAGGTTTGTTTTGAACTGAAGAGAAATTCAATCTTTGAGTTTGCGTTGCGGACATCTACGGACGGAATTTTAATTTAAATAAAAACAACAAGGCGCACATAAATGGTACTCACCATTATATACGCAAAATGGTTTAGGTCCATCTGCGCTTTGACAGAAGACCTAAACCTTTGGATTGGCTACCAGTTAAGCTTACTTAAGCTCAACCTCAGCGCCAGCTTCTTCTAACTGAGTCTTTAATGCCTCAGCTTCGTCTTTAGCTACACCTTCTTTAATTGCAGAAGGAGCGTTATCAACTAATCCTTTCGCTTCCTTAAGACCTAATCCTGTAAGTTCTTTAACAAGTTTTACAACTGCTAATTTAGAACCACCGGCTGCCGTAAGCATCACGTCGAATTCTGATTTTTCTTCTGCGGCGTCACCACCTCCAGCACCACCACCAGCAGCAACAGCTACAGCTGCAGCAGCAGGCTCGATACCATACTCATCTTTTAAGATGGTAGCTAATTCGTTAACTTCTTTTACAGTAAGGTTAACTAATTGTTCTGCGAAATCTTTTAAATCTGCCATTTTCTATCGTTTTAATAAAATTGTATTCGTTTTAATTATTTTTTAAGCTTATGCTTCTCTCTCCGACAATGTCTTTACAATTCCAGAAAGTGTAGACCCACCCGATTTAAGGGCAGAAATAACATTCTTAGCTGGCGATTGCAACAAGCCGATGATTTCTCCAATAAGCTCTTCTTTTGATTTGATATCTACTAGAGTATCTAATTGATCGTCTCCTATGTAGACAGCTTCCTCGATAAATGCACCTTTAAGAATTGGGCGCTCCGATTTTTTACGGAACTCCTTAATTACTTTGGCGGGAGCGTTTCCAGTTTCTGATAACATTAAAGATGTGTTCCCTTTAAGAACGTCTTTAAGTTCACCAAAATCTTTATCACTACTCTCCATTGCTTTTTCGAGCAAAGTGTTTTTAACCACTGCTAACTTTACACCTGCCTTAAAACAAGCACGACGTAAGTTAGAGGTTGATCCTGCGTCAAGTCCAGATATATCGGCCAAATAAACGATCGAGTTATCGGCTAACTGCGCAGTGATGTCTTTTATAACTTGTGATTTTTCTTCTCTTGTCATAATTTCTATTTGTTACTGCTCAGTAAAACGCTTAGCATCAATATTTAGACTCGGACTCATTGTACTTGACATATAGATACTCTTTATGTAAATACCTTTAGCCGTCTGAGGCTTCAATTTTACTAATGTGGTTAATAATTCTCTTGCGTTTCCGGCAATCTTATCGGCATCAAATGATGACTTTCCGATTGCTGCATGTACAATACCAGTCTTTTCAACTTTAAAGTCGATCTTACCAGCTTTTACATCAGAAACGGCCTTAGCAACGTCCATTGTTACGGTACCAGTCTTTGGGTTTGGCATTAATCCACGTGGTCCTAAAACACGACCTAGTGGGCCTAATTTACCCATTACACTTGGCATCGTTACAATTACGTCAACGTCTGTCCATCCTCCTTTAATCTTATCGAGGTACTCGTCTAATCCTACGTAATCTGCACCAGCTGCTGTTGCTTCGGCTTCCTTATCAGGAGTTACCAAGGCTAACACTTTTACATCTTTACCTGTACCGTGTGGCAGTGTTACCACGCCGCGAACCATTTGGTTTGCTTTACGTGGGTCTACATTCAAACGAACAGCTAAATCTACAGAGGCGTCAAAATTTACGGTTGTGATTTCTTTTATTAAAGCAGAAGCTTCTGCCAAAGAGTACGCTTTATTAGCGTCTACCTTTGAAGTTGCTTCCTTTTGCTTTTTGGTCAATTTTGCCATGTTACTGTTTCTTTAAAAAATTAAAAAGGAGCTGCTCCTTTAATTTTAACTCCCATAGATCTTGCAGTTCCGGCAACCATTTTCATGGCCGACTCGACAGTAAATGCGTTTAAATCCGGCATTTTGTCTTCTGCAATGGCTCTCACCTGATCCCAAGAGATAGTGGCTACTTTTCGCACATGCGGCTCACCAGAACCTTTTTTGGTCTTGGCGGCTTCAAGAATCTGTACAGCAGCAGGAGGGGTTTTAATTACAAATTCAAATGATTTGTCCTTATAAACCGTGATCGCTACTGGCAATACCTTTCCTTGCTTATCCTGAGTTCTTCCGTTGAATTGCTTACAGAACTCCATGATATTCACACCTGCGGCACCTAAAGCGGGTCCAACTGGAGGTGATGGATTTGCAGCACCACCGCGAACCTGTAACTTTACGACTTTATCTACTTCTTTTGCCATTTTTTACAATTTAATTGGACGCTACTCTTGTGGAAGCTAGAGTGGCAATCCCGTCTATTTGCGTAACAGTTATTAAACTTTTTCTACTTGCATATAACTAAGTTCTAATGGAGTCTTTCTACCAAAGATCTTTACCATTACTTCTAGCTTACGCTTTTCTTCGTTAATTTTTTCTACAGTACCGTTGAATCCATTAAACGGACCATCGATAACTTTTACAGTCTCTCCAATTACATAAGGAATGTTTAGGTTTTCGTCTTCGATAGACAGTTCGTCTACCTTTCCTAACATTCTGTTCACTTCTGACTGTCTTAACGGCACTGGGTCTCCCCCTTTGGTTTCTCCTAAGAATCCAATAACACCGTTAATAGATTTTATAATGTGTGGAATTTCACCCGAGATATTTGCATTGATAATGATATATCCAGGAAAATACACACGTTCTTTATGTACTTTTTTACCGTTGCGGATTTGGATCACCTTTTCTGTAGGAACCAAGACCTGCTCGATATAATCTTCGAGGTTTAAGCGCGCTACTTCTGACTCGATGTAGGCCTTAATCTTGTTCTCCTGCCCGCTAACCGAACGAACAACATACCACTTCTTAGTATTTTTTGTTTCAGTCATTTGGTTAGGCTCCTTTAATCCATTTAAAGTATTGCTCAATTACACCAGAGAATACGGTATCTACTCCCCAGACTGCCAAAGCAAGAATAATCGAAAATACTGCAACAAGAACGGTAAGACGTTGAGCCTCTGACCAATCGGTCCAGGTTACGTGATTACGCAGCTCGTTGTATGACTCTTTAATGTAGTTTACCATTGTTTTTGTTTTTATTTGTGCCTCAGCGTCTATTCCCGCTACGGCTGTTTGAGCATTTATTCTTAAAGAATCAATTCTCAAGTTTTAATTCCGCACGGGTTGAGAGACTCGAACTCCCGACACCTGGTTTTGGAGACCAGTGCTCTACCAACTGAGCTAAACCCGTAGATAAAAGTCAAGGTGTTCCGAAAAAATCGGGACACCTTTGACTCATATTTTATAGCTAACTAGTTAGTCTAGGATCTCAGTAACCTGACCTGCACCAACTGTTCTACCACCCTCACGGATTGCAAAACGAAGACCTACGTTCAACGCAATAGGCTGAATAAGATCAACAGTAATTGTAAGGTTATCACCAGGCATTACCATTTCTACACCGTCAGGAAGGTTGATGTTTCCTGTTACGTCAGTTGTACGTACGTAAAACTGAGGACGGTAGTTATTATGGAATGGAGTGTGACGGCCACCTTCTTCTTTCTTAAGAACATAAACCTCTGCCTTAAACTTAGCGTGAGGAGTTACAGATCCCGTCTTACAGATAACCATACCTCTTTTGATATCGGTTTTCTCGATACCTCTTAAAAGGATACCAACGTTATCTCCAGCTTCACCTCTATCAAGGATCTTACGGAACATCTCTACACCAGTTACAGTAGAAGTAAGCTTCTCTGCTCCCATTCCGATGATATCAACAGAATCTCCTGTATTTGCAACACCAGTTTCGATACGACCTGTAGCTACAGTTCCACGACCAGTAATTGAGAATACGTCTTCGATTGGCATTAAGAAATCTTTGTCAACTTCACGAGTTGGCTCTTCGATCCAAGTATCAACAGCTTTCATCAATTCGATTACAGTGTCAACCCACTTTTGCTCACCGTTAAGTGCACCTAAAGCAGATCCAGCAATAACAGGACCATTGTCACCATCATACTCGTAGAAAGAAAGAAGATCTCTAATCTCCATCTCTACTAACTCAAGAAGTTCTTCGTCGTCTACCATATCCACTTTATTCATGAATACAACAATACGAGGAATTCCAACCTGACGTCCTAATAGGATGTGCTCGCGAGTTTGTGGCATAGGACCATCTGTCGCAGCTACTACTAAGATAGCACCGTCCATTTGAGCAGCACCAGTTACCATGTTCTTTACGTAATCCGCGTGACCTGGACAGTCAACGTGAGCGTAATGACGATTTTCTGTAGCGTACTCAACGTGAGACGAGTTGATAGTAATACCTCTCTCCTTCTCTTCTGGAGCGTTGTCAATTTGATCAAAAGCAGCAGCTTCTGAAAAACCAGCATCCGCCAAAACTTTTGTAATAGCGGCTGTTAAAGTTGTTTTACCGTGATCTACGTGTCCAATAGTACCAACATTTAAGTGTGGTTTGGAGCGATCATAAGTTTCCTTTGCCATGTTTATTAATTTTAAGTCTTAATTATATTAGTGTTCAATTAAAATTCTTCTTAGAGCCAACGACGGGAATTGAACCCGTGACCTCTTCCTTACCAAGGAAACGCTCTACCCCTGAGCTACGTCGGCGTAAAGCTTTGAACCTCATCCGATGAACATTAGAATGAGATTCCTGCCTTAGCAGGAACTTAGAGCGGGAGACCGGGTTCGAACCGGCGACATTCAGCTTGGAAGGCTGACGCTCTACCAACTGAGCTACTCCCGCGTTTATTAATTCATTTCTGAATTAAAAGGTTACAATAATTTTGATGTCTCTTTAAGCTAGGATTACTTCGCTGCGCGAAGTGATCCGCGACTATTTTTTGGTTGGTTAGTTTACCTAATCAACCATAAAACAGAGTAAGTTCCTAAAGTCTCACTCCTCGGATTACTCGACTTACATCTCGTGATCCTTTGGGGTGACCCTTACATCTCTTTTACTCTAGACCTTAAGAAAGCGAGCTTTCTACGGTCTTTCGTAAAAATAATGTGGGGAGAGCAGGATTCGAACCTGCGAAGACATAGTCAGCAGATTTACAGTCTGCCCTCGTTGGCCGCTTGAGTATCTCCCCATTATCTTAAAAAATCATCAATTTTAAAGAACTTAAGAGCCGATGGAGGGACTCGAACCCACGACCTGCTGATTACAAATCAGCTGCTCTAGCCAGCTGAGCTACATCGGCATCTTTTTTACTTTTTTGAGCTAAATTTTTAGCATAAAAAAGTCCGCTATTTCTAACGGACTGCAAATGTATAATAATTTTCTTTTTTAAAAAACTATTTTCAAGTTTTTTCGTGACTAATGTGCGCGCTGTTTTTCTTTGCGTTTCTTAAGCTGGCGTTCTAATGCGTGAACACACTCATCTGTTCCTACTTCGAATTTTTTACACTCCTTTTTAACGATCAGATCGCCACCAGGAATACTGAGTAAAACCTCGACTATTTTATTTTCTTTTTCGCTGGTATTTTGGAGCTTCAAAAAAACGTCTGCATATATAATACGATCGTAAAACTGTTCGAGCTTAGCCAACCTCTTCTCTATAAAATTTATCAATTTAATATCTGCGTCAAAATTCGGGGTCTGCACGTTAACTTTCATAGGCCGGTAATTTGGATTAAACTTTTATTTCTTGGTTCCCTTATTACGAGGGTGCGACTTGGCGTGTACTTTTTGCAGTTCGGCTATGCTATTATGAGTATAAACTTGAGTCGAAGCCAAGCTTGCATGCCCAAGCAGTTCTTTAACAGCATTTAGGTCTGCACCTTCATTTAATAAATGTGTCGCGAAGGAATGCCGCAATATATGCGGACTCTTTTTAACCTTCGAAGACGTCTTACTAAAATACATATTAATAATTCGGTATACAAGTGTTTCGTATAATTTTACCCCTTTATTGGTAAGCAATAAATGAGGCTCTGTAGCGTCTTTTACACTTTGCAGTCTTAGCGGTAAATACTTTTCAATGGTTTGTTTTACACTTGGCAACATAGGTATGATTCGCTCTTTATTGCGCTTTCCCAATACTTTGATTTGCGCAGATGCCAATTGTACATCTTGTAACTTTAAATTAATAAGTTCGCTACGACGCATCCCTGTAGAATAAAACAGTTCTACCAAAAGTTTGTCGCGAACACTCGCAAAATCGTCTCCATAAGACAATTCGTCTAAAACTTGGGTCACCTCTTTTTGCGAAAAAGGCACTTGCACTTTTTTGGCAGTCTTTAACGCTTTATGCTTGGCCAAAGGGCTGGCTTTTATTTGCTCTGTCTTTAGAAGGAATTTATAAAAGGCCTTTAAAGAAGATATCTTTCTGTTTATGGTTCTGTTGCTTATGCCTTGGTCGACTAAGGCAACAATCCAAGTTCTGATAAGCGCATACGAGACATCTACTAGCGATGACTCCTCGAAAGTGTCCAATAAAAATTGGGAAAACTGCTGGATATCCTTCTCATAAGCCGTGACAGTATGAGTAGAATAATTTTTCTCGAGGGACAGGTATGTTAGAAAGGCAGATACGGGCATAAAAAAATCCACTGGTATGTAAAGGTACATTTTCCAGTGGATTTATATGCTAGTATTCAATGAATGCTAGAGTTCTTCTTGATCTCTAAGATTCTGAATGTACTGTGCTTTTTGAATTTGAGCTCTACGCTTAACAGATGGTTTTGTAAACTGCTGTCTTGCTCTTAAAGAACGCATTGTTCCTGTACGATCAAATTTACGTTTGAATCGCTTTAAAGCTCTATCGATATTTTCTCCGTCTTTTACTGGTATAATTAACATAGGGACATCACCTCCTCTCTTTTGCGGTTGCAAAGATACAATGAAAAAATAGTATTACAACTAATAGTATAAATATTTCTAATTCCAGATTAAAAGATGACCGCTATTATGTTTGTGTGTTTTTTCGTTTAACTGTTGAATCGAACAGGTTTCAAGTTTTTCGTGATTACAAGAGTACACGATCAAACGAATACACGGTTCAACATTAGTCACCGCTTTATTCAAAGTACCTACAATTAGGTATACCCCTCACTTTTCAAAAGAAATATCTTGTCTTTTCAAACAAGATCAAACTTTTGGGGACAAAATCACTTGCAACATTTTTACTTATTGCCTGCAACGCCTTTAGCGCTGTAGGGCAATCCAACTTAGAACTGACTCAGTCTAGGGATGACATCTTTATTTTTACAAATCCGAAAGGAAGTAGTGCTACTATAGAATATAAGGCACACACCCTGATAAAAAATACCACGATAGACAAAGTACTTCGGGTCTTTACTAATTACGAGGGACATACAGAATGGCTTTATAACTGCGAAGAGTCTAAACTGCTCGATCAAGAAAACGATATTGCGTATCTGTATCAGGTTTGCAACGCAACTTGGCCTTTTAGAAATAGGGATTATGTTCTAAAACTCAAAAAAACACATCAAAGTCCTAGCCGTACCACCATTACTTTTTCTGCCATAGACAGCATGCTTCCCACCAAAAAAAACCGTGTGCGATTAGATCACTTCACAGGGTATTGGTTACTAGAACAAAAAGAAACGCATGTAAAAGTGAGTATGTACTGCGAATTTGATCCTAACTTAAGCATGCCAAAAGGCATGCGAAAAGCATATGCGATAAAAATTCCCTTTCACACCCTTCGGGATTTAAGGCGTTCTTTCGAAGATTAAATTTAATCTTTAAAAAGCGTAGCTCTTCTGCTAAGATCCTGAATCAACTTTTGCTCTTCGTCGCTTTCTAAAAGCACATTATAGTTTTTCCAAAACTCCTTGTTGTACGGTCTAGGCAAAAAGATGTCGTCAGACCAATTACCAGAAAAAGCCTTGTTTACGACTTCTGGATCTTGAATGATTTCTGTAAAAACAATTTCTTGAATAGTGTAATAAAACTGTTCTTCTTGTTCTTTGAGCAATTGCTCTTTGGTTTTTTCCTGCTGATCAGAAGAGCGATCTCCCACATTGACCAGCTTCGGAGTTTCATAGTAGAAATAACTAGGGTACCACTTTTCGTCGTATTCTTTGTAAGTGATTACCAGTTTGTGATTTAGCTGGGTACCAAAAAGACTTTTACTTCTTTTCTTTTGCACCTCAGAGGCCGCTATAAGCTGGTACTCAATCTTTTTAATGGCATAAGTATCCCAATCTACATAAATCCATCCTTTTGGCTCAAAACCTTCGTTAAAGATGCCCGGTGTGTTTAAACCCACAAAGTCAGTGCTTTTAGAAATCTTGATTTTATACACATTACGGCCATTCTCTACCAAGACAGTGTCTAAATCGAACTGATGCCCTTCTAACATCTTTTCGCCCAATAAGGCCGAGCGCATATTGGCATTTCGCACCATATTCAGCTTACCTTTAAACAAATTGCCCAACCCATTCACTCGGTTGTCGTTCCATTTGATAGCCGCTACCAGCGATGTTCTTTTGATGGTATCTCTGCGTAAGTTGGTAGACCTTAAATTAAGCCCTTTATAGTCTTTTAAATACGAGTAGTAGGTAAACAAACTATCGTGTTCTCTTAGGTCGTAACTCTTGCGGTTTTCGTCTACATTGATCTTTAGATTATCTCTCGCTCCAGACGCATAGCTCGAATCGTAGATGGTTAGGGCGCTCTCGATAAGCCACTTATACTCTCGCTGATTCCGCTCTTTATGACGCAAAAATCCTTTTTGAATATAGGCCGAATCGGGTAGGTTACGCGGGAGTCTTTCTATCGCTCTAAGCACGATGTCGTTTCCGGTGGTAGGCCTAGGGTCTGCCACTATCAACACCTCATCTAAGGAAGCGATGTCTTCTTCTAAAAAAATATCTTGTGAAGGGTCAAAATCTTGTAGGGTGGTTTTAAAACTCTTATATCCGATAGAAGAAATTACCAATGTATCGTTTACATATCGCTGCGGAACCACTAACAAAAACTTTCCATCGACATTACTCACGCTACCAATGGTGGTGTTTTGCATATAAACACTCGCGCTCTCGATGGGCATAAAAGTCCCAAAGTCAACAATTTTACCTTTAACCTCTGTTTGTGCAATACCAGCCACACTAAAAAACAATAGGGCTGCTAGCATGTAGAATCTTAACCTTGAGTACTTCATGAATTATAATAAATTTTAATGAGCATACTCAAATACTATACCGTACCTATGCCTGCTCTTTTAGGTTGCTCTCTGCCGTGGCAGGTTTGTAGCTTTTTCCGTCGATCACCATTTTGGCGATAATCTCTCTAAGAATCTCAGAGGTTCCACCTCCGATGGGGCCCAATCTACTATCGCGTAACAGTCTGGCCAACGGATATTCTTCCATATAGCCATAACCTCCCAAAAACTGCAAACATTCATACATAACTTCGTCTGCAATTTTGGTAGATACCAACTTAGACATGCTCGCTTCTTTTACCACATAATCTCCGTCGCCTAAGCGCTTGGCAACTGCATAATTAAATGTTTTACAAACCTCAACTTCACTGGTTAGTTGTGCAAATTTATGACGCAAGGCTTGAAACTCAGAAATTGGTTTTCCGAAAGCAATACGCTCCTTCATGTATTCCAACGTATACTCTAAAGCAAACTCGCTTCGAGCATGCGCATTGATTCCCATAATAAGCCTTTCTGAGGCGAAATGCTGCATAATATAAGAGAAGCCTTTGTTTGGCTCTCCTAACATATTCTCCTTCGGAATTCTAACATTGTCAAAGGCGATTTCCCCAGTGTCGCTTGCGCGCCAGCCCAATTTCTCCAATTTTGTGGCAGAAACTCCGGCCATGTCACGATCGATAATAAAGAGTGATATTCCTTTGTTTTTGAGTTCTGGAGATGTCTTCGCAGCCACCACTAAGTAGTCGCTGTACACCCCGTTAGTAATAAAAGTCTTAGAACCATTGATGATATAATCGTCGCCTTCTAACACAGCGGTGGTTCTCATGCCAGAAACATCAGACCCTCCAAAGGGTTCTGTGATACAAAGGCAACCAATCATAGATCCTTTTATACTTGGGGTTAAATACTTTCTCTTTTGGGACTCATTGCCTTCTGCATTTAGGTGCGTCATAGCCAAATAGGTATGTGCCCACATGGCAGCGGCAAATCCGCCCGAATTAATGCGTTGTAATTCTTCTAGAAAAATAACCGTGTACGAAAAGTCTAAGCCTTCACCTTCAAATTCTTGCGGATAATTAATTCCGAAGAACCCCATAGCTCCCATCTTCTCCCAAATAAATCGTTCGATGTGACCAGTCTCTTCCCATTTATCGATATGTGGAACCACTTCTTTCTTCAAAAAATCTCTCAAGCTCTCACGGAACATAGCGTGTTCCTCATTAAAATAAGTTGTATCCATAGTAATTTTTAGAATTTGTGTGTCGTTTTAAGGATTATAACACACAAAATATTGCGCCAATTTTCTGTATTAATTGAACTGCAAATATAACGTAATTAGTTCTAATTTTTGTGAGCTCATTCCATCTATTTTAAGGAGTTGAGCTGGTAAAACCATGCTGTCTCGTAAGCGTCTAAAGGCTACCATTTTTACGCCAAGGTCAAAACTCACCCCCGGAATCGTGGCCAAGTCAGATGCAGATGCCCGTGCAAACTTCATCTTTTTAATTGGCTGCGGGTTGCTAAGCTCAAAGCGTTCGAATAATCGAGCTCTTACCGCAGCACTCAGCCCGTAAACGGCTCTAAGTTGCATCGTATCACTAAAACCCTGCATGCGCTCACGCATGGTTAGGATTCTTTTAGACAAGGCAGGACCAATACCGTACACCGCTTCTAATTGAGTTGCTGTAGCTGTATTAAGATCGGTTTTTGGGCCTCTGAATTTTGTGCTATAATACGTGTTGGCGGGTCGCTTTTGGGTGACCCATTCAGGAAACTTAAAGTAGATGCGTATAGCAGCTAATAATGAGTCTGATACTCCTGTTACTCTTTTAAAGTCTGCAGTAGAATTGATCCATTTGTTTTGCGCTCTAAAATCGTGAAGCCTATCGATTTGCTCAAGGCTCATTCCTAATTGATATCCTTTATAATCTGTTATAAAATTTGGGTTAAAAGGATATAGTTTAAATCGGCTTTTAGTGGTTTGTATCGAATCTATCGAATCGAGCATTTGGTTAATGCGTTGTATTTGATTAGCATCTACATTCAACGAACTTGGTTTGACCGCCGAATTATAAAAGAACACATACCAACTGCCAAGTATCGTGATTACGACTAATAGCAACCCTAAACGATCTTGCAAGGCAAAACGCAGTTGCTTTTGTATAAAATTAAATACCCCCATGAATTAAAAATTGCATAGGGGTATTAATAAATTTATTGAAACAATGTGTTAGTCACCTTTTTTCATCGCTTTAATGGCTGCCAAATATTTTGCCATTTCTTCTCGCACTCGAGGGAACAAGAAGAAGAGTCCAATCATATTTGGGAATACCAGGGCAAGAATCATCGCATCAGAGAATTTGATTACCGCATCTAAAGTTGCAGCAGCACCGATAACAACAAATAACAAGAACATGATTTTATAAATCATATCGGCAGTTTTTCCTTTTCCGAATAAGTACTTCCATGATTGTAGCCCATAATATGACCACGAAATCATAGTAGAAAATGCAAACAATACAATTGCAATCGTTAGAATGTATGAGAAGCCAGGAATAACTGAGTCAAATGCTCTAGAGGTTAGATCTACTCCTCCAAGGGATTCACCTGTTCCGTTTAGAATAACGCTACTGCCTTCTACAGATCCATATTCGAATACGCTCTGCAAGTTGGTTCCGTCAATGTTAAAGAAAATAATTACCAAAGCAGTCATCGTACAAATTACAACCGTATCGATAAACGGCTCTAATAAAGCAACAACCCCTTCACTTGCCGGATACTTTGTTTTTACTGCTGAGTGAGCAATTGCCGCAGAACCAGCACCCGCTTCGTTCGAGAACGCGGCACGTTGGAACCCAACAATTAAAACTCCTACAAATCCACCAATAGCCGCCATCGGGCTAAAGGCTCCTCTAAAGATCAATCCAAAAGCGTCGTCTATAGAAGAGAAGTTTGCGAATATGATGATCAAGGCAGCCAGCACATAAATCCCAGCCATAAACGGAACAATTTTTTCTGTAATCTTAGCAATTCTTTTGATTCCACCAATAATTACGATACCTACTAATACAGCCATTATAAAGCCAATTATAGTTCCCGTTGCACCACCTTCAATACCTATTAAAGACGTGATTTGTACTGTAGCTTGATTTGATTGGAAGGCGTTTCCACCACCAAAAGAAGCTCCAACACAAAGGATAGCGAACACTACCGCTAACACTTTCCCTAAACCGGCCATGTTACGCTCTTTTAACCCTTTAGACAGATAATACATCGGGCCACCGTATACAGTTCCGTCAGGTCCTACATCACGATACTTAACACCTAGCGTACACTCTACAAATTTGGTAGACATACCTATAAGACCACAAACGATCATCCAAAAAGTTGCGCCGGGTCCACCTAGTGCAATCGCAACGGCAACCCCAGCAATATTTCCTAATCCAACAGTACCAGAAACCGCAGTGGCGAGGGCTTGAAAGTGAGATACCTCACCTTCGGCACTTTCGTCACGAATCGTATCTGGTAAATCGCCATCTACAATGTTTACTTCAGATTTTTCTACCCCATGTCCTTCTTTACCTTCAATATCGTCGTATTTACCACGAACTGTATTTATGGCCAATCCAAATTTGGTCACACTGGGGAAGCCAAAATAGATTGTAAAGAAAGATGCTCCTACAACGAGTAATATTACTACAAATGGAACATTGTATTCGCCTAAGGGCACCGTAGATAAAATAAAATTCTCCCACCAAACAGCCGCTGGCATAACAGCGTCGTTTATACGCTCGTCGATGGTGCCAGTAGTGGCAGCATCTTGAGCAAAACTAAAGAGTGGAGTTAGAACAGCAAATAATGCGAGTAATAGTCTCTTGGACATAATAAGTTTTTTAGTTAGTTTTTTGTACAATGCAGCAAGATGCTAAAAAATCTGCCAAATTCAAATTTTTGGTCGTTAAAAAGCGCTTAACTAGATGTTGTAAACTCGCTTGAGATTCTCTATTTGATTAGGCCTCCCGATAAGTATTAACTTGGAGTCTCTTTGCAGTGTCATAGAGGGCTCGGGATTTACGATGTATTCACCTTCCGGAGTTTTGTAACCAATAATAGAGCAGCCGGTTTTTTTGCGTAAGTCTAAATCTCTAATAAGAATTTCTTGCCCATTCGTGCTTATTTTTTCGAAAGGAACTTGCTCTACATTGATGCTATCTTTTTCGCCAGAAACGGTAAGATTGTCTAAAAATTCTACCAAATCAGGAACCACAACCAACGACGCCATATGATCGCCTCCAATTCTGTCTGGCATAATTACATTATCTGCCCCAGCGAGCTTGAGTTTATTATAACTCGACTCTTCTGTGGCTCTACTAATAATCTGCAAACTTGGATTTATTTGACGTGCAGACAAAACGATAAAAAGGTTGTCTGCATCACTTGGCAATGCGCAAATCAAAGTAGATGCTTTCTCAAGACCTGCGGCGATTAAGGTTGCATCTTCGTCTGCATTGCCCTGAACCATGAGCACACCATCTCGGCCATACTTATCTACGATTTCTTCGTTGATTTCGATTACCACAAAAGGGCGATTGTAATCGGCTAACTTTTGAACGGCTTGCTGCCCGTTGCGACCATAGCCGCAAACAATAATATGATTCTGTAACGCTTGGATTTGTTTTTTCACTCTTTTTTCTCTTTGGTTGCCCAAATTGCTTTCACTAAGGATAAACTCTGTAGTTACCTTTATGGCATAAGCCACAATAAATATACTCGAAAGAATTAGAACAGATGTAAATATTTTTTCGCCTTCTGTTAGCGGATTCACTTCGCCATAACCCACCGTAGTAATCGTGATTATGGTCATATAGACCGAATCGACCCAATCATAATCTGCATAAAACTTAAAACCAAATACACCTGCCAAAAAAACACAAAAGAGCAGCACGAGTGCCAAGCCTACTTTTGATCTAATTAACCGTTGTACGTACGTCATAAATCTAGATTAGAGGTCAAAAACAGATGTGCGCTTGGTATAGACCAAATCTTTGAGTTTTAACCAGAATGCCAAAGTTAAATATAATGCAAATCCTGCACCGAAGGTTGCAAAAGATACATAAATAAAGAATAATCGTACGCTCTTAGCCCGCATTCCCAAACGTTCGGCGAGCCTAGAAGACACATAATACCCACGTCTTTCTAAATAGGTTCGTATGTGATTAAGTGTATTCAATACTATAATTTAATCTATATATCCCATAGATCGCATCCAGTCGTCGTTAAACATTTTGCCTACGTATCTACTTCCGTGATCGTGAAAAAGCACCACTACCACATCATCCTTGGTAAATTTATCTTTGAGTTGCAATAAGCCTTTCATAGCAGCCCCTGCCGAATTTCCTAAAAACATACCTTCTTTTTTGGCGAGAAGCTGTGTATAAACCGCCGCATCTTTGTCTGTCACTTTGGTAAATCCGTCAATGATGCTAAAGTCTACATTCTCTGGTAAAATATCTTCGCCTATCCCCTCTGTAACGTATGGATAAATCTCCTTTTCGTCAAAGATTCCTGTTTCGTGATATTTTTTAAAAACGCTTCCGTAGGTGTCTATTCCCCAAATTTTAACGTTAGGGTTTTGTTCTTTTAAGTACTTCCCTACTCCAGAAATGGTTCCGCCAGTGCCAACTCCAACTACAAAATGAGTGACCTTGCCTTCTGTTTGCTTCCAGATTTCTGGGCCCGTACTCTCGTAATGCGCTTTGGCATTACTAGGATTGTCGTACTGATTCACATACCAACTATTAGGGGTTTCTTCTGCCAAGCGTTTAGAAGTCGAATAGTACGATCTTGGATCGTCGGGTTCTACGTCTGTTGGGCATACTATAACTTCGCTCCCAACGGCACGAAGAATGTCCATTTTTTCTTTACTCTGTTTGTCAGAGATAACACAAACCATTTTATAACCCTTAACAATAGCTGCTAAGGCAAGTCCCATACCTGTGTTTCCAGAAGTACCTTCTATAATGGTTCCGCCAGGTTTAAGACGCCCATCGGCTTCTGCATCCTGAATCATTTTTAGAGCCATTCTATCTTTGGTTGAATTGCCTGGGTTAAATGTTTCGTATTTAGCCAAAACCAAGGCAGGGATGTCCTTTGCCAATTCGTTGATTTTAACCAGAGGTGTGTTCCCTATGGTCTCTAATATATTGTTTGCGTATTCCATTCGTTTATTTTGCAGTGCAAAGTTATAGAATAAATACTTTATAAAATCGAATAGTTGTTGTTAGAATTAAACACAGCAGGTGTAAACATGAACCCTAATTAATTCGTATCTTACATAGACTAAAACCCAAATACGTATGAAAAAAGCTGCAATTTTACTACTGTGTCTTTCCTTCGTTTCCTGCGGCCCTAAAGTCGTTAGAGAATCTAAGAAGGTTATCAAAGGCGATTGGAAATTATCTGACATAAGCTATAGTCAAAGCGGAAATTTTAACGTGATGCTGTTAAATGACGCTTCTAAAGATTGTTTTCAAGGAAGCACTTGGAAGTTTATACCTAACAACAATACTGGTACTTATTCCATAAACTCAAGTGATTGCCCAACCGGTGATCGCTATTTTATTTTTACGATTCAAGAAATCGATGCGCAAACAGGCCTCTACGATTTTTTGCTTAAACCTACCAATGCCAAAGGCAAATCTGAAACCAATAAGGGTTTTAGGTTAAAGTTAAGTGCCCTAAGTGACTCGGCGATGCAATGGCAACAGACCATTATCTTAGAAGGCGATCCCTTTACCATCTCAATGAATTTTACCAAATCATAATATTTACCATCATGAAAAATCTAATTAATAAAATAGGCACAGTGCTCGCCGCACTTTTACTGGTGGTGAGTTTAACCCAGTGCAATGCGATAAAAAACGCAAATAACAAACAAAAAGGAGCTGTAATTGGCGCGGCGAGTGGAGCAGTTTTAGGCGCGATAATCGGTAACAATGTAGGCGAAGGAGGCAATGGAGAACTCGGGGCCGTTATCGGAGGCGTCGTTGGCGGCGCAGCGGGAGTAATCATCGGAAACGAGATGGACAAACAGGCCCAAAAAATCGAAGAAGAAATTCCGGGCGCCCAAGTAGAGCGTGTAGACGATGCGATTGTGATCACATTTGACGAGAATAGCGGGGTGTATTTTGCCACCAATAAGTACAACATTAATGTGGCATCTAAAGTTACACTTGACAAGCTCACAGGTGTTTTTAGGGAGTACAGTGACACTAACATACTGGTTGTTGGGCATACCGACAGTGTAGGCTCTGACGAATACAATATGACGCTGTCTAAAAACAGAGCGTATGCGGTTACTAATTACCTAGTCGACAAAGGAATAAGCGCAAACCGTTTTAACACAAATTGGTTTGGAGAATCACAACCCATGCACGACAACAACACCGTAGAAGGACGTGCCAAAAACAGGCGTGTAAATGTGGCTATCATGCCAAACGAAACCATGATTCAAGATGCCAAAAGGCAAGCTGGCGAGAACTAAAATAGATTTAAACCTGATTGTATTTTTTTGACGACTATTCAAATCGAATAGCCTTCACAGGAGAAATTCTTGCAATAATAATCGAAGGTAAAATCAACATTGCCAAACACAAAACAAAGGTACCCACATTGAGCAGTAAAATGTGCATTGCATTAATATATACGGGCGCCTCTTTCATGTAATAAATCTCTGGGTCTGGGTATTCAAAAAACCCGAAGGTATCTTGTAAATAAATAAGCCCAAGACCGATTGCATTCCCCCAGATGAGCCCAAGTATAATTAAATACATGGCGTTGTATAAAAACACTTTTCTAATACCCCAATCGGTAGACCCTAAGGCCTTTAATATTCCAATCATTTGGGTTCTTTCTAGAATCAACACCAACAAGGCGGTTATCATATTGATTCCTGCAACAATGATCATGATTCCTATAATGAGATAAATATTAAAATCGAACAATTCTATCCAGTCAAAAGTCGAACGATAGCGATCTCTAATAGTCAAGGCGTCTAAGCTAGGATCGATATTAGCATAGACCTCTTGCCCTATTTCTGGAAGCCTATCAAAATCATCTACAAACAGTTCAAAACTTCCTATTTGCTGTGGAGTCCATTTGTTAAGGCGTTGCACATGTCTAATATCTGCTACCAAAAACTGCTGATCAAATTCTTGAAAACCACTTTTAAAAATTCCTACCAAATCAAATCCCAGAGTTCGGGCCGGACGCTCACTCCCCTCGTTTATAAAATAAGTGGGCACTTTGTCTCCCAATTTTAGATTAAGACGATTGGCCAAATATTCGCTTAAGATGATTTCGCCGTTTAGGGCGGCACTATAATCGGGCAAACGGCCAGAGGTTAAATATGACTCAAAATGTTTCCAATCGTAATCTGTACTAACCCCTTTTATCACTACACCTTCGAAGGTCTCTGCGGTTCTAATCACTCCACCTTTTAAAGCGGTAACTTGTATATGTGTAATCCCTGGAAGTGAGGTAAAGTCTGGATAAAAAGATTGCTCTATATCGATCGGGTTTTTAGAATCCCACGAAAAGTTGGTATCAAAATTGGTGATAACTATATCGCCATGAAAAGCAGATACCTTTTCTTTAATTTTTCTTTGGAGCCCAACACCTGTTGCAATGGTGATGAGCATCACAATCATTCCAATAGCAATTGCGGCCATTGCAATTTTTATAATTGGGCCCGAAATGCTATTTTTATAATCCTTAGACTTGGCAATGCGCCTCGCTATAAAATACTCAACGTTCACTATTGATTTATGCGTCTTATTAGCCTCAAAAATACGGTTTTATTATTTCTTGTTTTGGTTTTATCCTGTGCTTCTAAAGGAGAAGAAAATTCGGAGCCAGAAGTGCATGGTGAGCGGGACAAGGCAGTACCAAGTGCAGGTGCAAATCAAACCGAAGAATATCTCGCACTATTACAAAACAAAAGTATTGCGCTGGTTGCAAACCAAACCAGCGGAATTTACAATGGTAAACTCAAAAGAACCTTTGTCAAGGTACTCGCTTCTGGCGATACATTATACGACCTTAAAAGAGATCAAACACACTTGGTAGACAGTCTGCTGAGTCGCGGTGTAAACATCAAAAATGTGTTTGCCCCAGAACATGGGTTTAGAGGGCGTGTTGATGCCGGCGAATTGGTCGCAGATGGGAAAGACCTCAAAACAGGGTTGCCCATTGTTTCTTTGTATGGTAAAAACAAAAAACCCAGCAACGCCCAACTCCAAGGTATAGACCTTGTAGTGTTCGACATTCAGGACGTAGGGGTTCGTTTTTATACATATATCGCCACAATGCACTTAGTAATGGAAGCCTGTGCAGAGCAAAATATTCCGATGTTAATTTTAGACCGTCCAAATCCTAACGGGCATTATATAGACGGCCCAACCATGTTGCCCAAGCACACTGGGTTTTTAGGAAAACATCCTATCCCTTTAGTACATGGGATGACCATAGGTGAATATGCTCAAATGATAAACGGCGAAGGTTGGTTAAAGAACGGAATCCAATGCGATATCACCATTATCAAAAACAAATACTACGATCATAAATCGTTTTACTCCTTGCCCGTGAGACCTTCACCTAATTTACCCAACGACATCGCTATAAATCTGTATCCCAGCTTAGGGCTTTTAGAAGGCACGACGATCAATGCAGGGAGAGGTACAGAGATGCAATTCCAGATTTTTGGAGACCCTAATTTACCGCAAGATATTTATAAATTCACCTATACTCCCGAGTCCAATTTTGGTGCCAAATACCCAAAACACAAAGGCAGTGAATGCAACGGTCTAGACTTAAGAAAAACTACATTTATGTCGCAGGTAGATTTAACTTGGATCATAGAAGCCTATCAAAATCATCCCGACAAAGCATCGTTTTTTAATACCGATAACTTTACGGCGCATGCCGGAACGCCCGAATTACAAAAGCAGATAGAAGCAGGATGGAGTATGGATCAAATCCGCGATAGCTGGATGTTAGAAATAGAGGGTTTTAAAAAGACAAGAGCAAAATACTTACTCTATGAATAGTTGGGCAAGCGCTTTTTCATCTCTTCTACGATATTAAACGCTGCCGGACAGATCGCAACATTCTTTAGGGTGAGATTAGAGATTTTTTCGAACTTCTTTCTGTCTGTATGCGGAAACTCACTACACGCCTTAGGCCGCACATCATAAATACTACAATAATTATCTGCTCCTAAAAAGCTACAGGGCACTTGTTGCAACACATAATCGTTGTCTTCGTCTACTCGAAGATAGGTTTCGATAAATTTTTGAGGCTTTAGACGCAAATATTTGGCGATACGCGTAATATCCTTATCTGTAAAAAGTGGGCCTGTGGTTTTACAACAATTCGCACAGGTCAAACAATCGGTTCTTTCAAACTCCTCTTGGTGCAAGTCTTGCATCAACCTATCGAGTTGTTTGGGCGGCTTTTTATTGAGCTTATCAAAGAACTTCTTGTTCTCTTTATGCATATCTTTGGCCCGCTCAGGTAATTGTTGTAATTGTTCCTGCATAAGGCAAAAATACCAAACTAATGGATGCAAACGAGCTTATGGGGCAAGCCCTTTTAGATTTTTATCAAGGTGATCGTTCCAAAGACTTATATTCTGAATCAGACATTAGCGAGAAAGATCGCTACCCTTTAGATTACTTTTTTAGGGAATTTGACGCCATGCCTCCTATAGAGCAAAAAGCGCTCTCTATGTGTTATGGCAAGGTGTTAGATATAGGTTGTGGTGCTGGTAATCACAGTTTGTATCTGCAACAAAAAGGGGTTAGCGTTACCGCTCTCGATGTTTCTAAAAATGCTACTAAAGTGTGTCGCTTGCGCGGAATTGATTCTGTTAAATGCAACACTTTTTTAGATTATAACACAACTACCTACGATACTTTATTGCTTTTAATGAACGGAATCGGCATTGCTGGTTCGCTTGATAAGTTGCCTGATTATTTAAAGCATTTAAAAGGATTGCTCAACCCGGGCGGGCAGATATTGGTCGACTCCAGCGATTTGCAATATATGTACGACCGCGCAGAAAACGGCGCCATCATGGTTCCTGCCTACATGAGTTATTACGGCCAATTAGAATATACTCTGTATTATGGTGCACAAAAAAGCGATGCTTTTAAGTGGTTGTACGTAGACCCTGTTACTTTTGAGCAAGCCTGTAAAGAACTTGATCTTAGGTTTGAGATTGTTCTAAAAGGAGACAATTACGACTTCCTAGCCAGAATTACTGCTTAGGATGAAAGCCCTTTGCTTTAAGCTTTTCGATGGTATTTAGGTAGAGGTCTCTGCTCCAATATTCAGAAGTTTGACCTATATCTGCAACCAGAGCGTTTTGAACCTGAATCATCTTTTGCCCAGCTTCCGAGTTTAAAAAGTCAGACTTGTCTGCCTCTCGATCTGCACCCTGTAAGGAGAAGTGCTTGGCCATACGCTCCACATCTTGTGTAGTAAAGTATTTTCTATACACCGCCGTGAGCATGCTCACGATCTCACCTATATCTTCATTTTTTGCTGCTTTGAGTGAATCCCAAAGTTCTGCTGGCACATCGCTATCTATAAATTGATTCTCGATAAGAGAAAACATCCCATCATAGGCCTGATCATATTGTGCAACCGTGCCATTTACGGCCAAATACGACCTGATTTGTGCATCTAGTGCATCGCTCTGCGCTTGGGTAGAACAACAAAATCCTACAACAAGAGTTATTACTACGACAATTGATTTCATAAGATAAATTTATAAAAGTTCGTTTTTAGTATCGTTCTTAATATCTTAAGTTTGTCAAAAATACACGATTGCGCTATGAAAAATCTTCGTTTCCTCACGATATTTACCTTATTGGCTGTTTTATTCATTTCGTCCTGTAAATCGGACGATTCGTCTGGAGACACAACAGACGATGCGAACAGCAATTTAGAAAACAAACAACCCCTGGGAGAATCTGCAGAAGATTTATTGGCCAATATTGCTTTTGATCGCTTAGTAGTAGACTTTGTATCTATAGATGGGTTTGAGCCAAGAGCAGAGACCGTTAGTAATTTACAGACCTTTTTAGAAGAACGACTCAACAAACCTGGTGGCATCGTAATCAACTCTCGTAGTGTTGCTCCTGTTGGAGACGCCCCTTATACCACAGACGAAATTAGAGATATAGAAGACGCTGTTAGAAACAGATACAACGATGGTTCAACCATTGCGGTATTTATCCTCTGGGCCGATGGCGCTAGCACAAACGACACTCAGTTTAACAAAACACTGGGTACCGCTTACAGAAACACCTCTGTAGTGTTATACGAGCCTACCATTCGAGAATTTAGCAATGACACTGGCGAACCTTCAAGGGTCGCTTTAGAATCTACTACCTTGATTCATGAAGTTTGCCATTTATTAGGATTGGTAAATCTTGGAACACCGCTCACTTCGGATCACGAAGATCCGTTTAATAGCAAGCATTGTATTGTAGAAGACTGTTTGATGTATTTTCAGACAGAAGTACAAGGTGCTGCTCCTAAGTTTAAGATGAAGAATCTAATGGAGGTCACTCCGTTAGACCCTTTATGTATTGCAGACTTACAGGCCAACGGCGGAAAATAAAACTTACTGTTTTTCGTAAACCAGTTCGCCGCCAACATAGGTTTTTACCGCATTGGTGTTGGGTACTTGGTCGACAGCAACTTTCATAATATCTTGGTCTAGAATCACAAAGTCGGCAAACTTACCAACTTCGAGACTGCCTTTTTCTTTTTCTTCAAAATTTGAATAGGCGGCCCAAATCGTCATGCCACGTAGCGTTTGCTCGCGGGTTAATGCTTGGTCTTTTCTAAAGCCATCTTCTGGGAACCCTTTTAAATCTTGACGCGATATGGCAGCGTAAAAAGTATGAAACGGGTTGACCAATTCTACAGGAAAATCTGTGCCCAGTACCACGATCCCTGCTTGATCTAGCAAGGTTTTATAACTATAAGCGCCTTGTATTCTGTCTGGCCCGATCCTATCTTGGGCCCAATACATGTCGCTTGTAGCATGTGTTGGCTGAACTGACGGAATAATATTAAACCCAAAATAAGAGAAATCCTCTGGCGAAATTATCTGTGCATGTTCTACTTTCCAACGACTGTCTTTTTTTCCTTCTAAGGCATTTTTATACGCTCTTAACACAGCCACATTAGCCGAATCTCCAATGGCATGGGTGTTCATTTGAAAGCCTGCATTGGCGATGCGATCTGCCATGGCAAACAAAACTTCTTGCTTGGTGCTCATAGCGCCAAAATGCCCCTCTTGATCACTATAAGGAGCTCTCAACGCCGCTCCGCGCGAGCCTAAGGCTCCGTCGCCATATACTTTTACAGAACGTACATTCATACGATCTGTTTTGTAAATCCCTCGATTAAAATAATAGGTGAGCGCGGCAGTATCGCTAGCACTAATCATGCTATACATACGCAGCTTCATTTCTTTGGCTTGCTGCAAGCTATCCATTAGTTCAATCACCATTCTACTTGACCCGGCTTCGTTTATGGTCGTTAAACCATACGAAAAACAAACCTCTTGAGCATCTATAACAGCCTTAGCAGCTTGTGCTGTAGTCATATCTGGGAAAGTGGCATTGACCAAACTCATGGGCGCGTCTACTAAAACTCCCGAAGGTTCGCCATCTTTTAAAATGACTTCTCCCCCATCCATTTTAGTTGCTGCTGTAATGCTAGTAAGAGCCAGTGCTTTTGAATTAACCCATAAGGCATGCCCGTCAATTCGTCTAAGGGCCACGGGAGTGTCTGGAAAAAGCGCATCTAAATCTTCTTTGGTTGGGAATTCTTTTACCTCCCAATCGTTTTGATCCCAACCGCGACCTTGAATATACGTGGCGTTATTCTTTTTCTGAAAGGCCGCTACTCGGTCTAGCACATCTTGCTTGCTGGTGGTCCCTACCAAATCTACTTGTTGCAAACTCAACCCTAAATTGAATAAATGAGCGTGAGCGTCGATAAGTCCAGGCATCACTGCTTGCCCCTGGGCATCTATCTTTTGAGCGGCTTGGTAATCTGCCATAATTTGTTCTGTACTGCCTATGGCCACAATTTTTCCGTCTTTAATGGCCATCGCTTCTGCCATATTAAAATCGTTATCGACCGTATATATTGTACCATTTACAACGACCAGATCGACAGCTTCTCCAGCGGGTTCGCAAGAAAAAATTGCCAATGCAATACAAAAAAGAGAAAGAAACTTCATCGGGAATTATGGGTTTGATTTAGGTAAAAATAAAAAAAGCATTCGTGAAAGAATGCTTTTTTCTGGCAGGAAATCGTTTTTCTACCAATTAAATTTATACGTGGCCCCAGCCAATACTTGTAGCCCCTGTACTGGAGTATTTAACCACTTTTGATAATTATCACTCAATAGATTACTACCTTTTACAAAAACAGATACACGTTCGTTTATGCGATAATTGGCATATACATTGGCATCTAAATAACTGTCTAAGGTAACCTCAACGGGCAATGTATTTATAAAAGTATCGCTCAACACATCGGTGCGTTCACCCACAAAAAATAAGCTACCCCCAGCAAAAATTTTATCGGTAAAACCAATATCTAAAGTTGCTCCGGCGGTAAATTCGGGAAGGTTATAGGCACTTGGCAATACTTCTGTCGAATAGTTATTATAGGTTGCATTCACGCCAATTGCTGTGTTACTGTTTAAATTTACCTTGAGTTCGCCAAAGGCACTTAGCGTGCTTAGATCGTCATAAACCAACCCAAAGGAGTTCCCAAACTCATAACCTTCAAATCCATTACTTGCACCTTTATATGGGTTTTGCATAAAAAACGGTTTGTTGTTCTCTTGTTTATAAGTTCCGCGAATGTTATACCCTATATTCCCCGCCAATTTTCCCTTTAGACCTACATATCCATCGTACAATTGATCTGTTGGCGCCAGTGCCAAGGTTGGCGAAACAAAGGGGTTCACTTCTTTGATTTGATAAAAACTATTTTGTCGTAATTCTCCCTCGAGTCCGCCGTAGGCGATAAGAAGCTCGTCTACCAAACGATAAGAAGCCCTTACTTTAGGATAGATAAAAAAGTCTGAATCACTGTTCTCTAAATCTTGCCCAAAATAAAATGCCGCGCCCAGATGCAGCGTCAAATCATCGTTGAGTATCACTAGAGCAGGACTCAGACCAAGATTAAAAAAACTATAATTAATAGGCGTTAAGGTGCTTAAATAACTACGTTCAAAACTGCCTCCTAAAAAGTCTACATCTAGGTCTACTAAAAACTCATGTTCTGTAATAGGCAGCACAATTTGAGGCATTAGCTTGGCATGAATCTCAGAAGAAGAAAAGCGATCGCTCGTATAACGAATGGTTCCTCTTGCTTGCTTTAAGTAAGAATCTTCTAGCGCAACGCCTCCACCTATTTTAAAGCTTACATAGCTTTGTTTTGAATCTATATTATCGAACACATCCTGCGGAAATGTTTCGTTAGGATTAAGCCCATACCAGTTAATCAATTCATGTGAAGCATTAAGGTTAAAGTCGTAAGAGATATCTCTTTGAAACGAACTATATGACATGTCCAATTGCGTGTCTAGATAATCTGCTGGTAAGGCGACATTGTCAATATCTCCTTGTGCCGAATTATGCCTTAAAAAGATACCAAAGTTGTCTGTGCGACTCAACTGCCAATTGGAATAAAGTTCTGCCAAGGCCGTGGTATAACTACCAAAACCTAAGGTCACATAGTTATCATACAAACTCAAACGCTTAGACTTTTCTACATCTGCGGCGGTTCCTTTGGCCGGTGTAAAGGTAGAAGCCACGGGCACAGAAAAAATGCTATACTTAACAGGCTTCTTTTGTGTGGTCACCGAATCGTTTAGGCTGGGTGTTTCTTTTACCTTGAAGGCATCAGAAATGGTAGGCGAATACGGTTTGACTACGTTTACGACTTCTGTACCGAGATCTTGATTTTCTGTCTCTTGTGCCACAGTGGCAAGAGTACCAATACTCATACAAATAATAAATGTTGCTGCTTTTTTAAACATCATAAAGCTTGAATAAAAAGAATGAATTGAGGCTTAGTTGCCATCTGTTTCTACAGATGAGTTGGTTTTTGCGGCTGCCGCTTTTATAATACTTAGCTCCTGTTGAGCTTCGCTTACTACTTCTGGAAAATCACTAAAATTGGTGATCACGCTTTCTAAAATGTAGGTGGCTTGATATACGTCGTCCAAGGCATAAAAGTTTTTGGCCATAATAATAAGCCCCTTGGATCCGTAGAGTTTATAACCCGAATAATCTTTAGCCAAAATTTGAACACTGGCATTAGACCCCTGGTAATCGCCTTCTTTATTCTTAAAGTAGGCTTCATAGTAAAGGGCTTCTGCCTTTAGGGCTCCCGAAGCGATTTTTACCACTTCTGCGTAGGCTGCTTTGGCTTTGTCCTCTTGGTCTGTTTTAATTGCGGCTCTTGCGATAATCACTTGAGCATCGCTTTGTACTTTGGTGTCGATTTTGGCGTTATCGAGCACTTTTTCTGCATAGGTTACGGCCTGCTCGTAACGTTCTAGTTCGTAACTAGACTTCATAATATTAGACTGTGCGAATATTATATTCTGCGGAAAATCTGCCGTGGTTTCTAGACGTTCTAAAAGCGAAATCGCATTCTGATAGTCTTGGTTTTCTAGATACACCTGAGACAATCTCGCCAAGGCCTGCTCTGTAAATTCGTTGCGATCCAAATCGCATACAAAGCGATAATGCGGAATTGTTTTTTGAAACTCACTGGCTCCAAAATACAATTGAGCCAAATAAAAATTGGCCTGCAACGCATGTCTTCCTCTCGGGAATTCGTTTACGTAGGTAGCAAATCGCTCGATGGCTTGTTTGTTGTTGTTGGCCAAATATTGCTGTTCTGCCGCTTGGTATGTGGCATCGTCTAACTCTGCGTCTGCGACCTCAACAAAATCGAGCCCGCTCACCCAATCGCCGTATTCGTCTACCCGCCCCTGATCTATGTAAATCAACTTGGCAGAACTTACAGCCTGCAAGGCTTCGTCTGTGCTTGGATATCGCGCAGCGACATCTTTAAATATATCTAATGCCTGGGTAGAATTGCCTTTGTTCTCTAACAATAACGCCTTTTTAAGCATGGCTTTGGGCACATAACTGCTGCGTTCGTTATTTGCGATAAGCCTGTCGTAGGCTCTTAGTGCAGCCGGGATATCGTCTGTAGCAACATAGGTGTTGCCAAGTTCGTAGATGGCATCGTCTTTGTAAACAGATCTCGGGTACTTATCTGCAAAATTTTGCAGTCCCTCTATTTTTTGATTTGGTCGCCCTACAAAACCATAACTAATCGCTTTCTGAAACTCGGCATAATCTGTATCGGGTACGCCGCCTTCTATAGCTGCATTATAGTTTTCCATGGCTGGCCAATATTTACTCGTCACAAAATAACTATCCCCTAAACGTAAATAGGCATCATTCTTACGCGCCAAATCACTTGTTTTGCTCACAAAATTGCTAAAGCCATCGATGGCCTGAGGGTACTCCTTTAGCTTAAAATGTGTGTACGATTTGTGGTAATCTATATGAGTTGATTCTTCCAAAGAGCTAATACCCGGCAACTGTAAATACTGCCTGTACCCTATTAAGGCTTCGCTAAAGTTGCTTTGTTCATAATCTGCCTGAGCCTTCCAATAAGTGGCTCTCGCCGTATATCCAGCATCGCGAGGCTCTTTTAAAGAAAGCTCGAAAAATTCTTTGGCCCCGTCGTAATCGTTTTCGTTATAGAGTTCGACTGCACGGTAAAAAGCTACTTTTTGATAGGCCAATTTATTCTCGAAAGATTTATTCTTTTCTAAAAGCAACAAGGCCTCTTTATAATTTTTTGAAGTGATGTACGAATCGATCAATAAATCGTTTAACTCATCCTTGTTTGGGCTGTCTGGATACTGCTGTAAATATCCAGCCAACACTTGCGGCACACTCTCGTACGGATTCCCAATCTCATAACTAATTTTGGCGTAATTAAGCCAAGCATCCTCTCTAATCTCGTTACTAAAGTCCATCTCAGAAGCATTCTTAAAGGCATTTAGAGCCTCTTGCTTTTTGTCTGATTTTAGGTAGGATTCGGCTAGATGATAAAAGGCGTTTTGTGCCACCGCATCACGACCGTCAATTATTTTATTGAATTCAGAAATAGCCGACTCGAAGTCTTGTTGCTGGTAATAGGCGTAGCCCAACAAATAATGATCTGTATTGTTCCAACGCCCTCTTTTGCCATTGTATTGCTTTAAATACGGCACCGCCTCTGCATACTTTCCTAAGTTAAAATAACTCTCCCCTATGATTTTGGCCAGCTCGCTTTGGTCGCGTCTGTCTGCAGTATCAAATTGCGCTAAGCCTAGCTCGATGGCCTTTTCGAACTTGCCCAGTTTAAAATTCATATCGGCTTGATAATAGGAAAGATCTTGCCCGTAGCGCTCTTGGTCTTTTACCTCTTCAAAATACTCGCTTGCCTCGTCGTACTCATCGTTTTCGTAGGCGATAAAACCTAAATAATACTTGGCCTGCGCTCCGTAATTATTAGAATTTGAGACTCTATTAAAATATTTTTGCGCCTCGCTATACCTTTTGGCTTTAAAATTGGCATAACCATTATTAAAATTATACTTCTCCATTTGGCCTTTGCTCAATCCTGCATCGTCTACCTTGTCGTACCATTTTTGTGCCCTTGCATATTTGGCGTTTTCAAAGTAATACTCGGCCACTTCTAAATAGGCACTATTGCGCTTTAGACTGGTGGGATACTCTTTAAAGAAAGCCTCCATCATAGCATCTGCTCCCTGCTGATTTAAGCGTACAGCACAATTGGCTGCATAGTAGGCACAATCCCCCTTAAGGCCTTGTTCTTTGGCAGAGCGTTCTAATTTTTGAAACAAGGGTTGGGCTGCCAAAAACTGATCGTTATTGTACAGGTCCATCGCCTTATTAAACTCCGTTAAATCGTTGGTATAAACTGCTGTTTGTTGTCCCACAGTGGGTAAAGAAATAAACAAAAACAACAAAACTGCCGTGAGGTGTTTGTTCATGATATTGGGTTAAATCGCCATCAAAAATAGCGGATTCGTTATCCTAATAACGCTGTAAATTGGCTTTAATTATTCATAGGTTATAAACATTTGCAAACGCTCTTAGAATGTTTCTATTTGAAAACCAAATACAATAAACCTTCTAAAAAAACAGTTAGCCCTTCTTTTGGTATCACTTTAAAAACGCTATTTTCGTTAAAACTATTTTTTTATGTCTCAAACGGTTTTAAAACTATCAGACGCCGCTATTTATCAAGACAAAAACTTGGTGCTTTCCAATGTGAATGTCGCAGTCAACAAAGGCGAATTTGTATATCTCATAGGTAAGACCGGATCTGGTAAAAGTAGCTTTATGAAGACTCTTTACGGCGACTTACCTCTGCAAGAAGGCGAAGGTTTTTGTGTAGATTTTGATTTGAGTTCGCTTACAGAAAAAGAGATTCCTTTTTTGCGCCGTAAACTAGGTGTCGTTTTTCAAGATTTTAAATTGCTTAACGATCGTAATGTAAAGGCTAATTTGCTCTTTGTTTTAAAAGCCACTGGCTGGAAAGACAAAGCCCTTATGGATGCCAAAATAGACGAAGTGTTGAGCAAAGTAGACATGCAAACCAAAAGCTTTAAGTATCCTTACGAGCTCTCTGGGGGAGAACAACAACGTGTTGCCATCGCTCGCGCCTTGCTTAACGACCCTGAGCTAATTCTGGCAGACGAACCTACCGGAAATCTAGACCCACAAACCTCTGTCGAGGTAATGGAAGTGCTGCAAGAGATTAATAAAAACGGCAATACTATTTTAATGGCTACTCACGATTATGCCTTGATTTTAAAGTTCCCAGCCAAAACCCTAAAGTGCGACGATCAACAACTCTTTGAGGTCGTGCAAAAAACGGTGTAAGGTGAGCCAAAACAAGTTTACTTCTTGGTTTTTAAATTGGATTAAAGATCCGTTTAAGGCAATTTTCTTTATTGTTTTAATAGGCTATTTATTTTTATATACCCCTTTCGGGCTCGAAAACGGCGACATGGGTTCTATTTTTGGAATCTCTTGGAGCATGTATAATGGGTATATTCCGCATGTAGATTTTTACTATATAAAACCAGCGTTTCCGCCATATTTTCATTCGCTATTTTTATACCTCTCAGAAGATTTTGCCTATCTCATAAACAGAGGTTTTTACTATGTACAAGTCTTTACTTTTGCCTGGCTTACGGTAGATTTACTCAAGAATCACTTTAAAAGTATCAATGCAAACACACAATACTTTTTGGCAACGCTAGCAGCGATTATAACCATTCACAACTACCCGCCCATGCCTTGGAACACCATAGACGGTGTATTCTTTACGGTAATTGGCATTTACATTTTACTCAAAAAAGAAAACTGGTATTGGATCGCATTGGCTACGCTTTGCATCTCCCTTGGTGTATTGAGCAAGCAGTCTTTTTATTTTATGCCGGTGTTTATCACGGCCTACTTGATTTGGAACAAAGCCTATATAAAGCTAGGCACATTTATCGCTTTTGGTGTTGTTTTCGCCTTTAGTTCTATCGGAATATTATTTGCTTTGGGAGCATGGGAGCCCTTTATTGAACAGACATTTAGCTTTACCAGTGGGGGTTCGTTTATAGAAGCTGGATTTAAAAATTACTTGCGATCTGCTTACGAAAACTGGACTTGGCTGTTATTAACTCTTGTGCTGTTATGGGCTGCCAGACATAAAGATATGTCTCCTAATTCAGGACTTACCGTCGTGTTTGTGTTAATTGCCGGGGCGCTGCTAAACTTTTACCTTAAAGAAGATAGTTATCATACCGTAAAGGCTTTTATGTTTCAGCTGTGGTTTTTATTAGCTATAGGTTATGTTTTCTGGACAGCCATAAAGTCAAAAGAACAAAAATACCGATTGCTTTTATTACTCCTATGCTTAAGCTGGTGCGCCTCGATAAGCAATGGCTTTAAAACACCAATTTCTTATGCGGTTCCTCTGGTGATTAGCCTCTATGTCTACTTGCAAGAGAATAGGTCTGAGATCGTTTACAAATGGGCATCACTCGCTGTTTTAGCTGCCTTTTTGGGTGTCTTTTATGTAGGTTATCAAACCGTCTATAACGATTCTGAGCGTGGCGAGCTCACCTATAATATGGGCGATATCTTTACTCGCTTGCGCGGAATAAAAAGCGACGAAGCCACTTATAAACAGTATGAGCAACTCAAGGCGTTAGATGCCAAATACGACAATTACACCATTTTACCATCGATGACTTTAGGGCATTATGTGACCAACACTAAAAACCCCATTGGCGTAGATTGGGTGTTTAATCATCATCTGGCAGACGATATAGATGCCCATATAAAAATGCTCGAAGACCAAGACGTGACGGTGTTTTTAGAACCCTTTGAGAATCATAAAAACAGTTATGAAGAGAGCTCCCTTTTAACGGTTTACATAAAAGAAAACTGGCAACAAATAGACCACACTCCTTACTTTAGGGTATACAAAAAACCCGATAATAAGTAAACTTGTATCTTGCACACACAACCAACACTATGACCGCAGATTCGCCTTTATTATCTTTAGTAATCCCGCTTTATAACGAGCAGGAGAATGTGCGACCTCTCACGGCTCAAGTCGAGGAGGCTCTGTCCAGATACGATTACGAGCTTATTTATATAGATGATTATTCTACAGATGCTACGAGACAAGAAGTGATTGCTATGGCGCATCCTAAAGTGCATCTTATTGAGCTTAAAAAGAACTATGGTCAAAGTTTGGCCTTAGCGGCCGGAATCGATTTTGCCTCTGGCAAGTACATCGTGACCTTAGACGGGGACATGCAAAACGACCCTAAAGACATTCCAGCGATGCTCAATAAAATGGAAGCAGAAGATTGGGATCTCATCACTGGCTTTCGAACGAATCGAAAAGACTCTTTTTTAAAAACGATTCCGTCTAAAATTGCCAATTTTATTATTCGTAAGGCGACCAAGTTTGCGATTAAAGATCAGGGTTGTGCTTTAAAAATATTTACTTCTGAAACCGCAAAAGAGCTCAATCTTTATGGAGAGATGCATCGTTTTATTTCGCTGCTAAGCTTTTTAAATGGGGCCAGAATTACGCAAGTTCCGGTAACGCACCACCCTCGAAAGTTTGGCAAATCTAAATACGGCTTAGGCCGCACTATAAAGGTGGTAAACGATGTGCTGCTCATACTTTTCCAGCGCAATTATTTACAAAAACCCATGTACCTGTTTGGCAATATGGGCTTGTTCTTTTTTGCCTTAGGGGCGCTTATTAACGGCTATTTATTGTACGAAAAGATTATTGGGAACGAGATTGGGCATAGGCCGCTTGTATTTGTGGGCGTACTCTTTATCGTGGTTGGGATCCAGCTTTTTACGTCTGGAATCATCATAGATTTACAAATGCGCACCTACTTCGAATCCCAACAACAAAAACCTTTCAAAATTAGAAAGATTCATTCGTTTAAGAAAGACGTTTAATTCCCGTCGTTTTTTTGACCAAACTTGCGCTCTTTAAACTCCTTGTTTTTGTCTGGCATTATTAACACCCTATTTTCGGGTTCTCGTTCGGGACAATTTATTTCGAGCGCTGGGTCGAGCGATAACAAAATTGCTCCATCGCTATTGGGTGCTAATAAAACACCTTCGCCAAGCTCGATGCTTTGTGATGCGGTTATATTTAAAGTAGCAGATTCCGCGAAGCGTTGGTTTTTAAGCATGGTATTTTTTGCCAAAGAATTAATAACAAATTCCCATCTTGTAAAGTCCTGATTTTCTATAGTCGCTACCTCCTCGGGCGACATTAAATGATGGGTTAAGGTTACGGCGCGCCCTGTGTTAAGTGCTCCTGCCCCATAATTGCCTTTATAAGGAAGATTGGCCTCTATATAATCTATATTGGTCGAACTCATTTTTAAAATAGACTCTACCTCTTCGAAGCTAAGGCATTTATTAAGAGACAACATTAGCCCTACGGTACCCGATACCAAAGGAGTGGCGCCAGAGGTGGTTGCAAATTCACTATAGCTGAGCGTATCTTTTAAAATCAACTTAGAAAAACTAAACAAACCTACCGAGGGTGCGAGAATGTCTACCTGCGGGTTTAAACTAGCCGTAGATACAGGATAAATATGATGTTCTTTAGAATAATCATTGTCTTTAAATCCAATGGTCCTACCCACGTAGTTTTTAATGTTGGCGGCATAACGCGTGCCTTTTTTATTCACCAACAAGTTGTCTGTTATGGTATCGTAGCGATGCATCACAGACGACACAGAAATCACTTTATCGTAAGAGGCAGGGTAATAGGGTTTTTTGCCCTTGTTGTCTTGCCAGCTTTTGTTATGAGCGGCGGCGACGACAATGGTTCCATTTTCGTAAATCTCATTAATGGCCTCCTGAGCAGTTTCATAATAAATATGACTCCCCCAACTACAATTAATCACTTGAGCTCCAGCGTACGAGAGTTCGATCAATTGCTCCAGGGTTTTAAAATAACCGTAGCTGGTTCCGTACAAACTACAGTCGTAACAAATTCCCGGAATACCATAGCCATTGTTGCCTTGGGCAGCAGCATTGGCAGAAATACTATACCCGTGACCATTAGAAACAGAAGAAAGACGGAGCTGTTTAGACTTGCCTTTAAAATCTATATTGGTAGTATCGAGCCTACCGTCGCTAATTCCAATAATTATATCGCGAGAACCCGTCGTATAATACCAAGCCTTTGGCACCTCTAAATAGTCTAAATAATCTAAGTCTAATTGCTCACTCATTTGCGAGCCAAACGGATTGGTACTACCATAATCATTGGGATAAAACACCTTGGCATCGTCTTCACTTAGGGTCTCAGAAAACTCAAATAGTTGATTAAAATTAGAGACCAGTTGCTGGGCTAGGTCGGGTTCTTTACAAATAAATAAGTAGGTGCGTTGGAGCTTAGGCTTTTTACTAAAAACAAAGGCCGGCCGTATGCTAAGAATCGTTTTATTTTCTAATAAGTTCTTTAATTTAACGTCGTGGCCTTTATACACAAGATCGCCATCTATTTGCTCAAAAGAAGGCATTTGTGCTCCCTCTTGCAATCGCAAGTACGACCAAGTCTGCTCCTGAGCAAAGCCTATTCCGCCAAAGGCGAATAATAAAATTAAGAGTAGTTTACGCATAAAATTATTTATTGAGTTTAGCTTCTATGGCTTCAAGACGTTTTTCTAGGGCTTGTACCTCTTTCTCTTTCTGAATCATATACAAGGTGAGCTCTTCTACTTTTTGAAGCAGTATGACGTTCATTTGTGCCACATCCATCCCGTTGGTAAGGGCTTCTTTTTCTGAAGGCACAGCTGGTAAATGCCCATGCTTGTTTATATACGCCTCAACCTGCAGTAGTGGCAACAGCTCATAATCGAGCGCAAATACAAAATCTGCCCAACCTTCCAAGTCTACCTTTACAGATTTGGCATGTATACGACCATTAACTTCCAGCTTGGTTTCTGGGTTTGCTTTGCCTATGCCTACATTACCATCTGGGGTCACAACGATGGAGTTGTTTGCGGTTTTATTGGCTGCTGGGCTTACATAAAGATTGGATTGGGCTGTTATTTGCCCTATGCTGCCGAAGATTATTGCCGCTAAAAAAATAAGTTTTTTCATGATGTCTTTAATTCTACTTGTACTAAATATACAAACTTTAAGCTGTCTAAATTCAAAAACAATACCAGAGCCTTTGATTGCCATAGAAAAGTATATTTTTGTAACATGTACAATCGGCTAAAAAAGCTTGCACTCAAAATAGTTCCTAAAAAATTTCTACTCAAGAACGAACACACTTTTAGGTCTATTTATGGTTTCGCATATCGCGGCAGCAAACACAATTGCGCCATTTGCGACAAAGGCCTAAACAGATTTATTAGTCTGCCCGATGGAGACGATTTATGTCCCTTTTGCGGTAGCCGTTCTCGCACCAGACATCTGTATGACTATTTGATTAAAAACGACTTGGTAAAAGGTGATGTTCTGCATTTTTCACCTTCTAGAAGTCTTTATCGTGTATTTAAGAAAATGAGGCATATAAGCTACATTACCAGTGATTTTGAAGACGAATTTATTGCCGAATTTAAATACGATATCACTCAAATACCTAGAGAAGTCAATAGTTTTGATCTTATTATTTGCTACCATATTTTAGAACATATACCAGGCGATCAAAAGGCCATGCAAGAGTTAAGCCGTGTTTTAAAACAAGATGGAAGTTGCTTGATTCAAACCCCATTTAAGGATGGCGATATTTACGAAGACCCTACTATCACTACCCCCGAAGAAAAGCTCAAGGCCTTTGGGCAAGAAGACCATGTACGCATATATTCGGTAGAAGGTTTAAAAACAAGGCTGCTCAAAAATGGTTTTAGTGAGGTTCAAGAAGTAGCAGTTAGAAAAGACGCCTTACAGGGATTCTCAGAATCGACGTTTTTGATCGCAAAAAAATAATGGGTTCACATTTTTTACGTTAATTTACTACCATGATCCAATTTACGGTCGTAATCGCAGTTTATAACAAGCAAAAATATTTGGCAGAAACCCTTGCAAGTGTTTTGGCACAATCGTACAAGCAATTTGAGGTTGTGATTGTAAACGATGGATCTATAGATGGTAGCGACGCTATTATTACCTCTTTTTTAGACGATGAAAGAATACATTATTACTATCAAGAGAATCAAGGCGTGTCGGCTGCGCGAAATTCGGGGATATTAAAAGCGAACCACCCTTATATTGCTTTTTTAGATGCAGACGACCTTTGGGAAACTGACTATTTAGAGACCCAAGCCAAACTGATATCCAGCTATCCAGAAGAAGGCTGTTTTGCCACTGCGCAATATATGCTAGAAAAAGGCAAGAAACATTTAAAAAACTATTCTTTTGATTTGTCAAAAGGAGCAACTGCTTTGCTCAATTTCTTTGAAGCCAGTAGACAGCATCCCCTGATTCATTCCTCTGCGGTGGTAATAAAGAAAGAACTGTTCGACCAAATTGGCATGTTTAATGAAGGCATCTTAACGGGAGAAGATACAGACCTTTGGATCCGAATCGCAACGAAGTACCAAGTAGCGTTTTGCAATCATCCCTGTTCTGTTTACCGTATCGTCACAGGTGGTTTGTTTACTTCTTCTACAGATGTAAACCAACTTCTCGATTTAGAGGCCTATAAAGATTTAGAAGTTAACCGTAGTGATGTGAAGCGTTATCTTGATCTGAATCGATATGCGCAAGCAATTCAAGCGAAGCTTTGGGGACAAAAAAGGGAGGCAAGAACCATAACGGAGCGAATTAATCTTGAAAACTTAAATGGTAAACAACGCTGGTTGCTAAAACTGCCTAAGGGAATTCTAACGGCTATGTTTAAATTAAAGTCTGCCTTAAACGGCATAGGAATTAGAACAAGTTCTTATTCGTAATGTCTTTAGGATTTGAGATATTTTACAAAGTCATTGTAATCCCTAATATAATCGTCTTCTTTAAAAACATCGCTTACCAAAGACAAACAAACGGCTCCAGAAGAGAAGTTTTCGAGCTCTCGCCATATTCCTGTCGGAATTAAAAGGCCTTCGTCTGGGCGATTCAGCGTGACAACTTTTCTGTTGCTACCGTCGTCTAAAACCACATCAAAACTACCACTTGCGGCAATTAAAAACTGCTGTAATTCTTTATGAGCATGACCTCCTCTGGTAGAACCACTGGGCACGTCGTACAAATAATACACTCGCTTTATCGCGTAAGGCAAGATGTCTTTTTCGATAACCGAGAGATTACCGCGACCGTCAGGATCAGAAATTTTAGGAATCGTTATTTTTTGAATCGAATCTAAACTCATAATAGTTTTTGTACTAATTGGTCCCATTCTTGGGCGATCTCTGCCGCATCTAAATGTGCCACCGAAGCCTGTGCCTGCGCTTTGCACTTTGCATATAACGCTGTATCAAAGATAAGATTATTTAAAGCGCTTGCGAAAGCAGCCGAATCATGATTTACTACAAGCAAACCGTTATCGCCATGATTTACAATCTCTGCCGGACCGCTTAGGCAATCTACAGAAACCACTGGGGTGCCAACGGCCAACGATTCTAACAAAGCTCTTGGAAAACCTTCATATTGGCTCGTAAGCGTGGTACAAAGTGCTTGTTTGTAATACGGAAAGGGATTTTTGGTAAAAGGTTCTATGGTAGCAAGGTCCTGCAATTGCAACCCTTCTAATTTTGCCTGAATTCGGTGTTTATCTGGGCCATCTCCCAAAATCTTTAATGCGATATTGTTCTTAGGTAAGTCAGATTGGGCATAAGCCTCTAATAACAGGCTAAAGTTTTTCACGTCTTCGTCTAAACGCCCCACAGCCAAAATAAACCTGCCATCTACATTGTACTCCAAAGATCGCTCATTAAAGGTTTTGATTTGAATCGGGTTGTAAATACTAAAGACCTTTTCTATCCCGTAGGTGGTTGTAATGTTTTCTGTAATGGCCTTAGAAACACCCACATAACCCAAAGCCCTACTAGCCTGCTTTTTTACCATTTTAAGGCTTTTGGGAAAGTAGTTAGGCAAATGATAGCTTCTAACCACATATAAAACCTTTACCCCCTTGTATAAAAAGCCACTGTAAATACTCTCTTTTAGCGTTGTGGGTCGAGTACGATTGTCAATAATTAAATCGAACTGCTGCTTTTTAATAAACGAGCTAAACCGAAGCAAATTCCCGATGGTAGATAAAAAGCCAAACGGCTTTTGACCCATTCCAATGTTGTAAACGGTACCCGAATATTGATAGTCAATTGCGCCATTCACTAAGGCAATAGTTATGTCGTATCCTTGCGCATCGAGCATCTTAGAGAGTAAGGCGGTAGAGCGTTCGGCTCCGCCTCCAGCCAACGAAATACTCACGATACAAACTTTGGCTTTTTTAGTAGAACCCGAATTTGACATAAAAATTATAGTACCTTTAAACCTTGATATGGTTGTAAATATAGGGCAATTATTATGAAGATTTTACTCGTTGGCGAATACAGCCACCTCCACAATTCGCTTAAGGTTGGCTTGCAACAACTCGGGCACGAGGTTACCTTAATCGCAGCGGGTGATGGTTTTAAACAATACCCATCAGACATTCCTTTAAAGCCTGTATTCACTAAGGGATTTCTAAAAAAGATCAAGGTGTTATGGTACAAGATTTTTGGCCAAGACATCACCTCTGTTTCACTTGCCAAAGAGTTTTTGGCTCATAAAAAAAAGCTTCAAGATTTTGATGTGGTGCAACTCATCAATGAGAGTCCGCTGGGGATTCAACCCAAATATGAACGCGAGGTGATCGAGTTTTTAAAGGCCAATAACAAAAAGCTATTTGTGCTTTCCTGCGGAACCGATTATACCAGCGTTAAGTTTGCTCACGATAAAAAACCGCGTTACAGTATTTTAAACGCCTATTTTGACCAAAAACTCACAGCCCAACAAGCACAGCCCATGCTTAAATATTTGAGCGATCCTTATGAAACCTTACATCGCTTTGTGATGGAAAATTGTGATGGCTATATCGCCTCAGATTTAGATTATGATCTGCCATTACAGGGGCATCCCAAATATTTAGGGATGGTACCCAATCCAATCGTCACGCAAAATTTTAGATTCAATACGCCTGAGGTTATAGACAAAGTAGTAATCTTTCACGGCATTAATCGCGGCGCCTATTATAAAAAAGGCAGTGATTTGTTCCAGCAAGCTCTAAAGCTACTTAACAGGTCACATGGCGATAAAATAGATATCATCACTGTCGAGAGTTTACCGTACCAAGAGTACATCATGGCCTACGACAGGGCTCATATATTGCTCGACCAGGTGTATTCGTACGACCAAGGATTTAATGCCTTAGAAGCTATGGCCAAGGGCAAGGTTGTTTTTACAGGCGCAGAAACCGAGTTCTTAGATCGCTACGATCTAAAAGACAAAACCGTTGCTATTAATACTACTCCAGAGGTTGCAAAAATTGTAGAAAATCTCGTCTGGCTGGTAGAAAACCCTCAGGAAATAGCGCGTATTGGCAAAGGCGCTAGAGCCTTTGTATTGGCAGAACACGACGCTGTTACAAGCGCTCAAAAATACCTTGATCTCTGGGCTTAGTCTACCGTAGGCTCCTTTTTATTCTTAAAATAGGTAAAGGCCAAATAACCTACTACAAAAAAGTAGATTCCGTAGCGCAATGCATGACCCATCACAACGCCTTCGGCTCCGTAAATGGGCGTTAAATACTTGGCAAAACCATAAAACAACCCTAACGAAATAAGCTCGGTAATGACAAACGGCCCAACTCGTTTTTTTGCCAAAAACTGGTATGCGAGTATCACAGAGGCAAAGCGAATAAAGTCACCTATGAGTTGCCATTTAAAAAGAGGTTCCATACCATAAAACTCTGGATAGATCAAGTCGATCACAAAGTCTCTAAAAATATATACCAAGATCATTCCAACGCCAAAAAGTGGTAGTAGCGTTTTATAAATATGGAGCACTTCTTTTTTAAATGCTCCTTTGGTGCTAATGGTCGCAAATTTAGGTATCACATACAGCGTAAAGAGCGCTGTAGAAAACACCATATAGTTTTTAGATATATTGGTCATGGCCGTCCAATACCCAGCATCTTCTACCGTGATATTGTCTTTAATCATAAGCCTGATATCGATCTCTATATAATTGAGCAATATGGTAGATACAAAGCTCATAGCCATAAAGGCAAGGAGTTCCCTTCCAAAAGGGATGCTAAAACTTAGCTCCTTGCGTTTAATGTAACTCTTAATAATTCCGCCAAAGAGATACAACAACATCCCCAACTGAATAACAGGCGTTACCGCAATGGCAATCAAGACACCATCCAGCTCATAATTATACAAACAGTATAGCATAAGCCCAGTTGCAAGCAAATAAGCAAAGAGCTCGATTTTTGCAAACTTCTTATAGGCAGATAACCCATTTACAATCCCATTAAAGATGCGCTGCATGGCAACTGCAGGAACCACAAGTGCAAGTACTTTAAAAACAAAGGCATATTCGGGAGCATCAAAAATAATCTCACTCCAACGATCGCTCCAAAAAAACAGCGATATAGCAGCGATTACAGATCCAACTGTGGTAAAAACAAAAACGGTAGAAAACACCTGATGTAGCTTCTCGTTATCGTCTCTATATTCAGATACATATTTTACTACCCCGTTAAAAACCCCTAGGGTAGAAAACGACATAAGCATAGACATCACATTGCGCAACTGCCCAATGGCGGCTACTCCTGCCTCGCCTAACATTTGTGCAATGATTCGCTGAATAAAAAGGGAAATCACCAGCCTAATACCGATAACCACCGCATTGAGCGAGGTCATTTTAAGCAGCATATTGTTTTTGATAAAGGCAGGTATCTTCATTTAGTAATCGTTTAAAACTTTGATTACTTGAGTCACTTCGGCAGCTGTCATTACTGGACTCATCGGGATGCTTACGACGGTATTATGTATCGCCTCGCAAACGGGAAAGCTATTGTCTTTAAACTCACCTAGCGCGGTTTGCTTATGCGGCGGAATGGCGTAGTGTACCAAACTCCCAATTTGATTTTCTTGCAGATAGGATTCAAACTTAGATCTGTCGTCTACCCGTACCACAAACAAATGAAATACATGATCTTTGCCACCAGAATAATACGGAAGCCTAATTTTTGTATTGGCTATTTCGCTTAGATATCGTTTTGCGATTACACGTCTTTGTGTATTGTCTGTGTCTAAACTCTTGAGTTTTACGCTTAAAAAAGCAGCTTGTAGTTCGTCTAATCGCGAATTAAACCCTGGTAATTCGTTTACGTATTTACTGCGACTACCATAATTAGCCAACATCGAGACAGTTTTAGCCAAAGCCGAATCATTGGTGGTAACTGCTCCTCCATCGCCCATGGCTCCTAGGTTTTTGGTAGGATAAAAACTAAAGCCAGCAGCATGACCAATATTCCCAGCTTTTTTACCATTGGCTGCAACAGCCCCATGCGCTTGGGCGGCATCCTCTATAACCAAAAGATCGTGCTTTTGAGCCAGGGCTATGATGGCATCCATGGGTGCGATTTGCCCATAAAGATGTACGGGCATTATGGCTCGGGTTTTTGTCGTAATTGCCGCTTCTAATTGCGGTAAATCAAAACTAAAAGTCTTGTCTTCTGCCTCTACTAAAACTGGGGTTAATCCAGCTTGTTTTACGGCAAGTATGGTTGCAATAAAAGTATTTGAAGATATAAGCACCTCATCGCCAGTTGTAAGTTTGCCTAAGGTTTTATATCCTTCTAAAATCAGCCTTAAAGCATCAAGGCCGTTACCTACGCCTATGCAATAATCTACTCCAGTAAACCTAGCAAACTCTTTGCAAAATGTCTCGTATCTGGTTCCTAAAATATAATATCCGGAATCTAAAAAGGCCTCATAAGCCTTGTCTAAATCTGCTTTAAATCGCGCGTTAACTTTATGTAGGTCTAAAAACTTTATCATGCCAGAAAGGTATCTAATAAAACATGATTTTTTGGGTCTACTTTGTAGGTAAGATTCACGGTACTACGAGCCCCAAAGCATTCTTTCCAATACAAAAGACCCTTGTTTATTTTAGTACCTCCGTCTATGGTAGAAATTCCAAAGTCGAAGCAGTATTTATGTGCAAATGCCTTTGTAATAAGATGCTCAAACAAAAAGTCTAAGGTGCCCAATTGTTGCTTATCGCCTATAGCAGAAATATACTGTACATGCGCCGTGGTGGTCGTTTCGAAGATAGTAGCACCTCCAACGATAGCCTCTTTATGATACACGTTAAACTGATGAATTTTCTCTGGAAAACGCCCTGCAAGCATCGCAATTTCTTCTTTGGTGTGTACAGGATTTGCCTCATGGCGCTGTTTTAAATTAGGGATTAAAACCGCATCCCAAAACCCTTCAAAATTCTTTTCCTTTTTAATAACCAAGCCTGCCTTCTGCCCTTTTTTAACCCCTTCTTTTCGGTTTGACTGAATTGGCAAGGGAGCACCTAAATCTATGGTGCTAGAGAGCTCTGCCTTGTGCAATTGTGCTTTTAGAGCAGTCATCAAAAACTGTGACTCGTCAGCCGGATAACTTTCGTAAATCGTGGGCAATAATTTACAGATAAAAGCTTGTGTGCCCTGTTGTTCTAAATAAAATAAGACGGCTTTATAAATACCAGCCACTTGTTCGAACTTAGCCTTTTGACCAACGACTATTCCACCGTAAGAAAGCCCTTGATGCGAATACAATGCACCGTCGCTCAGATTGGCAGGAAGCAGTCCAACGAGTTTGTTGTTATCGTAAATCATAAGCGAAGCATCGCTAAAGCGATCGCTATGATAATCCATAAAGTTTCGGTGAAACAGAAAGGTGGCGTTTTTAGCGCTGTTTAGAAAGTGATTCCAATCAGACGCCAAAGAAGCGGAATATGCGACAACATCGTAAGTGTTCAACTCGGCCAATTTTCTAGCGTGAAGGTATCAAAAAAATATGCGACAACCTTACCAGAGCGCTAATTTGTGTAATCTATAACGCCTATCGCCTCGAAAAAATATATTAATGCCCTGCTCTTTTGCGATCTACCTCTTTAAGTAAGATTTTACGCAGACGCAAATGCTGCGGTGTTACCTCTACATACTCGTCTTTCTGGATGTATTCTAAAGCCTCTTCTAGCGAAAACTTAATCGCAGGAACAATACGAGCCTTGTCGTCTGCTCCAGAAGAACGCACGTTAGAAAGCTTTTTGGTTTTGGTAACATTAACCGTCATATCGTCTTGACGAGAGTTCTCGCCAATCACTTGTCCTTCGTAAATAGCCTCCCCAGGGTTTACAAAAAAGCGTCCGCGATCTTGTAATTTATCGATAGAATAAGGGATAGCAGTCCCGTTTTCCATAGACACCATACTTCCGTTTTGACGCTCAGGAATACCACCTTTAAGAGGTTTGTACTCTAAAAATCTATGGGTCATAATCGCTTCTCCAGCAGTAGCCGTTAGCAATTGATTTCTAAGACCGATGATTCCACGAGAAGGAATCAAAAACTGACAAACCATACGGTCGCCCTTGGCTTCCATGCTCACGATATCACCTTTTCTAATGGTTACCATATCTACAGCACGCCCACTCACGGTTTCTGGTAAATCTATGGTAAGCTCCTCGAAAGGTTCGCATTTAATGCCATCAACTTCTTTAATAATAACCTGTGGCTGACCAATTTGTAATTCGTAACCTTCGCGACGCATGGTCTCGATAAGTACAGATAAATGCAGTACCCCTCGGCCAAAGACCATAAACTTATCGGCACTGTCTGTAGCCTCTACTCTTAAGGCTAGGTTCTTTTCTAATTCTCGTTCCAGGCGCTCTCTAATATGACGAGAGGTCACAAACTTACCGTCTTTACCAAAAAACGGAGAATCGTTAATGGTAAACAACATGCTCATCGTTGGTTCGTCTATCGCGATGGTCTGTAAAGCTTCTGGTTCGTTAACATCGGCAATGGTATCACCAATTTCGAAACCTTCTAAACCTACCAAGGCACAGATATCTCCAGCCGGAACTTCTGTAACTTTTTTACGGCCCAGGCCTTCAAAAGTGTGTAATTCTTTTATTTTAGATTTTACCACTTTTCCGTCTCTTTTCACCAAAGAGACCATCATGCCTTCCTTCATAGCCCCGCGTTGAATACGCCCAATGGCAATTCGACCGGTAAAAGAAGAATAATCTAAAGAGGTAATGAGCATCTGTAATGAGCCCTCTTCTACTTTAGGTGAAGGCACATGCTCTAAAACCATTTCTAACAAAGGCTCAATATTATCTGTTTCGTCTTGCCAGTCGTCACTCATCCAATTGTTCTTGGCAGAACCATAAACTGTTGGAAAATCCAACTGCCATTCTTCTGCACCTAATTCAAACATTAGGTCAAAAACGGCCTCGTGCACTAAATCTGGAGTACAGTTTTCTTTATCAACCTTATTGATAACCACGCAAGGCTTAAGCCCTAAGTCGATGGCTTTTTGCAACACAAATCGAGTTTGTGGCATCGGGCCTTCAAAGGCATCTACCAATAGCAAAACACCATCTGCCATATTGAGTACACGCTCTACCTCTCCTCCAAAGTCGGCGTGACCAGGAGTATCGATAATGTTGATTTTGGTGTCTTTGTATTGTACAGAAACGTTCTTAGAAGTAATCGTGATTCCGCGCTCGCGCTCTAAATCATTGTTGTCTAAGATTAGGTCGCCTGTGTTTTCGTTTTCACGAAACAACTGACAGTGGTACATAATTTTGTCTACCAAAGTTGTTTTACCGTGGTCTACGTGAGCAATAATTGCGATGTTCTTGATTTGCATAACGTTGTCTGCTTTAAAGCGGTGCAAAAGTAGCGCTAATTAATTAGAATTCACTCTTACCGACTACTTATCTTTTAACCCTTTATGGACTACTTTGTTTCTAATTCACGACAACAATAATTGATTATCTTTGCCCCTAAATCATGCATCTATGCAATTAAGCGACATCCCGAAGCTAAAACATACCGATACTAACAACTTCTTTTTGTTGGCAGGCCCTTGCGCCATCGAAGGCGAAGACATGGCCATGCGCATCGCAGAAAAAGTGATTGGCATTACAGACAAACTCGGTATTCCTTATGTTTTTAAAGGGAGCTTTAAAAAGGCAAATCGCAGTCGTTTAGACAGCTTTACAGGTATTGGAGACGTGCAGGCTTTAGAGATTCTGGCCAAAGTATCGGAGCGCTTCGATGTACCTACGGTAACCGATATACACGAGGTAAGCGATGCAGCCTTGGCAGCACAGTATGTAGACGTATTGCAGATTCCTGCTTTTTTAGTGCGTCAAACAGATTTGGTCGTTGCGGCGGCAAAAACCGGCAAAGTTGTAAACCTTAAAAAGGGGCAATTTATGAGCCCTGAAAGCATGCAACATGCGGTGACCAAAGTAAAAGAGTCTGGCAACGATCTAGCTTGGATTACAGACCGTGGTACCATGTTTGGCTACCAAGATATGGTAGTAGACTTTAGAGGAATTCCTACCATGCGACAGTTTGCACCTACCATTTTAGATGTTACCCATAGTTTGCAGCAACCCAACCAAAGCAGTGGTGTGACCGGGGGTCGCCCAGATATGATAAGTACGATTGCTCGCGCAGGAATTGCTACGGGCGCAGATGGCTTATTTATAGAGACTCATTTTGACCCTGCCAATGCCAAAAGCGATGGTGCCAATATGCTCGACTTGCAATTCTTAGAAAAGCTCCTTACAGACTTGGTGGCGATTCGTAAAACCATCAATCATTTATAAAACCCCTTATGCTTGTTGGCATAGGCATCGTTTAAGACATCGAGTAACACTTGCTTGTCGATCTCTTCTAAAGAACGATATCTGAGGGTTCTGATAAACACTCGTTTTTCTGCGATTAATTTGTCGGGGTGTACTGTGATATGCGCGGCATGCCAGAATCCCAGATCTATATAATCTTTGGAATGGTTTAGATAGCAAAAGGGTTTATTATCGATATAATAGGCCGGAATCCGCCATTTATATTTAAGCTGAATCTCTTCAATATGCCCCTCGATAGTGGCACACAATTCTAGCAGAATAGCCCTAAATGGGTCATCCTTAGAGAGTATATAGTCTTGGGCTGGGTTCAATTTTTTTGACTAACTTGAATTCGGTATTAAAAATACATGAAATATTTTTTAAACATATTTGTATTAATTCTGCTATTAGGAATAAATCCAAAAGGCTATACTCAAGAAAAATATTGGGTCGATATCGTGATGGCCACCTACCCAGAAGACATTGAATCTATCGAGGCTCTGACTAAAAAAATCGATTACGATTTTAAAGCGCCTAAAGACAAAGTAAGGGCTCTTTATCTTTGGTTGGCTTCAAATATAGATTACGATGTGTATAACGAAGTTACCCAACCAGCCAATCAATGGATTTTATATTCTAGCGAAGCCGATAAGGCTCGTAAAATGAAAGCCATTTTAAAAGGAAGATTAGACGACTATTTTATCAATAAAAAGGCTTTGTGCAAAGGATATAGCGGGCTGTTCGAATTGGGTTGTGAGTTGATGGGTATTAAAGCGGCCTCGATTCATGGCTTTAGTAAAGTAGGAAGTAACGATATTGCAAAAACAGTGCGATATAAAAATCACTCCTGGAATGCTGTTTGGCTTGAGGGTCGCTGGCAATTTTTAGATATCACTTGGAGTGCTGGTTACGAAGACACCAATTCTGGACAGTGGATCAAGTATTTAAACGACTATTATTATTTGACATCACCAGAGGTATTCATTACTTCTCACTACCCGATGGATTCAAGCTGGCAACTCTTGCAGCGTCCCATTAGCGAAACACAATTTTTTGCAGAACCAATTTATTATCCTGCCTACTTCGAACAGAATTATTCTTTAGATGTTTCGCAAAAAGGCAAAATCTATATTGCCAAAAACACCATCAAGCTTGAGTTTAAAAGTTTGCCAGAAGCAACGCCCTTGTATTATTCTTTCGATGGGCAAACCAGTGTTTTGCCTGTGACACATGTGATTAAAAACAGAGCGGGAAATTACGAGGTGATGATTCCAGCAAAAAAAGGCAAATATCAGCAACTCACTTTGTTTACCGAGTTTACTCCAATCCTGGATTTTAAAATTGCCGTCAACTAAGTTTTAGACCATAAGAAAGGCTGCCAATTGCTTGACAGCCCTCTTGATAGAATCCTGATTTAATCAACTCCCCAATTGAAAAAATCTAAAGTATAAAGGTCAACTAAACACCTCATTTTGACAAGGGGAAAAACCCCTTTTTAAAAAAAGGGTTTTTCCTGTATGGCCTACGGTGAAACCGTAATTTTAGGGGCTTTTTGAGTTTTAATATTTGTTTAACACAGATGTTAAAAATTATATTAACTTTGTAATTCAAAGTACTTTTAATATGAGCGATCAAGAACACCTCGATAATCTTTCACACATAAAAGATTTGATGAACAGGTCCTCGCGATTTATATCGCTAAGCGGTCTTTCAGGAATTCTGGCCGGAATCTATGCACTTATTGGCGCAACAGTCGCTTTTTTGTATGTGTTCCCAACCCATGAAAATTATGTGAATCTGAGTAGTTGGAATTTTAAACTAATGCTTATCATCTTGGCCCTAGTAGCCGTGGCTAGTGTGGGGACAGCCTATTTATTGACCACAAAAAAAGCCAAACGCAACGGCGAAAAAATTTGGGACGCCACCACTCGCAGATTACTAATCAATTTTATGATCCCGCTTCTCGTAGGTGGTTTATATATATTGATCAAACTGCAAAGTCAACACTATGGTTTGACGGCCTCCCTTATGCTCATATTTTACGGCCTTGCTTTGGTGAATGCCTCCAAATATACGATCGGAAATATTAAATATTTGGGTTATGCACAATTGGTAATAGGCTTGCTGTGCGCTGCTTATCCCGGCTATGGATTTTGGTTTTGGGTATTGGGATTTGGCGTTTTTCATGTTGTATATGGCGCATTAATGTACCTTCAAGAAAAAAAGTAATTGGGCTTAATAGATAACATAAACAAACTTTTTGACCATAGAATAAGGCTCGGAATTATGTCTATTCTTATGGTAAACGACAGGATAAATTTTAATCGCCTCAAGGAACTCTTAGACGTTACCGATGGTAATTTGGCAAGCCATATTAAAGCCTTAGAAAAAGCCGAATACGTAATCGTAGAAAAATCATTTATTGGGCGTAAACCCAATACCACCTATAAAGCAACTCGAAAGGGAAAGAATGCCTTTAAAAAACACATAGAAGCCTTAGAGGCCATTATAAAGAAGAATCAAAATTAAATTTTTTTATCATTTTACTTTGCATTTCAAAGTACTTTTAAAACAAAATTATGGACGCACAAAAAGGAAAATTCTCGCACTGGATGCGACACTCAATTACCGCTAGAATGTTGGTCGTGGGCGTGTTAATCGCGCTATTATTAACCCCTCTCGCATTTGTACAAGAACTCATTTACGAACGTGCCGGAAGGCAGCAAGACGTGGTGCAAGAGATAAACCAAAAATGGGGCAATAAAATCATTTTATCCGGACCTATTTTAAAGATTCCGTATAAGACCTATAAACAAGAAGAGCTGTACAATCAAAACACCAAGAAAACAACGACAGTTCTGACAGAGGTATATCACACTGCCTACTTGTTCCCAGAGGTGTTGCAGTACGATTCCAACGTAGAAACCAAGCCATTAAAACGGTCTATTTATGAGTCCGTCGTATTTACGGCAGCCATAGACGTAGCGGGCAACTTTAGCCAAAGCGATTTTAGCTCGTTAGAAATTCCACAAAAAGATGTGTTGTGGGATAAGGCAACTATTATTGTGCAAACCTCAAACTTAAAAGGGATAAAAAATACGCTTACTATTCAGCTCGGGGATCAGGTGTTAGAGGTTGCCCCTAGATATGACGAGCAATTTTTAAACACCATAGAATCTACGCCTATCGCAAATCTCGAGGCTTTTGTAAACACAGGAATCCCATTTGACTTTACACTCGACATAAATGGGAGTGAATCTATAGCATTTATTCCGCTAGGCAAGGAAACTACTGCCAGCATGCAGTCTAATTGGCATTCTCCCAGTTTTGATGGCAACTATTTACCCAACGACCAAACAAAACAAATCTCCGACAGTGGTTTTAAGGCAGATTGGAGCGTCTTGCAAATAAATCGTGAATTTGAGCAACAGTTTTATGATCACTTACCTAATCTGAGTTCTTTTGCCTTTGGAACCAAACTGGTAATTCCGGTAGACCATTACACCCAAAGTGAGCGCTCTTCTAAATATGGAATTCTGGTCATAGGTTTAACCCTATTTGTCTTTTTGCTGATTCAAATAGTAAGTAAAATATACATTCATCCTTTTCAGTATTTACTTATCGGTTTAGCGCTAGTATTATTTTACACATTATTGGTTTCTATTTCTGAACATCAGCCCTTTACCACTGCCTATTTAATTGCCTCGAGTTCTGTAATTGTGCTTATCACCCTATTCGCTAAGGCTTTACTAAAAGGAATAAAATTCGCGCTTATGATTTTCTCTTCGCTGGCAGCGCTGTACGGATTTATCTATGTGATTATTCAGCTCGAGAATTACGCCTTGCTCGTTGGCAGCATTGGATTGTTTACCATCCTCGCCATCATTATGTACGTAACCAGAAAAATTGACTGGATAAACGAAAGTTAAAAGCATGATATGAGAAAAAAGTTAGTCGCCAAATTGTTCGAGCTCTCACAAGGGTTTTATGTAAGGTACTTTAAGCAAAAAAAGCAGGCTTGGGGGTATACTCGGGCTTCGCTTTTGGATTTTCCTAAAGGAACTTTGGGCCATGAGATGGGCTTGTTTTTAGAGTCCAATGGTTTTGAGGTAATCGACAAGGTAGAAAGACACGATGCCTATCACGTTTTACTAGGGTTTAACACAAGAGCCCAAGACGAAGTAGCCTTACAATACTTATGTTTTGGCAACGGCAAACGCAGCAAATACCTCTTTGCAGTCATCGCCTTGGGTAGTTTGATCTTACCAGAGTATATAGCCTATTATTACAACTGTTACAAAATGGGCAAACAACTTAATTGCTTTCACAGTTTTGACTATAAATTACTGCTGAATCAGCCTTTGGATCAACTCAGAGCTGCGATCTGTACTAGCACACAAGAGCACCAAATAAAACAATTGTGCTACGATCATTAAATACATTTTACTAAAATCAATTACTATGAAATTTCTCCAATTATCTCAACAATCAAAAACCCTGCTTATCTTAACGGGGTTATCACTGGCTACAGTGGTGGCCAGAATCTTTGCCACAGAAGATATTCTTTATTTATTCCTGATTTGGAATTTATTTCTGGCGGCACTACCCTACACGTTTGCCAAAATCACGGCACGGCATGCGAAGCCTAAAAACCTGGGGCTAAGAGCCATGTTGCTTTTAGGGTTTTGGCTGTTGTTCTTGCCTAATTCCTTTTATATAGTTACAGATCTAATTCACTTAAAAAGATCACAATCACATCTTATATACTTCGACCTTTTAATGATTGCCTCCTTCGCAATCACCGGGCTTATGTACGGTTATTATTCTATACAAGTCATTAGCAAAACGATGGCATCCTATTGGAACAAAACGACGCTCTCCTTGGCAACATTAGCGGTGTACTTATTATGTGGTTTTGGAATATACCTAGGCAGAGTTTTGCGCTGGAACAGCTGGGATATCATTACGCAACCCGCTCAATTATTCAGAGATATTGCCGTGATCGTCTTAAACCCACTATCACATTTGCAATCCTGGGGAATCACCATTGGTTTTGGAGTGTTTTTATATACCTTACATCTAGTTATGCAACGTTATTCTATTGCTGTTGGGTCTAAAAATCTATAACAATTCGTATTTCTGGTGGACCCTTGTTTTATTGGGTATAGAAACCAGTATTGCCCTCTTTATCAATGGCGGAATTATTAGGCATTTTATTGGAGATGTCTTAGCCATTATTCTTGTGTATAGTTTGTTGCGACTTATTAGCAACCTGCGAATTTTAAAAGCAGCGTTGGTTGCACTCTTCATCGGACTCTTTATTGAAGCCATACAGGCATTAGAGATTCTCACCACTCTTGGACTTGACAATATAAAATGGCTCAATGTTGTTTTTGGCAGCACGGCAGATTGGTGTGATGTGCTTGCTTATGGTATAGGCTATGTTTCTATACTAATATTTGAGAGTATCGTTTATAATACTCCAGACTAAAACTTGCCAAATTTTTTTATCACCGCCTGTGTTCTATAATCAAAAATGCCTTTTAATTTATTTTTAATGACCAGACTATTCATGATGGCTCCTAGAAACCCTAAAGGTGGCTTATACGAAACTATATCTCGCATAAGGACTCCACCTTCTATAGGTTCTAAAAAATGCTGATGATGCCAAATGCTATATGGGCCAACGCGCTGCTCATCTATAAAATATGCTCCTTCTTTCACTTGGGTGATCTCTGTTACCCACCTAAGCGAAATTCCTAGCAACGGTTTTACGATATAACTAATTATCATCCCAGCATACATTTTTTCTGGCAACCCTTTAGAAGTAATCTCAAAGCCCATATGATCTGGCGTGATCTCTTTTAAATTGGCCGGAGACGATATAAAATCCCAGACCTCTTCTGCAGGGGCCGGAATTTTTTGAGTTGCTGTAAACTGATAAAAGCCCATACTAATTCTGTAATTGTGCTATTTGTCTATCTAACTCGTCTGCCTTAAAATACATCTCGTCGCTCGCTTTTCTATTAGAAGCAGAAAGCTTACGCGCTTGCTCTAGCAAGCGTTGACGTTCTGCACTTAATTTTTCTATGGGTGATTTCTTTTTAAATAATCCTAACATGATTTATACTTTTAATGACGAGATTCCGCCGTCTACAGTCATTATTTGACCTGTAATCCAATTGGAATCGTCGGTTAATAAAAAGGCGGCGGCTTTGGCAACATCTTCGGGCGCACCTATTTTTTTTAAAGGATGGCGGTTGGCATTAGCTGTAATTTTTTCTTCGGAATTAAGAAGACGTTCGGCCAAAGGCGTATTAGTAATAGAAGGCGCTACAGAATTTACTCGAACTGTTGGGGCCAGCTCTGCAGCTAGCGCTCGGGTAAGGCCTTCTATAGCACCTTTAGATATCGAAACCTGTGAATGAAAATTAAAACCAGTTTGTACCGCTACGGTACTAAACATGACCACAGAAGCGTTTTGGGCCGCCGTCAGATTTGGTAATACATGTTGAATCGTGCGTACAGCACCACCCACTTGTAAATCAAAATCGGCCGCTAATTGTTCTGATTTTAATCTTTTAAAGGGTAATAATTTGATCGCTCCAGGGCAATAGGCAATTCCGTCTAAGGCCTCGGGCAATTCTTCCAATTGCGACTCGGCCTCCAACACATCGTACTTTATAAAACTAACATTGTTAAGCTGTGGAGGTGCGGTTTTGTTATAGGTAGCGATAACTTGGTACCCGCTATCGCTAAGGTTTTTTGCCAGGGCGAGACCAATTCCACTACTTCCTCCAATGACTAAAAATGTCTTCATTATTTTATTTTGTTTAAGCAAAAGTAATTTTTATTAAACAAAATAATTATAAAACTATCTTAAAATGCATTTTTAGGGTTGTATCGTGGCTATAAAAACTAAGATTAAATGATTAGCTTTATGCCTCATCAAAAAAAACATCTTATGCGTAACTTGCTATTACTAGGTTTAAGCTTATTAACCCTCAGCCTGTCGGCTCAAACCGATGCACAACTTGCAGAAAAGTCAATCACAAAACAACAAATAGAAGGAACCATTGGGTTTTTGGCAGACGACCTTTTAAAAGGCCGTGAAACCGGAACCCCTGAATTAAAAATTGCAGCTTCATATTTAGCCAACGCGCTAAAGAGCTACGGAGTAATGCCCAATCCTGAAACGGGCAACTACTATCAAGCCGTACCTATGGAAAGGCGCAATCCTCCCAAAAACTTGTCGCTTAAAATTGGTGAGTCTACCTTGGACCAAGCAGTCATGTTACGTTCTGGTGCCGCTGCATATAACGGTGATATGGTCTATATGGGTTACGGATTAGAAGACGATTATGCCAATGCCAACGTTAAAGGTAAAGTAGTTGTGGTAAAAGCAGGAAGCGAAACCGCTCAAGATGCACGTGCCGCTTTTGGTCTAGGAGAACAAAAAATGGCCCTTGCTCAAAAAAATGGAGCTATTGCTTTGGTCGAACTTTTAAACGCTGCAGATCAAATGTGGGGTTTTATTGATCATCAATTTAATGCACCATCTGTAGGTTTGGCCTCAGACGAAGAAGAAGCCGCAGATTTTCCTTTTGTTTGGGTGCAAGACAGCAACGGGGCTTTTGCGAGCTCTTTATCTCCTTACGGAACTACAAAAGGAAGTTTAAATATAGTGCCTGCAGCCAAAGAATTATTTGACTCCTATAATGTAGTGGGTTGGGTAGAAGGCAGCGATGCCAAGTTAAAAGATGAGTTTATTATTTACTCAGGACATTACGACCATGTGGGTGTCGGGACTCCAGATGCCAAAGGCGACACCATTTACAATGGTGCTAGAGACAATGCCGTTGGGGTAACTACCGTGCTAACTATGGCCAAAAACTTAACACAGCATCCAACAAAACGCTCGGGTCTATTTATACTGTTCACTGGAGAAGAAAAAGGCTTGTTAGGCAGTAACTACTATGTAAAGAACCCGATGCTACCGCTTAAGCAAATGGTCTATTGTTTTAACAGCGACAATGCTGGGTATAACGATACTTCGCTGGCTACCATCATAGGTTTACCACGCACCACCGCAGGAGATCACATTAAAAATGCTTGTAAGCAATTTGGTTTAACCGCCGTAGACGATCCTGCTCCAGAGCAAGGTTTGTTTGATCGTTCAGACAATGTTCATTTTGCCAAGGCCGGAATCCCTGCTCCTACTTTTTCGCTTGGATTTACCGCCTTTAATGGAACCGTTACAGAATATTACCACCGCCCTGGAGACGAGGCACATACGCTGGATTACGATTATTTAGAAAAATTCTTTAAGGCCTACGTCCTTGCTGGCAGATTGATTGGCAACGACCCAAAAACTCCTGTTTGGACGGCTGGCGACAAATACGAAGAAGCTTCTAAAGCACTTTATAAAAATTAAAAAATGAAAACCAACCATCTTTTTACCACAGCCTTGGCCTTGCTTATAGGCCTCACATCACTTGCTCAGAATTTAAGCAAAGAAGAACAGGGTATTTTAAACCGTGTAGAAAAAAACAACGCCGAGGCCATCGAGTTTTTAAAGAAGGTGGTTAATATTAATAGTGGCACCCTTAACTTAGACGGAGTTGGCGAGGTAGGTGCGGTATTTGACGATGCATTTTCTGAGATTGACTTTGAAACAGAATGGAAAGAAATGCCTCCCGAAATGAACCGTGCTGGCCACTTTTTTGCCGAAACCAAGGGGTCAAAAGGAAAGCGGCTGTTGTTAATTGGTCATCTTGATACGGTCTTCGAAGCAGATAGCCCTTTTCAAGAATTTAAGATGGTAAACGACAGCATTGCTCACGCCCCTGGCGGAAACGATATGAAAGGCGGCAATGTAGTGGTGCTCTATGCAATTAGAGCTTTACAAGAGCAAGGACTGTTAGACGATGCTCAGATAATTGTTGCCTTTACCGGCGACGAAGAGAGTACAGGAAAGCCGTTAAGTATAAGCCGAAAAGATTTGATAGATGCTGCCAAGCGATCTGATATTGCCTTAGGTTTTGAGACCTCAACGGGTTTTAACAATGCAACGATTGCAAGACGAGGCTCTTCTGGCTGGAAGGTAGAAGTTACTGGCAAAAGAGCACATTCTTCTGGAGTGTTTAGCGAAAAAACTGGCGCTGGTGCCATTTTTGAAATGTCACGAATCCTTAACGAGTTTTATAATGAGGTACGAGGCGAAGAGTATTTAACCTTTAATCCTGGAGTCGTTTTAGGCGGAACCTTCGTAAATCATGACGAGGCCAATAGCAAAGGAGATGCCTTCGGAAAATCTAATGTAGTATCTCAAACCGCAGTGGTTAAAGGAGGCTTACGATTTATTTCTGAGGAACAAAAACAACGTGCCAGGGCTAAAATGCGCGAAATTGTAGCTAACAATTTGCCACAGACCTCGGCTAAAATTAGTTTTATAGATAGCTATCCTGCCATGGGCCCTTCTGAAGGGAATAAGGGGGTTCTAGCTGTTCTAGATAAGGTAAGCTTAGACTTGGGACAAGGAGGCGTCGTTGCCTACGACCCTGGAAAACGCGGTGCTGCCGATGTTTCTTTTGTAGCCGAATACGTAGATTGTCTTGATGGTTTAGGCTCCATGGGTAATGGTGCCCATACCCCTCAAGAAACGGTTAACTTGAATACATTTGAAGATCTTACAAAAAGAACGGCCATCTTAATTTACCGCTTAATAAATACAACCGACTAGTTTACTCGCCGTCTACAAAATCTTGTAAATAGGCAAATCGAGGGGTTAGTGTTCCTTCTGCTGTGGTCATTCTGGCTCGTTCTAATATGCCATCTTTGTCTCCATTAAAAAAGGCCGGGATTACATGCTCCAAAAACATATCGCCAAAGCCTTCGCTCGCATCTTTGGGTAATTCGCAAGGCAAGTTATCTACCGCCATTACAGCAATAGCGCCAGGTGCATTGAAAGCCACGGCTTGTTCTGATTTTGGATCGTAACCGTAAAACGGATCTGCAATGGTAGAAGGTTTTATGGTGCTAGCCACAGGGCCGTCGATATCACAAGATATATCTGCTACTAGGTTGATTCTAAACTTTGGATTTTTGGCGTCTTTACGAGTAAATAAATAAGGAGCGCCGTCGCCATAGAAATGACCAGCGATAAACATATCACTCTCCTCTGCATACTTCATAAAATCGCTCTTATAGTCTGTAGGATCCTCGTAAAACTCGTACTTGTCCATTAGCTGCCCATCGTTGCGTTTGTTATATTCTGTAACGTCAATTAGGCAATATACCGGCTCGTCAAAATCTGAGGTTAAATAGCGTTGGTCTGTAACCTCTGTAATGTGTAAATAATCTAAAATCTCCTTGGCACCTTTGGCTACTTTCCCTGTGCCGCTTAAGATGATTTTTATGTTAGGAAGGGTAATTTTATCGAGTTCGGCTTTGACGGCATCTAAATCTGCAAGGGTTTCTACTTTGGGAAGGTCGAACAACCCATCGCGTATACCGAGTAATCTAAAACCATTGTAGGCTCCCACCAATCCTGCGTAACGCCCAAACCCAATAAGACGAGCACCAGACTCTTTTACGATGGTTTCGTGATCGTACAGCTCGATCTTTTTTTCTAAAATGGTTTGTAACAACGCCCTGTTATAAGGTTGCTTTTTTATGGTATGACTAAAAAAGAAGTACTTTTTATTGGGAATCAAGTCTGGTTTAGGCACCTCTTTTACCCCTATCATGACCTCGCAATCTGTTACATCTTGAGCAACGATAACGCCCTTATTGGCGTACTGCTGGTCTGTAAAAATGCGAATATCGCTAGATTCGGCAGTAATTTGAGCCTCTGGAAAGGCTTGCATGACTTCTTGACACTTTTCAGGCGAAAAAACCACTCTTCTGTCGGGTGGAGACTTGCGTTCTTTGATAAGTGCGAATTTTATTGCCATTTGGAATGCTTTTTGTTCTTAAATTATTGCGAGCAAAGATACTATATTTCGATTATCTTTGCGAGCCTGTGTTAGCGATAGAGGCTTTGTTGAAGCTCTTTTTTGTAAAACAAAAAAAGCGACTGCCGAAAGCGCGACCACACCGAAAGGTGTGGAACACCCAAAGTTCATTGAAAATAAAGGGGCCGACTGGTTTTGACAGCGGGACCAATTGGAAAGTAAGCATACCGAGCGCTGGACCATAGCTCGTAAATATCATGATTCACACTTTTAAACGGCGAGAATAACTACGCCCTAGCTGCATAATCTGAATTATAGTAGGATAATGCCTCGGCCTACTAGGTAGGCAAGCAGGAATGCTCTCGAAGGCCTTGGTTTATGGCATTCGATATAGAGCATTCGTAAATATAAACCTAGCTGCTTTAGGGCTTTGATAAAGCAGCGAAACTCAAATTGAAGCTAAGCGTATTGTTGGTAGTCTTTGACCGGCAATGCGACAAAAATTAAGTAAAGACTAAGTATGTAGAAAGCGTTTTAATTGCCTGTTTGGACGGGAGTTCGACTCTCCCCGGCTCCACTCATAAAGGCTACCCACGGGTAGCCTTTTTTCGTTACGCTCGGGGAGAGTCTCACTCCATTTACCAGTTTTGACACTTTGTTTAGTGCGTTCGAGATTAAAATGTGTAAGCCAACGCGGCAGGCCAGTGCCTCGCTAAAAATGTCCACCGGACATTTTCTTAGCGCTCGGCAATCCCCGGCTCCACGGAATCTATAAATTTAAAATGACGGTAATCGAGTGGTTTTACAAATTGAAATTGTATCGAGATGGCATTTGCTACATTGGTTAGGGGTGAGCACGGAGTGAATGAAATGAACGACGTACTCTCTCCGACGATTTTGACAGATGACAATTTACTTTATGTTATGTACTATTTTGCACAAGCAAAAAAGTCGACTCATAAAATGTTTGTATATTTATACAAACACAAAAACCACACACTATGGGCGTAGGATCAATGGTCATTGCAACCGCTGCACTTTGTTTAGTATTTGGACTCCTAATAGAACTTAAGGAGCGTTACTAGTTTTATTCTACAGTAAATTTATATCGCGTAAGATTATGATAGGTCTCTCCCGGTAGTAATACTGCAGAGGGGAAATCTGGATGGTTGGGTGCGTCTGGAAAATTTTGAGCTTCGAAGCAAATTGCAGGATATGCTGCACTATTGGGCTCGGCCAATTCAATACCATTAAAATTAAGAGGTGTGTACACCACTACCGCTTTTTGATTGGTGCTCACTTGCATAGTGATTCCTGTGTCTTGAGCTGTAATAGACAGTTGTGGTTTCTTATCATTTAATACAAATACCGTATCGAGTCCTGTAAATGATGGTTCCCTTACCGCTCTCTTTTGTCTATAGTCGCAGTTGGTGTTATCGATATTGATAAACCCTCCTGTTGGAATCAATTTTGAGTCTGTTTCAAGGATTTGATCGGCATGAATTTGCAACAACTGCTCCCCCACAGAACCTGTTTCGCTTAAATTAAAATAAGCGTGATTGGCCATGTTGAGCACTGTTTTTTGATCTGTCTTCGCGGTATAGCTTATGCTCAACTCGTTGTCGTTAGAAAGCTCGTAGGTTGCTGTGATGTCAAGATTTCCTGGGTAAGCCCCTGTTGGATTCTTAAGTGTAAAGACGGCCTTGGCATGAGGCTGTTGCGCGACTTCTGAAACTTCCCATAGTTGATTCTGAAAGCCCTCACTCCCACCGTGTATATGAAATCCTTCCTGACTCTCTAAAGGATAAAAGGTATCGTCTAAGGTGAATCCGCCATTGGATATTCTGCCGGCATAGCGCCCTACAGTAGCTCCTAAACACAGCCTCGATTTTTGATAGCTTGTTTCTACGTAGGCCGGCGCGTCCTTTAAACCTACTACCACGTTTACTAGCTGTCCCTTTTTATTGGCTATATACAAGCCCATGATAGCAGCCCCAACGTTGGTTAAAGTTAGTCTGGTTCCTAAGGCATTGGTAAGATTGATGGTCTGCGCCTTTTTCATAAGGGCGCAAGATAAAAAAAGCCTCCTAATTAGGAAGCTTTTAAAGTATTAAGGTTGCCCTTGACTCTGTTTTGATTTGGTCTCGAGACCGGCCTCTTCCCAGAGAAGAATGCCTCCTGTCATATCATATATTTTTGTAAAACCCATCTCTTGTAAGATTTTGGCTGCCTTGGCGCTGCGCCCCCCTTTTTTGCAATACACATATACAGGTTCGTCTCTGTTAAGATTTTCTGCCTTTTCTTTAAAGTCGTTGTCTGTAACGCAAATGTTGTGAGCGTTTTCTAGATGACTCTCAATATATTCGTCTGTGGTACGTACATCTAACAGTTGAATACTATCGTTTTTGAGCGCCTCGCTCATTTGATCTACGGTGATTTGTTCGATTTCGCTTGCCTTGGTCTCTTCGCAAGCATTCACAGCTACCATGGTAACTGCAATTAATAGGATGGAAATTAACTTTTTCATCTGTAATTTTTTTATATAATCCTTTTTACAAGGGGTATTCTACAACTCATTAGATACCTCACCGTCCCACTGATCGAATCCACCTATCATATTGTAAGTGTTTGCTAGTCCAACAGATTGCATCACGGCACAAGCCTGAGCAGATCTTCCTCCAGAACGACAATAAACATAGTAGTTTTTGGCAGGGTCCATATTTTTAATCTGTTCTAAAAAAACAGGACCTCCATAAATATCACAATGCAAAGCACCGGGTAAATGGCCTTCGGAAACTTCGTCATCGGTGCGCACGTCTACAATAACGGCGTTGGCGTCTTTGGCAACTTGCTGTTGCCACTCTTGGATGGTTAGATCGGTCATAAAATAGTCACAACTTTTAGGTAAAACAAAGCTAAAAATACTTGTTTGACTTTATAATAGACGTAAAAACATGGTGAATGTTTCAGTTTATAACGAGTTTTTTTCACATTTATTTAAGAAATAAAAAAACCAAGCCGTTTGGCTTGGTTTTAAATCTATATGTTTTGGTGTTTAAACCTTCACAGAACAGCCAATGGCTCTAGTTTTTGTGAGTGGTACTTCTTTACCATCTAAAAGCGCATTAACAGCATCTGCCGCGAATCGCTTGGTGACTCCAGCTGCGTTGCGCACACTATCGTCTATAGCACCTATATACTTTACTACAAGCTTATCGCTTTCTTTTTGAAGAATATAAACATGTGGAGTTTTAGTAGCGCCAAACTGGGCATAAACAGATTTACTTTCGTCATATAAATAAGGGAACGAAAAGTTTTTCTCTTTGGCTTTGCGCTGCATTAATTCGTAAGTGTCGTCTGCCTGTATATCGGGATTGTTTGGATTAATGGCAATAACAGGATAGCCTTTGTCTTTAAATTCGGCATCTAAGGCATTGATGCGATCTTCGCTTGCCACTGCATACGGGCAAGTATTACAAGTAAATATTACAATAAAGCCTTTGGCTTGGTCATAATTGGCAAAAGAGACCATGTCTCCATTTACATCTTTTAGATTAACATCTGTAACTGTATCGCCTATGTCGTATCCTCCAGAGAGGATGGTCGTATCTTTTTCTGTAAAGCTCATGGCTCCAAAAATTAAGGCAAAAGCATAAATGCCTAGAATCGATAGGTTTTTAAAATTTTTCATTTTCATTTGAGTTAAAGTTTCATAACGTCCTTAACCACGGCTTCTAATTGAGCGTAATCAAAAGACTTTTCGTAAAATTTTCTGTAGTTACCTCTGTAAACCAGTGTCGCGGGAATCGCTCCCGACCAGAATTCGTCTACCTTAGGTATCCACTCATTGGCTCCTGTGTCGTCTAACAAGACAACTTTTGATTGAATATTGTTTTCTTTTATGAACGGAATTACTTGTTTTTCTAACAGCCTAGGAAAGTCTAAACTCACAAATAACACCTCTACATTTTTGTCTTTATAGTTGGCCGCCAGTTCTTCGAAATACGGCATCTCTTTGATGCAGGGTTTGCACCAAGTGGCCCAGAAATTCACCACATAAGTTTTGCCATCGTCTTTATGTAACAGGTGTTCGAAATCTGCAAAAGCATAAATCGGGACTTCTGATTGCGCTGCTTGTGTTGCCCCTATCGACGTGGTTTTGGTAACAACTTCTGACAAGGGAGCGGTGTCATTGTCCTTGGGTGTGTCCTTACAACCAAAGATTAAGAGCATAAGTGCTAAACCAATATAATGTTTCATAACAGGCGATTAACGCTTAAAAATATTCAATAATAACAGTATGTGAAAGCCTTTTAACAATAGATTAGGGCTTAAGCGATGGGCAGGATGCCCCTCCTATTGTAATTTTTTGTTAAAGTTGTTTTGAAAGTCTTCAAAAATATTACATTTGTATATACAAATATTGTTTATACAACATTGGAAATAGAAGAAGTCATAAAAACCACCTCTCAGATGGAATTATCTACCAAAACGGTAATTAATCTGATGTATACCTGCCGTGTTATAGAGGAACGTATCTTGGGGGTGCTTAAACCCTACGGGCTTTCTATTCAACAATATAATGTGCTGCGTATTTTAAGAGGGCAAAAAAGCAACCCTTGCTCTGTTAGTAAATTACAAAGCCGAATGATAGACAGAAATAGCAATACCACCAGGCTAATAGACAAACTCTTAAGCAAAGGCCTTGTAAAAAGACAGGTTTGTGAACAGAACAGACGTAAAGTCGAGTTGTTTATTACAACAGAGGGGCTAGATGTGTTAGAACAATTAGACCCGCTTATCTTAGAGAACAATCAAAATCTAATTTCTCAATTAGACAAATCACAATTAGATTCACTAAATATTTATTTAAATACAATCCGCAATTAATTATTAAACTAAAGCAATGAAAAACGTAGTTAAAACACTAATCTTAGCAGCCATCGTAATCGCAGGTTCTGCCTTTACAATTAACGCTGTAAAACAAATAGACATCACAGAAAGCACGATCTCTTGGGTAGGTAAAAAAGTTACAGGCCAGCACAATGGGACTATCAACCTAGAAAGGGGTTACCTCGAACTAAAAGGCGACAACCTAGTAGGTGGAGAGTTTGTAATAGACATGACGTCTATCACGGTACTCGATCTTAAAGGAAAAGGAAAAGGAAAATTAGAGGGTCACCTAAAATCGGACGACTTTTTTGGCGTGGAAAACTATCCAACATCAAAATTGGTAATCACCAATGCATCTGGCAGCGATGGAAACTATTCGGTGACTGGAGATTTAACGATCAAGGCCACTACCCTACCTATCACTTTCGATTTAACGATAGATGGCAACACTGCGACTACCAACATTACCATAGACCGTTCTAAGTTTGACGTGCGTTATGGCTCTGGTAGCTTTTTTGACAATCTTGGCGACAAAACAATTTATGACGATTTTGAACTTGACATCACTCTTAAGATGTAAGTCAATTTGTTTAGTTAAAGAAGGAGCTCATATGAGCTCCTTTTTTTTGCTGTAGAATTATTTGGCATTTTATATGCTTTGTATATCTTTGAAACACTAATGAAGAATAAAACTCAAAATACTTGGTGGTGGATTTGCAAACGAACGATTTCGTGAAACAACCGCTATAGTATTTTATAAATGATACAGGCTTGTCTTTCGCGACAAGCCTTTTTTTATGCCAGAAACAATGACCAAATTCACGCTTAAAACACATGCCAAGCAACTACTTGCCGATACGCTTACCCCCGTATCTGTGTATATGCGATTGCGAGACATTTTCCCTAATAGCCTGCTGTTAGAGAGTAGTGATTATCACGCAAACGACAATAGTTTTAGTTATATCTGTTGCAATCCAATCGCCTCTATTCGGGTCGAGAACCAAACGATTTACAGCCAATTTCCAAATGGCACTTCTAGCGAATTAAAAATTGATAACACTGTAAATGTTCCGCAGGAAATAGAAAGATTTTCTAAAAGATTTGCCGTAAGCAAAAGCGATCATAAATTTATAAACAATGGGCTATTTGGGTATATGGCCTACGATGCGGTACAATATTTTGAATCGATTGATATACAGAAAAAGCAGCATGCAATCGAAGCGCCGGAGCTTTATTACGCCGTATATCAAAACATCATCGCCATTAACCACTTTAATAATCAGGCCTTTATTTTTGCCCATTGCTATGAGTCAGATAACAATATCGAGACCATAGAACAATTGCTTAAAAACAATACCAACAAAGGATATTCATTTCATAGTATAGGAGAACCAACTACTAATTTAACAGACGATCAGTTCAAAGATTTAGTGAGTAAATGCAAAGAGCATTGCCAGCGCGGAGATGTTTTTCAGATAGTACCCTCAAAGCGATTTTCGCAGCCCTTTACGGGAGACGACTTTAATGTATATCGCGCATTGCGATCTGTAAATCCTTCTCCTTATTTATTTTATTTTGATTATGGCGATTTTAAAATATTTGGGAGTTCGCCAGAAGCACAACTGGTGGTGCAAGATAATCGCACAGAGATACATCCTATCGCCGGCACTTTTAAAAGAACTGGCGACGACCAGAAAGATGCTGCCCTGGCTTTAGAGCTGGCATCAGACCATAAAGAGAACAGCGAACATGTTATGCTGGTAGATTTAGCCAGAAACGATTTGAGTCGTCATGGCAAGGATATCAAGGTCGAAAAATATAGAGAGGTACAGTTTTTCTCTCATGTGATTCACTTGGTAAGCAAAGTAATTGGCATCAAAGATCCAACTACTTCTACCATGCAAATCGTAGCAGATACCTTCCCAGCTGGGACGCTCAGCGGAGCACCAAAACACAAGGCCATGGAACTATTAGAAGCTTACGAAAACGTGAATCGTAGTTTTTATGGCGGTGCTATTGGGTTTATGGACTTTCACGGTAATTTTAATCACGCAATTATCATTCGTTCATTTTTGAGCAAGGACTATACGCTGCATTATCAGGCTGGTGCTGGCATTGTTACCCATAGTGACCCAGATAAAGAACTACAAGAAGTGTATAACAAATTAGGTGCTTTGACCAAAGCCCTTCAACTAGCAGAAAGCATTTAGTTATGAGCAAAATACTAGTCATCGATAATTACGACAGCTTTGTGTACAATTTAGTACACTACCTAGAAGAATTTGATTGTGAGGTCACGGTAGTGCGCAACGACCAATTAGATATAGATTTTCCTAAAAAATTTGATAAGATTCTCTTATCGCCAGGACCAGGAATCCCAGAAGAAGCTGGACTGCTAATGCAAATAATCCAACAGTACGGAGCCACAAAGAGCATTCTGGGGGTGTGCTTAGGGCAACAAGCCATCGCGCAGGTGTATGGTGGTAGTATTATTAATCTGGAGCAAGTTTTTCATGGCATCGCTACGCCGGTAACTCTTACGGTGCTAGACGAACATCTTTTTAAAGGTCTGGAGGCGACTTTTGAGGTGGGGCGCTATCACTCTTGGGTAGTGAACCCTGCAGACTTGCCCGAGAGCCTTGAGATCACGGCAAAAGACAAAGACAACAATATCATGGCCTTACGGCATCGAGAATACGATGTAAGAGGGGTGCAGTTCCATCCGGAATCTGTTTTGACTCCTCATGGTAAAACCATGATTAAAAACTGGATAACATCCTAACTCGTTTGGTATGAAAGAAACATTAAACAGGCTCATTCAGCATCAAAATTTAACCAAAAACGAGGCCAAACAAATTTTGGTACGCATCTCTGATGGTCAATTTAACCCTAGTCAAATCGCAGCTTTTCTAACGGTGTACATGATGCGAACCATTACTATAGACGAACTAGAAGGGTTTCGCGATGCCCTACTCGAGCTTTGTATCCCTGTAGATGTAAAAGGTTACGATACCATCGATCTCTGCGGAACTGGTGGTGATGGTAAAAACACTTTTAATATTTCGACCTTGGCTTCTTTTGTGGTTGCCGGAGCTGGGATACATGTAACCAAGCATGGTAATTATGGAGTGTCTTCTATTAGTGGGAGCAGCAATGTGATGGAACATTTAGGGGTTCGTTTTAGCAGCGATGCTGGATTTTTAAAAAGCTGCTTAGACAAAGCGGGTATTTGTATTTTACATGCGCCACTTTTTCATCCAGCGATGAAAAACGTAGGCGGAATTAGACGAGAGCTCGGAATCAAAACCTTTTTTAATATGTTAGGGCCTATGGTTAATCCAGCTTTTCCAAAGTTTCAATTGGTGGGTGTATTTAATTTAGAACTCGCCAGAGCCTATGGATATTTGTACCAGCGATCTTCTAAAAAGTATACCATACTGCATGCCTTAGATGGTTACGACGAAGTCTCACTTACCAGCGATACAAAAGCAATTTCTAATAAAAGTGAACGGCTATTAAGGCCACAAGATTTTGGGGTCTCACAAATTAGCCAGCAGCAAATTTATGGAGGTGATACTATAGAGCAGGCTGCACAAATATTTTCAAACGTAATTTCGGGACAAGGCACAGAAGCTCAAAACAATGTGGTTTGCGCCAATGCTGCCGTCGCAATTAGTACGGTTAAGGGCATCGATATTTTAGAGAGTTTTGCTCTTGCAAAAGAATCGTTGCTCTCAGGAAAAGCACAAACTGCTTTAAAATCATTAATTAAATTAAGCCAGCAATAGCATGGACATACTCACTACTATATGTGCTCAAAAAGCTGTAGAAATTGCGGCCAAAAAGAAGCTTATTCCGCAGGCGTATCTAGAACAAGCTCCAATGTTTGGTCGTGCTTGCCATAGTTTAAAAGCCAATTTATTAAGCGCTCCCAATGGCATTATCGCAGAATTTAAAAGGCGGTCTCCCAGCAAAGATGTAATTAACCAAAAGGCCAAGGTAGATGCCGTTGCAAACGCCTACGAGCAAGCAGGTGCTGCTGGCATGTCTGTATTAACAGATGGGCCCTTCTTTGGTGGTAGCCTCGACGATTTATTACAAGCGCGTGCCGCAACATCGTTGCCCATTTTGCGCAAGGATTTTATGATAGATCCTTATCAACTTTATGAAGCAAAAGCCTATGGTGCAGATGTAATCTTATTGATAGCGGCTTGTTTGAGTGTTAGCGAGTGTAACAACTTGGCGAGTGAAGCCAAAAAGTTAGGACTCGAGGTTTTATTAGAAGTACATAATCTGGAGGAATTGCAACAATATGCGACACCAGATGTAGACATCATTGGGGTGAACAATCGCAATCTTAAAACCTTTGAGGTTTCTTTAGAAAACAGTAAGAATTTAGCACAACATATACCAGATCGTTTTGTAAAAATATCGGAGAGCGGAATTAGCAGCATAACGGCTATTAATGAGCTAAGTCAATATGGCTTTAAAGGCTATTTGTTAGGAGAAAACTTCATGAAGACCAATGCTCCAGGTATAGCAGCCGCCGAATTCATAAAAAAGCTAAAGTCGTGAGAACATCGCCAAAAATAAAGGTTTGTGGCATGACACAGCTTCTAAATATAGAGCGAGTGGCTTCTTTGCAACCCGATTATTTGGGCTTTATTTTTTATGATAAATCGCCGCGAAATATCACCTTGCCATCATTGCCAAAAACCAAAGCAATAGCGCATGTCGGTGTTTTTGTAAATGCCTCGCTCGATGTAATCAAACAAAAAGCAACGGCTTTTAATCTAGACGTTATACAACTGCATGGAGACGAAACTCCTGCCTTTTGTGATATGATAAAAAAAGAACTGCCATCGATCAAAATTTGGAAGGCCTTTGGCGTTGGTGATCGTTTTGACTTTAACGCTTTAAGAGATTATGTACCAGTGGTCGATTCGTTTTTGTTTGATACTAAAACAGTACTGCGGGGTGGCTCCGGAACTCAATTTGACTGGCAAGTTTTAAATAATTATACGTTTAAAACTCCAATCATAATTAGCGGTGGTATTGGCTTAGAACAAATCGCTGCTCTAACAGCCCTATTCAAAACCGAACTCCCTATCGAGGTGATAGACCTAAATAGCAGGTTTGAAGAGGCTCCTGGATTAAAAGATTACAATAAATTAAAAACATTTTTTGATGCAATATAATGTAGATTCAGACGGATATTATGGTGCCTTTGGAGGCGCTTTTATTCCAGAGATGTTATATCCTAACGTAGAAGAATTGCGCCGCAATTACCTAAACATAATGGCAGAATCAGACTTTAAAAAAGAGTTTGATCAGCTGTTGCGATCCTATGTTGGGCGACCTACACCACTGTATTTTGCCAAAAGGTTTTCTCAAAAATATGGCTGTAAAGTATACTTTAAAAGAGAAGATCTCTGCCATACAGGAGCTCACAAAGTAAACAATACCATAGGGCAAATCTTGCTGGCCAAACGCCTAGGTAAAAAAAGAATTATTGCAGAAACTGGAGCGGGTCAACATGGAGTTGCCACTGCTACGGTTTGTGCATTGATGGGTATGGAATGTATTGTATATATGGGTGCAATCGATATTAAACGACAAGCACCTAATGTTGCGAGAATGAAGCTACTCGGAGCCAAAGTTGTGCCTGCACATTCTGGTAGTAAGACCTTAAAAGATGCAACCAACGAAGCCATTCGAGATTGGATTAATAATCCCGTAGACACCCACTACATTATTGGGAGCGTCGTTGGACCACATCCCTACCCCAACATGGTTGCGAGATTTCAGTCGGTGATTTCTAAAGAAATTAAATCGCAACTAAAAGCGCTAGAACAGCGAGAACTGCCAGATTATGTAGTGGCCTGTGTGGGTGGTGGCAGCAATGCCGCTGGGGCTTATTACGAATTTTTAGACGAGCCCTCGGTAGGTTTAATCGCCGTAGAAGCTGCCGGTAAAGGGGTGCTAAGTGGCGAGAGTGCAGCAACATCACAATTAGGCCATGCCGGAATTATTCACGGTAGCAAAACCTTGCTTATGCAAACGCAAGATGGGCAAATCACAGAACCCTATTCTATCTCTGCAGGATTAGATTACCCAGGAATTGGCCCCATGCACGCTCATTTATACGACAGCGGTCGCGCGCAATTTATGGCGGTAACAGATAAGGATGCTATGAATGCTGGGCTCATCGTTAGTGAGTTAGAGGGAATCATTCCCGCCATCGAGACTGCACATGCCTTTGCGATATTCGAACAAAAATCTTTTAAGCCAGACGATGTGATAATCGTAAATCTCTCTGGGCGTGGTGACAAAGATCTAAACACTTATATAGAACATTTTAGTTTATAAGCATGAACAGAATTGATCAAAAATTACAAGAAGACAAAAAGCTGTTATCTATTTATTTTACAGCTGGTTACCCTGCCCTAAACGACACCTATAAGATCATTAAAGGCCTCGAAGACTCAGGGGTCGATATGATAGAAATTGGCTTGCCATTTAGCGATCCTTTGGCAGACGGTCCCACTATTCAAGCGAGCTCTACCCAGGCTTTGAAAAACGGCATGACCACGGCTGTTTTGTTCGATCAGCTAAAAGACATTCGTAAAACGGTTAAGATTCCGCTTATAATCATGGGCTATTTTAATCCTATGCTGCAGTTTGGGATGGAAAAATTCTGCGAGCAGTGCGAAGCAATAGGAATCGATGGGCTCATCATTCCAGATTTACCCTTAAGAGAATACCAACTGCATTATAAATCGTTATTCGAAAAGCACGGTTTACATCTTGTCTTTTTAATCACACCACAGACCAGCGAAGCCAGAATAAGAGCCATAGACAATGCCTCTAACGGTTTTATTTATATGGTAAGCAGTGCCAGTACCACTGGCGCCAAAACAGGCTTAGACCATGCAAAGGATTATTTTAAGCGCATTGCCCATTTAGACCTTGCCAATCCGCAGATTGTAGGTTTTGGGATAAGCGATAAACACACCTTTAATCAAGCCACAACCTATGCTAAGGGAGCGATTATTGGTTCGGCATTTATAAAACATTTGACGGCAAATGGTGTGGACAAAATCAACGCTTTCGTCTCCCATATACGCTAATCAAAACCGCAACGCATACCCCATAAAATTGCCGTGATGTGTGATTGACATGGGCCAGCTTTTTTGACTTTTACGATCGTATAAACGAGGGATTTTACCATTGCGCTTTGCGATAAATAATCGATTCGTTTCTAAGTTTAATAGTTGTGCTGCTGCTTGTTTAAGTCTTGTATGGTCGCCAGAATGCTGTGTACCCTTCATCATAAAGTAACTACTCAAATAAACAGCAGACCTTGCCACCGCCACCGTATAAACCAGCGTCTCACTCATGATAGATGTGCAATGAAAATGGTTCCCAGCTATATGGGCAGTTGCATTTTTTGAACTACGTATGGTTACTTCGATTTTACTGGGAGAAAAAACCGCAGCCAGGTTTTGCTGAGCAAATGCCTTATACACGGCTTCTTTAATACTCCAGTAACGCCATATTAAAACTGATTTCTCGCTTGATACTTGGTAAAATTCTTGCTCGTTTGGGTGCAGTATTTTTAATGCGTACCTATCTCTACGTTCTTCTGAATTAAAAGACGCGAAATTCAAATCTACAATATCATTGCCTATCACTTTGCAGCCAATTTTTGTTGAATAACCGCCATAGACGATCTAACGTCTAACATTTTTTCCATGGATTCGTTATCTATTACGATATCGAAAGCATCTTCTACATCTAACACTACATCTACCAAATTGGCCGAATTTATTCCAAGATCGTTTATAAAATCGGTGTCTTGGTCAAGTGTTTTAAAGGCCTCAATGTTTTGCACATAGGGCTCGATGATATTTTTTAGGGTTTCGATAATCTCTTGTGATTCCATAGAATTAATTATATTTTTCAAAAAGCACACAGGCGTTTACATCTCCAAATCCAAAACTAGCCTTGGCTATAATATTTGGCCCTTTATCACTTGTTTTATGAGGGATACTGGCTGCATCAATTTGCTTTAAAATTGTGGTATGAACATCGTCGCAATTAATAGACGGATGCATAAACTGCTTATAAATCTGTAATAACGAAGCGACAGATTCTACCGCGCCCGCAGCAGACAAGCAATGACCCACCATAGATTTTGTAGATTGAATTTTAGGAAAGTTGGGGCCTTTTAATCCAAGTGCCTCGCTCCAATTTTGGATCTCGACGGGATCTTTCACTGTAGCGGTTAAATGCCCATTGATTAAATCGATTTGGTTAGGCGTAACATCGGCTTGTAGTAAGGCATCTTTTATACACTTTTGAACTGCCTCAGAATTTGGTGCCGTAAGGCTCCCTCCCCCTCGCTGTCCTCCAGAATTTACAGATCCACCAAGAACTTCGGCATAGATCTTTGCACCGCGCTCTTGAGCAGAAGCAAGTGATTCTAACAAAATGGCCCCTGCCCCACTCCCTGGAATGAATCCGCCTGCGGTCATACTCATGGGTCGAGAAGCCTCCTCGGGAGCTTGGTTATGCTTGTAATTGAGTACGCGCATCGCATCAAATCCCCCCCACAAATAAGGACTGTATTCGCAAGTGCTTCCTACTAACATCCGAGTCGCCTTGCCTGCCGTGATTCGATCATAGCCCATAATAATGGCTTCTGTTCCTGTACTGCAAGCAGACGAATTTGTCGTTACTTGATTTCCAAGTCCCAGTTTACCAGACAAATAAGCGCTTACACCACTCGCCATAGTTTGTATGACAGCTGTACTTCCTAGACGCTTTACATTGCCTTGGTCTATTTTGTGTATCGATTCCTTTAATTTTTCTATGCCAGAAGTACCTGTCCCAAAAATAACGCCTGTCAGATAATCGGGCGTATCACTAATTTGCAAGCCAGCATCTTTAAATGCATCTATCCCTGCGATACACCCATAAATAATCCCGTTGTTATTAAAATTACGCAGTTCTAATGGTGTAAAGTAATCACTAATCGTCGCATCACTCAAGGGAGGAATTCCACCAACGGTACAACTAAAATTAAGCTCTTGTAAGGCATCAACAGCCCGAATGCCACTCTTGCCATGTCTTAGTGCATCTTCAAAATTAGTAAGCCCTACCCCATTTGGGGCAACGATTCCAAGACCTGTGACTACAACGCGCTGCTTCATTTAACTCAAGTGTTCGCCTCCATCTACTGGGATGATAGTGCCGTTAATCCAAGAAGCTTCTTTTTTGCACAGCAAATACACAACGTTGGCAACGTCCTCTGGCCGAGTAAGTCTGTTAAGAGGGTTTCGCTTCTTAGTATATTTTTTAATCGCTTCGCTGTTTGGAATCAAAGCCAGAGATTGGGTATCTGTTACCCCTGCTTGAATACAATTGGCCTTTATTCCATAAGGGGCGAACTCTAAAGCAATACTGCGAGTAACCGCCTCTAATGCCGCTTTGGCAGCTCCTACGGCCGCATAATGCACCCATGGTTTTTTACTCCCTTCGCTGGTAAAACTCAGCACTCTGGCATCGCTATCAAACAATTTGGAATCGACACAACGTCGCGTCCAATCATATAAACTAATCGCCATGGCGTCTAAGGTTACCATAAAATCTTGATGGGAGAGATTGGCAACAGTATCGCTCGCCATTGGCTTTACATTGCCTTTGGCAATACTATGGAGCAAGAGTTTTACCCGACCCTTTTGGCCGGTCTTCTTTTTTAAGGCGGCACATATTTGATCTTGTTTTTCGCGTTTAGTGGCATCCATATTAAATGTTAGCACCTCTACCCCGTGAGTTCGCAAAGCCTCACATTCCAATATAAACTCGGGCAACTTAGTGCGAGGATCTCTATGAACAATACAAATGTTCATCCCGTGAGCCGCTAATTTTTTGGCGGTAGCTAACCCGAGTCCTCTCGAGCCTCCTAAAATTATAGCCCAAGCCTTGTCTTTAGAAAATTCATTTACCATTGTAATAAAACTCTTTGTGCCGAAAAACCTGGGCCAAAACTCAACATGAGTCCCAGCTCTCCAGGGGAATGGCGTTCTTTTAAAAATTCTTGCAAAACATATAAAACCGTAACACTAGACATATTCCCATAGCGGTCTAAAACAGCCTTGGTATGATCTATATTTTTACCGAATTGTCCGAATAAATCTTGGACGGTTTGTACAATTTTTTTTCCGCCAGGGTGAAATATCAAATGATCTACATCTTTAATGCCAAGCGAAAAATCTTCTAAAAAAGGGTCGATAATGGCCGGAAAATGAGCTGCGATCATTTCTGGAACTTGTTGATCTAAAATCATTTGCAAGCCAGAATTTTTTAATCCAAAACCCATAAGATGCGTAGCATTGTAAAAGTGGTACATACCCTCGCCGAGTATTTTGGGACCTTCATCTTGTTCGCGTGAAGACAAAAGCACACAGGCCGCACCATCACCAAAGATAGCCGCACTCACCATATTAACCATCGAAAAGTCGTCTAATTGAAATGTCGCTGTTGGGGCCTCAACGGCTACTACCGCCGCTGTCTTTCCCGGATTTGCCTTTAAAAAATTATAGGCATAAATGATTCCAGAAATACCTGCTGCGCAGCCCATTTCTGTTACTGGTAGGCGCACCACATTTTGTTTGAGATTTAGATCGTTTATCAAATAGGCATCTAAACTAGGAATCATGATTCCGGTGCAACTCACCGTGATTAGATAGTCTACTTCTGTAGGATGCCAATGAGCCTGATCAAGTGCATTTTGCAAGACTTTTTTACCTAGCTCCTTGGCACTCTCGATATACAAATCGTTTTTTTGCTCGAAAGACGTTTTGTTAAATACCTCCATAGGATCCATAATCGAATAACGCTTGCTCACGCCAGCGTTTTCGAAAATCTTTAAAACTTTACGCCTATAGCGATCTTCCTGGCCAGACAACCAAGCATCTACCAAAGGCAAAATTTCTGGAGTGTTTTTACTAAAGGCCGGAAGCTCTTTGGCAACACTATGTATTTTTACGGTCATCTGTGTATAGTATCCATTGGTATCTAAAAGCCCACATCCAATGCAAGGAATACGAGCATTTTAATTTCTTAGAAAATGCGATTAATTCGTTTCTTTTAAAGCCCCTTAGTATAGAAACCAAGCCATCGTGTACAATCATTTCGTTTTTAATAAAAAGGCCTAATACATAAAACAGACCGTAAGCGAGCTTATGCCTGTGTAAATCATTAATAATTAGCGCTTTTGACGCTCTACTCTTATAGGTTTGTAACAAGGTTTCTATTTCGTGATCCTTTAGGTGATGTGCAAATAGGGTGGCGATAACAATGTCGTACTCCGGCTTTAAATTACTGGTGTCAAAAGCATTTTGCTTTAGGTAAGTGATCTCGCCATAGTCTTGCGAACATGCTAATGCATAGTCGATACAATCGTCATTGGCATCTACCCCTGTAGCTTCTATCAAGATGTTATTGTCGCGGCAGTAATCTACTAAATATCGCAACTGAGCTCCATGACCACAGCCGATGTCCAATATTTTGAGTGATAAAGGGCCACTATTTTTCTTTAAAATCTTTTTAATGGCTTTCCTTGTGACTCGATTACCTCCCAACCAATGATTTATTCTCCCTAAGGTATCTAAAGTATTTCTGAGGGCTGGCCCATGTAATGTTAAGTCGTCCATCCATTCCTTTTTATCGCTTCTTACTTTGGTTAAAATCATAAAGCGAGTGGTTTTAGTATTTGACCATGGGTGCGTTTAATAAGAGCGTCAAGTATAAAAGGAGCCGTTTTTAGACCTTTAAATGCAACCGAACTAAAACGACTGTCCTGCATAATTTTTGAAGCATAATGCCCGGTGTTGAGTCTTTTTTTAAATTTTTGATTCCACTGTTTTTTATAACTGCTTTCTAGTTCGGCTCTGCGGATTTGACCTTTTAAAAACTTAATTATTAATTCACTAGCAAGCTGTGCACTTTCTATGGCCATACTCATGCCATTGCCACATAATGGATGAATCAATCCTGCAGCGTCCCCAGCAAAAAGAATATGCTTTTGAACCGCTGGTTTATTTAAAAACGAAATCTGACTAATAGTGAGTGGCTTTTCAAAAATTGGTTCGGTAACCTCCAAAATTTGTTTTAAAACCGGGTTTTGACTTAAAACCTCCTGCTCAAACTGCTCTGGATTTTTATGCTTTTTAAAACTCTTATAGGTGGCTATATAACAGCTATTGATAATATTTTGCTCTACACAAGAAATTCCGCAATAGCCTCCTTTAAAATTATACAAACCGACTAGGTCCGAAGGAAAGTCTCCCTTGCGATGTGTTTTTACTGCCAAAAATGGAGCCGATTGCTTAAAAAATGGACGTTCTAGATTTTTGTCCAGTACAGATCGTTTACCATAAGCTGCGATAACTTGAGCAGCCTTAAACGTCTTGCCATCTTGAGTATTGACCGTAAATACAGTGTCTTTAAAAAGAATCTGTTGTACCTGTGCTTTTATAGCTGTAGTTCCGTAAGATTTAGCCAGTTGTAAAAGGCTATAATCAAAGTGGTATCTGCTCAATCCAAAACCGCCTAATTGCATATTGGTTTTAATAGTTTTACCGCTGGCTAGCACAACCTCGAGACGATTGATTCTTGTCGCACCAACTGCGAACGGATCAAAACCTAAAGAATCTAAATACGGTAATACTTCGTTGCTTACGTATTCGCCACATACCTTGTGCGCAGGCAGATTTTCTTTTTCGATCAACAATACCTTTATACCCATTTTGCTCAAATGTATAGCAGAAGTTAGCCCCGCAAGACCTGCACCCACAATAATAACCGGCCAATTTTGTTGCTCTTGCATGACGTAGAAAATGAACTGAGTTGCGATTGAACTGCTCGAAGCGTTTTTTTTTATTTAAATTTAAGGGTAAATAACCATAAATCAGATTAATAATGGGAAAAGGTGATAAAAAGACAAAAAGAGGAAAAATCTCAAGAGGATCCTATGGCAGACTCCGTCGCAGAAAAAAATTAGTAACTGCAGCTGCAAAGCCAAAACCCAAAGCAAAGCCTAAAGCCAAACCAAAGGCAAAGGCAAAACCCAAAGCAGAACCTAAAGCAGAACCTAAAGCCAAAACTGCCAAGAAAGTAGAAAAGAAGGAGGAAAAGAAGGAGGAAAAGAAGGACGAAAAAAAGGAATAATCTAAAAGTGCTCCTTATACTGCATTACCCTAAATTGTAACGTATTAAAACTTGGATTTTGAGTCTTTAACTTTTTATAAGACTCCAAACTCCCCACCGCGCGATTGGCGGCACCAGAAGGTGCTGTCAAAGAAACGGTCTTGTACACTCGCTCTTGGTGTTTAAAACTATGAATTCTCGGAACTTGCGAGTTCTCTACGCTTAGTTTTAGGTTATACTGAGTAAGGTGTTTTCTAAAAAAATATTCAGGGCCATTTTTACTGTTTCCGCCAGTAAACAATAAAGTTTTAATACTAGGATAATTCGTTAATATACCCAACACATCTCTTAGCTCGATATCACGCATGCCTAAATCGGAGGCGTCTATTTTGTCACGCTTGGCAGCCTGTACTATATCGCAAATGGCGATGCCGCGTTTGGTTAAAAATGATTTGCGCTGCTCGATGGCAAAAGGGGTGTTTTCGTAGGCAAGATTAAGAGAAAATATTTTGTCTAAAATAGGCCACAACTGGCCATCTCGGGAGCCATAACAAAAATTTACATCGTCTGCCTTTAAGTCGCCACTGGTAAATCGAGGTGGTGGTAAAGTACCTACAATAACTTTTGTAGCACCCTTTGGGAAAAATGGAGCATATGGATGATAATGATCAAACATTTAAAGACTTGCTCGCAGGCGCGCTGCAGTTGTAAAAGTGGTTCTGAACTGCTTAAATGTGTCTTTATGCATGTTCTGTGATTCTGAATCTAGCTCGTCCAGAATTTCGATGGCTAGCGGTTTTTGCTCGTTAGCCAAATAATGTTCTGCCAATTGCAAACGCTCATTAAAGTTTGAATAACGTCTGTCTACAGATACCAAATATTGTTGTGCCTCTTGCGAGCGATCCAGCTTATCTAAAGCGAGGCCATAATAAAATGCCACCTTAGACGCAGTAAATTGCATGTCGTTTTTAATCACGTCTCCATGGGTAACGGCCAACTCGTATTGTTTTTTATTAAAATAGGTCTCTAACAATTTACTATTCAAATAAAAATCTGTTTTAAAATTGCCTTCTAAAGCTGCATTATAATGAGTCAATGCATTATCCCAATCCGAATTTTCGAACAGCGCATCTGCCAGAGCAACTCTGTTTTGATACGTATCCGAGAATTTGACGGCTGCCTCTAAATCGCTAATTCTTTTTGTGGGGTTGATAATGGTGGTCACGTCTTGCTGAATTTTTTCTACATCTGATTTATTGAGCGCTTGCGTTAGCAAGTACACAATAGAACCCAATAGCGGAACCAATATGATTATAAAAAACCAATAAAACGGCCTTCTAGTCTTCCAGATATGATAAATGCAAAAAGCTTGCAGCGCAACGATTAGATAAAAATACATCGCCTATTGAGACTGTCTAGTGAACACTAATTCTTGCTCCGTAGAGAGTGCCTCACTAAAGCCGTAACCTTCGTAGTTAAAGCCTTTTACATCTTCTAGGGTTTTGGCGTTGGTGGTTGCCAAATATTTGGCCATAAGGCCTCGTGCATATTTTGCAAAGAATCCAATCATCTTATATTCTCCATCCTTAAATTCTTTAAATGCCGTGTTTATAATAGGTACATTAAGAGTCTTTTTATCGATAGCTTTAAAGTATTCGTTGCTAGCCAGATTTAATAAAAAGTCGTCTTCTTTAAGCTCGTTGTTGAGTGCCTGAGTGATCTTCTTTTGCCAAAAAGCATAAAGATTTTTACTCACCCCTACTTTAATACGTGTCCCCATCTCCAAACGGTATGGCTGCATGAGGTCTAAGGGTTTAAGAATTCCGTATAAACCTGAGAGGATTCTTAAGTTCTCTTGTAAATAACTCATTTGGTCCTTAGACAAATTATACGCGTCTAGACCTCTATAAACGTCTCCTGCAAATGCAAACATCGCAGGTCGCGCGTTACTAGCCGTAAAAGGAATTTGCCATTGCTGATTTCGCTCAAAGTTTAAAGCCCCTAAATCCGCAGAGATACTCATAAGCTTAGATAAGCTGCGAGCAGATTTCTTTTTAAGTAGCTTGTTAAGGCGTTCGGCCTCTTTTAAAAAAATTGGGTCACTAAACTGCTCTGTTGGCAATTGGCTCTCGAAATCTAGTGACTTAGCAGGTGATACAACAAATTTCATTATAGATAATTACTTAGATATATTGGTAAAGATAACGACCAAAGCATGTAGATGCAAACTCCCTGATTCAAACTTTTTTATGTTTACATCAAGAGATACTATCAATCTGACAAGCCATATTAGCCCTCCCTATTTTTGGTATACCCTCGCCACTTTTCTATACAAGCCAGCATATCTTCTGGAATAGGAGCTTCAAAAGACATATACTCATTAGTAACAGGATGCACAAAGCCTAAGGTTCTAGCATGCAGGGCTTGCCTTGGCAATAATTTAAAGCAGTTGTCTACAAACTGTTTGTATTTTGTAAATGTAGTTCCCTTTAAAATCGCATCCCCACCATATCGCTCGTCGTTAAAAAGCGTATGCCCTATATGCTTCATATGAACCCTTATTTGATGTGTTCTGCCCGTTTCTAAGGTACATTTAACCAAGGTCACATAACCTAAGTGTTCTAGTACCTCGTAATGTGTTACTGCCGGCTTGCCTTTTTGATCTGCATCTTCGTCTAAATAGACAGTATTTTGTAGTCTATTTTTAGGATGGCGCCCGATATGACCTTCGATTACACCGCTATCTTCTTTTACAGAGCCCCAAACCAAAGCCACGTATTCTCTTTGGGTGGACTTATCAAAAAACTGTTTTGACAGATGTGTCATAGCCGCTTCAGTCTTAGCCACAACCAGCAACCCGCTAGTATCTTTATCGATGCGATGTACCAAACCAGGGCGTTCGTTGCTATTCGTTGGAAGGTTTTCGCAATGAAAAGTTAGCGCGTTGATTAGGGTTCCGCTATAATTTCCATGCCCAGGGTGTACCACCATACCCGCTGCTTTATTTACGACCAAAAGATGATCGTCTTCGTACACTATGTCTATGGGAATATCTTCTGGTACTAGCAAAAACTCATGTGGCGGATGTTCGAACATTACGGTAACCACATCATAGGGTTTGACCTTATAATTTGATTTTACCGTAATATCGTTTACATAAATATTACCTGCAACTGCTGCTTTTTGAATTTTGTTTCGGGTTGCTTTCTCGATATAATTCATTAAAAATTTATCGACTCGTAAGGGTTGCTGCCCTTTTTCTGCAACAAAACGATAATGCTCGTAGAGGTCGTCACTACCGGATTCTATCTCTTCTTGATTATTCTGCTCCATCTGAATCGTCGTCATCTGAATCTCCAGACCCAGCGCGCAAGCTTCCCTTGCCGTCACCTAAAACAAGATCTATAACAGAGGTTTTTTCTAGTTGGGTACCAGGTTCGATTACTTTTCCGTTATGCTTAATTTGCATAACCTCATCTTTAGCGATATATGGGATGTAGGTAATTTTACCAATCTTAAACCCTAACGACAATAGCGTTGGTTCTGCCTGTCTTTTGGTACGCCCTACTACATTAGGCACCTTTAATTTAGGGTAATTAGAACGGTTGAGTGTTAAATAAATTTTGCGATCCTCCTTTACAAAACTTCCTGCCGCAGGTAATTGTTCTATAACCGATCGCTTAGGATATTCTGGATTGTAATTGGTAGAATCAAGCAATTGCCACTTTAAATCAATGTCGCTTAATTTTACATCTACTTCTTCTAAAGAGAGCTTAGACAGATCCGGAACCTCTATTCTTTGGCTATGATTGGTAGACAACCGTAAATAAAGCAATACCAGCATGCTAAAGGCCAAAATCGCCAAAACGGCTAGTCCTAGTTGCTTTAAAAAGGCTTTGGTAAGTAAAAATCGCAAGAAACTCATATGCGGCAATGGTTAATTGAACAACGAAAATACATATATTTGAGAAGATATTGTTAACTCATTTTTTAAATAAATCCTTAGACTGAGTAATACCTACAATGGCTAACGCTCAATTTTAATCTTTCTTATGCCAGCAATCAATATTGCAATCATTATGGGAGGCTACTCCAGCGAAAAAGACATCTCCTTACAAAGTGGGGAGATTGTGTACAAAAACTTGCAAGCTGCGGGCCATAATGTATATAAAGCTCATATTCTAGAATCGGGCTGGAACGTTGTTTTAGATTCGGGTAAAGCATTGCCAATAAATAAAAGCGACTTTAGCTTTAAAGACAGAGACACAACAATTATCCCAGATGTAGTTTTTAATGTAATTCACGGTACTCCGGGCGAAGATGGCTATATGCAAGCCTATTTGGAATTGATCGGAATCCCGCAAACTTCTTCGGACTTTTATGCAGCCGCATTGAGCTTTAACAAAAGAGACAGTCTTTCTGTTTTAAAAAACTTTGGTGTTAAATGTGCCAACTCCTATTATGTGAATCAAGGGGCGATTCCACCATTAGAAGATATTATTAAAACGGTAGGCTTACCTTGTTTTGTTAAACCCAATAGAGCTGGTTCTAGCTTTGGCATAAGTAAGGTATATACCCTAGAAGAACTACCCGCGGCTTTAGAAAAAGCTTTTAAAGAAGATTCAGAAGTACTTGTCGAGACTTGCTTGGTGGGCACAGAAGTATCTGTTGGTGTTTATAAAACATTTGGAGAGACACATGTGCTACCTCCTACCGAGATTGTTTCTGAAAACGATTTTTTTGATTACGAAGCCAAATATTTAGGGCAATCAGAAGAGATAACACCAGCAAGAATTAGCGAGGAGGCACAAAAAAGAGTAATGGCAGAAACCAAAAGAATATTTACGCTCCTTAATGCTAAAGGCATTGCGCGTTGCGACTTCATTCTGCAGGACGATGTGCCGTATTTTTTAGAAATCAATACCAATCCTGGATTGTCTGCAGAGAGTATTATTCCCAGACAGGCGCGCTATATTCAACTATCGTTGTCTACCCTTTTTAGCGATTTGGTACAGACAGTGTTACCTAATAACAACAACTCTTAATTATGAAGACAGCAGTTTTTCCTGGATCGTTTGATCCCCTTACATTAGGCCATTGCGATATTATCGAACGCGGTTTAACCTTGTTTGACGAGATTGTGCTTGCTATTGGGATTAATGCAGATAAAAAATATATGTTTTCTCTAGAACAGCGCAAGGCATTTTTAGAAAACACCTTTAAAGACTATCCCAATATAAAAGTGACGACCTATCAGGAACTCACCGTGTCTTATTGTAAGTCTATCGATGCCAAATACATTTTAAGAGGGCTAAGAAATACCACAGACTTTAATTATGAGCAAGCCATTGCTCAGACCAATAAAATAATGGAGGGCCATATAGAATCTGTTTTTTTAATGACAGCACCAGAGCTTTCGCATATCTCTTCTTCTATAGTTAGAGATGTGATGCGTCACAATGGTAAGTACGAGCATTTAGTGCCACACACAGTTCGTAAATAAAACAACAATCAAAATATCGGGTACAAAAAAACCCGCTCACTAGGTGAGCGGGTTTTAATATGCTTGAAAGAGTTTCCCCTTATTGCTTAACTACTTTGGTAGTAAAGTTACCTTCTGTAGTCTCTAAAACGAACATATAGATTCCTTTAGAAAGACCAGCAGTGTTGATAGTACCGTTAGACATTGTAAGTCCAGTATCTCTACCTAAAACGTCATACAATGCAGCTTTGTTAACGTCAGCTCCAACAGGAACAGTTACGTTAAGTACATCGTTAACTGGGTTAGGATACACAGATACACCTGCAAGGTTGTTGTCTTCAACACCTAAAGTTGCAAGAACAGCGTCTCCAGAGAATACTACGTCAGTTACACCTTCGTTAGCAACGAATACAAACATAATGTCTCCATCGTTTACTACAGAAGTTCTAACTCCGTCTGCTCCAGCATCGTTGTCAAAACAACCAGCACCAACAGCTCCTAAGTTATCGGTTACTGTTAATCCAGTTGGATCAGTTTCGTCGATAGTAGTAGCGTAGTACAATACAGGCTCAGAAAGACCAGCAGGTGTAGATAATGTTACAGTTACAGATCCACCAGTAACTACTTCAAATTTGTAGTCTACAGATGGTACGTTAAAGTTACATCCTACAGAGCCTTCTTCTTGAGTTCCGTTTGGTACGTTTACAGCTGGGTCAGTAAAAGGTAATGCCTCAACTTGAATAGCGTTAGCCAAGTCTACATTAACTTGAGCAAAACCTGCTACAGATACAAGCAAGCAAGCAATTAATAAAGTAATTTTCTTCATGTCAATTTGTTTAAAGAATTAGATATATAAGGCTAAAGTATAGATTAATTTTTGAAACAACAACTGCTAAGCCTATTTCTTTTGTTATTTTCATGCTCTAAAATCGATCAAAAATGAAATTAATTACCGCTTTTTTTGTGGCTTTCTTACTGCTGAATTGCAGTTCTCAACCTGAAGGTCCCTTAAATATTTCTACTGTTTTCGAAGATTCTAACGGTACTCAAACCGCCACTTACGAGCAAGTCGTATCTTTTTATGAAGCCCTTAGTGAGCATCATCAAAGTGTATCTATGTATACTTTAGAAGATACAGATAGTGGCAAGCCGCTGCATCTTATAACCTATAATAAGAATAGATCGTTCGAAAACGAATTTACAAACGACAGAAAAGAAATCGTGGTTTTAATCAACAATGGCATTCATCCGGGCGAATCAGACGGGATAGACGCATCTATGATGTTGATGCGCGATTTGGCCAATGGCACAATTGAATCTCCAGAAAATACGATAGTAGCCGTAATTCCGGTGTATAATATTGGTGGAGCTCTAAATAGAAACAGTCATAGCCGCACCAACCAAAACGGTCCTTCGGCATATGGTTTTAGAGGCAATGCTCGTAATTTTGACCTTAACAGAGACTTTGTAAAGGCAGACACACGCAACGCTGTAGCCTTTCAAGATGTATTTAATTTACTCAAACCAGATGTGTTTATAGATACCCATGTAAGCAATGGCGCCGATTACCAATACACCTTAACCCATTTGTTTACACAGCACAATCGCTTGGGCGGCGAGTTAGGCAACTTTTTACATACCCAAATGATGCCGCAACTAGAAGATTCTTTACAAATTAAAGATTGGGACATCACTCCATATGTTAATGTATTTAATCGATCGCCAGAAAGTGGCTTTTCTCAATTTATGGATGGCCCCCGTTATTCTACAGGCTATACTACGATGTTTAATACCCTAGGCATGATGATCGAAACGCATATGCTCAAACCCTATAAAGACAGAGTAGAAGGCACATATGCGATTCTACAGAATATGATTGGTATTAGCGATGCCAATGCTAACCAGATAAAAGAGATGCGCAAAAAGGCCAACGAACGCTTTGCTATTGGCAACTATTACCCCATCGCTTGGGCGATAGACAGTACGCAAACAACTATCTTAAATTTTAAAGGATACGAGGCTCTAATGAAACCTAGTGAAGTAACCAATGCAAATCGTCTTTATTATGACAGAGAAGCACCTTTTGAGCGTCCTGTAACCTATTACAATTATTTTAAGGCTATTGATTCTGTAAAAATTCCTGAAACCTATATTATTCCTAGGGGATGGTGGCCTATAGTTCAAAAATTAAGAAACAATAAAATAAAGGCCAACTATGTAGCCGCAGATACCTTAATGCAAGTAGAGGGCTATCGCATAGCCAACTACAACACGCGCCAAAGACCCTATGAAGGACATTATGTGCATTATAATACCCAGTTAGAACCATTTAATAAAAAAGTATGGCTTCGCGGCGGATATTATACGGTCCAAACCCAACAACACGGCTTGCGATTTATTTTAGAAACGTTAGAACCCTTAGCTTCTGATTCCTATTTTAATTGGAACTTTTTTGATACGGTCTTGCAACAAAAAGAAGGGTTTTCTCCTTATGTGTGGGAAGATTTAGCTTTTGAGTTTTTAGAACAAAACCCAGAAGTAAAAGCACAATTCGAAGCCAAAATAAGCAGTGAGCCAGCCTTTGCCGCTAATTGGTATGCGCAATTAGATTGGATTCACAAGCAATCTCCTCATTACGAAAAGGCACATTTAAGATACCCTATCTTTAGGGTGGGTGGTTAGATATTCTTTAGGGAATAACAGCTTAATGTTTTCGTAAGATCCTTTTAAGGCTTCTTGTGATTTGGCAAAGTTCTTCCATTTTACTTTGGTGATGCCTTCTTTTTTCTCTGGAACAAAAGTGCCGTTAAAACTAGTGCGCATCTCGTACCAATAAGTAATCTTAAGACGGTATTCGCCATTGCGTCTAAAGACGTGATACGTTTTACTTATAAACCTTGTAACCTCTAATCCTGTTACGCCTGTTTCTTCTCTTACCTCTCTTAAGGCTGCTTCTTCTGGAGTTTCTTTTTTCTCTATCCTACCCTTAGGCAAATCCCATTTTTTGTTTCGCCAAATAAAAAGAATCTCTTTGTGGTCGTTAAAAACCAATCCCCCACCCGCTTCTACAACCGGTAATTTTTTGCGTAAAAACTTCTCTAATTTGTGTTCGTCTGGGTGATACAAATTCACATAAGTCAACTTGCCTTTTTGAATGTATTTGATAAGCTTTTTAAAGCTGACCAATTCCAACGGAATCGAAATATAATCTTTTCCGATGTGTTTTTCGGTAGTTAAGATTACAGGAATTTCATTGATAAAAACTTTATACATTTGCAGTATGATATTGAATAAAGAGACAGCTCAAAAGACCGCCGAATTACTACTACAAATTAATGCAATTAAATTACAACCTCAAAACCCTTTTTTATGGGCCTCCGGTTGGAATTCTCCAATTTACTGTGACAATCGTATAACTCTGTCTTATCCGCATATCAGAAATTTTCTTAGAGAGCATCTTGCCAATCAAATTGAACAACTCTATGGCAAACCAGATGTGATCGCAGGTGTTGCCACTGGCGCAATAGGAATTGGCATGCTTGTTGCCGACTATTTAAACCTTCCTTTTATCTATGTAAGACCCGAAGCCAAAAAGCACGGGCGCAAAAATCAGATCGAAGGAAAATTAGAAGAAAACCAAACGGTTGTGGTAGTAGAAGACTTAATTAGCACAGGTAATAGCAGTTTAAACGCGGTAGCTGCACTACGCGAGCAAAACGCAAACGTAAAAGGAATGCTAGCGCTTTTTACCTATGGTTTTGAGCAGGCAGACGCCAACTTTAAAAAGGCAGACGTAAACTTGCATACCTTAAGTGATTATCAGCATTTACTTGGGCAGGCAGAGAAAGCTCAGTATATCACACCAGAACAAACCCAAACCCTACAAGATTGGCGTAAAGACCCTGCCAATTGGAACAAATAAAAATTCCCTATGAAAATAGAAAGTAAAAATATAACGGTTCAAAAATCGGCGGCAGAAGTCTGTGCTTTTTTAAGCGATGTCAAGAACTTTGAGCAATTAATGCCAGAAAACACAACCAAATTTGAGCTTATTGGAGATAATGCTTTTGTGTTTGCCTTAAAAGGAATGCCAGAAATCGCCCTAGAGATCAAAGAAATAAATACTCCCAATCAAGTGGTTCTAGGAGCCAAAAGCGATAAACTCCCGTTTACTCTAACAGGCAATATTCACGAGCCAGAGGCCAGTATATCTGAGGTTACCTTATTATTCGAAGGGCAATTTAATGCCATGATGGCCATGATGATAAAAGGTCCTATCACCTCATTTTTAGGTACCTTGGCAGATAATCTAGAGAAAATTTAATACAACATAGCAACTTCTTTTACAGCATAACTTACAAGGTTTTCGTCTTGCTTTTCTAGCTGTAAATCGCCTTGCGGACTCACTCCTTTTACAATAGCGCTAAAGACCGTTCCTTGCGTATCTTTAAAGGTAGCCACCACATCTTTTTTAAATAGGTAATCGTGATATTGATCAAAGTATCGGTCTTGTTCAACCACCTTAAACGCATCAAAAAGCACAGCGATTTCTTGATGTAAGCCCCTTAAAACTTCATCTAAGTTGAATTGTGCCCCTGTAATCTGAAAAAGCGATGTCGCTTTAGGTAATTCGGGGTCGGGCAAATCGTTTACATTAAGGCCAATTCCTATAATTCTATGGGTTGGCTGTCCTTTTGTCCATATATTTTCGATAAGAATCCCTCCTAATTTTTTATTATATGACAGAATGTCGTTTGGCCATTTTATTTGTAAATCAGGTATTTGAAAGCTTTTAAGCACATTCACGATAGCCAAAGAAACCACCATTTGAGGCATAAAAGGATAACAGTCCTGATGTTGACTAAATGCCCTATACATACTAAATGTAAGGCTTTTACCATCTTGAGATCGCCATACATTACCGTGTTGCCCTTTCCCCCTTTTCTGAACTTGAGTTACCACTAAGGTATTGTTGGGCACAGGGGTGTCTTTGATAAGGGATTTTAAATAGTCATTTGTAGAATCGGTGGCATTAAGTTTGATTATATTCAAATCCAATAATTAAATATTCTGTTAATCTTAAACTATCTCAAGTCTAAGGAACGAAAAAAGTAATAACTTTGCGCAAATAAAACCAGTGAATGGCAAAAAAAGAAGTAGGATCAGATCAATTGATTACTCAAATTATTAGAGGAATTGAAGAAGTTAAAGGACAAGACATAGAAATCTTGGATCTGAGAGAGTTAGAAAACATGGTATGTGACTTTTTTATTATTTGCAGTGGTACTTCTAATACACAAGTAAACGCCATTGTTAATTCGGTTCAAAAGTCTGTGAGTAAAGCGTTACAAGAAAAACCATGGCATACAGAAGGAACCGAAAATGCCGAGTGGGTCTTAATGGATTATGTACATGTAGTAGTACATGTTTTTCAAAAACACATTAGAGAGTTTTATGATATTGAAGGTCTCTGGGGAGACGCAAATTCGATAAAAATAGAATCTACCTATTAAAAAAAAGAGCGAAAGCAACATGGCTGACGAAGAAAAAAAACCCGAAATAAAGAAACCAAAGTTTAGTCCATTCTGGATTTACGGAATCATCATTGCGATATTTTTCGCGATTTCGTTGTTCGGAAACGGCTGGTCAGAACCTCCTAAAACTACTCAATCTGAGTTTTTTAGCTTTCTCCAGCAAGGCGACATAGAAGCAGTTTGGATTATTAACGATAAAAGGGCCCGCGTATTTTTAACACCCGAGGCCAAAACCAAAGAGGTGCACAAACGCAAAGAACAGAACAGCTTTTTAAGTTCCTCTGCGACAGCCCCCGACTATCAATTTCAGTTTGGAGATTTACAAAACTTCGAAAAGAAAATTGACGAAGCCAAAAGCCAGAACCCAGACATCACAACGCGCATCGAGTTTGATAGCGAAGAAAACGTGTGGGGAGAAATTTTGATTGGCCTATTGCCATTTGCCATAATTATTGGTATTTGGATCTTGATTATGCGTAGAATGAGTGCTGGCGGAGCCGGCGGCGCAGGAGGTCAGATCTTTAATATAGGAAAATCTAAAGCCAAGCTTTTTGATCGCAATACCGAGGTAAAAACATCTTTTAAAGATGTTGCCGGACTCGAAGGCGCCAAAGAAGAAGTTCAAGAAATCGTAGACTTTTTAAAATACCCTGATAAATACACTTCACTAGGTGGTAAAATACCGAAAGGAGCCTTATTGGTAGGCCCTCCAGGAACTGGTAAAACCTTATTAGCAAAGGCAGTTGCAGGTGAAGCCAAAGTGCCATTCTTCTCGCTATCTGGATCAGATTTTGTAGAGATGTTTGTGGGTGTTGGAGCATCACGTGTGCGCGATCTCTTTAAACAAGCCAAAGAAAAATCTCCATCGATTATTTTTATCGACGAGATTGATGCCATTGGTCGTGCTCGTGGTAAAAGCAACTTTTCTGGTTCTAACGACGAACGCGAAAACACGCTAAACCAGCTGCTCACAGAGATGGACGGATTTGGTTCTAACACCAATGTTATTGTGTTAGCAGCTACCAACCGTGCAGACGTATTAGACAAAGCTCTTATGCGTGCAGGACGTTTTGATCGTCAGATATATGTAGATCTACCAGATGTTCGTGAGCGTAAAGAAATTTTTGAGGTGCATTTGCGCCCAATTAAAAAATTAGAAGAACTAGACACCGACTTCTTGGCAAAACAAACCCCTGGTTTTTCGGGTGCAGACATTGCCAATGTTTGTAACGAAGCAGCTTTGATTGCAGCTCGTAAAGGTAAAAAAGCGGTGGGCAAACAAGACTTTTTAGATGCGGTAGACCGTATTGTTGGAGGTCTTGAGAAAAAGAACAAAATAATTACTCCAGACGAGAAAAAGGCAATTGCCTTTCACGAAGCTGGACACGCCACGGTAAGTTGGATGCTAGAACATGCGGCTCCGTTGGTAAAAGTTACTATTGTACCCAGAGGACAATCTCTTGGTGCTGCTTGGTATTTGCCAGAAGAGCGCCTAATCGTTAGACCAGAACAAATGTTAGACGAGATGTGTGCCACTATGGGTGGACGCGCTGCAGAAGAGGTAATCTTTGGTAAAATATCTACGGGAGCCTTGAGTGACCTAGAAAAAGTAACCAAACAAGCCAGAGCGATGGTCACCATTTATGGTCTAAACGACAAAATAGGAAACCTAACATATTACGATTCTTCTGGACAAACAGATTATAACTTCTCTAAACCTTATAGCGAAAAGACAGCGGAGTTGATCGACAAAGAGATCTCTAATATCATAGAATCTCAGTATCAGCGGGCCGTAGCCTTGCTAAAAAAGCACAAAGACAAGCTCACAGAGCTAGCCAATGTCTTATTGGACAAAGAAGTTATTTTTAAAGATAATTTAGAGGTTATTTTTGGCGAACGCCCATTTGCAAAGCCAGAAGTAATTCCCGTAGAAAAGTAACGGCTATAAGCCCTCATTTGGCATACAACCATATATTAACGAAAAGTTAGGGTCTGCAACCCTAACTTTTTTTTATATTTGGGTAGAATTGTAAATATTTTCCCCATCCACTCAAAATGAGTCTCTTTAAAAGACTGTTAAATCCAAAGGCTAATAAACCGGAAAACACCGGGGATTTGGCTATGAAAAAGGATCAGAGTAAATACTTTCCAGAAAAGCAGCTCCCTATAGACGAGAAATTTACCTATAACTTTAGACGAAACGGGGGTAAGTTTATTTATTGCGAAAATTTACAAGAAGTCTTAGATACCTTCGATAATATATTAGTGGAGAATGATTGGTACGAAAAAGATGTGTTCTGCATCGACGAAATGCTTACCTCTAGATTTGATGGTTTTAATTTAAAATTTGGCAAAAAATCGGATTCTGCTTTCTTTTTATCTAATTGTGAGGCGCTGGTTGCTGACAATGGCTCAGTGCTTATCTCTTCAAATCAAATCCGCGAGAAAAAATTAAACGAATTGCCAGACAACTTTGTGGTTTTTTGCACCACTAGTCAATTGGTAGAAAACATAGGTGAAGGATTGCGTCAAATCAAAGACAGAAGCACTCATAAAATACCTACCAATATCACTACAATTCAAGACTTCGAAACCAAAAAAGAAAAGGATTTTATGAGCTACGGAAGTACAACAAAAAACCTATATTTGTTGCTTCTGGAAGACTTATAACATGAAGGACCTTTTTATTCGGGCGGCTTCGGGAGCCCTTTACATCTCTATCCTTTTGGGGTCCTTGTTTATTTCTCAACTCGCATTTATTATCGTTATTTTTACTCTAGGAGTGATTACTTGTATTGAGTTTAGTAAGCTTCGAGATTTTAGCTGGATACTTGGCCTACCCTTACTTTTTAGTGTTTTTACAGGAATCCATTATTTCTTCAATGAAGAATCCTTTATCTCATTATTAGTTGTGGTTAATGCAGCCTTGATGAATATTTATATGATCTATTGGCTTTTTAGAAAAGAAGCTGCCTTATCTAGACTGCAAGGTGGTTTGGTTTTTATCGCGACCATTGTTTTTGGGTTTGGCGCAATTTCGTTAATCCCGTTTGACCATGGAGTCTTTAGAAAAGAAGTAATGATTGGCGTATTGGCCATGCTTTGGGCCAATGATACCTTTGCCTATTTGGTAGGTAAGAACTTTGGCAAAACTAAACTTATGCCTAGCGTATCTCCCAACAAAACTATTGAAGGTCTCGTCGGGGGAGCCCTTGGTGCAATAATCGTAGGTATAGTGACTTGGTATTTGTGCAAGACATTTGGATTAACTCAGTGGATCATACTCTCGCTTATTGTGGTGTTCTTTGGCTCTATTGGGGATTTAGTTCAATCCAGGATTAAACGAATTGCAGGAGTAAAAGACAGCGGAATGATTATGCCTGGTCATGGTGGCATGTATGATCGTCTAGACAGTTTGATCTTTGCCGCTCCTTTTGTGTTTTTATACTTATTTTTGATTAGTTATGTTTCATAAAGAAGGAAATACCATTATCCTAATCGCCTTTGCTATCTGTACGGTTAGCATACTGTTGGTAAACAATTTAATCGATATCGCTTGGCTGCGCATTAGTTTGTTATTAGGCATACTGCTGTTGCTTATTCTGGTGTTGCAATTTTTTAGAAACCCTAAGAGAATCTTTACGCCTAACGATCATCAAGTATTGTCTCCCGTAGACGGTAAAGTGGTAGTAATCGAAGAAGTTTTTGAGCCTGAGTTTTTTAAAGAAAAGCGATTACAGGTATCGGTTTTTATGTCTCCTTTAAATGTACATGTCACTCGTTATCCCGTTGGAGGCGATGTAGTATACAGCAAGTATCACCCAGGTAAATATTTGGTGGCCTGGCACCCAAAAGCCTCAACAGACAACGAACGCACCACGGTAGTGGTCAACAACTCTGGATTTGGCAAAGTATTGCACAGACAAATTGCGGGAGCCTTAGCCAAACGCATTGTGAATTATGCCAAGGAAGGCGAACAGGTAGACCAAAGTGCAGACAGCGGTTTTATTAAATTTGGTTCTAGAGTAGACGTATTTTTACCCTTAGATGCCAATGTCCAGGTGAGCCTAAACCAAAAAGTAAAAGGCGGAATTTCTGTGATTGCCACAACAACATGAAAGCAAAAGAGCTAGATAAGGCATTCGAAGAAGCTGTTAATAGCATTAACGAGCATACCGATCCCTTTCCTGCAGATTTTTTATTAAGACTCTATGCCTATTACAAAAGGGCTACCAATAATCCCGAAGCTTCTAAGAGTTCTAATCCGCTTATTGCAGCCTTTAAAACCAATGCGCTGTTTCAGACCAAAGATTTAAATCCACAAGAAGCCAAACAGCAATATGTAGATGCTGTGAATCACTATTTTTTGTATCGTAAATAATTGCCATGACCCAAAATTATTTTGAACATAAAGAAGGGTTTTGCTTTGTGAATGACCAAGAAATACGCTTTACAAAGACAGCTAGCACAAACGACCTACGTAAAAAAGAAAGCATACTTGCCTATTATTGGGAGATTATTTTTGATTTTGGGCCACCCATCACATTTATGGCATTAGCTATAGATAGCTTAATTGATTCTAATTATTTCTATGCCGTATTGTGGTTTATTGCGAGCATGGCCTTTGGTTATCGATATTTAGTGACAAGTACCTCTACGCAACCACAACTTCTCAAACTCGAAGAGATTAGTGAAGTGAACTATGGAATTACCAAATTTGGAAACAAAAGAGGTAACTTCGAAATTAAGTATAAAGAAGGTAAACACAAGTTGCATTGCGACATAATAATGCCGCATTTTAGCGATAATGGCGCTCAAGAAATAGAAAAAGCACGATTGCTATTCAGGCAAAATCTCCCAGAAGAAGTGTGCCTATTCTAAACCTTTAAGACTCGCTTTAATAGTCTCGATCTTAGCCAAGGCATCTGCCTCTTTGTTGCGCTCTATAGCTACCACTTGTTCTGGTGCTCCACTCACAAAACGCTCATTGCTCAATTTTTTCTGAACCGATTTTAAAAAGCCTTCTGTATAGGCGAGTTCTTCTGTAAGCTTCGCGATTTCTTCTTCTACATCAATCGCTCCAGCCATTGGAACAAAGTACTCGTTAGACTTTACACGAAAACTCATAGCTCCGTCTACCCCTGCATCGACGTAGTCCAAACTTGCGATGTTGCCAAGCTTAGTGATCATCGCATCGGTTTGCTGATTCACCTTTTCGTTATCCAACACTTTTAGATCGATGGTGTCTTTAAACGAGATGTTTTTCTCTTTGCGAATGGTTCTAATTCCAGCCACTACATCTGTCGCAAATTCGAAGTCGGCAATAACTTTTTCGTTAAAATCGGTTGTTTCTGGCCAGCTCGCCACGATAAGTGCGTCTTCTGGATTTCGTTTGGCGATGTGTTGCCAAATTTCTTCAGAAACAAAAGGCACAAACGGATGAATCAACTTTAAATTTTCTTCAAAAATTCCAATGATTTGATCATAGGTTGTTTGAGACATGGTTCCTTGGTATGGAGGCTTAACCGCCTCTAAAAACCAAGAGCAAAAGTCGTCCCAAATAAGTTTATAGGTAGCCATTAAAGCATCGCTCAAACGATATTTACTGTAATGATCTTCTATGGTTTCGAGGGTTTGGGCAAACTTATTTTTATACCAGTCTATCGCGAGCTTCTCGGATTCAGTCTGTGGAGTTTGCTCGTTCACATCCCATCCTTGTACTAAGCGATAGGCGTTCCAAATTTTATTGACAAAGCCACTCCCCTGTTTGCACAAATCTTCGTCAAACATGAGGTCGTTTCCTGCAGGAGAACTCAAAAGCATTCCTACACGTACTCCATCGGCTCCATATTTTTCGATCAGTTCGATTGGGTCTGGCGAATTACCAAGCGACTTACTCATCTTTCGTCGCTGCTTGTCACGTACGATACCTGTCAAATAAACATTAGAGAAAGGCTTGGCGTCGCGATATTCGTAACCTGCGATAATCATACGAGCCACCCAAAAAAACAAAATCTCTGGTGCCGTGACCAAATCGTTGGTTGGGTAGTAATAATTTATTTCTTCGTTATCAGGCTCCATGATTCCGTTAAAGACACTAATTGGCCATAACCAACTTGAAAACCAAGTGTCTAACACATCGGGGTCTTGTTTTAAATCAGCAATTGTTAAGCTAGCATTTCCGCTAGTTTCTTGGGCCATTAACAGCGCTTCTTCTTGGGTCTGAGCTACTACAAAATCTTGCTTGCCATCGCCATAAAAGTAGGCGGGAATTTGATGTCCCCACCAAAGTTGTCTAGAGATGTTCCAATCGCGAACATTCTCCATCCAATGACGATAGGTATTGATAAACTTAGCTGGAACCAAGGCTACCTCTTCGTTCAATACAGCGTCGAGTGCCGGCTGGGCCAATTCTTTCATATCTAAAAACCACTGATCGCTCAACTTAGGCTCGATTATGGCTCCTGTACGTTCGCTGGTGCCAACGTTATTGGTATATGGCTCGGTTTTTACTATGCGACCCATAGCTTCAAGCTCTTTGACCAATTCCTTTCTGGCTACAAAACGGTCTTTCCCTTGGTAATGCATTCCAAAGCTATTGAGGGTCCCATCGTCGTTGAGCGTGTCGATAATTTCTAAATTGTGCTTGTCACCAAGTGCTTTATCGTTAATGTCATGTGCTGGCGTAACTTTTAGGCATCCAGTACCGAATTCGATATCTACATATTCGTCTTCGATTATAGGAATTTCACGATCGCAAATAGGAACGATCGCTTTTTTACCTTTCAGATGTGTAAACCGCTCATCGTTGGGATTAATACAAATGGCTGTATCGCCTAAGATTGTTTCTGGACGTGTAGTGGCAATGGTCAAAAAGTCGTTAGAATCGGCAATTTGATACTTCAAATAATAGAGGGTTCCTTGCTTTTCTTGGTAGATTACCTCTTCGTCAGAAAGGGTCGTTTGCGCAGAAGGGTCCCAATTAACCATGCGATAACCTCGGTAAATCTTGCCCTTATTATATAAATCGACAAATACTTTTATTACTGAATCAGACAATTCTGGGTCCATGGTAAATTTCGTGCGATCCCAATCACAAGAAGCTCCAAGCTTTTTGAGCTGCTCTAAGATGATTCCACCATGTTTGTGGGTCCAATCCCAAGCGTGTTCTAAAAATTGATCACGGCTCAAGTCGTTTTTTTCGATCCCGTCTGCCTTTAATTTGGCAACTACTTTGGCTTCTGTGGCAATAGAAGCATGATCTGTACCTGGTACCCAACAAGCGTTAAAACCTTTTAAACGAGCTCGTCTAATCAGAATGTCTTGTAGTGTATTATTGAGCATATGCCCCATATGCAGCACACCCGTCACGTTTGGTGGCGGAATTACTATAGTATAAGGCTCTTTCTCGTTGACTTGAGACTTAAAATAACCCTGCTCCATCCAATAGGAATACCACTTTTCTTCTACTTCTTTTGGGCTATATTTTGATGCCAATGCCATTTTGGTCTGATTTTTGAACTATTAAGTCTGCAAAAGTAGGTATAATGGCAAGATTATAAAAGTGAACAACTTATTTTGCTCAAAGAACAAAAAGTACCTACATTAGCACTAAGTAACACTAAAATCTAGGTCTAAGCCTATAATCGATTATTTAGTAGATTCGTCGAAAAGTGTCGGTTTTTAAACGTGACTATCGTTAATACGGGAAAGATAATAGCGTACTTTAGCCCTAATAAAAGTAAAAATGATGAAAAAGTTTATTCTTATTGCATTAATTGGATTTGTTGGAATGACAGCCTATGGCCAAGCCAACATCAAATTTAAAGCCGAAACAGTAGATTATGGTGAGATTCAAAAAGGCGCCGATGGCGTTCGTGTTTTTGAGTTCACTAACACTGGAGATGCTCCATTGGTAATTACAGACGTAAAGTCAAGCTGTGGCTGTACAGTGCCAGAAAAACCAAAAGATCCTATCGCACCAGGTGCCTCGGGAACTATCAAGGTAAAATATGACACCAACCGTCTTGGTCCTATTAGAAAAACCATCACGGTTTATTCTAATGCTGCCGAGCCAGTAAAAGCTATTAAAATTAAAGGAACTGTGTTAGACCCAGACAGCAAAAAAAGCGTACTGGAAAAAACCAAGTAATTCCTTTCAAGCGAATTATAAACCCTTCTTAACCGAAGGGTTTTTTTATGCTCAAATAACTCGTTTGAGCTTGATAGAAAAGTTATAGGTAAGGCCATTTCGCAGCACAGAAAATGTAATTTTTCTGCCCTCTTTTGAATGAAACATGCTATTTATTTCCTCTAGTCCAAAACGATGCGCAGGTTGCCCATTTAAGGTAACTAGTACATCTCCTTTGAGCATGCCAGCAATCGCAGCTGGAGAACCTTCTCTTACCTCAGAGATTTCGTATTTAGGCGCCAACTTAATCGCATACAAGCGTTGTGTTTCGAAAACAGCGATTTCGTTTGCCGCATTGTTTTGCCCAATTGACCTCGACTTTCCGTAATTAGGTAGTCTTTCTTTTACGTATTCGAATCCCTTATGCTGCAAGGTGAGACCACACATATTATAGTAAAAAGGTTGGCCAAAGTATCTGTTTCGGCGCAAGCGCAGGCGTTTATTTGTATAGTCTATAACAGTTGTAAATCGCCTGAGCATTTCGCCTCCCATGCTTCCATCTCGCTCCGGAAATAAATTTATGTTGGCAAAGGCCTCTTTATCTGGAAAGGCCGTATTTACGCTAGACAAATTATACGATCCGAGGCTCACCGTTTTTATTTTGGTTCGCTCTCCAAAGATGTTTCCGCTTAAACCAAGGCCTAAAAAGTCCTTAAATGACTTTTTGGGCATTATTAAATAAGGTTCTTTGTCTTTAAACAACCAAAGGGCATCACCAGATCCCGAATCCAAAAGTAAGGTAACCGAATGTGGTTCATTCTCGAGGGTGACTTCTATGTCTAAATAAGGTTTGTTTTTATAGAAGGTAAGCGGCGCATCAAAGCATCTTTTACATTTGGAATAACGATAAGATCCCGGCCGCGTAATAATGAGCTGCTCCTTTACATAATTAGTCTCGACCACAAAATCTTTAAAAAAATCATAGCCAATAATCCCGTGTACGGCTTTGCCCAATCTAGGAGAGAAATTTAATTCTTGATCGAAAATGATAAAAACCGTTTGATTTCTGTTTACTGCGTTCCCAACAGATAAGGTATTTTGTGTAGACTTTACCGCCTCGATAGGTTTACCATTTCCTAAACCTCGAAGTTTGATAGGAGAAGCATTATTTAACTCGATTGAGTCCTTATTCTCGAGGCTAAAAAGAATGGTCGCATTCACTCCTGTATCTAACAAAAAATCAAGGGCAACACCATTGATCTCTACCGGAATAATTACCAAATTACTCATTAACGTAAACGGTATTTTTTCTTGATCGGTTCCTTTGGGTAGTTCGAACCTACTTTGGGAGTAGCCAAAGACTGTAAAAAAGGCAATAAGAAGCGTAAGATAGGTCTTCAATAGTAGCGAACTAATTTTCAATATAAGTTACTAAAAAATCCCCCTCCGATGCCTTATCTTTGTCTTTATAACGCAACTTTAACTTTTGTTCTGCTTATGCCAGCTATATCTAAAAAAGGGCAACAAATGCCCGAATCACCCATACGTAAATTGGCCCCTTATGCCGAAAAAGCATACAAGGAAAACAAAAAGGTATATCACCTCAACATAGGACAACCCGATATTAAAACACCGCAAGTCGCTATGGATGCGGTCGCTTCTCACTCGTTGGAGGTTTTAGCCTATAGCCGTAGTGAAGGTAGCGAAGCATATCGCGAGAAAATCGCTGGTTATTACAAAAGCAAAAACATTGAAGTTGGCGCCCATCAAATCCTGGTAACCACTGGCGGAAGCGAAGCCCTTCTTTTTGCAATGGGATGTATTGCAGATGCTGGCGACGAAATTATTATTCCCGAACCCTTTTACGCCAATTACAACGGTTTTGCAAAAGCCTCTGGAGTAAATGTAGTGCCAGTAAATTCTAAAATTGAAAACAACTTCGCCCTTCCCCCAATAGAAGATTTTGAATCTTTAATCACTCCTAAAACCAAGGCGATATTGATTTGTAACCCTGGTAATCCGACAGGGTATTTATATTCTAAAGAGGAGATTCAAAAACTGGCAAAAATTGCCCTAAAACACGATTTGTATATAGTAGCAGACGAGGTGTATCGCGAGTTCACCTACGACGGAGCAACACATTATTCTATACTGCAAGAAAAAGGCTTAGCAGAACACGCCATTATGATAGACTCTGTTTCTAAGCGATACAGTATGTGTGGTGCTCGAATTGGCTGTTTGGTGTCACGCAATGCGCAAATTATGGCAACTGCTCTTAAGTTTGCCCAAGCGAGGTTGAGTCCTCCAACATTTGCACAAATAGCTAGTGAAGCTGCTTTAAGCACTCCCCAAAGCTATTTTGACGACGTATTAGAAGAATATACAGAGCGAAGAAATTTACTAATTGAAATGCTCGAAGAGATTCCTGGGGTTACCATTGGCACCCCAAAAGGGGCTTTTTATTGCATCGCTCAATTACCCGTAAAAGACACAGATGCTTTTGCACAATGGCTCTTAGAAGAGTTTCACCTAAACGGCGAAACCGTTATGGTAGCTCCTGCAGCTGGGTTTTATTCGACACCAGGTTATGGCAAAAATCAAGTGCGTATTGCTTATGTGCTCAATAAAGAAAGTCTTGTAAAGGCGGTCGCAATTCTTAAAGCGGCTCTCGAAGCCTATAACGAATAAGTATGCATCCAGAGCGCGATAAATCTCTTAAAGGCTATAACACTTTTGGAATAGACGTGATTGCACATCGCTTCTTTGACATAGACACCCTTGGCCAGCTCCAAGAAATTATCGCCGACCAAAAGGGTGAACCCCTATTTGTTTTAGGCGGCGGAAGCAATCTGTTGCTTACCCAACCCATCACAGCCACTGTGTTGCGAATTAATCTCAAAGGAATCGCCATAAGCAGTCAGGATGACGATGTTGTTCAACTCAAAGTAATGGCTGGCGAAAACTGGCACGATACGGTACAATATTGTGTGAATCATGGCTATGGAGGAATCGAAAACCTATCGCTTATTCCAGGAAACATCGGGGCAGCTCCTATTCAAAATATCGGTGCCTACGGGGTAGAACTCAAAGATGTTTTTGTGAGTTGTGAGGCTATCGACCGGAGCTCTGGCGAGGAGATCACATTCTCTAAAGAAGACTGCCAGTTTGGATACAGAGATTCGTTTTTTAAAAATGAAGGCAAAAACAAGTATATCATCACGAGCGTAAGCATGAAGCTTACTAAAGGCAATCACAAGATTAGAACAGATTATGGTGCCATCGCTCAAACGTTAACCGATGCACAAATAACTTCGCCAACGATAAAAGACATATCTAGTGCTGTGATAAAAATCAGGCAATCAAAATTACCCGATCCGGCAAAAATTGGCAACAGTGGCAGCTTTTTTAAAAACCCTGTTATTGACGATAAGGCTTTCGAATCGTTTCATGAAAAATTTCCAGAAGCCCCTTTCTATCAAGTGGACGAGGTACATTACAAAGTGCCAGCGGGTTGGCTTATCGAGCAAGCTGGGTTTAAAGGCAAACGTTATGGCGACGCTGGAGTACACGATAAACAGGCCCTTGTTTTAGTGAACCATGGGTCGGCCAGTGGAGACGAAATTTGGGAGCTCGCTCAAACGATTCAGCAAAAAGTAAAAGAAGACTTTAACATCATCATAGAACCAGAAGTCACCGTAATTTAGCGATCTACAAATTTTAAAAGGTGAACTATTCCATTGCTCGCCCGTAAGTCACTCGAATACAAAAAGGCCTTTGTATTACTTGGATGCAATTCAAAAAATAGGGTATCTCTCAAATCGTACATGGTGATTTGTTTTTCGTTAATGGTGGTAAAAGTAGTTTGGGGTCTCACACTCGAAAAACTCTTATAAATAGTAGGCGTGGTATATTCCCCTTTAATTATAAAGCTAGCCGGCCAATTTGCATTTTCGTCCACAGACACGTCTTTCGCTAGTGCCATCTTCGTGGGATTTAAAACGGCAAAAACGGTAAAAGGCCCCTGCTCTGTTTTTAACATAGAATCGAGGGGTGACGCCTTTAAAGCGGCAACAAACCTGCTCAATTGAGCCCTTGTAACCATTCGATCTACAAGATTGTCTTCTATTACGACCACAGCAGGCGCCTTGACCTCTGCATAGCTGGCCACTACCGAATCTGCAACGGGTATTTTTGCCGACGCTTCGTCTGGCTTTTGTACAGCATCGTTCTTGCACATTAAAAACCAAAACGGTAATAGTAACGCAAACAGCTGTCTGTAATTTATGTAATTATTTGTCTTCACAAGGGACTTAAAGATACCAAAAGATTGTATTTTTGCACTATGAAATTACTATTGCTTGTAATTGGTTTGTTACTCTTAGCCGTTGGCGGAATCGCGGTTAAACTATGGGCTAAAAAAGATGGCGAGTTTGCAGGTACGTGTGCAAGCCAAAGCCCATTTTTAAACAAAGAAGGAGAAGCCTGCGGATTTTGCGGCAAATTGCCTAGCGAATTTGACAGCTGTGACCAACCTGCTCATCGAGAATAATTGCTTTTGGAGAATTTGCTTTTATACCTCTTAATCGCAGTTAGTTTAATAAACATTCTCTACTATTTACTGTTTGCAAATTTTTCGTTCACTAAGGACCCCTCTCCAAAAAGTGAAAAATACTACCCCTTAAGTTTGTTGGTTTGTGCAAAAAACGAAGCTCAAAATCTAAAAGAGCATATTCCGTTATGGTTGGCCCAAACGCATCCTAAATTCGAACTTATCCTTGTAGACGACGACTCTACAGATAACACCAGAGAGGTTATTGAGCAGTTCGCTAAAGAAGATTCCAGAATTGTGCCTGTATATGTTAGCGCCAACGACCGATTTGTTTCTGGCAAGAAATATGCCCTTACCCTTGGAATTAAAAAAGCGAGACATACTCGAATGATTTTTACAGACGCCGATTGCAAACCAGCTTCTGTGCATTGGTTGGCCATAATGAGCACTCATTTTAACCAGCAAAAGGCGATCGTTCTAGGTTTTGGAGCCTATTCTAAAAAGATAAGCTTGCTTAACAGTATTATTCGCTTTGAGACTTTTATGACCGCCTTACAGTATTTTTCGTATGCCAAATTGGGCAAAGCCTATATGGGTGTTGGTCGTAATCTTGGATACACACGACATTTATACGAAGAACAAAACGGTTTTTCTGCTCATATGCATGTGGCATCTGGAGACGACGACCTTTTTGTAAATGCAGCGGCTACGCCACAAAATGTGAGCCTATGTACAGAAAGTAAGGCCTTTACCTATTCTAAGGCTAAGACTTCTTTTGCAAGTTGGTTTATCCAAAAAAGAAGACATATAAGCACGGCAACTTTTTATAAACCTTCCCATAAATTGCTGCTAGGCCTTTATTACGTTGCTAATTTTGCCTTTTGGGCCTTGGCCATCGCAGGATTGATTGTATCGCTTAAAGAGGCTGCCATTATTATTGGGGTTCGTGTCGCGGTACAACTATCGGTATATTTGGGCGCCGCCAAAAAACTCAAGCAACTAGACTTGGTTCTGCTAGCTCCGCTGCTCGAATTATTTTTAATCTGTTTACAATTACCTATATTTATCGCCAATCTAGTAAGCAGCAAACCGCGTTGGAACTAAACGATGAGCGAATTCAATCAGCCGTAAAAAAAGCCATGACTGGCGATCAGTCTGCGTTTAATTTTTTGCTAAACTCGCATTGGAATCAAGTGTACGGTTTTCAGTTCCGCAGAGTTAAAAATGAGTATGAGGCAGAAGAAATTACTATAGAAACCTTCGCCAAAGCCTTCGATAAACTAGACACCTATAAGCCAAGCTTTGCCTTTTCTACTTGGCTCATCACCATCTCTAAAAACATACACATCGATAAAGTGCGCAAAAAAAACAGCGCATTGCAATTAGACACTACCAAAGAAGAGGCAGAACGCATCAGACGCATTCCAGACGATGCCCTTAGCGCAGAAGATACGCTTATAAACGAGCAAAACCTCTCGCGCTTATTGCGCTATATAAAAGAGCTTAAACCACATTATCAAGAGATTATCAACCTACGGTTTTTTCAGGAGAAATCTTATAAAGAGATTGCACAGATAATGCAGGAATCGCTATCTAATGTCAAGGTAAAACTACTTAGAGCAAAGAATCTGCTGGCAGAAATCATCCAGCAAAACGAAACGCGTGAATAAGCTCCTTTCCCTTTCCAGAAAACTTGGACCAGGCTTCTTATTTGCAGGAGCCGCCATAGGGGTTTCGCATCTCGTACAATCGACTCGAGCTGGGGCAGATTTTGGCCTTGGCCTCTTATGGGCATTATTGCTTATTAATCTTATTAAATACCCCTTCTTCGAATTCGGGCCGCGTTATGCATCTGCAACAGGAGAAAGCCTTCTCGAGGGCTACAGAAAACTAGGCAAACCTGCCTTAGTGGCCTATTTTATTATCTCTCTCGGGACCATGTTTACGATTCAAACCGCGGTGACCATTGTAACCGCCGGGATCGCGAGTAGTCTTTTTGGGCTAGACCTAGCGCTTAGTAGTTGGAGCGTAATTGTAACCTTAATTTGTTTTGTATTGCTTTTGGTAGGTAAATACAAAATGCTCGATGGTTTGATGAAGGTTATTATTGTGTGCCTAACCATAAGCACCTTATTGGCCGTAGGTATCGCTTTTGGCAATAACGATACTGTTTCTTTTAGTCAAGTGATGCCCAGCGACGCTGTTGGAATTGCTTTTTTAATCGCTTTTATGGGTTGGATGCCTGCCCCACTCGATATTAGTATTTGGCACTCTATGTGGACTCTCGAAAAGAAAAAACTATCGAAAGATTTAAACCAAGCCCAATCGCGTTTTGACTTTAACGTAGGGTACCTTACCACCACCTTTTTGGCCATTTGTTTTGTGTTTTTGGGGGCATTGGTCATGTTTGGATCTGGCGTGAGTTTTTCTGCCAACGGAGGCACTTTTGCCAACCAATTGATTCAAATGTATACAGATAATCTTGGCGAAAGCACCCGACTCATCATTGGTATCGCAGCGCTAACGACTATGTTTAGTACCACTCTAACCACCTTAGATGCATCGCCACGTGTGATGGCACGATCTACAGAACTACTCACCAAAAAGACCTATCCTAAGGGTTATTTGATTTGGCTTTTGGTTTTGGTCATAGGAACTGGCGGAATTATGTTCTTTTTAATCTCAGAAATGGGGCTCCTTATTAAAATCGCGACTGTACTCTCGTTTTTAACCGCACCTTTTTATGCGATAATGAACTATAAACTCGTGACAAGTTCACATATGCCAAAAGATGCCAAACCGGGGCTTTTTATGCGAATATTAAGTATTTTGGGAGTTGTAATTCTTATCGGATTTGGAATTTGGTATTTGTTATCACTGGAGTTTTAATATTAGGATTCTTCGTACCTTTGCATAGTATTATTAGCTATGGATGCACCTGTAATTTCTAAACCCGAACGCACACCCAAACCTAAATGGTTAAGGGTAAAACTACCAACCGGGAAAAAATATACCGAACTACGCGGCTTGGTCGATAAATACGACCTACACACCATTTGCACCTCTGGAAGTTGCCCAAATATGGGGGAATGCTGGAGCGAGGGTACGGCGACCTTTATGATTTTGGGTAATATTTGCACCCGTTCTTGTGGCTTTTGTGGCGTAAAAACAGGGCGGCCAGAGACCGTGGCATGGGACGAACCAGAAAAAGTAGCACGTTCTATTAAATTGATGAAGATTAAACATGCGGTAATTACCTCTGTAGATCGTGACGATCTTAAAGACATGGGCTCCATTATATGGGCAGAAACCGTTAAAGCGATTCGTAGAATGAATCCCGAGACAACCCTTGAGACGCTTATTCCAGATTTTCAGGGCGTGACCAAAAACATCGATCGAATCATTGAAGTAGCGCCAGAAGTGGTTTCACATAATATGGAAACCGTTAAAAGGCTTACTCGCGAAGTGAGAATACAGGCTAAATATGAGCGCAGCTTAGAAGTTTTACGTTATTTAAAAGCACAAGGAATCAAGCGCACCAAAAGCGGAATCATGTTAGGTTTGGGAGAAACCGAAGCGGAAGTAATTCAAACTTTAGAAGATTTGCGAAGTGTAAATTTAGATATCGTTACCATTGGGCAATACTTACAACCTTCTAAAAAGCACTTGCCAGTAAAACAGTTTATCACACCAGATCAGTTTAAAAAATACGAGCAAATAGGCCTTGAGATGGGCTTTAGGCATGTAGAAAGTGGGGCGCTGGTAAGATCTTCGTATAAGGCACAAAAACACTTAACCTAAGCCCGGCATGTCTACAATTAAAGTTGGCATTAACGGTTTTGGACGAATTGGACGAACATTTTTTAGAACCGTTTGGAACCATCCCAATATACAAGTAGTCGCAGTAAACGACTTGGCAGACGCCGCTACCCTAGCCCATTTACTAAAGTATGACAGTATTCATGGTGTTTTTGATGCTACGATTACGGCAACAGGCAATACTATATTGGTGAATGACCAGCAAATTTCGGTTCAGAATGGTTCGAATCCTGAGCAAATTCGTTGGCCCGATGTAGACGTCGTGATTGAAGCCAGCGGAAAATTTAAAACAAAAGAGGCTTTAAACTATCACCTGCAAAATGGTGCAAAAAAGGTGCTTTTGAGCGTGCCACCAGCGAATGAAGACATTCCTATGGTGGTTTTAGGTGTAAACGAAGCAGAAATCGATTTAGATCAACCTATAATTTCTAATGCTTCTTGTACTACCAACAATGCAGCTCCCATGCTAAAAGTCATGAATGATCTCTGCGGAATTGAACAGGCATATATCACTACGGTACATTCCTATACCACAGACCAAAGCCTGCACGACCAACCGCATAGAGATTTAAGACGCGCTAGAGCTGCTAGTCAGTCTATAGTACCAACTACTACTGGAGCTGCCAAAGCACTCACAAAAATATTTCCTCAATTTTCTGAGGTAATCGGTGGGGCTGGCATACGTGTTCCTGTTCCCAACGGCTCTTTAACCGATATTACGCTAAACGTAAAAGAGTCCGTTACAATTGAGCAGGTTAACGCAGCATTTAAAATGGCCGCAGAGACCCATTTAAAAGGGATTTTAGCCTATACAGAAGACCCTATTGTCTCTATAGATATCGTAGGGAATCCGTACTCATGTGTGTTCGATGCAGGCATGACTTCTGTGATAGGAAAGATGGTCAAAATAATAGGTTGGTACGATAATGAGACAGGCTATTCTAACAGACTTTCTGACTTAATCCTACATATTTGTAAGAAATAAGTATATTTAGCACAACTTTTGTCCCATGAAAAGCACCTTTAATCGATTTATACTGCTTTTGCTCCTGCTATGCTGTACCCTGACTTTTGCTCAGGAATCGACTACTGTTGCCCAAACCAAAGAGGACACCATCACCCAGATTAACTCGCTTAGGAATAAAGTCCGCGAAGCGATGATCAAACAAGACGTTTCTACTGTTTTGTTTGATTTAAATAAGGCAAACGAACTTGCTTCGGCCATTGGTGATAACGAATTACAAGCAGCTACATACAACGACTTAGCAGATTTTTATAGCAGAGTACAAAATCACGATTTGGCTCTGGCAGAGGTTAACAAAGCTATATTATTACTTAAGGATAATACGGGGTCGGCAGTGTTGGCCGATTCTTTCGTAATCGAAGCCTCTTTATATGCAGAAAAGAAAGACTTTGACAACGCATCGCGCAACTTAGATAAGGCATACGCCATTTACGAAGGGCTAGAAAATAGATCAGACATGGCTATTATTCAGCTTAACAAAGGATTGTTGGCCTTAGAACAAAATAACGCAACAAGTGCTGTTAACTATTTAGATGCTTCCTTGAGTACATTCGAAGAATTAGGCTTAAAGTATTACCAAGCACAAGCGATGCTTAATAAATCTAAGGCTTTATTGTTGCTTGCTCAAAATGGCGATCAACAACGTCTGGACCAATCGGTTACTACCCTTGATGAAGCTGTCAAAATAAGCAAAGAGAATAATTTTGCAGTGCTTATCACACAGAGCAAGTTGGTTAAAAGTGACATTGCCAAGTCTAATAACAACTACCAAGAGGCCTACACGTATCTCGAACAGTTTTATGCCACCAAGGATTCTTTAAGTAGTTTGAGTATGGAGGTAATGGAACAAGAGGCAAAATTGCGATTAGAACGTGGCGATTACGACGAGATTATCGAAAACTTACGAGCCAACATCGCAGAGAAAGACAGTTCGATTAAGATGAACAACTTTACCTCTACCCTGAGTATAGCGCTAATTATAATCTTATCGTTGTTAACCTTGTCGTTGTACAAAAACAACAACTTAAGGGCCAAAGCAAACGATTTGCTTCAAGATAAAAACAGCGAATTGCAATTGGCCAAAGAAAAGGCAGAAAAGGCGTCGCTAGCAAAAGCACAGTTTTTAAGCACCATTACTCATGAGCTTAGAACGCCGCTCTATGCCGTGACGGGTTTAACTCATTTGCTCTTAGAAGAAAACCCATTAGAACATCAAAAAGAACATCTTAACTCCCTTAAATTTTCTGGAGATTATTTGTTGTCTCTTATCAATAATATTCTAGATTTAAACAAGCTTGAGGCAAACAAAGTGGAGATAGAGAAAACCACTTTTAATCTCGAGAAGCGTATTAACGATGTGCTGGTTGCCCTAAAAAAATCTGCAGACGATCGCAACAACAAATTGTTGTTAGAATTTGATCATAGTATTCCGCCTAAGTTATTGGGCGATCCGCTTAAAATTTCTCAAATTCTTATCAATTTAGTGGGTAACTCTGTAAAGTTTACCGAGAACGGACAAGTGGTGATTCGAGTTCAAAAAATAGAAGAAACCGCAGACAACGTCATGCTTCACTTTGAGATAGAAGACAACGGAGTTGGAATTTCTAAAAAGAAACAAAAAAGTATTTTCGAAACCTTCTCTCAAGGCTCTTTACAAATCAATCGTAAGTTTGGAGGAACTGGCTTAGGGCTTTCTATTGTTAAAAACTTACTACAATTAATGAATAGTAAGATTTATCTAGAGAGTCAGCTGGGTAAAGGTTCAAAGTTCTCTTTCGATATTAAATTTGCTATTTCTGATCAATTTAAAGAAGACAAAAATCCGCATAATATTATTTACGACATCGATTATGTTGCCTTAGAGAATCTTACCGTTTTGGTGGTAGAAGACAACAAGATCAATCAAATGATCACCAAAAAGATTCTGGAAAAAAACAAGATGAAGTGCGATGTGGCAGACAATGGCGAAACCGCCGTAGAGATGGTTCAGAAGCATCCATATCACATAGTGCTTATGGATATTCACATGCCAGGCATCTCGGGTATAGAAGCGACGCAACAAATCAGAAAGTTTAATAAAGAGATTCCGATTATCGCCCTGACGGCTGTTACTATAGACGAAAACTTAGACGAGTTCTATCGCGCTGGTTTTAACGAAATAATTCCGAAGCCATTTAAAACAGAAGAATTCTTTGAGAAGATTCATCGCACACTATTTATGAACAAGACGCCGGTTTAAACGATTTTGTTCCAATGGGTGTGAATATAATCTAGCACCATTTCTTCGAATACAGATTGCCGCTCCATAAAGCTAGTTTTTATTGGCAACGCATACATGGCCTTTTTTGCGATATTCGGGCTGAGTCTTACAAAATCTTTTTCTGTCGTTAAAATCAATTCTGATTGGCTTATACGTGCGATTTCTGCCTGCGAAAAATCATGATGGTCTGGATACTTTAAGTGCTCAAAATCGAACCCTTTACTTTCTAAAAATGCCACCAAAGGATTAGGATTTGCAATGCCTGTAACCAACGTAAACCGCTTACCAGATAAAAAGCTCAAGGGCAGATTGTCTGTTGCAGAAGTAATCTCGTCACTGTAAGAAATACGACTCATAAAAACCTGCTGATCCATATCCTGACGCAATCTCACTTGTAATTGTTGCAAATGTGCGTAAGCCACTTTTTCTGGAATCTTCGTGATCACAATCGCATCTGCGCGTTTAGCGTTAGCCGATGTCTCTCGCAAATCGCCAGCAGGTAAAATCAGATCGTCTACAAAAGGATTTTGGTAGGTAGTAAGTAAAATAGAAAATCCAGGCTTAACTTTTCTATGCTGAAAAGCATCATCTAATAGTACAACTTCTACGTTCTGCTTTTGTAAAGCTTCTATTCCCTCCTGCCTGTCTGCGCACACGGCGATAGTTACTTTGGGAAACTTTCTTTTGAATTGCAAGGGTTCGTCCCCTACTTCGGTTGCACGGTGAGTGGTCACTACTTCGATATATCCTTTGGTTGAGCGCCCATAACCTCTGCTAAGCACAGCGACTCTAAAATCGTCTTGGAGCAATGCGATCAAGTATTCGATCATAGGAGATTTGCCTGTTCCGCCAACAGATAAATTACCAACACATATCACTGGCAAGTCGTAGCTCTTACTAGACAACCAACCTTTATCATAGAGTTTATTACGCAATCGAGTGATTCCGTCATAAGCGACCGCAAAGGGAAACAATATTTTACGGGAGGGGTTCACAAAGCGAAAGTATACTTTTTTATCTTTACCATAAAATAGGCCGATGCGAATAAAAGATGTAATGCAAATGCTCAATGAGTGGGCTCCCCTCACTTATAGCGAAGATTTTGACAATACAGGGCTGTTGGTAGGTGACGCGAGCAATGATGTGACGGGTGTTTTGGTCACTTTAGATTGTTTAGAATCTGTTTTAGAAGAAGCCCTCCAAACAGGATGTAATTTGATCGTGAGTTTTCATCCGATAATTTTTGGAGGACTTAAAAAGATAACCGGAAAGACCTATGTCGAGCGCGTAGTCCAGAAAGCCATTAAAAATGATATCGCAATTTTTGCGATTCACACGGCTTTAGATAATGCCTGGGACGGTGTAAACAGTCAAATGCTCCAAACTCTAGGTGCCAAAAAACAACAAGTCCTTATTCCGCAGAAAGGATCGCTTAAAAAATTGACCACTTTTGCTCCCAAGCACGAAGCGCAAGATATTTTGACCGCCCTTTTTGATGCCGGCGCGGGCGCAATGGGAGATTATAGTGAATGTAGTTTTACCATAGACGGCATGGGTACCTTTACACCAGACCCAAATGCCAATCCTAGTTTAGGAAAAATAGGGGTACGACATCACGAGTCTGAGACTAAAATAGATGTGGTGTTTGCTCGCGACAAAGAATCCCAAATTGTAAAGGCCTTGCTCAACAAGCATTCGTACGAAGAAGTCGCCTATGAAATTTATACCATAGAAAACACCAATTCTCGCCTAGGAATGGGTATGGTTGGCAGTTTTGATAAACCCATGCAACCCAAGGCTTTTTTAGAGCATTTGCAAACCAAGATGAACGCGAAAGGAATTCGGCATTCTGCCTTGGGCAAAAAACCCATAAAAACAATTGCCGTACTTGGCGGTAGTGGCAGCTTTGGAATAGGTGCTGCGATGGCCAAAGGAGTAGATGCCTATGTAAGCGCAGACTTTAAATACCACGATTTTTTTAAGGCCGAAGGCCAAATCCTTTTGGTAGACATTGGGCACTATGAAAGTGAGCAGTACACAAAAAATTTAATAGTGACATATCTTCAAAAAAAAATCACTAATTTTGCACCTGCCTTTCCGCAAGGTAAGGTACTGTTATCGCAGATTGATACCAATCCTATTATTTATTTGTAACCATGGCAAAGAAAAAAGAAACTACCGTAGAAGAAAAACTTAGAGCACTTTACGATTTACAACTTATTGATTCTCGAGTTGACGAGATTCGTAATGTGCGAGGAGAACTTCCGTTAGAGGTAGAAGACCTAGAAGACGAGGTTGCAGGAATGAACACCCGCTTAGAAAAACTCAAAGCAGATCTTGACATGACAGATGAGTCTATCAAAGACAAAAAGAATCTGATCGAAGAAGCCAAGGCGCTTATTAAAAAATACACCGAGCAACAAAACAATGTTCGTAACAACAGAGAATATAACTCGCTTAGTAAAGAAATCGAATTTCAAGAATTAGAGATTCAGTTGGCAGAAAAGCATATCAAAGAGTTTAAAGCTCAAATTGAACAAAAGAAAGAGGTAATCGACGAGACCAAAGGTCGCCTTAAAGAAAGACAAGAACACCTAAAGCACAAAACCGGTGAATTAGACGAGATCTTGGCCGAGACAGAAAAAGAAGAAAAAGCGCTTTTAAAAGAATCAGAATCCTTCGAAGGTAAGATAGAAGAGCGTTTGGTAAATGCTTACAAGCGTATTCGCTCTAACGCAAAGAACGGTTTGGCCGTAGTGCCAATTGAGCGCGGAGCCTCTGGAGGATCGTTCTTTACGATTCCACCGCAGGTACAAATGGAAATTGCAGCACGCAAAAAAATTATCACAGATGAGCATAGTGGTCGTATTTTAGTAGACCCACAGCTGGCTTTAGAGGAGCGCGAAAAAATGGAAAAGTTTTTTTCTAAGCTATAATTGCTAGTAAAACAAACATTAACAAAGCCTTCGCAATCCTGTGAAGGCTTTTTTTTTAATTTTACACAAATTGTCTGGGTAAGGATTTGTGCAGGTATCCGACTCCATAATTAGAATAAATAGCCATGATTAAGTACACATTATTTTTCTTTGCCTTCGGATTGATTTCCCTTACCGCATCCTGCCAATCTTCTAACGAGACCAACAAAAAAATAGAGGCAGAAGCCCAGCAAACCATAACTCCAGTACAGACTCAGTCAGAAAATGGGCTGAGCAAAGCCTATTTTGCCAGTGGTTGTTTTTGGTGTGTAGAAGCTATTTACGAAAGTGTCAATGGCGTTTCGGAGGCCATTAGCGGTTATGCTGGTGGGCATTCAGATAACCCAACCTACGAAGAGAGCAATACAGGTCGCACGGGCCACGCAGAAGCCGTGGAGGTCTATTACAATCCAGAAGTAGTTTCTTTTGCGACCTTGGTCGATGTATACTTTGGATCGCACAATATTACCGATGTTAACGGACAGGGACCAGATAGAGGCAGTCAATACAGGTCGATTATATTTTATCAGAATGACGCAGAAAAGAAGATCATCGACGAAAAAATCGCTGCCTTAAACGCACAACTCGATGGTCAAAAAGTAGCCGCTCAGGTATTGCCTTTTCAAGTATTCTGGGTAGGTGAAGGCTATCATCAAGACTTCGAAAAGTTAAACCCAAATCATCCGTATATTCAGAATGTTTCGATTCCGAGGCTGAATAGATTTAAGCGCAAGTTTCCTGAATTGCTCAAGACAGATCACTAAATTTACATTTCAAAATAACTAACCACTATGAAAAAGTTACTAGTATTATCGCTGGTTGCCTGTTTTTTTATCGCATGCAACGATTCAAATAAATCAGAAGAACCAAAAAAAACTGAGGCTCAGCTTATCGCCGAGGCCAGTGGTTATCATAATTGGGACAATGTAAATGAGATAAAATTTACGTTTAACGTAGACCGCCCTGACAGACATTTTGACCGCACCTGGACCTGGGAACCAAAAACGGGTAATGTCAAGATGGAATCCTTAAACGATACAGTAGTTTTTAACCATAAAGCAGTAGACAGTGCTAGTTACGGGGCAGACACAGCCTTTATTAACGATAAATACTGGCTCTTAGCGCCTTTTAATTTAATGTGGGACTCCACAGCCACAATTACCACAAGCGAACGAGAAATGGCGCCTATGTCTCAAGACAGCTTGAGAATGCTTACCATTACGTATCCATCTGAAGGTGGTTATACGCCAGGTGATGCTTACGATATTTATTATGACGACGCCTACGATATTAAAGAATGGGTATTTAGACATAAAAATGGCGAAGAGCCTAATATGATCACCAGTTGGGAAGATGCCAAAGACATTAACGGAATCAAGATTTACACTACCCACAATGGAATGAGCGGCGGTGTAAAGATTCATTTTACCAATGTCACGATAAAATAAGCTAGTTTTTAATCAAACGCTTTACCAGCAATTCGCGATCGTCTCCTTGCACGAGCACTACAAAGTACATCCCTGGTGTTAGACCAGATACATCTACTGTGGTTTGACTCACGGCATTAAACTGGGCTGGAACCACGAGAACGCGTCTGCCCTGAATGTCAAAAATCTGTACCCAATCTGCCGTACTATCTGTATGCTGAACCGTAAGCATATCGGTAGCTGGATTAGGAAACAAAAGTGACTCAGAAGAAGGTACCGCAACATCTCCATTAAAATAAGCTTCTGCCAAGGTAAAGGCATCGATTCCTATTTCTATCCCAGCTTTTCTACCAGGGATATCGTCTACCGGTGGATGAATTCCACCCCAAATCCTTGAAAGACTCGTTTGGTCTGAGGCATCACGATAGGTTGCCCATTGTAATTGCATATCTACAGTAGGCCCAAGTTCGAATACCAAAAAGTTATTGGCTTGAATGTCAAAAACACCCATTCCGCCAGGAAAATACTCATCACCAGTAAATAGCGTAAGCAGTTCTGCGGCAGCTCTAGAAAAAGTAGAATGTCCAGAGACATAACCAGCAAATGGAGGCGTTACAAAACTTATACGTTGATACGGAAACCAATTCTCGGCCAAAATCCAACCGACTCCGGCGGTGTCAAATTCTGGGTCGATGATAAACTCATGCCCTTGCCATGTATATAATTTAATTTTGCCTACATTCTCTGCAGAAGCTCCTTCTAATGGATCTCCGGGCTCCACAATCTCGATGTAGTCTGGAATAAGGGGAATACCGTTTGGATCGTAATTAGGCAAGTCTGGGTCGCTACTTTGCCCCTGATCTGCCATATACCGAATGGCACTCATCGGTCGTACGTAATCGTAATATCCTTTGATTCCCCATGCCGTTATGGCGGAATCGTGCATGGCTCCACCCAGAGCAAAATAGGCTTTAATATCCCATTCCAAGTCAGATAGCTCTGGCCCCTCGCCCTTAAAACGTTTTTCTATATCCGGATGATCATTTACATAGTTTAAAATGGTAAACCAATGTCCTGGAGGTGTTTCACTATCCGGGCCATCTGCCCAAAACTCTGCCAATACACGTGCATAATCTCCACGAGGAACAAACTGCGTTTGGTACGGCTCACCAGTGCTAGGATTCACAGTACGGCCCACGCCTGGATCGCCTCCCTCAAAATAGTTGTAAAAATCTTGATACTCTTCAAAGGTCGTTGGAAAACCTGTAGTGTTTCCAAAGTTCGTTGGAGAAATATCTATCATCACCTCATCGGTTGGGTCTAAATGAGACTGCCAAACAGAAACCATAGCAAAACCCCATTTGTAAGGATCGTCAAAGCCAAGACCCTCTTGAATATACCAAGGATCGTCTGGTTGGTGATACACTTTAAAATCGTACCCATCTCTAGGCAGGATGGTTAAATCGTCTTCTGTGAGTGCAAAAGGAGCTACCTCGCCCCATTCTGGACTCAAAAAGTCAATTACTCCACCTGGGAATTCGTTTCCACTTTGATCAATAAAACTCTCTAAAAATAAAGGCTGCCATCTATTTGGAAATTCCATGTCTGGGTTTCCGTAAGAATCGGTGTCTAGTGGATCGTTAACAGGCATATAAAACTGATTGGCATAATCGTTTTCTTCGTTCGACCCATCTTGTAAGCCAAAACTTATGAGCTGCTGGGCCATGTAATTACCAAGCGCTCGAGGGTCGCCACTTTGGTAATCGGTACCAGTAAAGGTGGCATCATAACCTCTGCTCGCCATTAACTCGTTTACACTCGCATAAATATCTGCTTGCCCTGGAGAACTAGAAAAACGAACTGTGATCATACGATATAGTGCAAAACTAATCGCTTTTTCTATAGCTTCTTGAGCAGTTTCTGTAGTGCTAAAACCCTCAAAAGGCACGCTGTAGCCGTCTACCGTTTTGCCTAGAAAATAAGTTTCGGCTGTGGCATCAAATAGCGCCCAAATATCATACATAGCAATAGAGGTATGCCATAAATTTCTGGCATGTACCGTGGGGCGTGCAAAATCATTACGCACACCATTTAAAACTTCTTCGTTCCATTCACGTGCGATGGATTGTGCATTCGCTTGCAGAAGACTTACTATAAAAACTAAGAGTATTAATAAGGCCTTTTTCATTTTTAAGGGCAATTTTTAGGAAAGCTGTAAAGTAATCAAATTATAAGGAATTAAACAATGACAGAAATCAATTCCGATAGGCAAAAAAATGTAAGCAAATTAATTGCTATTTTTGTGTGAGGCTCACTTAATTGCCAGTTTATGCATAAAAACTCTCTGGAATACGCCCGTGATTGCGATGGGCAAGACCCGCTTAAGAATTTTAGAAACAAGTTTTACCTTCCTACCAGCGATCAAGGCGACCCTTTGATTTATCTCTGCGGAAACTCCTTGGGACTACAACCAAAAACCACTGCCTCCTATGTAAATCAGGAGTTAGAAGATTGGTCAAAATTAGGCGTAGAAGGCCATACACATGCAAAAAACCCATGGATGCCCTATCATGAATTCTTAACAGAAAACATGGCAAAACTAGTTGGCGCCAAACCCTTAGAAGTCGTGATGATGAACACCTTAACTGCAAACTTGCATTTTATGATGGTGTCATTTTACGAGCCCACTGCTTCACGTTTTAAGGTAATTATTGAAAGTGATGCTTTTCCTTCGGATAAATATGCGGTAGAAAGCCAGATAAAATTTCATGGTAATAATCCTAACGAAGGACTCTTGCTTTGGAAGCCCAGAGAGGGCGAACATCATTGCAGGATAGAAGACTTAGAAACTCTCCTAGAACAAAACAAAGACAGTGTTGCACTAGTCATGATTGGGAGTACCAATTATTATACAGGGCAGGCATTCCCACTTAAGCAAATCACCACTTTAGGACATGCTCACGGAGCTAGGGTAGGTTTTGATTTAGCCCATGGCGTTGGAAATATACAGCCAAATTTACACGACTCCAATGCCGATTTTGCGGTGTGGTGTTCTTATAAATATTTAAACAGTGGGCCTGGGAGTCTTGGTGGTTGTTTTGTGCACGAACGCCATGCAAACAATACAGATCTAAACAAGTTTACAGGCTGGTGGGGTCATAACAAGCAAACACGCTTTAATATGCGCGGCGATTTTGATGTTTTGGCGGGTGCAGAAGGCTGGCAATTGAGCAATCCGCCTATTTTATCTATGGCTGCGATACGTGCGTCTCTAGAAGTGTTTGACGAAGCTGGTTTTGACAACATCATCGCAAAATCTAAAAAACTCACAGGCTATTTAGAATATTTATTAGAAGACTTAAACAACCCACAAATTGGGATTATCACTCCCAAAAACCCAGAAGAAAGAGGTTGCCAGTTGTCCATACAAGTTAAAAGTGCCAACAAGCAAATGCATACCGAGCTCACCAATGCTGGGGTGATAAGTGATTGGCGAGAGCCCGATGTAATTCGAGTTGCTCCTGCCCCACTTTACAATAGCTTTGAAGATATTTACACCTTTGTTTCACTCTTAAAAAAAGTTCTCGAGAGCCATCAGATTTATGGATAAAAACCAACCCATTGTAATAATCGGAGCCGGACTTTGCGGCAGTTTGCTGGCCTTAAGAATGGCCCAACGAGGGTTTAACGTAAGATTAATCGAGCGTCGTCCAGACCTGCGCAAAGTAGAGCAAGATGCGGGTAGGTCTATCAATTTGGCATTTTCTGATCGAGGAATGAAAGGCATCGCTTTAGTTGGACTAGAAAAGAAAGTTAAAGAGTTGTGCATTCCTATGCATGGTAGAATGATTCACGACAGCCAAGGCAACACTTTTTTGAGCCCTTATAGCGGTCGTGAAAACGAATATATCAATTCTATTTCCCGCCCAGGCCTTAATATGTTGCTTTTAGACGCAGCAGAGGCTTTACCCAATGTATCGATTGATTTTAATATGGCCTGCGAATATGTAGACCTCCAAAATGGAATCGCTGTATTTACAGACGAGACCACAAAAGAAGAGGTTAAAATCTCTGGACAAGTAATTTTTGGCACCGATGGCGCAGGCAGTCGTGTGCGCAAAAGCATGTTTAGAGACCGAAATTTTTTATTTAGTTTTTCGCAGCAGTGGCTTACGCATGGTTATAAAGAATTGACTATCCCTGCAGGCCCGAATGGTAGTTATGCCACCGATAAAGGTGCCTTACATATTTGGCCGCGTGGGGAAGACATGCTCATAGCCCTCCCAAACCTAGATGGGAGTTTTACCGTGACCTTATTTTTGCCCTTCGAGAAGAGTGACTATTGCTTTAATAACCTGACCACTTTAGAAAAGGTAAACGAATATTTTACAAAAGAGTTTCCAGATGCGGTGGCCTTGATGCCTGATTTGGCTAAGGAGTTTTTTGAGAACCCAACAGGGCCTCTTGGAACCATAAAATGTTCTCCTTGGAGTACAAACGGCAAAGTACTTTTGTTAGGCGACGCCGCTCATGCCATTGTTCCTTTTTACGGTCAAGGTATGAACGCATCTTTTGAAGATGTCGTAGAATTTGACGCCTCATTAGATGCCGATTTAAATAGTTGGCAAGAAACCTTTGAGCATTATTCTGAAGGTCGTAAAAAAGACACCGACGCCATTGCCGATCTGGCTGTAGATAATTTCCACGAGATGAAAGAACACACGGCTAATCCGTTGTTTCAGGCAAAAAGAAAACTTGAGATGGCCTTCGAGTCTACCTTTCCTAAGGAATATTATTCCAAGTATTCACTGGTTACCTTTAGAGCAGACATCCCCTATTCTGAGGCGATGAATAAAGGACGGGCGCAAGACAAGGCCATTTTAAATTTGTTAGACGATAAGCGATTTCCAGACGACATGCCGCTAGACAAAAAGTTAGCATTAGTTAAACAAGAAACCCAAGAAATGCTACACGAAGAAAATGTTCTTGGGTCTTAAGTACGCTATAAAAAATACAAGATTATGCAAAGCAGATTAGTAGACGGAAAAGCGACTCCACGTGGAGCGTATCCGCACGTAAAACGAGCCGGCGATTTTATTTTTGTGAGCGGCACGAGCTCACGACTTCCCGATAATAGTTTTGCCGGAGTGCATCAGGTAGACGAAATGGGCACGATGCGTTTAGACGTTAGAGATCAAACCAGAGCCGTTTTAGAGAATATCAAAGATTATTTGGCCACCGAAGGAGCTACCTTGGCCGATGTAGTTGACGTAACTAGTTTTTTGGTAAACATGAACGATTTTGCAGGCTATAACGAAGTGTATGCCGAATATTTTTCTAAAGAGACGGGACCAGCCAGAACTACCGTCGCAGTGCATCAGTTGCCGCATCCTAATTTGGTTGTCGAAATAAAGGCAATGGCTTATAAACCTAAAGGATAATGATTAAAATTCAGAATTATATCAACGGTACCTATTGCGATCCGGCTTCTGAGCAGTGGATAGACAACGTCGATCCCAGCTGTGGGCAGGTATATGCACAAATCCCTAGTTCTGATGCCACAGATGTGGCCAATGCTTACCAAGCTGCAAAAAATGCCCAAGCCGGTTGGGCAGCGACTGCTGTAGAGGCTCGAAGTGCTATTCTACTTAAGTTAGCCCAACTTATTGAAGACAATTTAGACCGTCTCGCTAAAGCGGAATCGAGAGATAATGGCAAACCTATTTGGCTGGCAAAAGCGGTAGATATTCCGCGTGCGGCGACCAATTTTAGATTTTTTGGCAATGCCATTACACAATTCTCTAGTGAATCGCACGAAAACGTTGGCAACAACTCTATTAACTTCACACTACGAGAACCTCTAGGGGTTGTTGGTTGTATCTCTCCTTGGAATTTGCCTTTGTATTTATTTAGCTGGAAAGTGGCTCCTGCCATTGCAGCTGGCAATACCGTCGTGGCAAAACCTAGTGAAGTAACACCCATGACCGCTTATTTATTAGGAGAATTATGCACCGAGGCAGGTTTGCCAGCGGGTGTCTTAAATATTGTACACGGTTTAGGAGGTCAGGCAGGCCAAGAGATTGTAGCTCATAAAGGGATCAAGGCAATTTCTTTTACTGGCGGAACCACTACAGGGGCCCATATCGCAAAGGTAGCGGCGCCAATGTTTAAAAAACTATCTTTAGAATTAGGCGGAAAAAACCCAAACTTAATATTTGCCGATTGCGACTTTGACCAAATGCTCAAAGTCACTTTAAAGTCGTCTTTTGCCAACCAAGGACAAATCTGTTTATGTGGCAGCAGAATCTTTGTAGAAGCTGCCATCTATGACAAGTTTATCGCAGCTTTTGTTCCTGCTGTAAAAGCTTTAAGCGTAGGCAATCCTATGGAAGAAGGCCATAATTTGGGAGCCGTAGTATCTGAGGCACATATGAACAAGGTCTTAGACTATATTGCAATCGCAAAGCAAGAAGGCAAGCTACTTTGCGGTGGCGAACGCCTACTAATCAAAGGAAGTGAAAATGGTTTTTATATTGCACCAACCGTGATAGAAACCAGCTCGACTCAGTGCCGAATTAACCAAGAAGAAGTGTTTGGTCCTTTGGTAACAATAACAAAGTTTGACACAGAGCAGGAGGGAATCGATATGGCCAATGACGTGCCATATGGACTGTCTTCTACCGTCTGGACTTCTGACTTGAACAGAACCATGCGTGTCTCTAAACAATTGGAGGCCGGCATCGTATGGGTTAACACTTGGCTCAATCGTGACTTACGCACGCCCTTTGGAGGAACCAAAGCCAGTGGTGTAGGCAGAGAAGGTGGTTTGGAAGCCTTGCGCTTTTTTACAGAACCAAAAAACATTTGTATTCAGTATAAATAATAAAGAATGAAATTAGACTTAAGTGGTAAAAACGCTATGGTATGTGGAGCCTCGGCAGGAATAGGCAAAGCCAGTGCAATCGCCTTGGCATCTCAAGGTGCAGCTGTTACACTTGTTGCCAGAAACGAAGAGAAATTAGCGACAGCATTAAAAGAGCTACCAAGCGATACTCCTGGAAAGCATAATTTTTTGGTCGTAGATTTTACAGATCATGTAGCCTTAAAAAAGAACTTAGAATTTGCGGTTTCCCAGCGCACTTATCACATTTTGATTAACAACACAGGTGGTCCCAAAGGAGGGCCAATCTTTAGCGCAGACATCGAACAGTTCACTGCAGCCTTTAAACAGCATTTGATTTGCAATCAAATCTTGAGTCAAGCGTTGGTGCCTGGAATGAAGACAGCGGCCTATGGCCGAATCATAAATATTATTTCGACCTCTGTTAAGCAACCTATAGATGGCCTTGGAGTGAGTAATACCATACGAGGTGCCGTGGCAAATTGGAGTAAAACATTGGCAAACGAACTTGGGCCTTTTGGCATCACTGTAAACAATGTGTTACCAGGTTTTACAGCCACCGATCGTCTAGAAGACATCGTGGGTAACGCCGCTAACAAATTTAATAAGACCAAGGAAGAAGCTGCCGAATTTATGCGAATGCTAGTACCTGCAAGACGTTTTGCTCAGCCAGAAGAAATTGCCAATGCTGTTGGCTTTTTGGCTAGCCCAGCCGCTAGCTACATCAACGGAATAAACCTGCCTGTAGACGGCGGTCGAACAAAAAGTTTGTAACTTAGTTCGCATGCAACGAAAGCTTAGAATAAACGGACATTCGCATTTACTTCCTTATCCAGAAGAGATTCCTGACTTTATGAAAGAGAAGGGCATATTTTGGGTCGACAAGGACCGCAAATATATGCTTCAAAAAAATTGGAATCGACCCATTACCGATTCTAGTTTTTTCCTTGACGAGAAGCTTGCGTGGATGGAAAACTACAACATAGATCATGCGGTAGTGCTCAATTTGTCGCAGTTGTACGGCAACGGTCTTCGCTTAGAAGAAATGAAAAAGGCGCTGCGTTTTCAGAACGATTTTAATGCCAAAGTGCAGCATGATAACCCATCTAAGTTTACCTGTGGCTTTGTAGTACATCCTGGCTTTGTGAATGGCGCTTTATGGGAAATTGAACGCTGTGTAGAACAATTGGGATTACAACTGCTCTGTTTGCCCACGCACTATATGGACACCATTGGTACCTGGCGCTGCATTTTTGACGAAGAGAACGAACCCATCTTCGAGCTCGCTAGCAAATACAACTTAGCTGTAGAGATTCATCCCTACGATGGCGAGAAGTTTATCTTATTAGAAAACACAGCCTGGCGTTTTCACCTGATTTGGATGCTTGCACAATGCGCAGACGCCTATCACTTTTTGACCCTTAACGGCTATGCCGATAAATATCCTGGAATGCGAACCTGTTTTGCTCACGGGGGGCAACTCGCACAAATAAACCTCGGGAGACGAATACAAGGCTTTGATGGTCGCCCAGATTTGTTCGAAGGCAAGTCGCATCCTAGAAAAGCAGTGGGTCATAAAAATATTTTCTTTGACACCCTTGTACACGATACTGGAGGATTAAAACTGCTCATAGAAAACCAAGGGTCTGAGCAAGTGCTTATGGGCTTAGATGACCCTTATCCCTTAGGCGAAATGGAGAGCGAATCGCAATCGTCTTATCCAGGAAAAATCCTTGATTTAGCCATGGAACGCGACATCCTCACTTCTGCCGAATGTGATGCGATTTGGGAACACAATGTAATACAATGGCTCTGTGGCGACGATCAAGCTGCCAAAGACAAACTCATAAAACGCATCACGGGATAATGGAATTTATTTCGCAGGAATTGGATGACTATGTGGTAGCGCATTCCGACCAAGAACCAGCATTGTTAGCACAACTAAGCAGAGAAACGGGGCAGAAGATACTGCAGCCTCGCATGTTATCTGGGCATTATCAAGGACGTGTATTAAGCATGATTTCTAAATTAATCGCCCCTAAAATGGTATTAGAGATTGGCACCTTTACAGGCTATTCGGCATTGTGTTTGTTAGAAGGTTTGGCCAAAGATGGACAGTTACATACACTCGAAAAAAACGAAGAACTAGAAGATTTCGCCAGAAAATATTTTGATTTAAGCGGTCGTGGGGACGCCATAAAACAGCATATAGGCGATGCAAGAGAAATTCTTCCGAGTTTAGGGCAGGGTTTTGATTTGGTCTTTATCGATGCAGATAAAACAAACTATACTACATACTTAGAGCTGATTCTCCCAAAAATGAATCCCGGAGGAATTATCTTAAGCGATAATGTACTTTGGAGCGGAAAAGTGATTCAACCCCTGCAAGAAAACGATGCAGATACTAAGGCTTTGCTGGCGTACAACACCATGCTTAAAGAACACAAGCAATTAGAGACTGTGCTCCTACCTATACGCGACGGCCTTACCATTTCAAGACTTAAATAATTAACGAACCGCTTTAAAAGCGTTGATGTTTCCGTAGCCAAAGTTGGCATCTCTACTAGGATACAGATCACTAGACTCCCTCATTTTCTGTAGCACCTGCTCTCTGGTAAATTCTGGAAATTTTGACCAAACCAATGCTGCAATTCCCGCAGTCGTTGCGGTCGCCACAGAAGAACCTCCTATATAGTCGTACAATCCGTCAGAAAAACCAGCTACAGCGGCATGGCGTGAACTATTGTTTTTGCGCTCCATCATAATGGTAAACTCGATTTCTGCCCCATCATGACATGCTGCACATTGGTCGTAGCTCAGTTTATTGTCTGTAACACCTGTCACTGCGATCGCTTGTGGCAAATAGGCAGGAAAGATTACTGGATACCAATTGGTCAATTCGGTAGAAGTTCCGCCAGCGGCGAAAATAAGCTTGCCTTGATCGTAAGCATAAATGAGTGCATCCTCAACATTCCCGATGCCCAATGGCGATCCGATAGACATAGAAATAATTTGTACATCGCTATTGTTCCCCAAAGCGATTAAGGCATCACTTACCCCTAGCTTTTCGTGATAATCATCTAGCAATACATCTTCGGTGCCGCGATATGAGACAAGACTTGCATTATAGGCAACTCCTGTAGGCATGTTAATCGTGTTTCGAGGTGCTGCCACGGTAGCTGTCATGCTCGTACCATGGCCACACAGATCGTAAGGTCCGTCATAATTGGTAGACCAAGGCCAAGGTGAATCGATAAAGGTTCCGTAGAGTTCTACAGTACGCCCGCTACTATCTCCAGAGTTAAACATGCTACCCATTAAAGATTGTGATTCAGAAACACCTGTATCGATAACCCCTACGGTTACTCCAGCTCCGGTGCTTTTGTTCCATGCGCGATGTATTTTGTGTCGCTTGTAGTTCCAACTCATCTGTGCCCCAGGCGAAATATCACTCATGTCATTATTGTAAATGGTACTGCCATCTTCGCCACATCCACTGCTTGATCGAGTGGCCGTTTCGGTGGGTTTAAATAGGTCGTAACCAGAAGGCTCGATATAACGAATGTCGTCTAACTCCCTAAGCAGCATTAAGGTGTTTGGATCTTTTACCAATACGTGAATCACGTTTAGTACTGCTTCTTCGCGCAACACAACTTCTGATTTTTTTCTGCCTTCGGAATTAATTACAAGATTGATGATATCTTGCTTGGTACTGGTGAGTCGAGGGTTTTCGCTAGTTCTATAACGCTCATTATCCTGCCCATAACCTATGGTCAAAACTCCTTGACCATGCACGGTGGCACTCCATAGCAAATCCTGCGAAGCGGTTTTCCAACTAAAGCGTTCCCCATTTTTAAAGGACTGCTCTATACTTGTATTTATTTGAGATACCGGCATCACTTTTACTGCCGATTTTGTAGTTATGGTTTGATTGTCTTCTGAATCAAGTGCGTCTGTCTGGCAACTTGTTAAAAACAGAACACAGCAAACGATGGTCGCGAATTTATACATGGGTAAGGTCGATTAGTTTGACCTCAAGTTACTAAATAAATGGAAAATAATAAGGGCTATTTTTCGAGCTTTCTTTTAACGCTTCCAGCAACATTTCCGATATCTTTTTTGATGTCTTCGAAAGGTTCGCTGATTTGCTTTGTAATGTCTATGTCTAAGCCCTGCTGTTCGGCACTTTTAGAAATTTCGCTTTTTATCTCGTTGGTAGCATCTTTGATTTGACGCATTCCTTTTCCTAAGCCTCGAGCGATATCTGGAATCTTATCGGCACCAAATACCATCAGGACGATAAATAGGATAAACCCTATTTCGACCCCAGAAATAAATAACGGTATGCTTTGCGCAGTCATAGCACAAATATACACAACAAAAACAGAGCGATAAAAAAAGCCTCGTTAAAAACGAGGCTTTTATACTATCATAAAAAGAACTTAGGAGTTTATCCTTTTACTTTTTCTTTAAATTGATCAAACTCACCTAATTTTTTCTTCTTAGGCCAAGCGTTGTTCGATGTGTCGATGTCTGCAGTTTCTTCGTTAGGATCGACCACGATTTTTGTAATCTCTTTTTCTGAAGCGATTACTTTACCAACCATATTGTCGTTTTTACGCCAGATTTCTGCTGGATAGGTCTCTGTTTTAGTAGAGCCATCTGCATAGGTATATTGCACGATAATAGGCATTGGGATTCCGCCCGGCTTTTCGAACTCTACCTCATAAAAGTATTTAGGATCTATAGCATTTGCACGCTCGTCTGGTGTCATATTATCCATCATGTATTCGTTAAGTGAAGGAATATCAGACACGCTTGTTCCTGCCTTAGAAGCGTCGTAATCGTCGCTGTCTTCAGACACATAATACACCAACGGAGGTAAGTCGCTTTCTGAAAGCCCACGAGCTTCCATGATTTCGCGAACCTCGGCATTGATTTCGCTCGTTACATAAAACTTCTTTACTTCTTTAACTCCGATATCTACATAATCTGTGGTGTAAAACCAGCTTCTCCAGTACCAATCTAGGTCGAATGCAGAGGCATCTTCCATGCTTCTAAAGAAGTCTTCTGGAGTAGGGTGCTTAAACATCCAACGTTGAGAATACGTTTTAAATGCATAATCGAACAACTCACGCCCCATCACAGTTTCTCTAAGAATATTTAATGCCGTGGCAGGTTTTCCGTAGGCATTCGCCCCAAAGTTATACGTGTTTAACCCTTTAGACATAATAGGCGCAATGGTAGTCTGATCTCCACTCATGTAACCTACAATGTTTTTGGCTGGCCCACGTCTAGATGGGTAGGCTGTATTTGGTGCTACCGCATCCGGATACCACTCACCAAAATCTTGTTCGGCGACATATTGTAAAAAGGTATTGAGTCCTTCGTCCATCCAAGTCCATTGGCGTTCATCACTATTAACGATCATAGGAAAATAGTTATGACCCACTTCGTGAATAATTACAGAGATCATTCCGTACTTGGTACGTTCGCTATAAGTTCCGTCAGGATTAGGACGACCGTAGTTCCAGCAAATCATAGGATATTCCATCCCTTGATTACGCGCATGTACAGAAATCGCCTTGTGGTAAGGATAGTCAAATGCCATTCTTGAATACGACTTAAGCGTACTAGCAACTGCCTTGGTAGAGTACTCTTCCCATAATGGGTTCCCTTCTTTAGGATACATAGATACCGCCATCACATCTCTATCACCAATCTTAACCGCCATCATATCCCAGATAAAGCGACGTGAACTGGCAAAACCAAAATCACGAACCATATCTGCTTTAAACTTCCAAGTTTTTTTATCTGTTGCAAAACCAGTAGACTTAGCTTCTGCTTCTTCTTGTGTAACAATAATCACAGGCTTATCGTACGACTTTTTAGCCATCTCGTAGCGCCGCATCATCGTTTTGGTAAACACGTCTTTTCTGTTGGTAAGTACTCCGGTTCCGTCTACAATATGATCTGAAGGTACCGTAAGGTTTACTTCGAAGTTTCCAAAAGGAAGCGCGAACTCGTCACGTCCCCAAAACTGAGAATTTTGCCATCCTTCTACATCGTTATAAACCGCCATTCTTGGGTAAAACTGAGCGATTACATACGCGCGATTTCCATCTTCAAATTCTTCGAAACCACTACGGGCTCTATCTGTAACGTGGTTGTTTACGTTATACCACCATTTGATGCTAAAGGTAAACTTCTCGCCAGAGGCCAAACCTTTGGGCAACTCTACACGCATCATAGTCTGGTTAATCATATAAGGGAGTTTCCCTCCTTTTGAATTGGTTACGGCCTGAATGTTAAAACCACCTTCAAATCCACCGCCCATAAACTTAGAAGCAAATCCGCCAGGTTGTTCTGCTGGAGGAACTCCGTCTCCTTCTATCAAAGGAGATTTAGAATCTTTGGCACGCACGTTCTGGTCCAATTGAACCCATAGGTATTCTAGATTATCTGGGGAGTTGTTAGTATAAGTAATCGTTTCGTACCCGTATATTTTTTCGTTTTTATCGTCAAGCTCTATGTTCATCACATAATCTGCTTGTTGCTGATAATATTGTGGTCCCGGAGCACCACTTGCAGTTCGGTACATATTTGGAGTACTAAACTCTTGGTACATTTGCCTAAAGCGATTGTTATTGATATGGCCAGGCTCTCTCTCGTTACTTTCCTCTTGTGCAATACTGCACGGAGCCATTAAGATCATGGCAAGGAAAGAAATATACGCTGTTAACTTCATTGTTTTTATTTGAATTTATTTAGTTGCTAGTAAATTAAAGGCCTTAAAATTACCGTTTTAAGACCGTTTTTAGATAGAATTAATTAAACTTTAACATGTAACTAGGGTTGTCTTTTTCTAGTATCATGCTGCGACGCCCTTCAGGGGTTTTAAAATGAATTATATTTTGCTGCTCCGGGAACAGTTCAAAGAGTACTTTGTTTGAGATTTCGAGGGTTTTAATGTCGGGAACGTTTACTACCTCTATGTAGCAAACCAAGGTTTCTATATCGTATTCTTTGCCTATAAACCGTAACTGCTGAGGCTCACCATTGATAGTTACTTTGAGTTTTTGATCTAGGTACTTACTTAAGTAACTATCTAAATTTGTGTTGTCTGAGGTTTCGTCTAGCGAAATGTTCTTGTCATAACGCTCTTTAAAAACGTCTTCGAGATCGTCGATAAAAATCTTACTGATAATCTGAACCGCTCCTTGTTCTTTAACATATTCGACCTTCGTGATACTCACATAAAATTTGTGAACCGCTGGCGCAAAGCCAAAACTAATCAAGAGAGATAATACAACAGCGACTTTTAAGATGCGCATGAATGGTTTAATTTTTTCTTTTTCAAGACAGATGTCTTGCATAAGACGAACAAAACTCAAATTTGTTACAGTTAGTCCTTTTTAGATTCTAAACGTTGGGTGTAGATTTCGCTTTTATCTTTAAAAATGGCCAGTACGCTTGCGAAGTTTTTTCGTTTCATGTCGTTTTGAATCGAACTTGTTTCTGTACAAAACAACAAAAAGTCGTATAGGTTTTCTCCAGGAATATTATAGGCCTCGCTAAAAAAAGATTCGCCGTAAACGCCAATGATTTGGAGCACTGCCACATTTTGCCCTTCCCACTTGCGCCGCAATCGAAGCTTCTTATAATAACCGCTTAAATGTTTGTACAGCGATTCGATATCGACAGAAGTAATGGTTCCGAGGCCCGGTACAATGGGGGCAATTTTTTCTTCTGGTGTGCCTTTAAATCCTGGAATTCCTACGTCGTCAAAATTTAAAGGCTTCTCTACAGGAATATCTGCAGCATCTTTACGTAAATCACCACTTAAGGTGTTGCCTATTCGCACTTCGTCCAATTCATTAACAGCTACTAAAAGAGATAGAACGATTTGTTTGTCTTTTAAAATGGTTGGAGTCACCACCACTTCTTCTAACATATAGCGTAAGGAGGCAAACCAGATTGTATCATTTAGACCTGCAGCAATCTCAAAATACCCGTTTTGATCTGTAACGGTGTTTATTCCAGCGGTCTTGTTTAAAACATGAATGCCTTCTACGTCTGAATCATTAGTGACTTGCCCACTTATTTCTAAGCGTTGAGCATACCCATTTGCCATAACCCCAAGCAAACATAGCAACGAAAATAGTAGTTTACTCTTTTGCACGAGTTTTATAAGCTTCACTTTGCTCTTTTAAAAAACTGAGCAATTCAATTTCATTTTCGGCTTTGAGCATATCGGCAGACAAGCCTTGCTCGTCTACAAAATAGATAAAGTCGTCTACTTTAAGAGGGTCGATTCCAAATTCTGATTCAAAAAAGTGAACGCTGTAGCGTTGTCTTAGCCCTGTCGCGATGGCTTCGCGATAACGAATGTCCTTATTATTTTTACCGTTCGCTTTGTCTTTTTTAGGAAATAACAAACCCAGAAACCCTAACGGATTAAACCCGTACTGAAGGTATCTGCCTCCGATAGCCTCTTCTGCAGCATTGCCTCTAATGCTAGACTGGGCGTCGTCTCTAAAGTCGTTATCATATTCGAGCGCCTCGTAAGACAAATCCATCTTAGAATCAAAATCGACTACTTTTATTCGGGCCACATCTGCCTGTATAGTTCCTGTTAAATCATAGGGGCGCACAATTACTTCTTCGAGCGTATTCACACTGGGATTGAGATAAATAGCCATTCGTTTATTGCTTATTACGCCTTCATCTACTATTACGGTAAACTTCTGAAACTGCAAAGCGGTAACCAAAACCCTATCGTTTTCTGCTACAGCAATTTCGAAACTACCATCTATTTGGGTTACGGTTCCTTCTTGAGCAGAAACGTTATAAATAGAAATGCCCTCTACATCTTCTCCTAAAGGAGCGGTAACTTGCCCATTAATCACAACTCTATTTATCTCCTGCCCCATTACAGCACAAGAAAAGAGAAGCATATAAATTATTAGTTGGTTTCTTAGCATGTTTAAATGTACTCTCATTTTTCTTATCTATTTCTTAAATTGCTTCGTATCTTTTGTTAAAACTTTACAAATCTTTATGCAAAACATCATTATTGCAAGCACCTCAACGGTTCACGGAAGCGGCTATTTAGCGTATCTCAAGGAGCGATTGACCTCCTTTTTTTCTGAAGCAGACACGATTTTATTTATTCCTTTCGCCCGCCCAGGCGGAATCACGCACGATGCCTATACACAAATTGCTGCTCAATTTTTTAAGCAAATAGGAAAACAAGTCGTTGGGCTACACGAAGCCTCAGACACAAAAAAAGCAATCCGAGAAGCACAAGCAATTTTTACCGGTGGCGGCAATACTTTTGTATTAGTAAATGCGCTTTACCAAACCAAGTCTATGGCCACATTAAGAGAGGTTATTTTAAACGGAACACCTTATTTAGGCACCAGCGCTGGAAGTAATATTTGTGGGCTAACCATGCAAACCACCAACGACATGCCTATTACGTATCCGCCGAGTTTTAAAACCCTAGGTGTGATTCCGTTTAATATAAATCCGCATTATTTAGATCCTGACCCTGGCAGCACTCATATGGGAGAAACCAGAGAAACAAGAATCAAAGAATATCATGCTCATAACACAGTGCCCGTCATTGGGCTTAGAGAAGGAAGTTGGTTAGAGGTTATAGGAGAATCTATCACGTTACACGGCGACCAGTCGGCAAGATTATTTTTAAGCACTAAAGAACCCAAAGAAGTAGATGCCAATTTTAACTTTGCAGATTTAGCTAAAACCTTTTAAGAAAATGAAACCCACGGGCCACAAAGCCTAAGTTATAGTAAAACTTATGCGATGGGAAGTTCTCTACATAGGTGTTTAGTTCGATGGCCTCGCAGCCTAAACTTTCGCCATATTCCTGCACATAAGCAATCATGTTTTTTCCTATCCCTTTATTGCGATAAGGGGCCGTAATAAAAACATGATCTACCTCTAAAGATTTTCCAGCATAGTGTCGCGTCTGATACCATAACCCACACATTCCAACCAACTTGTTTTGGTCAAAAATTCCGAGGCAGCGATAATTTTGCGAAATCATTTCGCCCAAGCGTTCTTTCAAGATTTGATCTGAATATTTATTCCCTCCCAATTCTTGCAGCATAGGAACGATATCATAAATTTTTTCGCCTTCTAAAAACAAAAAGCTAATTTGCATACTCCTGAGTTTTAAATCAAAAATAACGAATCTTAAGCGCAGCGCATATCAAATCACCCAAAACCATATTAGAAACCTCTAGGTTGCTCTTGAGAGAATTTAGTACAGAAGATGCTACGGCCTTTTATAAAATGAATTCAGATCCCGAGGTGATTAGATATACAGGCGATGTACCCTTTGCCAGTCCCAACGAGGCTCGAAATTTTATAGCAAATTACTCCCACTATAAAGAGTATGGCTACGGGCGTTGGGCTATTTGCCTTAAGCCCAGCTTACAATTTATAGGCTTTTGTGGATTAAAGTACCATCCCAAACCCGAAATCACGGAAGTAGGCTACCGCCTCTTTAGAGAACACTGGGGCATGGGCATTGCCACAGAGGCTTCGCTTGCAGCGATTCATCACGGCTTTAACGAATTAGGGCTAAAAGCGATTTATGCCCACGTAGATGCAAAGAATCCTGCCTCTGCCCGTGTTTTAATTAAATGTGGAATGCAATTTGTAGGTCATGATACACACGAAGGAGCGCCCATCGACCTTTACAAAATCGAAAAACCAACCCATGAAACGACGTAATTTTATTAAAAAAACTGCCTTAACCACTGCCGCTATCTCGATGATTCCTTATGTGGGGCAATCGCAAATTTTGCAGGACTATTCACGGGCGCTTCTTATTGGCAAAGGCACTCCAGACTTTTTAGGTTCAGATTTTAAATTAGAACGGGCCACTTTTGAAGCCTTCACAAAAATGAAGACGGCCGCAGCACTAGATGGTATCGATATCGAAGTGGTTTCTGCCTACAGAAATTACGATCGGCAAAATGCTATTTGGACCAGAAAATATAAAGCCTTTACCGCTCAGGGACTCCACCCCTTGGATGCTATCAAAAAAATAGTGGAGTATTCTACCATTCCAGGAACTTCGCGGCATCATTGGGGAACAGACATCGATATGATAGACGGCAATGCGCCAAGGCCTGAAAGCGTCCTACAGGCAAAGCATTTTCATGGAAAAGGGCCTTTTTGCAAGTTTAAAGAATGGATGAATGCTAACGCAACATCTTACGGTTTTTACGAAGTCTATTCAGACAACGCGAATCGTAAAGGGTTTAAATATGAGCCATGGCATTTTAGCTATTTACCAACTTCTAAACCATTGCTTGCTGCCTACAGAAAACTAGATGTAAAAACAATGCTACGCGAAGAAAAACTCATAGGTAGTGAGCATTTTACCAAGCAGTTTATCGATAATTATGTTCAAAACAACATATTAGATATAAATCCCGCCCTGTTGTAAAGCATCAAATGACTGTATTTTGTAAATTTAAGTCCAAATAGTTGAATCATGAAGAACAGTTGGAAAATTAGAATAGCCATTGGGCTATTAATTGTTGCCTTCGCCTACTTTAAGCGATGCAGCAATACAGAAACCAATCCTTATACCAAACGCGAACAAGTTATATCTATGGATGCTAGCCAAGAAATTGCCATTGGCTTACAGTCTATGCCTCAAATGAAGCAACAACATGGAGGAGATCATCCAGATCAAAGATTGCAAGATTTTGTAGATCAAGTAGGTTTTAAATTAGTACAGAACAGCATTGCACAGCGAACCCCTTATCAATACGAATTTCATTTATTAGCAGACGATCAAACGATAAATGCTTTTGCGCTTCCTGGCGGACAAATTTTTATCACCTATGCCCTACTCGATAAGCTAGAAAACGAAGACCAACTCGCAGGGGTGTTGGGCCATGAAATTGGTCATGTTCTAGGGCGTCATTCCGCGGAGCGCATTGCAGAAACAGAATTTTGGCAAACGGTTTCTCAAGGAGCCAGCGTTGGGGCAGAAATGGGTGGCCTCGTATCTGGCATAGGTCAAAATGTACTTTTGGGTAATGGACGCGACGACGAACTTGAAAGCGACGATCTTGGGGTATTGTTTATGATTAAAGCTGGGTATAATCCAGAAGAGATGATTGGCGTAATGCAAATATTAAAAGATGCCGCAGGACCCAATCGGGTTCCAGAATTTCAAAGTACCCATCCAGACCCCGACAATCGTATGGAACAGATTAGAGCTTCTATAGAAAAATACCGGGCTAATCCGCAGATTCAAGATTAAGAAGATACTTTTTTATGCGTAATTAAAGCCGTAATTTTGCGGCAAAGCTTACCTATGCAGCAAAAAGTAATGTTAATGATTTTAGACGGATGGGGAATTACTCAAGACCCTGCCGTTTCTGCCATTTCGCTTGCCAAAACACCCTTTATTGATGGCCTTAAAGACCGCTATCCAAACGGGCAACTCAGAACAGATGGCAAACATGTAGGTTTGCCAGTAGGTCAAATGGGGAACAGCGAAGTAGGGCATATGAATTTAGGCGCAGGTCGTATAGTTTTTCAAGACTTGGCAAAAATTAATAACAGCCTAAATAACGATACTCTAAAAGAAGAGCCCACGCTAAAGCAAGCCTTTGAATATGCCAAGACCTACAATAAAAAATTGCATTTTTTGGGATTGGTTTCAGACGGAGGAGTTCACTCTCACATCAATCATTTAAAGGGCTTATTAACCGCTGCACATCAAGAAGATTTAAGCGATGTTTTTGTACATGCTTTTACAGACGGTCGTGACGTAGATCCGCATTCAGGCAAAGGATTTATTGCCGACTTGCAACATCATATGTCGCAAACCACAGGGCAATTGGCTTCTGTAATTGGACGATATTATGCCATGGACAGGGACAATCGTTGGGAGCGTGTTCAAAAAGCTTATGACCTTTTGGTTCATGGGAAAGGCGTTAAAAGCAGCGATGTTCTAGCACAGATTCAAGACTGTTACGATCGCGATATTACCGACGAATTCTTAGAGCCTATTGTGATGCAAAACCAGGGCAACCCAGTGGCTACTATTCAAGAAGACGATGTGGTTATCTTCTTTAACTTTAGAACCGATAGAGGACGTCAATTGACGCAAGCCCTTACTCAAAAGGATACTACAGGTCATGGTTTAGACCCTTTAAAATTATATTTTGTAACCCTCACCAATTACGACGATACTTTTACCGACATCAAAATCGTCTTTAACAAAGACAACTTAAAAAACACACTCGGCGAAGTGTTAGAAGATCACGATTTGAGTCAGATTAGAATCGCCGAAACAGAAAAGTATCCTCATGTTACTTTTTTCTTTTCTGGCGGACGCGAAGAAGCTTTCCATAAAGAGCGTCGCATTTTGTGCCCATCGCCAAAAGTTGCTACATACGATATGCAACCAGAAATGAGCGCCTACGAAGTACGTGACAAAATCATACATGAAATAAAGCACGACCCTGCCCATTTTATTTGCCTCAATTTTGCCAATCCTGATATGGTAGGGCATACTGGAGATATCAAGGCGGCAGCCATCGCCTGCGAAACCGTAGATGCTTGTGCAAAAGATATAGTGGCTGCGGCCTTAGATCAAGATTATATTATTATCATTATTGCAGATCACGGTAACAGCGAAACCATGATTAACCCTGATGGTAGTCCACATACAGCGCATACCACCAATCCAGTTCCTTGTTATTTGGTGGGAAATAATGTGTCGCACATAAAAGATGGAATTCTGGCAGACATAGCGCCCACCATCTTATCGTTAATGAAAGTGCCAATTCCTAGTGAAATGACCGGAACGATTTTAGTCTAGGTTCTTTTTGTAGCTTTGTAGCCCAACAACAATGGTAGAAACACGAAAAATAGCGGTAGATTTTGATGGTACTTTGGTAGAGAACGACTATCCGAGAATAGGAAAGCCAATCGTGTTTGCTTTTCATACGTTAATCAAACTGCAAGAAAAAGGATTTAGATTAATTCTTTGGACCTACAGAAGTGGTAGAACCTTAGACGAAGCTGTGCAGTTTTGCAAGGATAACGGAGTAACTTTTTATGCCATAAACAATAGTTATCCAGAAGAAGAACCAGACCTAACAGTAAGTAGAAAGATTAATGCCGATTTATTTATAGACGACCGCAACATCGGTGGTCTAATGGATTGGGGACAAATTTATCATGAGTTAATTCAGGAAGACCCTGTTGGACTCATTAAAAAGAAAAAAGGATTCTTTTCGTTTTTACGCTCATAATATGATTATACCAAAAACATTAGAAGAAATCGAACTCATGCGCGAAAGCGCTCTTATCGTTTCTAAAACTTTAGGAATGTTGACTCCCGAAGTAAAACCTGGCGTTACCAGTCTGTATTTAGACGGACTTGCCGAGACTTTTATTAGAGACCATGGAGCCGTCCCAGGGTTTTTAGGGTTATACGATTTTCCTAACACCTTATGCATGAGCCCAAACGCTCAAGTAGTACACGGAATTCCAGACAAGACTCCTTATCAAGAAGGCGATATTATTTCTATAGATTGCGGAGCCGTTAAAAATGGATTTTACGGCGACCACGCCTATACTTTTGCCGTTGGCGAAATCGATCCTGAAGTACAAAAGCTTTTAGACGTAACTAAAGAATCGCTCTACTTAGGAATTGCTCAATTTAAAGCCAATAATCGAGTAGGCGATGTTGGCTTTGCGATTCAACAGCATTGCGAAAGTCATGGTTATGGTGTTGTTCGCGAACTTGTGGGCCACGGATTAGGACGTACCATGCACGAAGACCCAGAAATGCCTAATTACGGCAGAAGAGGCCGAGGTAAAAAGTTTGTCGAAGGAATGACCGTTGCAATCGAACCCATGATAAATCTGGGAACCAAAAATATTCAGCAGTTAAAAGACGGTTGGACCATTTTAACCAAAGACCGCAAACCCAGTGCCCATTTTGAACACAATGTAGCCTTGGTTAATGGCAAGCCAGAATTGTTATCTACCTTTGGGTATATCTACCAGGCTCTAGGCATAGAAAGCGACGAAGAAGCGCCGTTTAGGCAAGAAGCTTTGGTTTTATAACAAAAATGAAATCTATTTTTTCTTTTTTTCTAAATCTAATTCCTAGACCCATTCTTATTCGGTTGAGTTATGTGGTTAGGCCAATTTTAGCATTTTTTTTAAAAGGAAAGACCTTTACAGATCCTATAGACAATCGCAGTTTTAGGAGCTTTCTTAGTTATGGCTATGAAAATCCAAGGGAAAACGTATTATCGCCTAGCACCTTATCGTTAGAACGTCACAGACTGTTGTGGCTCTATTTACAAAATGAGACAGACTTTTTTAATAGCAACTTTTCTTTGCTTCATTTTGCTCCAGAACAGGCCTTTTACAAGCGTTTTAAAAAGATGGCCAATATAGAGTATACGACTACCGATCTTAATTCGCCTATCGCAGACGTAAAAGCAGATATTTGCGCCTTACCCTTTGACGATAATTCGTTTGACTGGATACTCTGCAATCATGTGTTGGAGCATATTCCCAACGACACCAAAGCCATGCAAGAACTGTATCGTGTTTTAAAGCCAGGCGGAACCGGTATTTTCCAGATTCCGCAGGACCTCTCTAGGGATGTCACTTTCGAAGACAATAGTATTACAGACAAAAAAGAACGTGCCAAAATTTTTGGACAATACGACCACGTGCGTATTTATGGCCGTGATTATTTTAACAAATTGCGCGACGTAGGCTTCCAAGTAAACGAAGTTGATTACACTCATAATATGCCAGAAGTAAACATCTATCGGTATTGCCTTGCCAAGGGTGAAATAATTCCTGTTTGTAAAAAAATGTAGTACTTTGTACTACTGTGAAAAAGATAATTCTTCTCCTCGCTCTTTTGTGTGGCAGCGCGACCTTAGCACAAAATCCCAACGATTGCACCGATGCCATTCTTATCTGTGGTAATTCGAGCCTTGGGGTGAACCCTTCTGGAGTTGGTTTTGATGAGTTTTCACTACCCGGAAACGAAGTACCTCCCTGCTATGCCTTTAACAATCAAACTATTTGGTTTAAAATTGTAATTGAAGAAGCTGGCACCTTTGGCTTTGATTTAATACCAGATGTCCCACTTGCAGATTTTGACTTTGCAGTCTATGGCCCAGATGTGACCTGCACAACGCTAGGAACAGCCATACGTTGCTCAAGCACCAACCCTGCTGCTGCCGGTGTTAGCGGCAATACTGGAATGAACGCCACAGAGACAGACGTCATAGAAGGTCCTGGTCCAGATGGCAATGGTTATTTACGATGGCTCAACGTAATGGCCGGCCAAGAATATTACATAATCGTAGATCGTGCCGTCGGTTCTGGAGGTTTTCAGTTTAATCCTCGCGGTTCTGCAACTTTACCTAGCGGCCCAACTGCAAACGATTTGCCAGATATTGTGCGCTGCGACACAGATGGAACTCCAGATGGCCTTACCCTGATCGACCTCGATGGAATGATTCCAACGGTAGAAGACGGCCAAACCGATGTGGAGGTAAGCTTTCATCTTACGCTAAACGATGCCAACCTAGGCATAGGCGATTTGACTAGTCCGTATATGACGATAAGTAATCCGCAGACTATTTATTACAGAATCGAAGGCACAGATACAGGATGCAGCGATACCAATAGTTTTGAGGTGTTCTTAGACAATACGCTAGCATTAAACGATATTGGACCCGTCTTTATTTGTTCTGACGAAGATTCTTTACTTTACGATTTAAATGATCTTCAGGCCGATATCATTGGGAGCCCAGCAGCATACGACTTTAGTTTTTATCTCACTCAAGAAGACGCAGATACCGAATCAAGTCCTATCCCATCTACGATAACACTTACCACTACTGCGCAGACGATTTATGTAAGAGTAAGTGATAGTGTAGACCCCGATTGCTTCGGAACCACTTTCTTTGAAATTTCACTTAGACCAAGCCCTGTACTAAACGAACCCATCGCTGATTATACGTATTGTGACGACGATAACGATGGCTTTGGCAACGTCCGATTAGGGCTTCATGATTTTGATATCTTAGGCGATCTTTCTGTCGCAAATTATACCGTCAATTATTACGAAACTATAGACGATAGAGCGGCTAGAGAAAATAAGTTGCCATCGGTTTATAGAAACCTATCGAGTCCGCAGCGCATTTATGTAGAAGTTATAGAAAACGTTTCGGGTTGTAGTACCTACACAGACTTTCTGCTATATGTACGCCCCACACCAGACGACATCTTCTTAGAAACACCTCAAACTTATTGCTTAAATGCGGGTCAACCCTTAGAACTCACGGTTACCCCTGGTTATAGTTACTATAATTGGAATAACGGGCAAGAAGGACCTGGACTAAACACCATCTTTGTTGACTCTCCTGGAATTTACATCGTAACAGTTACCAACGAATTTGGTTGTGATGCTATTGGCAAAGCGAATGTGCTTATCTCAAACGAAGCGACTATTGAAAGCGTAGAAGTAGATTGTTTTAACGCTCCTAATAATACAGTGACCATTAATGCAACAGGCGAAGGAGAATATGTGTATTATTTAGACGATCCACTTAGCACCCAAGACAGCAATGTCTTTGCAAGTGTGAGTGCGGGAATTCACACGGTATGTGTAGAAGACCTCAACGGCTGTGGTGTGGTTTGCAGAGAAATCGCCGTGTTGGAATATCCTCGATTTTTTACCCCTAATGGCGATGGCTATAACGATACTTGGCGCATCATTGGAATGGAACGTTTTCCTGGCGCACAGGTGTATATTTTTGACCGTTACGGAAAAATAATTCATCACATAAATGATAGTAATACAGGCTGGAACGGTCTTTATAAAGGCAGACCGCTCCCTTCAAGTGATTATTGGTTTAAAGTTATCATAGATGGCAAGCCAGAAGTAAAAGGGCACTTTAGTATGGTGCGGCGCTAATTAATCTTGGAGTAAATCTGCTTTAAGAGATTCAGAAATATACGATTGTGAAGTACCCAAACTGTCTATATAGGTTAAATACACCTGTATGTTAGAAAGGTTCTCGACCAGTTGTATAGATCTATCAATTCCCATCGCCATAAACGAAGTGGCATAGGCATCTGCCTGGGCACAACTTGGAGCAAATACCGTAGCGCTCGTCACGTTGCTTTTTGCTGCAGATCCCGTTAGAGGGTTTATGGTATGCACATATTTTTGACCTGTTACTGGATCGATTCTGAATTTTCTGTAATTGCCAGAGCTCGCCATAGCTTTGTTGGTAATGCGAATCCTTGCGGCAAGGCTTCTGTTTTCGATTTCGGAATCTACCGCCTCTATTCCAACGGTCCAGGCTTGCTCTTTATCGAGGTTGATTCCTTTGGCCACTATTTCGCCACCAATTTCTACTAAATAATTCTCGATTTGCGCACGATCGAGTAAGTTGGCAACCCTATCGACCGCATAACCTTTGGCAACGGCATTAAAGTCAAAATAAATACCAGGGTGTTTTTTAACGATGGTATTTTTATCTGTCAATCGCACTTTATCAAACCCGACCATCTGACGTAGCGAATCGATCGTGGTAGCATCTAGCACTTTTAAGGCGTCTGTATCGCCAAACCCATAGGCATTTCGCAACGCACCCACAGTTGGGTCAAAATAACCTTGTGACTGCTCATAAATATCTTTAGAGAGCGAATAGTTGTAAATAAAAATAGCGTCTACCACTAGGGTGGAATCACCTCTATTGACTTTTGAGATATCGCTATTGGGCAAATAGGTGCTCACCGATTGGTTGATGGCCAGAAACACAGAATCTAATTGTTGTTCTAAATCAAGGCTGGGTTGCTCTGCAAAATAACCAAGGCTATACGTAGTCCCAAAAGCCTGTCCTTGTAAGCTGTGCAACTCATTTTTAGGCTCATTGCATGAGTTAGCAATAAAAATAACGGCTAGTACGGCTAAAAGTATTCGCTTCATTTACAGAATTTCTTGAATGCCATTGTATAGCATGGTATACGATTCATCTTTGATAACCGCTTTACCATAATCACTTCCATGACCTAAACCAACGCCAGCATAAAAGGTTTTTGCGTTAAACTTTAAAGCGTGTTCTTTTATAGTTTGCATAAAAACCGAATCGTAGGTATTGGCGTCTTGCGGATGCGAAACAGCTCTCACTACTACAAAATTTAGGGTTTTGTCTTTGAGTGCCACAAACTGCGGGTCTTTTTTTAATTTAGAATTGACTCCTAAAAATTCGTAGCCCTGATCTTCTAAATCCTTGCCAACAATGTTCATGGCAAGGTTGTGTAATTCTTGTTCTGTTAAAGGAGTCATTATTTAAACCTGATAAACCTAAAATCGTTAAACTGATATGTAGGAATCATATAGCGAGTCCCACTCGGAATTTCGTGCCAGGGACTCAATTTAGAATCGTTACTATTCTTAATGATATGAACAGATTGTGCTGGCGTGTTTCCTTGTGCAAAAATAAGCAAAATTCTACCGTCTATGTGTACAGCCTTGTCTGCGATAATTAAAATATGGCCGGGAAATCCTGGCGAAACCATCATGTCTCCCACCTCGAGCAATTGAGGGTCTGTCACAGGAATTAGTTCGTCTGCCATAGATTGGGTTCCTGCATAGGTATAGATAAGATTTAAATATTTATAAAAATTACTTTTGGAATAATTTGCCGTGGCAGATTTGCTAAACCGTACCGAATTACCGTTTACGATAGGCCTGTATCCAGCCGCATATTGGCTCCAGGAACAATAATCTCCAGAGGTAAAGTTGAATCCTATTTTTTCCTGCTGATTGGTTTCCCATAAATATTCACAGCGTAATCGCATAAGCGCATCTGCACATTGCATCAGCCCATTGTCTGGTACAGACAAATCAAAAGTCGCGACATGCCCTGCCTGGTATCCATAATCGCTTCCATCGTAATTAACGACTTTACTCCCGTACTGCTCAAGCTTAAAATTTTGCAAATATCCGGCAAACGAATTCTGATCATATTTAGATCTGGTATAGCCTTCTGGTGGAATCACTCTCGTGCTAACAGAATCTCCAACTTTATTAATAAGACTGGGCGTTGTAAAATATGTCTTAGCGGTTTTTGCAACCACTTGGGTCTTTTCAGAAGTTAATAAAAAGCCAACCACGGCCAATATAATCGCAACAAGTAAAAGTCTTCTCATAGGTATAAAACAAAAAAGCCAACAGTTTAGTGTTGGCTTTTTTGAAATTTAACGATACTTTATTGTTTGATGACTCGCTTGGTAATGGTTCCTTCTGTGGTAAATATCTTCACAAAATAAACCGCACTGCCTAAGTCAGACATATCGATTACATAGCTATCTGTATTGTTGAATCGCTTTTGAGCAACCAAACGACCTCTAATATCTACAACCTGCACATAATCTACAGTTGTATTGCTTGGGGTCATTACGTTAAGCACTCCAGAAGTTGGATTAGGAACCAACTGCAACGCTTGTAAGCTGTTATCGTCTGTACCTAACACTTTTTCTTGGAAGAACATCACAAAGCGATCTTCTTGTAAGCTCGCCGTTGCAGAGAAACTATAGTCGCGCTCGCTTAAGTTAACGATGGCTCCTGTAACGGTATCTTCTAAATAGATGTTTACATCTACTGGCATAAGTGCTCTATTCACATTGTCTAGAGAGATAGTAAACAACTCGTTGGTCTCAATTTGAGAGGCAAATCCAAGCGTTATTTTATCTTCAATATCAAAGGCTTCTCTACCTTGGATAGTAAGTTGTTCTCCTGTAGCTAAAGTCGAGAATAACGAAACTGGCGTAGCCAATCGATTGGCATCGTAATAGTTTTCGAAATCTTGCGTAGCTCCTTCTACAAAGGCTACCAACATTTGAGACCCTAATCGAGTCGTTTCGTTAAATACATTTAACCAGATTTGATCTTTTCCTACTGGAGTAGATTTGTATTGATCGTTGTTACCCACTACACGCTGTCCATTATTAAACTCTAAGGTACCAGCAGCTAAGGCTTTAAATCCAAATCCTTGTCCAGAAGCGATGAATTGCGTCGGAGCTGTTCCGCCATTGGCGGCAGCAGTTCCTCCAGAACCAGCCAAGTACATAGAGATATCACCCATATCGTAATTTCGAGTATTGTACCCGTCATACGATGTTAATGGTGGCGTAATGTGCTCCCAGAAATATATGGTCCCTACCATACTGCTATTATCTGCTACAAAGACATCGGCATCAATGGCAGAAGCATACGGATTACCCACTACGTTGGCACTCGAAATTTGAGAACCATTGTAACCTACGGCAAAGTTGATTACCCCATTGTTTAGGGTTCCGTCGTCGTATAAGAAATTATATACTGCTCCATCTGGTACAGTGTGGGCTGTTTGTGGACGCATTAAGAATCCTTCACCTGGATTCATTCCAGCAGAATAATTAACCCAGTTATCGCCATTGTCGTCTGCCCAGTTTTCTACACCTACAGGTAGCGATGGTGAGAATGTAAATGGACTAAAGTTTGCAGTAACATGCTGTCTAAAGGTAATAATGCCCGGGAAGGTATTGCCACGCGTAGTACCCGTCATCGGGTTACCAATTACCATAAAGTCTCTATTGTTAAGCGTAGGAGTGGTTTTTCTTACGTTGATTGTACCACCGTTGTTTACGGCTGCATCATCGTTGCGTTGTACTACACTACCCTCGTGCTCAATATCTAATATACCATCTACATTGATGTTTCCGGTAATATCTAAAGTACCTCCAGCATTCACTTCAACGGTTACTCCAGTAGGAATATCACAAGAACAGGCCGTCACATCTCCAAAGGTTGCTGTGTCAAAGTTCTCGCTAAAGACTGCGGCTGTTCCAGCATTTGGAGTTACATCCCATCCACCACTAATGGTAAAGGTAGAACTCGTTCCAGAAACTGTCACAGTTACATCACATGTAGAAACACCACCGTTGCCGTCGTCTGCAGTTATGGTTACTATATTGTCTCCAATATCTGCACATGTAAAAGTAGTTTGACTAAGGCTTAGTGTCACTGAGTTTCCACAGTTTTCTGCCAAGCCACCAGGGTTAGGTACAAAGGCAACAAAATCGTTGGTCGCAGACCACGTTGTGTTATCTCTACCTGTCGTTGCATACGACTCTGTAGCATCTGCATTCTCGATTCCTTGCGTACGCGTACCTCCATCAGATGTGATATTGGTACCGTGCATTTCTATCACACCAGTACTTTCGAACAACTTCACTTGGAAGGTATTTTGTACTCCTGTTCCGCCGGCGGTATAGTGACGAATATTGTCATAGTTAACAATAAACACACGATTTGGTGCACTTCCTGTTGTAGCATAGCTTATGGTAGAAGTTCCGTCAGGTGTTAAATCGTCCCACATAGGAGCAATCAAGTTATTTGGTGCGGCCGCATTTCCTACCGCAGTATTCTGCCACGCACCTAAGCCAGCATTTGTAAAACTTAAATACCCGTTAGAGGCTATGTAAACTGTTGTATAATCAGTTTGGAAGAAATTAAATGTAAATCCTACAGGTACACCAATACCAGCATCATCACCTAAAACAACTTCTGTATCTACAGCAGTAATATCCTCTGGCGCAAATGTTCCTGTTTGATCTATTGTGTAACCAGCACCAGCTGTCAAATTGTCAACAACGTCTGCATTAACTAGCGTAGCATTGCCAGCTCCATCAAGCGTCAACGTAGCATCCATACAAACCAACAATGGGTTGCCGTCTGTTACCGTAATAGTGTCTGATGGCGTCGCAGCATTTCCATCACAATCTGTAGTTGTAAAGGTTATTGTATGTACTCCTATACCCGCAGCACTTGGATCAAAGTCAAAAGTTCCGTCAGGGTAACTGGCAGTAACTCCCGGTCCAGAATAAGTTCCAGGATTTAATGCTGTTGCACCACTTAATGTCTGTGTGCCCTCTGTACTACAGAAAGTATCTGCACTTACTACAAAGGCAGGAACGGGTCCAGTAAAGTCTTCTGTTCCGTCAGACCTACTAGCAGAAGAACCTTGGCTTGCGTTAAGCCCTAATCCTCTTTTTGCAAAAGCTGTCCAAATAATACATTGGTTAGCACCACCATAAATATTTTGATCTGCCAATAAAATTGCATCGCGACCATCTACAAATCCAGGGCTACAACCTTGAAGCTTCATACCTTCTGTTACTAAGGTTAAAGCGATGTTGTTTCCGCCAGTACCGTTATAGATGTCTGCGTCAAATCCATGTGCGTCGATAAGACCCCATGTCATTTCCCAGACCATCATAGCCCATACAGATCCTACTCCATGAGGAACAGCTTCTGTTCTAATATCGTCGTAAGTATGAGAGTTAATCGCCATGCTGGTAGAATAAGGAAATGTTCTAATTCCGCCGCCAGCAGGTGTAGATTCTAGTAAATAGTTACCAATAGGACGTCTGTCTGCACCTGTATCACCAGGCTCTAAGGTAAAGATAAGACCATAAAAGTCACTCCATCCCTCACCCATTTGCTCGGTGTTTCCTAAACAACCAGCAGCAGCTGGACCACCAGTCAATCTATTTGAGATACCGTGACCATATTCGTGAATAATTACTCCGTTATCGAAGTCACCATCATTAAAAGTACCGTTACCATTTATATCACAAACAAACATTTGCATCGTAGGGTTTCCTCCGTCAGAAGGAGTTCCAAAGTTGGCATTACAAGTACCAGAGCCATCTTGAGCCTCTGCATTTACAGAGTCGCCTCCAGCACCACCGTTTCCGTAGTTGTTTTCTTGAAAATTACCAGCTGATTCTGTAAAACCATGCAGGTACATAACATCGTGAATTATGTTGCTCCAATAGAACAAATTTGTAATGGCAGCCGATTCAGATTGGGTGCCAACTGTATACGGTTCAACGAAAGAGAAGCTAAAGTCTAGTGAAGCTCCACCGTTAGGGCTAAAGCCTGCGTTATCGCCATCTTCATATGCATATGCGTTATTTCCTCTAGTATAGGTGAATTCGGCACCAGTCGCATTGTTAGTATCATGCCATCCATGAGGAGAAGCCGTTGTATTTTCTGGACTTACTTCTACCGTACGTGACCCATATAAAGGAGATTCGATAGGCATTGCAAAAACCTGATATTGACTTGGCACTGGAACAGCAAGCTCGCTCGACTTAGCAGTTGCTTCTGCAGCTTTATCTACCGTAGGCTTAGGCATTGGGCCAATAAAGGTATGGCTAGAATGATCGTGTTCAAAATTACAGTAGTTTGTAAAGTTGTAAAAATCCATGATTTCTCCAGAGAGTGCATCTACATGGAAGTTCCACCAATCAGAAGATGTTACCTCTGCAATAGAAAGTTCCCACGCAAGATATACTCCTTCTTTTGGTTTGTAATAATACACTTGTTTTACCGGGATGGCTACATCAGAAATACCCGCATCGCTAAAAATCATAGAAGTCGCGCTTTTTTGCTCGACAAGCGTAAGTGATTCTGTCATACGATAGTTATACTTACTCGCTACTGACTGAATCGCAGCCTGCGGTGTAAGTGCAGCACTTCTGCCGTTTTTAATTTCGTTAAGTACGTTGTTAATAAAGTTTGTGTTGTTCTTGAGTACTTTACCAGAATTGGTAATATGAATACTAGATTCGGTACCATTAATCTTAACACCGTTAATGGCCTGGTTAAAATAAATATGGTGTGTACCACTTACAGAACTGATATGGTCTGCTGTTACGACATACTCAATATCGCTAGATACTAAGCTTTTGGCTTGTACCATTTCGTTAAGAGCCTTACTTACGTTAGGGTCTGTTTTTTGAGCAAAACCAATGCTTACAAAAAGTAAGAAAAACAATGGCATAAGGAATTGCTTCCCTGCTTTAGATAGGAATTCGTTGTAGAAAATCTTCATGACTGAATTTAATTTTGTGATGATTCGGGGGTTAATTAAGTCTAATTTGGCCGACAAAATAGAGATTTTATCGATAAAACACAACATTTTGTACGAATACGTGAATTATATGTTAAAACAACAAATCGAATCGGCCCTCGATTCGCAGCCTTTTAAAACAATTAATTTAAAAATGCGTGGCATAAGCTAGTGTTTCCTTATTTTTAGAATACTATTCTAGAGACCCTTTAATGTATACAGTTAAAACGCCCTTTGATGCCTGCTTAGAAGCAATTCTAACAGCACATACTATTGAATCAGAAATTAACGCTGCGAAAAAATTGGCTCAAATCTATGAGCAACTCTTACAGCAAATTGTAAAAGACGAGCAATATCAAGATACAAATCCTACCCACATAGATGGTGGTGTGGCTTTGTCGTCTCGCCACGCCTTAGATTGTCTGGACGACCCACTGCGAACGGTTCGTTTTATTGCAGGAGCCTATGCGGCATTACAAGACACTCTCAATACCATTAAAGAACGACCCTTGCAAGTGGTGTATGCAGGTTGTGGCCCTGGTGCCCCACTCCTCTTGCCATTTTTGCATGAGTTTGATAAAGACCAAATCGATATTACATTACTCGATTTAAACACAACTTCCCTACAATCTGTAAAGGCACTGATCGATCATTTAGATTTACACGCATATTTTAGGGGTTTTGAGCTTGTAGATGCTGTTACTTACGAGCATCCTAAAAATTTAGGGTTGCATTTTGTGATTAGCGAAACCATGGACAAAGGCTTTACCAGAGAACCACAGGTAAGAGTTACCCAGAACATGGTTGCACAATTACATCCGGATGGGATGTTTATTCCTGAGGCTATAGACTTATATACCGAGCATACGTTTTATGGAAAAGAACCTTATTTTGACATTTATAAAAAACATGCAGATTTACCTCCCGTTTATAGCACAATAGATAGAGCGTTGCTTTTTACTATTGATAAGCATGTACACAACGATCCTCCTTTTGAATTCGAATCAGAACCTTTGAAAGTGCCAGAAGATTATAGCCAGACTCCAGACGTCGCAGTCTTTGCAGAAGTGCGAATCTACAAGGATTATATCTTAGAAAAATCTGAATCGTTGCTTAGCAACCCTGTTTGTATTCTTTCGCTAAACAACGTAAGCAGTTCACATTACATACTCAAGCACACAACTCAAGGGACTCCTGACTGGGAATTAATTCAAGTTTAAAGCGCCAAGTAAACGAAGTATTAAACAACATTTAGAAGAATAGGTAAAAGGTGACTATAAATTGTGAAACCCCAAGTCCTAAAAAAAGTTGCACTAAAAAGCCCATATGAGTACAGTTAAATCACTGCCTTTATTGACTCGGATAAATACCAAAGACACATATTGCATAATTTATTGCTAAGTAAGGTTGCATCACACTTAAATCTTCTCCATTGCCTTTGACATTTGAGGTGATGGTATCGGGGTGTAATGAAACATCAGGAGTATTGGTAGCAAATGAGTTTTGGAATTCATGGGTGCCAGCATTATGGGCACAGACTGCTGCACGAGAATTACCTGGTTTAGGAAGGGATTCATCACTTATATCGAGTGCAACATAGAACTCTGGGTCGTGTTGGTGATTTGGTATCTGCTGCTCACCTATTTTTACACTCCCGTTTCCACCTGTCTCACCATCTCGAAATTTTCCCGATTTAGAAGCGCCAATAGGTACACGATCTCTTAAATCAGGAAGGTTAAAGAAGGTTCTTCCGTCACCACCATAATTAGTTCCAATAAGGCTAAACAGTGCCGAATATGAAGAAACTGCCAGCGATTGTCCTCGACATAAAAGCCACCCTCGAGGTGCGTAATTTCCTGCGATTAACATGACCTGTCCCGTAAATGGTTGAAAACTCATATATAAATTAAGGTTTAGTTGGATAAATTCCCTGGAAACAAATAATAAAATGCAAGCCAAGTACTGGCTGTACAACACTCATGGGCTCTTTAACATCGTCTGGGGCCCCTACCTCTTTTGAAAGAATTGAATAATAATCTAATGATATATTTGGAGTACTAGGTGTATACGCTAGTTGTGATGTGAAGGCGCGACCATTTTGTACTCCCACTATGCCTATCGAATCGTCAGTCGCAGGAAATATTTTCGAGCTATTACCACTTGATACATTTAAAACAGGATCGTGACGATGCATAGGCAAGTGCTCAATTTCGATACTCACTCCATCCGAACCACCGCTTTGACCTAATAGATTTTCTTTGCTTGCTCCTATTGGAATCCTGTCAATTAAACTGGGCAATCTAAAATATTTTTTATCAAGGCTACTTTCTGTATACGTGCGACGAATTATCGTAAAGAGCATAGCGTAATCTTTTACAAGTAATTTACGTCCATCACACGGAAGCCAACCATCTGGAATATCTTGATGTGAGCTTAGCACAATACTTCCTAAAAAATAATCCTCCATAAATAAATTTAAACATTACTTAGAGCAATCTCTCAACAAGAAACTGCACAAACTCTTATATTCAATTAAACTATAATTTAAACCAAAATAAACACCGCTTGTTTATATAAAACATAATCAATATGTTAATTTAAATCTTATTCGTTAGGTTCAGTTGATTTTTACTAAACGACACGAATTATATAACGCATTGCCAGATACGGTTGCATCACGTTCAATGGCTCTCCCGCTCCTACTTCCTTCGAAGAGATTGATGAAGAATGTAATTGAACCGAGGGTGTACCTGTCGATGTATATGCATTAATAGCTTTAAAGGTTCGACCACTTTTTGCTCCTATAACCCCCATAGAATCTCCAGACTGTGGTACGGAGTTCTCGCTAGAGTCGTCAGAAACATTAAAAAACATTGGACCATGATCGTGAACTGGCATGCTATTAATTGTCATTGTAAATTCTTCATTACCATAAGCCATACCTACGTCATACTCATTGCCAACGCCTACTGGAGCTTTTCCTCTTAAATCGGGGAGTAAAAATTTTTCGCGATTAGGGTCAAAAGTGGTTCCAATTTTATCGTATAGTTTAGGGAACGTATCTTTAGACAGTTCTTGTCCTTCACAAAATTTCCAACCCGAGGGCGCAAAATTAAAGGCCACAAGAATAATTTCTCCCACGTTGTTTGCTATCGCCATAAAAAGCTATTTGTTTTAATAAAAAAGAATGAACTATTTTCTTTCTAGCAACCGATTCCGATACTAAGAAACCGAAGGAAAAATTCCCACCAAAGCGATTACCCATCGCATGGTTAAATAAGGAGGCATATTGCTAAAGGCCGTATTACTTCCTGTATTTGCCACAGAAATAGTTGCAGCATTTAACGCAACATCTGGTGTTGCAGTGTTAAATCCTTTTATCTTTAAAAACGAGCGCCCTTCTACATAACCTGGAGCGGCAATACTATCGCCAATTGCAGGGGTTTCGTTTGCCGCATCTGCCGAATTTACATTGGCCGTAGCTGGGTGTGAGTGTGCCGGAAGGTTTGCCGTTATTAAGGTCGTTGTTGGGTTACCGCTTCTTTGACCTAGACTATAAGTGGGCAAACCCGGACCAGTACCTAAGTGAATTGGCATGCGCCCACGCAAATCAGGTAGTGCAAATGTGGTCTCTCCATCGCCACCATAGATTGTTCCTATTAAAGAAAATAACGCAGTGTTGCTTGAGATGGGTAATAATTGACCATTACAACTTGCCCATAATCTTGGATCAAAGTTATAAGGTACTAGCATTAATTGTCCTAGAAAAGGTTCCATATTGTGGTTATTATTTTGTTATACTTAGTTTATTTTAGTTTTTAAGCTCTTGACGGATAAATCCCAATCAGTGCAATAACCCAACGCATAGTTAAATACGGTGGCATATTACTAAAAGACGTATTACTCCCTGTATTTGCTACTGAAATGGTAGCAGCATTTAACGCCACATCTGGTGTTGCTGTGTTAAATCCTTTTATCTTTAAAAACGAGCGACCTTCTACATAACCAGGAGCTGCAATGCTATTGCCAATAGCTGGTGTTTCGTTTGCCGCATCTGCCGAATTTACATTGGCCGTAGCTGGGTGAGAATGCGCAGGAAGGTTTGCCGTAACTAACGTCGAGGTTGGGTTGCCGCTTTTTTGTCCTAAATTATAGGTAGGAAGCCCTGGGCCTGTTCCTTCATGAATAGGCACCCGCCCTCTTAAGTCGGGAACGCCAAATGATGTTTCGCCATCTCCTCCGTAAGTTGTACCTAACAAAGAAAATAAGGCCGAATTGGACGAAATAGAAAGCAGTTGACCACTGCAATCTATCCAACCCGATGGATTAAAATTGTAAGGTACTAGCATCAATTGTCCTATAAATGGCTCCATGTTTGGTATATTTAAAAAATGTGATTCAATTGGATATTTGCTGTTTCTAGCTTATAACTAAATTTAGGCATCAAGTCTATTGATTCGTTCTGTAGTTCTGACCACTGCTTATGGTCTACAAACGCTTCGCGTGAATCAAATATCAAATGGTTGAATTGCTCCTTTTTACCATCGCTAATTTTAAAAAATATGCGTGGCTTTAATTGAGGCCCGTGACCCGGAAAATCGGTAATGAAGCTATAACGACCTGTATCACTAGTATTAAATTTGGCTCGATATGACATTTCTTCTGAATCTGGAGACAGATGCCAAACCTCGATGAGCACATTAGAAACAGGCAGTTTACTTTGCCTATCGTACATGATGCCATGCACAGTAACAGGCATAACGTTCGCCCCAGTCTTACGTAAATCTGTAGTAAAATCTGCATTGGGCAAATAGCCATTTAGCTGCAGCTTAGAATCAAAAATGTTTGCAAAACTGCTTGTGGTTCCTAAGGCAGAGAGGCCAACAGAGGCCAAAATTGTGTTGCGTAAAAACTTTCTACGTGAGGGAATTGGCTTTTTCATTCTTGTTTGGTTTCTGATTAAAGATAGCAAAATATAATCAGCCAGATCAAAAATTAATAGGATCGAACGTGGTTGGAATAAAAAAATAAAGCCAAGATTTTGATTGTCTTGGCTTTACAGAAATATTTAAAAATAAATCTTAAATCACATTGGTAAATGAGACGGTTCTTTTTCCTAAAGGTTTTGTCATTCTAGGCAATACTTTAGGGTTGAATTTATTCTGACGAGCCCAATGATTCTGATCGATGTATGCATCTGCTGCTCCAATAACCAGTTGCGTTTGCTCAATGCTTGCCCCAGAAGAGAACCTAAAATAAATACGGGGTGAACCCAATTCTGTTTTGTTAGGCATATCTGTCACAAAAGAATAGTTACCTAAAGCGTCTGTATAAAAGTGTGCACGATGACGCACTTTTTTACTGCCGGGCGAAACATGCCACACCTCTACTTTGGCATTGGCCACTGGTAAATTAGTGACTTTGTCTAAAAGGATACCGTTTACTTTTACAGAGGGTGCGGTCGTCAAGGGAGTGCGCAAATCTGTTTTTTGTGACGTAAAAGGGTTGTAATGAGGGTATGGCGAAGCCGAATTAAATACATTGGCTGCCGTTTTAGAACTAGAAAAAACTGTGATTCCAGCGGTAACAAGAGCTGCCTTTTGCAAGAACTTGCGACGTGATGATGGTTGACTTTTCATGATGGTTTTAATTGGTTGTGATTAAAGATAATAATTTAAATCGCTTGATTCACAAATAGTTATCACACGAAAATTGTTAAAAACCATTTTATCTACTCCATTTATTATGGGTTTTACTGTCTTTACTTAACAATACTTTGCGTGCAATTTATGCAATAAACGAATCCTTAAAATGAATCATATAACTAGTGAACATAATCGCCATCAATACAAATCAGATATTCCATTTGTACAAAAGGCTGCATGTTATTCACTTTGGTTGCCGATCCTCCTCCCGTGTTTATTGTTTTGTTCGGAGTTGCCGTATTATAGCCCGACGTAGGTTCAAAATTGCCATTTACAGATTTACCTGGTGATGCAATTGACGCTCCATCGGTGGCTGTGGATTGGTTTGCACTTCCCGAATTTACCATAAAAGGTATAGGAGGCATATTTTCTGAATTAAGAGTATAACTATTTGCCCCGCCCTTAGCTCCTACCATAAATGCAGTGTTATCTGGATCGTTACCTACTAATGTTTTACCTCTTAAATCTGGCAAACCAAATGTGGTACGGCCATCGCCACCAAACCGAGTACCAAGAATGCTATAAAGAGGTGCATACTGATTAATAGGTAATAATTGACCGGCACAACGTGCATACTTCGCTATTTGAAAATCCCCCGCAAAAAGTATGATTTCTCCTAAATTATTTGTCATAATATATTTTTTAGATTTTTTCGAATTAAGCTTTGCTAGGATACACGCCGACAATGCATATGATGTAATTTACAACCTGAAAGGGCATGACATTGTTATAAGGTGTACTGTCGCCCCCACCGGCCAATATTGGCATGTCGGGTTCGGCTTGAGCATATGATAGTGTACCGTCAAACGTACGACCTTCACTAACTCCTTGGGCTGCCATGGCCATACCGTCAATTGGAACATTTTCACTAGCGTCGTTTGAGCTTACCATGACACCAAGATTCTCTGGTAAGTTATCTTGAGATAAGGCAGTCTTTTCTGCGCCTCCATAAGTCTCTGTTCCTACCGAACTCGATCCCGTGCCAATGGGGATTCTGCCCCTTAAATCTGGCAATGCGAATTCACTGCGCCCGTCTCCCCCATATTTAAAGCCAATAAGAGAAAACAAAGATGAGTTTGCCGAGCTGTTAAATAAAGTTCCATCACAAAAATGCCAACCCGAAGGCGCTGTTAAGCCCGCAAAGGGTATTACTTGACCTAAATATCCTATCATTGTTTATTTTTTTTTCTATTAGTTTACTTACGTTAGTCTGTAGTTGGTAAAGCTCCTTGTACGCAAATAAGGTATTGAGCAACTACATAAGATTGTCTGTTCGTCATCTCTTGAGAGGGGCTTCCGCCCGCATTGAGAGTGACGTTTGGTTTTTCCATATTAAAACCTAAAGCGGGTACAAATTCTCGCCCATCGTCTATGCCAGGAGTGGCTATGCTCACTCCGTCTGTGGCAGCACCAATAGTAGCATTTGCAGAAGATACTTCGACCATTAAAGGAGGGAGATTCTTGGTCTCTAGCCTTGTAGAGTCCTCACCTCCTGTTTGTCCAGGTTTGCGACTACTCAGGTTTTTTCCGCTCCCTGCTCCCATAGGCACTCTGGTTCGCAAATCTGGCAAATGAAAACTTGTGGTCCCAGTCTGACCATATTCGAATCCAATTACGTTAAACAAAGGGCGATATGTCTGCTGAGACATTACCCGACCATCGCAAGGAAGCCAGTTATGGGGAATAAAATCCCCAGTATACATTTTAATTTCTCCAATTGTTCCGTCCATAGTTAAATAATCATTTAAAGTTTATTAAAAAAGCCAACCCGATTCTCATCAGGTTGACTTTACAAAAGTTACTTAATTAAAAATCGCATATTAACTTCTAGAAGGATACACCCCGACTAGAGCAATAATGTAATTCACAACCTGGAAAGGCTCTATGTTATTTATCGACGAACTCGAACCAGTATTCCCGGTGGCTACAGAACTACCATTCATGGTAATATCTGGTGCCGCGGCGTTAAAGCCTTCTGTTGGAGTAAATGTCCTACCACTCAACACCCCTGGCGCGGCTATCGACGACCCTTGTGTAGCTGCTCCTTGCGTCGCGTTTGCACTGCTCACGTGTAAATTACCCGTATGGGTATGAGACGGTATTTGAGTGCTATTTAAGACATTGGTTTCGGTTCCTCCTTTTTGCCCAAGGCTTCTTGGAGTAAGTCCAGGCCCATTGCCTGCATGCATCGCCGCTCGTCCTCTTAAATCTGGCAAACCAAAAGTGGTTCGGCCATCGCCTCCATAAGTGGTGCCTAAAAGAGAAAAAAGTGCGTCGTTTCCGCTAATGGGCATAAGTTGCCCATTGCAGAATGCCCATCCTCTTGGAGCAAAATTGCCTCCAAATTCTATAATTGTTGCTATAAATGGATTTTGCATATTCTTCTTTATTAACTTCTAGATGGGAAAACGCCTTGCAGTGCGATAATATAATTAACCACTTGGAATGGTTGAATATTATTTACAGACTGTCCTCCACCCGTAGGGTTAGTACTTACAGAAGCTCCATTCATCGTGATGTCTGGCGCGGCTGCATTAAATCCTTCACTTGGAGTAAAGGTTCTACCACTTAAGGTTCCAGGAGCTGCGATAGAAGATCCTTGTGTTGCTGCTCCTTGCGTTGCATTTGCGCTACTCACTTTTAATACGCCTGTATGGCTGTGTGATGGAAGCTGATTTTGAGTTAAGGTGTTTGTTTCGGTACCACCTTTTTCACCTAAACTGTAGTTAGAAAGACCAGGGCCATGTCCTGAACTTACCGGTACTCTGCCTCGTAAATCTGGCAGACCAAAAGTTGTACGACCGTCACCACCATAAGTGGTTCCTAAAATAGAAAACAGGGCCGTGTTTTGGCTAATTGGTAATAGTTGACCGTTACATAACGCCCAACCTCTCGGGGCAAAGTTGCCTCCAAACATGATAATTTCTCCTATAAATGGATCCATGATATTGTTGTTTTAATTATTAAAAAATGTCATTCTTATTTAAAACCATAATCTATGGCGGAATAAAAATGAGGTTGAAATTCGATTTTTATAGAATCTGCATACCTTACTAATAGGGACGGTTAAGAAGAGTTTTGAATTCTATTTCTCAAATGTAACTTTAGACACTATATCAGGTATGCGTAAAAACACCTGTTTTTTGTTTAGCACAGAAATATTAAATTCGCATTTATGACCGAACAACGCCAGCATTTAGCAGAAATTTCTCAGATTATTCTATCAAAAGAATCCAGCCCAGGTGCATTGCATCAGGCCTGTTTTAACCTCAAATTACTTTTAGGAAACCTAGCGAGTCAAGTCCCCTTAGAGCAAGGCACGACCGAAGGTACCCAAACAAACTCTGGTCTGGCCATTAGTGCAGAATGGGCCATTAAGTGTATCGAAGATATTTTTAGAACACAGGCGTTTTGCCAAGGACTCTATCAAGCTGTACTCGATAAAATCGCCGAGAATCCAAACAAAAAGATTCATGTTTTATATGCTGGCTCTGGGCCTTTTGCAACGCTTATGCTCCCATTAACGACCCAGATAAGTAGCGAACAGGTGAGCTTTACTTTAATTGAGATTAATGATCAAAGCAGTCAGATTGTGACATCTGTGCTCGATGCCCTTGAGTTAAACGACTATGTAGCCAAAATCGAAAATTCCGATGCCCTTGATTACGAGATAGCCGTTCCAGATCAATTCGATATCATCGTGTGCGAAGCCATGCAAGCAGGGCTTAAAAACGAACCCCAAGTAGCCATTTGTTATAATCTAATGAATCAGTTGGATGATAATACAGTGATGATTCCGCAGGAAGTAGCTTTACACCTTTATTTGGTTAATGACGAGCTTAGGTCAAAGTACAAATTAGGCATAACAACAGACGAATTATATTATAATGACTTAGGCCCTGCATTTGTCTTAAATAAAGAAACGATAAAGGAGCATAGTGAGTTGTTCAAACAAGAGTACCCAGAAGTGGAATTTCCAGAATCCCAAATTGAACTCCCTAAAGGTGCACAACGCAGATACGATTCGGTAATGCTCAATACCAACATTCAGATTTATAAAGACACCATACTGGGCACAGACGATTCGGGGCTTACGGTTTTACATCTGGCGATTTCCTTTAAAGACTCGATGTTGCGTTTTAAAACATTGGGCGCACAATACATTAGTGATCGTAAACCTGGGTTAGAGTTTCGGGTTATAAACTAAAAAATCCCGCTATTGCTAGCAGGATTTTTATTATTTGTTTAAAGGAACTATCCTCCAAAGTCGTCAAAGCGAATGTGCTCGTCTGGGATTCCAAAGTCTTCGCCCATCTTCTGAACTGCTTGGTTCATAAGCGGAGGCCCACAGAAGTATAATTCGATATCTTCTGGCGATTCATGATGATTCAAATAGTTATCTATCACACATTGGTGAACAAATCCTACAAAACCATCTCCTGGAGCATCTATTGATTCTTTCACCTTCCAGTTGTCTTCTTCTAAAGGCTCAGAAAGTGCCAAGTAGAATTTAAAGTTTGGAAAGTCTTTCTCTAATTTATAAAAGTGATCTAGGTAGAATAACTCGCGTTTAGAACGACCTCCGTACCAATAAGTTACTTTACGACCCGTCTTTAAGGTTCTAAAGAGATGATACAAATGAGAGCGCATTGGCGCCATACCAGCACCACCACCTACATATAGCATCTCTGACTCAGATGGATTGATAAAGAACTCACCATAAGGACCAGAAATGGTCACTTTATCACCTGGTTTTTGAGCAAAAATATACGAAGAGGCAATTCCTGGATTAACGTTCATCCATTGGTTTTTTGCGCGATCCCATGGCGGAGTAGCAATACGCACGTTAAGCATAATCTCACGCCCCTCTGCAGGATAAGAAGCCATAGAATAAGCACGCTCTACGGTTTCTGTGTTCTTCATCACTAAAGGCCAAAGACCAAACTTGTCCCATTCCATCTGGAATTTATCTGCGGTTTCGTGCTCTTCTGGATGCGCAGTGATATCGAAGTCTTCGTATTTGATTTCGCAAGGCGGAATTTCTATCTGAATATATCCTCCAGCTTTGTAGTTCATATCCTCTGGAATCTCTACTACAAATTCTTTAATAAAAGAAGCTACGTTATAGTTACGTACCACTGTGGCTTCCCATTTTTTAATACCGAATACCTCTTCTGGAATCGTGATAACCATGTCTTGTTTTACTTTTACTTGACAAGACAAGCGTGCTCCATGTTGTAATTCTTTACGTGTAAAGTGTGGTGTTTCTGTAGGCAGGGCTTCTCCTCCACCTTCTAACACGTGGCATTCACACTGAATACAAGTACCTCCACCTCCGCAGGCAGAAGGTAAAAATATCTTCTGATTACTAAGCGTGGTAAGTAACGTACTTCCAGAAGCAACTTCTATTTCTTTTTCCCCGTTAATGGTAATTGTTACCGGTCCTGATGGAGATAATTTTTCTTTAGTGAACAACAACAGGGCTACTAATAGTAACACGAGCACTAAAAAGGCAACAACAGTTGCGACGATTACTCCTATGTTAATTGCTAAAATCATATTTAAGGATTCATTGCATTAGCGGTTGAACTTTCTTGAGCAGCCAATTCATCTTCTAAAGCATCTTCTTTAGAAGCATCGGCAGACATCACTTTCTCTTCTACTGGTTTTTCGTCTCCTTCTGGAAGCATTCCTCCAAAGCTCATAAAACCAATGGCCATAAGACCTGTAATAATAAAGGTAATACCTAAGCCTCTTAACGGCGCAGGAACGTTAGAATAACGAATTTTTTCACGAATTGCAGCGATAGCTACGATGGCTAAGAACCAGCCAATTCCAGAGCTAAAGCCGTAATTTAAGGCAAGGGTAAATGTTTCTATTTCTCTTGATTGCATAAAGAGCGACCCTCCTAAGATGGCACAGTTCACAGCGATAAGAGGTAAGAAAATACCCAATGAGTTATACAGCGCTGGAGAGAACTTCTCTACCACAATCTCTACCAGTTGTACCATCGTTGCAATGGTAGCGATAAATAAAATAAACGATAAGAAACTCAAATCGTAGCTAGCGTATTCTTCGCCTAACCAACTAAGGGCTCCTTCTTGCAAAATATAGGTGTCTAACAACCAGTTAAGTGGTACGGTAACTGTAAGTACAAAAATTACAGCGGCACCAAGTCCAACAGCTGTAGATACTTTTTTAGACACTGCTAGGTACGAACACATTCCAAGGAAGTATGCGAAGACCATGTTGTCTACAAAAATGGATTTAAAAAATAATTCTATATGCTCCATGTCGATGAATTATAATTGAGCGCTAGGCTTAATTTTCTTCTATTAAATTTTTATTACGAGATCGCTGTACCCATATGATGAGTCCAACCACGATCAAGGCCATTGGAGGCAGTACCATAAAACCGTTGTTCTCGTAGCCTATAGCATACAAGCCAGTTTTTTCTACAGCATCTCCAAATACAGGAAAACCAAATAAGGTACCAGAACCTAATAATTCTCTAAAGAATCCTACAATGATTAAGATTACACCGTACCCCAAGGCGTTACCAATTCCGTCTAAGAAAGACTTCCAAGGACCATTACCCAAAGCAAAAGCCTCGAAGCGACCCATGATAATACAGTTGGTAATAATCAGACCGATAAATACCGATAACTCTTTACTGAGTTCGTAAGAGAAAGCCTTTAATACTTGATCTACAATAATTACCAAAGTCGCTACCACGATTAGCTGAACAATGATTCTAATTTTAGATGGAATCACATTACGCAAAAGCGAAATAACCACATTCCCTACACCAAGTACAAAGATTACAGAAATCGCCATTACGATAGATGGCTTGAGTTTGGCCGTAATGGCCAGTGCCGAACAAATTCCCAATACCTGTATGGTGATTGGATTATCGTCTGCTAATGGGTCTAAAATTAACTTGGCATCTTTTTTTGAAAGCAATCCCATAGTCTAATTATTTAATTTTTTAAAATAAGGCACATACTTCTTCACGTCCTTCTTAAGCATAGTAGCCAATCCGTCTCCAGTAATCGTGGCCCCTGCAAGAGCATCTACCTCGCCGTCTGTTTTGTCTTCGTTTTTAGGATCATTATTTCCTTTGGCTACCGCTACTCCAGAAAACTCATCGTCCTTTAGAAAGCTCTCGCCAGTGAAGTCGTCCATAAAATAGCGCTGCTTAATCTCTGCACCCAGACCAGGAGTCTCGGCTTTATGATCGTAAAACACACCTTGAATTACCATGTTCTCGTCTACGGCTACAAAGCCCCAGATCGCATCCCAAAGCCCTTTTCCTCGCACTGGCATAACATACAAGTCCTTGCCGTCCTTTTGCCCTTTAAACAACGGCAGTCTTTGCTCGTAGTTAGGGTCTTTTGCTTTGTTCTTTTCTTTTTTGATGTCGATAAGATAGGCCTCGTCGTCTGTGGTTACCTCATCGCCTTGTATCACGTATTGTTCTACTATGTACTTATCAAATTCTTGCTGAAGCACCTCTTCTGATACGAATACAACATCGTTCTTTTCTTCATTCTCGTTTACGCCCATGGCATAAAGAATGTTCTTTTGTTTCTCGGCTCTTTTGTTTGCGTCAATTCTATCTTTTAATAGCTGTGACACTCCAGCGAGCAAGGTTCCTACCACAACCACCATGATTACGGCAAAAACAATTGTATACGAGTTCTTTTCAGTATTAATAGCCATCGTTATGCTGTTTTTACTTTAAGACGTTTCATTCTTCTTTTTACATTTCCTTGTACCACATAGTGGTCAATGGTTGGAGCAAATACGTTCATTAGCAGAATCGCCAAGAACACTCCTTCTGGATAGGCTGGATTAAACACGCGAATCAGAATAGAGATAAACCCTATAAGGAATCCGTATATCCATTTTCCTTTGTTGGTCTGAGATGCCGTAACAGGGTCTGTTGCCATATATACTGCACCAAATAAAATACTTCCAATAATTAGATGTTGCCAGAATGGTACGTCCATCAGTCCAAAGAACTTACTAGACTCATCAATCCATCCAGCAGAAACCACACCGTTAAAGATCAAGCCCATAACAAGTGCTCCGATCAAGGTGCTAAAGATGATTCTCCAGCTTCCTATTTTGGTCAAGATCAAAATAAGGGCACCTACAATAATCAACAACTTAGAAGTTTCTCCTACAGAACCTGGCACAAAGCCCCAGAACATATCCCATAGACTATACACCACTTCTTGCCCTTGAGCATAACTACCTAAAATGGTCTCTCCAGAAATTGCATCTGCAGTACCGGCACGCTCCACCGCTCCATGTACCCAAACTTTATCTCCACTCATCCATGTTGGATAGGCAAAGAATAAAAAGGCACGAATGGTCAAGGCTGGGTTTAAGATGTTCATTCCAGTTCCGCCAAAAACCTCTTTCCCGATCACCACACCAAAGACAACAGCTACAGCCAGCATCCAAAGTGGAATATCTACAGGAACGATAAGCGGTACTAACATACCCGTTACCAAATACCCTTCTTCTACCTCGTGACCTTTAATCACAGCAAATAAAAATTCTACCGCAAGACCCACACCGTAAGAAACCGCTACTAATGGCAAGACTTGCCAAGCTCCTAAAGTAAAGTTATCCCAAGTAAAGAAATTGCCAAAGAGCGATGGCTCTGTTAGGATTCCTTTTGCAGCATCGATAGCGGCATAATGCTGGTAGCCAGCGTTAAAGATTCCAAAGATCAGACAGGGTACCAAAGCCATGATTACAATGTTCATGGTACGCTTTAAATCGTCTGCTGCCTTTACGTGAGTTCCCCCGTGGGTAATTTCGTTAGGTAGATATAAAAATGTGTGTAGAGCATTAAAGGCTGGCGCCATTTTTTTGCCCTTGTATTTTTCTTTTAACGTATGTAATTTTTGTTTCAATCCCATAGCATTAACCTATTTCTTTATACATTATGTCCAGACCTTCTCTAATAATCTTTTGATGTGGTTGCTTAGACACACATACAAATTCTGTTAGCGCAAAATCTTCTGGAGCTACTTCGTACATTCCTAATTGTTCCATGGCATCTAAATCTTTTACCATACAGGCTTTTAAGATTTGCATCGGAAAAATATCTAGCGGAAACACTTTTTCGTACATGCCTGTTAGCACAAACGCACGATGCTCCCCATTGGTGTTAGTATTAAGCTCAAACTCCTTTTTAGGTTGCATCCAAGAAAAAGTCATGTTTCTGGTTGCCGAAATTTTATTGAAGATGGGCTTGTTCCACCCAAAAAATTCGTAATCGTTTCCTTCTGGAATAATGCTCACTACAGTATTATAGTGACCCAAATGCCCTTTAGGCGATACAGAGCGACCGCTAAGTACGTCTCCGCTAATCACACGAACATTTTCTTCGTTCAGGCCAGAATCGTAAACAAAAGTAGATACCTCTGCCCCTAATTTGGTTTTATAATATTTTGGTGCTTTTACAGAAGACCCAGCCAATGCAATGGTGCGATCTGCTTTATAATGACCAGATAAAAACAAGTTACCTATAATCACTAAGTCTTGTGCGCCTATCGTCCAAACAACCTCTCCCTTGTTTACAGGCCCAACCTTCCCGATAAGGGTCCCAACATTTCCTGCTGGATGTGGTCCAGATATTGAGTGAAGCTCAATTCCGTTTAGGTTTTTAAATGGCGAAGCATCGTTTTTAGGAACACTCACATGAACACGTCCAGTGGTTAGCATGGCCAAACCATCTAATGCGGCTTGTAATGCTGCTTCTTGACCTTGGAGAACAAAATCGTAATCTGCAGCCAAAGGTGCTGTGTTGAATCCGGAAATATAAATTGCGCTTGGCATCACTTCTGGATTGGCAATCACATCGTAGGGACGTTGTTTTATAAAAGGCCAGCAACCTCCTTCGAGCAAACGAGCTTTTACGGTCTCTGGAGTCATTTTAGAGGTCTCTAAAACTCCAAAATCGCGGTAACTGTCTTCTGACTCGGCCTCGATAATCACATCTGTAATCACACGCTTGGCTCCTCTTTTAACCTCTGTAAGTGTGCCACTTACAGGCGATAAAAATCGGATGTCCTGTTGGTCTTTCGAATAAAATACTTCGTCTCCTGCTTTGAGTTTTGCTCCCTCCTTAACAACCATTTTTGGCGTTGTTAAATGAAAGTCTACGGGTCTAATATTGAAGGTTCTTGATCGAGGTGCATTGGCAGTAACTTTCTCTGCAGCGCCCTTTAATCGTAAGTTTAGACCTCTTTTAATTCTAATGTCTTTTGACATAGGATACTAGTTGGGTGAATATTCTTTTTAATGTCTATTCTTTCGGTGTGCAAAGTTACAATAAAATATATACAATTCTTTCAAATTTTATTTCAAATTATAGACCCAAAATTAAGGCACAAAATTTGTTTATATTTAGACCTTGATAAAAAATAAATGAAGAAGATTTTAGCTCTTTTGTCGCTGCTGTTTTTTGCAAACAGCTTATTGGCTCAGGTTTACGAGCAGCCTGCTCCAGAGAACATTCGCACGGTAATGTTTAATGGCGGCACAGACCAAAGCCAGCTACCTATTATTAGGTTAGGGGCACGGCTTAGTTTGACCTTTGACGATTTAAACGCAGATGAAGAAGATTACTATTATAAAATAGACCACTTTAATTTTGATTGGACTCCGTCCGATTTAGCCAAAGGCGAATTCTTAGAGGGCTTTGACGAAATGCGCATTCGGACTTACGAAAATTCGCTCAGCACGCTGCAATTGTTTGCTCATTATATGCTTACGATTCCAAACCGCGACACACGCAAGATTACTAAAAGTGGCAATTACTTGATCACCATATATAAGGACACTGGCGAAGTTATGTTTTCTCGAAAGTTTATGGTCATCGAACAACAAGCCGGAGTCGAAGTAGCCATCAAAAGATCGCGTGATTTTAAATATATAGAAAACAAACAGGTAGTTCAGTTTTCGATAAAAACAGGCGGACTTAATGTTGTAAATCCAAAGCAGACCATTAACACCTTAGTGATTCAAAACAACAACTTAAAGACCGCAATCACCAATCTTAAACCACAATATACCATTGGCCAAGAGCTCATATATCGTTATGACCAAGAGGCGGCTTTTTGGGGCGGAAACGAATACTTTAATTTTGACAATAGCGAGCTGCGTGGCGCTAATTCTGGTGTGCGACGCATAGAACTCAAAGATTTATACCACAGTTACCTGTTTACCAATCCTTCTAGAGCAGAACGTCCTTATACCTACAATCCCGATATTAACGGTAATTTTGTAGTGCGTAGTTTGAATACGCAAAACCCATCTATCGAGTCGGAATATGTCTGGGCTCATTTTAGATTGCAGTATTACGAGGACTTAGGCGATAAAGAGATTCATATCTACGGTAACTTTAACAACTTTAACCTAGACGAAACCACACGCATGCGTTACAGCCCAGAAAGCGGAGCGTACGAAGGAACTAGAAAATTTAAACAAGGCTTTTACAACTACAAATATGTACTCTTAGATGCCGACGGTAATTTAGATGATGGTGCCGTAGGAGGCGATTTTTGGCAAACCGAAAACGAATATACCGTTTTGGTCTATTATCGTGAACTCGGAGGCCGATACGACAAAATTATCGGGTACGGAAAAGCCAATTCAGAAACCATAACCAATTATTAGACTTCGCTTTACATGCAAGAAGAACTCGCAGTTTTTGCCAGAATTGTAGATAGATTATTAACCGCCGAACAGGAGCAACCTGTGCTCTCACCTTTACCTGCAGATAGCATAGAAGAGCAATTGCACCTAAGCGTCGAGCAAGAAGGATTAGCCCCTCAAGATTTCGAAAAACTGCTTACCAAACTAGTATTGAGTACGCCAAGAACGGCCACTCGTCTCTTTTTTAATCAACTGTTTGGAGGCCGGCAATCTAAAGCCGTATTAGGAGATTTACTTGCGGTATTGCTCAATAATAGCATGTATACCTATAAGGTAGCAGGACCTCAAGTAGGCGTAGAAAAAGCGATTGTAAATGAGGTAGTCTCAATGATAGGCTATCCAGAAACTGCCAATGGTACTATCGCCTCTGGCGGATCTATGAGCAACTTGATCGCGATGCTAATGGCTCGTGACAAAGCAGATCCAGATGCGCGTTACAAGGGACTTACCAAAAAATTGGTCGCATACACCTCGGAGGCTTCGCACTATTCCATAGCAAAAAATGCTGCCTTTATCGGCCTGGGAACCCATCAGGTCCGAAAGATAAAAACAAACGACCTTGGAGAGCTAATGCCTGCCCAATTGGCTGCACAGATACAAGAAGACATAGCCGATGGCTTGACTCCATTTTTTGTAAATGCTACCGCGGGAACCACGGTTCTGGGTGCATTTGACCCGATTCGAGCGATTCATAAAGTAACACAGCCGCACGCTATTTGGCTGCATGTAGATGGCGCCTACTGCGGATCTGTGATTTTTAGCGAAAAGTATAAACACCTCGCAGACGGGCTCGAACTCACCGACTCCTTTAACTTTAACGCCCATAAGATGTTAGGCACTCCCCTAACCTGTTCAATTATTGTGGTAAAAGACAAGCTGCATCTTTACGATTCACTATCGATGGAGGCCTCTTATTTGTATCAAACACACGAAGACGATTTTAATTTAGGTAAAACTTCGCTGCAATGCGGCAGACGCAACGATGCACTTAAATTCTGGACCCTTTGGAAGGCCATCGGGACCAAGGGCTTAGAAAAACTAGTAGACAAGCAATTTGAGCTCGCTACCGTAGCTCGTGATTATGTAAAGAATCATCCGGACTATACCTTATATAGTTACGACAATTCAATTTCTGTTTGCTTTAATTATAAAGACATTCCTGCAGATGATTTATGCACCGCGCTATACGAAGCGGGCAAAGTTATGGTAGGTTTTGGCAGTTTTAATGAGCAGACCTTTGTTAGATTAGTGACTATAAATCCTAATAATAACAAAGAAGACATCTTAAACTTCTTCTCAGCCATCGAATCGAATGAAGCCCTTTATTAAGGGCAATTGCAATTATTGGCCGTGATAAATCGTTCGTTTTGACGAAGTAATAATGTAATTACACCTAAAGTAAGAACCGTTGTTAAAAAGATAACAACCGAAAGCCCTAAGGCCGCCGCGAAAGTTATAATTCCCGGCACTCCAATAACAGCAGCTAGCATACCGGCTACAACCATCGCACCGCCAAAGAGTGCAACATGCCACCATGCGCGATTTAATGTGAGACGAAAGGCACATGCTTCTGGACAAGTTCTTGGTAACATAATTTTAGTTTTGATTAAAACTAGCTCATAACATATTGATAATCAACAGGAAAAACCCTATAATCTTTTAGAATTCTTCCTAACATTAATACAAATAAACTTTTTGGATCTACCGTATTGGTTTTGTTAAACTGTAGTATATTTACCTAATGGACACTAACAAACCAGCCAAATTAACCACCAGAAAGGCACAAAAGTATCGTGGGGTCACCTGCCAAAACTGTGGGCATCCTTTAGATTTGAGCGATGTGTATTGTGCGTATTGCGCGCAGTTAAACAGCACCAAAAAGCTTACGGTTGGCGACTTTTTTGAAGAGTTTTTCTCAAGCATACTCTCTTGGGATTCTAGATTTAACGCCTCTTTAAAAACCCTCATTTTTAGGCCTGGGGTAATGAGTCGTGAGTTTGTAAATGGTAAACGCAGAAAGTACGTGAACCCTTTTAGAATGTACCTAAGTGTCTCAATTTTATTCTTTATTATTCTTGGGTTCATTAGCAATTTTGACGAACTCAACTTTGACGGGCGTGACTCGATCGAGCAGCAAATAAACAATGGCATAGATATTAATGTAGACGGCATTCCCATCAATAATATTCAGGGCCTCGATTCTATCATCAATGCACAAGAAAACGAGCAAAAAGTATCGTTAGATTCTGTTTTAAAGCAATTTGTTTATACCAAAAAGAAGAACGACTCTATTAAGACGTACAAAGACTACTATTTAACCGAGGCAAATTACGACACCATGTCTTTCTTTGGGGGGAACTTCAAGCGTTTTGAATTGTACCAACGTTACCACAAAGAAACCGAGATCTCTTCCGCCAGAAGAGCCTTAGACACTCTAACACATAACAACACTTCTTTTAATAGATGGGTATTTAAAAAGGCCGTCGACACTAACAATATGAGCCGAGAACCTGGGGATTTGCTGGGCTATTTTTTACAGCAGTTGCCCTTTGTGATATTTTTCTTTATCCCGATTTTTACACTCTTTGTATGGCTGATTTACTTCCGTCGCAGAAAAACCTTCACCTATACAGACCACATGATCTTTTTGTTTCATTCGCAGACCATGTTTTTTGTGCTCTACGGAATTGCCATCATCATCGATGCAATTTTTAAGATTGATGTGAGCACTTCTGTGGCCATGCTCGTTTTCTTGTTTTATTTATACAAAGCCATGCGCAATTTTTACAAGCAAAAGAGATTTAAAACTATTGTTAAATTTCTGATTCTCAACTCAATATTCTTTATTTTAGCAACGTTTGGAGCGGTAGTCGCCTTTGCGATTTCGTTTGCAACCTATTAACAATGGTACAACAAGTAACACAGGGCATAAAGGTTTCGGTTAAGACCACTTTCGAAGGTACTTTTTACAAGAACCATCGCATCAACTATGCCTATGCCTATCAAGTAACCATAGAAAACACAGGTAAAGACTCTGTGCAGTTATTAAGCCGTTACTGGAAGATCTTTGATTCTTTAAACAACACAGAAGTTGTAGAGGGTGAGGGTGTAATTGGGCAAAAACCAGTCTTAAAACCAGGTGAGACACATAGCTATTCTTCGGGCTGTTTGCTTTTAAGCCCAATGGGTGCCATGCAGGGTTATTACAAAATGGTAAACTTTACCACTACCAAAAAATTTAACGTTACGATTCCAACCTTTAGACTTAGCGCTCCCTTTGCGATGAACTAATCCAACACAAGGGCCTCGACCAAATTAAATTGAATCCTTTTTTCGTTTTGCACTATATGACAAATGGCGCAATGCGAATCGTAGGTAAAGCGAAAAGCTTGGGTCGCATCAAAGGGTGCAGCCGGTTTAAAAACGCCCTTAAACTGCAAGCTTAAATCTTCGTTATAGCGTTTGATTACATACTGATTATCGGCTCCCGTTGGCTCTAGATCGAACCATGCGCTGCTACCAATTCCGCTCAAATAATGAGCTGTAGACGTAGGTGATTTGCTTGGTGTAGCTGGCAAGAGCGTATTATTTTTGTCAAAATAATTTTTTAGGTTTTCTTTAAAGGCAGTGCCTTTAAAAAGACGAACTTCTCCATTATCTACTTCATAGACTGGGCATTCGGTAGCTGCTTTCTCTACATTGCCCACCGTGCTGGGTGTAAACTTTTTATTCCACTTTAATCGTTTTATAATTAAAGGATCGTCTGTCGCGGCTAAGAGTGTTTCTGTCACAAAACGAGAGCAATTACTACCGTTCTTAGCAAAGGCTCCGTACGGAATACTGCCCTGAGATTGCAGCTCTAAAATATATGCCAAGGCGTTGCTATAATCGATTCGGTCACAGACCGAAGCCAATAATCTTCCCGACCCATGAGTATGCTCTTCGTTAGCATCTAACCACAATAGCAAGGCTTCTAAATTATCGAGACTCCCCGATGGAGTAATTTGTGCTTTTATAGGAATCGTGAGTTCTGCATCTGTATAGCTAGAACGTACCCGACCAAATCCATCTGGCGTAATATACCGGCCAAAATCAAAATAATGCGCCTCTGCCGAATGATTAGAAACCAGGACCAATGCGGCATGCCCTGCCTTGATAAACTCTCGAGTACCCAATCCCACCAAAGGCAAAAATCTACATATCCATTCGTCACTCATTTTTACAAAAGTGTCTGGGTACGCCAAAACGATTATTTTACCATCGTGCTTCATAATGCCGTGTTTACTACTGTTCCACTCTCAATCTCTTCGTATCTGAATCTAATCTGGCCGTTGTCTTTTATAAAACTACTAATGCTCGTGGTTTTTACAAAGCCCCTATCCATCACTAAATTTGTTTTAGGATTGCCCTCTCCGGCCTCTTTATGAAAGCTCAATAATTGGCTTTGGTCCAGTTGGCTTTGTGCTAAAAACTGTGCAAACCAGTGTTCTCTGAGTTTTGCAATTTCTGCGGAATACAACTGTCTTGACGACCAGATTTTTGTTTCTATTGGCAACTCTTTTTTATGCAACTCGGCGCCATCCCAAATGTATTCTTGTAAGGCAAGTTTGTTCTGGAATAAGACTACAATCAGGGTAAAAGGAGCAATTCCTGTAAGGTCTAAGTCTTTAAAATAAATATCAAGAGAAGGTGCGCTTAACACTTCTGTTACGATTAAACCGCGGCTTCTGGCAAATTGCTGATGCACATCGTAGGGTTTAAAACCACCATTCATAATACAGACTACCCGACCCAATTCACTGGTGCCTACCCAGGTTCCGCCAGCCAGTTCATCCTGCGGGAAAAGCGCCGTAACACCATTAACCTCATGCTTGCTAGGGGGTAACGTTTTTCGGCTTGGCGACTCATCTCTGTTAGAACAAAGAATAAAGTCGCTATTTGATAAGGGTACAAAGCTTACTGTGCACATTCAATAGGATTCTAACTTTTACTTAGTAGTTAAAAATAGTGATACTTTACAAAACAAGTATTCACACGAACTTAAGAAAAATGCTGTCGTAAATTTGTACCTTTGCACAAAATTATTACACCTGAAATTATATACCATGGGAAAAGGATTTTACGAAGTGCCAATCGCCGTTAACGAACCCGTTAAAGACTATGCTCCTGGTTCGCCAGAGCGCGAAGCGGTACTCGCTGCTTATAAAGAAATGTACAACCAAACCATCGACGTGCCAATGTACATCAATGGGCAAGATGTGAGCACAGGAGATACGGGCACTATGTCGCCTCCGCACGATCACAAGCATCACTTGGGTACTTATCACAAGGCCAGAAAACAAGATGCTCAGGTAGCTATAGACACTGCTTTAGAAGCGAGAAAAAAATGGGCAAACATGCCTTGGCAGCAACGTGCAGGAATCTTTTTAAGAGCCGCCGAACTAATCGCCGGGCCTTATAGAGCCAAGATTAACGCTGCCACCATGCTAGCACAATCAAAAACAATTTATCAGGCAGAGATTGATGCCGCTTGTGAACTAATAGACTTCTTGCGTTTTAACGTGCAGTTTATGACAGAGATTTACAGCGAGCAACCAGAATCTACGTCTGGTGCCTGGAACCGCTTAGAGTATCGCCCCTTAGAAGGTTTTATCTATGCGATTACTCCTTTTAACTTTACGGCCATTGCCGCAAACCTTCCTGCAAGTGCTGCACTTTTAGGGAATGTTGTGGTTTGGAAGCCAAGCGATAGTCAAATCTATTCGGCCAAGGTAATTATGGACATCTTTAAAGAAGCTGGTGTACCTGATGGCGTTATAAACGTAGTGTTTGGAGACCCCGTAATGATTACCGATACGGTCCTGGCGAGTCCAGACTTTAGTGGAATTCACTTTACAGGTTCTACCCATGTTTTTAAAGACCTCTGGCAAAAAATAGGAACCAACATTCACAACTATAAAACCTATCCAAGAATCGTAGGAGAAACTGGCGGAAAAGACTTTATTATCGCCCATAGTAGTTCTGACCCAATTCAAGTGGCAACGGCTATTAGCCGTGGTGCCTTTGAGTTTCAAGGACAAAAATGTAGCGCAGCAAGTCGCGCCTATATCCCTAAAAGTCTTTGGCCAGCGGTTAAAGCGCGCGTCATAAAAGATGTGAACTCATTTAAAATGGGCTCACCAGAAGATATGAGCAACTTTATTACTGCGGTAATTCACGAAGGTTCTTTTGATAAATTGGCCTCTTATATCGATGCTGCAAAAGAAGACTCAAATGCTTCGATTATTGTTGGTGGCGGTTATGACAAGAGTACCGGTTACTTTATCGAGCCAACGGTTATAGAAACTACAGATGCTAAGTACACGACCATGTGTACAGAGCTTTTTGGGCCTGTAATGACCGTATATGTTTACGAAGACCACTTATGGGAAGAAACGCTACATATTGTAGACGAAACTAGCGAATACGCCTTAACGGGAGCTGTATTTAGCGAAGATCGTTATGCCTTAGAGGTAGGTGTAAAAATCTTAGAGAACGCTGCTGGTAACTTCTATATTAACGACAAACCAACAGGAGCTGTTGTAGGACAGCAGCCGTTTGGAGGCGCTCGCGCCAGCGGAACTAACGATAAAGCAGGTAGTAAATTAAACCTCTATCGCTGGATATCGCCACGAATGGTTAAAGAAACCTTTGTAACACCAACAGATTACAGATATCCGTTTTTAGGTGAATAGCAATAATAATTTTAATAATAAAAAGCCACGCATCGCGTGGCTTTTTTTATGGCTTGTATTTGAGTGGCAGATGCACTACGGCTTTGGTTTCGTAAAAAGGATCCTCGAAGAATTCAGAGATTGGATACACCGTGGCCTTAGGGTATTTGGCCAATTCTTCGCTTAAATCCCCTCCTTTTAAGTATAAAATACCATTGGCAAGCTCGTGATTTTGCTTCTTTGCGACTTTCTTTTTAACCCATGGCACAAAGCGCTCCATCTTAGTAACTGCACGACTTACGATAAAGTCGAACAAACCTTCTACCTGCTCTGCCCGTATGGCTTTTGCGGTAACATTGGTAAGTTCTAAGGCAGTGGCAACCTCGTTTACCACTTTTATCTTTTTGGCGATGCTGTCTACCAAAGTAAAGTGTACCTCTGGATACAAAATGGCCAAAGGAATACCCGGAAAACCACCTCCAGTACCTACATCTAAAACCCGCGAACCAGGCTCAAAATGTTGCACTTTGGCGATGGCCAAGGAGTGCAAAACATGGCGCTGGTAAAGCTCGTTTATGTCTTTTCTGGAGACCACATTAATCTTATCATTCCAATCTGAATATAAGCTCATTAGCTGTTCAAACTGCGATAACTGTAGCTCGCTTAGGTCTGGAAAATATTGTTTGATTTGTTTCACGTAAAAATTGAAAATACAAAGGTATAATAACTTTGTATATTTTTATGATTATGCCCTCATCTTGTATTGATTTGATGCTTATCTTAGCAACTTAAATTTTTTGGTAAAAAAATCTAACTTATTTTGAATACATCCCAAGTTAAATTCTCTAGGAAAGACTCGGCTAAGTTCTTTAGAACGCTAAACAAGCGAGTTAACGACTACTTTAAAGAGAACGAAATCTCCCGCAACGGAAACTGGAAATTATATCTAAAAACGGTGGTAATGTTTAGTTTATACCTTACCCCCTACTTTTTATTACTCACCTTAGACCTCCCCACTTGGAGTCAAATCTTGTTGACTTTAGTAATGGGTGTTGGTATGGCAGGTGTTGGTATGAACGTAATGCACGACGCAAATCACGGTTCGTATTCCTCTAAAAAGTGGATCAACAAGCTCTTAGGAAGTAGCATTTATATCCTTGCCGGAAACGTTTACAATTGGCAGGTTCAGCACAACGTGCTACATCACACCTATACAAACATTCACGGGCATGACGAAGACATGGATGCAGGGCGCATCATTCGTTTTTCTAAGCATGCTAAATGGCACAAACTACACAGATTCCAACATTATTACAGCATTTTCTTATACGGTTTATTGACCTTTAACTGGATGCTTACCGCAGACATTATGCAAACCAAGCGCTATCTGGCGCGCGAATTGTCATACGGAAAATTCCCTAAGCCAGCATGGCAGTGGAGTACGTTGGTGATCACAAAAATGATTTACATCGGGATTTGGGTAGTGCTCCCAATTATCGTAATGGACATCGCATGGTGGAAGATTCTTATCGGATTCTTTATGATGCACTACGTAGCCGGAATTATCTTGAGCGTAATTTTTCAGCTAGCACATATGGTAGAAGAAGCGCATATGCCACTACCAGACGAAACGGGCACTATGAAAAACACTTGGGCTATTCACCAGCTGTTTACTACGGTAAACTTTAGCACAAAGAACAAGGTAATGAATTGGTTCTCTGGCGGATTAAACCACCAAGTAGAACACCATATATTCCCGCATATTAGTCATGTGCATTACACCAAAATCTCTAAGATTGTAAAGCAAACTGCGCAGGAATTCAATTTACCTTACAACGAATACAAAACCACACGCAAGGCCGTAATCGCGCACTTTAAACATTTACGTGAGATGGGCCTTAAACCATCGCTTTCGGCATAATTTACTATGAACAATCAACTTTCTAACCGTGTAAACCAAATGGCCACCTCGGCCACATTGGCTATGGCTGCCAAGGCACGAGAATTAAGAGAATCAGGAAAAGACATTATTGGCCTTAGTTTAGGAGAACCAGACTTTACGGTGCCAGATTTTATCAAAGAAGCAGCCAAAGACGCTGTAGATCAAGATTACCATTCGTACACTCCAGTAGACGGTTATGGCGATTTAAAACAAGCTATCATCACCAAGTTTGACCGTGATAACGGTCTCACTTACGAGCCTTCTCAAATCGTAGTGTCGACAGGAGCAAAACAAACACTGTCCAACCTTGCCATGGTATTGTTAAACCCAGGCGACGAGGTTTTACTACCTGCTCCGTATTGGGTAAGTTATAGCGATATTAGTAAAGTAGCCGGCGGGGTTCCTGTGGCTATTCAGACCTGTATCGATAACGATTTTAAAGTAACCCCAGCCGAATTAGAGGCGGCGATTACACCTAAAACCAAAATGATGATTTACAGCAGCCCTTGCAACCCAAGTGGTTCTGTATATTCTAAAGAAGAGCTTCGCGGGCTTGCCGATGTGTTGGCAAAGCACCCGCAGATAATTGTGATAAGTGACGAGATTTATGAGCATATCAATTTTGTAGGCGATCACGCGTCTATGGCTCAGTTTGACGATATGTACGATCGCACCGTGGTCGTAAACGGAATCTCGAAGGCCTTTTCTATGACGGGCTGGCGTATTGGGTATATGGGCGGGCCTTCGTGGATTGCTCGTGCTTGTAATAAGATGCAAGGTCAAGTAACCAGTGGTGCCAATTGTATTGCACAGCGAGCTACCATCACGGCGCTTACCGAAAGCCCAGACAAAATCCAATATATGATTGACGCCTTTAAAGAGCGTAGACAAATCATTTTAGACCTCATCAAAGACATTCCAGGCTTTATCGCCAACGAACCCGAAGGTGCCTTTTATGTGTTCCCAGATATCTCTAGTTATTTTGGTAAAACCATAAACGGCGTATCGATTAACACGGCTTCTGACTTTTCTTTATATCTGTTAGAACATGCGAATGTTGCTACCGTTACCGGAGAGGCTTTTGGAGATGCGAATTGTATTAGAATCAGCTACGCTGCGTCTACTGAAGATATTGTGGAAGCGATGCGTCGTATTAAAGCTGCTTTGATTTAATTTTCTTTTTCTTTCTCATACTTTTTTGCATTGCCTAGGGCCGAGAGTCTAAAAATTACCCAGTGGGTGATTTTACCGAGGCGCCAGCGTTGAGGGAGAGGGCTATTGCCCGCGCGACAAGCCAGTACCTCACTAAATTAGTCCACTGGACTAATTATTAACGTTCGGCAACCTCGGTGGTGATGCTACTTCGACAAATTTACTTGTTAATGGCTTTTAGTATTGAAAATTCGAAATCAACATGCACAAGTTTAATGCCCCTTCTAGCGGAGCGTGTATACTGAGCAAATACCGGTGCGATCTTCGCAACTTGTTTGCGAAATCAGGTTTTGCGAGGGGTTTTGTGTGACTGCTTAGCTTTTTGCAAGCAGGAACGCAAAAATACACTAAGAAGGGGCTAGACCTTTTTGGTTCTTTTTACGGCAATGGTAAAAAGAACGAAAAGAAATTTCGAAGAACGATTTGAATTAAAAACGTTATTTTTAATACATGTTCACAAACTTTAAAAACATTCCAAAGATCGAGGTCATACCGGGCTACACCGCCCAATTCATACACGGTAAAACCCACACCATTGCCCTATGGCATATCAAAAAAGGATATCGCATCCCATTGCACCATCACCATCACGAACAAATAGTACAGGCCATAGAAGGCGAATTTGAACTTGTAGTAGATGGCGAATCAAAAATATGCCGTGCTGGCGACATAGCCGTTATCCCAAGCAACGTACCCCACGAAGGGGTTTCTGTTACAGATTGTGTGCTTTTAGATACTTTTTGTCCGGTTAGGGAGGATTACCGAGCATTGTCCCAGAGGGACTAAATGTCCACAGGACATTTAAGCGAGGTAGCCGCGCTAGCGGAAAACAGAATCTAACGGTTTTTACAGAAGTACGGAGTAAAAAGAATAGGCACTAAGGGAAAGTCACAAATATATAAAAAGGCAAGCCGGAGTTTCATGGTTTGGTTTTTATTAAAGGTAGGGGTTTTGGGGGGAAATTTTGAACAGTTGGCGATTGTGGAGTGTTTGTTGGGTTTTGACTTGATGTCGAGAAATATAGTGCTCTCCTACCGTGCAAAATTAATATTTACTTAACGTAGTGATATAAATTATAATTAAAAGTTTAACGCAAAAACTCTATAATCGTGAATAACATTGTTAATATATTTAATAGAAGTTAGGTTCAAAATTAAATATTTACAATATTTTTACACCATTCCCTCCCCGATTCGATTTTTGCTGATTATTTAATCAAAAGTCGATATTTTACAAATGCTTTATTCCTTACAAATAATATGTGGCTAGTTATATCAAGAGAAAATGAAATTTCGTCTTACTGGAGTAATAGGTTAGAGAATGCCACAATAGAAGTCTTAGATGATCTCAATGTAAACGAAATAGATGTCTCGAAATTTACAAGAGTTTCTCAATTTTTTAACATAGATAGAGATTCCAATTTTTTGCCGAATTTTTCAAAAAAATCATTCATTAGATTTTATTTCTTTTTGAGCCCTATGAAAACTTTAGGTGAACTTGAAAAAGCTTATAACGATACTGAGTTGCAAATATATTTTGGCTATGGAATTAGCTCTATTTTAGTAATAAGTAATGAAAAGAATAAAATTGATAAACTAATTGAAGGAATATCTGAAAAGTATATTAGCTATGAGGAATGGGAAATTGAAAACCATAAATTGAAGGACACTAATATTGACCCTGCAACTAGCGATGAGAATAGTAACATCTCATTTAATGATTTTCATGAGCTGCCTAACTCAGACAAGAATATTTTTGAAGAGTTGTTTTTATCATTGAACTTGTTTGCGACCAAAATAGCGGTAATCCCTCAGAAAGATTTATTTAAGATTGATAACATTAACTTGGAAGTTAACTCTCTTATAGATAAAGTTGTACATTTTCAAAAATTAATTGATTCAGAGGAAGATACAATAAGGGATATTGAAAAGATTGACTCTTTGAGTCCAAGAGATTTGAAAAAACTGGAAGATCGTATTGAAGAAAACATCAAACATAACTATCATAAAAATCAATATATTGATCGAGCGATTCAACTTATTTCCATTATTTCTTATGTATCCACTCAGACCTTCTCTGGTGTAATTCCAATCCTGTCGAGAAGATCATTAATTCGAAGACATTCTCTTGGAGGGATAGGGTCATGTGTGCTGGCAATGAATAGAATTACTAATTTCATCGAAGGAATATTTCATAACTACAATTTCTCTGATAAAATTACCAAGGATTTCAAAAGAAAAAATTCATTTCTCCCAGACATTAGGGACCCGCATCATTACTCTACAAAAAAATGGAAATATTCAAATATTGATGAAATTGAGCGAGCCCAAATAAACAGAAATAACCTTTTTAAGCTTCCATATTTCAGTGCCCGGCTGGGGTTTCGAGAAAGTGAATATGCAATTTCAGCAGCAATTCAATCAATAACAAGTGGTGCTGATAGGGAATGGAGCATAATGACTATAACTCATGAATTGATGCATAGTCAAGTCCGACAAGTTTTAAATTTAATACTTGCTGGCGACATATCAGAACTTGACAATACAGATAAAGAGGAATTTTACAAGACTTTTAAAAAGATTAGCCTAAATGGTTTTGAAGACGAGCACTCATTATTAGATTCGGTCAGATATATTATTCTCACTCATTGTTGTTTGGCTGATAAATATGGTTCATTAACGGTCACTAAGAATGAGGTGGTTGCTGGAAATTTAGATTATGACATCCCAGCAGACTATAACTCTATGTTTAAGTTAGTTATGTACAACTTTCGTAACATAAATGAAATATTTGTTCATGTTTTTGATTTAAACTACATTTATAGAGGACAGATAGATTTTTACCTTAAATCAATCTGGCACTCATGGAGTTCTTTGCCTCACATTGATGCTGATATTCGACAATATGTTTTAAGGTGCCTAATTGTTATAAGTGCTAAGGTAACTGCCGATGATCCATTTAAAAGATTTGTTGAGAGTGTAAGTATCCTACGGGATTCACTAGTCAAATTGCATGCAGAAATAAAAAAACCATTAATTAGCAGGATAATTATTATGCTCAGAGATATAGAAAAATTTGAGAAAGATTATTACGGCGGTTTTTATTCTTACTTGGTATTAGTTGATATGATAAATAACGTTTTCATTTCTGATATTATTTCTGGTGAATTGTACGATGATGATTTTGCTCATGTTTTAGACGATAATGAGAAGGAGGAATTAGATTATTCTTATATCATACCTGATGACTTGCCCGAAGGGCAAGAGCGAGAATTTCATAATGTTGACATAAATAGTCCTGTCGCATTCCTACTGAACAGAATTCGATATATCCAATCAGATAGAACGACGGATTATGCTCGTGAAACATGTAAGTTGATGCTATCTATAATTTAATTTTATGAATACTTCTACAATTTCCATTACTTCAGATCAAAGATATTATCATATGATAGTCTTAAAAAGCGAGGACTCCATTGATGTTTCAACATTAGCTCAAACTTTCGGAGACTGGACGTTCGTAAAATCTAATGAAGTTTTTTCTGTTGATATACTACATTTTATCTATAGTTCAGAAAGTGCAATACATAGAGGAAATCAAGAAATTTATGAAACAAAGAATAACCTCGACAAAGGGTCAATCAGTGGTCGTAAAAAACCTTTTGCCTATGACTGTTTAATTGTTAATTTTCGTGAATTAGGAATAACCTGTTTGTTAGCACCATTTTCAGATTTAATAGATGCCTTTCAGTCTGCATTTATTGCTAAGTTTCAAAATAAATTCAAATTTTTCCTGCTAAATATATACGACGTAATTAAGACAATATTAGACAATGAATTAGTATCAGAGAATCTTACCCTAAAAACAACCGGAGTTGGCATTTCTAAAATCAGTTCTGACGATATTTCAAATATCACGATAAAAGGAAATAAACCATTGTCAACCGAAATTGGCGAATTAGTATTTGGTCTTTTGTCAAGTGGGAAGAATGTGAAGAAAACTCCTTGGACTCCAAGTGCCTGCCGCTTTAAAAGCGTCATTGGCAGAAAAGATAATCTTTCAAGAATAAATCTCAGTTTGAACACAGATAAATACGGCAACTATAAAATGTATCTGCAGAAACATTGTATTAATATTTTATCATTAATTTTTTTTATTAATTACATTACGAAATCAAACCATTACCTGACTACTACAATCTCCCCTACGAAAAGAAGAACTAGTGACATATTGTAAATAATAATTTATGGAGATTGAATTAAAATCAAAAGCTATTGAATTTTTAGCGCAACAATTAAAGAACGAATCCTTAAGCTTATTTTTGGGCGCTGGAATTTCCAAATCATTTGATTTGGACAATTGGTTGTCATTATTAAACAAATTAAATGCTGACCCGAAAATAGGATTGCCCGAGCTTCCAGATAGCAAAGCTCATTCCGCCGACGACTTTCAAAATGCTGCCAACGCAATTGTGCGTAAATTGAGCGGTAATGAAAAAGATCTAATAGAACTTATTTCGAATCACCTTTATGATGGTCTTGATTTGGAAAGTAAAAGTTTAGATATATTTAAGCATAAACAGCTAATATCTCTGTCCAGTTTAATTATGGGAAATAAAAGAGGTAGAGTAAAAAATGTTTTTACGTTAAATTATGATTCATTATTAGAATGGTATCTAAAATCATTTGGATTTACAGTTAATACTATTAGTGAGCTTCCATATTTTTCAACTGGGCATGATGTAGAGATTTTTCACCCGCATGGTTATATTCCTCATAAAGTAATGGGACAAGCTTCTAGTAAAGAAATTATTCTCAGTAAATCACAGGCAGACAAAAGGCTGGGTGAAGTGGATAGCCCATGGTCTTCTTTAGTTAAGCATTATTTGTCGAAAAATGTTTTTCTATTTATAGGAATGTCAGAGGCAACAGCAGGAGATAGAATGATAAGTCCATTACTAAGAAATGTTCGTGGTAAAGTGGATCGTGAGTTGGGAATTTGGATTTTTAAGCATGACGTTAAAGAATCAGTTAAAGATGACCTGAGAGACTTAAAAATTGCACCATTAATATTAAAAGATGATGATGAAATTCCCAATTTTCTTTTGTCAATAAGTCGCAAAGCGATGGAACTAAGTATTGCATAATCAATTAATTAATCATACATTTGCACCCTCTTATTTTATTATGGATTTATTCGAATTAAATAGAAAAGTTGACCGTCTTCTTTTCGATGCATTACCTGATAAGCCAGAAGCTTCATTTGAACGAGATATAAATGGCCAAGTCGCTAATAGACCAACTATGAATGCTCTTGATCCAAATATGGGGTCCATATTAAATGCTTCTAATAGTATTACAATTGGCACTTCAACTTATGATTCGAAAAAAAAGAAGTTTAGCTTCACGAAGAAGTTAGAAGAATAATTTGGCACACATTAATTGTTAGGACAATTAAAATTATAATAACAATTAGCAAATTTATTTAGCCTTGTTCACAATCATAAACTTGTTTTATTGATTTAAAATGAACTTATTTTTTAAGGCAAACGAATCAAATTCTGAAATATCGTAATCGATAACCTTATGCAATTGATTCATAGTTATCGCACAGTTTTGGTAAGAAGAAAAAATTGCCTAAATAATTAGCATCAATATTATAATATTCTTCATGCCTTTAAGTATTACAATTCTATGAATTAAACAGAATCGTTGCTTCTTTTCTGAACTTATATAAAATTACAGATTTAAAATGATAGTTGATTTTTTAACAAACCTCATGAAAGATTTTTGAGGCGTTGATATAGATCTTACTCTGATCTGTCCCCAAAGAGCTCGGCAATGAGTAGACCCAATCCCAATCCAATTATAGCACCAATTACACCCGCATTAGTAGATTTTTCAACTTCTTTGCTTCTTCTAGCAAGCACTAAGTCATTCCAATCTCTAAATCCTGCTCGATTCAAATAAGAATGAATATAATCTAATGACAACCCGCCTTGCAATAAAATCGATTCATAACGATTATAGTCATCAAGGTTGGCCGTATTATTTTCTATTTTTTGCGTTAGAACTTCTAACTCATCATACAAATTATTCATTCTTCTTGAGTTTAGTTTCTTCGGCTTCTCTTAATAATAAAACTGTTTTTAACGTGGCTTCCATTTTCGCAGAAGTCATTGTAGAATGATATAATTTTTCTTCTAACTTCTCAATCTTATGTTCATTATCTGAAATGGTTTTATTCATCACTTTGTGATCAGAAACTAGCTCATCGATTCTCTTATTCAATTGATCTATTTTTGAACGGTGAACTTCTTCAACTACTTTCCCTATAATTTTCGTATACCAGCTCAAACTCTTAGTTTCATTTTATAACAGTCCCCACCCTCAAACTACAATAGCCTGAGTGATGGGGAGGAAACTAAATATAGTGATTTTCTCATACTTTTTTGCATTGCCCAAAAAAGTATGCAAAAAACTCTAGCCCCTTACTAATGAGTTTTTATACTCCTTCGTAAATAAGCTACGAAGTCGTCTAAAACCAGTCGCAAAATCTGATTTCGCAAACAAGTTGCGAAGTCGTACCGATATTTGCTTCTTACTCATGCTTCGCAGACGGGGCCAATAACTTGTCAAGGTTTATTCAGAAATGATAAGGTAAGAATCAGGTAACAATGGTCAAGTAAATTTGTCGAAGTAGCATCACCACCGAGATTGCCGAACGTTAATAATTAGTCCAGTGGACTAATTAAGTGAGGTACTGGCATGTCGCGTAGGTAAAAGCCCTCTCCCTCAGCGCTCGCCCCTCCTTAAAAATGTACACTGTACATTTTCTTGACAGTCGGAATGGTTCGATGTTGCACGTCGGTCGCTGTGGTGCGTTTACGAATTCTGAACTTTAGTGAAGAAGGAGTAAATGCCATCAGGACGTGCAACTCAGAAAGGTCGAGGGGTTTAGGGCGTAGCACTAAAGGTGATTTCGGATGAGACTAGCGCTTTTTGCATACTTTTTGCCGTAATGGGAAAAAGTATGAAAAAAAGAAAATCTACTTATAATAACGGCACTAGTCAGGAGATTGGCGTCAGCGCCGTGGAAGTTTTTAGCAGACAGTGTAAATAAATTACAATATAGAATACAAACAGTCACCAATTAACTGTTATTACTTGTAACATTTATTGTAAATTTTACGTATAACTTGTTAAAGCACCGTACTTTATTAAGCATTGTTTAATTATTAATTTCCTTCATTATGAAAAAGCAACAAACAAATTGGGCCCCTGATGTTAAGAAAGGTTTAGACTTTTTTCGACAACAAAAACAAAGAAATGAACAAATGAGACAAGAACAAGCTCACAGAAAGACAACTGGACGTGATAATGGGGTTTAAATCAATAATTAAAACACCTTCAGTAGAAGGTGTTTTTTGTACAATTAAATTATGAACAAAGAAAATAACCGAAAGACATTTCGAAAATAAATTGTTCATTCTTAAAATTAATGGAGCTGGTTCTACTAATCCAATACTAGCGGAAAACAGAATCTAACGATTCTTCCAAAAATAAGGAGTAAACAAAATCAAAACAGTAAAAAGCTCAAGTCGTCCAATAAGCATCAAAAAACTCGCCCACCACTTCGCCATTTCGGGCAACACTGCGTAATTATCTACAGGCCCCAGATTCCCAATAGCAGGCCCAACGTTCCCAAGACTAGAAGCCGCTGCACCAAGCGATGTTTTAAAGTCCAAGCCAAGCCAAGAGAAGACTAAGGTTCCTACAATAAAGGAAAGCATATAGAGTATAAAAAAAGCGAGGACGTTAAATACAATCGGTTGCTGTACAGCCTTCTTGTTATAACGCACCGGTAAAATCGCGTTAGGATGCAGAGTACGCTTAAATTCGATCAGGCCATTTTTAATCATGATTAAATGGCGTACAATTTTGATTCCTCCAGAGGTAGAACCCGCGCTACCACCCAGAAACATCAGGCCAAAAAAGAAGATGGTTAAAAAGGGCGTCCAGGCCGTAAAATCTGCCGAGACGAATCCTGTGGTGGTTACTATGGCCAATACCTGAAACAACGAATGCCTGACCGCAGCTTCGCCAGCTCCTAAAACTTCTGGATGCGCTACGGTGCTCGCGCTCCAGTCTGCCTGAAAATATATAATAAGCGAGGCGATTACGGTAAAGGCAATAATAAAAAACAGATACAATTTAAACTCTTCGTCTTTAAAAATTCGCTTAAAGCGGCGTTTAAAGGCAAAATAACTCAGTACAAAATTGGTTCCTGCCAAGAACATAAACAACATGATGATGTACTGTATAAGTGGTGTATCGTTCCAATAGGCGATACTCGCATTTTTGGTAGAAAATCCTCCCGTGCTTAGCGTACTTAGCGAGTGGTTTACAGCATCAAAAATAGACATGCCCGCAACAGAAAGTAGCACGGTCTCTGCCAGGGTGTACCCTACATAAATAAGCCAAAGTCTTTTGGCGGTATCGGTAATTCTGGGGTGTAGTTTATCGCCTCCAGGGCCCGGAGCCTCGGCAGCAAAGAGTTGCATCCCTCCTATTCCTAGCAAGGGAAGAATTGCGATGGCCAATACGATTATCCCCATCCCTCCTATCCAATGGGTAATGCTCCTCCAGATAAGGATTCCTTCTGGTATGGCCTCAATGTCATGCAAGATGGAAGCTCCCGTTGTTGTATAGCCGCTTATGGTTTCAAAAAAAGCATTGGTAAAGCTTGGAATAGCTCCCGAGAATAAATAAGGTAAAGTACCCGTGAGTGACATAAACAGCCAGCCAAAGGTCACGATAATATACCCTTCGCGTTTTTTGAGTTCTTTTTTGTGTTTGCGTGTAGAGAGCATCAAAAACCCGCCTATGAGTAAAGTGACTACTCCAGCCAGAAAGATTCCTTGGGTAGCGCCATCGCTATACCCAAGACTTACAAAGCCAGAAACAAACATAAACGAGCCATTGCATAAGAGCAAAAGGCCCATCAGGTGAAAAATTAAAGCGGAATTTATTTTACTAAAAAAGGTCGCCATTTATACAAAGAGCTTTTCTACTTTTCTAATGGCTTGTGGCAAACAACAAACCACCACACGGTCACCGTCTAGAATATTAAAATCGCCTAGCGCGATCACCCCTTCGCCATTGCGAATCACTCCACCAATTATGGCAGATCTCGGGAACTCGATCTCTCTAATCTTCATATCGCATACCTTAGAAGACTTGGTGACGATAAACTCGAGCAGTTCGGCATTCATATTATTGAGCTTGGTAATAGCTACGATCTCTCCTTTGCGCACATACCTAAAGATGGTATTGGCCGCCAAGAGTTTTTTGTTTATCAAGTTGTGAATCCCTATCGACTGCGATAATTGAAAGTAGTCCATATTCTCTACCAGTGCGATGGTCTTTTTAACACCTCTAGAACGCGCTACCAGGCAACTCATAATATTGGTCTCAGAATTTCCGGTAACCGCAATAAAAGCATCCATCTCATCTATAGATTCTTCTTCGAGCAGTTCTACATTACGACCATCGCCGTTTATCACCAAACAGCTTGGGATATCGTCTGCCAGCTCGAAGGCTTTTTCTTTGTTGTTTTCAATAAGTTTTACTTTAAACTTATTCTGACATAAATCGGTAGCGGCTTTGTAACCAATTTTGCTACCGCCCAAAATCATGATGTTCTTAAGCTCTTCGCGTACTTTGCCAGAGAGGGTATACATTTGCTCCACCCCATCTTTTGGCGTGATAAAATACACCTGATCGCCTTCTTTAAATTGGGTATCGCCTCTTGGGATAATAGTATACTGCGTCCCATGACGCTGAATCGCAATGGGCACATATTTAAAATCTGGAAAGGCCAAGCCAACTTCTCGCACTGTCTTGCCCACAAAACTAGAAGTGCGAGGCAGCACCAAACCAATCATGGTAAGGGCGCCTTCTTCAAACTCGTAGGTATCGTTAAAGCCACTTTGGTTGAGCAGCAAGTTGATTTCGTCTGCCGCCAATCTTTCGGGCGAAATGAGTTCGTCTATGCCTAGCTGTGTAAAGTTAAGAGCATCTTTATTGGCGATAAACTCTGTATTAGAGATGCGCGCAATGGTTCTTTTGGCTCCCAATTGCTTGGCCAACACACAAACGGTAATGTTGGTGGTTTCGCTAGAAGTCACTCCAATTAAAAGATCTGTCTGATCTACCTGCGCATCTTTAAGCACAGAAATAGAGGTCGCATCGCCTTTAATCACTCGTATGTCTAGGTGGGTGTCGGCATATAACAAACTTTCTCGATTGGTATCAATAAGTGTAATATCCTGAGATTCAAAAGAGAGTAATTTTGCAAGGTGAAAACCAACTTCACCAGCTCCTGCAACAATAATCTTCATATAATGGATAAGAGATAGGGTGCAAATTTAGCTAAATTCTACAGATTGTGCCACAGTTATTTATGCGCTTGTGCTTTACGGACTTTTAAAAAAAGTGTAATTTCGCAGGCTAATAACAACAATGTCTCAAAAAGTTACGCCATACCAAGATTCTTCTGCCTCTAAGAAAGAGCAGATCGAACAAATGTTCGACACGATTTCTGGTAAATACGATGGCTTAAACCGGGTGATTTCATTGGGCGTAGACCAAAAATGGCGCAAAAAAGTGGTTGCTTTGGTTAAAAACGAGCACCCAGCAACGGTTTTAGACATTGCAACAGGAACAGGCGATTTGGCGATTCAGTTTGCTTCGCAAATTCCAGACGCTAAAGTCACGGGGCTCGATATCTCTCAAGGCATGCTGGATGTGGCTGTAAAAAAATCGGCGCATTTGTCATATAAAGATAGACTGGAGTTTATGCAAGCAGATTCAGAAGCTATGCCTTTTGACGACAACAGTTTTGATGTGATCACTGTCTCCTTTGGAATCAGAAATTTTGAAACCCTAGAAAAAGGCTTGGCAGAGATTTATCGCGTGCTTGCCCCTGAAGGCCTTTTTGTGGTGTTAGAAACCTCTGTGCCTACCAAATTTCCTTTCAAACAAGGGTATGCAGTGTATTCTAATTATGTGCTGCCTACGATCGGAAAACTGTTTTCTAAGGACAAAGTTGCCTATAATTATTTGTCTAAAAGTGCTGCGAGTTTTCCTTATGGTGCAACACTCAACAATATTTTTAAGAATATTGGGTTTATAGCTATTGAAAATAAACCGCAAACCTTTGGGGTTGCGACCATTTATTCGGCTCGAAAAAAATGATAAAAAAACTGCTCATATTAATTGTATTCTGTATCATGGGACAATCCATGCAGGCGCAATTGTTTAGTCGCGAACGCCTATCAAACTTAGAGACTTTTGATCAAAAGTTTTTGAGCTGGGGGTATTTTTTAGGTTTTAATGCTTACGACTTTAAGTTTGACTATAATGGTCAAGAGCCCGATGTTCTGGTTAATAGCCAAACAGGTTTTAACGTGGGTCTTGTTGGAGACTTGCGTATTAACGAGCACCTCAACCTCCGATTAGAGCCGGGGCTTTATTACACCGCACGTGATTTAGTCTTTCCTGGTTTCGAAGAAGAGCGCGACTTTTTAAGAGAGGTAAAGTCTACCTATATTCATGTTCCCTTGCTTTTAAAGGTCTCTACCAAACGCCTAAACAACTTTAAACCTTTTATTATAGGCGGGGTTTCTACTTCGATCAACTTATCGAGTAACGATAAAAATCCGCAAGATAATTCTGGGGGAGAATTTAGAATGAACAAAAGCACTCAGTACTATGAGCTTGGCTTTGGAATCGATTTTTACCTTTACTATTTTAAGTTTACGCCTTCGATTCGAGGGGTGTTTGCTATGAACAACGAACTGATTCCAGATAATGACCCAAACAGTCCTTGGACCAGCAACATCGATAAGATGGCCACTCGCGGAATCTTTATCAACTTTACCTTCCAGTAGTCCTCTTAAATTCACTCAATAAAATAGCCGTGGCCGTCGCTACGTTTAGGCTTTCTGTTTGACCCGATCCCATATTGGGAATACTAATTTTTTGCTGAACCAATGCTTCGATCTCCTCAGAGATTCCGTTGCCTTCGTTGCCCATTACCAGGATAGCGTCTTCTGGGAGTTGCTTTGCATACACAGCATCCCCTTGCATAAAACCGCCATAAACAGGCAAGGTAGATTCGTCTAAAAAGCCAGCTAAGTCTGTGTACATTAAAGGCACTCTTGCCAACGAGCCCATCGTGGCCTGCACCACCTTTGGATTATAACAATCTACAGTTTGAGGCGAGCAAACAATCCCGTTTATGCCAAACCAATCAGACAGCCTAATAATGGTGCCCAGGTTTCCAGGATCCTGAATATCGTCTAAACAGAGGGTCAATCCAGATGCGGAAGGCTTTGAGTTATTAAATTTTTTAAATATCGCTAGCGCGGAATTGGGCGTTTTTAAACCGCTCATTTTCTTTAGTGCCTTTGCATCGATGGTAATGCTTAGAGGTGAATCTTCAAAATGACCAGGCAAGGCGTATACTTTTTCTAACGAAGCGCCTGCGTTTAAAAAGTCTTCTATAATTTTTGGGCCTTCTGCAATAAATAGTCCTTCGCGGTCGCGGTACTTTTTTTGCCGTAATGACGTTATTAATTTTAGTTCGTTTTTTGAGACCATGCTATTGTAAATATTGCAAATATGACGTCTTATACCATCCTTAAATTGACCTGGCAAAAATACGGATTAAAGAAGCCAGAAGTAAAGTAATTAAATAATGTTTAAATAATGTATTTTTGGATGTAATTGAGCCACATTTGAAGCAATCCAATTCAAAAATAATAGTAATTCTTCTTTTAGGAAGTCTTATGAGTTCGTGCAATGCCGTAAAAAGGGTTAAAGACAACCAAAGTCTTTTAACCAAGAACGAGATTGTGGTCGACGGCGAGCTTATAAAAGACGATCTGGTCTATGCTCAATTGTCACAGCAGCCCAATACGCGAGTGCTTAAGATTCCTTTTAGCTTACACATCTTTAACCTGGCCAAAGAGCATCCGGACTCCACCTATAATAAATGGCTCAATAAAAAACCCAAAAGAAAAGAACGCCTTGAGCGGTTGTTATCTAAAAAGCAGGTGGCAGAGCTAGGCAATTCGTATACAGGTTTTAATAATTGGATTAAAAAAACTGGAGAAGCCCCCGTTATAGTAGATACCGTAAAGCTCGAAAAATCTAAAAAACGCCTTGAACGCTACTATGCAAGACGAGGTTGGTTTAGATCTAAAGCCAGTTATACGGTCAATAAAGATTCTTCTAAACGCGCTACCGTTACCTATAACGTAGCAAGAGAGCAACCCTATATTATAGATTCGATTACTAAACAAATTAGCAGCCCCATAGTAGACAGCATATTTGAACAAACCAAACGACTTAGCTTTTTAAACCAAGGCGACCAGTACGAGGCTATAAACTTCGAGAACGAAATAGACAGGCTCACCATTCAGCTGCGCAACTCTGGGTTGTTTTATTTTGAGCAGGATTATGTGACCTTCGAGGCAGATACTGTTAAGACTAATCACAAGGCGAATATCACCTACATTATTCCAGATAGAAGCATCACAGAAGGCGATAGCACTTATACAAAACCCTTCGAGATTTACAATGTAAACAAGGTGCGAATTATCACAGATTATTCGTATCAAAATCGCGAAGCGATGCTCACAGATTCTGTGCAATTCAATCAGTTTGAATTGTATAGTTATAAGCCGCAGCAGTTCAAACCCAAGGCCATTACCGATGCCATCGCAATTACGCCAGGAAAAATATTTAGGGATATAGACCGCTCGCTTACCAACAACCAGATAAGCGATTTAAGGGTTTTTAGATACCCAACAATAAGCTACGACCAAGACCCGGAAGACCCAAAAGGCCTTATTGCCACGATCTTGCTTACGCCTTTAAAGAAATATAACTTTAGTGTAGAATTTGACGCCTTTACCTCTACTGTACAAGAATTTGGTGTCGGGTTTAGTACCACACTGTCCATTAGAAACGTATTTAAAGGAGCAGAAACCCTGGAGATTAGTGCTCGGGGTAGTTTAGGATCGTCTAAAGACAATGCAGAAAGCGACGATACCTTTTTTAATATCTCTGATGTGGGTGGCGATGCGCGACTGTCCTTTCCCAGAATCCTATCGCCTTTTAATACCGAGCGTTTGATTCCAAAGTTTATGGCACCAAGGACTGTGGTGAGTGCAGGGTTTGGTTTTCAGAACAACATTGGCTTAGACCGCCAGAACCTAACGTCTGCTTTTAACTATACCTGGGAACCCGTAAAATCTAAAACTTGGTCTTTTGATTTGGCCAATATTCAGTACGTGCGAAATTTAAATATAGGCAACTACTTTAATGTGTATCGCAGTTCTTACGATAGAGTAAACGAAATCGCTAGGGATGCAGGATACATATACGAAAATACAGGAGATAATACTGGATCGCTAGGAGTTCCGAGTGAGATCGATCAATTTATCGATGATGCCATCGATGGGAATGTCAATGATTTAGACTTTACGCGAGACAATTTAGAAGAGATAAGCAGCATAGAAGAACGACAAGAACGTCTCTCAGAAGACAACTTAATATTTAGCAGTGCCCTTACCTATGTTAAGGATTCCCGAGAAGATATTTACGACAATACCTTTTATCGCTTTAGAGCTAAGGTCGAATCGGCAGGGAATTTAATGGCCGGATTGAGTCGTTTGTTTAACACCACAAAAAATGCCGATGGCAATTTTGTGTCGCTTGGGGTCGTGTATTCGCAGTATATAAAATTTGAAACAGATTACATCAAGCACTGGGAAATTAACGACAATGCTGTTGTTGCCATTCGCGCCTTTGGCGGAATCGCAATCCCTTATGGCAATAGTAATAGTATTCCCTTTACGCGAAGTTATTTTGGCGGTGGGGCAAACGATAACAGAGGTTGGCGCCCTTATGATTTAGGCCCAGGAAGCAGTGGTAGCACTCTCGATTTTAACGAAGCCAACTTTAAATTGGCATTTAATGCCGAATATCGCTTTACACTATTAGGTGCTTTTAAAGGAGCACTCTTTGTAGACGCTGGCAATATTTGGAATTTGAATGACATACAAACAGACCCCGCCTTTACCTTTGATGGCTTTAGCGATCTAAGTGAGCTAGCCATCGCCAGTGGTTTTGGTGTGCGATACGACTTTGGCTTCTTTGTACTTAGGCTAGACACAGGTTTTAAAACGCACAACCCTGCACGCGCTAAAGGCGATCGTTGGTTTAAAGAATACAACTTTGCAAATTCGGTGATTAACATAGGAGTAAACTATCCCTTTTAAGGCGTTTTTTGTTATTTTTGTCAACCACAAATATCCTAACAACCAAAATGAGTCATTCAATAATTCCAGGTGTTGCTACAGGTCGCGCCGTTCAAGAAATACATAAGCTTGCCAAAGCAAAAGGCTTTGCAATGCCCGCGGTAAATGTAGTGGGTTCTAATACTATAAACACGGTTTTAGAAACCGCAGTTGCTTTAAACGCGCCCGTAATTATTCAGTTCTCAAATGGAGGAGCACAGTTTAACGCTGGGAAAGGCTTGTCTAACGAAGGCCAAAAAGCTGCCATCGCAGGTGGAGTTGCAGGCGCCAAACACATACACGAGTTGGCAAAGGCTTACGGAGCTACTGTGATTTTACATACAGATCATTGTGCAAAGAAGTTATTGCCTTGGATCGACGGCCTTTTAGATGCCAGTGAAGCCCATTACAAACAATTTGGAGCGCCTTTGTATAGTTCTCATATGATCGATTTGTCTGAAGAGCCAATCGAAGAAAACATAGACATTTGCAAGCGCTATTTAGAACGCATGAGCAAAATGGGCATGACGCTCGAAATCGAACTTGGAATCACAGGTGGCGAAGAAGATGGGGTAGATAACACAGACGTAGATTCGTCTAAACTCTATACGCAACCAGAAGAAGTATCGTATGCCTACGAAGAACTCATGAAGGTGAGCGACCAGTTTACAGTAGCGGCAGCCTTTGGTAATGTACATGGAGTTTACAAACCAGGAAACGTAAAACTCACTCCTAAAATATTAAAGAATTCTCAAGAATATGTGCAACAAAAATTTGGTTTGGGGCACAATCCTATCGACTTTGTTTTTCATGGCGGAAGCGGTTCTACAGTAGAAGAAATTAGAGAAGCGATTGGCTATGGTGTAGTAAAGATGAACATCGATACCGATCTTCAATTTGCATTCACAGAAGGGATTCGTGACTATATGACCGGTAAAATTGATTATGTTAGCACTCAGATCGGAAATCCTGATGGAGCAGATCAGCCTAACAAAAAATATTACGACCCAAGAAAGTGGTTGCGTGAAGGCGAGCTAACTTTTAAAACTAGATTAGAGAAGGCTTTCGAAGATTTAAACAACATAAACACCCTTTAAGGGCAACCAAAAAATAAGGACAGTATGGCTTGGTTTAAACGTACAAAAAAAGGTATTCAAACACCTACAGAAGAAAAAAAGGACGTCCCGAAAGGACTCTGGTATAAATCTCCTACGGGTAAAGTTGTAGATGCAGAAGAGCTCGAAAAAAACTATTATGTGAGTCCTGAAGATGGCTATCACGTGAGAGTTGGAAGTAAAGAGTATTTTGAGATTCTTTTTGACGACAATAAATTTAAAGAGTTGGACCCTAATTTAACTTCTAAGGATCCGCTTAAGTTTGAAGACAAAAAGAAATATGCCGACCGATTAAAAGACGCTCAAGAAAAAACCGGATTAAAAGATGCAGTAAAAACTGCCGTTGGAAAATCTATGGGCGAAGATTTGGTTATCGCTTGTATGGACTTTCGATTTATTGGAGGCTCTATGGGTTCTGTAGTTGGCGAAAAAATTGCTCGCGCTGCAGACTACTCTTTAAAAAAGAAGATTCCGTTTATGATTATTTCTAAAAGTGGTGGAGCCCGAATGATGGAAGCCGCTTTATCTTTGATGCAATTAGCCAAAACATCGGCCAAATTGGCTCAATTGGCAGAAGCTGGTATTCCGTATATCTCTTTATGTACAGACCCAACAACTGGTGGAACCACTGCCTCTTTTGCAATGCTTGGCGACATCAACATTAGTGAACCAGGAGCACTGATTGGCTTTGCTGGCCCGCGTGTTGTGCGCGACACTACCGGTAAAGATTTACCAGAAGGTTTTCAGTCTGCAGAGTTTGTATTGGATCATGGCTTCTTAGATTTTATTAGCCACAGAAAAGACCTTAAACGCAGTATTAATCTCTATTTAGATTTGATTTTGAATCGACCGCTTAGGGAGAAAACAGCGTAATATTATAAAAGGAACCTAAATAGGTTCCTTTTTTATTACTTTAAATTATGCTTCGAGGTTACTAAAAATATTTAAGCCTCTCAAATAGGTTTTATTTAATTATAAAGCCATTAATATTTTTCCAATTTAATTCTTAATTAAATATTCGACGCTTTGGCCATTCTCTCCAAAATCAAGGACAATCAAATATACGCCACTCATAAAACTGGATATATCAAAAGATTCTATTGTAGTAGTGTTTGCGCTTTTTTGAAAGACTTGTTTTCCAATCATACTATAAATCTTAATTTCTTTGAGACCACCACTATGCTCAATAAATAATTGATCCTGTGAAGGATTAGGGTATATAATACTTTTGATGTCAAAACTTTGAACCCCTAAAGGTTCTACAAAAGTGGTAACAACGGTATTGGTTTGTATGAAGGGATTAAAGTCAAAGAAAATTTTAGCACTATTTGAAACTTGATCTCCAACAATTAGACTTGATAGAGGTTTAATTCGGTATTCTATCTGGCCCAAAGATCCTTCTTCGTCGGTCTTTATGCTTGGTAGATTGATATCCTGAAACAAAAATTTTATCTGACCATCTATGATTTCTGTATTCACTGAGTGGCTTGTACTAAGTAATTCGAATGAGTCCCAATTAAGATTTGCGTCTAGGTCATTCTCTACAAGCACATTTATTGCAGATGCACTTCCCACATTTTGAAATCGAATAATATAATTTAGATCTTCACCTAAGTCTGTTATGAGCACTTCTGGGCCTTCTAAAACTTGAATGTCATTTGGATCGTAAGAACCAACTATTACTTGATTAAATTCAAACACATTATCATCTGGGTTACTATCCGTCTCAGAATTCAAAATCTCCCCTGAAAAGCTCAAAACATCACCATTGTCTGCGATAGGGGGTGCTTCTACAGAAAATTTAAGTCGTATAACACGAGTCTCTAGAGGATAAAAATCAACAAAATTATAGTCTAATAAACCTATAGATGAACCATCAACTGGAGAACTACTCTCTAAAAAATCAAGTTTAACGTCATCAAAATTTAACGATATGCTACCACTTTCAATAAACGAACCAGAATTTTTAAAAATTAGATCATAATATGCATCAAAGCCAGGTCGGGTTTCAGTTACTGGGAATAAAACCAAGCTAACATCACTCACTCCATCCAAAGTGGTAATGCAAAAATCTATCGTTTCTGTTAAATCAACTCCAGTAAGTTCTGTTGTATGGAATAGAGGGTCCATATTAAAATAATCAGGAACATCAGGTAAAGTTGTTGTGAAAATTCCTTCATTTACATTTATAGAAAAATTTCCGTTATCATCGGTAACTGTGCTAAAGACATTGGAACCATTAGTTGTACTAACTAATATTCCTCCTACTTGAACGTCTGAACTATCACAACCATCATCTTCCAAATCTAATAAAATAGAACCTTCTAATTTATTGCGTAAAACACCTAAATTTTTGTACCAAATCAATTCATCTAGATCGTCAAAACCTAAGATAAAATCACCTTTAAAATCTGAATTTAAGTCACCTGTAGCAAAAGCACTAATATCATTTGTGAATGATTCTATACCTTGGGCATCACTAAAATTACCTGCACCGTCTAAATTTTCATACATCTGTACACTATTGTCTTCGGCACGAGTTGCAAGAATATCAATATCACCGTCTAAATCAAAATCTGAAACCGAAACACCTCCAGCATAAGATAAACTAAAATCTACGTTGCGTTTTAGAAAATCTAGGCCTCCTCCTAAATTCTCAAACCAAAATATATTTTGAACCAGACCATCTCTAAAAGGAAAGACAATATCTTGATCGCTGTCATTGTCTACATCAACCAGAAGAACTTCACCTCTAAGTAAATCTCCTGTGGAGAAAATTTCAATTTCATCTTCAAAAGTGCCATCTCCAGCATTGGGGCGCCAAGAAACTCCACCAACACCGAACATCTGAACAACATCTTCAAAACCATCTTGATTTATATCATGGACACTCATACTAAAATTTCCACCCGTGTCATTAGAAAAAAGCACCATAGGACTGCCGCTAAAATACCCAGAGATATTTTCTAGCCACATTACATCGCTACTTGAAGAAGTAGTTTTATATATAAAGTCTCGATCTCCATCATTATCAATATCGATAATGTCAAAATATGATATCGACGGTAGCTCGTCAGAAATTTGTGTTAAGTTGAAATTTCCAAGACCATCTGTATTATCAAAATAGGCAAGTAAATTACCCTCTCCAATAACAAAAATATCCAGATCACCATCGTTATCTAAATCCTCAACGATTGGATCAAAATATTTAAGCCCAACTGATTCGATATGTTTATAAATTATCTTTTGCCTACTAAAAGTACCCATCCCATCTAAATTTTCATACCAGACCAGTTTATCTATGTCAACTATCCCGGCTTCAACAAGAACATCTAAATCGCCATCATTGTCGATGTCACGTGTAAAAATTTTGTTAGAAAATGAAAGGTATTCGTTAATTTGAAACTTGTCTAAATCAGTTCCGAGACCATCTGTATTCAAGTATACTCCCACAATATCATCTAGCGAAGTAGCAATTAAATCTTGAGTGCCATTGTTATCGATATCTATTATTTCTAAATTTCTTGCCCCAAAATTATTGGAGTCAATTAATATTGGAGCATCAAAAGATCCTGATCCATTATTTGGCAGCCATTCGTAGTTTGATGTCTCTAAATTACCCAAGATTAAGTCCTTTAAGCCATCGTTATTAAAGTCATGTAGCCTTAAAGCGCCAACTTTGGTCTCGGTATCGACCAGAATAGTAGCCGAACTGAAGCCTTCACTTGGAGACAAAAACTCAAAATGAACTATTTGGTTACTTTCTGAATCATCAAAAGGTTCAAAGGATACCAAAACATCTATATCCAAATCCCCATCTGAATCCTCTGCTTCTAATACTTTGAGTCTTCCCCCCGGTAGGAAATCACTAATGGCCTGTTCGGTACTAAAAGAGCCCAACCCATCCAAGTTTTCAAGCCAAATTAGTGGTGGCCCATAAGATCTGAGCGTAACAATATCATCGTCGCCATCATTATCCACATCTTTTAAAACAACGTCTAAAACTCCTGTTCCGGTCCAAGGCCCAATGTTTCTAATTAAATTATAACTACTAAATGATCCTAGCCCATCTATGTTTTCATACCAACCGTATTCAAGTCCAACCGAACTTCTATTTTGCGCAATAAATATATCTAAATCACCATCATTGTCAATATCATTTAGATACATTTGCTCACTAGAAGAAGAATAGTTTAAACCATCGACAAAGTTTGAAGAACCGTAACTACCAAGACCATCTATATTTTCTTTCCAAAAAATCCCTTCAGCCGAAGAAATATTCCAAAAAACTACATCTATATCACCATCATTATCTATGTCACCTGCATCAAATGAGCGAGCGAAGGCAGTATCTTCAATATAATTCGGCGTACTAAAACTATTCGAAGTCTCAAGGTATTTTACCCAACCGAAACTTGTCTGTTCAGGGCTTAAAGAAATGCCTTGTATAAAAATTTCTAATGTCGAATCTCCATCGACATCTGCAGCTTTTGTATACCTGTTTCCATAAACGCCAAATTCTGAATCAAACAATGTACTTGGTTCAATGCCAATTTGACTCCAACACTGATTAATCAAGAAATAAAACATTATTGACAGAACGTAATAGTTAACTTTCATAGAATAGTGATTTTTTGTAAAGATTTCGATATTGGCAGCTAGATATATTACTTTCATGAAATAATTCGGAAAGTAAAATAATATACCGGTTAAGAAGGTTTGAACAATTCTAAATATAATCAAAATTATTAAGCAAAAGTTACGAATAATAACGCGTTAGGGATAGAGGCGACATCCTGCGAGCATGCCTCGTAGATACAGAGGAGAGCGCGACGCCAACAAAGTTGGGGTAACGCCAAAATAAAGAAATAAAAAAAAGGGTCGCACCACACGACCCTTTACTAACCTAAAACCTAACTAATCTCACTATAAGAATCGTCTTAATAAAATTTCTTGTTCTGTGCCGTCAGGAAGCGTAAGTGTTCCAAAAGCATCACAGCTACCGTCACCAAAATCAAGGGTCACAGTAATGTCGTTGCGTGAGATATCTAATACTCCGCTTACGATAAAGCGACAAGCCCATTCTCTTCGCAATGGCACTATTACTTCTTTGGTAAAAGTGTTGCCAGCTACGTTTACAAAATTTACGTTCCCGCTTAGTAAAAACACATTGTCTCCCCAAAAACCTGTATCGAATCCTTCGATCCATTCACGAGTTTTATCTGCCGAATAAATCGCCGTATCGCCGTCAGGCCATACTACCGTTAAGTTTGCAATTTTATTGGCAATTGGGTTGCCTTCGTCTGTAAGAGTACGTACGATCGTTTTGCCGCCTTCTAGGCTAATTTCGTTAAAGTAAAAGCTCTCTAGTGCAACAGAGATTGTATGAGAAGGAGCTTCGAAATCTGCCGAATAGCTCACGATAACTTTCCCTGCCAAAACGTTTCCGTTAGGCAATTCGCAGCCATCGCCAAAATCGATAGTTTTTGTTCTTGAGCCAGCTGTCACTACGGTAGTAATCGTTACACAATCTGGCAGAAAGTCTGAACTGTAATCTGTAAAACCTTTGGCATGTGCCTCGTCTACAGCAAATACATCTAATGCAATGTTAGAAAGTTCTTCTTCTACCATGTCTACTTCGTCCGATTGATTAATAGTTTTGGTAGTGATTTGAGCAGAAGCATCATCTTGAGCCTCTGTCTCGTTATCGTTGTCCTTGCTACAACTGGTCACCATAAGTGAAAGCACCAGTACGGTTGCTAGCCATTTAAAAGCGTTGAATTTGGTTTTCATTGTTTTAATTTTTTTGAGTTTGTCTTTCTATGACCTGAAATGTTAAGAAAGGTTTAAAATTTGGCCCAAGAAAATCTAAGCCATTGACGTACTACTAATAATTAAAATATCCGTATATTTGCGCCCTGTTACCCTAATAGTAACACATTACATAATAATTATTTAAATAAATGTTGGCATGTATTTAGCACCAAAAGTAAAAGAAGAAATTTTTAAAAAGCACGGTAAATCTGCTAAGGACACAGGTTCTACAGAAGGGCAGATCGCTTTGTTTACGCACCGTATCACACACCTTACGGAGCACTTAAAGAAAAATCACAAAGATTACAACACAGAGAGATCTCTGGTAAAATTAGTTGGAAAAAGACGTTCGCTATTAGATTATCTAATGAAGAAAGACATTATGAGATATCGTGCGATCGTAAAAGAACTAGGTTTACGTAAGTAATCTTTTATAGTATTAAGGGGCTTCATTGCCCCTTTTTTATTGCTTCTTGCCTTGCAAGGCATAGAAAAAGCTACTTTTTAGTTTTTCATTGGTCAAGCATCTTAGATGCACCACAACAACACAACAACAACGATCGAAAATCGATCATTGACCTAATTACAAACAAGCGACTTAGCTTGTAAATGAAAAACAAATATTATGATACCAAAGGTATTTAAAGAGGTTATAGACCTCGGTGACGGTAGAGAAATCTCTATCGAAACAGGAAAATTGGCCAAACAAGCCCATGGGTCTGTGGTGGTACAGTCTGGAAAATGTATGCTATTGTGTACTGTTGTTTCTAACTACCATCAATCTCCCGTAGACTTTTTACCATTGACGGTAGATTATCGCGAGAAATTTGCAGCATCAGGACGTTACCCTGGTGGTTTCTTTAAAAGAGAAGCAAGACCCAGTGACGGAGAAGTATTAACCATGCGTTTAGTAGACCGTGTATTGCGTCCGCTATTCCCAAAAGATTATCACTCCGAGACTCAAGTGATGATTCAATTGATGTCTCACGACGAAGACGTTATGCCAGATGCAATGGCAGGATTGGCTGCCTCTGCAGCAATTCAATTGTCTGACTTCCCATTTGAATGTGCCATCTCTGAAGCCAGAGTTGCACGTATTGATGGAGAATTCGTAATCAACCCAACCAGAGCACAATTGGCAGAATCCGACATCGATATGATGATTGGAGCTTCTGCAGATTCTGTGATGATGGTAGAAGGTGAGATGGACGAAATTTCTGAAGAAGAAATGGCAGACGCTATCAAATTTGCACATGAGCATATTAAAGTACAATGTGCGGCTCAAATGCGATTGGCAGAAGCTGTAGGTAGAAAAGAAGTACGTGAGTACGAAACTGCCTTAGAAGACGAGGACATGTCAAAAAAGATACACGACTTAGTGTATGACAAAACTTATGCGATAGCAAAAGCAGGTTCTGCCAAGCATGAGCGTGGTCAAGCTTTTAGCGACATCAAAGAAGAAGTATTTGCTTCTTTCTCTGAAGAAGAGCAAGAAGAGTTTGGTAAGCTTATACATAAGTATGTAGCAAAAGCACAAAAATCTGCGATTCGCGACTTAACCCTTAACGAAGGGGCACGTCTTGATGGTCGTAAGACAGACGAGATTAGACCCATCTGGTGTGAGGTAGACTATTTACCTTCTACGCATGGTTCTTCTATTTTTACTCGTGGCGAAACTCAAGCGTTGGCTACAGTAACTTTAGGAACTTCTCGTGAAGCTAATAAAATTGATATGCCATCGTACGAAGGCGAAGAGACATTTTACCTTCACTACAACTTCCCTCCTTTTTGTACAGGTGAGGCCCGCCCGATTCGCGGAACCTCTCGTAGAGAAGTAGGACATGGTAATTTAGCACAACGCGCTCTAAAGGGAATGATCCCTGCAGATTGCCCATATACTGTGCGTATTGTAAGCGAAGTATTAGAATCTAATGGTTCTTCTTCTATGGCGACCGTTTGTAGCGGAACCATGGCGCTTATGGACGCCGGAGTTCAGATGACCAAACCAGTATCTGGTATCGCGATGGGATTGATTTCTGAAGGTGATAAATATGCTGTTTTGAGTGACATCCTTGGAGACGAAGATCACTTAGGTGATATGGACTTTAAAGTGACGGGCACCGCCGATGGTATTACCGCTTGTCAAATGGATATTAAAGTTAAAGGACTTAGTTACGAGATTTTAGTGAATGCATTAAAGCAAGCTCGTGATGGTCGTTTACACATCTTAGATAAAATCACAGAGACAATTGCTACGCCTAACGCCGATGTAAAAGCTCATGCACCAAAAATGGTTACAGCAACTATTGCAAACGAGTACATTGGAGCGCTTATTGGGCCTGGAGGAAAAGTGATTCAGGAGCTACAGAAAGAAACAGGTTGTACGATTGTAATTAACGAAGACCCTGTAACAGAAGAAGGCATCGTAGAGATTCTTGGTACAGATCAAGAAGGTATTGATGCCGTTCTTGCAAAAATTGACTCAATCACGTTCAAACCAGAAGTGGGTAGCGTTTACGAAGTAAAAGTTATCAAAATGTTAGATTTTGGAGCAGTGGTAGAATATATGGAAGCACCAGGAAACGAGGTATTACTCCACGTATCTGAGCTCGCATGGGAACGCACAGAAAATGTTTCTGATGTAGTAAACATGGGCGATGTATTTGACGTTAAATATTTTGGTTTAGATAAGAGAACTCGTAAAGACAAAGTGTCTCGCAAGGCCTTATTACCTAAGCCAGAAGGATATGTAGAAAGACCTCCACGTCGTGACGACCGTAAAGGAAGAGACAACAACAGAGGTCGCGACAATCGTCGTGACAACAGAAAGTAATCTTAATCGATTCTTTATAGATAATTCGAAAAGCCGCTTTTAATCAAGCGGCTTTTTTTATGGATTAAAATAAAAACTAACTTTATACGCAACCTATTGTAAATTGACGGTCTATAAAGCAGACAACACCTAAAAAAAGGTAATGATTTATAAAGAGTTACTTTATTTTGGAGCATTTATAGAAATTGCTAATCAGTTATTAATCAATTTCTAGTGTATGTCTAACGGCTTAAATACGACCTATAATGTTAAGCTCGGTCATTTAAATGACAGGGATTTAGAAGGTAAACCGTTATTAAATAGTAGTTTTTTGGGACTTGACGAACTAATTACATTATGTAAAGAGAAGAATCGCAAGGCGCAAAGTGAATTGTTCTTACGTTATAAGGACAGACTTTTTGCGTTATGTCTAAAATATTGCAAAAATCTGCCTGAGGCAGAAGACAACTTGCAGGATTCGTTTATCAAGATTTTCCAAAATATTGACAAATATAATGGCAAGGGTAGCTTTGAAGGCTGGATGAAGCGAATCGCGATTAATAACGCGATCGATCGGTACAAAAAAGAACTGTACATTCAACCTATAGACGAGCAACGCACCAGCGAACAAGACAACGACACTAATATTGAGAATGATCTAAAATTACCATTGGCACAATTACTGGCCCTTATCCAAGAGCTTCCCAGCCGCTATAGATTGGTATTTAATATGTATCAATTAGATGGATATTCTCATAAAGAAATTTCGGAAATATTATCAATTAGTTTAGGCACATCTAAATCCAATTTGCATAGAGCAAAGCATATTTTAAAGGAAAAGATTGTGAACCTAACCTCTGATAATCTAAACCATACCTTAAAACATGGTTAATAAAAAAGACATAGGAGAGGTATTTAACGATTCGCTTCAAGATTTTGAACAGGCACCACCTAATGCCGACAAGATTTGGGATGCGATTACCACAGAGTTGGACCTTCCTCAGGATAACGACAAAGCCGCGCCAGTTTGGTTACGCGGTGCAGGCCTGGGACTTTTGACTATTGGGCTTATAGTTACTTTATTTTATTATGGACCAACTTGGTTTGGCAGTGAAAGCACCAATCCGCAAGAGCAAATAACAGATGGTCCTACAAATAAAACAAACGATAACGATCCTTCGGGATTAGAAGGAGCGGTTCTTAACGGAGATACCGATTCAGAAGATACTGCGCAACCGCTTATATCTGAAGGCACTTTTGATAATACAAAAGCAATTGGTTCAGAAGGGAATCAATCAGAGGTAACCGATGCGTTATCAACCAATAACACTCAGCTTGACGACAGAGACAATTCGGCGATAGCCGCAAGTGAATCGACTACAACAGATACAAACACAACAACACAAAGCGATAAAACCACTGCAACAAGCAATAGTCTGCAGAATTCGATAATTGCAAACGACCTATCTACTGCCTCTTCGCAAACGAATCGATCTAACAATTCGGTTACGGCGGTGGCAATTCAAAATAATAATAGTTCGGCAAATACTATTGTGACAGGTAATAATTCAACCGTTAATAATAGTACAACGGCAAGACCACAAATTGATATTGAAAATAATACGGTGGCCGGAACCAATACTAAGAATAGACCGGCTCGTGGATATTATGTTTTGAACAAATCGAGTATAAAAAAACAAGGGCTTGCTAACACGGTCTTTACGGTAGCTCCTGCTCCTAGCCAAGGCGACTTGGCAGAGCCACTCCCAGTGATAGCACTTACTTATGACAACATCGTAAAAGCAAAGAAATCTAAAGCCATGCGTGCCTTAGAACGCGAGATTAGAACCAGAGAAGCCTTAGATTACAAATGGACTGTGGGTGCTGTAGTAGCTCCTACGACCTATGGTTCGGTGACAAAAGGAAGCATGCTAGATGCCAGATTGATAGACAACCCAAGAAAAGGGGAAACCAATTTGAGCTATGGAATTAAGGTTAAGAATCAATTTACACCAAAGTCTGCCTTGCGTTTTGGGGTAAACAAAATAAACCTTGGATATAATACACAAAACTTTCAGGTGAATGTTATCGATGGCATTGTAAACATTTATCAATTGACGGGAATCGATCCTGGGCAAGAAATCTCTGAAGGAATTAGCCTTAACGCGCAAGCTACCGAATTTTTTGCGGCCAATGACGTCGTAGGAATCGACCAGCAAATATCCTATATCGAGTTTCCGTTAGAATACGAATATGCGGTTATTAACCGTCGCTTTGGCGCCAATCTTATAGGTGGTTCGAGTTTGATTGTTTTAAGTGATAACAGAATTTTTGCTACTTCAGAACAAGGACAGAATTTAGATGTAGGTTCTGCCAGTAATTTAACGGGCCTAGGGTATACTCTAAATCTAGGACTAGGTTTGGATTATGAAATCTCTAAAAACATACAATTTAATGTAGACCCAATATTCAAATTGCAATTAAACGGTCCTAACAATGCAGCCACAAACAACTTTAGGCCTTATTACTTTGGAATTTACAGCGGATTGAGTTTTAAATTTTAACATTTACAAATAGTAAATTTAAAACACTGACCTCAATACCATTTGCCTTAAAAGGGCTGATTTAAAGAGGATTTAAGGCAATTTAATTATCTCTTTTAAAATTAAAAGATTATATTTGAAAACACTTTTTTAACACTAATTAAAGCAACAACATGAAACAATTTAAATATGCATTTGCACTTTTAGCAGTAGCATTAGCAATCACTTCTTGTGAGAAGGATGCAAATAATACTATTGACCAAGTACTTGCCGAGGTAGGTACAGGTGCCATTCTAAGAACCTTAAGTGTAAATAATGCCACGTTAAACTCTAGTGAGCCAACGTCAGAATTCTCTGTAACTGTGGAGGAGCAAGACGAAGAAGAAGGTGATTTATTACAAAGTGTAGACGTGTTTGTATCTATGCAAGATATGACTCCAGACAACGGAGAAACCGTTGTGAACGACATTCTTGTAAAATCATATGCTGCTTCTGAATTTACTGACGGACCGTTCGGATTACCACGTGCAACGATCTCCGCTACTTTTGGCGAATCAGCTGCTGCGATGGGTCTAACAAGTGATGACTATGCGCCAGGTGATGTTTTTGTGTACGAATTAAGACTTAACTTAACCAATGGTGCAACCTATGGTGCTGCTAGTGCTGGTGGAATTATCACTGGTGGTTTCTTCGCTTCACCATTTGCGTACTCTGCTCTAATCTTATGTTCTCCACAACCAGGTGAATATAGAGTTGAAATGCATGACTCTTACGGAGATGGATGGCAAACAGACGGCGGAAACGGTGGTAGTGGTATTACTGTAGACGTTGACGGTGTGATTCAAGAAGTTGGAATGTGTTCTCCTTACGAGGCAAGTGACTACGACTGTACTCCATGGCCTGACGGAACATCTGATCCTACTTCTGAGTATACAGATGCTACGGCATACGTAACGATTCCAGAAGGAGCTAGCTCTGCAATCTGGTTCTTCCCAGGTGACACTTACGGAGAAATTTCTTTCGAAGTTTACGGTCCTGGAGACGAAGAGCTATTTGTAGGTCTTCAAGGAGAAACAGGCCCAGGTCTGTTACCAATTACACTCTGTGCAGAATAAGCATAGAAATTAACGTATTGCCAAGTTATTCTTAACTAGGCAAAAAAGCCGATAAACACATTTTGTTTATCGGCTTTTTTTATACCCGTAGCTCACTCCTGAGGGTATTCATTTGGTTAACCAATTGCTCTGTATTCTTTAGCAGAATTAAAACGGCTACATCCCTACAAATAAATTACAGATAGTATGAGCGCCATCTGCTCTTCCTACAAATCGATTAAAATCATATTTATTCGATGTACGTCATTTTTACGGTTTTAACACACTTTATCGATGCTATTTGTCTTTTATCGAATTAAATGTTAATAACTTATTAAAAATCATAAAATATCAAATGATAGAATCCTACATTTTTCTTTATTTTCAACCATATTAACTTTCAACCAACTAAAATGAAAAAAATGTACATCGCCATGGTGGCACTGCTTTGCAGTTTTGCCATGCAAGCGCAGGACGGCTCTATGCAGGCCAGCTCCTTTTCGACAGCCGCTTACATGCATGAAATTCCGGCTTTGTCTTCTATGGACAATATTATTTCTGCCGAAGGATTCGAAGACGTTGCTCCCCCCAAACGCAGAGGATCTAATACTTTTGTTCCTGGTAAAGGCCTCCCCGCCGGTCCAGATCCATTAGCACGCCTACAAGAAGTTGCCGCAACAACTGCTGGACGTGCCCCCATTGTCTCTTTTGACGCTCACTTGGGTACCGTTTTAAATGACCCTACAGGTGCCATTGGGCCAAATCATTATGTATACGCTTTTAACTCTGGATTCGGGATACTCGACAGAGCTGGTAATGTATTGTTACCCGAAGCTTCTTTAGGGACTTTGTTTCCTGGAGAAACCTTAGGAGATCCTGTTGTGGTTTACGACCGCTTTGCAGATCGCTTTATTATTATGGAGTTTAGTAATACGCCTAACGGCTTTTTAGTAGCTGTTTGCCAAGGACCAGACCCAGTAAACGATGGCTGGTATACCTATCGCTTTAACACGGGCACTTTTCCAGATTATGAAAAAATGTCTGTTTGGGGTGATGGCTATTACATTACTGCTAACAAAAATCAGGGTGCACAAACTACCAACGATGTAGTTTTTGCCCTGGAAAGAGACGAAATGCTCGTGGGTAATCCATCTGCTCAAATGATAGGCTTTCCATTACCAGCTGTAGAAGACAACGGATTTTACAGCCCTGGTGGATTTAATACCATTGGTGCAACCTTGCCTCCAGTAGGTGTTCCGCACCCAATCGTGTATATGCAAGACGATGCGTGGTCTGGTATTTCTACCGACCACCTTAAGGTTTGGAATATAAGCACAGATTGGTCTGTACCTTCTAATTCTTCTATTTCGACACCTCAACAAATCAATACAGCGCCTTTTGATGCGGTATTTAACGGAGGAGGTTTTCAAAACTTAGACGAGCCTGGTAGTGGTCCTAACATCGATGCGATTCAAGCAACTATGATGTATATGACTAATTATCGCCGTTTTGGAACGCATAATTCGGCAGTGATGAATTTTGTGGTAGATGTTTCTGGTAATGATACCAGAGCAGGTATACGCTGGTACGAATTACGACAGGCGAACGATACTGCCCCTTGGACCATTTATCAAGAAGGAACTTATTCGCAACCTAATCACAGTACTTTTTGTGCTAGTATTAGTATGGATTCCTCCGGAAATATTGGCTTAGGGTACACTATAGTAAGCAGCAGTCAATACACTTCACTGCGCTATACAGGACGTCAGGCAACAGATCCGTTAGGAACTATGACAGTAGCCGAAACCTTTATCGTAGATGGAGACGCGCAAAACAATCGTTCTGATGGGCGTTACGGAGATTATTCTCAACTTACAGTTGACCCGCTTGACGACGAAACATTTTGGCATATTGGAGAATATATGAAAGGCCCTTCGTCTACCGTGAGAAGATCGCATGTAGCTTCGTTCAAAATTGCTACTGGACCTCCAGACACAGAAGCACCAACAGACCCAACAAGTCTTGCCGCTTCTGGAACGACTGCCATAAGCACAGATCTTAACTGGACCGCTTCTACAGACAATGTAGCCGTAGTAGGTTATGATGTGTATCAAGATGGTGTGAACGTGGCAACAGCTGGAACTAATAGCTATACAGTTACTGGTTTATCTCCAGATACAGCCTATAGCTTTTATGTAATCGCTAAAGATGCTGCTGGCAACCAATCTGGACAGAGTAATACAGTAAATATTACAACCCTTGACGCAAGCGGATGTACTGGTGGTATCACTGGTTATCCTTATAACGAAAGCTTCGAAAATACTTTCGGATCATGGACTCAAGCTTCTGGCGACGATCTTAATTGGTCGGTCACCTCTGGCACGACTCCGTCTTCTGGAACGGGTCCTAGTAGTGCCAACGACGGCACCTATTATATTTTTGTAGAGGCCTCTGGCGACGGAACAGGTTACCCTAATAAGCAGGCAGTATTAAATTCTCCTTGCTTTGATTTATCGAGTGCAACCTCTGCTTCTGTAAACTTTGATGTTCATCAGTTTGGAAGTTCAGACATGGGAAGCATTACTTTAGAAGCGTCTTTTGACGACGGAATTTCTTGGAACTCTATTTGGAGTCAAACAGGAAACCAAGGCGATAGCTGGAATAGTGTAAGCGTAGACTTAGCAGCCTATTTAGGCGAGAGTGTACAATTTAGATTAGATCGTGTAACTGGTGGAACTTGGCAAGCAGATATTGCTATCGATGCATTTAATGTAACTGCGGGTACAGGTGTACCAGATACAGAAGCGCCTACAGCTCCTTCTAGCTTGGCAGCCTCTAATACTACAACGAGCACCACTGATCTTAACTGGAGTGGTTCAACAGATAATGTAGCCGTAACTGGTTACAATATTTATCAGGATGGAGGGCTCATAGATACTTCGGCATCTACCTCATATACGGCAACTGGTTTATCTAGCGCTACCTCTTATGACTTTTATGTAACGGCTTTTGACGCTGCTGGCAACGAATCAGCTGCAAGCAATACTGTAAACATAACAACAGAAACTGCAAGCTCTAGTGTATTATCTGCGCACTTCTTTGAGTCTGGCTGGGACGGCTGGGCAGATGGCGGAAGCGATAGTTTTAGATACAGCGGAACTCGCTCTTACGAAGGAAGTTATTCTATTCGATTAAGAGACAATACGAGTAGTTCTGTGATGACTTCTCAAACCTATGATTTGACCGCTTATAATTCTGTAGACGTGGAGTTCTTCTTCTATTCTTGGAGTATGGAAAACGGTGAAGACTTCTGGTTACAATACGACGACGGTTCTGGATTTACAACTGTGGCTAGTTATGCGAGAGGTACTAGTTTTGAAAACGGTAGTTTTTATACCGCAACTGTCAATATAGACAGCGGTAGCTATAACTTAACTTCTAATGCTAGATTTAGATTCCGTAACGATGCCAGTGGTAATTCTGACTGGATTTACATAGATGCGGTAACCATCACAGGTAATGCTGGTGGAGCTCGTAATAACACAAGCAGCGAAGCTGTATTGGTTGGGCCTGGCCCAATCGAGCAAGCACTTGAGACCTATGAATTGGCAGACGACGACGATATCTTTACCCTATACCCTAACCCGGTGGTTAGCGTATTAGAGATCGATACTCAAGGCTTGCCAATAGACGACATTAGAGTCTTTAATATGTTTGGATTGCAAGTAAAACAAGCTAGTTCGTTAGAACCTGGCGACACTCTTAATGTGTCTAACTTACCAATCGGAACTTATTTTGTTAGAATTGTATCTGGCGAAACAACCATTACTAGAAAGTTCATTAAAAAATAAACTTTTTAGTTGACCAATAGTTAAAAGGGGAAGTCGATTGACTTCCCCTTTTTTTTAATTCAATGTTTGATCTTTGTATTTTCTTCCAAAGACAATTCCGATTTGTAGACTTACAGAAGATTGGTCAGGATGGATAAGTACCAAAGGGCCAAACTCGATAACAGTTCTGTCCCATATTCTGGCTTGCATACTAGCTCTAAAATAACCCCCAACACTAAACGCTGTTTGACCGATTCCTTCGACCCAAATACTAGGCCCACCGCCTCCACCAAAAAATGTTGCAAATCCACCTCCACCTCCAGCAGCGTAGCGATAAGTATATGTACGTTCTTCTAACCAGGTAAGTGATGGCCCTGCTTGAAAGTCAAAAACCAGCCTGTTAGACGCTTTAAACCCTACGGAATAGTAAAACGATAGGGCCATTATATTATCTGTAGACTTACCGTTTACTAGTACCCTTCGCGGGACACTTTCTCGTGAATAGTCATAAAACTGAATTCGTTCTGGAGCAGGAGTATCTGTATAATTAGGCGACTCATAACTCATGGCAGAAAAATCAAAACCAATTCCGCGTAGGTTCTTTTTTCTAAACTGAATGTTGAGCGAAGAAGACAACTGCCCATAATTGGGTATAACAGTAGGCCCAAGGTTAAGGCGTAAAGCAAAATAAAAACGATTGTTTTCTTGATAGCTATCTACCACATCTTTTTCTTGTGCAGTGATTAACACACTACACATAATCAATACTAATGCAATTAATTTTTTCATGTCGATAATTTAAAATCCAAATATGACAGCGTTTAAAAATACGAGCGTTCCCGTAACTACCAGCAGACTCGATAGCACGGCTGTTGCCTAAAAGCAAAATTGCCCCACATATACTATTAAATATAAGTTTCATACTATTTTGACTTTTACCTAAGACCAAAATAGCATGCAATAACTGCAAGACGTCTGCGATTTATGGGCAATTATTTTAGATTTATTTGTATTTTTTACAAGAATAATGAGTCAATCTAATAGATTATGCAAAATTCACAAGAAGCTTTTTTAAAGCACATTAAGGCTGGGCTGCCCGAAGACAGATCTTTTGTAGACGAACTTTCTACTGTTTTAGACATTAGTTACGATGCAGCATATAGGCGTGCAAATAGTAAGACCCAACTCTCCTTAGACGAGGCAGTAGCGTTGGCAAAAAACTATAAAATATCCCTTAACAAACTTTTCGAGGTTGGAGCCCAAAACACCATCTTGGCAGAAAAATCGCCGCTTATAAAAGATGTGGCAGGGCTCGAGCAGTATTTTAAAGTTTCTATGAAAAGTATAGAGCCTTTAATTAAACTAAAAAGTGCCTCGATTACGTATTCGGCCAAGGATATTCCTATATTTTTTACTCTAACTGATTCTTATATTACCAAGTACAAATTTTATGTTTGGCTCAAATTTTTAGACGAAGATGGGCAAATGTCTAAACTGAGGTTTCAAGATTTTTTAGAGACCATTCCGCAGAGCTTAACAGATAGCGCATTGGCATTGGCAGCTACCTACAACTACATAAACATTACAGAGTTTTGGAACGACAATACGATTAATGGCACCCTGCAACAAATCTCTTATTATTATGAATCTGGTTTGCTTTCTAAAGATTTGGCGTATCATATCTGTGACGATTTAGAGCATATCGTAGATCACGTAGAGCAGCAAACTATCAAACAAACCATATTAAATTCTAAAAACAATGCAACTTATCATTTGTATAAAAGTGATTTACTCACAATGAGTAATACGGTTATGTTTAAAACCCAACATCATAAGCTCTTTTTTACGCCTTTTACCGTGCTTACTTATTTAAAAGTGATGCATCCTGCAACTTGTGATGAGATGGACCGCTTTTTTACCAAACAGATGAACAATTCCAAATTATTGGTAAGCGCCGGCGAAAAAGACCGCGGTATCTTCTTTAATCGCATGCGCCAAAAAGTAGATTTATTACGTGATAGAATAAGCAGAGACCAAGAAGCCATATTTTTTTAGCATTCTTAGTCCTTTAAAATGAGGCATTTAGCCTAATTTGTAAAAAAATAGCTACATTATTGTAACATTTAGGGGTGTACTTACGTATAACTAAGTACGGAGCGCAACTACGCGCATATTAAAGAAAGAGGAATATTACATGAGACAACTCAAAATTACCAAGCAGGTTACTAATAGAGAAACCGCATCCCTAGACAAATATCTTCAAGAAATAGGTAAAGTTGATTTAATCACAGCAGACGAAGAAGTAGAATTGGCACAGCGCATAAAAGCGGGTGACCAACGCGCCTTAGAGAAATTGACCAAGGCAAACTTACGATTCGTTGTATCTGTGGCTAAGCAATACCAAAATCAAGGATTAACACTTCCTGATTTGATCAACGAAGGTAACCTTGGGCTTATCAAAGCAGCACAACGCTTTGACGAAACTCGTGGTTTTAAATTTATTTCTTATGCTGTTTGGTGGATTAGACAATCTATTCTGCAAGCATTGGCAGAGCAATCTAGAATTGTTCGTTTGCCATTGAACAAAATTGGTTCGATTAATAAGATCAACAAGACTTTTGCTTTCTTAGAGCAAGCACATGAGCGTCCGCCAAGTGCAGAAGAAATTGCAAAGGAACTAGATATGACTATTAACGACGTTAAAGAATCTATGAAGAATTCTGGACGTCACGTATCTATGGATGCACCTTTAGTAGAAGGAGAAGATTCTAACCTATACGATGTACTTCGTTCTGGAGAATCTCCAAACCCTGACCGTACTTTGTTGCACGAATCTTTGCGCACAGAGATCGAGAGAGCGTTAGAGACTTTAACACCAAGAGAAGCAGATGTGATTCGTTTGTATTTTGGTTTAGGAGATCAGCATCCAATGACCTTAGAAGAAATTGGAGAAACCTTTGATTTGACTCGCGAGCGTGTGCGTCAAATTAAAGAAAAAGCGATCCGTAGATTAAAGCATACTTCACGTAGTAAGATCTTAAAAACATATTTGGGCTAAACATTTGTTATCTTTAGCTCAATAAACGCAACTAACAGTTATAAACTAACTGTTCGTTTTTTGATTGATGAATGAAACCCCGGCTGATTACCGGGGTTTTACTTTTTATATAAACTCGTAAGTATTTATCGGAATACACGCAACCTTTGTGGGCTTTTAGTACTTTAAAGCAGTTAAACTGTCAATCCATATTGACGTGCTTCTATGAGTGAACGAACCAATTTAGATCAGCAAACCTTAATTGCGCGTTGTATCAAAAACGACCGCATGGCGCAAAAGCAATTGTTTTTGCAGTTTAGAGATGCCCTGTATGCCACCTCTTTAAAATATTGTCGTAATACAGAAGAAGCGCAAGACAACGTGCACGACACCTTCGTGGTGATATTCGAAACCATTCACAAATATCGAGGCACCGGAAACTTTGTAGGCTGGATGCAACGCATCACCATTAATCAGGCGGTGAAGAAATTTAAAACCAAAATACGATTCGATCTTCGAGAAGAAATGTATGTGCCGCAAGACTTCGAGATTTTGCCTACAGCATTAGAGGTTCCGCTAGACGATATATTACAAGCCATACAAAAACTGCCAAGCCAATATCGATTGGTTTTTAGTTTATATGTATTAGATGAATACTCACACAAAGAAATAGCCAGCCTTTTAGGAATTTCTGAGGGTACGTCTAAATCTAATTTACACAGAGCAAAGGCTTTGCTTAAAAGCCGATTAGCTCCAAGTGAAAAACCCAATAACATGCAATCTTTATCGCAATGAAAAAGAAAGAAGATATCGCCGCTATTATTAAGCAAAAGCTAAACCAACTGCAGGCAACAAGTGCAGAACCATCGTGGGAAAGCGTTGTTGGCACCCTCAAACGACGCAAAAAAAGACGTTTATTATTCTGGTGGACAGGCAGCGTGCTTAGCCTTTTACTTATTGCACTTTTTATTGGTCAGTTTAACAACAGTGAATCGTCTAGCCCAGTAGACACTCAAACTACAGAGCAAACCAATACGAAGGGATCAAATCAAAACGAATCGCCTAATAATGATGTATTAAAAGAGACCACATTTACAGACGACAGTATCCAACAAGAACTAGATGAGTCGCAAGATAATTTGGACATCACAAGTAATCCAAATTCCATAAACAAAACCAACAAAACGAAACAGGTAAGTGTGACCGAGTTTGACAGTGTAGACCTCATGGAAGGAGCCGAGGTAAAAACAACCTATTATTATTATCGAGACAGCGACAACACAGAGGTGATTACAAAAAACAAGAGCGTGTTAGACAGCTTGTTAAATGCTAACAACGCTTCATACCAGACTACAGAAAGAGGCCATCCTAAAAGCAAAGATTCACTGTGATAAGAATCATTTAAATTCGATTTTTCTGCATACTTTTGCCAGACAAATCCTAAGCACATGAGCACAAAAATTGCACCTTCTATTTTAGCCGCAGACTTTGCCAATCTCCAACGTGATATCGAAATGGTAAACAACAGTCAGGCAGACTGGTTTCACCTAGACGTAATGGATGGTGTTTTTGTCCCTAACATCTCTTTTGGAATGCCCGTAATTAAAGCGATTGCTAAGCATGCCAATAAAACCTTAGACGTGCATTTAATGATCGTAGACCCAGATCGATATATTCAAACTTTTGCAGATTTAGGCGCCAACGTACTTACCGTGCATTATGAGGCCTGTACACATTTACACAGAAGCCTTCAAGCAATTAAGGCTGCTGGAATGAAGGCTGGTGTTGCACTTAATCCTCATACCAATATCAATGTTCTTGAAGACACGATAAAAGACATCGATTTAGTTTGTTTAATGAGTGTAAACCCTGGATTTGGAGGGCAATCATTTATAGAGCGCACCTATAGTAAAGTAAAAGCCTTAAGACAATTAATCGAAGACAACAACGCCACAACTCAGATTGAAATTGACGGAGGTGTTACTAGCAAAAACGCCGAGGCTCTAGTTGCCGCTGGCGCGAACGTGTTGGTAGCTGGTAGTTTTGTTTTTAGATCAGACGACCCTACCGCCACAATTGCTCAATTAAAAGAGCTTGCCAATCAATAAATCATGCCCGAAGCGTCATTTGATACCTGGACTTCACTCTTTTTAGTGGTAGCAGCCTTTGGTATCTTTTTGTCGGCATTACTATTTAGCAACAAACATGGCAGGCCGAGTAACTATAAAGTTATTCTCATTCTTTTAGGATTTTCGTTAATATTAATTCAATACGTATTTTTCTGGACGGGCTATAACAAGGTGTATACCTATATACACTTTTTTGATATTTCGTGGTATTTATTGTTTGGACCATTGTTCTATAGCTACGTCTTGAGTTTTTACCGCGCCAATTACAAATTGAATTTTGGACACTATCTGCCAGCGATTATTAGCCTTCCCGTTTTAGGTTACTTCTTTATTAAGACGCAAGGGTTTTCTGTTTTTGAAACCATCCACGGCATTGACTCCTATTGGTTCTCTATAGTTAAAAATCCATGGATAGGAATCATAAGCTTGCTTATTTACACCTTGCTTGCCTACGATTTGGTAAAGAATCACCCAGATAAAGGGCATAACGGTTTTATAGCGATTCGCAAGCGTTGGACCCGCCTTTTATCTCTTCTTTTTGCGGCATTTGTTGTTGCATATGCCAGTTACTACATCCTGGTTCAATTTTCGTTTTTTAATCCTTATTGGGATTATGCAATTTCTATCTGTATGTCGTTTTGCATTTATGGTATTGGCTATATGGTATACAAAGAACCTTCTATTTTTAACGGCGAATTGTTATCGAATTTATTCAGCAAGCAGGCATCTAAGACCGAACAACAATTTACGAGTCAGACTCAAACGGAGTTTTATAATAAACTAATAGACCACATCAACCAAAACGAAAGCTATTTGGACACCAATCTACGTTTGGCACATCTTTCTGAATCTTTAGGACTCTCAACCCATGACCTATCTAAAGTGATAAACGAATCGGGCAACACTAATTTTAATACCCTCATTAACGACTTTAGATTAAACAAGGCACAAACCCTGCTCAGAGAAAATAAGAGCATTACGATTAAGAATGTGTATTATGAAGTTGGGTTCAATAGCAAGTCTGCTTTTTATAAGGCTTTTAAAAAGAAATTTGGCTGCACCCCGCAAGAATTCAGAAGTAAGCTTTAGCAATAAAGAGTAAAGCTCAGCAAAAATGTGTCTCGATTTATAATTGAACACGCCATTGCCAAAGCGATTCGAGAACTTTAGTAAACCAAAATATAAAATTGATTTACTATGAAACGTTCATTACTCCATTTATTAATACTCCTAATAGCCTCTACGACCTTAAATTACGGACAAACCGCTTACAATATTTATGTGAGTGACGCCGGTAACTTTTCTTCGGGTCCGTATCAAATCCTAAAATTTGATCCCGATGGTAGCAATCCACAGACTTTTATAGACACCAATCTTGCTTGGCCTCAAGACATCTTATTTTTAGAAGACCAAGGCATAGTGCTTATCTCAAACTTAAGTACAGGTGAGATCAATCGTCATGATGCACAAACAGGTGCTTATATAGACCACTTTTCCACAGGTATTGGCGGCCCCACACGCATGAAAATTGGAGCAGACGATCTTATTTATGTATTGCAATGGGTAGGTAACGGAAAGGTATGGCGTTATGAGCAAGACGGCACCTTTGTAGACGAATTTACCAGCACAGGGGTAGCCCAAAGTATCGGAATCGATTGGGATGCCGCAGGCAATCTTTATGTGTCTTCGTATACAGGAGATTTAGTTCAAAAATACAGCAGTTCTGGTGCAGACATGGGAACCTTTATTAGCACCGACTTAGTTGGCCCAACCAATATTTGGTTTGACGCTACAGGCGATCTTTTTGTGGCCGACTATGACGGCGGTGCTGTAAAGCGTTTTGACAGTGATGGTAATTTTATTGAAGTCTATATCTCAGGCCTACAGTTTCCCGAAGGTGTTGCGTTTAATCCAAGTGACGGGAATATGCTTTTAGGCAATGGCGGAACAGCCGCGGTCAAACTATTTACAAGTACCGGGACGTTTATCGAAGACATTGTTCCTTCTGGGTCAGGCGATTTGCTCACCCCTAATGCCGTTGTGTTAAGAGACAACAGCTTAGGAGTGCCTCATAGCAACAGTGTTGTAAATATGGTTAACCCAACGATTGGACAATTATTCGTTTTCGATTTTGCGCTACTCGAAGATTTTGACAAAGTGGCCATTTACAACTTTATCGGTCAGAAAATAAGTACGGTATACTTAGCAGATTCTTTACTTTGGGACGCTTCTGGGATGCCAGATGGCATCTATTTTTTAACGGCTTTTAAAGGCGATAAAAGAGTGACTCAAAAAATTATCGTTACGAAACGATAATCTATAATCACGAAGAGGGCTTTTCTAAAAGGGAAGCCCTTTTTAATAGCCAGAAAACCTAAAGTTGAGCATTTTTTTAGTGCTTTCGTAAAGCTCCGGAAAATGTGACTTAAATGCAGATGGAGACTCGATAAAATATTCTGCCAAGACCGCCATAAATTCGAATTGATTGGTAAAGGCGTATTCTCTAAAGAACGAGGTTCTGTTTAACTGTGATTTGACACTTTCATCTGTAAGTCTTTTTAAGATATTCTGAAACTGAATTTCGAAGCGCATCGAGTCCGGATCACCGCCTCGCTTAGCCTCAAGTTGCATCGCATGCATAAATTCGTGAATTCCCAAATGCAGGTTGTCTGTACCGTTGTTAATTCCTTCCTGAAAAGCCGCCCAAGATAAAACCAGCGCTCTTCCTCTTGGATTGATTTCGCCCTTATGATAGGCTTCGTTAATATTGCTGTAAAAATCGCTGGGATAAATCAATATAAAGCGAATAATTCCGTAGGTATAATTTTTACGACCAAAGCTTAGCATACAGCCAACAGAGGCAATGAGCACCTTCATTCTATCGGTGACTTCAAGGTCTTCGCGGCCAATAAATTCTTTTTCTTTTATAAAGGTCGCCACTCGATGTACAAACTGCCTACGATGTTTGCGGCTAAGTTTCTTGTAAAAAGAAAACCCATCTAAAACCTGTTGCTGCTTTTTAGTAAGCTTTCGATAGGTAAAATAGTGCCGTACCAACGGCCTGTTAAAGCGCTCGCCGTAGAAGTTCTCAATAACCCTAAAAAGGAAAAATAGAATGCCCAAAAAGACAATGGCATAGGCATAGGGTGCCATCCATTCAGGAGAATCGTTGGTTTGTAACAGGTACATCGGGGGCCAGTTTGGGTCACCTAATATAACTAAAAATTGCCGAGACTATTGTAAATGCCTCAAAATAAAGTAAATAGCGCTCTGCTAAGGGTCTATAAACTAGTCTCTTAAAAAGATGCTTAATACATACCAAAAAAGCAGCATTAATGCTCCAAATAGCCCTAATGAGGCCGCTACATATTGGTCTTTGTTGTATTTATGAACCAAATTAGACGTTTGATACAAAATTGATCCTCCGGCCAAAATCACCATTCCAACGCTAAACCAAAGACCTAAATCAAAGCCAAACAGCGTTCCAGCTACTATAAGGCCCATTGCTATAAAGAATCCAATGGTCAGGCCAGTGCGCAAAAACGAAAAGTCTTTTTTGGTCATAATCACCGCAGCAGACAAGCCTCCAAATAAAGACAAGGTAACTATGGCCGCCTGGTTAATAAGTTCTGCGCCACTCTCTTGTGCTACCATCAATGCCACACCAATAAGCGGAATAAAAATAAAAGCCTCTGCCACCACAAATAAAAATAAGGCTGCATATTGCGTGTTACGGTCTGTGGTACCCATCGCCATACTTTCTGCTTTGCCGGTAGCAAACATAAAAACACCTAATAACAAAAGCCACGTCCAGCCTTCGGCTAGAGAAAAAGCAAAATTTACGATGGCTGGAATCTGAAAAAACAGCGCCTCCACCAATATAAAAAGCAAAACCGACCCAGCAACGTGCGCATAGGTTTTACGATAAAATGCTACTTGAACTTCTTGCGCCAACTCGCCTACCTTAGGGGTTGTCTCAATACTCTGAACGCTTTCCATACTATTATTCATGTTTTCTATTTTTTTGACGAGTCGCCTTTAAACTGTTGACTGTTATTTTTAAACAACACATTAAATGTAGTCAAACTCCCATAACAACGCGTTATATATTGTTGTAAATCAATTTTGTCTTGATCTTCTAGCGTCTTACTCGAATTAATTTTTTGTTCCATCACTCTCAAGCGATCTCTGAGCATCACGATTTTATGAAAAAATGTATTAATCGGAATCTCTTTGTTAGACAGACTGGTATCTTTTGGCTGCAATATCATGGTTCCACCACGATACTTATCTGCTAGCGGAACTATCTCGCTGGCATCGCTCCATTTCTTAAGTATTTCTCGCAAACTGTTTTCTACTTCATAAAAACTAACGCTATCTACCTCATCTTCTACACCATCGATAACTTCGAAGTCATCGTCTACTGCAATTGTCTCTAGCCCTTTGTCAATAAAAGTAACCCAATACATTTTAGAAGTCACATTAGTAACAACACCTTTACCATGCTCTGGATGGGCAATTCTAGAGCCAATACCTAAGATTTTATTCATGCACAAAAATTTTAATAAAAATACTTTGTTTGTTGCATTTGCCCAAAACGAATAAGAATTATTTAACAGCGCGTATGAAAGCTGACAACCCTCATAGTTTTATATTCTGGTCAGCCTTATTTTTGCGCTAAAGTTTAGCATTATGGAAACCGTTGTCAAAGTACAGAACATAAAATGTAGCGGTTGTGCCAATACAATCGCCAATAAGCTCGAACGCATTCACGGAGTCGAGACCGTTAAGGTCATCCCAGAAGAAGGTGAAGTCAAGATTCATTGCCATGACGAAACAGACCTCGCGGCAGCTATCTTTAAATTAAAGCAACTTGGCTACCCTTTAGACCATGAGGCCAATACCTTTGCCAATAAAGCAAGTTCTTATCTGAGTTGCGCATTGGGTAGAATGAGTAATTAGGAATTCTTTTATGACGCCTGCCTAAAGGCACCGCGCTCTCACTACTCGCTTTTGCTTCGCAAAGAGCTTACACATGCCGTTCGATCACTGGCTTGGGGTTGCTCCGTAACCGTCGCATCCCATTGAGCTCCCCTTTGCAAATGCATTAGGATTCTCTCTGGCTAGCGCCAGTCTCCTGACTGGTGCTAATGGGATTCTTTGCTTCGTCCAGCCCCTCAACGCTGGCCCCTCACTAAAAATGTCCACTGGACATTTTATTGACGTTCGGTCCCCTACAGCGCTCCGCAAATTAAAAAGGGATTCTTTGCTTCGCAATCCTAACAAGGGATTCATTCCTTCGGAATGTTCCCTACAGCGCTCCGCGCTGAGAATCAAAAAAACAAACTCTTCGCTTTCTTCCAAAAAAGAAGCGAGCTCCTTTTTTGGAACTCGCTCGATTTTGAACCTTTTTTTGATTCATTCGTGACCGCGGAGGGATTCAAACCCCCAACCCTCAGAGCCGAAATCTGATATTCTATTCAGTTGAACTACGCGGCCTATTAAACACTAATCACTTTTAATATAATTTTGGCGTGGAGGGCAACTGAAATCTCAAAAGGTCAGTTGAACAACGCAGCCTAATTTGTTAATTAGAAAGTTTTGCCTTAACCAGCATAGCAATAGTCTTGCCATCTGCCTTTCCTGCCATTTGTCCATTGGCCATGCCCATTACTTTACCCATATCTTTCATAGAGTTAGCACCTGTTTGAGCAATAATAGCATCAATCTTTGCTGCGATCTCTTCTTCGGACAACTGCTCCGGCAAAAACTGAGAAATCACTGCCACTTGTTCCAATTCTGGCGTAGCCAAATCTTCTCTACCCTGTTCTGTAAAGATGGCTGCACTGTCCTTGCGTTGCTTTACGAGTTTACTTAAAATCGCAATCTCTTCTTTATCGCTTAAACCTTCACTAGCTCCAGAGGCGCTCTGTGCCAATAATATCTCTGATTTAATCGCTCTCAATGCCTCTAATGCTCTGCTGTCTTTAGACTTCATTGCAGCTTTCATGGCATCCATTATTTGTGACTGTAAACTCATAATCTCTCTCGTTTTAAATAGAGTGCGAAGATAAAAAATAAACCCGAAAGCAAAGAGTCGCTTTCGGGCTTAACGGGAAATATAACACTAAACAAATCGATTAATCCACGTTGTCGTGTAAAAAAGAATTATTCTGTCGCAACTGCACATCGTCGTCATCTAAATTGACTGTGGTTCTTGAGATATCTCCTTCTTTAGAAGCTTCGTCTTCTAACTCAATACCCATACGCTTATATGCGGGTTGTTTTTCGATATCCTCAATTTTCGAGGCGCTATTTCTAAACTTATAATTAAACTCCTTTAGTTTGCGCTTGCGTTCTTCTGTACGGTCTTTTAAGAGTTTACTAATGGGGCTGTTGATCGGGTCTTCGTCGCCTTCTTCTAGCGGGGTCTCCACTTCTTCTGTCTCGACCACTTTCTTCTCCATCACCAACTCTTCGTCTTCTACTTCTACCTCTGCCGCCACATCTGGCTGCGCCTGAGTAAGGCTTTTTTCTACTTCTTGGTAGTCGTCTAAGCTATAGCGCTTTACGCCCTCTTGAGTAACCTCAGTAATGGGTACCACCTCTAAGGGATCGTTAACCTCAATGTCTGCGGCGTCTGCAAGACTCCCTACTTCTATCATAGGCTCGGCAGGCTGCTCCTCTTCTTGATTGCTAAGCGGCATGTCAAACATGAGCATCTGCTCTTGAGAAGAATCTGCCTCTGAGGCAACTTCTGGCTCTTCTATAACTTCTGGGGTTTTTACAGTAGCCTCTGCAGTGATAATCTCGAAATCACTTACCTCCATTTCGTTTATCACAATTTGTTCAAACTCTGCGATATGATGAATGTCTACTTCTTGATACACCACAGGAAGTTCTCTTAGCAAGTCTGTAGTCTCTATATAACCATCAAATTTATAATCTTTAGCTGCCTCCGGAATCGCTTGTTCGTCCTGCTCGTCTTCGTCTTCAAACAAGGTGTGTTTTATAATAGGCTCGGCATCATGAGAAGTGGCATCAAAGGGTGCCGTTGTAGGAGTCGTGGTAGTTTCGTCTCCTACCAAAACCTGTTGCGCGGCCTGCTCGTCCTCTAAGGTATGTATGATTTTTTTAGACTCTGTATTGACGATGTCGTGCTGCTGTTCGGCATTAAAACCAGTAGCAATTACGGTAATAGCAATAGCACCTTCTAGTTTTTTATCTTCTCCAACACCCATAATAATGTTAGCACTATGCCCAGCCTCAGTCTGAATAAAGTCACTGATCTCACCAATCTCGTCTATGGTAATTTCTTCGGTTCCAGAAACAATCAATAATAATACATTCTTGGCACCAGAAATTTTGTTGTCATTCAACAATGGTGAGTCCAATGCTTTGGTAATGGCCTCGTGTGCACGATTTGCTCCAGACGCTGCAGAAGAACCCATAATAGCGGTTCCGCTGTTTGCCAGCACCGTCTTTGCATCACGCAAGTCAATATTTTGTGTGTAGTGATGCGTGATTACTTCTGCAATTCCGCGCGCAGCGGTAGCAAGTACTTCGTCTGCCTTAGAGAAACCAGCCTTAAAGCCAAGGTTTCCGTAAACCTCACGAAGCTTGTTGTTGTTAATCACAATAAGTGAATCTACGTTCTGGCGTAAATTCTCGACCCCAATCTGAGCCTGATCGTTACGCATTTTACCTTCAAATTGGAAAGGAATCGTTACAATTCCAACGGTAAGAATGTCCATCTCCTTGGCCATCTTCGCAATAATCGGGGCTGCACCTGTTCCAGTACCTCCGCCCATCCCAGCGGTAATAAAAACCATCTTGGTATTGGTGGTAAGCATGGTCTGAATCTCATGCATACTCTCTACAGCACTCTGCTCACCAACCATAGGATTGGCTCCTGCACCAAGTCCTTCTGTGAGCGTGATCCCTAATTGAATTTTAATTGGAACCGGGCTGTTTTCTAAGGCCTGCGAATCGGTATTGCAAATCACAAAGTCTACCCCTTTTATTCCTTGCTGGAACATGTGGTTGATCGCGTTGCTTCCACCTCCTCCAACGCCGATTACTTTGATAACATTCGACTGATTTTTAGGAAGGTCAAATGCAATGTTGTCTAGTTCACTGTTGCTACTCATAGTTAGTCAATTGCGAGGTTATGTCGCCTATTCGGCATTATCTAAAAAGTCTTTAAACTTCTCGGCCCATTTGTCAAAAAATCGCTTTCTCTCTGCGGGCCTTTGTTCTTGTTCGTTTGTTGTTTCGTCTTCTGTCGGGGTTCCGTCTTCTGTGGCTTGTTCTTGCGAAGTCGCCTCTTCTGCCTCTTTGGGTTTTGAGTCTAAACTGCTCAAAACCAACCCAACAGCCGTGGCAAACATCGGGCTGGTGGTTTCGCTGTCGCTATCTCCTGCCAAATGTTCGTTAGGGTACCCAATACGAGTATCCATGCCTGTAATATATTCTACCAACTGCTTGAGGTGCTTTAATTGCGACCCTCCACCAGTTAGTACGATACCAGCGATTAGCTTCTTTTTTTGCTCATCGTGGCCATAATTTTTTATCTCTAAATACACTTGCTCAATAATCTCGACCACTCTCGCATGAATGATTTTTGATAGGTTTTTAAGCGTAATTTCTTTGGGCTCTCTACCTCTCAAACCAGGAATCGAAACAATCTCGTTGTCTTTGTTTTCTCCTGGCCAAGCAGACCCAAATTTGATTTTAAGCAATTCGGCTTGCTTTTCTATAATCGAACATCCTTCTTTGATGTCTTCGGTGATTACGTTTCCGCCAAAAGGAATCACAGCCGTATGGCGAATAATTCCATCTTTAAAAATGGCCAAATCGGTGGTTCCGCCTCCTATATCGATTAGGGCGACCCCTGCTTCTTTCTCTTCGTGACTAAGCACCGCATTGGCAGATGCCAAAGGCTCCAGGGTAATACCCGAAAGCTGTAATCCGGCACTTTTTACACAGCGTCCAATGTTTCTAATAGAAGACACTTGGCCAACTACTACATGAAAATTGGCTTCTAAACGGCCACCGTACATTCCGATAGGTTCTTTTACCTCGGCCTGACCATCGACTTTAAAATCCTGTGGCAATACATGTATGATTTCTTCACCAGGAAGCATCACCAACTTATGCACTTGATTACAAAGCGTATCTATATCATTTTCGTCTATTACTACCTCGCTGTTAGCTCGTGTGATGTAATCACTATGTTGCAAACTTCTAATATGCTGTCCTGCGATTCCAACAACAACTTCTGATATCTTCATACCAGAACTGCTCTCTGCATCTTGTACTGCCTGCTGAATTGACTGAATCGTTTGGGTAATATTGTTCACCACACCTCTGTGAACCCCCAAACTTTTAGATTTTCCAATGCCCAGAATCTCCATTTTGCCGTATTCGTTACGACGCCCTATCATGGCCACAATTTTTGTGGTTCCTATATCCAGTCCTACTGCGATTGTATCCTGCTCCATACTTTATTTTTTGGTAGCCACTACTTGACTGTTTACCGTTAGGTTAATCTTACTGTAACCTGCTAAACTTTTATCTTTTAGTGTTTTCTGATAAAAAGCTTTAAAATTCCGAAACTTATTTTCGATATTTTCTGGTTTGCCAAACTCAACAATTAAGTCGTGTTTGCGCATATACATCCTAAGTGACTTATCTGTATTTACATGAATTCCCACGATGTGCTTATTCATAAAAGCATCTTCGTTTAGCTTCTTTAAAACCCCTTGTACCTCCGTCAAATTATCCTCGTCTACTCCGCTTACTAACGGCACTCTAACGGTGTGCACTTGAGAGAGCGGCATTTTGGTGCCATCACTATCGATATAGTACGATGGGCTTGCCGAAACTCTTGCAATGGGTTTTCTTTGTAAAACAGTGGCTCCTAGCCTGCCATCCACGGTGAGATATATCTCTGCATTCTTAATCATTGGATGACGATTTAGCAGCCCTTCCATCTGATTCAAATCTAAAATTTCTTTACCTATAGTCTCCAGACTGTCGTCACTTTGTATTAACAATTTATTAACCATGGATTTGGTGATCAAGGCGGTATTATTTCCTTCAAATTGCACCTGAATTTCGCTCAGTTTACGCGTAGCATTTCTTGCGTTAGAAAACGCGTAAAGAAAGACTACCACTACAACGAGCGATGCATATTTGCCTATTTTTAAAAGTCTATTCTTCATTTAATCGATTCACAATATGTACTACTTCTTCTCCAATATCTCCCGCCCCTAATAGCAGGACTATCGAACAACCGCTTTTTTTTATCTGCTCCGCGATGGCAGACTTAGAAATTAAGCGCTTGTTAGAATGATTAATTTGATCGAGCAACCAACTAGAATCGACACCCTTAATTGGGAGCTCTCGTGCCGGATAAATATCCAGTAATAAAACGCTATCAAAAGCCGCCAAACTTTTAGCAAATTGAGGGCCAAAATCTCTGGTTCGACTAAACAAATGAGGCTGAAAAACAACCAGCTTTTTTTGCTCAGGATAAAACTCGGTCACCGCCTGAAAAACCGCATCGATCTCACTTGGATGGTGTGCATAATCGTCAATTACCACCAAGTCGTCTGTTTTTATTCTATACGAAAAACGACGCCTTACACCCTTAAAATCATGCAGCGCTTTGGGTAAACAATGGGTTGGGGAGCCGATAGCTATTGCCATACCCAAAGCGGTAACTGCATTTAATAAATTGTGATGCCCTGGCAAGAAAAACTGTAGGTTTTTTAGATGTTCGTTGGGTGTGACCAAATCAAAAAGATAACCTCCATCTTTAATGCGAACGTTTTCTGCCCTAAACTGAGCATCGTCTTCTATACCCACAGACTGGCCTTCTATGGGCAATCCATTGCTTTTAAAGAGTGTTCCGTTGTCTGGAACCAAGCTGGCGAATTCTTTAAATGATTCTTGCAACGCTTGGTGTGTATTGTAAATATCCAGATGGTCTGCATCCATCGAAGTAACACATGCGATATCTGGACTAAGGTTTAAAAAAGATCTGTCAAACTCATCTGCCTCTACCACCGTCACTTCGCTACCATTAATGATAATATTAGATTGGTAGTTTTCACATATTCCACCTAGAAATGCCGTGACAGGTACATCACAAGCTGCCAATAAATGGCCTAAAATTGCAGAGGTCGTGGTTTTGCCATGGGTGCCAGCTACAGCCAAACAGGTGGTCTCTTTGGTAATCCAGCCTAAAAGTTCGGCTCGTTTTACCACCTTGAATTGTTCAGTTTTAAAGAATCCAAGCTGTAGGTGAGACGACGGAATAGCGGGTGTGTACACCACCAATGTTTTGTCTTTGTCTAAGTAGGGCGAAGGAATGTTGTCTATCACATCTTCAAATTGAATCACTATGCCTTCGTCTTGCAATTCTCCCGTGAGTCTGCTGGGGGTTTTATCGTAGCCTGCTACATTTTTCCCTTGAGCATTAAAGTATCTGGCCAAGGCGCTCATCCCTATTCCGCCGATGCCGATAAAATAAAAATGCGATATGTGAGCTAGGTTGTTCACTTATGTACTTTGGTTTTTGAAAGGAGCCTTTCTACTTCCGTTACAATATCTTGGGTGGCATTAGGCCTTGCCAATTTTTTTATGTTTTGGGCAAGGTCACTTTGTTTATTAGGACATTTAAACAACTCATTAAAAAGAAGTTCAAATTCTGAGTCTAAAACTTGTTCGCGTATTACTAAACATGCATCTTCTTTTGCAATTGCCATCGCGTTTTTGGTCTGGTGATCTTCTGCCACGTTTGGCGATGGAATAAACACGGTTGGTTTTCCTACCAAGCATAATTCAGAAACAGATAAAGCCCCTGCTCTAGAAATTATAAAATTGGCAGATGCATAGGCTTTATCCATCTCATAAATAAAATCTTTCACCACTAAATTTGCGTCTGCTAGATCTTTGTATTCTTCATAATAAAAAGAACCGCATTGCCAGAGTACCTGCACTCCTTTTCGAGCAAAAAAATCTTTTTTTGCCGCAATCAACTGGTTGATTCTTCTTGCACCTAAACTGCCGCCTATGACTAAAAGCACAGGTTTGTTTGCATCAAGCCCAAAATGCGCGCAGCCCTCTTTTTTTGTAATCTTTATATCGACCAGATCGTCGCGTACGGGATTACCGGTTTGTACAATTTTTTGAGCCGGGAAGAATTGCTCCATCTCCGGATAAGCCACACAAATGGTATCGACTTTTTTGGCAAGCCATTTATTGGTGATTCCAGCATGAGAGTTTTGCTCTTGAATTAAACACGGAACTCCTTTTTTACTGGCAGTGCGCAAAAGGGGTGCGCTGGCATATCCGCCAGTCCCAATGGCCACGTCTGGCTTAAACTCCTTTAAGATTTTTTTAGAGGCTATTAAACTCGAGATGAGCTTAAAGGGGAAGGATAAATTCTTAAGGCTGGTTTTGCGTTGCAAACCAGAAATCCAAAGCCCTTTTATGGGGTATCCAGCCTTGGGTACTTTTTGCATTTCCATTCTGTCTTTGGCTCCTACAAAAAGAAATTCAGCATCTGGATATTTTCGTTTTAAAGCATTGGCAATGGCAATTGCAGGGTAAATATGACCCCCTGTTCCTCCACCGGATAATATAAATCTATATGGCTTCACTTAAAATATCTAATGGGTTTTCTGAATCTTCTGCGACGATAAGCTCGTCTCTGTGAGCGCTCACACTAAGTACCATTCCTAAGGCAAGGCAGGTCATCCAAATCGAGGTTCCTCCGCTGCTTACCAATGGCAATGTTTGTCCCGTAACCGGAAAAAGTTCTACGGCTACTGCCATATTAATAAATGCCTGAAAAACTATAGGCAAGCCCACACCAATCACTAAGAGTTTGCCAAAAAAGCTTTGGGCTTTATAGGCTACAATCACAAGCCTAAAAAGCAATAGCATATACATAAGCATTAAAAACAAGCCTCCCACTAGACCCCACTCTTCTACGATGATCGCATATATAAAATCGCTCGACGATTGCGGTAAAAAGTTTTTTTGAACGCTTTTTCCAGGTCCAACACCCACAATTCCGCCAGAGGCGATAGCAATTTTTGCCTGCTGAATTTGATAGTCGCCCTCTGTATCTGAATCGTCAAAAAAACTATCCAGACGACTCATCCATGTATCTACTCTATTAGGAAACACATCTGGAAACGCCTTTGCAGATACCACGAACAAGGTTAAAAATAACAAGCCCGCAGCTAGAACAATTGCTAAGTATTTACTGGGATAGCCACCTAAAAAGACAACTACAACCACCATACAAAAAACGATGGCTGCGGTACTAAAATTGGCAGGAAGTATTAGTCCAATTACCAAAAACACAGGCAACCAGAGCGGCAACAAGGTCTCTTTAAAACCAACGGTTTTGTCTTTTATTTTTGACAAATAACGAGCGACATAGGTAAGCAAAACTACCGCTGCCAAGGTCGAAGTTTGAAAAGTTACCCCTACAAATGGAATCCGGATCCAACGACTGGCATTGGCTCCTTCTATGGTGGTTCCTTCTGCAAGCGTTATGAGTAATAGCACTAAAACAATAGGTAATGCGATAATTGACAACCCTCTAAAATAGCGATATGGAATACGACAGACACCGTATAGAATTGCGAATCCTAAAACCAAATGAGCAAAATGTTTTACTAAAAATTTAAAGGTGTTACCATCGCCGTACAAATAAGCCAAATTGCTACTCGCACTATAAACGGGCAAAAAGCTAAAGAGCGCAAGCAAGCCTGCTACTGCCCAAATAGCCTTATCTCCTTTAATATTTTTAATACTTATCGCCATTTTTATAAATGCCTAACTGCTGCTTTAAATTGACGCCCTCGGTCTTCGTAGTTTTCAAACAAATCAAAACTTGCACAAGCAGGAGAAAGCAACACAGAATCTCCTCTTTCTGCTATTCTATAGGCCACTTGAACTGCATCGTTCATAGAATGAGTTTCGACCATAAGTTCTACTACGTTACCAAAAGTTTCTATGATTTTGGCGTTATCTACACCCAGACAAACAATGGCTTTAACTTTTTCGTTTACCAAGGGCAGCAATTCTTCGTATTCGTTGCCTTTGTCTATTCCGCCTACAATCCAAACGGTAGGTGTTTCCATGCTATCTAAGGCATAAAAAGTAGCGTTTACGTTGGTCGCCTTTGAGTCGTTGATGTACATCACCTTGTTTATCTTGAGCACTTTTTCTAATCGATGTTCTACACCTTGAAAGTGCTCCAAACAATCACGAATCGTCTCTTTTCGTATCTGCAACAACGTAGCCACCGTAGCAGCTGCCATTGCATTTTTAACATTGTGTTGACCTTGTAATCCTAATGAGGCTATTGGCATGGTTTGGGTTTTATTTTTGATTGTTATGTTTAATTCTTTGTTATTTATATATGCGCCCTGCGCTACTTTTTTGGTTAGCGAAAAAGGCAATTTTTGAGATTGTATTGGGTTGTTATCGAGCCATTTTGTAATAATCGGATCGTCTGCATCGTAAATAAAATAATCGTCCAATGTCTGGTTTTCTACGATTCTAAACTTGGCAGCCACGTAGGCCTCGAGTTTATAATCATAGCGATCTAAATGATCTGGGGTAATATTGGTCAGTATGGCAATATGTGGGGTAAAGTCTACAATGTCTTCTAACTGAAAACTGCTCAACTCCACAACCATATAATCGTTTTGTGCTTTGGCAACTAATCCTGCCATGCTATCTCCTATGTTTCCGCCAAGGGCTACGTCAAGAGCGGCTTTATCGAGTATATAATGCGTTAAAGTAGCTGTCGTGGTTTTACCATTGCTGCCCGTAATGCCGATAAGCATACTCTTAGCATATCGCGAGGCAAACTCTACCTCAGAAATCACTGCGATCTCTTTGTCTTTTATGGCTTGTACCACTGCAACTTTAGGCGAAATGCCAGGGCTTTTAACGACCAAGTCTGCCGTTAGAATTTCTTCTAAACTATGCTGGTTTTCTTCCCAATTAATCTCATGATGTAAAAGAACGTCCTTGTACTTTTGGCCAATGGTACCGTAATCGCTTACCAGTACTTTCCAGCCTTCTTTTTTTGCCAATACCGCTGTGCCAACGCCACTTTCTCCTCCTCCTAGCACTACCAGCTTCATTATCTAATCTTTAAGGTTACTATGGCCAGAATGGCTAGAAAAATTCCAACAATCCAAAACCGTGTAACTATTTTACTTTCGTGAAATCCTTTGACTTGATAATGATGATGCAAAGGCGACATCCTGAATATTCGCCGGCCTTCGCCAAATTTTTTACGCGTATACTTAAACCATCCCACTTGCATAACCACCGATAAATTCTCGATTAAGAAAATTCCGCATAAGATGGGTATAAGCCACTCTTTTCTAATGGTAATCGCTATCACCGCGATGATTCCGCCTATGGTCAAACTCCCTGTATCACCCATAAACACTTGCGCAGGATAGGTGTTGTACCATAAAAACCCGATGAGGGCTCCTACAAAAGCACTGATAAACACCGCAATCTCGCCAGTGCGCGGGATGTACATGATATCGAGGTAGTCTGAGAAAATGATATTGCCAGAAACCCATGCAAAAATGCCCAGCGTGAGCACTATTATGGCAGATGTTCCTGCGGCCAAACCATCTACTCCATCGGTGAGGTTTGCTCCATTAGAAACCGCTGTGATTATAAAAATCACGATTAAAATAAAAAGGATCCAAGTGTATTGTTTGGCGTCTTCTCCAAACCATCCCAATACATCGGAATATTCGAATTCGTTATTTTTTACAAAAGGGATCGTAGTCTTAGTAGACTTGATTTCGTCGCCCACAGAGCGCACAACATTGGTCTGATTTACCGTCTGAACTTCTACTTTTTCTTTGATAGTAACATCCCCATGAAAATATAAAGTGCAACCCACGGCAATTCCTAAAACCAATTGACCAAAGACTTTAAACTTGCCAGGCAGTCCTTTTTTATCTTTCTTAAAGATTTTGATGTAATCATCAATAAACCCGATGGCTCCCATCCAAATCGTAGTCACAATTAGTAGAATCACATAGATGTTCTCTAGCTTGGTAAAAAGCAATACCGGAATAAGCGTGGCCAAAATGATGATAAGTCCACCCATGGTAGGGGTTCCTGCTTTTTCGTTTTGACCTTGCAGGCCAAGATCACGAACGGTTTCGCCAATTTGTTTTTTGCGCAAATAATTAATGATACGCTTACCAAATACCGTTGCGATTATAAGGGAAAGAATCACAGACATAGCAGACCTAAAGGTGAGGTACTGAAACAACCCAGCCCCTGGCAGTTGATACGTATTTTCTAAATATTCGAACAAATAATACAGCATACTTACTGGGTTAGTTGGGTTAAGAGTTGTTTGGCTATTTTAAAATCGTCAAAATCAAAGCGCTCTCCTTTTATCTCTTGATAGGTCTCATGTCCTTTGCCTGCTATAAGAATAATGTCTTGTGGCTGGGCGATTTGACAGGCCGTTTTAATGGCCTGCTTTCTATCTGTTATAGACAGTGTTTTTTTATAATCGACAGGTGCAACTCCTTCTTCAATAGCTTCTATAATGGCCTCTGGCGATTCAGACCTTGGGTTGTCACTGGTAAAAATCGCCTTGGTACTTAATGCCGCAGCTATATAACCCATCTTTGGGCGTTTGGTGGTATCGCGATCGCCGCCACAACCAACTACGGTAATCAATTGTTCGTTACCCGTGCGAATGTCGTTTATGGTTTCGATTACGTTTTTAAGCGCATCTGGTGTGTGCGCGTAATCTACGATTGCGGTAATTTTATTATCGGTCACAAAGTATTCGAACCTTCCGGCAACACTTTCTAGCTCGCTTAGCAAGCGCAAAATCTCGATCTCTTCTAAGCCAAGTAGGTCGGCGGCAGCATAAATTGCAAGCATATTATAGGCATTAAAACTACCTATCAAACGGGTCCAAAGTTCTTGCCCGTTTACTTTTAAAAGCAACCCACTAAACTGATTTTCTAATATTTGCGCCTTATAGTCGGCAATAGATTTAAGCGCATAACTATAAATTTTTGCTTTGGTGTTTTGAACCATCACCCGACCGTTCTTATCGTCTAGATTTACCAAGGCAAATGCCTCTGGACTAAGCATATCAAAAAAGCGTTTTTTTACATCGCGATATTCTGCAAAACTGCTATGATAGTCTAAATGGTCATGACTTAGGTTGGTAAAGATTCCACCACTAAAGTCAAGCGCAGTAGTACGTTGCTGATCGATTCCATGACTGCTCACTTCCATAAAACAGTATTCTACACCTGCATCGTTCATTTGGCTTAAATACTTATTTATAGACAGCGAATCTGGTGTGGTATGCGTTGCTGGATATTCTTGATCTGCGATTTTTACCACCACTGTAGACAGTAAGCCTACCGTAAATCCAGCTTTTTTAAACAGCTGATGCAATAGGGTTGCCACTGTGGTTTTGCCGTTGGTACCGGTTACTCCAATAAGCTTTAAATTGGCCGAAGGATGATCGTAGTAATTGGCCGCCATTTGTGCCAAAGCACCTTTGGAATCTGTCACCTGCACATAGGTGATTCCGTTTACAACATACTCGGGTATTTGCTCACAAATAATAGCAATCGCTCCTTGTTCACAAGCTCTTTCTACAAAATCATGACCGTCTGAAGCTGTCCCGACAATCGCGATAAACACATCGTTGAGCGTGATTTTACGAGAATCAAAATGCAGCTCGTTAATAGGTACCGCAGTATCTCCGATCACCTTATCGAGTGAAACTTTATAGAGTATGTCTTTTAACTGCTTCATGAAAGCGTAATTACTATTTGTTGCCCTTTTCTAAAGGGGGTGCCGCTGCTGAGCGATTGTTTGACTACTTTCCCGTTGCCAACTACTATCACGTTAAGGCCAATGTTTTCTAGCAGCGAAACGGCATCCATCCCAGCCATTCCAGTAACTTTAGGTACATTTTTATGCTCCTTCTGAACCATGGTGTAGTAGGTGTCATAATCTTCGTCTATACTCGAAGCCGTTTTTTCGAGCGCTACTATGGTATCTACAAAAGGGGCATCGATGTAAATTTTTTGAGCTACTGCTTTAAAGACCGGCCCAGATACATCGGCTCCGTAATAACCCTTTTTAATACTGGGTTGATGAATCAATACGATGCAAGAATATTTTGGGTTGTCTGCTGGGAAAAATCCTGCAAAAGAAGACACATAGCGTCTGTTTTCATTCCAATCGGGCTTCCAGTATTCAGAGCGGGCAGTACCTGTTTTGCCTGCCATCGAAAAATTTTCTGAATACAGACTCTGTCCCGTCCCTCTTTTAACCACGTTCTCCATGACATGCTTAACTTTATTGATGGTCTCTTCAGAACAAATTCTTTTATTGATCACCTCTGGCTCAAAGACTTCTACTTCTTTGTTTAAAGTTCTTATCTGTTTAATAAATCTTGGCTTTACCATGACCCCATCGTTCGCAATGGCGTTGTAAAAAGTTAATGTTTGCAATGGCGTCATCGTGAGTCCATAACCATAAGCCATAGCTGGTAAGGAGGTATTACTCCATCTGCTCTCGTCAGGTTTTGGCAAATCAGGCTTACCTTCTCCCTTTAATTCGAGGCCTATCTTTTGATCGATCCCCCAGTCTTCAAGAATGCTTATAAATTCACTTGGTTTTTTTGAGTACGCGTCGTCTATTAAAATGCCAAGCCCAATATTACTCGACACCTCTAGCGCTCTAGCAGCAGAGATTTTACCATACCCTCCTCTTTTTGAGTCGCTAATAATACGATCGTAAAACTTATGCGTGCCATTTCCTGTATTGACAACCGTAGAAGTGTCAATCTTTTTGTCTTCGAGTGCAGCGATAAAAGACATCACTTTAAAAGTAGAACCAGGCTCGAGCGTTTTTCCTATCGCATGATTATAATCTTCTGTATAAGTTCCGTTAGACGTACGAGTCAAGTTAGAAATGGCTTTAATCGCTCCGGTTTTTACTTCCATTACCACAACGGTTCCGTATTTGGCCTCATAAATCTCTAACTGCTTTAGCAAGGCATGATGCGCTACGTCCTGCATATTCACGTTAATGGTGCTTATAATGTCGTAACCATCTTTTGGTTCTATCTCGTTGTCGTCGGACATTGGCTTCCACTGACCTTTGGCAATTTTTTGCTTGAGTCTGCGACCTTCTTTTCCTCTTAATAGGTCTCCGTATGCGCGCTCCAGCCCAACACCCCAGTGATGGCCTTCGTCGTTTTTGTGCTCGTACCCTATGGTTCTTCTTCCCATAATCCCAATAGGGTGTTCGCGAACGGTTTCTGGTTCGGCGATGATTCCTCCTTTGTTCGATCCAAGTTTGAAAAGCGGGAAGCTTTTGATTTTTTTATAATCCGAATAGCCCAAATCTGAAGCCAAGAGCATATAGCGATTCTTGGTTTCTTTGGCCTTTCGAAGCTTTCTCTCGAAATAATCTGCGCTACGCCCAAACATTTTTCCTAGCTCTTCTGAAAGCGGGCCTATATATTTTTCAAAATTCTCGTTGCTTACCGTCACTGCATCAAATCGAATCTCATACTTAGGTACAGAAGTAGCGAGCAAGCTACCATCGTCTGCATAAATATTGCCGCGGTTGGCAGGTATCTCGAAGTTTTTAACCGTCTTCTCCTTGGCCATAGCGCGATACTCTTGGCCATTCACAAACTGTATGCGCACTAATTGAATCGTGATCAACAAGGCAAACACAAAGAGTCCACCTGCCACGAAGTAGAATCTATTTAATATGTTTTTTTCGTTAACGGCCATTGTCTTTGTCTGCGATTAAAATCTTCATTGGAGGTGTGGTAGAAGGAGCGATTCCTCTAGATTCTAGTGCCCGAATCACGCGACTTTCCATCTTGGTTTCCATAAGCTTCATACGCACATCGATATTTTGACTCTTGAGTTCTTTTACCTCGTTACTCAATGCCGCGATGCGATGCACCTTTTTGTCTGCACTATGCGAACTAGCAATCATAATAAGTGCAAGCACCGACAGAAAAATGATAAACTTCCAATTCTTTAAGGCGTCTTCGCTTACCAAAAACTTACCCTTCAATATGTGATATATCCCTTCTTTCATTCGGCTATAGTTTTGAAGCAATTCTGAGTTTGGCACTGCGAGCTCGATTGTTTAGAGCAATTTCTTCTGCCGTTGGAATAATAAATTTGCCAACTGGTTTTAACGGAACCTCCACATTCCCAAAAACGTCTTTCTCCGGTTCGCCTTCGAAAAGACCGTTGCGCATAAAACGTTTTACCAATCTGTCTTCGAGGGAGTGATACGAAATCACACTTAATCGGCCGCCAGGCAACAACACTTGCTCGCTCTGAATCAAAAATTCTTTTAAGGCTTCGAGCTCATCGTTTACCTCTATGCGTAAGGCTTGAAAAATCTGAGCTAAGATTTTGTTTTCTTTTGCCCTTGGAATAAAGCGGGCGAGAATACGCTTTAGCGTCTCGCTATCTTTAATTGGGTTCTCTGATCGCTTTTGCACAATAAGGCGCGCCATCCCAGCAGCAGCACGGAGTTCGCCAAATTCTTTAAGCACCTGTCGTAAATCTTCTTCTGAATATTCGTTGATTACACGATAGGCAGAAAGTTCGTCTTGAGGGTTCATGCGCATATCGAGCTGCGCATTAAAACGTGTAGAAAAACCACGTTCGGCAACATCAAACTGATGAGACGAAACACCAAAGTCGGCTAGGATGCCGTCTACTTGTTTGATTCCGTAGAAACGTAAAAAACGTTTTAGATGTCTAAAATTTTCAGGTATGAGCAAAAATCGTTCGTCGTCGAGCACATTTTGAGCGGCATCTGGATCTTGGTCAAAGGCAATGAGCCTTCCATTGGGGCCAAGCCTACTCATAATTTCTTTAGAATGTCCTCCACCGCCAAAAGTAACATCCACATAAATTCCTTCGGGTTTGATTTGCAACCCGTCTACGGTTTCTTTTAGTAGAACAGGTTTATGATAATCCATCACTGTCATCGATACTATCTCCCATTACTTCTTCGGCGAGATCTGCAAAATCACTGGCGGCATCGGCAATGGCCGATTCGTATTTTTGCTTGTCCCAAATTTCGACGATGGTAATGGCCGAAGAGATTACAATTTCTTTAGACAATCCAGCAAAAGACATCAAGTCTTTAGGCAATAACAATCGCCCTGCTGCATCGAGTTCTACTACTTTGACACCCGCGGTAAAACGACGAATAAAATCGTTGTTCTTTCTGTTGAATCTGTTAAGCGCTCCCATTTTACTCATCAAAGCCTCCCATTCTTTCATGGGATACATCTCAAGACAAGGCTGAAAAACGGCACGCTTTACCACAAAACCATCGGCCAAAGATGCAGCCAATTGCTTTTTTAATGGCGCAGGAACCATGACACGTCCTTTGACGTCTGCTTTACACTCGTATGTCCCGATTAGATTGAGCACTGAGAACGATTAAATAGTAGTTGAAGGTCAAATATAGTATTATTTTACCACTATTTACCACTATTTACCACATTGTTAATAAGTTTTACCACCATCATTCTGAGTTTTGGTTAACGCCCTCTATTACAACTAATTAATTGCATGATTTATTGGATTTATTGGGGCATATTTAACACTTAAAACAACGGGTATAATTTTTTACTTCCCGTCTGAACCACGCGGTGATATTATCTTTGAATTGTCTATATTTGCCAAGGAATTAGCAGTAACCTGTATGGTATACGATTTAAAGAAAGAAGGGAAGTTTAGTTATCTCGAAAAAGGAGAAGGAACCCCTATCATTATCTTGCACGGACTTATGGGCGGCCTGAGTAACTTCGATGCTGTGGCTCACTTTTTTCCAGAAAAAGGCTACACTATCTTAATTCCCGAACTCCCTATATATACCATGTCTTTGCTCAAGACCAACGTAAAGACCTTTGCCAAATATGTTGCCGAATTTATAGACCATAAAGGCTATAAAGACGTTATCCTATTAGGGAATTCACTAGGAGGCCATATCGGTCTGCTTTGCACTAAAATGTTCCCAGAAAAAATTAAAGGTCTCGTAATTACTGGTAGTTCTGGCCTATACGAATCCGCCATGGGCGAAAGCTATCCAAAGCGTGGAGATTACGAATACATCAAGCAAAAAGCAGAAAACGTATTTTACGATCCTAAAGTGGCTTCCAAAGAAATTGTAGACGAAGTCTATGCCACGGTAAACGATCGCAACAAGCTTATTAGAACCTTAGCTATTGCAAAAAGTGCGATACGACATAATATGTCTAAGGACTTACCCAATATGCCTAATCCTACTTGTATTATTTGGGGTAAAAACGACAATGTGACTCCCCCGAATGTTGCAGTGGAATTTGATCAATTATTACCAGATTCAGATTTATATTGGATTGATAAATGCGGGCATGCCGCCATGATGGAACATCCCGACAAATTTAACGAGCTACTCTACGCCTGGTTAACCGACCGCAAGTTTTAACGTTATGCAAATCAAATCGGCAGCATTTGTAATGAGCAACAGTGATGTTGCTAAATGTCCTAATTCTAGTATACCAGAATATGCCTTTATAGGCCGCTCTAATGTGGGTAAGTCTTCGCTTATCAATATGCTGATGCAGCGCAAGAGTTTGGCCAAAACATCTGGACGCCCTGGCAAAACACAGCTGATCAACCACTTTATTATTAACAAATCTTGGCATCTGGTAGATTTACCAGGTTACGGATATGCCCGAGTGTCTAAAACTGCCAAAAAAACTTTTCAGGCCTTTATTACAAAGTACTTCGAAAAACGAAGACAACTCGTAATGGCCTTTGTGCTGGTTGATTGTAGGCACGAACCGCAACCTATCGATCTCGATTTTATGCAATGGTTAGGCAGTAATGGGCTGCCGTTTGGAATAATTTTTACAAAGGCAGATAAACTCAAACCAAACGCTCTTGAAAGAAATGTAGAAGCCTATAAAGAACGTCTCTTGCAAGATTGGGAAGAACTGCCTCCGTATTTTATAAGTTCGAGCAGTCATGGGACGGGACGGGACCAAATTCTTGCATACATCGGTCAAATCAATCAAGAAATAAATCAAAAGGGCTAAACGTATTATTTGAGCCTCTCTTCTAACGCTTGTATCAAGGTTGTCACATCTTGAATCGCTTCTAATTCTTGTGATGTAAGAAAAATATCTAGCTGTTCTTGCCTTTTGATAAGCACAATAGGAAAATCATATTTAGGGAGCCATTTAGAGGCAAATTCGGTTTGGAATTGATCTTTATGATAAAAGGATAGGGTTCCTGTAAATGTCTTTTTATAGTGTTTCCATTTAGAAGTTTCTCCTAAAAAAGAATGTGTTAAACTGCATAAAGCACAAGAATATGTCTCGGGTTTAAGCCATTTATGCAAACTATCTTTTACCGCATTAAATACTCCCGAATCGGCATTGTAAACAAATAGTAGTTCGGGTTGTTTTGACATTTACTTAATGGCTAATTTTTCTGCAAAATAATCTGTGAAATCTCGCATAGTGGCAGCCATCTTATCGTCGTTGGTAGCACGCTCAAAAGTATCTGCCATGGCGGTCAATGTTTGATAGAAAAACACCTTCATCTCTTCTACAGGCATGTCTTTGGTCCAAAGATCAATGCGCAAGGCTTCCTTTGCCTTAGGATCCCAAACAGAGAGCATCACAGACTTTGATTCGGCGTTTTTTACACCGCCATCTGGAGCGCTCCATTGAATCTTTTCTGGAATTCTGTTCTCGTCTAATTCTATTGTAAAGTCTATTTTAGAAGTATGCGTATTTGCCATTACTTAGCAGGTTTGTATTTAGAATTTTTATAAATTTCTTGAGCTGGTTTTTGCAATAAAAGACGCAATGGTACATCGTTGTTTTGCATATAAGATCGCACCATATTCCAACCGATAAAAGCACCAATTCTACCAGGTGATTCGTTGTCTATTTCTAAGTAAAACTTAGAGAATGGCGCAGGGTTTATAAATTGAGTGAGCAGTTTATTGTTTGTGCTAAACAACACCTCTTTCTCTATAAAATATCTCCAAATATATTGCTCGTTTTCTTTAGACCATTCTAACTGTTCAGCAGTGTAGCCTATCTTTAAATGATCGTCGTGCGAAGGCAATACCTTATCGAGTACGTATAACAATTTGCCTTGATAGATCATATGTGCTAACAAAGTAGATTGCCTTGGTGGTGTTACATAGTTTTTTGCATAAGCCATCGCGACATCGACTGGGATTTTTTCTGGGTGCAACTGGGCTGCAACATAGCCAGGGATTCCTTGATAAAAGTAATGATCTGCACCTAAATAGGTATCTATAGACAACACGAGCATTTCTGGCAAGGCCACCACTTTATTTCTGTAATCTACATAATCTGTTGCCGTATATACCGTGGGGGCGCTAAACTCTGCAAAATAATGCGTTAAATGCTTAAAAAGTAACTCAAGTTCTTGAGTTTGCTGGTTAAAATCTGGGAAGACCTTAGTCACTTGCTCGTTGATTTCGATTTGCAGCGTATCACGCATGCGATTGGTCCAAATACTATCTGGAAATCGCTCCGGAAAAAACATCGCATAATCCTCTTTGAGTACTGCCAAATCGCTTGGTCCCGCATTGGCAAAAATACTATCGAACCTTATTACACTAACCTCTAACGGAATCTGATTTATTTGGTCTTCTATTTCGGACTCGCTTTTACAAGAAAAAAGCAGGCTAGCAACCAATAACAAAGACAATAATAACCTCATAAATAAAGATGTATACACCCTTAACGAAACAGGTGTAAATAAATTTTAAAATTGCTTAATTTAGCAGTACAAAGGTACACTAATTCACACGAAATTAGTTTAAAACTTATACCCTATGCAAGCCCAAAAAGTAACCGACCATATTGTTAACTGGCTAAAGACGTACGCACAAAATGCAAGAATGGATGGTTTTGTCGTAGGTGTTAGCGGTGGAATTGATTCTGGTGTAACCTCTACACTATGTGCTATGACTGGCTTTGATGTGCTTTGTGTAGAATTGCCTATTCATCAGGCGGCGAGCCAGGTGAACCGAGCCAAAGAACACATTGAACAGTTAAAGCAGCGCTTCCCTAATGTATCGTCTCACGAAGTAGATTTGACGCCGGTTTTCGAACAGTTTAAATCGCAAACACCCGAGGTAAAAGACGACCGATTATTAGATTTATCGTTGGCCAATACACGGGCCAGACTGCGCATGACTACCTTATATTATTTTGCAGGCTTAAAGCGGTATTTGGTGTGTGGCACTGGAAATAAAGTAGAGGACTTTGGCGTAGGTTTTTATACAAAGTATGGCGATGGTGGAGTAGATCTTAGCCCAATTGCCGATTTATTAAAAAGCGAAGTGTACAAAGTCGGGGCTCATATTAAGGTTCCAACAGCCATTATGCAAGCTGCTCCTACAGATGGATTATTTGGAGATAGTCGCACAGACGAAGATCAAATTGGAGCGAGTTACGACGAGTTAGAATGGGCCATGAATATGCAAGAAATTGGCAAGCACGAAGACGATTTTGACGGTCGTAAGAAAGAAGTATTTATTCTTTACTGCAGACTCAATTCGGCCAACCAACATAAGATGAATCCCATTCCTGTATGCGAAATACCCGAAGAGTACAAGGTTTAACCGTGCTTTATCGAATATAATTGAAGTTAAACGAAATTTGACTTTGTCCCCCTACCTTTTTTATACATTTGAGTAAATGTAGTATTTATACTACAATAATTGCAGCAATCTAAACGATTGCAGGACAGAATAACCTCACAATTATGACAAAGGTATTAATAGCAGATCACCATCCAATTGTACGCAAAGGAATCGAGTGTCTTTTGGCAGATCACGAATCTTTAGAGATTATAAATAAAGTTCATAACGGAACAGAATTATATCGAGCTCTTAGAGAACAAAAGCCAGACGTACTCATCATGGAAATCGATATTCCGCAGATAAATGGAATCACAGCGTTGAGAACCATAAAAGCAGAATTTCCAGATGTACGTGTCTTAATTTATTCGACCAATCCAGAAGAGATCTATGCATTGAGATCTATAAAATCGGGGGCTGCTGGGTATGTGCCCAAAACCGCATCTACTAAAGTATTTTTAGATGCATTAGAACTAATAGCTAAAGGAGGAATATTCTTGAACGAAGAACTTACATCTACATTTACATCTCGCAATGTTGGCGAGTCGAGTGCGATAAGCCGCTATAAAAAGTTGTCTTCTCGTGAGATAGAAGTGCTTAACTTATTGTCTAGCGGAAAGCGTAATAAAGATATTGCCAATGCTTTAGACATTAACGAAAAGACGGTAAGCACTTATAAAACGCGTTTGCTTAAAAAATTAAAAGTAGACAACCTGGCCGATCTGATTCACCAGTCGCGAATGTTCCAGTTTAGGTAGTTTTAGAGACCACCATTCCCAAACGTTGTGTAATTACCTTATCAAGTCTTTGATAGTCCACAATCTCAGACAGTAGCTGCAAGCGATCTTCTTCGCTCTTTTCGTTGATATTTATCGAAATAGAATCTATTTTTTGCCGTATCAATTCGTTTCTAAGATGTAAAATGAGTTGATCTACAAACTCAGAGATAGTTTGTTCTTTCTTTTTTACATAAATCTCCTTGCTTTCCCAATCGCTCAGCTCGTGTTTTTCTTCTGTCATTAGAATGTCACTCACATAATCCGATTGCTCTTGTTCTAGACGATTTACTAGCAATTCAATCTTAAATTCTTCGTCAGAATTAAGCGTTTCTACCAGTGAATAATACACCTTACTAAGGTTTTCGTGTGCAAACTCTATTTCGTCTTCCTGGAGGTCTAAATAGATTTTTTCGTACACCTTATAGGTATTGCGTTCTATTTTATAAACGGTTTCACCATTCTCGTCTAGCTCAAAAGACACATCGTCAAACTCAACTTCGTTATTGCCGTACAGCAGTAAGGATTTTATGATATCGGTTTCTAGAACGCGTTGTCTATCTACTTTTTTGACTGTGGTTTGTTGGTTTGCAATCACCTCAAAACTCTCTTGGGGTCTTGCCTGAGAAGAAGCTCGTTTTTTGTCTTTGGCGTCTTTACTCAGGGTTTGAGCCAAGGCGTTAAACAATACTTCTTCGTTAATGTCCATGATACGGGCACACTCCTGCAAGTAAATTTCTCGCTGAATCACATCAGGAATCTTGGCGATACTCTGCACCATCTCGCGAATTGTAGCGGCTTTTTTTACTGGATCCTGAGCTGTTTCGTTTACCAGTAAGGATGCTTTAAAGTTGATGAAGTCTTTAGAGGACGTTTCTAAAAATGCATTGAGCTCTTCTAAGGTGTGATTACGCGCATAGCTATCTGGATCTTCGCCTTCGGGGAAAGCACAAACTTTTACATTCATGCCTTGCTCTAAAATGAGATCAATTCCGCGCAGCGAAGCCCTAAGACCCGCTGCATCGCCATCAAACAAAACAGTAATGTTCTTTGTTAAACGACTGATGAGTCTAATCTGTTCTGGTGTTAATGCTGTTCCAGAACTCGCGACCACATTTTTTATTCCGCGTTGATAAAATTGAATCACGTCTGTATATCCCTCTACCAGGTAACAGCGATCTTCTTTCGCGATGGTTTGCTTGGCATGATAGATCCCGTAAAGCACCTTGCTCTTGTGATATATATCGCTCTCTGGAGAATTTAAGTACTTGGCTGCTTTCTTATCATTGGTTAAGATTCGGCCGCCAAAGCCCAAAACCCGACCACTCATACTCTGAATCGGGAAAATCACTCGACCTTTAAAGCGGTCAAATTGCTTGGCTTCCTTTACGATGGTTAAGCCGGTTTTCTCTAAATAATCGAGTTTATAACCTTTACCTAAAGCCTCTGTAGTAAATGCATCCCAGCTATTAGGTGAATACCCAAGTGCAAAGGTTTTAATGGTGTCGGCGGTAAACCCACGTTCTTTAAAATAGGTCTCGCCAATGGCCTTACCTTCTTCGCTATGCAATAAAGTTTTATGAAAATAATCCTTGGCAAATTCGCTTACCAAATACAGACTTTCTCGTTCGCTTGCCTGTTGTTTTTGCTCGTCGGTTTGCTCGGTTTCTTCTATTTCTATGCCGTACTTTTTAGCCAAATACTTAATGGCTTCGGGATAGGTAAAATGCTCGTGTTCCATTAAAAAGGCCACTACATTCCCACCTTTTCCACTAGAAAAATCCTTCCAAATCTGTTTTACCGGAGACACCATAAAACTAGGAGTGCGCTCCTCTGTAAATGGGCTCAATCCTTTAAAGTTGCTCCCAGATTTTTTAAGCACCACGAAGTCGCCTATCACCTCCTCAAGGCGAGCCGTTTCGAATACTTTGTCTATGGTGTTTTTAGAAATCAACGCCTGCAAATTTACGTCTAAAAAGATACAAATATAAAGGCGAATGCACTAAGGTTATTATGAGAGCACAAAAAAAGGGATTCCTTAGCAAAATCCCTTTTTTATGAGCCTGATCTTATGGCTAATCCATATCAAATCTAAGCCCTAAAGAGATGTTTCGCAGCTCTGTAGTATTGTCTTTAAAGATTGGATTCAGGTCATACTTTACGTAAAGTGCGGTATTACGCCATCCTAAATAAGCACTAAGCCCATACACAAAATTACTGGCGTTGTAGTTTCCTTTAAATTTCTGTTTAATTTCTTCTCCTCCGTCATTAAACTTGAGTTTTTGACGCGAAGCCAAACGCAATCCAGCATAGCCCCCTACCCCAACTTTAATTTTGTTATGCGTGTTGTATCTAAAATATTCTTCTTTTTCGATCTTGTTAGAAGGACCAAATTCGAAATGCACAGGGAAGACAAGATTGTCTACTCTAAATTTAGATTTATCTAAATCTTTATCAAAAGTTTGCAATTCAGTTTGTACACCTGTATCTACAAAATAACGGTTGTCTGTTGGTTTTAAACCATTAAACATAAACGAAAATCCGTATTTAACTCTAAGCCAATTGGTATTATCAAAAACACGCGTTTTCCAAGCCCAACCTATCTCTGCAAATCGACTCCCAGCAATCTTAAAATCACTATCTTCTAAAGAGGTGCCTTCTTCAATGGCATTGTTAAATCCAACTGCCAAAACAAAATCACTGGTAGTGCGACGATCGTATTTACGCTTTCTTGGTGTGTAGTCAAAATCGAGCAGCCCTTTTCCAAATAAGTTTATCTCAAAGCGATCAGTTGCTTCGGAATCGGCTCCATTTCGCTCTAAAAAGGCAATTTTATTCGTAACAATTGCGACGCGGTTTTCAATATTCAAAGCACGTCGTTCTGCGGCCGAACGTTTTTGCGCATCTGCTTCGTCTTGTGTAATTTCGTTGGCCTCAAGACGCTCGTTAATGGCCATAACTTCTGCCTTAAGCGCTTCTTTTTCTTCTTGCTGAATTTGTTCAATCGACTTTGTAAGCAGTTCGATTTGCTTTGTGGTTTGGTCGTCTTGCCCAAAAATTTGAACTGTACTTAGCAGCCACATGGTGATTGCCATGCCATAGATAATGATTCTCATAAGATTTGAATTTTGATAAAAGCAAAGGCCTCTTTCGAGGCCTATTGCCTTATTGATTGATGAATGAATTAATTGTTTCGTTCTGCCATCGCAGTGCGTATTTTGTTAAAGCCGTCGCCCAAAGCATTAAAGACTTTATCTCTAAAGGATCGCTCCAAGTCAAACTCAACTTGATCTAATAGTGCCATAGCATCTACCTTTTGAGTAAGTGGATTTATTAGCGATTTGGCTTCGAGATCTTTTTGTGCAGCGTCTAATAGTGCAGCCACTTCTGCCTCCGAAACATTGCTGTTTTGAGCCTGCAGGTCTAAAATTTGATTGACTACTTGATCTACTTTGTTTTCTAATTCGGTTTTGTTAGACACAGGATCAATGTCTGCCACTTCTATTTTAATCGGAGTTGCTATAGGCGTGTTTTCTATAAGTTTCTCTTCGCTTTTTTCTAAAGTCTGATTAACTGCTACGGTAGTGTTTTTGGTTGAATTATTCTCTGATGTCTGGTCTACTAATACATTTTCTTGCGGTGTTTTTTCTAGCTCCTCTAGGGTCTCTAAAGCCACTTGAGTCTTTGGAGAAACCTCTTTTTTCTCAGACTCAATAATCTCTTTAGGAACTTCTTGCTGTACTAATTCTGGCTGCTTAGTATCTCCATCGCCTTTAAACAACAAGGTGCCAATCAATACAAGGCCAACAAAGCCGGCGGCAATCGCCCACCATACAGACGTCCTCTTTTTGCCTGCATCTGCATCTAATTTGGCAGAAAGCTTGTTCCAACTGCCTGCCGATGGCTCAATACTTCGCTTGGCGAGCGAATCTTTTATGTTTTCTTCGAATTTAAGGGGTGCCATAACTCGTACTTATTAATGTTTTTAATTGCTGCTGAAGCATTTTACGTGCTTTAAATAGCTGCGATTTAGAAGTGCTTTCGCTTATGTTTAAGTGTGCTGCAATCTCTGCATGCTTGTATCCTTCTATGGCATACATCACAAAAACGATGCGGTATCCGTCTGGCAGGCCGTCGATAAGTTGCTGAATATGGTCCAGATCTAAACTGGTCTCTATATAATGTGCGTGCTGGTCTGTGGCATCGATACTCGATTCGTCTTCAAAGTAAATCTTTTTTTCCTTTCGCAAATAAGAGATGCACTCCCTAGACATGATTCGTCTAAGCCAACCTTCAAAACTTCCCGAACCATTAAATTGGTCTAAATTTTTGAAGGCCTTATAAAAGCCGGTGAGCATCACTTCTTCTGCCCTATCGGTTACCTTTATAAACTGCCGGCAAACACTCAGCATTTTGGGTGAAAACATACCATAGAGCTGTTCTTGTGCCCTTCTGTTGTCTTTACAAGCTTTAGCAATTAGCTGTTCTAGATCTGTATGTAAATCGATTACTTTCACTCAAACTTTTTAGGTCTGCTATCTTATAGACGCAGCAAAATGATAAAACGTTGCCTGGGGAATAAAAAAAATTTAAAAAAGTATAGCAAAGGTTATGCCTTATTACTTTTTGCGATCAATCACATAGCCTATCATTAGCTCTAAAGAAGCCTTAAAGTCGGATTCTGGATAAGACGAAAGTAATTGCATGGCTTCTTGCTGAAACCATTTCATTTTAGAAATCGCATACTCCAATCCCCCAGCCTCTTTTACATATTCAATTACTTCTTTTACTCGCTTTTTATCTGTATTGTGATTTTTGACAGAATTGATTAGCCATCTTTTTTTGTTAGCATCGGCGCTATTGAGAGCGTAAATTAATGGTAAAGTCATTTTTTGCTCCTTGATATCGATACCCGTTGGTTTGCCTATTTTTTCTTCGCCATAATCAAACAAATCATCCTTGATTTGGAAAGCCATTCCAATGAGTTCTCCAAACTTACGCATATGCTCAACCTCTTCTTTTGGAGCATTTACAGACTGTGCTCCCATCGCGCAACAGGCGGCGATAAGGGTAGCTGTTTTTTGCCTGATTATCTCATAATATACCTCTTCTGTAATATCGAGCTTGCGTGCCTTTTCTATTTGTAACAATTCGCCTTCGCTCATCTCACGCACTGCGCGCGAAATTATTTTTAGCAAATCAAAGTCGTCGTTGTCTATACACATGAGCATGCCTTTAGACAATAAAAAATCACCTACTAAAACAGCAATCTTGTTCTTCCAAAGGGCATTGATAGAGAAAAAGCCCCTGCGTTTATTACTGTCGTCTACCACATCATCATGAACCAAGGTCGCCGTATGAATCAGTTCTATAACATTAGCACCCCTAAAGGTGCGTTCGTTCACATCGCCATCGTTAATCATTTTGGCGATTAAAAAAACAAACATAGGGCGCATCTGTTTGCCTTTGCGGTTTACAACGTAATGTGTAATTTTATTTAATAAGGGAACCTTAGAAGACATCGAAATAGAGAACTTCTTCTCGAAGAGTTCCATCTCGTGTTCAATGGGAAGTTTTATTTGGGAAACCACCTTCATGTATCACAAAGATAGTCAATTTAGACCCGCTTTAGTTAGTGTTTATTGGCCAATTGTCCGCAGGCCGCGTCTATGTCTTTACCCCTACTACGACGTACAGTAACAGGAATTTTGTTTTTCTCTAAACCATGTATATAGGCGTCGATTGCTTCTTTACTGGCTTGAGTAAAATTAGGGTCACCAATAGGATTGTACTCGATAATGTTCACCTTGCAAGGCACCGCTTTACAAAACTGCACTAAGGCCTTAATGTCTTCTGGTTTATCGTTAATGCCGTTCCAGACAACATATTCGTAAGTGATTCTTTTATTGGTTTTTTCGTACCAATACTCTAAAGCCTCTTTAAGATCGTCTAATGTAAAATTCTTGGCAAAAGGCATAATGCTTTCTCTAGTCTCTTGAATGGCACTATGAAGCGAAACCGCCAGGTTAAATTTGACCCCATCGTCTGCCATCTTTTTGATCATCTTAGGTACTCCAGAGGTACTCAGGGTTATTCGCTTTGGCGACATGCCTAAACCTTCCTTATCGGTGATTTTGTCTATAGATGCAAGTACGTTCTTATAGTTCATAAGCGGTTCGCCCATGCCCATAAAAACAATATTAGATAAAGGTCTATTAAAGTATAGCTCACTCTCTCTATGAATTGCAACCACCTGATCGTAAATCTCGTCTGGGTTTAGGTTACGCATGCGTTTAAGGCTTGCTGTGGCGCAAAAAGCACAATCAAGACTGCAACCCACTTGGCTCGACACACAGGCCGTCGTGCGATCTTTTACAGGAATCAACACAGACTCTACTACCAAACCATCGTGTAATTTTACAGCATTTTTAATGGTACCATCGCTACTCTTTTGCATCTGGTCAACGGCGATGTGATTGATCACAAAATTGTCTTCGAGCAATTGGCGTGTCTCTTTAGACAAATTGGTCATGTCTTCAAACTTATGACTGCCTTTAACCCAAAGCCATTCGTACACTTGGTTCCCTCTAAAAGCCTTGTCTCCAACACTCTCAAAAAAATTGCGTAATTGCTCCTTAGTTAAGGCTCGTATGTCTTTTTTGGAATCTTTCACAGCGCAAAACTACTACAATTCGATTAGTTTATACCATAAAAAAAGCCCTTCTGTGCAGAAGGGCTTTTATAAGTTATGCTTTTGGTCTTAGTGACGTACCACAATCTTTTTGGTGATACTAGCATTGTTTTCGTTGTCGATGATCTTCACAAAATAAATACCTTCTGTATAATCAGATACGTTTATCTCGTTATTCACAGCGCTAAAAGTACCGCGCTTGATTACTTGTCCTAACATCGAATATACTTCATAGTCCAAATCTGTTCCTCCAAAATTCACTACGTTAAGAAGTGTAGATGCAGGATTTGGGAAGATCGATAAGTTGGCTTCAAACTGAAATTCTGTAGTCGACAGTGTCTCTAAAGTATCGCCAGCATCGTCGTCCGGATCTAGCCATGGCTGTAAACTATTAGTCGCAGAACTGCCTGTATCCCAAGCTTCTTCTAAACGACCATAATAATCATATTGACTGTTATCGTTTGTACCGGAACAAGCCGCAGCACCACCAAATAATTGTCCTACGATATGCCCATCTTCATTAAAGAGAGGTGAGCCCGAAGACCCTCCTTCTGTAACGCCAATGTCCCAACCGTCTCCGCCTCCCCAGCCAGTACCGCTAATTACCCAAACTTGGGCACCACCGATAGATCCTTTAAAAGGAGATTCGTCGTCGCGACATACTTTCATAATGTCACCAGCAGGATGGTGAATACCTACCGTGAAATCTGGAACTGCAGTTGTACTTCTATTCCAACCAGCCCAAACTAAATTCCAAGTATCAGGAAGGGTTCCGTTTAGCTCCATTAACATAAAGTCTGATTGTGAATTTTGCGCTCTTTTTAATGCACCACTTGTTGTATTCCAAGAACTAGATGTACTCGGCGCGGTGGTTCCACAAGATGGAGAAGGACTTCTCCAGTTAAAGCGCCAAGACCACGTTGCAGGACTTGTTCCTGTGTCGCAGTGATTGGCAGTTAAAAAGTAAGGGGTTCTGTCGTTGGCCGTGTTGTTTATCAAGGCTCCTGAACATACAAATCCACCCATTATCTGTAAAGCTACTGAGCGTTTAAGATCTTCTTTAAATGGATCCCAATCTCCTCCAACAGGGCAATCTACATCATGGTTGCAATTTCCAGAATCATTAAGACCCTTGGTTGTTAGAATCATGTCTGTTTTTGAACGATATCCATGAACCACTTTATTCAAGTTTAATAAGCCTTCGCCTCTTACAGCCTTAGGCTCGTGATATTCCACCCAAACAGATTCACCATCTACCATCCAAGTACCTAGCAACATCTCTTCGTTGTTTAAAATGCTTGTGTAAGCACCAATCATACTGGTTCGTTCGTTATTGTAAATATACACTGAAGCTCCTGCGGGAAGTTTGTATTGGTCAAAAACAAAGTTGATTGTTTTTGCACCTTGAGACACCACATTTATTCTCCAGATTCCATCTCCATTTGGTAGCTCGTCCCAAACACCTGCATTGGTCAATCCCAAGTTAACAGGGATCTCGATTCCAAATCGCCAAGGGGCTCCGCTTTTATCTTCGGTAGCGGCATCTTCTGCAGTAATGGCCATCATGTCTAAGGCTGGCATTACTATAGGTGTAACAGCACTTCTATTAGAAAGGTCCCAACTAAGCGGGGTGCCTTCGCCTGTAACTTGAGCGCTCATAGCAACTGCGCAAAGTAAGGCACATAGTAAAGTAATTTTTCTCATTAGTTTTTTTGTTAGTATGAAAACTACTCCATGAGCAGTCTCATTAGGGTTTAAGACACTAATGTACAGCAAATATTCCAAATAGTAAAGCAGGAATTTCCCCCAAGATGACAAAAAAAACCCCAATACCTGTGTATTGGGGCTTATAGCGTATATAGCGGCAGTTGTTAAATGATTAACATGGCATCGCCGTAGGTATAAAACCTATACTTTTCTTTGATCGCTTCTTGATAGGCTTCTTTGATAAACTCATGACCTGCAAAGGCAGAAACCATCATCAATAGCGTGCTTTTAGGAGTATGTAAATTTGTTACCATAGCGTTGGCAATGCTAAATTCGTAAGGAGGAAAAATAAATTTATTGGTCCATCCTTCGTACGGGTTTAAAGTGTGATTAGAACTCACCGAACTCTCTAAAGCTCTCATGGCTGTGGTTCCCACGGCACAAACTCTTCTTTTGTTGGCAACTCCATTGTTTATCACACGAGCGGCCTCGGCAGAAATCGCAATTTCTTCTGAGTCCATTTTGTGCTTCGATAAATCTTCTACCTCAACAGGGCTAAAGGTGCCTAACCCAACATGCAAAGTAACTTCACTAAAATGAACACCTTTTATCTCTAAACGCTTCATTAAGTGTTTAGAAAAGTGCAAACCAGCTGTAGGGGCTGCAACAGCTCCTTCCTTTTTGGCATAGATAGTTTGGTAACGGTCTTCGTCTTCTGGCTCAACATCTCTTTTAATATACTTAGGCAAGGGTGTTTGCCCAAGCTCGTTGAGTTTGCTTCTAAACTCTTGATAAGATCCATCATATAAAAAACGAAGCGTACGCCCTCTAGAGGTTGTGTTGTCTATTACTTCTGCAACAAGACTCTCATCGTCACCAAAGTACAGCTTGTTTCCGATTCTAATTTTTCTGGCAGGATCTACCAAAACATCCCAAAGTCTGGTTTCTGGATTTAGTTCTCTTAATAAAAATACCTCGATACGAGCCCCAGTTTTTTCTTTGTTCCCAAAAAGACGGGCCGGAAAAACCTTGGTATTGTTTAGCACTAAAACATCGTCTTCATTAAAATAATCTATCAGATCTTTAAACATTTTATGCTCGATGGTCTTGGTTTCTCTGTTCAAAACCATAAGACGAGACTCGTCTCTGTTAGGAGCTGGATATTCGGCAAGTAATTCTTCTGGAAGATCAAAGTTAAAGTTGGATAGCTTCATATAGTGTGCGGTTATTTACGTTCGAAAGGTTGCAAATATACAATCTCAAACAGGGGGTTGTCAAGTATTTTGAGCATTATCTTTGCTCTTGGATTATTGCACCCAAACTTCTTAAGTCTTCCCAATAGCTAGGAAAAGACTTAGAAACCACTTCGGGCTGGTTTATGCAGATGGGCACCTTTAAGGCCAAAGGAGCAAATGCCATGGCCATACGATGATCTTGATAGGTATCGACACTTACCTCTTTTTGAATAGAATCACTTGCCTTTAGATGCAGACTGTCGTTTGTGACTTCACAAGTTGCACCTAATTTACTTAGCTCTTTTTGCAAAGCGACCAATCTATCGGTCTCCTTTATTTTTAAGGTATGCAAGCCAGTTAGCTCGCAGGCAATTCCTAGTCCAAAGCAACTAACCGCAATGGTCTGCGCCAAATCTGGCGTATTTGCCAAATTTAGGATTAGTAGCTCAGGTAATTGTCTGTTGTTTTTAGTGAGTCGAATGCTTTTTTGATCTGAATCGAAGCTGGTAGACACTCCTAATTGTTCATATATCTTGGCGAGCGCCGAATCGCCTTGTCTACTATTTTCTAAATAAGTCTGCAATTGAATGGTCGCATCCTTGGAGAGGGCCACCAAACTATAAAAATAAGAAGCCGAACTCCAATCGGATTCTACTACCACAGATTCGGTCAATTCCATATCCTGAGCTGCTAAAGGCTCAATTTGAATGGTTTGTTCGTGAAAATTTGCCGTAATCCCGATTTCTCTGAGCAGCGAAACCGTCATTTTAATGTAGGGCACAGAAGTTACTTTTCCATCAAGTAGAATCGTTAAGCCCTCTGGCAAAGCAGGCGCAATAAGCATCAGCGATGAGATATATTGACTACTCACATCTGCTTGAATACGCACTTGGTTTTTATCTAATCTTTTACCGGTGATTCTTATTGGCGGAAAACCCTCTTTGCTCATATAGGTAATCTCTGCCCCCAGACTGCGCAGCGCATCTACCAAAACACCAATAGGGCGTTGTTGCATGCGTTCACTGCCCGTTAACACCACCTCTCTACCTGCTTGTATAGCCAAATAACTTGTTAAAAAACGCATGGCTGTGCCAGCATGATGTACATCGATTTGTTCGACAGTATTATCACTTAACGCCTTTGTTAAAACTTTAGAATCATCACTTTCTGATGCGCCCTTAATAGACATCTTAGGGTACAATCCTTGCAAAATAAGCAATCGATTGGTCTCGCTCTTTGAGCCTGTTATTTGCAACGAATGCCTGCCTAATTCAGCAGTACTAAAACTAAGCCGATACCTCATACTACTGATCTCTTTTATGTTTGGCCCAGAATTTACCGTAAGAAACTAAGAAACCATAAAAGAATCCGCTTAAGAAAGTAATTAACGCGAAGGTTAAAGGGTCTTTTCCCGTAAAAAAAGCTTTACTAAAGCCACTCATTCCCCAGTAGATAAAAATCATGACCACCACAAAGGCCGACCCTAAAGAAAGTACAGACTTCCAGAAGGACCTCATTTTGACTATTCTATTAAAAATGCTCATAGTTGGTTTGTTTATTTCTAAAGTAATAATCTAGCGGGAAAGCACGATTCGCTCTTGCTGCTTTTTAATGATAGTGTTAAAAAATTCTTGCAACAATGGATATGTATTTGGCCCTATCACCGATTGATTGATTGTGATTGTACAGCTAACATTTATACCAGTTGGACTTTCTTGGGCTTTAAATTTAAATGATCCAATATTGTCTGGCAGTGCAATCGTAGTTGCTTCTGGCAACCGTTCCACTTTATAGCCTTCTGGTATATTTATATTGATTAAATACTTGTTCTCATTAGGATAGGTGAAATCTACAGGAAAGTTTCTTACACTGCTTTTAAATGGAGTTTCTTTTGTGGTTAAAAAGAACATAGGCTCAAAATATAGCTTCCCATCGATTACCTCAAGTTGGTCTTCTTTATAAATCTCGAAATCTTGAATCACAGCTTTGGCTAAATCTGAGAGATGTTTGATTTTATAATTTGAAATCTCTATATCATCGTAATTGGCAGCAAGATCGAGTACGAAATCAGTTTCGCCTTTTATGCCATACTCTATTCGAGTTTTTTTGGCCAGATGATTGGTGTTTTGTTCTCTAAAGCGACCACTAATATCACCGTTTTCTGTCAAATCTACCATCATATTTATAATCTTCTTAGAGCTGTATTTTGGAATTAAATTTACAGTGCTCGAGGTACCGTCTTCTAAAATAACACGGCCGTACCAATTAAGTGCTCTATCGGGCAAGAGGTTGGGCATGCTAAATGGCGAAGTTGCATCCAAAAAACGCACCCCGTCGTCAAACTGTACCGCAACCACCACATAATTAAAACCGTGTATAGTAGGCAATACAGGAATCCCATTGTCCCTTGTGCTTACTAACACCGGATAGGCTTCTAACCCAGCATATTTGAGCATCCCCAGAAGCATCAGGTTTATTTCTGCAACATCACCCTTTCCTTCTTGATAAGCCTTTTTAACGCCATCGCCCACTGCGACGCTTTCAAAACCATTCCAGGTCATTTTGGACTTCACATGATTAAAGATGATAGCCATCTTCTCTAAATCCGATTCCACTCCCTGTAATTTAGGAGCTAACGCATCGATAAAATACTTTTGCTGTTCAATTTCTGATTTATAAAAATCGTTGTAAATTGTTTCTGCCACATTTTCCCAACTCGTCGAATAATTTTCTAAGGGGCTGTCTGGAAATCTGGTATACTGCAACTCAAATTTAATCGCACCTAAATAATTACGCATGCTATTTACAAGAGGCTCCCTTTTTAGTGCAGGCACATCGCGCATTATATATTTCATTTTATTGGTCGCATAGTCTACGCTTCTCGAACGTGAAGTGGTACTAGCGCCTTCCAGCCTTCCCGAACCAGTATAACTTACCACAAAATTTATACGCTCACGACCTTTAGTAATCTCTGGTTCTAATAGCAAATATCCTTTTACGTTAGGCTTAAAAACATAATACTCTGGAATCTCGATGCGTACGTTCTGATATTTTACTGGTACAAAATACTGCAATGGAATCTCATCGATACTCCGTATGTAAGGAGAAGATAACTTATACTTGTACTCCACAACTGAGCCTTCTCTTACGTTAGGCAAGGCGATCTTTTTCTGAGCCCAATATTTGTTCATGTCTTCGTCAAAAATACCAGACTTGCTAAGTTCTGTGGTACTTACCACACCATTGTTTAGATTATATGTTTTTCCTTTAATATTGGTAATCTTCTCGTCCAGATTACCCCCAACATAATAGCGCATATTTTGATTGGCATATTCTAATCCTTCTTTGCTATAGATTTTGATGCGCTCGTGAACCTCTTTCATGAGAACAAACCCTTTGCTCTTTACATAATCATAATACACCCTTACATCGCGATACAAATAGGCAGCAGGAGCTGTAGAATCCTTGGGATAAAATTTTTGTTCTAGCTCTGGGATCGAAACTTTTCCAAACGTCACCTTATCGTCTTGCGCATGAGCTGTTCCGAAGGCCATTAAAACTATAAAAAGTAGAATTTTATTCATTTATTGTTTGCTTAAAATCACGCTGGTTTTATCTCCTCTTTGAACTGCACGCATAAAATTTCTATAGTCGTTATATTTTTCCTTAGAATAAAATCCCTCGCGTATAAATAGTTTTCGAGTGAGTTTAATTGTGTTTTCTTCTAACGATTCAAAACTCAAGTCGTAGGTTCCAAAGATATTCTCAATACCTACTGAATCTGGCAAATTTTGAAGCCCAAACCCTACTGGCAATTTAATGTAATATTCCGATTCTTGAACACTCCCCCGCAAAATTTCAAAGGGTTTTGTTCTCGTTCTATATCGCGAAGGGACCAAGTCGTTCGCGGCGAGTGGGTTTAAACGCAACCTCATCTCATTCTCGCTAGTAATACCATAGCGTTCATTGATTAATGCAATGTCTTCTTTAAACACTATCTTTTCTCTATCGTCTGAATACGAAGCAGCAGCTAAAGATAAAGACGTAAGCTCTGGCCACAATGTTTTATAAAAAACCGATTGCTGATCAATATTTTGCGTTGTGAGCCAAAAGCGCTGTTCATAATTAATACCTGTAGAAGTTATTTTTAAATCGCCATGCAAGTCTCCATTATTCAAAACGTCGAACTGTGCCCTGACTTTGGTAATATTTAAACTATCTGGATAGGCAACGGTAGACACGATGTCTCCTCCATTCGGGCTAACAAGTAACACTTCTCTGTTGTCTGTAAACGAACCCAAGTATCCAAAAGGCACGCGCTGATTTGTACATTCCAACCACACCTCTTTATCTTTAAATGGGACATTCAAAATTACATGGTTCCCGCTAAAAGAAGTAAAGTCTGGATCGATGTTTTGTTTTTCTTCTCCCGCCCATACGACCGCATAATTTGATTCGATTCCTTGAGAGGCCAACAAAGCTTTTGTATAATTGGTCAGGCCTTTACAATCGCCATATTTTAACCTATCAACTTCAGATGCCAGTTCGGGCATCCAGCCACCGATTCCCAGCTGTACACTTATATATCTGGTATTGTCTTGTACATATTTGTAAATAACTCTCGCTTTGGCCTCCGGGTCTTCTATCCCAACTACCAACTGCGCAATCTTTCTTTTAGTGGTCTCTGGCAATTGATCACGATTTGCCAGTAAATTTTTGTATTGCCACTTAGCAAATTGCCCCCAATCCATCAAATCTCCTTGAATGCCTACAAGGGTAAAACGATCTAGCTTTGCTACTACAGATGGCGCTATACGATGTGCGGCGGGCTCAAGTTGTTCTTCTGGCGGACTTATGTAGTTTACTAAGCTATATTGTATCGTACCTGGAGCATTAGCACTTAAAATATCGTAGTTCTCAAAATTATACGTGATATGCGACACATTTGCCGTTTCGGGGTAGGTAAGCTTATATTCTGACAACTCGATATTTACCCCATGTTGTTCTAAGGGGTTCCATCTTGGGATAAAAGCGGTACTGTTTTGTATCGATTGCTGGTACCGAAAATCAATAGTGATCGGAAATTTTGTAGGTGTATAATTAAAATATTTTAATCGATTATCGTGGTAAATGCTTATGCCATCAACTGCGGCGGCATCATAAAAATCTTTTTGCTCAATAGTCTCTATCAGTGTACCCGATGCGTCATAAATTCTAGCCTCTAGTTTGGTTAAAATTTTATTTGGGTCATAGCTGGCGGCGCTTAAAACGGCATCAAAGCCAGAGGTATTAAACACGGTTACAGCCCTTCTACTGTTTAGACTAAATTGATTGACCGATGCAATGTCAATCTGCATGCGATCAATCCTGACCACTGCGCTGGCCCCATTTTTTAGGTTTTCTGGAATTAAATCAACAGCAAATCTGGTCTCTTGCGAATAAGCATACTGACTTAGCAATAACACAAAGCTTAAAATCAGGAACACTCTTAATTGTTTCAATCGTATTGTATTATAATCTAACGCAACTTTTTATTACCGTGATGCCTATCGTGATCACGCTTTGTCTTTGCCTCGAGTTTTTTAACAAAGGCTTCGTTGAGGTCTATTCCGGTCTGGTTAGCCAAACATAAAACCACAAAGACGACATCTGCTAGCTCTTCGCCTAAATCTTTTTGTTTGTCGCTTTCCTTCTCACTTTGCTCCCCATAACGTCTTGCGATTATTCGCGCTACCTCTCCTACTTCTTCTGTTAGTTGGGCCATGTTGGTAAGCTCGTTAAAATAACGCACCCCATGCTCTTTAATCCAAGCGTCTACTGCTTTTTGTGCGTTTTCTAAATTCATAGTTATATTTTTGACAAGACCACTTTTTCTGTTTCCTTGGTGATTTTTTGTTTGTAAAACTCGCGCAGATCGTAATAGCTACCAGGACCCATCATATATTGATTGATCTGAAAACGAGTAGACACTTTAATAGCGTTGTCATCTGCCGCCACACTAAATGTAAAATTACCCATCCCATCTGGCAAGGCCAAATTGATCGCCTCCGGAACTGATTCTACCTTATAGCCTTCTGGAATCGCGATAGACAACAAGTATTGATTCCGCTGCGGAAAGTTAAAGTCAATGGGATACAAACGATCTTCTTTTTTAAACGGATTCTCTATCATTCCCATAAACAACATGGGCGACAAATAAAGCTTGTCTTCAATTTCGTCTACCATATTTTCTTGTTCGTAGGTATACGCAACCGTGTTCATATTATTACTTGTGGCACTTGGTGTCACTTCAATGTCGTACACCTGAAAACCATCGCCCGTAAAGCCAACTACCCTATTTTTAAGCATATCGCTCTGATCTTTTGTATAATCGGCAATATTCAGGGCATAATACCCAGAATTGCGCTCTTTTACATCGCCAGAGAAGATCAAATCCTCGTCTAATTCGGCCGTGGCCATCACACTTTTAACAGAAAGATTTGCACTCGTCATATCGATCCATTCAAAATCGCCTTCTTCTTTTAAAATCATGCCCTGCCAGTTGAGTAACATTTGCGGTAACATATTAAAATTCGCTCTTGAATGCGCTGCGTCTAGGAGTAAAATCTTACCGTTTACAACCACACTGGCAATTATATAATTAAAGGCTTCTATATTAGGAGTTACCGGAATTCCGTTGCCTTTAGACGAGCATAAAACGGGGTAAGACACAAAGCCTTTACTACGTAACATTGAGACAAGTAGCATATTGATCTCTGCTGCATTGCCCTTCTCTTTTTTATAGGTTTCTCGTCCCGTATTACTCGGGAAAAAGCCGTTATACTTATTCCATTCAATTTTATCCCGTAAGTGGGTATAAATTTTTTCTACTTGCTTCTTTTTATCGGTTTCGCCACCAATCGCAGCGTCTAAATCTTCGTCGTAAAAACTTCGCGGATTAAGGGGTTTGCTAAAACGCTCTGCATCCATCAAATTTTCTGCGATGTTCTCCCAAGTATTTAGCTGAATCGTATTTTCTACACCCACCCATTCAAACGTTAATTTGGCGCGATACAATTCCATAGAATACACATAAGATTCACGAATTAAAGCAGGAATATTTTGAGCCGTAATAGTAGACACACTATTGCTTTCGGTTCTGTTTACAGGCAAATAGGCCAAAGAATTTTGCTGTATTCTGAATTGATTTGGAGTATAATTATACACCTCAACCTTAAGTCGCTTTATAGGAATATCATATTGAAGCTCGATATCTGCAAAGGTCCCTTTTTTGCTTTCGTAAAGCAGTTCGAGGACACTGCCCGCCTTCACCTTAGGGAAGGTAAACTTTTTATAGGTGGTCCCTTCGATTTCTTCGTCTTCAAAGACCAAATCTTTATCGAGCTTTGTTTTTACCACTTCGCCATTCTCAAGATTATAAGTAGCCCCCTTTACCGTGAAAACATCTGGATATGGAATACGCACCGTCGCATAGTCAAAACCTTCTTCGTTGTAAATTTTAAAGCGTTCGTGCACTTGTACATAGTCTCCAATAGTAGATTTCACACCACGGTATAAAACTACGGCATCGTCGTCTGGAAAAACAGGATCCGATGTCGTCTGAACCTCTTCTAAAGAAACCTTATTAAATTCTACTTTTTGTGCGGTGCTCAGGGCCGTAGTCAACAGCACCACTAAGATTGATAATATTCTAAACTTTTGCATAGAGCCTATAGGGATTTTAAAATAATCTTCTGATTGTCGTTTTTGGTTATTTGCCTTCTAAAGCTGCGATAGTCGGCATATTTCTCCTTGGGAAAGGTGCCTTCTAAGGTTATATACTCTCGGGTATAAATTAAGGTTGATTCGTCTTTTTTAGTAATGCTAGATTTATAAATTCCGTAGGGTGAATCCACCTCTTTTGGCGTCGGAACTTCTTCTAATGTATAGCCTTCTGGCAGTTTTATTTCGATTTCGTCATAGTCCTTATAACCTCTAATAATCTTTACTCCTAATTGCCTTTCTCTATACCGTTTTGGGATAAAGGTTCTGCGGTTAAAAGCGTTTACATTCAGAATCAAATCTTTGCCAGCCGCACTCGTATAACTCGACGCCTCGAAGGTTACTTCTTCTGTATATTCTATCATGTCACGGTTGTCTGTAAGCTCAATACTATTGATAGAAATGTTATTGATGTAATCCCAATAATCTTTATAACGCAAGTCTTGTTTTTCTGCAGTTAAAACTTCTATTCCAGCTTTGTTGTCATATTGCAATCCGCCAGACTTCATAGTAATTTGAGCTACAATGCTCCCATCTGCCTTCACCTCTAAAGTTCCTTTGTTAATTTGATAATTGTCTTCTGGAGCATAGTGCGTGGTGGTCACAATTTTGCCTCCTTCTGGCGTCACTAATAACACTTCACGATTGTCTGTAAAAGAACCATTAAAATCGAATGGCGCACTCTGGCTAGTACACTCTAGCCACATATAATCGTCGTCTTCTGGCACGGCAAGAATAACATGATTTCCTTGCATAGAAGTAAATTCAGACAAGATGCCATTTTGAGTATTACCAGCATTCACAACCGTATAATACGAAGGCACATCGACCGCCTCTAATAAAGACTTAGTGTAATTAGTTAAAGCCTTACAGTCGCCGTATCCTAAATCGTCTACTTCTGCGGCAGGCATAGGCTTCCAGCCTCCTAACCCTAATTGTACACTGATGTATCGCGTACGGTCTTGCATATATTCATACACTTTTTTGGCCTTACCTCGGTTGGTGGTTTCACCTGCCACGAGTTGCTTTACTTCTTGTTTGGTTTTATCTGGAATTTGAGAAGTGCCATCTAATAAATAGGTATCCATCCAAGCTCCAAACGAATTCCAATCTTTAGCGTTGCCTTTTACGCCAGCCAAATAAAACGATTCAAGGCCAAAAATTATATACGGAACAAAATCCCCACGAGAGGGTCCGTAGGCTTCTGGAAAAATGGCTTTAAAATTATTCAAACTAAAACTGTAACCCCCTTGCCTCGATTCAAAGGCTATCACGTCTTGCTCGTTAAAGTGCTTTAACTTTAAAGAGGCGTCTGGTCCGTAATTGATGTCAAATTGAAGTTGTTCGGTACTCGACAAATAGTCGACCACAGGATACAGCGAAGGAATTCCTGCGGTGTTTTGCGTTTCTACTTCTGTCTCAAAAATCACGGTATACGGATATTCAGAAGGAGTATAATAGCCACAAAGCATACGATTATCAGAATAAAGTGTGCCCCCATCTACCGCACTGGCATCTACAAAATCACGCTTTTTATAATTGCGTAACTCTTTACCGTCTGCATCTAAATAGGTTACCTCTACCTTTCTAATTTTTGTGTAGTCGTCGTAATAAGAACAAGCTTCTACGTGTTTGTTCCCGCTTTTGTTTAAGACCGTGATTACCTGCTTCTCTGTAATTATCATCTTCTCTATGGTAGGAATATCTACAGTGGTCTGTCTTAAACGCATTACGCTGTTTGCGTTCTTTAATAATTCTGGCGGAATGTCTGAGGCTACGTATTGCTCTTGTGCATACGATAGCGACATCGCAATAAACATTAGCAATGTCAAAAGGGTATTGTTTGGCGCCAATGGTTTATAAGTGTTAATCATTTGTGGTAATTCAGTGTTTTTGCTTGGAATCAATTATAATAGTGACGGGTCCATCGTTTATGAGTGAAACGTCCATCATAGCTCCAAATTCTCCCGTGCCAACAGGCTTTCCGAGTTGTTTTTCAAATATAGAAATAAAATATTGGTACAAAAGCTGAGCCTTATCAGGTTTAGCTGCCTTTATAAACGAGGGTCTATTCCCCTTTTTGGTAGACGCATGCAAGGTAAATTGACTCACCACAATCGCCTCACCCTGGGTATCTAACACAGATAAATTCATATGGTCGTTTTCGTCCTGAAAAATGCGCATACGAACGAGTTTACCTGACAACCAATCGGCATCTTGTTCGTTATCTTCGTGCTCTATGCCTAAAAGAACAAGCATTCCGTGCTTGATAGACGTCACTTGTTTGGCATCTATTTGTACCGAAGCTTCGCTCACTCTTTGTACGACTGCTCTCATTGCTGATTAATTATCTATAGGTATCTTCTTCGCCTTCTATCATAGTCACGTAACTTTTATAACGAGACCATGCGATTTCTTCGTTTTCTAAAGCCTCTTTAATCGCGCACTTAGGCTCGTCTAAATGCAGGCAATTATTAAACTTACAGTCTTGCTTTAGAGCAAAAAATTCTGGAAAGTAATCGCTCAGTTCGTCTTTTTCTATATCGACGATTCCAAAGCCTTTTATACCAGGTGTATCAATAATTTTTGCATCAAAGCTTAAATCATACATCTCGGCAAAAGTCGTGGTGTGTTGACCCTGTCTATGCTGATCCGAAATCTGACTTGTCGCCAAATTTAGCCCTGGCTCAATCGCATTGACCAAGGTAGATTTACCCACGCCGCTATGACCGGCAAACATGCTTACTTTACCCTTCATAAGCTCCACTACTTGGTCTACCTCTTGCCCATATTTAGCAGAGATTTGTATACAAGTATAGCCAATAGATTGATACACATCCATAAGATAAGCAACCTCTGCCTGTTGCTCTAAATCGTACGTATCTACTTTATTAAAAAGCAAAACGGTTTCGATTCTGTAGGCTTGGGTAGATACCAAAAAACGATCGATAAATGCCGGAAAGGTTGGAGGATTGTCAATGGTAATCATTAAAAAAACCAAATCGATATTGGCGGCGATTATATGGGTTTGTTTCGAGAGGTTTACAGACTTTCTAATTATATAATTATCGCGATCTTCTATTTTGTCTATGATGCCAACCGTCTCGTCTCCTAGGGTTTCTAGTTCGAAATTGATTCGGTCGCCTACGGCAACTGGATTGGTATTTTTGATGCCTGCAATTCTAAACTTACCTTTGATTCGGCAATTATAAAATACATCATCTTCACCCTTAACGGTATACCAGCTTCCGGTTGATTTATAGACAGTTCCTTTCATGAATACGCACAAAAATAGCCACTTTAAGCCAAAAAAAGGCACAGAAACATACGAACTGTTGTAATCAGTTACAAAATAGCTTTACTTTTAAGGAAACAATTAATCAAACGTCATGAAAAAATTACTTTTTTGCGCCTTAGTCGCTCTCTTTTCTGCGGACTTAACTGCGCAGCAATACGAAGTTAAAGTTGTTACTAGCGTCGAATCTATCGTGCCCAATGGACTTGGTAGGTCTAGGCTTGTTTCTGCCAATGTAAAACGTGATTTTACCGAATTTACTTCTACTCAAACAGAAGACGACAACAGTAGAAACAAGTCAAAAAGAAAAGACATTCGAGTAAAAGATTTCGAAGAAACCAAACTGCTTAACTTCTATAACCTTGGTGGTATTCGTTTTCAGAATATTGCGGCCAACGATGCCATGATCGAATCAAAAATTAATGCGATGCTCTTTGAAGGCTGGGATTTAGCTTTTGTCGCGAGCGCTGTAGAAAGTGACGCAGGCAGCGAAGACGGCCAAGGTATTTTTATTACCCGTTATATTTTTAAACGCGAAATCAAAGAATAACAAAAAACGGAATTGCGTAAATTAAAAGGTACGCAATTCCGCTTTTTAGTGCTTTGATTAAGATCAAATCTATTTTCTTAAAATTCGCTCTTGGTGATTAATCGATTCTTGGTGAACTGCCTTAAACACTCTTAAGATAAACTCTTCACTCAACTGGTGTTGTTCTCCTTCGAGTATCATCTTGCCAAGAATTTCGTTCCAACGTTTGGTCTGCAGAATTGCCACGTTGTTTTTCTTTTTAAGCGTACCGATGTCGTCTGCTACTTTCATTCGTTTTCCTAAGGTCTCGATTAACTGATGGTCAATCACATCGATTTGAGTTCTTAAGGTGTTTATCTTGTTGTTAAACTCAACTTCTGACCCCTCTTCTTTTCTGATTGTTAGTTGGACCATAATTTCTTTTAACCGCTCTGGGGTAATTTGCTGCGCAGCATCACTCCAAGCCTCGTCTGGCGTATGATGCGTCTCTACCATTAACCCGTCGTAGTTAAGATCTAAGGCTGTTTGACAAAGATCAAAAATAATATCACGACGCCCCGCGATATGAGATGGGTCTAAGATAAGTGGCAAGTCTGGAAAACGTTGTTGTAAATCGATCGCGATTTGCCATTCTGGATTGTTTCTATAACGCGTTTTTTCGTAGGTAGAAAACCCTCTGTGGATCACTCCTAAATTTGGCACATCTGCGGTATAAAATCGCTCTACAGCCCCTAACCATAGCGATAAATCTGGATTCACTGGGTTTTTAATTAGCACCGTTTTATCAGTGCCTTTTAGAGCCTCTGCTATGTCTTGCACAATAAAAGGCGAAACCGTCGTACGCGCTCCTATCCACAATATATCTACATCATGCTTTAAGGCTAAATCTACATGATTGGCGTTGGCAACTTCTGTTGTGGTCATAAGGCCGGTTTCTTGTTTGGCTTTTTGCAACCACTTTAAACCCAAAGCCCCAACTCCTTCAAAATTACCAGGACGTGTTCTTGGCTTCCAGATTCCTGCTCTTAGCACACTTACATCGCTATCTTTTAACTGATGCGCTATATGCAAAACCTGCGCTTCTGTTTCTGCACTACAAGGACCTGCGATTACCAAAGGGTGATCTAAATTAAAGGCGTCTAGCCAGTTTCTGAGTTCTTTTTTATTTTCCATAGTATTAAATATTGTGTTCCCCTAGTGAGATTCCGTTCAATATGTCTTTTATCTTGTTAATTTGTTGCATTTCGCTATGCATGCGCTCTTCATCGCTTGCCTCTACATATGCTTTAAACGTTTCTAGATTGGCGATATAGGCAGAAAGGCATTCCAATAAATAGTCTTTGTTTTGCGAAAAAATAGGCGCCCACATATCGGGATTGCTCTTTGCAAGCCTCACGGTAGATTCAAATCCACTCCCGGCCAAATCAAAAATGTCTTGCTCGTCTTTTTCTATATCCATTACCGTTTTACCTAACATAAAAGAGCTTATATGTGATAAATGAGACACATAGGCGATATGTTTATCGTGCGATTCGGCATCCATATACCGTATGCGCATACCCAAATCTTTGGTGAGCTGCAAGCCTAATTCTTGTAGGGCAAATGTGGTCTTTTCTACTTCGCAAATAATATTGGTTTTGCCTTTAAACAAACCTGTCACGGCTGCTCCTGGCCCAGAGAATTCTGTACCAGCAATAGGATGCATCGCCAAATAATTGCGTCTTTTAGGATGCTGTTTTACCTCGGCACAGATGCCTGCCTTGGTAGACCCCATATCTACAACCAAAGTCGAATCTGCCACGGCATCTAACACGGCAGAAACTATAGCCCTTGCACGATCTACAGGGATTGCAAGAATCACCAAATCTGCTTTGCTTAAGTCGTCTATCGTAGCTGCTGCATCTACCAGTCCCAATGAAATCGCCTCTTCTAAATGCTCTGGATTGGTATCGATTCCATAAAGGCTAGCCTCGGGGTGTAAGATTCTTAAATCTTTTAAAAGGCTTCCTCCTATAAGACCCAAACCAATGGTATAAATATGTTCTAATCGATGTGCCATTAGTTAGTCGTTATTCGCTCGTACGCGGTTTTTAATGCCGATTGATCTACACACAGTGAAATTCGAATATAGCCTTCGCCCTGGGTTCCAAAAATAAATCCTGGCGTAATAAAAACATGGTGCTCATGCAAAAGCCTATCACTAACTTCAGAGGCCTCTTTGCCTTCTGGCAACTTGGCCCAAACAAAAAGTCCAGCTGCATCTTTATGAAAACTGCAGCCAAGTGCATCGGCAATTTTCCAAGCCCAAAGTCTTCTTTCTTCATACACTTTATTAAGATTGTGCATCCAAGCAATATCAGAATTTAAAGCGGCGATGGCTCCTTTTTGTAAACCGTAAAACATACCGCTGTCCATGTTACTTTTAACCGTAAGCACATGTTGCACTAATTCCGGATTACCCGCTACAATGCCAACACGCCATCCAGCCATGTTAAATGTTTTACTCAAAGAGTTAAGCTCTAAACAAGGGTCTTCTTTATGCGCATATGACAACAACGAGTTAGGGGTGTCATTTAGAATAAAACTATATGGGTTGTCATTGACCAATACAATGCTATGCTTTTTTGCAAATGCTATCAAGGTCTCAAACAACGCACCCTTAGGATTGGCCCCAGTAGGCATATGAGGGTAGTTAACCCACATAAGTTTTACATCGCTTAAATCTTGATTCGACAAGGCATCTAAATCTGGCATCCAATCATGCGCTTCGTCTAAGGCATAAAAAATAGGGATTGCTTCTACGAGTTCTGCAACCGCGCCATAACTAGGATACCCCGGATTAGGCACCAACACCTTATCGCCTTTATTGAGCAGCGCCAAAGAAATATGCATGACACCTTCTTTAGACCCAGTAAGTGGTAACACTTGTGTATCTGGATCTAGCAGAACATCATAATGGTTTTTATAAAAACCAGCCATCGTCTGACGCAACTCAGGAATACCTTTATACGGTTGGTATTGATGCGCCCCCTCGTGCACCAAAGATTCGTTTAGGGCCTTTATCACCTCGCTGGGCGGCTCTAAATCTGGGCTGCCTATTCCTAAATTAATGATAGGATTACCAGCAGCCATAAGCGCTCTCACCTCTCTTAGTTTTTTAGAGAAGTAGTATTCTTGAGTGTTATGCAAACGTTGGGCCGGCTTAATCATCTTTGCTGTTTTGATATTCTCCCAATACCTTAAAATGCGTTGCCATTATTTTGAGCAATGCCTTTGCTTTTTCGTAATCGGCAGGCGATTCGAACAGAACATCTACAAAAAAGGCATACTTAAAAGGCTTATCGACTATGGGCAGCGACTGAATTTTAGTCAAGCTCAAATTACAGTCACTCATCACATTGAGTGCTGTTGCAAGACTACCTCGTTTATGTTCTAAGGCAAACTTTATGGAGGCTTTATTTATTTGACTGTTTTCTTTAGGCTTGTTTTTGTGAACCACTGCAAAGCGCGTCGCATTCTTCTTTATGGTCTGAATATCTTCTGCATAAATTTGCAAGCCGTAAAGATCTGCAGCCGTTTTGGTAGCGATCGCAGCGATTCCGTGTATGTTCTCTTCTTGGATACGCTTAGCGGTAATAGCCGTGTCGATGTCTTCTACCAACTTTATGTGTGAATAATCTTTAAAAAACTGAGAGCACTGCAAGAGTGCCATATAATGAGAATGCACCTCTGTTAGCGTTGATAAATCTTGGTTAGGCAAGCCCATTAAATTATGGCTCACTCGCAAATAATGCTCTCTGCCAATCCAGAGATCGTTGGTATCGATCAAAGCATAATTGGGTAGAATCGCTCCTGCTATCGAGTTTTCAACGGCCATAATTCCAGCGTCTGCCGATTGGTTAAGCACTGCACTCACGACATCGTCAAAAGTATCGCACTCCAGCACATTTAAAGCATCTCCGTAGCATAGCTGAGCAGCTTTGTGATGATTTGATCCTTTTACGCCTTGTATAGCAATTGTTTGCATAATGGTATAAAAAAAAGTCCCAAGAATATCTCGGGACTTTTTATGTTATATGATAAACACACTACATACGATTCCCGATTTCCCTCTGGAAATAAAAGAACCAATAGTTATAAAAAGTGTGTAATAGATTCATTGTTATGTAATAAGGATGCTAAAGTAGCCAATTCTTTTATTTATCAAAATCTTTTTATCAATTTTTTAAATCACTAGCTTTACACGGTCTTATTATATGTCTATTCAAGTAAAAAATATCAGTAAAAACTATGCCGATCAAAAGGCATTAGACGATGTTTCGTTTAACGTCACCAAGGGCGAAATTGTCGGTTTTTTAGGGCCCAACGGCGCGGGCAAATCGACTTTGATGAAGATCCTAACCACCTATATCGCGCCTGGTGAAGGAGAGGCTATTGTTAACGAGTATAACGTCGCAGACGAGCACCAGCAAGTAAAGTCTTCTGTTGGGTATTTACCAGAACATAATCCTTTGTATTTAGATATGTATGTGCGCGAATTTTTGGCCTTTAACGCCTCGATTCATAAAGTAGACAAAGCCCAAATAGAGAAGGTTATCACCCAAACTGGTCTTAGTAGCGAAGCCCATAAAAAAATTCAGAGTCTCTCTAAAGGATACAGGCAACGTGTTGGCTTGGCCAAGGCGCTTTTGCACGATCCGTCCGTATTAATTCTAGACGAACCAACCACAGGTTTAGACCCCAATCAGATTATCGAAATTAGAGAGTTGATAAAATCTATTAGCAAAGACAAAACCATATTTCTCTCTACACACATCATGCAAGAAGTAGAAGCCCTTTGCGATCGTGTGATTATTATTAATAAGGGTAAAATTGTGGCCGACCAGCAAATTTCTGAGCTGCAAAAAGACCAGGATCAAATCATTCAAGTAGCTTTTGATTATCGGGTAGAAGAAGTTGCCCTTAAAGCGATAAAGGGCGTGAAAGATGTAAAAAATATTCATGAGTTTTTATACGAACTCACCTTCACGGGTACTCAAGACATGCAAGCAAAAGTTTTTGATTTTGCGCACGATAATGGGCTCAAGATTTTACAGCTGAATCAAAAGAATAAAAACTTAGAAGAGTTGTTTATCTCACTTACTAATCCTCAAAAATAAGCCTTCCAGTATAGTATTCTTGAACATCGACTAACTCTGGTCTGTTCACAGCAATCACATCGCCGCCACCTCTTATTTCTCCCGTTAGACTCATTATTGGGTTCACAATCATTTTGTTGGTACCACGATGAAAAACCACCAAATCTTGTACAGCTAAATTTTGAGATTCTATACGAACGTCTCCGCTAAAGACTCTAAAGTTTCCGCGCTGAGCGGTGCCGGACAAATAAAAATTAGACAGATTATTGGCGATAATATTCAAGGCTTCTACTTCTAGATCGAGCCTAAAATCGCCATCGGTATAAAGGGCATCTTCTTCTTCGAAATCTTCTGATATAAGCGACAACGAATTGTATCGCAGTGTTCCCACACTCTCAACCTGCAGTCCAGATCCGTTTCGTAAAACTGTGATGTCTGGAGCTGTCACATAGGCCTTGGTTATTCCATATTCTCTAAACAAATTACAGCTATTGGCATTGTTAATCACGAGCACATTGTCTTCTACATACACCTTGACTTCTATCATTAGGTTCTCGCCAGTTTCTACAATTACCTCTGTGGTTTCGCCCTGCTTTAAAAACAACTGTACGCGATCTAAAACATGAATGTCTGTAAAATTACCTACTCTAAATTGCTTCTGAATGATCTCTCCACTTGTTTGTGTGCAGTTCCAAGAGCGCTCAGTATTGCAACCGAGCAACAATATTGGAATACATAATACAAATAGCTTCTTCATGATCTAAAACTTTTTAAATCTAATCCCTAGGCCAAACTCTACGGCTTCTGCCTTCGCTCCGTGCGCTTTCACAGTCACACTGCCAAAAATCTTTTCGTTTTTTCCAAAGTAGCGCTTTAGGCCTAAGCGGTTATAAACACGCCCCTCAAAATCGTAGGGATAATGCACATAATATCCTAACTGACTTACAAATGCCACTTTGTTAAAGCGCAGTTCGTGGCCTATAAAAATCCCGACGCGCTTCCAGTCTTCTGTACCTAGTACGTCTTGCTCTGGGAACGCAACCGATCTATAATAAATAAGCTCTTTTAAAAACTCTGCGAGGAATAATTCGGCACCAAACTGAAAAGTACTTTTATGGTTTATCTTTTTATCTGCAAAGATCGACAGCCCATAAAACGGAAACTGTCCCTGCCCTACTACGTCGCTTTCGTTGGCACCTCCTCGTAACACAATATTAAAATGCACAGGCTCCGAATACTTTTGCTTGCCTTCAAAAGGCACGTACTCAGGAAAGTTTTCGTGATCGAATAAATAACTAGCACCAACGTTGATAACGAAGCTATTTGTGCTATTGTTAGGCGCCTTTAGATTGGCGTTAGAATAGTGAATAATAGAAAACCCAGCGTGTATCCCGAAACCTCGAAACAAATTCTCTTTTACATAATTTACCTTGAGCATGGTGGTACTCATCAAACTGGTTCCGTAGGCATTATTTATAAAATTGTCTTCTGGATGATACGGATTGGTGTTATAGGCAACTCCTTGACCAATTCGCACCATGAGATTTCGATTTAAAAAGTACCAATTAAAATGCCCATAAAGCCCGTAGACTTCGCCCAAAATCGGGTTCTGTAGGTCTTGATAGGCAAAGGTAAATCCCCAATCTGGGTAGTTGTAACGTCGCTCCCAAGCATTAAAGCCATATGTCTTTCTGTTATAACTAACAATGAGTCCAGTAGGATGATCGATAATTAAATGATTGATGTCAGGATTGTGCTCTAGGATACTGCCTTTAAAATAATCGACCTCCACAGAAAAAGGCTTCTGTTCTTCATTTTGACCCAGAAGAATCGCGGGTATTAAAACAAAAATGATACAAAGTAGCCTCATGGTTAGCGCCCTAAATATAGCGCAATTATTTATTAATCGTCAAAGATTAATCTGCCCGTAAAAAATTGTTCGACGTCGACTATTGGGGGTCTATTTTTTACCACGATGTTTCCTACGCCGCGAATCTCTCCAGAGATGCTCTCTAACGGATTTACAATCATGTCGTTAGCGCTTCTTTGCAATACCATTAAATGATTTATATTTAATAGAGCCCCTTCAAATCTAGGTTGTTCGTCGCTAAAAATAATGTTGGCATCGACAGCGGTTCCCTCTAAATAAAAAACACTAACCCCGTTGGCAACTACTTTTAAATTCTCTGTGTCTAGGGTTAGGTAAAAGTCGCCGCTTTTCTGTTCGGGATTGGTGTTGCTCAATAAGGTCAAATTAGGATACGACAACACTCCGTTACTACGAATTTCCCAACGTGACGCATTGCGTATTTGTGTGATATCGGGTGCTGTCACAAAAATGGTAGTGACTCCATAGTCTCTTACCAAATTACATGCGTTTTCGTCTGTTACAGAAAGTGTTTGGTCACTCACGCTCACCAAAATTTCTGGCAATAAATTCTCGCCCGTTTCTATCACTACGCTTTGCTCTTCGCCTTGCTTTAAAACCAAGCGAATGCCATCGCCAAAAGTAATTTTGCTAAAAGGCGCTACTTGCACAGTCTCACTTATGGAATTGCCCTGGGCTTGAAAGCAGTCATTGGCATTGGGTCCGTCACAACCCAACAGAAGTAAAAATGCTAATATGTAAAAGACAAACTTTTTCATAATGAATTAATTAAACCGCATGCCAATTCCAAATTCGATCGCCTCTGCCTTTGCAGCATGCGCTTTGAGAGTTACTGCAGCAAAAAACTGCTCGCCAAAGTATCTCTTAAGCCCGATTCTCTGGTAAAACCGCCCTTCAAAATCGTAAGGGTAATAAAGATAATAGCCAAACTGAGTGACAAAAGCGATGCGTCCAAACCTAAGCTCATGACCCAAAAATACGCCTACCCTTTTATAATCGGTGTCTTCTGAAAGATTTCGCCTGGGAAAAGACACTGCTATATACTCTATTTCTTTCTTTAAAAAGGTAGAAAAAAACACATCTACTCCTGCCTGTATAGTACTCTTATGATTGATTCGCTTATCGGCAAAGCCAGATAAAACTACAAAAGGTTGCTGCCCTAAGCCTACAAAATCGCTTTCGTTAATTCCGCCTCTAATCACTGCGTTAATTGTGATTGGTTGGCGGTAAGGAGTTTTTTCTTCTTGAATGTATTCAGGAAAGCCATTGTTGTTTAAATCGTAACTCACTCCTGCATAAAAGGCTATGGTGTTGGTGCTGGTATTGGGAGCCCTCACATTCGCATTCGAATAATGTACCAACGAAATTCCCGCATGCACTCCCCAGCGCTTAAATAGGTTCTTTTTGTCATAACCCAATTGCACAAATGTTGAGCTCAACAAGGTAGAACCGTAGGCTATGTTTTTAAAGTTGGTCTGCGCATCATAAGGGTTAGTCGAAATAGCGATTCCTTGTCCAATTTTTGCCTTTATAGTTCTGTTTAAAAAATAAAAAGAATAATGAGCATACAAACCGTAGGTGTCGCCTAAGGCGTCATTTTTAGGGTTTTGATAGATAAAACTATAGCCCCAGTCTGGATAGTTATAACGCCGTTCCCAAGCGTTTTCGCCATAGGTAAGATTGTTATAGCTTAACACAATGCCCTCGGGATGGCCAGTGATTAAATGAGCCACATCTTTATTGTGCTCAAAAATAGAACCATAAAAGTAGGTGGCCTCTATGTTTTTAAAGTTCGCAGCCTCTTGCCCAAAACCGACAAGACTTAGCAAGAAAAGCCCCCCAAGTAGCTTCTTTTTCATGCTGTAAATGTAAAAGAATTTTTGAGTTTTAATTAAAAGGGAAGATTCGATAAATCTACATTACCACCCGAGATGACGATTCCAACTTTTTTGTCTTTAAAAACAGTCGTGTTTTTAAGCACCGCAGCAAAGGCTACGGCACTAGAAGGTTCTACGATTATCTTCATACGTTCCCAAATATGTCGCATAGCTGCGATAATCTCTGCCTCACTCACCAAGAAAATATCGTCTACTAGCTGCAGAATAATGGGAAAGTTAACATCGCCCAATTGTGTCTTTAGCCCATCTGCGACTGTATTTACTTTGTGGTTAGTCTCGATTTTTCCTGATCGTAAGGCTCGATAAGCGTCGTCTGCGTTTGCTGGTTCTCCGGCATAAACATTACAATCCATCCCAAAGTGATGCGCCGCCAAAGCCGATCCTGCTAAAAGGCCTCCACCTCCCACTGGCGTAATTATAGCATCTAGATCTGGAACATCTTCTAATAATTCTATGGCAGCAGTTCCTTGCCCTAAAATTACCTCTAACTGATTTGAGGGATGTAAAAACCTTGCCCCAGTGGCAGTAATGATCTTTTTTGTAGCCTCTTCTCTGTCTTTTAAAGTTGGGCCGCTTATGGTTACTTGCCCTCCATACTCTTTAACCGCTGCAACTTTTACCTTTGGAGCTGTATTGGGCATTACGATAAAGGCTGAGATATTTGCGGCTTTGGCAGCAAGAGCAACCGCTTGAGCAAAATTACCAGATGAATGTGTTACCACACCCTTTTGTTTCTGTTCTTCTGTGAGCGAAGCGACAGCATTGGCAGCTCCGCGCATTTTAAAAGCACCCATCTTTTGCAAATTCTCACATTTAAAGAATAATTGAGCACCTGTAAAGCCATTCAAGGTTTGAGAAGTGAGTACCGGGGTCCGATGCACAAAAGGAGCGATACGATTTTGCACATCGATTAGGTCTTGCTTACTAGGTAATTGATCAGGCATTTAAAGGGAATTAAAATTATTAATCCACCATCACTCCGTTAACCTCTATGCTATAGGTCACAGGTACCTGAGGCTCTAATGTTAGTGAGACCGAGCAATATTTATCGAAGCTCAGTGCGGCAGCTTTTTTAGCTTTCTCTGGCTTTATTTCTCCCTCTAGAATCACTTTTACGTGGGCACTTTTAAAAGGTTTCGCTTGCGCTATTTCGTGACGCTCGCCACTCACTTCCATAGCATAATTGCTTATTTGCTGTCGCTGCTTATTTAAAATAGATACGATATCTACCGCACTACAAGCGCCAATACTCATCAATAATAATTCCATTGGACTCGCACCAGAAACTCCATCTAGAGAAACATCGCCCACTGCAATTGGATCTCCAGATTTGCCCATACCCACAAATCCATAATCACCATTTACACGCTTTAAACTTACCTTCATACTGCTTTGTTCTGTAGCAATTATAACTAAGACAGGGCAAATCCTGCATTATAATTAATCTAGATTTTTAATTTTTATGTTGCGATACCAAACCTTATCGCTATGGTCTTGCAACCCAATATGTCCTTCTTTATATTTTCCGAACCCTTTCCAGTCTTTAAACTTAGAATTGGCTACCATAGCATCCCATTTTTCGCCATGAACTGGGAAGGTGAATAGTTCTGTTCCGTTTAAGGTTACTTTGCCCATATTGGTTTTGTGATTGACTTCTAAAACGCAAAGATTCCATTCGCCAACAGCTTTGGTAACATCACTTGAAGGTTTCACCAAATCGTACAATGCACCGGCAGTATGCAGGCCATCGCCAACTTTGGCATCCGGATGACTGGCATTATCCAACACCTGAATCTCTGCACCAGTCTCATAGGCTTCACTAAACTGTTCGTCTTCGAATACACCCCAAAAGATCCCGCTGTTTCCGGCTGGAGAAATCTTCCATTCTAACGACAAAATAAAATTGGTGTACTTGTTTTTCGAAATGATGTTCTTTCCCCCTTCTGGGCCTGGAGTAAAGGCCATAGCACCATCTTCTATGGTCCATTCTGCTGGCATTTCTTCGCTTAAATAACCACGCCAATTATCAAAAGAGCTGCCGTCAAATAAAACTTCCCAACCAAAATCGTTGGCTTCTGTCTTTTTAACTTCTTTCTTCTCTTCTGTGTCTACTTCGGCCGTTTTGTCGGCTTCTTTTTCTTTACAAGCAACAACGGCCAATGCCATTGCTAACAGGATGAATGTTTTTTTCATAATCGGTTGGTTTTATAATCCTAAGATTCTTTTTAATTGTTCTTTATCTATATCGGCTCCGGCAAAATCGTCGAAGGTTTTTTGAGTAGCTTCTATTATATGATTCTGAATAAATGCAGCGCCTTCTCTAGCTCCCTGCTCCGGGCTTTTTATACAACACTCCCATTCCATCACGGCCCAAACATCGCAACCGTACTCGGTAAGTTTGGTAAAAATAGTTTTAAAATCAATCTGTCCATCTCCCGGCGAACGATAACGACCAGCACGATCAATCCAATCGCCATAACCGCCAAAAGCGCCTTTTTTTCCGTTCGGATTAAACTCCGAATCCTTTACATGAAACGCCTTGATAAATTCATGATAATGGTCTATATATTCTATATAATCCAACTGTTGTAATACAAAATGGGAAGGATCGTATAAGATATTGACTCGCTTGTGATTTCCCGTGGCTTCTAGAAAACGCTCAAAGGTTACCCCATCGTGTAAGTCTTCTCCTGGATGAATCTCGTAGCACACATCTACCCCATTCTCGTCGTAATGATTCAGAATTGGCAACCAACGTTTGGCAAGTTCTTCAAAACCCATTTCTACAAGCCCAGCAGGGCGCTGAGGCCATGGATGCCAAGTATGCCACAACAAGGCTCCAGAAAAAGTAGCATGCACATTTAGGCCAAGTCTCTTACTGGCACTTGCCGCATACATTACCTGATTTACAGCCCACTCAGTTCTCTTTTTGGGATTGTTTTTGCAATCTGCAGGCGCAAAATTGTCAAACATAATATCGTAGGCCGGATGCACTGCAACCAGCTGCCCTTGTAAATGAGTAGATAGCTCGGTAATCTCTAAGCCAAACTCATTGATTCTGCCTTTGAGCTCGTCGCAATAGACTTGACTCTCTGCAGCTAACTTTAAATCGATAAGACGGGTTTCCCATGTTGGAATTTGGATTCCTTTATAACCCAAGTCACGCGCCCATCCGCAGAGTCCATCCAAACTATTAAACGGAGCTTTGTCGTCCATAAATTGTGCTAAAAAAACAGCAGGTCCTTTGATTGTTTTCATAAATTAAAAGCTCTTAAAGCGAAGTCCAAACATTGCCATTGGCATGAGACGCTACACTTTGTTCAATAAAATTCATTCCTCGTACCCCATCCCGCATTCCAGGAAATTCGGCGGGGTCGTATTGTTGCCCACGAACTGCTTTGGCCACTCCTTTATAAATATTTCCCATCGCGTCAAAGATGCCTTCGGGATGTCCAGGTGGCAATTTGGTGCCATCTAGCGACAAGTCAGAATTATATCCGTGGCCTGGTTTTAAGGTTTGTACAGGTTGTCCGTCGATTAATAATTGTACATAATTAGGATTCTCTTGTTGCCATTTAATGCTTCCTTTTTGTCCATATATTGCAAGGGTAAAGCAATTCTCTTCTGCAGTTGCAATTTGACTTGCTCTAAGCACGCCTTTGGTAAATTTGTCAAAACGCAACAAAACTGTCCCGTCTATATCCATTTGATTGTCTTCGTAGAGATGGTTTAAGTCTGCCAGAATCTCTTTTACTTCTAAACCGGTAACATACTCTATCATTTGATAGGCATGCACGCCTATATCGCCCATACAACAGCTAATACCAGATTTTTCTGGATCCAAGCGCCACGTGGAGCTTCGCTGTTCTTTATCGTGAATAATCGGGTTGATCCATCCTTGATAATACTGCGCATCTACTTTCTGAATTTTCCCTAACTCACCAGAAGCCACCATATGCCGCATCTGCCTAATCATCGGGTACCCTGTATAGGTATGTGTTAAGGCAAATATATTGTTGTTGGCTTTCTGAATCACCTCTAGCGCTAAAGCTTCTTGATAGGTCATGGTCATTGGCTTCTCGCAAATCACATGAAACCCAGACTCCAAAAGCTTTTTTGCCATAGGATAATGCAAAAAATTAGGAGTGAGTACAGAAAACACCTGAATCCGCTCTTCTTTTGGCAGGGCCAACTCTGCAGCGACCATACTGTCAAAATCTGCATAAATTCTATCTGTAGGTATCCCAATTTCTTTGGCAAAGGCCAAGCTTTTTTCGTGATCAGGATTAAACACTGCGCCCGTTAAGCTATAAGCATCAAACATACTGGCCGCGACACGATGCAAGATTCCTATTAAAGAATCACCTCCGCCACCAAGAACTCCCCATCTTATTTTATTACTCATTCGTTATGTGTTAATGTGAGTTATTCGGTGTATTCAATTTTTTCATTTTTAAATAATAAGGCGAAAATCACAAGCACTACTGCTGCAAATCCCGCTGGGAACAACCATATTTGTTTCCAATCGTGAAGGCCATCGCCTATTAGATTGGCATCAGAAATACGCCCTGCAATATAAAAACCTACCAACATTCCTACTCCATAGGTAGCCAAGGTAATTAAACCTTGAGCAGCACTTTTAATTTTTTCTCCAGCCTTGCTGTCTGTATATATTTGACCCGATACAAAAAAGAAGTCATAGCAAATTCCGTGAAGAATAATACCAGTGATAATCATAAAGAACATATCGCCTGCATCGCCAAAGGCAAATAAAACATAACGCACTGCCCAGGCTAGCATACCTACTAAAATGGTCTTTTTAAAGCCAAACTTCTTAAAGAAAAAGGGTAACAGCAGCATAAATACTACTTCGCTCACTTGCCCGGCAGATGCCCATGCTGTAGATTTTGCTACCTGAGATTCGGTTAAGAAAGGACTCAAATTTTGATAATAAAAAGCCAATGGAATACAAATCAACACCGAAGAAATAAAGAACACCAGAAAGTTTCTATCCTTTAATAAACTTAGTGCATCCAAACCTAAAATATCTGAAATACTCGCCTTTTCGCCTTTTGCATTTGGTGGTGTTTTAGGTAAAATAAAGCTAAACAATCCTAATATCGCAGAAGCAACTGCTACCATTAAAAAGGTGTTCTTAAGCAATCCTTCTTGTATGTTTTCTGGCGAATCCCAAGCCAAAAAGCTTATAAGAAGGCCGGCAAAAATCCAACCTCCCGTACCAAATACACGTACTAACGGAAAATCTTTACTCGGGTCGCTCATCTGGTTAAAGGCGACCGAATTAACCAATGCCAAGGTTGGCATATAGGCAATCATATACCCTAATACGTAAGGATAGAAAACGGCAAATTCTGTTGCATTAGACATCTGATACATCAAAAACGCCCCGATCAAATGAAGTACTCCTAAGATTCGTTCGGCATTAAAAAAGCGGTCGGCAATAAGCCCTATGATGAAGGGTGCGATAATTGCTCCCCAGGATTGGGTAGAGAATGCTTGAGCGATTTCGCCATCGGCGGCATTTAAATTATTGCCCAAAAAAGTTCCTAAAGTCACAAACCATCCTCCCCAAATAAAGAATTCGAGGAACATCATTAGCGACAGCTTTACTCGTATGTTTAGCTTCATAATATGTTTGGTTATTTATTTTCTTCTGCTTTAAAAGGTCCGTTTAAGATCAAGTTCTTGGTGGCCAAAATACCATCTTCTTCGCTCAGTCTTGTGCCTTCGTATTCGACTCCTATAAAACCATCGTAACGATTTGCTTTCACGATTCTAAGCATTTTAGCATAATTTATTTTGGTCTCGTTTCCAAGCGCATCAAAATCATAGGACTTTGCGCTTACCGCTTTGGCAGCTGGCATCATTATATTTACACCTTGGTAAATATCTGGATATTCTTTAAGGCATTCGCCCCATTTAGAACCATCTTTACGTTGTAAGCAAAAGTTTCCGAAATCTGGAAGGGTTCCCACGTTGTCCATCGCTACCTCGTTAATCACTTTCATTAATTGTGGGGCATCGCTAGATAACCATCCATGATTTTCTACTAAAACATTGATGTTCTTTTCTTTGGCGTACGATCCGAGTTTTGTGAGCGCATCAACAGAATTTGTATGCCATTCAGAGCCTAGAATAGATCCAAACAAATTGACTCGAATCGAATGACACCCTAAAGCCGCTGCTGCATCTACCCAAACCTTATGGTTTGCTACCGCCAAGTCGCGAGCTGTCTCATCGTTTACAGCCATATCACCTTCGCCGTCTATCATGATTAATAGGTTAGTGACACCCGCTTTTTCTGATTCTTCTTTTAAACGGGCTATAACAGCATCGACGCCTTCTTGTTTGCTGTCGTATTCTTGCACAGCATCGTTGTATAGCTGACTCACATATTCTACACCTTCAAACCCCCAGCCTGCAGCAAGCTTCGCAAAGTCGAAAGGATCTACCCCTTCTTCTTGAATCATTCTATGAATAGACCATTGCGCTAAAGATAGCTTCCATGGAGTTGTATCAATAGGCGTTTCGTACTCTGTTACAACCATATTCGTTTCTGAATCGGGAGCTGTATTTTGTTCGCTAGATTGCTTACATCCAGTATTTAAGAATAAACAAAAAGTCGTTGCGAGAATCGCAATCTTAAACGAAAATCGTTGCTGTGTCATTAGATATTTTTTGAAAAAAAAGGAAAATTAACAATAATAAATTGGAAAAATTCCGAATAAGATAATTAATTTAGTTGCCCTGTAAAAATAACGTGTTTCTTCTAAACACCCATTAAAAAACCAAACTAATGAACAGTTGTTTTCTCCCTAACCCTGATGCCCAATACGACGCAATCGTTGTAGGCACAGGAATTTCTGGTGGCTGGGCTGCCAAAGAACTTTGTGAGAACGGTCTTAAAACCTTAGTATTAGAGCGTGGTCGCATGGTAAAGCATGGCGATTACCCTACTGCAAACCTTGACCCTTGGGACCTCCCCAATGGTGGAACGACCACTCGCGAGACGCGAATAAAAAAATTCAAACAGCATCGAACCGGTTATGTTACGCACGAAGCACGACAGCACTTTTTTGTAGACGACCAAAAGCACCCTTATAAAGAGGACCGTCGTTTTGACTGGATACGAGGCTATCATGTGGGTGGACGCTCACTCATGTGGGGGCGACAGAGTTACCGAATGGGAGACATAGATTTTGAAGCCAATAAAAAAGAAGGTATCGCCGTAGATTGGCCCGTTCGATACAAAGACATTAAGCCTTGGTATGACAAGGTAGAAGAATATATCGGGGTAAGTGGTGTAAATGCAGGCTTAGACATTTTACCAGACGGAAACTTCTTAAAACCGATGAATCTCAATTGTGTAGAAGAACACCTTAAAGAAGTATTGTCTACAGAATTTGACGACCGTACACTTATGATTGGGCGCACGGCACATATTACAGAAGGAACCAAAGAAGGAGCTGGAAGAACCACTTGTCAATACAGAAATCGCTGTATGCGTGGTTGCCCTTACGGTGCATACTTTAGCAGTAACAGTAGTACCTTGCCTGCAGCAGAAAAGACAGGAAACATGACACTGAGGCCAAATTCTATCGCATACGAAGTGATGTATGACGATGCTACTCAACAGGCCACAGGTGTTAAAATCATCGATACAGAAACCAAAGAGAAACTGGAGTTTGAGGCCAGTATTGTCTTTTTATGTGCCTCTGCGATTGCATCTACTTCTATTTTGATGCAATCCAAGTCTGACCGATTCCCAAATGGATTAGGTAACGATAGCGGCGAGTTAGGACACAATATAATGGATCATCACTTTAGAGTGGGAGCCGTCGGGACAGCACCAAAAGGGTTTGAAGACAAATATTTTAAAGGCCGTCGTGCAAATGGAATTTATATTCCGAGGTTTAGAAACTTAGGAGGTAAAACCGATTCGCCCGACTTTAAAAGAGGCTATGGATATCAAGGTGGCGCCAATAGAGGTGGTACTGGAGAGCAGATTGCCGAACTAAAATACGGCCCAGAACTCAAAGACCTCATCTTAAAGCCACAAGAGTGGAGAATGAACTTATTGGCCTTTGGAGAGACATTACCTGACCACAGCAATAGAATGTATCTAGATTACGAAAATCTTGACGAGTGGGGATTACCAACGGTTGTATTTGACGCAGACTTTGGCCCCAACGAAATTGCGATGCGTAAAGACATGCAGGAGCAAGCCATAAAAATGCTAGAAGCGGGTGGCTTTACAGATATCACACCGTACGACGACATTGGTGGAATGGGACTCGGAATTCACGAAATGGGAACCGCCCGTATGGGACGCGACCCTAAGACCTCTGTACTCAATGAATGGAACCAAGTACATACCTGTAAGAATGTGTATGTAACCGATGGGTCGTTTATGACATCGGCGGGTTGCCATAACCCATCACTCGGATATATGGCCTTTACAGCGCGTGCGGCGAATCATGCTGCCGAGCAATTTAAAAAAATGAACAGTTAAAAACGGTGTCATGAAAAGAAGAGAAGCATTAAAACATTTAGGAATTTCTACTGGCGTTGTCGTGGCGTCACCAGCACTTTTAAACATGCTGCAAAGCTGTACTTCTGACCCCGAGGGTTGGAAGCCTACTTTTATGGCTCAAGACGAAGCAGATATGGTTGCTCAATTGGCCGATATAATTTTACCTAAAACAGAAGACACTCCTGGAGCGAGCGATGTAAACGTGGTAGAATTTATCGATATGTATTGGGATCAAGTATCTACGGTTAAGTATAAGGCCAAGTTAAAAGATGCCTTTGGCAGAATCAAAACAAAAATGGTAGCAGACCATGGCGAAGATGCCAGTAAATGGACCGTAGAAAACTACACAGCTTTGTTAGACAATGGCATGCTAGATCCTAAAGACGAATTGCCGGATCCTCCTGGAACAAACAATCAGTTCGAACCTTTCGAACACGATGAACCTATTTCTGAATCTAAGTTTTTGAAAGAAATCAAATACATGACTATAAATGCCTATTTGAACAGCGAACAAGTTGGCGAGAAAGTTTTGGCTTACGACCCATATCCTGGCGACTACATTTGTGGTGACTTACAGGAGTTAACGGGCGGAAAAAAATGGTCGCTATAATCTGAGTATTATGAACAGACGTAAATTTATTGGCAATATGGCGCTCGCTTCGGTGGGCGCTTCGCTTATCGGCCCTAAGGCAAAAGCTGCAACAATGTTTTCATCAACGCATTTGTATCCACTACAATTTGCACCTCACGATGGCATGTTTAAAGAAACCGCTGGAGACGATATACTAGAGCAATTAAAATTTATGGCCGATCAAGGGTTTACTGCCTTCGAAGACAACGAACTCAAAAGCAGGTCAGTGGAAACGCAAGAAGCTATGGCGGCCTTAATGCAAAAACGCGGAATGACTATGGGTGTTTTTGTGGCGCATAATATCTATTGGCGCGAACCAAATTTGGCCAGTGGTGACCCTAAATATCGCGAAGAGTTTTTAAATGACATTAAGGATTCTATTACCGTTGCAAAACGCATTGGGGCCAAATGGATGACAGTGGTACCTGGTCATGTAGATTTGCGTTTGGCGCCAGACTACCAAACGGCCAATGTGGTAGAAACACTCAAACAAGCAGCTGCCATATTAGAGCCTCATGGCTTAGTGATGGTGCTTGAACCGCTAAATTTTAGAAATCATCCTGGAATGTTCTTGGCAGAATCGCCTCATGCCTATCAGATTTGTAAGGCGGTAGATTCGCCCTCCTGTAAAATCTTGTTCGATATTTATCATCAGCAGATTCAAGAAGGAAATTTGATTCCAAATATTGAAGCGTGCTGGGACGAAATTGCCTATTTCCAGATTGGCGACAATCCTGGTCGCAAAGAACCCGGAACAGGCGAAATTAACTACAACAATGTATTTAAATACATTCACGGCCGTGGTTTTAAAGGCGTACTTGGCATGGAACATGGCAATTCTAAACCTGGCAAAGAAGGCGAACAAGCGGTAATTGACGCCTATAAAAAGGCGAGTATATTTTAGAGCTTTAATGCCTTATTTGAGTCTAAATTAACCTGGGCTTGCAGTTTTAAAGTTTTAATATTATGCGTATTTTTGAGCGCTTGCCTCTAAAGCAAAAAATTCTTTTTTTCGCTTTATTCTGTAAGGCTTTTGATAAAAGAGAGTCTTAGAAAGGCAACCGGAGCAAAATACTATATATGGCCTATTTATTTACTTCTGAAAGTGTATCAGAAGGACATCCAGACAAAATTTCAGATCAAATTAGCGATGCGCTGTTAGACAATTTTTTAGCCTTTGACCCATCTTCTAAAGTAGCCTGCGAAACCTTAGTTACCACAGGACAAGTTGTGTTGGCTGGAGAGGTTAAAAGCAGCACTTATTTGGATGTGCAGCAAATTGCTCGAGATGTGATAAATAAAATTGGCTATACCAAAGGAGCCTATCAATTTAGCGGAGACTCTTGTGGCGTAATTTCTCTTATTCACGAACAATCACAAGATATCAATCAAGGAGTAGATCGGGAAGACAAAGAGCAACAAGGAGCGGGAGACCAAGGAATGATGTTTGGGTATGCTACCAGCGAGACCAAAAATTATATGCCTTTGGCCTTAGAGATCTCGCACTCTATTCTAATAGAATTAGCGGCCTTGCGTCGTGAAAACAACGAGATTACTTACCTAAGACCAGACTCTAAGAGTCAAGTAACTATAGAGTATAGCGACGACAATGTTCCGCAGCGAATCGATGCCATCGTTGTATCTACACAACACGACGAGTTTATGGCAACAGACGATGCCATGCTAGCCAAAATCAATAAAGATATTATCGAGATATTAATCCCAAGAGTTAAGGCCAAGCTACCTGAATACGTTCAGCAGCTATTTAACGACGAGATTGTATATCATATCAATCCAACGGGTAAGTTTGTCATTGGTGGCCCGCACGGAGACACTGGCCTTACAGGTCGTAAAATTATTGTAGACACCTATGGCGGAAAAGGAGCCCACGGAGGTGGCGCATTTTCTGGTAAAGACCCAAGTAAGGTAGACAGAAGTGCCGCTTATGCCGCCAGACATATTGCCAAGAACATTGTAGCTGCAGGCGTTGCAGAAGAAGCCCTAGTGCAGGTATCTTATGCTATTGGTGTGGTAGAACCCACCTCTATATTTGTAGATACTTATGGCACGGCCAAGGTCGATTTAACAGATGGCCAAATCGCAGAAATTGTAAAAGGTATTTTTGACATGCGACCTGCCTCTATAGAGTCTCGCCTAAAATTGCGCAACCCTATGTATTCAGAAACTGCGGCCTATGGCCATATGGGGCGTACTCCAAGAACAGTAACCAAAGTTTTTGACAGCCCTTATTCTGGCAAAGTAGAAAAAGTGGTAGAACTATTTACTTGGGAAAAACTAGATTTTGTAGACCAAGTAAAGTCAGCATTTAATATTTAAATTCTCAAACTCAAACATAAAAAAAGGGAGCCATGGGCTCCCTTTTTTTATTATATCACGTTTTTACTAAAGATTATATTTCACGATAAACATCACAATTCTGGGCAGTACCTCAAACTGAGATGTCGAGTTAAAATTCTCATTAAAGCTATCGTTGTTTATAAAGTCAACGTTAAGCAAGTTAGTCGCCTGAATTTGATACTCCCATTTGCTATCCTGCTCACGATAATACAAGCTTGCTCCTAAGAAAGAATACTCGTTTTCTATGGTTTCTGCTTTGTCTGTGTATTTATAAAAATCCCAGTCAGCAGTTACAGTAAAGTCTTGTAAAAATTGAGCGTCAAATTTTAGATAAGGACGATCTGTAAAGAAGGTCTGTTCGAACCCTGCGTTGTCGTAGTTATTAATAGTCATACGATACCCCACCTCAAGGTTTGGCCATTCTCTAAAACTAGTACGAACACTTGCATTATAGTTTTGCGTCAAACTCTCACTGATTCTAACCTCGTCGTTCACGACGTTGTTAAAGCTACTCCAAGATACATTGGCTCCAGCGCTTAAACGAATCTTCTTTATGTTCTTACTAAAGCGAACGTTTCCTGAGAGGGTTTCGTCTGCGAAGTTACTCGCAAGATTAATAGGGCTAGACACCTGTGTAATACCTGCGATATCTGTATCTGTTTTTATCGCATCGGTACGTCTGGTGTAATTAACAAAGCCGCTAATGTTTGTATAATTAAACATATTAAAACTAAAGTAACTCAAGGTATAATTATGCGAGAACGCATTTTCTAGGTTTCTGTTTCCTCTAAAAAGGCGGTTATAGTTATTAAACACATAGCCTTCGGCGAAATTATTTACATCGGTATATTGAGCAGAGATACGATAGTTTAATCGAATGTTTTCACTCTTTTTAAGCTCAATAATCACATTGGCATCTGGCAATACTAACCAATCGTTTGTTTGGGTTGTGCTGCCTAATTGCTCGCTTTTTACATCGTAATTATGCAAAGTCGCCCCTGGGGTGACTGTAAAAATTCCAGCTTTAAATTTATAGTGTACTCCTAAAAATATATCGCTAAAGTTAAATCTCACGTCGTTGTTAAAGGCGTTATCGTCAAAACTAACCGGTGCTCCTGCAACAGCTAGACGCTGAAAAATTCCAGAATTAAAATCCTGTACACTTTGAGTAGTCCCAAGGGTAAGATTTAGGTTGCTCTTGTTATTGATTACATAGTAGTAATCTACTTTTGCGTCTACTTTATTGGTCTTAACACGTTTGTCTTGATTTATATCGTAACGACTCTGTTGCTGTAAAGGATCATAGATGTCTTGACTAGAATCAAATGGAGCCGTAGGGTTGATTTGTGTAAACACGCCTCTAAATGGAATTGAATCCTGGATAGCTCGATAAAACGGATCTTCGTTATTGTAAAGATGCTGCAGCTGTCCTGCAAAAATGTTTTTATCGTTTAGCGTATAGTAGGTATTCACATTTTGATTGATCGAGAAAGGTGTGTTTTCTAAGTCTTCTTCGATTCTATTAGGATTGTCGTTTACCGTAGATGTCAAATTACCATTTTCTGTCTGCTTAGAGCCTTTTAAAAGTACATCGTAGTCCATCTGAAAGTTTGTGCTAGGCTTGTAAACTCCACTCAACTTAACCATTCCCAATTGTGAACGCTGGTCTTCTTGATTGTTAGTAGTCTCTGTAGACCTACTTTGAATATAAGACCGAATAGTATTGGTAATATAACTAGTACGATTGTCAGACAAAATTGAAAATCCACTTATGTCTAAATTATCGCCAGCTGCCCAACTAAAGTTAGCCGCTAAAAACGAGGTTTCTATTTTACTGGCACGGTTATTTTGGCCAATGGCAAAACCTAAATCGCTTTCGCTAATATTAAAGCTGGTTCCTCCGCCTTGGTTAAAGTTTCTAAATCCGCCAGTAAAATTAAAGTAGTCTCTAAAAGTGAAGGGTACTTCTCCGATATCGTTAAAATCTGTAATGATATTCAAACTGTATTTAGGACTATAAAAAAACAATTTAGGGTGCAACAAGGTTTTTACATCTTCGCTAGGATCAAATCCAATACCTGCGGTAACTTCTCCAAACCAGAAGTTCTTTTTTCCCTCTTTAAGCTTAATATTAATAGCAATATTATCTTGATCGTTCCCCAAACCACGCATTTGATCAACCTCATTGTAGTTTCTAAGAACTTGAACCTTATCTACCGCATCTGCAGGAATGTTTTTCGTAGCCAGCTTACTGTCGCCATCAAAAAAGTCCTTGCCCTCTACCATTACTTTGCTCACGGTTTTACCCTCTACCTCTATCTCTCCGTCGTCGTTAACTTCTATCCCGGGGAGTTTTTTCATCACATCCTCGAGCTTTCGCTCGTTCCCTGAGGTAAATGAGTCTGCATTATAGACGATAGTATCGCCGCGCACAGAAACTGGCATTTCGTATACCAACTCAACACCTTCTAGTTCGTTGGCCAAAGGCATAAGCGTTACATCGCGCTGTAAGTCATCTGAATTTTCTGGAACTGTAATCTCTATCTCCTCATTTTTGAGGCCTAAGAAACTAGCTTTAAGAATGTATGTATTATTCACCGGTAAATCCATTTGGTATCTACCTTCGTGATTGGTAATAGAATACGACTCAATTTCGCCAGTGGCTTTAATGGTAGCGATAATATTTGCCAATTCGAGTGGAGCCCCTACACTATCTTTAATAACCCCTCTCACTTTTACTGTTTGTCCCATGGCATTTAGGCCGAGTAAAGACAATACGAGAACTATAAAGAATTGTTTCTTCATGATTTAATTGTTGGTATGTTGTTGATTGAATTAACCTCTAAAGCCGCCGCCACGACGCCCTCCACGACCGCGAAACATCTCGCGCATTTCGTCCATTTTTTCTTTTACAATTGCGTTATACTCTTCTCGAGTAACTTCTTTCCCTTTAGACGGTTCTTTTATTTCTTCTGACTCGTTTGGGTTCATCACAATTTTTGAACATAAAAGTGTGGTTCTGTAAACATTTAGTTCTAAAATTAACCCTGGTAAACCAGCGTATTCGCCTGGACCATGCCCCACAGGAATCATTGGAGTGTACCATGCGGTTACGATTACTTCTTTAGGTACTTCTATTTGGTCAAAAGGATCGTTGCTCTCCGTTTTGGTAGTATCTTTTACCGCTTCGCCTTCTTTTTTCTCGTCTGAATCTCTGTCGCCGCCTCGCCCGCGTCGTGGTCTGGCCATGCTAAAGTCGTTCGGGTCTATCTTTTTAATCGCTGTTGCTTTAAAAGCTACATACTGCCCGATTTGCTTAGACTCTTTGGTCATTTCCCATTCGAGCGGAACGATATCTTCTTTTACCAAAAACTGTTTTCCATAAAACTCACGCTCTTCTACCAATTTGTTGGTCTCAATATTTTTATACTGATCCCCGGCAGAAAAACTCCCCATCATCATGCCCATCATACGGCCTCCGCCAGCGGCATCTGTCTCTAACACAACCTCCTCTTTGTAGAGAGATTCTGTTTTGTTAAAGGTGAGTATATACGTCTTTTCAAGGTATTTGCGCATTCGTTCGGCGATCATCTTCTTCATGTCTTCGCTCATTTCTCGCCCTCCAAAGTCCATGTCCATGGTGGTTTTGGATTCGTAAAAGGCTTGCCCGTCAAAGTTTTGCGCATTGACAAAAAGTGTCGATAGTAAAAGGGCCAAAGTGGTAAGTAGCTTCATTTTAATGTATTTTATACGTCGTTTAATTTACAAAATTAAACTGTTAGACTAAGGCCACTCCCAATGGTTTGTTAGCAAAATGTTAAAGTTTACCCTCCTATTCGTATTTGAACATTATGCCCATCGCGACGTCTGTCGTTGGTCTGGTATCGTTCTTGCATCTCTTTCATCTTTTCTTCCATGATAGCGCGATACTCGTCAGAGGTAACGACTTTGCCTTTTGAAGGCTCATTAATACTGACTCCGTTCTTAGGATTCATCACTATTTTACTGCATAAAATCGTCTCGCTACCATCGTTAACTTCTAAGATAAGACCAGGTAGACCTTGGTAGTTACTTGGCCCATTCTGAACTGGAATTTGCGGGGTATACCAAGCGGTAATAAGTTGTTCCTGCTCTTCTGTACTTTCTGCAGATTCGTCGTTGTCTGTTCCTTCCGAATTAAAAGCAGTAGAGACTGTAATAGTTCTAGTCATGGTTGCTTTAAAGCAGGTATACTCACCAATATTTTTAGATTCCTTAGTAAGCGTCCACTCTTCGTCTCTAAAATTGTCTTTTACTAAAAACGGCTTGCCAAAAACTTCTGTTTTGTTTGCATATCGGTCTTCTTTCAAATTTTTATACAGCGAATCGTCTGCACCAGAGCCTGCAACCACTACGCGCACACCGCCGCCTGCCATCGGGTTAGGGTCGTCTAGGGTTTCTACCACCTTATACATAGATTCGTCCTTTGTAAAGTTTAAAGTATACTCTTTCTCAAATTGCTTTTTCATCATCGCTTGCATTTGCTTCTGCATTTCGTCGCTAAATTGAGTGCTATCTAGTTTGATTTCCATTTTGCGTTGTGACTTATATGTAGCCACTCCTGCAATATCTTGCGCATGCACCGCAGAGGTCAAGAGAATTGTGAGAATTAACGTAAGTTGTATAAGCGTTTTCATATTCGGTGAATTTTTATTTTACATTACAAAGATGCAGAACTCATTTCATAACTCAAGTTAAGCAATGTTAACGAGTGTTAAGCGATTTGGCTAACAAAGGGTTAGCACCGTACATTTGGATTAAATGAAAGATCAAAACTATTATAAAATACTATACTTTATAAGCTTTGTGATACTCCTCACTTTAGGCGTGCAAGGGTATTGGGCCTATAAAACCTATACGGCAGAAAAGCAAGAACTACTGGCAGATGTTCAGAATAGTTTAGATGTGGCGGTAGATAACTATTACACCCAACTGGCGCAGCAAAACACCATGGAGTTTATCGGGGATTCGATTAAAATACGTAGCGAAAAAAGTCGTAACAGTCTGCGTCATCTCTTCACTGGCTTGGACTCTTTAAAGATACCTAACTCAGAGCAATTCAAAATTACAGACAGTTCAAACTATAAGCGTATCACCTTATTGTCTGACACACTTTTTGACAGAAATCTGCATCCTATCGGCCAAAGCGAAAACACCACTTTTACATTTACGGGTAATTCTCCCTTCGAAATCCTTACCTCAAAAATATTTGTTTCGATTAGACAAGATGAGCTGTCGCTAGAGCGCCTAGACAGTATTTTTTATAAAGAACTAGACCGTCGCCAACTCTGGATTACTTATGGCTTAGAATTCTCAAGCCCTATGGCAGAAAACGAACAACTTGGAGAGGTAACCAGCGATATGAATACTCAATATGTTACCGCAGCCTCGAGTTTATTAATGCACGATAGTAAGATTAAGGTTTATTTTAAAAATACGACGCCCCTTATCTTGCATCGCAACGCGGTAAGCTTATTGCTCACCTTTATTTTGATCGCCAGTATTATTGGCATCTTGTTTTATATGCTTAGAATCATCAAGCAACAAAAACAACTGGCCGAAATTAAAAACGACCTCATCAGCAATATAACGCATGAGTTTAAAACGCCGCTGGCTACTATATCTGTCGCCTTAGAAGGCATCGAACAGTTTAACAAAACCAACGACCAAGAAAAAACACAAAAATATGCTGCCATGTCTTCTGAGCAAGTAAAAAAACTCACTCATATGGTAGACAAGCTCCTAGAGACCGCATCGCTCGATAGTCAAAATTTGGATCTCAATACTCAAGATGTTGACCTGGTTGCTGTTCTGACCAAACTTGCTGTGGTTCCCGAGACTTTTATACATACTCAAAAGCAAATCACCTTTGATAGTTCATTAGATCAATGCGTCATTCGAGCAGATAAGTTTCACTTAGAAAATGTGCTTAACACCATCGTAGATAATGCCTTTAAATATGGTGGTAACAAGATTAAGATTGGCCTTCACAAAGATCAAAATAACACGGTGGTAAAAATTCATGACAATGGCACTTCGCTAACGAAAAGCCAAACGACCAAAATATTCGACAAATTCTATCGAGTACCCAAGGGGAATCATCACGATACCAAAGGTTTTGGAATTGGTCTATATTACGCCAAAAATATTATAGAAAAACACAATGGTACGCTCATGGCTACTATAAACGGAGGCACTACATTTACCATAACATTACCTAATGAGTAAAAAAATTCGCGTTTTATTAGCAGAAGACGAACCCGCCTTAGCACAAATTGTAAAGGAGAGTTTAGAGACGCGCGAATTCGAAGTAACCCTCTGTAAAGACGGAGTCGCGGCCAAAGAAGCTTATAAAAAAGAAGTGCCAGAGATTTTGGTATTAGATGTCATGATGCCTAAAAAAGATGGCTTTACGTTGGCCAAAGAGATCAGAAAAGAAAACAACGATATACCTATCATTTTTTTAACAGCAAAATCACAAACTCAAGATGTGGTGCAAGGGTTTTCGCTAGGCGGAAACGATTACTTAAAAAAGCCTTTTAGTGTAGAAGAATTGATCGTACGAATCCAAAACCTATTAGGGCGTAGCAAACCAGAAACCCCCTCAAAGGATTTTAAAATAGGCGCCTATCACTTTAATGCAGCCAAACAAGAGCTACAGTTTAATACAGAAAAGTTAACCAGTCTTACCCATAGAGAGAGCGAATTATTGTACCATTTGTGCTTGAATAAAAACCAGCTCTTAGATCGCAATAGTATCTTGCAAAAACTCTGGGGGCAAGACGACTTTTTTTCTGCGCGAAGCATGGATGTATTTATCTCTAAACTCCGTAAAAAACTAAAACAAGATACTAGCGTGCAAATAGTAAACGTTAGAGGGTATGGATACAAGCTAATTTGTGATTAGAATTTGTAACTTTAGCCTATGAAAAGCCTTTGGCTACTCTTGTTTATTTGCCTTCCCCTCCAAGCCCAACAATTGGTCTTGCAAGATTCTGTTGCGCTCAAGGCAGACCGATTTATTGGTAAAGACAACTACGACAACCTTTATTTTATCAAAAACAATTCGCTACATAAGCGCAATAACGGCGCTACCATCTCGTACGCAGATATGCGCCTAGGCGGAATAGAAAGCGTAGATATTATCAACCCGCTCAAAGTGCTGGTCTATTATGCCGACTTTAACACGGTGGTACTACTAGACAATACACTAAACGAAATCGAACGAATTAATTTTAACGAGGTAGAAGGTTTTGCCAATATCGATTCGGTGCGTATGGCAAATAACAACAGTCTATGGGTTTTTAATCAAGACAATCAGCAGTTAGAGCTGTACAATTATAGATCGGGTAAACGCACGCTTATCTCACAGCCAATTGCCGGAAACGTAATTAGTGTAGACAGCAGCTTTAATTTTTATTATTTGTTAACCACAGAGCAAGTGGTTTCTTTTAATGTGTATGGAAGCATCCTCGAACAGTATCGCAATCCTAATTTTGAAGTGATTTGGCAATACAAAAACTCACTGATTGGTCTAGGAGCAGATGGCAAATTTTACTTTAATGCGACGCTCAACGAGTATTTTGAGCTTCCAGCTGACTTTTCTAAAAATACCCAAAAACAGTTGCAACTAAATGGGGATTTCCTGTATATTTACGATGGTGATTTTGTTTTCACTTTCAAGCTAACCTAACACATTTACAAGTAGATTTATGCACGTCGCAATTGCCGGAAATATAGGCTCTGGAAAAACCACGCTCACAAAATTACTAGCCAAGCATTATAAATGGCAACCCCACTTCGAAGACGTAGAAGACAATCCTTATTTAGACGATTTTTACAATCAGATGGAGCGCTGGTCTTTTAATTTACAAGTCTATTTTTTAAACAGTCGTTTTAGGCAAATCGTAGACATTCGCGAAGGAGGAAAAGACATTATCCAAGACAGAACCATTTACGAAGACGCTTATATCTTTGCTCCCAACTTACACGCAATGGGTCTTATGACCAATCGTGATTTTGAGAACTATCGTTCGCTCTTCGACCTGATGGAATCTGTTACAGAAGCTCCTGACTTGCTCATCTATTTGCGTAGCTCTATCCCTAATTTAGTCAATCAGATTCACCAACGCGGGCGCGAATACGAGAACAGCATCTCTATTGACTACCTAAGCCGCCTTAACGAGCGTTATGAAGCCTGGATTCATGATTACGACAAAAGCAATTTACTAATTTTTGACGTAGACAGCCTCGATTTTGTGAGCGACCCAGAACATCTAGGCGATGTGATTAGTCGCATCGATGCCGAGTTGCATGGGTTGTTTTAGTATTCAAGATTTTCGTATTTTCATCTAGTCGAAAATCCATCTATGAATTATTTTCCCATAAGAATATTCCTTGTTTTACAATTACTTCTTTGTAGTCAATTCAGCCTAGCACAAACCGCTAACGACTCTTTGGTAGCCCCTAGCGAACAGACCACATGGGAGATGCTCAAATACGATGCGAAAAGCGTTTTTGGTGGCGCTTTGTATGCGGTAACCGCACCAGCCCGCTGGAATGGCGAAGATTTTTCTACAGCAGCAGGTATTATTGTAGGCACTGTTGGATTACATACTATAGATCACAACGCACGTGCCTTCTTTTTAGAGCAAAACGGCGACGTACCAGATTTACTTAAAGATATTGGGTATTACTTTGGCAGCCCTCAAAACTTCTTTTTAATCACTGGCGGACTTTATTCTGTTGGCCTTATTACCAAAAATGAAAAAGTACGCAATGCGGCCGTTCTTATCATTAGTTCTTCTGCCGTTGCCGGCTTCTATTCGGCTTTAGGAAAATCTGTGATTGGCAGGCAACGTCCAGAAGATGGCGCCAGTAAATTTGAATTTGACTTTTTTAGCGATCAACCTAAGTATCATAGCTTCCCATCTGGGCATACTATTTTATCGATGAGTATGGCACACGCCATCGCCAAGCAGTTTGACAATTGGTGGATTAAAGCAGGTATCTATTCTGTGGGTTCTATCGCTCCTGTTTCAAGGCTTTGGGCAGATGCACATTGGATTACAGATGTTGCAATAGGCGCTGCGATAAGCATCGTAGTGGTAGATAGCATAGACAATTATCTACATAAAGAAAAACGTTATCCAGATGCTATGCGACCTAATAAAAAAATCAAGTGGCGTTTGGCTGCTACTCCGCGCACCATTGGAGTCATAGGAACCTTTTAAAAATAAAAAAGCCCGCTCAATTTGAGCGGGCTTTTTTTATATGTAAATCGAAGATTAGTTATCCTTCTTAATTACTTTCTCTACTTCACTTCTGATTTCGATGTCTTGAACATCTGCATCATCTTTTAAAGCTTCTATCTTGGCTTTAACTTCTTCCATCGTACCTGTGATAGTTTCTGTTACAGTTTCTCCATCTTTAAGCCTCGTAATCTTGGCAGTTGCGTTGCCACTGTTTTCGCCTTTCATAGTAATGGTAACCTCTTTGTCGTCTCCCACAGTAATACCGTCGGTGTCGCCTTTTATCCTTACCATAACGTCTCCGTCTTCGCCTTTATAAGCTTTAACTTTGGCCTCTACTTCTTCCATGGTTCCTGTGATTACTTCTTCTACAGTTTCGCCATCTTTAGTAATCGTGATAGTAGCAGTAGCGTTGTCGCCGTCGCCTTCCATATCAACAGTAACTTCTTTGGTCATTTTGGCCATATCTTTACTTGATACAGATAGGACAGTTTTTGTACCATCTTCTGAGATAAAGATCATTTCGCCTTCGTTGGCTTCGCCAAAAGACATCTCGTCAGAAGAATGCCCACCTAAGATAGGGGCAATCACCAATCCAATTAAACAAGTAAGTTTAATCAAGATGTTCATAGATGGTCCAGAAGTATCTTTAAAAGGATCTCCTACAGTATCACCTGTTACAGCTGCTTTATGCGCTTCAGAGCCTTTATAAGTCATTTCACCGTTAATCTCGACACCAGCTTCAAAAGATTTTTTTGCGTTATCCCAAGCACCACCAGCGTTGTTTTGGAAGATAGCCCAAAGTACACCACTAACAGTTACTCCAGCCATATAACCACCAAGCATTTCGGCGATAGCTACATTGTCCATACCAAAAATCATCGGTACAAAAGCAATAACTAATGGGAAACCAATCGTTAATAAACCTGGAAGCATCATTTCTTTTAAAGAAGCCTGTGTACTAATAGCAACACATTTGTCGTATTCAGGTTTGCCAGTTCCTTCCATAATTCCAGGAATGTCTCTAAACTGACGTCTTACTTCTTGCACCATTTCCATGGCAGCTTTACCTACAGCATTCATCGCTAAGGCAGAGAATACAACAGGAACCATTCCACCAACAAATAACATCGCCAATACAGGCGCCTTAAAGATGTTGATTCCATCAATACCTGTAAAGGTTACATAGGCAGCAAACAATGCCAACGACGTTAATGCAGCAGAAGCAATAGCAAATCCTTTACCAGTTGCTGCAGTAGTGTTACCTACAGAATCTAAGATATCTGTACGCTCTCTTACTATTGGCTCTTGCTCGCTCATTTCTGCAATACCTCCTGCGTTATCAGAAATAGGTCCAAAGGCATCGATTGCCAATTGCATAGCTGTTGTTGCCATCATTGCAGAAGCTGCTAAAGCAACTCCGTAAAATCCTGCAAAAGCATAAGAAGCCCAAATAGCTCCAGCAAATAATAATACCGATGGGAACGTAGAAATCATCCCAGTCGCAAGACCAGCAATAATGTTTGTTCCAGCACCTGTACTTGATTGTTGTACAATTTTTAAAATAGGTCTCTTCCCTAATCCTGTGTAGAATTCGGTTACAGAAGAGATTACGGCACCTACTACAAGTCCAACTAAGGTTGCATAGAATACGCGCATCGAAGAAATTTCTTGTAAGCCTTCGCCAAAGAAGTTCATCTTCATCGTTTCTGGAAGCATCCAGATTACCAGACCAAAACAAGATACCGCTACCAAAATGATAGAAGTCCAGTTACCGATGTTTAAGGCGCCCATAACCTGAGCCTCTTTAGCATCGTTGCTTTTTATTTTTACCAACATCGTTCCTATTACAGAGATGATTATCCCTGCACCTGCGATTGCCATTGGTAGTAAGATTGGGCCAATTCCGCCAAAGGCATCGCCAATGTTGCCACCCATATCTTTAATAACATAATTTCCTAATACCATTGCAGCCAATACGGTTGCCACATAAGATCCAAATAAATCGGCTCCCATACCTGCAACATCTCCTACGTTATCTCCAACGTTATCTGCAATAGTTGCTGGGTTACGTGGATCGTCTTCTGGAATACCAGCCTCAACCTTACCAACTAAGTCGGCACCTACGTCTGCAGCTTTGGTATAAATACCTCCACCAACACGTGCAAATAAAGCAATAGATTCTGCACCTAAAGAGAAACCAGCTAAGGTTTCTAGAACGATAGTCATATCCATAGTATTGGTCCATTCACCACCCATAAAGAAGTGAAAGAACACAATAAAGAAGGCAGTCAATCCTAATACAGCCAAACCAGCCACGCCAAGTCCCATAACGGTTCCACCGCCAAAAGAAATTTTAAGTGCTTGTGGCAAACTAGTACGTGCCGCCTGCGTGGTACGTACGTTTGTTTTGGTAGCAATCTTCATCCCGATGTTTCCTGCAAAGGCAGAAAAAATAGCTCCAAAAATAAATGCGATTACAATTAACCAGTGGGTTGTAGGTACAACAAAAGAAACAATAGCTAGTAGAATACTAACGATTACTACGAAGATAGCTAGTAGTCTATACTCGGCATTTAAGAAAGCCAAAGCGCCTTCGTAGATGTGATCCGAAATTTCTTTCATTTTGCCATCTCCGGCATCTTGCTTCATTACCCAAGATTTCTTTACGAGCATGTAAATTAGCCCTAAGATTGCCAATGCGATTGGCATATAAATAATGTATTGTTCCATTATAAGTTATTTAATTATATCTTTTAATTTGCGGTGCAAAAGTAGTAAAATAGGTTGGGATATAAAACAAATGAATTCAAATAAAAAAAGGCAGAAAAACAGATTGACCCTGCAATCCTATCGCAAGCAGAAAAGCGCTTAGAAACTAAACCCAAAAGTACCCGTAACTCCAAAACTTCGAGCTCCAGGGTTGTCTAAATAGTTTCCTCTAAAGTTAAAGTCAATACGAAGAATCTTAAATATATTGCCTACCCCAACGCTGTATTCATAATATATATCTTCTGGCGCTTGGTATACAATATTAGAGGCATTAAGCGCGATATTACTGTCAGAAATTGAACCATATACCGCTCTAAACCCGATTACTTCTCTTAAGTTGAGTTTTCTAAGCCATGGAATTCTACTAAAAAATCGGCCCCCAAAATCATGCTGCAAATGGAAAGAAGCATAGGTATCACTCACGAATTCGTAAAAATCTAACTGCGTAAAAGCATTATAAATACTAAACAAGGTTTGGTTTCCTGGGATAGGATTGAGTAACGACAGCGGAACTTCACCAAATGTCTTCCCTACTTCTAAGGTAGTGTAAGCACGACCTAAACCACCAACGTTCCAGGGCTGTGTATACAAGGCCTGTACTTTTTGATACTCAAAGTCGCTATCTAAAATGTCTTTTAACCCAAGGGAAACGCCCACAAAAATACTCGGATAAGCCCCGTCATTAATGATGGTTCGCTCTACACCATACCCAGAAGTCTTACGCTTAGGTGTATAATAAAACCCGGCCTCTACTTGCGCTTGTTTTACTTCTGACTGCACTACACCATTCTCATCAAAGTAATCTATGCTAAAGGTATCTGTGGCCGAACTCAAACTCCTAAAAGATCCCGTAGCTCTAAAAACGAAATTCTTATAGGGCTCTAATTCAAAACCAACCGTAGACAAATTCACCCTGGTAAGCCTATCATTGGCTCCAACAGAAATCAGTGAAGACGACGCCAAATTTCGTCCTAAAACGTCGTTGGTGTTTGTTAGACTCGCACCCGTTTGCTCTACATCTTTTCTATGACCCCCAAAAATTATAAGACGTGAGCGCCTATCTAAAAGCCATTTACCAGACAATCCAAATTTAAAGCGTTCGTCCTTAAACCCATATGCGCCAAAGCCTTCTAAACGCCATTGATCATTTTGGCTAAAGTAAGTGCGGCCTCCAGCTCGTATTCGCAGGCCTTCTGCCTCGTTAAAACCAAAGGTCGAAAACACGGGCCCAAAGTCGAAGTTGGGAAACTCGTAATAACCACTGGCCAGCACGCTTCCAATATTGTAAAGCGTCTTAAAGCGCGGTACCGTTTTTAAAGTATCTAATAAAGAATAGATTTGAGCCTCGTCTTTGTTGAGCTCTTCGAGTCGATTCTCGTCCCAAAATTCGTCGGGTCTATTATAGACCTCATAATCGTAAGGATCTACTTGGGTCTTATAAAATTCTTTTTCTTTGGGTTTATCAAAATCGTAATTATCGTAGAGCGTGGTTCGCTTGCCGTAAATTCCGCGTGCCCCTTCTTTTTTACGCAAGGCAAAATCACTTAAAAAGTAATCTCTGGTAATCAAAAAGATGGAATCGTTAAGCACGTCAAACTCCTGTTCGATATACACCTCGCGTACCCAATTTAAATTGGCACTTTTGGTGGCCTGCATATTGATTTCCTTTATCGCCCAGGTAGTGTCATTCACCCAAAAATCACCTTTAAAAGTAAGTTCGTTTTTACGTCTTGGGTAATACACAATGTTATAGCACCATTTGTTGTCTACATAAGCACTGTCTAGCAATACATAATTATAAACGTTTATTCCCGTGCGCGAGAGCGGACTTGTAAAGGCTTTGTCAAAAAACTTGATATAATTGTTATACACATCGTAATCAGAGTAAAGATCTTTTACAAACTCGATGATGGTTTGGTTATTGCTAAAACCGGAGTTTTTGTTACCCTCAAGTACCTCTTTTTCTTCTTTTAGTATATTGTCGCCATACACTTTAGAAAAGGCCTCGTTGATAAAAATAGGCAGATAGGTGTTTCCTGTGATTTTTGAGGTGTCGGTTTGATCAAAAATAAACTCCATCCCTTTAAATACTTTGCTCTTTATTAGAGCGGAATCGATAGTGTTTAAATCAAACTCTAGCTTTTCGTATTTACTATAATTGTATTGCTTAAATTTTTTAACCCCGTTTTCACGTCTATTCTCCCATACTTTTCGAAGTATATCAATCGCTGGGTTGTTCTTTTTAGACTGTTTTCCTGATAGAATCACGACTTCGTCTAAACTGTCTGCTTCTTCTAACAGTGTGACTTCTACATTGTAATTGGCCCGCGTTGGCAAGACAACTTCGTTATCGCTGTAGCCAATAAATGATACAATCACTGCAGTATAATTCTCTTCTGATTCTATATAAAACCGCCCGTTTTCGTTTGTGATAGTCCCCTCTTGCGAATCTTTAAAGATCACATTTGCAAAAGGAACGGGTTCGCCAAATTCGTCAATCACGGTTCCGCTTACCTTAGTTTGAGAAAAGGCAATAGAAGATAAAAACAATAAAAAGACAAGTAGCTTTTTAGTCATAGCATAAGGCAAAGAACCTCTGTTCTTTGTAGGTAATGTAACGCTAAAATCGAGCCAAGATTTTATTTGTACATCACTTTTTTCACCGCTTTAACCACGTCGTTGCTATTAGGCAACCACTCTGCTAATAAAGCTGGGGAATATGGGGCCGGCGTGTCTGCCGTATTGATTTTTATTATTGGGGCATCTAGGTAATCAAAAATTTGCTCTTGAACCTGATACGTGATTTCTGTCGCGATGTTACCAAAGGGCCAAGCTTCTTCTAAAACAACCAATCTATTGGTCTTTTTAACCGAGTCCATAATGGTTTTATGATCCATTGGGCGCACTGTTCTAAGGTCTATCACTTCGCAAGAAATGCCTTCTTTTTGAAGTTCGTCTGCAGCTTTATAAGCCTCCTTAATTATTTTTCCGAAAGATACTATCGTCACATCTGTACCTTCTCTTTTGATTTCTGCTACCCCTAGCGGAATCAAATATTCGCCTTCTGGCACCTCGCCTTTGTCTCCATACATTTGCTCCGACTCCATAAAGATTACGGGATCGTTATCACGTATAGCTGCTTTAAGTAGGCCTTTGGCGTCTTTAGGGTTAGAAGGCACCACTACCTTTAAACCAGGGCAATTGGCATACCAACTCTCAAAAGCTTGAGAATGCGTTGCCGCTAATTGACCAGCAGAAGCCGTTGGGCCTCTAAATACGATAGGCACGTTTAACTGGCCACCGCTCATCTGACGCATCTTAGCTGCATTATTTATAATCTGATCAATTCCAACCAAAGAAAAGTTAAAAGTCATAAACTCGATAATGGGCCTATTGCCGTTCATCGCGCTTCCTACTCCTATCCCAGAAAAACCAAGTTCAGAAATTGGTGTATCGATAACTCGCTTGGCGCCAAACTCATCTAACATTCCTTTAGAAGCTTTATAGGCTCCATTATATTCTGCCACTTCTTCGCCCATTAAATAAATGGATTCGTCGCGACGCATTTCTTCACTCATGGCCTCTGCTATGGCCTCTCTAAATTGAATTGTCTTCATAGGTAAATACCTTCTAAATAATAAATAAAGAGGGATTAAAACCCTCTCTAAAAAAACATGAAGACAAAAATAACATTATTTGACTGCTTGCAGGTTAAAAAAAATACGAAATTCCAATAATTTATTATGCACGCATAGTAAATTATTGGAAATATATACCTAACTTCGCCCCTGCAAAAAACAATGTATTTTAAATCTATTTACCTATGAAGATTTTAGTGTGCATCAGCCACGTACCAGATACAACTTCTAAGATTAATTTTACCGATAACGACACAAAATTTGACACCAACGGAGTGCAATTTGTGATAAATCCTAACGACGAGTTTGGCCTAACTAGAGCCATGTGGTTTAAAGAAAAACAAGGCGCCACAGTGCATGTGGTAAATGTTGGAGATGCTACATCTGAGCCAACCCTGCGCAAAGCTTTAGCCATTGGTGCAGACGAAGCTATTCGTGTAGACGCTACGGCTACAGATGGTTATTTTGTCGCTCAACAATTGGCAAGTGTAGTTAAGGACGGCGGATACGATTTGATTATCGCCGGCAGAGAGTCTATCGATTTTAACGGAGGAATGGTTCCTGGAATGTTGGCCGCAATGTTAGATGCCAATTTTGTGAATACCTGCATCGGTCTAGAAGTAGACGGAACCAGCGCTACAGCAATTCGTGAGATCGATGGCGGAAAAGAAACCTTAACCACCTCGCTACCCTTAATTGTTGGTGGCCAAAAAGGATTGGTAGAAGAAAGTGACCTACGCATTCCAAATATGCGCGGAATCATGATGGCTCGTAAAAAACCTTTACATGTTAAACCTGCTAACGAGAATGCAGCCGCAGCTCAAACGGTAGGTTTTGAAAAGCCTGCGCCCAAAGGTGCCGTGACCATGGTCGACCCAGAAAACGTTGGCCAATTAATCGATTTATTACATAACGAAGCCAAAGTAATCTAAGGTTACTAGGCTTAAAAGAATATACTATGTCTGTTTTAGTTTACGCAGAATCCGATTCAGGAAGTTTTAAAAAAATAGCCTTCGAGGTTGTCTCCTATGCAAAAGGTATTGCCGATGCCATGGGAACCTCTGTTACCGCTGTGACTGTTAACGCCAATGACCCAAGTGAGTTAGGAACTTACGGCGCTTCAAAAGTACTAGCAGTAAGCAACGATGCCATGAGCGATTTTAATGCAAATGGATATGCCAATGCCATAGCAACGGCTGCAAAAAACGAAGGTGCATCTGTGGTTGTTTTACCCTCAAGTGCTAACGGAAAATATCTGGCACCGCTCGTAGCTGTAAAATTAGAAGCAGCGATGGCAGCCAACGTTGTTGCCTTGCCAGAAAGCACTTCGCCTTTTGTAGTTAAATCTACAGTGTACACCAATAAAGCCTTTGCCAATACTCAACTCAATACCGCCAATAAAGTTCTAGGACTGTCTAAAAATGCTTACGGCCTGCACGAAAGCTCGACTACTGCACAAGTAGAAGCTCTAGAAGCTCAGGCTAGCGACGGAATCACTGTTGCATCTGTAGACAAGGCTACCGATAAAGTTACCATCGCAGACGCAGAGATTGTTGTATCTGGTGGACGCGGCCTAAAAGGTCCAGAAAACTGGGGAATGATAGAAGAACTTGCAGAAGTACTTGGAGCAGCGACCGCTTGTTCTAAGCCAGTTAGCGACATGGGCTGGAGACCGCATAGCGAACACGTTGGGCAAACCGGAAAACCTGTGGCTTCGACTTTATATATCGCGATAGGTATTTCTGGAGCTATTCAGCATTTGGCTGGAATCAACTCTTCTAAAGTAAAGGTGGTTATCAATACAGATCCAGAAGCCCCTTTCTTTAAGGCTGCCGACTACGGAATCGTTGGCGATGCCTTTGATGTGGTTCCGAAGTTGATAGAAAAATTAAAGGAATTTAAAGTCAATAACGCATAATTTTTGCTAAATTGTGACCCTAATAAAGGGCTGTTAAATCTAGGTTTAGTCCTAATTTAACAGCCTTTTTTTATGATGCAAACATGAGTCTTGTAAGACTAAACATAAAAGGAATCTCTTATAGCCAAACTCAAAATGGCGCTTATGCCTTAATTTTGAGCGAAGTAGATGGCGAACGCAAACTCCCAATTGTGATTGGAGCTTTCGAAGCTCAATCCATCGCCATTGCCCTAGAAAAGGAAATCAAACCACCTCGCCCACTTACCCACGATTTGTTTAAAAATTTTGCCGATCGCTTTGATGTGGTAGTAAAACAGGTCATAATTCATAAGTTGGTAGACGGTGTTTTTTATTCGAGCATTATTTGTGAACGCGATAAAATCGAAGAGATAATCGATGCCCGTACTAGCGACGCTATTGCCCTTGCTTTGCGGTTTAGCGCTCCAATATTTACCTATAAAAACATACTGGATAAGGCTGGAATCTTCTTAAAAAGCAACACCAAAGAAAGCGAAGTAGAAGTAGAAAACTCCTTTGTAGAAAAACTAATGCAAGAAGACACCTCTGGCGCCACTGTGCAATCTATTGATTACTCCGGCTATACGCTTAAAGAGCTTAACGAAATGTTAGATCAAGCGGTGGCCAACGAAGATTACGAAAAAGCCGCCAGAATTCGCGACGAGATTTCTAAACGAGCATAAACGACTTTATGAAGCATCTATTTTGTACCCTATTGCTGTTAGTAACATGCGCGACTACGCTCGGGCAAGAAATAGAAAAAACCTGGGAGTTTAACGACATCTCTTCTGTGCAAGGCGAGTCTTTGTTTACTGTTAACCCTTCAGACCAACTTACATTTACCACCAATAGATTTGATTATACCCTTGCAGCAAAAAACAACCTGCAAGCCTCAGGTGATTATATACGCCAAGGTGATTTACTCGTATTCTTTTATGAGCAACCTACAGACACCATTCGTCGTTATCGCATTACCACTTTAACCGATTCAACCTTAGTCTTTCAGGAGAATGGCGTCAATTACAGTTTTAGCTCACAGGCTATCACACAAGAGGCAGCCATAACAAATACACAAAAAGAACAAGACAACTCAAACATTGCTCTAGACAAGGACAGCGGCTTAGGTTTTACTTTAAATGGCCTGCTTCGCGGAATTTTAGGGATCACCTTTTTGTTGGCCGTGTGTTATATGCTTAGTAGTAATCGGCGTAGGATTAACTGGCGATTGGTTTTTAGTGGCTTGGCCATGCAATTGGTTTTTGCCATCTTGGTTCTTAAGGTCGATTTTGTGGCGAGTATCTTTAATTGGATTTCTGAACGAATAGTCAAATTTTTAAATTTTAGTGAAGCCGGTGCCGAATTCCTCTTTGGCGGACTAGTAACAGACTTAGACTCATTTGGCTATATTTTTGCTTTCAAGGTGTTACCGACCATCGTTTTCTTTTCTGCTTTTATGTCGTTGTTATATTACCTCGGAATTCTGCAGTTAATAGTAAAAGCCTTTGCTTGGGTAATGAGCAAAACCATGCAATTATCCGGAGCCGAATCCCTAGCCGCAGCAGCTAATATTTTTATTGGACAAACAGAGGCACCACTAGTGGTCAAGCCCTATTTAGACAAAATGACCAAGTCAGAAATGCTTTGTCTTATGGTAGGGGGAATGGCCACCATTGCAGGAGGTGTGCTCGCAGCCTTTATCGAATTTTTAGGCGGCCCGAACGAAGCAGACCAAATCATCTTTGCAAAACACTTATTGACCGCCTCGATCATGTCCGCGCCAGCGGCAATCATCATTGCAAAAATGTTGTATCCAGAGACCGAGACCGTTAACAAGGCCTTAGATGTATCTAAAGATAAGATAGGTACAAACGTGCTAGATGCTATTTCTAGAGGAACCACAGACGGCCTTAAACTCGCCATAAACGTTGGAGCAATGCTTTTGGTTTTTACAGCCATTATGGCCGTACTCAATTGGTTTACCGTAGACTGGATTGGAGCACCTACTGGATTAAATGACAAAATTATCGCAAGCACTGGTGGTGCCTACGATGGGCTCACTATGCAATATATATTAGGAAACGTTTTTGCTCCAGTCGCTTGGGTAATTGGTGTTCCGGCAGAAGATATGGTCATGGTAGGACAGCTGTTAGGCGAAAAAACCATCTTGAACGAATTTTATGCCTATGCCTCTTTGAGTGAGCTAAAGGCTAGTGGAGCGCTTACCAATTATAGATCTATTGTAATCGCGACCTATGCCCTATGCGGATTTGCTAATTTTGCTTCTATCGGAATCCAAATTGGTGGTATTGGAGTTCTCGCTCCTTCACAACGTCAGACGCTTGCAAGGTTTGGTATAAAGGCTCTTATTGGCGGAACCGTCGCCGCCCTGCTCACCGCCACAATTGCTGGCATGCTTCTTGGTTAATAACTATTGTAAATAGAGCTGCAAATCTCTTGACAAAGGCATCCAATATTTTATATTTTTACTCGTTGTAAAAGACGATAGTATGAAGCAATATCACGACTTAGTAAAACACGTTCTAACCAGCGGAACTCAAAAAGGCGATCGCACAGGAACCGGCACAAAAAGTGTGTTTGGGTATCAAATGCGATTCGACCTTGCAGACGGTTTCCCTATGGTGACAACAAAAAAGCTGCATTTAAAATCTATCATATATGAATTATTATGGTTTTTAAAAGGCGATACGAATGTGGCCTATTTACAAGAGAACGGCGTTAGAATCTGGAACGAATGGGCAGATGCCAATGGCAATTTAGGCCCTGTTTATGGGCATCAATGGCGCAATTGGAACGGTGACGAAATAGACCAGATCAAAGAAGTGATTAAGATGCTTAAGACCAATCCAAACAGTCGCAGAATGATGGTTTCTGCTTGGAATCCAAGCGTATTGCCAGACACTGGTGTATCTTTTGATGAGAATGTTGCCAACGGTAAAGCTGCTTTACCACCCTGCCATGCTTTTTTTCAGTTTTATGTAGCCGACGGCAAATTATCGTGTCAATTGTATCAGCGCAGCGCAGACATATTTTTAGGAGTCCCTTTTAACATTGCCTCCTATGCCCTATTTACCATGATGATCGCACAAGTCTGTGGCTATGCACCAGGAGAGTTTATACATACTTTTGGCGATGCTCATATTTACGACAATCATATGGAACAATTGGAGCTTCAGCTTTCTAGAACTCCAAGACCATTGCCAACTATGAAGATTAACCCAGAGGTGAAAGATATCTTCGATTTTGAGTTCGAAGATTTTACCCTCTTAAATTATGACCCGCATCCACACATTAAAGGGGTGGTTGCTATTTAACATTCAAATTTGCTATGAGAATTTTATTTGCCCTATTATTTGTTTCGATATGTTCTTCTGCAGTTGCCCAAGAAACCTGGGGCGATGTAGACAAAAACAAAGTCACCATGCAAGAATTACCTCCGGTTTGGCCAGGTTGTGAAAGTGGCACCAATGCACAAGAATTAAGCAAGTGTTTTAATCAGAAGCTCGCACAACATATCGCCAGCAACTTTAAATATCCCGCTGCCGAATACAACGCCAATATAGAAGGTCGGGTAATCGTAGACTTTGTGATAAACGAAGCCGGCAGGGTCGAGATTAAATCGGTTAGTGGCGGAAACGAAGCCCTTCAAAACGAAGCCAAGCGCAATATCTTAGAAATGCCAGAATTAAAACCAGGCATGCTGGCTGGTAAGCCAAGAGTGATTTCGTATAAGGTGCCTTTTACCTTCAAAACAGGTCGCAATTAACGTCCTTTACGCACTAAAATCTTTTAAGGCCTGGAACAAAACATCCAGGTCTTTTTTATTGTTATAAAAATGAAAACTGATTCTGATGCCTTCACCTCGCTCGGAGCATAGGATATTATTCTCTCGTAAATATGCAAACAATCCAGGAGCGCTTGTTATGCTCAATATGGGTCCATGATCGCTACGTTTCTGGATTTTAGGGTTTATAAACCCTAAGGCCAAAAGCTGCTCAATCGCATAGGCCCGAAGGCTAGTTATGTGCTCGTAAATATTTTCAAGCCCTATCTTTTCTAATATTTGAACAGAACGCATTAAACTCCCAAAGTTGAGCGTATCGTGATGACCAGGTTCTAACAATTTATTAAAGGGTGCCTGCTCTCGATGGCTAAAAATATAGCTTGCAGAATTAAACCCGATGGTCTTAAGAAACAGCTGCTCTTTTGCAGATTGCTTTATCATCATACAGCCTACACCATAACCTGCCATCAACCATTTATAACCGCTAAAGCCAAGTATGTCTAAAGGACTTTCGTTAAAATTAAAAGGACGCGTGCCTACGTATTGAGTGCCGTCTGCGATTAACAACATAGCCGGGTATAACTTCTTGATTTCTCTTAAAAAATCTAACGACAGGGTGATTCCGTTAATATATTGGGTAAGTGAAAAAGCAAAAATATCTGGTGTCTCTTTGGCTAAGACCTCTCTAATATTGTCTTCTAAATCGAAATCAATTTTTGCATAAACACAACGTAACCCATGATTCTCTACGGGCCAATTTATTGAAGGATAATCTCCTTCTAAAAGCAAACAACTTTTATGGTCTTCTACACCTTCGAGTATGGTATTAAAGCCAAACGACCAATTAGGCACTAAAGCGATATCGTCTAGAAAGGCCCCACAGAATGCAGCCATGGTCTCTCTAATTTGTTCTATATGGTCTTTGTGCGGCTCTCTAAATACACTGGCATGCTCTAAAAAATCTTGATCGTGTTGGGCACGCCATTCTTTTACAGCCAATGGTAAAACTCCAGAAGAGGCAGTATTTAAATAGGTGTAATTGGCCAAAACCGGAAACTGATCTGTGTAAGAATTCATAAAATAAGTGCTTAAAAATTGTACCTTTATCGTATAAAAGTAGCTAAGAATGTTCTCTAAATCTAAGAAAAATTCGTCAATCGATCCAGATCAAAAAGCGCAGTTTGAGTATGCCGCAAAACGCGTGCGTCAAAAAAAACGACTGTATCAACACTTTGTGGTTTTCTTGATTGGTTCGGTCTTGCTAATTGTCATAAACAAAGTGCTAGATGTAGGCCAAGATTTTTTTATTAAAGACTGGTTTGTGTGGGCCATTTTAATTTGGGTCTTTTTATTGTTATATCATGTGTTTAATGTTTTTGTGACTAATAAGTTTATGGGCAAAGACTGGGAATCTAGTCAATTAGAAAAGCTCAAAGCCAAACAACAGGATCGCATTAACAAACTAGAACAGTCGCTTGGTGGACCCAAAGAAAGCACAGCCACTAAACTTAGCCCTAATCTCACTATGATTGTAGCCGCGGGCGAAAACAACGAGATAGGACTCAATCAGGAGTTACTTTGGCATTTACCGGACGACTTTAAAAGGTTTAAAGAGCTTACAACGGGCCATCATATTATAATGGGCAGAAAAACATGGGAGACCTTCCCCAAACCATTGCCTAATAGAATCCACATTGTAATATCGAGGGATCCAGACTATAAAAAACCAGGTTGTATTGTAGTCAATTCGCTAGAAGCAGCGATCGAAAAAAGTGCAATAGACTCCCAACCTTATATTATTGGTGGCGGACAAATTTATGAGCAAGCACTTGAATACGCCCAAAAAATGGAGATTACTCGTGTTCATGGTACTTTCGAAGCAGACGCATTTTTCCCTGCGTTTGATCCTGCTAACTGGAAGCTCATCAAAGAGGAGTTTCATGGTAAAGACGAAAAACACACCCTTTCGTTTACCTATCAAACATTTGTTCGAAACCACTAAGATTCATAAGTAAATAGTATTTTTGTAGGCTAATAACCAATTTATGAAAGCATTTTTATTTCCTGGACAAGGCGCACAATTTATCGGGATGGGTCAAGATCTGTACGAAGCTTCTAGCGAAGCTCGTGATATGTTTGCAGCCGCAAACGAGGTGTTAGGCTTTGATATCACTAAGATAATGTTCGAAGGAACAGCAGAAGAGCTCAAGCAAACCCAAGTAACCCAACCGGCTATATTTTTGCACTCGGTTATTTTGGCGCAGACTTTAGGAGATTCCTTTACACCAGATATGGCTGCAGGTCATTCTTTAGGTGAGTTTTCTGCATTAGTGGCATGTAAGTCTTTGTCGTTTAACGATGGCTTGAGCCTTGTAGCTGCTCGAGCTACGGCTATGCAAAAAGCCTGCGAATTACAGCCGTCGACCATGGCTGCCGTTTTAGGTCTAGAAGATGCTATCGTAGAAGAAGTTTGTGCACAAACGGCTGGAACGGTGGTTGCAGCCAACTACAATTGCCCAGGACAATTAGTGATTTCTGGCGAAATTGATGCGATTAATACAGCTTGCGAAACCTTAAAAGAAAAGGGTGCAAGACGTGCTTTGGTGTTGCCAGTTGGAGGGGCTTTTCACTCTCCCTTGATGGAACCAGCTCGAGAAGAATTGGCAGAAGCGATTCAAAAGGCAAATTTTGAAACACCTATTTGCCCAATTTATCAAAACGTAACTGCGAGTGGTGTAACAAATCCGATAGAGATTCAGCAGCATGTTATCACCCAATTAACCGCTCCAGTAAAATGGACTCAAACCATGCGTCAAATGATTGCCGATGGAGCCACCAGTTTTACAGAAGTTGGCCCAGGTAATGTGCTGCAGGGATTGGTTAAAAAAATCGACCGAGGCCTAGAAACAATTAAAGCCAGTCTATAAGCGTCTTTACTGCTTATAAATCACTCCATTTTTCATTACAAAAGAGACTTGCTCAAGCGTACCCACATCTTGTGTTGGGTCTTGGTCTGTAGCGATAATATCTGCCATAAAACCTGGAGCAATTTGCCCAAGTTGGTCAGGCATTTCGAGTAAAGCAGCGTTTGTCACAGTAGCAGATTGAAGGGCTTCCATTACAGGCATCCCGGCTTCTACCATATATCCAAATTCCTTTGCGTTTTGTCCATGCGGAAACACTCCTGCATCTGTACCAAAGGCAATAGGTACGCCTTGCTTATAAGCCATATCAAACATAGTTTGAATTTTTGGCCCAATTTCTAGTGCTTTAGGCACGATGATTTCTGGATAAAAGCCCTTGATTTTGGCTTTTTCTGTCACATACTTTCCTGCGGTAATGGTTGGAACCAAGTAGGCATCATATTGCTTCATTAGCCCCATGGTTTCTTTGCTCATCAGGGTACCGTGTTCGATGGTTTTAACACCAGCTCTTATGGCTCGCTGCATGCCTTCGTCTCCATGAGCGTGCGCTGCCACAAATAATCCATAATCCTTAGCAGTCGTGACGATGGCCGCGATTTCTTCTTCTGTAAATTGAGGGTTTTTTCCGCTTTTGGCGACACTCAAAACGCCTCCAGTTGCAGTTATTTTAATCCAATCGGCGCCATTTTTATAACGTTGTCTAACTGCTTTGCGGGCATCATCTACACCATTTACAACACCTTCTTTAGGCCCAGGATCGCCCATAAGTTCTTTACGCCTTCCATTGGTTGGGTCTGCATGTCCTCCTGTAGTCCCTAAAGCTTTCTCTGCGGTAAATATCCTAGGACCAGGAACCTTCCCTTTTGCGATGGCATTTCTAAGCGATACATTTACGCCGCTTCCTCCCATATCGCGAACCGTTGTAAACCCAGCCATAAGGGTCCGAAGTGCAATTTCTGCCGCATTATAGGCAACATCGGTATCGTTTAGGGTGAAGGCCTCTAAGTAGCGAGTTGGACTTGATTCGCCTTCTATATGAACATGCATATCAATAAACCCAGGCATTACAGTCTTGGTTTTAAGATCGATAACAATATCTTCTGAATTGGTCGACCCAACAAAGCCATCGACTACTCGTAGAATCTTATTGCCTTGTACAACGATGGTTTTATTGTTGAGTTTTGTTCCGTTTTTGGTATCGATTACGGTTCCGCACTGCAGATAAGTGTCTTGAGCTAGGCTGGTTAAAAAACAGCACATAGCAAAGAAGGTGAGTAACTTTTTCACGATTGAATGGTTGGTTTGGTTAGTATTTAATAAAATGTTTGCTCTAAGTCGCAGCTTAGTTACGACAGTTTTGCTCCCATTTCCAAGCCGAAGTTAAGCAATCTTGAAGCGATAATCTAGCGCTCCATCCTAACACTTCGTTGGCCTTGGTCGTGTCTGCAAATATTTGCATCACATCTCCTGGGCGTCTGTCTACAATTTTATAATTGAGCTTTTGCCCTGTGGTTTGTTCAAAGGCATTGATTATTTCTAGCACAGAGGTTCCTTTTCCCGTACCTACGTTAAAAATTTCGAAAGCATCTTCGCTGTCATTATTAAGAAGCCTGTCAAGTGCTTTCACATGAGCCTCGGCCAAATCTACCACGTGAATGTAATCTCTAATACAACTCCCGTCTTGAGTAGGATAATTGTCTCCAAAGACCAATAACTGCTCTCTAATTCCCGCCGCAGTCTGGGTGATAAACGGCACTAAATTTTGCGGTACTCCTACAGGTAGCTCTCCTATGGCGGCAGATTCATGCGCCCCGATTGGATTAAAATAACGAAGCGAAATCACTTTAAAGTCTGCAGCATTACTAGTATCTAACAAAATCTCTTCGCCAATTTGCTTTGAGTTTCCGTAAGGCGAAGTAGCTACTTTTACTGGCGATCCTTCTGTAATTGGCAAGGAATCTGGCTCGCCATAAACCGTGCATGAAGAGCTAAAAATAAAATTGCTTATATCATGTTTTCGGCAAGCCTTTAATAAATATACCAGCGTATTAATATTGTTCTCGTAATATTTTAAAGGGTCTTCTATACTCTCGTTTACGGCTTTGGACGCCGCAAAATGTATCAATCCATCTATATCTGAATGGCGATTAAAATAATCGTACACATCGTCCCTATCTTTTAAATCGAGTTTTGTAAATTGAATCTCTTTACCCGAAATAGACTCAATGTTATCTTTTACCTGTATGGTTGTGTTAGAGAGATCGTCGATTACAAAAACCTCGTGCCCTTCTTGTTGCAAAGCAACTACGGTGTGCGACCCTATATATCCTAGGCCGCCTGTTACTAATATTTTCATGAATTCATAAAATCTAAAACCGTGCGACAAATAAACTCGATTTGCTCATCGTCAAGCTCCGTGTGCATAGGCAATGAGATTACCTCTTTACACAGCTGATTGGTAACGGTAAAATCTGCCTCATTATAACGGTTATCTAAATAGGCTTTTTGACGGTGTAACGGTATAGGATAATACACCCCACAAGGAATTCCTTTTTGGTTTAAGTGAGCCACTAAGTCGTCTCTTTTACCGTTTAATATTTTTAAGGTGTATTGATGAAACACATGGCAATCACAACTGTCGCAAATTGTTGTTTCTGTGTCGCATTTACCTTTGGGTGTAACGATTTGCGCATGATCTTTAAAATAAGATGTATACTTTCTGGCAACATCTTGGCGAGTAGCATTATAACCATCTAACCTAGGCAATTTTGCTCTCAAGACAGTGGCTTGTATAGAATCTAATCTAGAATTTACACCCACCACATCGTGATGATAGCGCACGTACATACCGTGATTTACAATGCCACGAATCGTATGTGCTAAATCGTCGTCGTTGGTAAAAATGGCTCCGCCATCGCCATAGCATCCTAAATTTTTAGAAGGAAAAAACGAGGTGGATGCCACATGGCCTATCACGCCTGTTTTTACTTTGGCACCGTTATTAAAAGTATAATTAGACCCTATCCCTTGAGCATTATCTTCTATTACAAATAAATCATGCTCGTTGGCCAATTCCATAATGGCATCCATATCTGCTGCCAGGCCAAACAAATGAACAGGAACTATCGCCTTGGTTTTTGGTGTAATGGCAGCCTTAACTGCCGCAACATCTATGTTAAACGAAACGGGGTCTACATCGACCAAAACTGGTGTTAATTGCAACAAAGCGATAACTTCTGCCGTGGCAGCAAAAGTAAAATCGGCAGTGATTACCTCGTCACCTGGCTTAAGACCTAAGCCCATCATTGCGATTTGTAAAGCATCGGTTCCATTGGCGCAGGGAATCACGTGTTTTGCATCTAAATAGGCTTCTAATTCCGCTTGAAAAGCGTGAACCTCTGGCCCATTAATAAAAGCCGCAGTGGCGATTACATCTAGGACAGAACTGTCTACTTGATCTTTAATTTCTTGGTACTGACCCTGGAGGTCTACCATCTGAATTTTTCTCATATAGAAGCGGTATTTAGGGACACAATATTACGAAATTACACAGGCAAAACCAATCTATTTGGGCAAAGAAACGTATTTTAGCCTAAGGATTTCGCGGGATGAAAAAAATCTATAATCTACTTACCAAGGCCAGTACACCTGTACTTAAAATACTGGGAATGGTGAACCCGAAAATTAAATCTTTCGTTGACGGAAGAGCCCATGTTTTTGAAGATCTAACCCAAGCAATTTCGTCTAGCGAAAAGTATATCTGGGTTCATTGTGCATCACTGGGCGAATACGAACAAGGCTTGCCTATTATACAGCAAATTTGTTCGGACTATCCAGGATACAAGATATTACTAACGTTTTTCTCTCCATCGGGCTACAAAGTAAGACACAACAGCCCGTATGCGCATGTGGTATCGTATTTACCATTGGACACGCCCAACAACGCAAAACGATTTATAGAGCTCACAAATCCTGTGATGGCCATTTTTGTTAAGTATGAGTTTTGGCCAAATTATTTTGATCAACTCAAGCAGAGATCAATTCCTACTTTGCTTGTTTCGGGAGTATTTAGACAAGACCAAGCGATGTTTAAATCCTATGGGGGATGGCTCAAAAAATCGCTAAGCGCAGTGACACATTTTTTTGTTCAGAATGAAACCTCCAAAGATTTACTTACTCAATTGGGATATGAGAATGTGACCTTATCGGGCGATACTCGCTTTGATAGAGTTTCTCATCAAATAGAAGTAGACAACCGTTTGGAATTTATGGACCACTTTGCTGGAGAACATTTTTGCATAGTTATTGGTAGTTCGTGGCCCGAAGACGAAGCTGTATTTTTGGAATACCTAAATGACACCGATCACAGCCGCATTAGATTCGTGATCGCTCCTCATGAAATAGAGGAAGCCAAAATCGAAAAATTGATCGCAAAATTAAAAGTTCCGTTTATACGTTACACTCAATTAGAGAAGAACGAAATTCCCAAAGAAAATGTTTTAATTCTTGATACCATTGGCCTCCTAACCAAAGTCTATAGCTATGCTCATATCGCCTACGTTGGTGGAGCTATGGGAACAAGCGGCTTGCACAATATTTTAGAGCCAGCCACCTTCGGAATCCCAATTATTATAGGCAAGGATTATCAAAAATTTCCTGAAGCCAAAAAGCTACGTGAGTTGGCAGGTCTTTATAGCGTGTCTTCTTCTGCCGAATTTATTACTGCCACAGATCGCTTAATCAACGACGATAACCTTCGAGAAAAAACAGGAATGATTTGCGGCCATTTTATAAATAGCAACACGGGTGCTACAAGAATTGTGATGAATTATATCGCTCAACTACACGCTGACGGCCTCGTTTAAATACCTTCTAAAAGGTAAGAGTGCAAGGTAAATTTGTTCTACGCGATCATCAAAACCCGGAGCACAAACCTCTTCGAGACTTACAAAGTGTAAGGCTGCGAATGACTTTCGCTTAAGCAGATGTATATATGGATGATCTTCTGCAAAGCCTTTTGGTGCTCTTTTTAAACTTTCTGTTGGCAGCATTTGACCAAAGTATTTTTTAAATGGGGCTGCTTCTAATATTTGGACAAAACGATCGCCATTATAATCGATAGCTTCTCTAATACTCTTGAGTTTTTTTGAATCGGGATACCAATAGCCTCCTCCAATGCTTGATTCTGTGATACCTAGCTCAATATAAAAATCTCCTTGTTTACTTAGCTGATCTAACCCAGCCCCAAAATGATCTTTGTACGTAGGTTTGTTAGGAAAAAACATCAAATTATTGTTGATTCTGTTTATCGCCTTTTTGCCTGGGGTATCGTAATACAAGTCGTCGATTGTGGCCAAACGCCGATTCATTTGATCGAGCCAGTCAATAAAAAAATCTCTAACTGCAACATACTGCTCACGGTTGGCATCCATCCAGGCCTTGTTGTTGTTTTTATTCAGAAGATGTAAAAAATCGTAGAGTGCTTTAAATCCCATACTTACTCTTCGATACGTAAGTTATTGATTTGCCCCTTGAGCTCTTCCATAGATTCTTTGAGTTGCTTAAACAAGGTAGACTCACTTGCCTCGTCTAACCCAAAGGCGATTTTACTATTTACTAGCCATAATTCTTGCAAATCTGCAACAGGAACATCGATAGGCAAGTATTCTTCGTTAAGCGAAACAAGCCTAATTTTGGCTGGATCTGGTAGTTTTTCTAGCTTTTTTACCAATACCGAATCCTTTAATACCAAAATATATATTTTACGATCGGCAGCCTCGAACAGGTTGGGCACAGATCTACCAAGCACCCATTCGTTGGGTTTAATATTGGGCAACATACTATCGCCTTCTACTTGAAAGCCTCTATACGTTGCATTTTTGAATTGAGGTAGAGGAAGCGAAAACGCAGGCAGTGCGTCGTACCATTCGGGATCACCGATATTCTGCGGATACCCAGCAGCAGCCTTTTGCCCCACTAACAAAATATTTTCGTGTTCTTGCTCGTTTACCGTTATTACCTTTGGCATGGTGTCTGCTCCATCGAAAGCTTTGATCTTTTGAAAACTCTCGCCATATAACCATAAGGGGTTAATTTGAAATTGCTTGCATAATTCCATCACGATTTTACCCGATATTTTAGTTTTGCCTCGTTCTATATCTGCTATGATATTGGAAGTCCCTAACAATGTTGCAAACTGTTGTTGGGTATGGCCTAACTCTTCTCTGATTTGTTTGAATCTTTTAGCTTCTGTTGGGAGTACTGCTTTCATTCAATAAATTTACGCATAACTTGGAAATAATCCAACTTTTAGGAAATAATCCTATCCTAAACGCTTTAAACTCACTTTGTTAATAGAAACTACAATCCTTACGAATTCTAAAAAGGCCAGTTTTATCGACAAATCGCTAGTATCGCCACATTAATGCGACCTAAGTGTTAAAATTTTAAAAAAATCTGTACATTTACCGCATTAATCACTAATCTAATTTATCATGAAGAAATTATTTTTAGGAGTATTTGTTGTGCTTATGGCAGTTTCATTTACTTCTTGTAGAGAAACAGAGAAAAAAGCAGAAGATGCTGTAGAAGAAGCTGGAGAAGCTATGGAAGATGCTGCTAACGATGCAATGGATGCCGCTGGAGATGCTGCAGATGCTGCTACTGATGCCGCTGGCGATGCTATGGATGCTGCTGGTGACGCTGTAGACGGAGCTGTAGATGCTGCTGGCGACGCTGTAGACGGAGCTGTTGATGCTGCTAGCGATGCCGCTGGCGATGCTGTTGATGCCGCTGGCGATGCTGTAGAAGGCGCTGTTAACGACGCAAAAGATGCTATTAAGGATGCAACAGACGATGCAATCTAAATACCCCATCTACTCAAAATAAAAAAAAGCCTCACGATGTGAGGCTTTTTTTATGCTTTAGTACTAAGACTTACTTTTAAACAAAACCTCTACGGCGGGCTTCTTCGATAAGCGTTTCGTCGTTTGCAGATTTAATATCGAATAACTCTTTGATATGGTTTTTGCGTTTTTCTATAGCACTTAATGAAAGATTTATATAGTTGCTCAAGTTTTTGGTTTGAACACCTCTAGCTAAGTGGTGTAAGATTTGCAAGTTCTTTTGATCCAACGAAAAGTCGTTGCTGATCATTTTTCTAAAATGGTTATTCACTGTGGCACTATAATAAGTACGGCCTTCTGCCACTTCTTCGAAAGCACGGCTTAATTCACTAGAACTCAAGTCGCTCTTAATCAAGAAGCCTTCAGGGTTTATATTTTGTAAAATATTGTGAATACGACCGTCTTCGTTATGCATGGTTAAAATAATAACCCTGGCCTTTGGATGAAACTGACGCAACAAAACGGCCACATCTATACCAGAAGTTAATTTACCATCGCTTGAAGGCGGCAGTTTGATGTCTATAAGGGCAACATCGTAAGGTTTTACATTTCTATGTTGTTTAATGATTGCGGCTGCATCGTCACAATTAGATGCGACGTCTATCATTAAGGTATATTGTTGGTTAAAATTGTCGTATAAGGTATTTCTGTAACCTTCAATAATGATAGGATGGTCGTCTACCATTAGCACATTTAGCTTTCTTTTCATGGCTGTACTTACTTAGTTTGGGTCAAAGGCTAAGCGCCTTTATCCAGTGATAACGAATAAAGATTGGTTTTCTTGCGTCCCTAATTTACCAAATATTAACTAAAACGCTACGAAAAGCTATATTTTAATAGCTGTGACCTCTAGTTTTCCAGCTTGAGACTAAGCTTAAATATATCAATAAAAAAAACCGGCATGGCTAACTAATAACCATACCGGACTCTATCAATGCTCCAACAGCAGCTTTATTCTTTACCTAAGTATTTGTATACTAGGCCTCCAATAACAGCTCCTGCAATAGGTATTGCAATAAAAAGCCACAATTGCGAAAGCGCCCAATCACCTACAAATACCGCCTGACTAATACTTCTGGCAGGGTTTACAGAGGTATTGGTAACAGGAATACTCACTAAATGGATTAAGGTTAAACAAAGACCTATGGCCAGTCCTGCAAAACCGCTTGATGCTTTTTTGTGGGTTGCTCCCATAATAACCAATAAGAAGATAAAGGTCATAACGAATTCCATTACCATAGCTGCCTGCATGCTATATCCTCCAGGCGAATGCTCTCCATAACCGTTGGCTGCGAACGAACCAATTTCACTTCCGTTACCAGTAACTACTACATATAAAACACACGCGGCTAAAATTCCGCCAATTACCTGTGCAATTATATATGGCAAAACGTCTTTCCCATCCATTCTACCTCCTGCCCATAGTCCAAGAGTTACTGCCGGATTTAAATGCGCTCCAGAAATATGACCAATAGCATAGGCCATAGTTACAACAGTGAGACCAAAGGCCAATGACACGCCCAATAGGCCAATGCCAACACTGTCAAAATTTGCCGCCAATAAGGCGCTACCGCAACCTCCAAAAACAAGCCAAAAGGTTCCGATACATTCAGAAATAAATTTTTTCATTGTAGTTGATTTTAGTTGAATAAGATGTAAGGTTCTTACTATACCTTAGGATTTCATATTATAAAAACCTCACCTAATGTATTAAAGAGATTGGATAAAAAAGAGTGGAAATTAATTAAGTAGGCCTAAAATCGATAAAACGCTATCAATCGCAGTTAAGCAGTATAGTTATTTAAAAACAGCTAGCAATCAGCATATTAATGTAGATTTTACATCGCAAAAGCCACAGAAATCTTGGTTCCCTTCCCGGGCTCGCTATCAATGTCTAGGTTTCCATGAATTTGACGCACTCGCGAAGTAATGTTTTTTATACCAATGCCGCGTTTGCTTTTGGCCTTATTCATTCCAACCCCATCGTCTCGTATTTCGAGCTGAATTTTTTCGTCTTCGTGAGTAAATTTAACCAACACCTTTTTGGCTTTGGCGTGCTTCATAATATTGGTAAGGGCTTCTTGTATGATCCTATACACATGCACTTTTTTGTTATTAGACATTTGATCCCAAGCAATACTTTTATCGTTTACAAGTTCGAAATCAATATTTTGCAATTCGCATTGGTCGTGCAATAACTTATCGATTACATCAACATACAAAACATCGCTAGCAAACGTACTCGCATTTAAATCATGAGAAATTTGACGTATCTCTTTTTCGATATTTTTGAGTTCGTCTAAATAACTCGTTCTAATTCCAACAGATTTATCGTCTACTTTAGCATTTAAACTATCCAAAGATAAACGCGTCCCAAACAACTTAGAGAGCACCCCGTCGTGAAGTTCTTCACTAATGCGCTGCTTTTCAATTTGCTTCCCTTCTTCTAATTGTCTTTTTTGAGAAAGCATAAGACTGTAAATCTCTTCATTGGCCTTTTGTTGCATCTCTCTAAATTTGAGCTCCCGCTGATTTACCCGCCTTTGAATCAAAATATAACCCATAAGACCAAAAGCGATTAAACTCAACATAACAACTACTAGTTGTTTGTTGGTTTGCGCTACTTTGTTGCGCTCAGATTCTAAAATATCGGTCTCAAATCTAAGGCGCGCAAATCGATCTTGAAAAAGACGTTCGGCGCGCTGCAAACTGTCGTTTATGCGTATGATTTGATTGGTATAAGCCAATCCCTCTTCTGGCGTAGAACTTTTAGACAACATAGCGAGGGCCAACTGCTCGCCTTCTTGATAACTTACATCTCTAGAACTCTGTAGTGCACGATTTGCATACTCTAGGCTCCTATCGATTGAATCTAAATCAAAATAATACTCAGACATATGCAGGTAACTCGAGGCAGCACCTAACTTATCTTTCAGGCTATCTCTTAATCGCAACGGAACCAAAAAGGCCTCTGGAAACCCTTCACGTTGCCCATCTTTATATAACGCAAAGGCTTTGTTATCTAATAACTTTGCGTAGGTTACTGGTCGTTTTAAATAAAGACTATCATAAGCCAAACCTTGATCAAAGTACGAAATGGCGGTTTTGTACTCTTCTTTGCTATTATAAATGTTTCCGAGATTGTTTAGCGTTGCTACTTCGAGCGAATATTGACCGTGAATTTTTCTGTAATCTAAGGCCCGCATTTGATAATCGATCGCTAGATCGTAACGTTCGGTATCTTTTGCTATAATACCCAGATTGGTATAGGCAGATCCCATATACCGTGGCTCGTCTAAACTAGAAAAGTATTGCAAGGCTTTAATAGAACTCGCCTCCCCTCCTGCATAGTCCTTTTGATTCTTTTGAATAATTGCCAATGACAATACAGATCTACCCGCGTTAAATTTATCGCCTACCAATGCAAAAAATCGCTCCGCATAATAAAAATTGTTAACGGCACTATCAATTTGATCTAATGCATCGTAATAGTTACCCAAATAATAGTGTGATTTGGCAATGCCAAGCGAATCATTGTTTGCAACCGACAGCGCCTGTAAGTCGATACTCGCTTTTCTGGTGAGATTGTATTGGTCTATTCTAAAGCTCTGTGTAGAAATTACACCTAAAAACCTAGATTGCACAGAATCTTCTTCGACGTCTTCAACGAGTCTATGTGCTCTTAATAATTTAGAATATTTTACATCGTCTGATAAATCTTCGTTACGAACTTCATCTAGAATTATTTGTACAGAATCTTGTATTGCATCGGTAGACTGAGAAGATTCAGAATTCTTAGAATTGCATCCAACTGCGGTCAACAGTATTAAACACAAACATAATTTAATGCAGCTAATAAATTGGGAGTTGTAGCTATTGTTACGAGAAGGAGTCAATACAACTTGGTTTTACAGCCAAGATAAATCAATAACTTAACATGACCAATTATCATAAACCTACAAAGCCCAATGCAGGGCGCATTGGGCTATTATTTTCAAGAACAAAAGACCGTGTTGTCTTTGCCTAGATATTAGTTGTCGTCCATTCCTGGCTTGTCGTCGTCATCTCCAGATTTTTGAGATGAAGCACGACCATCGTCATCCATTCCTGGCTTATCGTCATCGTCTCCAGATGGGCGACCATCGTCATCCATTCCTGGTTTGTCGTCGTCATCTCCAGAAGAGCGACCATCGTCGTCCATTCCTGGCTTATCGTCATCATCTCCAGACGAACGGCCATCGTCGTCCATTCCTGGCTTATCGTCGTCGTCTCCAGACGAACGGCCATCGTCGTCCATTCCTGGCTTATCGTCGTCGTCTCCAGATTTTGAAGAGACTCCTACAATATCAGATTGTGTTTGCTGCGCATCTAAAGCGGCAGACTTAGTAATAGTTAGGTTGGCATTCTGTGTCTCTAATGCTTCGTCTAATGATTCAGCCTCACAGCCGATAAACAATAGTCCTAGAGAGAATACTGTTGCTAATAGTTTGATTCGTGTCATTTGTTGTTGATTTAATTAAACATTTAAAAATTTTGATTACTTACAACTCTCCCCAATTATTAGCAATCGTTATCATTCGCGCAAAAAATAATCGTCCGCTTTGTACAAAGCAGAGAACTACCCTTGCGTGGGTTTAAAAATTATATCGAGAGGTTGATAATCGGTACTAAAAGCGCGGGTTAATCCTAGGGGCAACGACCTGCGAACCTAAGTTCTGCATGGAATTAACTGCTCACTTTGAGTTACCAAGTGTACTCAATTCTTTATTTTTTAAAGAACTTTCCTACAAATATAATAAATTTTAACATATTGTAAGAATTTTATTACGGTTTTACTGTAATTTTCTTACATTTTTAGGAGAATATTGATTCAAATCTACGGTCATTTATGGGAGAATTACAAATAACTATGGTCTTGATTTATAAAAATAAATCACCTCTTCGTACCTTAGTAACGAGTGTCTAATTAAAAAATTATTCAAGCCTAAAAATGAATTTGAATCAAGTTACCGTGCCCAGTTTAGACGTTTCTAAATCGATCGATTTTTATAAATCTATTGGACTCGTTTTAATAGTAGAAGCCCTTCCAAAATACGCGCGATTTGAGCTTCCCAAAGGCGAGGCGACCTTTTCTATTCATAAGGTTGAAAAACTAGGGCAAGGCGAACAAGTAATCGTATATTTTGAAGACGCATCCTTAGACCAATTGGTCTCACAACTACAAAAAAAAGGAATTGCCTTTGACTCCCTCCCAGAAGACAAAACCTGGGGTTGGAGAGAGGCACACCTCTACGATCCCGATGGCAACAAACTTATTCTATACAAAGCGGGAAAAAATAGAAAGTATCCACCGTGGCGGCTTGAGTAAATTTTCGATAATTATTAAGATACAATCCGGTCTAACAAAACCCCATCATAACTATCATACTCCAGCTGTTTGGTGTTGAATTGGCTGTTCGAATCGTCAAAAACTTGGCAAGAATCTATAGGCGAAATATATAAATGTAACGACCTAGCTCTGGCCTGAGATCTATTCTCGAGCGCATGATAGCCCATCTTATCGTTCATATAACTGAGTTCACCGGATGTTAACTCAAGATACTGGCTCTCTTTTAATTGTCCTTGCTCTCCCATTTCGAATCGTTGCTCGCTAATAGCACCGTCTACTTGATATACCCAACAACGCTGCTGGTTGTGGCCATGCACAGAAGTGATATCACCTGGATTCCAACAAATTAAAACAAGCTCGTATTCCTGGGTTCTTTTGATACAATTACGCGTGTATCCATCGGGCTTCCAAAAAGAAAACCTATCAAAATCTTCCTTTGGTAATTGCATACGACTCACAATTTTTACATAATCCTGAGGTTCACAATGGTCTAAGGAATCTAACAAGCTAGCTAACGAATTGATTGAAGTCATGTAGGTTCTACGATTTTTGGGCAAATGTTATTACACATTATAGTGAATAATTATGCAACTAAATAATTTTTAAAGGGGTTTAACCTATTCTTAGTGCTTTTATGGGCGCCTCCTCTCGCGCCTTGACGCTCGAGGATCGCGCTCTTCGCTGCAATTCCTCGCTCGCTCCGCGAGCTGTGGGATTTTTACTGCGATCCCTGGCGCGGAAGGAACTTATGAAATCAGCCGGTCGTATCTCCTTTCATTCGATGGGGCCGAATGTCTTTACAAAAGTTGGAAGGTCCAGTGGACCTTTCAAAATGAGAGGCCAGATGGTGCGATGGCGAATCCCGAATATCGCGGGACGTATCTCCTTGCAGTCGATGGGGCCGAATGTCTTTACAAAA
>JBDXAK010000001.1:0-2142 GCA_039981375.1 Gilvibacter sp. | reverse complement strand
GTATCTTCCAGATGCAGGTGTAGGTCAAGATCCTGTAGACTTCGCAATGTTATTTATCTGTAACACAGTGGTGATTCCTCCGGGACAGAACTCTGGATTACAGTGTTCTTCTGGATTAACTATTGGTCCATCTCCTAACGGTGATCTTGGAACGTATACTACTGGAGACGATTCAGTAGTGATCTTACGATTCACAGATAACGAAGGAAGTGACTGTGGTGAAGGTCCATTAGATGTAGTTGCTACATTGACTAAACAATAAGTTTCTCACTTATTTATATAATAAAAAGCTGCCTTTCGAGGCAGCTTTTTTACTTTTGCACCCTATGGAGATTACAAAAATATATGGCATACATGCTTTAAAAGAAGCCATCGATGCAGCGATGGCAGTTGAGAAGGTATACGTTCAAGAAGATTCGCAGCACCCAAAAATCCAATCTTTGTTAAAGGAGTGCGCTTCTCGTGGTGCTACTATCTCATATGTTCCGCTAGAAAAGCTCAATAAATTATCTAAAGCGCGTAACCACCAAGGAATCGTTGCAACGATTTCTCCTATTGATTTTATAGATATAGAAAGCCTTATAGATGAGGCCTTAGAAAAGACCTCCACCCCTATTTTTATTTTGCTTGATCAGATTAGCGATGTAAGAAACTTTGGAGCTATAGTGCGCAGTGCTGTAGCGGCTGGTGCTCAGGGCATCATTGTTCAAAAGAAAGGTGGGGCACCTGTAAACGCCGATGCTATAAAAACCTCTGCAGGAGCTTTGTTTAAAATTCCAGTATGTAAGGTAGATCACATCAAAGACGCCATCTTATACCTACAAGCAGCAAACATCAATTTAATCGCTGCGACAGAGAAAGGCTCTCAATCTATTTACGATACAGACTTTAAAGAAGGTTTTGCGCTTATAATGGGATCAGAAGGAAGAGGTATTAACCCTAGTGTACTGTCGATGGTAGATACAAAGGTGCATATTCCTATCAGCGATCAGATTGACTCCTTAAACGTTTCTGTTGCGTCTGCAGTGATTCTTTTTGAAGGAATTAGACAGCGTCAATAGGCTACTTTGAATCCTTAGATTCGTTAGACTTTTTAAACGAGTACTTTATTACCACTTTAGGTTTAGGCTGTGATTCTTGAGGATCGACTTCTGGTAATTCTTCTTCTGGTAGTTTTTCTATAAAATTTCCGTCTTCGTCAAAATGCTGTAAAAACGGATCGTCGTCTTCTATATAATTTTCGTCTTCCCAAACGTATTTAGTATCGCGCACTACCCTACTCTTTATAACGGCAGCTAGTACAAACCCTACAAAGAATCCAGATAAATGTCCTTCCCACGATATTTTAGGGTCTATCGGAAACACATACCACAGCAAGCCGCCATATAAAAATACAACCACCATAGATAAGGCTATGAGACGGTAAAACTTAGAGAAGATTCCCTTAAAGAATAAAAAGCTCACCAAGACATAAACAACTCCACTGGCGCCTATATGATAAGCCGGCCGGCCAATGGCCCAGGTGGCAAGTCCCGACAATAGCACGCCCCAAAACAACACCTTCCAACTTATACGCTCATAAAAATAAAAGAGCATGTAAAGTAAGGCCAGTAACGAAATACTGTTGTTAGATATATGCCCAAGGTCTTTGTGCACAAGCGGTGTAAAAATCACTCCCAACAGCCCCTCTGCTGTTCTTGGAAAAATCCCCAGATTACGCATGCGCAAGCCAAACCTGAGATCTGCCCAATAGGCTATCCAGATAAACAAGACCAACCCCAAGGTTGCGATTAACATCTTGGGTTTGAATTTAAAAGAAGTATTATGTAAGCGCATGGTATTATAAACCTAACAATTTTCTAGCCAGAGTCTAAAACGTTAAAATTAGCTGTTATTCTGTCATGTGACGCAACTTTTTTTGCAATCTCAGTCTACAAATTAAACAAGCAAGCTATGAAAACATTTTTTACTCTATTAATTACGGTTGCTACCCTCACAGTATCGCTTCAATCTTGCGAGACGATCGAACTAGAACAACTAGCAAATCCACTTGCATTAGGTGAGGCGGATTCGGATGCAGATTTCTTATTGAACTCGATCCAACGTGCGTATGTAACTAACATGATTACATATAATGACCGT